>NZ_JH993793.1:0-144484 GCF_000316115.1 Leptolyngbya sp. PCC 7375
CTATTTTTGCGAGCATAGGCACTGAGTTTGCTAACAATGATACTCTGCGTGGTTGTCTTCAGGGCCAATGACACCATGATGCGCTGGATGTTGTCCCACTCGGCCAGGATGAGGTTTGTATTGATCTTCCGAATCGGCTTGAGCAGCGCATCGCCATACTGACTGGGGTGTTTGAACCCATAGAGTGCATGGCTGACCTTGTCATGGATATCTCGATAGCGTGGGGCGAACTGATAGCCGAATAAGTGCAAGATGGCGAAATTGACCTCATTGGCACCATGGGTATCCGTGGAATGAACCGTGGGCTGTACCTCGGTCGTGTTGTTAAACAACAGATCAAAGACATAATGGCTCTCGTGCTCATTCGCGCCAATGATTCTGGCATTGACCGGTACATGGTTAGCGACCAAGGTGTAGGAAACGATGCCCTTTTTCAAGCCAAAGTACTTTGGTGAATGACGAGCATTGATGGTCTGAATCTGGCTTTCAAACTTTTGCCCGTCACTGCTGGAATGAAGGGCTCCGTCAATATCGTAGTGCCGAAAAATAGGAAGTTCGGCAATTGTATTGCTAACGAGATCGTTTGCCTTTCTCAGTGTTTCTGGACGAAGAAAGTTGTCAGATGCGTTTGTTAGGGCGTGATAGCTGATATCTGAGGTCTCACCCATGCGACCCAAGCCCATATTGGTGCCCCAGGCAATCAGACAGGCAATCAGTATGCTGTCGTCTGATTTCTGTTTGACGTAGCGCCCCAAGTGGTGTTCAAAGGCCTCGCTAAACTGACAGTGCTGATTGACGAAATGCATAACGCTACTGAGGTTGACTTGCTTAAGAGCACTAAACATCGGATGGTTAATCGACTCCCGAATACCCGGTGATTGAAGCGTCCAACGGGTGGTTGAACCCCGCTTTTTGACCTCGAAATGTTGATTTTCACCGGCACTCAGTCGCTGATTCACCTGAGCAAGCCGAGATTCCAGCGTCTGTTCGAGCGCTATCAAATGATCTTGAATCGGTTGATTGAGTATCGTTAGCCCGGTTGCTGTAATCAGCTCAGTCTTCGCTTTCCACTGTTGTTCACTGAGCAAGTCATCCTCGAAACTGCGGAAGCGAACGCTGTCGCGGCAGAAAATGTCGCCTGATTCCAAACCGTTTCGAAGCAGGCGATAGACCAGGAACTCATAGCGATCTGGGAGTAGATGGCCACCGGCTTCCGCCGAAGCGTAGAGGTAGCGCTTGGTCGAGTCTGGAATGAACTGGGTGGGAAACGAATCTGGGCGATATTGACTCAGGGGCCGCCCTTTTTGAGCAGCTGCTTTCAAGAACTGAAGCGCTTTTAGCAGAGGGGCGTGCCCCGAGGCACTGGCAAACTCAATTGTTTGTAGGATAGGCCGTAGATTGCACTTGAACTGTCGTGCCAAAGTGTCTACATACTCCCACTGAAAAGCTGTCTCATCAAAGGCAGCTTGGGTGGCAATGTGCTCAGCCAGGAAGGCCAACTTCTGGCGCTCTAGAATCTCAAAGGCTTTCGTCCGAACTTCCTGAAAGGCAGTTGTTTCGGCAATGGTGTCGTCTGTAAACAGCTTGAGAATCTGACCGGCTTTTTGCAGGTTTTGGTTACCCTCAATTTGATACTCATACACCTGTTCTTTAGCCGCTACTTTGCTCTCTTCAACATACCGTCTGACGTTATATATCAGGCTGTTGATAAGATTGTCGTGTGCCCGTTGGTAGCGATGGTAAACAAAGCAAAGCAGATAGACATGCACCATGCTTTGGGCCAGCCGTTTTAGCCGAAAGACGGAGTAATAGGTCACCAGTGACGCATAGTACTTGATGCTCTCACTAGAAATCTCCAGCATGGGCAGTAGCGTCTTGGCCAGGTCATAGAGCGCCTGGATCTGCTCACCACGACTGACTTCACGTTTGACTTCACCGAGGCTGAAATCTTTGGGCTCTCGCTTCAGCTGGGTGATCTCGTACAACCCTGGCGCATCTTCTAGCAGATGGTTTAAGGCTTCAGCATCCGCTGCTGACAAATAGCACTTCACCAGGGTACTTAACCGGTCCTGCTCATAGGCAATGGCCTGACTCACAAGATCCTGCATAAAGCTATATCCAGGCGCAACAATCCGTTGCTCTTCGAGATAGTGCATCAGTTCGCGAAAGATGTAAATGGGCTTCCCACAGACCCTTGCCACCCGTTGAGCTGTAGATATCAGTGCTTGACGTTCTGGATCACCGCAGATACGGTAGTTGCAGAGTTCGAGGATGAGACGTTGTTGGTTTAAACGAGTGACCTTTGAAGGGGACAACTCGGTCAACTGAAATTGTGGAAAGTAACGCTCCTGAATGTACTTGGCATCTGCTGCCACCATGGGCCAACTGAAGATGAAAAAGAGATGACGGGCTTTGAAATAACCCAGCTGTAAAATAGCGTATATCCGAGATTTAATTCTGTGTAGCTGTTCGATAGCAGCAGCTTCTCTAGGAGAGAGCGCAAAATATTCGGTCTGCTCTTCAGGGGTGAAGCGGGGTAACCCGTAGAGGTTATTGATTTCGTCCTCTCCAAGGATCTGTAAACGTCTTTGGGGTGAGGCCACTGCCTGCTCTGTCATAGAAACTAGTGATCGCGCTAGGTCGTTCAGTCATTTACGATAGTCTCAGAAAGTACACCACCTTTTGAGACGTTGCATAGATGTGTCTCAATTTATGTCTCATTATGCATTTCTCAAAAGGTCTTAGACATAATGAAACATTTGGGGGCGATCATGGCTGTCGTCGGCTATGCGCGTGTCAGCTCAGTCGGGCAAAGTCTCGATGTGCAACTCGACAAATTGAAGGAGTGTGACAAGATCTTCCAGGAGAAGCGGAGTGCCTCTTCCAGTAAACGACCTCGGCTGAAAGCCTGTCTCGAATACGTCAGAGAAGGCGATACGTTAGTGGTGACGCGCTTAGACCGGCTGGCACGTTCCACGCTTCATCTCTGTCAGTTGGCTGAGCAGTTAGAACGGAAGCAGGTCAATCTCCAGGTGCTTGACCAGAACATTCACACTGGGGATGCCACCGGACGGCTACTATTCAATATGCTGGGAGCCATTGCTCAGTTTGAGACTGAAATCCGGGCTGAACGCCAAATGGATGGTATTCAGAATGCTAAAGCCCGTGGTGTCAGGCTTGGTCGAGAGAAAAGCTTAACTCAGCAGGAATGTTTAGAGCTACAACAGAAACGGCGGCAGGGGATGCTCATCAAGACACTAATGAAGGATTACAACCTCTCGAAGGCCAGTGTGTATCGATACTTGGACGGAACCAAAGTCTCAAGGCCGTAGAATGAGACTCACCTGTCTCATTCTGGACTATACCTTTTCGAGGGGTTGTGCAAAAAAACCCAAGTTCCAGAAGCATACGAGCACGAGAACGTTCGCTAGCATCAAAGGCTTGAACGTCATAATCAGCAGATGCATCTTTCTGATGCATCTGCATCAGAATCTCAATATAGAATTGATAATATTCTTGAACATTGGCGAAATAAGTAGTACGTAGCTGAATATCGTCAAGAGTAGACCTAAAATCCTCAATAATTCTTATTGTTTCTTCGATATGGGTTTTGGCCTCTACAAAATCTTTGTTTTGTTGTTTGAGCTGCGCAATATTAAAATGTGTTTGTGCAATTTGTGATTTATCACCTACATCACTTAGTAGAGGAAGGGTCTGTTGATAATAGTCTAGTGCTTTGAAGTATTGTCCAGTATTTTGATAATACTGTGCTAAGTTAAAAAAGATACTAGCCAAAAGAGAAGAGTTATTTACATCTTCTGCTAAATCCAAGGCCCTGTCAAAAAAGGGAAAAGCAGTAGAATATTCAGCCAATAGATTATAGCTTGCTCCAATTTTATTCAAGATCCTGGCTTCATCTTCTGGAGAACCACGACTACTTCCAAGTATTAAGTTATAGCGGGCTAAGGCATCTCTTTCAATTCCTGATGGTATATTCCAGTCATCATGATTGTAATTTTTAGTGACAAGCGCAAAGGAAAACATGGCATCACCCAGAAGCTCAATGCTAGCTCGATCTAGCATTGAGCTAGATTGAGCCAGATCAATGCTAAATTGATCTACTAGTCTAGTAGCAGCTTTTCGGTAGTAGTCTTGAGCTAGCTTAAGTTCATTGATTGATTGATAAACTGAACCTAGACTAATAAGCGTTTTTCCTTCGGATGCTTTATTATTCAACTGTTGATTTAATGATAAAACCTCTTGGAACAAGATTAAAGCCCGCTCATATTCTCCTAATGAATGATATATATGAGCCTGGATGCTTTTGACTTCGGCTTTGGTATGTAAATCATGACTGTTGTTCGAACTTTGAACAATTATAAGAGACTGTTCCAAGGCTTCTAAAGCTTCTTGCTTTTCTCCAAGACGTTCTAGCGCAACTCCTAACCTCAACCGAGCTATTGCTTCATTTTGATTTAGGGCTAACTCTCGGTAGAGCTGTATAGCTCGTTCAAATTCTTGAACAGCCTGACGCGGATTATTTTTTAGTTGTGTATTTCCTTCTTCCATCGCATCATCGGCGGTAGTATGCCTACTATTTTGAGCTAGGAAGGAGCTGGGAATGTTTCTATTAACTGGAGTTAAAGTGACAGGGGAACCCACTACTAAAAACATGATAAGCATTATGGATGTTTTCATTTTATATTCCCAATCAAGTCTTATTCACGGAATAAAGCACCTCTATCTCTAGCCTCTTGAAGAGATCGAAGAAGAAAAACTGCAAAGGTACCTCTTGGAACTGGTTGTTCTTCAAAAGTTGATATTGATGGATCAATTTTTAGGTATGGCGATAAATCTGATAATTGTAGGTTTGATGCCAGTATTGAATTGAGATACTCTATGCACTGACCAGCAGTTAAAGCGCGATTACCTCGGAAAGTTCTATCTGGATAAACCAAATTAACTCCATAGTCTTCCATCAAACTTACGACTGCTGGATATGCCCAATCACTAGGGAGTACATCAACAGCACCTACCTGAGCGATTGGAGTTGGAACAGCATTAGGTTGTACTAAGATAAAACCCTCTAAGAACATTTGGTCCAAAGCCTTAGGCATACTATCTACAAATTCATATCGGGTCATCGGCCTATCGCCTCTAAAGGTTTGATCTGGAAAAGCTAATTGAATGTTATAAGTCTCCAATAATGACTGTAGTGCGCTGTAATAATAGTCAGAGGAAGCAACATCAATATATTACCCCGGCAGTAAAAGATCGTGATTTTGACTATGCAGCATACGCAACAGATGGATGCTGAAAATAACTCTTAATACGCGCCGGTAATTTCTGCAGTTTTCGCAGTTGAGACAGAACTCTCTGTTTTAACTGATTCAAATTTCGAGTGGGCGGTTTGTCGTGTACCCCTTGCTTAACACTGCCATTGAGATATTCCACTGGATTTAACTCCGGTGAATACGACGGTAATTCAACTATCTCAATTTGCTCTGAATGCTTCTCTAACCACTCCTTTACCCGATGCTCTCGATGGACAGGATGACGATCCACAATCCAAAACAATTTACCCGTATGCGACTTGACTAGGCGTTTGAGAAATTGGAGCAGAACCTCGGCGGTGAACTTGCAGGTATAAAGCATAAACCTGACTGCCCCTTGGTTGCTCATCGAGGCAATGTAATTGACCCGTTCCCGTTTCCGTTTACTCGGACGAATCTCAGGCGTATGACCAATCAGGGAATACCCGCGTCCCCCATACTCATCGGAACGCAGTCCCGCTTCATCGCCCCATTGAATCTCCGCACCTTCTTCCGCAGCCCGTTGCTCAATGGCAGGAAACGTCTCATTGAGCCATGTCTCCACCGCTTTTGGGTCTTGTTCATAGGCCCGTTGTAGTGGCTTCTGTGGACTATACCCCCAGCGCTTCAGGTACTCCCCAACGGTGCGAATCGGCATCTTCACCTGACATAACTGCTCAATCAAGGCACGGACAGCTTTTCGGGTCCACAGCGCACTCTCAATCCCATAGTCCTCGGGAAAATGTCCCCGGATGGCGGTCTCTACCGTCGTTTCCTCCGACGGACTTAACGTTCGCCCCTCACCGAACTCTCGACCTCGTTTCTGCTGATACAGAGCCACGTCTCCTGCTTCGATATACTGACACCACCACTGGCACACCGTGTTCGGGTGCACCCCTAAATAGTCGCTAATATCACAGACACGTTTTCCTCGCAGTCGCAGTCGAATCGCTTGCTGCCTCAAGTAGTTTTGGGTCTCTATTGTTAAATGGCGGGCATCTGGTTTATCCATCACAACCCTCCTGTTGTCTCTAACTCTATTATCCCTCCTTTTGATTGCCGGAGTAATAGTCACTGACTAACTGAATCTTAGGCAAGCTTTGAGCTAAACGCAATTCAGTCACTGTTGTTGTCACAAAGCTTTTTTGTACTCCTGCGAACAAAGGGGTTTCAGTCGTTACCCATACTATGAAAGGTATTATTGGAAGAAGCCAAAATCTTCTTATAATCATTGCTTAACTCCTTTTGATTTTGCTTTGGTTGAAAGTTCTTCTTTGTTAGCGTAAATTTACGTTTATCCATTCCTCTAATTCTTCCACTGCCGATCTATTTCCCAATATTGCATAGCTCTCCTTTGCATTAGTTAACCAGCGCCTTGCTTCAGAATTATTTCCCATTGAATACTCCACTTCACCCAAACCAGCTTGCAACGTTGCTTGTCCTGCCCAATCATCCGATTGTTGTGCCAGTTCTAATCCCTTGAGGTAGGGCTGCCTTGCAAACGGAATCAGTCCTACTTGTAAGTATAAATCTCCCAACAACAGATAGGTCGCTGTAAATTGACTTCCCTGTTGCACTAGCCTTTCGAGTAGTTCTATCGCTTCCGTGTTCAAATTATTATCTTGGTACAGGTGAGCTCGTGCTAATTGTTCTAAATCTGGAGAAAGATTATGTTGTACCAATTGGGTAATCCTTGTGCTTAACGTAGAAACTTGTTCTTCATCCAAAATATTGAATCGTATGCTCACACCTTGTTCAGTTTCAGAAGATTCTCCCGTATCCGTTTCCACAATGACAAGGTAGCGAATACCTGGCTGCAAAATTTCATTGCAAGGGTAATCATCCTTACCAATCTGAGTATCACTTGTTTCTGTTTGCCATTCTAAGCCTCCTCCCCGTATTCCTACTGTATAGTTATTTGCTCCCTCAACATTATTCCAATGTAGTGTTGGGCAACCATTTATTAGAGCTGTATTACGAGGACTGATGACGTACGGGATAGCATCATTAGGGCTGCGAAGTGTCCCCTGCAGAGGGCCGGGCCGAGTTATTGGCTGTTCTTCTTCATCACAAATATCAGATACTAGGGAAACTTCTCCTGCTGGGACACTTTTGACATCCAAGTTATCGCATTGAATTTTAGCTGAGGCACTAACATCAAGTTTTAATTGGTCTGAAGGATCAAGTAAGTCTGCCAGGTTAGCTTTTTTATAGTTGCTTGCATCAGTTCGCTTAAGCTCTACATCACCTTGAATATCTGCAATAAAAATCAATGCTGTTAGACTTGCCCAACTAGGAGCAATGAACCCAAATAATATAAGACTGAGAATAAATCCTGCTGAAATCCTACGAGTTAAGGACATGATTTTCCTGCCTCCTTCAACTTCTTGTGAGCTAGCCCCAACCAGGAATCCTCATCGGAATTAAGTGTTGAACCCAGCTCACAACATTTTTGCCACTGCTTAATTGCTAAAAGTTGTTCATGCTGTTTTTCCAGTACCTGAGCAAATAAACAATATGCAGAACCCCTATTTGCAATATAGTCAGTCACATCCGAATCACTGGAAATGCTTATAGCGACTTGTAAAGCGTTCTGTGCTTCTTGGTAGCGCTTTTGTTGAAATCTCGCCCATCCGAGGTTCTTGAATAAGTTGTACTTGACCTCAGGAAAACTCTTCTGGTCTCTTGTCTGCAAGAGACCCTGATTAAGTAAGGCTACTGCTTGAGAATATTCCTTCCGTTGAATGAACAAGCGGGCTAGGTTATTGTAAGCTTCTGGCAGTCCCCCCTTAACTGCAATACGATAATGGGTTCGAGCTTTATCGTATTGTTGCCATTCCTCATAGAGATTGCCTAGATTATAGTAGGCATAAATATTATCGGGATTCAAAGCAATGGCTCTTAAATAATTTTGTTCGGCTGTCCTCGATCGCCTCTGCTCATTGTTTTTGATTCCCCTCTGATTATAAACTTGAGATATCAAAGGTAGCGAAAACCAAAAAATCATTAAAAGTCCAAAAAGGATACTCAGAGAGCCCAATTTAGCCTTTTCTTTTTGACTTTTAAGAATAGGTAGTTTGGAAATCAACTGATCAAACCCTTCTCGCCCAGCCTCTGTTAACTCACTCCTAGCCTGGAGTAAGGTCAAAAGACTGGGAAAAACTACAGCCACTGCTCCAAAAATACCAACTCCACCACTTAGAAAACGACTAGAAATATCAATTAACAGGCCCAAGCTGCCCGTCCAAGTAATTACTACCAGTCCTCTGATCAGCCAGTTTATTTGGTGCCTGCTGTCCAAATGCCACCACCAATCTTGAGAAGTTATAGACAAACTTTCTCGGCACTGAGATAAATTAAGAACCTGCAAGATCTTATTGGCCTTTTGTTCTAAATATAGATCTAGCTGCATCACCTGGGAGAAAATTTCTCCTGGTACTTGTTTAGTCGTTTTCAACACATCCTGTAGTGCGTCTCTAGCCGATAAAACTTCTAAGGCTTGATCAATAGATAGAGCTGATTTAGGATTATGCAAATGCTCAATAGACCTTTTATAGCGAATAAAGGAAAACAAAAGAGGAATATTTTTCCGTGAGAGGTTAAGATTCATGATTTTTCATATTTCATCTCCCTGAGCTTTCTCAACTTTAAATTTTATCTGTTGCATTTTTTGATTGTTTTTTTAGTAGCAGAAATTAATAGAATCTCTGATTTTTGGCCCAATTAATGTCAACATAGCCATTTAGAGGCAGTGCTAAAGAGCGTTTTTGTACGCCCAAGAGTTGTTTGTGTTCCTTAAAGAAGGTTTTGACCGCTCATCTCCGCTACTTGTAGCAGCCAACATAGGCTAACCACAGTTCAGGTATCCACGATCGTGGGGGCATTACTGACTAAGGTGATAACATTGCCAGGTATCAAATTGGTGAGTCATAGTTCGATAACCCATTTCACATTATTTTTTCGACAGCGAGCAGCAATGCTGACGAGGAGATTGCAAAAGTCATTTGTTAGCTCGGTCACCAAGTTGACCTTGCGTACTTGTTGAGCCAGGTCATCACTTGACTTATACCTTGCCTTGTCGCGAGATTGTTTTGAGATTGCCTTCAAAACAGTCTCGTTTCTGAGAGTTTCAGTTTATTGAGTACTTTAGGAGGCTCTTGATGCAAGGAATGTCTAATTTTTTTGCATCGAACTAAATTAATTATGGATTAACTTCGCTAACTTAAGATAATCTATTTTATCTTAAGTCGATGATTAGTTAGTCTATGTTGTTTTTGTGTAGTAATTACATCTTGTATCTGTAATTACTACTTGATTCTATATCTGGTTTCCTACATATAGAAGGAATATTCCGATCGAACAGTCATCTCTGGATCAACCTCTTTTAACACGTTGCCAACCATTCTTGAGAATGCGAGTGTGATCGGTACCCCATCCGAAAATGCGGCGTTGTTTACATTCATTTTGGTAAGGGCGAGAAGTTCTTTGGCTAATTCCCGAGGGCCACTGTCTCCATGCCGCTCAAGAATAACCCACGGATCAGGTACGTGAACTCCTGGATAAGTTTCAAAGTAAGGGGTAAAGCCATGCGTGTAGATTATTGGAGTCATCCCTTCTATCAAGGCGAAGGTGCCTCGAATAGGTGGGTATTTACCCACTCGGGCCAAGCGTATTTTGCTACGGGCTAGTGTGAGTAGATCGATACTTGCTTGTGGATTTACTGCTTCAATTCCCTCTATAAAACCATCAAGTTCGTTGTATTCGTCATGTCGCTTATTCCAGTAACGAGAAGACTTATGAATAACGACGCGTTTTGGCGGCAGCTTACTGATTCTAGTATATTCATTGAGCGTGTTAGTGATGAGTCTACAGGCATCTGCCTGCTTTAAGTGAGGAGTTTTACCGTATTCATCACTATCCCATTCAAATGGATCTCCCCTAAGCACTACACCTTGCCCTAGATAATCAAAGGCTTGTGCAACACCACTTCTTATAATACTGCGACCTTTTGAATCTTCAGTTTTATAGAAAGAGATTCCAATGTAGCAGGTGTTTGTTTCAAGACCGTGCCCCTTCCAAGGAACTCCACCTGCCTTGAAGTACAGCGCAGTTGAGAAGTTCCAAGCTCGTGAAGCTTTATCTTGCAAGCCTTTTCCTTTTCCTCGGAGCGTATTTTCCCGGATAATTTGAATAGGAACCCCCCATTTCATGCAACGAGCTTTCAAGCTTCTTCGCAAGTCTAGATAATTTCCATTAGAAAGTTTTGCTGAAGTGGAATTTTTGAGCAGTATTTCAGGAATAGTTACTAAAATAACATCTGGATGGGGTGTATCAGTTGCGAGTTGTTCTATCTTGCTTGAAAGTAAATCTGATACTCGTTCTACACGTTCCACTGAATTGTCTATGTCTGCTATTGCCTTGGCTTCCCTATTTTGAAAGGTGGAAATCCATCGCTGACTGGTTACAATAGAGGAATTAAAGTTTGTTGAACCATCTAAACCAATAAAATCAGGAGAAAGCCCTTTTACTAAAACATCTCGAAATTCAGGTTCTACTTGATCACTATCTTCATCCAGAAATTCTTCTGGCTCTATCTCTTCTTTCTTTGACTTATCTGTTTCAATATAGTGCTTACATTCTTCAATCCATGCTTGGCATAGCTCATTGGTTTCCCTGGTTCCAACAATACCTACTTTGATTTTTTCAGGATGCAAAGCCGGATCTGTTCTACCAAAGGGACCATACTCAGTAATACCTGTTTTTTTATCAGGATGAAGAAAGCATCCATTGAACTCTAAATGAGGTTCCTGAATAAGTTCAATTTTTATATCCATTATGTTGAACCTCTAATCTATCTTGATAGTACGAATGCCAAAAGGGGCCGTAATCTCTTCTAAATGACCTTTGAGTTCAATAATTGATTGACCATCTAAATCTAGAGAAAATATTGGTCGATCATCAGATATGATAAAAGCCCAAAATAGTATATTGATCAAATATTGAGAATTAAACTCTCGACTGCGATACCTTATTGCATAGGATTTTGCCTTATCGCTACGCCATGCAGCCAGTGTGTCGTGCGTATAAAAGACCTTTGGTTCGATAATAATACCCCATTGACTACCAAAGCGTTGAAAACTAGCTGATAAAGCCTTATGCAAGAAGAACTTATCGTTACCATACTCATGGTATTGAGCTACTGTACGAGTAGGTGTTCGATTGGTTCTGTTATTTCTCCATTTTATCTTGATAGGTTTTTCTTTCGTAAGTCCCTGTCGATAGAAATATTTATGGGATTTTCTATTAAAGTGAAGTTTTCTAAGACGTAGATGACTGGTTAAGAGAGCGTTAAAAAGTATACGTGTATCATTATCAGAGTCAGGGGTTTGATGGAGCCATTCAAGAAAGGAAAATTTTTCTGCTTCTCCATCAACAACATGAGTGAGTGCATTTGGAGTTTTAGATGGATCGGTAAGAGTCGTTAAA
This sequence comes from Leptolyngbya sp. PCC 7375, assembly GCF_000316115.1. GTDB lineage: Bacteria > Cyanobacteriota > Cyanobacteriia > Phormidesmidales > Phormidesmidaceae > Leptothoe. Next base: position 11,799 of record NZ_JH993793.1, read on the forward strand.
ATTCCATCTCGAAACACATAAGGTGGAATGAAACCCGTGAGCCTCTGGCTAAATTGATGCCTTTTCTCTGGTATTACGTTGCTTAGAAAAATATATTCGGGTAATTTGATAACCTCTAGGAAATTAGAAAATAATTGTTCGGAAATTGTATTATCAACTCTCTCTGGAGCCTGTTTGCACAGTTGGCATAAAGAGTTGAAAGCTGCCTCGTCGAATTTGTCAGCTTCTTTCTCAAAGAGAATACGATGTGGTTTTTCAAATGCGTCTGGATTCTCTCGAATATAAGATTGAACGTCTTTCCAGTAGAGACAATTATCAGCTGGATGGAATACTATGTATACAATAGGTAGGTTAAGTTTGCCCCAGTATACTAAGTCTTTTTCCTTAACAGGGGATTCAAATGAATCATCTTGATTGCGAGTTATGTAGCTACTGCCAGCCTTGGATTGGACTTTGATGATTTTCCCTGTGCCACTAAACCCTTTTCCTTCGACTCTAGGCTCGCATAATTCAATCTCACCATCTACTCCAATGTCATCTTTTTCTTGTTCGCGCCAGATGCAGTTCATACCATGAACGATGGCAGATATGTTATCGAGACCTTGCCATTCTGTTTTCTTGGAAATAGGAACTATTTTTTCAGTAGATGAAGGCAACGTTTTTCAGGAAAATCTAAAATTACTTCACCGTTATAGTACAAATGAATTTGCTTTCGCCTTTAGTGATCTCCGTATTAGACATAGTGGGGTTTATACGGATACCTATGTGTTAATAACTACATTGATTTATGGTTGATATTTCCTACTTGCGTTGAATTTTCAATAGCTACAAGTAAGAAGCGAATGTATATACGCTAAGTATGTCTGTTAATTATTTGGTCTTTTGTGCATCTATGATATGCGGACGCCCCAATGATTCAAGGGTGTTCGCTATGCCTTTAGTGGTCTTACGCCCCTGACACCTTTCCATTTACCGCAAGAATGCTCTGCACATAAAGAACTAAGGTTATTTATGGCCTATTCTTTTTGGAGCAACTAGGACGTTCCGGTATGTCCCTTATCACACCTACTCTTGTACATTAAGCTGCTAAATGACCATTTTTAGAAATTATTTGCTATTATCTTCAGTACTTGAATCCTTTGCTCAGTAAACACTTCGACTGAAATTACACACTCTTAGTTATATAACTTTGCAGAGGTTATCTGCCTTTTTTATCTGATATGGTCAGACTTTGAAAGAATGACTTGTCTATTTTTGAGGTATTAGAATTCTCCTGGCAAACTCTAGTTGGAGCATTCAGAATACTAATTGTGGTCATGATAGGAAACTAAGTGTACCGGGCCACGCCATATGTACTGACTCAGTCGTTTACCTATTTCTCTCTCTACATCTGAGTTCTCTGGCAAAGGCCATCTAAGGGCTTTGTACAGTTCATCACGATACAGATCAAAAGCAGCGTCTAATAAATCACCATAACTACGGGCTGCTGATAGGGACCAGCGATAGGCAAATAACATTGTGAGCCACCCAATCGGCAGCGCTAGAAGAGCCCAAGGAGTCCAGAAGACTAAAAATGCCCAGCCCCAAAACATCAATCCCCAAAGCCAAACACGAACAGCTGTATTCAAGCTAACTCTTGCCTCCTGTAAGTCATTTCGAGGGTGTTCAGGAAGAATCATCCATAAATGAGGCCAGCAGACTACAGCATTCAGACCATACTTAGCCTCGGGCCGCAGTTCAGCAGCTCGAAGGATATTACCAAGCTCAGTGGGCATTAAATATTGTGGCTGAGAGGGCAACCAGCGACGTTGATAGTCAAGCCGAGCTTGCTTTTCAAGGATATTTAGATTTGGTGGCTGGCTTGCCTGCAGGCGCATAAGGCCTTGCAGTTGTTCCTTGATATGATGAAGTTGATTTTCGTAATACTGAAGACTACGTTGCCGTAATCTTTGTAGAAGCCTCAGATGTTGAGGCCAATACCCCTCTAAGAAGCGTAAAATAGCTAAATCAAAGCGCTGGACAATAAAAGCTGATGCTGCAATTACAAGGAGACAAACAATCAATACAGTAATTTGGAAGGGTTCCGATAAATTGCTTAGATCGTTTTTAATAGATGTCCAGGTATCAAGATGCGTGATGAAAAAGAAACCACCAGCCCAAAAGCAGAATGCTGGTGTAAATAGTGTTGCGACCCACCGCTCTGCAAGTTTATTACCGATGCCTTCGATAAATTTAGTGGGTTTCATTGTTAGGGTTCGTCTCGTCTCAAAGGACAATCGTGAGTTGGGCAGTGGGGAATGGGATCACTGCCGTCAATATGATGCCAGATATAGTCATCGTAAGGGCAGATATACCTAGGTGCACTAACAATAGGAAGACCGGGTAGGTTCTCCCAAATCCCGTGCATGCTACCTCGATCCTGAAAGATCTTTGCGGATAGATATTTTTCTATCCACGTGCTGATAGTTTCATCACTCTCTAAAAGCTCAGCAATATCTTCGTCTGAAGACTCACCAGCTTGATATTGACCAATTAGTAATGACAATTGTCTATCTAACTTCTGAGCTTTCTGCTGATCAAGCATTTGGGGTAAGAATTGACGAACTGATTTAGCAGCTTCGAGAAGTTCTTCTGGTGTATACATGTTGTATAAATTAGCTGAATAAATTTTCTGTATGGATTTTTATACTTGGAAATAAAGGCTAGACTCCAGTATGGGTAAATGCAGCCCAATGGTATGGATGAGAAAAATTGTTGCCATCAGGTTGAGAAAATCTCACGACCTTATAAAGATAGTCAGCAGTGCTGTGATGTATTTGAGAGGTAGTTGGATGTGATCGTAAGGCTTTGAAGTAAAGCTTTTTCTCTTGGTTGGAAGTATCTCGCAACCACTGCTGAGCATGACGCAATGCCTGAGCTGGAGAAAGTTTATTGTTTTGCCAATAGTCATAGAAGCGCACTAATAACATCATGGTACTGAGGTCAGCCACAGACCATAATGAGGCAATAATACCTGCGACACCTGCTTGCAGGAGTCCAGTTGGTAAGCTGATGGCCTCATCAAGTAAGCTCACGCTTGGTATACCAGTTTCGCAAGCAGAGAGAATGGCCAAGCGAGTGCTTTTTAACTTTAGATTAAAGAAGTCTCGTAGAGATAAAACCTCGTCATTTGCCATCAACAAACCACTATCGAGGGGACTGCTCACTTCAAAGTAGCCGTGGCAGGAAAAATGCAGTACATTATGACTTGTCAGAGCACTCAAGATGCCTTCGCGAGTTGCCCGTTCATAATTAATTAGCTGATTTTGAGGAAAGTGAGCAATTGCAGCTTCCACTTCACGCTCTGAATGAGGTAAGGCATTTGCGCGTGTAGGGCGAGGTTCATTGACAGCTAGTATAGAAGAAGCTGTGATGCGATCTGCCGCTAGCCGAGCAGTATTGAGGGCAAGAGCATTAGGAGCATAGGTAAAAGTAATTGCATCAAGTGCATAGTGTCGTCCGGTGGGGCTAGCAGGATTTTCCGTCCAAGCAGCATGTAGTGGAAAGAACCCTAAAAAGCCAGTTGGGATCAACGTTGCTTGAGTAATGCCTAGATCAATCAAGTGGTTAACTACCGGCCCCATGAGGTCATTCCACAAACGATAGGTGACCTGATCTATAACTTTAAGCCAACCATCCCGATCAATATATCGTCTGAAGTAAGCATTAAACCAACTTTCCTTTTTCGCGTCTAAGAAATCTTGGAGAGAAACATCTGTTTCATTAGGGTCAATCAAGAGCTTTCCAAGAGAATCGTCTGTTAATGTTTCTAGCCAAATTGGAGAAATCACTACAGATTCAGAGTTCGAAATCTGATGAACAATCAACACTGTGCTGCCATGGGGGCTGGTCAAAAGATAAACCAGAGGCTGATCAAGTTTTACAGCTGCTATGATGTCATCAAAGTTAGGCTGACTCAAAAAATTTGCGTAGCCTGGGATTTGACGAATTGTCAAGATAATATCGCTTAACTGTTGACGTACAGCTTTAACCCGCTGCTTAAAATCAATCTGATGATGAATAAAGTGATTGTGCGACTGGCTAGAAGGGGCCAAGCGCTCTTCCACTTCTAGTTGATGTAAAGTTATGATGGCGTTCTGATACTGCTGATGTATCTTTGGCGCGGCTGTTTTTAATGCTGTTAAATTGGCTTGGTCACGCCTTAGTACCTCACTCAACCTGCGCGCTCGACCTCGCTCAATAGTGACAACGGCTGCCTCTAAATGACCTGCTCGCGCCTGGACATAAGCCATGCGGCGAAATAAGTTTGGACTTTCCTTTAATTCAGCTTCTTGGCTACTAAGTGATAGAGATGCTTGATAGAGGATTTCCATGGCTTGCAAAGCTTTTTCATAAGCATTAACAGCACTCTGCCAGCATTCGCTGCTAGCATAACAATCACCTAAGTTGTAAGCCGTTTGACGACACTCATTGGGAAATAGATGAGGCTGGAAAATATCCAGAGCCTGCTGATATTGAGAAATAGCATGCTCTAGGTTTTCCGCCCGGTCGCCTTGAATTCTCTTGTAGTAGGCATTTGCCAACACTAATTTTGTCTGCGCCCATCTTAGTGGCATTACTTCGTGGTTTTCCAGCTGAAGAGCCTGCTCACATAAGCTGATAGCATCTTCGATATTCTGAGCACCATTACCCTGAATACGTGCAAGATATACACTTGCCAACTCCATTACTGATAAAGCCCATTCAGTCGGATTTGCTTCATGGGTCCTTACCTGTAGTGCCTGTCTAAGACATAGAATGGCTTCTTCAATATTTTGCGCTCGATTACTTCGAGTGTAAGAAATTGCCAAGTTGTGTTTTACTTGTCCCCACTCCAAAGGCATATTCTCAAAAGTCATAACTTGAAGAGCTTGCTCATAAGCGTCAATAGCGTCTTCCAGATTCTGAGCCTGATCCCCAAGTAACCGTTTATCATAAGCAATCCCTAGTCCCATTTTTGCTCGTGCCCAGTCTCTAGGCATAGACTCGCGGGTTCTTACTTTTAGTGACTGTTTATAGGAGCTAATAGCATCTTCAAGATTCTGTGCTCGGTCTCCAAGAATTCGATTAGAGTAAGCAATTCCTAGCGTCATGTTTGCTTCTGCCCACTCTTCAGATATAGATTCGCAAGTACTCACTTGAAGCGCTTGCTCACATAAACTGACAGCATCTTCAAGATTCTGTGCTCGGTCTCCAAAGATTCTGTCGATGTAAAACCTTGCCAGAGAGCACATTGACTCTACCCGTTCTGTGGGTAAAGCTTTGTTTGTCATCAAGTGTAACACCTGCTTTTCGGTATCAATAGCATCTTCGATATTTTTCCCTCGGTTTCCTTGAACACGATGGAAATAAGCATCGGCCAACTGGCTCATCGTTGACGCCCATTTGCTTGGCATAGTGTCAAACGTTGTTACCTGTAATGCTTTCTTATAAGTATCAATAGCGTTTTCGATATTTTGTGATCTTTCACCGCGTATACGCTTCTTATAGGCATTACCTAGATTCTGCATTGTGAATGCCCAATCAATAGGATAATCATCCTGGGTCATCACACTAAGTGCCTTTTTGTAAGCAGTGATAGCATCTTCAATATGCTGTTCTCTTTGACCATGAATGCGAGCTACATAGGCAGCCCCTAAATTTTGCATCAATAGGGCCCAGTTTAGAGGCTTGATTTCACGAATTGTTGTTATCTGTAGTGCCTGTTGAAATACTGTGATTGCCTCCTCAATATTCTGCGCTCGGTCACCTCGAATTCTATTAAAAAGAGCATGGCCAAGAGAATTCATTGATAATGCCCAGCTTACAGGTGAATTTTCACGAGTCTCTATCTGAAGCATGTTTCGATAGGTTTTGATAGCCTCTTCTATATTCTGTTCTCGATCACCTCGAATTCTATTGATATAGCAGTCACCTAAGCGAGCCATTAAACTTGCCCACTGCATAGGCATACTTTCGCAAGAAATCACCTTTATTGCCTGCTGACAGGTCTTGATAGCCTCTTCGAGGTTTTCTGCTTTGTCCCCTTTGATACGTTTGGAGTAACATAGTGAGAGATTGTGCAACAAATTAACCCAAGTGTCAGGCCTAGCTTCGCGTACTTCGATTTGTTGCAATACCTGTTGGCAAAGAGAAATAGCCTCTTCAATATTTCGCGAATAGTCACCTTGACTACGCTTTTGATAAATCGCTACCAAGTTGACTATCGATTGTGCCCATTCTAAAGGCCTTGTTTCTCGAGTCCTTACCTGTAGAGACTGTTGACTAGCAAAGAGAGCATTCTCAATATTTTGTGAACGCTTTCCCCAGATACGAGAGTAGTAAGCTCCGGCTAAATTATTCATCAACTGAGCCCACTCTGTTGGACTTTCTTCACAAGACATTGCTCGTAGCGCTTCCTGATAAGCCGCGATTGCTAATTCTATGTTGATGTCTTTCTGCCCCTGACGAAACTGATGAATCAGTTCGCCAAACCTCATAATAACAAAAGCAGCATGATCGCTCTTAGCAATAAATGACTGAGATATCGTGGGCAACAGGTCTAGGAAATCACGATTAAGTCTATGAACATTGGCCTCCAAAAACTTATAAGTCGGTTCTTCTGCTCCTTGAGTACGGGCTATACAATTAAGAACTTCAAAGAAAAAGCTGTAAGCTTCTGAAGCTGGGGTTAACCATATCGATGTCAACAGTTGGATAGCTAGATTCTCTAGCCATCCAGCAGTCGCCTCCTGCTCCTGCTCTCGTAACTTTTCAGTGACTTGGGCCATAGCTGTCAGCAGACCTAAATCGATCAACCCTTGATGTGCCCGTAAGATCTTGTCTTCTTGACCAACCGAACAACTCAGCAAATGGTCAATCAAAGTGAAATAAGCCTGAATTCGTTGCTCATCCATAGTAATGCTCTCAAGGTAGATTGGTTAAAGAGTGCATCCCAGTTTTGCAATAAGCATAAATACTCAGATATCAATCCTTTGTAGGTCGAAGGCTTTGAGAATTTGTCCCAAGACCGGACTTACTATAAATGGGATGCCTTCAGGCTAAATCTCACCATTGGTCTTTACCACTACAGCAAAAAAAATCAGGAAAGTTTGAGTTGCCTGCCATCTTCAAATTACGGTGAATTCTTTGATAGCGACTTTTCCTCTACTGAGGGGCATCAAATACTTTAGACGAAATGGTTTTAGATTTCGTCTCGTACTTCACTGGATGCAAAAACGCTGTAAGTAACTAACTATCTTTTCCTTTCCTTAAAGTCCATGCAAGAGTCGAGCGCCTCAAATCCCCCCATAAAACCTGCCCAAAATTGTGGCCAGAGAAGATTCAGGAGCACTGTATTGCTCCTATTTCATGTGATTAGCTAGTAACAACGAGCGCTCTAGAACTAAAGCGATTCCCTCAACACCACCTCCCTAACTCCCCATTAGGCTAAGCTCAAACACCGATGTAACTGACAGCGGCCCAATAAAATGGGTGCTCGAAGGGGCGTTTATCTGGGGTTCGAGTTCGTCGCCCAAGCAATGGAGCAATTTCCCCCTCAGAACTGTTCCGTAACCAAATCTGGGCCTGACGAAGAGCTTCGCCAGGAGGAAGTTTTTGATCACACCAGAATTCATAAAACTTAGACATGAGAAGCATGGTGCTAAGGTCAACCACAGACCATAGGGAAGCAACAACTCCTGCAACCCCAGCTTGCAGTAATCCTGTGGGCAAGCTGACTACCTCGTCAGGCAGCTTGGTTCCTGGGAGTCCTGTCTCACAAGCAGAAAGGATAGCGAGGCGGACGTCCTTAAGCGCTGCGTTGAAAAAGTCTCGCAGCGATAGAACGTCATCGTTAGCCATGAGGAGGCCACTATTCAGCGGAGTGCCAAAATTAGCGTAACCATGACACGAGAAATGCAGCACATTGTAGTTGGACAGTTCGGCTAAGACGGCTTCACGGGTTGCCTGTTCGTGTTTCAGCAAATGATGATGTTCTTGGAAATAGCCAATTGCCATCTCAACCTCGTGCTCGGAACTAGGAAGTGAAATGGTCTTTGTAGGTCGCGGCTCGTTGACAGCTAGTAGAGACCGAACTTGAGCCTTATCTTTGATAGCTTGGGCTGCTTCCAGTGATCGGGCATTAGGAGTATAGCTAAAAGTGATAGTGTCTAGGGCATAGCGACGACCCGTGAGAGTAGTTGAGTCCTCTGTCCAAGCAGCATGGAGGGGTAGAAAGCTGAGATAGCCAGTGGGGATTAGGACAGCTTGAGAGGCCTGGAGGGCTTCCAATTGCATTACCACTGGTTCCATTAGCATGTCCCAAAGCTGATGTGTAATATCATCGATAGCCTGGAACCAAGAGTCTCGGTTGATACGGCGCTGATTGTAGGCTTCAAACCAGCCGTGTGACTCATCTCCTTTACCATCAAGCAGCTCTCTAAGTAAGGTTTCGGTGAAGTCATCTAACCAAATGGGTATGACTTCCACTGATGATGCGTTTAGAGACTGGTGAACAATCAGAACTAGGCTTCCGTTCTCTGTGGGAGCGAGATAGACAATAGGCTGTCCTGGTATCATGGCTGCAGCCACATCGTTGAAGTCTGGCTTGTCAAGGAAGTTTTCATAGCCTGGACATTGACGAATGGAGGCAATCGCGTCTTGCAGTCCTTGCCGAACTCCCTTAGCCCGCTTTCCTAGCTTTGTTTCTGAAACAGGTAAGTCGTCTTGTTTGGGAGAGCTGAGAGACCGTTCGTCAATTTCCAACTGCCGCACTGCCTCTGCCGCCCGATTGTATTGGCAGTATACCGCTGGATGGGTGTTTTCTAAGGCCGCCAAGTCAGCTCTGTCTCGCTCTATAGCTTCACTCAAGCCTCTGGCCCGTCCTTGCTCCAAAGTTGCGACAGCTGCATAAAGTTGCCCTTTTCTCGCCTGGGCAAAGGCAGCTTGACGAAAAAGATTATTGGTTTCAAATAGCTCAACCTCTTGACTAAATCGTGATAGTGCTGATTTATAAAGAATTTCATTAGCATCAATAGCCTTTGCATAAGCTGTTTCAGCCTCGTTCCAACGCTGCTGATTACCGCAAAGATTACCCAGGAGTCGCGCCGTTCGGCGACATTCATCAGGAAAAAGTTCAGGTTGGAAAACTTTTAGAGCATCTTTGTAAGCAGTAATTGCGGCTTCAATATTTTGTGTCCGATCACCACGGATACGATCGCGGTAGGCGCTCGCCAGATTCATCATCGATTGAGCCCACTCAAATGGCGTTGCTTTCTGGGTAGTAACCTGTAAAGCCTGCTTATAAGTAGCAATCGCCTGTTCAATATTTTGTGCCTGATCGCCACAGACTCGATCACTATAAGCGTTGGCCAAATTATTCATTGCTGTAGCCCATTCGAACGGCATTGCCTCCAGGGCCCTAACCTCTAAAATCTGCTCATAGATTGCAATTGCCTGCTCAATATTTTGTGTCCGCTCGCCACGGATACGATCGTGATAAGCGCTCGCCAGATTTGCCATCGATTGAGCCCATTTGACTGGCATTGTTTCGTAGGTTCTGACTTCTAAAGCCTGCTTGAAGGCAGCGATTGCCTGCTCAATGTTTTGTGCCCGCTCGCCACGGATACGATCCTTATATGCATTTGCCAGATTATTCATTGCTTTAGCCCACTTAAATGGCATCGCATCGCGGGTGGAAATCTCTAAAGCCTGCTTGAAGGCAGCGATTGCCTGCTCAATGTTTTGTGCCCGATCACCACGAATGCGCACAGTGTAAGCGATCGCTAAATTATTCATGCATAAAGACCACTCGACAGGCATTGCTACACGGGTCATGACTTCTAATGCGGCCTGGTAAGTTTCAATCGCCTGCTCAATATTTTGTGCTCGGTCGCCATGGATACGTTCTCTGTAAGTAGTTGCTAGATGATCCATTGCTGTGGCCCACTGGAATGGCATCGACTCACGAGTCATAATTTCTAACGAGGTATGATAGAGCACAATCGCCTGCTCAATGTTTTGCGCTCGGTCACCACGGATACGCTCAGCATAAGTACCTGCTAAATTCTTCATGCACGTAGCCCACTCGACGGGCATCGTCTCACGAGTCACAATTTCTAACGAGGCTTCGTAGGTCACAATTGCTGTCTCCATGTTTTGCGCCTGATCGCCATGAATTCGCTCAGCATAAGCGCTGGCTAAATTCATCATGGATACAGCCCACTTGACGGGCATTGTCTCACGGGTCCTCACCTTCAACGCCTGATTGTATGAAGCGATTGCTAACTCTACGTTGATAGCTGGTTGACCCAAGGGAAATTTGGCAATTAAATTGCCAAATAGTTCTATGACAGCGGCAATGTAGGCTCGTTGGTTTTCACTAATATTTTCTAGAAGATCAGACGCTACCACTGGGATAGCATCTAACAAATCCATATTGAGTCTAGCTACATTAGCTGATAAAAACTGATTGACAGGCTCTGCTTTTTTATGATCGGCAATACATTGAAAAATCTCACGCAGAAACTGGTTACTTCCTTGAGTAGTCTGACCATGTGCAACATTAGGATCCACTATTAAGCCCATAGCTTCAGCGAGCTGCTTAGCTAAATTTTCTAGCCATTGAGCATTGCTCTCATTGCCCTCAGTACGCATTTGTTCTGCTACTATACCCATCCCCTGCAATAGACCTAGATCCACTAATTCTTGATGAGCTTGTAAGATCACATATTCTTGACCGTAGGAACAACCTAGTAACTGACCTATTAGATCCATATAAGCCTGCATTCTATGTTTATTCATAGGACGACTTTCCTCTTAAAACAGGTGAGATATACTCAATCATTGATCTCTACGATTTTAAAGAGAGGAAATCAGGGTTACTTGATTTTTTCGACTTCCTGGGGGTGATATCTAACGTCCATAAGGGTTAAGAGCATTTTTGCGCCTTTTCCAGGAGAGCATAGGTATTTCAGGCAAGTAAGTAATAAGGGTTTCAGATTATCTCGTATTCACGTTATCTACCCAATTAAAATGGAGAGTTTGAAGTAGAGGCCCAGTTGCTCTATGTATTCATAATGGTTGCGATAGACTGACTTGTCATGGTTGGCGATCAGTTATCTGCTTTTATGGAACGTCTATATCAGGCTATTGTTATCGTTGAGGGATGATGGCTGGAGTTGGTCTGAGTTTCGCTATCAAAGGATTTCATCAACCCAATCAAAGTTTTGCCAATTCCAATACACAATGAAAGTCTCAGGTAGACAGATAGGGTGCTCACAGTTTAAGCAATGACTAGTGAATACTGGATGCCAGTCAAGTAGTACAAGCTTTTACTCCAAGGTTAATCGACCGATGTTAGCTGGTATTGGTTTCATCACCGTAAGTTGGCAAATCTTTCATGAGATTGAGCTGCCTAGCAGCAACATTCTATTCTCAAAATAAACCCGACTAACTTTTAACCATAAGTTAGCTAGAATTCTCCAATTGCCATTGAGAGTTGTTGAAATCAAGCTGTATAATTTTACTGCAATAAGTAGTCACCAAATATGATGAGAATCAGCTCAAAAAAATATCAGAGGTTTTCCTAGTAATCTCATAAATGGTATTAATGATGAGATGATTTTACGCAACTACCTGTCTGGCAAGAAGCCTGTATTATGCTTCTCTATCATGTTGATGATTTTTGAGTATCACAAGATCCCAAGCGTTTGTCCAAAATCAGATAAAGTATCCTCCTCATCAATAGATAACTGAACCCTTAACACTTCATAATGGTTTGATGGGGTGTTAAAAGATGTAAAAAGACCGGAAATACCAAAATAGATATGAATTATCTATTTTGATACCTTTTCTGGATCTAAAATAATGATATTTAATCTGTCATTTTTTCTAGTCTGTATCTTTCTAGTATTTTTTTCCTTAACAGCTATCTACGTATTATCAACACTTTTCTTCCAATTAATCTTTCTGTTTACTATTGGCCTTCCTGATGTTTTTGTAAGTATCATTGTCTTCTTAACATCTGGAGAATTTAATTGGACTCTCGTACCATGGCCCTTAGTGGGAATTGTGGTATTTATATTGGCATTGGCACTTGTAAGTATGCCAGTACTAGCCTTAAACGGCTTGATTCTTCTATGCTTGAAAGCTTACATTTCACCAAACTCTGAATCTTCAAATAGGAGATTTAAATCCTCTACAGTAAAAATCTACTCTTTGGTTCATCCTATATTGTTTATTCTCTCTTTTGGAACAGCTATACTTTTACATATAGATTTAGTTCAAGTTTATAGTCTAGCTGATTTTTTAAGGAAACCAGTAGCTTCCTTGTTGTTCCCTGCTGCGTTATTTACTAGTGCAGCTCTAGATATCTCATTTGATGGCTTCAATTCATTTAACATTCTCATATTTATAGTTCTTGCATGTACCCTTTTGTCAAGTGGTTTAATTATCACTCTTGCAGAAGATAGAAGAGGACAATAGTTAACGTATCCTAAAATTATTCTATAATGACAATTAATTGCTCAATCTCCACAATTAGCTCTACTGTTTCTGTAACTTTAACGATGAAACCTATATGAGGAGCTCACTATTTTTCATATCTCCTCTGGGCGAATTTCATGAATAAAAATCTGTGTGCAGTCGATGATTTAAATAGACTAACTTTTCGCAAATTGTTAGTAAGTATTGGTCACAGATGGACTGATGGAGTTGAAGATTTTCCATCTGTGACCCTATTCACAAAGCCACCTACAATAAAATAAGAAAGCTGATTGCTATCAATAACTTATGACATGGTTCAATTTTTTATTACGTCTTCTAAAAATTGGCTAGCCTGATCGTGCCAGGAGATATAAGCGAAGTCCCTAGCGCGGGTGATTGTGACATAGAGTAGATTTCTTTCGCGTTCAGTGACCTCTTCTTGAGCGATGGGATCGTTTGCTTGGGCCAAGGCTTGGCTGAGGGGTAAGGCATCATTTGAGACTTGTATGGCAAACACGGCTTTGAATTCTAAGCCTTTGGCACGATGCATGGTGCCTAGAGAAATAGTATTTTCCTGGTCTGTATTGTTATCTTCTAGCCAATTCCAGGGGATATCAGTTGTGTGTAAGGACTGTTGAAGGGGTTTCAGAAGTTTATGGGTTCTAGCGAATATGCCAATTTCGCTAGGCAATAGTCCTTGCTCTAACAGGGTTTTGATTTGGGTAACGATGAATGTAGTTTCTTCAGTAGGCGTGTCGAATGCCTGGAGATTTGGTTTTGGACCTTTGAGTAAGCTGATGGTGCCTTTTCTGGATTCGCGATCGCCATTTAGATCATCGCTGGTGGAGGCATTAATGCGATCGGCAAATCGTCGAATTTGCTCTGTGGTTCGATAGTTGATTTTGAGAATGTGGGAACGTCCTTGAACGTTGATGCCCAATGACTTAAGACTAAATTTGCTTTGATAGATGCGCTGGCCGCCGTCGCCAACCATCATAAAACTGTTGGGCTGGTTACCAGATAAGGTGGATAGGAATTTGAGTTCTTGAGGTCTTAGATCTTGAACCTCATCGACGATGACGGCATCGTAGCTACTTTGGATTGTGCCAGCTGATAATACAGTGGTTGCCTGTTTGAAGTAATTACCCCAGGTAGTCTTTTGATGATGCGCTAGCTGATTAAAAATAGGTTCGAATACTTGCCAGACTCGGTTGCGATCGCGAATCCCCAATGCTTTTCCACGACCACGTCGGCTTATCGAACGATACTCATCCCAGGTAGTAATGCCATGGGGTTGAATAATGAACTGCCATTCTTTCCAAAGTTCGGAGCGGTCCAGTGGGCAATCAGATGGATAGTAGGAATCGATTAATTCTTGAATTTCATTGTCATTGATGATTTCGTAGCGCTGGTTAGCTTGTCTGAGGATGCTTCCAGCCTGCTTAGCTACGCTACTCACTGTGATGTTGGCCAGTTCATCGTCGGTGCAGAGCAGCTTTAGGTTATGGATAAGGTTGTCACATAGGGTGGTGACAAAGGTGGTGAGCAATACTTGTTTGCCTTGTCGGGCTAAATGTCTGGCGCGATGGAGGGCGACCACGGTTTTACCAGTGCCAGCTGACCCTGTAACTTTGACTGGACCTTTGAAATTACCAGTAGAAAGACGCTTTTGAGAGGGATGTAAAAAGCCGATCCAGGTGGCGAGGGGAGCCTGAATCATTTTCTCTAACTCGCTTTGGTTTTTGACAGTGATAAAGCGACGTTGGGTATCTTCGTTATCGATAAGAGAAATGCTGGCTTTTGGTAGGGGAGGTGTGACTAGCTCCCCAGTGGCTAATTGAAGTAGCCGTTCGCTCACTTCTTCGGGTAGCTTTTCGATGATTTTGAGTAAGTCGTCTTCTGTCAGAAGCTTACGGATTATTGGTAACCATGATGGGGGTAAGCCCAAGGTCAAGAGGTAATCATCTGCATGGCTATCGAAAAGGCCAATCTGATGAGCCTGCCAGGACTGGCGATCAGGTAATGCTGTCTCAATAGATTCAGTGACTTCAACAATTTGGAGAGCACCGGTTTTGTTATTAAGTTCAACTTTTCGGTTGCGTGCCCAGGCATAGGCATCGTCATGATGTCCTGCGTGTAACAGTGCCCAGGTATCTCCTTCTTTGTAAATGATGGCGCGTAGTTCTTTACTGATCCGGGCAGACCATAGATTATCGGTTTTTGTTTTGGTGACTCGCTCCAGGCTGGCTCCCGGTTGAGCAGGGTTATCTTGAAACTTGAGCATGAAGTCAGTTGCTCGTTTCACTTCCGTGCCACTCAGCATCGCAAGAGATTTGAGGAGCGACTTGTAGATTAATACGTTCATGCCCTTGGCTCCTCCAGTGCTGCCATAATCTGGGTGTAGCTATCGGAATCACTGGGGTTGACCACCATAGCTTTATCTCCATTGGTTTGGAGAAATGCCATAGCTTGAGAGGCGTCTGTATTTGTATCTTCTAGTAGGAATAGAGACTGGCTGTTGCGATATACACGCACCAGGTATTGACCGATAACTCTATCCTCCTGGAGGATGTCTTTGCCTTCTTCTAGGGTGAGCTGCTCATCAGCATTGAGATTATTAAGAAGGGTTTGCCAGTCTGTGGACAGCATGGCGATAAAGCCTGACAGCTTATCTGTCTTACCAGTGGCAACTGAGTCATCGGCAGTTGCCTGAGCTTGCTGGGCTGTGTCAAACCAATCGGTACGATCGCGAATGTCCTTTGCTTTGGTTTTACCAAGTAAGGCTCGACCAATGCGGAAAAAGATTTTGGCCATTTTGGCCTGGTCGATGAGATCGCCAAAAGGGATCTCAATCACCTCATATCCTTCGCTGCGTAGCTCTTCGCGGATGGCTTGGTCCCGCTGGCGAGTTTTAGGATTGCCATGGAGGGCTTTGCTCATGCCATCCAAATAGATACAGAGTCCTTCTGTGCGATCATCTGGATCTTCAAAGAAGAAGTCGGGCACCGTTGTGCCAAGGGGTTTACCTAGGTCAATACGATGTTGCGCGACGGGGTCTGGGAAGCCTGCTCGCTTGAGCATATCTTGTAGCAGGGCCTCTGGATGATTGACAGGTCGATGATTATCATCGTCCGTTTTGGCAGGTAGTTTCGCTGTAATTTCGTGACTTCTAACTAAGATGTCTTCCCATTGAACTAACTTTTCGATGGCGATATGTCGATTGAGGTGGCGGTGATAATAGGCATTGCGGAAGGTAAACAAACAATCGATGCAGGCTGTTTCGCACTGAGATTGACAGTTGTTTAAGACTTCTAATGCTGCACCAACGACGTCATGCCAACGACTGACCAGCTGTTCTAATAAGCCGGAGCCACCGGGCATCGGATCGTAGAGCAGGGCATCTACCTGATCGCTGCCAGGACGAGCAACGGTCAGAATTTGTAGATCGTCCAGCTCCATATCCAGAATGTTACTGGCCCCATGACGAATAGCTTCTAGAACACTGTAGGCAACTTGCTGACTGGCGCAGTCTTGAATGCTAAGGGCATCGGCAACGATATTGGCATAGACACCTGTAGGTGTCACAGGTCTGCCACAGCGTTGTTGATGGTCTTCAGAAAAGAGTTGTAGATCTGCCTGGGAACTAAAGGGAGAACGGCTGTGTCCACAGACCTGGCAAATGTGGTACCCGAGCTGATTGCTACGCACCAGGCTGGCAGGACCTACGTTGACTAGACGCATATGCACATTGCGTCGTAGTTGGACCGATTGAGTACCCCAGTTAAAGGCAATACCGCCTTCATGGCGATCTTGCTCATAGCCTAGGATGGTAACTGGTAGCTGGAAGCGGTTGTCCTCATCGTCTGAAATATTGGACTGGTGGGACAAGTCAACGTCACACATGGGCACAGCTTGTAAATTTGCTGCTGATAGAGCCGATGCTACTTGTCCAGTGCCGATTTCTGTGATGGCCTCGTGGGCGACATCTACCTGAAAATGGGTGGGTTCTTCGGGTTCCAGATGGAAGAAGCGGGGAACAAAGCGCTGACCGTTGGCATAGATAAGGTTGCCAGGGACATATTCCCTTAAGGAAACGCTGGGAGGACGTGGCAATGTGAAATCTCTGAGCCAGTTGATGCTGCGAGGGATTTGGGCTGTACCTCGAATAGACCCAGTATCTAAGCCATAGCCAGGTAAAAAGCCTTCTGCGGCGAGTACGCCGTAGGTAATGGTGTCGTCGTAGCCTTCGGCACTACTACTCCTACGTTTTCGTTTACCTTTAAGGGTTTTGATCAGACTGTCACAGCGTCGGAAAAGGGCATCTTCTTCTGGATCGAGTGATCCTTTTTGAATTCTCAAAGAGTTTAGACGCTCTAGTTGAGTTCTGCCCCACTGTAGACGTCGCCACAGGCGCTGGATGACGATAGTGAGGTCATCTCCCATGGTCGCGATATATCGTTTGAGACTTGCTTCTTCAACAGCCATGCGATCGCTATTGGGCCAGCTATCGGCAAAAGCAGTTTTAACGTGGTCGTATAACGTTGGGCCGTGCTTCTGTAGCAGGGTTGCTAGACTGCTAACATCTAAGGGTTCTGGACGTACGAAACCAGTATCTTCAAAGAGATAGTGGTTCACCTGGGGTGGGAAGCAATCGTTGAGAATGTCTGCGATCTCTTGTTGTTCTGGTTTGGATAAGGATGACTGAGGTCGCGAAAGCTGATGTAATACGGTTAGCACGGTGGCGTGGACATGTTTTGCCACCATCAATGTATTGCGCAGGTTAAGGCGGGGGGGATCGATTTGCCCTGCTAATAGACGGAGAGGGTCTCTAAAGTAAGCACGGTCATGGCTGGCAGGTCTAGCATAGGCAAGGTTGACTGCCATACGATGCCGTCGTCCAGCACGTCCGGCCCGTTGCCAGTAGTTGGCCGGTAATGGGGGAATGTTTCGCATGAGGACAGAATCTAGAGACCCAATGTCTACACCCATTTCTAATGTGGGGGTACAAACAAGGGTATTGAGGAGTTCGTTCTCTCCTTTGAAAATACGTTCGATAACTTCTCGATCAGTATGGGGGACCTGGGCAGAGTGCTCTCGAGGTCGGAGCATGGTAAATCGATCATCCAGGACCTGGAGGTCGTAATTGTCAGCACTCTCTGGTTCAAATTCTAGAGTGCCGCTGCAGCGCCAGGTCATACAGGCCATACGGGGAGTAACCCGAGGATGGGCACGACGACAAATATTGCAACGATAAACGCCTTTGCTACGGGTCAATCGAAGCTTATCAGCATCAATTTGATAAACGCCTTCACAGTTTGCGAGTCGGTTGTTGTTACGTCCTTCTAAAGCGCTGGGTACGAGAATTTTGATATCGTTAGTTAGGCAGCGCCAGAGATCATCAAAGAAAGGTTCAATGTTGTTTCTGGGAATTCCCCAGTTGCGGGCAGCCTGGCGGGCGGTAGTATCTCCATTAACGCTGAGCCACTGTTGAACACGAGAATTATTGTCTCCTGATGCGCGAGTTAGCTTAAGGCCCTTGGGTACACCCATGAGAATAGGCATATAGCCCCGCTGGATTTCAAAATCGCCTTCGCGCCAGATACGAGAAAATAGGCGACCCTCACGATCCAGAAGCATGGTGTTGCGTCGGGCATAGTCGAGTAGGGCTGCGACACCTTGAACAAGGTCATCCGCTGGAATCCCTGTTTGGGTAGACCAATGCTGGATAAAAGGAAGTTCGGTATGGAGGCCACCGTAATCAACACATAGACGGCCCCAAGGTTCTAGACCAATGCGTTGTTTGGTACCGATGGTGAGTTCTCGTAATACCTGGATGCGTAGAAAGCGCTTACGTTCTTCAGCGTGTTTAACTCCTTCGGCTTCTTTACGATGGACTCGCCAGACTTCTGGTATCAAGGAACGACTTAGTTCATCATCCACTTCTAGTAGATCATCTAGATAAGCAGTGAGGTCCCCAATCGAAATTGACCTTTGGTCGATACCCTCGTACATGAGGCTGCGCAGACGGTAGCGGCGAGCATGGTCCTGCATCCAACCCGCTTGGAATGCGGCATCTTGTCGATTGTCGGCAAATACGAGCAAGCGTTTACGTTCCGCATGGTGCAGCATATTTTGGGCTAATACATGCACGTCAGAGACGGTGGTGGCCCGAATGGGACGGGCAGGCTCGCGATAACGACCGTAGCGACTGCGGCCCTGGGACTGGCAAGCGAGGCAAGAGGTTAAGTGGCCGGGATGGTCTGGTTTTTGGCGAGCGACGAGTAGGGTAACAAGACTATGGCCACGACCACAGTGACCACAGGTTTTGAGCCGGTCAGAATGTAAGGTGCCACAGTAGCGGCATAGGTGTAGTGGTCTTGCAGAACGGGGATGATTTTCGTTGAGATCGATGTCTTCGTTTTCGTCTTGGGTAATCAGTCGATCTGTCAGGAGTAGCCGATCACCGTCATGTTCTTGGACTTGGGGTCGCCAAATAGTGACTTCACCAATGGCCTGTCCTCCACCAGGTTCACGTTCTGTAAATTGAAAATCTTCGACCCAGTGCTCAAAGTAGTGCTGACCGCAGGTATTGCAGGTAAGAACGGGCAGACGATAGAGGTCGTCTTGATTGGTGCCAGCGGTATCTTCTGCTGAGAGCCATAGTTTGGGGCGTTCTTCGTCTTTTGGGAAAGTAACGACAGCCCCGCCCACTCCTCGGACAAAGGCGTGTAGTACGGGTCTAAGTAAGGGCCGTTCATCTTTTCGGGAGGCAGCTCCCAGGGCTAGCCAGATGAGGACTTCTTCTTCCGGTATGGTACGGCCAATGCGTTCTTTGAGGAGTCGTAGAAGTTCATTTAGGGGCTGTGGTGCTTGTAGCAGTTTGGCTAGCTGATAGACCAGCTCGTTTGTGGAGAGGGCATCATAGAGTTGGGCCTGCCATTGGTTAGCATTCAGCTTAGTGCCGGTAATTTGCTGGTAGATATCGCTGACAGAGGTACCAGCCTCAGCATCGTCTTTTTCGACGGCAGTAAGCACGTACTTTAGATGGTTACTAGCATCACCGTTTAGGTTGGTTGGTAGAGATCGCTTAGGAGACCATACGTCCTCTTGATATTGCTCACCTACTAGCGTTACCTGATCTTGAGGAATGCCAAAGAAGCGAGCGGCAAATTCACGACCGGCATCTGGACCTTTGTCGGGATCAGCGATGGTGGCAGAGGTGGCAATGCAGGTAGTTTCGGTGGGCTTTTTGCCACAGAAAGTGCGCAGTCGTCGAATTAGACAGGCAGTTTCAGCTCCATTTGCGCCGCTAAAGGTGTGGGCCTCGTCGAACACCATAAAGTCAAGGCGGGCATGGTCAAATAGTTCAATGTCGCGCTGACGGGTGAGCAATAGCTCTAACTGCTTAACGTTGGTGAGTAAAATGCGGGGCGGTTTTTTGCGCATTTCTTCGCGGGATACGCGCTCCTCAGGAGGATGGATGGCATCGGTACGCTTTTCTTGCTGGGCTTTGAGGATGGCAGCATCGTAATCTGCTTTGGATGCGCCATCTTTGAGGCGTTTTCCGGCTACCTGGGATGCTTTTTCGACGGTTTTGCCCACGTACATGCCAAAGGAGATGCCGGTGCCTGCTAGCAGTTCACGCAGACGGCCCAGTTGGTCTTCGGCTAGGGCATTCATGGGGTAGACGATGACAGCGGTGATGCCGTCATTGGTGCCTCTATCTCGGAGTTTTAGGCAGTGGCTGATGATGGGATAGAGGAAGCACTCGGTTTTACCGGAGCCAGTGCCGGTGGAAACCAGGGTGGTTTTATTGTCATAAATGGAGCGGATCGCGGTTTCCTGGTGTCCGTAGACGGCAGGAAAGGGGATCAGCTGTTTCATGTGGGGATGGAAAATACCCTCGCTGATCAGGTCGGTGACCTTAGCTCCCTGGAGAAAGATGCGGCTAAGGCTGATGAAGGGGCCTTGTAGTAAGGGCGTAGAGCGGGTAGTTTCTAGGTTAAGCAGCGTCCGCATCTGCGCGTAGAGGTTGCTGTCGGCAAAGGGATATGCCGTGAGCTGGTACCGCAGAAAATCTTTGACGACGTTTTCTGTATAGACAATTGGATTTAACATGCGCAGGTGGGGCTACTCAGCAATCTCATGTAAATGTACCCAGCCATTAGCTAAGGTAATGACTTTTAACCTTTCATTTTTTCGAGGATTAGTAACTGATTTCAGAAGAACTGGAGTTTTAAGAACGCCATAATGCTTGAAATTAAGGAGAAATGGCTTAAATCAACTTTTATTTATTTTTGTGAAAAGGCACTTTGACTCTAAATTGAAATCGGGGGCTAAAAGAGGCTGAGCTGGTCTTCGTCTGGTGAGATGAGGTTTAGTTGGTCATTTTTTTTTGGAGTGAGGGTAGTGGGGGCTGAGGGCTGGGGGGCAGTTATTTCTGGGGCCTCGGGTTGGGGGGTAGGGGTGCCGAGTAGCTGTCTTAGGTTTTCGGCATGGCGTTCGCACTCGGCCCAGGACTCTTCGGGGGTGCCTTCGAGTTGCCAGGGGAGGAAGCGGGGACCGAGACGGGCGGCGACGGGTTGGGGCTCTTTTGCATGGTCGTCGTGGCCGAGGCCATAGTCGGCGAGGCGGAGGGTTTCGGGGAGCATCCAGCCTTCGCCGTTGTTGAGGTTGAGGAAGGCATCAAGGCCGAGGCGTTTGAGGTCGTGGAAGGCGATGAGAGACAGGACAGTATGGCGCAGTTCGGGGTCTTTTTCCTTATCTACGCGCCAGAAACCTTTAGGTTGGAGAGTACGGGAAAAATGATTGTCACGAACTTTTTCGGAGGAGTAGTCACATCCTTGAAGTATCCAAGTTAAGTCTTTATGCTCAAGTCCATATAGCTCAGCAAAAGTAGCATCTAAAATACAGCGGATGCGCAGACGTTCATAAGAGGTAACAGCCCAAAAGGATTTCCAGGTACTTTGTGCAAGATTAAACTGATCTTTCAAACCTAGCCAAATTGGAGCAGCTGTAAGTATTGGGAACAACAGTTGCATTGCTAGTAAAACTAAAGCATTAGGAATCTTATTGGGAGCAACAAGTGCAGTTTCCTCAACAACAAACCAATTTAAATGAGTTCCACCAATACGTCGTCGAGCCTGAGCATCATAGCTAAACGAGTTCAGACAGCTAATCAATTGGCAAGCAAGCATATGTTTAGTAGAACTATTTGGAAAATTAAAGTTGCCAAGAACGTTACCGCAAGGAGAATTTAGAATACAAGAAGATATCATTGTGCGTTCATTTGTTGCATTTGTAATATCTCTAAATGCAACCTTAATAACACCCGAGGACTTAGACTTTTCTAAGTAATTCTGGCGACCCATCAAAAATTGTGGTCGAAGTCGCTTTTCATTCCAACCCAAAGGTTCCCATTTTGCTTGATTCCCAGAACCACTGAGGTGTTCAGCAGCATAAGAGTCAAATTGGTGAATCATAACTCCTTGATACAAGGGTAAGGCAATATCTGCGACTTCATCGATTTGGATAGCTTGAATGCCATCGGTAGATAGTACAAGTCCTTCAGGTCTTTTGAGAATAGAACCCTCTCCATCATAGGGTTGCCAGTTCCCTTTGAGCCAGTGACCATACTCATCGGAAAAATAGCCTTTCTCTTCCCACTTGGAGCGTGGGGGAAAGAGCTTAGAGTCATTGGTCATATGAAATTCAGTTGCATACTGTATACCCCATCCTTGGGGACCGTTATCCCCTAGCAGTACTCCATTGCTATACATTTTTTCGAGGATTTGCAGGTCGCGCTCGGTACGAACTTCGAGCATTGCGCCTGTGTTCGGGCTAAAGCGCTTAATCTGACTAGCTGGAACGGAGAGGAATTGTTTATCGTTCAAAGCATCAGTCATCAACTCCTGTGCTTCTGGCGAATCCCCTGGCCCTAAACGGAAACGTGTAGCAATCGAATTCGTGCAGCCACCTTTATTTACGCTGAGTATCACCATTTTGTTCCGGTGATCGATTGCATTAAATACAAACCGTTCATTCTGAAATGAATAGAGATGAGTCCATTCACACTGGTTCAGAAATAATCGCCGGAGAGAACCTGAACCCTTATCTGTGTAAATCCCAGACGGAATAATCAACCCAAAGCGACCACCTTCTTGTATCAGCGCATGAGTCAACTCAGTAAACATCTTATAGGTATTAATATCCGCTGAGCCCTGGTAACGATATGGATGCTCAGGATCGCTATAGCCTTTTCGCTGATTGCGTTTTTTACGCCATTCTGTCGCCAGCAGCTCTGCTTCTTTCCTCTTACGAGATAGAGTAAACTTGCTGCCTGCCTCCTCATTATCTCCAAAGGAATAGGCTACATATTTACACCAGTTGGATAGTGCCTTAAGCCGTGCACAATATGCCAACCAGCTTTCTTCGATGCCAGGATTTGCCTCAAAATATTGTTGCTGATAATTCAATGCCTCCTGCTTACCATAGGTGCGATAAAGCGGATCAATATTTGAGAAAAACTCCTTTGAATTTGGTTTTTGAATCTCCCAGGGAGGATTCCCCACAATTCCATCAAACCCTGAACCTTGTTCTCGAAAGACGCCTGGAAACTCTAACTCCCAATGAAAAAACTGATATTCCCGAGCCACCTTCTGTACGGCAGCCCTTACCTCTGGCGATGGGTCTACAAACTGAAACGGTGTTAGCCATACCTCCAAATCCTTCTCTTGCCAAAACCATACTGCACACCAACAATCAAACGCCCACTTTAGTTCCTGCAATGCGTCCTTTTGTCTGATCGACTGCTCATAGGTTTTTGCCTGTTTTTCTGGCTGAAGCACATCTCCATGAATACTTTCAACAGCTTTCAATAACTCATCATGGGTTTCTTCAGGTGGCTGAATCAGCCTATCTTCAAACATTGCCAGCTGCACCGTACCCGATAACAGCTCCCGCAGCTCATCCTTAACAATGTCGTTCCGAATCCGCTTAATCTCTTTCGTCCAAACCTTCTGCCCAAACTTGACGCCTTTGTGTTTCGCATCCCCAGCTTCCCGCTCCCACGCCATAATGGGATAGTCCTGAAACTGATCAAACCAGCACCCCACCAACGAATTCCCACACTTCACCTTATGGTCCAAAAAACCAAAGGGCAACGACCGATCCATCGTCTCCACCCACAGCGCCAACCGCCCCAGCTCCACCCCTAACGGGTTAATATCCACCCCATAAATACATCGCTCCACCACATACCGCTTCAACCGAGGCTTAGAATACGCCTCCGCATCCTCCACCGTCAGCGGCAAATCCTTCACACATTCCACAAACCAAGCAGGCTGAGCATTCACCGGAATCCCCGCACGAATCTCATCCTTCTCTTCTAGTAGCCATTCATGCTCAAACAAACTGCTCCATAGCGCCTCCACCAAAAAACGTAAGGACGCAATCAAAAACGACGCCGACCCACAGGCCGGATCACACACCTTTAACCCCAAAATCTCCTTCGGGCTTTTTGGACTCCACCGCGCCATCGGAGCCATCTCATCCCGCTCACCCGCCTCATTCAACGGCGGATCATACGCCAACGGCAACAACGTCCGCTGCACCGTCGGCACCGCCAACTGAGGTCGCGTGTAGAACGTTCCTGATCCCTTACGCGTACCACCCCAGCGCACCAAAAACCATTCCCCCGGCAACACAATCCGCGCAATCAGCCGGTCAGCCATTTTGTCCACCTGCTGCTCATACTCAGCCACCTTTTCAGCCTTCTTACTGCGGGGCTTTGTAACCAGTTTGCCAGCCTTTACAGCCTTTACAGCCCACCCATGGGCTCGCTGCCGCAGATCGACATTCTCCTCGTCGTCATCACTCTCACTAGCCTTATCCTCCTCTTCCTCAGCCCCGTCATCTTCAGTATCTGTCTCGGCTTCGTCTTCAGCCTCCTCATCGTCATCGCCACTGCTGGGCTTTGATTTCTGTTTAAGCTTTTCCACTAGCGTCGCCAGGGCCTTATCCTCCATCCCCTCCAGCCGCGTCAACGGCAGCGCTGGCTGATCCCCCAGGTTCAAAAAGATCATCGGGTTATTCTCATCAGCCCGCCGTAGCTCAAAGTCCAACAACCCCTCATAGAGAATGCCAATGTACTCTGACGACAGATCCGAAAAATCCACCGGAGCCTCCACCCAAGTACTCCGCCGACCCTGTCGCACCTTCACCTTGCTACGGCACAATAGCTCCAAAATCTTATAAATCGACGCATCCGATGGGGGATGATCTGGCGACTCCAGGGCCGCCAGCGCTCTTAAAACCGGATCATCCGATTCTGCTTTCCCCGGTGTAAACAGACCACCCCCATAGCGCGGCACCGGCAATGCTGCATGACCTGACCCCTCATAAACCAACCGAAATAAAGCTAGTAGCCTCGGCCAGGCACCATAACTATGGCGTAGCCGCTCCGACGCTCGGCCCCCAGCCATCCGGTCCAACTGTTCCCGCAGACCCTGAATCCCATAGGAATCATGGTAAATCGGATTTTCACGGGGCAACAGATCGCGGGCCTCCGCAAACAAAATCACCACGCAGCGCATAATGATGCGATTGGCCGCAATATAAATATCACCCTTGCCAAAGGGCTCACCCTCAGCCGCATCCAAAGACAGAGCCGATTCACGAATCAACTGCTCGACTGCCTTACGCACCCGCTCACCCAGCACATCCGACAGTTCCGCCTGCCCCTGGCGAGACGCCTGGATTGCAGCGATCAGCGGACTAGGCACATCCGATGATTCTGGCCGGACAGACTCCACCCCCAACAACAGCCTTAGCGCCGTCACCTGTTCACTGGGGTGCCCCTCCTCAAACCACAGGTCAATATCCCATTCACACCAGGCATCATAGTCAGCCCCAGCATGGATCAGCCGCCACTGATAGCCATTGGTAATCAGCGCAATTTTCAAGTCCGTTTTCCGCAACCATTCCAATACCCGAGAAACCGCCCGCTTCCCCCGGCCAATACCCAACCGGGCCACCTTGCCTCCAGTTGTTTTCGCATCCGCCACAAACACCGGTAGCACCGCCCCCCGATCATCCTGCCAAACACGACGGGGCTTAATCTGCTCACGGGTCATCCCCTGCCGGGACCAGTCCCGAGCGACCGAGGAACCCTTTTGCCAAAAGTCCCTCGATAGCTGCAGCACATCTTCCAGTACGGTATCTAGAAACTTCCCAAGATACTTATCATCTCCCGCCTGGAGACGAGTGATATCCTGCCGCAGTTTGTCTTCAAAATATCGAGACAAAGGGGGTAACTGCTGCGGAACAAAAAACTCCTCTAGTTTAGAAGGAGAGATTAGCAATCCCCCATGCTTAAGGGAAATCCACCAGTCAGCATGGTTTTCTAGCGATTGTTTCACAGAGAAAGTGTTACCCATTGTCATCTCCTACTGGCTGTTTTAGGCATTGCCGCATAACTGATCACCCTAAGCTCAAAAGCTTTGGAAAACTCCTCCGCTGTATATATGGAAAGACCTGGAGTTTCTGAAGTAGCGCGATTAACTACAGCTAGCCGATATTCCGGGTTGCATTTCTGAGCTTCACTAGCTTCATTGGAGGTGATAATAAATTGCTTGCCATCACCTGAAATCCCTTTAACCTCAACCTGCAACTCATCAGAACCATTGGTGCAAGAAAGATCGTAGCCGCACTTCTGCGCCTCTACAGAGGTCACTGCCCAGCCTTCTGCCTCAAAATGCCTGCTTACAAAGTTAATAGCTGCCTGCTCAACTTGCTGATTCGATACCGCATTTCCGAAGCCTGCGCCGTT
Organism: Leptolyngbya sp. PCC 7375; assembly: GCF_000316115.1. Lineage (GTDB taxonomy): Bacteria > Cyanobacteriota > Cyanobacteriia > Phormidesmidales > Phormidesmidaceae > Leptothoe. Next base: position 38,131 of record NZ_JH993793.1, read on the forward strand.
ATCTGAACTGTTTTCAGGCTTAGTTGGGAGTGTATCCTCAGTTGTCTTGCTAGCAAGAGGAGTTTGCTTATTCTTCTTTTCTACAGAATTAGGTACTTGTTGACTTGTTTCTTGGTCACTCGTTACAGAAGCATCCTCTTTCACAGCTTTTGATGTAGCCACACTTTTGGGCTTACAGCGTTCAGATACCTTTAATAAAGTTTCCAAAAATGGATGATCGGTTATTTCATGAAAACCAACTCTGAAATTTTGAGCCCAACGTAAATAGTCATGAAAACCTGTACGACGATTGAGCAAAGTTTGATTCCTACGACTTTGATCTAAGAACCATCCATCACCAAAGGCACTGTATTGCCACGGAGGTTCTCCATTATCAAAAACCTCCTCACAGATAAACTGTTCCCACAGCAAAAACTGTTTGGGACTTTCGCCAATACCTACAATTAAGAAAATTGTATCCCCAATGCTAGTGAGGACGTCCTCTTTGTCAGTACTAATACCGAACTCACCCTCAGGTAAACTATTGACCTTTTCAAAGTTGTGATACTGAACCCAGTAACGCATAGGTATCTTGAACTCCTCTATTAATCTTCTTTTGCCAACCGAAACTCAACCGTAACTGGAAAAACTTGGGCCTGCCCCCTAATGGAATACCGCTTTGGCAAGATTTGATCGATGACGCGATCTCGTTCCATTTCCAATTGTTCTATCAAAATCTGATAGTGGCCGTTACGCCGCTTTAGCTCATCATCAAGGTCGCGTAATTTATCCTCCTGTGCCTTTCTCTCCTGGGGGATAAACGAAAGCTGCTGCATATCTTCCATCAGTTTGTCACGCTCTTTTGCCAGCTTTTTCAGCGTCGTCTCCTTCATCGCCTTTTGCACTTCCGAAATGCGATGTTTGAAGCGAACTTTCTCTTCTTTAAGAGCCGTCTTTTTCCGGTCAGCCATCCGGTCTGTTAGCTGTTTAGTAAGTTCTTTAATGAGTTGACCAATGAGATCCTGCACATCTGGTTTAATCTCATCCCAAAGCTCGCTGGCCTGCTCACCAGCAGCTTCACTAGGTTCTTCTGCACTAACCGTATCCTGCCCCACTGGCTGATGCGCCAGTGCTTCTCCCAACTCTCCTTGGCTTATGGGATAACGCACCGTCCGCACCCAATGGTGAAACGGTTCCCGCAGTTCATTCACCGCCAGTTCTTCCACCGTCAGTAACAGCAGCGCATCCGCCCCAGCGGGTATATCCCCATAGCGCACCGTCCATCGACCAGTGCTGTTTTCCCCTGGAAAGCGAGCCCGTGCATACAGCCCCAGGGCCTGATGAAACATGGGGTGCCCAAGATGCATCAGCACCGTATCTTTAGCTGGACGATACACCGGACGATTATTTCTAGTCTGAATAAAGTGCTGCGGATCAAACACGATGGCCGGTAGCGCTCCCTTATGGCCATTGTTCTGACCCACCCGCAGATGATCATCCACCGTTGCTTCCCATTGCTGGGGTATGGGCGTTCTCAGACGCAACCGCCCCTGTTCATCCGGTATTTCAAAGCGCGGTAGCCCACCTGCCTGTAACCCCAAAGCAATTTCTAGGGTGTCCGTCAGATTTTCAGGTGTCAGATCCAGTTCCTGCTTCAGGGTGGCCAATGCCGCTGCTGCCATTTGCCCAGCTGCCGTTTCCTCAGAGGATGGCACCTCTGAACGACCCCGCCGATACTTCATGGCTTGTTCTAGACTGGCCACCACCCGGTCCGTATCCTCTAGCTCAATAAAGCGCCGTTGAAAGGCTGCATCAAACACCTCTCCCATGGAGCCCAGCTCTTCCCGGATGGTATTCACCTTTTCCACCACCCGTGCCAGAAACTTCAGGTCCGCATCATCCTCACTGGTAAAGTGCAGCACGATCACATCCTGGGCCTGACCATGGCGATCTAATCGACCATTCCGCTGGTCTAGACGGGCCGGATTCCAGGGAATGTCATAGTGCATGACGATGTGGGCCGTTTCCTGCAGATTCAACCCCTCAGACGCCGCATCCGTCGCAATCAGAATCCGAATGACATTATCTGGGTCATTAAAAGCCGTCTTGATGTCATCCCGCTCCCGGTCATCCATGCCGCCATAGAGTTGGCGTACCACCCCTGGCTGATCCGAGTAAGCTTCACCAAGCCGCTTTACCAAATAGTCCAGGGTGGTCTTGTATTCGGTAAAGACAACGATGCGATCGCTCCCCTTCCAGTCGTTACCCACCCGTAGATGTTGCTCAACCGTATCCAGCAGCCGCTCCCAGCGTTCATCCTGAGCCGGATAGGGCAGTTCACCTTCATCATCAGGCGTTAGCTGTAGTGCTTCTAGCGCCTGGTCGATAGCCGCAATTTCATCCTGTAGACGAGTGATTAAAGGCTTAAACCAGGCCCCCGTCGTTTTGGCTGCATGTTGAAACCGACCTTCTGACTCCTGGTCATCATCCAAATCGGCCTGGGTGGACCGTCGAGCTGCCTGCACATCTCCTGCATCCACCTCCTCACCCTGCTGCTCATTTCCCTCCCGAAACCGAAACCAGGAATTAGCAAACGTATAGGGACAGGACAGCAGCCGCTTATTCAATACCTCCACCGCAAACGAGCCAGCTAGCTGTTCCTTTTTACTCGATTGAGCAATCAGCTGCTTAACGCTGCTACGAAAAGCTTCAAACGATTCCGATAGCTGCCGTTCTGCCCTAGAGAAATAGAGCGGGACCGGGTCAGGCAACCGTCGGCAAAATCGAGGTGTGCGGCCCTCCTGCTCATCCAGTGCATTGATTTCCCGCTTTAACCGCCGAATCACTACTTCTGGAATGCGCTTCCGCATCTCCGATGTGAACTCACTGGTCTGGGTAAAGCGCACCGGGTCTAGCTGCTGAAGTAAGCCGGAAAAGCAACGGGTGTGGCCATTGTGGGGGGTGGCACTGAGAAATAACTTATGCTCAAACCAAGGTGCGATCGCCCGCAGCATTTTAGACAGATCGCTATCCTCCCCAAAATTCGAAGGCATCAAATTGTGGGCCTCATCCACAATCAGCAAATCCCAGGGTAGCTGAGCAGTCCCCTCCGGTTGCTTACAGGCCGAGCGAAACTGCTCCAACACATCAGGCTGTCGCAGGTAGTGGTATGACGTCACAATCCGAGGAAACGTCCGCCATGGATTAGCATCCAGCCCCAGACGCTTCTGCAATGCATGGGTTTCTGCCCGATCAATCACATCAAAGGACAGCGCAAACTTCGTTTTCATCTCCTGCTGCCACTGCTTTCTCAGAGCAGCAGGACTAAGGATCAGCACCCGCCGAATACGCCGCCTGAGTAATAGCTCCGACAGGATCAGCCCCGCCTCAACGGTTTTACCCAGACCCACATCATCCGCCAGCATCAACGAGATACGAGGCATTTTCAGCGCTTTCAGCAATGGCACCAACTGAAAATCCTCAACCTGTACCGCCCCAAAAAACGGAGCCGCAATAGTAGAGTTAGTATTCGGCTGGCTACGGTCAAAACCTAAGTAAGGCGATAGAGCAGTCCATCGAGTCGCCCGCTGTAGTGCATCGAACTCCTTAGAGTTCATCGGCTCTGACTTTTCAACAGGTGGTAAGGTCGTCGGTTCGAGCAGCTTTTGATCGATTTCCCGCTCCCAAATCAGGCTATCCTCGGGCGGTCCATCAGAGTCGATATACTCCAGCCGCACCAAATGAATTTGCCCCTCTGGCCCCGCACTAAAAGGTTCAACCTCTGCAATTAAAGCTCGTCGATTACGGACAGTAGCCAACATCCCCACCCTGGGGTTCAGACTCGGTTTCGTTCCGGGGATCGTTGAAGTCATGCAGATCGCAAAACTAGAGGAGCAGCCACTCCCAAAATGACAGCAAAGTCATCAAGTGGCATATCTGACGATAGCTATCTTCGGCCAAAAATCAACCAATCTTGATGACCATCGCTATGTTTTAACGAAAATCTGCATACTGGCGGATGTGGTAAATACGCATTTGCAGATGTGTATATTCAAACAACTGGTTCTTAGGAATTGGCTTTTTCTTCAGATATTTGGAAAAGTTTGAAGCTTATTTTGCAGCTAATATGGCCCCAATAGCTTAGTTGGCATAGGCATGGAATTTATCATTGATAAAGTCATTGATGCTGTTTTAGAAACCTCTGGTATTAAAGAAAAAGTAGGCCGCAATCAGCATGTGCTTCGTTTGCTTCAGCGTTTCGGTCTTGATAGCCTTACGTCCTTAACATCCTTTGAGGATGTCTATGCCTATGCACTGGTGGAATATGCCTTTGATAAAATAGGCATATGTAAGCCTAAAGAACTGATACAGTTTTTCAAATCGAAAGAAGTACGTGATGTATTTCAATCAGCATATCGTCAGAACGATCCAGGAGGCTGGTTACGTAAAGGTGAAGAAATTGCTCAATTCAAATTGGGCGGTGAACTACCACAATTAGATCCGAAAAGAGAACTGGGAATATTTGCAGCTGTTTTTATACAGGTCGTTAAACAAACTCGATCACCTAAAGAAATTCGACAAGAGCAAAAATTAGATAGTCTACAACGACAATTAAAAACACTTCAAACTCAGCTTCAAAATTTACCTACCCTTGAGGCTATTAATCAGCAGATAAATCAACTGACAGGAGCTGATACTCCAACTTTACCAACTGCTGCACAAAACAGTCAGGCTATTGCTCTCGCTAATCAACTGGGAGAATGGTTTGAAGTATTGGAATATGATAGAGAGCCCAATCATGAAGTCTGGGAAACTAACTATTTTGAATGGATCATTAACTTTCCCATAACTCGTCGTAAGTTTTCTCGAATTCTTGTTCGAGGCGTTACTGGCGAGGTCAGCATGGCTGATCTGCAAGAGTTTCAGCAAGCAATCAAAAATACAAACACTGATGAGGGATGGCTAGTTAGCTATCGACGTGTTAGTAAAGCCGCGCGCACAGCCGCACAACAGGAGGCTACTTATGCCGACATTACTTGCTATACCTTTGATGAACTCTTAGATGAGGACGCTGATTTCGGTCGATATTTGGAGTGGTTAGAGGAAGAGATTAAAGCTAAAGGGATAGATACGGGATACCTTCCTCTGAGTTGTCGAAAAGATGAATTATCCCCCAATAGTCAACAGAAAATTGGTGTTAGCGTTTATGGCGAGGAAGATGGCTGGATTGATGGTTATGTAGATCAGTGGTTGGCTGATCCAGCTAAAGAGCACCTATCTGTTTTAGGCGAATTTGGGACAGGCAAAACTTGGTTTGCCCTACACTATGCATGGATAGCACTTCAGCGCTATCAAGATGCAAAGAAACGAGGAATTGAGAGACCTCGTGTTCCTATTGTGGTACCTCTGCGGGACTACGCTAAGGCGGTAACTGTTGAATCTTTGCTGTCTGAATTTTTCTTCCGCAAACATGAGATTTTGAAAAACTATTCTGTCTTTGAACAGCTGAACCGTATGGGTAAGCTGCTGCTGATTTTTGATGGTTTTGATGAAATGGCAGCACGGGTGAATCAACAAGCTATGATTGACAACTTTTGGGAGTTGTCCAAAGTTGTAGTGTCAGGAGCAAAGGCGATTTTAACCTGCCGTACAGAGCATTTTCCAGATGCGATCGCAGGGCGTCAATTACTCAATGCTGAACTTCAAGCATCCACGAAAAACTTGACTGGAGAACCTCCTCAGTTTGAAGTTTTAGAGTTAGAGAAGTTTTCTGATGAGCAAATTTCTAAATTACTGAAACGAAAGGCTCAGGGGAATACCGTATCAGAAGTAATGAGTAATGCGCAGCTCCTAGATTTGGCACGACGCCCAGTAATGGTGGATCTAATCTTAGAAGCTTTACCTGAGATTGAGACAGGCAAACCGGTTGATATGGCAAGAATTTATCTTTACGCCGTGACCGCTAAAATGGCAAGAGATATTAAAAGTGAACGGACCTTTACTTCTTTAGCAGATAAGCTCTATTTTTTATGTGAGCTTTCCTGGGCAATGTTATCAACAGATCGAATGAGCCTCAATTATCAAGCATTTCCAGGACAGCTAGAACAACTATTCTCAGATAGGATTAAAGAAAAAAAAGAGCTAGATCATTGGCGCTACGACATGATGGGTCAGACTATGCTTATTCGTAATTCCGAAGGAGATTATAGTCCCGCCCATAGATCATTATTAGAATTCTTCGCAGCATACAAAATTGTTGCATCATTGGGTGCGATGGCAGAGGATTTTACTGCGATCGCACAACAACAGTCTTATATAGATCAAGTATCCTTGCCCAGAGACTATGCTTGGAGTGACTATTTTAGAAGAAGTTGCAATGGCGAAGGAATACCCAATGAGATTTCTCCATTAGGGAACTTTAAGGGTTCTTCTTTCGAAGATTTGCTGCCATTGCTCAGTCAATCGAAATTAACAAAAGCTATTTTAGATTTAGCGCATCTGATGTTGGATGAAGACACGATGCGTGAACAACTATTGTCTTTGATTTTAGAAACTCGCTTCAAGGACCCCAATGAGGTTGGATATTTAGCCGGTAATATTGTCCAATTAATGTTGGCTCAAAAACCAGATGTTCTTGTAGGCTGTGATCTAAGTAAAACAAAATTGAAAGGAATTGATTTATCAAGAACCTATTTGAGACGGGTTAACTTTCAAGAAGCTCATCTAACAGACATCACTTTTTCCAAGAGCACTAATAGTATTAGATCATTGACATTCAGCCCAGATAGTAAATATCTTGCTATTGGTGATTTCAAAAACACTGTCCAGATTTGGGATATTGTCACTGGACAGGTAGTTTGGTTTTGCTTAGGGCATTCAGACTGGGTCGCTTCTGTGACTTTTAGCTCAGACGGAAAGCTTCTCGCTTCAGGTAGTGATGACCATGTCGTGAAATTGTGGTCCACTAATTCAGGTAAGTGTATTCGTACCTTTACAGGACACTCAGGTTGGGTTTTGTCTGTCGCGTTTAGTTCAGATACGAAAACCTTAGTTTCTGCAAGTAAGGATCACACAATAAAGCTATGGTGTATTGAATCAGGCAAGTGTTTGCGTACTTTTGAAGGACACTCAGATTCTGTGTGGTCAGTGGCAATAAGTCCAGATGGTAAGACTCTAGCCTCGGGAAGTAGAGATCGAACAATTAAGCTATGGTCGCTTGAATCAGGTGATTGTATCTTAACTTTTGAAGGACATACAACAGGAGTATTATCCATAGCGATAAGTCCAGATGGCAATATTCTTGCTTCGAGCAGCGGAGATCATTCAGTCAAGCTATGGTCGCTTGAATCAGGAGACTGCCTGCGTACTCTTAACGGTCATACAGATGGAGTTTGGGCTGTAACCTTTAGTCCGGACGGAAAAAAACTGGCTTCAGGCAGTCAGGATAGAGTCATTAAAGTATGGTCTACTCATTCAGGTGACTGTCTTGACACTTTAGAAGGACACTCGGATTGGGTTTTATCTCTGGCATTTAAACCAGATGGGCAAATGTTAGCTTCTGGTAGTGATGATCAGACAGTTAAGCTATGGTCGCTTGAGTCAGGCAACTGTATTCGTACTCTCACAAGTCATTCGCATGCATTATTGTCCATAGCATACAGCCCAGACGGAACAACTCTAGCTTCAGGAGGTGACGATCAAACAGTAAAACTATGGGCAACTAACTCGGGTAACTGTATTCGAACTTTCGAAGGGCATTTAAATGCAGTTAGAGCTGTAGCTTTTAGCCCAGATGGGAGACTTCTCGCTTCCAGTAGTAATGATCAAACAGTAAAGCTATGGTCACTTGAGTCAGGTAATTGCATTCACACCTACAAAGGCCACCAAAGTTCAGTCAGAGCTATAGCCTTTAGCCCAGATGGGAGACTTCTCGCTTCCAGTAGTAATGATCAAAAAATAAAACTATGGGCAACCGACTCAGGTGAATGTATTCATACATACGAAGGTCACTCAAGTTTAGTTTTATCTCTGGCCTTTAGCCCAGACGGGAAAACTCTGGCTTCAGGAAGTAACGATAGTACGGTGAAATTATGGGTACAAGATTCAGATAACTGCTTTGCTACATTACAAGGCCATTCGACCGCAGTTAGAACTGTAGCTTTTAGCCCAGATGGAAACACTTTGGCTTCAGGAGGTAGTGATAAGACCATTTGCTTATGGTCCATCAATTTGGGGAACTGCATCCATACCCTTCAAGGTCACACAAAGCGGATCTGGTCTGTAGAATTTAGTCCAGATGGGAAAACCCTGGCTTCAGGTAGTGATGATCAAACAGCAAAACTCTGGTCTGTGGATTCAGGAGACTGCATAAATACATTTGAAAACTATTCAGACCGAGTTAGGACTGTAGTCTTTAGTCCGGATGGCAAAGAATTGGCTTTAGGCAGTGAAGACGAAACCATTCGTTTTTGGAATGTGAAAACAGGTGTAGTTTTACACACTATCGATGAACGAGTTTGTGCAGGAATGAATATTACAGATGTAGTAGGACTCACTGCTGGACAGCAAACAGCCTTGAAACTAATGGGAGCAATTGATCAAAATGATGAAGTTGAAAATTTCCGTACTAGGAGTGGATAAATTTGGTTGCTTTAACGAGGTTAGATAACAGCTATAAAAAAGGTGACTAATAGCTCAGTTGCTAAGTTCTAGGCAGAAGTTAGGCAATATCTGAATAAAATTTTTGAAAAGCTTTTCTACGCAACCTTTTTCTAATTTATCTTTCTATGAAAGCTTGAATGATTGAAAATTAGTATCTTAGAAGTTCTATAGCTTCTTTTCACGTCTTATGAAGCATCACCAATTAATGTAAAAGCTGCCCAGTCAATTGGATTTGGATATTTTTGCATAGTATTTAGCATTGCTTGCCGTAAAGCTTGAGCTTTGTCCATATCTTCCTGTAAGTTTCGATAAAAATCAATCATTAGCTCAGCTGTGGAAGAGTCTGGTACAGCCCAAAGAGAAACAATAACGCTAGGAACACCTGCCGAGATAAAAGAGCGAGATAATCCAACTACGCCATCACCTGTAATCTCTCCTACACCGGTTTCACATGCACTAAGAACAACAAGCTGAGCCCTTAATTCTAAATTAAGAAGTTCCGATGCCCTGAGAAAACCGTCGTCGTTCTCAGATGGGGCTAATGCGATAGCACTATTCAGGGCATCGGTATCATCAAGTAATCCATGAGTAGCGAGATGGATTAAGCTTGCTTGAGATAATCGTTGAGTTACTGCACTTTCTGTGGCTTGATTAGCTATAAGAGGCTTAGTACCAACTGATTGGGCAATTTCGATCGCCTCCCATTCAGCTGATGGGAGAGAAGGTAACTTATAATCATTCTCTTCAGAAAGCCAAGAAACCTCAGGCATAACTGGATTTCCCACTATTAGAGCATCCTCAGTGATGCTACTAGCATGCTGTTGTTGTTGGGTTAAGCTCAGTACTTGAAGAGAAGGAGCTGTTCGAATTGTATGTTGCTCAATTAAATAATCACCTTTATCATCTTGCAAAGCGGCAAAAGGGACTAAAAATAAAGGCCCCTGTGGAATGAACACGACATGAGAACTTTGCTCATCTGGTAGAAGATCGGAAATTGGTTCAATCATTAAGCTGTGGAGCTTCTGCAGAGAAGAAAACGTTTGTGAGTGAGACTTCTCAGTACCTATTACATCAGTTGAAGGGCGCTCAATAGATATTGATTTATCTTCCCAAGAGGGCAGCCTTAACGTGAGAGTTGACGTCTGCATATTAACTGATAACACCTCCCAGAGTTCCCAATCAGGAAGATCATCTATTAAGCGAACTGAATCACCAGGAGCGAATTGTAATTCATCGGAAATATTAGAGCCTCTGCGAACTGCCGGATTTAAAGATGTATGTGCAGAAGTTATCATTTCATCCAATGCAAACTCATGAGAGTTAAGATCAACGCTACGGAAGTAAATCTTGCCATTTGGGTGAATCACCCAAATGGCAAGTTGTCCTTGAGACGTAGTTGATTGTTGTTCTTTAGTGATAATTGAATATTGAACAAGAGTGGCTTGTTGGGAAGAGGCAATTTCCTTAATCTCTTGAATAGATAAATTGCTAGCATGATCTGAAGCAAGACTTTGGGTAGATAATCCCTTGCTTAAAAGTTCAACAAAGGCGCGTGCTCTACCTCTTTCAGATATTTCAAGAGCTTCTTCAAATTTACTCTGGGCTAAAAGAGTTTCTTGAATTAAGCTATATGTTTTTGCTTGCTCATCAAAGATTGAAATTTTCCAGGAGTCGTTTTTACCTAGATATTGCCTAACGGATTCCCAGACTTCGATAGCCTGATAGAATTTTTCCTCTGCTTCAAGAAGATTATTGGACTTTAGAAAGACTAATCCCAAATTGTTTAATACTTGACCTTCTAGAGAGCGATTACCAATTTCTTGCGCAATGAATAAACTTTGCTGATGAAAAGCGATAGCTTCATCATATTCTCCAAGAGATGAATATGTATTCCCTAAGTTAGTAAGAGCTTGACCTTCTCCGAGATGATCACCGAGCTCTCGCATAATCTTTAAGCTTTTTTGATGAAAAGCAAGAGCTTCATTCAAGTCTCCAATATCAAAAAAAAGATTCCCTAAATTTCCAAGTGTTTGCCCCACATTATGACGGTTGACAACTTCTTGAGCAATGGACAAACTTTGCTCATAAAGCTCAATAGCTCTATTGTAGTCCCCAAGAAGCGAATACAGATTCCCTAAATTCCCAAGTATTTGTCCTTCACCACGACGATTGCCAACTTCTTGAGCAATGGATAAACTTTGTTCATAAAGCTCGATAGCTTTATCATATTTTCCAAGAGATAAATATGCACTCCCTAAGTTAGCAAGAGCTTGACCTTCCCCAAGATGATCACCTTGTTCCCGCAAAATAGTGAGACTTTGCTGGTAAAAGGAAATTGCCTTATAAAAGTTTCCGGTAGCTAAAAAAACATTACCTAAATTACTGATTATGCGACCTTCTCCATAAGGATTGCCAATATCTTGTGCAATAGACAAACTCTTCTGATAGAGTTCAATAGCTTGCTCATATTGTCCGAGAGATAGATATACATTACCTAAGTTACTTAGTATCTCTCCCTCTCCATAAGGGTTGCCAATATCTTGTGCAATAGACAAACTCTTCTGATAGAGTTCAATAGCTTGCTCATATTGTCCGAGAGATAAATGTACATTGCCCAGACTTCTTAGTATTTGTCCTTCTCCAGAAGGATTGTCAAGCTCCTGGAAAATCATCAGACTTTGATGATAATGCTCAATTGCTTTAGTAAAGTTTCTAGTAGCTAAAAAAGTATTACCGAGATTGGCATGTATCTGTCCTTCTTGAACACGATTCTGATGTTCACGATTCTGATGTTTCTGACTAATAAGTAAGCTTTGTTGGTAGAGTTTAATAGCTTCACTATAATTACCAAAATATGAATGTTCAGTTGCTATAGATATTAGTTTCTCAACATCTACTAACTCATGATCTTGCAACACTATATTGCCTTCTGAACTAGTATCATCTGAGTCTAAAGACAAGTTAAGATTTTCATTGATTGCAATATTGCTAGAGGCCGAGGGGATAGAAATAATCCCTCCATTACCAGCATTACTATTGCTTGTTGATAAGAATAAGCTGGGTTGTTCATTGGTTGGTACCTTGATAGAACCAGAAGAAGCCGATAGATTGCCTCCAACACCAGTATCACCATGAGATGAGAACGTAAGTGCATTAGTCCTTTCACCATCGATTAAGATCTCTTCCGGTTCATAGGAAAGTAGAATATCTCCACCGTCACCAGCATTTCTTATATTCGTGTTCGAAGAGAGAGTAATGTTGTCATCAACTAAAATATTGCCAGATTCAGCAACAATAGAGATATCAACAGACTCAGAGGTAATAACAATGTCGCCACCATTATCCGCATTGCTTGCCAATGACTGCCCTGCAGAGACCAAATTACCTGAGATAGTAATACTACCATCTGCTGTTAAGCTTATGGAGGCCCTATTAACCCCATTGGAACTGATTGTATTGATACTACTCACCACAATACTACCACCAGAAAGTTCCTCTCCAGTATCTGCTATAAAATATGTTCCACCAACTGTTTCAGGGATATTCGCTACAATATCAATTCCTTGATTGCCTTGAACCGTTAGCTTATCTTCAGAGCGGGCAATAAATGTTTCTGTTTCCATATCTCGAATTATTACTGTACCTTGAGCCTGCAAACCCAAATCCTGCCCTGCTAATAACTGTCCTGCTGAAGAATAGTACAGGTTATTGCCAGTGAGCATTAGGTCTTGTCCTGTCTCCAAAACTCCAACATTCTGGATATTTTCCTGAGACGTTGTATCAAACTGTATTCCCAACGGCACATCTAAATCTATACTCAATAACGATCCAGCCCCGGGCTCCGTTACGCTAAACTCTCCCCCATCTGAGAACTGAACACTCTCTGCAGTACTTGCCGTAAACGACCCACCAATATAAAGCTCTGCTCCTGGCCCAAAAACGATTCCGTTCGGGTTCAATAAAAATAAATTCGCCGAATCCTTTACACCCAATCGGCCAAAAATATTGGACGCATTATTCCCTGTTACCCGACTAAGAATCATCTCAATTCCTTCTGGGTTAGAAAAAAAAACGATTTGTCCTTCGTTAACATTAAACTCTTGAAAACTATGAAAAAGATTAGTCCCTTGAGAAGTGCCTCCAGTAATTAAATAAGTTGAAGAGTGCTCCTGAATTGTATTAATTACTGAGGTATCCAAGCCTAAAGTATCATCGGGCTCGATTTGGGCTTGGACTTGATTAGTTCCTAAAAAATTAACTAGTGTGGTTGCAATTAGTAATTGAGGAAGATTTCTAATAGCAACATTCATAATTGTACTGTGGAAGTAAATGACAACATTTCTGCGTTTAGCTGATGAGTAGAATTTAATGGGGACTGCGCAGAAGTAGATTCTCAGATTATGGCTCTAGATGGCTAGATGAGTAGACAGATAAGCGTGTGATTACTTAACTAAAAGTGCCTAAGCTGATTACTCTCAATCTAAACTTAAACTTATTCATTAGGTAAAAATGGTAAACACTAACGATTTGTAACTTGATATGTTAATTCAAGTGACTCTGATTCAACTGTTTGTAATCCAATTTCTTCTAGACCAATAGAACCGAGTAAACTAACCCAGGCATTGAGAAAATCTTCATTCTGAGGTTGTTCATGTCGCAAGCCATATAAAGCAGCCACAGTCTCATGCCAAAGACCATTCTCAGACAGAAAAACAACCTGCTCTCGTTTCTCTAATTCGCTCAATTGACTTAATAAATCTGGATCTAACTCAATGCGCTCAACCCAACCTCGAACACGAATATTTGCTTCTGAGTAAGGTTTTTGCGAACAATTAGCAGAAAGATACCACTGATACTTTCTATTGATTTCTAGCGGGACAGCTTCATCTGCGAGACTTAAACTCATCAGTCTTGAAGAACTTGGAGCTTCAAAAACAGATTGATAAACCGTATTTCCAGCATCATCAAGCAAAATAAACTCCATAGAGATTTCTAATTCATGAGAGTCTGGAAGGTAGAACCAAAAAGTTGGATACTCTGATATTGTTAATCCTAAATTAGTTTGGGGCACTAAAGCCGTAAGGTCATGTACTTCTGTGGGACAAGAAGAAACATTTCGAGTGCCCGCATCTTTTCTGTTGCCTGGTGCGCCCCGATTTGGCATTCTAAACTCAAGATTCGAGATGTTACGCATCTGTGAAATTGCTGAAGTTTGGCTACCTCCTAAAGTAATAATTACTGAAAAAATAGCTATATAACTTAAAACTGCAATTCGAGAAAACAAAAATTTCATTTTTCACCTCCATGAACTAGAGTCTGAGGATAATATTTCTGATTTTTTGTGACAGAGTATATTAGAATGTATCCTCCGGTTGCGGATAGTACAGATGGAACAAAAGGGATAAAGCTACCCTGTACAGATAAAAGCAAGAAACTCACTATATATAGAGTTCCACATATACTCACTCCACCCAAAATCATTTGTAATCCTGAGCGAGGATAAAATCCACAAAAAACACCTAAAACAGCACAACCCCATATCCAGAGATATTCCCCCCACAACGGCCAGATTTGTAAAATAGGACGTTGATCTAAAACATGACTTATAAGTTGACTAACCATCTGAGCGTGGATAAGGATACCTGATATTTCCTGATAAGAATTTGCGCTTAAACTGTAAGGCGTTGAAAAGTAGTCTCCAGAAGTAGGGGCTGTAACACCTACTAAAACTACTCGATCTTTTATTAAATTGGAAAAATTATTTCCTTCCAAAATATCAGTCAAAGTAAGACTTTCAGCTACATTTTGAGAAGATCTATAGTTCAAAAGAATTTGATAACCTCTATCATCAAAATGCTGATAGACTCCGGAAGGAGACTCTAGAGGCTTAATAACACTGGAACCCAGCGTTAAATTTTCTTCCGAAGTGATGTCAGGCTGAATACCTTCTTTTGCTAGATAATGAAGGGCAACTTGAAAACTCAGAGATAATTCTGCAGTACATGGCGAGCCAACCTCTGGGGTGAGTGATAGAAGGTGGCGACGGAGAATATTATCATCGTCAACTATGACGTCACTAAAGCCAAGTCGAGATATAGGAATTTGATGAGAAGAAGGAATACCAGGCTTATTAAGATTACTGCCTTCTCTACTGCTACAGATAGGAATGACTTTGTTATTAAGCTGTAGCTGAGTTGTTAATTCTTCATACCCATCTCCTACTGGCTGATCACGAAAAATATCTAAACCAATAACACGGGGGTTAGACTGCTCTAACTTGACCAGCAACTTAGCTAGTGTTGAGTCCCTTAAAGGGTATCCATAATTGTTAACGTCTTCCTCGGTGACTTTAACAATAAGAAGACGTTCATCAGGAGGCTCTTGAGGTCTTAATCTCATCATCTGATCAAAAAAGTTACGCTCTAGAGGCTCTATTAGAGCAAGATATCTTACACCTGTTACAACAGTAGTAAGCAGTATACTGGCTAAGATAATTCTTCTAAGTCTTTGAAGACTAAACCTAAACTTAATAGGGGTACTACTATTATTCGAAAGTTTGCCAAAAATCGATTTTGACTCACAGGAGACTTCCTCTAAACTTTCGGCCAAAGCTCTCCATCGTAGTACTGGAGTAGTTGGATTTTGACAAGTTACCGGAAGCCAACTGGCACAAGGATACTCATTTTCAACACCTTGTAATCTTTCACGCGCTTCTCTTACTGAAAGATGAAATGATTGACCAAGAGAAAAAGATTTTAAGAAAGACCTTAAAAAGGTGTGAGCAACTTTATCTGGGACTAGCTCCCGCATCACAATAATATGTGGAATTTGCAATTCCTCTAATTGATGAGCTAAGCCTAATCCATCACATGAATTAAAAATAGCTAATTTTAATCCATTTAAAACAGCCTTCCTAAAAGCATACTCTAATTCATCAATGGTTAAGCTATCTTGTGGATTGATATATATTCGGCCAGTATTTTCATGAGTCGAGCTATGACCTCCAAAGAAAATAATATCCCAAGAGCTATCCCAAATAGAATCATTAATTTTTTGACGTGTGGGTTCTATTAGAATTACAACATCTGTGTCAGGTAAACTTTCCAGTGACTGGAGATCTCTACTAATATCAAGACCTGAGTTATGCCCAACAATAGCAAGAATTCTGACCTTTTGAAGAGCAACTAATTTTTTAGGGCTTTTATGTTCAGAAGTTGCGAATGCAGTAGCACTCAAAATGACTTCTGACCTAGGATAGTCTTCCAAAAAAGACCATAAGTGCCAAGGCAATTTTCGAATAGAAATATCATTTGTCTCGATAAATATTCGAATTTCGTCAGACTGACTTAATCGATTTCTCAGCAAATTGTTAATTTGGCTAAATCCTTGAGAAGACAACCACTGATTCAGCTCTTTTCTTAACTTGTCACTCAGATCTATGAAATCAATTCTGGAAATATTAGTTAAAGATGATTGACTGTCTACAATCTTAATACGCGATAAAAAACTTGAGTTTTTATAAAGAGTATTTTGCAACCTTTGCCACTCTTTAAAGAGTTCCAATAATTTTTGAGGTCGCGGTAAGTAACCTTCGGTTTGAGCGGTTACCTTATCCTCAATAAAATGCTGGAGAGTGACCTCAGAAAAATCGCTATCCAAATTGCCTTTGCCAAATTTAAGAATAATAATATTATTCATTTTCTGACCAGACGCATTACTACATTGAAAAATGTTCTATAGCGTTTCCCATGCAGATAAGGTAGAACTTTAGTATTGCTCAACAGTTTGATTATGTGACGTTATGAAGCCGTATTCAATTGACTTGCGTCAGAAAATTGTGGACTCCTATCTTGCTGGTGGGATTTCTCAACGTAAACTGGCAGAACACTTCAGAGTGGCTCCCAGCTTTGTGGGTAAATTGCTCAAGCAATATCGAGACACGGGCAGTGTTGCCCCCAAAGTCCGTACTCAGCAAACGCCGCCAAAACTTAATCCAGAGCAATTAGCAATCCTTGAACAATTGGTTCAGGATCATAATGATGCGACCCTAGCAGAATTACGTGAGCAACTCCATGAAGCCACTGGAGTGCTCATTGGCCGGTCCACTGTAGACCGCATGGTAAAACGGCTGAATTTGACCCTTAAAAAAAACACTACATCCCAGTGAAAAGGAAAGCGACCGTGTCCAGCGTAAACGCTTTGAATACTGGCAATTAGTACAGGGGATTCTAGCCAAAGACCTGATTTTTATCGATGAAGCCGGGATCAACCTGGCGATGACTCGTTTGTTTGCCAGAGCCCCGAAAGGCCAACGAGCCCATGGCCAACGTCCGAGTAAGCGAGGGAAAAATGTGTCGTTAATCGGAGCCATTAGCCTGAATCGTGTGATTACTCAACTACCGATTCTGGGGGCAGTCGATGGTATTACCTTCGAGGCCTTCATCTCCCAAAAGCTGGTGCCCAAGTTATGGCAAGGCGCTTGTGTCATCCTAGACAACTGTAAGATCCATCTCGGAAAAGATGTTGAGGCCATGATTCAAGCGGCTGGAGCTCGACTAATTTATCTGCCGCCTTACTCTCCTGACTTTTCACCGATTGAAAACTGTTGGTCTAAGATCAAGGCACGGTTACGGGCTATCGGGGCAAGAACCTATCCTGACTTAGAGCAAGCTCTTGATGACGCCTTTGAAAGTGTGTCATTAGAAGATCTTTTAGGCTGGTTTACACATTGCTGTTATTGCACCTCACTAGACTAGGAAACGCTATATATGAATATTTTTATTGAAAGTAAGCCTTACGTTAAATTTTTCTTTAGGTAAAACTTGTATAGCAGGAAGCTGAATAAAATTATCAATACTCCTAGAAATAACGGCTGTAATAGTTTTGCCACTGTTAGAAAGTACGGCAAGTTCTACGTCGGAGGGCAAATAAGTGTCTTTATTGGTTGGATGCACTTGGAAAATAATATCTGTAGATACCTCACTGTCAGGAGAGCTATACGGGGTTAAATGAGTAATCGTACAGAAACTCACGCTAAGGCTGAAGCCCTTGCAGGACAGTCATTCTAGGCGAACTGCCCATTGAGATCATTGAAGGTACGCAAAGCCCTCATTGCACCGCGCTGGACAGATTCAGGTAGATCAAAGAAAAATCGGCCCAGCATGTTGATGTGGATATGGCCCAGCGGTGATAGTCGTTCTACATCTTCAGGATGTATGTCAATTCCTTGTTGCCGTAGATACTGGATCGCAGCCTCCATATAGAGGGTGTTCCATAGCACTATCACGTTGACGATCAGCCCCAACGCCCCCAGTTGATCTTCTTGTCCTTCCCGATACCGTTGACGAATTTCTCCGCGCTGTCCATGAAACACAGCTCTGGCTAAGCTATGCCGACTTTCGCCTCGATTGAGTTGAGTCAAGATCCGCCGCCGATAGTTTTCGTCATCGACATAATTCAGCAAATACAAGGTCTTGGCAACGCGGCCAGCCTCTGCAATGGCCTTGCCCAGTCTCGAAGGTTTTCCGCCTCGTTGAAGGACACGCATGATCTCCAAAGCGCTGACCGTCCCTAGTTTTAAGGAGCCTGTAATGCGTAGCATATCATCCCATTGTTCTTCAATCAGGCTCGTGTTCACCTGCTGTCGTGCCAGTCCATTGAGCACCCCGTAATCAGCGTCTGAATCAATTCGCCAAAACCGTGCTTCGCCAGCATCAGCTAGTCGAGGACTAAACTGATAACCCAGCAACCAGAACAAACCGAAGACAATATCGCTATAACCCGCCGTGTCGGTCATCAATTCCTGAGGCCGTAAACTGGTTCGCTGTTCTAATAACCCGACCAAAACCACGAGGGAGTCACGCAATGTCCCTGGCACGACGAGACCATGAAACCCCGTGAACTGGTTAGAGGTGAAGTTGTAATAGGTGACGCCTCGCCCTTGATTAAAATACTTGGGATTGGGGCCAGCATTGAGGGTGCGCACCGGGACGACAAATCGAATGCCATCCGCCGAAGCCACGTCACCACCGCCCCACTGTTGTGCTAATGGAATCTGCGTTTGGGCCTCAACTAATCGGGCATTCGCCAGCGTGAGTGTTTCTGGTCGAATGTAATTGTGCTTCACCCAATTCAACCGATGCCCCGTCAGGGCTGGACTATCCTGACGATGCTGTAAAGGCCGCAGCCCAATATTGCAAGCTGAGGCCATGAGGACAGCACAGAGACTCGTCGATAAATCTTTGACCCGTGATTCGCCCTCATTGGCATGGGTAAACGCATCTAGAAACCCTGTTCTGGCATGGATTTCCAGGATAATTTCCGTCAAATCGACACGCGGGAGAAGCGCGGCGACGTTCTCTCTGAGTTCTATCAGGCTATCAGGTTCTTCGAGCTTATCAAGATTGCTAATTGTCAGTGTATCTTGGCCGTTCGACTGCTCAATTCTGACAGCTGCATTAGAGGCTAGGTTGTCGGCAGTGCGCTGATAGGCAGCCTCTAGCTGTTCACTCAGTTTGGACAACTCCTGCTGCGGAGCGGGTGTCAAATTCAGTGTTCGGCAAACCTGAAGCCGAGCGGCCTCCCACGCGCTGCCCTGGAGTAATTTGGCTTGGGGATTACTCCAACGGACACTGGGCCTGACAAACAGATCGCGGCGACGCAGACCCGCCATCAGTTGTTCTAACACACAGAACGTATAGGCCCGACGGTCTATGTCACCCTCCGGCAAGTTCACCCATCGAGACCATCCCTTTGTCACAATCGTTTGGGGTGCTCTATCCATTTTGGGTTTTAACTTACCCTCGATGGATTTGAGAAATTGCACCGCTTCAAGGATAGGCTGACCGGCTTTCGTGGCCTGAAAGTCAACCGTTTGAAGCAGTCGCGGTAAAAACTGCCGTACCGTTCGCCACCGAGCTAATACCTCAGGGTAGTATTGGTCATCTTCTGGTCGTGCCAGCGCTTCCACCTGGGCGACGGCCTCTGCTAATTTCTGCTGAGAAACCTGTTCAAACACGGTCTCCCGAACGGAGATAGTCTCGTCGTCAGTCTCTAGCAAGAGGCTACAGGCTTGACTGAGTAGCAGTGCCGCTTTGTCCAGATCTTTGAGGGTACGTAATCTCTCTTTCTTCCCTTCACGAGCTGACTTAGCCAACAACTCTTTAACCAGCCCCTCAAGGACGTCTAATATCTCATCTTGGGCGGTGGCCTCAATCTCTTTCGCGAAAGCAAGTAGTGTCGCCATTCTCCGCTCAAACGGCATTTGAGCAATCGCTTGAGCGCGAACGGTTAAGGCAATGCGTGAGAGCGCCTTGACTCGGCTGGGTGGAATTTGGGTGAGCGTTAGATGGCTAACGCCTAAGTCTCGGATTTGAGTTAACCGTTGCAGCGCCCTGACGAGTGCCGGAGCACTGTGACGAGTGGGTGAGCGTCGTAGTTGTTCAAGCGGGGTATACCAAGCATCCTCGCTGGGAACTAGCAAGGCGGCCAGTTTAGTTTGCTGGTCAGGATTAAGGCACTGGGATAACTGCCGCCAAGCCCGCCGGGTCGACCGTTCTCGAACTTGCGCGACCAGGCGCTCTAAGACAGTCACACCGGGTAAGAGGACTTTATGTTCAATCAGCCAGACGGTGGTAGCATCAAAGAGAACGCTAGGGCTTTCATCACCGATCCAAGCCCGCCCATATAGCCACCGGATACATTGCCAGTGCGTGGGTTGCTCAGTAAAGACTCGATAACTATACTGTTGTTGAATCTGATTAGCGTGCTCCCAGTGAGTGCTAGGACGATCCAGATAGCGTGGCAAACAACCAATGTCGCTGATGCCCAGCTGTAGGGCAATGTGGGCAGTCACGATGGGGGGCACATCCAGCGGGTCTACCAGAAACGTTCCGAGAAACCGAACAGTACAAAGCTGGAGTGCAAATCCTAGCCGATTATGATCACCGCGTCGGCGCTTCACTAGGCTTTGATCTCTATCGTCAAGATGGAAATAGCGGGCCAGTTGAGCCGGTGTTGGCTCCTCAACATAGCAGCCATATCGCCGTCGTTGCGCCTTACTCAAAAATGCCATTGATACTTGCCGTCGCCCTCTCCTAATGCGTACCGGATAGGGTAGAGGCGGTTGGCAAGCCTACTGTCTCAAAAGGTTGAATGATAACGTCAGCTAATGCTATTTTCTGGCGAATAAAGTTGTCCGCTCAGCAACTAGTCAACGACAGCACAAGGGATAGAGCCCTAGATTTTCGACCAGAGAATTTTATTAGCACTAGATTTTAAGCAAACTAGTCCAACCCTAGTCCAAGGGGCTGATTTCAATCATTTCAAGCCATAAGTGCAGCTAATGAATCAGGATTGCCTTCTCTATTGGATCAGGGATGTCTAAGCCTTGCTAGGCAATAGATACAGCCTTAGCGTGAGTTTCTGTCCGACTACTCATTTAACCCCTATACAGACAAGTTACTAGGGCAAAGGGATTGCTTTCATGATTTAAATCTAGAGCTATCAGTTTGGCTCGACGTACAGCATCATTTTCTGATTCACCTAAGTTTCTGAGAGCTGAAAATTTGCTCCCTCTTCCCAAAATATCTCCACAAGTCCCCCAGCCATCACTAAATACTTCACTAAACCACTGATTTAAAGACACAGTAGATTTGATAATAGGCCCACTCTCTTTGTAAGGTTGCAAAGGGGGTAATAAATTTTGGGGTGAGGCTGATACTGTTTCTGGATCAAGGTTGAAAAAATTGCAAATCTTAGAGAAGTTGGAGCGCAAAACTGGTTTTCCAGATAAGTAATTACTTAAGGTCGAACGAGAAATTTCTAACTTTTTAGCAGCCTCTTCTTGTGTCAGGTTTTTTCGCACAAATGCTGAAGCCACTATTTTCATTTTTAACGGCGAAACATGTAGTGATCGAGGGATCTTTGTCATTACCTAACACCATCTTAGGTTGGACAGAAATTTAAACTGTATCCTAAAGGGCGTTGAAAGTATCATCGAATACCAAATGCATATTGCTAGCTAATACAAGGGGTTCGTTGATATTCTATACGACCTTAATTTCGAATTATTTAGCACCCAAGTTATGACTTGCTTAGTATAGAGCAATAAAACTAACTTGCATGTAATTGTAAACAACCTAGACCTAAATCACCCAAACTCAGACATTCTATTTTCTTAGACTTAAGTCCTCCTAAGTAATCACGTATTCAGCAGAACTCATACACGAAATTGGAATTCTTAGCTTTAGAATTTGAGAGAAAATTACCTACCGTAAATTCTATGGCAAAGCCAAGTATCTCTAATGAATTTCAGCAAGTTTTTTTCACAGTTGTAATTCTTACTCTTACTTCTGGGGCTACACTAATATTCTTCGCACAAGAAAAAGATCCATCTCCCTATCAAAATCGAGTTTTTGAGACTTGTGCAGCAACTTGGCAAATGGGTGTCGGAGCTATTTTTGGTTTATTAGGTGGCAAAGCCGCAGATCTTTTGCAGTCAGAGAATGAACAAGCAATGGAAGAAGAAGGTGATGAATAAAATTGATCGATTTCCTAGTTCTAGAAAAAAGAGAAATAACTTTCTTTAACAGATAGTGATCCGTATCTAAAGTACGCAAAATCTAACGAGAACTTTGAATGGATAATGTTGAGGCCATCGATAAGTGTTTTTAGTAAAGCTAACATTATCTATGACATTGATTTTAATTCCCACCGATGGGCATTGAGGTCAAGACAAGATATGTCATCCTGACCGACCCACATCAGCATTTTTCCAGATGGATAGGTTGAATCCTGACTGCCTGACACAAATCCTGTAACCCAGAATCCATAAGGATCGACAAGGAAATGGGCAGAAGGCATGCAAAGCTGAAGATACCAAACCATCAGCGTGATATGCATGTCAGCCTCTACCCAACTGTATGATCAATTGTTGCCCTTCCTGCGTCAACATAGCCGTTACAAAGACCTCCGGCATCTGAAAACGCTGGCTTGGATGGTCAGTGCCCTGATCTGTAGTGGCCAACTCAGCCTCCCGCCTGGGAACCCTACGTCCCCAGTCGGGCAACTCAGGCCCAGAGCTTTGAACGTCGGTGGCATCGCTTTTTCATCAACCGATTCATTGATGTCAAGGGGTTGTATCTGCCGCTGGTGTTGTTAGCGCTCACCAACTGGCGGGCTCATCGACTCTATCTAGCATTGGATACGACCATGCTGTGGAATCGCTATTGTATGATTCACCTGTCGGTTGTGTGTTGTGGACGAGCGGTACCACTTCTATGGCGGGTATTAGAGCATGAAAGTGCCATGGTTGCGTTCGATGAATATCGACCCTTGTTACGGCGTGCCCGTTGGCTGTTGCGTCGGCATCCAAACACGATGTTGTTAGCTGACCGAGGGTTTGCCAACCATGACCTCATGAGTTGGTTGCAAGCGAGTGGTTGGCACTATTGTTTGCGCATTGCGTGTGATGTTCATCTCCACGGCCCATGCCGTCATCCCATTGAAGTACAAGCGCTGTGGCCTCCCAAAGGAGAAGCCACTCTCTATGAGAACGTGGGGCTCTGGCAAGATGGTGAGCATCAATGTAATTTAGTCTTGGCAACCGTGCGAGGGACGAAGGAATCCTGGGCGGTGATTACGGATGAATCACCGAGTCTACAAACGTTGTGGCAATATGCCTTGCGGTTTCGGGTTGAGGAGTTGTTTTTAGATAGCAAATCAGGAGCCTTTGAACTCGAAGACTCTCGCATTCGATCCGCTCAAGCTCTAGAGCGGCTCTATTTGGTGGCAGCCATTGCCTTGTTATACGGCACCACTCAAGGCATGGCGGTGCAGTGTGAAGGCTTACGTCAACAGGTTGATACCCATTGGAGACGAGGGCTTAGCTATCTCAAAATTGGCTTACGGTGGCTCAAGGGAGTCGTTCACAAAGGTCGGACTCTTCTGAAACCAGTCCCCTTATTGCCCAAAGACCCAGCCCCTTGCTTTGCGTCCAACAAGGCTGAGCAACGTTACTATGACCTGATTTGGTTTTCCCGTATTCGGTCAATACGATGTCGGACTTGAGATATTAATGGGGGCATCTGAGATATGTCAGTCAGTCAGGGTTGAATCATCTGCAAACCGCTTCAGTAACAGATCGTATTGCGGGTCTGTTGTGGTTGATTGCTGAATGAGATCCCAATTCGTCTTGAGATTAAGCAGTACGTCGTAGCCCAGATCAGCCCTGAATGCGGTCACACTGCCAAACCGTTCATCAATAGCAAAGAAGAAGTAATCCCCACCGTCGAGCATGGTTTGTAGCACCGTTTTGGCAACGGGATTATTCGGGTTGACCAGCACATGGTATCGCTGAAAGTTGTAGAACTCGAACGCAAAGTGAATCGCCTCATAGGAGCTACCCCCATAGAGGCTGTGCCCTAAATTGAAACCACCATCCGTTATCTCAGCTGGGATATGTTCTCCAGGTCGTAATGCGAGAAATCCACACTGACGGCTATCGACCTCAACCAGACCTAGCGCACAACACGGCGCATCGGCCTTCAGCAGCGCTTGCATGAATAAACGATTGACCGTCAATGGCGGCAGGGCTGGTGGGGTAGCACCCATAGACATGACTTGCGATTCCCGTAAATGCTCATGAGCATCCTGGCAGACGGTGTCTCTAAGGGCAACCCTCTAGATCGGGTGACGTTGCCTTTCCACCAAAGAGCCCTGATTGGGATGTCTGAATGGTGTCATAGAAGCTGTCATGGGCTTTGTGCTCCAGTGCTCGTCGGGTGTAGCGCTCAAACACACTCATCGACTTGATCCGCATCAGTTTTCTAACAAATTCAGGATTCATGCCCTCTAAAATCAACTGGGTGCCAAACGTATGTCTGAGCCGATGGGGATGAATGTTCTCCTCCAATTCAGCCAGCTTTGCTAAATCCTTAATACAGTCATAGATCCCTTTGTAGCCTAATCGTTGACCCCGGTTACGATTGGACAGACTGATAAAGAGAGGTGCATCCGCATGGGTGGCCAAGCCCTGCTGCAGACACCAGCCCAAATAGCTATCCAGTGCCTCACATGCGGTTGATGAAAGGGGCACAATGCCGTCACTCCCCCACTTGGCATCAACGATTGAGATCGCATGTGAGGCATAATCGCCGATTGTCCGTGAGGCAATTTCATTGGCCCGTAACCCATGCTTGAGGACTTCAAAAATGGCGCGATCTCGACAGTAACGCTCTCCTCGATACGGCAACATCGCTTCCAGTTGCTGCACAACCGAAACCTCTAAGTCTTTAACTTCCGCAGGCGGTTCTGTGACCTTCTCTAAGGCCAAGGTTGGGTTGTATTGAATATAGCGCTTACGGGCGAGCCACTTAAAAAAGCTCTGAATCGCGGCTAATGCTTGATTAATACTGGCTGGGGCGAGCGGTTTACCCTCACCATTCGCTTTATGGAGCGTTTTCAGATACGTCTTATATCGAGTAACATCCCCATCGGAGACATCCACCCATGTCGTATCAGTCTGGCTTAACCAGGCTTGGAACTGTCTTAAATGCCGGGTGTAGGCTTGCTTGGTTCGAGGCCGCAGTTCGCGATCAGCTAAAAACTCATCAATCCAATCCGGCTGGGCAGTAACCGCCTGGCTAGGCGATGTTGATTTCATAACAGGCTGGCCGTTGTGAAATTCCAGAAATGTCGGTTTGGGATCGGGTTTTGCCATCGCGTCATCAACTCATCTAACTGGGGTGTAACATCCAATCAATCCAAAACCACAAACGGTTAGACCTTAAACAATCCAAAGGTGCTCAGTCTCATAAAATCCCCCGCGCTGTTCCAATGTAAAGTCACCCAAGAGTGCCGCAATCCATACCTCCACCATTGGCATCTTTACTTGCTGCTGTAGATCGATTAATCGCTGAGGCTTACCGATTCGTTTGATTGATAACCGCTCGATCCAAACCGATACATTTTCGGAGTGCGCCACAGCCAGTGCCTGCTCTTTAGCGGATTCCTCCGCTAACGTCTCCACGAATGCCAGTACGGAGGCTTTATCCACGTCCCCTGCCACAGACTCATCATCGGCCACTGGCTCAAACGGATCGCGTTGGGTATAGCCTGAATGCTGCACCAGGTCTGAAAAGTCTAATTCTTGAGTCTGTCGGGTAATGCCCTTAAGCCAGTCACCATCTAACACAGGACCCTCTGTATTGTGGGCATCTTGCCAGTCGTCCCAGAGGATTTCAGATTTGGCCTCACAAATATCAGCCAGTTGAGCCAAGACTTCTCCACCGAGTCGAAGCTGATCGCGCCACGGCAGCTCGGTCATGACTCCCTCAAACTGCTGCCAAAGCTCCAAAATGTTGGCGTCTTCTGGCACATCTGCCGCATCCTCAAAGGCATCCCCCAAATCCAATTGCAGCTGGCGAACACTAACCATCGGCCCCTCCAGGATGCTCAAAGCATCCCTTCAAGGGGCAGTCAGGAATCGGGCACTCAATCGGCTCTAACCGGATTTCATTGAAAAAGTGGGTGATCCCATACCGTTCCGTCAGATAGGGCAGCATCTTTTGCGAGACATAACGCTCTAATTGCCGCCGCCGATACCCGGCACAGTGGATCGGCTTCACTTCCAAGACCTTCTGACCATCCTGAATGACCGTTGCGCCGATGGCATGGACCGGAGCATCCTTACGCTTTTCCCGCCAGATATACAGGTTGGCATAGGGCATCGAGACCTCTGATACATCCAGGGAAATCGTCTCTACCCCATCGTCAGCCTTGGTAGCTATGACCTGCTGTTGGTAGATAGCTCGCCGCTGTTCATTCGAGTCCCGTCGATTCCGGTAGTGAGATCGCTTGCGGTGACAGCGTTTTTCATCCCAGCAGCCATCGCCATCAGGCCCATGCTGCTGCCGGGCCTGAGCTGCGCTTAATGACACGCAAGCGACGCATTTTGGGTCAATTCGCCGTGGCATCGGTTCTTAGAAATCGAGTGATCGCTGAAATGCCTGAAATTCAAGGTCTATGGTAGCGCACTTTGGCGACTTCATTTTTCGCGTAATTTTTAGTGTAAGTAAAATAAGTTAAATTATCGGAAATAGACTTCTACAGTGCTGGAATTCTGACGAAGATTGGGGGATTTGGCCTAATGCTAGGGAACGTGTCACCTACCGCCATCTGGTATTCAAAGTTCCATATTCCCTGTCGATTGAGGAACTTTAGCCTTTTTAAGGCTAGTTCAGGGCATCAACTTGGACAATTTCATATCTAAAATTACGAAAAAGTACCGTTTCATACTGTTCTCGGAACTTATGCAAGATTTCGATACAAAGCAAGGTGATTGCTGAAACGATTATACAGCAATAGCTTCAGACTAGATGGCGGTTCATGACAGCGTCTCTAGCATTAGGCCTTTGTCGAGACATGGAGAAATTTTGGGCTCTAAGGAATCTTGACACTCTATGCCTAACGAGTTTTCAATGCTTTCAAGCTTTTCTTCTGTATAAATCTCATCAAAGCTGAGCATAAATACTCAAGCCCAAAAGCCTTTCAGGGAGAGGCTTTTGGGCTTAAAGGCCAAAATTTCTCGAACTCTATACACAGGCCATAATCAACAATTCAATCCCTCACACAGTAAGGGGTTACGCTAGTACACCTCTTTGCCTAGAAATGGACTGCTTCTGCCAAAAAGTGAGTAGTACAAAGCTATTTTTCCAGCCTCAAAAATGGCTTTATCCCTCATGCTCTCGTTGACTAGTTGCCCGCCCCCGCAACTAGTCCTACGGAAACCCTTGATTCATAACCGTAGGTTTCTGCACGTTCACTCACGCTAGTCCACTGTGGAAGTTTGATGAGGAATTGGGTAATCAAGAATGGTATTTAACGTCAGTACGGGTTAAGCCGCAGGCGGCAACGCCCACTCAAGATTGAGTGCTGGTTTCTTCGGTTGGTGACAGTAGGCAATCAACCCACACACGAGATTGACCATAAAGTTGACCGGACTGCGATGCCTGGAATGCTCGATCTGGGAAATGTTCTTCAACTGATCGATGATGGTCTCCACAATCGACCGTTTACGGGCTAAGAGTTTATCGGTCAGCTTCATCAGTTGATTTTTCATGTTGCGCCGAGGCTTGGCGAAAAACTCAATGCCCCAGTCCTTTAAGAGTTTCAGCGCTAGCTGTTTACCAACATACCCTCGGTCGGCAAAGACTTTACCAAAAAGCCCTTCAAGTAAGTCAGGAACTGGTTTACGGTCATCGGTATTCCCAGGGGTCAGGGTGAAGTTGAGCAACTCACCATATTCACTGACCACCAGATGCAACTTGAAACCATAGAACCAATCCACCGAGGTCTTTCCCCGAGCGGCCATCGTGTCAAACACACGATGTTGGGAAATACGTCGGTTGTGGCAGACTTTGAGGCTGGTCGCATCAATAAAGCTAATCCCACTACACTCTCCAAAACAGTGTTTGAGATAGACACACAAGGGCATTAAGGTGCTGGGTATCCAGTCAATAAACCGCTGATAGCTGGGCAGACCTGGAAAAGCCCGACGCCAGTAGCCACAGACATGCTTCTGGTAAAAATGCTTGAAGTTCCGATATGACCGCTGATGGAAGCTCACCAAAATCGTCATGATTTCACTCAAGCTCATCGACCGTCGACGATGACGATGACGCAATCCGTTCCCGATAAGCGTCGCTTGCCACTGAGGCTCAAAGATTTGACAGAAGTCATCAATCTGGCAAAACAGCTCTTCTAAACTAGACATAGGAGGGGCTAGCTGAATGGTTTATTTTTCGTATGTTCAGCTTACTCAACCCCTCCGTTTCTTATCCCGTACTGACGTTATTTATTTCCCAAATCGCTAAAACGAAGGTCACAATTCACAATACTTGGTACGGCCTTGAAATACTCTTATAGCCCAGTTTGACCAACATCCAGGCTATCGCTCACGAATTATCTGATAAAGCGCTAGCATTCACTTCAGATGGTTTCTCTAACAGTTTTTCAAAACAAGCTGGACATATATCAGCAGTCAAAACGTTTTCCTCATCGGTCAGCCAAGAGCTACTCAGTTTTGCAAACCTGGTATCACAATCTTGATTACAAGAATCGCAAACAACACCAGTAATGAGCTGTGTTGTCTTTCGCAGCGCCTTTAAGGGATTATCGCTTGGGTTCTGCTCCAAATGCTTCTTGTATGCAATACGTCGGGGGACCTCTGTATTAAGCTTAGGAATGAGACCATTGACACAATTGGGACAATAATCACTCCTGACGCTAGTATCAAGCTTCTCCAGTCTTTCATGAGTTTTATCCAACGTCCACCAGCCTGTGAACTGGAAGTGCCTTGGAGAGATTTGATTGCAGTGATCACAGATTATTTGAGTAGACATTTGCCTTAACCCTAATCAGGACACGCCATATCTGGCTGTAAATCTAAAAAGAAAGGTTAACAAATTATAGTGCAAGAGTTCTTTGATAGCCTTTCAGGAATTGTCCAATGCTGGTAAAACTAACACAAACACTGATGCCTTTTATAAAACTGCTACGTATCATCTGAAGACAAATGTGTTTCTTCGGGAGTTTGTGATGTTATCTCTTTAATAACGGTATCGATTTCCATCTCAAGTTGCTCAATAGTTGGCAAGCTCTGTCTAAGTTTCTCAGGTAGGCGGTGTGTGGCCACAGCAATAGGCGTACTGACATTGCGTATAGCATATTCTGCTGTTGTCTTTTTGCTGGAACGACACAACACAAGCCCGATAGTGGGGTTATCGTCGGCATGGCGAAGCATGTCATCAACTGCCGAGACGTAGAAGTTCATCTTCCCAAAGTATTCCGGCCTAAATTCAGTCACCTTGAGATCGATTACAACATAGCAGCGTAGCTGGACATGATAGAACAGCAAATCGATGTAGTAGTCGTCACCGTCAACTTCGATATGATATTGACTGCCCATAAAGGCAAACCCCACTCCCAGCTCCAGGAGGAATTCGCGAATATGGTCAACCAGTGCTTTCTCAAGTTCTCGCTCCTGGGCGTCTTCTCCTAGCGATAAAAAATCAAAGTTATAGGGGTCTTTGATTAACTGCCTCGCTAAATCCGACTGGGCTTGAGGTAACGTTTGCTCAAAGTTCGTTACTGCTCCTCCCTGACGTTGATAAAGATCGCTCTCTATCTGAATCGCCAGAATATCCCGACTCCAATTATTTGTAAGAGATTTCTGAGCGTACCAGAGTCGCTGATCATAGTCCTTTACCTTATCTAGCAATATCTGGTTATGTCGCCATGGAATTAGTGCAGCGACACGCTGCACAATTTCTCGTTCAGGGTACGCCTGGGCAAACTTACGCATATATTTAAGGTTGCGCGACGAAAACCCTTTCATATCAGGAAAGTCTCGCTTCAGGTCTTTGGACAGGCGATCAATGACTTTACTGCCCCAGCCTTCAGTAGCTTGACGTTCCAGAATATTGCGCCCCAGATCCCAATACAGGAGAATAACTTCTCCATTAACAGCCAGCGCTGCCCTAATTTGCGAACGGCGTATTCGATCCTTAGTCTCCGTCAAGAATTGTTCGTAATCACCAGGGGGAGTTAAGGATTGCTTATCAGGCATAAGGGGGCAAAAAGAAGTTATACGTGCAACCATTGCAGCAATAGTTTACACGGCATCAAAGAGCAAACTACTTTGTCCACTAATTATTTTCAGGGAGTCTCGCAGATACTTGATCAGCAAGTAAGTCCACCAGATTTTTTAATTCTGCAAGTTCATCAGGATTTAAATCATCTAGCAGGTTGGGAAGTCGCTGAAGATTATTGGTGATAGTGGCAATCGCCTTCTTCGATTCACTCACTGCACTTTGCGATTTATCAGTAAGCGCAGTCTTTACATGCTTCCGTACCTGAGCAACAGACAACTTATTGTCCAGAACTTCCTTCAAAAGTTTCGCTCGCCTCTTTCGAGCCGTAGCATTGGTAACGTCGAGTTTAGACGCAGTTATTCGATTCAATGCGAGTGCATGAAGTCCACCGAGCCCCTGTTCTCGAATCGATTGCTTAAGATCATCTTGAATACTAAGCATAGGAAATATATTGGCATTCACAGATGATGGATTAAGCTGGAGTCCAAGCAAAGTTGAAAAGATAGCATGTTCCGTCTCCGATAGCTCTAAACCTTCCAGGACAGCTTTTTGTTCATCAGGAGGTGCGATCACAATTGCTGTCACCTGAGAAACCATCTTTTTCCGTTCCAATCTTTTGACAGCAGTATTAAGTGTTTTTTGTATAGTTGCTGGTTCAAACTCGTGCACTCTTTGAATCTCCTGAATCACCGCCTCAGCGATATCTAAAGCATTCAGTTCTTCGCGGTGAAGGTTAGCAAGCAGGACTCGACGATGAAGCTCTTCAGGCTCAGGAATAATAACTGATTGAATCGTCTCCCAATCATTGCGCTGAGCACCTCGCCAACGACGCTCGCCATCAAAGATAAAGAAACCACCCTCTGGTCGTGCGATCAGAATAATTGGTTCTTGCTGCCCCTCTAACTTAAGAGAGAGGGCCATCCCAGCGATGCTTTCTTCAGAAAAAGTTTGTCGAGGCTGGTCAGGGTTCCGTTCAATTTGATCAAGCGGTACGTCTACGACACCTCCTTGAGAAAGCTGCTGACGTAATTCTGTAAGCTGGGCTTCTGTATCCTCCTTACCTTGCTCGCGTAGCGTTTCAATTTCCTGTTTGAGACGCTCAACCTCTGACTCAAGCTGATGAACTTCCTCATGAGTCTGCTTTGCCTTAGTTGCACCAGAAAATGATTTACTGACTTGCCCCAGTCCCGCTTTAGGCATGTGTAACAGCTCCTACTACAGAAAAAATGGCGTCGGTGATGGGTTCAAAATCTTTACATGCTGCATGTCCTGGTCGCACTGCATGGAGAGGCAACCCACGAGCACTGGCATTCTTAAATTCGCTCGAAAAGCGAATTGGAGGAAATAACGGGATCTCTAATTCTTCAAGTTGGGGAGTAAGTTCTTCAAGAATATTTCGATGAATGGCAATCCGCTGATCATATTGATTAGGGACAATGCCAAGTAATTCAGGCTCGGGCTTAAGTCGCAGTTGACGCACCGTGAAATAGAACCACTCAAGCAATTTTCCTGCGCCTGAAGTTGATTTTGGTTCTACCTGCAAAGGAACCAGAAGATGCGTTGATGCTGAGATTGCAATCTGAGGCAAAGCACCCAAGGTGGCAGGGCAATCAAAAATAATAACGTCATGTTCTAACGGAAAGTCCTGGAGACGGTCTGCTAACAGATAGGCTCCGCGAGCATTCAGTACCAGCTCATTTTGAGACTGAACAAGATTGAGGTCGCCTCTTATAGCCTGTACATTTTTTACGCGATCAGACCACAGAGAGCTAAGAGGCCAGTTGCCATCAAAACCATCACGGAGGACAGCAGAGAGAGTCTGATTTTCTTCAGGATCATCAAGACCACAAAAGAGGCTTACCGAGCCTTGCGGATCAAGGTCAATGATGAGAACTGATAAGCCTTTGGCACCAAGAGTGTATGCAAGATGGGTCGCCATTGTGGTTTTACCACTTCCCCCAGCATTCGACAGTAAAGCCAGTCTAGTTTGCATAATGATTGGCGAGTTCAACGCGGAAAGTTTAACACAGGATGTGGGATAACGTTATCCCACATCCTGTGTTTTTGATATTTTTCAAACTCAAACGCAAAGTCGTCAGAGGGATGGACATTAAATTACGCCCAGTTCCATTGCCAGTCCTGATAATCCAATGAATAGCGATGCTCTTGAACATGAACACTCACTGCTCCATCCACAGCAGTATGTATATCTCGAACAAGCCAGTTGTCAGAAACAGTTGCGGTGGTGTTACCACGCTGTAAGTTACGCTCAGCGTTAGCATCCTCCTGGGAGGCATACCAGGTGAGCTGAATCGAGAGGGTTGGCATTGGTCTTTTCGATAATAGGATTTTATGAGCAGTCTGGTATGGCCACCAGATAATTTAGTGGCCTTTAGTCTACATACGATTATTCGGGAGCACCCTAAAAGCCAGTGTCTTTTTACAGCCCTGGCAGGTGCATTGATGAGCCCGTTGGCATGTCTGGCGGTTAATCAAATCGTTATTAACGGGCAACGTCCAGCGACCGCAAAACGTTAATAAATTACCTGAGCTATCAGTTGCGTTGTCATCTAATCCTGATTGCCTGGTTAGGTGAATAGTTCTCTCTACCACAGTACTTAACTCGTTTGGTTAAACCAGAATTTCGTTACCGATTGAGCCGAGCGTCCAGCTCGGTCCATAGCCAACGACAGCAATGAAATGCTGCGATTATCACTAATGCCAGTGCGATCAACCGAGTACTTACAATAAGTAGAGGTGCAAAGAAGCTCACCACCATAACCAGCCAGCCGAGTAAAAAAGTAAGGCATGCCCATTTGAGAAGCTCACCCATTTCTGTGTCATCAGCAATATCGATTACAGCACTCACTCGTTCAGTAAGTGGTTTTGGCACCAGCGCGAGGTAGGTTTCTAACTGCACTCGAAGGGTAAGAAGCTGTTTTTTAACATGCGCGATCTTCTTTTTCAGAGAAAGCGTAGTAACAGAAGCATCGGCAGTAGGTGTACCAATACTTGTTTTTGATAAAGTCATAGGTAATTCCTTTCGTCGTTGTTAGGGATTAAAACTGAGATCATCGGTGGCAGCCGATGGCCTCTTTGATGTGCCGGTAAGAGCCCATCGTCCAGGGGACGCTCCCTGGAGGTGAGTTCTAATACAGTGAGGAATTTTCACCTTGAACAAACTTGAGGAGAGCTGCCGAAAGAGGGCTATTTTCTACCCGCCCAGCAACGCTCATTGACAGGTGCTCAATTGCCATCGATAAGGCGAGGTTTGCTGAAGCTGTCGCCCTGGCATCATTGCTTGCTTCTGGAAACTCGCGTTCAATCGCCTCTTTAGCAGCTCCAAGAAAATCACTACCAGCGTTCGCAGCACTGTAATTAGCGTCGGATAAAGTATCAAACATGGTTCAGGGTATTAGGAATGCAGCATTAGTCATGGATGAATACTTCTGCTGTGAGAGCTATCAAAAATCATCATCAAACTCAGATTCATCAACCTGGATATCAGCAGTGAGTGCCCCATTGGTTACCAACGATTGAGCGTGAGGTTGAACCAGGGAAGGGGGCTGAACAGGTATCACTGATTGAGCCGTGACAGTGGGAATAAATGCTAAGTCTCGTGCGTTATAGCTATCAATGAGCCATTTCACAAACTCGGTATGAGTCATCTCCAGTGGCGTTGACAGCTTATCCAGAACAGACCTAAAACGTTTCGGCAGCGTAAGTTGAACTCGCTCATCTTTCATAAGGCACCTCAATTAAGCAACGCTTTGAAGCGTGTCATCGGTGATAGCAACACAACGGTGGTAGAGCCCTTCAACGTGAGCGTACTTGGGGTACTCAGAATCTTCTGAACGGGAGGGAATATAGAAATTTGTGTGCTTTTTAAGGAGTCCCTTGCACATACCAGGAAGGAGCACACCTCCGCCAGCCCAGATAACAGGACGCGACTTGGCAGCTTTTAATGCTTCATCAAGAGTGAGGCTGAGGCCACCATCACGCCACAGTCCCAACGCCTGTTTATACTGAGCGCTCAAATCGTAACCGTCAACGTTTTTAATCGCTCGAACGGTCTGGATAGCCTGCATCACTTCAAACTGATCGAAGCGGGTGCCGAAGGCAGCGGTCGCAAGTTGAGCAACTATCTCGGCCAGGGACAACACACCATGATGATCGGTCTTAAAATCAATCTTTTGACCGTTGGCATAGGTGCTGTAGTTGACGGTGCCACATCCTAACTCCACTACCGTCACTGGCTTATCGGTAAGCCGAAGAGTAACTGTACCTTCTACATTTTGGAATGACTTACAACTAACGATGCCCCAGCCTTCGCGTTTTACGCTATGCACAGAAGTGGTGATGGTAGCTCTCTGAGTATTGGTCTGGATGGTGAGGGGCTCTGCTAATTTTTCTGCAAACAGCTCATCATCACGCTCTGACTCATAGGGCGAACTCACCACTAAATTAACGTGATAGTCACCCACAGTAATCTCGGGCAAAATGTTCAGACCGATTCCATAGAGTTGCTGAAGTTTTTCAGCCTTATACCGTCTGCTTTTGCCCGTCTGCTCCGAAGTCTCACGGCTGGCGTAGCCGTGGCTGTAACGCTGCGTCTCTCCATTCACCGTCAGGGCTATCTGATTTTCGCTCATACCAGCAAGGCTAATGACACTTGCGGTTGAATAGCGTCCACTATCAGATTGAATTTTTACGGCTCCATTGCCTGGGTCAAAGCCAACATTCACTACAGTTTTTCTCGGCATGATTGAAGGTCTCCTTAGTTTTTTTGAAAAGTTCGCTGCATCCTTGGGGGGCATATGCCAGTCATATGAATGGCAAAATCAGGAAAATCTGTACATCATATGGTCGTCAAATGGAGGTCACAAGATTATTTCCTAATAGAAAAAATCGAAGAAAAGCAGGTAATAAAGTATCTTTGTTCTGCCATAAAAAGCGGAAGAAGATATTTTTGAACAAGAGCATACGCTCGTCATACAAAGTCATACGAAAGGATTTATAAAGCGTGGTTACTCCTCAAAAATCCAGCTCTTTTTCTTGTAAACAGGGGCGTATGCATCGTATGGAGGTGATGAGTGAGGACAGGGGAGGCGTTCAGATTATTCTCGTTGCATACGTGCCTCGTATGAGAAACAACTTCTTTTATTACAATACTTAGAGGGCATTCGTATAGAGTCAGTATGGTTTCATACGCTCATCTGGCTCTGGAAAAATGGTGTGATTCTCTTAGGTTCATAAAGGATTTTCAGCGTAGCGTACACCTCCTTACAGTTACTGATAGTTTGAAAAGCCTAAAAATTGAAAGTCTGGCTCATTTTTATCAGGAAAAACCACCACTTTTTTACTGTCTAAATAAACCAGAATTTCTCTTAGAATTCCTACCTTCAGCTTTATCACCGATTTAAGCTGGTTAGAGGTGTTGATAAATTCTGAAGGCGTCATGATTACCCCCTGAGCAAGCTGCATCATCTGCGCCAGGATGATGGTAAAGACCTCATCGGTGATGCCCCCTGGATTCACTTTTTCTGGTGTAAGTGCTTCTTGGGTGCTCTCAGAAGCATCACTTTCCCAAACAATCTCCTCGCAGCCAGCCAAGGATGAGGTGACACCATAGCGCTCACGATTACTCCTATACCCCTTTAACCGGAAGTACTGATCGCCGTTAATAGGGTGAGGCTCATAGGCACCTCCTTCTAATTCGATAATGAGATTGAGAATTGCTTCTAGTTCTTCCGGTGAAGCAACATCGGGGAATACAGGCCAGACTTCATGTGGATCAATAAGACCGTGAGCATCAACATAGTCTCGTGCATTAATCCTTATCCACTGAACAAACTCTGTGGCTGTTCTCTTCTGCTCATCGGTATATTTCACATTAAGCAGACTCTCGAACGTAATACGGGCTTCGGATGGGGTCACGAGGGAATCCTCCTCTGAAGTGGTAGTGGATGCTGCGTCGGGTGGTAAGGGCACATCGGGTAAGCCGTCACCATCAAAATCGTCTTTACTTGGGTTAGTTGCTGAGAAATCTATCGGTTGAACCGCTTCTGGTTGCGGAAGCACAATTAAGCGCCATCCATCGTGACCAGCATTGGTGAGTGCAACCACAACATTCACAGGGCTCTGATTCTGCTTATGCGCCTCAAGGTAAGTAGCCAGGTCTATAAGAAGCTGCTTACGAGTCTCGTCATCATCGACATAAAACTTGGTCTTAAGAGGAGAGGAGACGGCTGAATAGTTGCCTGCTCGTCCCATACCTGTGTAAGAAACATTGGTCTTAAATTGATGGCCGATACCCAAGGCTTCGTTCGTATTGGCATGAGCAAAGCTCCATATCTTTACGAGCTGAGTTCTGCCATCGATAAGGCCAGTTCTGAGCGTTGAAACATAATCATTCTCAAAGGAGGCCAATACCTCATAATCCTCACGAAGGTTTGCCTCTCGCTGAGCATTTGCTGCTGCAACGATTCCCTGATTAGTCTGGTCAATGACCACCACATGGGGTACTTCACAGCCGGTATCAATCCAGCTATCGATTGACTGCAACCGCGCTTTTAAATCAAGGGCAGCAGAGAGCAGTTTCTCACCGCGCTGGCTTGCCGTAAAAACAAAGAGGTCTTTGGTATCTTCCATCCCTGCAAAGTCGAGCCCTTCACCTGTTTTCTGGTTACGGTTCTTATGGGCAAAGATGGTGAAATTAGTCTGGGGGTTGTACTCCCACTGAGCACGAATTGACCGTTTCTGTAGCTCTGACTTTCCACATCCTGTAGGGGCAACGACTAAGCAGCCACGGGCATCAATGGCAATCTCATGGGCGAGATCCACAATGGGTAAACCGCAATAAGAGGTATGACCTGTGAGGTCTACCACCCGTTCTTTCTGCTTTGTTCTAGGATTCGTGCGCGTTCCAAACTTAAGGGTCTGCGCTGGCAATGCTTTAACGCCTGCTGCAACCAGGGCAGCAGCTCCCCCTTCCACCTCTGAAGGGTCAAGCTCTGATCGCATAGCTTCGGCACCTTTTACAAACTCTGCAAAGCCATCATCATCGCTGGCAGCAGCAGCTTCGCCTTGGGGAGGTTCAGCTAAATCAGCTTCGACCAGGTGAATGGGAAGAGTACTGTTACTGGCAAGGCGCTTCTGGGTTGCAGCTACGTACTGAGTAGAAAGTTCAACTGATTCAGCATTTTGAAGCGTGATCGCGCGTCTGGCGACGTTTTTCTCGCGGTGATCATCGAGTTCATCCTGAAAGTTTTCAAGGGAGTCAGCAGCAGCAGCAACAACACCAGCAGCGCCGATAAGCAGCGCCAGTTTATATGCGGGACGTATCGAGGTTCCTAGTGGCCATAGCCAGAGGACAAGACCACCGATAAGCCCTGTGTAGTAGACAATCGCTCGCTTGGGTAGCGTCTCCCAGAGGTAGGCTGCAATAGTGCTGGTTTGCGTTTTGGCACTAGTCAGCAGCGTATTGCGTTCTGTTGGATTGAGAAAATCGGTATCAAGAATTCTAATTAAGTCGGCCATGCTGCTACCACTCCCAAGACAACAAAACCGCAACACACAAGAAAATCGACAATGGTTCCATCCAGGTGCTCTAGCGCCATGTTTCGCGCCCAGCTTCGACCGTTAAGGATGCCGTAAACTCTCACGCTGTAAGCAGCAAGATAGATACAGGCGATAGCACAGGCAACTCCGATGATCGCTTTCATGGGTTGCCAGATATCAGCCAACGTTACGATCGCTGAGGCAGCAATGGATATTAGAAGGTGTTTTGCAAACCACACAGGTTGCCGATGGGAGAGTCTCATGGTGAAAAACAGTGGGGATACTGCAAAGAGGGGAGGGGGATTTTCCCCCCTCCGGATTCAAAATCTAACGAGCAACTGATATGGGCAGACGATTATTCAAAACGTTGGAACCACGCTCTGTTCCGTTCCGGCTGGTATCGGTGATGCGGTTAAGCTTCTCCTGGTAACCACGCTGGAATTTAGCATGTGCAACATTGATGTTTTCGACATCCGCAGCATGTTGGAAAGAGGTCCTACGGCGAACCACATTCAGTTCATGCTTGAGGGTGAGCCACTGTGAATGGGCTTCCTCGCGAGAAATCTCAAGTTTGGCCAATTTCTTCTGAACATTTTTGAGGCGGTTGACGAGCTTCTGCTCAGCCTCAATAAGATGTTCGTAGCTCTCAAGCACCCGTTCGGCCTGGGTGCGTCCCTCGGCCATTTGGGTATTGCGGTCAATGATCTTATCTGCACCTTCTTCATTAAGGCTGATAAGTTGCTCAAGAGTTTCCATCTCCCAGCCGTCGTGGAGACCGATCTTCTCAAGATTATGAGGGTTAATACCTGTGCCTGAGAGCCCTCCTCCTTTGACACCGAGAAGCCTGTCCAGGTTCTCTGATAGTCCAATTGCCATGGGCGTTTACGCTCCTATATATCAAGATGAGTAGTGAGAGCAAAGCATATTGAGCGCTATGTCATAGGCATCACCTCCTTTTGAGAGTCTCTTTAGTAGAGGTAACGGTTGAGTGCCTGCTCAAGGCGATCTAAACGTGCATCAGTGTTCACCTTGGCACCAGCAACATGCCAGGAAACAAACGCATTAATAAGAAAGGCAACACCGACCGTAAATAACGCTATATGGGTAATGGTCAACCTCACTTTCCTCATTGCCGAAACTTCGGTGCTAACAAGTGAGAGCCCCTGCTTGCATCGGGTAAGGCTTTCTTCAACAACATCAAGTTTGGGAAGCACAATCGAGAGGTGTTGATTGTTGTTGTCAGCACAGTCACGGGTGAGATTAAACTCCTGTCTAAGGATTTTGAATTCTCTTATTCCTCGTTCAATGTCGGTGTGTAGCTCACTAACGGTTCCTTTGATGTCACTTAAAGAGCGGGAGTGGAGCCGTCGGTAGGTTGCAAGGTCGGCAGAGAGATCGCCTTGCCGTTCCTCCAGCTGCACCAGTGAGTTAACAAGTTCAATCGGTACACTGACCGTTACTCGCTGGGGTGTCTGCTGTGTCAGCTCCTTGGCATTGTCTGTTTTCCTCAGATTCGCCAGGAGCTGTGATGGATTAACTTTTCGTTCTTTTTCTGCTGTCACTTGGACACCTCCATATCCCTATAGTCACAGTGGGAATCAATCAAGGATTAGTTAGGAAAAAAGCGTTGAATCCTTGATACAACAGGGCTCGTCCGTTCCAACGCTTCAATCAGCGGGTCTACTTTATGGCGAAGCCAAAAGCCACCAACAAAGGTGCCAGCGGCCAAGGCCAAACTCAGCACAGCTCTTATGGGAAGTCGTGGTGGTGGTTCCGTTCGGCCAAGGAGAGGAGAGGAGGGAGTAAAAAACATCAGTAATAATTTGCTAGTGAAGATAAGGGAAGAGGAAAAGACGAAATTCGGGAAGCCCTGTAAAGCCTTATGACTTTGTGGATGAGGACGGGTGAATAACGGGAAGTTTTACCGGCTGTAAAATCTGCGTCAAAAGAGCATTTAAGTACTCCGTCATGGAGAGTTCACCACGGATTCGGTCGATCTCGGAGAAATTTACAGCCGTCAGAGGAACTCTTCTATCGGGTGATTTGGTCATAGCTCGGAAAATTTATGAGTCAATCAGGGCGATTTTTGGATCAAATTCGGGGCGATTGCCTGCTAGACTTTTATAAGCCACCTATTTAGGTTCTGTCAAGAACTCAAATAGGTTCCAATATTAGGGAGGGCGCTCATTCATTTACACTGAGCGCATTAGAGCAATGTTGAAGATGGCCAAATTTTCTATAAATGTTCCAGATGAATATGCCGAGGCGCTCACCGAGTGGGCAGAATCGCTCGGTGACAATAGGGGGAGCTTGGTCAGTCACCTATTAAGGTTATGTTGTGAGTCCCAATACCCAGATCGATTCCCTCGAGTACCTGGGAGCTTACCGAGTGCTCAAGTCACCACTGGAATCGTTCCGCCAAATACGCTCTTATCACAACAACTAACGCTTGCCAGCAATTTAGAAGGACGTGTGACGAGCATTCAGGCGTTAGCTGTAAAAAACCTGAGGGAGTATTTTGAAAAATTCACCAGCCGCTACCACACAGCAATAACCAGCTTTGCCAATACCAACGGGCTTACCTTTGAGGCTGCTTACGTACTCCTCACCCAGCGCTCCTATCCATATAGTGCAGAGGATATTGAGTGGGCAAAATCCCAACCAACAATCCTGACAGAATCACAATTTCTTGCAGGGCAGATGGGCCAGGATAGACCACCTCCTGGCTTGGAATCATAGTCCACTCAACATTAAGCCAGAAGGAGGCACCATCGTTGCGACACCACAAACACAGACCCTCAATGCACCAAAGTGGGAAAATCAATTACAAACAAAATATTAAAATTTGTAAAGATCGGACGTTACGTCCAGGACATATGGCCTGGATCACTTAATATGCGTGAGAGCTTAAAACAGTACAAGCGAACCTAAAGCCATGAGCACACCTGGACTACAAACCGCGTCCACGATCACCTTCAAGGTTGAGCGGGTTCCTGCCGTCACCAGGAATCAATTCAAAAGCGCATGTGCAGCCGATGGGCTCAACATGCGTGATGTCGTGATTCCTTTCATGACTCAATATGGGCAATTCAGCGCTGCGTGTTCAGCAGAAGGTCTCAATGCCTTGGAGGTACTCACTAAGATGATGCAGCAGTTTGCCGAACAGCAAACTTCAAAAGTAGCCTAAAGAGTACAATTGTACTGTTGCGATGTAGGCTCGCAGTGTATCGAGGCAGGATACCTGTAGCCGTCTTAATGTGAAAAAAGGAGGAAATGAATGAACAAGTCTTAAAAGCAAAAATCCCAACCTATTGGCAGTAGGCGGGACTTTGCAAAAACCAAAAGATATTCAGTTTTAGGGTTCGGATTCCAGAAAGCTTTGACGGGCAAATTGGAAACCGAGGGATTCGTTTATGTATTTTAAGGCGGATCTGCGATTTTGGCAACTTTATTAGTCGCAGAGAACAGCTAAAACCATTGACTGAATCCATCCCTGCACTCTCGGTAGTGTCGGGATAGGGACTTGTAATGGCTTTACCACTGTCTGTAGTGGTAGAGATCTTTCTTTACAACCTATTCCTTGATCCCTGGCACTCCAAACGGGGTAAGAGGCTTCCATTGCAGATAATTGCCTCCTGCTTCGTGTCGTGAAGTGGCAATGGGTTTTAAAGAGTGAAGACACAGAGCACCTCTGCTTCTACGTTTGTAGAAGAGCAGGATAATCCTCTCTTAGAAATATTCAAACATCGATACGATTTCATCTACGCATCCCATCCACGGCCAGGTGAAAAACCGATCTGGTTTACCGAGGACAGGCATCCGCTCTCAGATAGACTTATCCAGCAGGGAAGTTACCTATACGGTGTGAGGTTTGGCCCTACGACTAACTACGCACTTCTCGATATTGACACCGGCTCGGCCTATCACCCAAAAAGAGACCCCTTAGCACTCAATAGAATCCAATCAACGTTGGAAAAAACAATGGGGATCGTTACTTCGGTAACATGCCAGAGTTCTTACAGTGAAGGGCTCCACTTATATTTACCGCTCGACCAGGAGTTTACTTCCTGGGAGCTGGGGATAGCCCTTACCAGTGTTCTTGAAAATGCAGGATTTTCCGTTTCGGCTGGTCAGCTCGAAGTATTTCCCAATGCTCGTCACTTTGGCAGTGATGGCCAGTTGAACCTATTTAATGGTCACAGACTTCCATGTTTTAAACACGGATTCTGTTTACTTAATGATGACCTGGAACCAATCATCAACGGAGACGAAGATACATTTATCCGCCATTGGAAATTTGCTCACGCAAAAAACGATCTGACACCGAAAAAGCTGAAAAAAGTTCTCAAGACGGCGTATCGAAAAACTTATCGCATCTCCAGCAAAGCGGAAAAATTCCTTAACGACCTCAAAGTGGAAATTGAATATGGATGGACGGACTCTGGACAAACCAATCGACTCCTTGGGCGCATCGTCATGTTCTACTTCGTCTTCGGACATGTCCTTGGAGCAAACGAGCCACTTGAAGGAAAGTCGCTAGAAAAAAAGGTAGTAGAAGTTGCCAGACAGCTCCCAGGATTTGAGGAATTTTGCAATCATCAGCAGGAACTGGAAAAACGGGTCGACGAATGGGTCTCCTGCATAGAAAACAGTCACTACTATCACTATGGTTATGACTCTATCCCTAAGGCTGACCTAGACAAGCAGGATAAACGAGCTGAGAGAAACAAGCAAATAGAAAACGAAGCGAGAGAACGTATCAATACGGGAGTCAAAAAGCTCCTCGAAGAAAACGCGCTCCCATCAGGTATCACGGCCCGATATGACGCACTAACAGCACAAGGTATTAGCGGTCAAACGCTATACAAGCACCGCGACTTATGGCATCCAAAGCACATACAAACCGAAGAAGCAGGACAAGCAGAATTAGATCTTAAAGCTGAATTTTGCGAAGGCCCCTCTGCGAGGAGCGCAGGGGCCTTCGCAAAATCACAGTCAAGCTTATTATCTCCTGTAGAGTGTAATTCTTCTGAAATCAAGGCCTCCAGCGATCAACCAAATAGCAACAAAACTACTCTTGAGTGTAATCAGACAGCCAATCAAGGTTCTAAGCCCCTAACACCAGAAGAAAAAGTCCAAACGGTCAAAGATGACATTAGAAAGGCACTTGCCTCTGAGCAGCAACGACGCCAGGATCAGCAGACCTCCTACAATCAATCAGATACCGCACGAATAGAGCATTCTCATAGAACACAGATGAAGCAGTGGCGTGATTCAGGCGATCCTATCTTGAGTGCAGAAGCGAGGAAATGGTTTGAGCAGAATGGCAAAACGTAAGCATTGAGAAGGCAGTGGCCATACCTTACCAATGCTTTCTCAATGGCAAAGCATTACGAAAGAGCTTGATATTAAAAGGTGACAGCTTTGCTAGCTTTCCCCCTAGTTATGCTCTGAAGATCGCAGAGTTTAACCCATAAAATTATGGGTTAGATGACATTGATAGAATATTTGATCTTGCTTGCTGCTATGCAGTATGTGGCTCGATATCAAGTGCATCTTGCATGGCAGCAAGCAATTTTTCTACTTTCTGAGTATCAGACCAGATTGAGGATTTTGCAAGCTGAGTCCATAAGGTTTTTACTGGCTTTGGTGGCCCCATTTTTGTGATCGAATTCTTGCGGGCTGGTGGTTGATTGAGGGCCTTTATCTGCTCTTTGATTTTGCGCACTGAAAGTTTGCGATCGATGGCTTCTTTAAGGAGTAATTGTCGTTGCTTAGAATCTTTTACTTTGTTGATTTCTAGGACATGATTGTAGCCAAGTACTCCACTCAGATGGGCTTCGCGAAGCTCTTCAGGAAGATTGAGTAGCGGGAGGTATGTTGTTCGGAATGTAGATAGCTCTATTCCAAAGCGCTTGAGAATATCGATAATTTTGTTTGTTTCCGAGTTGAGAAGAACGTTCTTCTCACTGCGAGACATTCGATTTCCTGCAGACTGAACCAGTTCAATGATGGCTTTTCGGGGTATGTTGTGTCTCAGCTCTATGAGATGGAGAATTCCCTCAACTTCCTCCAATTTACTTAGATTTTCGCGGTTGAGGTTTTCACGCATTGCAAATTCAAAAGCATCCTCATCTGAAAAGTCAGTGATCACGCATCGGACCTGATCTAATCTTGCTAACCTTGCGGCTCGGTATCGACGTTCTCCGGCAACGATT
The DNA here is from genome assembly GCF_000316115.1 of Leptolyngbya sp. PCC 7375. Taxonomy (GTDB): domain Bacteria; phylum Cyanobacteriota; class Cyanobacteriia; order Phormidesmidales; family Phormidesmidaceae; genus Leptothoe. The sequence goes on from NZ_JH993793.1 coordinate 82,202, forward strand.
TCATACTTTCCGTCTTTGCTGCGAACGTTGATTGCACCCTGAAACCCCTGTGCATCAAACGACTGAGCGAGTTCTTCAAGCTTTTTTTGATCGAAGTATTGCCGAGGTTGGTTCGACGCTGGAACTATTTGCTCGATTGCAATCCACTGCGTGTCATCATCTTCGTCTGATGATGGCCCCAAGAAGGTGTCATAAACATCACCCAGCTGATACGGCTCTTCTATAATTTCTTTTATGCTTGCTTGTTTGCCCATTAATGCGTCTCCAAGTGTGCGGCAATCGCTTGCAGTGATTGCACAGCAGGATGATTAGGAAATAATTTAGCGAGTGGTGTCCGTGCTCGCCATGACTTTTCAAAATCGGTACTTTCAGGAATAGGAGGATGGACCACAAATTTTCCGAATGTCCGTTTAATGTGCTCATTTGAAGTTCTATGGATGACTTTACGTTTATCGAACATCATGGGTACGGCTCCTGCAATGCGCAAACACTTATTTGCTTTGGTTGTGATTCGACGCAACGTGTCTCCTAAATTATCAGCTCCTTCTAAACCTTTGTCAGAGGCTTTGATAGGAATGAGCACATGAGTAGATGCGACTAAGCTCATGATGCTGGATAATCCAAGGCTGGGCGGGCAGTCGATCAAGATAAAGTCATATTGATTTCTGATTGTTTGTAATCCTTGCTTGAGTAGAACTTCCTTATCTGCTGTTTGTGCGAGGGCACTTTCCAGCATCGCCGAATTATTGTTCGAGGGCACTAGATCAACTTGATGCCAATCAGAGAGGACGGGAATCGGTTCATCTTGTAACAATGTATGTGCCACAGCCTTTTCTACTGTACGTGGATTATGGCCTAATTGTCGTGTGAGAGATGCTTGCGGGTCCATATCGACTAACAGGACGCGGGCACCTCGTTCTGCAAGATGAAATCCGAGATTTGAGGTGAGTGTGGTTTTACCCACACCTCCAGCTTGATTTACGAGTGAAATTATTCGTGCCAATCCGCTATCCTTAATATCCATAAAACATGAGAAGAACGTTCTTCTCATGTTTTAATTTGAGTTCCTACTCATTGGAGAGTTCCATAAGTCTCCAGATATATCAAGCATTTTATGCGTATTGGGAAAATGCTGATCTCCGTTGAGAAGGGCTAATCAAGTAGTCGATTTTTCGGCAACAGATTTTGATTGCGTTACATCCCGAGCTATGACACTGTCACAGTGTTTACAAACAAAATTAGTTTAGAGGTAAGTGTCTGTAGAGATTTGATTTAACTGAGCAAAAAAAAGGCACAAAAAAACCCGTCTGCAAACGGGTTCTTTTGTAAGGATAAGTTCTCATGGGGAGAACAGGAAGTAATCAAGACCCTTCCTAATTACCCCCTAAAACTGAGTCCGTCAAGGCGTTTTTTACAGCGCAACGCTATTTCTTTGCCTTGAGGCTAATTTTTTGCTCCCAAAACGGGAGGATGGGATGACTACATCCATTGCTGGAGGTTATGAGCCCCTGAGCGTAATCCAGTTATGCAATGTCTTAACTGCTGTGGAACAGAAAAATGTGAGCTACGGAGCTTTCCGGACTTTTTTCGCTGCCGTCTCACTGCTATCAACGAGAAATGCGGCACAGCGTGCAACTGGAAAAAAAATGCTCGTTTGCTTTGAGCTGAGTGAGCTACAAACACTAACGGGAAAAAGTAAGCGGTATGTGCAGCGAGCCCTAAGCAATTTAAAGCGAGCCAAGCTAGTAGACGTTTCCTCGTCAGCGATTACACTAAATACTGAACCGATAGAGGGTTCTCAGGAATTGTTAAGTAAGGCAGCGGGGAAGGGGAGACACGTGAATCGAGTCGTTCCTTTGCCACGTCGAATTTTGAGATACCTCGCTCGATGTTCCTTACCCTCGTTAGCGAAGGCCCTGATCGCGTATCTCATCCGTGGGTTAAGCAAGCGTCGCGACGGGAGCCTCAATAACCGTGGCTCAGTCAAGTCGAGTTGGATCGCCGGAATTGCTGGGATATCGCTGAGTGCAGCCAAGGCCGCTCGACAGCTGCTAATCATGATGGGGGTGCTTACAAAGGACATCGGCTCATCTCAGCATAAACTGAACCGCACGGGTGCGTACTTTGAAATCAATACTGAGTGGCAGTCAGCAGATGAGGCGGAACGCGCCCGTCAACGTCAAGAAAGGCTGAAATCTGGACCCCCTATCGCCCAAAATGGTCCCAAATCTGACCCCCCTAATAAAAGACATAAAACTCTTTCAGATACAAAAAACCAGAGAACTCATCCTTCTGGTGCTTCAAAGAAGCAAGAACTAGGAGAACCCACTCTCCATGACATTCAGCTGGATGACCTGAAGAAAATGTCGCGCCTATTCAAGCTCTATGAGCAGGCAGTAGAACAAGGCTGGCTAGAAGCTTCTGAAGCAAATTTATTGTTCTTCATAGCGTCAGCCATCCGCGTAAAGAGAACTCCCTGTCAGGACCTAATACGGGCGTTCATAGCCATTGTTCGCAAAGACTTGAGATCACACATTACGCAAGCCCAGGAAGATGCCGCGAGAAAGCACCTTGCGGCATATCGACAGAGACCAGGGGCAGAGACAGGGACCCCAAGCAGTCACCAAAACGACGATTCATTCCAAGGTTTGAGGTCCGTCAAAGAGATTCTGTCGAACGTGCTAGAAGGGGTATCGGAAAGTTTGGGCATCCAGACTCAAGTATCGTGAGTTGATATAACTCTTGCCTTACTTGCTTGTTGTTGATATCTGTCCCACTGGCCGTTTAAGTATGAACAGTAAGAGCCGATTTCTGAGGCGATGCTTGTAGATAAATGCCTAAAACTATTGCAGTTAAAGAGTTGCTATGCATGTTCTCTGAGGGTAGGGATAGGGTGGGACACCCGCAGTTTAGCGCATATGAATTCAGTGAATGAGCCAGAAAAAACACTCACAAGACCTGATTAAGAAAGCCCATCAGCTCCGGGCAGCAGGTTATATGACGCCAGATATTTGTTGTGAATTGGATCTGCCTGGAGACGTGGTGATTGAGTTATTGATGAGTCGTGTTTCCACAGATGCACCCGTTGGAACCACATATCCCCGTGAACAATGGACAATGCGTGAGCGATCAAAGTTGAGTCACTTGCTTGCATCACCCGCGACCGAGTTTGGGTTTCAGCCAAGCAATGTCTGGACAGCCCCCCGTGTGATTGCATTAGCGAAGCAGGTGATGGGAAAACGGCTTTCTAAGGATACGCTACGCCGAAGATTACAGGCATCCGGTATTACGTTTACTGGACAACTCAATCGGTTAGGGTGTGCAAGGCTTCCAGAATGTGCATTTGAGCTACACCTGAGACACCCGCGCCATCAGGTCTATGGAATCACCTGGATACGTTCGAGCGATGTCGGCATTGAAAACGTTGACTATACAACAGCCCTTGTGGGCGTCACGATCAGTAATCGGATTGCCTTTTCAATTTGGCCGAAAGTCAGATTGTCCCCACAAGGTAGGAGACATTTTCCCCTGAAATTCCTTCGAGAGCTATTAGCGTTACACAAAGAGGCCCACGTTATTGCGATCACTCCAGTTGGCATGTTTGGGGCTCAAACGATTGAGCAGCTTCAGCACCATCACCATCGACTTCATGTTGTTGTTGCTGATGAGAGAGCATGATGCCAAATTTGTCACAAAAATACTCGGGAAATCTACGTTCCACAAGCCTTCTTATTCGACTTATAAGGCAATGTAGTCTTCTTGAACCTTTCGGATAAATAGATAATGATTATGACTCAGTCCTTGCATGAGCAACACGCGCAGCTCCAACCGAGTCACCATGCCTTTCATCCGATGAAAATCGATGGGCGCTATCAATATCGACTGATTGGCAAAGGACTGCGAGATGCCGACCGCAAAGGAATCATCATTGAATTAAAGTCCTATCCCGATGGCTGGCCGCCGGACGGACGAATCACGTTGAGGAAAATCGAACACTCGGTTGATGACATTCCGTGGAATCAAACAAGCATGGGTCAGTCTCGATTCCTTGCATGGGCGGCCATCCCAATGCGACGGAAGAATGAGGTCAGGTATCGGCAAATCGGCTTTGCTTATCTCCATGCTGATAAGCATGGCCTTGAGGTGTATCTCGACTGCTTGCCGCTCAATGGTTTTGTCTATGTCCGCCACCGTGCTCATAAACCCGATAGCTGGACTAAGAAATGAGGTGCGTAGCCTCGAACGTTTCCTGAGCGGCTTTACCTCGCCACCAGTCCCACGGCTGGAGTAGGGGCAGGCTTGCCCGTCGTCGCTTATGGTTGACGCGCTCCCGCAACCATTCCATCTGCTCAATGATCCCCCGGAACCGGAACGGTGTGATTAAGTCATAATATCGCTGAAGATTTCGGTGCTCATAGTAGGCCATATCGAGAAACTTTTTCCTGAGCGGATTCCAGCGTAAACCCTGAATGCGAACACAGGGTTTTCCTCGGTTAATTCCTATGGAATAGCCACTTACGTAGATCGGCGTTTTCCGAATATCAGTCCAGTCCTCTTGCTCAAAGAATGAACTCTGACCGTCTGACGCAATAATGACAAAGAGGTTCTGAAAGCGGACATAGTGAACAGAGGCGAAGCCTTTATCCCGACGAACTTTGCGCGTTTTTCGGCAATGAGTGATCCGATACTTCTCAATGATTTTCCGATCAATCCGCTTAAGATCATGTCTTGAGGCGATCGCATCAGCCACATAGTAGAAGTGCCCGAAGGGCAATATATACGTGACAAACCGGGTCAAAAATTTGCCGAGCTTCGGCATTTCACAAGCATATCGTGGTTGAATCATCTATCTCCATTTCCAGTGAGGAAAGTGGGATACAAAGCCTCCCACTTAGGCATCGAAAACCCTTGTTGTAGACAACCTTTTTGTATGAAGAATGAACTACGCATCTGGATACAACAGTCTGGTCTGCGGTATTTTCCGCGCCATACTGTCTTCCATATAAGCGTTGATTCGTGAATGATTACAGACTGTTACGTCATGACCATTATTCTCCTCATATGAGCGTTACTCCGCTGTAAAAATAAAAAGGTGTCGGTAGGAATTTGAGCGCTATGGCGGCCAAGCACACACCGCTCAAATCCACTGACAAGAGATAGTTGTTGATTGGCCAAGGCCAATGATCGGCTCTTAAGGCGGATGCTGCGGGTTACCAGCCCGTCAGTAATCGCTCCACGCGACGCATTAGATCCCATTTGCGTCGCGCTTACTCTTTTATCAGAGCAAACCTCCTCAAGCCTGACTCTCACAGTTCCAACCTGGACGTGATTCATCCTGCGAACGTTCAGGGCAGCTAGCCCACCGCTTTTTTCGGTTGTCACTGCTTCCGCAGTAAGCATCGTAGTGTTTTGATGATGTACTTAGGCATGGCTAGTATCGTGGTCCGTTACCGAACCCGATAGCGTGTCATATTCACGCGCCTTCTGTCCCCCTCACGAGGGAGAAAGCCAGGGTCAATACTGGCAGCAATTATGCTGTTCACTCTCACGAGCGTTCGGGAGTTGGAAGACAGAAGCCCCTCCCTACCCCATAAAGACCTTTTCGCTCAAGATCAACACCATATACATCTGACCGCACAGCACGCTTGATTCCCCCCGCAGGGTAGAACATTGAGCGCACACTTTTTCGAGTTCAGCTCTTTCCCCATCGCTACTTTTATCGGCAGCGACGCCCATCTCACTCTACAGGTCCGCCTCACGACGGCTGCAGTATCACTGTGGATGGTACAGTCACTCTCGCAACTGTGAGTCCCTCTGAGCGGCAGTGCGAATCGCCATTACAGCTAAGGCACTGGTAGTGGAGTCAGAGACTCCAGCCGGACGGTTTCCCACTTCCGGCGATTTTCACCCACTTCAACTACGTTGCACCGACCAGTCATCCTATAGCATTAGAATGCCGATCGGCCTGTCCTGCTCGCACATCTTCATAACAGTTGCGATCCCTTATCGTGATCGCGTTGCTATAGGTCAAACCTCCGGTTTAGTCTTTCCACACTGAGCCCCTCACAATGCTACGAGGAAACTCACTGATAACTTGTCGGGAAAGCAATTACCCATCGATCTTCCCTCCGAAACCGTGCATGCGACTCTCGCGGCACACGGCTCTACCATTGACTTCCCTGCAATTAATAGGGTAGGAACGTCCCCCTATTCGCCAGCATCTTGGTGAGAGAATGCTAATCAGCGTCTGCAGTTAATGGTCAATCAACAACGTCTCTTGCCGAGTGTTGAGCTACAACACCCCAAGAAAGCAGGAGTTTCAAGCTCCTTAGCGTGTGGATATAAGAGATGAAGGCGGAAGGCGCAAGATATTATTTTTATTCAACTTTTTATTTTGCACGTGATGCAGATGATCAACAGTAAAGGGGGAGATATTGACTATAGTAAATGAGGTGCGATCATCAGTTGCTGCGGGATTATGACTGTGTGAGTAACCGGAACGCAGCCAATGTAACAAAGACAACAAACAGCCGCTTAACCCAAGTATTTCCATTGATGACCGCAAAACGGCTTGCGACATAAGAACCGAGTATCATGCCACTAACTAAGGCAAGGCCAAATTGAAGATTGACAATTCCATTGAGTGCAAAGATTATAACGGAGATCGTCCCTCCAATGAGTGTGGGTATTTGGCTTGTGGCAATGCTTTCAATGAGTGTGGTACCAAAACATCCCATCATGACAGTAAAGGTGAGTGGCCCCGTCCCCATGCCAAAAATCGCTCGGTAAATCATGACGAAAAAGTAGGCGCACATTCCACCGTAGCGCCATTTAGGAGTCACCGTTTTCCGAGTTACTCCTAAGTTTTTCATTAAGATAATGGGCAGCAGGGCAATTAATAGGATTCCGATTACCCGGTTGATAATCTGCTCATCAATGCTGAGAAGTAGATTCGCTCCGACAAATGATCCGCCGATACTGAGGATACATAGCCACGGGACCAGTGACCACACAATCGACTGCGATCTCGTGAAGGTGATGAGCGATGCCACTCGTCCTCCCAGGGTTCCAAGTCTATCGGTAGCAATAGCCATATGTGGTGGAAGACCAATGAAAATCATGAATGGAACTGAGAGTAATCCACCTACTCCGGCGAGGACATCAGCTGTTCCGGTTAAGATGCCGATCAGGACAGTGCCCCCAAGCTGTGCAACGTGATTCATAGTGTAGGTATGAAGTATGGACTTGCTTACAGAAAGGCCCAGGAACTTTCTTCAACCATACAGTCTGTTTCGTGCATCCTTCTTGTAAAACCAACTTAACTAAGCATTTACTTGCTAGGGCTTTAGTTGAGTTGGTTGTATGAGAACTATGGTCTAATTCCTAATGACTGATTTCTGATAATAGTAGTTTTATTTTCTGGATTGTTTTCACAATCCCACACCTACTAGGGGTGATTGAAGCAACCAATGAAGTCATCGTGAATGAACTGGGTGCGATCATCGATCGCCATAACTCATCATTATCGAATTCTCAATAAGTGTCATGAACGATATACGGCAAGAATCTGTTCCAGCGCTGCTCTTTTAACTGGCTTGGGCAGATAGTCTGTAAACCCTGCATTAATGAATTGCTGGTATTCATGATTTCCGGCGATTGCGGTGTAAGCAATTATCGATGTTTTCTCTTGCTCTAATTCCCTTAGCCTTTTCAACAGTGCAAAGCCATCAATTCTAGGCAATTGAATATCCAGAAAGATGAGCTGGTGATGTTTTTCTCTGAAGAGTTCCAGGGCGAATGTCCCAGATTCCGCAACATCAATCTGAAATCTAGGATTCAATTTTCTCAAGTGTCTTTCCAGAATCACTTGAGACATCTTTAAGTCTTCGATGATGAGAATGTGAGGAGTTGTTTCTGACATCAGAACCTATTGTTTTCTTTGCCATTGTCAATGGAGGACTTTTCTTTTGATGCACAGGATTAGCATTTGGTACATATGTGTACCACGATGTGCGGTATTTCCTCTCAATGAAAACCACATATAATCGCAATTTATCAGGGCAACTAGCAAAACGTATTCGAGCATTGAGGGGTGATCAGACACAGCGAGAATTCGCGAAGAGGTTAGGAATTACTCATGCAACGTTAAATCGTATCGAACAGCAGACTCAGAATGTAACCGTTAAAACGCTTCAACTGATGTGTGATCGTCTACGCTGTGGAGCTGGTTATCTGTTTGGTGAGGAAGACTAACGTGATATCGGTTCTTCTTCGGATTCCCAAAAAATCAGTTTCTATCCTCTAGATCGTTTTCCAAATCCCACATTTACTGTGCCAATGACTCTCATTAGGTCAGGATGCCGGATCATTGGATAGTGAGCAGCAAAGAGATGTTATATTTTTGATTGCAAAAAAATACTTGAGTTATCTAGAAAAACTAGATATTATCTAATTAGGACTTAATTAAGTAATATTGGTGATTCTATGGTTCCTTTAACAAATATCCATTCTTTGACCGACTTCCGACATAATGCCAAGAAGTTTGTAGACGAATTGCAAGAAACTCATACTCCTTTAGTGCTCACAGTCAATGGCAAGGCTGCTGTAGTAGTAGAAGATATTGAGTCATTTGAAGCCTATCAGAATCGTATCCGTGAACTAGAAAAAGAGGTGCAATCTCTTAAGTTAGAAGCGCTGAAGGATGCTTTAGTCGCTGGGGCAGAACAGGCTGAGCAAGGGAAGTTTAGTAAACGCAGTTTTGATGAAATCATTGTTGCAGCCCACGCGGCTGTGACAGCACAGAATCAGGCTTAAATGCACAAAATTCGGTATACAGAGCTTGCTGACACTGATTTATTCGACATCTACGTATATACCTATCAGACATGGGGAGCGTCTCAGGCTATTAGCTATACGGCTGGATTAAAATCTGCCATTGACCGCATTGCCCAAGAGCCAACTCGACCAGGCACGATAGATCGCTCGAATCTCCGTCAAGGGTATCGCAGCTATCATCAACAGCGACATCTCATCTTCTATCGTGTTGTTGAGAATACTATTGAAATTATTCGTGTGCTTCATGACAGCATGGATATTGCAAACCGTCTTTCAGCAGTTGACCAGGACAATGACGAGTAATCTGTTGCTTCCTTCTGCATGTAGGCATTCTTGAATATGACACCAGTCTATCTGAACATGGTGGTCAATGGTATGGGATTTTGAAGTATAGTTAACCACTCTTCTTTATTCGAGGTCGACAATATTTATATTTGGGCGTGCCCCCTTCGGGGTCGGGCTCTGCCGGGGCTCCCTAAACGGTCGGTCCCGCAGGGACTGCCGATAGCGAGCTATCGGCCCCCCTCTGATCCCTCACGCGGCTCGATAGCTATCTTGTACTCTATATCATTTGAGGTGACAGAAGCTTTTTGCTAAGGGGCTGCGCCCCTCGCGTCACCAAGAAAAAAAACGGCTTTCACCCCAGAAAAACGGTTTTCACCCTCCGGCTTATTCCCTTCGGGGCCGGAAGGGTAAACCTTCCGTTTTTCTGGGTCGAACCTTCCGTTTTTTGTTCTTGGCTTTGCTACCCCCCCTCTTCGCCAGAGAGGCAGAAAGGGTGTGAAAACACACCCTTTCATATTAATTTATTCATCCTCAAGGGGGGAGCCATGACTACAACAACCATACCTAAAAAAGATATATACGCTGATGTGACTCAAAGCATTATTGAAGCCTTAGAACAGGGGGGGCGGCCTTGGTTGCGACCGTGGAAAAATGCTCATGACTTGGGCGTGATTCCTTTACCCTTACGCCACGATGGAACTATTTACCGAGGTATCAACGTTTTGATGCTATGGAATGCAGCCTTGAAGAAAGGATATCTGTCACCGCATTGGATGACCTTCAAGCAGGCGAAAGCGCTAGGTGGAAGTGTGCGCAAAGGGGAGAAATCGGCCCGTGTGGTTTATGCTAATTCCTTTGAAAAAGTTGAACAGAATCAAAACGGTGACGAAGAGAAAAAAGAAATCTTTTACATGAAAGGTTACGCGGTGTTTAACGCTAACCAGGTCGAAGGACTTGCAGATGATTACTCTATTGTTCCTGAGATATCACATAACTTTGATGAGCGTATTGCCAAAGCAGAGCTTTTCTTCGCTCGACTTGGTGCAGATATTCGTCACGGTGGAAACCGAGCTTGGTATAGTCATGAGCATGACTATATCCGTGTGCCACTCTTTGAAGCTTTTCACAGTGCTGCAAGTTATGCGGCAACACTGGCCCATGAGTCAATACATTGGACACGACATCCCTCACGATTGGGGCGTTCTTTTGGTCAGCTAAGGAAAGGTGACAAAGGATATGCTCAAGAGGAGCTAGTGGCTGAAATCGGAGCAGCATTTTTTTGTGCGCACTTGGGGATAGCATCAGAAATTCAGGCAGATCACGCACCCTATATTGCCAGTTGGCTGCAAGCCTTGAGGCAAGATAAGCGTTACATTTTTCGGGCTGCTTCCCATGCCCAACAAGCTGTTGATTACTTACTAGAATTAGGCGGCAAATAACCATAGATGATTCATGTGAATTACTCGGTACAATAGTTGTTTTTTATCGTTAAATATCCAGAAATACTTACTTTTTTGTTGACTTACGGTAGTATTTTTATATACTAAAACCATAAAATAATAACCATAAAAAAAGGGCTGCCCCAACCCGTCACAGTCAGAGGCAGCCCTAAAAATTAGGAATTTTTATAATGAATAACCATCCCTACGACTTTATTCAATCCCTTTTGATCGAAAATCATCGTCTTTTCTCGCTGACGCACTGTTGGCTAATGACCTGGGATCACATTCATCAGTTATTGAAGAATGCTCAAGAAGCTGAAAGCGCATTAATGAAACATTGTTCTCATCGTCCAGTTGTAAAATTATTTACTCCTGATGAGAAGGGAACATGGCTATTGACCGAACTATCTCTTCATGATCCAGAAATGGCCTATGGCTTGTGTGATATCGGCGATGGATTCCCGAATTTGAATTTCGTTTCAATCACAGGACTATTTATGAGACGAGGCCCGCTAAATTACCCAGTCGTGCGAGAGCGTGACTTTACTCCCACTAAAACACTGAAGGAATATGCAGAAGAGAGCTTTGAAGTTCGTCGAGTAGTGGCTTAATTTCCACTAATACAATCACCAAAACTAAGGCTATCCTCTCGGCTGTAACCCAGAGATAGCCTCTTTAACGTGGGAGTTTTCATAATGAACACTAAGGAAGAGAAGCGACAAACGCTTTACGATAATCTATGTCAATTTACTGGAACGACTCAATATTACAGTTACCCCCTATTGGGTATAAAAGGACTGCTATCTGATGGAATACATTATTTGCTGAATATAACAGAGTGCTATTGGCTGATAGATGTAATTCTTGCACATCAAATAAACCCTGTCATTTCCAAGCATCCTGAGCTTAAATCTCTTCAATTTTGGCGATTGAATGTAAATGACGATAATTCCGCCCTGTTACAGTGTGAGTGGGATAAGGATGAGATTGTCGAAAGTCAGAAAATTGATTACACGAGTTTTCCGCTCGATAGTATTACCCTTTATTGCAGCCCAACTCCAGAAGGTTACGTGATTTACCTTCCATCTGAATACTAATCTAATTACCCGTGAATCATGGATAAGATTCACGGGTAATTGCCACCTTTCAGTAACGGTTAATTCCCCATAATGAGTATCTCGTTTTTGCACTAGCAGCACTTCACATTGCTAATGTCTTTCGATAGCTTTTCAGCTTTCACTTTTTACGTTACTGGGCTTACACCCCCTGCACCTTGCCCTTGGGGCAAGGTGCGGCCTGACGGCCTAGGCTTGTAGAAAAGTCGTGCTGCGCTGTAAAACTTTGTCAGTAACGAGGTTTGAATAACCGCCGGAATTGAGGGCTACTGGGCCTAGTGAAGGAATCGTGAAAAACTTTGCTGGTGTGCAATTCTAAAAAGCTGAGCTACACTTGCAGGAGATTATGGAGTACACCACATTAGCTCTATAGTCATTGCCCTGACCTACCCGTAGTTTATTGGTGCCTGTTTCTCAAGGTACTTGGTAGTGTCGTGCTCTCAGTTTTCAGAATTCAAAACGAAAAGTATTACACCGCCCTTGCTCATACTGGTTATATGGAGGAAGGAGGGGAGAGCCCTGGTGTCTGGTATGGAAAAGGTGCTGCTGCGATCAATCTCAACGGCATAGTAGATGCAAATCATTTATCAACATTGCTTGAAGGCTACTGTCCCAATGGCAGTGGCAAGAAGCTTCAAAATGCCGGGAAACATACGCAACTCTATCGCAAGGATGGACAGCTCAAGGAACGGCGTAGAGAAGTGGGAATGGACGCCACGTTTTCAGCGCCGAAGTCGGTTAGCGTAGTTTGGGCACTGGCGGATGAGAGCACCCGTAAGGTCATTCAAACTGCTCATGATCAGGCGGTCAAGAAAGCCCTCGATATTTTTGAGGAAAACTATGCCTACACCCGACGTGGAAAAGGTGGGAAAAGACTGGAAAAAACTCGTATTGTTGTAGCCCTCTTTCGTCATGGCACCTCCCGATTTGTCGAGGGAATAGCACCCGATCCTCAATTGCATACCCATGCATTGATAGCCAAAGCCTCTGTGCGAGAAGATGGCGCGTTCAGAAGCCTTTTGTTTAGCCGGTATCCACGAGGTCGAGGCCAACCATCACTGCTTGATGTGCAGAAAACATTGGGAGCTATCTATCGGCTGGAATTGGCTTATGGACTCCAGATGCAGCTAGGGTATAACGTTGCGATCACTCCCAGCACCGATGGAAAAGATATGTTCTTTGAGTTAGCGGATGTCGATTCCGCCCTTTGCCAGGTCTTAAGTAAACGGCGTCAGCAGATTGAATCTGAGCTAGCTCAACCAGAATATGCGAGTGATGAATCACCGGCTCTGAAAGCATCAGTAATTGCATTAAAAACCAGGGGGCTTAAAGGAGTTGTCCCCCCACGAAAGGAACTCTACAAGAATTGGGCGCAGATAGGCCAAGCTCATCAGTATCGGCCACCACCAGCTGTCTTTCGTATCCCCAGCCAACCAGCGGCCCTTATTCAAATAGAACAAGGGATGCACGAATTTATGACAGCTCATGAGTCTTTTGCCAAGCATGAATTGGTAAGACATGTCGCAATTCATGCGATAGGAACTGGACTCAATTGTGATGCAGTAACCAGGCTTGTGGATGACAGACTGACTCGGGAAGATGTGATCGCCCGAGGTCAGCAAGACCAGGTAGAAACGCGCTACAGTTTTCGGTCGGTATTACATGCAGAACAAGCCCTGATTAAAACACTGCTGAAACTCAATGTATATGGGACTCAATATATGAGTAGTAATGATGTGGTGCAGTGGAAAGTCGATGACGATGGTAAACAACTGGAGCACAGGAATGATTCTGACCAACTAGTAGGGCAGGAAACGGGTAGGGATATTCATATTGTCGCTACTGGGAAAAAAGCTCGCCCCTCTTCCGTAATTAAAGCCGCGCAACCTGAGTGGCAGAAGCAGGAAAAAATACCCGTTGGCGTTGCGCCAGGGAAGCATTCCTATCGGATGGAGCAGGAGACAGGAATTAAGACCTCACCACCTGAATGGTTCACCTTCAATTATGGGGGCGGTAATCAATCACTCGATCCTAAAGCTGTGGTGATAGTCAGTCAGCCACAGTCGATAAAGAAACAAACCCTGTTGGATATTGTGACGATTGCTCGGAACTCGAAAGTGCCCGTGGTGATGATTGGGAGTGGTCGATTTAGCCGATCGCTAATGAATGCGTTGGAACGCGAACGGGTACGTCAGCAGCAAGAACTTGTTACTGACGTGGTAGCTCGGGCCAATCGGAATTATCAGAGCCAGTTGGAGTTGTAAGGAGGGAGGGATCAGTAATGGTTGTCTATTATGTCGAGGCGGATGTTGAAAAGGTGGGAAGTGTGCTGGCGGTATTGACTCAGCAAAAGAAACCACCCACTGTGCAGTCGTTTCTCAAAGAACATCGCCCATTAATTCGCAAAATCCTTAAGCATGGATTTGGATATGAGCGTATTGCTGAGGTATTCCAAGGGGCGGGAATTTCAGTCAAGGCGATAGCGATCGCTGACGTCTGTATGCCGAAGAAGAAAGGTGCGAAACAAAGTGGGCCTGAAAAAGGGACAAAGCCTGCTTCTTATCCAGCGCTACAGCAGGTGCTTACTGGTGAGCAAGTCAGTATGCTCAGCCAAGCGCTGGAAGCCTTGAGCCAGACGAAAAATGGGTTGACCTACCAGGAGGTAATCGAATGCCATCTAGCGACTATTGAAGCAGCATTGGGAAATGGCTGGAGTGCCCAAGACATTATCGATAAATTTGCAGAAGGAGGGTTGAAACTCCAGTGTAAGGAATCAACTTTTCTACAGGGGATAAAACAGGCAAAACGTAAGCGTAAGAAAGTACCTGAGCCTCAAGGCGAGAAGCAAGAAGCTATTTCCCAAACATCAGTATCTACCCAAACATCAATGGATGCAGGGGGGTGGAATCGATTGTCGGTTCCAGATCGAGCACAACGAACAGCTATCGAAAAGGAGTTTAATACGTAATGGGCTCATTAATACTAGTCATGGGCGAAAAGGGAGGCGTTGGCAAGAGTTTTGTTGCCGAAACATTGATTGAGTATCTCTTCTCTAAAGGCGTACCGGTAGAACCGTGGGATTCAGATCGCTCGAATCCGTTTATTTACAAACGATATGAGCAGCTCTGTAAACTGGCCATTTTCTCCGAAGGGATCGGTTTTCAAGATGCTGCGAATCCCTTATTTCTCGCCGCAGAACAGGCGACAGTCGTCTGTGATACCCCAGCACAGCTCTTTCCAGCACTCTCTCAGTGGATTGAGCACAATGATTTGCTTACCCTTAGTCAAGAAGTCGGGATTCACTGGCGCATTGTCTGGCCGACCGATGGACAGCCTGAGAGCCGTGCTCTGTTACAAAAAACAATGCGATATTTTGGCAAGCATGCAGAGTTTGTGATCGTACTCAATAACGGAGTGGTAAAAGACCCGAGCAAAGCATGGATTGACTTTGAGCATGACACATCACTACGGCAAGTCATTCAGGCAAGCCGATGTCACATTATTGAATTTCCGATCCTTAACGGTGTGGAGCAGCTTCGGGTCATCAACCAAAAGAATCTGACGTTTACTGCGGCGCTGACTCATGCAGAGTTTGACTTAATTGGTAGGCAGCGAATTAAGTATTTTTTGAGAAATGCGTATGCCGCTTTTGATGAGGTGCCTTGTTTACAGTCTATCTGGATGTCTCATGAGGATAAGCAGCGAGCATGAGTAGGTCAAAAAAGGGAACCAATGAGCAATTAATGGCCCAGTACTTGAAGGGGCGATCTGACGCAGAGAAAGCAGCCGTCCTCAAGCAAGTGACAGACCTGGGAATTGCTCCAGACGATCCCTTGTGGGCAGTGCTGATCTCAGTGAATGCCGCTGTGGTTTTGTTACAGGATGCACCAGCTCAGCTTGAGCGTTCAAGGGTAGCATTACAGCAAGACCTGAATAGTAGTGCGATCAGTTTTCGACAGCTTATTGCTGCTATGCACTCCAACGTAGAGGTCCTGACACCTTTAAGTAATGCAGCACCTGCCTTGCAGGTAGAGTTACAGGTGTTGCAGGACAAAACGATAGCGTTGATTACGCAAGTTGATGAGGCTGTATTGCTCCTTAATAACACAATGACCACATGGCAAGGAATGATTTCGACCTACCAGCAGCAAGTGACTACACAAAGTCAGGTAGTAAATTCTTTAGCTAAAGTTCTTAGGGTTTTGGAAAGAAGACCCTCATTTTTATGGAGCAGTGGTCCAGTGATAACCTGGGCGGCAGTGTATTCAATTGTGTTTTCTCTAGTAGGAACAGTTACGGCAGGAATAATTTTAGTCCGAATGTTATGACGTAGGAACGGATACTGGCTACAAAATAGCGCCTAACTCTCTTAATTGCTCTTTTTGATCCTGGCGTAACCCCTTCACATCCCTGAAGCTGCTATCTGTATAGGCTTTTGGTCGTGTAATGATTTTAATGGTTGAATTGCTTTCTAGATCCCAAAAAATAATGGATTCATCCTCTGAAGCACTCGCAAAAACAAGTGAATTTGGCTTAAACTTTGTGGTGTATATCTTTTTGGAATGAGCAGGAAAAGTATTCCGACGTTCAAGTGTTGTGAGGTTCCAAATTGTTATTTCAGAATCTGCTGCACTACACACTAACCATTCTCCATTGCTGCTAATTGAAAGCGAATCTATAGTGGAATGAAGCTCTAATCGGGCTTGTTCTTCCCATGACTCAGTATCCCAAAGTTTGATGAAGCCATCTTTACTCGCTGTGGCCAGCGTAGATCCAGACGGTGTAAAAGTAAGAGCGCAAATCCATTGGCTATGAGCATTCTCAATGCGCTGTATACATTGGTGGGTCATTGTGTCCCAAAGGGTGACTAGACCATTATCATTGCCACTAGCCAAGATAGTTCCATCAGGATTAAATGCAACAGTTTGCACCCAACAGTTTTGCTCATCAATAATCGTATTTTCGTGAGTAGTAAGATCCCAAATCCTTATAGAATAGTCGTCTCCTGCGCTTGCCAGTAGATTGTTATCTGTTGGGCTGAATGCGACAGCCCGAATCCGTTCTTTGTGTCCAACTAAAGTTGCTACAGGTTCCCAATTTTGAGTGTTCCAGAGTTTAATTGTGCAATCAAAACTTGCACTAGCAAGTAGGTCTCCCCCAGGATTAAAATCCAGCGACCAAATAACGTGAGTGTGCCCTTTGAGAACGGCTACTCGATCATAAGTTTCACTATTAAACACCTCAATATGAAGATTTTCATTGCCAATAGTAAACAGTTTTCCATCTGGACTAAAGGCACCTAGAAACAGACTATTGGCATACCCTCGAAACGTATGAATGCGCTGATAGCTATCTATGTCCCATAGTTTTACTTGTCGATCTATGCCAACGCTTGCAAATAAGTTCTTCTTAATATTGAGGGCAATTGACCATATATCGGCATAATGTTCAGAGAGAATAGTACGGTTTGCACCTGAATTGACATCCCATATCCAAATAGTTGTATCCATACTTCCACTGATGAGGGCTTCATCAGTAGGGACAAAGGCAAGAGTACGTATTCCATGGGCATGTCCTTCGAATATCATACTAGGCTCAGTAAGATCTTGAATTTCCCACATTCTTATGAGCCCGGCTTTGTCCCCAGTCACGATCCACTTCCCATCATGACTAAATGCTACTGACCAAACCTCACTGGGATGCGTTATTGGGGGGCAATATGTTGTACCTGTTGTTATGTCCCAAAGCCGAAGAGTATGATCATCAGAAACACTGGCAAGTAAGTTTTCTGTAGGGCTAAAGGCAAGATTCCACACTCGACCTATTTTTTGATGACCTTCAAGATTATGGACACGCATCCAATTATCTGTACGCCACAGTTTAATTTCTGTATCACTTCCCGTAGTGGCAAGCAGTTGGCCATCATGACTAAATGCCACAGAGAAGCATCGCTGATGATGAGCATTAATAACCTCTATTTTCTTCAGGGTTGTATCTTCCACCTGAAAAATCACAATTTTTCCACTGCCAGTACCACAAGCGAGCAATGTTCCATCTGGGTTAAAGGCAATTGAATGCACCCAGTCCATTTTTTGACGATATGAGAAAACTCTTTGGTATGTCTCAACACTCCAAAGACATAATTGGTCATCAATATGACCAGTAGCAAGAAGCCGTCCATCTGGGCTAAAAGCACAGGTGAGCATAGCGTTGAATGGCTTCATAAAGAGGGAATTCTTAAATGAGCACTTTGAGAAATTACAATCCCGAAAGCAGGATGCCTGTAAGTCTGCCTGTTCAATAGGAACTGATGATATATCAAACTTTGTTACCTGTTGATCTTCAACTTCTTTTTCATCCATTTTTGAAAGTACGGATAATAAGTTGATGATATTGCCTCCAAAATACCCTCTGTCGGGGAGTGTATTTTTATGTTCATTTACAAGTGCTTGCAAATGTTGTTTGATATTAGCAGCATTTCCATATGCATCTTTGAGATGGCTGATAATAGGCAGTAGTATTCGTTCTTGCTGGGCAACTCTGACATATTCATTTGCAGTGGCTTTCAGTAACGAATATTGATTAAGAAAATCAATATTTCCTGTTTCTATAGCTAAACGAGCTTTTGATATGATTTCAGCTTGAAAAAATTCTGAAAGCACAGGTTGTAATGAATACTGTTGATAGCTATATTCCAATGGGATTTTCTGTTCCGTTCGTTTGACAACTGACTGAAGACTTTTTTTAATTTGGTAAGAGAGTATGGATTCTTTTAAGTCTGCTATGGATAACGGATTTTCGCATGAAAGGGCAAGCCAGTAGATAATATGCCTTTCATCATCTGAAAGTCTATCTGAGTGTGATTTAAGAACTTCATAAATATCTTCAGAGACAAACTCACCTTCTTGTAAGAAGCGAGAGATGTTCTTTTCGAAGTTATCTCTGATTTCACGAGCTTTTAGCAAGAGTAACAAGGGATTGCCTCGGTATCTTCGGTTTAGCTCTGCCCAATCTTCATTAGAACCTACATAGCTACTTCCCTTAACTTCTGCAGCCATGATTGTTTTACAATCTTCCAAGACTAAGTCTCTTAATGGAAAGAATTTTATAGTGTTTAATCGGGTGTCAAGAATTCTTAAATCGTTTGGGATCTCTCGGCTTGTAATAATTACACAGCTTTGATGTGGAGTGACTGCAATAGCCTTTAGCAGTGTGATATAAAGTTGATAGTTAGCCGTGATTTGATCCAAGCTTCCTTGTGCTGGAATTATGGACTCAAAGTTATCAAAGAGAAGTAGGCAAGCACTTTTCTGAAGATAAAATAATACTCTTTCGATTTGATGCTCAATTAGTGATTGAAAGTCATTTGGTGCCTTAGAAAGGCCTGACTCTTTCTGGTTAGACAATTGCTGAATGATGGCCTGTAGATTTTTGTAAAATAGTTTTTTTATGTTGAGTCTAATGATTGGACAAGTATATTGGAAGTCAGGATTAAGTTGGTAAACAAGTTTTTGTGCTAATGTTGTTTTTCCAATCCCTCCCATGCCGTGAATACAAACAATCCGGTAAGAGCTTTCTAATATACCTTGGGTTAGTGTTTTAAGTTCTATTTGTCGGCCAACAAATCCCTTAACATCTTCTACATCAGGATAAACTTGTATAGTTGATTGCTGTACTTGTTCCGATACCATGTATTTCTCAATAGGAACTAGTTCTAGGTATGTGAGAACTTCTGTCAAGATATCTGGAGATATTTTTTTACTACCTAAAAGGTTTGAGATAGTTGCTCGCGAGTAGTTCAACTGCTTAGCTAAGGAAATTTGTGAATGCCCCTTGAGTTTAATCGTGTTACGAACTTGGTCTCTATATTCTGGATTTAGTCTTATTCCTCGATCTCTTTTTTGCTTACTCATCTGAACTACTAGCCAAATCTCGATTATTACTGAGTACAAAAAAGGAACAGCTCAATCCGTATAAGATTGCAGAGATGTAACCCTGTAGAGGGTTTATCCGTATTGAATTGACGAAAATGGTGATATTTGTTACCTCCTCTAATCAAGCGAAGCAAAAATAAAGGTTTTTACCTTGCTGCCAGTTACATAAGATGAGGTTACAGTATGGATATAGACAGAGAAAAAGACAGAGCCCAATGGGGTGACAGTCTTTTGAAGTCAACGGTATTAGTCGGAAATGGCAAAGAGGTCTTTTTAGCTTGTAAGCCGAGTGGAAGCTTTTCTGAACCCAGGGTTAGGGTAATGTGGCGAACGCGCTTTGGGGGTAAAAAGTATCGTAAATATCGGTATGACGGTGATTTTGATAGTTCAACAGGGCAGTTTCTACAGATGTGGAGGATTGATCTTGATGAATCTGGTCCTTTGGATGCTGGAGAGGTTGCGAAATGGTATGTCGTTAATGACCAATTAATTAATTATCTAAAAATTGGTCAGCGTGTCCGTTTATATATCGAAGCCCATGAAGAGGAAGGAGTTATTCAGGCAGTACATCCATTGAGACCCACTGCAACTATTACAACTGAATATCGAACTGAGGACATCCATTCGTTTCATTTTTCTTTTCCTCTCGACTAGTTAGCTTTTAGTTCTAGAGAGATTACAGTTCAAGATAGTAGGTGAGGTTTTCTATTTTGCTTCCCTACACTTCATTGACTGAGACCCAGCTATAAGCAGCCGTATAGTTCATTTGCACTTTAATGAGTAAGTATACTTATATAGTTTTTTTTAAGTGAGTTACCTGGGGAGCAAATATTAACTCGGCAGTAATTGACCGTGTATTTTACAGCCGGGTATCCTTGTAGATGCTGGATTTGTTGTTTAGAACTTATATTGCCGGAGTAATAGATAATTGACGAAGTTAAGACTAAGTTAAGCAGTGAAGCATAACTTAGACAATTATTTGACTCAGTTGCCTGAAGATTGAGCTACCTTACTACATAGAAACAAAAGACCGGTTTATTGTTTCTATGCGATAGATTTCTTAGGGTTCAAGAAGAACTTTCGGACTTTGGGAAAACAATTGCTATTCAGTTTGGTTCTTGCACTATTTTTCTTTTAGCAAGAACTGGGATTCTCTTAAATAGTTTATCTACTCCGTCTATTTTCATAGTGGGGTCACTTTCCTGGTGGCACTTGAATTTGGCCTCATTTTCTCTAACGATACCTTCTCCAATACAGACGAAAGATGTCTAAGAATAGGAAGAACAATATTCCTCAAAACATAATGGGTAAGGCTGTACGATACATGAAACTTATTCGGACAGGCCTTTCATTCAGGCAACTGCATGGAAAACGCATGCACTGTAACTCTGATATCGTGGCAATTCCTATTAGCAGCTATAGACTTCTATATCAAACCCAGGAAAACCCGCCAAATAGTTATATAGTGCTGCATCATGCTGCCTATGATGATTTTCTGAAACGGCTCAAGCATAATCACTCAGTAAGCCGTTTTTGAAAATGAAAACTCTCAGAATCCGTGATGTTTCCTGAAGGGATTTGGAACCAAAGATTATGTTTGTTGTTGTTCGACTGTGTAGTCGAAAGGATATATGAAGTGCAAAATTCTACTTGCGTGATTTTAATCGCCATCATCATCTGGACCTTTGGAGCATTAGTGTTAGGTGAATTGGCGTTACTCTCAGGAACTGTCATGAGTCTGGTAGCCTTATATCTTCAGACAGAACAAAGGAAAGTAAAAAAGACATTTGTTGTTCGTCGTCAATTAGCGCATCGCGATCCTCCTTTTCCTCATACGCCAGTACCACCACCTAAAGTGAGTGTTGCTGAAGTTTTAGATGAGCTAGATCAAGCCAGGGTGTACATAGATGGACCATATCTTTTGAAAAGTTTGGAAGAATACCATTTGGATATGCATTACGAACGATTTCTATCTGCGCTTGAAAAACAAGTCTTCAATATCGAGAAAGCTTATTTCTACATCAAGGAAGATCTTGAATTACCTGACTATGGTTCATTTAAGGAAAAGCTGAAAAACTCTAAATTCGATGTGATAGAGCGTTACGCTCGTAAAATTGGAGATAGAACTATTTGTAAGGATATCGATACCTGGCTGGCAACGGATGTAGCTCTTGATGCTTCTGATGTCAATACATTAGTGCTTGTGACAGGTGATAACGATTTTGCTTACACAGTTAAACGGTTACAACAGATTAAGAAAAAGGTTGTTGTTGTTAGCATAGATGCCAATACAAGTCATGAGCTACAAAGCCTGCCTGATCAGTGGCTAAATATAACGAACCTAACCGGTGTTTGTGAGAAAAAGGAAATTCCGTCAAAGCTACCTGAATCTCAAAATATTGTGTCAAGTCCCTCTTGTAAAAGAACTGTTCGACCGAAGCCTAAACCAATTCTTAATAGGCCAGTAAGAGTCAATAAGCCTAACCGTAATACAGCATAGAATGATCTATTCGTGGTTGGTCTACGGATGACTATTTCTACCCGCTTCCTCCTTCTAATCAGTCCTTTATCTATCTTTGCGGATGTAATTTTTTCAAGCTTGTAATCTTTTGAGACTCTGGTGTGTCTTGGAGATTACATTCAGCAGTGAGATGACCTAGGTCAGGGCCATCTCACTGCTTCCAGGTCTTTCTTGTGAGAAAAAATGATGATTCATTCCACTCTCAGACGCATTTCTCAAATCAAACCTTCGTATCGCTTCAAAATATGGGCTGCCTTAACAGGCTATACGGCAACTTATTGGCTCATTCTTACCCGCCAGTTGAGCCCTTTTAATCACTCTGGAGCTGAAACATATATTGGCTATGTTTTGCTCATTCTACTGAGCATTCTTTCTTGGTTCATTTTCCTCCTAAAATCTCACACTATTCGGTTATTCCAAGGATATGCATCATTGTTAACAGCACTTGCTGCTTTACAGTATGCAGTCGTAATGGCACAACCAGCCTACGCTGGTATCTTCACTACAGCAGAAGACTTTATTAAGCAATGCTTTCCGGTTGCGGATACCCTCGTCAGTGTTGTCTTCAACTCACTTCGTTTTCTACTGCTTATTTACGTGGCCTGGTCTCTGGTGAATTCGATCAGAGGGGCTCATGATGGTGAAGACTGGCTCACGCTAGCACGTACCCCTGCACTTATTGTTTTGATGGTTGTAGTGTCTGATGGCATTTTCACTCTATTGCTTTCGGGAGTGAGCTGTTAGCCATGCATGACACAACGAGTCAGACTATATTAGTCACGAGTCGCGTGCTCGATCACCGTGCCGCGATCCTGGGTATTCCAGCTAGCGTTTTTCAGGCATCACTCCCCATGCTTTTTTTATCGGTGATGGGATGGTGGTTTACGCCGTTAACCCTGAAGCTACTGGTTATCCTCAATATCTGGTGGATGGCCAGTTTTTGGATTGCGTCTAATGGCGGGGATGCCTATCACTTGTTAGCTCCTTGTTTTGCCTTATTTTATCGGCGTTGGTACTTAAGCTGCCCTTGCTATGAGGAGGTGCTGCGATGAAACAGCAGAAACCTAAAGGACGTGCTTTTGAGCAGGACCTTCATGGTAAAACTATTATTGCCTACCGAATGAACAGTGAATCCCTTGCCGCTGTCTGCGTTTCTCAAAAAGAAACACTGGACACGCGCCGTTTCAAACTGGTGGTGGGCGTTGATGTCGTTCCCATACATGCCGGAGAGCTTGATCTGGCCACCATCCGCGAGCAATTAGTCATCGCGCTCAAATCACTTCCCAATACGATTACCCTTACATTTAGTTCTCGGATCTGGCGCGATCAGGCATGGAATCAGCATCGACCAGATGAACCACCTCAAGACTTATCGCCAGAAATGTATATGGGTCAGCTGTATGAGAGCGCTACCCAGAAACAGCTGGCTACCCAAGGCACGCGTAAGCAAAAAACACTCAGACTCTTCTTTACGATTCAAGTTCAAGAGCACCATAAAGAACCGCCTAAGCTCAACGATCCCCTTGGGTGGGGGCTCTTTCAGGTAGACGCGTTCGCAAAACAGGTTCGAGAGGGTCTCAAGAAAACGGCACAGCGCATTGATGGGAGCCAGGCCAGACGGCATAATCAGACCTTGCATCGTCGGTTGCTGGATGCTTATGAACACATTCAGTCAATGCTGCGCTTTTTGCGGACTAACCTGGGGTTGACCATCCAACCGATGGATGAAGAACGCCTCTATCAAGCGATCGCCCAACGCTTTTTCCTAACGGTGAGTGGGGCACCCCCCCAATACCTGATCGTTACCCCAACCGCACTCAATGAAGTATGCCAGTCTCGTTACGGGTTAGGAACTCATTTAGGGCGAAACGGTGTCCCCGAGGGAACGGGGCGGTATGTCAAACTTGGCCATTACTATGCTGGTATTGTCACCTTAGCAGACAAACCCGGTGGGTGGGATACGCCTGCTGCCCAGCTGCTCTATCTTCATGGGATCGAGAAATCCGCTGATTATTGGGATACCGAATGTTATGTCGAGTACAGCCATGCCGATGAGCGGCTTGGGGCACTCAAGCTGGCACTTGTTAGAAAGCAAGCCGCTGCTGCCATGGATCAGTCTCTCACTCAGGGTGACTCTGGTGTCGGAGCGTCTTTACTCGTCAACGATGCGGAAGAGGCTGAAATCAGCATCAAGCGTGGTGAACAAATTGTCCGCTGTGCTGTTGTCTTTATTGTGTATCGCAAGAGTCTAGCCGCCCTGAAGGCGGCCTGTGAGCAACTCTCCAGTAAGTTTGCCAGACCCGCCTTGGCTGTTGTTGAACACCATACCGTCAGAGATATCTGGTTACAGTCACTGCCGATCACCGATCAGCTGTTGCTCAAGTTTGGTAGCTATTTCTCGGATTTAGATCGCCGCTCTACCTACTTTGGTAGCGAAGTGGTTGGTCTTTTGCCCCTGTTTGCTTACGTATCCAAAGATAGTGCATGTAGTGACCCCCAAAATTAGGACAGGACTGAGAGAGCGTAAGCTAGAGTCCAATCGGGGGAAGGAATATGGCCAGCAAGCCAAGAAACTACAGTAGCGAATTTAAGGCAAAAGTGGTGCTGGAGATCGTCAGCGGCCAACGGAGTGTGAGCGCAGCCAGTCGAGCCCATAAAGTCCATACGTCAGTGATCAATCGTTGGCGTAATGAATTTCTTAAACAAGCGCATTTAGCGTTTGGAGGCAAAGGAGGAGGAAATGAATCAGCCGAACGAATAGCCGAATTGGAACGAATGGTGGGTCGGTTAACGATGGAGTTAGCGGTGGCAAAAAAAGCTTCAGACTTGTGGAATCTGAGCGGAAACGAACCATGATAGAGCAGTTGAAAGGCGAGTATCCAATCCAGGTCATCTGTGATGTCATTGGCTACAGTCGGAGTCGTTATTACTATCGGTCAACATCAGACAAACAAACGCAAGAAGAGGAACTAAAAAAAGCGATCATTGATGTGGCGGGACGGTATCCCACCTATGGGTATCGACGGATTACTAAACAATTACAGCGAGAGGGATGGCGTGTTAATCACAAACGTATCAGCCGATTAATGAGAGAATTGGGACTACTGGAAAAGCGACGAATACGACGGAAACGAACAACCAATAGTGTCCATGGATATAAGCGGTATCCTAATCTGGTCAAAGGGTTGGTAGTAGAGTATCCAGAGCAGGTATGGGTCGGCGACATCACCTATATCCGATTGAAGGACGAATTTGTTTATTTAGCGGTATTAATGGATGTGTTCACCCGCAGTATTCGAGGCTGGCACTTGGATAGAACGATGGAGAAACAGTTAACGATAACAGCGTTGGAGAAAGGACTGAACCAGTATATTCCAGAGATTCACCATTCAGACCAAGGGGTGCAATATGCGGCCAATGCGTATGTTCAGATATTGGAGGAGAATGAGATAGCGATTAGTATGGCAGGCGTGGGTAAGGCCTATGAGAATGGTTATGCTGAACGGCTCATGAGAACAATAAAAGAAGAGGAGGTTGATTTGTCGGACTATCGCAATTTTAATGAAGTGTATGAGAGAATAGAAGAGTTTTTAGACGAGGTGTATATGAAGAAAAGAATTCACTCTTCTTTGGGCTATTTGACACCCAGCGAATTTGAGGAAAAGTGGAGGAAGGAATTGTAGAATGTCTCAGGTTGATACATGTTAGTCTAGACTTGCTATTGTCTGATTTTACTGTCCAAATTCAGGGGTTCACTTCAGCAGGTGTACCTTTTATTTCCTTTGGTGGCACCCCCTATTATCTTGACTTCAAACAGCTGACCCATACTGGCATCTTCGGGACGACCAGATCCGGGAAATCGGTCTTGGTAAGTACCCGCATTTTGTCAGCTCTCAGTGCCCATATGCCGGTCATTGTGGTCGATTATTCGGTGACCTACGTCGATTTGATGCAGTTTTTTGGGGTTCCTGTCATTGATGTGACGCGAGAATCACTCAACCTGGTTGAAGTGCCAGATGCGCGAAGGCTTGCTCCTGAAACGGCTCAGCAGATTATCGGCATGTGGAAGCGGATGGTGCTTGAAATGCTGGTCATTATGGTGATCGGCCAGACAGAGGAAACGACCCAACTGAACAAGACCATTCGCAATATCCTAGAGCTGGCGCTGACCCGGTTTTCAGAAGACGAGGCTATCTTAAGTCGATTCCATTTAGCCTATGACCAAGGGATAGAAAGCAATGTCTGGTCGGCTATGCCTGTGCTTGCTGATTTTCTTGGCTTCTGCGATGCGTCCCACTTCAGTCAGTTTGGAGGCATTGTTGAGGACGCCTGCAGCACGATTCAGCTTGCCATCAGCGCCTGGTCAACGAAACCAGGTATCGGTGAAGCAATTTCTCGTCCATCGAGCTACGTGACCCATAGTCGGGCGACACTCTTTCTCTTATCGGGGCTGGGGGATGATGCTGGAGCAGCTGTGATGGCTGGTATTTCCCAACTTGCGGTCTATCGAATGCTGGCGCTCCATGACTCCTGTTATGTTGCCATTGATGAGGCCAGCATTTTGATGACCTACCGGCCACTGAACAATATGGTCGGTATCCTATTCGCCGAGGGGTTAAAGCGTGGAGCCCGGATCGACCTGATCGCCCAGGATTGCAGCACCGCTTATAACAGTCCAAATGGACCCAAGATTTTCGACAATATGGACAATTTTGTCATTGGTCGTCTTCAACCTGCGGCTAAGCGTAGTTTTGTCCAGTATCTGCAAGTCCCTGAGCATCTGATCTCGCTCAACACCCAGGAGTCCTTCTTTCCGAATGGGACCTATTCCAATTGGCTTATTGCTCAAGCGGGACGCTATACCCATTGTCGCTGGTATGCCAATCGATTCATTCTCGCGATTGCCGCCAATAACCCCAACGAACGCCAGGCACGAGCAATGGTAATGGCGCTGTATCCCAACAAGTTTGCGGGCATTAAGACCTTTGCGGAAGTGCTAATGGTCGCTATCCAAGGCGGACGTGATGTTTTAGACGTCGCTCAGGAGCATTGCCAACAACAAGCCTCCCAGACAGTTTCCTAACGCTCGCTTCTTCACTGTTTTCACAGATTACATGTCCACGATTGAATTACCAAAAGAAGTACCCATGCAACCGAAACGAATTGTCATTATATTACTTGCCTGTTCAGGCTTAAGCAGTATTAGTGTGATGAAAGCCAAGGCTGGATTTTTTGAAGATTTCTGGGCAGGTTTTTCGGAAGGCTTCCAACTGAGTTACAAAGACGGATTAGAGGAATTTCTAGGGGAACTTGAGGACTATGGTTTGCCCTATGTTGAGACAGCTGTTTCTGAAACAATAGGTCCTTTGGGACTCAGTAATGTTTTGAGTCTTGAAGAGAGCGTATTAGACCAGGTCCAGCAAGGTGATCATATCTTGCGTCTAGACAATGCACCGCGCGACTTACTGGGTGAGATTTATGGTCGGCGTCTCGCGGTTGATCAAGCGAGAAGTCATGTCAGTAGCGTCATTAGCCAATCCGGCCAGCAAGTCATTTTAGACAAAATGGATGTGCTGCAACAAGCAACTATATTGGCTAACCAAGATTTCGAACAGGCTAGTCAAGCCCTTTCGTCGCAAACAGCCATCAAACGATTGGGTGCTCTACAGCTTCGACAGACAGAACTTCTTGCAGGGCTTTCAACAGAAATCATTAATGCACGTGTCAGTGATGCTGTGGAGTTAGACGTGCTTTCAGGCATCGCTGAGCAGTTGGATGAAGCCGAAAGCCTTACATGGGCTGAACAGCGTAGTCAACTCGAATCATTGATCTTAGTCGGTATGGGCTTGCCTATTTCAGTCGCAACTGAGGAGTAGCCCCATCATGTCTTTCGTAATCGCAGCATCGGTTAATAACGTTATTGAGTATGCTTTTGAATCTTCTGAAAGTTATCACCAAGGGATGATTGAGCTAGTTAATGCGCTGTTTAAGAATCCCGGCACTCCCTTTAAGGTGATTGTTTTTCTGGGGGTTATGGTGGCGTTAGTAGGCGGTGCATTCTTCTTCTCTCGATGGCCTCAAAGGGTTGAACGTGGAGAAGGCTTTTCCAGTCTGGTTATCATAGTTGTCGTGGTTGCTCTTCTTGCTAGCAATGGGGCACTTGCCGGTGAGATGGCTCAAGGCAGTATTTATTTGGCGTGGGCTGTTGAAGCTAAGGTTTTACAAGTGACACTGACTAATAATTTGAGTGTTGAGGATACGATTCAGGCAGCTAAAGCGCAGGATATTATTACTCAAACGGTTGCACAGAAACAGCGTGAATGTGAGCGACGCCAGGGCGATCAAGCGGTTTTAGCCTGTAAGCAGGCAGAAGCCCAAGCTATAAAAGCGCAGTTAGCGAAGGTTAAAGATAAAGAGGGGTGGTGGAGTTGGATCTACAACTCAGTTGCTGAAACCATTGACGAATATACGCCTTCAGCAGATGGTCTTATCCAGACTATTGGCTCAGGATTTGAAACGGTTGCCGGACTTTTGCTGTGGGCGTTAGTGTCTGCCTGGTCTAGCATTTTTGACATTGCACTTATTCTGACAGCACTTCTGTTTCCTCTCGCCGCTGGCACCTCACTTTTTTCCTCTCGACCCTTGATGGGCTGGGTCAGTGGAATGGCTTCATTGCTATTAACTAAACTCTCACTTCTGATTGTGTGGGGGATGGTTTCAGCAATCTCATTATCCCAGCCAAGTGCGGTGCCATTTTTCTTAGAGCTTGTCTCTGCCTTTTTTAGCCCAGTCTTGGCATTGGTTGTCGGCTCAGGAGGAGGCAAGGCTTTTCAGAGTGCGTTGGTTCAGGTTGGCACCTTTGCAGGTGCTGGATATGGAATCACTGCAGTTCGTATTGCTGCGAGTCCTGTCGCTGGGAGTATCAATTTTATTGGCCGTCAGATTGGTCGGCTTATCGGTCGTCTCCTCACAAAAAAGAAAGGTTAACGCGAGGTTGTTTCCATGAAGCAAGTATTAAAAGAGGAAAAACGCGTCTTTGTAGGACCATTGCTTCTCTTTAACACAGGGCTACAAGTAATCATGGCCATTATGCTCATGATCGGGTGTGTCCTACTGTCTCGACTTTTTCAGGTAAAAAGGGTCTATGTCCAAACCCAGAATGGCCAAGTGATTAGTGCTCACTCTGTTTCGTCACAGACCCGAGAAACTGAGACTATCAGACAATTTACCAAGCAAATTATTCGTGGTTTGTTTCAAATGGCAATCGATCCTGAGCTAGCGGCTCAGGATGAGGGCCTAGAAACCATTGATGTGGATGGTACAACGGTGAAAATTCCGCTCACTATGCTCCAGGCGAGTTATGGCCTGGCGGATGAGCTACAACTTCCGATGCTGAGAGAGCTGGGCCAGGCCATCCCCCAGTCTGTGTTGGATGGCCATGAGAATTATATTGTCGTCTTCCATTCTGTTTCCGATCCAATTCCGATCGCTGATCAACCCGGCACATGGGAGATACAAGTGCTGGGCTATCAAAAGGTATTTCAGGCACCAAATCGCATCGTTAAATCAGTTCCCCTACGCAAGCGAGTAATTGTTGAGATCACTGAAATGCCGCTTGCTCCCAATTCAACCCATGCGCTCGAAGGAGCCATTTTTCAAATTCGTAAGTTTGGTCTTCAAGTCAAAGCAATCCATACGTTAAAGGAGTTGTAGTGTCATGAATTCAGAGTTTGATTTTGAACAGCTTAAGGCTGAGTTTGAGCTTGATGAGAATCTCATTGATGTCCAGGTAGAGGAGGTGATTGATTGGAATGATGAAGGGTTTGATGAACATGAGACGGAGGGGGAGAACGCCTCAGCAGCAAATCATCCAGCTACTAAGATAGCTTTCAGCAGTTTGGGCATGCTAGGCCTGATCGTGCTTCTCTCAAAGCTATTTGGCTTTGGATCGATCGATCTCTTCCAACAAGCAACCGAGCCAGATGTCACAGAAGACGTCACTGTGTCTGAATCAGACTCAGTGGAAGCCGAAGCGCAAGCTCAACTAGAGCGGATAATCTTTGAAAGGGAGAATCAAGCCGCACAAGAGGAGCATCCAGCAGACCTTGAAACTGCTTCCGATTCAAGCAATTCAAGTCTTGAAGATGAGATCGCTCAAGCACCCGAACCAGATACACAGGCCAAGACGCATGTGGAGTCACCTTTATCTTCTGATAATGGGGTTTCCCACCCCATTGAACCCAGCTATCGCTCAACGCCGACAGCCTCTTCATGGACTTCACCTGTGAGCACACCACCACCGCCACGAGCGCCTATTGAGTTGGTAACAGTAGCATCCCCACCGCCGCCTTCGAGCCCTGTCCCTATTGCCGAGCCTCTGCTGGAGTCACCTGGGGCACCAATGCCGGTGGCATCAATTATTGAGCAACCTGAGGTAATGCCCGCCATAGAGGAGCCATTACCCCCCTTGGTCGTTCAAGAGGATATGATGCCAGCAGTTCCAGAGGAATTGATTCTTCGGGCAGGTACGCGTTTCAATATTGTGATGCCTGACGATATTGTTCAGATTGATGGCATTGAACAACAACCTATCCCTCAACAATTTGCTATCACGCTCCACCATGAGGATAGCGAGCTGGCCGCCGAGTTGATAGCCGTGCCCTTGATTGAGGCCAGTGGTTTGATGCGGCTTGCCAATACACGGTTGGTGATCGGGGATGAAGAGATGCCTCTAGGGGAAGTGGCTGTTATTGATCAGGTCGGTCGCCCAATCATTGCCCATCAGATTGTTGCTGACTCAGTTGAGCTGGCTTCAACCTTGGGTATTGACATTGCATCAGCGCTACGCGATGTGGCTGTTGAAACCATTCAAGCAGAAATGACGCCTGATACAGGTTCGGATTTAGCGGATGAGATGCTGGGAAGACTGATCGGCGAGATTACAGACCAAACACTACCTGAGGTGGAAACTCCAAGGGATACCGCACCGCGTGTTGCGGTTGTGCCTGCCCAGACATCAGCGACGGTTGTCTTGCCTGAGACGGTCATTATTCCGTTGCCTGCTCAGGAATCCAGTGAGGTTGCTTATGTTGCGCCGGTAGAGGCCGTTCCCAATGTTCCAATTCCCAAGGTAGTAGAGCCACTGTCCACTCCGCTGCCACCTCCGCCGTTACCTGAGGTGGATACCCCAGTTGTTTCTCACCCTGAGCTAGTTCCTCCCACCGAATTACAAACAGTACGGCCAACGTTTTCAACGGGGCACCAACCGCGTGTAAGTGCCCCATCTGTTACAGAGTTGCCCCAAGAGTCCCCTTCATTGAGTCGTCGTATTCCCTGTGCGCAACGTCAGCAACCGCCCTCACTTCAATGCCTGCAAGAAGGGGTGTTGATTCGCCGAGAGCAGTTGCCTGATGTAACACATCTACAGCAAACTGCACCCGCTTTTGCTGGTAGCCAGCGACCGTTATCATTATCGCGAGTCAAATCGATGCCGATTTCAGTTGATGTGCCGTATCAAATTTCACCATGAAGACATCGTTGTTTCGTCTGGGGACTACGGTGCTCTGTGGTCTCCTGTGTATGCTTAGTCTCCACCTAATCTGGACGCCTCCTGCCGTAGCCTCTTTGCCGGTGACCCATCATTCAGGTGGATTTAAGACTCCAGATTTTTCTCGGATTACGCTGGAAGATCTACGTTTCGCCGATGCGGGGGGCTTTCAGTTAGATGGCCTCTCGCGTCAATGGCGTGCTGGTGATTCTTTTGCCAGTGTGATGCATTTAGGAGATTACGGAGGTCGTTTTACTGCCAGCTTGCAGCAGTTGGGCCTTGGAGGGAGGAATACCCGATTATCACAAGTCGGCATTGTTCAAAGGCTGACACTGTCATCGCTCGTAACAGCTATTCCATCACTAGAACGGTATCGAGTGCAGCAGGTGCCTCCGATCTCAGACCTTCTACGGCGATATGGTTATACCTGGCAACCTGAGGCAACCATTAGCCAGGTACTTCAGACTGATTCTGCCAGACGCTTACCGTTGAGAGCGCTTAACCTGAGTCGATATTCTGTGAGCAGTATTCCAGGGCTTGCTCAAACATCGTTAGAGCGATTTCAGGGATGGCAACAGGTCTCGATCAATCAAGTCGGAGGCTTGGGCCGTGTGCCCGTTTCGACCTTTGGCCAGGTGATCTCACGCTATACGGCTGCACCCGGACCAGGTCAACGGACTTCGTATGGTGAACCTGACCTGAAATCACCGATTATCAGCAGCGTTGATATCGTATATGGTCCTGCTGAGCGAGAAGCATTGCGGACAGCCACCGGCTCTGACCAATCGTCGTTCCAAGCGAAATGTATTGGACGGTCGTGCCCCCACTTTGAGGTCGCTCACTGTTGGGGAGGAAATTGCCTTCAGCTCAATGATCCACGGCTGGTTGGTGGTATTGAAGGCCGACAAATCGTCAACGGTCGCTACCATCGTGTTCGAGGCGGTCATTTGGCATTGGGTGCTGTCTGTGGTTATCAAGAACCTGTAGGCCGCTTCTCCTATGAAATTTTGCTTGGTTCTAGAGAGTTTAAGACCGTGCTCGTGGACCAGGATGAGGCATCAGGACGAGTGCAGTTTGCGCTCTATACGCGCATCTGTGACGCCCTCTTGGGCTGTACACCGTACTGTCTAGGTCCAATACCCTTAGGACCTGCCGGGTCATATCGCGAAGGCGATCGATTCTTAATGTAATTGCAGTCTGTATCATGGCCACCTCTCCTTCGATTACTCAACTGGTGTTGGATTATCTACTGCACGAGCAGGCTGGGCAGATCGCTGTGGTTTGTCTCCTTTTGCTTGGTCTGATCTGGATATTAGACAACGGTCCCAAAAGTAAGCTGGCGACAGGACGTTGGGGCGGAGCACGAGAGAAAGCAGCCGCTCGCTTCAAGGCCCATCAACAAATGTGGCATCGGGTATTCAACAAGGTTGCCCTATATATTGTCAGCCCTAGATATCAGGGGGATAAACGTCCACTTTATTTCCCTGATTTACAACGAGGCTTGCTGACGGTTGGGGCACCTGGAGTCGGTAAAACTGAATCTTGTATCTCTCCACTGGTTAGATCTAGCCTGGAGCAGGGATATCCCGTAATTCTCTTGGATGGAAAATATCCAACAGAATCGTCACGTCATGCGGCTTATGCACGGCACTTAGGGTATGACGTCAAGGTGTTTGCCCCCGGATTTCCTGAGTCTGAGATTTGTAACATTCTTGACTTTCTCAAAGATGGTGAAGATGGGGAGATGGCCGCACAGCTTGCCAAGGTGCTGGATAAAAACTTCCGAAAAAGTACGCGAGATAGTGATCCGTATTTTGAGGAAGCTGGTCAACAGCTGATTCAAGCTGCGCTTCAGCTGGCGAAAACTACCCTATTTTCAGATTTGTTGATGGTGGGGTCGATTCTGATTTTGAGTGATTTAGGCAAGCGTGTTGAAGCGGCGTCAGATATGAATCCATTTATCCGCATGGCCTTTATGTCATTACGGGCGGTTAAAGAGAGCGAAAAAACTGTCGCTTCTATTGCAGGTACCGCCACCAACTATTTTCAGCGCTTTATCAACCGACGCATTATCAATTCATTTGTTGGGAAGACCTCATTCCCACTCGATATGCAAGGACGACAGCTACTCATTCTCGGTCTTGATAAAGAAAAACAAGAAGCCCTCTCGCCATTAATTGCAGTTGTTTTACACTTAATGGTAACGCGCAATGTGTCTCAACGACGTCATGAGCCTCTGATTGTTGTTCTCGATGAGTTGCCCACCATCCATGTAGATGTAGTTAAATGGCTGAACTGGTATCGAGAGAATGGGTTGGTGCTCATTCTCGGGATTCAGAACATTGCTCAATTGGAGCAGAGCTATGGCAAAGAGGCGGCTCGGTCTATTGTTGGCGCTTGTAGTACAAAAGTACTATTTAATCCAGGGGAGGTTTCATCCGCCAAGCTGCTGTCTGATCTCTTAGGTGATCAGGTGATCCTTGAACGCCAGCGCTCTAAGACTCGTGGCCGCAGACAGCGTAGCACCAGTATCTCTGAGCAGCATCGGGTGAGGAAGTTATTTGAACCCAGCCAATTCCTACGATTGCCGCCAGGTAAATGTATCCTACTGAGCCCAGGTCATCGGTCTAAAGGCGAGATTGGGATTCCGCTTAAGGTCAAAATCACAATCCCCACCACTGAAACTCGAAAATCGGAAGTCAGTGTCAAGCGGTGGCCCCAACTACGCCGCTGGCTCATTCAGCAACGTCAACACCGTGAGATCGGGCCAACCGATATCGAACAGCGAATGGCTTTAGCGGAGACGCTACTGCCACCTATAACGTCATCGCCCATTGAGACGGCTGCTCAATTGGGACAGTTGGGCAAGGATCTTGAAAATAGTTTTTAGCTAGGAGGGACTCATGGAACCAGATGCTGAGCGCAATGAACAATATGAACTTCCCTTAGGGGATGATAATGGAGGGATTTCAATCCCACAGCTGCCACTGGGACAAAAATCGACCCGCCAATTTCGAGATACCTCAGAGGCCGCAGGCGAATCGACTGATACCTCTGATGAGGCAATGGAGGAGTCCGCACAGTCTGAATCCGATTCTCAAGCAGGTGAACCCAAACGGAAGGCACCAAATCTTTCAGAGCAGTTTGAGTCACGACTAAAGGACGATCAACAGACTCAACACACGAAAAAGACTAAAACGGCATCTGCTGCCGGAACGGCGAATGCTGGAAAGACTAAAACAGCATCCCAATCATCAAGCCAATCGAAAGCCAAGGTGATGCCGGTATCTAAGACGGTGCAACAGCTCCTAGAAAATATTCGTGCTGCTGCCCGTAATCAAGGCAAGGTGATAGGACCGATTGAAATTACTATTCGAGGATCAGATCGGTATCGTGAAGGCCTTAACAGTGCTGTTGAGATGAATACTCTATCTGATCAGAAGGCTGAACTTCTGCGATCCTACTTCGGGAGAGAGCCAATATCCCGTCCCATTGCTAATCGGGAGTTGGTACCAAAGGCAAGCATTCGACTGGCTGGCGAAGAAGTTTTTCGGGTGGAAGGAGTTGGTGTTGTCCAGAATGCGTTGAAGGGGTATCTGCCACCTGAACAAGCACAAACGTTTAATGCCGCAGAGGCTGTGCAGACACCGTCAATTTCCTTATCCCTGCCATCAGATTGGGAACAACTGTACGATGCTGAGCGTTCAACCATTGGCCATAAATGGTCCAAAGAATCTAAAAAAGAGCGGATGCGCCGTTCGGTAGAGTCATTTAGCGTCATTCAGCATCAACGGATTGCAGGTGTCACGACGCAGTTATTGCAAGCTTATGGTACTCGCCAGGACGATGGTCGCTTTGTCCTTCAGACCAAAGACTATACGCTTGAAGGTCAAGGTCGGGAACTTGTTATCAAGACATCTCAAGGAAAGGAACTCTTTAAGCGAATCAAATCACCGGCAGGTCTATCGTTTGTCAGTTTCAATCACTTGAGTCCTCAACAGGCCCAGGATTTTCTCATCGTCGATCGCCTGATTCGACAAGAGGGTATTGCTGGAATCTCTCCAGATAGTGCAGGTCGACTCAAGCAATTAGGTTCATTGACACCACAGTTTGATACGGCCTTAAGCGATCAGATTAATGCCCGCCGGATTCGGATGATCGGACGGGCTTACCTTGATGTCGAAGGTGCGGTCCTTGACAAGCACGGTATGCGGGCAATTGAGAGTCATCCGTATCGCATTGAAGAATCGAAGACCGGCATCAAAATTACGGCTCATCGCCCCGATGGGCAACAGGTCACGATCGTGCAGTTGGACAATGGCAAATCCCTTATTAACCTCACCACAGATGATCTCAAGTATTTTAGTACGCTCGCCACCGATCTGAGTGGACGCCTAGTGCAGCAGAATTCAGTGGCCCAGGCCATGCAATCGGTCAAAGCCCAGGCTACACAAATGCAACGATGATGTGATTTCCCAGATGAAGACAGTTAGTTGCCCCCGTGGAGACGTTCTATGCGGATAGGTTTACTACTAACGATTACAGGGGTGGCCCTTGGAGGATTCATCCTTTGGGGGGTACTAAAGTGGCGACGCCCCAATCATCGGCATCGGCGCAATATTTGGAAGGCTCGGCAGGTGATCTCACAGTTAAGACGCAGAAAACTGAGCACCACAGAAAGCTTACCGATCGTGCTTGGCACGTTGCGATCGCTTGATCCATTTCAATTTGAAGAACTGATCCTGTGCTGTTTTCAGGATAAAGGCTACCGCATCAGGCGCAACCGCCGTTATACCGGCGATGGAGGAATAGATGGTCGTGTGCTTCAGGGAGGACAGCTGTTTCTGGTACAGGCAAAGCGATATCGCCATCATATTGATGCGGCCCATGTGCGGGAATTCCTCATGATTATCAATAGGGAAGGGGCTGCTGGTGGATTCTTTGTCCATACAGGAAAAACAGGAAAATTATCCAAACAATTGTTAGCCAATAGCAAGCTTACGCTTTTAAGCGGTCAGGGGTTAGTTGATTTTGTCTTACATCAGTGATGCTTCCAATGGGGTGAGTTGTTCATAGAGTTGACGTACTCATTAAATTCGCAACAATGCTCCTAATTTGATCTGTTTTGACAGAGCGAAGAGATGTTTTGTATGAGGTTATAGGCTGTGAAGAAAAAGACGTACAATACCAACCGAGTTCTTTTGACTGGCTTCGTCGGTGAAAAGGTTGATCATAGAAAGGTAGGAGACCCAGTTGTCAGTGTTGCTACTTTCTTTCTAGGAATTCCTTATGAAGAAGACAATAGTGAGAAAACAAGCTGGGAAACGCACGCGATAGAAACTTGGCGTGGACTTGCCGATCTCTGTAAGGAAAAGCTTACAAAAGGTTCAAAGGTGTTAGTTGAGGGCGCACTTCGCCAAGATCGTTGGGATGACAATGATAATAAAACCCAATTCCGAACGTATATTCGCGCTGATCGCGTTGAATTTCTTAAGCTTAAGAGGCCGGAGTAATACGAATTCACACTTTAGCTGAATGTTTTTGAGGAGGTAACACGATGCGAGGGCGTTTCACCGCCCTCCTCTTTACGTTGAGAAATAACGCCAACTTATCGGTCATCGCTGGGGCAATTGCCGAACAGAATCGTTCCAATGATGTAGCGTTGAGACGCTTTTCCTAGCTAGCCGCTACAGCTTCTTTAAAGCCTTTACCGGCTGAGAATGCGGGAACCGTTGTCGCTGGAATAGTCATTGTTTCACCAGTTTTTGGATTCCGGCCTTCACGCTCTTTGCGGTCACGGGATTCGAAGCTTCCAAACCCTACGAACGTAACCTTTTCCCCATCGGCTACAGCTTCCATGATGGAGTCAATCGTTGCCGAGACGATTGTATCGGCCTCTTTCTTACTAACTCCAGCCTTAGCAGCCACAGTGGTGATCAATTCGCCCTTATTCATAGTTGCCTCCGAAAAGTCGAGACAGTTTTAACACGAGTTTCCAAGGAGTACAAGCATTATTTATAATGTCTACATCTACCGTCAAAGTAAGCCATTGCATTGACTCTAATGGTCCTGACTACATCGAGGGGGACATGACGCCAGACATACACTCCCACGACTGACCGCCCTGACAATCTGCATCTATCGCTACTGAAACACAATGCTTCAAGCGATAGATTTGTTCTATTCTCTACAGTGTTTGCTTGGAAAGAGTGCCAAACAAGCTACTCTCCAGCTCCCCCGATGGCCATCGGGGGCTTTTTATGGAATGACTCCATTTCATTAGGCAGCGACCATCATCTGCTCCATCTCTGTAACAAACTCAGCCTGAAACTCACTAATTAGCTCTTGCTGACTCTGATCGAGCAAGCTCCAAAGCCATGTCCGTAAAGATTTCGGAATTTTAGGGTAGAACGCCTCAGCAATGCCTCCTGCGATGGCGGCCAACGTCTTGGCATCTCCCCCCAACGCAATGGCATTGCGAAGTGCCTGCTCAACGGTTTTAGAGTCCAAGAATGCAATGATAGCGGCTTCCACAGTATCGGTTGCTAATGCGCTGTATTGATAACGTTGCTGTAGAACCGGGTAAGGTATCTGGAAATCATAGCCAAAGATATTAGTCAGTAACTCAGCTATCATCTGCTTTGATGCGCCTGTGTTGGCGAGAAAGATAGCTGCTGCCGTTGCCTGAGCCCCTTTGATGCCATCGGGGTGATTATGACTAATGATGGCAGAGCGCTCAGCTTCTTCCATCACCTCTTTGAGGTTGTCAAACGCATAGGCGATTGGTACAGCTCTCACAGCGCCATCATTACGACAACTGTAGTAGGGCTTTAAGACTTTGCTACTAGCCCAGTCACTAAAACTGTTATTATAACCTCCCTTGATCTGGGGATACCACTGATACCAACGAGCATAGGCTTCTCCATACTCACCGCCATACAGCAGACAATCTGCCGTAGCGAGCATAAAGAGGGTATTTTCAGTCCAGTGACTTTCTGGAGTGATGAGTTCAACGTCTTGGCGTTTCGTACGCTGATAAGCCGAGCCGAGCGCATCTCCAAGGATTGCTCCGAACATATCTGATGTCTATTCTTTGATTGGATTATTTGTGCCGATATTTCTTTGGCTTAGGCATTCTAGCGTAGATAGTTTCAAATGACATGCAATGGTGTTGAGTTGTTCGTAATGCTTCCTCCTGTTCAGATGTGAATATGAGCGTGTTAACGTACGGACGATATTGACTTAGATGGTTAATTCATATAGCTGAAAGCCTTGCTTTGTAAGGTTTTCAAAAATGAGTAATCGTGAGCAGAGAATACCCTCCTTAGCGGAGTTGAAACGGGAATTCATTTCTATTTTCAAAAAATTAACAATTCATCGGTCATTTTCTGAAGTCTGGGCTGATTTTGTAGATGTATCGGCGATCGCAATATATCAGTCAGTACATTTCAATGAGGCTTGGATGCCAGAGCAGGTGAGACAGCATACGCTTCCATGGACTGACTACAACACTAAGCTGGAGAATGATTACCTGGCTAAAGTTGGTAAATATCGCAAGGGGGAAGTTGAATTACTCAAGCAGCTCTATCATTTAACCGTTCAGACAGTCGGTTTTTATCAGTGTGACTTGCTTGGAACAATGTACGAGGAGTTGGAGATAGCATCACGGTCTCAAATGTCGGCGTCGGGCGAATTTTTTACACCAGTTTCTGTATCTCGACTGATGGCAGAGTTAACGCTGGGCAATGTGAAAGATATTCTAGAGCAGAAAGGATATATCACTCTGACAGAGCCTGCTGCTGGGAGCGGTCGGATGATCATTGCGGTTGTGGAGCAACTATATGCAATGGGCTATGATCCACGCCAGTGCCTATACGTCGAGGCGATAGATGTAAACCATTCTCTCTACTCGACTACGTTTCTGCAGCTTGCCATATTAGATATCCCAGGCAAAATATACTGGGGAAATACGCTTAGTGCAAAAGTTTGGGATGTTCGAGAGACGCCACAGCTTATGTTGTCGCGTATGATTTGGAACCGTGATCCAGCGTTTAAGATGCTGAAAGTGTTAAAGGAGCTGGAAGCTGATTCTTCATCAGATGAGAGTGGATATAGTGATGAGACTCTAAGTGCTAGTGTTGAAATGGATGCGATCGATCCAGCTGCAGCCAATGATGACACTGAGGATGCGAAACTACCAGCCTATCTTGCTGAAGGTGATGGGCAAATGCGATTGTTTTAAGCATGGTTTTTAATGCATCACACAAGGGGGCTTTTTTTAGCCCCTCTTTCAGAGATTATTTGCTTTTCTAAGAGGGCTGAACTAGATGTTCAATCAATAGTGGAGTAAAGGTTTTAGCACGATGGGTCAGCACAATATCTATTGCCATTCACCCTGAAGCGCAAAAGCTGCCCAGTAATAAGGCGACTTCCATTCGGTTTCTCGAATCATCTCTAACTGCATCTCTTTCAATGCTGCTACTGGTGGTAGTTTTTCATCTAACATCAATCGATAGAATCTAGTCATCATCTCTGCTGTCACATAATCATCGACTTTCCATAAACTCACCAATAAACGCGGTGAACCTGCATACATAAAACCCCTTGTAAGCCCTATTAAACCCTCTCCTCGAACCTCCTTGCCTAATCCAGTTTGGCAAGCACTTGTTACTACTAAATCTGCCGAGAGGTTAAGGTTAAAGATTTTATTGAGGCTCAAAAAGCCATTTATCGGACTACCATTTTTATCGACCATTGAAAGCACCACTCCTGATAATTCCGGTAATTCGGTATTAAGAATCCCATGAGTAGCGAAATGGACAATACGATATTGATTTAATTGGGGATTAGTTACAGTAGCAAGATTAGCATCAAAATCTAAAGCGTAAGTTTTTTGAGTCTCTTCTTGAACAAAGCTGAGTATAGCCTTTGCTTCGTGACGAGTTCCATGTAGGCGTGTAAGTTCACCAGTCGCTAGGCTTCTAACTGAACGCCGCAAGGTAAGTAACTCTAGATTCAAAGTTTGTTGTTGAGAAAGACTAGTGTTGCTATTATGAATACGTTCATCATCCGGACTAAAAACGGGATCGGCAAGAATAGCCAAGGTTTTTGGTGCAACTTCTCTGGCTCTGGTCTTATTACGAATAGTTGCCAAACTGGAGCTAGAAGGTAAGTTGATGACTTCGTATTGTGTGATTAGGGGACTTTGATCTTCTGAGAGAGTAAGCAACGAAAAAGGAACATATTGCAATACACCATCGGCTGCGACTAAAATACGCTTCTTTTGTAGATCACTAATGGCGGCAGGTAAAACTTCTTGACTGAGTTGAGAGGCGGATTTGGCAATAAAACCAAGTTCAGTTGTATCATGTAAGATACTGTCACGTAGATCCTGTGCCAAGATTTCTAATTTTCGGCGAGGTGGCAGTTGGTAACTAGTCATTCCTTCTGTTGTTACTACCCAAAGATAGCTGTGCTTCTCAGCGAGCGAATACTGTAAGAGCACTGTATCTTCATCTAAGATTTGCTGTTGAACCTGTCTCATTTTCAAGGGTTGAGGATAGTTAAGGGCAGCATAATGAGGACTAGCTGCACGGATTCTAGTTTGAATATCCTGATATTCAATTAAAAGCTTCTTATAATCTGTTTCAATTCTTTGTTTATCTACTTCTTCTATTTCGATCACATTACTACTGGTGACTTCTATCCATAGTTTCTCAGTAGCATCAAGTTTTTGTTGTATGAGCTTCTCTTCATCTCGCAATTTGCTATCAATTCCCTCAAGGATATCGGTATCGGCTTCGGCAAGAAGTTGGGGTTTTTTGCACAACCCCTCGAAAAGGTATAGTCCAGGATGAGACAGGTGAGTCTCATTCGAGCGGCAACTGTATCAAAAGCTGAAGAATCGCTTTCATATCAATGAGTTCAGGCTGTCTATTGAATTCATAGCGGCCATAGAAGTTGATGTGCTGCCACGCGACCGGTGATACCTGGCTGAGCATGGCCACCCTGGCCGCATCACCGCAGCTATCGCTGTGAGTCAAGAGGTCAGACAATATGGAGGCGTTGTAATAAATGATGCAGTTGGTTAGTAAACGAGCGCAGTCCCCCCATATCTGTTGCTCATATTCAGTCTTGAAGCGCAGTTTCCCAAAATTTGCATAGGAAACAGCTCTGCGTAACTGATGATAACTCTCTCCTCGATTCAGCGCCCGTTGAACATTTTGGCGCAATGGAACTGAATCAACATAGTTTAACAAATAGAGACTTTTTATAATGTTATCATACTCCCATAAAGCCCGCCGGGTCTTATTTTTGCGAGCATAGGCACTGAGTTTGCTAACAATGATACTCTGCGTGGTTGTCTTCAGGGCCAATGACACCATGATGCGCTGGATGTTGTCCCACTCGGCCAGGATGAGGTTTGTATTGATCTTCCGAATCGGCTTGAGCAGCGCATCGCCATACTGACTGGGGTGTTTGAACCCATAGAGTGCATGGCTGACCTTGTCATGGATATCTCGATAGCGTGGGGCGAACTGATAGCCGAATAAGTGCAAGATGGCGAAATTGACCGGCATGGTTCATTTTCAGCGATTTTTGGGTAACACTCGTAGCACAAATTGGACCATCTTTGACCATGGTCCTGCCGGTTAGCCAATTAAACGTTAAGCTCTTTGGAAGCGCTGAAATCCCAACAACTCTAACCAATGCGGGTGGGGTTGTCCGGTTAGCAGCTGCTTGGGACTCTTGCCGACTCGTTCCGGTACCTGAGAGCGCATGAAACACCTGTTATTGATAAAAAACTGGAGCAGCCCCAGATAGGAGTCGCCCAACTGTCGTCGCAAAAAGAAGTAATTTCGTAGCCGAGAATTGAGATTCTCTACCAAAGAACTCGCTCTGGGCGTCTGCTTGAGGGCTTCACCGACCGCTTCCATCAGGCCATAAAACTTGGCAGAGATCTGGGCGTACAACTGATTCCACCTGTCCCAATAAGCATTGGAGGTGGGTTGTTTCCGGTGCAGCAGACAGACATCACGGACCGCTTGTAACGGTAGCTTAAAATGTTGAGCAATCTGTGCCAGCTTTTGGTCAAGGACACCCGCAAAGGCCAGCAGATCGTCGCGTTGGTTGTAGAGTGCTTTCCTGAGTTTTCGGAGTGCAGGGTATTTCTTGTTCTCACGTTGTTGGAGTTCTGTGACGATAAAGTCGAAGAGTTCTTGACGCACTGTCAGCGATGGCCCTGCCAGCTCTAGCACATCATGAAACATCCAGTGTAAGAGTGTTTTGATATCTTTTGACAAGCCAATCAGTTCCTGTTCTTGACGCTTGGCAT
Organism: Leptolyngbya sp. PCC 7375; assembly: GCF_000316115.1. GTDB lineage: Bacteria > Cyanobacteriota > Cyanobacteriia > Phormidesmidales > Phormidesmidaceae > Leptothoe. Next base: position 125,216 of record NZ_JH993793.1, read on the forward strand.
GGACCAGCTGACTGGTTAGTTTTTTTGGTGCCGGGCCGATCAATCGGGCCTTATCAATCTTCTGCTCCAGCTTAATCCGGCGAGTCGTTGCGCCTTGAGCTTGTCGGCTCAGACTATTAGCAACCTGCTCAAATTGTTGTTGGATATGAAAGATGTCACCATGACAGGGCGTTTCCGGCATTACGGCCTTCTGTCCTGCCCGCAAGCCACTGCCACCATCGGCAATCGTGTAGTCTGGGTCAAAGCCCTGCTCTATCATATCCAATAAATGCCATCCCCAGGTCTCTTCATCACGACGGTCCACACCTTGTAGGAGATAACAATAGGTGGAAGCGGCATCGACCCCCACCAAAACAGGTTGAGCGCCTTGAAATATTTCATCATGTAGTCCCACCTCGATACCGGCTAAGTCTTGGGATTGATTGATTTCACTGGCACTGCCTGCAGCGGCTTCGAGGCGATTATGGATCGTACCAATGCTGATCGGTAAATCCAGGAGATCTCGAAACAGTTCCACCACGCCCCGGTAGGAGCTGTGGCAAATCAAAACCAACCCCAGAATCAGCTGGAACAGCCAGTTCTTCGTAACGGGAAGATAAAATAAAACATCGTCATCGCCGTGAGACGGGGCAAATGATTCATCCAGGGCTTGCTGAGCTTTATTACCTTGCTGATAGATAAACTTGCGACTGACTTGATGCGTTTCCGCCAGTCGGCTGATCGGTACTGTTCGCGAGCTTAAAGGGTGACAGCGTAGCTATAAAGCGTGTTCCATAAGGGACAGAGCGAGAAAACCACGTTGAAAATAGAGTCGTTTATTCGGTTTGAGAGCGATCAACTTCAAGGCCGAATCCGCCCATATATCCATGGCATATATCCACCGTTGCCCATACAAACCCAAGCTAAAATCACTGTGATAGGGAGCCTTGCCTGAGTGCTTTTTGATACATCCAGCGTAATCGTCTATCCGTAATGCTTGCATGCGTTGTCCGTGCATTGTAGCCAAACTATAGGCGAGTACAATGACCACCACCAAGGCTAAAAAGCGACGGTCGTTCACCTTGGTATCCTCCAGGTGATAGCCCCCGGTTTTACAATCTTTAAAAAATTGTTCAATGCGCCAGCCATAATACCCCTATAAAGACGAAGCCTTCTCAATACCCTACCGTTAGATTGAGGGGGTTACTCCGCTTGGTTGAACTCGTCGCCAAAATAAAGGCAAGTGAGCCATTGCACGAAAAGGAAGAATATCCATGTCAGAGCGAAACGAGTCCCCCCGTCTGCCTGTCCTCCGAGGAAGGAGCTGTGGCAACGGTTGCCGCAACTGAAGCGGCAGAGACTGATCAATGTCTTGAGCCAACTGCTGGAGAATCATCTGAGTGCCCAGTCAGGACAGGAGGTGACGAATGAGTCTCCCAACGAATAGCAGCCACTGGCCTTCAGAAAAAATACAAGCCCATCATCTGGACCGGTTAGCGGTGGTCTATGTTCGTCAGTCAACCTTGCAGCAGGTGAGCGACCATCAAGAATCGACCCGACTCCAGTATGGATTAGTGGGGCGAGCCGAAGCCCTAGGCTGGAGAGCCGAGCGTGTGCTGACCATTGATGATGATTTAGGAAAGTCAGGCAGTAGCGCTGAAGGACGTTTAGGCTTTCAACGTCTTGTCAGTGAAGTGGGTCTCAATCATGTGGGTTAATATTAGGAGTAGAGATGTCCCGGTTGGCCCGTTCATCGAAAGATTGGCATCAACTGTTGGAAATCTGTGCCCTATTCGGCACACTGATAGCCGACCTGGACGGCATCTATAATCCGAGTGATTACAACGACAGGCTCTTGCTTGGGTTGAAAGGATCGTTCTCGGAGATAGAGCTCCACATCCTCAAACAGCGAATGATTCAGGGAAAGCGTAACAAAGCTGAACGAGGGGAATTGGGCTTCAATGTGCCCATCGGCTATGTGCGTCGTCCCTCTGGGGAAATACACTTTGACCCAGACGAACAAGTACAACAGGTGGTGCAGCTGATCTTCAGAAAATTTGAGGAATTGGGGACCCTCAATGCCGTACTCCAGTACCTAGTGACCCATCATATTCAGATTGGGGTACGGGTATTATCGGGACCGACAAAAGGCGATTTAGAATGGCATCGGCCCAATCGAGCGACATTGCAAAATCTCCTGAGACATCCAACCTATGCTGGGGCCTATGCCTATGGACGCAGACAAGTAGACCCTCGAAAAAAGAAAGCGGGACGACCTCATACCGGCAGAGTGGTTAAGCCTTGCGAGGAATGGCTGGTCTTGATCAAAGATCACCATCCGGCGTACATTAGCTGGGAAAAATACCAGCAGAATATTGCTCAACTCAAGTCCAATCAGAACCGCAGTAATGAACAAGGACATCCCCGTCAAGGGGTTGGGTTACTGTGTGGGTTGTTAGTGTGTGGTCGATGTGGGGGTCGCATGGCGGTTCAGTATTCCCATGGACAAGATCATCATCGCTATATCTGCGCCCGAGAGAAAGTCGATTATGGGGGTGAGATTTGCCAACACTTGTCGGGTGCTTGTTTAGATGAGTATGTTGTTGACCAAGTTTTACAGGCCCTGGAACCCGCCGCATTAGAGTTGTCACTGGCCGCTGCAAGACATCTTGAAGAAGACCGATTAGAACTCGACAAGGTGTGGCACCAACGACTTGAGAGAGCCCAATTTGAGACTGATAGAGCCAGACGACATTACCAGTTAGTAGAGCCAGAGAACCGTTTGGTCGCCAGACAATTAGCCCAAGAATGGGAAGCTAAATTGCAAGCTCAACAACAACTCCAAGAAGACTATGAACGTTTTTGTTGCGAGAAGCCCAAACAACTATCACCCGACCAACAACAACAGATTCGAAGACTTGCTCAAGACCTGCCTGCCTTATGGTCTGTGCCAACAACAACTCAGGCTCAACGCAAAGAAATCATCCGGCAGGTGATTGATAAAATCATTGTCACTGTTGAAGGCACAAGTGAACAGGTTCAGGTTATGATTGAGTGGTCGGGAGGATTCTCCTGTCAAGCTCAAATTATTCGTCCGGTGGCAAAATGGACACAACTGAGTTACTACCCTCAGTTATGTGAGCGGCTAGAGCAACTGGTCGAGGCCAATTTAACAACCGATGAAATAGTTGACTGCTTGCATCAAGAAGGGTTTCGTCCACCCAAACGACGTCAAACCTTCACTCGAGAAATCGTCCAAACCTTGATACGCCATCTCGGACTCCGGCCTCGTCCATTGCCTAAAGCCAGAGAGCCCCTTTCTGAGCATGAGTGGTGGCTCCCTGAGTTAGCGGTCACGCTGGGGATGCCCACCGTGACCCTATACAACTGGGTGCGACGTGGTTGGGTCAAAGCCCGGCAGCAACCCACGTCCCCAAAACACTGGATCATTTGGGCCGATGAGATTGAACTGGAACGATTAAGAACCCATCGGCAACGGCCTGTCGGTGACATTCTACGGCAACGTTGGAAAGGCAAAGTGCCCACGATTGCAATCCCACCTGAGTAACCCTCCTCACACCGTCACTGTTAACTCTTCACCGGAGAATACAAATGGAAAACCATCAGCCTATGACTAAGCAACCTCGGCATAAAGAGGGAGATGACTATGGGGGTATTGAGGCTGGCGTATCTCTATACCCCAGCGACACCGGTAAATCTTTAAGGTTTGCTTGAGGGTGGGGAGATTTGTCAGGATATACCAGGGGTCTTTCGGGCCTTTCTTGCGGTACTTACGTTTCCAATAAACCGCCAGATTAAAGGGACCTAATCCGTCTCCTTTATTCCCGCTAATGCCGACATAAAATTGAGACATGCCCGGCTTGAATCCTTGCTCTTTGAGGACTTCGTACTCGTCACCAGGATGTTGTTGGAAGTGGAAGTCTTTTTTCTGACGCAAGGCAAAGTATACCCCTTGTTGGTCAAGCCATTCGGCCAATTTGGGGCTATGAAATTCTCGGTCTCCTATCACCAACGTTGGATAGTGTTTCAATAATTTCAGAGTGATTTTTAAGACTCGTTTTTGGGTCCTCAGATTACTGTTGCCGACATGATCTAATAGCTCCCAATATAGGGGTAATGCATGGGTACCCCATACCAGGGTCACCATAAACAGGTTACGCCCTTTCCATTGCGTTCGATCTATCGCAATCAACCAATATCCATACTTCTGATGAGCTTTTTTTTAACCGACGACGCTGATCTCGATTGAGACAATGACCGGTTTGAGCTTGGCGAATCCAATATTTGACCAACGGAAACCACAGCACTTTAACGCTCAGACGAGGGAGGACTAAAAATCGTTGCAGATTCCGTTTACGACTCGCATATTTGATCGGTTGAGGAAATAGGCTGGCTAAGGTCGCGAGCGTGACTTGACGATGAGCTTGTATCAAAAGTAACACCAGCTCTAGCGTTAGATACTGTGACTCGCTTAAATGCTTACGGCAGATGGTTTGGTATACTGAAGGCAACATTTTATTTTTTGTGGGGGATGCTTAGTCCCCTATTTTTTTGCCTTCCTATTTTCTCAAATCATTGCCAAATATAGACTTTAAGTTCCTTGTCACCCTTTAAGGTTCGCGAGAGCACTTGAATTCCAATATCTTTGCGGATATCGGGTGGCAAACTGGCGGCGACGGAGGAAGCGAGATTCATGCTTTGCGATCACAAAGGTAGATGACGGTAAGCGGTTAGGCTACCTGATCGCGTAAAAACTGTAACCTGCGTTTGAACCTTGCCTTCAAACGTTCGCAGAAGCTCAAGTAGAAGTTCATACGGGAATGGTCGTTAGTGCAATTTTGTCTGATGTAATTCCTGCTGAACAGCTATTAGATCGTCGTGAAGATAGCTATGAAATCAATTTGGCTAGTTAAAAAGACAAGAGAAACATGATATGAAACGTGACCTAATCGAGATGGAAGGTGTTGTTGCTGAGTCTTTGCCTAATGCGATGTTCAAAGTTCATCTCGACAATGACTTTGAAGTTTTGGGTCATATCTCAGGTCGGATTCGCAAAAACTACATTAGGATTTTGCCGGGCGATCGTGTCAAAGTTGAAGTGACTCCTTACGACCTGACCCGGGGCCGTATCACCTATCGCATACCCAACACAAAGGCATACTTCGCAAAACACAGTTAGCTCTGATACGAAAAGTTTTGATTACGCCCTGATGCACGCATCACTCTTGGCGACGCCGTTCTTTACTCTTTCAGGATGTGTAAATATGCCAGCCTCGAAATTCAAACATTTCATCAATCGCTACTTCAGAAAAGAATGGTGGATCAAGATTACAACTGAGACGCCAACTTGTACTTACTTTTTTGGTCCCTTTAACCAGAAGGAGGAAGCTAAAAAGTCCCAGGTGGGTTATTTGGAAGATCTTGTCAAAGAAGGGGCTAGAGAGATTACGGTAGATATCGAAAAGAGCTGTCCTCAGCAACTCACCATTTATAGGCATGAATAGACTAGCTTAGGTTGTTGACAACAAAGCTTTTTCGTAGGGGCATCCTAACTCAAGCAATTTGATGTCAAATTCACATCCTAAATAGGATGTACGGTTGTTTAAGGTGGCGGTACACACGAGATAATTAGGCAGATCTGCCTAATTGCAAATGGAATTGAAAAACGGCCAATATCCAGCCAATCAAGTCGATTTTCGCTGTCGTAGATTATTTGTTAATCCGAATTTAACGGGATCGAGTCCTTTCTACATAAACTGACAGTTTTAGATTGTAAGACCGTTAAAAATCAACACATTTTCATTATCATGAAAATTAACGCTGCTGCTGCCCAACCCTATTCTGTTCCTGGGAGTGCGATCGCCCCCTTCCTTTTGATGACCTTTGGCTTGGCCTGGGGTATTTTGGCACTGTACATTTTCTGGCCGGGGCCAATGGGGGCGTTATTTGGCGAGATGAGTGGCCGTCATCCGCTTCTGGCCGGGGCCAATGGGGGCGTTATTTGGCGAGATGAGTGGCCGTCATCCGCTCTTTATCCTGGCGGTGTGGGCTCCGGCGATCGCGGCGTTTATCCTCATCCTGCACTACGGTGGGTGGCCAGGCTTGCAGAGATTCCTATCGCGGCTGTTGCTCTGGCGTTGTCATCCGGCCTGGTATGGCTTTTTACTGGGGTTGCCGCTGATGTTCTATGCGGGGTCTGCCGTCAAGGGCAATCTGTTTACCGATCCATTTCCGTTTACGTCCGGGACGGCGCTGCTATCGGCCATCGCCATCACCTTCATCCTCGGCCCCGTGGAAGAATTGGGCTGGCGGGGGTTGGCGCTGCCGCTCCTGCAGCGGCGGTTTGCTCCCATTGGGGCGGCTCTGCTGTTGGGCGTCATCTGGGGCGTCTGGCACCTGCCCGCTTTTCTGTTGAGCGGCACGCCGCAAAGTGCCTGGTCATTTACGCCCTTTTTGGTCGGGTCCGTCGCCCTGAGCCTGATGGTGACGCCTCTGTTCAATGCCTCGCGGGGCAGCCTCCTGCTGCCCTACCTGTTTCACCTGCAGCTGATTAACCCGATCTGGCCGGATGCCCAGCCCTATGACATGATTTTTGTGGTGGCGGTGGCGGTGGTCGTGGTGGTGCTCAATCGCAAAACAATGTTCCGCAAGACCGGGGCTGTCACGCAGGTGATTCCTGCTGCGGTGCCGCGAGAGCTACCGGGAGACCTCACCGGAGGCACCAGCCCGTGAGTCGCTTGTCTAGCTCCAAACCAAGGGGCGATCTGTACCTGACGCTCAAACTGTTCCCTCATCCATTTTTTCGCTTTGCCAGTGATCCCCTGGTCTGCGATGTGCCCATCCGCCCTGATGAAGTGGTCTTAGGGGCTCAGGTGCAAGTGCCGACGCCCGAAGGCCTGGTGACGATGACCGTACCGAATTTAGCCTCTCCACTACGGTGCTGTCTCCCGATGGCAATTGCCTGTGTACGTTTGAGTACGCGGCGTGGGTGACTGAAACCTCTACCACGGTGGTTGAGCAGTTTGTGCAAATCGGGCTGATTGAGCCAGTGGGCACGATGCTACAGGCCCGCTCCATTGTCCACATTGCCCAGATCCGACGGCTGCGTCAGGACTTGGGGCTGAATCTGGTGGGCACGGCGATGGTCTTAGATATGGCCCAGGAAATTGCTCAACTGCGGGCCCAGTTACATGCCTTGCAGACTTGACGACAGCTCTGCCAGTTCCCTCACGGTTTGTATCGTAATCCATCAACTCAAACCAGAAATCAAGCCCCCATCCACCACACTAAACATGGGATCGATGCCCCTCAACCCCGATATCGGTGTCGTTCCTTTCTAGAGCTGGCAATACTACGAGAACTCAACCGTGACCACCCAGACGCTTGCTCCAGACCAACTCCACACCCTAGACGCCTACTGGCGGGCGGCTAACTATCTCTCGGTGGGGCAAATTTATCTGTTCAACAATCCCCTGCTCAAACGTCCGCTCACCCTGGCAGACATCAAGCCCATGCTGTTGGGTCACTGGGGCACCACTCCCGGACAGAACTTTATTTACGTTCACTTAAACCGGGTGATCAAAAAATACGACCTGGATATGATCTACGTCTCTGGCCCCGGCCACGGCGGCCCGGCGGTGGTGGCCAACACCTATCTGGAGGGCACCTACAGCGAGATCTATCCCCATATCAGCCAGGATGAGGCTGGGCTGCAAAAGCTCTTTCTGCAATTTTCGTTTCCCGGCGGCATTCCCAGCCATGCCTCACCGGAGTGTCCCGGCTCGATTCACGAGGGCGGCGAGCTGGGCTATTCCCTCAGCCATGCGTTTGGGGCGGTGTTCGATAATCCTGATTTAGTGGTGGCCTGCGTCGTGGGTGATGGTGAGGCGGAAACTGGGCCACTGGCGACGGCGTGGCATTCCAACAAGTTTCTCAACCCCGTCACCGATGGCGCGGTGCTGCCGATCCTGCATCTGAACGGTTACAAGATCGCCAACCCGACTATCCTGGCCCGCATTGAGCCAGAGGAGCTAGACCAATTGCTGCAGGGCAACGGCTGGACGCCGTACTACGTTGAGGGTCACGAGCCCGCGCTGATGCATGAAGCGATGGCGACGACCCTCGATCGCGCGATTGAAGATATCCACCGCATCCAGCACGCAGCTCGCACCTTGGGTGATAGCACACGCCCCCGCTGGCCGCTGATCGTGCTCAGGTCGCCCAAGGGCTGGACAGGGCCGAAATGGGTAGATGGCCAGCAAATCGAGGGCACATTCCGGGCGCATCAAGTCCCGCTCTCCGATCCACGATCGCATCCCGAACATCTTCAGCAGTTAGAAGCCTGCCTGCGCAGCTACCGACCGGAGGAACTTTTCGATGAATCGGGGCGACTGAAACCGGAGCTGGCAGAACTGGCACCGCAGGGCGATCGCCGCATGGGAGCCAATCCCCACGCCAACGGCGGCCTGCTGCTGCGCGATCTGGTCATGCCCGACTTTCGCGACTACGCGGTGGACGTCCCGACTCCTGGCTCGGTTGAGGCTGCCGACGCCTACGAACTGGGGGTATTCCTGCGGGACGTGGTCAAACTCAATCAGGAACAGCGTAATTTCAGAATTTTTGGCCCCGATGAAACCCTCTCCAACCGTTTGAACGCCGTATTTGAGGTGACCGATCGCCAGTGGGCGGCCCAGACCCAGGATAACGATGAGTTTCTCGCCGCCGAGGGTCGGGTGATGGAGATGTTGAGCGAGCACCAGTGCGAGGGTTGGCTGGAGGGGTACCTGCTCACGGGACGCCACGGCCTGTTCAACTGCTATGAGGCGTTCATCCACATCATCGACTCGATGTTTAACCAGCATGCCAAATGGCTGAAGGTGACGGCAGGGCTACCGTGGCGACGCCCGATCGCCTCTTTAAATTACCTGCTGGCCTCCCACGTCTGGCAGCAAATGCACAACGGCTTCACCCATCAAGACCCTGGGTTTATCGACCATGTGGTGAATAAAAAAGCCTCCGTGGTGCGCGTTTACTTGCCGCCCGATGCCAACTGCCTGCTGTCGGTATGGGATCACTGTTTGCGCAGCCGCCACTACGTCAACGTGGTGATCGCGGGCAAATATCAAGCCCCCCAGTGGCTGACGATGGCGGAAGCGGTGAAGCATTGTACCGCCGGCATCGGCATTTGGGACTGGGCCAGCAGCGATCGCGGCGCTCAACCCGATGTAGTGATGGCCTGCTGTGGCGATGTGCCCACCCTGGAGACCCTGGCCGCCGTTTCCATCCTGCGGGAGTATCTGCCCGACTTAAAAGTCCGTGTGGTCAATGTCGTTGACCTGATGCGCCTGCAACCGGAACGGGAACATCCCCACGGCCTCAGCGACGAAGCATTTGATGCGCTCTTCACGCAAGACAAACCCATCATCTTCGCCTTCCACGCCTACCCGTGGCTGATCCATCGGCTCACCTACCGCCGCACCAACCACGGCAACCTCCACGTGCGCGGCTACAAGGAAGAAGGCACCATCACCACCCCTTTCGACATGACGGTGCTGAATGACCTCGATCGCTTTCATTTGGTGATGGATGTGTGCGATCGCCTGCCTCAGTTAGGGGCCAAAGGGGCTGACCTGAAGCAAGCGATGCAGGCCAAGCTGATTCAGCACAAACAATACATTGACCAACACGGTCAGGACTTGCCAGAAATTCGCAACTGGCAATGGAGTTCTACGCCAACGCCACCCGCCCAACCGTTGCAGGAAAAAACGCCTGTACCGACATGAAACAAGGCAAACAAGTTCGCTAATTTGATCGATTTAACAAATAAGAGGAAGCCCCATGAGCACTGCCATTGATAACTTTACCCAGCAACTTCACGACAATTTAGAAGCGGTTGAGGATCGGGCGAAATCGCTGAAGAAAAATATCCAATCCCTACCGAAGAAAACGCAAGCGGAGATTCAAGCTGCCCTCGACAAAGCCAAAACAAATCTGGACGCCCGGAAACAAGAAATTGACGATTACCGGGCCAAGCTCAGCACCCAGTTGGCAGAAAAAGAATCTGAGGTGATGTCAAATATTGAAGACTGGAAAGCCAACCGTGAAGCCGAGAAACTCAAACATCGGGCCGATAAAGCTGAAGACTACGCGGCGACCATGACCTTTTTGGCAGTGGCAGCGATGGAGGAATCCGAAGCTGCAACCTTAGCCGCGATCGCGGCCCGACACGATGCCGAAGCCGCAGCGGGAAATACAGAGCCATAAGCCGCGATCGGCCCCATCCATCCAGGACAAACTGGATGCGATCGTTCAGCAGAACCAGGGATTCACTTCACCCATCCCCCTGACAAGAGGAAACCACTATGCAAGTCCAAATCCGCACGGATCACAATATCGAAGGTCACGAGGCCCTGGCGGATCAGGTCAGGGGCGTCGTCGAAGAGGCGCTGAGCGAATTTAGCGATCGCATCACCTCCGTCGATGTACACCTGAGTAATCAGAACAGCGATCACCAGGATGGCAACGACAGCCTGCGCTGCATGATCGAAGCCCGCCTCGAAGGCCGTCAACCCATCGCCGTCACCGATCAGGCCGCCACCCTGGACGATGCCATAGACGGGGCTGCCGGTAAACTGGCCCGTCTAATCAACCACACCCTCGGACGGCAGGAGCACCAAGAAGACCATCGCACTGACCCGCCCCTAACGCGATCGCGCCATGGCTGATAACGCCTCGCATCTTTAATTTTGGAGAATCACCATGTTAGATATCGACCTCATGGGTACCCAAGAGATTCATAAGCTCTTGAAAAAAGTCGGTCACGGACACCTCGGCTGCTGCTTTGAAGGGCATCCCTACGTCGTGCCCATGCACTACTATTTCGACGAACCAGATCTCTATATCTTCACCACCATTGGCCTCAAGACTCAATATATGGATGCGAACCCAGAGGTCTGTTTGCAAGTAGAAGATATCAACGATTTAGAGCACTGGCGCAGCGTCACGGTCATGGGGCAAGCCGAACACATCACTGAGCAAGCCGCGATCGATCGCGTCATGGAAGAACTGGTCAAACCTCAAAATCCCACTCTTTCCCCCGCTATCAATCGCACCTGGGTCGATGCCTGGGGTCGCGCCGAGGTGATGGCGCTCTATCGTATCCATCCTACTGAGATGGCTGGACGCACCACCGAGGGCCTGAGCAGCCAGTAAGGCTTGAGCGGTCCATGCTCTCCATCGGAATTGCACCACAGCTAACTTGAGCCCGGTGACTTTCCCAGCGAAAAACCACCGTTTTCACCTCAGATGAAATTTCACATTCACTCTTGACCAGAATTTTTGAACACAGGAAATCGCCATGAGCAAACAAATAGGACTCTGGATTGACCATCGCCAGGCCACGATTGTAATTGTTACGGGGCCAAGAGAATCGATCATCGAGATTCTGTCGGACGCAGAAAAGCAACCGCGCCGCGCCGGTGACTCACCCCTGAAAGGCCCATATGACGCCTTTCAAGTACCTGCCGATGCCAGTCGTCAGAGGACGCTAACGGCAGAACTTAATACTTACTATGACGACGTGATTGAGCAGATTCAGGATGCCGACTCGATTTTGATCGTCGGCCCCGGGGCCGCCAAGCACGAACTGCACAAACGACTGGAAGACAAGCGGCTGGGGGCCAAGGTGGTCGGGGTGGAAACCGTTGATAATCTGACCGAACCTCAACTTGTCGCCAAGGTTCGGCACCACTTTGCCCCATAACTTAATTCGTCTCAATAGAACGTTATCCTATCGGAGATTGCTGTATTGACGGAGAAAGGAACCACAAAAATCGGCATGATAACGCCAGCGCCAATGCTGTCATCGTTGGCTCAGGATAAGTAGGTAGGCGCAATTAAACATGAGTAAATCTAGGTTGCAGTTGAGGAACGTTGGCGGAGCCTTGCTGGAGGCGATAAACCAACACCTACATGGGTTACGCTATTTCTAAATCATCCTACAGGGCACCTCGATTAATTACCTTCTTGCAAATTCCTGGAACCCAGAACCCTAGTAATCTCGTTGCTGTTCTCAAGGTGATTTGTATTTTTCGAGCTGCCCTACAAATAATTAGGCCTGCCTAATTGCGCTAGATCCAGTCGCCCAAGCGGTTGAGACCCAGACTATTAAGATGACTGACAAGGCCCAATAATCACCCACCATGGCAATCACTGCTCTGAGATTTTCTAATGAAGCAGATAGGTTAAATTGACTCAACTTTTTTCTAGGGACTTTAGGAGAACTCGATGGATTTCAAGAAACCAATTCAGGCTATAGTGCTGGGATTTGCATTGTATTTCTGTCTTTTCATTGGCATTGATCAATCCCCACTCTTGGCCACAAATCTCACAGAAGTGAGCTCAATTTCCCTAGCAGTAGCGCCAGCAATTTCAGGGGAAACCCTAGAGGCGGATATCGATCGCTTTCTCACCTCAATGCCAGCAGGCTACTACGCAATCTCTAATGTCGAGGGGTTAAAAAAACAATTAAAGAACCCTCAAACTCTGCTGGTAGATGTGCGAGAACCCTCTGAATATCGGTTAGGGTATATCCTTAATGCGATCAATATCCCGCTCCGAACCTTGACTCAGAATCTGGACCAAATCGCCCGCGATCGCCCCGTAGTGTTGTACTGCTCCTCCGGCTATCGATCGGCCATGGGGGTGATGACATTACACCTGTTGGGTTATGACCAGATCCAGGGCTTTCCCCCCAGTTTCGCCGGATGGAAAAATGCCGGAGAGGCGATCTCATGACGAATATCTGTCGCCCAAGCAACGCTTTCACACCTTTTAGGCTGAGCCAGTCCCAAATTCAAGCGTCTAACTCTTTGAGGTCATTGAGAGGTCATTGAAGATTTGATGCTTTTCCCGTTCTAGACCCATGGCCACGACGATGAAAGAGCCTGCTCGTCAGCTGCACGACTATATTGCGAAAATCTCTGCCCAGACTGATGTGCGCGCAGGTGCCCCGCTGCCCTTTGGCACCCACGAAACGGGGGGCGGGGTGAATTTTGCCCTCTTCAGTCGCCATGCCAGTCGGGTGCGCCTGGAGCTGTTCGACCATGCCGAAGATGCCGTGCCCGCCCGGTCGATCGAGCTCAATGCCGTCCGCAATCGCACCGGCGATGTGTGGCACGTTTGGGTAAAGGGGATTCGCTCGGGTCAGCTGTATGGCTACCGCATGGATGGCCCCTATGAGCCAGGGGCGGGCCATCGGTTCAATGGCAATCGGCTGCTCCTTGATCCCTTTGCGACGGCGATTTCCCAGGACCCCCCGTGGGATTTTGCGGCGGCGCGGGGCTATGACCCGTTGGGGCCAGACCCAGACCTGTCTTTCTCCACCCACAACAATGCCGGGTCAATGCCCAAGTGTGTCTTTCTCCACGAGTCCTTTGATTGGCAGGGCGATCAGCCTCCCCGGCATCCCTGGTCGCAGACGATTATTTACGAAGTGCATGTGCGGGGCTTTACGATTCATCCCCAATCGGGGGTCGAGCATCCCGGCACCTATCGGGGTCTGATGGAAAAGATTCCCTACCTCCAGACCCTGGGGGTGACCGCCGTCGAACTGATGCCGGTGCAGGAATTCAATAGTGGGCCGATCGCCCGCTGCAATCCCCAAACTGGGCAACCGCTCACCAATTACTGGGGCTACGACCCGGTGGTGTTCTTTGCGCCCAAGGCGGCCTACAGCAGTTCGGGCGGGTTGGGTCAGCAAAAGCTGGAGTTTAAGGAAATGGTGCGGGCTCTGCACCAGGCCAATATCGAAGTGATTTTAGATGTGGTGTTTAACCACACGGGGGAGGGCAACGAGCTGGGGCCAACCCTCTGTTTTCGGGGCCTGGCCAATGCGATCGTCTACACCCTAGAAAGCGACCCGCGCTACTACAAGAACTATACGGGCACGGGCAACACCGTCAACGCCAACCATCCCGTGGTGAGAGACCACATCCTGGCGGCGCTGCGCTACTGGATGGTCGAGATGCATGTGGATGGCTTCCGGTTTGACCTGGCGTCGGTGCTGGGGCGCGACGAGTCGGGCAATTTGCTGGCCAACGCTCCGCTGCTGGAGCAGATCGCCGAAGACCCCATTCTCCGGGATGTGAAAATTATTGCTGAGGCCTGGGATGCCGCTGGGGCCTATGAGGTGGGTAGCTTTTCGGAGCGACGCTGGGCGGAGTGGAACGGTCGCTACCGGGATGATGTGCGGCGGTTCTGGCGGGGCGATGAGGGCATGCTGGGGTTGTTGGCCAGCCGACTGGGCGGCAGTGCCGACCTCTATACCCAGTCGGGCAAAGGCCCCGATGGCAGCATCAATTTCGTCACCTGCCACGATGGCTTTACCCTCAACGACCTGGTGAGCTATCGCACCAAGCACAACGAGGCCAACGGGGAAGATAACCGGGACGGCGCGGAGGCTAATTTCAGCGCCAACTACGGGGCTGAAGGCGAGACAACGGATAGCGCGATCGCGGCCATCCGGCAGCGCCAAATTAAGAATTTTCTGCTCACCCTGCTGGTCTCCCACGGCACCCCCATGCTGCTGGGCGGCGACGAGTTTCGGCGCACCCAGGGCGGCAACAACAACGCCTACTGCCAAGACAACGAAACCAGCTGGCACGACTGGAACGGTTTGAAACAGCACCGGGAGATCTTTCGCTTTACCTGCGGCCTGATCGCTTTTCGCCAGGCCCATCCGGTGCTCAGTCGAGAAGCGTTCTACACCGACGCCGAGATTCAGTGGTTTGGCCCCCAGGGCGGCTTGCCCGACTGGGATGCCCCCCTGGCCAAGCAGTTGGCATGCTTAATTTATGACCAGGGGCATTGCGCCCTGGGCCTGTTGTTTAACGCCAGCACCGATGCCGTCGATTTTAAGCTACCCCCGCTACCGCCAGGGTGCCAGTGGCATTTGGCTGCAGATACCGGCCGAGCGGCCCCTCAGGATCTCTTCGCGACGGGTGAAGAGCCGGTTTTAGACGATTCGCAGACCTATCGCCTCAGCCCCCGATCGAGTGTCATTCTGCTAGTCCGCTGTTCTGCCGATTCTGCCCATCAAGGAGCAATGCCATGACCGTCTCCGCCGATCCAGAAACCCTGGCCCAGCTCTCGCTTACCGATCTACAACAGCAGCTCCATACCTCTCCCCAAGGGCTGAGCAAAGCAAAGGCCAGCCAGCGCCTAGCCCAAGACGGCTACAACCAGCTGCCCGAAACCACCGTCAGCCCGCTGATGCAGTTTCTGTCGCACTTTTGGGGGCCGATCGCCTGGATGATTGAGGCGGCGGTGATCCTCTCGGCCCTGGTGGGGGATTGGGTTGACTTTGGCTTGATTTTGGCGCTGCTGATCGCCAATGGGGTGGTGGGATTTTGGGAAGAGTTTCAGGCGGGGAATGCGATCGCAGCCCTCCAGGCCAAACTCGCCCTCCAAGCACGGGTCAAGCGAGACGGCAACTGGACGACGGTTCCGGCCCGCGAACTGGTGGCGGGAGACATCATTCGCCTGCGGCTGGGGGATATTGTGCCAGCGGACGTGCGGTTTTTGGCGGGGGACCCGGTGCAGGTGGATCAGTCGGCCCTGACCGGGGAATCGCTGCCGGTGGAGTGCCAGGTGGGCGGCGTGCTCTACTCTAGCTCCATCCTGAAGCAGGGGGAACTGGATGGTCTGGTCTACGCCACGGGGGTGCGCACCTACATGGGCAACACCGCTCGCCTGGTGGCCTCAGCCCAGACCGTCAGCCACTTTCAGCGGGCGGTGCTGAAAATTGGTGACTACCTGATCGTGATCGCCCTAGTGCTGGTGGTCGTGGTGTTTATGGTGGCGCTGTTTCGGGGCGACCCCTGGCTCACCACCCTGCGGTTTGTGCTGGTGCTGACGGTGGCCTCGATTCCGGTAGCGATGCCCACGATCCTGTCGGTGACCATGGCGGTGGGGGCGCAGCGGCTGGCGAAAAAGGATGCGATCGTCAGTCGGCTGGCGGCGATCGAAGAGATGGCGGGCATCGACATTCTTTGTTCCGACAAAACCGGCACCCTCACCCTCAACCAGCTCACCCTAGGGGAGCCCTTTTGTGTGGGCGATACGGCTCCAGAGGATCTGATTCTCACGGCGGCGCTGGCCTCGCGGAATGAAGACGGTGACCCGATTGATCTGGCGATCATGACGGGGCTAAAGCCGGAGCAATCGTTAGAGAGCTACCGAATCGTCCACTTTCAGCCCTTTGACCCGGTGGGCAAACGCACGGAAGCCACCGTTGAGGACACCAATCGAGATCTCTTCACCGTTACGAAAGGAGCGGCCCAGGTGATTCTGGCCCTCTGCCGCAATGTGGAGCAGGTGCAGCCCCAGGTGGATGAGGCGATCGCAAAGTTTGCCCAGCGGGGCTTTCGCTCCCTGGGGGTGGCGCGCACAGACGAGTCCGGCAACTGGCAGTTTTTAGGGGTGCTGCCCCTGTTTGACCCGCCTCGCAGTGACTCTCAACTGATGATTCAGGAGGTGCGCAAGCTGGGGGTCAACCTGAAAATGCTGACCGGCGACCAGCAGGCGATCGCCCGCGAAACCGCCCACCAACTCGGCCTCCAGGGCGACATCTTAGATGCCAGTCTGATGGAAACCGTCGCCCCCCACGAAGCGGGACGGGTGTCGGCGGCAATCGAGGCGGCTGCCGGGTTCGCCCAGGTGTTTCCGGAGCACAAGTACCACATCGTCGAGATCCTGCAGCAGCGGGGGCACCTGGTGGGCATGGCCGGGGATGGCGTCAACGATGCCCCGGCCCTAAAGAAAGCCGATGCGGGCATTGCCGTTTCCGCCGCCACCGATGCTGCCCGTGCCGCTGCCGATATTGTCTTGCTCAGCCCCGGTCTGGGGGTGATTGTGGAAGCGATTCAAGAAAGCCGCCGTATCTTTCAGCGCATGAACAACTACGCCATCTACCGCATCACCGAAACCATTCGGGTGCTGCTGTTCATGACCCTGTCGATTTTGGTCTACAACTTCTACCCCGTCACCGCCATCATGATTGTGCTGCTGGCGCTGCTGAATGACGGGGCGATTATCTCCATTGCCTACGATCGCACCCGGCCTTCTCCCCGGCCTGAAACCTGGAACATGCCCGTGGTGCTCGGGCTGGCCACCATTCTGGGGATTGTGGGCGTGGCCAGCTCCTTTGGCATGCTGTATCTGGGAGAGCAGGTGTTTCGACTCGATCGCGACACCCTGCAAACGCTGATTTACCTGAAACTCTCCGTCGCTGGGCATCTCACCATCTTCGTCACCCGCACCAAAGGCCCCTTCTGGTCAATCAAACCGGCTCGCATTTTGCTGGTCGCCGTCCTTGGCACCCAAGCGCTAGCGACTTTGATTGCCGTGTATGGCTTGTTTATGACCCCCCTGGGCTGGGGTTTGGCCGGAGTGGTCTGGGCCTACGGGTTAGTCTGGTTTTTGATGGCCGACTGGGTGAAGCAGCGGGCCTATGGCGTGTTTAACCATGCCCAACCGGTCTACGTCAGCCGGGGGTTAAAACGGTTAAACCAGTGGTTTGCCCACGCACCAAACCCCTAGACCCCGTATCACCTGTGCAAAGCCCGTTTCCTCAACGCCCCGACTCTGACGCAGAATCATTCGCCGATGCAGGCTTGCAGCACGTCATTGCCCGTCTCTCCACAACCCTCAATCGCGACCAGTTGGTTGAACAGGTCACCCACGATCTGCAACAGCACCTGCAGGTAGACCGGGTGTGCTGTATTGCGCCTATGTATAGGACACTGTTGGCGAACTCAGATTGCAGCAAAAAATCGATAAGCTGAGGCAGATCTATCGTTATCAGGAAGTGTGATCGCTATGTCCCTAAAGCCCCAACCAGACTTGCTAGTGCCTGCCGATACACTGCGAGTCGCCAAAGCAGTCTTCACGAAAGGCAATCCATACGTGACGCTACATGATGAACTCGGCCCTATCTTTGAAGACACCGACTTCACCGAGCTATTCTCAAAGGTCGGTCAGTCGGCCATTCCACCGTGGAGACTGGCTTTGGTCACCATCATGCAGTTCCGTGAAAACCTATCTGACCGCCAAGCTGCCGAAGCCGTGCGCTCGCGTATCGACTGGAAGTATCTGCTGCGGCTAGAGCTGACTGACACTGGCTTCGACTACAGTGTCCTGAGCGAGTTTCGGGGCCGCTTGCTAGCAGGCAACGTTGAACACCTGCTACTCGATAAACTGCTGGAGCGCTGTCAAGAATTAAGCCTAGTCAAAGCCGGTGGGAAGCAACGTACCGACTCCACCCGTGTCTTAGGCGCAATCCGTAGCTTGAACCGTTTAGAAGTGGTCGGTGAAACGCTACGCGCTGCACTCAATGACTTAGCTGTACTAGCTCCCGAATGGTTGCAGCAGGTAGCGCCAGAAGATTGGTATCAACGCTATGGACGGCGCATAGAAGACTATCGACTGCCGTCAAAACCAGCAGAGCGCACAGCCTACGCGCAACAGGTTGGAGAAGATGGTGACTACCTACTCAAATGCCTAGCCGACTCAGAGATAGCCACCGAAGGGAAAGCTCTTAAAACAGTGCAAGCGCTAGAGGAACTTTGGCCATATCACTATGAATACAACAATCAGGTGGATGGCCCGAGCCTGCGTTGGAAAAGCGACAAACAGATAGCGAAGAAGACACCTACTATCGAGTCACCCTATGACACAGACGTACGCTATCGCCGTCGCTGTGGCACCACTTGGACAGGCTATATCACCCACTTGAGTGAAACCTGCGATGACGACAGCTGTCATTTGATTACCCATGTGATGACGACTGATGCCAGTGTCCATGAGGCGCAATGCGTTGACGACATTCACCAGGCACTAATCGACAAACATCTTGGTTTTTTTTGCACAACCCCTCGAAAAGGTATAGTCCAGAATGAGACAGGTGAGTCTCATTCGAGCGGCAACTGTATCAAAAGCTGAAGAATCGCTTTCATATCAATGAGTTCAGGCTGTCTATTGAATTCATAGCGGCCATAGAAGTTGATGTGCTGCCACGCGACCGGTGATACCTGGCTGAGCATGGCCACCCTGGCCGCATCACCGCAGCTATCGCTGTGAGTCAAGAGGTCAGACAATATGGAGGCGTTGTAATAAATGATGCAGTTGGTTAGTAAACGAGCGCAGTCCCCCATATCTGTTGCTCATATTCAGTCTTGAAGCGCAGTTTCCCAAAATTTGCATAGGAAACAG
>NZ_JH993793.1:144584-147416 GCF_000316115.1 Leptolyngbya sp. PCC 7375
CAAGCTGAGCTATTGACATGGAGTATAGAGAGTACTCTGTGTCAGGAAACTGAGAGAAAAGTACATATGAACCATTTTCTGGTGTTCATTTGTCTGTTAGTTAGTTATTTTTTCTGAGATTGCTTGATTTTGAGGCCTGTAATCAAGGCTGGGTAACGCTTTTAGCCTTATGGCCCAGTTTCGTCAAGGTCGGGGCCATAGGCCTGGTACCGTTGAAACCGAATGCTGTTTCGGCCTTGGATAGCTATCTGGGATGGTTGGTACGTAATGGGTTTACCGTCAGCCAGGAGGCCCCCTTATTCGTCAGTTTGTCTAACAACAGTCGGGGACAGCGCCTGGGCTATAGCGGTATCTATGAGCTGGTCAAGGACTTAGCGCAAGCCAGTGAGTTAGACGACATTCACCCCCACCGCATGAGACATACCTTTGCCACGTCTCTCGTCGCTGCTGGCATGAATCCCTTGTTGGCTAAGCGAGCGGTTCGCATTCGCTCTGACAAGATTTTTGCGCGCTACAGTGACCGAGCCTTGGATATCAAAATGGAGGAGGCGTTTGAAGAGATTTATGGGGTGTCTGAAGAGTCATGATTTGTTGATCTTTAGACGCTCACGTTGTGAACATGTCTACAACGTAAAACCCTATCTAGACAAGGCTTTCAAGAGTCATGCTAGAGATATGAGGATTTAGTTAGGGTAAAATTTCTACCATGGGGAGATGCCCACGGTAGATTCTTTCGCCCGGCGGATTGTTTCAAATAATGGGAGTTGGCGATGGCGCGTGATATCCCTGAGCCCATCTTTATTGAGTTTGGCCAGGCAGCGAAGGGGTCGGTGCGGGTGGCTGAGGATTTGGGCTGGCAGCGGGTGGTGGAGTTTTTGAGATCGCGCGAACTATCTCCCAGTACCCTCAAAGCCTACGAACGGCAGCTCCAGCTCTTCTACCACTGGACCCAGAATAAACCCTGGCAGAACATCACCCACCGCGACATTGACCGCTACAAGCAGCATCTAAAGAACCGACCCAGTAAGCGAGGGGGAACTCTCGCTCCAACGACAATTAATCAGGCCCTGGCCACCCTCAAAAGCTTCTTCAAGTGGCTCACCGTCAAGGACTATATCACCCGGAATCCCACCCTCACCATTGAATTTCTTAAAGAACCGGCCAAGCCTCCTCGGGATTTAGCAGAAGCTCAAGTCAATCAGCTGTTTGAGGCCTTGGCCTACCGGGGAGATTCTGAAGTGCGCGACCGGGCAATTCTCCAGGTGCTCAGCCATGGACTGCGGGCCAGGGAAGTGTGTAGTCTCGATATCAGCGACTATGATGGACGACGGTTGAGGGTGCGTGGGGCTAAGTGGGGCAGTGATGGCCTGGTGCCACTTAAACCGGAGGCGATCTCCGTCTTGGATAGCTATCTGGGATGGCTAGTACGCAATGGGTTTACCGTCAGCCAGGAGACTCCCTTGTTTATTAGTTTGTCTAACAACAGTCGGGGACAACGCCTGGGCTACAGCGGCATCTATGAACTGGTCAAGGATTTGGCGGAAGCCAGTGAGTTAGATGACATTCATCCCCACCGCATGAGACATACCTTTGCCACCTCGCTCGTGGCCGCTGGCATGAACCCGTTACTGGCTAAGCGGGCTGTTCGTATCCGCTCTGACAAAATTTTTGCCCGTTACAGTGACCGAGCCCTGGATCTCAAAATGGAGGAAGCGTTTGCAGATCTCTATGGTGCACCGGAAGAGTCGTGATTTAAGGAACACCAATTTAGATGCAAAACTATAGATATACATTTCCCTAAGGGAGACCAAACCATATGCAAATTTGGGTAGATGCCGATGCATGTCCAAATGCCATTAAAGAAATTTTATATAGAGCCGCCAAACGCTTAGGGATTCGTCTGACCCTGGTGGCAAATGCACCCATGCAAATTCCAGCATCTCCCCATATTGATTCAGTTCTAGTCCGATCAGGTGCTGATGTGGCAGACAACCACATCACACAGCATATGGCACCCGGTGACTTGGTGATTACGGCAGATATCCCTTTAGCCGCAAACGTGATTGAGAATGAAGGTATTGCCCTCAACCCTAGGGGTGAATTTTATGATGCGGGCAATATCCGAGAGCGGCTATCGATGCGGAACTTTATGGAGACGCTGCGCAATAGCGGCGTGGAAACCGGGGGACCTCCACCGTTAAATCATCGAGACCGTGAAGCATTTGCTAACCAACTTGATCGATTTTTAACGAAATACATCCATTAACCCCTTAGTATTGCGAAACCCAACATAGTACTTGTGTTCTATTTTAGGTTATGCTAAAACAATGCCAGTTGTTTCAGGCTAACTTGCTATGAACAAAGGTGAATTGATTGACGCGATCTCAACATCTACAGACCTACCTAAGAGTGTTATTGATACCGTTGTTTCCGCCACTGTTGACACGGTTGTCGATACTGTCGCCAACGGTGAGAAAGTAACGTTGATCGGCTTTGGCAGTTTTGAGCCCCGGGACCGCAAAGCACGCGATGGACGTAACCCCAAAACAGGTGAAGTTATCAAGATTCCAGCAACGACTATTCCCGCATTTTCCGCAGGGAAGGCCTTTAAGGAGCGGGTAAAAAATCCATAGTCCCACCTTGACGCTGCCTTCAAATCAACATTGAGACCAAAAGATAGGTGCGCCAGTAGCGCACCTATCTTTTTATTGGCTCAATCGGCGTTTCAGGGAGTTAGACAAGCAAGGTGCTCAATAGACTACCCAGCAAGGCTTTCCCTCTTTTTCTAGCATTATGCACAAATTCAAAGAACCCCAAATAGATCGGTAATTT
>NZ_JH993793.1:147516-696676 GCF_000316115.1 Leptolyngbya sp. PCC 7375
TGCGTGTCGGGTTGTATTACAGCGGTTTCGTCAACACCACCTCCATCTCATTAGTCGCAGTCGCATCTCAACGGTGGCACGGGCCGAGTTTTCAGCGAATCCACAGGTCGCAAAACGAGGACGCCCTCGACAATGGGGAGCCAAAATCAGGCTCAGAGACTTGTTCGAGGAGACCGATAGCTGGTTAAGCGAAACGGTCTCACTCTATGGTCAGCCCGTTTCACTGGTCTATCAGTGTTTTCAGTTTTACTGGGATAGCCCCACCGAGAAGGTCCTCTTTGTCCTCACCCAACAACCGTGTGGCAAACGGATGATCCTGCTCTCGTCAGACCTCAGCCTCACTGGACTAGAGGTCATTGAAACCTATACAAAGCGCTTCAAAATCGAGGTCGCTTTTCGCACCTTGGTTCATCTCCTGGGTGGGTTTGCCTATCGGTTCTGGCTCAAAGCACTCGACAAAATTGCTGACTGGCCTGACTCGATGTACCTGCTCGACTATGACACCGATATCCAGACCCAAATTCTTAGCAAAGTCGAGGCCTTTGAACGCTTTGTCAACCTCAATGCTATCGCCTTAGGACTACTGCAAGTGCTCGCTCTGGAAATGCCGAATCATATCTGGCGATACTTTCCGGGCTGGTTTCGTACCCTACCCAAGCATGGCTATCCCAGTGAACGGATTGTTCGAATGGCTCTCCAAGACCAGCAAGAGATCGTTTTATCCAAGAGTAGGCCTGCTCTACTGTTGAATAAATTATTGGCGGGTAAGATAGAGCAGGGCAAAACGTCCAAAACACCTTCGTTGGCAGCGTAGGAAAACGACAAAAAGGCAACATTAACTTGTTACTCAATAGTACTCTGCTCATCTTGAATTTAGCAACCTCCCTAAAACAGCTATTGAGCCTTTTTATTTACGTCCCCGCTGCAATCATTTGGATCGCTTTGGGCATGGCTGGGTCAAATCCACTAAAGTCCCAGGAGTCAGGATCCTGGGGATCCACTAGACTCACCTTGTAAGGAGCCAGTGTCACATAGATCGCCTTTGCCTGAGGATTTACCCGACGGCGATAGTCCGCCAGACGCTGACTAGGATGGGCCTTACCTGCCCAACTTTCACAGTCAGTCCAAAAGCAAAACACATCGACGTGAACCCGATGGCGAATAGCCCAGTCGTAGGCCACAGCAGCATCCGTACCCCCAAAGTTTTGGGTAGATGCTTTCGCCAGGGCTGAACTAAAACTATCGCGAGCTGTAATTTTTAGATCGCAAAACTCCGTCGAAAAACCACGAATAATATAGTTTTGCTCAGCTTTAGCCGTAGCCAGTGCCAACGTAGTGGCAATCTCACAACAGGTTAACCCAACGGAACTAACCGTGTAATAGGACATGGAACCAGACACATCCACCGCATGCAGGAATGTCTTACCTGTCGGCTGAACAACATCAAAGGAACGCTCCAGGGCGGTTTCTAAAATGTCTAACACACGGGGAATGGGCTGCCATGTTTTCTGACTGCGGCCCAGCTTGCCACCAGACTGATAGGTCTTGAGCGCCTTAAGAATATCAATGGGGTGGATCCGGGCTTTGCGCAGATTCTTTTTACTCTGCAGTCGTTCTGCTAGATATCTCAAGTTCTTGCTTCTATTGAACGTCAAGACACCTAAATGGGTGAGCGACCCTAAATTACGTAGGAGCGCCCCCATGGGCATATCCTTGAACAATAGCTGCCAGGCCTCGCGATCCATGTTCCCCACAGGGGCAATCATTTCATGGGTCAATCGCCCTTGACGAATGGCTTCCAGGGTTAAGGATGGGTCACGCTTGACTCGCTCGTACCACCAAATTTGAGCCATGGCCTCACTTGGCGGTGTGTCCGGCACCGTATCCCACCCCTGGGTTGCCCACTGGTAAAGGGCCTGATGATCGGGGGTCTCAGGCTTTACATGGAACAGACGCAACGCATCGCGGTGGGTATAACCATGGCGCTGCTGATACTTCAATAACTGATAGGCCAAGGCCCTGGCATCAGGATTAGCCAACCAGGTTTTGCCACAGGCACGGATCAGCTTACCAAAGCCCCGTAGGCTGCGGGTGTAGTTAAGCCATTCATAGAAATGGCTGCCGGTTCGTACAACCTGCAAAAAGATCTCCTGGAATGCCCGCTTGGCAGCTGGGGTTTCTCCCATGGACAATACCACCAGGGCAAACAGAGGCGCACTGTTATTAATGGCATGACCATCGCTGGCATAGAGAATCTCTTGCGCGGTACGAGCCGGATCCATGGCCACCGCTTGCGTCACAACGGTTACAAATTCATCAGTCAGCTCGTACTGATTGGCATAAAAGCTGCCTTGGGCGGTGCCCAATAACAAACAACGCCGTAGCTGTTGCCACAGGTCAATTTTGAACTGATATCCACCGGAACGGCCCTGGATCATCTCTGACTGACGACCAGGAATTGGTTGAGTTTGAGGTGTGCGGTTTGCTTTAGTGAAAAAAGAATAGTTGGCTTTCATCGCTCGGCCCTCCTGGGCAATTGTCAAACTTGGACAAGGGAGTAGAGCGGGAGTTGCACCCGCATTTGAATTCAATGTGACAGGGGGGATTCGAACCCCCGACCTCCCGCTTAGAAGGCGATAACCCTAATTCGTCGACCCTTGCGGATAAGGCCCCTTACGAATAAGGGGGTTGAAAAAGGAATTTAGGCGCTCTGTCCTCTGAGCTACTGTCACTTGGTGTCAATGGGCTAGGTTGTCAACCGTTTGCCCCTCGACATGTTTAGAATAGGCAAGCGATTTACCCCTAAGCGAATGCTGGCTCAAGCAGCTTAAAGGCTTAATTAATCGGCGTTTTACACTTAGGGGGTGCTGGTCAGTTAGGGGGGGACCTCAACTTTGCCCAAAATCAGTTACGGTCCGGTGGCCAAACAGCGCACATTAACACTGCTCATGGCCCTGGTGGACTATGGCAATGATGAACTAGAGGTGGATGACGTGGCGCTGGAGCGGCTGCGATCGCAACTCAATCTCCACTGGACCACAGACCGACAGCTGATCGTCCGCACCAAAATCCGTAATCTTGAAACGCTCACCCATCTATCAGATAGCAATCAGGCCCTCACAAAAGCTCAAATTAAAACCGCCCTTCACCATCTGGAAAACCATCTAGAGCTGTTAGAGGATAATCGCACCAGCCGTCGGGGTTCGGAGGTGTGGCACTTTACGTTAACGTTGTGGCACCACCGTCGCGATCGCACTGCCCTACTCCACACCTTTGATCAAACCTGGGAACAGCGTCGCTCCTCTGCCGCAGCAAGCTCCCTTGAAAAACCAGCAGAACACGACATCTGGCAGCAATATTGTCAGCAAGCCCTGGCGGCTACCGTTCAAACGGGGCTGACCTCTAATCTGCTTAAGCCTACTGACACCGGAGTTGACCCAACCAAGCTACACATTCCGTTGGCTTTAGTGGATCACACCTTAGACCAATCTGCAAAGCAACCATCAGATATTGAAACCATCAACACAGCTGAACTGCTGACTTATCTCCAAAACAGCACGATTCAAACTCTGGCCATCGTGGGAGAACCGGGGTCAGGTAAAACCACACTCTTACAACATCTGGCACAGCAGATTCTACAGCAAACCTCTGATTTAGCCATTGTGATTCCCCTGGCTCGTTTAGGAACCACACTGATTGAAGACTATATCCTAAAAGACTGGCTTAAACTTGCCCTAAACCAGCGAGCAGTGACCCCTGAGCAACAAAACACCCTAGCTGAACACATTGAACAGGGCCATGGTTGGTTGCTGCTGGATGCTATAGATGAAATGGATCAACGCGGCAGTTTAGCCATTACTCAACTCGCCAATCAACTGCAGGGTTGGCTGAGTAATGGGCGTATTATCGTCACTTGTCGCCTCAACCTTTGGGATGCAGGCAAAAATACCTTGGGTCATTGGCCCACTTACCGACTGCTGGGCTATGAAAAGTATCGGCAGCAAATCCAACACTTTATTCGCCAGTGGTTTTCCCACCAGCCTGAACAAGGAAAAGCCCTGTGTCAAAAACTCTCACTTCCAGAAAACAAGCGTCTTCGCCACAATCTCCGTAATCCCCTACGTCTGGCCTTACTTTGCCGGTTAGGAAATAGCGGACACCTTCCCAACACACAACACCAGCTCTACCAGCAGTTTGTTACGGCTCTTTATGACTGGCAGCAGGACACCTCTCCCACGACGCTGCTAGAACAGCATCAAATCAATCAGGTGCTATCAAAACTCGCCATTGTTACCCTCAAAGCCTCGACCACTCAGCTGAATCTCCCGCTGGTAACTCAACACCTGCAAGCCGCAGAACTCCCCTGGTTTGAACGGGCAATGCAACTAGGTTGGCTAATGCCCCTGGCAACGTCCACAGGTGAGAAAGTCTACGGCTTTCTGCATGGTACGTTTCGTGATTATTTTGCAGCCCAGGCTATCGAAGAGTGGCAATACTTTACGACGCCAAAGGACGCTCAATTACCCATGGTGCTACCAAACTGGCAACCCGTGATTCTTCTCTGGTTAGGTCGTAGTGATATCGCAAACACTGACAAGACTGCGCTAATTGATGCCTTACTGGACTTCCAAGATAACTGTGGTGGATTCTTTGAGCATCGCACCTGGCTACTTGCCGGTAGAGCCTTGGGAGAATATGCTGAGTTTCCCAAAGCCCATGGCATCATTCAACAACTGATAACATGGCGTTTTAACTTAACACGCAAGATCTCACCCATTTTGATCGAAGCTGCTAAAGCGGCCTTAGCTGAGTCTGATCTGAGTCAGGTGACCCAGGTGCTTACCCAGTTCGCGCAAGACCCCAACCAGGATTTCTTTGATCGATGGATGGCCGCCTACAGCCTAGGGCGCAGCTACGATCCACAGAGTCAGGTCGCCATCGAAACCCTTGAAGCTTTATTACCGACCGCACGTAGTGACTATCTCAAAATGGATATGGCCCGTCATTTGGGCACGTTATTCCCAGGCCATGGTTTAGCCATTGAAACACTAGAAGAGATTATTCATAGGAGTCAACAACCTATTGCACAACGAAAAGCGGCCCTACGCTTAGCAAAGGTTGATCCCCATCATCCCTTACCTGTCGCAACTTTAGAAGACTTACTAGCCCATAATCCTCAAGATAAACCGACGTTAGACGCGCTGGTCAACCTTAACCCCAACCATCCCGTCCTCATAAACAGAGAGTCAT
Source organism: Leptolyngbya sp. PCC 7375 (assembly GCF_000316115.1). Classification (GTDB taxonomy): domain Bacteria; phylum Cyanobacteriota; class Cyanobacteriia; order Phormidesmidales; family Phormidesmidaceae; genus Leptothoe. The sequence goes on from NZ_JH993793.1 coordinate 152,767, forward strand.
CCTCCCAATCTCCTAGACACTTACAACACCGAAGCGGCAAAAAACAGCAGTACCAGCCTGATGTCACTAAACAAATTGACAGTCTGGTGACTCGGATAGAAAAGGGCGATCGCAATCGCCTACGACTAGCCCAAAAGCTGAACCAGCTGCAACCTGGACATCCTATTGCCATAGAGACACTATGGCAGTACCTGATCACTAGCGAGAATAAAACGCAACGTAAACAAGCTGGCAAAACATTACAACTTGCGGCTACTGATGCTCAGTTACCCCAACTCGTATCAAAACTACGCCTCATATACGAACAAGCCACCATAGCCGAAAACAAAGATCAACAATTAGCCTTCTTCAAATTACTCTGGACTTGGTCAGGCACCTTGGGTTATCCAGACTTTCTCGCAGCTTGGCAGAGCGCTGAAACTAAGCTGTGAACTAGTGCATTCAGGTGCAGACGTCTGCACCTTCGGAGACTATTAACCAGGATTTCGTAGACTATGACAAAATACGTTCAATCGCATCCCTCAGGGCATTTAATCGTTGCAGTTGTAGATCGCTAAGAACTAATGCATCCAACTCTTCAACAGCATGGTTCAGGTTATCTAGCATGCGATCAGCTTTGGTAATTTTGCTAACTGTCTTCTTGCCATTGTTAGCTTTACGTTGTTTCTCGTGGGTACTGATCGCTTTTCTTAGTTGAGAAAATGACACCTCATGCACTTCAATGATGTCTTCTTCAAGGGGCAACTTACCCGCAAGCAACCCCGTTAACGCAACAGGTTCGGGCAAGCGGTAAACCTGTTCTAGCTTGGATACGCCCAGTTCCAGAACACCAGCAATACTATCGGCATAGGAATCTAAAAAGGACTCAACAATATCTTTGTTGACCTGTTTCCCTAAGGATTTAAGATGTTGTTCCAGTTCAGTAGACAATGCCTTGCCATCACGAATGGACTCGGCAATTTGCAAGAACTCTTTTAAGCCACGAGTCACCCGACGATAGGCCCACACCTGGCGTGTGGTAATAGGTGTGCCATTGGGTCGACGTACTTCACCCCCTTTAATAAAGGCAGTGAGATTGTCATAATCTTTCTCCTTATAGAGATGTTTCTCTTCAATTACATCTAAGCGACTACCAATGGCATAGGCATATATGGTGCTTTGGGCCTGGGCTGTTTGGAGAGCCTGATCAATCTGACCTTGATAGGTTTCAATTTCATGCAACAGCGTATTCAAGGGCTGAGCATTATTGGCCTGACAAATATCGAGTGCCCGTAACCAATTTTCACGATCGGCCAGGTCCACACGTTCTAAGTTGACAACTTCATCTGCAGTCTTACGTTTGGGGACGACCGCTAGTTTGCGAGGTACGGGGGCTTTCTCAGCAACAGTCGCTACCCTGGAAAAACTTTTTTTAGCCAACGGTCTCTACCTCCAGAAGATTAGACGAACTACGTAGGGATTCTAAATACTCTGCGATCGCAACAAATGGTTTACGATGTTCTTCTTTCACAGAGCTGTAAGAATAAAGCGACTCCCCTTGAGCCGATAGCTCTGAATACACGGTTAAATCTCGAATGGGAGGAGAGGTCCAAGACTCTTCGGTTTGATGGGGCAAATGGGTACGCACATCCCAATCGATAATTTGCTGGTGGATGCTCTTATGCAAACTGGTGGACTTCATGCGGTTCGGGACCAATGTGGAAACTCGCAAATCAGGATTCGCCCGATCAGCAATCTGACTCACCATTTGCAATAGTTCTGGAATATTCTTCAGAGCAAAGTACTCAGTTTGCACCGGCACTAACACCTGATCACAGGCAACTAAAGCATTTTTGGTAAATAGACCTTCCCCTTTAGGAGTATCTAGCAGAACATAATCGTAGTTCTCATAAATACTATTAAACTGAGCCAAGGCGTCCTTTAGACGGCCCTCACTGGATAAGCCTTTTTCGATTTCAGTTTGATATCCGCCTAAATCCATACCTGGAGTAAGCAGGTGGCACCAACCCTGCACGTCGATAATGCCCTGAGCCATTAGATCAGCCTGATCTCGCTTGGGAGCATAGAGAATTTGACCAATATCAGGGGATGAAGCGTCGCGTTCAGCGCCCATAGCGGAGGAAAGATCCCCCTGATGGTCTAAATCAATGCATAAAACTTTTTTGCCCAGATGGGCTAGGGTGGCAGCTAGACAGAACGTGATAGTGGTTTTGCCAACGCCTCCTTTAATTGCTGCGATCGCGATAATCATTGTCCCAATCCACAATTGCACAACTGTACACCGGATAGGATACATCAGTATTGCAATTTTGAACCATAAAATTGTGAATCAGTGCAATTAAGTGCAGACGTCTGCACTTACAAGAAAAATATGGCAATGGATACAACACTGAAGACACGCTGGTGTGAGGTCAAAACCGTCCACACCATAGGGTTGCAGATCTGGCAGCGGCACGGCAGAAAGCTATCCTGCTTCAACCGGAGTAGGCCGCAGACATCCAGCCATAATGCTATGTACGAAGCCTACTCTATAACCGTTCGCTCAACGTTCAAATTAGGTATATCATTCATGGTGCAATCCTTACTTTGCAAGGGTTATAGCTTTGTTCGCCCGCCGTGCAATTCAGTTCGACGAGTGTTCGAATATGAAGCCTTTGAACGGTATGGATACCGATTTACCTGCGAGGGTAAGGATGATGTCTAATTTATCTGGAGCGTAGAAAAATTTAAATAGGGGGTCAGAAATCTAGCCACTCATTAGCTGAAACCTTCTCACAACAAGGCCTGAAGGGTGTCAGAAAACTCAGCGGAAACGCTCTAGAATAGGGTGTTAGAAAACTGAGGGCTAATAGCCTCAAACACCTATTGCATAAGCACTGGAGGGTGTCAGAAAACTAAAATTCGTAAGTTCGGCACCTTTACCCAACCCTGTAATATCAAAAACCACTCGCCAGGATTTCTGACCCCCCTGTTAAAAGTCAACCCATAATGGGCTATTCTCCATAATTAATACTTTTGTACTTATCAGTCCACATAATGCTCGAATCCGGCCAGGTAGTCCCCATCAAATTTAAGGATCGCGACTTCAGGGTGGTGATCATCGATCCTGATGGACTTGGCCCCGACCGACCCACCATTGGCGTGGGGTATCGCACCATGAGCCGCCATACCAATGTACCGGCCCAAACCTTTGCCGATAGGGTGTCAGAAATCGAGGGGGTAAACTACCTCAAGCTCCCATCTGGCAAGCAGTTTAGGGTGTCAGAGATCAAGGCAAATGACGGTAATACCTACCGGGTAATCGAGGCCTCCGACTGGGTAGAATTGGTCAGCGATTGGGCGAAAAATCCTGGGAAGCTGCGGGCAAAGGCTAGAAACGGACTGATCGACTTCTTGGCCTGGTTTGCGGCTGAGGGTCTATATGCTGAGGCCTACACATTTCTCAAGCAGACCTATACCCGTGAGGATAGCGAACGGATTCAACAGTGGCTGGTAGCTCGACAGGCGGGCAAGCCAGCCAGAAAGGATTGGGCCTATGCCGTCGCCGAACAAGGGGGAAACAGCCCCTACAAATTTGGTAAGTGGACCAACTATGTCTACCGTGGCCTGTTTGGTATGGATGCCAGCGAGATCAAGCAAATCTGGGAAGCGCCTGTCTCGGGCTCGCGGCACATTGCCCGCAACTATATCCCGGAAACACTGGGACTGGAAATGGTTGAGTATTGCGAAAAGCTAGTGGCTATTTTTGAACTCGACGATTTGGAACAGGCCCATGATGAAGCTATTCGTATGACCCAGATGAAATTTAGACAGCGGTTAGACTCCGAAAGATTAGGCGGTTGATAGAAAGCTAGTTGCAGAATAGACAAACAATCATCCAAAGCCTAAACGATAGTAGTGAACTATCATAATGGCGTAATATTCTGAGCCTAAACTCACGGCTTTATCTATGCCTCAGCGCCTTTACTTAGATGTTTGCTGCTTCAATCGTCCGTTTGATGATTGGCGTCAGCAACGAGTACGTCTAGAGGGCGAAGCAGTTCTAGCAATATTAGAACGTTGCCAGCAAGGTGATCTACACCTGGTTAACAGCACCGCTCTAGAAGCTGAAATTAGTCGAACAGCTAACCCAGAACGCCGTCAAAGGGTATTAGCAGCCCTTTTGTTAGCAACCCAGAAAATTCAGGTCACTGAAGCAATGATGCAACGGGCGACTGAATTACAAGTCTCAGGTTTCACTCCATTCGATGCCTTGCATCTGGCCTGTGCCGAAGCAGCAACTGTCGATTGCTTTTTGACGACGGATGATCGCCTATTACGACGCTCAAGACGTATCAAGATTTCAGTACCTGTGACAAATCCAGTTACCTGGATTATGGCTGAGGAAAATGTTGATAGTGATAACGAACTGAATGGAGACTCATAACCATGACCCTTGCTGAAATTAATCGTCAAGCCTTTAGTACGTTGGTCGAGAGCCTAGGCTATGTTAATGCCGTGCGCTTTTTCAAGCAGTTTGATATAGGCACAGGTGACTACACGCGAGACCGCCAACAGCGGCTCGGAGATGTCACTTTAGATAGCCTCTGGTCAGAGATTCAGCAAAGCCAACAGAATGAGTCCTAATAACTCTAAACCTTACCAATCATCCCTCTAAATAAAAGTGTTAGTGGCATTTGGAATTACACGAATCTTAATTCCATCACCCCCCATAACAATTGGTGCCATAATGGCTGAGTTATTTTTGTAGTTAGAACTTATCTAAACAGTAACTATTTCGATAGCCCTCCTCGCCTTATGGCCAAGCAAGACAGTCAGACTTCCAGCAGTGTGTACGAGTTGTCCCCCATTCCCCTAGGCAACAAGGGTTATCGCTGGGCAAAGCTGATCAATGATGTCTTGACCACTGACTATCTGCAACAGCTGACTACAGCTATCCAAGAGCATTCAAGCCTTCCAGACCTGATCACCCTGCAGCTCTACGAGCACTTGGCCAAGATCTACAAACACAAAGTAGAGCTGACGGTTGAAAAAGAAGGCATTGATGCCTTAGATCTCAATCAGTCCCATTTCCGTCTTTTGAAAGAAACCAATGGAAAAACAGAACCTCGCCAAAGCATTGATGTTCATTTAAATGAGACCTCAATTCAAGACCATCTCAAAGCAGCGCTACTTTTGTTCTTCGAGCGACAAGACTTCCAGGACGAGTTTGTTAAGGCCATTGGCTCCAACCTGGTGGTTTGGGCATTAGAAGTAATTGAAGCAAAACAGGAAGAAGACTCTTTAGAGACAATTGACCCAGAAGAACTTAAAAGGTCAGTTGGCAATTATATCAACCATCCTGAAGCACCCGAGTTTTCAGAAAAGCTCAATATGTTTGGGCAGATTTACTGCCAGGACATCACCCAAATTATTGTTGAAGGACTAAATCTCCCCGGCTGTTCTCTCCAAGACTTAGAACAGCTTCTAGGACTCAGACAACGACCTGTCTCCGCCGCCTATACTGACCTCGCTCTGGCCCAGGTCTTTCCAATTCCCACATCAATTCCCATTGCCAGCAGCATCAAGGCCCAGCTACGCCCCGAGCTATGGCAGCGCAACGAAGATGATCTAGCAGTCTTCCAACACCAAAGCAAAAGCAACCCCGCCAACTTCATCGAGCACTACATCACCAACCCAGGCGATATTGCCCTACTCCCCTGGGAAGCGGCTGAACAGATCATCGACAAGTTTGGCTTTGATACCGTCAAACTGCAGCTGATCTTCGCGGCTAGAACCATGGCCGAAAATGAGCCCTGGAAAAACTCATTTACCCTCAAAGCCACAGATGTGGTCAGTCTGCTTGGATGGGATCGCAACCACAACAGCAGCCTGGCCGAAAAACGCAACACCGTCGCTGCAGCTGCATTTGCCCTGTCTTGCCTAATGGTCAAATCTGTCTGGATTGAAGGTCGCGGCAAGCGCAAAGTAGACGCCAGTATGCCCGTCGGTCGCATGTGGGACATTCTGATCGACTCCCACGGTCAAATTGACTTGGCCACCCGCAAAATTGAAAAACCCGAAGAAATTTATATCACCGTCAGCCCCGGCGGCTGGACCAAGCATTTTCTCAACCGGGCTGGAAACCGAGCCAAGGAAGCCCTCCACCAGTTTGGCTTTCTCGCCCGAGACATCCTCAAAATAGACCCGTACCATAACGAACTAGCGCTGCGGTTAGCCATCCAGCTCACCCTTGATGCCCGCATCCGCGCCAGAAATCAAAATCCCTATGGCTACACCGTCATCAACCTATTAGAAGAGGTCATCACCAAGACAGATATCAACAACGCCCTCACCGATAAATACAAAGCCCGCGATCTGAGAAAGCGCTGGGACAAAGCCCTCACTCTACTAACGGAACTGGGCTGGGAAATCGAATACGATCCCGACACCTATCCAGAGTGGATATGCCCTAACAGCGATGCGCCTAAACCACCAGACTGGCGCAAGGTGAAAATCATCGAGCGCCTGATGAGAGCCCAGCTGGATATCAAGCCACCCCACCCAATTCCAGTGCTATTGGCCAAATTGAAAAATCCTAAACCCCAAAAAGTGCTGACCACTGAACCTATAGCGTTGAATGAGCTGACCGGTGAAGTAATTAAGGCTGGTCGTAAAGAGCGTGGCTGGTCGCGTAAGGAACTGGCTGGTTTCCTGGGGATCAGCGCTGACTATGTCGGCAAACTGGAACGTGGTGACCGACAGATTACGGATCAACTCGAAACTAGCTTGCGCAAGCTTCTGAAGCTGGAGAAAACATAAGGTATTGCTGATCCTCGGTAGGGCTCTAGCTGTCAACAAAAGTCAAATAGCGAAAACTATGGATCGACTCATCTTTTAAATCAGCGATCGCAAAAATAACCACAAACGCCTACTGCTATCTGGGGTGCTGAAGTTAGCTAGGCGAATCACCTCACGGTGACCCGCCCGCCTTCAGCACCCTGACTTTTCCTATTAAGTGCTGAAATCATTGACAGACATTGCTTCTAGCCCATAGCCTCAACATCCGTTAAAGTGAGTGCACCGCTACCCAGTGAGCCACCGATGAGTACCGAACGTGATGAGCAAAATTTTGGGACCTGTGCGTTAGGAGATCGCCGTTTGAATCGTCGCGCGTTGAGCATCGGTCAAGCGCTGAGTGAAAAATTTGGCCAAGGTCTATCGAGTGTATTTGAGACTGCGAAGGAACTGAAACGGTCCTATGCGTTTTCGCTAATCCCAAAACTCACTTTGAAAAGATCATCCAACCTCATGGTCAGATGACCACCGAACTCGTCAGTCGGCAATCGAGGGTGTTAAGCGTTGGGGACACCACCTATTTGGACTATAGTGCGATTCTAGAGAAACGCGAGGGCTATGGTCCCCAAGGCAATGGTGGCAATGGATTACTGCTCCACAGTGCGCTTGCGGTTGAGCCCGACCAAGGCCAACCGTTGGGATTGGTGTGGCAAAAGCTTTGGAACCGTGAGCATCGTGCCAAGCCCCCCGCCAACGAAACAGCGCAACAGAAAAAACAACGTCGTGCTGAAGCCCGCAAGGCAAAACGAGCTCGGCCTTTTGAAGAAAAAGAATCGTATCGCTGGGTCGAAGCGATGATGACACTGGAGCAAGCGGTCGCTCCCTCGACACGCGTTATCCACGTCTTTGACCGAGAAGGGGACATTGCGGAAGTGTTTGACCAAGTCAACGAGTTGAGTCATACCGGTGTCGTAGTACGGGCCGCTCACAATCGCAGTCTTGAGCACGATCCGCATCGGTTATGGGAAAAGCTGGAGGCTCAGCCAATAACGGCGTATCATGCGGTTGACTTACCGGCCACCAAAACTCGAAAGGCCCGCACCGCTAACCTGGCCGTTCGATTCTGTCGGGTGCAGTTACGGTCTCCAGCCCGCTTAGGCACCGATAGCGAACTTCAGGTCTATGCGGTCTATGCCGATGAAGTCGATTGTCCTGAGGGAGAAGACCCGGTTTCCTGGATGTTACTCACCAGTGAACCGGTCACCACCGTTGAACAGGCACTGACCATTCTGAGATGGTATGGCTATCGCTGGCATGTCGAGATACGCCAGCCTCAATACCCCCATAGTCATCTCCCTCTTTATGCCGAGGTTGCTTAGTCATAGGCTGATGGTTTTCCATTTGTATTCTCCGGTGAAGAGTTAACAGTGACGGTGTGAGGAGGGTTACTCAGGTGGGATTGCAATCGTGGGCACTTTGCCTTTCCAACGTTGCCGTAGAATGTCACCGACAGGCCGTTGCCGATGGGTTCTTAATCGTTCCAGTTCAATCTCATCGGCCCAAATGACCCAGTGTTTTGGGGACGTGGGTTGCTGCCGGGCTTTGACCCAACCACGTCGCACCCAGTTGTATAGGGTCACGGTGGGCATCCCCAGCGTGACCGCTAACTCAGGGAGCCACCACTCATGCTCAGAAAGGGGCTCTCTGGCTTTAGGCAATGGACGAGGCCGGAGTCCGAGATGGCGTATCAAGGTTTGGACGATTTCTCGAGTGAAGGTTTGACGTCGTTTGGGTGGACGAAACCCTTCTTGATGCAAGCAGTCAACTATTTCATCGGTTGTTAAATTGGCCTCGACCAGTTGCTCTAGCCGCTCACATAACTGAGGGTAGTAACTCAGTTGTGTCCATTTTGCCACCGGACGAATAATTTGAGCTTGACAGGAGAATCCTCCCGACCACTCAATCATAACCTGAACCTGTTCACTTGTGCCTTCAACAGTGACAATGATTTTATCAATCACCTGCCGGATGATTTCTTTGCGTTGAGCCTGAGTTGTTGTTGGCACAGACCATAAGGCAGGCAGGTCTTGAGCAAGTCTTCGAATCTGTTGTTGTTGGTCGGGTGATAGTTGTTTGGGCTTCTCGCAACAAAAACGTTCATAGTCTTCTTGGAGTTGTTGTTGAGCTTGCAATTTAGCTTCCCATTCTTGGGCTAATTGTCTGGCGACCAAACGGTTCTCTGGCTCTACTAACTGGTAATGTCGTCTGGCTCTATCAGTCTCAAATTGGGCTCTCTCAAGTCGTTGGTGCCACACCTTGTCGAGTTCTAATCGGTCTTCTTCAAGATGTCTTGCAGCGGCCAGTGACAACTCTAATGCGGCGGGTTCCAGGGCCTGTAAAACTTGGTCAACAACATACTCATCTAAACAAGCACCCGACAAGTGTTGGCAAATCTCACCCCCATAATCGACTTTCTCTCGGGCGCAGATATAGCGATGATGATCTTGTCCATGGGAATACTGAACCGCCATGCGACCCCCACATCGACCACACACTAACAACCCACACAGTAACCCAACCCCTTGACGGGGATGTCCTTGTTCATTACTGCGGTTCTGATTGGACTTGAGTTGAGCAATATTCTGCTGGTATTTTTCCCAGCTAATGTACGCCGGATGGTGATCTTTGATCAAGACCAGCCATTCCTCGCAAGGCTTAACCACTCTGCCGGTATGAGGTCGTCCCGCTTTCTTTTTTCGAGGGTCTACTTGTCTGCGTCCATAGGCATAGGCCCCAGCATAGGTTGGATGTCTCAGGAGATTTTGCAATGTCGCTCGATTGGGCCGATGCCATTCTAAATCGCCTTTTGTCGGTCCCGATAATACCCGTACCCCAATCTGAATATGATGGGTCACTAGGTACTGGAGTACGGCATTGAGGGTCCCCAATTCCTCAAATTTTCTGAAGATCAGCTGCACCACCTGTTGTACTTGTTCGTCTGGGTCAAAGTGTATTTCCCCAGAGGGACGACGCACATAGCCGATGGGCACATTGAAGCCCAATTCCCCTCGTTCAGCTTTGTTACGCTTTCCCTGAATCATTCGCTGTTTGAGGATGTGGAGCTCTATCTCCGAGAACGATCCTTTCAACCCAAGCAAGAGCCTGTCGTTGTAATCACTCGGATTATAGATGCCGTCCAGGTCGGCTATCAGTGTGCCGAATAGGGCACAGATTTCCAACAGTTGATGCCAATCTTTCGATGAACGGGCCAACCGGGACATCTCTACTCCTAATATTAACCCCACATGATTGAGACCCACTTCACTGACAAGACGTTGAAAGCCTAAACGTCCTTCAGCGCTACTGCCTGACTTTCCTAAATCATCATCAATGGTCAGCACACGCTCGGCTCTCCAGCCTAGGGCTTCGGCTCGCCCCACTAATCCATACTGGAGTCGGGTCGATTCTTGATGGTCGCTCACCTGCTGCAAGGTTGACTGACGAACATAGACCACCGCTAACCGGTCCAGATGATGGGCTTGTATTTTTTCTGAAGGCCAGTGGCTGCTATTCGTTGGGAGACTCATTCGTCACCTCCTGTCCTGACTGGGCACTCAGATGATTCTCCAGCAGTTGGCTCAAGACATTGATCAGTCTCTGCCGCTTCAGTTGCGGCAACCGTTGCCACAGCTCCTTCCTCGGAGGACAGGCAGACGGGGGGACTCGTTTCGCTCTGACATGGATATTCTTCCTTTTCGTGCAATGGCTCACTTGCCTTTATTTTGGCGACGAGTTCAACCAAGCGGAGTAACCCCCTCAATCTAACGGTAGGGTATTGAGAAGGCTTCGTCTTTATAGGGGTATTATGGCTGGCGCATTTCTACTAGCCATAATGCCCCCATCAATACAAATCGGTCGAAAAAGTTAATTGTGATTGGCATTGATGGATTGCAACGACTGGTTGCCTTAGTTGCCAAAATAAAGGCAGTGCAATTATCAACCTGAGCCATCAATGTATCAGCCAATCACCCCCCCCCGTCCTATTTTGCCACGAGTGTAGAGACGCTGTGGAGCGAATCTACCCAAGGCGAATCAGAAACGACTTGTCAGTGTCCTGAGCCAAATGCTGGAGAGCCAGATGGCTATTCAAACTCAGGAGGAGGAAGAAGATGAACTCAAAGATGAGATCAGTAGCTGGCCCTCCGACAAGATTCAGGCTTCACATCTTGACCGCTTAGCGGCGGTATACGTGCGTCAATCAACCTTACAACAGGTCTCCGAGCACCAAGAATCGACACGCCTTCAGTATGGTCTCGCCAATCGAGCAAAAGCTCTGGGCTGGCAACCGGAACGAGTTCTGATTATCGATGATGATTTAGGGAAGTCTGGTAGCAGTGTGGAGGGGCGAGTGGGCTTTCAGCGATTAGTGAGCGAGGTCGGGCTCGAACCATGTTGGCCTGATATTAGGCATCGAAATGTCTCGCCTGGCCCGTTCCTCAAAAGATTGGCATCAACTGTTAGAAATCTGTGCACTGTTCGGTACGCTAATAGCAGATCTCGATGGCATTTATGATCCGAGTCATTACAACGACAGGCTCTTGTTGGGGTTGAAGGGATCTTTTTCGGAGATCGAGCTCCACGTCTTGAAACAACGAATGCTACAAGGACGACTCAACAAAGCTCAACGCGGTGAACTGGGATTTCATTTACCGATTGGGTATGTGCGTCGCCCATCGGGAGATATTTGCTTTGACCCGGATGAACAAGCTCAACAAGTCATTCGTCTCATCTTTCGCAAGTTTGAAGAATTAGGCACTGTCCATGCCGTATTACGTTACCTAGCCCTCCATCAAATTCAGCTTGGTGTGCGAGCCCTCCATGGGGCTAATAAGGGTGAACTAGAATGGCGACGTCCGAGTCGGTCTACGTTACTGAGTCTGCTCAATCATCCTGCGTACACGGGAGCCTATACCTATGGCCGTAAACAAATTGACCCACGCAAACACAAAGCCGGTCGACCTCATACGGGACTTGTTGTGAAACCACCTGAAGAGTGGTTAGTCCTGATTAAAAACCATCATCCTGCCTATATTTCTTGGGAACAATATCAACAGAACCGTGCTCAACTTAAAGCGAATCAAAATCGTGCCAATGAACGAGGTAATGCTCGTCAAGGCAGGGCACTGCTCTCTGGCCTGGTCGTTTGTCAACGATGCGGGAATCGAATGAGTGTGCAGTATCACAGGAGAGGTGCCCCTCGTTATGTTTGTAGGCGTGAAGCTGCTGAGCATGGTGGTCCCCTTTGTCAATGCTTATCAGGAGATTGTTTAGACGAATATGTGACTGAACAAGTATTGGCAGCCTTAAAACCAGCAGCTATAGAGTTATCTTTGTCGGTAGCAATGCAGGTAGAACAAAACCGTTATGAACTTGACCAGTTATGGAAACAGCGTTTAGAACGGGCTAAATTTGAGGCTGAGCGTGCAGGGAGACACTATCGTTTTATAGAACCGGAAAATCGCTTGGTCGCAAGACAGTTGGCTCAAGATTGGGAAGCAAAACTAAGTGCGCAAAAACAACTTCAAGAAGAATATCAAAGATTCTGTTGCCAACAACCTAGGCAGCTTTCTGAGACAGAAAAACACTCAATTCGACAACTGGCTAATAGTCTTCCGGCTTTGTGGAATGCAGAAACAACAACCCATGCTCAGCGCAAAGAAATTATCCGGCAAGTAATTCAAGCTATTAGGGTGAAGGTGGAAGGAGAGAGTGAGTTGGTTCATGTTAATATTGACTGGGCGGGAGGATTCTCTTCTCATGCTCGTATTATCCGACCTGTCGGAAAATGGTCTCAACTGAGTAACTACCCTCAGCTTTGCGAGTGCCTAACCCAATGTGCTCAGTCTAATATGACGGCTAACGAGATCATTACACGGCTTCACCAACAAGGGTTTTATCCCCCCAAACGCCAAAAAACATTTACTCAGGAAATGGTTCGAGCCTTAATGCGCCAGCTAGGCTTGGGAAAGCAGAGCCCCCCTAAACCACACATCCTTTTAGCTGATAATGAGTGGCGGCTTCCTGATTTAGCCAGAGAATTGGATATGCCTGCGGCAACATTGCATAGTTGGGTTCAACGAGGATGGGTTAAAAAAGCTAGACAACTAACTCAGCCACCCAAGTACTGGATTATCTGGGCCGACGACAATGAGCTTGAACGACTGAGGAAGCAGCGGCAACGTTCTGCACCCGACATCTTACATCAGCGGTGGAAAGGTGAAGACCCCACCGTTGCCCCTGACTCTGAAATGACTAAAACATCCCCTTGAAGGAATAGCCGAATGACACTATCTGAAAATAAGTCCTTACTTATGACACCTCAATATGATGATTTAGACATTGATGGAGGTATTGAGGCTAGTACATCGATGTCGGTGCCCTACTGGTATGTCGGACGCCAAGTGATGGTCAAAACCAGTGAGCAGCTGGTGGAGGTGTTCTATGAAAATAAGCGAATTTCAGCCCACCCTCGTTCAACCTTAGCCCATCGCCATAGCACCTTGGATCATCACATGCCGCCAGAGCATTGGGCCTACAAGCGTCAGTCACGGGAGTCTTTTTTGGCGTGGGCACACCAGATCGGCCCCCAAACTCGCACCCAGGTAGAGACGATTTTTGAGAGCAAATCCCATGACGAGCAGGCCTTTCGTTCCCTCAAAGGACTCCAGAGTTTAGCCACCCGCTATGGAGCTGACCGATTAGAAGATGCGTGCAAACGCGCCAACATCTTCGCCATGTCAGGCTATCAGCGACTCAAGCATATTCTCCAACATCATCTTGATAAAACCCCTGTCCTAATTGACGTGCCTGCGCCCCCGAGTATTGACCACGACAATGTTCGGGGCAGTGCCTACTACAACTAATACAACTCGATAGTGACCCCCATCATGCAACAAACCATTGAACAACTCAAAGACCTCAAACTCCATGGCCTACTCGACGCCTGGTGTGAACAACACGAACAGCCCACCTATCATGACCTGAGCTTTGATGAACGATTTGCCTTACTGGTCGAGCGTGAGCATATCAGACGGCAAAACCAACGCCTCAAGCGCCGACTCAAGCAAGCCCAACTCTTTATGGGAGCCACCCTGAGTGAGGTGGATTTTCAAGTGGCACGGGGCTTGAAAAAAGCTCAATTCTTGGACTGGGCTCAGGGGCAATGGCTCACTCAGCATCTCAACCTCATCATGGTGGGGCCGACCGGGGTGGGCAAGACCTTTCTCGCCTGTACCCTAGCAGATCATCTGTGTAAGCATGGCCAGTCGGTTCGCTATTTCAAAACCGCTAATCTCATTGCTGAGTTGAAATTTGCAAAGGCCGATGGCTCTTTCCCTAAATTCCGTAAACACTTGGCTGCCTTTGATTTACTCATCTTTGATGAATGGCTCAGAGACCCGTTGACACCCAATGATGCTCGTGAAATTCTCGACCTCCTTGATGACCGCTTTCGGCAGGCCTCGTGTCTCTTTGCCTCTCAGTTTCCTATCAAGGATTGGCATCAGAAGATTCAAGACTCCACCCTCGCCGATGCCATTCTTGACCGCATTGTCCATGATTCCTTGAAACTCACTCTCAAGGGCGAATCCATGCGTAAACTCACCAGTCAACTTAACGCTCAAGGCAAGGAGGAACCCTCATAATCTGATGCCAACCCATGACCAGATTTAACCCTTTGAGATCTGGTCATCACTCAGTCATTTCTTCAATGCTAGATTATGATTTTATTACCTGTCTCGGTGGACCCTGATCTCACGCCTTAAAGTGGGGGGGCCGAAGTGGACATCATTCTGCCGAAGTCATGCAAATATGCATTTCACCGCTATCCCGGCGCTGATCTGCTCATGGGGATCTTGACCAAGACACTGATTGATGGTCTCAACCACACCCAGCTCATCGACAATACCCGCGACAATGCCCAGATGGTCTACGGTTTGGACGACGATATCGATAAGACGCTATCCCTTGCAATGACGTTGATGCGTATCATCGCTCATTATTCCGAATGTGACAATCCAGAGGGCGGAATGTGGGATCCACCACTGGCCATAGGCCGAACGTGGTCTCGGGGTTAAATGAGTAATCGTACAGAAACTCACGCTAAGGCTGAAGCCCTTGCAGGACAGTCATTCTAGGCGAACTGCCCATTGAGATCATTGAAGGTACGCAAAGCCCTCATTGCACCGCGCTGGACAGATTCAGGTAGATCAAAGAAAAATCGGCCCAGCATGTTGATGTGGATATGGCCCAGCGGTGATAGTCGTTCTACATCTTCAGGATGTATGTCAATTCCTTGTTGCCGTAGATACTGGATCGCAGCCTCCATATAGAGGGTGTTCCATAGCACTATCACGTTGACGATCAGCCCCAACGCCCCCAGTTGATCTTCTTGTCCTTCCCGATACCGTTGACGAATTTCTCCGCGCTGTCCATGAAACACAGCTCTGGCTAAGCTATGCCGACTTTCGCCTCGATTGAGTTGAGTCAAGATCCGCCGCCGATAGTTTTCGTCATCGACATAATTCAGCAAATACAAGGTCTTGGCAACGCGGCCAGCCTCTGCAATGGCCTTGCCCAGTCTCGAAGGTTTTCCGCCTCGTTGAAGGACACGCATGATCTCCAAAGCGCTGACCGTCCCTAGTTTTAAGGAGCCTGTAATGCGTAGCATATCATCCCATTGTTCTTCAATCAGGCTCGTGTTCACCTGCTGTCGTGCCAGTCCATTGAGCACCCCGTAATCAGCGTCTGAATCAATTCGCCAAAACCGTGCTTCGCCAGCATCAGCTAGTCGAGGACTAAACTGATAACCCAGCAACCAGAACAAACCGAAGACAATATCGCTATAACCCGCCGTGTCGGTCATCAATTCCTGAGGCCGTAAACTGGTTCGCTGTTCTAATAACCCGACCAAAACCACGAGGGAGTCACGCAATGTCCCTGGCACGACGAGACCATGAAACCCCGTGAACTGGTTAGAGGTGAAGTTGTAATAGGTGACGCCTCGCCCTTGATTAAAATACTTGGGATTGGGGCCAGCATTGAGGGTGCGCACCGGGACGACAAATCGAATGCCATCCGCCGAAGCCACGTCACCACCGCCCCACTGTTGTGCTAATGGAATCTGCGTTTGGGCCTCAACTAATCGGGCATTCGCCAGCGTGAGTGTTTCTGGTCGAATGTAATTGTGCTTCACCCAATTCAACCGATGCCCCGTCAGGGCTGGACTATCCTGACGATGCTGTAAAGGCCGCAGCCCAATATTGCAAGCTGAGGCCATGAGGACAGCACAGAGACTCGTCGATAAATCTTTGACCCGTGATTCGCCCTCATTGGCATGGGTAAACGCATCTAGAAACCCTGTTCTGGCATGGATTTCCAGGATAATTTCCGTCAAATCGACACGCGGGAGAAGCGCGGCGACGTTCTCTCTGAGTTCTATCAGGCTATCAGGTTCTTCGAGCTTATCAAGATTGCTAATTGTCAGTGTATCTTGGCCGTTCGACTGCTCAATTCTGACAGCTGCATTAGAGGCTAGGTTGTCGGCAGTGCGCTGATAGGCAGCCTCTAGCTGTTCACTCAGTTTGGACAACTCCTGCTGCGGAGCGGGTGTCAAATTCAGTGTTCGGCAAACCTGAAGCCGAGCGGCCTCCCACGCGCTGCCCTGGAGTAATTTGGCTTGGGGATTACTCCAACGGACACTGGGCCTGACAAACAGATCGCGGCGACGCAGACCCGCCATCAGTTGTTCTAACACACAGAACGTATAGGCCCGACGGTCTATGTCACCCTCCGGCAAGTTCACCCATCGAGACCATCCCTTTGTCACAATCGTTTGGGGTGCTCTATCCATTTTGGGTTTTAACTTACCCTCGATGGATTTGAGAAATTGCACCGCTTCAAGGATAGGCTGACCGGCTTTCGTGGCCTGAAAGTCAACCGTTTGAAGCAGTCGCGGTAAAAACTGCCGTACCGTTCGCCACCGAGCTAATACCTCAGGGTAGTATTGGTCATCTTCTGGTCGTGCCAGCGCTTCCACCTGGGCGACGGCCTCTGCTAATTTCTGCTGAGAAACCTGTTCAAACACGGTCTCCCGAACGGAGATAGTCTCGTCGTCAGTCTCTAGCAAGAGGCTACAGGCTTGACTGAGTAGCAGTGCCGCTTTGTCCAGATCTTTGAGGGTACGTAATCTCTCTTTCTTCCCTTCACGAGCTGACTTAGCCAACAACTCTTTAACCAGCCCCTCAAGGACGTCTAATATCTCATCTTGGGCGGTGGCCTCAATCTCTTTCGCGAAAGCAAGTAGTGTCGCCATTCTCCGCTCAAACGGCATTTGAGCAATCGCTTGAGCGCGAACGGTTAAGGCAATGCGTGAGAGCGCCTTGACTCGGCTGGGTGGAATTTGGGTGAGCGTTAGATGGCTAACGCCTAAGTCTCGGATTTGAGTTAACCGTTGCAGCGCCCTGACGAGTGCCGGAGCACTGTGACGAGTGGGTGAGCGTCGTAGTTGTTCAAGCGGGGTATACCAAGCATCCTCGCTGGGAACTAGCAAGGCGGCCAGTTTAGTTTGCTGGTCAGGATTAAGGCACTGGGATAACTGCCGCCAAGCCCGCCGGGTCGACCGTTCTCGAACTTGCGCGACCAGGCGCTCTAAGACAGTCACACCGGGTAAGAGGACTTTATGTTCAATCAGCCAGACGGTGGTAGCATCAAAGAGAACGCTAGGGCTTTCATCACCGATCCAAGCCCGCCCATATAGCCACCGGATACATTGCCAGTGCGTGGGTTGCTCAGTAAAGACTCGATAACTATACTGTTGTTGAATCTGATTAGCGTGCTCCCAGTGAGTGCTAGGACGATCCAGATAGCGTGGCAAACAACCAATGTCGCTGATGCCCAGCTGTAGGGCAATGTGGGCAGTCACGATGGGGGGCACATCCAGCGGGTCTACCAGAAACGTTCCGAGAAACCGAACAGTACAAAGCTGGAGTGCAAATCCTAGCCGATTATGATCACCGCGTCGGCGCTTCACTAGGCTTTGATCTCTATCGTCAAGATGGAAATAGCGGGCCAGTTGAGCCGGTGTTGGCTCCTCAACATAGCAGCCATATCGCCGTCGTTGCGCCTTACTCAAAAATGCCATTGATACTTGCCGTCGCCCTCTCCTAATGCGTACCGGATAGGGTAGAGGCGGTTGGCAAGCCTACTGTCTCAAAAGGTTGAATGATAACGTCAGCTAATGCTATTTTCTGGCGAATAAAGTTGTCCGCTCAGCAACTAGTCAACGACAGCACAAGGGATAGAGCCCTAGATTTTCGACCAGAGAATTTTATTAGCACTAGATTTTAAGCAAACTAGTCCAACCCTAGTCCAAGGGGCTGATTTCAATCATTTCAAGCCATAAGTGCAGCTAATGAATCAGGATTGCCTTCTCTATTGGATCAGGGATGTCTAAGCCTTGCTAGGCAATAGATACAGCCTTAGCGTGAGTTTCTGTCCGACTACTCATTTAACCCCCAGACCTAGCTAAAAAACTAGAGATGCCTGCATCTACTCTTCATCGATGGGCCAAGCGAGGATTACTTAAAGCCCGACAGTTAGTAGATAGGTACCCTAAATATTGGATTATTTGGGCTGATGCAGATGAGCTATCACGCCTGATGGCGTTGCGGCAACGCTCAGTTTCTGACATGTTGCATCAGCGCTGGAAAGCCCAAACTGGCTTAGGGGCGGCGGCGGCAGTGGAGCCTTCATAAACCACAAAGAGCAAAGAGATGTTTCTTAAAAGAGGTGCTGAACTATGTCATGTAAAGATAAGCAGCTAGATGTTGATGAGGGCATTGAGGCTACCAGATCGAAAGTCTCCGTCGCAAACCCCGTGCCTTTCTGTACTGCCAATGGCAAGCAGAACTACTGCCTAATGACCAGTGGCGGTCTCTATGGGACACGCTCAAAACAACGGTGGAGCCTGATAAAGCCGCTCGTTTGATCACCGAAGCCCTCTATATTGCAGCGACCCAAGACAACGAATCCCAGGTCGTCGAGTACTTACACCGCCAATTGGAACAGACCCGTCTGAGTGTGGCGGGACTGCAACGGGCCTTTGAGGCCACCCTAACAGCCGACCAATGTCCCACCGTCACCTCGGTGCAACATGATTTAGCCAGCTATGACCAACTCCTCACCACTGCCCCAGGACGTGCCCTATCAGACTCTGATGAGCACCCTCAAACACCTCAAGCTCAAACACTTTCTCGACCAGTGGCAAACCCTCGAACACCAAGCCACCCAGGAGCATTGGTCCTACGCCCAGTTCCTGTTGGCTTTGGCCCAAGGCGAAGCCAGTCGGCGCGTGCAAAATCGCATCACCCGCGCCCTAGCCGAAGCGCAGCTACCTTCCGCAAAGTCTTGGACCAACTTTGAGTTTGACCAC
The DNA here is from genome assembly GCF_000316115.1 of Leptolyngbya sp. PCC 7375. GTDB lineage: Bacteria > Cyanobacteriota > Cyanobacteriia > Phormidesmidales > Phormidesmidaceae > Leptothoe. The sequence goes on from NZ_JH993793.1 coordinate 172,034, forward strand.
CTCAGTGAGTTTAATCCAGCCGCGATGATGGCCTTCGCTCAATCGATTGACTGGATAGAGTCAGCTAGCAATCTCTTGCTATTTGGACCCAGTGGAACCGGCAAAACTCATGTTTGTGCCGCCTTGGGACGCTCCATTGTTGAGCTGGGCAAACGGGTTAAATTTGTCCCGCGACCGCCTTAGTCCAACAGCTCCAGCTGGCGAAGCTCCAACTCGAATTACAGGCCGCACTGGCCAAGCTTGACCGCTATGATCTCCTCATTATTGACGATCTCGGCTATGTCAAAAAGTCTGATGTGGAAACCTCAGTTCTGTTTGAGCTCATTGCCCATCGCTATGAACGAAAGAGTGTGATGATCTCGGCCAATCAGCCCTTTAGTCAGTGGGATACCATCTTTACCGACTCGATGATGACCGTTGCCGCCATTGACCGGTTGGTGCACCATGCCACCATTTTTGAGTTTCAGGCTCAAAGTTTTCGTAAACAGGCCGCCGCTCAACGCTCGGCTAACGCCCCATCGTCACCCGCATAGGTCTCCAGCTCATCCCACACGATAATCCCATTGAACTCCTGGCATAGGGAGCAATCGAGGCGTCACCAGGATACTCGATGAGATTGATGTGACCATTTCGATAATTGTCATCGACGCTCTGGCGCGATCCCCTGGGTTAAATCATCGAAACAAGCGATCTCCTATGACTTGAAAAAATACTTTTTTAGACTCATGAAAAAAGGTCAGAATTACCCCCTTAATTCCTTCCTCTTTTGTCGCCTATGTAATTGACATTTCACACCTGTCATTGTGGGATGGGCCAATTATCACCGCTCGAATGCAGCCAGTCGGGTCTTTGCCTACCTCGATTCAGTCCTGTATTGGCAACTGAGACGATGGGCAAGGCGTAGACACCCTAACCAAGGCCGGAAATGGGTGAAAGTCCGATACTGGCATACGGTGGGGCGACGTCACTGGGTGTTTGGAGTGAAGCAAGCGGGAAAGGTCATTCTTAAGTTGATCAAGTTCTCGGATATGTCTATTAGAAGACATAACAAAGTCAGAGGACATAAAAGCTGGTATGACGGAGATTGGCCGTACTGGGCGGCGCGACGGGGGAAGCATCCGATGGTCAATACCAGGGAGGCAACCCTACTCAAGCGTCAGCACGGTCGGTGTCCTATTTGTAGAGGCCTCTTTGACCTACACGATTCCATAGAGAGAGACCACGTTCGGCCTATGGCCAGTGGTGGATTGGACGTGTATGACAATCTGCAAGTCGTGCATCCCACCTGTCATCACCGCAAAACACGATGGGATAAACAGGGCTGGTGTCCGGTGCGTCCTTGGCGTGGGGAAACGGCAGGAGAGGCGCTGTGTGAGTCGAAAGGCTCAGGCACGGTGCTGAAGGCGGGCGGGTCACCGTGAGGTGATTCGCCTAGCTAACTTCAGCACCCCTGACACGCAGCTGCACTATGCGGTTGAATCTGTGGTCAACGGGGGTAACTCTTTAAGCCGGGAAACGAGCAGGTCTTAGAGAGCGTATAAATAAGCACATTGAATTGCGATGGCCCAAAAAATAGCTCTGCAGCAATGCTCAGAGCCGTGTATCGTGTCCGATGCAAAACAAAATCGGGAACGATGAGTCTTACTATACGAGAGCGCAGCCAAAAAGTGGCTGGTTATATCAAAACGGAAACACATCTGGGCATCGAGTCGATAGCGTCGGCGCTTGGCATCAGTAAAAGCAGTGTGCACCGTCATCAGCAGGGGATAGAGCGTCGCAACCAGTATGCAGAATCGGACCTGTGGGAAACCGCGAGTGGGTCAGCTTGGCTAAAACGTCTGGTGCTAGGTGTGCTCTACCACTTTGGCATAAAGCACGGTATCGGAGCCGAGAGCCTATGCGAGTTTTTTAAGTCGGTTCATTTAGAGACCCATGTGGGTGTTTCAGCCAATGCCCTGCGTCAATTGAAACACCGTGTTGAAGACGTCATTGTCACCTACGAAGTCTCTCAATCTGAGCAATGTCAACCTCTCAACAAACTCGGCATCTGCCTCGGGGGAGATGAAACCTTTTTTGGACTGCCGATCCTGGTGCTGGTGGAATTGGCGAGTGGGTTTATCTTTACAGAAGTTGAATGTGAGAATCGTCAGTATGAAACCTGGTGTCACCAGCTAGAGCAGTGGTGGCATCCGTCCGACTGGGAATGCCACTTTATGGTCAGTGATGGGGCTCGTGCGTTAGTGAAACTTGCCATCGCTGGTCTGGGCACCGTCAGTGTGGCCGATTTGTTCCATGGAATGCGAGCCTTAGCTCGTCCTATCGGGAGTGCATTGGGACGTCAACTGGCTCAGGTTGAAAAACAACTCGACACCCTCCAACAGCAAGTGAACCAAACCAAACCCAAGGTCAAACAACAAACTTTGTGTGTCCAGCTAGAGACGCTGACGCAGCAATATCAACAGCTTGAACAAGATCAGTTTACCTATCATCGCGCCTTGGCCGATATTAGCCAATCGGTTCATCCTTTCACCCTGGATACCGCTCAATGGCAACTGTTTGACGACTTAACAACCCAGTTAGCGGCTCCGTTGACGACCCTGACTCACCTAGCAAAGCTCTATGGAGGGGATAAGGCGCAACACGCGATTGACACCTTTGAAGCTCAGATTCCTCAGTTCGCCAACGGGATTCATGCCTGGTGGCAGTGGGTGATGCAGGCCTTAGCCACTGAAACTCAGGAGATTGACACTCAAAATTGGGTTCTCACTGCCTTGTTGCCCTGGGTGTATTGGACTCAACAGACTGATAAAACCCGCAAACCTCATCTCAAAGCACGCTATCAACAGGCCACCAGTGATGCCTATGATCAGCTCATGGCAGATGCCATGACCCTAAAGCTAGACGACACTCAACGGCAATACTGGGTCCATTGGTGCCAGTGGATGTGTGCCAAGTATCAACGCACCTCCTCGGCGGTCGAGGGGCGTAATGGCTATCTATCTCAACGTCATCAGGCCAATCGTGGCTTTTCGGCACAGTCCTTGAAGGTGCTCACCATTATTCACAATTTTGACCTTAAACGTCCCGATGGCACGACCGCTGCTCAAAGACTCTTTGGACACCCATTTCCAGACCTATTTGAATGGATCCTCAGTACTATTAATGAGCTACCCATGCCTAGACGGTCATCTAAAGCACATCAGACAAACCCCTTACACGTAGAGCTTTTCCCGGCTTAAGTTGTTACCCGTCAACGGCTACAACCGCTTTGTCTTACCCAAGTTCTGGGGCGTGGGCAAAAGCGCGTCGGTTGATGGCACCAAATGGGATATCTACGAGAATAATCTGCTGGCCGAGTATCACATCCGCTATGGCGGTTACGGTGGCCTTGGCTATTATCATGTGGCCGACAACTACATTGCGCTCTTCAGCCATTTCATTCCCTGTGTATGTGCTGACAAGTCGTCTCTGTGCCTGCTCGATAAAACGTCAGCTCTCTCAAATTACGGATGCGCGGCATCAGTTTGATGCCCAGCAGATAAGCTAATCCAAAGACCGTCAGGCTCTGGGAATGCGTGTCGCCATGCAGCGTATCGGGCTGAATATCCGAGTGATTTGAAGTGAACCCCTGAATTTGGACAGTAAAATCAGACAATAGCAAGTCTAGACTAACATGTATCAACCTGAGACATTCTACAATTCCTTCCTCCACTTTTCCTCAAATTCGCTGGGTGTCAAATAGCCCAAAGAAGAGTGAATTCTTTTCTTCATATACACCTCGTCTAAAAACTCTTCTATTCTCTCATACACTTCATTAAAATTGCGATAGTCCGACAAATCAACCTCCTCTTCTTTTATTGTTCTCATGAGCCGTTCAGCATAACCATTCTCATAGGCCTTACCCACGCCTGCCATACTAATCGCTATCTCATTCTCCTCCAATATCTGAACATACGCATTGGCCGCATATTGCACCCCTTGGTCTGAATGGTGAATCTCTGGAATATACTGGTTCAGTCCTTTCTCCAACGCTGTTATCGTTAACTGTTTCTCCATCGTTCTATCCAAGTGCCAGCCTCGAATACTGCGGGTGAACACATCCATTAATACCGCTAAATAAACAAATTCGTCCTTCAATCGGATATAGGTGATGTCGCCGACCCATACCTGCTCTGGATACTCTACTACCAACCCTTTGACCAGATTAGGATACCGCTTATATCCATGGACACTATTGGTTGTTCGTTTCCGTCGTATTCGTCGCTTTTCCAGTAGTCCCAATTCTCTCATTAATCGGCTGATACGTTTGTGATTAACACGCCATCCCTCTCGCTGTAATTGTTTAGTAATCCGTCGATACCCATAGGTGGGATACCGTCCCGCCACATCAATGATCGCTTTTTTTAGTTCCTCTTCTTGCGTTTGTTTGTCTGATGTTGACCGATAGTAATAACGACTCCGACTGTAGCCAATGACATCACAGATGACCTGGATTGGATACTCGCCTTTCAACTGCTCTATCATGGTTCGTTTCCGCTCAGATTCCACAAGTCTGAAGCTTTTTTTGCCACCGCTAACTCCATCGTTAACCGACCCACCATTCGTTCCAATTCGGCTATTCGTTCGGCTGATTCATTTCCTCCTCCTTTGCCTCCAAACGCTAAATGCGCTTGTTTAAGAAATTCATTACGCCAACGATTGATCACTGACGTATGGACTTTATGGGCTCGACTGGCTGCGCTCACACTCCGTTGGCCGCTGACGATCTCCAGCACCACTTTTGCCTTAAATTCGCTACTGTAGTTTCTTGGCTTGCTGGCCATATTCCTTCCCCCGATTGGACTCTAGCTTACGCTCTCTCAGTCCTGTCCTAATTTTGGGGGTCACTACAATTATTCAACAGCCCGTCGAAGAGGTAGAGCGCCTCAAAGACGCCACAGGTGTTTTCTGACACAGTGGATTGGGATCTCATTGAGACGCACCTGCCGGATATGCTGCGGGTGGTGCTCTCGATTATGGCGGGTAAGATCAGCGCTTCAACCATCTTGAGAAAGCTGAGTACCAATAGCAGAAAGAACAAACTGTTCAAGGCGTTTCATGCACTAGGTTCTGCGGTCAGAACGGGCTTCTTGATGGAGTACATTCACAGTGCCAAGCTCAGAGCGAGGGTGCAGGGCGCGACGAACAAGAGTGAATCGTTTAATGCCTTTGTTCAGTGGCTAGCCTTTGGCGATATGGGGGTGCTCAGAACCAATGACCGTGAGAAATTGCGTAAGCGCATCAAGTACAACCATCTAGTCGCCAACTGTGTCGTTCTCTACAACGTCTTTGAGATGAGTCGCATTCTTAATCAGTTGGCCCAGGAAGGTCATCCTATTGACCCGGCGGCGATCTCCGGGCATTAATCCCTATGGCACCGACCATCTGATTCGGCTGGGTCAGTATCATCTTGATGTCGCCCGGAAGCCACACCACCGCCGTTGCATTACGATTTGCCGATCTCGCCACCACTAGAAGCGGCTTGATTGATGTCTGTTAGTTAGTATATTTTCTGAAAGGTCTATTTTCTGGCGGCTGTAACTCCACTACAGTAAAGCTTTCAGCCTTATGGCTGGATTTTGCAATAGTCGGGGCCATACCCCCCGTTGCTGATTTTGAGAATGAGACGATCTGTAAAACACGCTATTTAGCAGTATCTTGCAGATCAAATCATAGTTCGGATCAGCAACGCCCACATCTTTACTCAAGGATAGACAAATAAGCTGGCACTGTCCTACTCTCAAAAACCTAACACCTTTGTCTTACTGAAAGCAGGACTTACGCTCAAAGCTTTGCAGATCAAGCATCTTAAGATAAGACAAGCAAATCCGTATCAGCTCACCCACGGGTCAAAGGACCAGAATCGCTCGAAAGTTTTGTCTCAACAAGACAGCATTATCCGTATCGACTCACCTGTCAGCAGAGCTGTCTTAACGGCTTGTCTCAATCGCTAAAATTCTCCGTATTCGATCACTTAACGGTCTTAGTAAAGTCAGTGATGGGAGCCGCTAGGGCTAAAGAATATGGGTAAACGTAAAAAATTGCAAGGCAAAGACTGATTTTATCCCTATCATCTCACCTTCCAAACGGATGTGGGCTTTAAAGGACCTGCCTATACCATGGCATTGATCGTCGAAGCATTCCAATACAAGCAATCCAGAAATACTCTGAATTAAGACTATAAACCTACACAGCTAACGCCGCCCGCCTGTCTCACTTAAAGACAACTATCTCCGCATCCTTTCACTACTTTTCAGATCAAGGCATAACGCATTTTACGAACTAATTTTTACGTTTTTCTAGCAAGACAGCCTGATCCATATGCCATCACCTCAATTTCTCAAATCAACATAAAAGTTAGAGTTCAAGGCAGGTTTCCACATCCAGTAACTCAGACAAATAAGAGACAATTTTATCCGTATGCAGTCACCAGTCTTTGACCATCAGCAAAATGCAAGAATGTAAGTTTGTCTCAATTTTTAAGACAGTCTTATCCGTATGTAGTCACTACTTTATCTACCGAAGAGTCTATATTCCTTGTAGGTCAAGGTTTACAGCCAGTCTTTTTCAGTTCTACGGACTGTATTCAGCCCTAAAGTCAGAAAAATTATAAGACATATCTCTCTGTATTAAATCACTTGTGTCTCCTCAGCAGGCTGCAGAGCTTTTAGCAGTTTAGCAACTCTCAAAATACTTATATAGAAGGATTTCAGGTAGTTAAGTTGAGTTGAGCATCCATCAGAGAACAAAAAACCTGATTGAAAAATACAGTCTGTCTGATCTAAAAAAAATGCGTAAATTGGCTTCAAATCATCTCACAGTAAGGATTACAGAGTAAGACAATCAGTTCCCAATTGACTCACTAATGCCTCCTAATCCAGTCTCTTTATATCCGTCTATCATCACCTTAATTCTATAGAAACCTTACCTAAAAAGGGGTTCAGAAATAAAAGACAACTAATAAGTCTTAACTAAAGATCGCTCAATAGTTAACCTGTACTATCACCTGCAATAATTTTGCCCCAGTTCTACAGCGATGTATTCGGGGTGATTGGTCCAGTGCAAAGTTGTCTTATTTATGCCGACCACCAACCACCCGCCCAAAGGGGAGGTGGTTGATCATAGTTGCAGCTAACTCCCATCCATTTGAATATGTGCAAGAACGCAGCAATCGATTTCTTGCACTATTTCCCCATCGTCACGATTACATTTATGCCCGTCATCCATCACCGGGCAAGCGTCCCCAGTGGCAAACGGAAAGTCGGCATCCACTATCAGACCGACTAATTGAACAGGGCACTTATCTATATGGTGCGCGATTTGGGAAAGAAACCCAGTACGCCATGGTCGATGTTGATATTGGCAGTGCGTACCACCCCAGGCGAGATCCCATTGCCTTTCAAAAACTAACCGAGGCCTTAGAACCCTTAGGTCTGGTCTCAGCGATTACCTGCACTTCCTCCGATAGCCATGGCCTGCATCTATATTTTCCATTTTCAGATTCACTGATAGCTTGGGAAGTGGGCAGTGGCATCACATTGCTTTTGGAAAGTCAGGGCTTTAAGGTCACTCCCGGTCAGCTTGAAGTTTTTCCCAATGCTCGGCTGTATACCATCGAAAGTACACCGAACTTATTTAATGCCCACCGACTACCACTACAGCGTGGGTCGTATTTACTTAATGATGATCTAGAACCTATTTGGACTGACCAGGCCACATTTGTCGATCAGTGGAGACAATGCCAGAGCCGCAACAACCTGAGCAATGAGACACTACAGCGGATCATCAGACAAAAGAAACGGCGCAGCTATCGTCTCTCGAATAAGGCTGACAAATTTCTAAACGATCTCAATGCTGAAATCGAGCAAGGCTGGACCGACCATGGCCAAACAAATCGATTACTGGGTCGAATCACCATGCGCACCTATGTGTTTCACCATGTGATGTACGGCGGTGAACCGCTAACCGGTGACAGTCTGATCAAAGAAGTTTTAACTGTAGCCAAAGCCTTACCAGGCTATGAGTTATGGTGTCGCCATCAGCATGAAATCGAAGACCGCGCTTCAGAATGGGTCAGCTGCATCGAAAAAAGTCACTACTTTCACTATGGTGAACAGTTTGGAAAGTACAAATCTAAAAAGGAGAAACTAGAATCTGAAGATACTGAACCCAGCTGGAACCAACAGCAAAGTCAAAAGACTAAAGATAAAATTCAAGCTGCACTCAAAGAACTCTCGGAGAAAAACGAACTGCCAGAACAGGCAACTGCCAGATTTAATGCCCTAAGAAAATTTGGCATTGGAGGTGGGTCGCTATACCGATACAAAGAACTGTGGCATCCACTCTGGAAATCACCAAAAAAATCCCCCCAGCCCCCCGAACTTAAAAATGAATCTGGACAGTTTGACAACGCTAACGCGCCAAACTGTCACAACTCCACAAGCTTATTACAAGATATGGATGGTAATAATAATGAAATCAATGGTTCTAGCGATCGCAATTCTGTTGTGCCTCAGCCAGAGGGTGGTAATCCTCATCGAGAAGAGATTCAGCGTATTCGAGCGCTGTTATCGCAGGCTCAGGTTGCTGTCGATTTGCAGGCCACCCAGGAGGTTATAGAGGCTGAAGAGATGCTGGCTCAGGAGTCTAGAACCGCTCATCTACAACAGATGGCCTACTGGCTAACATTGGATGACCCGATTTTGATGGCGGAGGCGCTGGCATGGTTATGGCAACAGCCGCCTGAACTGTGTGCTGAGTTGTTGGCTGTAGACCTGGTTGAAGAACAGGTGCGATCGCTATCCACCATAGTCAACATCCTTGAGCAGCTACAGCAACTAGATTGGGGACCAAAACGCATAGGTCAAGAGCTACAAGCATGCTTTTCAGTATCCTCACTAGCCCATCTCACGGCTGAACAAAGACAACAGTGGTTATCTTATTTGAGAGCGCACCCTGATACAGGATAAAGGGGTGGATTGATTGCGATCGCAAATTCTAAAAGGTCTTGAATCGCTGCGCGCGATCCGTCCAAAGAGTCTGGATCGACTACTGCACATATAGTAATTTCGACGGGTATGACCTCGACACGATGTAGAGTGCTATAACGCTTATCCAGCAAGGGTTTCAGGAAGATTTGAGCGAAGAATAAATTTTCTCAGTTTCAGCGTGATGGAGATTGTAAGCTTCTTGTAGGGCTTAGGATTTCTGACTTTTTAATAGACATCTAATTGAGGTCATACCCATTTCGACTGCCTAAGTTCTTCAAAAATCATTCTATAAATGAGAACTGAACAACTCTCTCTCTGCCCTCTATCCCAAGACCTTCTGGCTTGGAAAAAGCTTTTACAGTTAGCGTATAATTTCCTAATACAGGTTGAACTCCATTATTACTGTAAAGGAAATAAGGACGTGTGTTCTCAGTTCTTGTCTGTTGGCCATCGTTAAGATTCAAAACCACACTACCAACGTATTTCGGATCAGCTATTGCCCTTAGGTTAATCATAGATGGCATATCATTAATGCTGATCACATCACCATTTTCTATTGACTGGATATCTGCTTGAGTTTGAGCATCTACAAGTGCTAAGCCCATAATAGCCAGGGCAGGTGTTGGTTCTGAATCTGTTGATTCCCACTGCCAGCTCCCTGGAGGGTTCTGAACCCAGGCTGGCAGATCATCGTTGGCTCGTACATAAAGCAAATTAGTAGGAACACGAATATCCCACGGTTCACCCACCAGAATTTCACCCTGTGGTGCCCCCGTACGTTCTTTAATTTCATCGACAATCGATACATAGAGGGGACTGGTAATTTGTGGTGGTTCTCCTTGTCCGTCCCACAATTTACCCGTATCTAGATAATGTTGTAACGCTGTTTCAAACCCTGGGCGCACAGAAATCACGACCCGGGCTGCACCTGCTTTTAAAAACTCACGAAATTGCGGATCTGGATTGTCGGTTGTAAACCGATCTTCCCAGGTATTGGTACGGCTCCAGAAGTATGGGTAAAACACATATTGCATTTGTTCCCATTCAAAAACCTGCTCAAAGAATCGAATCAAACTTCCTTCTTCCCGCGCTTCATCAAAATCAAAAATAGGTGGAGCCCCATCCATCACCGCATTGATAAATTCATAACGGCTACCGGTGACGATAGATATGGCATGTTTCTTTAGTTCATTGCGCTCCGTTATACGATTGAGGGACGGTGGAGCCCCGAAACTTCTTTCTTCTTCTGCGGCTGCTTGTGCTAAGGCTTGCTCCGCTCTAATAGCAGCTACCTTCTCCTCATATTCCAACACCCGTCGCTCATAGGCCTGTTGAATCTTTTGGAATGTTTTTAGTTGCCATTGTTCATAAGCTTCAGGTCTGCGTTTGCAGAATATGGTGATGTCGACGATAAAATTCCGGCTTTCACGACCAAACAATCCCACTGATAACTGTGTACTTTCCGGATATCTAAAACTACCTGGACTTAAAGCTACTTGTATTGGAAACGGAGGAAATGATGATCCTACAGAACGGTCAATGCGACTAAATCTTGATCCAATGAGGACTGTAAGATCCATATCATCATCGGTTGTAGCTTGAGCTGCATATTCAAATCTTTCAGGTCCATAACCCTTTGGTATAGTCAGCTTCTCTGTCTTGGCAATTCTAGGCGTTCCACCTTCACCGTCACCCTGATTTTGAATAGCTGTCGATGTTAAGACATAAGGGTCAGGTGGCGCTTCGATTTCAGTTGCTCCATATTTAGCTGCTTCAGAGCCATAATTGGTCTCATTGATTTCCGTATGAGAGGTCAGTGTAAATCTAGGAGGAGGATCTGGTAACTCTAGCTCGCTATCTGGTTGATTACGGAGATAGTGTAAATAAGAGGCTGGTTCCGGAATCATGAAGTCATACATCATGCGGATGCCATAGTCAAAGACTTGAGCCTCGTAAATTTTGTCTACAAACTGATAGACCCCACGAATATGCTCCGCTCCACTATTGGTTAAGGAATGGGTATTTTTCTCCTCAACCTCTCGCAATATTCGCCGTGTTCTTTCTTCACGAATATGCTCAACTATCTTCTCAAGCGAACGCTCAACAATATTTTGGGCATAGCTGGTTGAGTTGCTATTGGTTTCCTCAACCGATTGACTGGTCTCTAACTCAAAATTGGTAGAAAATTCAACATATGGTCCATATTTACCCGATAGATTGACACCAAAATTTACATTCTGATCCTGTTGAATAGTTCGAGAAGCCTCTCGATTTAACTCAAATCGCTGGGAGGTTTCGAGCTCATTTTGCTCTTCACGCGTTGTCTCAAAGACATTGGAGAATGTTTCCTCAACCAGTTGAAGTTCACGCTGTTCTCTTGATTTTGCCTCACCAGATAAAATATTTTCAATATGTGCGACTTCCGTAGGCTCATAGCGTTTAATTTGTTGCTTAACGACAAGCAGATTACCAACTCCAGAAGGACGAATGTCTCTCTGGGTGCTGCCAAGCTCTGCATGACGAATTACGCGCGCAATCTGTGGTTGAGTATTAATATCGACAGTGGTAGATGCGATCGCAGATGCCTCTTGCTGAAGCGTCGTATAGATATCCATCACGATGGAATGAATGGGCGTATTCTCTGGATCAATCTGTTGTGCTTCAAGCACCGCCCGTGCCTCAGTCGATAAACTGTTGACGACATTCCCCTTTAGCGCAAAGACATTCGTCCCTTCATTGTTTGCTTCAGTTGATTCTGGCTGTATCAGGTTCTGGTTGCGATCGCATCTCATTAATTCTTGGTAAGCGTTATAAAGCTGAGATTTTCGATCAATCGTCGTATCTTCTGATTGAATAGTGACAGCAGTTACATTAGGTTCCAATGAAGCTGCTTTTCGTAAGCTGACAACTGACGTTAAGGCATCCTCTGGAATAATAATGGACATGCGCAAAAATCTATCCCAGGATAGCTGTATATCTTCTTCAGCCGCAGTCTGAACAATAAGATAGTAAGCGCGATAAATGTTTTGTAAGATACTCAGGTTTGGCAATGAATTAGTGGTGAACATCCTTGCCAAAAGCGTGTCAGATAAACGCACCCTATCTTGTTGAAACGCAGCATCGTTTGCTAGTTCAGAGATATCCGATATTTCCAACAAACCTGTAAGCGTCACAATAAACAAATCTGTAGAAGGCTCATCCGCGTCTGAGGTTGTGGCTATCGAATTTTGAATAGCTGTGCCATGCTGAAGTTGCTCAGGGGAACGAACAAACAGCCCACTTTCAGAATTATTAGCAATATAAGTATCGGCAATGGATTGCCTCTCAGTGACCGTCGTAGCACTTTGCATCTGCGTAAAGAAATTCGTCGACGCTACCAACGGAATGAATTGATTTTCAGCCAAACTAATAGGTGGACGCAGCTGAACAAACCTAAACAGGTCATTTGGTGAGCTTTCAGGTCTCATAAGTAGGCCTCCAGCTAAATTATTGAAAATTATTGAAGTTTAAAGCACACTTGAACAAGTAACAGCCACTGCAAACATAACTGTTATTTCAGAGAATTCGTCTCAGGCACATGGTCTTAGAGATATCATATCTCGTGAAAATTGATGTTAGTAACTTGCATGTTACAAATTATATTCTTGTTAGCGATTAGTAAAGCCTCATTTTGACGGTTTTGTAGCATTTTTAATACCTGACAGCATTCTGCGCAGCATTACTTAATCGGAGAAAAAACAAAGAGTTTGCTTCTCGGAACTTAATGATCAACAAAAAATAAGAGCCGTTATCATACTAAGAACAGCTGGCATAAGATACCGACAATGCTAGAAAACATTAAAAATAGAGCGGAACTGGCTTTATTTGAACCAAAACCGCAAGTGCTGTAAAGGAGTGTTTCACATGCCTGGAATCGAGCTCCATGCTGACTTTGACCGTGATGGAGGACTCACGGGAAACCCGCGTGAGCGAACTGCCCGCCAGAACTGGCCAGGTGCCATTGTGGTTCCGAATCTTGACCGCGATCAGCGTCGCTTACCTGCAGCTGTCTCCAGCAGCTCAATTCCACGGGCCGATTACAGCTTAGCTACCGCCAACAGTGGTGATGATGAACTAGTCCCCCTGCAAATTAAAGTGATACCTGGTGCGCTTGGCCCCAATGAGAGTCTTCATATCCGTTGTCCTGGTGTTATGCATACCCGTATTCGCCTCTCCGACAGTACAGGTCAGATCATTCCCCAGCGCCTAGGAGAGCCTGAGGTGTTTGAACTGCCTCCCATCCCCACGAATGGTCGCTTAAACCTTACACTCCAAGTTCGAACGATTGCAGGAGCCAGTTTTGGGCGATTGTCTAATCTCGAGCTCGCCTATCGAGCAGATGCCCGTGAAGAGACTCGCTTCGAACTCATACTATTTCGAGTTGATAACCTTGCCAGAGTCCATGAGGAAGATCGCGGTCGTTTCTCAGTTGCCCCCTTTATCTTGGATGATCGACAGGCACCAGCGGTACGGCTCTACATGGTCAACACCAATGCCAATCATCCGTCATTTGTTGATGTTCAGAATGCTACACGGGCGGCGGCGGTCCCGCTAGTCCAGGTGCCACCTGAGATTAGCAATGGTGATACCTGGCTACAGGACCAGTATCAGCACAGTTTTTTACAAGGGCCAAATCACTTTCGTCAGCTCATCCTACATCTTCCTCGTCTACGTCATGAAAATACGAACGCAACAGTAACTGACAACCTGGAAGATTTTGTCAACAGCCATTTTCGTTCACGCAATATTGGACTTTACAACGATCTTTGGGAGCGGATTATCGTCGTTAATACCACCGCTGGAAATGTCCTTAGGATTGACTTTCGCGCAGTTACCGATTGGGCTAAGCGAGTACTGCGAATTCTAGACGTAGCGGAACGACTTAATCACTTTGGGAAATTAATAGACACCACCTGGCAAGAAATCAATGTGATGGCTTGGGTTGATACCCTCAGCAGACTTAGATCGGAGCTTGCTAGATTAAATCAAACCCTCGACCGTGTCATTGATGAAGCGAGACCAGAACGGGCAGAACTGATCAAGGGGTTGAAGAAAGCAGCAGAGAGCCTTGTAGACGAGGTAACTACTGAATTTACTGTCGTACGCGGTGGTAGTGGTAGAGACTTAGGCCTTCGATCTGAGATTGCTGGACAGACCGCGACAATAGACCGCGACACAGCGGAACGCCTCTTTGATCGGGCCAATCAGATGAATAGCTCAGCGAACTATGGCGGGAATGTTGAATCGACACCGCCCGTTCCTGGTGCTCCGCTTGGCAAAATAATCATTGGTAATTTCATCTTTGGTGACGGCAGTGAATTTGTCGATCCCGATCTACTGCGCGTACTCGCCAAACAGAAAAAACAACCCATTGTTGAGATTAATACGGCGTGGCTGCGGGTTGGTCACATAGACGAGATGATGGCTGTTGTACCACACGGACGATCCAACTTTTCTGTTCTGCACGCCTCATCACGGGCAGCAATGGCCCTTCTACAGCGAGCTGAAACCCGTTATCGGGCTGGGCTACCTGCCAATCATCCTGATACTTTCCGTAACCGCCCCTCCGGTGTACTTTCACGGTTGATGAATGAAGGCAGTTCTCCGGTCACGCGGCTTTTTCGCGGTAAAGCCTGGCTACACAACCATCCTCCCGCCCAGCGTGGTCAGATACCCGAATCCCACGAACCGCCTGCTACTTACATTAAATTAGCCGAAGGGTTGAGTTCTGGAAATGGGTTTAATATACACCGAATTGGCTATGTCCCAGGGGAAGGGTCGCCGCGTCGTTATCCGGCTGACATCACCCCCTTTGAGATTATTTGGGCAGAGCGTGATGCCCGCAACAACAGTACCAATGACTTTATTGACAGCGAATTTCTACAGCCAAGCCGTGTACATTTACAACGAGAGTTAGGGGTGCCTATTTATCCTATTCCTGTTCTCTGGGATCGGGTAGATGATATCAATCGCTTTCAGGAAGCATTTTGGCAACAGCCCACGACCGCATATTCGCCGGATATTGCAAATATGCAAGTCCTAAACAATCATCTGCTGATTCCTAAGCCCTACGGTCCACGTATGCGACCCAGGGATGCCATGGCAGTGGTTCAAGCAGCGATGCAAGACGTTGGGTTGCCAGGTATCATCCGTGCCCAGGTCAGCCATCGACTGATCAGGCAACATCGTATGACACGCGCTCATTACTGGATCGAAAAAGTGTCTCCCGCTTACCTGTTTAGCCCTATTGGCTCCATTCGAGCGTCCTATGGTGGCTTAATGGATCAACAAGATGTGATTGATGCTTTTAAGGATAGTTTCCCCGGTGCCTCAGACCGTGAAATTCAACGCCGATTGATTATCCCCAACAGGCGTCATTTTAACGCACGTGGTATTTTACGCCGCGATCATACGCGGCTCTTGGTGAATGATGGTATGGTCGACCTGTTTGAATTGTTTACAGCCGCGATCGCAGCTCATTTAGGGGTCACTATTCATTTTGTAGATAGTTGGTATTATCACATCCGCGAGGGCCAAATCCATTGCGGCACCAATGTTTTGCGTCGGCCTCGAAGGAGAGCCGGATTACCTAATGTTTGGGATATACCTGATGTGGAGTTTCGTGGCCAAATCTTGATCTTTGAGGATGACGAAGTTTAGATAGTGGCTCAAGGATAAAGATGATGGTTGGGGTCTCTCACGTCCCATCTAGGAAATAGGAAAGATAGTCAGGTAAAAGCTGAGGACTCTTCAAAACACACTCGCGCTTGAGGCCATACTCTCCAACTCAAGACAGGCGAGATTGCGATCGCTTATCCCATCAATGTTGTGATAGAATAGCTCCGTGCTTGGGAGGTTATGAAGTAACTTTTGTCTTCATAACCATTACCAAGGTGTCTCCCAATGCTGAGGCTTACTCAATCGTTCCAACAGGGGAATCTCCTGCAGCCGGATCTCAGGCAAAATTGCTCCTTGTAAATTTGTCTCACGTAAGTTGGTGCGTGTCAGCTTGGCCTGACTGAGATCAGCGTTTTGCAAATCAGCCCCATAGAGATTGGCCCCACGTAGATCTGCCTGCTGTAAATTTGCTTGCTGTAAATTTGCACCAGCCAGTATGGCTCCTTTTAGGCTGGCTGAAGATAGATCAATCTGGGACTGAAGCGTTCCCGTGAGCACTGCTTCACAGAGGTTAGCATGCTGTAGATTGGCCTGTTTGAGATTGGCCCCACTTAAATTGGTAACAATCAAAGTGGCCCTGCGTAAATTCGCACCACTCAGATTGGCCATGACTAGAAAGGCACCACTCAGATTGGCATTTTCCAGGATAGTATGGGACAAATCAGCCCGGATTAAATTAATACCGCTGAGTTTTGCCCCAGCCAAATTTACTCCACTCAGATTAACTTTGCTGAAATCTCGTTCTCCAGCCGCGTATCGTTCTAATAGCTCTTCGCGATCCATGGACTTCTCCTCGGTGCTGCGATATTTGAGCTTTAACTCAGGTGCCTGGGAGTCTTGAGTTTGATAGCGATAAGACTTGTAAGGTTTCCCCCTTAGGTATATTTACTCTAACGTAAAATCTAAGTGGAGATTCTAAACCGTCAACAAAGTCAACACCACATTAGAGGGTTGGCAAAATGGCTCGTATTCTTCATCGCAAACTATTTCCCCAGGATTGGATCACAGGTACGATAGCCATCCTGCTGGTGGGGGCAACAGGTACCTATTTTGTTCTGTCTCAGGCACAAGAGCAGAAATTGGCGCAGGATACCCAGGTCGAAATTCTTCCTGCTAAAGCAGTGACTGCCCTGGGGCGGCTGGAACCCCAGGGTGAGGTGATTAAGCTTTCGGTCGCGAATGCTCAGGATAGTCGTGTGAACCAGCTCTTTGTTGAAGAAGGAGATTGGGTAGAGGCTGGCAAGGTAATCGCTATTTTGCAAGGACTGGATAAAAAACAGGCCGAATTAACAGAAGCACAACAGAATGTGGTCATCTATCAAGCCAGACAAGCCCAAATTGAGACTGGGGATGCCAAGATAGCAGACATTGCCGCCCAACAAGCCGTGATTAATCAGCTCACGGCCCAGCTCCGCACTGAAACCATTGAACGACAGGCTGAAATTACCAGTGCTGAAGCTGAACTCAGGCACGCGAAACAAACCTATCAGCGGTATCACCAGCTACATCAATCAGGGGCTGTGGAAACGATCGCACTGGATGAACGACAGGAGACTTTCGAAACGACTCAAGCAGCCTTAAGTGAAGCTGAGGCCCATTTAGAAAATACGGTATCCACTCTGCAAGAACGGATTCGACATGAGCAGGCCTTATTGGACAAACTTGAGGAAGTTCGTCCGGTTGACTTGCACGTAGCCCAGGCAGAAGTGGAGCATGCGATCGCACAGGTCCATCGCATCAAAGCCGAACTGGAAGACTACTATGTACGGGTACCGGTGGCAGGCCAAATTCTGAAAATCAACACCCGCGTGGGGGAGCAGGTGAATACCAGCCAGGGCATTGTGGAACTGGGGCGTACTGCTCAGATGTATGCGATCGCAGAAGTCTATGAAACCGATGTGGGTCTGGTACAGCCAGGACAGCGAGCTGCCGTGATTAGCGAACATGGTGGTTTTGACGGCGAAATCCGAGGCACGGTTGACCATGTGGGCATGCAAATCAAAAAACAAGATGTGATCGACGCCGATCCGGCAGCAGATAAAGATGCGCGGGTGGTTGAAGTGAAGGTGCGGATTGATCCCGACGATAACGATAAGGTAGCAGGTCTGACCAATCTGCAGGTACGGATCACAATCAATGTAGAACACTGAGAGGTGGGCTGATGAAGTCTCCTGCTTTCCAGACATTGTTCAAGCATTTACGTCAGGAGCCGCCCCTGGGCTGGGCGCAGCTGAGCCATCAAAAAGTACGCTTATTGGTTGCTCTAACGGGAGTGGCCTTTGCCGATATTTTGATTTTCACAATGCTGGGCTTTCAGAGCATGTTGTTTGAGGGCTCCACATTTGTCCACAAAAATCTGCGTGCCGATCTGGTGTTGCTGAGCCAGCGTACGGAGGCCTTGTACTTCGGGCAAACCTTCTCTCGACGTCACCTATATCAGGCCAATGCTGTTGAAGGGGTGGCCTCTGCTAAGCCGTTCTATTTTGGTGGTGGTGCGTGGATAAATCCCTGGGATGGCGAAAGCACTGATGTGATGGTGCTCGCATTTGATCCTGCCCATCCTGTCTTGGATTTACCCGAAGTTGATCAGCAGCTCGACAAGATTAAACTGCCCAATGTAATCTTGCTCGATCGAAAAACTCAGCCCAAAGTTGGCCCTGTGGCAGAGACCCTGGCTCAAGGCAAATCCGTAACCACCGAACTCTCAGGACATCGCATTAGGGTGGAAGGATTGTTTACCCTGGGGAGTAGCATTTTTACCGAGGGGCATCTAATTACCAGCGATTCCAACTATTTACGCTTCAATGGTCCAGATAGCCTGGATACGGTCAATGTAGGGGCATTAATTCTGGAACCTGATGCCGATCTTGAAACTGTTCGACAAGCTCTTGAGATCCGTTTACCAAAAGAGGTTAAAGTGCTTACCCCTGAAGAATTTATTCAAATTGAGGTCGGCTTCTGGGCGAGTCAACCCTCGGGGGTCATCTTCAATTTTGGAGCGATTATGGGCCTGGTGGTTGGCATTGTGATTGTTAATCAGGTGCTGTACTCCGACGTTAACGACCATTTGCCAGAATATGCCACCCTTAAAGCCATGGGTTACTCTGATCGAAGACTGTTGATGGTGGTCTTTCAAGAAGCGGCGATTCTAGCGATATTAGGCTTTTTGCCTGGTTATGGAGTTTCGTTAGGGATGTATCAGCTGCTGGCTTATTTAACGAAGATTCCCCTTGGCATGCGGTTGGGGGTGACATTGCAAGTGTTTACGGCCACGGTGGCAATGTGCATGATTTCAGCAGCCATTGCGATGCGAAAACTGCGTGCCGCTGATCCAGCAGATGTGTTTTAAGGAGGGCAAATTTAGTATTCGGAAATTGTAACACCGTCCCACAAACACAGTTGGCTGAGCGGAGTCGTATAGCCCTGTGGGCATGGGCAAGCCTAACGCAAAGCGTCTCCATCGGAGTTAGCCAACTTTCTCAGCCAGCATCCCCTTCGACTCCGCTCAGGGGACGCTTACCGGGAATTCAGTCTTGGTGAGGAGATGATCTGTGATATTTTCTCTGAAACCTTTATTCAAGCGATTTGTTCAGGAACCGCCGTTGGGTTGGGCGCAGCTGAGCCATCAAAAAGTGCGCCTATTAGTCGCCCTATCGGGGATTGCCTTCGCCGATATTTTAATCTTCATGCAGTTGGGATTCAAAAACCTGTTGTATGACGGCGCTACTCTGGTTCATCGAAATCTAAAAGGTGATGTTGTTTTAATCAGTAACCGTACCGATCTCCTGGGGGATGGTCAAACGTTTTCCAAACGTTATCTATATCAAGCCGCCGCCGTAGAAGGTGTGGAATCGGCGAGTCCCCTCTATTACTCATGGACCACCTGGGTGAACCCGTGGGATAAGGAGGTCACTGAAGTTGCGGTGATTGCCTTTGACCCAGTGCAGCCGGTTCTGGCTTTACCGGAGGTAAATCAGCAACTAGAGGCCATCAAACTGTCCAATATTGTTCTATTTGATCGCAAATCTCAGCCGACCACTGGACCGGTGGCCGAGTCTTTTGGCGCGGGTGAAGCCATTACTACCGAGATATCAGGACACCGCGTTAAGGTAGGCGGCATCTTTACCTTGGGGAGTAGCTTTTTCCTGAAAGGCCACCTGATCACCAGCGATTGGAACTATCTGCGTCTGTTTGGTGCTGACAGCCTGGATAGCATTGCGGTCGGCATTTTGACTTTGGCCCCCGACACCGATCCCCAAGCAGTGCTGGCGAGACTTCAGCACAGACTGCCCCAGGAAGTCCAGGTGATGACTCGCCAAGATTATGTGGACTACGAAATCGCCTTTTGGTCTACTCAACATCCCGCAGGCACCATTTTCAACTTCGGAGCCATTATGGGGTTCATTGTTGGAGTTGTGGTTGTTAATCAGGTTCTCTATTCCGATGTGAATGATCATCTGGCCGAGTATGCCACTTTAAAAGCCATGGGCTATTCAGATCGGCGGTTGCTGATGGTTGTCTTTCAAGAAGGCATCCTGCTGGCTATTTTAGGATTTGTGCCCGGATTTGGCGTCTCCATTGGCATGTATGGCCTGCTGGGAGGGCTAACGCGAATCCCTGTGACCATGACGTCGGGCGTTGCCTTGCAAGTATTTACAGTGACCCTGGTCATGTGTTTGATTTCAGCTGCAATTGCCATGCGAAAACTGCAGTCTGCGGATCCGGCAGATGTCTTTTAGGAGGGACTATGTTTTCTCAACCTGTTGTTACCGTCCGCCATCTCAACCATGCCTTCGGCAAGGGCGAGTTACGCAAGCCGGTTTTGTTCGATGTAGATTTAGATATCTGCGCCGGGGAGATTGTCCTGTTAACCGGTCCGTCTGGCAGTGGCAAAACCACGCTGCTGACGTTGATTGCAGGGCTACGGTCTGTGCAGGAAGGCAGTGTTAATATCCTGGGTCAAGAGCTGTTGGGGGCGAGTAAACAGCAGCTGGTGCAGGTGCGTAACCAGATTGGATTTATTTTTCAGTCTCATAATTTGTTGGCTTGTTTGACGGCTCAGCAGAATGTGGGCATGTCCCTGCGGCTACATGACAATTTGTTGCTTGAGGACCGGATTGATCGCGCTCAGGCAATTCTGGAGGCAGTTGGGATGAGCGATCGGGTTAGCTACTATCCTGATAGTTTGTCGGGGGGACAGAAACAGCGGGTTGCGATCGCACGAGCCCTGGTCAGTGAGCCCAAAATTGTCCTTGCCGATGAACCCACCGCCGCGCTGGATAGTAAGTCTGGCCGTGATGTGGTCGACATTATGCAGCGTTTAGCCAAACAACAAGGCGGCACAATTTTGCTCGTCACCCACGACACTCGAATTCTCGACATTGCCGACCGCATTGTCCACATGGAAGACGGTCGCCTAGCCCATGATACGGCGCTAATGAGTAGCAAGGCATGAGACATTTCCAATGGGCTTCCTCACAAAGTCCTCATCTTTGTGTTCCAGAGTTACATTGAAGACAAAGGAACAACCTATGAATAGGATTACAAAGTGGCTTCTTTTCTGGAGTCCAAGGGTTCTGTGTATTCTTTTCGCAATTTTTCTGAGCCTGTTTGCCTTAGATGTATTTAGCGAAGGATATGGCGTTGGCGAAACAATTCTTGCCCTGCTCATACATCTGATGCCAACGTACCTGATAGTTATTTCCTTAGCCATTGCCTGGCGGTGGGAGTGGGTTGGCTCAATTCTATTTATTGCGTTGGCGTTATTCTATCTGGCCTCTAGCGGGGGTGGGAGCTGGATTATTTCTGGTCCCCTGTTTCTGATCGCTATTCTTTTTCTAGTCAACTGGATGTACAGATCACGGATTCAAGCTTAGCAGTGAAAAAGACGATGAGTGAAAACGGTTTGCGCATGCTCGGTGTAGTCTTTGCATTTCTGCTGGTTTTCGGAACCGGCTTCTATTTGACCCATTTCGGCAGACCCTATGGTGTGGCTCTTTTTACAGTACATAAGCTGGTTGCAACTGGGATCCTGGTCTTCCTTGGGGTAAACATCTACAAAATTTACAAGACACCAGCATTGGGGGGGAGCGCATGGCTGCTTGTATCACTGGCAGTTCTGGCATTTGTTGTCATGATTGCATCGGGTAGCGTGCTGAGTGCAGTCAAATCCTCACCAGTAGTGATTGCGGCTATTCACAAAGTAGTCTCCTATGTGACGGTGCTGCTTGCGATCGCAGCGTTCTATTTGCTGCTGTGGAGAAGTCCTTAGCACACCAAGTTTCCTTACAAAATTTTCACCAACCTGCTGCTTGAGGAGTTTACGAGTGGCTAGAAAGAAAAGTCTAATCTCTCTCGGTCTAATCACGGGTCTAGCAGCTCTGACCTTCATTACGTCTGCGACGCAGTGGCTGGTTAGAAATCTTGGATCATCGTCGCAGTATGATAGCTTGCTAAGCAGCATACTTATTATCCTTTGCATCTTCCTTTGGTCCAAGAAAACCCGAGCTTTCCCTTGGCTCCCTGCTTCATCTTTCTGGAAAAGAGCCTGCTATTTAATGGGCATTATTGTCTTCATCCTGCTCATTACCAATATTCTAAATCAGCCAGTTTCAAGAATTACAGAGCAGGCTAGATCGCCATTTGAAGTGGTGGATGTGATCGTTTTTGGCCCTATTGCTGAAGAGCTTGTCTTTCGCGGTGTGATGTGGTCAATATTCAAGAGACTTGCCCAGAACAGCCATGGGCGGGTTGTTACGCTGATCGGAACTTCACTCTTGTTCGGGGTGGAACACTTGGGTTACTGGGCGCTTTCCTATTGGCCATTGCCGCCTGCTGCCATGATGCATGCATTGCTAATGGTTGGTGCAGGCGCTTTCTTTGGAACCTTTCGATTGGCTTCGCGATCGCTTCTAGCACCAATGGCTGTTCATATGCTTGCAAATGGCGCTATTTTACTAACTCAGTAGAGAACTAAACCCACGCAAATAATTTTCTCACACCCGCCCGCTTCACGGAGAAATGGGTGATCAAAAGAACAATTAAGCCAACGAGTGCTGCATTAACGGCATTTAGCTTATTGATATCCAAGACCAACATACTCCAGCCAAAAAGCACCCACTGCACAAAATATATCGCTGTAACGTTCTTACTCCAATAAATCAACACCTTGATGATTCGATTTTCAATACTCAACGTTTGTTCAAGCCAATGGCAAACGCTAAACCATACCAAAACGAACCCAATTATTAACAAATGGATGCTTGCGCCACTTCGATAGTAATCACCTATAGGGGAAAGAACATCAAATGCTAAAATTCCAACAGCACTGAAAAGAAATATAACTACTCCCAAAGCGCTTAGGCCAAAACCATACCAGCCCATTTTTCGTAGGCTACTCTTGAGCCTGTCACGACTGAGCAAATACCGGCTGAGATACATGCCCAACAGTGGATAAATTATCCATGGAAAAAATGGGAAATAAACAGTTGTAGCCTCTCCCCAAAAAAGATCAGAAAATGGATTACTACCGAACCTACCCCACAAGAATGGAGAAGCTAAAAGGATAATGAGAATCAGTAAAGGTATCGTATTTTTTTGGCCAGCTATTCGTTTAATCAAGGTGCAGAAAATTAGAGATAACCCTGCTAAATGGAAAATATCAACCGAGAATAGTAAGGTTAGCAGGGTCTCACCTTCCTCTAAGTTAAGGCTATCCCTGCCATATAGCAGGATCGCTATGAGCACAGGGATCGTGAATCGCAGTAGGTTTAAAATGAACCCAAGTATTAGTAGCTTAATCCCCCGCCATATATTTTGGCGGGTACTCGCCTTTGATTTTATTAAAAATGCTCCCATCAGTAGCATAAATACTGGAGCAGCAGGAGCCGTTCCTAAGAGTATGAAGAGATTTGCTAATAAGCTGTCTCCTTCGCTGCCAGACACTTCATGGACAATCATGCAATGCTGGGTAAACATGCCAAATACAGCTAAACCCCGAGCAATATCCAAATAGTAAATTCGTTTGTTAACCTTGTCTTTTGGTGTCATGATTGATAAGAATTACTGGCTGAATTGTTGAGTGAGCAATTGTGTGCGAAATTTCCAAAAAATTATAGCGATGATGACAGCCACGATGGCTAAGGCTGCTCCAAATTCTCCAGTAATATGGGCCGTGATATCCGCATCCGCTGTCACAGGTAACTGCTATGTACAAAATCTTGACCGTTAGTCTAGTTTTTGCGATCGCTGTGGGGTGTAACAATTTTCCTTCAGACCGCAAAGAGGCTGCTGCCCCAGCTTCCTTGACCACAGCCCCCGTCGAGATCAGGCCGTCTCCTGGACCCACAGCATCGGTACCTGAGCTAGAAGTGACCATATCTCCAGCCCAGTCTGAAACCCTTTATATCAGTGAGCAATTTAGGTTTCAATTTAACACCCCAACCGGTTATGTGATTGACTCAACAGAAACCTCTACTAGCGAGCATATTTCCATACTGCGACAAGAAGATGTCGGCACGCTAGAACCGCCACTTATCTACATCAGCGTTCAGGAAAATCCAAACCAACTTTCCCTGGCAACCTTTCGTGATCAGGAGATTATGCCGCTGATGGAAACAGAGCACCCAAACACCACCGTTGCCGGGCAGCCAGCCCTCGACTTTGAATCCACAGGGCTCTATGCAATGAGGAACCTGCTGTTTAGTACGCCGGATGGGCGCTATATCATCCATCTGAATGCTAGCTATTCGGAGTCTCCACCTGAAGCAGATCCCCTATGACAGGCTGCGCAACGTATCATCGCGAGTTTTCAGTGGCTCAGTTAGACGATAGGCTCAACCCATAACCTCACAAGTTGCTCATATTTGACGTTAAAAACATGATTTGTAGCCTTATCAAGTGGCAGTGGTCTCTCTTTATCCGGGGCTGGTTCGAACAGAAAGAGTCATGCGGGCGGCGGAATACTTAGATTTAAGTAATTCTGAGGGGTATGACCTCAATTAGATGTCTATTAAAAAGTCAGAAATTCTAAGCCCTACAAGAAGCTTACAATCTCCATCACGCTGAAATTGAGAAAATTGATTCTTTGTTCAAATCTTTCTGAAACCCTTGCTGGATAAGCATTATAGCACTCTACATCGTGCCGAGGTCATACCCATTCTGAGTCTCCCCAGTTTTTTGGAAGCGTCATTGCTGCCTTGGCATCAGACCCAGATATCATGAAAAAGTCGGGCAAGGTTTTAGTTGCCGCCCAATTGGCTATGGATTATGGGATTACTGATATCGATGGGAAACAACCTCGACCGCTATCGCTTGATCAAGCCTAAACGGAACAACAGAATGACGCCATCACATCAAATGCCTCACATCAAAAATCATCAGTAGTCATGACCTCACTTATGCATAAGGTTGGGCGAACAGTTCTTTCTCCCCAACCTGATTTTCAGCCGCACTTTGCCGCCAGTGCCGTTGGGCCAATTTGATAAACAGCCATCGCCACAGGCTGAAGGGCATAAAGGGAATCGGTGTTTTTGTCATCAGCTTGGCGGCTTCAGGTGGGACCCGTTGCCCATCCGCCAGGGCCGCACTGGCGATATCCAGGGCCTGGATAACATGCTCTACTGGTGGCCCCTCGCGCTCAGTTTCCTGGATGGGTTGACCTCCAAACAAAGCTTCTCCGGCTCCCATGGCCAGCCCTCCTAACCAAATCAGCCCCGTATCAATGGCAAAGCATTGACAGATGGCTAACGCCAGTGCATTGTGATGGGCTTCGGGAAATCCATTGTTAGCGATCGCAAAAAGCCGTTTCGGACTTTCCGGTGGGTCGGTGGAGAGATGCTTAGACATCACCTCAAGCGACTTCATCACCAGGAATGGGAGTGAATCGACATACAGTGGGAAAGCCAACAGTATCAGCTCAGCTCGGTCCACAGCCGCCAGGAATTCCGCTTGCCCCTCGCCCTGTAAAAGGTTTTTCCTGAGTGTTAATGACTCGGTTTCCCAACCCCGCTGATTGAGTTGCGCCAACACATATCCGCCCAAGACGCCGGAAGTGCTGGGGGATTTAACCTTGGGGCTACCGATGATCAGCAAGGCTCGACCTGGGCCACCCAGGGTTGGAGTGCTAACACCAGCTGTCACTGCTGGCATCAGCGAGGCAACCACCTTAACGGACGGAAGATTATCATTTCTAACCAGCACGGATTGAAGTTGCTGGCGCACCTTTTCTGGAGCATCCGTACTTAAGACAACGTCGGCGGCATAGGTGGGGGCATGAGAGTTGAGGGCGTTGCGCCCAACCAGCAGCTTAAACAGGTTGGCTTCCGCGTCATTCGACTGATGCTGGACGCCAATGCCGACCAGTCGCGGATTTTTTGAATACCGGGGGTGGTGATGAAATTCACCATGATAAATGCCAAAATCAGGAAGAACTAGCGGTATCCTGCGATCTTGACTTTTTTTGATTTCCGATGAATATCCCCCAAATGTAACAGGAGTAAAGAGGATGGTCAGATCACTCTGGATGACTGCCTGAGTAATATCACGCCCTGCATCAGGCTCCAGACAGATGCCCGGCGTTTTGACCCAGCAGCCAAAGCAGCCGATACAGGTGCCCATCTTGATGTCTCTCAATGGAAAAGTCTGCACCGTTGCGCCACTACTGTGCAGCTCATTCAACAGAAGGTCTAGCACCGGGGACAGGGATTCATCACCTACGCCTGAGCCATCTAGAAGAACAATTTTTTGATTCAACATAGGAAACCTCCCACATACTGCAAAGAGTGTCTGTTCGTCTTCGGTCACCGTTGCACACAATAGGATTATGAGCCGTCATCATTGGCAGCGAAGATCTATCCCATTGCTTACTTCCAAGTTTCAGCAAAAAAGTTGAGGAACTTGTGAGAGAATCCGCTTTAGAGAGCCTCACAAGTTCCTTATGGTTTGTCCTCAAACTTAAAAAGGGGAATGTGAACTGAAGATGTGGCGTTGAATCTATCGTAACAAACCATCAAAATAAGGAAACCCTATGAAAAAGAAACTTCCTGGCATGGTTTGGATATTCGTCGGATTCCTTCCCTGGATTCTATTTTGGAGTTTGTCCGGGCCTGGTTCGTGGACAGCCGCCGTGCTGGCAGGCATGATCGCTTCGTTGACACTGAATGCCTATCGCTGGCCTCGGCGCAATTTCAAGGCGTTGGAGCTGATCACGCTGATTTACTTCATCGTTCACTTTATCTTCACGGTGATATTGGGTTCAACGTTCTTTATCAAATACGGTGCGATTCTCAACCGTCTCACTCTGGCAGGGATGGCCTGGGGTACGCTCCTTGCCCGTTCCCCCTTCACTTACCAGTATGCCCGCGAAGATTGGGACAAAGCCTATTGGAATGACCCTGGCTTCCGCCTGGTCAACAATATTATCACTGCTGTCTGGGGTGCGATCTTTTTGATTAATGCCGCCCTTGCGATGGTGGCCACCTTTTTTGCGATCGCCGAAAGCACAAAATCTTGGCTGCTTGTCATTCTGCCTAATGTTGGACTTGTGCTGGGCGTCCTATTTTCAATGCGATTCCCGAATTGGTTTGTACGCTGGGGCATTAAGCGAGAAATCGAGGCGCGCGAACCTTACAAATGGGCATCACCCAACTTCAGCGCAGGTCACCCGTCAGGGCAAGACCAGCATGATGTCATCGTGATCGGGTCGGGAATTGGCGGATTGAGCGCAGCCGCGTTGCTGGCAAAGCATGGGCGTAAGGTAATCGTATTTGAGCAGCATGTTCGGGCAGGTGGTTATTGCACATCATGGGAGCGTATCGTGCGACACGGTAACGAACGATGGCGTTATGTGTTCGATGCTGGTGTGCATGATGTAAGCGGTTTAGGTGAGCATGGGCCTGTCCGCAATCTGCAAAGACAACTTGGGATCGAAGGACAAATTGACTGGCGGTTGATGAGTCACGAGTATCTCGTGGATGGCATTCGGATTAAAGTGCCGCAAGGTACAGATGAGTTTGCGCAAGTACTTGGTGAGCAATTTGCCGACGAACGGGCAAATATTAAAGCCTTCTTCGACGAGATTGAACAGGTCTACCGTGAGAACTCCATGGGCATTGAACAGACGGACGGCCCTAATGCAATTGAGGCAATGCTGGCGTATCCCAAGACGCATCCACACGCTTACAAATGGATGGAGGTTCCTTTCGGGGAAATGCTGGATGCGTACTTTCGAGATCCGCGCCTCAAAGAATTTATCTCGATGTTGACTGGCTACTTAAGTGACAACCCATCGTCGCTGACTGTCGGCTCAATGGCTCCAGTCTTTGGCTATTATTTCGATGGTGGTTATTACCCTGCCGGTGGCTCACAAGTGTTTTCTGACGCTCTGGTAAGTGTGATCAAAGAAAACGGAGGCGAGGTGCGGCTACGTGCCTCGGTGGGCCGAATTATCGTTGAGAATCGGAAAGCGACTGGCATGATGTTAGCCAATGGAGAGAGGCACTACGCCAAAGCGATTATCTCTAACGCAGATGTCTGGAAAACCTTCAGAGAACTGGTCGGATATGAACACCTGCCCAAGCCATTTGCCCAGAAGATCAACACCCTGGAGCCATCGACGTCTGCCTTTGTGGTTTTCTTAGGCATTGACTGTGTGCCAGACATCTCATCGATCACGATGATCGATGAAATTTGTATTGTGGTGCCGTCGAAAGTGGATCCCTCTCTGGCTCCGCCTGGTCACTCGGCAATCACACTGATTAAATTGGTTCCCCCAGCGGCAGCAGTTATGGAAAATCGTAAAGCGCCTGGTTACACAAAATATAAGCAAGCGTGCGGCGATGAAATGATCTCCCTTGCCGAACAAGTCATTCCGAATTTGCGCCAGCACATCGTCTATCGCCAAGAAGGCGCGCCACCTACATTTGCACGCTATGACTGGACGACCCAAGGGGCGATATATGGCCCTGCTGAGGGGCAATCCCGCCTACCAATGAAAACGCCGATTGAAAGATTATATTTAGTAGGCGCGGGTACACACTACGGCGCTGGTGTTGAGGCTGTAGTGCTTTCAGGCGTTCTGGCTGCAAACGCCATCTATCGAAGAAGCTCTGGGTGAGACTATCGGCAAAATTTTATTTGTTGATGTTTGAGGTTAACGTGATATCTGCTACGACGACAACGACAAGAAAAACAACAAGAAAGGCTTACCAGTTTATTCAGATCCGTGTGCAGCTGATGGGCCGAGGAATGACCAATGAGATTATGCATCTCTATGTGAATGGTAAACGCCTTAAGCCTAAAGTAAAGACACTCCATGACTTTCTGAATTACCTGGGTGCCCAAGGGTTCCGCATGGTGACGGCTGAGATAGAAACCGAAACGATATACACCCACTTTTACACGTTGCAGCGTGAAGTGCGTACGCAACAGCCTCCCGATATAGACATTTTTGATGAGCTTGCCAAAGTGAAGGAAGGCGCTGATTTTGGAGATTCCGTTGTCCATCTGCTTGAATTTTGAATTGACTCGTGGGAGTGATTGTGGACATGGCACTCCCATAAGGAAAAGGACACCCAGGAAATCTCAACTAAGCGGGAAGTCAGATATCAAGAGTCAGAGGTCAGGCCCTCATTGACTCCTGATATCTGATTACTGTCCTTGGGAAAACATCTCGCTTTAAGTTGGTCCCCAGGATTAATTTAAAATCTCACAAGTTCTTCATTTTCCTTTGCTAGATTTTAGGTTCCCGCGCTTAAATAATGCCCCCGTTACCCCATCACTCATCCACCCATCTACAGCCTCAACCTAGGACTTTATTTTTGTGCAATCCCCTTAGGGGCGGTCCAGTAGCCATAAGTTCTGGAGGAGAAACGATGATGCAGCAACCATCTAGCCAGCAACATAGTTACCATAAACGTCAGTTTTTCACTCTGCCAAATGGGAAGAGGCTAGCCTATATAGACTTTGGTCCTGAACAAGGAGAGCCAGTTTTGTTACTGCACGGTGGCCATGGATCTGCGGCCTACTTTTCACACTTCCCGGGTTATCCGTATAGTTCACGATGGCGCATGATCGGTGTGGATCGGCCAGGCTATGGGGAGAGCGATATGTGGAGCCATGGTTATCCAGAACTCGCCAATGCTCTCGAAGCACTGTGCCAACATCTTGACCTACGCCAAGTCAATATACTCGGGGTGTCAGCAGGAGGAGCCTGCGCTCTTGCCTGTGGCGCGGTGTTCCCTTCCCTCATCCATCGAGTAGTTGCTATCAGCACCACGTCACCTTTCACTCCCCAAAGCCTGGCGCAGGTCAATCGCACAAATCGCTTCTTTTACTGGCTAGCTCGCCATCTACCCTGGCTGAGCCGGGCCAATGCAAACTTGGTCGCCTGGATGTGTCGCGATAAAATGGAGAGCTTTTTGGCGCGCTCGAAAGGAAAATTCTCTCCTGCGGATCGGTACGAGGTTGACAAAGCAGTTGTGCGTCAGGTGCTGATCTCGTCAGCTAAAGAGGCATACTCCCCTGGACATGGGCGCGGCTTGGCCCAAGATTTAGAAAATCAGGCCAATGCATGGGGATTCGATCCCTGCAAAATTGAGGTGGAGACTCACCTTTGGGCTCCCGAGGACGATACGAGTTCCCCATCAATCATGGCGCAGCATCTCCACGATCAAATCCCCAATAGCCATCTTCATCTCGTGCCTGATGCTGGTCATTTGTGGCACATTTGCCACCTACAGGAGATCCTGGAGCAATCTCTACAACAAGCAAGCCATGATGCTTAAGCGCAAGATCGGTGCTGAACGCATAGTGTTAATGCTGCCTTCAAGAGCCCACTGTACGATTACTTGACGATGAAGATTTGACTTGACTCTATTTCTATGAATAAAAGCGTTGTTTAGCTGTGTATCCATTCTATGGACAAACTCATCGAAAATTTAGTGCATTTAAGTTCCTCAGAGCTTGATGAGATTTTGGATAAGCGAGATTTGGGTGCCTTTGACAATGCCTGGTGTACGCAGAATGAAGCCGTCCCAGAAGTAGACGAACCCTTTGATTCAGAAGATATTTTCGTGAAATTGTCAAAAATTACCAATCACCATGAGATTTGTTCGTATATCGCTGATGATCTTGAGTTATTATATCGTGCAGACAAAGTCGGAATCACCTCTGATTTCTTAACGTATCTAAAGGGTTGTTATGCAAGAGGTGAAGTACCCTGTAAGTGGGAAAGCTGATAGTTCTCGATTGGAATCGTATTACGAACGTTAGCCTACAAAATTCAGTGTTGCATCATGGATGTACATCCTCGCCTAAGATATGAAGATCCATGAATAATAGAACTCAATATTTATTGGCATTAGCAAAACGCAACGTTAACGTTTACATTGCTAATCCGAGAACCAAAGCAGCAATGGTCGCAGGCTCAGTTGCAGAAGGACTGTGTGATGAATACTCTGATTGTGACATGAGCATTTATTACGACGAATTGCCTTCTGAGGAAGAATTACAGCTTGCCCGTCAACATAATCAAGGTTCAGAGAGACTTTGGATTTTGGGTGATCGAGAAGAAGGTGGGTTTGCCGAGAGTTATCTTGTGAATGGTGTCGAGTGTCAGTTTGGTCATGTGACGATCGCACAATGGGAGAAGGATATCTCAAATATCTTGGCAGGGCATGATATTCAATCTCCATTGGGTGTGATTCTTTTAGGGTAAAGGTTTGCAACGCAGATTAAGTCTATTGAATAGAATTTGGTAGATTTTAGGGGTCTGAAAGTTCAATCTATCTCTTTTTTGAGAGATAGATTCGACGAAAAAAATAATTGTCTCGTGTGCCTGTATCCTCTCCATTCGAATCATGCCAACAGACCTAAGTCTTAGCTTTTTTGAGTCAGCGTTAGCGCAGTTTAATGAACTCGTCGATAGGTTGAGTTCAGCTGATAGCCAAAATTGGGAGCATGGAAAACTAGAACGTTATATCCATGAGTCGGGCACAGAACTTTTGCGACGGTTATATCAAGGCCATCTCGACTTGCGTTACGCATCAGAGGACTACCAAAGCGAGGTCGTCGGTAGCGATGGAGAAACCCGCCCCCATCGTCGAAAACAGACCCAACGGAACCTCGAAACGCTGTTTGGGGAAGTGACCTTAAACCGAGTGGGATACAGCACCCAAAAACCTGAGGTCAGTGCCCTGTACCCGTCAGATGGGATCTTGAATTTGCCGCCGGACAAATACTCGGATGAACTCCGAAAACGAGTCGCGGTGGAAGCGTCGAAAGTATCGTTTTCAGAAACGAGTCGGACCATAAGCTCGACGACAGGGGGGGCGATTGGTAAACGCCAATGTGAAGAGGTGACGGTAAAAGTGGCCCAAGACTTTGAGGACTTTTATGCTCAACGGGCGATAGACCGACGAGTTGCCAGTGATGAGCTATTAGTGATTACCACTGATGGTAAGGGGATTGTGATGCATCCATCAGATCTGCGAGAAGCCACGGCCAAAGCCGCTCAAAAGGCCAAGGACTCACCGTCAAAACGTACTCGCTTAAGTCCCGGTCAAAAGCGTCAGCGTAAACGAATGGCCACAGTCGCATCGGTGTATCATGTGCCTCGATACCCCCGTCAAGCCGACGATATCATCGGTGACCAACGGGACCCGCCCGTGCGACCAGTGATTAGTGACAAACGAGTGTGGGCCAGTGTTGAGCAAGACGCTAAAACGGTCATTGAACATGCGTTTGTCGAAGCCTCGACTCGAGACCCGGACCATCAACGCGACTGGGTTGTCCTGGTAGATGGTGAACTCCATCAATTAGCCACACTCAACGCCATGGCCCGAAAGCAAGACGTGACGGTGACTATCGTGCTCGATTTCATTCATGTTCTCGAATATGTTTGGAAAGCGGCTTTTTGTTTCTTCTCATCTGGTAGTGAGGAGGCCGAGACTTGGGTCCAAGAGAGAGCCTTACGCATTCTACAAGGTAAAGCCAGTGATGTGGCGGCCGGTATTCGGCGTAGCGCCACCCTACAAAATCTAGACACAAAAGCACGAGAGAACGTTGACAAGTGCGCTGATTATTTGTTGAAAAATCGGCCGTATTTGTTGTATGACGAGTACTTAGATCGGGGGTATCCCATTGCCTCAGGTGTGATTGAAGGCGCGTGCAGGCATTTAGTCAATGACCGCATGGAGATCACCGGTGCCCGCTGGCGCTTAGATCGTGCTGAAGCCGTTCTGCGGATTCGCGCACTCAGAGCCAGTGATGATTTCGAGGCCTATTGGGAGTTTCACAAAGTCCAAGAGTTCAAACGCAATCATGCCAATAAGTTTCTCGAACCGGAGAGATTCTTGACTGCTTAATGCTTTACAGAGAAAGAGCCGCACCCATCTCCATTGGTGAAAGCGATGTCTGGAACATTGGTCGGAATCCCCCTGTACGGCGAGACACTCATTCAGCGATGGAAAGCCAGAGTAGCGAATTATCCGGATGAACTCGCACAGAAGATGGTTGAGCATTACCTCCAGTTCTTCGCAATTTGGGGAATGCAGGAACGGTTTGCCAAGCGAGATACGACACTCTGGTATTATCAAATCCTGGTTGAGTCAGCCCAAAACCTTCTCGGCGTGTTATCTGGGTTGAACCGTTTGTATTATTCAACATTCCAATTCAAGCGGATGAGCAGGTTTATTGAGCAAATGGAGATTACCCCTGAGAATCTTGCCGCTCGCCTTGAAAGGTTGTTTCATCAGGAACCTCCAGTAGCGGTTAACCAGCTTGAAGCCTTGGTTCGAGAAACCGTGGAGCTTGTGGAGATTCATATGTCTCAAGTGGATACATCATCAGCAAAACAAAGATTAGGCTGGAGACAGCAACCATGGAAATTCAACGCAATAGATTGGTGAGGCATTGTCAGTTAACACTCTTATCTCTATCCTTCGCTTTCATCGTTTTTCTGCTTTTGTCGTCACCATAAGGCACCTATACGCCTGCGATAGGCAGCCCCGTCTAAGCCTTTCCCTGTGGATGCGGTTGCGGGATCTAATCGTTCATTGAGGGCATCAATGCGAGCTTCTGGATGAGGATGAGTACTCAAAAACTCAGGAGTGGCGTTGGGCTCGTCCAGTAATTTTTGTAGAAAATCAACCGCAGCAATGGGGGCATACCCTGCCTGGGTCAGCAGCGCTAACCCGGCTTCATCAGCTTCCAGTTCATGGGTCCGGCTGTTGGGGCGATGTAGAGCTAACTCCACACCGAGTGCGATCGCTGCACTCTGATCTAACCCCCCTGCCGTCAAAATGCCCTGGGCGATTGCCGCCTGCTGCAGTTGTTGAACAGCATGACGACGGTCTACGTGGGCAATTTCGTGGGCGATCACACTGGCTAGCTGCGCCTCATTATCTGCCGTTTGTAGCAAACCTGTATTGAGATACACAAATCCCCCCAATGTGGCAAAAGCATTCACCCCATCGTCTTCAATGACTTGAAAGGTGTAAGGGATTTGGCGGCGTTCAGTTCCCAGGATTAATTGCTGACCAATGCCATCGACATACCGGGTAATATTGGCATTGTCATAGACGTTTACATCTTGCAGGATTTGTTGGTTGATGTCTTGGCCTAATTCAATCTCCTCTTGATCCGAAAGATTAGAAATCTGAATAATGCGAATACCCTGAAAAATGAGGTCGATGAGATCGGCTTTGACGGCAGGCATTCCCCAAGCAACGCCCAGGCTAAAGATTACGGCCCAAGCTGCATAAAGCCAGCGACGGAGATGACGTGGCGAGCGGTAAGCAGTCCGTGAGATACTCATGTTTAAACTGTAGCTATGTTTAAACTGTAGAAAAGCTTTTTGAGGAAGTTGTGATCCTGCCGCTATGGATTAGCAACATTTATCATATGGGTCCAGCTCTTTCGGTAGTTCGTGTGATCTAGGAAAGATACGCTCAAGCTTTCTAGTTGATTTTGGTAAAAAACGCCATAATTCGGATATATTCTGGATTATGGCGCTGTTAGGGAATTATAAATAGAGTTAGACCAAAGCGGTTCTCTGTTCTGTTTTGTGTCATTGCCATGGGTCTATCTGGTTGCTTGACCAGGATCTATGCCATAGTCCAATAAAATCTTGTGCTGCGGTAGACCAATCTGAATATTGGCCTTGTCAAAGGCTTGTTTCAGGCGCAGGCGAAACTCTCGTCCGACGGGCCATTGTTGCATAGCTTGGGTTTTGATCCATACTCGGATCAAGATACCAGCATGGGAGATGTGATCAACACCCAAAACAGAAGCGGGTTCTAGAATTTTGTCTTGCCATCGGGGATCGGCAAACAGGGTGTCAGCAACCGTGCGAATGAGTTCAAGGGCTTGCTTGATATCAGCGTTATAGGCAATCTCGATGGTGAAGTCAATCCGCGACCAGTCTTTAGTAAGGTTTGCAATAGTAGAGATTTGACCGTTTGGAATAGTAATCAATCGGCCTTCAGGATCGCGAAGTTGGGTCGTAAATAAACTCATGTGCTCGACCAGACCAGAATATTCGCCAATTGTGATCACATCTCCCAAGACAAATCGGTCGGTCCATAGAATTACCGCGCCATTGAGCATATCTTGTAGGACATCGCGCGAAACAACGGCGGCTACAACTGCGATCGCACCAACACTAGCGAGTACCGTGGGATTAATCCCCAGAGCCTGAATAGTGAGGTAAATGCCAAGCGCTGTAAAAAAAATCGTAGTGGCACTTTTGAGGGCAGGGGAATAGGTACTAACGCGCAACGCAACCCGGCTGGAATTGGGATCATCGATCTGGGTCACTTTACCCCACTGATTGAGGTGATAGTCGATCTCAATGTCAACCACCGTGTCGAGCAGGCCCATCACTAGCCAGATAATGGGTACCCAAATTGCCTGACTGAAGAGATAGGGGGCATAGGGTCGGGTCATCGGATATAGCCGTGCAATTACACCCCCTGCTCCAAAGCCGGTACACACCTCTAGCCAAAAGACCAAACGCACGACAAACTTCATCAGATTAAGCCGTTGCTTAAGCAGAGTTTGTTCTTTGAGAAATCCCGTAGAAAAGTTGATCCACAACTGATTCATCGACTGACCCGCCTCGGTTACAGCAATCAGCGGATTGAAGGCCTGATCAAAGCGAAGTTGGAGCGACTGCTGGGCCGATGGGTCGGCGGGAGGCCGGTGGTTCTCTGGAGTGGTAGATTCAGGGGCCACCGTAATTGACTGTTGGAGCTCTTTTTCTGAAGCTTCGAGGCGTTTGCGGAGGTTACGCTGGCGACGACGCAACCAGCTACGCCCCAGCTCAAAGCTAACGGTAAGGAGAGCGGCCAAGAGAAGGACTGTGATCATAATCAGCGGCCTCGCCCATGGATACCGCTGATCAAATGATCGTTCCCAGAGCCTATGGCTAAGGCCGTTGCGAATTGTCTCTTGCCAATCTGCGGCTAGAAGTTCTTTGTCTTGACCATTATGTAACGCATCAAACTCATTAACAGTGACTAAGGATTGCTGCTGGAGCCTATATTCTGGCTGAGCAGGCAAAAACACGACCGTCTGATCATTTTCGAACCCCACCTCCACCCTGGGGGTGCTCGGGTGCAGTTCAGTTCGTGCTCGGAACAAATCAATCCAGTAACTATTAACCGTTACCAAGGTTTTCTTAACCTCCTCCTGTTGCTGAACTGTGCGCAACACTTCCCGAAAGCTTCGCTGCACAAGCTGAGAACGAGTCTCGACATCCAGGGTTTGAACATCTGGAGCGGCTACCTGAGTTGGGCCTGCAATGCTAAAACTAATCCCCGTTGAGCCATAGAGGTAGACATTACTGCACACCAGCCTGCCGCAGGGGTACTCAGCATTAGGACGCCAACCAAAGACGGCTTCGGTAGGGTAGTTGGACTGTTGGAAGATAGATGGCAATTGAGCAACCGCTGGAGAGGCAAGCAGCAGGACAATGCTACAGGTGATGAGAGCATAGGAGAGACGACATCGCAATGGGAGGAAAGGGGCCAGAAAATGACTACGATATCAGTGTAACGAGGAAGTGATGACGGAACCAGCTGATACCTAACCGATGGCATGCTCAGGGTTATGACTCACGCAAATCGGACTGGGATAACTCACGATCTTGCACTAAGGTCGGTTGTGAAGCTCAAACCCACGTTGGGTTCAAAACCCAACGCTAATTGAGGGCTGTCCACTCAAGGGACAAGATTGGCTGGGCAGCTCTAAATATAGAGCTTTTAGGGATTTTTTAACCGCTTGAGCGGTTTTGATCCAGTTAGCCTTGCGACTTTGAGTCCAAGGCGGGTTAATGCTTCCTTGCCAGGTGCAAGATCTCAGATAAGGTAAAACCGAAGGACATTCTGTCATTTATTACGAATTATGTACTCCTAAAGCCCTGATTGTGTAAGGCTTACAGATAACAACTTTCAATTGAGACTGGCTGAAAACTCGGTATGCATAGGATTTGCTCTTCATGTCATCGGTAGCCTGAAAGTTTTTTGCCGTCTACACGTAATCCTCATCTTTTTATTCAAGCATTGATGGGGTGAAGGCACTATTGCTAACAATCCAAATCTGTTATTGATTGCCACGTCACCAATCGCATCCAAACTCACAGAGATTGTCATACCACAAATACACTCAGCAAAGAGGAAATCATGATAGACGCAACATGGGAAATCCAGGAACGGTCGGAACGACTAGTCGCATATGTCTCGTATCAGGGTAACTACGTGGGCAATCCCCAAATTTTTGCGCGTTTGTTCAACAAGCTTGGTAGCTGGGCTGGTCCTAAGGGATTGATCTCTCCAGAGTCAGTTTTCTTGTCGTCCTACGCAGATGATCCGGAGGTGACCCCACCCGACGAACTCAGATTAGATGTTTGCATGAGTATCCCTGAGGGCACTGATGTCGATGGCGATATCCAAAAGAAAATTCTACCTGGTGGCTCCTATGCTGTCATGCATGCCGAATTGACAGGCACAAAAGAATATGAGACTGCGTGGAATGCTGTCGTCGAGTGGACGGAGAAGAACAATTATGAAGTAGATGTGTCGCGACCCAGCTATGAGATCTACCTGAATAACCCGGAAGAACATCCGGAAAAGCATCATATTCTAGATATATGCCTGAGCGTGAAACCGATTAGTCGTGAAAAGTAGTAAAGGCTGTTGAATACCCTGAACACAGATCTTGCACTGAGGTCGGTTGTGATGCTCAAAATCACATTGGGTTCAAAACCCAACGCTAATGGAGTGCTGTTTGCTAAAGCGACAACCTGGTTATGGGGCTCTAAAGGTTGAGTGTTGACCAGCCACCTAATCGCTTGAGCGGTTTTGATCCAATTAGCCTTGCGCCTTTGAGGCCAAGGTGGGTTAACGCTTCCCTGCCAAGTGCAAGATCTGAGCTGAAGCCTGTAGTCGTTTCGCGCCACCAGGATACGGATGGGAAAATAGATCCATAACACCATAGGTGAGGGGAGTTTGCTAGCAGATATTATCCCCCAACAGTATACATAGCAATCTCTTTAGCTATCCTACTGCACGAAACCAGTACCGGAAGTACTATAGAGGTTGGCTTAGACGACAATTACTCGTCAAAATAATTGTCGTCTAAGATGATGGAGATAGGTTTTAAAGGGGAGCTTATTTGATGAACCCTTACACAGGTATGACTTTCCTGGCATTGATGATCGCCATAATGGGGCCGATGATATCTGGATGCACTAAGTTTATGGGCCAGTCTCAATTAGATGTTGATATGCATCCTTTGACAAGCGAGAAAACCACTGAAGCTCGCCAAATACTTGTTAATGACGAAGAGGTTACAACTATTGTTACTCAGACAGATGAATTTGCAGGATATGTTCCAGTTATGCCGATTGTAGAGGCGTTGGGAGGAACATATATTTGGGATAAAGCGACTCAAACTGTTATTGTTGAGCAACAAGATGAGATGGGCATCACATTTAGAGTTGGGGATCTAAATGTGATACAAAATGGATATCCACTTCGTATTCGTGAATCCCCTCAAATGATTGATGATGAAGTTTGGGTGCCTGGATACAACTGGCTACCAGGGAGTGCCATATCTAGGACGTTTGATGTTGATTATGCCAACTGGGATCAGTCTGAGAAAGTATATCGAATCTATCGCTTCCCTGAACCTGACCAGGTTCAGACCGATTTAGAAGATGCGGCTGTCGCAGCAGTGAAACAGTATCTTCAGGCACAGCAAATTGAACTGACAAGATCTCCATCGGAATTGCCTCAATCACCACAGGATATTCTCATTGAGAGTGTACAGCAGCTTTCAGAGTCGGGTACAGTTAACAATGGCTTGGTAAAGGTAGTTGTTAGCTTTTCAACAACCTATCAGCCTATACCTGAAGAGGCTTGGTTATTTAGCCAAGCAGGAAAGACACAATATGAGCATAGCTATTTCGTCCGGTTTAGAGAATGTGAGCCTCATCTTGAACTGATTGCAGAGCAATCAGATCGAACTGGACTCGGTTCGCCCATTCCACTTTTAGATGAATCTGATTTTTCTCGAATTGCCGATGATTGGGAAGCAGAGAATTTTTATTCTCTGCCCGAGCTATTGGAGATACTTGACCATATTGTTACAGAAGTAGACCGTCCAAGTTTTTCGGAACTATTAACTAGAGTCACTACACAGAACTCATTTCATCTATCAGAATTGGATGACGAAGTAATATTTAGCTATTTTTCTGAGTCTGTTAGAAGTAGTCCAGAATGGGAGATATTTCTGGAGCTAGAGAACTCTAAAGATCCTACCTTTACAGTTCTGAGTGCATCTTCATTGGAAGACCAGATTACTGCAACTATCCTTGGCAACTGGACTGTAGATAGTGTCAACATGAGGCCTATTCTGTTGAATATTGAGTTATCTCAAAATAGCGAGATCTGGAAAATTACTCGCATGGAAAATATTCGTCAATATGAGAATACCTATAGTCTAATGAGACTAGAGCCTCAGCTCTATGAAGAAATTGCTGAACAGTTTGTTTTTAGGAAAGAAACGGATATTTTTCCTTTCTACTTATAATCTCAGACAATATGCGTGAGAGGGGGGAACTTTTTACGCAGCAACTCCAGATTCCAACTTTAGAAAAGGCCCAGCACTCTCTCCGATGGGCTGAGGTGCTAAGGCGATGCCTGTCCAAGTGTTAATTATTGGTCAGATAAAAGTCTAGCAGTAGCAACATGTGGCTTTTTGGGATCGCGAACGAGCGCCTTCTTCTTTTTCTTCGGTTTGCGAGGTTGTTTTCGAAATCGCTTCAGATTGACTTGTTTGGCAAGTGCTTTGAGTTGTTGAGCCATCGCGATTAAGGAAAGAGCCTGAAACCCTTGCCAATGCTCAGGCGGAATGGCAATCATCATGCCTCGATACACCCCCTGTAGCTCATCGACTACATAGAAATCAGACACCGTCTCTTCAATAGTCTCTACCCCATGAACACTGGCCAATGCCCCTTTGATAATGGCCAGAATGTTGTACGCCACCAACGCTAAGGTAAAGCTGAACAGAGCGGCTTTGGGGTAGGCTAAGGTCTTGATTTCCCCCTCAAAGTTCATCGTCACCGTCAAAAATAAGCCTTCCACTCGCCAACGGTTTCGATACAATCGCAGACTCGTCGATGCATCTGCCACCGCCGTTGGTAGGGTGGTGAGCACGACAATCTCAGTATCGTCATGCCGGGTTGGCGTTGCCAGTCGGAGGACAACTCGTCGCAATTCAACCCGGTGCCCGTTGTACTGTATTTCGATATCCTGTTCAAAAATCTCCCCGGCTTCCCCGGTCTCGATAAATATCAGATCACTGAGCGCTTGGTAGGGTAGATTCTGATGCTCACGAATCACAAAAGCGGCATCGTGCTGGGCAATTTCAACCAAAAACTGTTGGGTACACATGTTACGGTCAGCGACCCAGACCTCTCCTGAGCGCACCACGCTCAGCACCTGGCTAAACAATCGACGTTCTTGAGTATGACCATCTTCACAGGGAAAAATGTCCACGGCTAGACGTCTTTCTGGATCGAGCACCACTAGGGATTTTCCCGGCAACGGGGCTGAGGCCACCTCGCGTAATACTTTCAATCGCCGTTCCGTCGCCGCCAGCCCATTGCCATCTAAAATACGAATGTCATACCCTGGCAAGAGTGGGGCACTTTTACCGCCCATCGTATCCATCAAGGTAGACAACTCGGCAGCCGTTTCTTTGAGTACCGCACGACTCACCTGCGGTTCAACGCCATTGAGTTTCTCGTACACTGCATTCCGGGTGACGTTCATCTCGTCGGCCTTTTTGCGGTAGGCCGCATTCATCGACGGATGAATGCCACACACCACTAAACTCAACAGGTTCACCAAGGTCGAGAAGAGCAGTTCTCGCTGATACTGAACTTTGGCATGGCGCTCAAAGATGTCATCCAACCGCTCAGGACGGAAGACCAACTCCATCGCCCCTCGCATCATTACGCTGATAGGGCTTTCTTGGGCAAATCTCTGAACGATTTCGGATAACACGGCACACCTCTCTATCCTTGACTGGCTTTAGCGTACCGGATACCTTCTCAACCCTTTTTCTCTGTTTGCTATTTAACACTTGGACAGGCATCGGTGCTAAGGCCAATACCAGACCCGCCGCAAGTTCTCTTAAGGGTAGGTGCCTGTGGGGTTTGTCGTACCGATTTACATATTATTGATGGGGAACTGGATAACCCCAAACTGCCACTGGTGTTAGGGCATCAGATTGTAGGGCATGTGGTTGACATGGGTGCTCAGGTTAAGTCTTTTCAGATTGGGCAGCGGGTGGGAGTGCCCTGGCTGGGGCGTACTTGTTAACACTGTCGTTACTGTCGGTCGAATCGAGAGAATCTTTGCGATCGCGCCACCTTCACCGGCTATCAGATTGATGGCGGCTATGCCGAGTATGCGGTGGCTGATGCTCAGTTTTGCTTTGCCTTACCCGCAGGCTATGATGAGCAGGCCAATGAAGCATTAACGGCCCTGAGGGCAGGCAAGATTCAGGGTGCAGCCGTTTTAGTGGTGTCATAGTCACCTTTCAAACTGACAAGTGCGGCAGTGGGTGGCTGTCGCTGTTGGCGCGATCTCAACGAGCGGATATTAGATCTTCTTTTGGCTGTAATCACCAAATCGGAGCTAGTTGCTCATTCGGGAGTACGAAGTACCTTGTGTAAAGTGTTGAGCAAAGACTCTGTAGCATAGGGCTTGAGTAAAAACGACTCGACATCAATGCTGAGGGTGGTGGCTAGATTACTATCCGAAGGCAAGCCACTAGTGGCAATAATCTTTACCTGAGGATTCATTTTTTGTAAGGTTTTGATAGCAGTGGGGCCATTCATTTGGGGCATCATCATATCCATTAAGACCACTGCAATATCTTGTTGGTGTTCAGCAAAGGTGGCGATCGCATCAATCCCATCATAGGCTGTTAAGACTTCGTAGTGATAGGTTTCCAACCATCGTTTAGTCACCTCACGGATAGGAGCTTCATCATCTACCACCAATATTAACTCCCCTTGCCCCTGAGGTAAGTTCTCTTCGACAGTGGGTAACGTCTCAGCGGCCTCAGACGCTGGCAGGTAAATCTGAAATCGACTACCTCGGTCAACTTCACTGTAAATCTTTAAAAATCCACCGTGGCTTTTAACAATGCTGATAGCGGTAGAGAGTCCCAATCCGGTACCTTGACCCAGTTCTTTGGTTGTAAAAAAGGGATCAAAAATCTGATCGATAATATCTGGTGAAATGCCGTCCCCGGTATCCTCTACGCTAATGATTAAGTAAGAGCCCACATTGGCCTCTAAGTTCACCCGAGCATAGTGGTCATCGGCGTGAAAATTTTCTACCTGTGCAATTACTTTACGGGATGAGGTACCAACTTAAAATTGAGCTTCCCGGTCCTGAACCAATGGGTAGCTTCTTGATTCGAAACAAGCGCTGTTAAAGCAGCCAAGGCAACTGACCCCGTTTTAGACCAACTCATCCCATTGTGTTTTTGTCGTGAGGAGACCAATAAATCATTCGCCTTTTCACCTCGGTTGCTGGAATTTCTCAATCCCAGCTGTTTACGCACACAATAACAAGGAATGTGAGGTTTGTTCCGACGCAGATAGCCTTGGAGTTTATCGATAGCGGTTGTATCTTTGAGATGGTCTGGGTCAATGAACTCAAGGTAAACCAAAGCTGCATCGACTAATCCATGCCAGAGCAGGGCTGCCAGGTGAGTCAAGTGTGTATTACGCAGACGTCTACCCTGACAGGCGAGACTAAGCAGTTGTTTACATTTCTCATGGAGATGATACCAGTCCAAGATCAACTGTAGTGCAGACACCCCAGCAAAGGTGGTCAGAATCGCGCCATGCAAGCTTCGCTGTCCATCGGCAAAGAATACGATAGGGCCTTGAAGGAGGTCATTGTGGAGTAAAAAGGCCAACAGCATGGTTAACATTGTCGTCAAGCCAAGGGCATTCAATCGATAGCTACCGAGTTGATTTTCGATATGGACCACCGTTTGATAGGCATACTTGCGGGCGGTGGGTGTCTCTGGAACACTGGCTGGTCGCTGGTCCCTCTGACGTTTCACCCCGACATCATCAATCGAAATGTTGAGGCTATGATGGGGGCTCTCATAGGGGATGGGATTGGCCGTCATCTGTTGGCGAATCAACTCGGTTTTGCCACACTGCTCGATGACAGCGGAGACTACGTCTGGAGCCAGATGGACAGGCTTACTCTCATTGGCAGAGGCGACGACAGCCGCAGGCAGTGTGTTGCCGATGACACCATGGGTTTTCAGGATGGCTTCACTGGCCTGAGTCAAGTGATTGAGCACACGGGTGCCTTCTCGCTCACTACTGTCTTGCATCGTTCTCGACGGGGTTCCCCCGGTCACTTGATGACGGATTCGATTGAGCCACGCACTCGTTTCCGGTACGATTCAGTCGTACTCCCGTGG
The DNA here is from genome assembly GCF_000316115.1 of Leptolyngbya sp. PCC 7375. Classification (GTDB taxonomy): domain Bacteria; phylum Cyanobacteriota; class Cyanobacteriia; order Phormidesmidales; family Phormidesmidaceae; genus Leptothoe. The sequence goes on from NZ_JH993793.1 coordinate 215,806, forward strand.
GTGTAGGCAATCTCCTTAAAGCCCATCGTGCGATACCAGCTTTTGCCTGGTAGGGATCCATATAGTGTGTTGACTCGGTTCGATGGTTGATTCCCAGAAGATTCAACGGCTGTATACGACATAAACTCAAAGCGACCGATTTCCCCATCCACCCGATACGGGCTCTTGGTTATTTCCCAAATCCCTGCGGTTGATGCCGTTTTCGTTTTTTTGAGAGAGTGTTTCAAGGTGATGAGCCAATGCTGAGCGTAATGCTGGATAATTCGTACTTAACAAGGCTTGTTCACACGCATCAATGCTAGTAGCGGCCTCTGGGCTTATATTAAACTCAAACACACCGGTCTCTATTTCTTCGGGACCAGAACTAATGGCCTCATCGCTTTCTACGATTTCAATATTGACTTTGATTTTGTAGTTCCCCATGGCCTCAACCCCATGTCGTCTGATGATCTCTAGGATAGGTGAGCAACTTCCAAAAATCGACTGGCTAGAACCCTATCTCAAGTAGGGCAGTGGTTTTAGTCTTAAGCTATTTGAATTGCACAGGTAGAAAATTTTGGGCCACTACGGTCAGCTTTCCTCCATTGGGCATCGCATCCCGAGCATTTACACAGAGGTTCATCAATACCTGATGAAGTTGGGTCGCATCTCCATAAATGGTCCAGAGGTTTGACTCAAGTCGGCTATTAATGCTAATCGATTTAGGAAACGTTTGCTTGGCTATTTGTAGGACCTCTCGAATTAGATGCTTGATCTGTAGTGCACCGCGTTCTCCTTCTAGACCCCGTGAGAAAGAGAGCACCTGGTTGACCATATCAACCCCTCGCTGGGTACTCGATTGCAGCACCTCAATCAGCCGCAGTGCCTGGGTATTATCTGGGCGAATCAGCATCGGTAATAGCTTGGCAACTCCTAAAATTGGCGTCAGGATGTTGTTTAAGTCGTGGGCGATGCCACCTGCCAGGGTGCCAATGCTTTCTAGACGTTGGGCACGTAAAAACTGACGCTCTAGCTGTTTTTTGTCGGTGATGTCTGTATTGACAACCAAGATTGACTGGGGATATCCTGTATCCTCTTGCATGAGGGTCCAGCGGCTTGCGACTGTGATTTTTTGACCAGTTTTGGTTACCTGCTGGAGTTCTCCTTGCCACTGCCCTGTCTGCTCGAGTGTTGCTTGGATGTCTTCAAATTCAGGCAGTGATTCACGATAGAGTAGCTGATTAATGGTTTGTCCCAGGGCCTCGTCTACGGTCCACCCATACAAGCGTTCAGCTCCGCGATTCCAAAAGAGAATTTGTTGCTCAGGATCACGCACCATAATCGCATCAGTGGTCACATCCAGCAAAGCTGCTTGCGCCCGGATTGTTTGTTTGGCCTGTTGGCGCTCATGCTCCTTTGTGTCAAGTTCCTGTTCTAACTGGATAGTACAGTTCTGCAGCAGTCGGAGATTTTCTGTTTCTAATTCCGTCAGTTTATGTTGTAGCAGTTCTAAAATACCGTACATCTCCAATGGATCGAGTATCCTCAGAATATCGGTTTGAGTGATCACCCCCTGCAGCTCTCCCTGGTGGTTGGCTACTACCAAGCGTCGGACTAAGTGCGCCTGCATCTGCTGATGCACAGCCCAGAGCGAATCGTCTGGGTCCACCAGAAATAACGGGGTGCTCATGACCGCTTGCACCTCTAGTTGTTCTAAGTTGAATTCCATCATCCGAAACTGGACAATATCTCGCTCTGTAAGAATGCCAATCGGAAAGAGCTGCAAAGACTCTTGATCCTGATCCGAGGCCTGGCGTGCTTCTGTAATCACAACGCAGCTGGTCTGATGATCGGCCATCAGCTGAGCTAGTTCCATTACAGAGCTGGTGGGTGGTGCATGAATGACTTGTGTGCTCATCACCTCCTTAACTGACCGGATTCTCAGCAAATCACTAGGTTCTAAGATTTCACGAATACTACGAAGCGTGACAATACCCAGGAGCTGGTCTTGTTCATCTAAAATTGGTAGATGACGAATCCGATGCTCACGAATCAGATTCAGGGCGACAAAAATGTCTTGATTGCCTGTTATTTTAAGCGAGATTACCGACTGGGTCATGACGTCGGCAATGGTTAGATCGTCCTGTATCCTCCCATTGGCGATTAGAGTGACCACATCTCGCTCGGTAAAGATACCTAATAATTGCCCATCCATCATGATTAGGACACAGCTCGTCTGTTTGGCCTTAGCCGCAGGAGGCTGCGTCTCCGTTGCCGGTTCACCAAAGTTGCAATGGTTAACCCAAGCCTGATTCATCAAGCTGATGACCTCAGCAAGCGACGTGGATGGTTCGACAATCAGGGGCTCAGAATCAATTGCCTGTGACAGCATAAGGGGGGCGGGATTGCTCATTGGCTCAAGAAGAAGGTTGAAGATGGCTCGAGTCGATGGGGCTGAGCTGTTGAGTTAGCCTGGGGGCGTCTTAGAGTTGCGTCATTACAGATAGGTCTACTCTGGTTAATGTCCTGCTTGGATCATCGATAAGGGATAGTAAGCTGAGGAAGCAGCAGGTTTAGAGCCTGTTTGGAAGTTGAATCCTGGGGATGGATAACGTTTGCTCTAGCTAGGGGTTGTCTATGGGCGTTTAAAAAATAAATTCACATTAATCCGGATTTACATAACTTATCTTAAGTAGTTCAGAGGAGGAGTGTCAGGATATTAAGTTTTCTGAAAAATTAGATCCAATAGGGGCAATTGAATTTTAGTGAGCTGATTGGCAGCATGAAATAAAAGCAACTGCCTTCATCAAGGGTGCTCTCAATCCAAATTTTGCCGCCGTGCTGCTCGATAATTTGGCATCTGCTCGTCGGATAAGGTCAAGTCTGACGCTCCCAGATTCTCTTGCATATGTTCGGGGCGACCACCTGAAAATATTAACGATACTGGCAACAAGCCTTGAGAGAATTTTAGAGAATCTAGTGAGCTGTAGCACCCACCTGATCCAAATCAGAGCTAGAGGTGCAAACTAATTTGTCAGCTACCATGTTTGGAATTATCTAATGCTCCTTTATTTTATTTAGATATTCTCGATATTTTGAAGACAAGCCGTATCTAATCGAGCCAGGTCCTTGTCCCGGATCGGTCATTTTAAGAAAACCTAACAGGCGTAGTGTTTCTAGACGATAATAAGTTCCCTCATCACCCTTAGGCTTATTCAACGGTGTAGAAATATCTTCCTCAGCCGTATCTTTCTGGTCAGCATCCCTTTCCGCAATTACTTGCAAAACATATTTCTGACCCGAAAATAGCTGAGCTAGTTTGACTCGAAATTCACGCTCCAATTCACTGACTTCTTGTACACGTACCCTATCTGCCAAAGTACCTTCGCCAGGAGGCAGGTTGGAGCAGGTCTGCTCATAGGGAATATCAGGCCCCATAAACCATTGCCATTCCTTCTGGGTCAAGTTGCGCTGTACCTTCTCACAGACCATATCGGCAAGTTGCTCTGTGTCGATGATCCAATGGCGGACAGTATTGTCATAGCTTCCCGAAATCAGTGTCTTACTGTCGGGATAGAACGCAACTGAGGTGACACTTTGTTCATGCCCTCTCAAAACAATGGGATCTTCATCTAAGTGGCGGAGGTTCCACACCCTTATGGTTTTGTCATAACTACCAGAGACCAGTCTTTTACCATCTGGGCTAAAAACCACTGAACTCACCCAAAAATTATGTTCTTCAAGCTCTTTTAGGAGTGTAGGATTTACCTCGGTTTGGCTCAGATCCCATAATCTAATCGTTCGATCATCACTCCCTGAAGCGAGCGTCTGGCTATTTGGACTAAACGCGATTGACCAAACCCGAGCACTATGACCCGCTAGCACTATAGGAGCAACATTGGGTTGTTCATATAGTGAATCCCAGGACAGCCCGTCAGTTTTACGTAGATCTAATAGTTTAATAGTTTTATCATAGCTAGCCGAAGCCAGCATTTGTCCATCTTGACTAAATGCGACTGATGTCACACTTTCTGATGCATGGGTTTCCAGATCTTCATGTTTCCACAGAATTGTATCAATGGTTTGACCAGTAGCATCAGAATTTAACAGATCCCAGAGTCGTACGGTGCCATCTTTTGACCAACTACCAGAGGCTAACCATCGACCGTCTGAACTAAACGCAACAGAACTGACCACGTCAAGATGGCCTCTCAGAATTTCAGGTTGTTGTACATGGTTTTGAAAATCTCTCCAAAGTTTTATGGTTTGATCTTTACTACCTGATGCCAGCATTTGACTGGTTTGATCAAAAGCAACTACAAAGACCTTGTCATCATGTTCTCCAATGACTCTAGGTTGTACGTTTGGGTTACTCAGATCGTATAGACGTACTGTCTTATCCCAGCTACCTGAAGCTAACCAATGGCCATCTGGACTGACGGCAACTGATATAATGTTATCCGTATGTTTTCCTATAATCTGAGAAATTTCCTTAGATGGATATAAATGCCAGAGTCTAATGGTTTTGTCCCAGCTACTAGAGGCTAATAGTTGATTGTCAGGACTAAAGGCCACTGCACTAACACCATAACTGTGACCTTTAAGTCTTTCTTTTAAGCGGCTATCTTTTTGATTGACAGCCGCCAGTTCCCATAGGCATATGGTCTGATCTTCACTACCTGAGGCCAACCATTGCCCATCTTGACTAAAAGCCACCGAATGCACACTGTCTTTATGAGCCAGTAATGTTTCGAGTTCTTCTATCTGTTTAAGATCCCTTAGATCCCAAAGAACAATAGTCTTGTCTTCTCCTCCTGAAGCTAACCATTGCCCATCTGGGCTAAAAGCGACTGAACGCACTACATCAGCATGACGTCTTAGGACTTTAAGGCATGTATTATCACGAATATCCCAGAGATTGACTAGTTTGTCTTTGCTGCCGGCAGCAAGCAGATAGCCACTCTGTCTATCTGGACTAAACGCAACAGCTTTAACAGCCGCTTGATGGCCCCTGAGAACGGCTACAGGTTCACCTTCTGATTGATTGTCTAAATTCCAGAGTTTGATTTTGCCGTCATCACTACCGGACGCTAATATTGTTCCATCCCAGTTAAAGGCTACTGACGTAATATTTTGATCATGGTGACCCAAAATCCGGGATGACAAATTAGATTGGTCTATATTTGACCATAAATGGATCGTGCAATCAGCACCACTAGCCGCTAAAATCTTGCCATCTGGACTAAACGCGAGCGTGTAAACATCGTGCTGCTGATTTTGCAAAATCTGAGGTGGATGAACAGTCGGTGAACGATGAAGATCCCACAGCCGAATCATACCGTTATAATCAGCTGAAGCTAACATTTGAGTTTTTTTTGGATTAAAGGCGAGCGCAGAAAAGCCAAACACACCTTTCTCATGGCTTCGCAGAATGTTACTGAAATATGAAATGGAGAGTATTTCTCGTAACGCTTCATCAATTTGATAAAGAACTTTGTTGCGCTCTCGCTTATAAAAGCAATAAGCTTGGCGAACCAATAAAGCAGCTTTCTCATCCTGCATAGATTTGATCTGACGTATCGACTGAGCTGGCAGACCTTCTTTAATCGCAAGGTTACGGCGATATTTTTCTTCATCTAGTAAGTATTGCTTGCGCCAGTCTAAAATTGGCTGAGCTAGAACATCATGAAAAATTTCATAACGCTCAGAATATGCATCAGATGATTTGCTAGTAGTTCGAAGAAGGCGTTGTTTTCCACTTGTTAGTTTCTCCAGTAATCTTCTTAGCCGAGTTTCAGGCCATTCTGTAATTCCAATTAAATCCTTTAAAGGATAAGCAATCTTACTTCCAGAAGGCGTTACCAGATATTGAAAAATCCTTGCTATAACCACCAACGACGCTTCACCTTCCTCTTGCCGTAACAAGTCCATCTGTCGGCTGAGATGGTCACTGACAATTTTTTCAGCTCCCCCCATATCAAACAACGTTTGTAGTTTTAAAGAATTTGAACGCTTATTTTCTATTTCCTTCTTCCAAAGGTATTCCATTACTAGTTGCAAATAAGGAGCTTCAATCTGCTTCTCCAACTCCACTCTAGATTCCTTAGAAATACCACGACCATTACTGCCGCCAAAGAACTGACTAACTTGATCAACGACAACCTTGACTAAGCTATCTTCAAGAGTAACTGTTGTTTTATCAGGTGATTGACGATTATAGACTTCAATCGGTTTGGAAATCGCATCATAGGCTGACTTGGCATCGAGATGGTCAATACGCAAGTAATTACTGAATATATTGGGGATACTTACCTTAAATCGATCTAGCTTTGCTAACGCATCTTCACGGATAGAAATTAGAAAATTAACGGAGAGATCAGGACGATTAATGGCCCGAGGAAACTCCTCAGCAAATGTGCCCTTGCCTTTTTCATTAGGGTGATATAAAAAATATTCTTCAAACTGATCGAGAATGATAAATAACTCACCGCCACCCTCGTTTTCGTTGAGACGTTCTGCCCAACTTTCTAGCATTTGATTAAATCTTAATGATGGTGATAATGCTTCAAAGGTTTTGCCATTTAACAGACTTTTAATTTCTTTTTCTATATGCTGAGTTAACGCTTCTAATGGGTTATCTTGCCAGGCATTAAATACAACTACGGCAAACTCAGGTGCACCAAACTCTACCAAATTCTTTCTTGCATCTTGTTGGAGATGATAAGCAACACCTGCTCGTAGCAGAGAACTCTTGCCTACACCACTAGCACCGTAGAGCAACGTTAGTCTAGTCGCCATCAAATTATCAGCGACAACTTCCCACTCACTCGCACGACCAAAGAAGAAGGGGGCATCGGTTTCAGAGTAATGGTCTAATCCTTTATAGGGAAGGGAAGATAGATCTGTGTTAGATATGCGGTTGCTGGCTCCACTCATAAATCCTGTCTCCTCTTAGCAGGGATATTCTTTACCCTCCGGTCTAGCTCAGCAATATAGTCTTTTAGAGGCCAATCATGTACAACTATGTTGTAACTCTGCCAAAGCTTCTGAGCTAAGGGTCTTGGGCTTGCCTGGACCGCCCACCAGGCATCTCTTTTTTTTAGCCCCAAATTTTGCCAAATCCGGTGTAGGATAATCCGCTGATTCCAGTTACCCAAGAGATACCCTAAAAATAATACGTTCGTTCTTTTAGTACGTAGTTTTCCAAGTATTTTAGCGGGTAGTAAACTAGAGAGATCTCTAGAAACCAGATATTCGATATAATGCTCTTCAGTAATTACTAAACTTTCTCCTTCACTAATTTGATCTGCAGTGCCATAAAGTTTGAGTATTACGGGTCTTTCATCAAATGAGAGACCTTTATATTTATTGGGCTCTTGAATTTCTTGAGGGGGACCATCGGGTGGCTGATGTACAAATTTATCTCGCTCTTGGGCATCAATAGTGTTGGAATAAAATACTAAATCAAATGGCTCATTAGCATCTTCAAATGCTTGTTCTAATGCCCGATCATAGTTGGTGGTCACGATGAGCGGATAGGGGGGATAATATCCCTTATCTCGCATGACAGCTGGCAAACTGGCAAAGAACCTATGTAATTGGTTTGGCTGGCAACCTAGTTCAAGGCATTGCAGTCGGTCATACAGCTCACCCTCTTTAGTCAAATATGCATATTGAGATAAATATTGGAGCAGTCCTCCGCCTACATGCAAACGTCCTTTACCTTCACTGTCGGGATAGATTAAAATTGCATGTTCATGAATTACCTCATTAATAAGAGGATATTCTGTCGGTAATTCATCAGCATTGATATCTGAGTCTTGATTAGCCAGCAGGCGAATAACTTTTTCTGGCTGAGGCGGAAAGGTTTTGGCCAGATAGGCAGCGAGTTCTTTACCTGATGGTGGGTAAGGGCATTTAGGTCTCCAGGGTTCAAATTCGCCATCTCCTTGAATAGAGCGATCGCACAAATTAATATCCGATCCTAGAAAAGGAACTACTCGACCAGCAGTAATCGCTTTGATAAGAGACTCGTAGTGAGCTTCCGAGCTTTCTGAGTCAGAATTTTCAGTTATGTTAGAGGTAGCTAAAAGCGACTTCCTCCCCTGATGAAGGACAGGCGTTAAATGTTCTGGCACCCCTACTAGCTGAATAGCAGTACAGCCTGACTTGTAAGCAAATTCAACTGAACGATCGGCACCTAAAGCGCCATAGAAACCGACAGCAAATTCGATGGCAGCTGTATCACTAATAGCTTGCTCCATGCCAATCACATAGAGGACATGTTTAGCAATTTCCTCAGCCTGTATCTCTGAATAGCAACCATTGAGAACAACACACTCTAACTTTTCAGAGAATAGATTACATAAGGCAGCTAACGCTTCACCACTGACTAGCTTTGCCTGTCCGATTGCATCCTCAAAAATAAGTCCCTGGTCTTCTACGCCATATCCACAAAAATGAACAATTTGCGGCTCGACGTCTAACATTGCTTGCTGAATGTCTCGTGGACGTACGGCCCATCGCTGAAAAAGTTCAAACTGGTTATGATGTTTAGATCGCCGCAGCCCCTCATCGATCTCCCGAACTTCTTCTTCCAGTCTGGTAGGCGAAGTACCAGTGGGATTTGCTGCCAGGATAAGAACTTTTCTAGCCATCTAAACGTCTCCTGTAACTATTTTTTCAAGCGCACACTTGGCAGCGACCTGAAGAAAATATCAAAGATCTGCTTGTGCTAGGTTTTAGCCTTTAAATTTATCTAAACTGCACTCAGAGACACCAAGACTTCATCCTAAAAGCACTAAAGCTGACTCTTAGGGATTTCCATTAAGATGTAGATTTATATCAGAAAAAACGAAAAAGCTTAATAGATCGATTGTTCGCCACTAAAACTATATATCGAACGACGAGGCCTTATCATCTTCCTCAAAAATACTTAACTCAAGCCATCCCTAAAACTTTAAAGCTGGCATGGTTCCTTTTCCATGGTGATCCTTAGGGGATATAAAAAATCTCTATCTAACCCAGAAATAGTGGGCAGGGATAGACGAAACACTCACTTGTTGCAGCGTCTGGTCTAAATTGGAACCAGGATTTAAACCATAAAACATCTTTTGAGCAGCCACCCAGGGAGTCCGGTTAGGTAAGATGGGTGTTGTTCACGATTTGGGTTTAAGCCCGCCGATGCTCTTGGCTTTGAGGCCCCTTATCCAATCCCAGAGCAAAATGCCGATGCCTGGATGGTGCGATCGCTACAGCCAAATATAATTGGTTCTGTCAGAGGTAAGGTCATTTGCGCAGATGTGCTCAATAAGCCCGAATATTGGCGAGAATAGAGAAACTTCCCTTAGCTAGAATTATGCTGTGAAATTCCAAGATTTAGTTTCCTTTCTTTGTCTGGTGATTGCCCTCGTTATCCTGTGGCAGTTTCGCCAGATATTATTGCTAATCTTTACTGCAATTGTACTAGCGATTGTCCTTAACAGTCTAGTCAGACCTCTGGTGAAGACGTTGAGCATTCCCAGAAGTTTGGCCGTGCTGATGGTGCTCGGACTGGTGGTACTGGGTGGCACTTTGTTGATGGTTCTGGTCGTTCCTCAATTTGTCAATCAATTTGAGCAATTACTCCAAACTGTTCCTGAAGGCTTTGAAGAGTTGGGGGTTTGGATTGAGACCCTTAGGGAAAATTTTCCAGACTGGCTGCCAAATCAAGAGCTGGAAATACCTGATGTTTCGAATCAGATTCAGCAAGTTATCGCGTTTGCACTTGCCTTTTTCTCTAATTCCTTTGTAATTCTATTGCGGCTAATATTTGTCATTGCGCTCACAGTGATGATGTTGGCTGAACCGTTGGCCTACCGCAGGTTAGCCTTACGATTGTTTCCCTCCTTTTACAGACGACGAGCCGATGAAATTCTGGCAAGATGTGAAATTGTCCTACTCTGCTGGGTCGGTGGCGTATCCCTTAATTCGTTGTTTGTAGCGAGCCTATGTGGTCTTGGGCTTTTTGTTTTAAAGATAGAATTTACCTTTACCCATGCGATTTTGGCTGGCATCTTTAACTTTGTGCCTAATATTGGACCGCTGCTCAGCGTCATGTTTCCTCTATCGGTTGCCCTGCTCGATTCCGTTGGTAAAGCCGTTGCGGTGATTATTCTCTACGTTATTGTTCAGAATTTAGAAAGCTATTGGTTTAGCCCCGTGGTAATGATGCAGCAGGTTTCACTTTTACCTGCTGCCACTTTAATTGCTCAAATCTTCTTTGCCACCTTCTTTGGTCTGCTGGGGCTAATTTTGGCCCTTCCCCTGGCAGTGGTGACAAAAACTTGGCTAGAAGAAGCCTGGATTAAAGATATTTTGGACAAATCTGATCATAAACCTAGAAATGATGCTGATGCGAAGCATGGAGATTACGATAAAGCCCATGGGTGAGCCATAATTACCTTTGATTCCTATGACTCAAGTTATGAAGCTTATACTCGCAAAGTACCTTATCGGCTGATATCAGGTTTATGGTAAGCACTTTGCCCAGAATGCATCATGTGACACCAATTGCTTTCACGACAAAAATGGTGTTACCTCCATCAAACCTTGTCTTCATAACTTCCCCATAAGCCATCTGTAGCATGTAAGCATAGCTGGCGAAATATGCTGTGGAGAAGTATTTCATGCTATGCCGACGGCAGTTTACCCAATTATCAGCAGCAGCAATGGCCAGTTCCGTTGTTGCATCGTCTTGCTCTACAGATAACAACAACTATGGGGATGCTGTTAGCCAGATCTGGCGGCACACTAACATCTCTCCAGCCAATGAAATGACATTACAGCGCGAACTAGTGCGCTATGCCACCCTTGCAGCTTCCGGTCACAATACTCAATGTTGGAAATTTCAACTTGAGGACCGGCTGATCTCAATTCTGCCAGACTTAGAACGACGCACTCCGGTCGTTGATCCAGACGATCATCATTTGTATGCCAGCCTTGGCTGTGCCACAGAGAATCTTGTGCAAGCGGCCAAGGCAAATGGATTAGAAAGCACTGTTGATCTAGGTGCAGGTGAATCAATCAAGATTCACTTGGAACCGACCCAGGCAGTCTCCTCTCCTCTCTTTGAAGCCATTCCCAATCGTCAATCGACTCGCACAGACTACAACGGTCAACCACTGAGCAATGAGGAACTAAAACAGCTAGAACAAACCGCTACTGGAACGGGTGTCAATCTCATTCTGCTGACTGATCAACAAGCGATGGAGCAGGTTTTAGCGTTCGTGATTGAAGGCAATACTCTACAAATTAACGATCCTGCATTTGTGAAAGAGCTAAAAACCTGGGTTCGATTTAATGAGAAAGAGGCTGTGCGCAAAGGCGATGGACTTTTTACCAAAAGCTCTGGGAATCCCACCCTGCCTCACTGGCTAGGCAATCGGCTTTTTGGCATGCTTCTTTCTGCGAAAAGTGAAAATGAGAAATATACCCATCAACTTCGTAGTTCAGCCGGGATTGCTATCTTTGTCTCTGATCAAGAGACTCAAGCCCACTGGATAGAAGCAGGGCGCTGCTATCAGCGTTTTGCCTTGCAGGCAGAAGCTTTAGATATTCGTACTGCTTTCTTAAATCAGCCTGTTGAAGTAGCGTCCCTACGCCCTCAGTTTGCCACCTCCCTCGGAATTAGTGCTTACCGTCCTGATTTAGTTGTGCGGTTTGGTCGTGGCCCCAAGATGCCGCGTTCTCTACGACGTCCGGTTGGGGCTGTAATTGTTTGAGTTCATTGAGAAAACTGGAGACAGCCTTATGGAGCGCAAATCTACTGCAAAGGCTTCTAACGTTAAGGCAACCTCGTTTATCTGGGAGTATGCCACTGGCATGTTAGCTATTTGTATTCCCTTAGTTGTCATGACCAAAGTGAAATCCTACTGCCTTTCCTAGTAGCGCTGAGTGAAGCAGGTGGGACCGCAGCCGTATGGTTTGCACCAGACAAACCTCAACAAGACGACGTGCAGTTATCTCAGACTGTTGAGGTACTAGAGGAACGGATAATGAATTTGGAGACAATTTATGTCAGCCTGCCAGAGGTTGATCAGCCCTTGCTACTAACAGAAACAGATACTTGAGAGCAGGCCAAGTCTTTCAAGTTTGCTAATTCCACTGCTCTCAATGACTCTGCGGCTACCGTTGCTGATTTAGAGGATAAACCAATCTGTCGGATGGATGTTATGCCAATGTCTTGCAGATGAAACCATACCGAGGAGCAGCAACACCCATTTTTATTAAGCATACGCTCTAATCATTAAATTTACTTGTCTTACCAGAGCGTATGCTCAACGAGTGCTTAACCTAATTGGCTACAGTACTAAACAACCAGGTATCAGATTTTCTGACAGACAAGGTGGCACGGTAGTTAGAGTTCTACCCGCTTACCTTATTCGCCTGATGGTTCTAACTGGGTGGTTGGAGTAAGTTGTTCGGCTAAGTTATTAATCTGCTGAGTCTGCTGTGATTGTTGGTAGTAGAGAAAGCCATTTGAACCTAGGATTAAGACAAGTATCAACCCAGTTATCCATTGCAAGGGGTGAAAATGGTTTCCTCTCACATCCTTTTGCATATCTTTAATCAACTCATCGACTCTTTTCTCAATCGCAGGATGAAGCTTCTCATCTACAACTGTATATACATCAGGTTGTTCTTTTTCAGTACTCATAATATATCTTCCTTTTGGAACACAACAATAATCTGATTACAACACCTAAATACTAAATTCAGAACATGAGAAAATTATGAGGCTCTAGATGACTTATGAAATCTAAAGATAACTTGACTGATTCGCAGTAAAACCTCAAAGCTGGAGCAAAGACTCTTCGTAAACGACTCATCTAATGATGGCTAATGATGGTCTGTTAAGTAATATTTCTTTGCTCATATCAAACGCTGATAAGAGTCTAATGTTGCTGATTTAGACATGGGAGTTAACTGATATGGGTGTGATTCTTTTAGGGTAAAGGTTTGCAACGCAGATTAAGTCTATTGAATAGAATTTGGTAGATTTTAGGGGTCTGAAAGTTCAATCTATCTCTCAAAAAAGAGATAGATTCGACGAAAAAATAATTGTCTCGTGTGCCTGTATCCTCTCCATTCGAATCATGCCAACAGACCTAAGTCTTAGCTTTTTTGAGTCAGCGTTAGCGCAGTTTAATGAACTCGTCGATAGGTTGAGTTCAGCTGATAGCCAAAATTGGGAGCATGGAAAACTAGAACGTTATATCCATGAGTCGGGCACAGAACTTTTGCGACGGTTATATCAAGGCCATCTCGACTTGCGTTACGCATCAGAGGACTACCAAAGCGAGGTCGTCGGTAGCGATGGAGAAACCCGCCCCCATCGTCGAAAACAGACCCAACGGAACCTCGAAACGCTGTTTGGGGAAGTGACCTTAAACCGAGTGGGATACAGCACCCAAAAACCTGAGGTCAGTGCCCTGTACCCGTCAGATGGGATCTTGAATTTGCCGCCGGACAAATACTCGGATGAACTCCGAAAACGAGTCGCGGTGGAAGCGTCGAAAGTATCGTTTTCAGAAACGAGTCGGACCATAAGCTCGACGACAGGGGGGGCGATTGGTAAACGCCAATGTGAAGAGGTGACGGTAAAAGTGGCCCAAGACTTTGAGGACTTTTATGCTCAACGGGCGATAGACCGACGAGTTGCCAGTGATGAGCTATTAGTGATTACCACTGATGGTAAGGGGATTGTGATGCATCCATCAGATCTGCGAGAAGCCACGGCCAAAGCCGCTCAAAAGGCCAAGGACTCACCGTCAAAACGTACTCGCTTAAGTCCCGGTCAAAAGCGTCAGCGTAAACGAATGGCCACAGTCGCATCGGTGTATCATGTGCCTCGATACCCCCGTCAAGCCGACGATATCATCGGTGACCAACGGGACCCGCCCGTGCGACCAGTGATTAGTGACAAACGAGTGTGGGCCAGTGTTGAGCAAGACGCTAAAACGGTCATTGAACATGCGTTTGTCGAAGCCTCGACTCGAGACCCGGACCATCAACGCGACTGGGTTGTCCTGGTAGATGGTGAACTCCATCAATTAGCCACACTCAACGCCATGGCCCGAAAGCAAGACGTGACGGTGACTATCGTGCTCGATTTCATTCATGTTCTCGAATATGTTTGGAAAGCGGCTTTTTGTTTCTTCTCATCTGGTAGTGAGGAGGCCGAGACTTGGGTCCAAGAGAGAGCCTTACGCATTCTACAAGGTAAAGCCAGTGATGTGGCGGCCGGTATTCGGCGTAGCGCCACCCTACAAAATCTAGACACAAAAGCACGAGAGAACGTTGACAAGTGCGCTGATTATTTGTTGAAAAATCGGCCGTATTTGTTGTATGACGAGTACTTAGATCGGGGGTATCCCATTGCCTCAGGTGTGATTGAAGGCGCGTGCAGGCATTTAGTCAATGACCGCATGGAGATCACCGGTGCCCGCTGGCGCTTAGATCGTGCTGAAGCCGTTCTGCGGATTCGCGCACTCAGAGCCAGTGATGATTTCGAGGCCTATTGGGAGTTTCACAAAGTCCAAGAGTTCAAACGCAATCATGCCAATAAGTTTCTCGAACCGGAGAGATTCTTGACTGCTTAATGCTTTACAGAGAAAGAGCCGCACCCAACTGATATCACAAGATCCTCAAATTTGCCGCTTAAGCTAAACATAAGCAGACCTGTTAATCGTTTTGTCTATCACTTCTATTTCGTTGATTTCAACGCCACTGTGATGAAATCAACGACGATACAGTTTCTCTTAGGATAGGTCCGATGTCACATTGGCTATATTTTCTAATCTCATAATGTACTGAAATCCTTAACGGCCAGTTAGAATGTCGGACTCGTTATGAACTTGACTAGCTATTCCACAGAAACTAATTCTGTATGTCCAAAGCCTTTTGCGTAGTTGAGCACCGAAATTACCTGGGGTGTGATCTCAACAAAGGCAGCTTTACTCATGTCTTCAGTAGCCGTTACCCACTCATGCATCTGAGGAAATTTTGCTTCAAGACAGGTAGCTGCTTTGGCAATCTCATCTGGATCAGATAAAACTGCTGCTGTACCCCCCATGGAAAGTCCCTTGATTTGCTCCCAGTCTTCACACTCGCGATCAACTGTCAGAGAGATCTTATTGCAACACTGGATATTGTGCACCTTCTGGCATGCATGCCCAGTCATGAAATAGAGTTTGAAACCATCATTAGCGTAAGCAACTGTAGTGGCTTGGGGATATCCATCTTCTCGAACCGTTGCCAATGATAAGAAATAGTGGCTTGCCAAAATATCTAGAATGAGCTGTTCAGTCTGTTTATCCATGGTTGTTGTTCCTTTAAGTCGCTGCTAACCACACTTAGCCTAAGCAAAAACCATGACGAACCTATGAGGATAGTTGTTCTTAATACTTCAAGTCTCTGACTGCTTCACAATTTCCTCAAGTTCTTTTTCTAGCCTTAAGCGGCAGGCTCGTTCTGATCAGAGATTACATGGCTTTTAAAGACACTCGATTGTCAAACGATTGATATTTTTGGAGCCAATCTGGGTGCTTTCTCAAGGGGTAATCAGTTAACCACTGAAGACTTTGAAATGCTAGTGATAGCTGAGAAAACGTAAATTTGGAGAAATCCCATGAAAGCGATCCTATATACCAAGTATGGCCCGCCGGATGTTCTACAGTTAAAAGAGGTCCAAAGACCGGCTCCCGGAGATGATGAAGTCCTGGTTAAAATCCATGCGGCAGCCGCAAATCCCTTGGATTGGCATTTTATGAGAGCCTCACCGTTCATTATCCGCTTTATCTCTGGGCTGCTAAAACCAAAACCCCAAAATAGGATGCTCGGAGCAGATATCGCCGGGCTAGTTGAAGCGGTTGGCCCAAACGTTAAGCAGTTTAAGGTGGGTGATCAGGTTTATGGAGAGATCTCCAGGGGAGGTTTTGCTGAGTATGGGTGTGTTACTGAAGATAAATTAGTGCTGAAACCGGCCAAACTATCGTTTGAGCAAGTAGCTGCTGTCCCGGTTGCAGGCCTGACCGCTCTGCAGTGTTTGCGCGATCAAGGGCAGATCCAGCCAGGACAAAAGGTTTTGATCAATGGTGCATCGGGTGGTGTGGGTACGTTTGCCGTACAGATTGCCAAGTTTTTTGGAGCAGTTGTGACTGGTGTATGTAGCACACAGAATGTAGATATGGTGCGATCGCTTGGTGCAGACCAGGTCATTGACTACACCCGTGAAGATTTTACCCAAACCGGGCAGCTGTATGAGCTGATTTTAGATAATGTGGGCAATCGTTCGATTTCAGACATCCAGCGTATATTGAGCCCCAATGGCACCTATCTCTTAAATGCCTATGCTCCAGCTTTGATGTTGCAATTGATGCTGCAACCAGGAAAATCAAAGACTGGAGGGCAGACAATGCGCAACACGGATATTACCAAAGCAAACCAGAGTGATCTGAAGTTTTTGACAGAGCTGCTTGAATCCGACAAGGTTGTATCTGTTATCGATAGAGTTTATCCCTTGAGTGAGGTTGCAGATGCCATCAGGTATTTAGAAGAAGGACATGCCCGAGGAAAAGTTGTCATAACTTTGTAAGCTTGGAGCTGTTTGAATGAAACGGCCTTAATTATAAGGAGGGTTTATGACAATTTTGCAATCAAGACAATCAATGATTACGAAAACAAGCGTGTTGTGGATTAACTTTGTCATCACGATTCTCCTAACACTGGCGTTTCTGTTGATTGCAGGTCACTGGGACTTCATTTTTATTGATGCTGTAGCCTCTCCAGCAAACGTCAGGGCTCTGTTAGAGCAGATGAGCGTAACACAAAAAACAATCCATGCATGGAGCACGGCTACACTAGATGTTGTATACCCATTCGCCTACGGGAGTTTATTTGCCGGAGTTGCGCTACGGTTTTTCAGCAAGTATGGTGTCTACCTTGCGCTACCGGCGTTACTCGCGATCCCGGTAGACCTTATAGAGGGTGTTATCCAAGTCTTGGCACTCACCGAGACAGCCGATGTGCTTGAATTGAAAGCTTATATCACACCACTAAAGTTTGGCTTGTTTATTATTGGGTTTATCGTTGCCCTTGCTGGGTGGGCAAAGTGGTTATTCCTTAGACTCAAAACTTAGCATTAAGTACGTGGTCAAAACTAAATGTCGTTATGGAATCTCTTTTTGCTGGCCTTCAGAAGCTGTGAAAATTTACGGCTATCTACTTACTTCGAAAATCCAGTTGGGATAAGGAGAAATCTAATGAAAGCCATCGTGGTTCTCGCGGCATATTTGCTGTCTTTTCTATGCCTGTTGCTAAATAGCGGTCTTTTTGTTCGTCTCAAGCCACCGTACAGCTTCTATTTCGTTATATTCCAGCTACTTGCAGGAGGACTCGCACCTGTGCTGGCTATCCTGGGTGGCGTGGGCGCAGTTCTTGGTTGGCACTCCGGCGCACGAGTTGCCGTTGTGGCAGGCATTTTAGGGACGGCGATATCCATTGTCTATATGATGTTGGTGACCGCTCCACAACCCGGCTTCGCGGCAGCCTTTGGAAAGGATTGGGAAACCAGGCTCTCCCCCTCCCAACAGTCTCGCCTGATCCAAAGGCGCTGGCAACCTGGGCTGCCCCACAGCAAAGCCCCTATTTTCAAGCAGGATATCTCCTTCTGGACAATCCCCGGCACAGACCGAGAACTGTTGTGTGATGTCTGGCAACCCGCCGATGATGTTGAACGAAGCGGCCTGGCTTTTATTTACTTGCATGGCAGCGGCTGGTATCTGCTCGACAAGGATTCTGGCACGCGGGCTTTCTTCAAGCAACTGACCGCCCAGGGACATGTGGTTATGGACGTGGCCTACCGGCTGACCCCGGAGGTCGATATTTATGGGATGATCGGGGATGTTAAGCGCGCTGTGGCCTGGATGAAAGACAACGCTAGCCGGTATGGGGTTAACCCCGATCGGATCGTATTGGGGGGCGGTTCAGCCGGAGGTCATCTGGCCTTACTGGCTGCTTACACGCCTGACAATCCCCAGCTGACTCCCTCTGACTTGGTGGGGCGTGATCTGTCTGTTCGGGCAGTCATCTCTCTTTATGGACCCACGGATTTACGGGCTTTCTACGAACACGCTAACCAAAAGCGGCTAATCGGGCTGCCTAAAGTGGAAATCGGCCAGCCTGGAGCGGCGACGATGGAGAAAAAATTTTCTGATGCAGGACGAGTGGATATACTCCTAGGGGGGTACCTGCACGAAGTCCCTGAGATGTATGCACTGGCTTCACCGGTAACGCACATCAGTCAAGACTCTCCACCTACGCTGTTGATCCAGGGAGAGCCAGACATTGTTGCACCTGTGACTGCCACCCGCGAACTGCACGACAGACTGGTCGAAAACGGCGTGCCAGTGGTCAACATCATCTTCCCGCTGACAAATCATGCTTTCGATCTGATGTTTCCGCAATCGCCTTCGGCTCAGGCAGCGCTTTACTACCTGGAACGTTTCCTGGCACTGATGGTTTGAGTTCACAATCATTTGCTTCTGATTCTGATGGCATTCTACCAAGCCCCGTCAGGAGGGATGATTTTCCTCACACAATCCTCATCTTTCCGTTTCAGAATTAAGAAATAAGGAGAAAAAGACTGGGTTGTATTCTCTAATCAGATAGTTGAAGACGCTAAAACACGTTGATCTCCTCTTAGCAATAACCCAGAGGTAGGGTCCAATAGCTAGTAATTCATTAACGAGGAGGCGAGAATATAATGTCTCAGAGAGACATAACCATGAGAGCATCGCAACACATGGAGATTGAGGGACATGTGAGTCCAGGTTTTGAAGCTGTCCGAAAGACGTTCACTGAGAATTTCACTCGGCGACACGAACTAGGGGGTGCCTGTTGCGTATACCACCAAGGCGAGAACGTTGTTGATCTGTGGGGAGGTGTGCGCAACAAGGAGACCGGCGAGCCCTGGGAAGAGGACACCATGGTCCTGATTTACTCGGCAACCAAAGGTTTGGCTGCGATGACGCTGGCGATTGCCCATTCTCGCGGCTGGCTCGACTACGAAGAGCGCGTTTGCACCTACTGGCCAGAGTTTGCCCAGCAGGGAAAAGAAACCATTACCGTCCGCCAGCTTCTGGCCCACCAGGCGGGATTATTTACCTTCGATCAGCCGGTCGATAAGACTGTAGTCGCCGATCTGGATCGTTTAGCGGAGGTATTGGCTCGCCAGAAACCAGCATGGCAGCCAGGCACACGGCAGGCTTACCATGCCCTCACCCTGGGCTTCTACGAAAGTGAGTTGTTGCGCCGGATCGATCCGCAGCACCGCAGCCTGGGACAGTTCTTTCAGGAGGAAATTGCCTCACCTCTGGGCCTCGATTTCTACATCCGTTTGCCCGAGTCGATCCCAGATGCTCGGTTGGCCACGCTTGCCCCCTCAGGCCGGTTCGCGATGCCGCGCGGTCTCCCTATCCGATTTTTGCTCGCTATGGTTAATCGTGACTCAAACATCCAACGTGCAATGAATGTGACCCTCGGTTTCCTAGGGCCAGATGAAGACCGAATTTATGCTCGCAATCTCGAAGTGCCGTCGGGAGGAGGTGTTGGCACAGCCCGTGCAATTGCCCATGCCTACAGTGTGTTCGCGACTGGGGGACGGGAATTGCAGTTACATCCAGAGACATTGCAGGCGCTGTCGGCTCCGGCGATTCCCGCGACGCGTGGCTTCTATGACGAGTGCATGAAACTCGACTGGCGATATTTGCTGGGTTTCATGAAACCCAGCCCCTCGTGGCCTTTTGGCAGCGAGAGTTCCTTCGGCTTTCCTGGTTCCGGTGGTGCGCTGGGCTTTGCTGATCCGAAGGCTGGCATTGGCTATGCCTACGTCACCAGCCAAATGGGGGCAGCGCTCAGAGACCCGCGAGAGCTTGCGCTACGAAACGCAGTGTACTCAATCATCTGACACTCATGACTCAGCCTCGCATAGACACCATTATTCCATTGTCTGACAAACGGCAATTGACCTATGCCGAATACGGAGAGACTGAGGGTACCCCTGTCTTTCTCTTTCACGGTCTCCCCGGTTCACTTCAGTCGAATGATATCAACAACCGACTCTGAACAATAAACTCACTTGACAACCATTCCAGCCTCTTTAGGAGACTCTATAACATAGACCAGAACCCGAGATCTTTGGATAACAACAGATCGGAGGGATACCTAATATCCAAAGGGTCCCAGAATCACCGTGGTCTCTTCAATGGAATGTCTGCTGACAATTGAATTTATTACATCGACTTAGGGCAGGAGGCACAAGCCCTAGCACACATTTATGCAGGTCAGAAAGACATTTGGATATGTGCCTTGCTTCTACAGTACTCCTTTCTAAGGCCAATACCTAGATGTTAACAAAGTGTAGTTTTTGGCGCTGAAGACCTGAAAAAACCTCTCAGATTCGCTCAGATATGATGGGTGCTCATGACTGAAAACCCATCATATCTAAATGATTACTGTTTGTATCGAGAGTATGCTGACGTGCACAATCAGAACTATGCTTAAACCATAAGCGAAAAGCTTATATGTTAACCGCTCCAGGAGGTTAGTGATAGATAACTGCATAGACTCATTTGATACATCTGCAACAACATTCAAGCCCGTCACTGCTAGTTTCCCATTATGGACGTAGAGAGTTCTGTTCTTGGTATCACAAAAGAGAATTGTCAGAACAACTCTATGAATAATGAGTATTTGTGGGGAAATGATTCAGTTAGATAGCTCTGAGTGTTGTTGCTGTATAAAGAGTCCCCCCCTTTTAACTACCAAGAATCCAATAGAATGGCCAGAAGTGTAGTGAAGCCTCAATAGAAAAAGCAGTGAACTGCCCTTAGCCAGTGATGGCTAAGGGCAGACATATGTATAAAAGGAAGTAGTTTAATAGTATTTCCTTACTGCACTACTCAAAGGCTATAAAAGACTCTTTGATCAAACATGCTGATCGGGTAACTCTTTAAGCCGGGAAACGAGCAGGTCTTAGAGAGCGTATAAATAAGCACATTGAATTGCGATGGCCCAAAAAATAGCTCTGCAGCAATGCTCAGAGCCGTGTATCGTGTCCGATGCAAAACAAAATCGGGAACGATGAGTCTTACTATACGAGAGCGCAGCCAAAAAGTGGCTGGTTATATCAAAACGGAAACACATCTGGGCATCGAGTCGATAGCGTCGGCGCTTGGCATCAGTAAAAGCAGTGTGCACCGTCATCAGCAGGGGATAGAGCGTCGCAACCAGTATGCAGAATCGGACCTGTGGGAAACCGCGAGTGGGTCAGCTTGGCTAAAACGTCTGGTGCTAGGTGTGCTCTACCACTTTGGCATAAAGCACGGTATCGGAGCCGAGAGCCTATGCGAGTTTTTTAAGTCGGTTCATTTAGAGACCCATGTGGGTGTTTCAGCCAATGCCCTGCGTCAATTGAAACACCGTGTTGAAGACGTCATTGTCACCTACGAAGTCTCTCAATCTGAGCAATGTCAACCTCTCAACAAACTCGGCATCTGCCTCGGGGGAGATGAAACCTTTTTTGGACTGCCGATCCTGGTGCTGGTGGAATTGGCGAGTGGGTTTATCTTTACAGAAGTTGAATGTGAGAATCGTCAGTATGAAACCTGGTGTCACCAGCTAGAGCAGTGGTGGCATCCGTCCGACTGGGAATGCCACTTTATGGTCAGTGATGGGGCTCGTGCGTTAGTGAAACTTGCCATCGCTGGTCTGGGCACCGTCAGTGTGGCCGATTTGTTCCATGGAATGCGAGCCTTAGCTCGTCCTATCGGGAGTGCATTGGGACGTCAACTGGCTCAGGTTGAAAAACAACTCGACACCCTCCAACAGCAAGTGAACCAAACCAAACCCAAGGTCAAACAACAAACTTTGTGTGTCCAGCTAGAGACGCTGACGCAGCAATATCAACAGCTTGAACAAGATCAGTTTACCTATCATCGCGCCTTGGCCGATATTAGCCAATCGGTTCATCCTTTCACCCTGGATACCGCTCAATGGCAACTGTTTGACGACTTAACAACCCAGTTAGCGGCTCCGTTGACGACCCTGACTCACCTAGCAAAGCTCTATGGAGGGGATAAGGCGCAACACGCGATTGACACCTTTGAAGCTCAGATTCCTCAGTTCGCCAACGGGATTCATGCCTGGTGGCAGTGGGTGATGCAGGCCTTAGCCACTGAAACTCAGGAGATTGACACTCAAAATTGGGTTCTCACTGCCTTGTTGCCCTGGGTGTATTGGACTCAACAGACTGATAAAACCCGCAAACCTCATCTCAAAGCACGCTATCAACAGGCCACCAGTGATGCCTATGATCAGCTCATGGCAGATGCCATGACCCTAAAGCTAGACGACACTCAACGGCAATACTGGGTCCATTGGTGCCAGTGGATGTGTGCCAAGTATCAACGCACCTCCTCGGCGGTCGAGGGGCGTAATGGCTATCTATCTCAACGTCATCAGGCCAATCGTGGCTTTTCGGCACAGTCCTTGAAGGTGCTCACCATTATTCACAATTTTGACCTTAAACGTCCCGATGGCACGACCGCTGCTCAAAGACTCTTTGGACACCCATTTCCAGACCTATTTGAATGGATCCTCAGTACTATTAATGAGCTACCCATGCCTAGACGGTCATCTAAAGCACATCAGACAAACCCCTTACACGTAGAGCTTTTCCCGGCTTAAGTTGTTACCCTGCTGATCAACGTTTAAGTTATTCTATTCTTTAGTAAGGATTGCTTTATGCCGTATTCCATTGACGCTGCTCGCAATATCTTTCCAAATACCCTTGTAGCTGACGCTGTCCCGGCAACTATCGCCAGATACAACCAGCTCAGTGCGGAAGATCAATTAGCACTTATCTGGTTTGCCTACCTTGAAATGGGGAAAACGATTACGGTTTCAGCGCTCGGTGCTACCAGTATGCAGTTTGCTGAAATTACTCTAAATCAGATTAAGCAAATGACACCCATGGAGCAGTCTCGTGCCATGTGTGATTTAGCAAGCAGGGCTGATACTGAAATTTCTCGAATCTATGCAACCTGGACGCCCAACCTTAAACTCGGCTTCTGGTACCAACTCGGTGAATGGATGGAGCAGGGCCTGGTTGCCCCTATTCCCCCAGGTTATAAACTTTCAGCCAATGCCAATGCCGTTTTGAAAGCCATTAAGAATTTAGAGGGAGGTCAACAAATTACGGTCTTGAGGAACTGTGTCATAGATATGGGATACGACACAAACAAGCTCGATAGTTTTACGCGGGTTTCAGAGCCTACTGTTGCCCCGAAAGCCCCAGAGGAACGAACCCAAGTTTCCATTGAAGGCATTACCAATGAGACCGTCATCAATTACATGAATAACTTGAATGCCAATGACTTTGACGCACTCATTGAACTTTTCACTCCTGACGGAGCCCTACAACCACCTTTCCGCAGACCAATTGCAGGCAAAGAAGCTGTTCTAACATTTTTCAGAGAGGAGTGTCAAAACCTCAAGCTCACTCCAGAATGTGGCATATTGGAACCAGCTGAAGATGGCTATACCCAGATTAAAGTTACCGGTAAATGCCAAACACCCTGGTTTGGCGGAGATGTTGGCATGAATATAGCCTGGCGCTTTTTGCTAAGTCCCGAAAATAAGATATTCTTCGTGGCTATTGATTTACTGGCTTCTCCCAAGGAGTTGCTAAATCTCGTTCGTTAATCAAAACAATAAATTGACAAATCAATGTGAATGTCCCTTTTTAACCTTGTTCTTTTTTTAGCCCTGTTCTATTAGGCTTATCCCGAGAGGGGCATTCAGTCTTTTAAAAATAAAAACAGACCCTCAAATGAAAACGGATTAAGCTGATTTCCACTGCGTTTTTTTGTATCATTAAGGTTTAAGAAGTTGTTTTAATCACATATATGACGCAGGATTCTGACATTAGTTGGAGTAGTAGGGATAAAAAAATTGCTGAAGAAGCTCTTAAAAAAGCCTATGAACGAGAAGTTGCAGCTCTCATCTCATATGTCCAGGAGAAAGCGAAACTCCTCACTGTACTTGAAGATGTTTGGCAACTTCATACATTCCTAAGCGCAAGCAGACATGACATTGATGGCAAGTATGATGATGCGGAACCATCCTTAGCCTACATATTATCCAGATTAATTAAGGATGGTTGGTTAGACTCCTCTGAGTTAGAGGGCCTAAGCACAGATAAGCGGGCTAAGGTAACTATTCTGACGCGCATATAAGCCACCATAGATTTTGATTTTGAAAGGTGAAACTAGCAAGCAAGCCTAAGCCATATCCCAATGGGGCATCTGCGATGCTAAGCTTTTCCGACATCGTAGGGCTTTGTATTGCTCTGACAATCATTGGTTTATGGCTGAGTCATCTAGGAATCATGCTTTCTGTCGATCTATTCAATACGCCCCCGTTGCTGCTGATAAGCGCTGCTGCATTCCAGGCTTTCTTAAATACTGGTTTATTTATCACGGCCCACGATGCAATACATGGTCTTGTTTATCCTCAAAATCAAAACATAAATACCTTTTTAGGAACTATCTGCGCGACTAGCTATGCTTTTTTGTCCTATGAGATGCTATCCAAAAAGCACTGGCTACATCACCTTTATCCAGGTAGTGAAGCGGATCCTGATTTTCATAAGGAGAATGCTAGTTTTCCAATATGGTATTTCCACTTCATTCGGCAGTATTGGGGATGGAAACAATTTCTTCAATTGGCTAGCATTATTGCCTTACTAGATTTTGTGTTTCGGTTTTCACCAATTAATTTGTTATTATTTTGGGCTTTTCCTCTATTGCTAAGCTCAATGCAGTTATTCTATTTTGGAACATATCGACCTCATCACCATATTGGCAAAGACTACGATCTCACCTGCTGTTCAGAAAGCTACACGTTGCCATGGTTAATCTCATTCTTGGCTTGTTATCACTTTGGATACCATAAAGAGCATCATACCCATCCGAATGTACCTTGGTGGAGATTACCTGCAATTCATAAAACACAGCAAAACTGAATGGCCAGGGTGTCAGAATGAGTCTATGCGTTTAAATCAGGGAAAATATGGCTCTCCAAACCCAACAATTACGATAGGAGTGCTTCAAGGAAAACTTTAACAACTTGATAATCAGAATCCTGCCGTAGTTCTGCTAGAGTTGCTTCGGCCTGTGGAGTAACGTGCCCAACGAAGCAATTTCAATTGAGCACTATCTGTGCCAGCCTCAGCGGTTGGTGCAAGCGATTACTGATTCAAGCCGAATTCAACAGTTAGCCCCATCCCACTTTCGTTTGCGGCTTCGCCCCCTGCAATTCATGATGTTACGGTTTGAGCCTATTGCTGAATTGCAAGTCTGGACAAACTCTAATGGGACACTTCAGTTGCGATCGCTAAATTGTGAGATTCGAGGTGCAGAACGCCTGAATCAGTCTTTCCATCTAGAATTATCTGGCACCCTGAAACCTCAGCGTCAGGAAACAATCACCGAGCTAATCGGAAAAGCAGACTTAATGGTGCAAGTAGAAATACCGCCTACTACTACAGTTGTAGATATTTAATTTTAAGGGGATACTGGTCAATGAACGCCAGCCAGCCTCTGATGCCAATCCTTGTCAGCCCATTGAATGAACAAGCTCAAGTGCAAGAGTGGGATTTTGCCTTTGAAGAACTCATGGACCGTATCCGCCCTTACTTTTCAAGGATTGAGGCAGAAGAGAGAGCCCGCAGCTATGTGCAAGGCTTACTGAGCCCCATCGAGCGAAAAAATGGTTGGCAACTCGCGGAAGAAGCCGGAGACAGTACCCCCTATGGAATTCAGAATTTGTTAGGACGCTCAGTCTGGGAAGCCGATGGGGTCAGAGATGAGTTAATCGAGTATGTCCAAGAGCATCTGTTCAGTACCGATGGAGTGGGGGTATTGGATGAGACTGGATTTATCAAAAAAGGAAAGCAGTCGGTAGGAGTCCAACGCCAATATAGTGGGACGGTCGGGAAAGTCGAAAATTGTCAAATCGGGGTGTTTTTGAGCTATGTGAGTGACCAAGGTCATACCTTTCTTGACCGAGCATTATATTTACCGGAAAGCTGGACCCAAGATCCAGACCGATGTCGTCGGGCCGGAGTACCAGACGACATCGAGTTTGCCACCAAACCGGCCTTGGCTCAGCAAATGGTCGCGCGAACAACGGACTTGGGAATGTGCTTTGCGTGGATCACGGGCGATGCCGTTTATGGGAATAACCCAGGGTTACGCCAGGCCTTGGAAGCCCAAGTGCAAGCCTATGTTTTGGGGATTGCGTGCAATGAATCGGTCGTCATTGGAACGACCTCGTTACCGGCCAGTGAGGCGATGGCCTACCTGAGAGTGACCGATTGGCACCGACTGAGTGCCGGCAATGGTACGAAAGGACCTCGGACGTATGATTGGGCGGTACTCACTTTGAGTGCCCCCTCCCCGGACGGCTGGGCCCATCGGCTGTTATTCAGACGCAGTCTGAAAGACCCCAACGAGATCGCCTATTATCGAGTGTTTTCCCCCACAGAGTGTACGTTATCAGACATGGTTCGGGTGGCCGGTTGTCGGTGGACGATTGAGGAATGCTTTGAGACGGCTAAAGGGGAGGTGGGCTTGGACCAGTATGAAGTTCGCTCTTGGACCGGCTGGTATCGACATATCACCCTCGCTTGTTTAGCCCATGCCTTTTTGAGTGTGATGCGGACGCAATCTCTCGCCATCGCCACTGAAAAAGGGGCGCTGAAGTCACACAAATCAGCGGCAAACAGCTCGCTGGCGGTCTTCATGCACCAACGGGGGCTTTGATTCCACTAACATTGCCTGAAATTCGACGATTATTATGGTCGTTGTTATGGCAATGGTTACCGGATATTGACTTTGTGATTGGATGGTCCAGATGGCGACGGCAACATCAGGCCACGGCCCTGTTTTGGCATTACAAGAAGAGCATGATAACTAATTCTTCATAACTACAACTGTAGTGCTACTCTCAAACTGTTTCCTGAGCAAGTTTTGCAGACAACTGGCAAGGCATTTCTCAATGGCATCTTGTTGACCATAAAGTCTCGGTTAGAAAGTCAACTTGTTCAAGATTATCGTCGCTGGGACGGTTTGCCACCTGTACATTGCGATTCTTCTAAACTCAGCCTGCCAGGCAAAAGCGTACGCGTTAGCAACCAAAAGCTTAAAGCTACCGGATATCAGTTTATTCATCCTCAAATCGTAGCTTGAGGACTCAAGATCAGAGCCAAGTCATTGCAACGTAAATTTATATTGCGTTACAATAATTCACAAAGCATTTCAGATTCCAGAAACCCACCTCATGACTATTGCTGCTGACAAGCCAGTTTACTCTAATATCTTTGCCGCTGTTCCCGATGCGGTGGACTCCATCCAAAGACTACCTGTTGACGACCAACTAGGTCTCTTATGGGTTCTGTATGAAAACATGGGAGGCTTAGTGACGCCTGCAGCTTCCGGTGCAACAGATCGAATCAAGCTAGCCGGAAATTTAATCTATCAAGTGGCTAATCTATCCCATGAAGAGCAGCTACAGTTTATGCGCGATTTGGTGGTAGGAACTAACAACGCCATAACTCGCGATTACGGATGCCTGACTAGCAACAACAAATTGGCATTTTGGTATCAGTTGGCCGAGTGGATGCGCTCCGGAGATGTCATTCCGGTACCACAGGACTATCAGCTCTCTGTACCAGCAATGGCAGTCCTGAATAAGCTCATAGCCCTGGGCTTTAACCAACAGATTGCCGTCCTACGCCTCATCGTTGGCAAGATGGGCATTAATCCCTTAACAGCTTAACCGTCTGCTTACGCGATTACTTATTCCCAACAAGCAAGTTAATGCTCACTAGCGACATCAGATCATGCAAATTCATTGGCCGCAATTCCTTTTGAAAATTCTGTTCTGGTTAAGTGCAGAAATAGCATTGACTTGCTTAGGCTTAGACGATTTGGCTGACTACAGCGAGTTTCTTCTCCAAGATCGCAATAATTGCTTACCACCCGCAACATCTGTTGAGCTTGTCACTTCAATTTGACAGCTGACATCCTGCCAAACACTCCAACTTAATAATGCCGTCTTCTCTCACAACAGGTCGAGTTCCGCTTCAGCTCCTCAAGCTATCACTTCCCATGGTTTGGGGTGTCTTGGCAGTATTGGCGTTTAGCTTGGCTGACACGTACTTTATTGCTCAGTTGGGTACGAATGAACTAGCCGCTATCAGTTTTACCTTTCCAGTCGTGTCCATTTTGGCGAGCGTAGCCATGGGCTTAGGCACAGGGGCAGCCTCTGTCATTGCTAGAGAAATCGGTCAAGGGAATCGGCAGACGGTACAGCGCCTGACTACGGATAGTCTACTGCTATCTCTCCTTATTGTTGGGATTCTTGCTGTTCTTGGCTTGATGACAATTACGCCTTTATTTACAGCTTTGGGAGCTGGACCTGCCCTCCTACCAATGATTCGTGACTACATGGGCATTTGGTATCTAGGAATGGTTTTCCTGGTTGTTCCCCTGGTCGGTAATAGTGCCATTCGTGCTTCTGGTAACACAATGGTTCCTAGCCTGATTATGACGTTTGCTGCAGCTGCTAACATTGTGGCCGATCCACTACTCATATTTGGTTGGGGGCCGTTTCCAGCCTTAGGTATGCAAGGGGCTGCCTTGGCAACAGTGCTTTCCCGTGCGGGTACTCTCGTCGCGTCTCTTGCCTTCCTTCACTTCCGAGAGCGCTTATTGCTATTTACCTTGCCAAGTTTGGCAGCACTAGCAAAAAGTTGGTATCGCCTTTTATTTATTGGTGTGCCTGCCGCCGCAACTAATCTAATTTCACCCTTGTCTGTCGGAGTTATCACAGGTTTGATGGCTCGTTATGGAGCTGAAGCTGTGGCTGGTTTTGGGCTAGCATCACGGATAGAAGCCGTGGCGCTCATTGTACCTTTGGCAATTTCAGCCAGTATTGGTCCTTTTGTTGGGCAAAATTGGGGTGCTCGAAAGTATGACAGGGTAAAGCAAGCACTTCAACTCAGCTTCTATTTCTGCCTGGGCTGGGGAGTTATCGTCAGTATCTTACTGGCAATGTCGTCATCTCAAATCATTGCTTGGTTTGATGGTAATCCTGACGTTATCTCCAGTGCTAATATTTATTTGACACTTGTGCCTATTAGCTATGGTGCCCTGGGAATTGTTTTGACGGCTAGTTCAGCCTCTAACGCTTTGGGGAAACCAGCTCCAGCTATGGGAATGTCGTTATCTCGGTTGTTGCTTCTTTATATTCCCTTAGCCTACTTGGGTAGTCAGTTATTTGGCATCACCGGTATTTTTGGTGCGGCCTGTCTGTCTAATGGAATAGTCGGTCTAGGAGCTTGGCTGTGGCAATCTCGCTGGATTAGTCCTCTCCCTACAGCAACATCAGAAAAAATTTCAACTTTGCCAGAGGTTGTTGTTCGGTAGTAAGAATTGCCTTAGGACCTAAAAGGCTGGAAAAGTCAATGTAATTACTGTGGTTTTATGAGAGACTCCCTAATTATTTGGATAAAGTCGTGCTTAGTTGCGACTGCTATGATGTCTGAGAAATATGCATAGGAGAATAGATTGAGCACTACTCAGTCTGAGTAAAATGCAGGTTCCTGGCTTTAACGCAACACTAAAGAAACCCCTTTGATGAAACTTTCTGGTCTAAATTCCGATACTGTTAACCGAGTTGTCGAAATGGCCTGGGAGGACCGTACTCCCTTTGAAGCAATCGTTAATCGTTGCAATCCAGAGCGGTAAAAAATGCGATCGCTATGTTTTCCACAGATAAAACGGAAGAAATCTCGCCATAGGAGTTCAAATATTAGCCAATAGGTCGAGTCGTTACGAATACGCTCATTTTCAGAGGAATAACGTCCTCGGGTAAACCATATTGGCCCATGGCCATGCAGGCGTAAATCATTGCGGTACCAAACTAAATTGATCATCCGTAAGTACAATATCTGGACTTCAAAAAAACTTACTTAACCCTGTGTTCAATCACATGGGTTGCACTCACCCATTCACCTTTTTCGTTGTAATTACGAATCAAGCGTTGACGTTCGTTATCCGTCACAAGCCAGCCTAACTCAACAAAAAACGACTGCCGGAGTTTGAGGTGTAGAGGGGTATTACTAGATGTTCCATCAGGGAGTAATAAAATCTTTCGTGGGGTAGGACCCTCTTCAAATTGCAGGATATTACCTGTTATTTGAGCAGTTGATGTAATGGCTTGATTGCCAAACGATAGGGTTTGTTGCAAACGTCCACCATTGATTTCTTGCACGTCCAAGTGAGTTGTATAGGTCGCAGATGGCTGCCAATCAGAGTAAACCGTCAAAGCTGTCCCTTGCCACGGCCCCACCAACTGTTCAATGGTCAGGGGAGAGCGTTCAGCAGCATTTGTGCCTGTGCGAAATTCTCGAATCAGGGTAAGACTGCTCAACTCTCCTTGACGATCGTAGAGTTGGACAAAACGCAATCGACGGTTTTGAGTCACAAATCCGTATTCTGCTCCAAATTCACTAAAGGGTGCCAGTTGCAGTGACCCTTTAGAAAAGGCCCCCGTTTCGAAGAAAACCACTTGTTTTCCTAGGGAGCGATACTCCTGTGAGTAGTCTGAAACGGGAGGTTCACCGTAGCCACCAGAACCAAATCGACGTACCCTGAACTTTACTAACTGATTATCTTCGACTCCTTCCAGGTTAAGAATCGAAGGAGTCGAGTCTAAGATCTCTCCCTCCAGTGAAACTGAGGTAAACGAACCTTGCCATTTCCCTAAATTTTTTAAGAAATTTTCCCAGTTGGTCTCCATCATGAATCTGAATGGCCTCTAAAAGCCAGCGAAACTCCTGTTTAGCCACAGAAATGCTTTGCTATCTCTACAAAATTGCCTGACAACAAGCAATATGTTCAGGTGTTTGTGGATAAATCACTTCTCTTAAGACCTATCTAGATACGTCTCTCTCAATAGCTTGTGTATAAACTGCTAGAGCATTCGCAAAATGAACGTCACAGTAGTTATTTTTTTAGACTTTTGTAAACATTGTAAGGGTTTAGTAGGATGTGAAACAATATCTATTTCCCTCTTGGGGCGTAGGCTCAAAGCAGTTGTGTGATCCGAGTCTTTGGAGATTCTATGGTTGTAGGAGTTTGGGTATTAGGCGATCAGCTTTGGGCCAGGCAGTCAGCGCTACTCCGCTGTGATGACGTGATCGAGTACTCCAGTCGTAACTGGTTTAACCACACTCGACCGCTACCAGAGTTTTTCTGGACTGGTGAAACCGAGATGAATTGTCTACATCAAACCCTCTCCCAAGTGCAGCATACCGGCTATGCCCACCATATCCAAAGGCTTATGATATTGAGCAATTTTGCCCTGATTACAGGGCTGTCTCCCCAAGCTGTAGAAAGCTGGTTTCATGCTGCGTTTATTGATGCCTATGATTGGGTGATGCAAACCAATGTCCTAGGGATGGGATTATTTGCCGATGGCGGACTCCTGGCCTCTAAACCCTATGCGGCCTCGGCCAATTACATTAACCGGATGAGTAATTACTGCAAATCATGCCGATAAAATGCCAAGGCTCGGGTCGGTGAAGATGCCTGTCCGTTCAACTTTTTCTATTGGGATTTTCTGGATCGTCATCGAGATAAGCTCCAATCCCAAGGCCGTATGAGCTTTATCTTGAAGAACTTAGACAAGATGGCTGCAGAGGAGTTAGCGCAGATTCACCAACAGGCAACAGATTGGCATAAGTCTTACACCGATGAGTAGTTAGTTCTATATTAAGTAACTTGCAAGGGCTTAATAGACCGGTCACCTAAAGAATATGTCCTGGAAAAGTCTTCAGTGGTTCAGTAAGAAAACCACTCATTTCTAACTAGAACATTAGCCAGGAGAGGGTTCCGCCTGCTGCTGCCCCAAAGAGTAACATCTCCTTTACGGGTATGACCTCGGCACGATGTAGAGTGCTATAATGCTTATCCAGCAAGGGTTTCAGAAAGATTTGAACAAAGAATCAATTTTCTCAATTTCAGCGTGATGGAGATTGTAAGCTTCTTGTAGGGCTTAGAATTTCTGACTTTTTAATAGACATCTAATTGAGGTCATACCCTCCTTTACTGGTAAAAACGACATAGCTGATCTTTGATGCTGCGGTCGGTGCTTTAAGGCAGCATAAAAATTTGGCAGCCCCAGCAAGAAGAACATAATCGCCAGAGCACTGCTGGCCTGAGGCAACTGCTGTTGCTCCAATCTGAACGGTTGTGTTGTCATGGTTATCTGCTAAAAATATCGACGGTTTGACTCTATAAAAAAATCCAAATATAAACCCAATGGGTTAGCCAATACCCCAAGCTTCTTTAAGGATCTGACTAAAAGATGCATTCTGAAAGAGCATTAATTCTTTCAATTTCACGAGTAATATCTGAGCATCTTCATGGGAGAGCTGCTCAACTTGCTGTTCAAAGGCCTTCAGTTCAAATTGTTGCTCTAAGGAAAGTTGTTCACGGACGTTCATAGCAACCTCAACAGCGATCTTTGACCTTTACATCCGTCAACTTAACACTGCGTTACAAAGCTTGCAAGCAAAAATATTTTATGATAAGCAATTATGCCTATGTATCCATCATGAGTGGTTTAGTGTTGGGTCAAGGGTCTGGATAGAAGCTGCATCCGGTATATCAGAGTCGTCTAGTAACACCAGACCTTTTTCTTAAGTCCATCCCAAAATGCCAATTTAAATAAAATATAAATTAACATTCTCTTTGCATTGCGTTACATTGTAGATACCGCTCCTAATTACAGCATCTTTAGCTGTTTAACGTTATGCCCACCCCTTCATTTCTCTTTTCAATTCCAGGGCCTCTTAAGGCTCAGTCCACTGCCTTTGACCTCAAAGATCGTCTTGATTGGGGCGAACCTGCTCTGACTATCATTGATGTCAGAAGTAGAGATGCTTTCAACTCCAGTCACATTACCGGGGCGATGCTAATGTCCATGGATGAATTGGTGGAAAATGCCTCTGCATCTCTTGAGTATGAACGTGACATCTACATCTATGGAAGTTCTGATCTGCAGACTGCTAAAGCGGCTGCTAAACTCCGTGAAGTTGGGTTCCACAATGTTTCTGAGCTTACCGGTGGCTTAGCAGCATGGAAAGCAGCTAGTGGTGCCATCGAAGGCGCTTTGGTAGCTGCATAGCACCTAAGTCTTTCAGCCAAGTTCTCCTATCTTCTGAAAAACAAGCTCCTCACCATAGCCACATGGTTTGGTGGGAGCTTGTTGCTTCGCAGATTGCTTTCATGAAACAGGCTTTACAAAGTAGCTCAATTGTTCTGAGTCAAAGTTATATTCATCTGTTTGACCCATGTTCTTTGACTTACTGTTGCACATATCCCGCAGTTTGTTGATAACAACAGGAACTCAAGTAAACATTCGTCACGCAGAAAGAATTCCGTCCACGGGAGCGATGCTAGTGATTAGCAACCACCGTAGTTTTCTAGACTTACCGCTAGTGATGAACGTTGCAGACAGCTTGGGAATAGAGCTCAAGTTGGTCAACGTTTTTTTGAGGAGTATACACGGCGCTCGACTGAACTGTTAGTCACAAACAACGTTACACAGTTCTCCAAGTGATAAACATGTTAACAACACCTTTTTCGGTTCTTCCTGCAGAACTTTCTGTAGGGCAATTTGAACTCGTCTACAACTTCTTTTCCTTCTGTATTGCTGCAATGGCAGCGTCAGCACTCCTTTTTCTTCAATGCAAGAGTACAAGCTGAGAAATACCGGTCTGCTTTATTGGTCTCGGCCTTGGTTGTAAGCATTGCAACCAATCATTATTTCCGAATCTTCAATGCTTGGGATGGCGCATATGCCCTGCAAAGTCGAATAAGTAAAAGTCTAAAATCGTCGGAGTCACTCCAATGGATAAAAACGAGAAAAACTATTTAGTTGCTGTACTACCAGAACGGATACAAGCTGAGAAAGCATATTTAGCTCTACAGAAAGCCAACTTGCCTATAGAACAACTGGACATCTTAGGCAGGGGCTACAAAACTGCAGACGAGTTTGGCTTGATAAATCCCAATGATGAGGCGAAAAAGCAAATTGATTTGCTTGCAAACTGGGTCATCCTGTTTGGATTCGCAGCAGGTTATTTCTTCAACTTGCTGACTGGCATTGAAATCATCAGCTGGTTTGGCAATGTGGGTAATCACATTTTAGGTGGACTCTTTGGTGCAGCAGCAGGCGCTTTTGGTGCTTTTGCTATAGGTACTTTATCTGGTTGGACCGTCAGCAGCAAGGATGCGATCGCTTATCGAAACCGATTAAATTCGGGTAAGTATCTCATTATTGCCCAGGGAACATCTGCTTTCATTCAAGAGGCAACCCAGTTACTCCGCAAGTACGGTCCTGAAAACTTGCAAGGGTATGTTGAGACCAGTCGAGTGTAATCGCTTTGACTGCTCAAAAAGAGTACAAAAAATCTAAGAATGGGATCATGATCGCATGGTCCCTGATATTCTCATCACTTCCCTCCAAATCTGGAAAAGTTTATTCCAGTCGATAGTCGATGCACTTAAGATTTGATAGTGCTTAATATGTCAACATACTTAAAGCACTGTCAGCTCCTTCCTATATTTTGACTTAGCATTTCCAGGTTGTAGTAAAGACAGGTGAAACCGCTGTGAGCCCCTCAATCAGCTTCATTTATGTATTCCATGTTTCATTCCAGGGGCTCAGCTTGCTATATTGTTTAGCTATAAATATGAACTTTTATAAAGCGCTTGTTCAAATGGAGAGTGTTTTGATGGCTTAACCTTTCTCATTAGAGCAGCAAAGTTGTTACCTCCACGGCTGATTCATTGCTGTCAGATACTTTGGCGGGTTCAAGATTATTTCACCAGTGTGGATGTAGTCTTGCGTATTGATAACAAATTATTTTGCGTTATTTCTGTGGCCATAGCAGATTTTTAGATGGCTAGCACTTTGATTTGAGGTTTATCGGGTATGAATTTATTAAGGCGCGTGGAAAAGTGGTGCCTTTGGGGCCACGTTCTCTCGATGGCATTTGGTTTAGCAGGGTTACTTTGGGTAATGCCTCATCCAGAGATTTTGGAATATTTACCAGCGGGTTCAACCCTCTACAGCTGGAGTTTAGCAGGTGGTGGAGTAGCTTACATCCTAATGGGAGTCGTCACTACCTCTCTTTATTGCTATCGGACTATTGGGCTTAAGGCACTGCTCGCTTTTTTGATACCCGCTATTAGTGTGTCTTTGTCTTGTGAATTATTGGGTACCAGTACTGGTTTGCCATTTGGCGACTACAGCTACCTCAATGGTTTGGGCTATAAGATTGCTGGGTTAGTCCCGTTTACTATTCCTCTGTCTTGGTTTTATTTAGGCATTTCCTGCTATTTACTGGCGCGAGGTGGCCTCCTGACGAAGGGCCAGTCTGGTCTGTGGCAACTACCAGCCTTAACGACAGGAGCGTTATTGCTCATGTCTTGGGATTTTGTGTTGGACCCAGCCATGAGCCAAACAGCGATGCCATTTTGGTATTGGCACACACCAGGAGAGTTTTTCGGTATGCCATATCAGAATTTTGCCGGTTGGTTTCTCACTGGGTTGACCTTCATGTCTATCGCGGCCACTTTCTGGCGAGAAAATGAGCATGTTAATAGGTTGACTCGTTCCGAGCTATCCATACCATTGATTATCTACATGGCCAACTTTAGCTTTGCCATGTTGATGAGCTTAGCAGGCGGCATTTATACTCCTGTGTTTCTAGGACTGATTTTGGGTTTGTTACCAGCCTTCATTTGTTGGGTGACCGCCCCCATCGATAGCAACTTAGTCATGGTGCAAATACGGTTACGACCAACCGTCGAAATGCAGACGGCTGGGGTATCTGAATCGTGACAAATTTGGCTACTTTGATGCAGGGTGTAGATGGGATCAGTGCTATCTCACTTATCCTGCTGGCGGTTCAGCTACCAGCCGTGATGGTATTGTTATCACGGCTGTTCAAAGGCCCTACCCGTCGTCGTCCACTCCAACCTCGGTCAGCAGCACCAGACCAATCAGGTGCTGTGAGTGTAGTGGTACCAACGCTTAACGAAGCTAAACGGATTACTCCCTGTCTACAGGGCCTAAGGCATCAAACTGATGAAGTGCGTGAAATTTTGGTGGTGGACAGTCACTCAACAGATGGAACTCGTGATTTAGTTAAAGCTGCCCAGGCAGAGGACTCCCGATTTTGTTTATTGACCGATGATCCCTTACCCCCCAATTGGGTAGGACGTCCGTGGGCTCTCCACTATGGCTATACCCACAGCTCTCCCCATAGCAAATGGGTATTAGGGATTGATGCTGATACCCAACCCCAACCTGGTTTGGTAGCAGCATTGATATCAGCAGCTGAGGAGGAAGGTTATGATCTAGTCTCTCTATCTCCTCGATTTATTCTGAAGACCCCTGGTGAAATATGGTTACAGCCTGCACTGTTGATGACTTTGGTGTACCGCTTTGGTCCTACAGGTGCTAATAATAATTGTTCAGAACGAGTCATGGCCAATGGCCAATGCTTTCTTTGTCGGCGAGAACTGCTAGATCAGCTGGGAGGTTACACCATTGCAAGAACATCTTTTTGTGATGACGTTACCCTTGCCCGATACGCTGCTCACGTTGGGGCAAAAGTAGGCTTTTGGGATGGGGCTTTGTTGTTAAAAGTTCGCATGTATGAGGGGATGGAGGAAACCTGGAAAGAATGGGGACGATCTCTTGATCTCAAGGATGCATCTTCGCAAAGTCAGGTTTGGAGCGATTTGTGGTTTTTGACCAGTGTGCAGGCGTTGCCATGGCTGAGCCTACCTATCCTACTGTTAGGCGCTACTAATCCCAGCCTATCGCTAAGGCTAACTATCGGATTAAATGGCGGTCTGATTGCAATTCGATTTGCCTTACAGTTTGCAATTTCGGTTTCCTACGATTTGACTCAGGCCCAAGGAAAGTGGTTATTTTGGCTATCGCCTTTGGCCGATCCACTGGCAGTTTTACGCATTATGTTATCCTCACTTCGCACACCTAAAAGCTGGCGTGGACGGAAGTATGATCTAAAATAGGTTTGATAATGACTAATCCCTAAATCGCGCACCAAATAGCCATGATTTTGATGGAGACGATGACTCAGCGTCCCACACCGGGGGCAGCTCGCTTCCTCGGCATGAACTTCCACTGAGAGAATCAACCGGTCTCCTAAGTCTTCATAGGATTCAACATCAATGCCGGGTAAGCCTAACAGCTCAGTGAGTAGAGGAACCATGTTCGTTCTCCTCAGGGACTATGTTAGCTGGTAAATCAACCGAGAGAAGAATCTCAGCCAAGCGCTTTTCGAGGTACTGCATGATGGGTGTGGTGTCATCGACAATGCCGATATCAGTATTGATCTGAAACGCAATGGCGACGTCATAATCTGAATAGTAACGAAGGCTGGAACTGTATCCGGGTATCCAGCCACTATGACCATAAACGGGGCCAAAGGGACTGGTGCGATAAATTCCCACACCGCTGCCATACTGGATGTCGTTGGTGTCGGGGCTAATAGAGACTGCCTTGAGTAGCTCGTCCAGATAAGGGCCAGACATTGCACTCCCTCCAAATAATGCGGCTCCCCAGCGAGCCAAATCGCGAGAATTGCTGATCAACCCTCCGCCCGTCCACTCAAATCCGGGATGCCACGCCATCATCCCGTCCACTGTGGTGGTTTTTCGAGGAAAGCCGAAAGGGTTATCTATTGCCATGTACCCTGCGGCTAATCCCGGCAGAAAACGGCGGTCGGAGGGCGATGTCAGCGTCAGCCCGAGCGGTGTCAGAAATCGGTCTTGAAGTTCATCGTAGTAGCGTCTACCCGTTGCAGCTTCAATCGCGAGTCCGGCCACTATGTATCCGGTGTCGCCATAGGCCCAGCCTTCCCCTGCTTCGAATAGGGGAGGTCGATCCAGCACAAATTCAATTAAAGATTCTGGTGGAAACGGATTGCCGGGCTCCTGCCAGCGACGAGAAACAGCCGCCGCAAAGCTGTCCAAATGGACATGGTCAGGTAGGCCCGAACGGTGGTTGAGCAGCTGACGCAAGGTGATGTCATCGTGGTTGGGGAGTCGCGAGAACCAGGGTCGCTCGCTCAACCACTGGGATATGGGAGCATCCAGATCCAGAAGACCTTCCTGGGCTAGCGCGATCGCAGTGGCCCCCACAAAGGTTTTACCAATACTGGCTGCCAGCATTCGAGATCGCACCGTCATCGGTGTCCCCGCTTCGATATCTGCTACCCCCGTGGCGACCATCCCCACGGTGCCATCTGGCAAAACGTAAGCCGCCGTTGCTCCTGGGAAACCGTATTGGTGCTGCACATCATCTAGGGCTGATTGGACGGCCTGTGTGAGATCAGTGACGGCCATGGAGCGGTGTGGGGCGGCTATCAGCAGCAGGCCCAGGCAAAGCAACAAAAACCAGAGTGCTGAGCCCGCCACCCGTCTTTTCTCCAGGACTAAGGGCCAGGGGTGATAGTTAACACGCTGCCCTCGATAGAACCTGACGATACGCTTCAGTGTGGGCAGACTCACGGGCCGGTTTCCTCAGTAAGATCTCCCGTGAGATCTCCTAGCCTTCCTTTCTTTGCAGTGAGAGGAATGACCCGCGTTACCGCTCCGGCTTTGCGGAACATGGTTTTGCGGTTGAGCGCGATAATCACGAGGGCAGCTGCCCAAAAGAAAACGATGTCGTAGGGCTGAGCATCAGGCCAAATCGGATTAATCAGCTGCAAGTGAAACAGGAAGACCAGCAAAATGCTCCCTCGCGATGCATTGAACAGAGGCGTGACGATCAGGCTCAGGGCCACCGAACCGAGCAAAAAAGGGGTGAATGACCAGGTGCTTTGCGGTGTGCCGCTCAACAGAAAGGCGGGCAGATGCCAGATGCCCCAGATACCCCCCAAAATGAGTCCGGCCCAGATGGGCGCAAACCGCCGTTGCAGTAGCGGCAATGCTAACCCGCGCCAGCCAAATTCTTCAATCGGGCCCAGGATCAGGGTAATGGCGATGGCTGACAACAGGGCTGGCAACGAGGTAAATGGGAATGGATCGGTGAAGAGATTGCCCTTTACAGCCGCCCCGGCGTAAAACAGTAGCGGCACACCCAATAAAAAGGCATACCAGACCGGCTGGCACTGCCAGAGCAACATCCGCGACCAGTAACGCCGTAGGCCTGCTGGCCCAGCGTGGCGGGTGATGACGATAAACGCTGCGATCGCGGGGCTCCACACCGCTAGAATGAAGAGCGGATGATGCCCACTCAGCTGGCCAAACATCGCTGTCATTGGCCCCGGCAGTAGGATATAGAGGGCCAAAATTCCCCAGGCTAAGCCGAAGGTGATCAACAGAAAAGGGGCCAGGGTGATCAAGGGAACCGGGTATCGATGGGCATCTGCTGAGTCAATGGCCATGGGATAGTCCTCGACTAAAGGTTAGGGAGCTGCGATCGCGGCAATATCGTCGCCTCTAAGCTGATCGTGGGCGCTATGATGTTGTTATCCGTGGGGTGAATGCGGTCAGTCTGCAATCACGCTCTCAACAAAACCTGAAACACTCCCCCTGAGAGCGTTTATTGATAGTCAGCAAGTCTCCTAGGCCAGGCTAGGCCAGCCCCTCTGTCAGTTAGGCTAGCGTAAATGAATAGGGGTAGTGAACGCCTATTTATTTCGTTCAAATATCTAGAAATATTAACGACAAAAACGTGTGAGAATTTCCTTTGGGCAACAATTCTTATTTTGAAGTAGAAACAATCACCTTCCAGCTAACGCTCCTGTTCACCTGCTGCAAGTAATCTGCCGGACTCAACCCACAGACTCGAAACGGTCGATGTGCAACGGGAGCGTTATGCTGCTTTTAGTTACCGTTAGCAGTTATGCTGGCCAAGCCGAGGCATTTTTTGCTTTACCATAAAGTCGATGAATGCTTGAACCCGAGGTGCAACTAATCGACGTTCTAAATACAAAGCAGTGATGGGAACTTCTGGCGGGCAATAGTCGTGCAAGACTTCTTTTAAAAGCCCTTGTTCCAAGGCTTCAGCTGCCATGTATCCCGGCATTTGACTGATACCCACCCCAGCGATCGCGCTTCTGCAAACAGCTTCATCATCGTCAATGGTAAGATTCCCGCTGACAACTCTGCGTTCAACTTTTCCACCAACGGTAAACAGCCAGGGCATGGTTCGTCCGGTATTGCGATTACGAAAGTTAAGGCAGTTGTGATCTGCCAAATTATCTGGATGGGTTGGATCACCGGCTTGATGCAGATAGACAGGAGCCGCACAGGTAATCAAAGGATCAGTAAACAGACGACGGGCAATCAATAGTGCACTGTCGGGTAAAGTGCCAACGCGGACGGCGATATCAACACGCTCTGCAGCCAGATCTACATAGCGATCATCTAAGGAAAGTTCAACTGAGATCCTAGGATATCTCTTGAGAAAGGCAGGCATTAATCGAGTTCCCCACACCCGCCCAAAAGCGCCTTCCATGCTAATTTTCAATCGTCCTTGAGGTTCACTCAAACTCTCAGTGAGTTCAGTGGTCAAGGCAGCCATTTCCTCCATCAGAGGTTTGATTCCCTCATAAAATCGTTCTCCCTCGGGGGTTAAGCTGACACTACGGGTAGTGCGGTGCAAGAGTTTTACTCCTAACTCATCCTCTAGTTTGGCAACTGCTTTGCTCACCGCTGGAGGAGAGAGTCCTAAAGAGTTTGCTGCTTGCACAAAACTTTGACATTTCGCCACATACATAAAGGTTGTCAAGTTACTTAAGCTTTTCATTGCCAGTTCGAGATCAATTAGTAACTTTAGGTAAATAATAAATTCACCTTAGCCCCATTTTTCCAGGATTAAGCCCTGTTTATTCTGGGTTTAGAAATAAACCTGGTTAATGAGGAATAACAATGGCACTCATATTCGGACTGTTCACGGCTTTGGGATTCGGCATCGGTGACTTTCTCGCGGGATTTGCGACACGCCGTGTACCGGCAATGGCAGTGGTGTTCAGTGCAAAGATCATTGGCGGCACACTCCTCCTGCTGGCGGCACTGATGCTGGGTGGTCGAGTAAATGGTATTGATATTCTGTGGGCCACAGGTGCTGGCGTGGCCTTGGGGCTCGGATCACTCGCATACTATCGCGCCCTTGCCTCAGGCTGTATGGGGCTTGTTGCAGCCTTGACGGGTGTATGGTCGGCCCTCGTACCGTTCTGCGTCGGGCTGTTGCTGGGAGAACGTCCAGCGCTTCTTGCCATCGGCGGCGTGGTGATAGTAACGGTTGCGATCGCTCTGGTATCTGGGAGTGCCGATAACAAGGTAAAACGACCCTCCCTTCGGCGTGTCTCGTTAGGTTTGGCTGAGGCGACACTGGCGGGTGTACTCTTTGGTCTGTTCTTCATCCTGCTCGATCAAGCCCAGGATAGCGATGCAATCTTTGCTGCCGCTGCCGCGATGCTGGCAGCGGCGGTGACGGTCATGGTTCCCGTATTGTTGATGGGTCAGACCTTCCGGCCAACGCGAGAGCTCATGGTCGCTGTTGTCGGGGTCGGAATTTGCTCAGGGTTTGCCACGTTGTGCTTTATCCTTGCTGTCCGCAATGGTCTCCTGTCAATTGTTGCCGTTGCTGGTGCTCTATCGCCCATTCCAACAGCTGCCTGTGCGCGTCTGTTCCTGGCTGAGCAGCTGACAGGTCGCCAACTGAGCGGCTTCATACTTGCTATCGTCGGTATCGTACTAATAGCGATTGCATAGGAGAAAAATGCCGAAACCCACTTGACACGTTCACGGCTTCATAGTCGGGGAGTTGTGCGGCAGTCAGCACTTTAATTGTAGTTAAGATAGCCATTGCTCCGTCGCCCCCACGCAGTGTACAGCCCAGCACATTACACAGAGTTAACCGCACCTGTCCAGTATTGAAATGTCTCACCACCAATCTGGTCGCTGTCTTCTCGATAAATCTTCTGTAGACATTCATAAAATGCGTGAGCTTCCTGTATGAAGCCGAAAGCTATTAAACATTTGAGTATTCGGGTAATACGAAGATAGTTGTGGTTGAGCATATTTACCCATTCCTGCTTACGATCCGGGTAGTTTTCCGATTTCTCCACAACTACCTTGCCTTGCTCATCTCTAGAGATCGCTAGCCCATAGAAATGCAGCATCACAGAGAATGACTGGAGCAAGTTTTTCTGTAGATGAGGATTTTCCCTAAATGCTTGAATAACATCCTCATCTACAACTGGAGCATGGGGATTAAAGTGGCTTTTTTCGGCAATGGGAAATAACCATTGAATGTAATCGTGGGCACACTCTAGTTCCTCAAAATCCCATGCCCACATTTGTT
Organism: Leptolyngbya sp. PCC 7375; assembly: GCF_000316115.1. Classification (GTDB taxonomy): domain Bacteria; phylum Cyanobacteriota; class Cyanobacteriia; order Phormidesmidales; family Phormidesmidaceae; genus Leptothoe. Next base: position 258,376 of record NZ_JH993793.1, read on the forward strand.
GTATTTTGCGCCCCTCAAGGTCTGACTTTTCGCCCAGATAGAATGGCACGATCATTGCTGTGAAATTTTGGTCGGAGTACATCAAAAAATACCTCTGCGATTTTCAGATATTTGATGAGGGAGAGGCCTAAAGATTGAGTTCATCGGCGAGAACAGCTTTGCCATTCGATCAATCGCCTAACAAATCGCCGCTGCAACAATTTGTTAGGCTCGGCAATTTTCTTGATACTCACTCTTTTTAAAGCAACTACGGGATAAAGACACGTCTTGCACCTCGATAACTATCAAAACTAAGCGCGATTTCAACCAGGCTTTCGACGCATCGCCCGCGATAGTCGGGATCGTTGAACAGCCGATCAGCATTGCTAATAGTGATCACGGGCAGTGACTCTTCTGTACTTTCCTCATGCATACTTGCTCTAGGGAATCTTTGCCCTTCATACTTCGATTGGCTGTCAGCAGAACCATTTGATTTTTCTGAGCCAGCCGCCAAACCACCCTATCATCGCTATCAGTTGGTAAATCGAGTTCATCAAATGTGACGAACTGAATGGCTACAATATCAAGCCAACCTTGGCTAGCAATAGCACCGAAGAAAACCAAAGCATGACCTTTGAGATTGTGGTCGATTAGACAAATCATGATACTGACTGACGCTTGGCTTTAGCAGCCCGCAGTTTTTCCCAGGCAGCTTCGGTTCCTGGTTTTGGTGGATGCAAAGCAATTCGCTCAATTCGCTCACGGTTTCGCTCTGCGTAGTACTGCCGAAGTTCTTCGGTCTCTTGGATAACTTGTTTGTATTCTGCTTCTACTTCAGTACGGTTTGCCTCAATGTAAGCTAGAGCAGCGTCGATTTGATCCTCCGTTAGCTCAAATAATCCTTGGATAACCTTAGACGGGTATTCAGCTAAGACGTAATCCATCACGTCATACAGAGTGATACGGGTACCTACGATAGTGAGCCCCCGCTCTGTACGGATAATCATTGATTGATGATTAGTTTTAGGTGTCAGCATGGCACTGCTATCTCGATCCGCTTCCATAATAGCTCAGACACATATAAGCCAATTGGTTACCCAATCAAGCAGTCAGCTCTCAGACACGTTTTTAGTAACGACTATTGTTAGTTCAGGCTCTCCATAATTTTCTTGCCCAAACTCAAGCGCATGATGGGAATGAAAAGTGTCACTCTTTCCAGTCCGCGACAACTTCAGAAAGTATCTTGCAAGATGTTCGAATCCTTCCTGATTGGCTTGCAAAAGAATTCCATCATACTCATTTACTGAGAACTTGTACCATTCCTCGTCGTTGAGTCCCTCGTATGTGTCCTCAAAATTTATTGAATTGGGACCATCATCTGTAAGCTCCAACTCTACTTTAAATGTTCTATTCATAATATTTCAGCTTTAGAGAAGACGTTTACTTGGGAAAATGCCGATGCCTAACGGCAAAATGCAGCGGCGGCAGACAAGCTTGAAGTAACAACAGCGGCTTTCGTCCGTCCGCTGCCGTGACGTGTGTACGCCTGGCATGGGCGTGAACTAATGGGGTGAAAGTCCCCTGTAGGAGGACCCCGTCCAAATGCTCGAAAGTTATAGGAGCCGAGAGACGAGTACTACTAGCTTAAGGCAAGGGCGTTCCCGCGAGGGAAGGTCTGAAGGAAGCCAGCGGCAAACCTGTGAGCCGACGAACAGAAACGTCATAGAAGGCCCGGATTCCTGGGTGAGTTGGCACACCACAACGAAACCTAAAGGTCCAAGGAACAGGGTAAATGACGCGGTTGTGCAGGGACAGTTCACGGTCTTATCCGGGGAGGTCTGTCCAGCAGCAGTCTGGAGTGCTACGGGAGTCGGACTGAGGGCTGTCCTGAAAGGGACAGATCACGCACCGAACCCTACGGTGCTCATCGGAAACTATGGAAGTCGGACTGAGGGCCATCTCGAAAGGGAGGGATTACCCACCGAATCCTACGGTGACCCAGACAGCCCTTCTGACGGCAACGTCAGACAAGCTGGGCAGAAGTCAGCCGAGGCCATAGTAGCTGCTGTAGCAGTGAAGGGCCGAACAGTGTCAAATAAGGAGGAGCCATGACGGACTCAGACGTATCGATGAACCAGTCGAGGGGAGATCACGTTTGGCGCACGGATATGCAGCCAACCTTAGACATAAACCTGATGACGCAGGTGGTGGAGAGAGCCAATATGCAGCAGGCATGGAAGCGAGTGAAGTCGAACAAAGGAGCACCCGGCAGTGACGGGATGCCCCTAGCAGACTTTCCGGCGTATGCCCGAGAGCATTGGCCCACCATTCGTCAATCTCTGTTGGATGGCACCTATTGTCCTCAGCCTGTGCGACGGGTAGTGATACCCAAGCCCGGCGGACGGGGTGAAAGATTGTTAGGAGTCCCTTGTGTTGTAGACCGGGTAATCCAGCAAGCCATCCTCCAGGTGCTAACGCCAATCTTTGACCCTGGCTTTTCAGAGTCAAGTTTTGGGAGCCGTCCTCAGCGCTCTGCTCATGGGGCAATCAAGCAGATAAAAGGCTACCTAAAAGCGGGTTATCGCATCGCCGTGGACTTGGACTTGGAGAAATTTTTCGACACGGTCCAGCATGACGTTCTGATGGCTCGGGTGTCACGAAAAGTGCACGACAAAGTGCTCTTGAAGTTGATAGGCCACTTTCTGCGAGCAGGTGTTATGGTGGACGGCATCCTCCAGGCAACAAAGTGGGGTACCCCGCAAGGATCACCTCTTTCACCGTTGCTTTCTAACGTATTGTTGGATAATCTCGACAAGGAACTGGAGACGCGAGGCCACCGCTTTGTCTGCTACATGGACGACCTGGTAATCCTGGTCAGAAGTGTGCGAGCAGGCAAGCGAGTGATGGCCAACGTTAGCCGATATCTCACCCAGAAGCTGAGGCTAAAGGTGAATCGGCAAAAGTCTCAGGTGGTGAACATCCATGCGCTGGAATATCTCGGGTTTCAATTTCGAGGGATTCGAGTGTATTGGTCCGACAAAGCCTTTGCAGACTTTAAGCACCGACTGAAAGGGTTAACTGCTCGCAGTTGGAGAGTCTCAATGGAATACCGCTTGGAGCGTATAAACCAGTATCTGCGAGGTTGGATGGGCTATTTTGGCATTTCACAGTATTATCACCTGATACCAGAGCTAGACGGCTGGTTGCGACGGCGCATCCGGATGTGTTACTGGAAACAGTGGCGCAGACCGCGTACGCGCATCAGCAAGCTTTTGGCCCTCGGGACGGATAAGCGTCATGCGATTTTGACCGGCATTAGCCGACGAGGCTACTGGCATCTGTCGAGAACGCTGGCGACGCAAAGTGGGATGACCAATGAGTGGTTAGCACAACAGGGATTGTTGTCGATACGAGACTTGTGGATGAAAGCCCAGGGCTACGTGTGACAACGTCAGTTTATGTTTGCTCCGTGATGCTGAACCGCCCGGTGCGGACCCGCATGCCGGGTGGTGTGGGAGGGGGGATTCGTGAGGATTCTCCCTATCCCGATTAGCTGACGTATCTGAAGTCTTTTGAGGATACAAACAATGTAAACGAGGTTCGAAGAGTACTTTTTCTGATAGTGAGGTTAGGTAATTAATAAAGATCCTCATTGATCAATCGAAGTTGGATAAAACCTGGATAAGTTTAGGTATTTCTTGCGCTAGCAATGGGATGTTTACAAAGCTGGAAATGACAGCAATTAGAGCTAATAAGAATTGGACATATTTAATTTGCCTTTTATTCAGTGGACCGAATTTAACGACATGAATGTATTTTTCTATTCCGCCAAGCTTAACTTTATACTCATCTATATCGGAAGAAGATTCATTGGAATTGCCAGATGCAACCATGAAAAAATTGATAATCACAACCTGTTTGGCAGAGTCTGTGCAAGAAAGAATCCAACTGTGGTCAAAAGTTGGAGATTCAATTAAATCCTTCTTAACCAAGTCTCCTTTGATAGTCACACCAGAGCTGTGAACAATTTCAGTTTCCAAACTGTAAACAATATGATTTTCACCGGGATCTTTAAAGTCATATGAAAATATCTTAGGCTCTAGATCACTGTCGCTAAAGTTACTTTCAATATCAAGAAGCCGATCCAAGTTAACTTCTTCAACATTTATGCTTAAAATATATGAATCATTTTCATAAACTTTAATCGGAATAGAGACCTTTCCTTTCTTCAATTTAGCTGTATCTGTCGTATTGTTTTTTATATCAAAGTGTACATCTAACTCAAAGAATTTCGCCTGTACAAGTCTCCGCAAATAGCCAACTATTAGAATGGGCAATAGTATAGGAGATAATAGGAGTAGTATAGAAGCAAGAATTAACAATTTTCCCAAGTCAGTAAATATCTCAAATATCCTATTGAAAAATCTATATAAATCGTATGCCTTATCAAGATCACGTTGACTAGCGGCATTGGCTTCTATGACTGATGAAAAAATTCCAAATGAAATTGTGATCAGAAAAGACTGTGCAAATAAGAGAAAACCTTTGAAGAATTTGGTGTATTTTGGTAAATATGTTCTCATTATTTACAAGTCTAAAACATCATATTGGTATGAATGGCCGTCAATTTGTGAGCTTCTGTCTCTTACCCTATCTTGAAAATAAGGATATTTAATTGCCTAATTCAATCTAGGTAAGTAACATTTTATTTTTGCTTTCATGATGAAATATATTAAGGATAATATTGATTGAGAAAAAAACGTCAACTAACCATGGAACTATCGACGCTTGAACCAAGAAATTGACTTATAGCTTGAGTAAGCGTAGTATGTGCAGATTTCTGGCGTGATTCCAGCAAAATGATTGATTTATCCATTTTGAAAACCAACTTTGTATGGTAAAATCTCCAATTGTTGATATTGAATTCATCAATCTTTAATTTTTCAATGTCATCAAGATTTTCTTTTCTAATATCAGACTTTGACAACAATATATGCTGTAGTTTCAAGATTACCTGGCCAGAATCTTTGTCAAAAATGCATAATGTGACTATTTTTTTCTGAGGCAAAAGCATACTCCAAATTAATAAGCCTCCTGGTAATGTTAACGGCAGTGTAATCAACCATCCAAGAAATGCCGCCCAGCGATCATCATATTGAATCTTGAATATCATTTGTGACGAATCGTTTATGAAGGCATTTAACCTCGAATAATACTCATCAAAATATGTTTCGATTCTTCCGCTTCCACTAATCAGCATCAGCTTTAAGTCAGTATCAACATTATCTTTATTGCCGCTCATTCCTACAAGCTCAACACCTTGAAGTTGTCTGATTTCTGTAACTTTGCTTCTCAAAAGGCTTGATGAGGTGAGTTTACAATCTATCTGATTTAGCCCAATGCGATTGCACTCTAAAACTACCAATTGGCTCATTAGAGTAAGCGCTACAGAAATTACAATTCCTGCGACTAAGATAGAAGCACCAACAATGAACAGAATTAGATTACATCTAAAATCTCTGTTAGCCTGGAGCCGCAGAATTTTGGTTGTGCGGTGAGTAACGTGCAAAACTCCTCCCCTGTTCTCAAGTCAAAGTATCTATATGGTAGTTGCAAATCATTTACAAAGCGCCTATAGCGCAGCAAGGTTTTGAAACTGAGGCAGGATTCGACTCATGGCGAACCATGAAATGATTGTGCGGCAGAATTCGCCAGCTAACGTTCCGGTTCAACCGCTGCCGATATTCATTACTGCAGAAGATATCACTGACAACCGGGTGCAACCGGGTAGTTAGATGTCTTAGCCTAAGCCTATACTGTTACTGCCACAGGAGCTGATTCAGGTGCTATCGGTTCAAAATGTAACACCATGATCTGAGTGTCTCGAAGTCCAACAGATTCATATGTACGGCCATTTTGATCACTGAACTCAACTTCAAAAGCATCCCCATCAGCTAGTATTTCGACTACAGTACCGACTTGTCCCCGGTACAGCTTGTATGCGGGCAAATCAGTAGTGAGTGCTACTACATCAAGCAAATTGATTTTTTGCATGGTCATTTTGCTTCATCTCCCAAAGTTACAGTGGATAGCAGGTTGTGAGTCGGGGAATTCCTGACTTATTTTCAACGATCCAACCACTCCGTACAGTTGCACTTCTATCTTGCCATTTAAGCAGAAAGTCTATTGTGTAGCGTTGACCAAATTCATCTGCACGCCCTAGTTGAGCTTCATGGCTTATTACAATCTCAAGCAGAATAAGCCGTAACTCTTCAGCATCATCAGCTGTCATGCCTAAAATTGAAGCAAATAGACGAGCTTTATGTTTGCCTTGAGCATGCTCTAGATTCAGGCAATAATTACGCAATTTGCGAATATCAACTACTGCGTTTACTGAATTTGGGATTAAGTCTGTCAAAGCTACTGTTTCTCGTTCTACGAGATAAAGATGTTGCTCTACGTTCGCTTTCTCAGGATCAAGTGAAGCTGTAAACATTAAATGAGCATGTTCTAACTCTAGGGCCTCATCTAATATTTGATCATTTTGCGAGAAAGGAATAGCATGCAGAATTACTGGAAAACGATCTTTTGAATAAGAGATGAGAAGTTTTGCAAGTTTTGCAAGAATTCGTGTTCTACCGAAAATTTCACTTCTTTCTTGCGCAAGATTTATTTCATCCAGAGTCCACCAATTAAAGATAAGATCACCATCTGAATCATAGACTTCTTGCCACTGCTGGCGATAACTTTTAGGAGTTAGCGTCAGCAAACCGTATCCTTCTTCAAGTTGTCTTCGCCTAGCTAAATAAATAAGGTCGGGAGTGAGTAATGTATTGATTGCATTAAGAAAACTAGGAAATCTTATGAATAGTTCCTCTTGGGCAAAGAGTGAGAAGAAATCCCCAATCCCTTTGATTTCATCCATTACTGCACCAGCCATTAAAACTTGCTCGCCAGCAAGTAATCCATCAAAGTCAAATCCTTTACCTAGACCAGTTATTTTTTTAGTTTTGCCAAAGCCCTTGCCACCACTGCGTTTTTTATTTGCCATTACTAACTTCTAGACGCTCATAAGTGGTTATCTTGATGAGTTTATCAAATCAAGACTCTGACTGATATAGCAATTTCGGCTCAATTGAGGTGTGGCCTCAACCCCTAATTCTAGGTAGCTAAAGACCTTAACGTACTTCACTGGCTCTGAAAACGCTATAAAGGATGACTTCTAACGTTCCCAACCAGCGGCGGCAGTCAATCTTTAACTCAACATCAGTGGCTTTCGTCCGTCCGCTGCGTTGGGGTTGTTATACGGCTATCTCAGCTCCAACAGTTCCCAATCAAGCAGTCTTTAACAGTGAATAATTGACTTCCAATCATGTTAATTTAACTCATTCTCTGGAACGTCGATTTTATAAATAAATTTTACTCTCTTCCGATTGAGTGGGTTTTGCTTTGCTATACGTACAAGAGCAGCAGTTGTATTATCAGCAATAGCTTTATATTTTCGATGTTCTTCTTCGTTGTTTGAGGTAAGTCCTTGAAACAAAAACAACCCTTTTCTGATTTTTGAGACAATTCTATCTGGCTTTGACATCATCCATTCATAAATCCTCTCTTCTGTAAGGGAACTTAAAAATTCAACTTCTTCACGTCCCCATCCTTGCTTTTTAACGATTTCATTTAGAATATCATCGATATTGAAAATTTTTGAACTACTCCGGAGTTCTTGAATCTTTGTTTCTAATATTGAATTTTTTATCTTTCTGACACTCCAAAAACCCTCTGGGTTTGTACTAGCTAATTCTTGGGAATTCAGAGCTATGTACTTCTCTATGTAGTCACTTACATCATCACCATAATCCTCAAGCAAGTCTATAGACTGTGAGAAATCCCAGAGACTAATCTTACTTAAATCAGCATTTAGGATATCCTGAATTGCCGACTTTAAATGCTCTATGTTATCTTCAAATGAATCAGCATATATGTCCCAGGCTTCCCGTAGTTTCTTCTGTGTAATATCTACTTTCTCTTTCTGGTTTGCTTTGTTTATTTCTTCCCTGAAACCTGCTTCGTTTAAATATCCATCTGTAAGCATTGAAATAAGATGATCATCATAATTTGATGGAAATATTCCTAGAGTACTAGCTATATAACTCCACTCTTTTTCTTCCTCAGTCCATTTTTTATTTTCTTCATGATCTGACAAAATCGACAACCATGTTGTTTCTTTTATACTCTTACTAATAAATGATAGAGAAAGAGTGCTCTCCGAATTGAAAAATCCCCAGCAAAATACTGCAAGACGGATCAAGACTTGTTTTTGCAAGCTAGGTTCAGTAGTTTCAATAAATTTCTGAACCTTATTTGCACTCCACTTAAACTTCTTAAAAATACGTATATTAGAAACATTGAGAATTTGAAAAACATTTATGAAATCCTCAAGAAATGGATATATTAACTCAAACACTTTAAGAAGATTGTCTCTTATAGTAGGTTGATATTCAATTTCCAGATCGACAACCTTCTCTCTATATTTATTGAACTCTTCTAAATCTTGTTGACTAAGAGTTTTGTCATTCAATATCAGAATAACCTTGCATTTTTTCCTCTTACTTATCTCATCAACAAAACCCATGATTTGCCTTATTGTTAAATCATCTTCTTTACGCTCAATGTCATCTAGACAAATTAAGTAATTATTAATCAGGCTATATTCAACTAAATCAATTATCGGGGAGAAATTTTTTGACTGCGGCAAGAATTTAGAAATTTGAGAGATTTGCCCTAAAGATCGCAGAAGATTTTGTCCGCTTGATCGCATATTCAGCACGGCTCTCAAAATCTGGTTCTCTTCCTGAGATGAATCTTCAAGTTCTTTTTCAACTTCTTTCCTGGTTTTCAATATCTTGCCAACACGAAAAATCCTAGATTTCAACTCGGATAAGCCGTGTAGACCAAATAAAGACACGTAAGAGTAGGCTGTCTGTTCTATTTCTTTTTTGTTTATTTTTTCTTGGATATAATTTTCCCAAAAATAAGTTTTCCCAATACCCCAAGCTCCTCTTAAAACAAGAACTGAAAAATCCTTTTCGCTAAAAAATGAATTTAATGTATTTTCTATGGTTGCTGTACTGTTCATATTTATAAGCAAACGATGACCTTGAACGCCAACAGGCAACATTGAGGCAGTTTCTCAACCAAGGCTGAGCCGTATAACGGCAGAGTTGTGCGGCTGGGCAGCACCTTTCAAGTGTAGCCGATACTTTTCGCTCAGACCGCTCCAACGCCGTGTTCGGGGGCAAAACCTCTGGTGGGGGCGGCCACGATCGCAACCGGAACTTCTGACTCCCACCGATCCCTCAACGCTACTCACGCTGGGCGATTCACCAATATCGAATGGGACCTTAGCCACTGACCAACCGTTGACAAAACGTAACCGTCGCCAGTTGGCAGACCCCGCACACCCACCGAGCGCACTCGTCGTTACCGCCATTGGCGATCAGGATATTGCGGCAAGCGCTCGCCGAGATCTCTGGGCACTGATGAGACTTTACCAGTCGTTACCAAAACTCAGCTTGACGCTATGAATGACAACTTTTGGGGACCTGTTGCAAGTTGGGATACCTGCACTGAACTCAACTGACCAACGGGCGATTGCTCCACCGCCGATCTGCCCCTTGGCAGGATCTCTCTTCTCAATTGCAGCCGAACGATTGCGTTCAGCGGCAGCGAAAGAAACTCAAACGCTAGACAAAGAGACTCGCAATTGTCTGTTGCAACGTGATTGTTCTGCCGCTCTACCCAACTTGTAACTCAAATCTTTGCTCATTGACCTCAACACCCCATTGACTTCCTCGATACTGCTCAACCAACTTGAATCCCATCGACTCATAAAGGTGTCGAGCCGAGTCCAATCCTTCAAATGTCCACAGGTAGATGCGTTGATAACCTTTGTCTTGGCAAAACTCTAAAGCTAATTCTAGGAGTTGCCGACCTACACCCCGACCCCGAAGTGTATCTGACACAATAAACCAGCGAAGATGAACGCCTTTTTGCTCCACTTGTTCTCCATCGATCACAATTGAGCCCTCAACTCGACCTGCTTCAACGGCGACCCAAAACCCATCTTTCTTCTCATCATATCGATTGATAAGCTCAGCTAGCCCACGCGCAACTTTGGCTTCAAAAAATGCCTCAAAGTTCCAGTGCTGCGCGTAGTAAACGCCGTGTAGTTCAGCAACTCGACCAATTGAACCCGGAATGTAACCTTTGATAATTTCAGCCACGGTAGAAAAACTTGTTTACAATCACTTTTTTAATCTAGCTCTCCATTGCAGCAACGACTTTACATCTCATCCACAGACTTAGAATACTGCTGTCCCTCAACGGGCAACTCCAAGTTGATACGCTTCAAACACCGCTGAAGACATTTAAATCATATATCTAACCTTGTACGGAGCGGTAGAACGTTGGAGTTCAACGGCGGCAGTAACTTTGGATCTTTGATCAACTGCTTATGCTCCGCCGTTGCAACGCAGTGTTAGCTGGGTTGAGCAGACACCATTATGCAGCTAGCAAACGACTCATCTGCTCTTTCAGTAATGGAGATACTGTCAAAGGCTTGTAAGTTTCACCTTCGTAGGGGTGCCAAACATAGCCTGAACTAAACGCTCTAAATACAGATGGTGAACTAAGTGACTGCCAAATACTCTCAGATAAAACCAACCCTGGCATACTCAGGGTAGATGACTCATCTAGTAATTCGTCAAACGTTCTGAATTCATCAACTTCAAGTCCGACCAGCGCGTAGCGAAAGGTTGGAGCAGACTGCAAATGTTGATAAAGCAAAATACCTAGCTCTGTCATTAAGTAAGCTGAGTCCGGTGCCTCAATACCTACTTCGCTTATGCCATCAGGACATATTCGGCACCACCAGTTTTCATTAATGTCTTGAAAAACAGTGGGACAGCACTGGGATTGAGAACCATTTGATAGAGACCATGAAACAGTCTCAAAATGCTGAGCGAATTGCTCTGCCGTGTTCTGATTTGAGCCACATTCTGCCGATAGACTAAATACCCACGCCATCATCAATCACCTTTTGCCAATAGTTCTGAGTTTTTGCTAATGCTTCCTCATACCGTTCTAATAGCATTGTAACCCTTGGCATAATGCTGACATGGGTAGCGCTGTCTTGGATGGCTTCTAAATCTCCATTAATGTGCTTGCTGTCAATTTGCCACAATGGATCTCTACCTGTTCCTCCGAAAGCCTTCGGTTTCCGAAAAGGCGGTAGTCCTTCAATAGATAGCGATGTGGACCTTAAAGGGTGACAGCGTAGCTATAAAGCGTGTTCCATAAGGGACAGAGCGAGAAAACCACGTTGAAAATAGAGTCGTTTATTCGGTTTGAGCGCAATCAATTTCAAGGCCGAATCCGCCCATATATCCATGGCATATATCCACCGTTGCCCATACAAACCCAAGCTAAAATCACTGTGATAGGGAGCCTTGCCTGAGTGCTTTTTGATACATCCAGCGTAATCGTCTATCCGTAATGCTTGCATGCGTTGTCCGTGCATCGTAGCCAAACTATAGGCGAGCACAATGACCACCACCAAGGCTAAAAAGCGACGGTCGTTCACCTTGGTATCCTCCAGGTGATAGCCCCCGGTTTTACAATCTTTAAAAAATTGTTCAATGCGCCAGCCATAATACCCCTATAAAGACGAAGCCTTCTCAATACCCTACCGTTAGATTGAGGGGGTTACTCCGCTTGGTTGAACTCGTCGCCAAAATAAAGGCAAGTGAGCCATTGCACGAAAAGGAAGAATATCCATGTCAGAGCGAAACGAGTCCCCCCGTCTGCCTGTCCTCCGAGGAAGGAGCTGTGGCAACGGTTGCCGCAACTGAAGCGGCAGAGACTGATCAATGTCTTGAGCCAACTGCTGGAGAATCATCTGAGTGCCCAGTCAGGACAGGAGGTGACGAATGAGTCTCCCAACGAATAGCAGCCACTGGCCTTCAGAAAAAATACAAGCCCATCATCTGGACCGGTTAGCGGTGGTCTATGTTCGTCAGTCAACCTTGCAGCAGGTGAGCGACCATCAAGAATCGACCCGACTCCAGTATGGATTAGTGGGGCGAGCCGAAGCCCTAGGCTGGAGAGCCGAGCGTGTGCTGACCATTGATGATGATTTAGGAAAGTCAGGCAGTAGCGCTGAAGGACGTTTAGGCTTTCAACGTCTTGTCAGTGAAGTGGGTCTCAATCATGTGGGGTTAATATTAGGAGTAGAGATGTCCCGGTTGGCCCGTTCATCGAAAGATTGGCATCAACTGTTGGAAATCTGTGCCCTATTCGGCACACTGATAGCCGACCTGGACGGCATCTATAATCCGAGTGATTACAACGACAGGCTCTTGCTTGGGTTGAAAGGATCGTTCTCGGAGATAGAGCTCCACATCCTCAAACAGCGAATGATTCAGGGAAAGCGTAACAAAGCTGAACGAGGGGAATTGGGCTTCAATGTGCCCATCGGCTATGTGCGTCGTCCCTCTGGGGAAATACACTTTGACCCAGACGAACAAGTACAACAGGTGGTGCAGCTGATCTTCAGAAAATTTGAGGAATTGGGGACCCTCAATGCCGTACTCCAGTACCTAGTGACCCATCATATTCAGATTGGGGTACGGGTATTATCGGGACCGACAAAAGGCGATTTAGAATGGCATCGGCCCAATCGAGCGACATTGCAAAATCTCCTGAGACATCCAACCTATGCTGGGGCCTATGCCTATGGACGCAGACAAGTAGACCCTCGAAAAAAGAAAGCGGGACGACCTCATACCGGCAGAGTGGTTAAGCCTTGCGAGGAATGGCTGGTCTTGATCAAAGATCACCATCCGGCGTACATTAGCTGGGAAAAATACCAGCAGAATATTGCTCAACTCAAGTCCAATCAGAACCGCAGTAATGAACAAGGACATCCCCGTCAAGGGGTTGGGTTACTGTGTGGGTTGTTAGTGTGTGGTCGATGTGGGGGTCGCATGGCGGTTCAGTATTCCCATGGACAAGATCATCATCGCTATATCTGCGCCCGAGAGAAAGTCGATTATGGGGGTGAGATTTGCCAACACTTGTCGGGTGCTTGTTTAGATGAGTATGTTGTTGACCAAGTTTTACAGGCCCTGGAACCCGCCGCATTAGAGTTGTCACTGGCCGCTGCAAGACATCTTGAAGAAGACCGATTAGAACTCGACAAGGTGTGGCACCAACGACTTGAGAGAGCCCAATTTGAGACTGATAGAGCCAGACGACATTACCAGTTAGTAGAGCCAGAGAACCGTTTGGTCGCCAGACAATTAGCCCAAGAATGGGAAGCTAAATTGCAAGCTCAACAACAACTCCAAGAAGACTATGAACGTTTTTGTTGCGAGAAGCCCAAACAACTATCACCCGACCAACAACAACAGATTCGAAGACTTGCTCAAGACCTGCCTGCCTTATGGTCTGTGCCAACAACAACTCAGGCTCAACGCAAAGAAATCATCCGGCAGGTGATTGATAAAATCATTGTCACTGTTGAAGGCACAAGTGGAACAGGTTCAGGTTATGATTGAGTGGTCGGGAGGATTCTCCTGTCAAGCTCAAATTATTCGTCCGGTGGCAAAATGGACACAACTGAGTTACTACCCTCAGTTATGTGAGCGGCTAGAGCAACTGGTCGAGGCCAATTTAACAACCGATGAAATAGTTGACTGCTTGCATCAAGAAGGGTTTCGTCCACCCAAACGACGTCAAACCTTCACTCGAGAAATCGTCCAAACCTTGATACGCCATCTCGGACTCCGGCCTCGTCCATTGCCTAAAGCCAGAGAGCCCCTTTCTGAGCATGAGTGGTGGCTCCCTGAGTTAGCGGTCACGCTGGGGATGCCCACCGTGACCCTATACAACTGGGTGCGACGTGGTTGGGTCAAAGCCCGGCAGCAACCCACGTCCCCAAAACACTGGATCATTTGGGCCGATGAGATTGAACTGGAACGATTAAGAACCCATCGGCAACGGCCTGTCGGTGACATTCTACGGCAACGTTGGAAAGGCAAAGTGCCCACGATTGCAATCCCACCTGAGTAACCCTCCTCACACCGTCACTGTTAACTCTTCACCGGAGAATACAAATGGAAAACCATCAGCCTATGACTAAGCAACCTCGGCATAAAGAGGGAGATGACTATGGGGGTATTGAGGCTGGCGTATCTCTATCCCCCAGCGACAACGATAAATCTTTAAGGTTTGTTTGAGGGTGGGGAGATTTGTCAGGATATACCAGGGGTCTTTCGGTCCTTTCTTGCGGTACTTACGTTTCCAATAAACAGCCAGATTAAAGGGACCTAATCCGTCTCCTTTATTCCCTCTAATGCCGACATAAAATTGAGACATGCCCGGCTTGAATCCTTGGTCTTTGAGGACTTGGTACTCGTCACCAGGGTGTGGTTGGAAGTGGAAGTCTTTTTTCTGACGCAAGGCAAAGTATACCCCTTGTTGGTCGAGCCATTCAGCCAATTTCGGACTATGAAATTCTCGGTCTCCTATCACCAACGTTGGATAGTGTTTCAATAATTTCAGAGCGATTTTTAAGACTCGTTTTTGGGTCCTCAGATTACTGTTGCCGACATGATCTAATAGCTCCCAATATAGGGGTAATGCATGGGTGCCCCATACCAGGGTCACCATAAACAGATTACGCTCTTTCCATTGCGTTCGGTCTATCGCAATCAACCAATATCCATACTTCTGATGAGCTTTTTTTTAACCGACGACGCTGATCTCGATTGAGACAATGACCGGTTTGAGCTTGGCGAATCCAATATTTGATCAACGGAAACCACAACACTTTAAGGCTCAGACGAGGGAGGACTAAAAACCGTTGTAGGTTCCGTTTACGACTCGCATATTTGATCGGTTGAGGAAATAGACTGGCTAACGTTCCGAGCGTGACTTGACGATGCGCTTGTATCAAAAGTAACACCAGCTCTAGCGTTAGATACTGCGACTCGCTCAGATGCTTACGGCAGATGGTTTGGTATACTGAAGGCAACATTTTATTTTTTGTGGGGGATGCATAGTCCCCTATTTTTTTGCCTTCCTATTTTCCCAAATTATTGCCAAATATAGACTTGAAGTTCCTTGTCACCCTTTAAGGATGTGGACATGCCTTTTGTATTTCTGATGGCGACTTCCACTTCTACACCTGAATCATTTCGTTCCGCCTCAAGATACAAATAACCTTGAGCATCTAGCCAACCTTGCAGCATATGAGACACATCAATATCCAATCCAGGTCTCACGCCTAGAAGACGAGCGCTACGACCTATTTTTGGTTTGCCATTCGTCGCTGCCATACCTCGATAGTAAAGCCGTGCCATCGGGTTACCAGAAATTGACTTCAGAGGTTATGTTAAATCATTTGGAATACCCAAGGAATATTAAGGTTCGTGCATCGAGGCTGGAAGCTAACGGCGACATTCACCCTCTTGCTTTAAGGAATTTATGAGCTTTTCGCTGAGATCCAGCTAAATCCTTATATATTAGGATCCCATGCAAATCTCATCGATGTTTCCGCTATCGTCGAACTGAACACTGAGAATGTAGTTTGAAACGTCTCCAGGCAGAGTAAAGTCAAGCTGTTCGAATTCGCCTTCCTCTTCACCTGAGGGAGAGAGCAGTATCAGAAGTCCCAAGATCTGTTTTGAATCTGGCTTAACATTGCCCAGTCTTTCCAACCAGTAGGCAGCGTCAATTTCTTCTAAGTGATGTAAGACAAACAGCTCAGCACCGAATTCACCTGCCTCAGTTCCAACAGAATCTTGAATGGCTTCAAGAGCCACCTGCATTCGTCGGGTTAGCTCGTTTGGAATTGCGGTCATTTTCAAGATGTGAAGCTAACGTTCAAGCTCACCTGCATGCGGCGTAGGGCCAAGACTTGCTTCGCAAGACGCAGGACCGAAGGTGCATGTCAGGTGCAGCTTTTTATGGGGGGACGAGCATAAAAACGGGTGGAGACGACTATGCATGCGACGACAGTGTAGATGTCTACTAACATATCGTATCGCTCCTCCCTTTCGATGTTCTAAATCTGGAAAAAAGTATAGAGTCAAGAAAGGAGAGAACCTGCCAGCTTGTGGGGACGACTATGCAGCGCCAGTCAGAAGATGACTACTAACATATCGTATCGCCCTTCAAGTCAGTCCAATCGCTGCCCAACGAATCCTCAGGGAGTAGGGAACTACCCTTTCCATAATCTTTTCGCAAGGCGACTGGCGGCAGACTCTCCCTCAAACAAAAACACCTTCAATGTAGCACAATGAAACTCAACCAAAGTCCAACACCGTATGCGGCTTATATTGGAATTGACTGGGCAGATCGCAAACATGATATTGCGCTCTATGATTGCCATCAGGAAACCTGGGAGCATTGCACGATTCAATCCACCCCCCAATCCATTGCAAATTGGGTCAATCGTTTACGAAAAAACTATGGAGAGAACAAGTTGCTGGTTGGGTTGGAGCAGAAACGCGGCCCCCTCCTCTATGCGCTATGTCAATACGAGAACTTAGTGCTGGTGCCTGTCAATCCCCGAATGGTCGCGAACTATCGCAAAGCGTTTCAGCCCTCGCGGGCTAAATCGGATCCAATCGATGCCAAACTGATTGTCGAATTGATGCAGAAACATGGCGAAAAACTTGATATCTGGACATCAGGATGCCCGAAGCATCGTGCCTTGAGACAATGGGTTGAGTCCCGTCGCATGTTAGTGGGTGAGAAGGTCCGGCTGACGAATCGGATCACCGCCGCGCTCAAATCCTATTTTCCTCAAGTGCTCGATTGGTTTGACGATAAAGACACCATTGCGTTTTGTGAATTTCTCGAACAGTTTCCAAACTTACAAGCGGCTCAAGCTGCCACGGCTGATGTCTTGAGAGACTTCTTTCGTAGCCATCACATCATCCGCAAAACCACGATTCAACGACGCACTCAGCAAATTCAAGACGCTGGGCCACCCTTGATGCGAGACGACGCTATTACCATTCCAGCCCAAGCGTTAATACAAGGCTTAGTCGCGTTATTGAAAGTAGTCTGGTCGCAATTGATTGTGTTTGAGCGCCAAATTAAATCGTTGTTTGAATCGCTGCCGGATGCAGAACTCTTTAAGGCATTACCGGGGGCTGGCCCCCATTTAGCGCCTCGATTGTTAGCAGCTTTTGGTGAAGACCGAACTCGCTTTAATTGCGCTCAGTCTTTTCTGAGCTACATTGGCATTGCGCCGGTCAAAGAAGAGAGTGGTAAAAAGCGATGGGTTCATTGGCGTTGGTCTTGCCCTATCTTTCTAAGACAAACCTTTGTTGAGTGGGTTGCTCATGCCAGACCGCGCTCGCTTTGGTCACAGGCGTTTTATCAACAGCAACGGCGCAAGGGTAAGTCACATCAAAAAGCGATTCGAGCCTTGGCCTATAAGTGGGGGAGGATTCTCTGGCGTTGTTGGCAAGATGGCATACCCTATGATGAAGAGAAATATCTGGCTGCACTGAGACGCAAGAAGTCACCATTAATAAAGCTATTAGGCGTTCAACAACAACCTCAGCAACAAGCATAGGAAGAATAAATTGCACTTAAAAAACAAACAATAACAACCAAAACAAGATCGATCACTCTATGCAGTCACTTGGAGAAATATCTGATGAACAGCTAACCCGTATCAATGATCATTCAGCAAAGCAGACCCATCTAATAGGGCAGGTTCAGTCTCCCTAAGCAACTGACTATTCGGTCAATTTTGAACGTCTGAATCCGCGCTAAAGCTAAAGCAGAAAAAGAAGTTTAGCCTTTGCTATTGACCTCGTCCGCCTCAGGGCCTATGTTAGCCAGCCTTCGGCGGCGGATCGCCTGCCCTGGATAGCTCCAATTCTTGAAGTAGCAATTGCCCCCAGGCCACCGCTTTCGCGTGGTGTTCTTTTAGGTCAGAAGGGTCTCCTACAAACATGATGTCTCGCAATTGATTGTATACGGGGCCTGGAAGATCTCGCTGAAGATAACGCATCCCGAAGTCCCAGCGTGTGGAACAATATCGCATGCGAAGCAGTTCCACGAGTGGCTTAAGCGTGTACCCCCAAAACGCGGCAAGGGCTTCCGCCTCTTGGCCGCGATAGATCGCCTTTTGGACGAAACTCTGACTCACGGAAAACCACTCCTCGAGGTCTTGACTGCGCTTGGCCCGGCGAGTTTCCTGCGAGTCCCTCTCTGAGGGCTTAAACCGTAGCCACTCCCCTTTGTCGAAGAGTGGCTTTAACTTCCCGTGGCGTTCAGGGTCGAGATACTCGCCGTAGGCTCCTTTCTGGAAAACACACACATCGACTAATAGGAAGTCTCCGCCAGCAGCCAGCTTGAAGTAGCGGCCAGGAGGCTCAGGGTGGCTAGCTACTACGGGCGACACCTCTTCTAGGGCCGACTGGATAGTGGCGTAAAAGGGTTCTTCTGCGTTTGCACCATCCAACAGGAAATTTAAGTCGATATCGGAGTACTCATCCACAAGATCGAACGCGGCACTCCCGCCTTCCCAGCCCGCCAGAACAAAAGGCAGGGTGCTTGACGTATTGCTCAAGGCACTGACGATTCGATCACGGAGAGTGGTGCGGCGAATTTCCATGCACTTCCTTGGTCTGGCTAAAGAATCTATGCAAGCCGTGAGAGAGTAAAGAAACGAACCTAAACCCTCTCACACTAGGAGAATAGCATGAAGATTCTAGCGATTGACCTGGGCAAATTCAACTGTGTATCGTGTCTGCTGGACACGGAGAGTAACGCGACTGAATTTGACACATTCAAAACGTACAGACGGGAATTTAAAGAAATATTGCATCGCACTCACCCCAATCTGGTGGTGATGGAAACATGTTCGATTACTGGGTGGGTGCATGATCTGTGTGTTGAGCAGGATTACCCAGTCTTGGTGGCTGATCCCAGTCAGGAGGCTTGGCGTTGGAAAAACGTCAAACGCAAAACGGATAAAGATGATGCGTTGAAATTGGCAAAACTGGCTGCCTTGGAGCAGATTAACCCAGTGTATGTCCCCGCGCCAGAGACTCGGCAATACCGTCACTTGGTGAAATATCGCAAAGTGATGGTTTGGCGTATCAATCGGATTCAAAATGCGATTCGCGCCCTGTTCGATCACCAAGGGGTGAAGATACCGTCAGGACACCGAGCCTGGACCGTGCAGGGGATTGATGAATTAAGCCAACATCGCCGAGTACTGGCAGAGTGCGATGAGCACAATCTGTGGCGAGGGGAATTAGACTTAGAATTAATGATGCTGGACCAACTCTGGGAGCACCTGGCAACGATTGAACGGAAATTAGACACCCTAGCAAAGCAGGAGTCCCGTATCCAACTGTTGCAGACGATTCCTGGGGTTGGCCGTAAAACAGCCGAAGTGATTGTCACCTGTTTGGATGATCCAAAGCGATTTGAAAACTCACGGCAAGTGTCGGCCTATGCTGGATTAATTCCCCAACAACATCAATCAGGGCAAACCAATCGCCTGGGCAAAATTACTAAACGGGGACCAAGATTACTCCGAACAGCCTTAGTAGAAGTGGCCTGGCTGATGTTGCGTCACAACGAATGGGCGGCAGCCACCTATGCACGCATTAGTGGTGGGCAGAAGACGCGCAAAAAAACAGCGATTATCGCCGTTGCCCGGAAGTTGTTGGTACGGTGTTGGGCAATGCTATTACACAATCAGCCGTGGAATCCAGAGTTAGCTCAACCAACAACATAGATAACAAAATTTAGAAGAGAAAATCAAGAGAACAAAGCGAGACTCTAGCATGAGCTTGAAGCTTCACGTAATCTGAGACAAGGTTGCTCTAACGAATAAGCCATGCACCTTTCAAAAACTCTTGAGACAATGCAGCAAAACATAAGTTCAAATAGCATTGACACCTCGGATAGTCGGTTAAATCCACTTTGCCCTCATTAATTCTCAATCAGAAAAACATAATAAAAAAGGTGAAATCATCTTAGTCAACAATAAGATGAGAGATTGATGTGGATAAAAAATAAGAGACTCCCTGAAAAAATATGCCGAAACCTACTTGACACGTTCACGGCTTCATAGTCGTGAAGCTGAACGGCGGTCAGTATTTTTATATCGATGCCTGGATTATAAATTCCGTCCGCTCCTGCGCAGGGTTAGACGGCAAGTGTTAGGGGCATTGTCCGCCTCAGGGACTATGTTAGGCGGCAATTGCTTGCTTCAAAGAATTCATGAGCTAAAGTTACAGTGTCACCAGCGCACTGCATCACAACACTAAGAAAGAGTCTAAGGCTATAGATAACCTGGCATTCGAGTACAAGGGTGTCCGAGTAAAAATTATATAGTTAAGCCAAAAGTTAAACAGACTTTAGCACGTGATCGATTTCCCACTCGTCACCAATGGAGGCCTAATTTTCACTCTCATTGGAGAGCATCATTGCTTTGATAGAATTTAGTTCACAAACGGCTAGGTATTGATCTTGTAAGGCATCCAAACTAGGAATATCTGGATGATCTAAAAATAGAGGATTTTCACAAGTAATTGTAGGTTCTGTTGATCTCTTAAGGGGTTGAAGTAAATCAATTCTGATGAAAAAGGCTACTTGTGAAGACTCAAAACCTTGCCTCTTTTTCAAGCTTGTAGATATTGAAAAAAATTGTTCGTTAAATGTTCCTTTTAATGCAATTCCAGGAGGACATCGGAGATTAAATCGCTCATTTAAAATTCTAAATACTTCAATTGCTGCTTCTCCAATTGAAAGTCGTATTCTAAAGACCTCCTGCAATATTTCAGCAGGATCTTTCAAACAAGAAAATATGTGTGTTCTTTCGATGATTGTTTCGGGGAATGACATATCGAGTTATGTAGAGTAAGGACTTTATGCTACTTTTTGATGCGTTTCGTTACATACTAACAACGTAGCTATAACTATAAGTATCTCAGCGCTTATCTTTGTTGCTTACAACTGTAGCACTAGGCTGAACAACCACCATATGGCCAGCAAATAATGTTTCCCTCATAGCCCCAATGTCTGGTTTCTGCATTGCAGCAGATGAGAATATCGGACTTTGTTTTCCATCTATCTCGCTACCTATTTTGCCATCATCGGTCAATTTTTGATTTGCTGGAAGACTCCAAGAATTAGCTTCAATAGCTTCTTGCTGTCTTCTGGCAGCCAACCAGAACACTGATATATTTGCGTTGAGATCCTTAGTCAAACTTAACTTTGATTCTATCAAAGTATTTCATGCTAGTGCAGCGTCAAAGCTAAAAATTGGGATTATCGAGAGTGTTGCGATAGTCTGTATAGAGCACTCTAAAGGTCTATGCAGAAGAAATATATTGTTCGATTAAGTGAATCTGAGCGCAATCATCTCGAAACGGTCATCAAAACGCTCAGTGGCAGTAGCCAAAAAGTCCGACGAGCACAGATCCTCCTCAAGACAGATGTCACCGGAGCGAATTGGAGTGACCAGTGCATCGCAGACGCCTATAACTGCCGTCGGCAGACCGTGGAGAATCTACGTCGTCGCTTGGTAGAGGAGGGCTTTGAGGTGGCGCTCAATGGGAAAAAACGGAGTCGCCCGCCCACCGAAAAGTTGCTGGATGGCGAGCAGGAAGCTCAGGTGATCGCCACTCGGTTAGGGTCGCCGCCTGCTGGCTATAGCAATTGGTCACTACGGCTGTTAGCCCGCAAGGTTGTCGAATTGGGTATCGTTGAAACGATCAGCCACGAGACCGTACGCCAAACCCTGAAAAAAACGGCATGAATAATCGGAAGATAGAATACTGGGTGATTCCGCCCGAAGCGGATGCTGAGTTTGTCGCTCACATGGAGGCGGTATTAGATCTTTACGCTAAGCCTTACGACCCGACTCGCCCAGTGGTATGCATGGACGAGCAACCGGTACAGTTGCAAAAAGAAACCCGCCCCCCACAACCCGCAACCACCCAGCACGGCCAACGGGTCGATTACGAGTATGAACGGGCCGGAACGGCCAGCATCTTTATATTTACAGAGCCCCTAGCCGGATGGCGAAAAGTGAGTGTGCGAGAACGTAGAACTAAGGCTGATTGGGCAATTGAGGTCGCTCAGGTGATTGAAGAACGTTATCAACAAGATGAGCGAGTACAGATTGTTTGTGACAACCTCAATACTCATACCATCGGTGCGTTCTATGAAGTATTTGAGCCTGAGCAAGCGCGAGCACTGGTGCGGCGCATCGACTTTTGTTACACCCCAAAGCATGGCAGTTGGCTCAACATTGCCGAGAACGAACTGAGTGCAATGACTCGTCAGTGTGTCCATGGTAGACGTTTCGGCGATATTGATACATTGCGGGTCGAAACAGACGCTTGGGCTAACGATGTCAACAACACTCAGCGAGGGGTTGATTGGCAGATGAAAGTTGACGATGCACGCTGTAAGTTAGCCTCTGTCTATCCCAAAATTAAGTCTTGACGTTGCACTAGTTCTTCTTTAATTTTTGTCCTCTTAGTAAATTCCAAGGTCGTCACCTTAGCAATTCTTTGACTTAATGGCCATACGCACCGGTCAGCAAAGTGAACTAGAAACTAAACATAGTACATCCTGCTGATCCGGTGCGGTGATATGTCAAATTCAGAAGTTATTACATGTCAGCCTCTGATTAGGCATCTTAAATCTAGCCAAAACACTCGGCAACGTTTCCAAAGCGTGCAAAGTGATGGGCGTATCGCGAGACTCGTTCTATCGCTATAAAGAACTCTACGAAACAGTTGGAGAGGCGGCTCTACGCGACATTGATCGTAAAAAGCCTTGCCCCAAGAACCGAGTAGAACCAAAGATTGAAACCGCCGTCGTTGCGTTTGCCACAGACCAACCGGCTTACGGCCAGGTGCGAGTCTCAAATGAACTCAAAAAACAAGGCATCTTTGTCTCTCCAGGCGGTGTTCGCTCACTCTGGCTACGCCATGACCTTCAAACGTTTAAGCTCCGTCTCAAAGCCCTGGAAGCGAAAGCAGCTCAGGACAACCTACGAGATCACTTGATCTCACTGAGCAGATATTGGCAGTAATCCAAGCGGGTAAAAGGTTTCATCTCACTCCTCTAACCACTCTTTTGCATACAGCAATTCTCATTATGAGGTCAGCTAGTGTCAGTAGGCACTTTAAGCTCCAGACCTTCGAGCATGAAGGTCAGCAAATGATCCCAATTATCAAAGCAAACGTACCGGGTTAAGGCCCGTAAATCATTAAAAAAGGTTGTTCGGGTCGACAGATGTGCTCTGAGCAATCGATACTTTGTATCCGTCAAAGTGAGCAGAGTATGAAAAAGCAATGCCAAGATGTTCAAGGTGGCCAGGAAAGCTGCTAATTGGTTTTGCCCGTGCCCGAAGTTATGTTCAAGGTTATAGCCCTTGGTCTTAAGGGTGTTGTTATTCTCGTTTTCGACCTTCCATCGAGTGCGCCCAGCCGTGACGAGGGCTTCAACATTGTCATCCGTAATCAGGTGGTTGGTCGCGAAAGCGTTCTGGTAGAGGATTTTACCTTTGGCATTGGTGATGACGAGTTCGCACCAGTTTACGAGCAGTGCATCGTCGCCATCTCTAAGCGGGACTTGGTTGAGATAGCGGTAGGTATAGGTTTTCTCGATTTTTCCCGTCCACTGTTTCTGGATGACACTTGGCAGTTCTATCCCTTCTAAATGTTCGTAGAGCGTTTTATGTGACTTCGGCAGACAGCTAAAATGAAGTTGAATTGCTCAGTGAGCAGCCGCTCGCACAAGGGCTGACGACAATACAGGTCATCGCCGAGAACCGTGATGCGCAGGTCTCGATACCTTGGCCCGTATTGGACAAACCAGCGTTTGGCGGCAGCATTTTCACAGTCTTGCTTGTCATGACCATCCTGAGGTACTACGAACTCCGGTACTAACGGAATCACCTCAGAGCGACCTGGGCAAGCAATCACAGGGGTGACAACTGAATGATAGTAGTGCGTCTCGCCTGATTTAAGCACCCTCGTCGAGCAATGCGCACAGTGAATCTTCGTTGAACTGAAGTACTCGGTGCCATCTAGCGGCATCAGTAAATTATCGGCAAATGACCGAAACGATGATAGCTGCTCCGTCGCTTGAAGCAACTGAAGAATACTGTCAAAGACTGGATACAGCACCGGGGGCGATATCCCATCGAGCAACTCTCGGATGTGATTATCGCTGGGAACTTGATGCACCCCAAACAGCGTTTGCGCATTGCTGCGACCCTTCGTATCGGCCATCTTGCGCTGGTGCGCCAGAAACGACGGTGTTTGCGTGAAGAACACACTGAATGCACCGAGCCCTGCATCCAACATCTCGTAGCGGGTGTTCTTGCCTGTGCGCTTGTCCGGCAGTGATGACAGCGTTGCTCGAAATGAATCGACTACGGTGGCAAAGCTCCCTTTCGTCATTGACTAAGCCTCATGCCACATCTCCACAATAGTCTGATAGCAGACGATTGAATAGCCATTCTTCATAATGAGAATTGCTGTTTTGCATAAGTTCTGCTTGACAAGGGAAGTCTCTCAAGGTAGCTTTCCAAGAACGTAGTAACTCAATTCGATACAAAAAATAATGAGCAAAGCTAACGAAGAAGCAGGTGTTTCACTACCAGACTTCCCTGGGTTGCCGACTGAGATACCAGCCAGGTCTCGTTTTGGTTGGAAGGTCATCACTGATGATAAGCAATATTTTTGGGAAGCAGCCACCGAATCCGATTACCGTAAATCTGAAGCAGGGCGACTAGGTATCAACGCAAGTGAAGTGGACATTGATACTTTTTGTAGGATGGACGGGCTCATCTGCGCAGGGGTCTGTGCAGGCGGCTTGACCACTTGCCAACGAGTCTCTTCCGGGAATCATTTCTATTGTACATGTTTATGAGGATGATTGCGCTTACCAACAGTATGCAGTCTAACGATTATAGTTGAGCCGCGAACGCCGCTTAGTCAGCGTCGTCGGGCTAACCGCGTTCGTCGGCTCCAACGAGTTGTTAAGTCGTAGCGGGGATAACTCTCTTTTAGGCTTCCCAAGCACTAACAGATAACTGATATATAATACTTTTAGCCTCCTAGATAACATTTTTATCCGCTGCCGATTTAACAATTGATTAGGGGGAAACTTTCTGCCTAATCCTCCAATTTAGTAGATTAGGTAGAAATATTTCAGTCTAATACCCCTGATAAGAGGATTAGGTGGACATCTGTCAGCCTAACATACCGCCTTGGGTGGTTAGGTGGAAAGTGTCTACCTAACCACCCAAGGCTTTATACAGTGATGTAGTTGCATAAAACTACAGCTATACCACCTCGCCCCTACCACTCCATCAACCTCGGATCAAAATCACGACTATCCACCGCCGCCGCCGGACCACCCACATCATCCACATCCTGCATCCACGCCTCAAACCGGGCCGCCTGGCTCAGCGCAATAGGGTACGGCAATGGTCGAAAATACTTCAGCACCCGTCGCATTCCGCAATTTAGGCAACGGGTCTGCCCCTTGGCTGACAATTTGCGGTCTTGGTCGGCGCATCAGCTCTTAACCCAAAATTAAATTATCTGAATTCTAAACGGATGAAATCACCGCCTGCAGTGTCATCAACCAAAACATCCTAGAGACCTACCCCACTGACCAGTCACAAAAGCTTACAACATTAACCTTTATGTCAGAGAAGAGACATTGAACCACTCAAGGAATATGCTAAATACATGAGCTGAAAGGCTTGTAACCACAACAAAGGAGGTCAACAATCGATATTTCTATATCATCGTTTGACAAACTACAAATAGCACCCAAACAGGTCACTGATATTTCTTCTTACTTGCACTAGAGAGTATTGTTTTTAGTGAAGATAATCCTTCTCAGAACAGCTCTGAAAAGTCTTGTTTAATGTAGAAGAGTTCCTCAGGTAGATCGTTCTGGGTGCTGTTGTGCTTTAAAGCGTCCCTAGAGCAATTGCCCAACGCTACACCTCACTGGGCCATAGCCAGAGCACCTCTGAATCTTTTAGTCAATACCCTATCAGTCGACTCCACAGTGATCGCGGACACAAACCAAGGGAACTTGATGGTTGTGTAAGCAGACAGTGGGTTTATCCTGCAAAGGGGTTAGTATGCTGCATCCCGGCGTACAGTGGACTCATAGACAACTATTGCATAACGTCCTATCTCGAACCCTATATCGCCTAAAGTTAGGTAAATAGACAGAGCACTGTATTACTTTTACCTAACTCTTAGGCACCCTCTATATCTAACTCGCAGCCCTCCGTGAACCTTAGCGTTCGTGGAGGGCTGCTTAAAGGAAGAATTAAATCACTTCGCTTTACTAAGAACATGTAATCCAAAGTGCCGAGAAAGCTCTTCACACACTTTAATTCCTCGAATACTGTTACCTCGCTCATCCAGGGGCGGCGAAAAAACAGCAATGCCCATTTTACCCGGAACCACTCCAATAATTCCTCCACTCACCCCACTCTTAGCAGGGAACCCTACCTGATACACCCAGCCACCCGCAAAATCATACATGCCACAGGTGTACATAACACTGAGGAGATCTCGCACATAATCAGCTTGGATTGCCCTTTCCCCAGTTAAGGGATTGACGCCATTATTGGCGAGGGTAGCTCCCATCAGCGCTAAATCTCGACAGTCGAGTAAGATAGAGCACTGCTGTAGATAGAGATCGAGTGTTTGACCAATATCTCCAAAGATCATGCCAAAATTACGCAGCAAATAGGAAATGGCCCAATTACGATCTCCGTTCATCCGCTCAGACATAAAGGTGGGGGTATCCACAAAGACGCGGTGACCGATATAGCGGCAATACATCTCTAGAAGACGGTTCAGTCGCTGGGCTGGCCCCTTGCCTTTAATTAAACTGGTCGTAGCAATGGCTCCCGTATTGACCATCGGATTGTAGGGGCGCTTAGACTGACTTTGAACCTTAATAATCGAATTATAGGCATCTCCAGTGGGCTCGACATCAACTCTTTCCAGCACTTCATCTCGACCCCAATCTTCTAATGCTAGACCGTAAGCAAA
This sequence comes from Leptolyngbya sp. PCC 7375, assembly GCF_000316115.1. Taxonomy (GTDB): domain Bacteria; phylum Cyanobacteriota; class Cyanobacteriia; order Phormidesmidales; family Phormidesmidaceae; genus Leptothoe. The sequence continues at coordinate 285,510 of NZ_JH993793.1, forward strand.
AACTTTAGAGATCGATTGAATTAAAAAAGGAAGGTCACAATCACCTACTGAATAAACGTTGCCTGAGACTGTTGTCACACAAATCCCAAAAGAATCTCGGCTAATATCAGTCAAATCTGGTTCGCTGGTGTAAATCTTGCCTTCACGACAGGGAAGATACTTATGGTAAAGCTGTTGTAAACAGTCCATCCACAAGTTTTTCTCCATTTCATTGGTCTCTGGGGAAGAACTCTCTGGTGCTAAAGAAAGAGATGAAGTTTTCGTCTGGTCAGATTTATCCAGCGATTCTTTACTATTTATCTCAAATAGATGGACTTTAAACTGTTGAGACAGTGCCTCAAATACTTTAACGCCTCGGTAGCTTTTTTTATGCTTGCCCAAAGGGGGAGAAAAGACAGCAATGCCCATTTTCTGGGGAATCACACCAATAATGGCTCCAGCTAAGCCGCTTTTGGCTGGAATGCCTACTTTATAGGCCCACTGCCCCGAAAACTCATACAGCCCACAGGTGTACATGATACTCAGGAGATGCTTTACATAGTGAGGATCAAGAGCCTGTTCTCCCGTTAGAGGATTACATCCACCGTTCGCTAAAGTCGCGGCCATTACGGCTAAATCCTGGCAAGTGACCAATAGAGAACACTGTTGAAAATAAAGATGGAGAATCTCATTGATATTGCCTTCAATCAGTTCAAAGTTGAACATCATGTGCGCCAATGCACGATTGAGATGGTCGCTGTTTCGCTTAGATTGGAAAGCGGCTGAATCGATTGTTATCTCTCGCCCGGTATAGCGCTGGAATAGCTGTAGCAGGCGGTGAGATCGTTCATCTAGACTGTCACCACCGATCAAACTGGTGGTGACAATGGCTCCTGCGTTAACTAGGGGATTGTACTGTCGTCGAAAAATTTCCTCGGGTTCGAGTAGGGAATTAAAAGGGTCTCCGGTCGGTTCCACACCAATGCGGCTGAGAATCTGTTCTTCACCCCAATGTTCTAATGCCAATCCGTAGACAAAGGGTTTGGAAATGGACTGGATCGTAAAACGCTGGGTGGTATGCCCTACATGGCATTGTTGTCCATCTATGCTGACGGCACTAATTCCAAACCAATCAGGATTCGCTTTTGCTAATTCAGGGATATAGGAGGCAACTACACCTTGTTTGCAGGGCTGATACTGACGGTATAAATCTTGAAGAAATGCACTTAGTAAGTCAAAATCCACAACATTCTAACCCAAGACCCAGTTTCACGATTAAATCATTTATTGAATGCATTTATTTCTGGAGTCTCAAAATAGCGACTAGGCCATGACCACAGCCCCACCCTTTTTGCATATCATATTCTAATGTACGCAATGCGTAGCCCAATTGAGGTTCAATGATATTAGCACGGGGATCACCGTACCACATCCAGCCAACATCAGCGATAACTCGGTCAATGGTCATCAGCGAAAACTGCAACGGTTTTGGAAAGTCATCCCACCCTTTCAGTTCTGGCAGGGAAAAGTTATGGGTAAGACGATGCTGACAGTACTCCACCAATATATTCCAAGAGTCCACTAACTGACGCAACCAAGGACTTACTTGGGGGTGCTCGGGAATGATGCTGGGATCTAAGATCAACTCTTCTAAGTCAGTGCGTAAGTAGTCCTCATGGAGGGAATTAATCAGACGGCGAAGTGATTTGAGGTTTGGATTGTATTCTCGTGTATCGGTATGACGACCAACCAGGACAGATCGATCCATCAGTTTAGCGACGTCCACACTAATGCCGGTAGTAGCAGCCAGTTCTTTTGCTAATTGCTGGACTTCTAATCCTGTCCAAAATCGAAGGGGGAAACTTTCAATGTCAAGCTGTTGACGGGCTGATTCTGAATAAAGATAGCTCATCGTATATTGACGGACTTTTTCGGCTTCCGTTTCTGCCGCCCAAAAACCAGGCCATTCAATCGAATACCGCCCGATTAAATCGAGGACAATCAGACTACCATCATGTCCATGATGACAGATATCCGTTAACAATCGAACTAAATCCTGTCGCGACAGGTGTGAGAGAGATCCATAGGACGAGAAATAAATATCAAAGGAAGAGTGCTCCTGCTTGATCTGTCCCAGTCCCTCTCGTAAATCTGCTTGGGCAAATTGTACCTGGGGTTTATCGGCAAAAAGAATATCTCCTTTTTCCACCATGGCCTGGCTGATATCCAGTCCCAAATAGGTAGCAATTTCGTCTTCCGGCAGTACTCGCTGGTGCTGTAAGCCTAAATCCAGGTCTCGGCGGTCAATTTTTGTTAAGATTTGGTATCCTTGCCCAGCACCACAGCCAAGGTCAACAATGCGCATTTTTTTCCCAGTTTCACGCTTGCTTTCGACCAGTTTGCTCAGGTAAGGGCGTAAGGCGATGCTGGTCAGTTGGTCTTCCCAATAGGTACGGACATTGTCGTACTTACCAAATAAATTGCCAACGTAGAGATCATACTTTCCTTCTCTGACAGCCTGAGTATACGTTTTTTCGCCTACCGATTGCATCTCAAAATTCTCCTTACGATGGGTATGTTTCTGTGATGTCTTACCTGTGAAGCCACTCTTGTCTGAGGTCAATGCAAGGTCCCTACCCACCGGCCAATGACTTGGGCTGCATCTGGATGCGGAAAATGCTGATGGAAGATGCGGTAGTAGAATAATTCCTCTTGGGTGTTGACCGGCAGACCTTGGGCCTGAGCCTCTGTTAGAGACTGTTTGGAAATCGCTGCCTCAGCATGTTTTTCCAAGACACCTGACGAAGCACACCCTTGGGCAAATTCCATTTTGTCGCGCCAGACAATTTCTTGGGGCAACAAATCTTCAAATGCCTTCCGTAACAACCATTTCTCAATCCCAAAGGTTGAGTAAAGCTTGAGATGGGGATCGATCTGGAGACATAGTTCAATAAACTCTGTATCAAGGAAGGGAACTCGGCCTTCTAAGCTATGGGCCATGGTCATCCGATCCACCCGTTGCAGGTTAAGATTATGCAGCCCTTGAAGAATGGACACTGACTCCTGGTGTAGTGCTTTCGAATCATCGTAATCAGTAAAATAGCTATAGCCTGCAAACAGTTCATCAGCCCCCTCTCCGCTTAGGACTACTTTGACGTATTGACTCGCCAGGTGAGAGACAATATAACAGGGGATGGCACTACGTACTAAGGCAGGATCATAGGATTCCAAGTAGTAAATAACATCTGAGAGGACTGCCTGCATTTCCTCTTCAGAGTAGACATATTCATGGTGGATTGTTCCCAAGTGTTCTGCAACCAGGCGAGCGGCTTTTAAATCAGGAGATTGAGGCAGTCCCACAGAGAATGAGTGTAGCTGCGAGACGTGTTGCTTCATTAATGCGGCAATAATACTCGAATCAAGACCTCCACTCAAGAAAACACCTACAGGAACATCGGACATCAACCGCTTTTGTACGCTTCTAGAGAGGGCCTGGCGCATAGCGGGAAGAATAACATCCAAATCCTGCTGGAAAGAGGTTACTTCGGGAAGATTGTAGTAAGCAACCAATCCAGCTTGGGAGTGATAGTAATGGCTATTGGGAAATTCGCGAATTTGTTCAGCACAATTTATCAAGGATTTCAATTCGGAGGCAAAGAAAATGTGGTCGCCCGCCGTGGCGTAATAGAGAGGTTTGATCCCAATACGATCCCTTCCTGCTAGCCATTCTTTGCCATCGCTGACCACAAAACTGAACATTCCGTCTAATTGATGAATCAGCTTTTGGCCAAAGGTTTGAAAGAGAGGCAGAAGAACTTCACTATCTGCCCTGGTACTAAAGGGATAGGAGGCAAAATGACGAGATTGTAGATCGCGAAAATTGTAAATTTCGCCATTACAAATACTGTAGAGAGCCTTGGATGAAGCTTGCATCGGTTGATGGCCGCCTTCTACATCCATAATGGAGAGACGTTGATGCCCTAAAGCCCAGTTGCTATCCTGAACGACACCCCTATCGTCTGGCCCGCGATGAACTAGAGATGACAGCATCGACGAGAAATCATATTGCTTTGATACATCAGGACCAAATCCACTAAGGATGCCACACATGATTAAAATAAAAAATCAACAATTTCAATTTCTTGCGTTGCCAGCCTAGCACAGGTAGCTAAGCAAGAACAGACATATTGTTATTCTCCAATTAGTCCATTTTGTTCTAGAAATTCACGGGCTACTTCATCAGATTCTCGACCATTACCGGCCACCTCCCAATTGAGGGCTCGCATTGCATCAGCATCTAGTAAGGCAGAAAGCTGATTGAGGATATCTGCAATTTCGGGATATTCATTAAGAATCTCCTGTCTTACAATAGGAGCCGCCGGATAAGGTGGCCAGAAGTTTTTGTCGTCTTCTAAGGCCAGCAAATCATAGGCGACAATTTGTCCATCTGTGCCAAATCCAGTAGTCACATCAATTTCACCTTCTTCAATGCCGGAATAAAGTAACCCTGGATCGAGGGCAACAATATCTTTAAAATTGAACCCACCGTAGGTATTTTTCAACCCAGGAAGTCCGTCCTCTCGGGCAGTAAATTCCTGGGTGGTGCCAAATGTCAAGTCATTGGCTTTACTTGACAGGTCGCTCACAGTTTGAATTCCCAATTCACTCGCCCGTGGCTTGGGCATGACTAAGACATAGGTATTATTAAAGCTTGTTGGGGCAAGGACAGCTAGATTGAATTGTTCAGCATAGGTATCTTTAACTGTGTTGTAGACTTCATCTGCTCCCATGCTTGGGTCAAACCCCATGCTGAGGTGAGTGAGTAGAGCGGTACCTGTATATTCTGGATAGATATCAAGCTCTCCGCTGACAATAGCCTGATGGTTTTCACTGGTTCCCCCTACAGACCGGTAGTCTGCATTAAATCCTGACTCATCTAACAGGATGTCGTAGAGATTGCCGAGAATGTATTGTTCGGTAAAGTCTTTTGAACCTATACGAATTGTTGGTGCGTCTGGATTACTACTATTACAAGCGGTCACACCTCCGATTGAGAGGCTTAATAAAATCCCTAAAAAGATACGTCGTCTAAACATCAGTACTCTCCTGGCAAGCTACAAGATAAAAAGTTAGTCAAAAAAATCAGTCAAAAACATAGCGAAAATACAAAGATAAACAACCCTCAGGATTTATGGCGATGCAGCCATCCCTCGGAGTCGTTTAGCCCTGGATTGATCATTGCGATAGTTAAGGATACATTCAAATCCAGTGATCACCGCAATGCTCAACGTCGCTAAGAGAAACATTCTCAATCCGATTTGAAGTTGATCAAGAGTGGTTAAGATCCCGATCAACAGCCATATCAACCCAGCAAGTGCTATTCCGGCAAGGATAAACGAGGTCAGAAAAGAATGAGCCTGTGGCTTTCGTCGAGGAAATAATGTTGCAGTTAAACTCAAAAGCAAAACGGGTAGGCCAATGGCTCGATACTCAGTGTGGAGACCCGTTAGAACAATAGGATTGCCAGAAACATCAATAGATGATTCCCAGGGTAGCAAAACACCAAAGATCAGTGGCATTACAACAACAGCTAATAAAACACTCGTAAATCCAGTGGAGGTTTTAGCTGTATCCCTTAAGCCCTGAGGTGTGGCCCAAGTCTCTAGGCGACCAAAGGCCTCCTCAAAGTAGAAAGCTAATAAGGTTGCAGGCAATGCCCCTGCTAGCATAATGTGATCTTTGTTCAGGGCATGTCCCCGCAAAATCAAATCTCCTAAGCCACCACCGCCAATAAATGCTGCCAGGGTCGCACTCGCTACTACCACCACAGCTGCGGTTCTCACACCTGCCATAATGATGGGCAACGCAATCGGTAGTTCAAGTCTTAGTAAAATGTGGAGATCTCTCATCCCCATGCCATAGGCCGCTTCTTTGGTGTCTGAGTTAACTTGCTCAATTCCAACGGTTGTATTGAGCAACACAGGTAAGGTACCAATGAATCCTAATGCAACTAAGGTGGGTGGCGTACCAATGCCCAACAATGGTAAGGCAAGCGCCAAAATTGCCAAACTTGGGATGGTGCGACCAATTTTACTGATGGTGAGCAAAGGGTCTCGTAACCATCTCACCCGTGAACTCAAGATGCCTAAAACTAGGCCCAGGACAATCGAAATGGCCAGGGCAATGAATGTAATCTTCAAATGCTGACTCAACGCAATTGTAAACTCTTGAGACTGGCTGATAATGTAATCAAACATTTCCCTCAACATGCAGACTCCTCCTACTGAGTGGCGGAGCCGGGCAAGGCTCGCTCAATGCATCCAATGACCTGATCAAATAAAACAGCAAGGACAGCGGCACCAATCGCGCCAGCCACAATTTTGTCGTTCCGGGTACCGCCTGCAGAAATCCCTTCAAAAATTAGATTGCCTAGACTATTTGCTCCAAAAAAAGAAGCTAACGTTGCCAAACTAATGGTCGAAACCGTTGCAATGCGGATTCCTGCAAATATGACCGGTAAAGCGAGGGGGAGTTCAACCTTAAGTAAAATACTGCGATCGCGCATGCCCATGCCGCGAGCGGTTTCAATCACAGCGGCATCAACGCCATCAATACCAACCGCTGTGTTACGAATTATCGCCAGCAAAGAATACAGGGTGAGGGCAATAATCGCCGCCGTAAAGCCGATACCTACCAGCGGCACCAGCATACCAAACATCGCTAAGCTAGGGATGGTATACAACATGCCAGCGAGTTTAATCACCGGATCATAAAGAACGCGTACACGGGTGATTAAAATCCCCAATGGCACACTAATCAGGACAGCAAGCACCAGTGTCACCAATGTGATCAACAGGTGTCCTCCCAAAAAATCCAGCACTCGGTCAGGACGTCCTACACCAGGCAGGTAGTACAGCAAACCATCTTTGATACTGACTAGAAAACGAACAAAATTTTCCATCATCACACTGGGGTTAACGGCCTATTTCACAGAGGTAGTCGGCACCTTGGAGCGTTTGATCAGCCGCTGGGCATCGTCCGCTGAAACCAGTCCAACAAGGTGGTGCGCACTGTCAAGCACAGGCAAAAGACTTATCCCATAACTCAACATTACAGAGAATGCATCTCGCATGGTGGCTTCCTCTTCAGTTGTCGTAATAATCTCATGCACAATCTCATGGGCATATTTACTCGGCTGAGCTTGAGCACCGTCAAGGGTGACATAGCCAATCAGCGTTTGAGCATCATCAACGATAAATAAGCTATCTAGGTCGTACTGCTGCATGCGAATGGCCAAATCCGATGCAGACTCATTAAATTGACCTTGAATGGGCGCGGTCTGCATCACCTCACTGACCCGCACCAGGGTGAGCTTTTTTAAACCTCGATCTGAACCGACAAAATCTGCAACAAAGCCGTTGGCCGGATTGGACAGAATATTAGTCGGTGTATCAAACTGTTGCAGGACTCCCCCGACTTGCAAAATACAGATAAGCGTTCCCATTTTGAGGGCTTCATTGATGTCGTGAGTAACGAACACAATGGTTTTTTTCAGCTGCTTTTGCAGACGCAGGAATTCGTTTTGCAGCCGATCTCGGGTCATGGGGTCAATGGCCCCAAAGGGTTCATCCATCAGCATTACCGGTGGATCGGCTGCCAGCGCTCTTGCCACACCCACCCGCTGACGCTGACCACCTGAAAGCTGCCGAGGATAGCGATCGCAAAACTGCGAAGGATCTAGTCCAACAATGTCTAAAAGCTCATTCACACGACGATCAATGCGCCCCTTACTCCAACCCAACATTTGAGGAACAAGGGCAACATTGTCTCGAATTGTGAAATGGGGAAATAGACCTATCTGCTGAATAACGTAACCAATATTGCGACGGAGTTCAATCGTATCCTGCTTCAGGATATTGCGTCCCCCAACAAAGATATTGCCACTGGTGGGTTCAATCAGACGATTGACCATTTTTAGAGCCGTTGTTTTGCCACATCCAGAGGGACCAATGACGACACAGGTTTCACCTTCAGGCACGGCAATCGTTAACCTCTGAACCGCAGGCTTGCCTGAACTGGGATAGTATTTCGTGACATCATCAAATTGAATCATTGGTACCATTGCATTTACCTGGATTGTGAAAGATCAATACCAGTAGTTGAGAATAGCCATTCTTAAGATTTAGTTCTTATTCTGAACAGTAAGAAGTTTTTGTTGCTTTTCAGAAGCGCTCTATAAAAAAGAACATTCCATCGCTCAGAGAGCCCGGAATGCCCGAAACTAGCTGAAGTGAAAGATTCAGCTGATTTTATTATGGAGCTCTACGAGCGTATCGAGCAAATTATCGTTACATTCCGTCCAGCCTTTAGTCGCAATGCTACATTCGGGTGGTTTGTGCTGCTGTTGTGGGGAGCCCTACTAACGACCCAGCCCCCTGCGGTGACCAGTTATTTGAATGCCCTGGGTCTGGGAGCGGAGTACTATCATCAAGCCCTCCATTGGTTTCATTCATCTGGATATGAGATGGACCGGGTGTGCCGTCGTTGGGGCCGTTGGCTCAGTCATCAGACCGATGGATATCGACTCAAGGGGCATCGAGTGTATGTCGGTGACGGCATTAAGGTCAGCAAAGAGGGGCGTAAAATGCCTGGGGTTAAAGGCCTGCATCAAGAGTCCGATAACCTCAGTAAACCAGAATGGATACGGGGGCATTATTTTAGTGCGTTGGGCCTTTTAATCGGACTCGACTCCGCGCTGTTTGTCAGTCTCATTGCGCTTAAACTTCATGATGGCATCATTGCGACCACTGACGATGCTGAGAGTCGTCTAACCGAGAAAATGGCGCAACTCTGTGTCACCCATATGGGGCAGGGCAGCTATGCCGTGTTGGATGCCTACTATGCGTGTCGGGTTGTATTACAGCGGTTTCGTCAACACCACCTCCATCTCATTAGTCGCAGTCGCATCTCAACGGTGGCACGGGCCGAGTTTTCAGCGAATCCACAGGTCGCAAAACGAGGACGCCCTCGACAATGGGGAGCCAAAATCAGGCTCAGAGACTTGTTCGAGGAGACCGATAGCTGGTTAAGCGAAACGGTCTCACTCTATGGTCAGCCCGTTTCACTGGTCTATCAGTGTTTTCAGTTTTACTGGGATAGCCCCACCGAGAAGGTCCTCTTTGTCCTCACCCAACAACCGTGTGGCAAACGGATGATCCTGCTCTCGTCAGACCTCAGCCTCACTGGACTAGAGGTCATTGAAACCTATACAAAGCGCTTCAAAATCGAGGTCGCTTTTCGCACCTTGGTTCATCTCCTGGGTGGGTTTGCCTATCGGTTCTGGCTCAAAGCACTCGACAAAATTGCTGACTGGCCTGACTCGATGTACCTGCTCGACTATGACACCGATATCCAGACCCAAATTCTTAGCAAAGTCGAGGCCTTTGAACGCTTTGTCAACCTCAATGCTATCGCCTTAGGACTACTGCAAGTGCTCGCTCTGGAAATGCCGAATCATATCTGGCGATACTTTCCGGGCTGGTTTCGTACCCTACCCAAGCATGGCTATCCCAGTGAACGGATTGTTCGAATGGCTCTCCAAGACCAGCAAGAGATCGTTTTATCCAAGAGTAGGCCTGCTCTACTGTTGAATAAATTATTGGCGGGTAAGATAGAGCAGGGCAAAACGTCCAAAACACCTTCGTTGGCAGCGTAGGAAAACGACAAAAAGGCAACATTAACTTGTTACTCAATAGTTCTTATTATATTTATTTTTTATCGTGTAATTGTTAGGGATAAGAGCCATACCACAAGTCCATATCCTTGACTGTGTCTCGTCAAGCTACAAAAGACACCTTCTCATCTTTAATGCCACACCACAAGTAATCGGCAAAGATATTGTCAAAGCTTAACTTCACAGGCCAGTTGCGTCCCTTGATCAACAATCAAAGAGAGTTGGCTCCCAAGGATTAAGGATATCTTCAAAGTCTTGACATAAAAGCTCACATCCAGAAGGAAACAACAGGAATATTTGACTGTGTTTGGACTGACCCATTTTCTGTAATGTCAGGCCACAGAACAAGATAATGCTCCCCATACCATGGCCTTTGCACCTACCAAAAAAGTTGCGTTTGGAGATTCCTCTATATCAACTACTCTGTTGCATTCACCAACCCTAGCTGTTGCAAAAATAGTTTCATTTTTTTTAACAGCTAATCAACCCTTGTTGCTGCTCCTTTAGAGGCTATTGCACAAAGCCTAAAACCCCTAATACATAAGGATTTAGCTATTGTTTATTGTAGATAAACACGTCTATACTCACATCATCTGGACACAAGGAGTACCCCATGAACCAACGACCCAAACGACAACCCAAAAGACGACCCAGACGACAACGGCGTTATCGCCTTATCAGCAGTAGCATGCTTATACTCCTAGGCTTCAGCCTTGGTATCGGTCTTCGCTTCCAAGCCAAAGCCGCCTCAGCCAAGAAAGACATCTGCCAGGATATAATATCCAGCCAAGCTGTTCTCTCACGACAACAACTTACCCAATTGCTCACGATCCCCGAACGAGAAAATCGCCAGGCCATCGAAGCCATTGCAGAAGAGCCTTACTGCACACTAACCACCCTTGAAGTGAGGGCTGGGGTCATAGCTGAACGCACTGCCTATCCCCTGGCCTTTGATCCCAATACCTGGTTGGTTCTACTTTACGAAGATGAGGAGTATGTCGGCTATGGCTTTAACCTTCAGCACTAAACACATACTGAAAATCACGGGTGGAGCACTGCTCACTCTACTGACGGCCTGCCAGTCAGATCCCCCAACTCGCAACATTACCATTCAACAAACCTGGGAACTCCAGGTGGGTAATCAGGTAGGAGACTATCGTATTAGTAGCGGTCTTGGGGACGTTACTCTTGAGTTGGATGGTGCTCCAGTGCGGCTACCCTTTGATGGCAAAGTCCAGCCTATGGATCCGCACTGCATTGCGATCACCAGCCCCGAGGTGCCCGCTTATCTGTTTCGACTCTGCGGCATCAATAGCCCCAACTTGGGACAAGACAACAAAGGTCACATCATTGGTCGGGCTCAGCAGCTAGTTTTTGCCGCTTTTAGAAAAGAACCTGATGGTACTTGGGCACTGATCGAACCGGCCACTGATTTGATTGAACAATTTCTCACGGAGTAATTCATCATGACCTATCACTGGTCAGTTCACGGGTCAATTCCTATGGGTATTGTCTTACTGTGGGCCGCTCCGGCTCCGGCCAGAGATATTGCCCTGACATTTGATTCACCAACGGCTCATCTCCCCCAACTAATCAAAACCACAGACCACAACGATGCAGTTAGTCTCAGCTTTGCGCCCAAGCCTCAAAAGGCACCAGTACCAGTTATCCAGGTTCTCCATACTTTAGACACGTTATTCCACGGCGGGAACAACTCCTTAGTTGCTCGTGCTGTGGGCAGTGCTGAGGGCACCCGCACCCCCGACGGTGGCTATACCTCTGCTTACTACGGCCATATAGATCCTGGCAACCACAAGTGGAATCTGGGCAGCTTTTCCTATCAGCATGGAGCCAACTCCCCTGCCGAAGCCGATAACAAACAGCTCCAGCGCCTGTACAACCAGGCTATTGAGCTCCGGCAACAGGCTAGCGCACAACAGATCACTCTATCCCTTGCCGAGGAACTCAACGGCATTGATCTAGCTAATCAGGCTCCCTTAGCTGCTCTAGATCGAGGCTATATCAATTGGCTGGCAAAGCTCTACAGACGTGACGACACCAACACCAACCTGCCAACAATGAGTGCAACCGACCGCATTATCTGGGCCAGAACCCATGCATTTCTTGACCCCGATAGCGGTCACTGGAATGCCCCTGGTCTAGGCAACACCCTAAACTCCATCCGCTGGGACCAGGCTAGACGGCAACAGGCTGTGCAACAGGCAATGGAAATGAACTCAAGCAGGTGAGCCACAACATAGCTCACCCCTAACTCTGAATCAACAAACGTTCTGCTGAGGGAGGGGGATGGGGGGGATGGGGGGATGGGGGTGAGGGCTAGGATTTTGATTGGCTATTTCTGGGGTGAGGCGGCTTATGCGGTGCTGGGGATATAATCGCTGGATGGCTTGTATATCAAACCATTTGTCACTGTTTTCTAACCCTTGAGAAAAGGGGGCTTCTTAATCTTGTGGAAGTTTAGTTGGAACTGAGCCGATTACAGACTGTTGCCAATCAGGCTAAATCCAGCCCATTCTCTAGGAGTACGTTCTTGTTCAATTGCTTGTAACATAGCTTGACGGAGGGCTTGGGCATACGAAAGATGAGGATTTTTGGTCACTTGCTGATAAAAAGAGTGCATCAGGTCTGCTGTTGGGGCATCGGGAACTGCCCACAAAGAAACCATCACCTGCTCTGCTCCGGCTAGCAAAAGAGAACGGGATAACCCAACTACGCCATCGCCCGTAATCTCACCACGTCCAGTATCACAGGCGCTTAACACCACTAGTTCTGCCGATAAGGATAGGTTGGCAATTTCTGTTGCCGTTAGTAAGCCGTCCTGACCATCTCCGGCAGCTAACGCGATCGCACCGGGGACCGTAATCGATTCATCCTCACTAGCGTAATCCAATAATCCATGGGTCGCTAAATGAATCCATCGGGCATTGGCCAATTGAGGAACTACGGTTGCTTCGGTTGCAGCCTCTCCTAGTAAGGGAGTGGTATTGAGGAGGGGTGCGATCGCCACCGCTTCCTTCTCGGCTCCTGGCAATTGGGCCAGCTCAAACCCTGGCACCTCTGGCATCGTTGGATCACCCACTACAACAGCGCCAGACCCACTGGCAGGTTGAATTAACCCTAAGGCTTGCAAAGAGGGCGCACTGAGTAGCGTATGTTGCTCAATAAGATAGCGATTATCATGATCCAGTAAGGCCGCAAACGGCACCAGCAACAAACTTTCCTGGGGAATAACCACAACTGGATCAGTGGGGTCTGGGGGTAAATGCTGGACAATGGGAGCTATTAATATATCGTGGAGCTGGCGTAATGAATTACCTTGTTGTTCCGGATCAAACGTAGGAACAACCTTAATGCCACCTCGACCCGGTACACCCAAGTCTGAACGAGCATCAGCCACCAAATCACCCAGGGCAGGATGGTCTGTCAGGTCAACCTGTTCAAACTGAATCTCTCCGGTGGGTTGTACCACCCAGATGAGGAGCCCCATAGGCTGATTTTGCAGTTGATTATCCCGTCGCTGGGGTGCAAAAATCTCTTGGTTATCAACAATCAGCGCATATTCTACTACCGTAATCTGCTGCTCTTGGGCAATTCGTTTAAGACCTGCCAGGGTGGGCTTTGGGTGGGCAGGTGTTGGATTCTCTTTTGCCAGCTGTTCAACAAACGAGCGGGCGCGCCCTTGTTCAGTCACTTCCAAGGCTAACTCAGGCTGGCCTTGGGCAACAAATACCTGCTGTAGGGTGCGATAGGTTAATACCTGGGTATCAAACAGCTGAATCCGACTTTGATCATCGGTCCCCAGGGTAGAGCGTTGGTCTTCCCACAGACGAATGGCTTGTTGTAGGTAGATAGCAGCTTCGTCCAGACGGTCATCAAGAAAGGCCACATTACCTAGATTGTTGAGGGTTTGGGCAGTCCCTAACAGACTACCCGCCGCCTGTTCCGCCTGTAGCCGCTGTTGCAGCAGGTCGGTGGCTTGGCCATAATTACCCAGGGTGGCATGGGCTAACCCCAGGGTACCTAGAACATTGCCAATGAGGGTCGGGTCACCCACTGCTTGGGCTAATGTTAGCGCCTGGGGCAAGGTTTCTAAAGCTATCTCGGGTTGTTTTAGCGCCAGCTGGGTTTCGCCGACGTTGGCCCGTCCTATGGCTTGAAAATAGGGATCTTCTAATTCTTCTGCCAGGGTGACAACCTGTTGATGATAAGTCAGGGCTTGGGGATAGTCTCCCTGGAAGAAGTAGGCGGTACCCAGACTTTGGGCAGCCTGTAGTTTGAGGCTTGGGTTTTGGGTTAACGTTGCCACCTCCTCCAACTCCTGTGCCGTACTCAACAGACGATCATAATTGCCTAGAACAGAATAGGTGACTGCCAGCAAACTCAGGGCCCTAGCCTGGCTCAGCGAGTCTGTTTGAGAAAGGGCCAAACTCTGCTGCAAATAGGTCTCAGCCACATCAAACTGCTCGGCCTGCACTGCGGCACTGCCTAGATTTCCGAATGCCTGGGCTGTGAGCGATGGATCACCTAGCTGTTGGGCGACATTGAGCTGGTGCTGGTAGTGGGTGATGGCAGCGGTATAGTCAGCGGCACTAAAGGCTACCAATCCTTGTTGAGCATAGATCAAAGCCAGTGTTTGCCAGATTAACGATAGAGAAGCCGTGTCATTAATCTGTTGGTAGAGACTGAGGGCGGTTTGGAGAGAGTCAATAGCATCGTCTAAACGGTTTTTACTATAGGCGGTGATACCGGTCTGGAGTAAACCATCAGCTTGGTCTTTTAGCTCTTGAGAAGAAGCTGTTTGGGCGAGGGTTGATCGTACGCTATTGCCAGCAGGTGTACTACTGGCAGCAACACTGCTAGGGATAAATAGCAGCAGGCAGGATAGGAGTAGACAATAACGGTGGAGCATAGGGCAGCACACGGGCATTAATGCGGACACCTCTGGGGCAAACGTTGTTTTTAGCTAGGCAGTCAAATGGGGCTGATTGTTGAATTGCTCTCAGATTTGGTGGGTTTTGGCTTTTTCATTATAGAACTGGAGTATAGGGTCGTGATTAGCCAAAACATTAGGCAGGTATAGCCAACATTTTGTTAAGTCTAACCAATTTAATATCAATCATTACCATAGATTGAGAGTCGCTTTAGATCGCAGTCTCCCCATTGATATGTGGTCATTTTGTAACTGTTGTCAGCATGCTTGTGCTATCTGAATGAAATCTTAAAATTACAGCTAGTTCGAATAACCTGGGTGCATCGAGCGGTAACGATAGATGTAGTGCAAAGAGTGCATCAACGGATCACCACATTGCAATTGACTTCGTTTATCAGATTGGTTTTAGACTAACCCATGAAGAAATTAGTATTCTCTTCTATCCTTGGCATTGGTATTCTCTTTACCAGTAGTTTGCACTGGCGACAGCTACAGTCTGCTAAAGCAGATGTGACCATTCGGCGTTCAGCTCCTACATTCACCCTTGACCCCAGCGACCTTGATCTTTCCACATCGGCGTTTGTGCCCGATAATCTGCCCATTTCTAATGAACCTGACGGCGGTCGTGGCATCATTGGCCCTGATAACCGCACTGAGGTGCGCTTACGCGCCTACCCTTGGACAGCCATTGGCCGTTTAGATGGCATTACCCAGAATGGTGGCCGCTACCATTGCACCGCCACCCTAATTGATGTCGATATTATTCTGACTAATTCTCACTGTGTCATTGACCCTGAAACCAGTCAACCTGCTGTTCGGCTAGTCTTTTCACCAAATGTTATCGATGGCACCGTTAGTTCCCCCCTAGACCGTGCAGAGGTCATTGACGGGCTGTTCGGCACAGACTTTCAAGACCGTAGTGATCCCCCCCATGAGGATGATTGGGCCATTCTGAAACTCAATAAATCCCTTGGGGAACAGTTTGGGACTATTCCTTTAAAGGCGATCGACACCCAAACCCTTGTGCAAGGTACCTACCGTAATAACCTGATCATGGTGGGTTACTCCGGTGACTACCCTGCAGTACTTCCCGGTCTAACCGCTGCCGCCCATATTGGCTGTAGTATCACTGCTGAAGCAGAGGAAGTGATTTATCACATTTGTGATACCTATGGTGGTTCTTCAGGTGGCCCGCTTTTAGCTAACGATGGTGACAGCTATAGCATTGTCGGTTTGAATGCCGCCGCTAAGCTGGATCGTGAGGAGCGTGGAGTCGTTAACTATGGTGTCAAAATCTCTCGTATTCTTGATCACTTTCCCCAGCTAACGAATCAATAGAAATAGACAGCCATTCACTC
Organism: Leptolyngbya sp. PCC 7375; assembly: GCF_000316115.1. Lineage (GTDB taxonomy): Bacteria > Cyanobacteriota > Cyanobacteriia > Phormidesmidales > Phormidesmidaceae > Leptothoe. The sequence goes on from NZ_JH993793.1 coordinate 301,531, forward strand.
TGTGCCATTCACTCTGTGCCATTTAATCTATATGGATCAAACCTATCGCCTTGTTGTTACCCATGTGCAGCAGATCTGTCTCTTTGATCTGACCTGGGGCGATGGCATGCAGCTTACCGCCCAGGTACCCTATCCTGAAGAACTCACCCTATTACACCAACGCTGGCAGCGGGCCTACTACAATTTCTATCGTGCTTTGCAGAAGGTCAATGCAGTGGGTGAGTCATCGGCAATGCGGGGACGAACTGGGGCTGTGGGGCAAGTGCCTGTCGCCCAAACCGACTTGCGGAGTCAGCTGGGTCAGGCTGAGGTGCGCCTATTGACGGTGTTTCAAAGTTGGCTGGAACGGCGTGAGTTAATTGGCATTCGTGAACAGTTGAATCGGCGTGCAGAGGGACTCCAACGTGGGGTTACGTTGTACATTACCTGTGCTGCGATGGAACTGCGAAGATTGCCATGGGAGACCTGGGAACTGGCCCGAGGCTTTGGTCAAGGACCACCCATACGGATTACACGGTTGCCTGCCAATATTTCTGTGGCGGCAAACCCACCTCAGAAAAAACGGCGTAAAGCGCGTGCTCTGGTGATCATTGGTGATGATACGGGACTGGATTTTAAGCAGGATTTGGATGCTATTGATCGGTTGAAAACACTGGTAGATATTCAAAAAATTGGCTGGCAGCTGGGGCAGAAAACAAATACTCTGATTGATCAGGTGCGGGGTGTAATTCGTGACCCAGCTGGTTGGGATATGCTGTTCTTCTTTGGCCATAGCAATGAAATGGCTGAGCTAGGGGGAGAGATTGCGATCGCACCCAAAACCACAATCTCCATGCGCGACCTGGAATCTGACCTCACGGAAGCTAAACGCAACGGCCTCCAGTTTGCCCTGTTTAACTCCTGCAAAGGCTTAGACATCGCTGATCGGCTAGTGGCGCTGGGGCTAAACCAGGTAGTCATCATGCGAGAGCCGATCCACAATGACGTTGCTCAATACTTTTTATTACAGTTTTTACAACAGTTATCCCAGTATGCCGATGTCCAGACAGCCCTGCAAGAAGCAACAAAGGCGCTGAAAGCTGAAAAGACTATGGCCTATCCATCGGCCTACTTAGTGCCCTCTTTATTTAGCCACCGGGGTGCGCAGCTATTTCGGCTACAGCCAGTGGGTTGGCAAGCCAAGCTCACAGAGCTATGGCCCAGTCGAAAACAGGGGATGGCGCTGGGTGCGATCGCAATTCTCTCATTGCTGCCGCCGGTGCGAGATAGTCTGATGGCGGGTCGCCTATGGACCCAGGCAGTTGCTCGCCAGATAACAACTCAGCCTCTCCAGGCAGACGTTTCTCCCCCCGTGCTGTTGGTCCATGTGGATGAAACATCCATTGCCAAAGGGATTCCTGACGGTGATGCCAACCCCATCAATCGAGCCTACTTAGCCAAGCTGCTAGACCGGATTGTTGAATTAGATAGTCAGATTATTGGTATTGATTATCTGTTAGATCGGCGTCAGGATGAGAATAATGCCCGCTTAACAAAAAGCCTGGAGAAAGCAGTCAATGAGGGTAACTGGCTAGTGCTGGCCAGTGATTTGCTAGATAAGCAAGAGATTGGCCCTTCAGCAGGGTTGGCTAATCCGGCATGGAGCATGCAGGGGCTAACTAAGGCTCCGGCCTCCTGGCACCTAAAAGCACTACAAATCGGTCAAGATTGCCACAGCCGTTGTCCTTTCAGTTACCTACTGGCAATTACCCATACAGCGATGGAGACCCCATCTGGCAAAAAACTGACCCCCTCCTTAGACAGAACCAACAATCTGCGTAAAGAATTATTTGAGACGATTGTAAAAGACAATAATTCTCCAGTCTTATATCAGCTATTGAACTATCGCCTGTCACCGATTTTAAGTCTGTCTCGGTGGATAGAACAACGCTGGTTCCATCCTATTTTAGATTTTTCAATGCCGCTCAGTCATATTTATGATCGCATACCAGCCCATGCATTATTAGAAGAGGATATACAAGATTTATCTGCTCACTATGACTGGCAAAACCAAATTGTGTTAATCGGTTCTGGTGGCTACAACGAGGCGGGTATAGGCTCTGAGAGTGACTATGTCTCGAATCCACCAGCCATTCAATTTTGGCGAGACCAAACCCAGGATTTGAGCAGTCGATTCACAGGGGTAGAAGCTCATTCGTATATGATTCATCATTTTTTAAATCAGCACTGGATGATACCGATTCCTGTTTTGTGGATGGTAGGAATTGGCACCATTGTAGGTGCTATGTCTGCGCTAGCTATGCAACGAGATCAGCAGTTACGACACTATCGCTGGCTAGGGCTTATAGGTTTCAGTGTCGGATATGGGCTATTCGGGATTGTTGTGTATGGTGCAGCCTCGATTGTTTTGCCCTGGCTACTGCCTACGGCCACTGTGTGGGTATATCACATACCCGGTTTGCAAAATTGTAATCAGGAGAAAAATCTATGACAATTCACGTCAAGGCCATGGGGCGCATGGGGTTGGTTAGTGTTGTTGCCCTATGCTTGGGCCTGGGGTTGGCATCAAATGCTAGCGCCCAAAACTCCTCTAGCGATTTACACAGCCGCTTAACTCATATTTGGAGCCGTATTGTTAGGGATGATGAGGACAGGGAAAGAAGTTTGGTGTCACGGGGACCGCTATGTGTGCTCTCACCCACCCATCTGGGTGCAGATACTCCTGAGATCTGGCGTGATCAACCTGTGATTGTTTGGCAACCTGGGGCAGTGGCTAAAGTCTCTCTAGCGGTTGACTCAAAGATTCCTTTTTGGGAATACACACCATCTGCTGATAAAACCCATGTAATTTATGATGGTGAACCCTTAGAGCCTGGAGAAACCTATACGTTAGGACTATATGCCATTGAGAACGCAGATCCTACCTTAATTCCTAACTTTCAAATTGTCTCAGCTGAGACACGGACATTAATTAGCAATGAATTGGAGAGTTCTTCTAGCCCGAATGAGTCAACGGTGTCTGATGCTGAGTGGGCTGCAATTCAGCAGGCTGAGTATTTTGTGGAGCATAATTTTCCCTACGATGCGATTCAATCTCTCTTTAGTGTGAGTGAGCCCTCTGCTGAACTGTTGGGAATCCAAGAAAAGATGATTGAGAATGTGTGCACCCCTTCTCAAGATTAGGGCACGCTTATATTCAACAAAGCGGTGCGAACTAACCAGTATTATCTGATTAGTTCGCACCTGATTTTTCTAACGCTTTTTCTTAAACCCAAGTAATCCTAACCCAAAGAACACAATTGTCATCACCATCCCTGGTTCAGGTACACTGACTACCTGGTCAGATGGGTCTGTTGGATGATGCGGAGGGCGACTACGAGCAGATGTCGGAGGTATATCCCTACCTTCAGGCCCGAACTCTTTGCCTGAAGGTAATTGGGGGGACAGGTCTGGCGGTAGCTCCTCTGGGTCAAAAATGATAATGGGTGTTTCAGGAGTTGTTTCCACCTCATCTTCAGGAAACTGAAAATTAAACTCAGGCTCATCAGGTTTCTTTTCTGACTCTGCTGCTGGATAAGGCTGTTGCCGTGAGACTGGAGGCTTTGGCAAGATCTTAGGTGTGGGAAGCTGTATGGGGTTATCTAGAACCGTTGGTACGATTGGCTCAGAGGGTTGTCTCGGAGCGTCAGGTACAGTGGCATCTATGGGTATTGGCTCAGGTCCTTCTGGTATTGAACCAGGTCCTTTAATGGAGGGCCGGTCTGGATTAGTCAAAATAATCGGACGTTCAGAACTGTTGAGAAAAGAAGGTGACAGTGTCACCTGGGGGGTAACCTCCAGACTGGGGGCAACGTCAAAGTCCGTATTGAGTTCAGGATAGAACTCAATTGTCGGCGAGACAGTAATCTCTGGGTTAAGTTCAGAGTTGAAGTGCAGTTCAGGAGAAAAAATCATCCTAGGATCAACCGTGACCGGAGTTGTTACCTTGATGTCAGGATCTACAGATACCGTAGGCAGTTCAATATTAATGTTAGGAATCTGGCCATCGGGACGAAAATCAGGAACAGGTTTATCCGGAGGCTGAGACTCATCGGGTAGGTGAAAGCTATTGGTATTGAACCAATTGTTAAACATGTCAAAGACATAGGTATTGCCGGACAGCAAAATGAAACTTAAACTGCCAGCAGCGGATAGTGCGATCGCAGGTAACCCATATTGGAGTAGCTGCCGCAGCACGATTTGGGCTTTGGGCATGGGAGTCTCCTCATTGAAGAATCAGGGACTGAATAGCTGCTACGAGCCACTCAGCCAGGGTTACTTCTTCGTTGTCAAAGCTTATTCACACTTGAGAACATTGTGGATCAGTGAATAAGTCCCTTCCGTTCAGAAGTAGCGACGGAGAGTGGATTGAGGATTGACTGAATGCTAAAGCAATTACTTCCCTGGATTCTGATGGCAACGGGTGCTTTTACAGGGGTAACCCAACCAGCAGCAGTGGCAAATAATCAGCCCATACTTGCCCAAAAGCCAACTCTTACTGCGGATCAAGAAGAACAGTTATCCTACACCTTCTATGGCCAACAAGTTCCCCTGGTGGAACGTTCAGATCAGATTGTGGTGGAGTTTAAGCCTGTTCCATCCTTTACCCGTGACCTTAGTGAACCGGCCTATTTACGGCTACAGCTAGACCCGACAACCGCCTTGGCGTCACCTGCCTACCTTCACTGTCGCGCAACATCCGCCTAAACAGACGGCGTCAAACATTGACAACCTGCTATCTAAAAAAGTCTTCAACCTGACAGGTAAAGCCTGGCAAAATAGGCGATTTCAAACTATCTTGCGGAAATAGTGTATTCATGAGTTTCAACAAACCATCTTCTCGGCGATACACTTCCAACTGCTGAGCGCGCCAATCTAAAATCCAATATTCTTGAACACCGCGTTCACTGTAGAGCTTCACCTTGGTTTCTCGATCTCGCTCTTGATTTTGTTTGCCAGCTGATAACACTTTGAAGTGAACCCCTGAATTTGGACAGTAAAATCAGACAATAGCAAGTCTAGACTAACATGTATCAACCTGAGACATTCTACAATTCCTTCCTCCACTTTTCCTCAAATTCGCTGGGTGTCAAATAGCCCAAAGAAGAGTGAATTCTTTTCTTCATATACACCTCGTCTAAAAACTCTTCTATTCTCTCATACACTTCATTAAAATTGCGATAGTCCGACAAATCAACCTCCTCTTCTTTTATTGTTCTCATGAGCCGTTCAGCATAACCATTCTCATAGGCCTTACCCACGCCTGCCATACTAATCGCTATCTCATTCTCCTCCAATATCTGAACATACGCATTGGCCGCATATTGCACCCCTTGGTCTGAATGGTGAATCTCTGGAATATACTGGTTCAGTCCTTTCTCCAACGCTGTTATCGTTAACTGTTTCTCCATCGTTCTATCCAAGTGCCAGCCTCGAATACTGCGGGTGAACACATCCATTAATACCGCTAAATAAACAAATTCGTCCTTCAATCGGATATAGGTGATGTCGCCGACCCATACCTGCTCTGGATACTCTACTACCAACCCTTTGACCAGATTAGGATACCGCTTATATCCATGGACACTATTGGTTGTTCGTTTCCGTCGTATTCGTCGCTTTTCCAGTAGTCCCAATTCTCTCATTAATCGGCTGATACGTTTGTGATTAACACGCCATCCCTCTCGCTGTAATTGTTTAGTAATCCGTCGATACCCATAGGTGGGATACCGTCCCGCCACATCAATGATCGCTTTTTTTAGTTCCTCTTCTTGCGTTTGTTTGTCTGATGTTGACCGATAGTAATAACGACTCCGACTGTAGCCAATGACATCACAGATGACCTGGATTGGATACTCGCCTTTCAACTGCTCTATCATGGTTCGTTTCCGCTCAGATTCCACAAGTCTGAAGCTTTTTTTGCCACCGCTAACTCCATCGTTAACCGACCCACCATTCGTTCCAATTCGGCTATTCGTTCGGCTGATTCATTTCCTCCTCCTTTGCCTCCAAACGCTAAATGCGCTTGTTTAAGAAATTCATTACGCCAACGATTGATCACTGACGTATGGACTTTATGGGCTCGACTGGCTGCGCTCACACTCCGTTGGCCGCTGACGATCTCCAGCACCACTTTTGCCTTAAATTCGCTACTGTAGTTTCTTGGCTTGCTGGCCATATTCCTTCCCCCGATTGGACTCTAGCTTACGCTCTCTCAGTCCTGTCCTAATTTTGGGGGTCACTACACTTCAACCATGAGTTCTGGTGCAATGGTCAAATGACCTTCATCATCTAACCCTACCGATAGACGCTCATAGCTAATCCATACGACATCTGGAATTACATTATCTGCATCCTCAAAAATGACACCGGGTGTGGGTACAGCTTCACCGAGATTACTAGTATCCGACCAAGTGTTGAGGACCCTGGCTACATTGCTAATGACCTTTTGATGTTTCCAGTGAGGCGCACGGGTGATCAGCAAGCGTCCATCAATTATTTCATAGCGGTTGCTACTATCTGGCAATCGCTTTAAGTCTTCGGTAGTCCAACGAACTCGATTAATAGATTGAGTCATGGCAAGCGATAGGCTAGGGAGCCGATGGTTCTAGCCCCATGATACTAAAGTGCTTACTTAAACGGTAAGTTGTGGGTATTGGGAGTGCGATCGCACTTAAGTGCAATTACCTCTCTGGTAGCTTAGCCCGCTTCTAGGCCTTCAAATCAAAACCAAACGGAGGTAACGTTAATGTTTCACCATCCGATGAACTAATGTCCACAGTAAATAGCTCATCTAAATTACCAATGGCCTGAATATATAAAAACGTCGTCATCGCCCCCGGCTGCACCTTACTAGTAGACATGACCGATGTTTGATCGCTTACCTGAAGCTCTGTGCCAATGGGTAATGGCTCATGTGCATCTGAACCAAATAACACAAATAGACTACTCCATTCATTTGTTTCTGCCAGTTCCCAGACGAACGTATAAAAGTAACAAATTACATTACCAACTCTGATGGACTGACAAGCTCCAACTGCGTCAGTTGGCACACCCACACTTCGGTCCTGCAAATCCCTAAGAATGTCTGATATTTTACCTAGAGGATCTTCAGCATCCCTAAAGTCCCTTAGCTCATAGCCAAATTCTAAGGACGGGATAAACTGCCACGCTAGCTGTTCGGCTACAGCATCTAACTGCCCCTGTAGCCATTTTCCTGTATTGATGACCATAGTAACAGTCGCATGTAGCTGAGTAGTAATTTTCTCTTTTATGCTAGATGTGACCATGTTGGGTTTGATAATAGCCTCTGGCTTTAAACAGCTGAGATACCACAACAGTTTTTCAGGAGTCACTGTAAACTGGCTTACCGGCACCCCATACTCCTCAGCCTCGCACTGTCGCTCAACATAAGCCTCTAGCTGATGAGACAGTAACGCTGTCCTCACCCGCACCTGCTCCACCTCTTCGTGCACCTCTACTAACACATACAAATGGGCTGTATGCTTCTCACTCAAGGCACTGGCTGGAATCACCACCTGATCATCCTTAAGCGTACCCATGGGTAAAATATATAGCCGAAAATCTCCCACCTGAATAGTCGCATCTGTACCCGGCGCGACAGTCTGTGAATAGCTCATTGGTAGCTCACTATTCCCTTGCTTTAGCCATTGTTCAAAGCCTGTAATGGCCAGGGCCCTTAAAAAGCTATGCCATTGTTCATCTGCGTCTGCAATATCACGACAAACGCGCTGAGCCCATTGAGTAGACGTATTAGTTAGCATAATCGTTTCTGTTGCTACAGGGTGAAAATCTTTTAAAGGGTCTGGGTTTGAAGGTTGAGTGCTCATGGCTTATCATCGGGCTGCAATGGTAGGAATTGTGTAAGTCCTAAGAAGGCAAATCAGGTGGCAGTGGTAGTGTGTCAACAACTGCGCAGAGTTGTCGGGCAAATACACTATTGGCTGTGCGATTTTTCGGTATCTGTGCTTCTGAGGCCGCTTCTGCCATCACCGCATCCGCTTCTTCGTTTAGGATTTGCTCTAGCTTGTCAGCAATGTTATCTAACTGATCAGGCGAAAGATGTTCCAGGGCGTTTTTCTGTACACGTTCCTTGAGCTGGTTAAGCCAATAAATACAGACTTCAGTGCGAAATTTTTTAAGATTCAGTAGCCGTGTGACCTTAACCTGATTATTCAACCCCAGTGTTTTGGCAATCTCTCCCATGGGCCGTCCCTCGCAGTGAAACAACTCCAACGCTTGACGATAGACTCTACCCTGGGCTGGTCTACGCTTTTGGTAATGGGCTGTGTAGGCCGTCACCGTTACTTTAATAGCCTCGCCTAGAGTGTTGAGAAAATCTTGACGATAGTTCTTGGCAAATTCATCCTGGATCTCCTGAAAATCATCAGAGACTGGGACCGCTGGTTCGATGTATTCATTGGCATCAAGAGATTGGCTAGGTAGGCTGCCTCCCCGTGCAGCAACACGGGACTGGCGTAGCTGTTCTGCCAGGTCATGAAGCTGTGATAGAACGACATTTGGCGGTTGGCTAAGATCTATCCGCTGCAACTGTTCATCGGTAGGAGCGCTACATCGTTGCCCACGGCTAGTTCTCTGGGTAATGCGGTCTCTCCGATACACCCGATGGTAAGCTCCTAGCAACTGGGCAGCAATGTCTAACTCTGATGGACTCAGATGCGGTAAAAACCGAGGCAATTGGGTCGCCTTTGTATCATTCAGAATGGCCCAGGGGGTGGCCCGGTACAGTCCCTGACCAAGCAAGAAATTATTTAATTCACGGTGATTTTTGGTGAGGCGACTGGCCCAGGTACTAAGAGCCCCCCGGTCTGGATCATAGCTGGCCAAGATCTTCATCGTAAACGATTGGTATGTAGCGGGCACTTTACCATCGTCATCTAACACCAACGGCCACAGGTCAGCTGCTTGAAAGCCATAGGTTGCACCAAAACTGCGGGCTAGCTGGATGCAGATGTAAACAATTTGGTGAGATAACCAGCAGCGCAGACATAGCTGCGCCATGGACGCTTCATTAGGATGCGTCTGGCAAATGCGCCATAGCGTATCCTGACAAATGCGATCTGATAGCTCCTCAGCCGCGATTTCATCTTCAAAGCGAGCTTTGAACCATTGCTGAGCTTGGGGACAGTCTCGGTGTTCCAGTTGCCCTGCAGCGGTGAGGACTGTTATTTGCCAATAGCGAAAGGGAGGTTCCATAGTGCTTGGATATGAACAGTGCCCTGGGGTTAGTCTAGATTGATTTTGGCCATGGTCAGAGAAATCTGAGGATTACCTGCAAAATTTCGATTTCGAGGCATTCTAGAGATAGAGTATCGTTCTCATATGTGGGGGTCCTTTAACCTGTCGCCGTTGGGTATCGCTGGGTTAAGAAGACTTATTCACTCAGCTGGGATATTAACTGCAGCTGGAACGTTAAGCCGGAACTCGGCGAGGCAGGGCATCAGGTGTCAGTGAGATTCTGGATAAAGGGAAGCACTGTTCAACAACACGTCCCAAAAGACTTGCTGCAATGTTTTAATCCCCAACTATTGCTGTGCCAATTCTCTCCACTGATTTCGTAACTCCTGCGCCCGGGTATTTTGCGGATTGATCACCAGTACCTGATCCATCGCCTCAACGGCTTGTCCATAACGTCCTAAATCTGCCAGGGCCAGCGCCTTGTTATACCAGGGACCCTCCGCCTGGGCATTTAGGGCAATCGCCTGATCATAAGAAGCAATCGCCTCCTCATACCGCTTGAGCCCGGCCAAGCTATTTCCCCGATAGAACCAGATGTGGGCATTATTTGCTGCCAATGCCACTGCCCGATCATTGAGCTTCTCCCGTCGGCATCAATGTAGCCCAGGTTTTCACTCCAGATAGCATGAAAGCAACCTGATTAAACCTTTTTGGGCCTTCTTCTGAGCGTATAGTTTAAGAAAATATGATTGCTGTAGTTATGGTCACCCATGCATTGGCATTGATTGCCTTAACGTTCTTGACATCGCTGAACCGTTTGCCTTCGCAAGCAATATTTGCCGATCGCCATCAGTCACCCGCCTCGGCTGAGGTGACTGATGAGGCTAACCGTTTACGGGATCGCGGTATTGCATCGTTTCAGGCTGGACAATGGCAAGAATCTATCGATGACTGGAAGCAGGCTTTAGGGCTGTATCAATCCATGGGTAACCAGGTGAGTGCCTCTAAGTTATTGATTAATATTGGGCTCGCCTATCGTAAACAAAATAATTACTCTGAAGCTCTGCGCTACTTTGAACAAGGACTCAGGGTCAACCGAGAACTGGATAATCAGGATGGAGAGACAGCCGCATTGACCCACATGGGTGTGGTTTATGATCTGCTGAGTCAGTATAGTCTGGCGTTACAGTTTCACCGCCAAAGTTTGGAGCTTGCCCGACGTATTGATAGCCCCATCCGAGAGTTTAGGGCATTGGGAAATTTAGGGATAGTTTATAAAAAACTCGGTGACTATGGGGCTGCCCTTGATGCCTATGAACAGAGTCTGTTGCTGGTACGTGATGCGGATGACCCGGTCAATGAAGCGCGAGTGTTAAACAATATTGGTCAGGTGCATCGCTATCTGAAGAATTATGATAATGCCTTGCAGGCCTTTGCACAAAGCTTGATCTTAAAACGCCAGCTTGACGACCAACAGGGTGAAGCCACGACCCTGGGCAACATAGGGATTGTTTACTCTTTACAGGAAAACTATTCGCAAGCCCTGGAATATTATCAGCAAAGCCTTGAATTATCTCAAACATCTAGGTTTGCTGTTGGCAAACTCAGGGTCCTCAATAATTTGGGCGAACTTTATCAGTTGATGGGAGATTACGATACATCATTACTCTATTATCAGCGCAGTCTTGCGATCGCAACCCAACTCAACCTCCGCCCAGCCCAGGGGACGATCCTCAGTAATCTTGGTTTACTCTACCGGGCTAATCAACAACCCAGTGTCGCAATTCTCTTTCTGAAACAAGCCATTAATCAATACGAAGCGATCCGCGCCGATAATCAGTCACTGACAGTGGACCTTCAAACCTCCTATGTCGATACGGTTGCCGATACCTACCGGCAGTTAGCGGACCTACTTCTACAGCAAAATCGAGTGCTTGAGGCTCAACGAGTCTTGGATTTGCTGAAGGTGCAAGAGGTGCAAGACTATTTTAACAATGTGCGCGGCAATGCCCGTACGGCCAGTGGCATTGAGTTTTATCAAGCTGAGCAAGATATTTTAGACCAATATGAGCGGTTGCAAACATCCGCCATTGAAATTGGTCAGGAGATTAGTCAGTTAGAGGAAGCAACCATTCAAGGGACATTAACCCCAGCAGAGCAACCGCGACTTGATCAACTGCTTGAGGTCCAGGATCAGCTATTCCTTCAGTTCAATGAATTTACGCGCAGTGATGATATACAAAGAATTCTGCAGCAAATGGCTGCAGACGAAAGCAGCTTCTCGATCCAAGAAATTAGCAGCCTTGGAGATAATCTAGAACAGCTTAATGCTGTTTTGATCTATCCACTGGTCCTAGAGGATCGCATTGAATTGATTATTACCACTGCAAATGCTCCACCATTACGGCGAACAGTGAAGCATGTCAGCCGGGCTGAGCTCAATAGTGCGATCGCAACATTTCGGTCTGTTTTACAACAACCCACACAAGATGCCAAAGGGTCTGCATATCAACTGTATCGTTGGCTGATTGAACCTTTGGAAGAAGACTTATCCAGGGCTAACGCACAAACAATTCTTTACGCACCAGACGGCCCCTTGCGCTATGTTCCCCTGGCAGCACTCTATGATTCAGCGAATGCTAGCGATGGCCAATGGCTAGCAGAGCGCTTTCAAATCAACAACATTACAGCCACATCCCTACAAAACCTCAATACACAGCCATTAACCGCACCTCGCATTCTGGCAGCGGCCTTTGCAGATGAAACAGTGACCCATACCGTCAATGTCGGTAACCAGACCCTTAAGTTTTCGGGCTTACCCTTTGCTGGCATAGAAGTGTCCATTCTTGCTCGTACCCTATCCAATATTCAAACCTACATTGACAATGACTTTAGTCTGGCGTCACTGCGGTCCAGGCTAAATACCTTCAATATTTTGCATTTTGCCACTCACGCCTCACTTGTCCCCAGAGATGCAGGGGAGTCATTTATTCTGTTTGGCAACGGCGATCGTCCCACTATTCGCGATATTGAAACCTGGAGACTGACCAGGGTTGATTTAGTTGTGCTGAGTGCCTGTGAGACGGGTCTGGGTGGGTTTGACAATAACGGTGAGCAGGTGCTGGGGTTAGGCTATCAGTTTCAAAGACAGGGAGCACGTGCTGTAGTCGCCTCTCTTTGGCAAGTAGACGATGGCGGCACCCAGACATTGATGAATGCCTTTTATCTTGCCATTAATGCAGGCTACTCCAAAACAGAAGCCCTACAAAAGGCTCAGCTAGCACTTATTAACAACGATCTTTCTAGCATCACAGGAGAACCGAGAGCCGCTATCAATATACTGGATACCATTACTGGTGACCCTATCAGGTTAAAGGCTAGCCCAGACCATCCCTACTACTGGGCTCCCTTTATTTTGATTGGTAACGGTCTTTAGCAGTCTCTAGGGCAGATGAGTGGATGATTAGTTAAGGGATATGCATGAAAATAAGAGACCGTTTTGAAGCCCGGCGATATCTGGTTCCCCTTAGTAAGGGGAACCGTCAGGGAGGGGTCTCGACATCTAGCGCTAGCAACCGCAGACCCCTCCGCCTTCGGCACCTCCCCTTACCAAGGGGAGGATTTTTGCTCAACTGTTTCTTGTCTGGGATTTTATTTATGTGCAATCGCCTAACAGTAAATGTCTATGCGCATTTCTCCTCTAGGAAAAATCCACTCGTATATTTAAATTCGCTTTTACCCGACGACCACCATCGATAATAAAGAGAATTTCGGCAAACCCACCAGGCCCTGGCTCTTTGACTGTATATAAACGCGTAACTGAGCCAAACCGAGTTTCATAGCTGGTAATACTACTAGGTCCTAAATATTCACCAGTATTCGGGTCTACATCACCTTCCCAGGTGCCCCAGTCTTCAAACCGATTACGAGTGGGCACCAGGGCACCATCTAACTCCAGCGCATCTAAATGCTCGTCTCCGCCCAACACCTGCATACCGCGATCAACTCCAGCCGTCGTGGAGCCCGTAAAGGCAATGGGGCCTACAAAATTATTCACAACTTGGATTGTGCCAAAGCCAGGATTAGGCCCTAGACGTTCATTGCGCTGTCTACCCCAAAGCGGGGTATCCACGTTACCTAAACGTTTAGAGAAAGGAGTTGCGTTATCTGTATAGCTACGATTCGTAAACTCTTGCTGAACAGATTGTACAACTTCTGCAACAACCGCATTGGTCTCTGGGGGGAGGTTGGCCGTTTCTCCTTGGGCAATATTAACCTCACGAAAGGTTCTAAACACAGCATCAGCCCGACCGTCTTGACTTAGCCGATAATTAAGAGAATAAGCATTGGCCGGTTTAGGAAAAAAGAAACTGGAAGTCCTGGCAAAGGAAAGACTTCCCAAGGTACTGGTTACAATAAATTTGCGTCGGTTGAAGCTCATAGATATGGCTGGCACTTAGGACAATAGGTTGACGCCAAGGGATACAACTACGACGTTTAGAAGAGATCAAAAATATCGTTTACCGTATCTACAGCATCTTCAACTCCATTGAGCACATCATTGGTTTGCTCAATCACGCTGCTGGGGTTATTGGGGGGAGTATGTCCTTCAGGACGATTGCTGTCTGAGGCTGTGGGATCTGTTTGAGGCTCGCCCGTGTTGATGACGTATCCTCCTGGGGCTGGGCTGCCTGTGGAGGGACTACTATGAATGGTGTTATTGGCAGCACCATACAGCTTGGCTTCTAAAAAGTGAAGATTACAGTTGCTGTTCTGGCCGCTAGAGCCTGCCCGATGACAAACAATTTCGATGGCAAAGTCTTCACCATTACCTAGAGACAACGGAGTATTAATCAAACTACCTGGCATAACATTGTCATAGGAATAGACAACATTACCACTTTGATAAACATTGACTGTAGCTAATGTCTCCTTAGCTACATCATCGTCAGGCACCCCCATCTGTAAAGATAGTAAGGGAAATATGCGTGAGTCAGTCAAACAAGTAATCGCAGCCCTGTAGGTAGCACGAATCGACATGTAAAACTGTGACTCATAGGGGCGTCGGTTGACTGACACCATAGACGAGCCCGTCCGTAGCCGATCGTACTGCGAGCGTGAACTAGTATGGGTACACTGTGCTCCGTCCAATAGCGGCATGTCCACATTAGAATCCTCTCGACCTCGGGGGTCAGGTCTAGACTGCCCTAGAACAGATAGGTTCGACATTAACAGCCCTGTCAACGACAAGGAAGTCAATAATACAATGGCTTTTGCTTTTGAGGTCATATGAGACATGGCGAGCTAGTAGGGACAGCCTGAATGATGTTTGTATCATCAAACGTATCTGCTGCTTGTATATTTACACTGAGAAATAGCACTTCATGTGTTAAAAATTTATCCTGTTTGGATAAACAGTAAAGCTTACTTAAAGGCAATGGGCTAGATGACTTTTACGATTGCTGGATATCACGGATCAACCCCCTATCAACGCTATTCCACCACTTCAAAAATCGCAGAAAATGCTGCTAGTCGCTGGGTATCAGAATTCTGGCGACCGCGTACAAGTACGGTGCTGCGTGCACTCCGGTTTAAGTCACCCAATAAACTATCCAAAATCTCTACGGGAGCATCATCCCCTTCGTTAGAACCACGGGTTTGACCTTCGCCAAAAACAAGCGGATCCCCAGAGCGGATCCCTCGTCCACGGGCAATTTCTCTAAGCCCCCTCAGGGCATCCCGCAACTGGTCGGTACTGGCCAGGACCAACAGCTCAAAATGGCCAGCCGGTCCACCCACTTCAAACTCGAAATTGCTGCCTGGACTGGGGGCAACGAGTCGCTGACCGGGTTGCACCAGAGTCGCAGTTTCCGCTGCATTCCAATCTACAGGATGTAGCACAACGAGATGACCTTTGCTATCAATAATGAGAATACTAATATAGAGATTTCTAGGCTCATTGTTGGTGACAGCAATCTCTATGCGAGTACCCACCTCAACTTTTTGGATGCCTGTGTCGACAGTCTGGGCAATCAAGCCCGTTTCTTGAGCGGCGCGGCTGCCCCGACTGAGCAAAGCACCCCCAGTCGCGACCGGGGTAACGTCCACCTCTACATTGACATCCGAGGTCTCTCCATTAGCAATCGATTTGAGAATCCGCCCTGCCAGCAGCATCTTCATACGAGGCCGTAAACGAGCAACAGCGTTGACAACCGACTCATCGAGCCGCCCAAAGGACGCAGGAACGGGCGTTAACCCTTCTGTAAATAAGCCGATACTACCGACAGGAGAGACCAGGATGATGCCCTCAGTGGCAGCTCTAGTTTTGATACTATCTGTCAATCTACCCAGTAGATAATCAATGGCTTGAGTTTGGTCAACATTAACCACCGTGATGCGGTTAACGGTAGCCAGCGTTTCTCTAGCAACAGCAGCGTCCTCCGCCAGGCTAGCATCTATGCCCACCCGTAGGGAAAGATCTGCCGGAATCCCCCGCACCTGTTCTCTCATCAAGATGCCGCGATCGCGTCCGCTGCGACTAATTGTTTCCAGAGTCCCATAGCCTTCCAGGCCAGCCCGTCCTGTTTGGGTTACCTTACCGATCGGATTACCCTCGGTATCGATCAGATTAAAAACGGCCCCTGTGGTAAAGGCTTCGATGCTCTGCGGTGAGACACCCCCTAGCCAAAACGTGATGTTGTTGCCGTCGATTTGTCGCACAACGGCCTCCGCTGCGGGGTTAGGGGCTTTAAGAAATAAAGGCGGCTGCTGTTCAAAATTGCTGTTGGGGGCAACCTCATAGATGGGTTCCTGCTCTAGCCCTGCGCTTTTAGCCACATCTTGGGTACTACGTGATAGGTTAACAAATACATTGTCTACCGATTGATCGCCCACCTGCTGCCATAAATAGCGCGTTAATAGATAGCTAAACGCACCTGCATTAAAATCTCCAAAGGGCGCATCGGCGGCTAGCTGGTTAATGCGGGCTGATCCTAGGGCCATGCCTTTGGCAATGCCTGACTGGCGTAATTCTTGAAGTTTTTGTGACGATAGATTATTGAGCCCTTGCCACCTCTCTTGATAAGCCAGTTCAGTATCCGAGGGTTCTATTTCACCACTCAACAACCGATCGGTAACTGAACGAATGACTAGATTGCCCCTGGTGCCACCCCCAGCATGACAGCTATCTAAAATTAGGCTGACATTGTTGGTCTTGAGGGCATAGGTGAGCAAAAATAGAGTTTTGCCCATAATGTCATTGACCTGTTTATTATCGGGAGAAACACCAGCGCGTGCATCAAGTGGAACGATAGTGCCATTGCGATTGTTAAAGCCTGGAATTCCATTTTCTTCTTTGACCAGCGCTCCATGGCCAGAGTAGTGAAAGACAACAACATCGCCTTCGTTGGCCTGGTTGATCAGATGCTCTTCAAAGGCAGTTAGTATATTTTCCCGCGTGGGTGGTGCGGCGACCCGATTGCTAAGGATGCCGTCAATCGGGTCGCTAATGATTTTTATGTTGTCGGGCTGGAAGCCAAAGCGATGGACCAGTAACTCGTACTGCATTTCGACATCTGTAAGGCATCCGCGTAGACGACCTACCGATCTGGGATAATTATTGATCCCTACCAGCAGAGCCAGCTTGCGAGGTGTGTCCTGAGCCAGTGCTTTGCCGTAGCGATCGCACTGTCGCAAGAAGTTTGTTTGACTAAGACCAATGGATGCCAGCGTAGATCCGGCAAGCTGTAGAAAATGACGGCGCTTAAACTGAGGCATGACAGGGGCTCTAACGTCTTATACATCGTCACTATTTCTAGTGCCTTTGCGCTTATTCACTCAAATATTTTAAGAAATAGACAGAAAGTGCATCATATTATGTAATTGTTGTTTCTGCCCATAAACAACACGTTCTCACCCACCTTACATCGATCACCACATCTTTATAGACAAGCAGCCTAGAGCGATCTCGCCCTCAAGGATCTTCACGTCTCAAAACAAGACCTACTGCGGCAAACTCTTCATTACCTACAAGCTGGCCTTCTATGCGTTTTATTACCTTAAAGCCTTCAGCAAGGTACAGTTCCAGCGCAGGTGTATTGCCTTCAAGCAATTCAATTGCCATAGTTGGTGCTGAGTTTGCAACAGCATGTTGGACTAACGCACGACCCACACCTTTTCTATAAAATTTAGGATCAACGTAAAGCCAGGTAAGTTCTTCATTCGTATAGGCAACAAACCCTTGAACAACATTATCGACCTCTGCAACAAAGAGTTGACCATCAAAAAGGCCCTCATCCTTGGCTGTTTGCGCAAGGGTCAAGAACGCATCCGTACCAACAGTTAACGTCAGTTCATCGAGACGTGATGCATCATGGATTTCGCACAGCCTGGACCAATCTGTAACTTCATAAGAACGTATGTTTATCATTATCGGTAATCGCTAGCAGCTATGGTTGCAACTACTAAGGTACTTAATTTGATCTTTAGAATCACTTAGGCCTCGTTCATCGATCGTTTGCCCTAACAGTTTTAATTTTTCCTGCATTAGTCTTTAAAAAATGGAAAGCATACTTTACATTTTGATTGCGATCGCAGTATTGTGTCAATGGAGATAAAGAAGGGTGGAGACATCGGGCAAAAAAAACAAAAGATTGAAAATCGAGTCCGGCTATTCCGAAAACTTCGCGGCATGACCCAACAGGATCTCGCATCACGACTCGGAGTGTCGCGGCAAACAGTTAATGCAATTGAAAACGGACGCTATGAAGCCAGTCTGCCTCTTGCCTTTGATATTGCCCACGTCTTTGCGTCAAGGATTGAAGATATCTTTCGCCCAGTCTGCCGAGGAGTTGACGTCATGGAATGGACAAGTATAGTCATTAAGATTCCCGATGCGCTTGATGCGGATCCGGTTGTGCTGCGACCTCACAAAGCATCGGATCTGCAAGCACTTGAGAGATTTATCACCGATGCAGACTCCACACGCTACATGGCCTTTACCGACGCCCAAAAAACTCCAGAAGGGGCAGCGACGATGATGGATGCAGTCATGGCCAGCTATGCAACCGATACCCCCATTTTGTCACTGACGGTCGCCGATCGAGAAACTGACCTGTACCTGGGCGCATTAGGAGGAGCCGACGCAGGCAGTGGTGCGATGGAGGTTTTCATTACCCTCATGCCCGAAGCCCGAGGGCGGGGGATTGCAACTGCGGCTATGGGTACCCTCTGCAGGTTTTTGTTTGAATCATGTGGGGCAAAAGAATTGCGTGCAGATACCGTTGAGGAGAATACTCGCTCTATATCACTGTTTCAACGTCTCGGATTCCAACGGGTGGGAGCGGTAGAACGTGCCGCTGAAGGTGGAGTTTTTGCAAATCGGGGTATGCAGGGAGTTCGGTTCCTGTTGACAGCATCGCGATTCAAGCAAATGAAGAGTTAGGATCAGGAGACCAAACCCATGTTGAATGTCACTTTGTTGAAAATCCCGGTGACCGATCTTCAACAATCCGTAAAATTCTATGAGTCAGTCTTAGGACTGTCCGCCAGGTACATAGTTGAGGAGTATGGATGGGCACAACTGGATGGAGCAACAGTTGCGATCGCCCTCTATGTCCCTGGCCGAGGTGGTGGCCAACGCAGTCCTGGTGGAAGCGTTGATTTCCATTTGGGTCACAGTCAGTTAGACGAATTAAAACGCCGCGCATCAAACGTGACTAAAACAGTTGCCATCCATAACAACAACGATGGCAGTCGATCATTAGAGTTTCTTGATCCTGACGGTAATGAGATCAAGATCATGGAAACCTTGTAGTCTCCCTGGTGGGCTTGAACAGTTCAGGCGATGTATGCAAATTAGATGTACCGGTTCCCCGACCGCTCAGATGCGCCTTTTCTAACACGTTCTTGTAGGGGACCGTGCCTTGTGGTTGTCCCATTGCTATTGCCTTTACTGGGCCCAAGCCACCACCATGCAAAATATTGAGATGGTTTGATAATTGATAAGTAGGCGTCATTTCTATCAATAACTTAAGGACAATAACACTCTCACCACTGCCTAACAAATTCACCTCTACCCCCCATATCCACCCTTGTTTTTTAACCTATGACCCAGACCATCACTTCATCTAAACAATGGCCAGTCCAAATTATCGGGGCTGGTCCCGGTGCTCTAGACCTAATTACCGTTCGCGGTCAGAATCTCCTAGCGACGGCAGATACGGTTTTCTACACTGGGTCGCTGGTACCTGAACAGATGCTGCAATGGTGCCAGTCAGCGGTGGAAACCATTGATACCCGATCCCATACCTTAGAAACCTGGTTGCCAATGCTCCAAGAACGGGTGATCAAAGGCAAACGTGTGGTGCGGTTACAGGATGGCGATCCATGTCTCTATGGGGCACTCCATGAGCTGATGGCGTTTTTGCTTAAGCACCAAATAACGTTTGAAATTGTGCCGGGGGTCAGTGCATTTCAGCTAGCAGCAGCACGTTTGACGGTGGAGCTGACGGTACCTCAATTAGTGCAGAGCATTATCCTTACCCGAGTGCAGGGCCGTACCAATGTGCCAGGCGATGAGGACCTGGCCTCCCTGGCCGCGCACCGGGCTTCCCTGTGTCTTTACCTCAGCGCTCGCCATGCCGCTGCCGCCCAGGATAAGCTAATGACCCATTATCCACCAGAAACCCCTGTTGCCCTTTGCTATCGTCTAGGCTGGCCCGATGAAGAGATTTGTGTAGGGCGTTTGGATACCATGGCAACCATGACTAAGGAATCAGGCCACGATCGCACGGTGATGTATCTGATTAGTCCGGCACTGGCTGCTCAAGAAGCGCGATCGCAACTCTATAATCCGGGCCATAGTCACCTTTTCCGTCCCCATTTATCCAGGGTGTGACCATCTGGCTGATTGGCGGCACCAGCGAAAGTCGAGCCATTGCCCAGCGACTCACTCAGCAAGGGATTTCGTGGTTGGTGACCGTCGTTTCCCCCAAGGCAGCGCGGCTGTATCAGGGGCTGTCTGGTCAGATACAGCCAGGGGCATTGGATTTGGCCGGTATGCAAACCCTGGTTCGGCAGCACCGCATTCGTGCCATTGTCGATGCATCCCATCCCTTTGCAATCAAAATTTCTAAACAGGCCATGGCCCTCAGCTTGCCCTACCTGCGGTTTGAACGCCAGGCCTGTTCTCTAGGGCCACCTGCAGAGTCCGTGCCTGATTTAGAGACCCTTTTGCAGCCTCAATATCTGGACAATCGTCGAGTTCTCCTTACCCTGGGTATCAAAGCACTGCATCGGTTTCAGCCCTGGCAGCAGCGGTCCCATCTCTGGGCCAGAATTCTGCCAACGGCTAAAGCTCAGGCCATCCAGATTGGGTTTGAACCAAAGCAACTGATTTGCGATCGCGCCCCCACCGACGCCCTAGCAGAACAAACCCTCTGGCAGCATCTGGGCATAGACACCGTCGTCACCAAAGCCAGCGGTGGCCCAGGTGGAGTCCCCATAAAACTAGCCGCAGCCAAAGCCTTGGGAGTGCGGCTATTGGTCATTGCTCGGCCAGCATTAGCCTATCCCCAACAAACCCATGATTTAGATCAGGTCGTTGAATTTTGTCGTTATGCCTAATCCTGCAAGGGTAATGCCTTAGGCTTACCCGCAACGCCAGACGCGATCAATCAAGATCCCATACATACAATTCTGGTGGGTGGCATACGATATCCCAGGGCAGGCACGAGACCTGCCCCTACAAGGTGTCTATAAGGAGAAACCATGGCTCGAACGGGCTACACATTGCCAGTCTTTGCCGCTGCTGCCGCTAAAGCTGCGCTCATCCATCTTCTTGTCCAGCATGGAAAGGGAGAACAAGTTTCTAAAGCTTTGCCATCTGACAGCGAACACGAGATACAAGTAACCGTTGATCTGGCTCCAGGTGAGGCTGCGATCGCAATCCAACAAGTGGCTACCATCGACTCCACCACGGCCCTTGGCATTTGTCTTAGTGACCCTGGCGATAATCTTGACCTGACTCGCGATACCCCTATCTGGGCCTGGGTATATCTCGAAGAAATTGAAGCAGATGTTGACAACAATCTGATTTTAGAAGCGGGTGACGGCATCGGTCGCACAATCACTGGAGAACCTGCTTTCTATACCTATGCTCGTAAACTGTTTGATGTGAATATTCGTCCCCTGATTCCAGTACAGCATCAGGTCACGGTGCGCATTATTTTACCGGAGGGTCGTCGCTTAGCCCAGCGTACCTCCAATGAAGCGTTTGGCATTCTAGACGGTCTGGCTCTAGTTGGCACCAGCGGAATTTCTCAACCCCATTCGTCCACTGACCAGTTAGAAGAATATCGGGCTAGTCTGCAAAAAGCTGTTCAAACCACATCGCATCTGGTGTTTTGTATTGGTTACAATGGCCAGCGCACAGCCCTCCGATTAAGAATTGCCGAGCCGCACATTGTGCAGACGGGCAACTGGCTGGGACCCATGCTAGTGGAAGCGGGGTTACGGGGTGCAAAATCTGTGCTGCTGCTGGGTTATCACGGCAAGTTGGTTAAGTTGGCAGGGGGGATTTTCAACACGTCGAGTCATGTGGCAGATGGCAAACTACCGATACTGGCAGCGGCAATTGCACAAGTGGAGGAGACTTCCGTCGATCGGCTGGCGGTAATTCGTTCAGTGTTGGCAGCTCCTACGGCGGCGGCAGCCCATGAACTTTTGATAGAAATGGGTTTAGCTGATTCGGTATTTGGGTTGTTGGCAAGGCAAATTAGCGATCACGCCCAGGCGTATATTCAGAAGTATGCCAATGTGCGGGTGGAAGTGGGGACAGTGTTGTGCGATCGCAAAGGCCACATTATTGCTCAAAACACTCAGTTACACGCCTATCTCAAAAGCGATGCCCCCCCATAAGCAAACTCCCACGGCGGATAGCTTCTTACATCAGAAGCTAAAGTCCATCAATGTCCTGCTCACTCAACCCAGTAAATCTAGCAATATCCTGCTTAGATAAGCCTGCCCCCTTCATCTGTCTAGCCACTTGTTGGACGCCTTGTTCGATTCCCTGTTCGATTCCCGCCTGCAGACTTTCATCGATCAGCGTTTTGGTCACGTTAAAGTTGTCACGGTATATCTTTAAACTCTCTTGATACATATCCTGTTCGCGCTCTGAAAAATTGGCAATCCTGGCCACTTCAAATAACTGATTGAACACACCCTCCTGCAGGCTGGTAGGAGGCTCCTCTAACTGAGCTAAATGACGTAACACAAACAACCACTTATCAGTATGGGATGTCAGTTCTGCTAGGGACTTCGTGAACTTCGGTAGTTCAATGTAGATGAATTTGAGCTTATCGTAGAACACCTCACAATGCTGATTCTTTAATTCAACCGTGTGGATTAACGTGTCCTCATGCTTATGCTCATCAAAAATGAAATCTAGAACACCTAACGTGTACACCGCAGTCAGTTGATAGTCCCAAGGTCCTGTACGAGCTTGTTGCTGAATCGGAAAGGTAGAATAGTAAACACTTCTATCTTTAAAGAATTGCTGTTTTGCTTTCTGAATTTCAACAATAAACCGTTCACCACTATCGGTCTGGCAATAGATATCAAAAATTGCCTTCCGGTCTCCCCAGGTTCTGCCAAACGATTCAGGATTTTTGAAGGTGACATCCTGAATATCGTGGTGGTCTGGCAGCAGCGTATTTAGAAAATCGATCAGCAGCGCCTTATGGGGCTCCGTACCAAACAAGCGCTTAAACCCAAAATCGGTGAGTGGATCAATGTACTTATCAGGAAATAGGAACGCCATGGGGATCAATGGTACATTTGTTTTTATTCTAGCGTAATTTTCCTCCGGGATATCTGCATTGAACCTATATTTAATCGACTTTAGACAAACGGGCTAGGGCATTGACAATGGCTGCTGCTACTGGCGATCCTCCCTTCCGTCCTTTCACCAAAATCTGAGGCACATTCACTTCAGCCAATGCCTGTTTAGCTTCTTCAACAGCGACAAACCCAACAGGTACGCCAATTACCAAAGTTGGTTTTACGTTCCCCAACCGAATTTTCTCCACCAGGGCCAATAACGCTGTAGGAGCATTACCCACCACAAAAATACCGGTGGAATACTGTTCCGTCAGAGCCACCATGCCTGCAGCAGTGCGTGTAGTACCCGGCTGCAGGGGCGCGTCCTGAGCTGGGGCGTAATCTAGGGCACAGGCTATCTGCTCGTATCTCAGACCCTTGAGGACACTGGCAATTCCCATTTGTACCATGCGTACATCTACGATCACTGGTTCTCGGTGCTGTAGCGCTGTGATGCCAGCTGCGATCGCACCCTGACTAAATTCAAATAAATTCAACAGTTCAAAATCTGCCGTGGCATGAATTGCTCGGCGGATGATGGCATATTCCTCAGGTGAAGAGGAGTGATCACCCACTTCTCGATCAATGATGGCAAAACTTTCAGCGGTGATGGGGTGCATAGGAAAAGGACGAAGGCGGCAGGATGAAGAATTTGGGTTCGTTGTAGGGACGTTGCATGCAACGTCCCCGCGTAGTTAAGGTTGTAAGGCCTGGGCAAGGGCGGTTAATAATTGGTCGTTCTCTTCGGGAAGACGAACAGCAATGCGAAAATAGTTCTCTCCTAGTTCTGGAAAGCTGAGACAGTCGCGGATCAGAATTTTGTGAGATTTAAGTAAATCCTTTTGTAATTGAGTGCAAGGAACCTCTGTTTTGACCAGGAGAAAATTAGCGGCACCCGATAGGGGAGTCAGTCCAGGTAGTTGTTGAAGTCCTGTAACGAGGGCATCGCGGGTAGAGGGTAGCCAGTCCCAGGTCTGTTGCTGGAATGAGTGGTCTCTGAGGGCTGCGATCGCAGCCACTTCCGCCAAGGTATTCACAGGCCAGGGGTCTCGCCACCGTTGCCAACGTTGCAGGTAGTCAGGATGGCCAATGGCATAGCCCAGCCGTAGACCCGGCAGACTGTAGAATTTGGTTAGCGATCGCAACACAATCAGATTGGGATAGTCCAGCACCACCTCCAATAAACTCTGTTGCTGATGGGCTGGCAGAAAGTCCATAAACGCTTCATCTACCACCACCAGCCCAAACTGTTCCAGGTAGGGCAAAATCTCCTCACGCTGGATGAGCGTACCTGTTGGGTTATGGGGATTGTTGAGCAACAGCCCACAGGTTTTGGGCTGAGACGATCCCATAGTCGTTACCAACGGTAAAGAACAGGTTGGCAACGCCATCGGCCAATGCATAACCTTCGCGTCAAATGCCGTGAGTGCCCGTTGGTAATCGGCAAATGTGGGCGTCACGAGATGCACTGTATCCAGCTGGGCCAGCTCCCTGCCGATCCAGGTGAGCAGCTCCGCCGCTCCATTGCCTGGCAAAATCCAGTCCATCGGCAAGCCGTGAAAATCGCTAAGGGTCGATCGCAGCCGATCATAATTGGGATCAGGATACGCCTTGAGACTATGGAGACTGTCCGTCAGCGCCGTTAACACAGACGGCGGTGGCCCCAAGGGGTTAATGCTGGCCGAAAAATCTACAATTGCTTCTGGTTCACACTGGGCATATTGGGCCGCCCAATTACGATTTCCCCCATGGGTAGGACGATCTGAACTGGTGATAGGGAGAGCTGTAGTCATCGGGTTCCAGGTATCTAATTCCAGACATCGAACGCACTGTGTTAGGGAATATATAACCGGCCAGTGCCAAGGTATTGGTCAAGGTCAAGAATAATCGCAACAAGACGTTCAGCACATTGTTCTCGATAACAATAGTCTTAGAAATTAGGACTGCATGACCTTCGAGATTGTGATCAACTAGATAGCTCATGCTTATTGGGCGTTCAGTCTGTTTTGCCAGGCTTGAAGCTTTTTATGGGCTGCAGTCATTCCCTGTTCAGATCTAACAGGTTCTCTATAGGCCAGTCGCTTTTGATTTCGCGTTTCCCAGTAGCGACGATTTTCCTCAGCCTGCTCTAAAACCTGATGATATTCACCAATGATATTTGTATGATGGGCTGCAATATAGGTTTGGGCCGCGTCCCACTGAGTCTGAGTTAAACTCAGCATTTTACGGATAGTCTCATTGTCATATCCAGTGGTTAGATAATCCATTACATCGTAGAGAGTAATGCGAGTACCTTGAATTGTTAAACCACGTTCGGTGCGAACAATACCCACTGACTCACTTTCTGATTTATTTTGGAGGGCATGGGTAATTAAGTCGGTCACTATCTTATTGAGATCTTGACCTTGTTCGGCGGCCTTTTGACAAAGCAAGGCCTCTAAGGCGGGTTCTAGAGATATTTCTAGTGTCATGCCCCTAAGATGAGTCAACAATGCCTAAATTTTAGCATCTGTCAAAGGTTTGCCATGTAACGGTAATACAACGCTTTTAGTATTCTGTGGTTACCAAATCTGACTAATACTCAACCCAATACCGAGCCAGAGTAAAAAACAAAATCGATTTAATCGCAAGCAGTCTCGAATTACCTCAGGCGTAATCTCCTGCACTGCATCGCCCATCAGCGGTTTCACTTTGACTACGCCTTTATAGGCATTTTCTCCGCCTACCTGTACCCCTAAGCTAGCCGCATAGGCGCATTCACTCCAACCAGAATTGGGGCTAGGATCGGCATCAGCATCCCGTTGGCACAGGGTAAGCACCCGGCGAGGCTGTCCAGAAATCAGGGCCAGGGTGAGCATCGTCAGCCGACAGGGAAGCCAGGTTAATCTATCCTC
Source organism: Leptolyngbya sp. PCC 7375 (assembly GCF_000316115.1). GTDB lineage: Bacteria > Cyanobacteriota > Cyanobacteriia > Phormidesmidales > Phormidesmidaceae > Leptothoe. The sequence continues at coordinate 327,561 of NZ_JH993793.1, forward strand.
AAACTGGGCGCTGAACCAGCCGATATCGGTGTAGGGGGCTGCGCGATAACCCACCATGGAGTCCAGGGTGCTGGCGGCCTTATAGGCCAGGGCCAGGGATGCACTACCCAGGGGCGTGGCGGCTCCGACTAGGGCATAGAATAAAGGCCCCATAATGCCATCGACGCTATTCTCAGCCACGGTTTCAAACACGGCTCTGAGGATTTCGGGTTTGTCCAGATTCTGGGTATCGCGACCGACATAGCGGCTTAGACGCTGGCGAGCTTCTGCCAAATCTTCCTGAAGCAGAGGTACCAATACGTCTTCTGCCGCATCCCGCAGACTGCGTCCAGCAAAACAGGAGGCTACTAAGATGACTTCTAAACCAAGGCCCAGGCTGGGATGGAACCAACGTGCGATCGCAACCATCCCCCAGCCCACAACAGCACTCCCTCCAACCAAAAGAACGCTGAGCAACACCCCGAGGCCCTTCATAACCGTCGCCGATTGTGTCGTCTTAAAAGCCAGGTTGGTATACCGCTGAATCAGCCAGCCCATTCCCTGCACCGGGTGAGGCCAGTGCCACGGATCCCCGACCAGAAAATCCAGCCCTGCCGCACCTATCAGCACAATGGCAGCATCACCATCCACAAATTCAGTCATAGTAGTCATTCACCCCATCACCCATCCACTCCATGAAATCACTCTCCGTCCTCGGTACCTCCTCAAATGCTGGTAAAAGTTGGATTGTTACGGCCCTGGGAGCCTGGCTGCGGCGGCAAGGGGTAAAGGTGGTGCCCTTCAAGGCGCAAAATATGTCCAACAATTCCTATGTCACCCTGGAGGGTGGGGAAATTGGTCGAGCCCAGGCCGCCCAGGCAGCGGCCTGTGGGGTGCGTCCGGTGGCAGAGCATAATCCGGTGTTGCTAAAGCCGTCGGGCAATGGCACCTCTCAGCTGGTGTTACTGGGAGAACCGAAACAGCATATTCGGGCGGGGGACTATTACCAGCACATTGAGGATATCTGGCAGGTGGTGGAGCAAACGCTGGAATCCTGGCGCGATCGCTGCGATGTTTTGCTGCTAGAAGGGGCGGGCAGCCCGGTGGAGCTGAATCTCATGCACCGGGATATTGTCAATCTGCGGCCCATTCAACACCTGAAGGGGCGCTGGCTGCTGGTGGGGGATATTGAACGGGGGGGGATTTTCTCCCAAATCATTGGTACCCATACGTTGATACCAGATGCGGCAAAGTCTCTGGGGCTGGGATTTATCGTTAATAAATTTCGCGGTGATCTCAGTTTGTTTGATACGGCGGGGGAGCATTTTGCCAAGCACCTACCGGATTTTCCTTACCTGGGCACGTTGCCCTACCGTGGCAACCTGCAGCCTGAGAGTGAGGATAGTCTGTGTCGAGAGGCGGAAGAGTCGGGCAGCGGCGCTAAATTTGCCTGGATTCGATTTCCTCGGGTGTCGAATTCCCAGGATAGTCAACCCTGGCAGCTGGATACGGGGATTCGGACTTGCTGGGTGACTGCCCCGAAGGACCTAGCGGATGCACGGGCGATTATTCTCCCTGGTAGTAAGAACACGCTTCAGGATCTTCAGTGGCTGCGGCAAACCGGCTTGGCAGCAGCCATTCAAAGTGCGGCTAAACGAGGGGTGCCTATTGTGGGTATTTGTGGCGGCTATCAGATGTTGGGTCAGTCTCTTTCGGACCCTAATGGCTATGCAGGATTGGCGGGAAAGGTTCCGGGGCTTGGGTTGTTGCCGATTGCGACTGAATTTGTGGCTCAGAAAGAGGTGCGACAGGTGAGTGCGATCGCATCCCATAACAACAGCACAGACACCTGGCAAGCCTACGAAATCCACATGGGCCAGACCCAGATAGTAACCTCCAATATTCCAGCTTCACCCTTACTAGAGATTGAAGTGCAAGGAACCCAGCGATCTGAGGGTACTCACTGCATCCATACCTGGGAGACAACACAAAGCCACGTATGGGGCACCTACCTCCACGGACTGTTTGAATCCACCTCCATGCGGCAGACATTAGCCCAGCTAGCCCAGGTAAAAGACTATCGACCTGGCACCCTATCTTGGCAACAGCAACAATTTCAGCTATATGACCAGATGGCGGATTTGCTAGAAGAATACTGTGATCTAGCGCTTATTCGCAATTGGGTTGGACTGGTTTGAGGTAGGGTAGACAGTGTCCACCAACATTTTTGCTAATATACTCTCTCTAACTTCAGTTTTATGAGATCTATAAGTTAAGTCTCTCATGTTCATATTGTCCAACGTTTGTGTTGACCGGGTGCGAACGGAAACGAATCCACTTGCAATCCGACATTTTGAGCACTCGGGTTCAACACATTTTTATGTTGCACTACCGAGCACTAAAAAATTTGCCCTGTAAGATATACATCCGTATAACATCCCGATATTTTCCACCTGTGAAAACTTCTTGGATCAAGCGACCTTCCTCAGTAAACCCTGACTGATCATAGAGATGAATTGCTTTTTCATTTTCCACTGCAACAAGAAGATATACCTTATTGAGGTTGAGAATCGAGAAAGCATAATCTAAGGCTTGGGCAATCAGAGATCTCGCAAATCCTTTGCCTTGATAACCCGGTGAAATAATGATTGCGAACTCTGATGTTCTATGGATGTAGTCAATTTCCAGGAGTTCTACAAGCCCTATGGAGTTTCCGTCACTATCTTCAGCAATAAAGCGTCGTTCTGTATTATCGTGAATATGCTTTTTGTATAAGTCTTCCAATTCATCAAATGATTCATACGGCTCCTCAAACCAGTAGGCCATTATGTTTCGATTGTTGTTTAATTTATGAATAAATTCTAGATCTGTCTTCTCTAGAGCGCGTAATATTAATTGTTCAGGCATAGTTTTTCCATAACTTAACGGTAGGTATATCTAACCATGGTTAATTGAACAGTTAGGATACTTTTCATAGCCTTATGCATTTGAATATAACGTTGCTCATCATCCGCTGTAGATAACCTGTGCATCATACCGATCCACTTCGGTGATCGGTTCCCATTCTCTCAGACCCAAACGGCTATGCAGGCTTAGTAGGAATATTCGAGCTTTCGTAAATAATCCGTGTGGCGGTAAAAACCCTGGGCATAGGGAACAGCCTGTGGACGAGCAGTTGGACCACCAACCGGCGCGGTGCAGCTCATGTTTTTGGTTCGTCCTTCTTTCCCAGCGCCTTGGTCACCAAGATTCCCGTGCAGACGCCGGGAAACAGCAACAATAATCCCTGATAGAGTGCGCGCCCGCCGGGCAGAGGGAACAGGCTTGTCAATCCGGCGACACAGAGGAGGATGACCAACGACGTATAGGTGATTGCGATCGCGTCATACACATTGTGGCGAATATACCGACCGATCCCGGCTCGAAGGTCCCGAAAGAACTCTTTGGTTGATGCGATGGTGTACGAGAAATAGAAAACAACCCAGATCCCTGTGATGATGCCCAGCCGAATCAGGAGATGAACGTAAGCAAACCGTCCGTCCTTCGGTGTGTCGAGGCCGGTCACCATCATGAAGCTGTTGATCACGGTGACGATCAAAAACGCGTCGGAAACTCCCGCGACAGCGTTCTTTTCGGTGAAGAAGCGTTTGAGCGCACTTATCACTTTTGGAGCATGAAACGGCATGTGCATTCACCCTATCATCGACTCAAATGCTTGAATAGTGAGCATTTCTTTCAGTTTTTCCTTAACCTCTTCCAGCTTTTCAGCCTGAGAGGAATTCAAGCTAGCATGAGGCCAGGATCAAGCAAAATGTATACAGTTACGATTGCCTTTTTAACTTGATGAGAGACCATCGCACGGCCCCAGCTTCCTGATTGAGAACAAGATTCTGAAGATACAGCAACCTCCTATAACTATACATATATCTAGCTATAACTATACATATATCTAGAAACTTTCTGGATAACACCCTTTAGACCGCAGGGCAAAGTCGTTCGCACCATTGGGCTTGCCCGAGCCGAATCCATGCTGGGTCTCAAGAACCTGACCTACAATCTCAAGCGCGATGTCTTTTGGCAAAAGAAAAGTATCGCTGAAGTAGCAACCTAACCAATAGGATTAGCAGCTCTAAAACGGATGATATGAACAGATTTTTTCAATCTTGGCTCATTGAGCCTCTTTTCTGGAGGCTCAATAACAGTCTTATTTGAGGCTCGATTCCTTAAAAAATCAATAAATCGAGGTGCCCTTATGAAGAGTTTTTCGACCTAAATAGCTATTTCCAACTTTTACTGCTCCAAGTATCAATGTGTAAACATCCTAGATAAAAAATCAAAGCGTATAAGATAATACAGTTATAGGACAAATCGTTCATCTCTTTGATGGTGAAGTTGCTGACAAGGAAACACCAAAAGAGACGGAAGTAGGGAGCCATCCCGAAGGAACGCGCCTCTATTCGTTACATGGTCTAAGGAGGCGAAATTATGTTGACTTATCATGGTGTCTCTTAAGGACATTGGGCTTTTCTATAGCTTTGAAATAATCAGCCTTGTCCTGCGTTCACTGTGCCCATGATCCTCTCTCGTAACCACAGAGACCTAAGAGGCTGAACCTATTAATGACGCAATTGTTCGTAATGCCTGATCCACCCCTTGTTCTGCCAGATCCGATAAAGGATGACCCATGGTAAAGTCGCAGGCAGGCACTTCAACCCACCAAGCTTTTGGGAAATGGCCATAGACAGATTGGGTCAATGCCAACAAGGAGCAGGGACTACAGGAATGGCCAAAACCAGGCAGTGCAGAACCCGTAGTTTCGGTGCCACGGGCATCCAATGGTTTAACTTGAACCGTGTCAGTATTTGTTAATTTACAAGCATCAACAAAAATAGCAACACTTGCCCTGGCAAGCTTACTAGAGAGTTCTGGCGTGAGTTGTTTAACTGAATACGCTTCGAGATTAGGTGTTTTTAACCCTTGAAGTTGAGCAACGACTTTCTGACCAATGGCATCATCTCCTTTGTCAGGATTACCATAGCCAATCACAACAAAAACAGGGCTAACCTCAGAGGAAAAACCGTCAATAACATTGGCCATGGTACCTTCCTCTACTCATTTACCGATGTCTTACCTACCTACATTCTAGTAGCAAATTGATCTACCTGCTAGACGATACTGATGTTGTTTCATTATGTTCTCTACCAGGTGATTACGCCTGGTAGAGAACAAGGGAGCATGATGCATGACATAATTACTCACACTGCCCAATAACATCTCACCCCAGCCTTTACGGCCATGGCTACCGACCATCACCAACTCAGCTGACCACTCTTTGGCATGGTCACAAATGGCGCGACCAACGTCGCTATTGACCAGCTTAAACTCACTATGCACCCTCCTTCACAGACAGCCCCCTAGGTCTCCGTCTCCGCCTCCATGGCCGCAATCGCTAAGGTGGTCTTTAAGACAGAGTCTGGATTGAGACTAATGGAATCAATCCCCTGCTGCACCAAAAACTGAGCAAATTCAGGATAGTCACTCGGTGCCTGGCCACAGATGCCAATCTTGCGCTGATTTGCTTTCGCCTTCGCAATCACCTGACTCACCAGGGCCTTCACCCCTTCACTGCGTTCGTCAAAGAGATGGGCCACCAGGGCCGAATCCCGGTCGAGGCCCAGGGTCAGCTGGGTGAGATCGTTCGACCCTATGGAGAAGCCATCAAAGATCTGGCTAAACTCATCCGCCAAAATAACATTGTTGGGAATCTCACACATCACATACACCTGTAACCCCTGTTCCCCTCGGACTAATCCGTAGCGGGCCATCTCAGTGAGCACCTGCTGGCCTTCGGCGGGCGTCCGACAGAACGGCACCATGGGAATCAAATTGGTCAAGCCCATGTCACGACGCACCCGCTGTAAGGCCTGGCATTCCAAGCCAAACGCAGCCCGATAGCGCGGATCGGTGTAACGAGAGGCCCCCCGCCAGCCAATCATCGGGTTTTCTTCGGTCGGTTCAAACGCCGCACCACCCAACAGATTGGCATATTCATTACTCTTGAGATCTGAGAGCCGAATCACCACAGACTTGGGATAAAACGCGGCGGCAATCATCCCTAACCCATGGGCCAACTGTTCCACAAAGTAATCTGGCTTATGGGCATAGAGCGCGGTCAGTTGCGCAATCTCATGCTTGATGGGGCCAACGGCTAACTGGTCAAAGTTGAGTAAGGCCAGGGGATGCACTTTAATGTGGTTGGCAATGATAAACTCCATGCGCGCCAGCCCCACCCCATCACACGGAATTTTCGCAAAATGAAAGGCTTCTTCTGGATTGCCCACATTCATGAGAATTTGGGTCCGCGTCCGGGGGAGTTCATCAATTGCGGTTTCTTCGACCGTAAAGGGCAGGTGCCCCGCATAGACTTTACCGACTTCGCCAGCGGCGCAGGTCACGGTCACGCTCACTCCGGTGGCTAGACGCTCGGTCGCGTTGCCACACCCCACAATCGCGGGGATGCCCAACTCTCGGGCAATAATGGCGGCATGGCAGGTGCGGCCCCCTTGATCGGTGACAATCGCACTCGCCCGTTTCATAATGGGTTCCCAATCCGGGTCCGTTCGCTGGGTAATCAGCACATCCCCCGGTTGAAACTCAGCCATGTTTTGCACCGATTGGATCACCCGCGCGGACCCCTGACCAATCATTTCACCCACCGCTTGGCCCGTCACTAAGGGCGTCAGCGCGGTGGCATCGGCCTGGAGAACATAATTACGCAGAATCGAGGCTGACGTTTGAGATTGCACCGTTTCGGGGCGCGCCTGCACGATAAACAGCTCTCCCGTGAGTCCGTCTTTCGCCCACTCAATATCCATGGGCGTGTAGGTGCCCCGCACGTGGGAATAGTGGTCTTCTATGATGCACGCCCACCGCACTAAGGTTAAAAGCTCATCATCGCTAATGGCATAGCGCTGACGCTCCACATCCGACACGGGGACGTTCTTCGTCAGCTTGCTACCGCCCACGTCGTACACCATTTTGATTTCTTTACTGCCCAGGCGCTTTTTCAAAATGGGACGATACCCGTCCCGAAGGGTGGGCTTAAACACTAAATATTCATCGGGGTTCACGGCCCCCTGCACCACATTCTCACCCAACCCATAGGCGGCGGTGACGAGCGCCGCGTTCTTAAAGCCGGTTTCGGTGTCGATGGAGAACATCACACCGGAGGTGGCCAAGTCCGAGCGCACCATCCGCTGCACACCCACCGACAGGGCCACCGTAAAGTGATCAAAGCCCTTGATGGTGCGATAGGAGATCGCCCGATCCGTAAAGAGCGAGGCAAAACATTTGTGGCACGCCTCCAGCACGCCCTTCACCCCATGCACATTCAGGTAGGTTTCCTGTTGTCCCGCAAAACTCGCATCGGGCAGGTCTTCAGCGGTGGCACTGGAGCGGACCGCCACATCCAGCGCTGGATTCCCACTGGCCGCACAGAGGGTCAAGTAGGCCTGCGCAATGGCGGCTTCGAGCTCCGGGGGAAAGGGCGTGTCGAGAATTAACGAACGGACGGTTCGACCACAGTGGCGCAGGGCCGTGACATCGTCGATATCCAGCTCGGTGAGGTGCGCTCTCAACGCCTCTTCCAGACCGGCCTGCTCAATAAAATAGCGATAGGCATCGGCGGTGGTGGCAAACCCCGTGGGCACCTGCACCCCCTGGGGCGTCAGCTGTTGAATCATCTCGCCCAGGGATGCATTTTTACCCCCCACATCGGGTACATCATGAATCGTAATCCGCTCAAATTCAAGGATAAAGTCGGCTTGAGTCGGGCGCGGGGCCAAATTTGCAGGGGTCGTTTGCACCATAAAAACAGCTCCAAAATAACAATGGCTAGAAACGGGGGTGAACGTTTCCAATTTGGGTATAAATCAAGACTTTGAGGAATGTATGAGGATGGCCGACCACGTATCGTTTCATTAAATCCAGACCGGGGTCAGCCCCTTTTTCGCCATCCATGCAACAATTAAAGCAGGGTAGATGAGAGTCGTCGTCTGCTGCCAACTTGACGGGGGCCTTTTTGACCAATGCCAGTCTCGTCAACGCCGACTTAGACCATGTTAATTTCGCCCAGGCTCAGCTCTACTATGTTGATGTGACGGGGGCCTCCATGGAGAACCTCTGGTTTGTGCCTACACTACCCAACCCTGACATCTTGGATGTCTCCCCACAAATTATCCCTCATACCTGAGTTCGGGACTTTGAGCTAACGCCTCAAACCCAGCAATAATATCCAGAAGCTCTTCTGTGATGGCATCTTGCCGCTGTTGCTGATGGGCTATTTTTAGGGTTTGCAAACGCTCATCTATATTCTTTTCAGCCACTTGCATTGCTGTTAGACGACTAGCATTTTCACTGGACAAAGATTCAGCACAAGCCCGATATAGACCGATAAAAAAGTGCTGCTGAAAAATAGCTGTGAATAGACGATTGTAGTCCATCTTCACTTGTGGCCGACAACGAGAAGGCCAAGGCTGCTGCTCTAACTGCTTTAAATAGAGATAGCTTATGGGAAACAATTGTAATAGTGTCGGGGACGATGTCATGCCCCTGGTAGGTCGATTGTGAAATACCCAGATATGGTCCACCTGAGATTTTTGTCGCCAGTTCTCTAGCTGTAGTACAATTTGCTGTACTAAGGGGGTAATACCTCCAAGGGAGCAGGGTACAGACAGACATTGTTCTACCGGATATCCAGCGGTCATTAGACTATCGACAACACGCGAACCAACAGCTAAGAATTTGGGATCAGACACCTCTCCCACAGCCTTATGTTGGAATCGATGTAATCGCTCTAGACGACGGCCAACAAATTCAACCAGCTGCGGATTAAAGTGCCCACACATACCCTGATCGCTACCAAAAATCACAATGCCTAAACGTTTCGGTGCTGTTGGTTTTTGAGTACTCAACGCCTCTGGTAGATTGATCATTAACACTTGTAGTGCCATGGCTAGAACCTGGCTATGGTCGGCTAAAGAAACCACCGCATTCTCATACTGATGAATACTGACTGCTGCCAGGGATTTCATGGTTTTAACAACAGATTGCAGATCATCTGTTGTTTTAATTTTTCTCTGGAGAGACTCTAATGTTGTCATGATTTTCCTTCCATTGGCCCTGGATGCAAAAGTTGTCTGGCTATCTGTAGTAGCAGCTCACAGTCGTTATCTTTCAGCTTTTTGCCCAGCGAAATTCGCTGACACACATCGGGTAGCTGTTGTTCTACCGCATCACAAAGCAACGCCTCGGCCTGGGGAATATCGGAAATCGATACATTATCCAGTAATCCCGCATTTGCTGCTAGCAGCAGGATAATTTGTTGGCTAACCGTCAGTGGATGATATTGATCTTGTCGAAGTACGGCCCTAATGCGACGACCACGAGTTAGGGTTTGCTGTGTCGATTCGTCTAACCGGGTACCAAAACGGGCAAAGGATTCCAGCTCTTGGAACTGAGAGTACATCAACCGCAGATCTCCTGCCACAGCTCGATAGACGGGTAGTTGAGCCTTCCCACCCACACGAGAAACCGAGCGTCCCACATCGACAGCGGGTAGCAAACCTTTTTGAAACAGCGTGGGAGTAAGGTAAATTTGCCCGTCCGTAATCGACACCAGATTTGTCGGGATATAAGCTGAGAGATTACCGGCCTCGGTTTCGACAATGGGTAACGCCGTTAAGGAGCCCCCACCCAGGTCTGGCCGTAGACAGGTAGCTCGCTCCAGTAGGCGAGAATGGAGATAAAAAATATCGCCGGGAAACGCTTCTCGTCCCGGCGGGCGACGCAGCAGCAGGGATAGCTCCCGATAGGCTCGCGCATGGTGGATCAGATCGTCGTAAACAATCAATACATCACGCCCCTGTTCCATAAAGTATTCCGCCATGGCGGTGGCGGCGTAGGGGGTAATGTATTGCAGAGCAGGAGTGTCTTCACCACTGGCAACCACGACAAGGCAATAGTCCATGGCCCCTTGATGATGCAGGGTGGCAATTAACTGGGCAACGGCATCACTCCGCTGCCCAATGGCGCAGTAAATACAGATCACGTCCTGATGTTTTTGGTTGAGCATGGTGTCCAAGGCAATAGATGTTTTGCCCGTTTGGCGATCGCCTAAAATTAGCTGTCGCTGCCCACGCCCAATGGGCACCAGAGCATCCACCACCTTGATGCCTGTCTGTAGAGGCACGCTCACCGGGGAACGCTCCATAATAGTGGGAGCGGGTCGTTCAATCGGTCGACGCTCTAGTACGGGTAGCGGCCCTCCTTGATCCAAGGGGGTACCCAGCGCAGTTACGACTCTCCCGAGCAAACCTTCTCCGACAGGCGTATCCAGCACTCGCCCAGTTCGCTGTACCTGGCTGCCCGCCTTGATGGTGGTGTAGTTGTTCAGTAGCACCACGCCCACTTCATCGGGATCGAGGTTAAAGGCCAGACCCATGGAGCCATCGGCAAATCTGACTTGCTCTTGCGATCGCACATTCGGCAACCCCGCCACCCGAGCAATGCTATTACCTAAAAAGGTCACCGTGCCTACTTCCTGGCAGTTCAGCTCTAGGCTAGTCTGTTCCCTGGCCTGGACAAAGGATGCCAACGTTTGAGTAAACGCATTCATCAGTGGGGCTGACGTCCTCAACTCTTCCATAGCTCTATCCTGCCTGCTGCTCAATGGGTTGGTCTAAAACGTGAGCTAGATTTTGCTCTAGGGTCTCTATATACTTGACCAAGTTCCAGGCGAGACAATAACCCGGCACATTGAGTTCTAACCCACAGATCAGGGCAGGATTTAATTCATAATCGAAGTTTGAGAAGGCTCCGATATCTCGCAGTGCTTCTGTGATGTCTTGTTGAGTGGCTGCCGGTAGGGGAAAACTGCTGCTCAGCTGCACCGATGTCCCATCGTTCAAACCATCGTTCAAAGCGATCTGTAGCCGGGTTCGTTCCTGCTCTGGGAGCTGAGTTAACCGAGTGAGAAATTGCTGGGTGATTTGTTGTTCTAAGGACGCGTCAGCCAGCTCCGTTAACACCTGACGTAGGGTTTGGGTGAGTTGGTAGTTGGCCTGCTGCTGAAACGAGCGCAGCACCGTTGCTTTTTCTTGGGCGATGCCACGATACCAGCGATCTTTGGCCGCGTCTACTTCGTCTTTAGCCTGCTCTAGTCGCGTCAGGCGTTCGTCTTCTAGCTGCGATCGCAGTTCTACCAGGCGCTGCTCACGGTGGGCAGCAAAGTCCTGCTGCATCTGCTGCAGCCGCTGGGCCTCTGCCTGTGCTATCGCCTCTCGCTGCTCGGCCTGTTCCAGCTGATGCGCAATCGTCTGTTTACGCGCCTCCATAGCGCGGGTAATCGGCCCGTAGAGAAAGCGTTTTAGCAACACCACTAAAATCAAAAAGTTAATGATTTGCGCCAGCACCGTGAAATTGTCAATTAGCATAGCCTAGCCCCCCACTTGAGTGGTCACATAGACCCAAAACGGATTAGCAAAAATCAAGATCAGGGTAATCACAAAACAATAAATCGCCGTGGACTCTACCAGAGCCATGCCCACAAATAGGGTACGGGTGATGGTATTCGCTTCATCAGGTTGTTGAGCTAAGGCATTGAGAGCCTGGGCTAAGGCTCGGCCTTCTCCTAAGGCGGGAGCAATGGACCCAATCGCAATGGTAAGCCCAGCGATCACAATAGACGCCATACCAATCAGGGCAATATTATCCATGGGAAATCTCTCCTAAAGAATCAGCATCTGGGGATATCGTCTCATTGTCAGGGGCCTGAACTTCAGTCGCAGCGGCAATAAACACCATGGCCAATACCGCGAAGATATAGGCCTGAATCAGCCCCGTCAGCAGGCCAAACATCTGCATGACCACGGGAAAAAATAGGGGGGCAACGGACAGTAAAATAGCCACGATCATGGTGCCACTCATCACATTGCCAAATAACCGGACGGCTAATGAAATAATTCGTGAGACATCACCAATCAGATTAAATGGCAACATCATGGGAGTGGGTTCTAGATATTGTTTGAGATAAGCACGCCAGCCACGCTGACGAATCCCAAACAGCGGTATGGCCACAAACACACAGAGCGCTAACGCGGCTGTCGTTGATAACGAACCGGTCGGAGGCTGGTATCCTGGCAAAATACTTAACAGGTTGGACGCCGCAATAAATATAAACAGCGTGCCTACAAAGGGCAAATAGGTCTGCGGCGGTTGGTCGCTGACATCACGAATTTGATTATTTAAACCGAGCACTAGCACCTCCAACAAATTTTGACCCGGTGAAATCTGCGTTGACGCCGACAGTTTACGGGTAATCCACCAAGATCCTAGAACCAGCAGGCCCATAATAAACCAGGTAAATACCAAGGTGGCATTTAGAACAACGGGTCCAAAATGAATCGGGATTTGATCAGGGGTAAGGTTCATGGAGACAACTCCTTAAGTATGAGAACGGCGAGCAACTACCCCAGAGCGCTCTACAACGCTGAGCAAACGAGCAATCAACAATGTGCGCCCCATCCAAACACCTATACTCACCAACAAAATCACCAGTAACGGTGAAACAACAGTCTGGTTTAGTAACCACGCTCCACCTCCTAACAAGACAACTAAACGTCCAAGCCAGCTCACCGCCAGCCACAAGTATGGTTTTTGCCAGCAATGCAGACGACGCAGGGTAAACCAAAGGCCGCCAAAATAAATAATGCCTAAGCTGAGTCCCGCCAATAAGAAACCCAGCCCCTTCATGATTAGAGAAATAGTCATACCAGCAATTTTCTCCGCATTTTCCAACGAGAAATCAAAGGTCGCAAACACAGGGGCGCGAGCGCGCAAGCAACAACAATCCCCACCAACAGGGCTAATATAATCAGCTCTGTCTCAGTCATGCTGACTCTCCTTGGTCACCCAGTACCAGGCATTCCAACAGCCCAGGCCCAGACCCAAGACCAACAGCATCAGGGTCCAAGAATACTGTCCTGGATCACGCCGGTCGATCCAGATTCCCAGGGCCAGACCCATCAGGGTGGGCAACGTCACAGCCCATCCCACCATGCCAAACATTCCTAACGCAAACCATATCGACTTACGACTCCGACGAGCCTTGAGCTTACGACGAGCTTTTTCGCCAATGTCTTTTAGAAAAGAATGATGGTTTTTGGGTGGGCGCGACGGAGACATCAGATCCTGCTACTCCACAGATAATGCCGTAAACTGACGGGCCAAACTCGCTTCCATGCGAGCAATAGCTGTGCGGGCCTGACGCTCCTGCTCATCAATGGTGTAGAACTGCTGCGCCACCTCCTGTTTTAAGACTTCTAAACTATCGCCACAAAACGCATTGCGAGTAGACACTAGCACCTCTGATCCGCATTTGATTAAAATGCCACCCTCAACGGCTAAGAATGTTTCATCTCCATCGGCCTGAAATGTCAGAATCCCAGGCGCTAAGGCCGTTAACATATCAATGTGACGCGGTAATAGACAAAAATTTCCATTGACGGCCTCGGCAACAATTTTTGTTACATATTGGTCTATTAAAACCTTGTTGGGGAGAAGAATTTTGAGATGCATAGGAACCTTACTGAATGCTTGGAGCGCCGCCAATCATGTACAGGTCTTTTTCAGGAATGTCAGCAAATTCATCATTGAGGATGCGATCGCATCCATCCAAAGCATCCTCCAAGGACACTTGCTGCCCCTGAATACCTGTAAACTGCTCTGTTGTAAAAAACGGCTGAGTCAAAAATCGCTCCAGCCGTCGGGCTCGATAAATTGTTTGCCGCTCAGATTGAGCCAACTCCTCAATCCCCAGCATCGCGATAATATCCTTTAAACCTTCATAATTCGCCAAGGTCTGACGGACCGCCTGGGCAATCTCATAGTGGCGTTTTCCCACCACTGACGGCATCAACATTTTTGAACCGGATTGCAACGGATCAATGGCTGGATAGAGTCCTTCGCTAGCCCGTCTCCGGGACAATACAATCGAGGCTGACAGATGGGAAAAAATGTGAACAACGGCAGGATCGCTGAGATCGTCAGCTGGCACATACACCGCCTGCACCGACGTGATTGAACCCGTATCAGAACTACAGATCCGCTCCTCTAGCGCCGCGACTTCCGTTGCCAGTGTCGGCTGATACCCCACCCGCGAAGGCAACTGACCCATCAGTCCCGACACCTCCGAGCCTGCCTGAATAAATCGAAACACATTATCGATCAAGAGCAACACATCCTGGTGAGCCTCATCTCGAAAATACTCAGCCATGGTCAACGCCGTATGCCCTACTCGAAATCGGGCTCCCGGTGGTTCATTCATTTGTGCAAAGACCATGACAGTCTTATCCAAGACACCCGCCGTCTTCATTTCACGATAAAGCTCTTCCCCTTCACGGGAGCGCTCGCCCACACCACAAAAAATACTTACTCCCCGGTATTGCTTAGCAACATTATTAATTAACTCAGTAATCAGGACCGTTTTACCCACACCTGCTCCGCCAAACAAACCTGCCTTACCTCCACGTTCTAGCGGAGCTAACACATCGATTGCTTTGATCCCTGTCGTCAGGATCTGGGTCTGAGTAATCCGATCATTTAACGGCAGTGGCTGTCTATAGATAGAACGACGAGGGCCTAATACCTCTCCTTTTCCATCAATCGGCTCTCCAAATACATTAAACATTCGCCCCAACAAACCATCACCAACGGGAACCTGTATTGGCAAACCAGTCTCTTTAACGGGTGTTCCCCGAGCAAACCCATCGGTGGGCACAAGAGCAATCCCCCGAACGGTATGGGCATCTAAATAATTCACCACTTCAACAGTGCCGCTCCCACCGATAGTCACCTGGGTATGTAAGGCAGGTAAGGTGCCTGGAAAATACAGATCGACTACACTGCCTCGCACAGCAATCACTCTTCCCGACACTGCTCCAGTCACGATAGACCTCATTGCTGATTAGTCTCTGAGATATCCCCATCAAAGGGTTGTACCCCTGTCTTAGGATCACCATCTTTAATGTACGAAGAAAGTTTGGGGATATTATGAGGAAATGAGCCATCTGTTAGATGACAAGGAATTACCTTTATATATCCTTAGCTCGATGTTATTCACTACCCAAGTGGGCTCGGACTTCTTCGCAGGTGACTTCGACCTGCCAACGTAAGCGAAACCAATTGAGAATTTGGCATGGGTTTGCCGTTAGGTCGATACAGAGGGGCGAAGTCCAAAGGGTGGAGGGGCTGATATACTTGGCGAAATTGTTATTACGCCAGTGGGTTTGCCTAATGAAACCGATTAGAAAAGCTATCGTAGCCTACCAGCACTATGGCTTAAAGTCGCTAGTGCGTCTAATATTCCGTTTCCTATCGGCACGCTTACTATTAAGTGCTGGTCAATTTTTGCCAGGCATTCGCACACCGGCTGCCCTTAAAATTTTTAGCTATCAAGCGGGAGACCGCGACTCCATGGCTGTTCTTACAGCCTATCTCTCAGTGCTAAACACGAGCAAAGCATCCAATGGTCAGATAACAACATTAGTTCCCAACTATCTATTGCCAATCTTCAATAAGATCGGGGTGTTACTACCCAAAAAAGTTTCATTTGAGCAATATTCAGATACTGTTTCTACCCATAACTATGACATCCTTTTAATTCATCGCAGTATGGCCATTGCGATCGCACCACTCTTAAAACAGCAGCGCACCAACCTCAAACTTGTTTTTGAAAATGATAGTTTCCTGTTAGCCACAACTTCACAGCAGTTATCTGGAGAAGCAAATACAAATGCTTTAACAGCCTTTATCGACGCTCTACCGGCTGCGGCTACAGGTCAATCAAACGAGACCATTGTCACAAAGCATGACTTTCGTTTCCATGTACGGCCTCATACCATGGACACAGGTATTATTGAGGAGGTTTATCAGGAGTATATCCAGTGGTTAATGCAACAAGAGAACCACTTTAGAACTATCATTGATATTGGAGCCCATGTTGGCACATTTGCAGTTCAAGCGACCCAACTGTTAACGCCTGATGGCCACGTGTTAACATTTGAGCCAGAACCCAGTAATTATCAATTGCTCATCCGCAATCTTGAACTAAATGGGTTGACCCAGGTATCTCCCTATAATCAAGCTGTTGGTAATAAGCCGGGAACAGCCACCCTATTTATCAGTCCAGACAATACCGGGGGACATCGCTTGAATTTACCCGATCCCTCAGCTCGCAGCAGTGTAGACGTTGAAGTAACAACACTGCAGTTAATATTGGCAAAGACAGGTTCTGTTGATGTGCTCAAGGTAGACGTTGAGGGCTCAGAACACAGCATTTTAATGCCCTTTGGCGACTTACTAAAATCATCGGTTAAATATTTAATTGTTGAAGCTGGCGGTTCTCCCCGAGGAGATGGTATGACCCTGCTAAAATTTCTGAAAAATCTGGGTTTTTCCTGCGATTTTCAGGGTGACTCTTCGCTAATGCTAATTCGAGCTAAAAACAAACACTTACTGAGCCATTAATACCCACCCCATTTTAGAGCGATCTCCGATCTTATCGGGTGCGATCTTCACTGTACTCCTACATACCCTATCAATAGATTCTTAAGAACACACCATGCTCATAAATTCCTTGCCGTAAGCGATCACAATGGGAAATGGTATGACAAAGTTTATGATAGTGCGAATTACTATTTGTCTAAACCATCTACCCATACAGGCCCGTTATGACCATAGAAGCCTCGTCCTCTTCTAATAGCACGATTAAACTTGAAGCCAGCTGGAAAGCGGTTTTAGAAGATGTGTTTGCCACTCCTTACATGCAGGAGCTGAAAAAATTCTTAAAGGCGGAAAAGGCCGCTGGCAAGATTATTTACCCCCGTGGCTCACTGATGTTCAATGCAATGGATAGCACACCGTTTGACCAAGTCAAAGTTGTGATTCTTGGACAGGACCCGTATCATGGCCCCGGTCAGGCCCACGGCTTGAGCTTTTCCGTCCCGGAGGGCATTGCTCCGCCGCCTTCTCTGGTTAATATATTTAAAGAAATTGAGCAAGACCTGGGCATTAAACCTCCTCACCACGGCTGCCTGCAAAGCTGGGCAACGCAAGGCGTGTTACTGCTTAACAGCGTTCTCACAGTGGAACAACATAAAGCCGCCTCCCATCGGGGAAAAGGCTGGGAGCAATTTACAGATGCCATGATCACTAACCTAAATCAGCAACGCGAAAATCTCGTTTTTCTGCTGTGGGGTAGCTATGCACAACAGAAAGGAAAATTTATTGATCGTGAACGGCATTTAGTGCTGACCTCACCTCACCCTTCGCCGCTCTCGGCGCACCGTGGTTTCTTTGGCAATCGGCACTTTTCAAAAGCCAATGAATATTTGCAAAAAAATAGCATTGCACCTATTTCATGGTCGCTATAGTCATTTGTTTACCGATTTCTAGACTTTGTAACCCCTGGGGGTAATCATGCGACCCTGATGCAAAAACGTGCGGGAATTGCCGATTAACACCACGGTGAGCATATCGATGGTGGTCACATCCACCTCCTTCAGGGTAAGACAGCGGACTGATTCTCCTGAACGGTAGAGAGAACGTGCGATCGCAACCGGTGTATCAACCGGACGATGTCGCCGCAAAATCTCTAACGCAATTTTAATCCCTTTGGTGCGGGTCTTCGAACGCGGATTGTACAACGCCACCACAAAGTCCCCCTGGGCAGCTGCCTCCAACCGCTTTTCGATCACGTCCCACGGCACCAGTAAATCCGAAAGCGAAATGGCACAAAAATCATGCATCAGGGGAGCCCCCACCCGAGCCGCCACTGCCTGGAGTGCCGTAATTCCTGGAAAGGCTGAAACACCGGGTGTGTTGCCATCCCAATCTCGCTGCACCAGGCATTCCATCACCAGGCCCCCCATGCCATAAATGCCGCAGTCGCCGGAGGACACCATACCAACGGTTAATCCTTGCTGGGCCAGGGCAACGGCTCGCTCTGCCCGCTGCACTTCCTGGGTGATTTTGCTAGTCTCAATCATCTGGTTAGGATGGAATAGGGGCCGCAACAGGTCTAAATAAAGGCCATAGCCAATTACCACATCACAGTCCAACAGAGCGGTACGGGCCGCTGCGGTGAGCTGGGCTAAAGAGCCAGGACCTGAGCCAATCAGATACAGGTGACCCGGTCGGGGATTGTATGCTTGGTCAGCGCGGGCCACGGCAATGGTGCAGGCCCCCTGCTGTTCACCTTTAAAGACTTGTTTCGTAACCACCAGTTCCTGACTATGGGCGGCCAGTAGGGCAGCGGCTTCAGCGACTGACGGTGTCCCCACCGCCTGGGTGACGATGTCTGAGGGATTGGGAACCGCTGGTTCTTGTAGTTGAGCAGCGCTGAACAAGTGCAGGGGCCACTGATGCTGTTCTGTCAGGGTTTGGAAAGCGACTTCGTCTTGCTTGAGGTCAATGGAGGCGATGCCGGCGATGGATTGCCAGGCCAGGTTGCGATCGCGCAACACCTGCCTAATACTCGCCTCAATTAACTCTGTCGAGGTCCCTCGCTCACAGCCCAGCCCCAGCCATAATGTGCGAGGATGCCAGCACACTTGAAGAGATTTCGCTGGGTTTTGCCCTTCTAAATCCTGACTAGGGGGTAGCTGATCCGAAATCCACAGTTGCGGAGAGGCGGGTGATTTAGTATTTGAGGCCGCAGTCTCTTGATCTGCAAAATAAAAAGAAGAATCGTCAGGCAACAGCTGTCGCCATAGAGTCTCACCACAGGTTTGATGCACTGCGATCGCCTCGCGTTGTGCCAGCGCCGACGCCACCCCGGTCCAATCTCCCTCTCCACGCTGCCAACCATAGGGCTTACCCAACAGATCTACAGCCGGTAACTGTTGTCCTTCAGAGGCTGACGTAATTACCGGTTCCGCTCCCAGTAGGGCAGCGCATTGTCGTGTTAGCGCATCAGCTCCCCCCTGGTGTCCCCCGCTAACGCTAACCACAAACGTACCACTGTCATCAATGGCTACCACACCCGGATCTTGATGTTTATTGTTGAGCAGCGGGGCAATTAGCCGTACTACTGCCCCCACTGGCAGGAAAAATATTAGCTGTGTGGCGCGACCCCAGCAGTCTGCAACCACGGGAGCCAGGGAACCGCTGTAGTCGTGAATAACAAAACTAGCAGAAGACGACTCCACAGTAATTAGGGTATCTTCCCTGGTCCAAAGTTCCAGGGGCTGCAGACCATCCCACAGCTGCAGAGCTTGCTGGCAACCTGCCTCCGTGGGAGCAATCATCACGATCTTGGATTCGAGCTGTCTAGATTCAGACTTTGGAGAAGACTTAGAAGCGATAGTCATGGCGGCGCACAATCAAAATGGAAAAATAGGGTGGTTTATGGTCAGCCAGGTTCACCAGGCTAGGATATCGTTTCTCTTCTGGTGAACCCACCCGTTCCACCAGACTGGAGTGGTCTAGAAGGTCTGCTGCTTGCAGGATTTTCCATACCTGACCAAACACCGATGCCACTTTCATCAACACCACAACTTCAGCCCACTCCAGGGCATGGGTCAGTTCGCACACGTCATACAGGGCAGGCAGAATAGCAATTTTCTCCGCGCCCAAAGACAGGGGCATATTGAGGGCGGCCATGGCGGCTAGGGGAGAACACACCCCCGGTACAGTGGTAATCTCTACGTCAGGGGCCAAACGATGTACCGACTGGGCCACATAGCTAAAGGTGCTATATAGGCTGGCATCTCCCTCGGTAATAAACACCACATCCTGGCCTTGGGCTAACAAGGGTACTAGTTTCTCTCCTGCTGTAGTCCAGGCCTGTTGTAGCTGCACCGGATCGCGCACAAAGGGCAGATCTAGGGGCAAAATCGTTTGCTCGGGCCGCAGGTGAGATTTGACAATGTTGTAGGCCATGCCGGGCTCTCCAGACCGGTTCTGGGGACAGGCCACCACATCCACGGCCTGTAAAATTCGCAGTCCTTTCAGGGTGAGCCATTCGTCATTCCCTGGACCAACGCTCACTCCCCACAACTTGCCCCAGGCAGAAGATTTTGTCAGTAAATCATTAGATATCATTGCCTTCTCCTTGATCTGAGCCTGCATCGGGTTGAGGGAATGGTCGAGAGGCTTGCAACAAAATCACAGGGTTTAAAGGAACAAAACGGGTGGCGGTGGCCAGGGTAGCTGAGCGGGCAATGTTGACTTGCAATAGCTGTACAATCCAGCCCTTATCTTGTAGTTGTTGCTTGGCTAGCATACAGGTTTCGAGGGTGGCAAAGTTGGCGACAATGACACCGTTCGGGCGGATGCGATCGCAACACACTTCCAAAATTTCCGATATCGCCTTCCCCCCACCGCCAATCATGATCCGATCCGGGGCTGGCAAAGAGTCCAGCGCCGCTGGCGCAATACCTCGGATAGGAGAAATGTGAGGCGTACCAAAGCGACGACAGTTTTTTTCGATTAAGGTCAGCCCAGCAGCCGTTTTCTCAATGGCATAGATGTGGGCATCGGGCACCAGACGCGCAATCTCAATGGAGATGGAGCCGGTACCGGCTCCTATATCCCACACTGTGATATCTGGCTGTAATCGTAGTAGGGATAGGGACAGGGCACGGACTTCCTGTTTTGTAATCAACCCAGGCTGATCAGGAAAGGTGTGAAAGTCTTTATCGGCAATGCCAAAGAGGGGCTGGGGCAGTGCTGGTGTTAGGGGCTGTGCTTCTAGGACAACAACATTAGGACTTGGGAACGAACTGTCTATTGCTGCTTCTATAGAAATTGATTGGATAGTCTCCTCAGTAGCTCCGAGCTGGCTACATACGGTCATGTGATACTGCACAGGGGGATGTATATCTTGAATAAGCCAGGCAATTTCTCCTGGCGTATGGACAAAATCGGTCAGAACTGCGAGGGGAGATTTTCCTTGTTTGAGGGCTTGCTCCAGGTGATCGGGCTGACGACCGTGGACACTGACGATGGTGGCCGACTGCCAGGGAATCCCTAGACGGTTAAAGGCTAATTGGATAGAGCTTACCTGGGGATAGAATCGGAGACATTGCCGGTCGAATTGTTGTGTTAGGAGGCGGCCTAGACCGTAGAAAAGTGGATCGCCGCTGGCTAGAACTACAACGGATTGTTGTTGAAGCATGTCGGCTATTTGGTCGATCCAGGCGACAATATTGCTACCTAAGGGCAGTTTACGAGCTGGATAATTAGCCACAGTTTGCAGATGGGCTTTGCTGCCTGCAATCACCTCAGCTTTTTTTAGACAGGCCAGGGCATCAGGGTTGAGGCTCTGGAGTCCATTTAGTCCTAAGCCGACGATATGCAGTAAGTTTTGAGGACAAGATTGCTTCACACTTATGAGCTGTTAAACAAAAGAGAATTGCATGGCTTGGGATAACCTGAACAATCGACCCCACCGTAACCTCAAACTTAGTGCGATTAGGAATATCCTAGTATGAGGGTTGTAGGGCGGCATCCCGCCATGCCCAGGGGGTGTGGGGAACTCGGAGGGACCCCACGCAGTTGGTTTTGCCGTTAGCCAACCACTCAGGATATCTCGGTTGATAAAGTTGACTAATTGCAAGAAGTGCTGCTCAGGGCTTTCCTCCCTGAAACCCTCCTATTCGTGGGGGCCTAAACTCCCACACCCCCCCCGACAGGGTAATCGCTAACAGCAATAATGCAGGTGTGGGTTGGGTTACGGCGGGGGCGATTGTATTTATCCTGCCCTAGTACCCGCAAGAAACTTAGAGCATAAAAACCAATATTATGAACTTGGTTTTTATGCCCTTTTAGGGTACCTGCCAGGCCCGTTCATGGTAATCATCCACTTCGGGATAGAGGTCGGGAATGCCGTGGTATAGGGCTTGTCCTTCGGGGTGGTCGTGGCTATGGCCATGGGCGTGGTCATGACTGTGGTTATGACTGTGGCCGTGATCATGATGGTGATGATGACCGTGTCCCTGGGCGCTGATTGCTTGTCGAAACTTGCAGGTGTAGCAGTTCATGGAGACCTGGCCAGCCTGGGCTTCTTGCTCGCGATCGCGAATGAGCTCAAACAAAATCGGATCGGCACCAATCACGGATAGGCTCTGCACGGCTATTTCAGGGTGAGTCGCCTGCTCTTGCTCAACAATGGTCTGAATCCGTTTTGCCAGTACCCCATCAAACAATAGGTGGGGGATCACAATAATTCGTTTAGGATTCCAGGCTCGGGCGCGCTCAAAGCCTCGTTCCATACGAGGATGGGTAATGCCGGTAAAACAAACTTCCAGGTCATGGTAGCCGCTGCCTTCCCACAGCATCCGAGCCAGCTTATACACATCGCCATTGGCATCAGGGTCCGACGCGCCGCGACCGACAAACAGCAGTACGGTTTGTTCACGGGGTACGGTGCTTTCTTTATCTGCCTGTTCTAGCCGTTTTTGCCACAGGTCTAACCAGCGTAGGGATACGCCAAAATGGCGACCATAGTTGAGCTTCAGTTGAGGGTGACGCTGGATAGCCCGATCCAGTTCATTGGTTACGTCAAACTTGCTGTGGCGGGCGGCAAATAGTAGCACCGGCAGTACGGTTAGCTCGTGATAGCCCTGCTCAACACAGCTATCAATGCCTGCCTGGATCAGGGGATCCGTTAGCTCCAGAAAACAGGGAACCACGGGACGGCTAGGGTCATAGGTTTGAAACGTATGGGCAAAATCAAGAAATGCCTGACGCCCATTAGCATCACGAGTGCCATGGCCCAAAAGTAAAAGAGGGTTAGATTGACTCATGTGGTTATCATGGCCTCTGGGCAATCCAGAGAGATAGAGGTCAGGGATTAACGTTAACATTTGTCGGCAGCCGAAGAAACATGGAATTCCCCCATGCCGATTTGCCTTATGCACACTTTGATTTTTCGGAAAACTATAAACTCTCACCGTCTTCCAGGATCAAATGCTCCATAGGGAAGTGGCATGTTACGAGAAATGTTATGTAACTAAAGGTCCTTTAGCGTTTCAACATAGTTTTTACAGAATGCCGATCCCCACCCTTGTTATTGCTGGAACCCACAGTGGTGTGGGTAAGACGTCTATCGCCATTGGTCTCATGCGGGCGTTTACCAATCAGGGTCTGCAGGTACAGCCTTTTAAGGTGGGACCCGATTTTATTGACCCCAGCCACCATCAGCGGGCGACGGGGCGGGTGTCCCATAATCTGGATGGCTGGATGCTAAATCAGGCTCAGAATCGTCAGATCTTTGATCAGGCTTGCCAGGGAGCTGATCTGGCCATTGTTGAAGGGGTGATGGGGCTGTTTGACGGCTACGGCGCGGAGTCTGAATCGGGGAGTACGGCGGAAATGGCTAAGTGGCTGGGGGCACCGGTGATTCTTGTGATCAACGCCCGCTCTTTGGCCCGCAGTGCAGCAGCCCTGATTTCAGGCTATAGCAACTTTGATCCAGACCTGACGGTGGCGGGGGTGATTTGTAACCAAATTGGCAGTGCGTCCCACCTGGATCGCATTTGTTCGGCGGTCAGCCAGACTGTGCAGGTGCCTATTCTGGGGGGGATTCCTCGCACTGAGCCCGTAAGGATTCCTGAACGCCATCTAGGACTATGGCGGGCGACAGAGGGTGAGTTAGCTGAGACTGACTATCTGGATACTCTGGCAAAGCTGGTAACCGACAATCTGGATTTGGCAGAGTTAGTCAATATTGCCAACTCTCGCTCAGACCAACTCGTAGTACCCAGTCATCTAGAGATGAAAACCGATGCTCAACAATGCTTGACCCACTCTCCTAAGGTCCGCATTGGGATTGCCCAGGACCAGGCGTTTTGTTTTTACTATGCGGTCAACCTAAGTCTGCTGGAACAGGCAGGGGCAGAATTGATTCCTTTTTCTCCTCTAAAGGATTCTTTGCCTGAGAATTTGGATGGTCTTTATATTGGTGGGGGGTATCCTGAGCTGCATTCTAAACAACTGTCTGAGAATACGGGTATGCGGGATGCGATCGCAAACTTTTGCCGGTCAGGACGTCTGGTCTATGCAGAATGCGGTGGCCTGATGTATCTTTCCCAGGGATTGTTGGACGCTGAAAAACAACGCTATCCCTTTGTCGGCATGCTTCCGTTTTGGACAACAATGGGACAACGGGTGAAGCTGGGCTATCGCCAGGTAAACATGGTGGGACCCTACGGTGGCTTCCCTAAACAGGGCACCATTCGCGGTCATCGGTTTCACTATTCAGACATTGTGGATGCTCAGGGTAATCTGCTGGAAATCACCCCAACGTCCCCTTCGACTTCGCTCAGGGGACAATTTTCGCTCAGGGGACAATTTTCGCTCAGGGGACAATTAGAGTTTAATTACAAACTGCAAGGATGGAAGAACCATCAAACCTGGGAAGGTTATCAGGTCTATAATGTCCTGGCTAGTTACGTTCATTTACACTTCGGCAGTAATCCCACCTTTGCTCAACAGTTTGTTAAATGTTGTCGGCCATAGTCTTCAGAACTATCCTCGACAACATTAATGTCAGCTAACGTCTTTGAGCCTAGCGATGCGGTAAGAGCTTTCGAGTAAACGGTCATTTGATGATCTTCGTAACCCTAGAACCATCATGGTTGTACTTGTCTCTAATGCTGAGCCAAACGCCAAATCTGCTCTAACGCCACCGCTGCCCCTAGGGCAATCCGATACTCCACCACAGACGACAACATCGTTTCACCCGGATTAATTTCTACCGTGGGAATACCATTTAACTGAGCTTGAACCAGGGGGGCAGCAATATACGGAAAAAGCCCCGACGTTCCTACCGCAAAGACAAGATCCCAGGCCGTGTCCTGAAACTGGTAAAGCGCTTGGATACCCCGTTCGGGTAACGCTTCACCAAAAAGGACAACGGCAGGACGAATAATACCCTGGCAGGCTGGACAGATGGGAGGCAGAGGCACCTCTTGGCCATAGTCCGCCAGGAAGTCCTGGGCGGTGGTGACATAATCACACTTGATGCAATAAAGCTCTGAAGCACGACCGTGAATTTCCACCAGGTTTTGACTGCCTGCTGAGCGATGAAACCCATCAATATTTTGGGTTAAGACCCAAGTGTTAGGCTTATGGCGCTCAATTTCCGCAATCACCTCATGCCCACGATTGTGGCAAGTATTGTGCAATGCCGCACCAATTTGCCAGAGGTATTTCCAGGTAATGTCGGGCTGCACCTGAAACATGGAGCCACTCAGGGCTTCTTCGATCGGAAAACCTTCTGCCGTCGTTTGCCCTTCGTATAGCCCACCGACTCCCCGGTAGGTGGGCAAACCCGAGTCAGCAGAGAGGCCTGCCCCCGTAATAAACAGAATCTGTTCGGCTTGGCTCAGACGCTCGGCAACGTCCTCAAGAATAGTATTCATAGTCTGGGTGTAGCATACAGGTAAGGTGTTGGGAACATCCAGGTTAGGGGCAATAACCCACGCCGGGTTCAAAACCCAGCGATAATCAAGGGCTGTCTGCTAAAGCGACAACTTGGCTGTGAAGCTCTGGATATAGAGCTTTTACCGATCACTCAACCCCTTTAGTGGGTCTTGATGCGATTAGCCGTGCGACATTGAGTCCACGGTGGACTAACGCTGCCTCGCCAGGTGCAAGATCTAAGGTCAACCTACTTAGTTTGGTTAGTCCCATTGGTGTTGTCGAGCTTCATCGACTATCCCTTGGGCCTCTTCGAGAGAAATATCATAGCGAGCGCTCAAAAGTTGGGGCATGCGATCGCAGGCGCGATTGGGATTCACATCTGGTTGCTTGGAATAAGAAGGCAATGCAACATTACATAAAAACGGCGAAGGTTTCACCTCTAATTGAAGCGGTTCAAGATTTAGAACTTCTCGTAAATTTATAAAAAATAGCAAGGTCCCACTGAGGTTAGCCTCGCTGAGGTTGGCATCGCTGAGTAGGGTACAGTTGAGGTCGGCTCCGCTGAGGTTGACATATCTGAGGTCGGCCCCGCTGAGGTCAGAATATCTAAGGTCGGCCCCGCTGAGGTTAGCATACCTGAGGTCAGCATCACGGAGGTTGACCCCGCTGAGGTCGGCATTTATAAGGTCGGCCCCACTGAGGTTGGCCCCGTTAAGGTTGGCCCCGCTGAGGTCGGTACCACTGAGATTGGCCCCGCTGAGGTCAGCATCACGGAGGTTGGCCCCGCTGAGGTTGGCCCCGCTAAGGTTGGCACTTATAAAGTCGGCACCTATAAAGTCAGCCCCCCTAAGGTCAGCCCCCCTAAGGTCGGCTGCCTCTGCATTTCTATTAGTAATGCGGAAACGGAGCAGCAGGAAGACTCCACCGGCAACCGTCGCCATCGCCCCAATACCGCTGATGAGGGTTTTACGATGTGGGTGAGCAAGGGTGACTCTTTCGTTGTGGGTTCGTCGACCGTCATCTGGCTGAGGTCGACGAACGGGGAGTAACCAAAGCCACCACACCATCCAGAGAAAGACTGGAGTGGCGATCGCTCCCATCACCCACCCCTGGTTGATGCTTATTTTTGGCGG
Source organism: Leptolyngbya sp. PCC 7375 (assembly GCF_000316115.1). Taxonomy (GTDB): domain Bacteria; phylum Cyanobacteriota; class Cyanobacteriia; order Phormidesmidales; family Phormidesmidaceae; genus Leptothoe. The sequence continues at coordinate 354,158 of NZ_JH993793.1, forward strand.
CCACTGCTTGAATCGCCCTCGCATGCTTGAGACTCCCTCAATGTTGAGCCCATTATCGCTCCCCTCATTCGGGAACGCCCTAAATATTTATGCGCGCTTAACCACCCGATTCACTCCAAGGCGTATTCTGCCTTTTTTGTGCTTTTGAAACCAACGCGGGTTTAAGCCTCACAATCGACTGAGTGCAAGAGTTGATGGACCATAGCTCACCATCAGACCTATGCAGTTCCTGCCATGGCTTGAGTAACGGTCGCTTTATCCAGCTCAGAGCCAATGACCACTAGCCGAGTCTGACGAGATTCATCCGCTTGCCAGGGGCGATCATAAAAGTGATCAAACCGCTGGCCTACACCTTGCAAAACTAGTCGCATCGCTTTGTTTGGGACAGAGACAAAGCCTTTAATGCGATAAATCTCTTGCTGCTGCACCAACGATTGCAAACGTTGCACCAAAACAGCAGGCTCAAACGCCTTATCTAGCTCAACATAAACGGACTCCAGATGATCGTCATGCTCATGCTCTTCTTCATGATCATGATGGCTGTGACGACTATCCAAGTCATCTTCAACAGCGGCATTAAAGCCCAGCAAAATCTCTGGGCTAATCTCACCCTGCTGACAAGGAACAACCTTCACACCCGTGGGTGCCTTCTGTTGGAGCCATTGCTGTACCTTAAGACGGTTATCCTCCGACATCACATCGCTCTTAGTCAGTAACACCATATCAGCACAGGCTAGCTGATCCTCAAACAGTTCCTCAATTGGCGTCTCATGGTCTAATGAGTCATCCGCCTGCCGTTGAGCTTCTAAGGCCTCTAGATCGCCAACAATTTGACCATTGGCAAGGGCATTGCCATCCACCACCGTTACCACACCATCCACGGTTGCGCCAGTTCGAATTTCAGGCCAACGAAACGCCTGCACTAAAGGCTTCGGCAGCGCTAAGCCTGAGGTTTCAATGACAATACAGTCAATGTCTTCTCGCCGCTTTAGAAGAGTTTGCATAGTAGGCAAAAACTCTTCTTGCACAGTGCAGCACAGACAACCATTAGCAAGCTCTAGAATGTTAGTATCAGGGGTCTCATCTTCATCACAGACCTGGCAGGATTTTAGAATTTCTCCATCAATGCCAACCTCTCCAAATTCATTGACTAATACAGCGATGCGTCGTCCCTGGTTGTTTTGCAATAGATGACGCACCAGGGTGGTTTTACCGGACCCTAGAAAGCCGGTGACTACGGTAACAGGAATTTTATGCATTGATTTTTCCTAGTATCCATATAAGAGGGTTTACAGTAGCTCAGCGTAGGTTAAACGGGAAAAACAGAATCCATAATCAATGTGGATAGAAACGTACCGCCTACACCACAAATAATAAAACCGGCAAATCGCAGTGTTGAACTGTCGGGTGACTGTTGGAATAGGCGACTACCCAGCCAATAAGCAGCTGTTGCGATCGCAAGCTGAATGAATGCAAATCCTAGCAAATAAGCCACCAAAGGACCCATTTCAGAACCAAAGATGGATTCTCCGTAAGCAAATCCATGGAACAATCCAGAAATGGCCGCTAAGCCAGTGATAACCGTGCCATTTGGCCGCTCTTTTAGGGCTAGTAGTACACCAAAGACGAGAACTGAGGCAGAAATTACCAGCTCAGGAAGCGGCAGATCAATGCTCATCAAATGAATTCCTGTACCCAAAAGAGAGGCTAAAACAAAGGCAACAGGAATCATTAAGTTGCGACCAATGGCCGCTGCTAACAACCCTGAGGCAATGACAAACACTAGATGATCTAGTCCAATGACCGGATGACCAATACCCGACGAAAAACCTTCAATGAAATTACTGGGTGTCTTGCCACCCAACGGATGGTGAGCTAGGGCAGGCAATGCATTGAGGAGAAATGCTGCGATCGCAACAAGCGCAATCTCACCTGAACGACAAAGATTCTTAACCTTGAAACCCTTCAAGGCGACTAAAGCATATAAACCCATCTGTACCTCGCAGATCAATAAAACGGTAGGTTGACCATCGGCGGGCATTCTGACTGGGAGGTATAAAACTTCCTTCACAGCTGCGGGACAGTGGCAGATTTTCACTGCGCTTTCCCCTTTTCCTCTAGCGGCTGTTCCCCACTAGAACCGATGCTAAGCAGATTAAATCTACCACCTTCACCTTCGCTTTGGATATCAAAATTGTATAGGATTAACTAGTTAGGATGGGCATAAAACGTTGTTTCTTATTGCTGCTAGAACCAGACCCATACCCCGTTGCTATGCCATTTGCCACATCATCTCTTCCCCTGCCCGTAACGGTACAAGTGCAGACTCAGCCAGAGGCACGTGATCAGGGATGCGCCACGTTGTTTTGACCAAGGTAATTTGCTGCGTATTGCGGGGTAGTTGGTAAAAGTCTGGTCCATGGAAGCTGGCAAACGCTTCTAGTTTATCGAGGGCGTCAACGCTCTCAAACGCTTCTGCATACAACTCCATAGCATGCAAGGCCGAATAGCAACCGGCACAGCCACAGGATGTTTCCTTACTGTTGCGAGCATGGGGGGCACTATCGGTACCCAGAAAAAACTTAGGATTACCCGAAGTGGCCGCTTGCAAAATTGCCCGACGATGCTGCTCATGTTTCAAAATTGGCAGGCAATAAAAATGGGGGCGAATTCCCCCTTGGAAGAGTGCATTACGGTTAAACAATAAATGCTGCGGTGTGATGGTTGCAGCCACATGGTTATGGGCCAGAACAAACTGCACAGCATCTGAGGTGGTAATGTGCTCAAGCACGATACGCAGGTTGGGAAATCGTTGCTTAAGTGGGAGCAAATGTTGCTCGATAAATATCTTCTCACGATCAAAAACATCGACCCCTTTATCGGTCACTTCCCCGTGTAACAATAGGGGCATGTCCACCTGCTGCATGGCGGCAAAGACGCGATCGCACTTACGAATATCCGTCACACCAAAGTCTGAATTAGTTGTTGCACCGGCTGGATAGTATTTAACCGCTTTAACAAACTGGGAGGCTTTGGCCGCAATGATTTCTTCGGGGTCTGTATTGTCAGTCAGGTAGAGGGTCATTAGCGGCTCAAACTGCTGGCCAGCTGGAATGGCTGCAATAATGCGATCGCGATAGGCTGCCGCATCCGCTACCGAGCGCACGGGGGGCTTCAAATTCGGCATAATGATGGCGCGGGAAAACTGACGCACCGTATGGGGCAAAACCGCTTTCAACATCACACCGTCCCGCACATGCAGATGCCAGTCGTCGGGTCGGGTTATGGTAAGCTTTTGCATCTTTATAATCATCAAACAGGTAGCAAGGTGATTATAGTGTCCATTCACTCTTGAAAGCCATCTAATACTCAATCCCTATCTGGGCTGGAATCCCTGCACTGATGGGGTGCTTAATGCGGTTCATTTCTGTCACCAAATCAGCAACATCAATTAATTCCTGGGGAGCATAGCGTCCGGTACTGGCCACATGACAATGGTTAGGACGAGCCTGAATGCCTGCCATTACAGGTGTCAGATCTAGCCGAGCTTTTTTGAGCGCAATGTGTAATTCATCCAGAACAACCAGGGAAATATCGGGGTCCGCAATTAGCTTGGTTGCCGTTTGCCAGGCCTGTTCCGCCATCCGCTGGTCTTGATCCGGGTCCTGGGTTTCCCAGGTGAAGCCGCCACCCAGGGTATCGATACTGATCGGAAAACCCTGTTCCTTGAGCTTTTCTAACATGATGCGATCGCCATCGGGAAACGCACTGTCGTTTTTAATAAACTGCACCACAGCCACCCTCATATCATGGGCCAAATGGCGATAAACCAGGTTCATGGCACTACTGGTTTTACCTTTACCTAAGCCGGTAAACAAAAGATACAGTCCTTTTTCATTCCCTTTGCGGTTGGCACGGGACTGATCTTTAGCGGCTTTTATCTTTTGCAGACGGGCTTGCTCTTCTGAAGTATTTTGTGGGGTGTTCTGTGGATTGGTCATAGTGTTTCCTCAATGTGAGCTTCGGCATCTAATACAGTTGCCCTCAGCTGTTCTAGCATTTCGGGTGAAACCTGTTGCCATAATCCTCGCTGGTGGGCTTCTAACAACCGTTCTGACATATCCCGTAACGCCCAGGGATTATGGGTCTGGATAAAGCGTTGAACGTTGTCGTCTAGAATGTACGTCTCGGCAACGCCAGCATACATAAAATCAGCCACCGCGTGGGTTGTTGCATCATAGGCAAAGAGATAATCCACCGTGGCAGCCATCTCAAAAGCGCCTTTATAGCCATGGCGCATTACCCCGGCAATCCATTTAGGATTGACAACGCGGGAACGGTAAACTCGGCTGATCTCCTCGGGCAAAGAGCGAATTCGCGGCTGTTGGGGGCGGGAGTGATCACCCAAATAGGCTGTGGGATTTTTGCCCTGGGTGGTGCGCACGGCAGCGACTAGGCCCCCCTGAAACTGGTAATAATCGTCAGAGTCCAACAGATCGTGTTCTCGATTATCTTGATTGTGCAACACAATTTGCAGCTGCCCTAGCCGTTGTTGAAAGACATCGGGAACGGAGGTGGAGCGCAATTTTCCGTTACCCGGCTGTTGTTGCTCCGAAGACTCTCCTGTGCTGGATCGCCCATAGGCATAGCAGCTCCAGTTGATGTAGGCCTGGGCCAGGTCGCGATCGCTACTCCAGTTTTGTGCCTCAATCAGTCCCTGAAGTCCGGCACCATAGGCCCCTGGCTTAGACCCAAATACCCGGTACTGGGCACGAATATCGGCATCCTCAGCACTAAACCCAAGGGATTGCCAATGGTCCGATTCTTGCTTTACCTGGGTAGCCAGGGGATTCATGTCAGACGGTTCATCCAGCGCTGCCACCGCTGCCACCGCTGAGTTAAACAAATCAATCAGGTTAGGAAACGCATCCCGAAAGAATCCCGAAATGCGTAGGGTAACGTCCACGCGAGGGCGTTGTAGCACCGACAGGGGCAGAATTTCAAAATCCACCACCCGACGACCCACCCCATCCCATACGGGACGTACTCCTAAAAGGGCCAGGGCTTCAGCCATATCGTCTCCCCCCGTGCGCATGGTGGCAGTGCCCCACATGGAGAGTCCCAGGGTTTTGGGATATTCTCCCTGCTCTTGGGTGTAGCGCTCCACCAGGGTTTCCGCCGCTCGACGACCCACATCCCAAGCACTTTCCGTCGGCAGCCCCCGAATATCAACGCTGTAAAAATTCCGCCCGGTGGGCAGCACATCCGCCCGTCCCCGCGTCGGTGCACCGGAGGAACCGCTGGGCACATAACCACCGTTTAAGCCATGTAACAGATGGGTGATTTCCTCAGAAGTTTGGGTGAGTCTGGGCCAGAGCCACTGGCGGATCCAGATAAGTTCTGCAGTTGTTTTAGGACCGGAGATCAGCTTATCGTCCTTGGCCAGTAATTGTTCCACTAAGCAAGCCGCCTGGTGTTCTAGCACCTCGACGGCATCACCCATGGTGTAGAGAGTTTGTTTGGCTAACTGCTCAGGCTGCAACAGAGTGTCTGGTATCTCCAGATCTTTGATGACAGTGCCTAAATCTGCGGTGAGGGGGTCAAAGTGCAGATCCCAGCCCCAGTCGTCTGCGATCGCACGGGTTAACCCCTGACGACCGGGACCGGGCTGCCGGGCAATGGCCACCATCAAATCCCGTAGCTGCCTGCCATCGGGGCATAGACCTAAAATGTGCAACCCATCACGGATTTGAGCTTCCTTGAGATCACACAGGTAACCATCTGTTTGGGTAATAAATTCGCTAAAGGCGTTTGAATTTAACGATTGATCATTGCGCCGCGATCCAGGTTGCTGATCTTGGGAGAGTTGCAGCTGCGGCAAGATGGGAGCCAGACCTGGCAACAAACTGAGATCCTGTTGTAGATTTGCTTGGGTGACCAGGGAGCAGATGCGATCGCGAATCACAGGTAGTCTTTTGGGATCTAACGACTCCGCATCATAATACTCATCAATCAGCGCCTCCAATCGATGCAGCGAGCCATAAAGTTCAGCCCGAGTCAAAGGTGGCGTCAGGTGATCCAAAATCACCGCCTGCGCCCGACGTTTTGCCTGGGTGCCTTCCCCCGGATCGTTAACAATAAACGGATATAAATGGGGCATCGGCCCCAGGGCCACTTCCGGATAACAATTTTCAGACAGGGCCAAACTCTTGCCCGGCAGCCATTCCAAATTGCCATGTTTTCCCACATGGACAACCGCCTGGGCTCCCCACTGGTGACGCAACCAGGCATAAAATGCAAGATACCGATGGGTGGGTTCTAAATCTGGCGCATGGTAGTTCAACGACGGATCATCGTCATAGCCCCGAGAGGGTTGAATCCCGATAAAAATGTTACCCAGTTGAATCCCGGCAATGGGAATATCCGCGTCAGGGTCCACCTCTCCCCAGCGGTCAATGACACCCTGTTGCCCAGGCCCAGGCAGTGTTTGAAAATACTCTTGATAATCTTTTGCCGAGAGAGTTTGATGCACAGGGCGCATGCCTTGCCCTTCAGGATCATTGGTAATGCCCTGGGTGAGCCAGTCGATCAGATCTGCACTGGTGGCTGACAAAATCTCTTCTGGGGGAATAGTGCCGGGGGTAAAGGTATAGCCTGCTGACGTTAGCGATCGCAAAACCTCCAAACAGCTAGCGGGAGTATCCAGCCCCACCCCATTGGCCAAACGACCATCTTTGTTGGGGTAGTTAGCCAGAATTAGTGCCACCTTACGCTGCTGGGGTGCCGTGCGCCGCAGCTTTACCCAATTAGCTGCTAGGTCGGCAACAAACTCAATCCGGTCAGACTTCGGCCCATAGGCCATCACCGTTGTTTCCATCTGGGGGTGGTCAGTCTGCACCGCCTTAAACGACACCGCCCGACTAATGATGCGGCCATCCACCTCCGGCAACGCCACATTCATAGCAATATCTCGGGGTGACAATCCTCGCCACTGTTGTTGCCACTGGTCTTCACTGCCACCGCTGAGCATCACCTGAATCACCGGTACATCTAACTTTTGCCAAAAGTCCACCTGGGGAGACTCAGCATTTAACTTAGCAAGAGAGAATCCAGTAGTATTCAAAATCAAATCAATACTACGATTCTCAGTGAGTTCAGTTAGCAGCTGAGCCTGAATATCTGGATTGCGGAGAGAGGGCAGAAAAAGCGGCAGCGGATTTAACCCACGGCATTGCAAGGCTTCGCAAAGAGCATCAATGACGCGGGTATTGCCAGACAGATAATGAGCCCGATAGAAAAAAATCGCCACCGTCGGCTGGGGCTTAAGGTATTTTCTCGAAGAAACTATATCGGGTGAAGGCTCCCCTAGCCCCCCCAGAATTGGGGGGCTAACGACATTTTTGTCTGCTTCTTCACTCTCCCACTCTCCCACTCTCCTACTCTTCCATTCATATTCCCCCCACTGCGGCACGGACTTCGGTGCAGGTGGCTCATAGGGATATTCCAAACAGGTTCGAGCCAGATACTGTAGCCCGTAAGTCAGATTTTCCGCCCCCCCTTCCACAAAGTAGTGCCAGAGTGTATCCGCTACGATTAGGGGCACCGTACCCAAACTGCTCAGGGCCGGATCGGGGCGATCGTCACCGGGTAATACCACCAGGCTAATGCCCTGGAACTCTGCAACTTCCCGCAGGCGTTCTAGCCCATAGCTCCAGTAGCTGCGTCCCCCCAAAAGCCGCACTACAATTACCTGGGCTTTACTCAATACATCATCTACATAAGTATCAATGCTCAGTTCTTGTTGTAGCTGCAGCAGGCTAGCGACTCGAAATTCAGGAAAGTCTTTAGGAAGTCGCGGTAGGCTAGCAGCCAGGGTTTGGATTTCTGTATCGGCAGCAGTGAGGATTACGATGGGGGCTGGGGTTTGTTCCAGAATGATGACTCCGTCTGTATCTGGGCTCCATCCTCCCGGTGTTGCGGCAATGCGATGCATTCGGTCATAGGTGAGTATCGGCTATGGATTTTAGCACTTCCCATCACCATCCTGATCCCGTCCATTGTGCAGACAGCCTTCACGCATATGCTCAACCGATTACCAATCCTCCCAAGTTCCTCAAAATTTTTACCTATATTGCGGGGGTAAGGAAAAGAACTCTACGAGGTGCTTACAAATGCTATCTCAAATAGAAATGGTAGCGCCACCCAGGACCGTACTTAGTATACGTAATACTACCGTACGTTATGGCTCTGCCTTGGGTGTTTACGACGTTTCTTTCGATATTCCAGAACATCAGATTACGGCTTTGATTGGTCCATCCGGGTGTGGGAAGAGTACCTTAATTCGTTGTTTGAATCGCCTCAATGATTTGATTCCAGGAGCACGTACCCAGGGAGATATCTTCTTTTATGGTCAAAATATTTATAATTCGATGATGGAGGTAGATATCCTGCGTCGAAATGTTGGCATGGTGTTTCAAAAGCCCAATCCATTTGATCATTCTATCTATGAGAATATTGCCTTTGGTGCACGCATCAATGGTTATACCGGTGATCTAAATGAGCTAGTTGAGCTCTCTCTGATGCGGGTGGGGCTTTGGGATGAGGTAAAAGATAGGCTGTATTGTAGCGGTTATGATCTTTCAGGAGGACAACAGCAGCGGCTTTGTATAGCCCGCTCCATTGCGGTTGAGCCTAAGGTGTTATTGATGGATGAGCCTTGTTCTGCTCTAGATCCGCTGGCAACTCACCTGATTGAAGATCTAATGCAAGAGTTGCGGGAACATTACACCATTGTGATTGTCACCCATAACATGCAGCAGGCATCTCGGGTGTCTGACATGGCGGCATTTTTTAATACGAAGACCGATCAGCAAGGTCTTCGCTATGGTTATCTGGTGGAATATAATACTACCGAAACAATTTTTCAACAACCCCATGAGACAGTGACCCGAGACTATGTGAGTGGTCGCTTTGGCTAGGTGAAGCGAAGGACGATAAACCATAGCGAACATTAAACTAGCGACGGGGAGATGGGGGGCAATGGCTGCCAAGTTTCTACCATCGGATACTAGAGGCCTGTAATTACTGCTTTTTGCGCGAATATTCTTCAATCTTTTCTAACGCAGTGTGATGGGCTTTGGTGTGGGTGGGCACCTGATGTAAATAGTTCAAGGCTTGCTCAAAGTTTTTAATAGCAGCTTGCTGATAGGCTGCGCGCAACAGGGTTTGGGCCATGATTTCTTGCTTCTCGCTGTATTCAGCTTGAGACGGGCTAAAGCTGGGGCGAACATCAAATTCGCCGGGAGCCTCTGGCACAGGACTGGGGACTGAGTCACGGTTAGTTTGAGCAACTCTTGTATCATCAGTAATAAACTTGGATGAAGTATCTGGTGCTGTGGTGACGTCTTGATTGAGATAGTTCCAATTTTGGTAGAGAATAACGCCACCCACTGATGTGGTCATTGCCAAGACAGCTGGTGTCCACTTAAAATGAGATATTTTTGAACCAGGTGACTCTTTAGGCAGCTCAGGAGCCAGCAGCAGTGTTCCGTTTGAGCCTTCAATAGCAGTAGGGTTGGAATAGGCTATGGTCGCCTCAACCATAGTCGGGTGGGATAAATCTTCTATAGAGACTGTCTCTAGCGACATAGAGGCTAGGACTAAGGTCTCTGTGTTCACCAGTTCTGGATGAACAAACGTTGAGTCACGAGATAGTACGTTTAACTCTGACTCGATGGAAAGTAAGGCTACCTGCGATTTGACAATTGGCAACGTGTCGGGACTGGATTTAGACTGGAGTAAAGCATTGGCTGATGGTTCTTTACTTGGCAGAGAGGCCGGGAGTGATCGCTGATCTAACGTCTCATCATATTCTAGGAGCCTACGCTCCATTTGCCTGAGTTGATGATGGTTTGGCTGTCGCTGCCAGGAATCTCCTAAGGTCAAGGGGGCTTGTGGAAGTTTGTTTTCTTGCTCTCTTGGTTGTTGTTCTATGGGTGCTGATCGTTGTTGCTGGTCGTCTAATTGAACGTTATCTAGAGCAAACAGTGCGATCTGAGCATTCATATAGCGCTGGTCTGGAATGCTATTAACCATGCGCTTAAGGATAGTTACCAACGGCTGATAAGGTAGATTGCTAAGCAGTTGATGGAGCTGCGTTTCAGACGTCCAAGACTGGCGACCAAGAAGAAACTGTAACCCTAACATGCCTAGCGCATAGATATCGCTGCTGGGTTGATGACAGCCTTGCCATTGTTCGGGAGCGGCGTAGGCAGGATGTTCTAATAGTCCTAAAATGTTACTTCTGAGGCCCACCTTATGCCGTCTCAGAGTTTGGTGATAGCGTCCTTGGGTACCGGTAAAATCTGTCAATATCAGCTGTCCATCAGGTCGACGGATCACATTATTGGGGTGAAGATTACCATGAACGGCACCTTCTTGATGACATTGGACCAGCGTTTTCAAAATTGACCGCAGCAGGTTAATGACCTGATTGCCATTCCAGCCTATTCGATTGGGAATTTCCCAAGTCAGCGGTTGTCCAGGAATATATTGACGAATGAGATAGCTGTAACTGTCTACTTGAAACCCACCTAGCAGTTGAGCCGCAGCTGAGATGGTGGGGGTTGGCTGAAACAATTCTAAAATCGGTTCGTCATTGTTATTTATCGGTAACACGCGTACAAGACAATAACACCCTTCAGGTTCGCGGTTGTCTCTGGCGACGTAGGTGACGACATCTTGGAACGTGCTGAGCTGCTCAATTAGAGCATAGCCTCGGAAGGTTAAATGTTGGAGAACATGTTCCTCACGAATGGATTCACATTTGAGGCAATTGTCCACGGTCATAGGACTACCAGTTGGGCTAAGAACGTTATATCGGTAGATTTGTGACCCTACCTACTTTCTATAGTTAGGAATTTAAATTAACAACAGGGATAATACCCATTGCTCGGAGATGATCCTGGCTTTTCTGACGACTGAAAAGTTCAGTAATAGCTGCCTCCATTTCAGAGTTGTTTGGATACACCAATACCAGTTCATAGGCTAGTAGTTCTTCATCTACTAGCTGGTAGATCAGGGTTATATCTGGTTAAATAAAATTCTGATGGTCAAATGCATGATTGACATTGGTAAAATGTCTTACTGTCTCCGGCTATGGCCACTTGGAATTTGCGATCGCACCTCCCAAACACATCCAACACCAAGTCCTGAGACCGTGTTGAGCTGAGAAAAACCGTGCGTAGCCGAGAATTATCAAAATAATATCATCGGCCCGCAAAACCACCATGACTATCAGACTTTTGTATTATCAGAGGCTTAGGCTAAGAGACGTCTAAGCATGGGATGTTCTATCAGCACTGGCCCTTCCGGTAGAAAACGGGGAGGATAATTAGATTTTTTGCCTAACGCCTTCATCTTACCGATGGGCAAAGGGGGTTGAAGTTTTTCTAAGTCTTTGAGTAACCAAAAAATGGCCCAGGTGGGTCTGTCAGTGGCGGTTGTTTCTGGTCGATGTATCGCTTTACCAGGATAGCGACCCCGACGAGAATGGACCTGTTTAATGTAAGTTGCTCTCCAGGTTGCCTGGGGATTTAAAGTGGGATTATCTGCATGGGATGCATAAATATAAACGTCGGCCATGCGATCTTTACGCAATGCATCTGCTTGCCCAAAAACTTCAAAGGCACTGCTGCCTAAGGCTACCATGGGTTGTGTCTCAATCGCATCATCGTCCAGCTGGCGAGTAATAGCATCAATCCCCGAGACCAAATGATGTTCTGGCACAGGGGCCAAAATAGCAAATGTTTTAGTATTAGTTTTTTCCATAGACTGTTTTTATTGAGGCCAGCTGTCTAATGTAACAATTTCTGAGGTACTTAGGTTAGATCGTGGCATAGAAAATAAATTTGCCCTTCATACCTTGCTACCAATCACACCTACCCAATAGGCTTACAGCCGTTAGTAAATATCATCTACTGGCTTTATCACCCCAGCCACATCACTAGTGGGTCAACTTACGCCACACAGTATTAGTAGGCAATAAATAGCCGATGACCCCAAAATCACAGAAAATGGGCCATCAGGCTAAAGGTATTGAATTCATTGCACGATCAAACTTTGGGCGTGGGTATCACGTTTACACCATCGTTGCATCCACAAGCTCAGACAATTTTAACGGAGTGGACTACCTGGTATTGTCTGACGGGCTTCAGCTTTATAGTTTGATTGGCCTCGGTTGCAGAACTACCAGCACTGATAATTTCATCTTTCTCTTTAACGGTAACCTTATAGGTGCCGGTGCCAGAGGAGGTCTCATAGCGGACGCTCATATTGACCCAGGTCGCACCTTTGGTCCAGCGGTCTAACCAGAGCTGCAATAATTTAATAGGAATAATTTTCAAGATCGGATAGGCAAGTTTTTTAATTCCCGTCAGTCCCTTACTGGTGGTTTTAACAGTTCTCGGGCAGTTAAACCAGTCCCATCCTTCTTGTTGCCAGACCGCTCGCTCAGCCATCTGCTCAAACTTGTTAACGCCTGCCCAGCCTCGATAGCATAATGCAAGCTGGCGTTGATCGCCGCTACGCTGCATCAGCTGTGGTAGGAGACCCGATTCTAAGTGCCCCCAAAACTGCCCTGTGGGTAGGTCAATTAATGTGGGGGCAAACTGATGACCACCAAAGTGAGTACTTTGCCATACCCGAACATGGGACTGACCAAATTGTTTGCGCAACTGGCGATATATGGGAGTGCCAAATCGGCCACAGGCCAGGTCAACCTGGGTGTGGGTGCATACCAGCATCTCTCGTATGTGTTGAGTCTCTTGTCGGTAGGTGGCAAAAGAATTGACCGGATTTTTCTTGCCCAATAGGCTATCTAAGAGACCTAGTACCAGCTCAATAGTGAGATTTTCAGGGACCAGGTATTCTTCTTTCAGGTACTTGGCAAACTGTTTGGCTGGACGCGAGTAGTACAGAACGCGGGTAAAGCCGGGGACAGAATAGTCGGGGTCGGGCGCGATCGCAAGCGGTCTCACCATGACCCCCCGTCTAAAAATCAGCTTTTTGATCAGCGGAAATATCTGACTGATGGCTGGATTGTCTGTAGCCATTGTGGTTGGCCAGGGCTGAGGAACTTCCACAATTAGCCAGTAATCTATCTGGGGGGCTGAGCCAATGGGATCTTCGCCATTGGCCTTAGAGACCTGGGAGCAATAGCGACAGTCAGCAAGATTTTCCGGCAGATTATCTAGAATGTGCATAGCTCCTTTATAGGATTTATTCCTAATAAATCTAATCTATGCACATCTTAACGCCTGGCAGGATTTATTGAAATATTGTTCTCTTTTAGGCTATGCCTTATACCAATACTTTGCGCCCTATGGGCATCCGTACCATGGGCATCCACAGTCGTTTCCAGACCAGACTCTGACGTCATGGATAGCTGGGTAAAGAGAATCATCAGGAGAGATTTAGAACATTAATAAAAATGGACAAACCCCTTTTTGTCTAAAACCCTACGGTGTACACATAAGTCCTGGATACTAGCGTTCGCGGTTGCCTTACCCCCTCTAACTCCCCCTTGGTAAGGGGGAGGACTGGAGTTTCCCCCCTTACCAAGGGGGAATAAGGGGGGTAAGGCAGGATTTTGAACCATCTTCCGAGATGTGTGTACACGGTAGGTCTAAAACCAAATCCGATTTTAATAACCTTGATTAAACAAGATGATGACGTCGGGGCATTCCCAAGGGAGTACCCCGACAGGATTGTTTATTTGAAATCTTTCTTGGTCAGGGAAAGATGTTTATAACTGTCTTCTCTAACTGGAACTTTCTTGATTTATGCATATCTACCTAAGCTGATCCTTAAGTGATTGAGCAGAGAGGTCTGTTCTGTTTGAATAAAAAAGTGTTTACCTGGTAACACATGCCGGGTGAACTTGGCCTGGGTTTGTGACTTCCAAGCCCGTAGGCGGCCTCGCTGGGTGGTGGGATCTTGAGTGCCTCCAAAGGCGGTAATGGGGCAGGGCAGGGGCGGCTCTGGCACGTAGCTATAGGTCTCACATAGGGTAAAATCAGCCCGCAGCACCGGCAGCAGCATGGCCATAAACTCTTTGTTATTGAGCACCGCTGGTGGGGTGCCCTGCAGCCGGGTGAGTTTCTCGCGAAAGGCCTGTTCGGGCAGATTGTGCACTGGCTCTTCCGTGTCAGGCAGTTGCGGTGCCCGATGACCTGAGACATAGAGATGGCTGGGCATCGGCAGATTGTGGCGGCGGCAATAGCGGGCCAGCTCAAAGCTGATCAAGGCTCCCATGCTGTGGCCAAAAAACACAAAGGGGCGATCGCAAAGGGGCTGGATCACCTGGCAGATAGTTTCTAACATCATGTCCCAATTCTGTATGGGCGGTTCGGTGAGTCGCATCCCATGGCCCGGCAGTTCGAGGGCACACACGTCAACATTGTCGGGCAAGGACTGGTTCCACGGTTGGAAGATGCGGGCACTGCCACCGACATAGGGCAGACAAAAACAGCGTAGGGACGCATTGGGATTGGGGGTGCCTCGACGGAGCCAGCGGTTGGTGTCAGGGGTGGTGATCATAGGGGGAGGTGCAGAAACTACGTTAGGTCTGGCAATTGGGCAAATTGGTGGAGCAGTTCATCCACCTGGGATTCGGGCAGCTGATCGATCTGGTCCAGCCATTGCTGGATTTCTGAGCTTTCAAATCTGGGTAAAGGTGCGATCTCATCCACCACCGGCTGATTCTCACTCTGGTACTCGACAATCGCCCGAGCAAGACCGGCCACCGTCGGTTGGTCAAACAAGCAGCGCAGGGGAATATCCACCTGAAACTGCTGACGCAGATGAACCATAATCTGGGTGGCCAGCAGGGAATGCCCCCCCAGTTCAAAAAAGCTATCGTCAATGCCAATGGGCCGAATGCCTAAAAATGACTCCCAAATCTCCACCACCTCCTGTTCTAGGGGTGTGGTGGCAGCCTGATAGTCACCGGCTAGGGCCGGGCGATCGTACTGCGGTCGGTTGGCCTCGTCGGTTGCTGGCGCTGGCGCTGGCTGCCACTGCTGCTGGCGCGCCGTCAGGTCCCCCGTGGAAACAATCATTTGGGGCACGGTGGCATAGGCAAACAGCCGCTGCCAAACGGCGTTGCCCTCTGCCGGTGTCAGGGCAAAATCGGCCATGGTCTGCCCCAGCTCTGGATGCTCGTCCGGTTGAAAACGCCAGCCATCCCAGTTGATGCTCATCCAGGGAAAGGAGGCCTGAGACCGCTGTTGAGCAAAGGTATCCATAAAGTAGTTGGCGGCACTGTAGGCGGCAAACCCCAGACCGCCTAAGACTGAGGCCAGCGAAGAGCAGAGCAGTCCGAAGTCTAGAGACTTGCCCTCTAGGGCCGCCGCCAGGTTTTGCAGACCAGTCACTTTGGCCTGAAACTGCTGTTCGAGTTCAGCGCTGCCCGTTTCTGCAATCATGCGAAAGGCTTGCTCACCAACGGCACCAGCGGCGTGAATCACACCGTTAATGGGGCCAAAGCGAGCTTCGGTTTTTGCGATCGCACCCCCCAGCTGGGCCGCATCAGCCACATCAGCGGCAAGGATCAGCACCTCCACCCCAGCGGTTTCCATGGTCTGAATCTGGCGAATTTTGTCACAGATCGGATCGGTGGGCGCATTGTCTAAATAAGCGGACCACTGCTCGCGATCGGGCAGGCTACGCCGACTCAGCAGGGCAACCTTGGCCTGCCAGGGGGCCAGGGATGCGGCCAGGGTCAGACCCACATTCCCCAGTCCGCCGGTAATGAAATAAACACCCTGTTGGCGCAGCAGTGCTGGCTCTGCCTCCGGTAGGGGCATGGGGGAAAAGCGCTGTACCCACCGCAACCCGTGGCGATAGGCCACCGTCGGTTCTACAGAAGGTTCTTCAGACCCAGCGGCCAGCTCTGCCAGCAGCACGTTTAGATCCGTGGGGCTATCGGCATTCACCGGCCAATCCACCAAGCGACTGGTGATTTGCCGATATTCCTGGGGAATCACGGTGCAGGGGCCAAGGATAGTGGCATGCCCCGGGGACAGGGGTTCGGTGCCGGTAACGTTCAAAATATTGGCGGCCAGCACCGTTAGCCGCAGGTCATGGTGCCAACCGCACTGGGTTAATGCCTGGGTTAAATACAGCAAGCTCTGGCAACCCTGGGCCTGAATCTCGTTAAAGTCAGTCGCTGAGGTCAGACTCCAACCGTGCAGAATTTCGGTGGGGCGGTGGTCTCCCAACCCATTGAGCAGGGCTCGATAGTCTTCAGGGCGGTGGGGATTCACCGTAAAGGTGTGCTGATCTAAGCGACTAAAGCTGTCTCCAGGGTGTACCGTGACGGCGACATGGGCCATGGATAACCGCTGGGCAATTGCCTGACTGTGGGCGGTGTCATCCACAAACAGCAGCCAGGCCGCCTCGGACGGGGTGACGGCTACCGCCGGTCTTAGGTGAGAACGCTGCCACTCCGGTAGATAAAACCAGTCAGCCAGATCGGGCTTTTTCTGTAGGACGGGCTGGGGGGCTGCGGCCAATGGCTGGGCCTCAACCCAGTAGCGCTGTCGCTCAAAAGGATAGGTGGGCAAAGGCACACGCCGTCGCTGCTCATGGGCATAAAAGCTCTGCCAATTAATGGCAACATTCGCTAGCCACAGCTGCCCCACCGCCGATAGCAAACAGGCGAGATCTGGCTGAGGATCGCGGGGGTGCCGCAGGGATGGAATGATCGATGGGGTTTTCAGAGCATGCTGGCGAGCCAGGGTGGTGAGGGTGTGTCCCGGTCCGACCTCTAGCAGCAGCGACCGTTCATTGTTTAGAGTATCCAGACCAGCGCGAAACTGCACCGGCTGCCGCAGATGCTGCACCCAGTAGTCTGGATCGGTGGCTTGTTCGGGGGTAATCCAGGTGCCGGTCAGGTTGGAGACCCAGAGTCGTTTGGGGGGATGGAGCGCAATTTGGCTCAGCTGTTGACGAAACGGCTCTAAAACACCGCCCATTAGCGGTGAATGGAAGGCATGGGAGGTTTTGAGCAACCGGCAAGGAATGTCCTGGGCCTCTAGCTGTTGCTGGTAGCGGGCGATGGCTGGGATGGGACCGGCCACGACGCACAGTTCGGGGGCATTGTCTGCTGCCAAAACTAGATCCGCAGGTAGCTGAGCCGCAATCTGTTGGGCGGGTTGGGCCACGCTTAGCATGGCTCCCTCTGGCTGCTGGGCCATTAGCCGCCCTCGCAACGCCACCAGGGGCAGCATGGTGGCTAAATCCGCCACCCCCGCCAGACAGGCGGCCACATATTCCCCGAGACTATGGCCGATGAAGGCCTTGGGGGTAACGCCCCACTCTTGCCACAGCTGGGCCAGGGCATATTCCACCAGAAATAAAGCGGGCTGGGCGATGTCGGTGCGACGAATCAGCTCTGTCGCTTGGGACAGCTGACTATCGTCTGGATAGAGGATCTGCCGCAGATCTAGACCCAGCTGAGGTTGCAGCAGCTCCGCACCGCGATCAATCACCTGGCGGAAACTAGGCTCCGTTTCATAAAGCTGTTGCCCCATGCCGACATGCTGGGCTCCCTGGCCCGGTAGCAGAAACACCACCTGGGGGACGGTGTCAGGGGCGGTGTGGGATTTTAAGCGCTGGGACATTGCACCATTGAGCACGGTGAGGGCATCGGTGCGATCGCAACACACCATCATGCTTCGCTGGGCAAAGGCCTGCCGCCCCACCTGCAGGGTATAGGCCGCATCGGCCAAATCCACGTCATCCTGCCCTAACGCCGTAGCCAAACTCTGCGTAGCTGCGTCCAGGGCCGTCTCGGTTTTAGCCGACCACAGCAATAGCTGCCAGGGCCGTGAAGCGCTAGTCGCCGCCACCGGAGGCGCTTCTTCTACAATCACATGGGCATTGGTGCCCCCCATGCCAAAGGAGCTCACACCCGCTCGCCTGGGGCTATCGGGCTGCTCGAGCCAGGGCTGCAGCTGATCATTCACATAAAACGGACTGTGGTCAAAGTCAATCTGCGGATTTGCCGACTCAAAATGCAAACTGGGGGGAATCTGCCGCTGCTTGAGCGCCAGCAAGGTT
This sequence comes from Leptolyngbya sp. PCC 7375, assembly GCF_000316115.1. GTDB lineage: Bacteria > Cyanobacteriota > Cyanobacteriia > Phormidesmidales > Phormidesmidaceae > Leptothoe. The sequence goes on from NZ_JH993793.1 coordinate 372,281, forward strand.
TTGATCAGCCCCGCTGCCCCAGCCGCTGCATCCAGGTGGCCAATATTGGTCTTCACCGACCCCAGGGCACAGTAGCCCCGCTGAGCTGTCTGAAACGCCTGGGTTAGGGCGGCCACCTCTATGGGGTCCCCCAAAATTGTCCCCGTACCGTGGGCTTCAATATATTGAATGCTTTCAGGCTCCACCTCCGCCACCTGCTGGGCCGCCCGAATCACCGTCGCCTGCCCTTCAATGCGGGGAGCCGTGTAGCTCATTTTGGCTGAGCCGTCGTTGTTGATGGCGGACCCCTTAATCACGCCATGGATCGTATCGCGATCCGCCAGGGCATCCTCCAGACGTTTGAGCACCAGCATCCCGGCCCCGCTGCCCCCCACAGTCCCCTTGGCACTGGCATCAAAGGCGCGGCAGTGACCGTCCGGGGAGGAAATTCCCCCTTCCTGATAGACATACCCCCCCTTCAGGGGCAGCCGAATCGAAACACCGCCCGCCAGCGCCAGATCACATTCGCCACTGAGCAGGGCCTGGTTTGCCAGATGAACTGCCACCAGAGCCGTAGAACAGGCCGTTTGCACATTGACACTCGGTCCCTGCAAATTCATCAGATAGGAGGTCCGCGTTGTCAGAAACTCCCGACCATTGCCCAGCACCAGGGGAAACTGGCCCACGGTCTGCATCAGATGGGGGTTGCTGTAGAGATTAAATAGATAGCTGCTAAGGGTGGCACCGCCGTATATGCCGATGGCTCCCCCAAACCGTTGAGGGTCGTATCCAGCGGTTTCTAGAGCTGCCCAGGCCGTTTCTAAAAATACCCGCTGTTGGGGGTCAAGAATTTCGGCATCGCGGGGGCTGAGGCCAAAGAACCCGGCATCAAACACATCGGCATTTTCGAGAATGGCGCGGGCTTTGACATAGTTGGGCTGCTGCACCGTGGCCGCTTCAATGCCGGCATCCAGCAGTTCCTCCTCCGAAAAGAAGGAGACCGATTCCACGCCGTTTTGTAGGTTGTGCCAAAAATCAGCCAGGGTGGGTGCACCGGGAAAGCGACCGGCCATGCCAATAACGGCGGTTTCTAGGCCCGTGTGGTGAGTCGTCATGGTGGGTCTGAAATAAGGGGTATCAACTTATGGTCAGGAAATTTTGGCTAGGGCGGAGGGGGGAGGGCGGAGGGCGGAAGGGGGAAGTAAGAAGGGGGAGGGGGGAGGGGGAAAGGGAGAGCAGTCCGAATTCCGAATTCCGAATTCCTTAGGAAACTGTCTCGCTTTGTGTTATTACCTGAAATAATCACTGGAACTAGCGGGATGTGGAGGTTTGACGGCGTTGCCGCTGTTGCTGCAGACGTGATTTTCCTTGCTGCCGCTGGGGGGCTGCTGCTGGCGTCGGCTCAGCTGGGGTCTGGGTGCTAAGGAATTCAGCAAAGTCATGCACCGTGGGATATCGGAACAGATCCATTAGCTCAAACGAAGTCTTTAGCTCTGTCTGCAGCCGGTGATGCAGCTGCATCAGTCCCAGGGAATCTCCACCCAGGTCAAAGAAGCTGTCATGGATGCCCACGGTGTCCAGCTGCAGCAGCTCCTGCCAGATGCGCACAATGGTTTGCTCCTGCTCCGATTGGGGACCGGCATAGGCAACGTGCAGAGACGGGCGTTCGCTACTGGGGGCGGGCAGCTGGCGACGGTCGAGTTTGCCGTTGGGGGTGAGGGGAAATGCGGGTAGGGTAACCGTGGCGGCGGGCACCATGTAGTCCGGCAGTTTGCTTTTGAGCCACTGGCGCAGTTCATCGTCGCTGAGGGGCTGATCGTGATAGACCGTGTAGGCCACCAGTCGTGGCTGAGCTGGGGGGTCATGGCGCAACATGACCGTTGCTTCTCGCATTGCTGGATGCTGGTTGAGTGCCGCCTCAATTTCTCCTAGCTCAATGCGAAAACCGCGCAGCTTGACCTGATTGTCCAAGCGGCCCAGGTAGTCGAGGTCGCCGTCGGACCGCCACCGCACCTGATCACCTGTTCGATACATCTTGCCTAAATGCGGGTCAAACGGATTTTCTAAAAAGCGCTCTGCCGTTAGCTCTGGACGGTTTAGATAGCCCAGGGACACTCCGGCACCGGCCACATAAAGCTCTCCTGGCACCCCCACCGGCACCAGCTGTCGGTGGGGGTCGAGCACATAGAGGGCTAAGTCAGGAATGGGACCGCCAATCATACTGGTGGAGGCGAGGGTATCCTCTTGCCGCAGGGGGCGGTAGGTGACATGCACCGTCGTTTCGGTAATGCCATACATGTTCACCAGCTGGGGGGTGCGATCGCCATGGCGCTCAAACCAGGGCCGGAGGCTGGGGAGATCCAGGGCTTCGCCACCAAAAATCACCCATTTGAGTGCTAGGGGGGCCTGGACCGCTTCGTCTATGGCCATGAGCTGCCGGAAGGCCGTTGATGTTTGGTTCAGCACCGTCACCCCGGTCTCCTGCAAATACTGGTAAAACGCCTGGGGTGAACGGCTGATCTCGTAGGGTACGATCACCAGCTGTCCACCATGGAGTAGGGCTCCCCACGTTTCCCACACCGCGAAGTCAAAGGCAAAGGAATGGAATAACGGCCAAACATCCTCATGGGAAAACTGAAACCACTGCTGCGTGGCTGTAAATAGGCGCACCACTTCGCCATGGCGCACCATCACCCCTTTGGGTTGCCCGGTGGAGCCGGAGGTATAGATCACGTAGGCCAGCTGCCCCGGCTGAGGGGTGGGCAGCGTTAGCTGGCTGGACTGCTGGTTAATTACCTCAGCATCGCGGTCCAGGCAAACACTGGCTTCAGGGGTTAACCCTAGCCGTTCGGTTTCTGTTGCTAGGGTCACGACCACCGTTGGCTCTGCGTTGGCCAAAACCCAGCGCAGCCGCTCGGTGGGATAGCTGGGGTCCAGTGGCACATAGGCCCCCCCCGCCTTGAGAATACCGAGGGCGGCCACGATTAAATCTAAACTGCGGGGCAGACATAGGGCCACTCGGGTCTCGGCGGTCACCCCCTGCTGGGAGAGATAGTGGGCCAGCTGGGTGGAGCGGCGATCGAGGTCTCGATAGGTGAGGGAGCGATCGCCGTCTAAGAGGGCCACGGCATCGGGGCGCTGCTCCACATGGGTGATAAAGCGCTCAACCAGCCCTGGCTGTTTTGGAAAACTCCCCTGGGCCTGTCCCCAGTTGAGCAACTGTAAGCGCTCAGCTGCCGTCATCCAAGGCAGCTCCCCGAGGGCTGCGGTGCCATGGTCAGGGATGGCCTTGAGCATGCAGGCCAGCTGCCCCAATAGCCGCTCGATACTATCGGCATCGAACTGCTGCGGGTCGTACAGCCCCTGCAGCTCCAGTCCCCCCGGAGCCGCTGTCGGATCCGTCAGGGCAACGATGGTTAAGGGGTAGTGGGTGCGCTCAGTGGTGTAGATATCGCTGATTTTAGCCTGGTGGTTGGGGGTCGCCTCCTGGGAAACCGCCTGCAGCTCTGGGTCCACCGGGTAGTTTTCAAACACCACAATACTGTCAAATAGGGCGTTGCCAGGGGGCACCTCGCTCCAGCGCTGCACCTGTGTCAGCGGGCTATATTCGTACTGCCGCAGGCTGGCCTGCTGCCCCTGAATCGACTGCAGCCAAGGCACTAAGGGCTGATCAATATCCACCGATATGCGGGCGGGCAGGGTGTTGATAAACAGCCCCACCATGGCCTCAGCCCCCGGTAAATCTGGGGGACGCCCGGCGGAGGTCACCCCAAAGACCACATCGGTTTCGCCGCTGTAGCGGCTGAGTAAAAGGCCCCAGGCCCCCTGTACCAGAGTATTTAAGGTGAGCTGATGTTGGCGGGCAAAGGTTTTGAGGGTCTGTGTGAGTTCGGGGCTAATCAGGTGGGTGGCATTGGCGATGTCTGGGCTGCCCGCCGACCGCTTGAGGGTGCGGGGAAGGCCGAGGGGTGTGGGGGCGATGAACCCCTGGAGATGCGATCGCCAAAAGCTTTCCGCCTGGGCTAAATCTTGCTGCTGGAGCCAGGCCACATAGTCGCGGTAGGGCGGTGCCGGTGTGAGGGTGGGGGCCTGGTGCTGTGCCTGGTTCTGTCGTAGGGCCTCGTATCGAGTCAGCACGGCCTTTAGGACTAAACTGGTGGACCAGCCATCCAGCAGCAGGTGATGCTTGCTCCAAATGCAATGATAGGTGGTGTCGGCCCAGCGGATCAGTGTCAGCCGCATTAGCGGTGCCTGGGAGAGGGTAAACCCCTGCTGTCGATCCTGCTGCAGCCAGGTCTCTAGATCCTGTTGTTGCTTTTCAGACGACTTGTCTCGCCAATCCAGCTGAGTAAACGGCAGTGTCACCTCTCGTCGAACAATCTGGATTGGCTTTTCCAAGCCTTCCCACACAAAGGCCGTGCGCAGAATGGAATGCTGCTTAAGGGTTTGTTCCCAGGCCTGAACAAAGGTGTCGATGGCCAGATCACCCTGGAGGGTAAAGCCAAACTGGGTGCAGTACATGCCCGCATTGGGGGCCATCAAACTGTGGAATAAAATGCCCTGCTGGGTGGGCGTCAGTTCGTAGAGATCTTCGAGATTATCTATCTTTTGCATGGTCTAACCCTCCTCACCGGTTTGCAGTTGAGCTAGCACTTGATTGAGGGCCGTTTGACTCAGGTTGGCTTGGGGAAAATCGGAGGGGGTATAGCCTCCGGCCTCACTGGAGGTGCAGTGGGCAATCAGGGTTCTTAAGGCCGCCATGGTCTGTTCAGCCACCTGGGCAATGGTTTCTTGCCGATGGCACTGATCGCTGTAGGTCCAGGCCAGCTGTAGTTGGCCTGCCAATACTTGGCCATTAATCTCAAGTAGGTGTCGTCGCTGCGTATTCGGGTCGCGGCTGCGGCCCTGGGATTCTGAGGCCAGACCAAACAAACTGGTCTCCGGCAGGCTGCTGTCAAACTGGCCCAGGTAGTTGAAAATTAAGTCAGGCTCCCGGTGATTGGTATCTTCAGTGCTGAGATAGCGCCAAACACCGTAATCTAGGGGCCTGCCGGGGCGACGCAACTGTTCTTTGATGGCCATCAGGGCCGCTCCAGGATGGGGGTCCGCAGGCAGGGTGAGCTGCACTGGGAAGATGGCGGTAAACCAGCCCACGGTGCGGGAGAGATCCAGCTGGCCGTCAAAATCATCTCGGCCATGGTTCTCTAGCTCAATCATCAGGGCCGATCTCTCGGTCCATGGGGCCATCCCTTGCAACAGTGCCGTTAGCAGCACGTCATTAATCTGGCTCTGGTAAGCCTTGGGCACCTCCCGCAACAGTGCCTGGGTTTCGGCAACATTTAGACTGAGGGCCAGGGTTGTTGCTGATGCCACTGTATTTTTGCCAGCTATATTGTTGCCAGCTGTATTGTTGCCAGCTGTATTGTTGCCAGCTGCATTATTGCCATCGCTAAAGTCCAGGGGCAAGGCTCCCGTCGCTGGATTCCAATCCTGGTTGTTGCGCCAGGGCTGTTGCAGTGCTGCTGACTGACTATAGGTGGTGAGGTGTTCGCCCCACTGTTGGAAGGCGGTGGTTTTGGGGGGCAGTGCGATCGCATCTCCCTGCTGAAGCTGACGATAAACCGTCTGTAAATCCTCCAGGAGCACCCGCCAGGAAACTCCATCAATCACCAGATGATGCACCACCACTAACAATCGGGCCGAACGGGCGGGGCCAAGATCAATCAAGGCAGCCCCCATCAACGGGCCATCGGTGATATCTAAGGACGTCTGCACATTCTCTGCATGGGCCATAATCCGGGCCTCTAGCTCAGCGTCAGCACAGCTCTGCTCGTCAATGTGCTGCAACGACAACGGCCTGTAGTCTCCATGCATCGCCTGCCAACGATGATCGTGACGCTGGAACCGTAGTCGCAACCCATCATGATGCTGCATCAGATGATTGATTGATTGCTCTAAGAAAACCGGATCTAGCGGTTCTCGCGCTTCCAACAGGAGTGCCTGGTTCCAGTGGTTTCGATTAGTAATTGCCTGCTCAAAGAAGCGATGTTGAATCGGGGTGAGGGGGGCCACACCGCCAATGGGGCCTTGCTCAGCCTTGGCCGCTGTGGCGGTGCCTGCAACGGCGGCCAAGGCCGCAATGGTTTGATGATCAAAGAGTTGGCGTGGCGTGAGCTGCAGACCCGCCTGGTTAGCCCTGGCAATGACTTGAATGCTCAGAATGGAGTCTCCTCCTAATTCAAAAAAGTTGTCGTGGATGCCGATAGTCTCCACCCGCAACAGGTCTTGCCAAATGGCCACCAGTTGTTTCTCAGCATCGCTGCTGGGAGCCGTCTGTTCAACCGCCGAGCCACGATTGGGTGCGGGCAATGCCTGGCGGTCAATTTTACCGTTGGCGGTGAGGGGAAAACTCCGTAACGGCACCACCGCTGCTGGCACCATGTAGTCAGGCAGTTTTGTCGCTAGATATGTCCGCAGGTCCTCTGCAGACGTGGTCGGGGCAATCGCATAGGCCACCAGTTGGGGCGTCTCGGTCTCTTTGCGCAACAGAACGATCGCCTGTTGCACAGCCGGATGCTGTTGCAGTACGGCGGCTATTTCTCCCAGTTCAATGCGAAAGCCCCGTAGCTTAATTTGATCATCAATGCGACCCAAAAATTCCAGATGACCACTGGGTAAGTGACGCGCCCGATCGCCGGTGCGATAGAGCCGTCCCGGTGCAAAGGGATTGGTGATAAATCGCTCTGTAGTCAGGTCGGGGCGATTGAGATAGCCTCGACTAACAGCCGCACCACCCACATAAATCTCACCGGGAATACCCACCGGCACTGGCTGATGGTGAGGGTCCAAGACATAAACCTGGATGTTGGGCAGCGGCTGACCTAGGGGCAGGGTGGTGGCTGGCTCGAAGTGCTCGGGCACAGTATAGGTCAACACCCCAACGGTGGTTTCAGTGGGGCCATAGTGATTTAAGAGTTTAAGCTGGGGCCGATGACGGCGTATGTCTGCGACCAGGGATCCTGGGGCGGCTTCTCCACCCAGGACTAAACAGTGATGCGGCAGCCAGACGGCAGCAGATTCATCCCTGAGCAAGGCCCCGAGATGGGACGGCACAATCTTTAAACAATCGAGGGGATATTGACGACAGTAGTCGGCAAGGGCACTTGGCTGTAGGGCTCGATCATCATCAATCAGGTGTAAACAGCCGCCGGTACACAGGGCTGCAAATAACACGGTATTGCCTAAATCTGCGGCCACACTGGACAATAAACCGTAGTGGGCATTGGCCTCTAGACCCAACTGGGGCAGAATACCCTGCACATAGTTGAGGATGTGGCGATGCTCAACGGCCACCCCCTTAGGCTGTCCTGTTGAACCAGAGGTGTAGATCACGTAGGCCAGATGAGCGGGGTCCGTCTGGTGAAGCAAGTTCTCGGTATCTGTTTTGTCCCAGGGGGTATCTAGACAATGGGTGGGAACAGTCTCGGGAATGCGATCGCACCATTCCGACCGAGTCAACACCTGTACTACAGCCGCACCTTGGCAAATGGTTTGAAATCGTTCGGTGGGCAGATGGGGGTCCAGGGGCAAATATGCGCCTCCAGCTTTGAGAATACCCAGGATGGCAACAACCCAGTCGAGACACCGGGGGAGGGCTACCGCCACCACACTCTCCGACGTTACCCCCTGCTGCCGCAGCATTTTGGCCAACTGATTGGCCCGACTATTAAGCTGGCCATAGGTTAACCAATCTGCTTCAAACCGAACAGCCGGATGGTTAGGCGTTTGCGCTGCCTGGGCCTCAAACCACTGATGCAGACTGGTATAGCCGCAGGGCTGGCTGGTGGCTTGATTAAAGTCCACCAGTAAGGCTTGTTGCTCCGGTGCACTGAGTAACGGCAGCTGCGAAATTGTCATCGCCGGTGCGGCTATTGCTGCTGTCATCAGGGTTTGCCAGTGGTGCTGAATCTGTTGAATAGCCCGTAACTCTAGACGGCTAGCGTCGTAGAGCCAGTCTAGGGTAAGGGTGTTGGCTGCGAACCGACACACTAGCTTTAACATGGAGGGTTCTAGCAGAGCGTTGGCTGCCATAACCTTCATAGGAGAGAGATTTCCTGGAGAGAAATCTTCTAGAGAGAAATCCTCTGGGAACGCTGACTGCACACCAAAGCTAATGGGAAACCAGCCAGCGTCATCCTGCACGTTTTCCCAGGCAAAACAATCCTGCCAGGGCTTAATTTCTTCTAGTTTCTGATGAACTTGAGCGACAAGCGTGGCAAAACTTTGGTTGGGTTGCAGGTCTACCTGTAGTGGCAGATCGCGGGTCAGTGGTCCACAGGCCGTTTGCAGCTCTTCATAATGCTGACGGGCATCACAACTATAGCCCAAGGTTAATGTCGATTGTTCAGTGAGTCGCGCGATTAAAATCTGCCAGAGTGTCAGACACACCTCATCTACTGTGATTCCCTGCTGAGCTGCCCAGCGATACAGGGTTTGGGTTTGCTCCACCGGCAACACGACAGAATGGACCTGGAGGTGAATGGTATCAGACGCGGTAGAGTCCGCTGACCGCTCCAAAGGTAGTCGCTGTATTACCTGTTCCAAGTTGCTTGAGCGTCGCCAGTAGCTACGCCCGGCGGCGGTATCCTCTCCTGCCAACAGATCTGTCTGCCACTCGGCCAGATCAGCGTATTGCAGTGGGGTCTCCTGATTGATTTGCGGGGTTTCTCCAGGGGGGGCTCCATAGAACTGCTGAAATTCGTTGGCCAACAGTGACAGGGTGGCACCATCGGCACACAGCGCTGGCAAACTAAATAGCAACTCATCGTAATCCCCTCGCTGCATCCAGTGCACTTGAAACAGGGGGCCTTTCACCCAGTTAAACGACTGCGCCAACAGGGTTTGCACCTGGGCTTCTACGGCCTCAGTCGACAGGGTTGCATGATTATGCTGCGTCAGTACTGACTGACTCGACAGGGTTTCTGCAATCACCTGTAGTGGCATCGTCATCCCCGGCAGGGTGGGAAATGTCGTACGCAGAATTTCATGCCGATCAATCAGCTGTTGCAGGGCGGCAGAAAGTTTTGCGGCAGCATAGGGCTGGAGAGATCGCAACCGTAGCGAAGCGCGAAAAGACTGTTCAGGATAGCGTTGCTGTAGTTGCCACAGACGTTGCTGCTGGGGAGAAAGGCGATAACCTACGATGTCTGAAATGGGTGGGGGCTGGATGGTCTGCATAGGATCTATACTGATGGTTAGAACGGGTGATTAAAACTGATGGTTAGAGAACAATATGAGTAAACAAACAGGGAACAATTATTCAGTCACCCCCACTAAGTTTTGGTGAGGTTGGGCCATGCCCACCAAAACCTTGCGAGGACCGCTATAGGGGGTGCGTCCGTGGGCTGCCAACATGTTGTCGAGCAGCAGCACATCCCCTTGTTGCCAGGGAAACATCACCGTATGGGCCTGGTAGGCCGCGCGAATAATGGCTAAATCGGCCTCATCCAGCGCCGAGCCATTGCCGTAGTACGCATTACGTGGCAAATCGGCTTCGGCGATATCTGCCAGCAAACCCTCACGTACCGCTGGCTCCAGGTTAGAAATATGAAATAAATGGGCCTGGTTAAACCAAACCCAGTCCCCAGTGTGGGGATGACGGGCCACCGCCTGACAGATCTGCTGGGTGCGGAGACGATCGCCGTTGCCCCAAGTCCAGGTCATGCCGTTGGCCTGGCAAAACGCTTCCACCGCCGCCGGGTCATCCGTTTGAAATACGGTCTGCCAGGGCAAATCGAGGGAGCCACCATAGTTGCGCACATAGAGGATTTGTTGTTGTTGCCAGCGCGATCGCAAATCTGTTGGCAATGCCTGATAGACCTGACGGCTGTCGGCAATGGGCGTCATCCCTCCCGAGACAGCAGGCTGGACACAGAGAAAGGCAATTTTGAGGGGCCATTGACGGCTATAGGCCATTTCGTTGTGCAACGGAATAGTCTGGCTAGCTGGATATTCTGTTGAGGTGTACACCTTGCCACTCACCTGAGTACGTGGCGTAGAGCGGTAGGCGTAGTCCAACAGGTTGTCACTGAGCACGTTCAAAAACTGTTCTAACCCTGGGGTGTCTGCGCTGTCAAAACCACGAAATAACAGTCCACCATGGTGATGGAGTTTAGTCTCAATCCAATCTCGCTGGGTCTCAGCCCAGACGGCCAAGTTGAGGGCACCGTGGGTGGGTTGCACCACCAGCGGTAGCCGCCGGTCGGCAGCCCAGGTCTGAGCTGTAATTAAAGATTCCGAAGAAACCTGAACCGAGCGGCGACGAATGCCATTCAACCGCTGACGAGAAGAAAAAGTCATAGGGCTAGGAGGTAAAGGATTGACGGCGAGTGCCTCTAAGCTTTTGCCGCTGGGTCGATAACAGCGCTCGTTTTTGCTCCAGCATTTGTTGCTGCTGTCGCTGTTGTAACTGTTGGACCAGGTTTGCAATTGACTGGTCGGGGTCGCGGGCAATGTCGGCCAGGAGATCTTCATAGCCACGGGCTAGCCGAGCCACTGTAGCTGATTCAAAGAGATCGGTGCTGTACTCCAAAGCCCCCTGTAATCCCTGGGGACTTTTCCACAGACCTAGTTTCAGGTCGTGTTTAGCGGTGCCCAGGTCAATCTCAATCGGTTCTAGGGTCAGCCCCGGAAACGACACCGTGGTGACTGGATCGTCCTGGAGATAAAACCAAACCTGATACAGCGGTGTTTGGCTGAGGTCCCGTTCGGGCTGGAGTTCATCCACCAGTTTTTCAAAGGGTAAATCCTGATGGGCGTAGGCATTGACCGCCTGGTCGCGCACCCGCTGTAGCCATTGGCGAAAGGTTAAATCTCCCTCAATGTCGGCACACAGCACCAGCGTATTGGTAAAAAAGCCAATCAGGTTAGCCACTTCCGGACGATCTCGGTTAGCAATGGGGGTGCCCACTCGAATTGTGGCCTGCTGGGCATAGTCATATAGCAATACCTGAAAGGTGGCCAGGGTGGTCATAAACAGGGTGGCCTTTGTCTGTTGGCTCAGCGCCTGTAGCTGATCTGTGAGCTTTGGCGATATGCCTAGGGAATGTCGGTGGCCGCAGTGGCTGCGCACGGCAGGGCGGGGAAAGTCGGTGGGCAGGCTGGGTACCCCAGGCGGAGAGAGTTGAGCCCGCCAGTAGTTAAACTGTTTTTCTAAAATGTCTCCCTGCAAGAACTGTCGCTGCCAGACGGCAAAATCAGCATATTGAATGGGCATGGGGGAGAGCTGAGCCTGGTGTCCCCGTTGATGGGCATCGTACAGAATGGCTAACTCCCGAACTAACACTTCCATGGACCAGCCATCAGAAATAATGTGGTGCAGGGTGAGTAGTAGTACGTGGGTCTCGGTCTCTAATTGGATCAGATGAGAGCGCACCAAGCCATCTTGCTCTAAATCAAAGGGCTGTTGCACCAGCTCAAGCGCCTGGGATTGAATAGCCGCCGTTTGGTCCGCTGATGGTAAATCTTGCCAGTCTAACTGGGTCAACGAGACAGCCCCCGTGGGCTGCACCCGCTGATAGGGTTGACCATCCACCAGCACAAAACGCGTCCTTAGGGATTCATGACGCTGCACCAGGTCCTGCCAGGCGTACTTTAACGCGGCTACATCCAGATCGCCCCGCAACCGCACCGCCGCCATCATTGTGTAGGCCGGATTACCCGGTTGCAGCTGGTCCAGAAACCACAGACGCTGCTGGGCAAAAGACAGCGGGAACATATTGGGATGCTGGAGGTGAGATCGCAGCAGGGCGGCTAACTGCGATCGCTTATCGGATAGCTGGGCAATGGCTGGCCGAAGTGTGGAAGTCATAACCTTTAAAAAGAATAATTCTCGATAACTTTGAGGCTAAAAATCCATAAATTCAGATGCGCGAGCAGAACTAACAAGCTCAATAACCCTCTAACCTGATTTCACTAAAAACTTTCAATGCTTTTTATAGAAAGAACTTTGTCGAATAGACACAGACGGATTTAAGATCTGAAACGTGGCAACATCAGGACATGCGACCTTCATCAACTCAAGTATTTCCACCAAACAAATGGAAAACCATGCAATAGCAGGCTAGTCTTAAACAAGAATCTTTGTCAATAGAATTATCTTACACGCCATTTGCCATGAATCTTCTTTCCCTGCTGTTGCGCACATCCCCTATGGCAATGGTCATAGCTATCGTGGCTGGGGGGCTCAGTGGTGGTGGCAGTGCCCGTCTAGTGGCCCTGGTCAACGAAGTTATAGCGGGTCGACAAGCAACAACGGCATCCTTTTTTTGGGGCTTTTTGGGGCTACTGGCCGTTGTTTTGGTAGCCGGCTATCTATCACAGCTACTCTTGATTCGCCTGGGTCAGGGGGCTCTGCTGCACCTGCGGCTGATGCTAGCCCGCCAGCTGCTAGACTGCCCGTTACGTCATCTGGAAGATCTAGGCAGCCATCGTCTATTTGCCTCGCTCACAGCAGATGTTGAAACCATTGCTTCGGCATTCACAGTGGTGCCTTTTCTTTGTATCGACTTAGCCATCGTGGGCGGTTCTCTGCTGTATTTGGGCTGGCTATCGGTGCCGTTGCTGTTAATTATGGTCGCATTTTTGCTCTTAGCAACCGTCACCTATCAGCTGATTGCCCGCCGCGCTCGACGCTTTTTGGTCACGGCCCGTAACGAACAAGACCGATTATTCAAACACCTGCGCGGCCTGATTCACGGCATGAAAGAACTCAAACTGCACCAGCAGCGACGACAGGTTTTTCTAACCGATGAATTGCAACAGACAGCCACCACCTATCGCCGTTTTACCGTCTGGGGCATGGGCATCTTTGCCGGAGCCGCTAGCTGGGGTCAGCTAATTTTCTTTGCCGTTATTAGCGTCTTTTTGTTTGTTATCCCCCAGTTCAGCGCCCTGGATATGACGCTGTTCTCTAGCTACGTGTTGACCGTTATTTATCTCAACGGTCCCCTCGAAAATTTAATGCGACGCCTGCCAATTCTTAGCCGAGCCAGTGTGGCCCTAGACAAAGTAGAGTCCTTTGGGTTTATGCTTAACCAGTTTCCAGAACTGCCTAGTATAGAGTCCCTATCCCCATCGTGGCAGCATCTGGAACTTAAAAACGTAGTCCATCACTATGACCGGGGAGCCGATACGACTCCCTTCACCGTAGGCCCCATAAACCTGGTATTCAAACGACCAGAAGTGGTGTTTCTCATTGGTGGCAATGGCAGTGGTAAATCCACACTGGCAAAGCTGATTACCGGTCTATATCCTCCGAGTTCAGGCCAGATTATCCTGGATGGCAACCGGATTACTGATGACAATCGAGAAGCCTACCGACAACAGTTTTCCGCAATTTTCGCTGATTTTTATCTGTTTGACCGCCTCCTGGCCCTGGACAACCCTCAACAGATTGAACAAGCCAACGCCTATTTGCAGGCCTTGCAGCTCGCTCACAAAGTTCATATCCAGGATGGCAAGCTGTCCGACATCGATCTCTCCCAGGGGCAACGCAAACGCCTGGCACTCCTGACCACCTATCTAGAAGATCGGCCCGTGTACCTGTTTGATGAATGGGCCGCCGATCAGGACCCCCATTTTAAGACCGTGTTCTATACCCAAATTTTACCTGAGCTCAAGCGCCAACAGAAGCTAGTCTTGGCCATTACCCACGATGACAAATATTTTCATCTAGCTGATCGTATACTCAAGTTAGAGAGCGGTCAATTAGCCGATAGTTCAATGGCAAAAGTCCTTTTATAAAAGGGTTATGGTAAATTTATTCAGAAACAGAAGATAGTTTAATTATTGCAATGCTTTCTCATTTAAACTATCTTGATTTTTTATGGGTTTAGACCAATTTAGGAGCTAAAGCAAAACCAATGTTGGAGGAGATGCGCTATATCAAAAGGCTGCTACCAGCCATGATCGCGTTGGTGCTAGTTGTTGCCTGTGGTGGGTCATCCCCCACAACTCAGCTGGTCATCCCAGAGCAGGGACGCGCTGTCGAAACCGCCTTAGGTGAAGTGATTGTTCCCCAATCACCCCAGCGGGTGGTAGTGCTGTCTCAGAATGCCCTCGATAACAGCCTGGCCTTGGGGATTAAGCCCATTGCCTCTACCTATTCAGGGTTTCCCCAGCGCTCTAACTACGGCAATTTTGCCAGCTATTTGGCAGATGAAAGCGACGGCATTGTCAATATCGGCCATTCGTCTCAACCCAATTTTGAAGCTATTCTGGAGCTAAAACCAGACCTGATTTTGAGTAATGTAGAGGACCACCGTACTTTCTATAATACGCTCTCCCAAATTGCCCCAACGGTCCTGGTTGAGACCCGCGCCGATGCCATCACCACCTATGCTACGGCCTTGGGTAAACCAGAACAGGGGCAAGCACTGATTCAAGATTTTCAGGCTCGGGTTCAAGACTTTCGGCAACAGATGGGTGATCGTCTGGAAACCACTGAAGTTTCGGTGCTACGATTTCGCCCCGATCAGGTGCGCTTATATATGCGGAATTCATTTTGTGGCTATATTTTAGAGCAGGTGGGGCTGCCTCGCCCACCGTCTCAGGCCAAAGCAAAATTTTACGAAACGGTTAGCCTCGAAGCCATTCCCGCTATGGATGGGGATGTTATTTTTTACTTTCAAGACAATCCTCAAAACTCCATGGCTCAAAAGGTCACTCGTCATCCCCTCTGGCAACAGCTTGGGGCAGTACAACAGGAGAAAGTATATCCAGTATCCTTTGATACTTGGTTTTTGGGAAATGGGATTTTGGCAGCTAACGCGTTGCTAGATGATTTGTTCAAATACTTAGTTGATAACCCAGTGTGGGGTATGACAACGATCCTGGACAGGACTGCCACATCTCCTGAAACCATTAACACCCAAGGCTCTGGAATCGCCATCAGGGTGACCACTAATTGAGCTATCACCGCATAATCCATCGTAAAGTGGCGGAAGAATCGTTGTTGACGCTTGTACTGGGACTCAGGCTTCGCTCGACTGGGAAATGCCAACGATAGCTCACTCAGGTTCACGGTCCTTGCCCGAAACAAGGCGATGATAAATGCTGCGATAAAGAGAACACGGGCTCCATGCCAACCCAAGTGAGGCTGCAACAGGGACCGTAACGCGCTAAGCTCTGACATAAGGGGTTTCTTGGAGTTGTGGTTAACTCATCAAACCCCTTTCCTGGTTATGGTTCAAGCTTTTGTCCTGTACTGAGTAACAAGCCACACAATCTATAATTAATCTCGGCTCAATAGCTGTTTTGGGGAGGTTGATAAACTCAATCTAAGCAGGGTAGTGTCAGGGAATCCTGTCCACGGTCATCTCGCCTATTATGCTAACGCTATCCAAGTTAATCGATGAGGATAAATGCTACGAGACAGTACGCACGATGCGTTGGCCCGAGGGCGTTTGCTGTATTGAGTGTGGGTCGAAAAACATTACCAAACGAGGGAAGCATGCAACCTATGCGGCTCGCCAACGGTATGTCTGTAGCGACTGTGGTCGCCACTTTGATGATTTGACCGAAACTCTCTTTGCGGGTCGTCATCAATCGTTACAAACCTGGATAGTGTGCTTGTATCTGATGGGGCTCAATGTCTCCAATCAACAAATTGCCGACGAGTTGAGTCTGCACAAAGATGACGTGCATCAGATGACGAGTGAATTACGCAAAGCGATAGCCGATAAGCGCCCAGAAGTGCAGTTATCGGGGACAGTGGAGTTTGATGAAGTCTATGTGACCGCAGGGCACAAAGGGCAACCCGAGGCGGTTAAAAAAAAGGGCGCAAGGGACGCAGACGTAAACTCAAAGGGCTTCGGGGGCGCGGTACGCTCGAAACGGAAAAACCGCCGATCTTCGGGATGATTCAACGGGGAGGGGAGGTGGTGATTAAAATGCTGGCAAATGTTCAACAACAAACCATTAAGCCGATTATTCAGTCGATGGTTAAGCCTGGAACCCTCATCTACACTGACGAGTATGATATCTATGCTCGCTTGGAGACCTGGGGATATTCTCATCAGAGTGTTTGCCACAGTGCCGGAGAATATGCCCGAGATGACGATGGAGATGGCTTCTGTGAAGTCCATGTCAATACGATGGAAGGTTTCTGGTCATTATTACGTTCATGGTTGAGACCTCATCGAGGGATCTCACAAGAAAAATTGCCAATCTATTTGGGATTCTTTGAATTTGTGCATAATGCTAGAAAAAGAGGGAAAGCCTTGCTGGGTAGTCTATTAGGCACGTTGCTTGGCTAACTCCCTGAATCCCCTATTGAGCCTTAATCTCTATGCTGAGATAACCCTTATAAACCATGTATTTTTGCAACAGGGCGATATCAAATAGGTTGCAAGAGCGATAATTTAAGCATGAACTTACGTAGAAAATTTAAGGTTATTAACTTGGCTATTTCAGGCTATTAACTTGGCTATAATTGATCTTACATTTTTTAGTCAGAAAGCTTTGTAGATCGTAGGTTGTTATAGATACCTTATGCTGTCAAGTTAATAGAACTTTGTAACATTTGTAACAATCGTATGAGGTAACTCCACATGGCAGCCTCTATTTGTACTATCTTCGATGAGCAGCAATCTTTCATTGGAATTTGGGCCATTGACCCGAACTTCGCACCATCTATCGGAAGTTTGGCAGAATTATTGTGGCTGGCTGAACCAACTCTTGAAGCATTTACAACAAATCCATACCGACGAGTTCCAAATAAGCATGTCGAAGTTGGTAACGGAGTGCATTTCGAAGATGGAGCTTTCTTCATGCTCGAGGACTACGCAGCGCCCAACGAGGCACTTAGTAATCCAAATTCTGATATAGCCTATGCTTTAATCAATTATCAAGGAGTTGAATGCCTTGTCCAGTGTACTCGATCAGATAAAAGGATTTCAACTCCCCCACCTACTGCTCAACGCGTTCAAACCTCCACAAAGACTGTTGATATGTGGTTTAAAGATGGTTTTATTCGCGGACTTCCTTATTCACTGAAAGACTTCAACTATCTTACTGAAATACCCCGTAACTCCTTAGAAGATTGGGTTCAAAAAGTCTCTACTAAGCCACGTCAACCACGATTTACACTTGTGCGTATTGAAGATATCAGCAAGGTCACCCATAAGCTGGCCGATGAGCTTAAAGCAAATCATCAGGTTGATACATCTGAGGTTACCTCATTGTTTGATAAGTACCTTACTGCAGTTTGTCCACAGTGTTTCGGAGGGCTTACAGGCGATGGTGTACAGATGGCAGCGATGGCATTTTCTAATAAAAGAATGTTATTCCTTGGTGGAGACCAGCGGTTTCAGCGTGTTTTGAATGGGCAATGCACCTCTTGTGAATCAGAGGAGTATTACATCGCTTGGTGGGGTGATAAGAACTTTCAGCAACAGGCTTACTCCAAGCAGAAATCTGATAAAGAGCTTATCGAAGGATATGCTGTATATAATCCTAAGTACCTGTTGAATGAGCTGCTACAGGAATCAAAAACGTGGAATCCTGAAGGAGATGAAAATCCAGAAACTTTAGAGAAATCTGATAAAGAGCTTATCGAAGGACATGATGTATTTGAGTCTGAACACTTGAACCAGTTGATGCAGGGTTCAGAAATCTGGAACAAATGGAGAGATGAAAATCCAGGAATTTGCCCTGATTTAAGTGGAGCTGATCTGCGCAGTGCTGACTTAACCGAAGCTGACTTAAGTAGAGCTAATTTAAGCGAAGCGAACCTATGCAGGGCGAAACTGTGTGCGGCAAACCTAGAGGGATCGAACCTAAGTAGGGCAAATCTAAGTGGGGCTGACATGCACCTGGCAAACCTAAACAGAACTGATCTAAGAGGAGCAGTACTCTGTGAGGCAAAACTTACGAGAGTCACCTTGGAGGAAGCTAATCTGAGTGGGGCTAACCTCAGCGACGCTGCCGTCTTTGAAGCTAACCTGAGTAGGGCTAACCTGAGTGGGGCAAAGCTATATAAAACTTACTTAGTTGAGTCTAATCTAATAGGAGCGAATCTAAGCGAAACTGATCTGTTGAATGGGGCTAGTCTAAGTGAGTCAAAACTCACGAGAGATGACCTAACCAAGATGAACCTTAGGGAAACTAACCTTCATGGAATTAACCTCAGTGGAGCTGACTTGAGTAAAATGGACTTCACTGGGGTTAATCTTAGGGGAGCGAACTTACGTAAGACCAACCTCTGTGAAGCTAACCTAAACAGTGCTGAGCTGAACCAGGCTAACCTCAGTGAGGCTAACCTCAGAAAGGCTAATCTTTCTAAGGCTAAGCTACTGGGAACCAACCTCCAAGGCGCTGACCTGAGAGGAGTTACCCTTACAGAGATTAATCTTAGCGAGGTTAACCTGCATGGAGCCATCATTAGCGAGGCTGCTCTAAATAAGATCAACCTCGCTAAGACGAATTTATGTGGTATTAATCTTAGTGACGCTGACTTAAGTAAGATGAATCTCAGTGAGGCTAACCTCAGTGAGGCTAACCTCAGCAAAGCCAATCTTCGTGAAACAAACCTGCATAAAACTAACCTTAGCAAAGCCAATCTCAGTAAAACTGACTTTAGTGGTGCAAACCTTAGTGGTGCAAACCTTAGCGGGACAAACTTACGCAAAGCTGATCTAAGCAAGCTCAATCTAAAAGAGATTAATCTAACTGGGGCTAATCTCAACGGCGCTAACCTTAGTGAAGCTGACCTAAGTAGAACTAACCTCAGCAAAGCTAATCTAGGCAAGGCTAATCTAGGCGCAGCGAACCTAGAGGGCGCAAACCTAACTGGCTCAAACTTAAACAAAACTGACCTACATCAAGCAAATCTGAATGGAACTGATCTCACCGGAGCAAACCTGAATGAGGCAAATCTTGATGAGGTAAATCTTCACCAAGCTAAACTTACTAAGGCGAAACTCATTAAAGTAGACCTACGCAAGACTAAACTCAATAAGACCGACTTATGCGAGATTGATCTACGCGAATCCAACCTCAGCAAAATTAACCTTAGCAAGACTAACCTTAGTAGAACTCAACTAGCAGGAACAAACCTCAGCTTTGCTGATCTACGCGAATCCAACCTCAGCAAAGCTGACTTATACGGAGCAGACCTCAGCCAGGCTATGCTATGCGGAGCGAACTTGAAAGGAGCAGACCTTAGCGAGGCTAAGCTAAATGGCAGTGATCTAAACAAAACTATCTTCATAGAAGCAAAAGGTCTGTCTACTAGCCAGATAGCAGCCCTTAAAGAGAGAGGAGGTATTTTTTCTTCTTCTAGCGATACTCAAATAATTGATCGTAAACCTAGACCAGGGAAACCTGTCAAGTCACAATTAGATATGAAGCCCAAGTACCTTATTACTGCAGCAGTAATCCTGTGTCTTGGAACAACAATTTATCTTGGACCCAAAATACTGTCTTACGCATCTGACGAAAGAGCCTGGGGAGAAGCCATCAGTATAAACACAATACAACATTATAATTCTTATAAGCTAAACTTTCCTAAAGGTAGACACCTGGAGGATGCTGATAAAAATAGCTTTTCAGTAGCAAGTCAGGAAAACAATATAAAACTCTTCAATCAGTATCTTAGGAATTTTCCAAATGGAAATTATGTAAACGAGGCAAATAAATCGATAGTTGAAATAGCAAGCAAACCGTTTTTAATCACAGAAGGATTTCCCTATAAAAGAGAAGTGATCCTCGATATTCCAATAACAGTAGAAATCACAGGTACAACTAATAATACACTTACAGCAAATTCAAATGTTATCGTACCAGTTGAGGGACTAACATTACCTTCTGGTTCAGATATACCTCCTGAACTTGCTGAACTCGCTGGGCAAAAAATTACATATGGAATACAAGGAGGTCCATTTCAGATAACTGCAACTAATAGTGGACGAAAAACATCGAACGATTTTGATGCTGTAGGAGTCAAGCTTGTGTTCTTAACCGAAAAAGCTACCTTACATGCTTCCAGATATGTCCTCAATCAAATAACAAAAAATGCGACTATTGAATTTAAAGAAAACGGTGTTCAATTAACTGGCTTTGAAGTAATAGATTTGCAAGGAGGAGTTCTTGGGAACTGAGTACTTTGGAAATTAAATTTATTGCCATGTTATAGGTGGGTTCGATAGGCTGAATTCACGTCTCTGCCCCCTATCAATACGCCAATGAACAAGCGGCATCTTGAGTTAACTCCCACTGACCGCAGCGACCTAGCAACCCTTTTGAGCAAAGGTCAACTGGGCGCACGACAATTCAAACGAGCAACCGGTCTGCTGGAGTTGGACCGTGGCAAGACAATTCAAGCCGTTTGCTCAACCTTGGGAGTGAACCGAGTCACGGTCAGAAAGTGGCGTGACCGCTATCAACAGGAGGGACTGGCCATGCTGACGGATAAACCTCGTCCTGGTCGTCCCATTGAAATTGATGGCGGTCAACGCGCTAAAGTCACTGCCCTAGCCTGTAGTGACGCCCCGACCGGTCATGCGCGCTGGACGTTACGCTTGTTAGCGAACAGAGCCGTTGACTTGAACTACTGTCAGCATCTTTCCCACACTCAAGTGCGTGAGATTCTTAAAAAAATGCCTTAAAACCTCATCTCAAAAAGACGTGGTGCATTGGGTCGCTCACCAGTATCTTTATTGCGAACATGGAACATCTGTTGGCGCTGTATGCTCGTCCCTATGATCCACGCTATCCCGTGGTGTGTTTTGATGAACGCCCGTGCTTTTTAATTGGGGAGGTGATGAGGCCATTGCCCGTCAAAGCTGGGCAGGTTGCAAAAGAACATTATGCCTATGAAAAAAATGGCTCTTGTTCATTACTTGCGGCCATTGAGCCGCTCACGGGTGAGCGATTGGCTCAGGTCCATACGCGACGCACCAAACGAGAATACACTTTGTTTTTTCAAGCTTTAGCTGCGCGCTATCCTCATGCTGCCAAAATCCAGGTTGTGCAGGATAATCTCAACACCCATAATGTCAGTTCTTTCTATGAATACCTGACGGCTGAGGAGGCCTTTGCCCTAGCCCAACGGTTTGAGTTTCACTACACCCCAAAGTCAGCCAGTTGGCTCAATATCGGACATTCCGCAGGTTAGTCAGCAAATCAAATAATATTTCTGGCAGGGCGCGCCAAGAAATCTGAGGATATTCAGCCGTTCAGGTGAGAGGTTGGAAACCTGAGGTTGCTCATTGAGCCAAACCAGGTGAATCGCCTGAAACTTCTGAAAAATCCACCGTAAGGACGGCGTTTGAGTCGGTCGCTTGCGTTGGTCGAGAAGTGTTTCATTCGCCTGGTCCAAGGCGTATCTCACCTGCCGTTGAGCTAGAGTGTACACCATCAGGGACAATCCCATGATGGTCGCCAACGCTACAATGCGTTCAGGTGTTTTGAGAAAAACACTGGAGGTAAAAAACAAGGGATCCTTGAGAATACCGAAGCCGTGTTCAGAGACTGATTGTCCTTTGTAATCGGAGAGAATTATCTCGTCAGTCAAGGTGTCATCATCGATGACATTGGTCGCCAAAATAAAGCGTCCTGCCTTTCGCTTTGCCTGATGAATAGCCACGTCATCGGCGACGATTTGAGCGGTAATTCGATACGTGACTTGGGTGGGTGTCGCCCCTGTTTTCGGGCGTCCTGACTGGGCATAGTGGTGCTGTTCGACCACGTCTAACTGGCTCAAACAGTGATAGGGCCAGCGGGTCGCTAGGGCCTCGGCCTGGCGGCGAGCATCGGCGGCACAATTAAACTCAATGGTCTGTTGACGACGCAGTTGTTTTGTTGCCTTGATGAGTTGTTTGGCAACCTGTTTATCCACCTGTTGGCAATCCGTCTCGACCCGTGTCTGATTCTCGACCACGACCCACCCTTGTCGAATTCCCCCATAGGTTGTGCACACACGAGCCAATCGATAGCCGTCCCGTTCACTTGCCACAAAGGCCTCTGGATCGATCTCAGTAACCACCGCTTGGGCCGCCGATAGCGTTAACGGGACACGGGTAATCCAACGCAGTGACCCCAAAATGGCTAAGTTATCGGCACTGTATAAGGCACTGTCAGCGACCAAGATGCCCTCGACACTCCAGTGCTCTGCAAACGTCTTTAATCGGTCTGCAAACACCGCTTTGTCGGATTGATTGCCACTGGCGACCTCAAACGCTAAGGGGACTCCCCCATCATTCGTACAGATCGTCTCCACTACAAACTGTTTTAAGTCAGGTCGGTGGTCTTTCGAATAGCCATGGGTGATTTCAATGCAACCAGGCTCTTTGTTCGCGCTTTCATACGCCCCATGCACACTCAGGCTACTACTATCAAGATGATAACGACGGCTATCTAAGCCAAAGGCTTGATAGGCTGCCATCGAGACGACACTGAACAATTTGCTGGGTCCATACGCCCACACTTTGTCGAGTAATCGACCCAAGTAATCATCATTCAGATGGGAGGGCGCAATCCCCTCGCCAAGCAGATGCTCCGTTGCTTTGCCCACAAAAAATTCTTCATACAGATACAACGGTGCACTCACAAAGCCTAATCCATTCAGAATCATGGCTTTGATGCCTTGTCCCGGACTCACCTTTTGCTGCACATGGGTCCCTAGACAATCATTCACCAGCGCTTCGAGTCCGATTTGGTCTACAATCCCTGCAATGATGCCTAAGTGATCAATATCTTCGACGCGCATCTTCTTTAAGCGGCTCTGCAAAAACGTTACCGCTTAAATTACCTGATTTTCAAACCTAACCTGCGGAATGCGCGCAATATGATTGAAATCGAGTTTTCTGCACTGGCTAGAGGCTGTTTGCATCAGCGTATCCACACACAAGACCAATTAGAACAAGAGGTGCTCACCTTGGTGCAAGAACGGCATAACCAGCGTATCCGCATCCATTGGCAATTTTCAGTTGAGGCTGCACGCGATAACTTTCAGAAGCAGTATGTCAAAATTCGAGAAAATAAGACTCTCTAAAATGGTAGAAAACTTAATTTCCAGTGTACTGAGTTTGCAATTTTGAGACAATGCTCCTATCTGCAAGTATGTATGGCTGATGAAAATCGGCCATTTTCGCCCTCTGAAAATATTGCACACCAATGGTTTCAGGAGATGTGGCAGTCCTGTCCAGGATCGTTGTCATACCCCAGTGTGATCTGAAATCTGCTTAGAAATAAACTACCCGACGGATTACGGCTATTGCCTAACCCTTGATTCAAATAGGTAGGTAGATGAGTATAAGGTAACCAGTACAGTTACCCATCCACCCATCCACCCATCCACCCATCTACCCACCTACCCTCAACACTAGGAACCGATTCCTTTACGCCCCCTGACACCAGGAATAAACCAAACTTCCCGCGATCATTGGCCAAGATGGTAACACTTTTGAACGTCTCCCATTACCATTCCATCAAATACATAAGACGTACAGTTCGGCCTCGACCGCCGACATAGTTACGATCGTCAAACCCCGATAAAAACTGGGCTGTAGCTGGATAGTATTGGATGTCAAAAATATTCTCAACCCCCAATTGCAACCTGCCTGAGCCAATATCCACACTACTGATAAAGTCAATTGTGGTATAGCTCTCAATCGACAAGGGCTCAATGCCTTCATCAGCGGCTCGACTACGACCGCCTACAATTAAGGCCTGTAGACGATTAGTCCAGCCAGGTAGGGTTTCATTTTCCACATAAGCGGTAAATTTAATCGGAGAAATTTCGCCACTATTCAATGGGTCAAAATCATCATCTCGATCCACATCATTTTCACCTTCAGACCAACCAACCGTACCGCCAATGCCCCAAGTGTCTGCTGGTTGCCAATCCACTGTGGCTTCTACACCATATATGCGCTGAGGGGCACGCTGAATAATCAGCAAACCATCTTCGTTGGGCACCAGACTTGAACCCAAGTCTGATGTGTTGTAAAAACCGCTGAGGCTCGTTTGAATCGATGGCCAATTACCACGAACACCAATTTCATATTCAGTAACTTTGATCGGTTGAGTGATATCCAAGTCGTCCTCAACACTGGTAAAGCCAGGGGGGGGCAAGCGTAAGACTCGACTAAACTCAGGCACACTGAAGCTCTGGGCAAAACTGGCGAAGAGTGAAACCTCGTCAACAGGCTGATAAACCGTACTGGCGTTAAAAACAACGTCATCAAAGTTGCGATTGCCACCTTCAATATTGCGACTGCTAGTGACTGAAAAATAGTCATCCACGTCAAGGGTGATATTTTCATAACGCACCCCACCCCGCAGCAGCCACGATTCACTTGGCTCCCAATCAAGCTGAGTGAAAAGACCCAGGCTATTCACCCGATAGGGGGGCGTAAAGTCAAATTCTTGGAGCGGGGTTAGTCGCTGCTCATTGTCAAATGTTGTTGCATCAAACTGGGCCGTAATCTGTTGATTTTTCTGATTTTCATAGTCTGCACCCCACAGTAGGTTAAGGGTTTCATTCCTGGTTAAAGGGGTCTCAACCTGTAGTCGCCCGCCCCAACGTTCGGCCTCAAGCCGTGATTGAAACAGAAAGGGAAAGAAATCAATGCCCAGACGACCATCAGCAAATTCACCACGGGCGAGCGTATTTTGGTAATACAATTGTCCTCGCAATTCGCTACCCCATAGATCACCATGGGAATAGCTCAAGTTTGTGACCAGGCTCCGATCTGTTGGATTATCTTCTTTTTCAAGACCCGAGATTCTCAAGGCCCGAGCAGTTTGTCGACCGGGAATAAGGAGGGTTTCCGGACTAGCGATAAACTCCGTATCTCGCTGGGAATTGAAGTAGTTAATTGTGAAATCAAATTGCTCTTGGTCGCTGGGCTCATAGTTGATTTTGCCCAGCAGGTTGTAGCTAGTGGTATCGCTCAGACTCGACTCTGAAACGTTACGATTGCCGTCAGCATCGAAAAAACTACCGGTTTCGTCACGGGACAGGATCAATCTATAGGCGGATCGTTCAAATCCTTCTGAAATATTGATAGCAAAATTAGTGCCAAAGCCGTCGTCCTCTAGGTCACCTAATGATGCGCTACCGCCAACCCGAGTTTCTAGAATCGCTTGACCGTCTTCGGGACGACGGGTGATGATATTAATGACGCCACCGGTACTCTGGCCACCAAAAATGGCGCTGGGGCCACGAATCACCTCGACTCGCTCGATGGCAGAGGGATCGATACTACGCAGTTCTTGGCGATTAACCCGAAAGTTAGTGGACAGCGGTACACCGTCAATTAAGATGGCAGCTTCTCGACCTCGAAGGGTTTGCCCGCGAGTGGTGCGTAACTGGTTTGGGGGGCCAAATCCTGGCACTAAATTACCTAACGTATCAGCGAGATCGTTGG
Source organism: Leptolyngbya sp. PCC 7375 (assembly GCF_000316115.1). Taxonomy (GTDB): domain Bacteria; phylum Cyanobacteriota; class Cyanobacteriia; order Phormidesmidales; family Phormidesmidaceae; genus Leptothoe. The sequence goes on from NZ_JH993793.1 coordinate 397,693, forward strand.
AGAGAATAGACTGTTGTTCGATTTGTTCTCGCTCAATAACGGTGATGGAACGTCCGATGTCATCTATGGATTCTTCGGTACGGGTGGCCGTAACAACTAAGCGCAGGGGAGCTTCGTCTTCCAGTCCCTCTGCCGATTCATCGGTGGGGCCAGAGGGATCGCCATCGGGGGACGCTGGGTCAGTGACGGCGGTGCTGATGGCGAAAATTAGACCTCCAGGCTGCTGATTGATTTCAACGGCTGGGGCAGTACCTTGCCCGACAATCGTTACCTGAATACGGTTGGTGGCCAGGGATTTAACCGTAATCGATTCTATCCCTGTAGCCGGATTGTCTTGCTGAAAGGTATCCCCCTCGGAGGTTTGAAGTTGGGCGTCAACAACATCGACAACAATTGTGTTGTCGCCACTGCGATTGATAAAGGTTTGTAGGGGGGCCTCAGTGGCAGATTCAAGGGTGAGTGACAACCCTGTGTCAGTTTGGGTCAGCTGTACAGCAGTAATTATGGACGTCTGTGCATAGACAGGTTGCGCGATCGCAACCGTAACCGCGCTTGCGATCCCAAGCGTACAGGTTCCTAAAGACAATTTCATCATCATTCCTCACACACAAATAATGGAGCCCTAAGCCAAATAACTGGGGTCTAAACTCGCGGGTCTCAGACATCGCTGTTGCCACGCTAAAGCCAAATATTGTCAATTAAGAGACCAGAAAATGGATTTTTAATGAGAATATTATCAAAAACCTAAAGGGCAAAACACTCCCTTGTCAAGCTCATCATGGAAGTCAGGAAAATAATTGGAACCATTGATTTGTATAGAGCAATTGCATTGACCATCTAACTTCTTGCGAATGAGAGCTGAGTCATCTATACTCACTATTGCGAAATGGTATCAATTAATTAAGTCTGATTTTTAATCTCATTCGCAAATGTATTGCCTTCGCAATTCGCAAATATATTGCCTCCGGCGCTCCGGTTCGCTCCCGTTTACCTCAACCTGTTGGGTCCGTCTACCTCATCTATTAGCCCTACTCCATGCCCCATCTGACCTTTAACTGTCTCCAGGGGGTTAGCCCAGGTTTGACCTGGGTTGATCTCCTTAGGGAGAGAGCGGCACAACAGCCCTCCCGAATTGCCTTCCAAATGTGGAATGACGGTGTAGTGTCGTCTGAACAATTAACCTATGGCGATTTAGACTGCCGCAGTCGAGCGATCGCTGCCCAGATGCAGCGGTTAAATCTCCAGGGAGCGCGCGTACTCCTGCTCTGTCCCCCTGGATTAGACTATGTTCTGGCATTTTGTGCCTGTTTGTATGCGGGTGCGATCGCTGTACCGATACAGCCGCCTCGCCCCAATCAGTCCCTAGAGCGATTTCAAGGTATTGCCGCTGATACGCAAGCCGCGCTGATTTTGACAACGTCTGCTCAGCCGTTCCAACCCAGAACCCTGTCGAACCTTCCCACGCTCCAGCTAGATTCTGTTCTTGCTACAGAGGCAATTGCCTGGCAGTCCCCCAACATTGATCCTGAAGCAATCGCCTTCTTGCAATACACCTCGGGCTCTACCGCTGCACCGAAGGGGGTAAAAATTAGCCATCGTAATCTCATCCACAACGTTGCTGCCATTAGCCATAAGTTTGGGTTAAACAACCGTAGCGAGGGAGTGTGCTGGCTACCGCCGTATCACGATATGGGACTGATTGGCGGCATTCTCACATCTCTATACCAAGGATCGACCACCACACTGATGTCGCCCGTAGACTTTTTACAACGTCCCCTGCGCTGGTTACAGGCTATTTCCCGCACCCAGGCAACCATCAGCGGCGGTCCCAATTTTGCCTATGACCGTTGTGTAGAACGGTTCAAACCAGAACAATGCGTGGGACTGGACTTAAGTCATTGGTCAGTGGCCTTTACGGGGGCGGAGCCGATCCGGATGGCCACCCTTGAGCGCTTTGCGACGACATTTGCCGATTACGGGTTTCGCCCTGAGGCATTCTATCCCTGCTATGGCATGGCCGAGGCGACGCTAATGATCACCGGTGGCGATCGCACCAGTGCCCCCAAGCAATTAACCGTAGATGAGAAAAAACTAGCGGACCATCGCATTCAGCCTGCCGACCAGGGACGCTTGCTGGTGGGCTGTGGACAGGTGATCGACTCAGGTCAGCTGATGATTGTCAATCCCCAAACCCTGACGCCTTGCCCACCTAACGAAGTTGGAGAAATTTGGGTGACTAGCCCCAGCGTCGCCCAGGGCTATTGGCAGCAGCCCCAGCTAAGCCAGGAAACCTTTCATGCCCACCTGGCTGACACTGGGGCTGGACCTTTCCTACGCACAGGGGATTTGGGCTGTCTGCAAGATGAAGAGTTGTTTGTGACCGGACGGCTCAAGGAAGTCATGATTATCCACGGTCGCAACCACTATGCCAGCGATGTGGAAGCCACCGTGGCTGCTAGCCATCCAGCTTTTCGGACAACCTGGGGAGCCGCGTTTACCGTGGATCGAGATGACCAAACTCAGTTGGTTGTTGTGCAAGAAGTCGGACGGGTGTGGCTGCGGCGATTAGAGCCTAAGCCTGTCATTCGAGTTATTAAGCAAACCGTGAGCCAGGTCCATGGCCTGCGGGTGGAAACCATCGTGCTCGTTAAGCCTGGAAGTATTCCTAAAACCTCCAGCGGCAAGATTCAACGTGCTCGCTGTCGTTCACAGTTTTTGGCTGGGCAGCTGCATCCCATGCCCATGGCCCAACCCGCAAACACTCGTTAATTCTGAGCAATTGTGAGCAAAGGTTTCTCCTATGAATTCATCCGTTAACCAGCCACCATCTGTTATGGACCAACCAACGATAGCAAACATTGAGGCTTGGCTGTCTGAGAAACTGGCAGAGTCTCTGGGCATCACGATTGAGGGCATTGATCCAGATGCACCTTTTGACAGCTATGGACTCGATTCTACCGAAATAATTGGGCTGTCAGGAGAACTTGAGGAATGGCTGCAGCGACAGGTTTCACCCACATTGCTTTACGACTATCCCACGATTGCCACCCTGGCTGAGTACTTAGGAGATCTGTCCTTGGAAACTGAGGGGCAAGACAGCTAGGTCTTTGGCATTCCTGGCGAGAACAGTCCGTTTAAGGGCGATATTGGCCAAGCCGATGCCATGGATGATGGCTCTGGCCAGGCAACAGTGAACCGATGACCATTTGTTAATCTGCACTGAGAGGCATTCTAAACGATGAACCCAATTGCGATTGTCGGTTTGGCCTGCCGGTTTCCGGGGGGCAATGATACCGATAACTTTTGGCGGTTTCTGTGCCAGGGAGGCGATGCCATTACGTCGGCTGCACCCAGAGATCTCCCAGGACTATCAGCAACTGGATGGGGGGGGTTCCTGTCCCAGATCGATCAGTTTGACGCGGCGTTTTTTGGGATTTCCCCCCGTGAAGCGGCCTATCTCGATCCCCAACAGCGGCTGTTATTGGAAGTTTGTTGGGAGGGGCTAGAGCAGGCGGCTATTGCACCTCAATCCTTAGCGGGCAGCCGTACAGGGGTATTTGTCGGCATTAGTCACAGCGACTATGGTCATCTTTTGGGTCAACACCACAGCCCAGAGACCAGAGTGAGCCCCTACAGTGCTACTGGGACGGCGCTTTGTGTGGCCGCTAACAGAATCTCCTATGCCCTCAATTTAAAGGGGCCTAGTCTAGCAGTTGACACGGCCTGTTCATCGTCGCTGGTGGCCGTACACCTGGCAGGGCAAAGCCTGGCGGCTGGCGGCTGTGACTTAGCGCTGGTGGGGGGTGTGAATTTAATTCTCAGACCCGAGGTGACGGAGATTTTTCAACAGGCCGGGATGATGGCCGTTGATGGCCACTGCAAGACGTTTGATGCTGCTGCCGATGGCTATGTGCGCTCAGAAGGGTGTGGCGTTGTGGTGTTGAAGCGACTGGCTGATGCTGAACAGGCGGGAGATCGGATCTTAGCGGTGGTACAGGGTTCGGCTGTTAATCAAGATGGGCTGAGTAACGGTCTAACCGCCCCCAACGGCCCTGCCCAACAGGCGGTTATTCGTCAGGCATTGACCCAGGCCCAGGTGCCTGCTGCCCATATTAGCTACGTTGAAACCCATGGTACGGGCACGCCCCTGGGGGATCCGATTGAAGTGAATGCGCTAAAAACGGTGCTGATGGCGGGTCGTTCATCCCAACAGCCCTGTGCCCTAGGGGCGCTAAAGGCCAACGTGGGTCACATGGAAGCGGCGGCGGGTATCGCTGGTCTGATTAAGGTGGTGCTAGCGCTACAGCATCGATACATTCCGGCCCATCGGCATGTACATCAACTCAATCCCCGCATTGACCTGACGGATACGCCATTGTTTATTCCTCAGCAAGGCTGCCAGTGGCCGTCACCGGTTGGGGTGGATCGACCGATAGCGGGGGTTAGTGCCTTTAGCTTTGGGGGGACCAATGCCCATGTAATTGTGTCTGCGGCATCCAGCTCCCCGACGCCTTCCCCGACGCCTTCCCCGACGCCTGTTTCCGCTCCCGTCTGGCACAGCTTGATGCTGACGGCTAAATCGGAGCCTGCTTTAACCGCCCTGGCGGGTCGCTATGCTGAGTTTTTGCAGGCCCATCCTGGGGTGAATCTGGCAGATGTCTGTTGGACAGCCCATACGGGACGCTCTATCTTTTCTCATCGGGCGATGGTGGTGGCGGATTCGTTAAAGGAGATGCGATCGCACCTCACTGATATTGCCCAGGGTAAGCATTCGACCGCTGTGGCTATGGCAAAAGCTCCCCGTCGTCCCCAGCGAGACATTGCATTTTTGTTTACGGGGCAGGGAGCACAGTATGTCGGCATGGGACGACAACTCTATGACACACAGCCCGTGTTTCGACGCATCTTAGATGAGTGCGACGCTGCCTTAAAATCTGAGCTCGACCCGTCGCTCCTGACAGTGTTGTTTGCGGCAACAGAAGAGCAGGCAAACAGACTGCAGCAAACAGCGTATACCCAGCCAGCCCTATTCGCTTTGGAATATGCCCTCAGTGAACTGTGGCGGAGCTGGGGGATAATCCCCACCGTTGTTCTAGGCCATAGTCTGGGAGAATATGCTGCTGCCTGTGCGGCGGGGTGCTTAAGCTGGACAGATGGGCTGCGGCTTGTGACCCTGCGTTCTCGTCTGATGCAACAGTTGCCGCTAGATGGCACCATGGCCGCTGTATTTGCAGCACCGGAACAACTGCAGCCCTTAATAGAGACCTTAGATGGGGTGGAAATTGCCGTCATTAACGGACCAGACAACACCGTCATCTCTGGTAACAAAACGGCTGTGGACTCCGTCTTAAAAACTCTCTCCGATCAGGGAATTCGTAACCGCCCCCTACCGGTTTCCCACGCCTTTCATTCGGCGTTAATGGAGCCAATGCTCGCGGAATTCGCAACATTTGCCCAAACCCTGACCTATGCACCCCCCAAAATCCCGCTAATTTCTAATCTGACGGGCCAGCCGTTAACAACGGCCCCCAATGCCGACTACTGGTGTCAACAGCTGCGCCAACCGGTGCAGTTTGCAACTGGTTTAAAGACCCTGCTGGCCCACCGCCCCAATCTATGGCTTGAAATTGGCCCACAGCCCACGCTGCTGGGAATTGCACAGCGCAGTTTTTCTGAAGCTACCAAACCCTGGCTGCCCTCCCTGGTACCAAAGCAAGATGACGAATACGTGATGCTAAAAACCCTCAGTCATCTAGCTGTTCGAGGGTTTACCGTCGATTGGGCCGCTATCAATCAAACCCAGGGGCAGCGGATTGCCCTACCCACCTATCCTTTTCAACGCCAGTCCCATTGGTTTATGCCGACATCTCCCCCACTACCTACCCCCACGGACACCGCCAAGGTCCTAGTACCGTCCAACCCCGTTGCCCAGGTACAGACAGAATTAAAAACGCTGGTGGCCAAGCTGCTAAAGATCTCGCCAGAAGCTGTTGATTCGCAAGCGCCATTCCTGGAAATGGGCGCTGATTCTATCGTACTGATTGAAGCTGTTCAGGCCATTGAAGCCCGCTTTGGTGTGACGGTCACCATGCGTCAATTCTTTGAAGATCTACAGACTCTAGAGGCGTTATCCAACTTTATCGCTGAGCAAATTGCTGCTGAGACCAACCGTAATTCCGATCATAGTCTCAACAGTAGTACTGGGACGCCCGCAGCGACCGACGCTCCACCACTCAACAACCAAGAACCGCTCACTGTAACAACAGCGTTTCCAGAAATGTCTGTGGGGACAAGTCCTGTGGTTGCTACCACGGGCTTAGAGCAGATTGTGTCACAACAGATGCAGCTCATGACGCAACAGATTGAGCTGCTGCGTCATGCCCAGCAAGGCACCCAAATGCCAGCCACGGTCTCTCCAGCCATGGTCTCTCCAGCCACGGTCTCTCCAGCCACGGTCTCTCCACCACGGCCCCCACAAAAACCGGCCCCGCCACCTGTCTCCTCTCCACCTCCCACAACAGCCCCCGCAGTTCATCAATCCCTGACTGAATCACAGCAGCACTATCTCCACACATTTATTCAGCGCTACACCCAGCGCACAGCTGAGTCAAAACGCCGTAAGCAGACTAGCCACCCCTATTTAGCCGATAGTCGTGCCTGTGCCGGATTTCGGCCCTCCATCAAAGAGATGCTCTATCCCATTGTGGGCACTCGAGCTGAAGGGGCTCGACTGTGGGATATCGATGGCAACGAGTACATCGACATCACCATGGGGTTTGGAGTCTATCTATTTGGTCACCGTCCCGACTTTATTCAGCAAGCGATCGCAACCCAGCTACAGCGCGGCATTCAAATCGGTCCCCAGGCAGAACTAGCGGGAGATGTGGCCAAACTCATCCATGAACTGACGGGTATGGAACGGGTCACCTTTACCCAGTCCGGCACAGAGGCCGTGATGACGGCTCTACGGCTAGCCCGCACGGCCACTCAACGCCGTCTAATTGTAAGATTTGAGAACGCTTACCACGGTCACTTTGACGGAGTACTGGCTAGATCAGCAGAAGATCATGCTGGCGTGCCCATCGCGCCCGGCACTCCCCCCGGCATGGTGGCAGATGTGCTGGTGCTACCCTATGGCGATTCTACTGCACTTCAGGTGATTCAAAACCGGGCCTCTGAACTCGCCGCCGTATTAGTAGAACCCGTGCAAAGCCGTCGCCCCGATTTACAACCACGAGACTTTCTCCAAGATCTACGTCGCATCACCCAGGACCATGGGGTGGCGCTCATCTTTGATGAGATTATTACGGGCTTTCGCATTCATCCCGGTGGAGCCCAAACCTGGTTTGGCGTGGAGGCCGACTTGGCCACCTATGGCAAAGTGTTGGGCGGCGGCATCCCCATTGGCGTTGTTGCCGGTAAGGCCCAATACATGGATGGTATTGACGGTGGTCTCTGGCACTATGGCGATGACTCTTATCCAGGTGTGGAGCGTACCTTTTTTGCCGGAACATTTTGCAAACCTCCCCTGGCGATGGCCGCCGCTAAAGCTGTTTTGCTACACCTTCAGCAGCAGGGAGCAGACCTACAAAAACAACTGAACCAGCGCACTGAGATATTCGCCCAGCGGCTAAATACGTTCTTTAGCCAGGCCGAAGTGCCGATCGAGATCGTACAGTTTGGTTCGCTCTTTCGGTTTGCCTTTACCGGCAATTATGATTTGTTGTTTTATCACCTGATTGAGCAGGGAATTTATGTCTGGGAAGGACGTAACTGTTTTCTCTCCACAGCCCACACAGAGGCCGACATTGAGCAAATCATCCAGGCAGTCCAAACAGCGGTGGCCCAAATGCAAAAGGGAGGCTTTCTGCCGGGAAAGTCATTGACGGCCGCTCAGACGCTGCCCTTGACCGAAAGCCAGCAAGAGATTTGGCTATTAACGCAGCTCAATCCTGATGCCTCCCTTGCCTATACAGAATGTGTCTGGTTAGAGTTGCGGGGGCCATTACATGAGTCGGCGCTACGCCAGAGCCTGCAACAGCTGATTGACCGTCACGACGCGCTACGCACTGGAATTGTCCCCACCGGCACAACCCAGCAGGTAATCCCCAGTCTGACCTTCACCTTGCCGTTAATTGACTTGAGTGCCCTCAGCTCCGAGAAAAAGACTCTCGAAGTTCAGCATTGGCTACAGCGCGAACAACACCACGTTTTTGACCTCACCCAGCCGCCCCTACTGCGCATGCAGGCTCTGAAATTAGCGGAACAACACCATGGTTTGGTCCTTACCGTCCATCACATTGTCGTAGATGGCTGGTCCACTCAGATTTTACTCGAAGAGCTGAGTCAGCTATATAACATGGCCGTTGGGGATAACATTCAACCACTGCCGCCCCCAGGTTCCTATCGAGACTATGTCCAGCGAGTCAGGCAGACCGCCGATGCGGCCTACTGGCAACAGCAACCCCTACCCCAATGGCAGCTATTGACCGACAGCGAGTCGATTGGTTCACCCGATTACCACAGCACCTCCCAATCATGGCAGCTATCTGCTGAGCGCTATCGACAGTTTCAAGTTTGGAGCCAGAAACACGGTTGCACTCCTTTTATGACACTGTTGGCGGCCTTTTGTTTACTGTTACATCGCTGGAGTCAAACAACAGAATTAGCGGTGGGGATTTCTGTTGCTGGCCAGGGACAACCCGGCTGGTCGCGGCTAGTGGCCCACTGTGTGAATGTGTTGCCAGTGTATAGCCAGCTTCGCCCGGAGCAATCACTGACCGATTATCTGCATACAATTCGGACGACATTGTTAGAGTGCTACGACCATACCGACTACTCTTTAAGCCAGTGGGCGCGCTGGGCAAAAAACAACCGAGAAGAAACATCGGCTAGAGCCGCCGATCCGCTACAGCCAATTGTGCCCGCGTTCTTTAACCTAGACCCATCGTTGACCACTCCTGATTTTCAAGGATTGGCCGTAGAAGCAGTGCCCCCATCCCCGGTGTACGGACGGTGGAACCTGACTTGGCACCTGAGCGAGGTCGAAAACGGCCTTCATTTAACAACGGTCTACCGCAGTGCTCTGTTTGAAGACACAACTATCGCCGGTTGGATAGCGGCCTATGACAGGCTATTGAACCTGATGATGGAATCTCCGCAAGCAACGCTGGAAGAGATCAATCAGACGTTGGACGATTTTTTAACAACTCAGACTCAGCGCCTACAGACAACGCTCGTCCAGCAAAACCGTCTAAAGCTGGAAGCCACACGCCGTTCTCAAGAGACCAAAAGGATAAATCGATCCGGCTGAGCCTATAGATGGCCTACTATCTCTATGACAACAGAATCTTCTGAAGGCTACAACAATTTGGTTTTACTAGCCTCTGCCGTGGCTTGCATCGTGGCAGAGGCTATATTATTTTCAAAAATGATACTAAGTATCAATAGTAATTCAGCGATGGGCATCAGCTATGGAAGCTTTTGCATCTTGAATTTGCAGCCTTTCTTATATGAATTTTCAACACGTTAGCTTGAGTTCAGTATAAAGAACTACTTTCGACCTGGCTGTATTTAATGAAAATGAATATCATTAAATAGAAGGTTTTATAACATGAGGCAGTGCCCTCCGTCATAGTGAACATGCAGACAGCAACATTAACTCGATCTAAATCCTTAATTGGTACGGCTGTTCCAGCTAATACCTTTATCCTGCTGGAGGTGCCGCCACCGTGGGATAAGCCAGCCTTGTTGTCGTCAGGGGTGCCTGAGTCCTTAAGGAAGGTGGTTAGGTCGTTATTGGTTGCCAAGTCTGATGTGCGTGTGCACCTTATTGCCAATGAAGAGTCTGGACAGCAACAGCGGCGGCGCATTTTAATTTTTCGGCGGGCTTGTTTGCCAACTGACAGTGGCCTCCAGACCGAGCAGGTGAATACCTTAGTGAAAGACTATGGCTGTTGGGAAATTCAAGTTGAATCACCTGACGATATGGCCGTAGCCATTGATGATTTCTTTCAGCAGAAATGTCGGCCACTGCAGCTTTCATCACAGCGACACTTGATGGTATGTACCCATGCGAGCCACAATGAGTGCTGTGGTATGTATGGTTATCCATTTTATCGAGATGCGATCGCAACTGTTCAGCAACTTGGCCTGAGTGACGACGTTAAACTGTGGCAAGTTAGTCACATTGGTGGGCATCGATTTGCTCCTACACTGATTGATTTTCCCCAAGGACGTTATTACGGAAATCTGAATCAACAATCTCTGATGTGTCTGCTGCAACAATCCGGCAATATGGCACCATTGTTGTCCACCTATAGAGGTTGGAGCCTTTTGCCTAAACCGCTTCAGCGTTTAGAAGCTGAGCTTTGGCAACATTATGGTTGGTCTTGGATGCAGAGCCCAGTGTTTGGTCGGATTTTAAAACAATCGACAGCCTATGTATTGGCTGAGTTGACTGTTAAGTTGCCTGGTCAAAACCTGTTGCGCTACATAGCTGAAGTTCAAAATAATCAATTAAACTGTTATCTATCAGGTTCGTTGGTTGGAGGCGATATGCCCAGTTTCTCGATACGGCTTGAGTAATTTACCCCCATACCACAACTAGGGGCGACGCTAAACTGTTCTGCAATTGGTTTGAGTAAGACGTGAAGAAAGTAGAAAACATTACCCATGTGTTTGGGTTCAATCTAATTAATTATCAACCAACTTCAAGCCCTGCTGCGCTGATTTGACCAGTCTTTACACTCATCAAACATACTATCTTCATAGAATCCACATATTCTTACTTTAAGATGAGCAACCAGTAGATAAATGCTCCACAAAAATAAGCTTTCGTTGCCCCACAGCATGGCTCCTACAAAAATAATTCAACAAACGTAAGTTAGGGGTATTGTGTTACAAATACTACGTCAAGCAAAAAAACAGCCACAATATTCTCCGAAAAACAATCGAATTCAGTGTTGTTACATCAACCATACTGCACAATTTCAGATCGTTCGGATCACCAATATCACCAATGATTTTTTCGAACGAGTTGTTATGCCCCACGCAAGGGTTATCTTTGAAGCTCATCAAGAAGACCATCTGGAAATCCACACTGGCAACTTAATCAGTTCAATTTTATCTGACAAGATTCCTTGCCATCATTTAGCTTTCCAAAAGGATTATTCCCAATGAACATGTCTCCAAGATCTTTATTACTCCATTTTTTACAAGATAAGTTTGCTGTCCCAGAGACCTCTATTGAGTCAGCATTACATTATAGTGGCCAAGATTCAAACTTATTTCCTATTGTCTTGTGGCAATATGGCCTAATCACACTAGAGCAACTTGACGAAGTTTTTGATTGGATAGCAACTGCCTCCACTAAACAGGAATTTGTTATAAAACGAACTCTAATATCCAATGACCATTGAATTACTTTGACGGTTTTTTCTTGTAGTTGATCAACACCAATTCTGAAATCACTCCCTCAGAGGCCCGGAGTGATACTGTAGGAGACACATCAGTTTATTTGCCAGTGGCTAAGATCGCCTGACTCATGTGGTCAGTAATCTGTCTAATATGTTTACTGACCCGCCGTAACCAACGAATTGCTTCCAGACGTTCTGTACTAGTCAGGACATCAATCTGACCAACAGCAACCTGATTTATGGTAATGGCTCGATACGGCTCAACCTTATGGTGGATCCGCCTTGAGGTTGTATGGGCCTGAGCTGCGGCATTCTGCCAACGTTCGGCTTGAAGCAACCCCATAATCTGCTGAATGCTGTCAATCAGAAGGTTTTTCTCTTCGACTAATGCCATGGTTGCCTGCGCAGTTTTGGCCCGATCTTCATCCTCTTCACAGCGCTCATGGATACGCTGAAGATGGTCCAGCGCATGAATCATATTAACGAGTCGCTCCCAGAGTGGTCCTTCGCCTGTTTTCAGGTGAATTTTATCCAGGTAAGTATGGGTTTCATCTAGAGCCGTCTGGAGTTCAGGTAAATCAACCCGTTGACCATTGGGATCACCTAAAATAGCCGCCACATGCCGTAACAGCACCAATAGTTCAGTTTGAATCGATGCCTGAACAGCATTTAATGCCAAAACCGGCTGTTCCAAAAGCCCCTCGCTCAATCCATCTGTATAGGTCACCCCATGACTGGGCACTAACCGAATTATCAACCTGGAAAACTGTCGAGTGAAGGGCAATATTGTCGTAACCCCAACCACATTGAAACAGGTATGAAACCCGACTAAAGCAAGTTCTGCATTGTGAATCAGCTGCCCTGGCGCTATCCACTGCCAGATAACTGTATAGGGGGTAATCAAAATCAGTGCCAGACTAGCCGTCCAAATATTGTAAACAACATGGGAAATTCCGGTACGGCGAGCATTGACTGAGCTACCTAGAGTCGCAATGATGGCCGTTACAGTCGTACCAACATCCATACCAATCACCAATGCGGCGGCCTGTTCAAAATTAACAGCACCCGCATATAACGCAGCTAAGGTAGCGGCTACACCCGCACTAGAGGATTGGGTAATCACTGTTGCAATCACCCCCAACGCAACTAGCTGCAACCGACCAACCAGAGTGCCTGTAGGTAATTGCTCGGGGGTGATCAGTCCATTGACGCTAGCCATGGCGTCCTGCATTGAGGTAATGCCGACAAAAATTAGGCCGAAGCCTGCGATCGCATACCCCAAGCTTGCCCATCGTCCCTTGGTGAACAATTTCAAACTGGCACCCATAAAAAGGAGTGGCAACACTGCCGTACCCAATTTGAGTTTGAAGCCCAAAATAGCGACTAACCAGCCTGTAAACGTCGTCCCAATATTAGCCCCAAAAATAATCCCTAACGCCCCTGAAAAGCTAATTAAGCCAGCACTAACAAACCCCACAGTCGCGACTGTGGTGGCGCTGGAAGATTGCAAAATGGCCGTAGTGGTCGCCCCTGCCAACACTCCAGATAGAGGACTGCGGGTAAAGCGCATCAGTGCCCTTCGCATGGCATTCCCCGCTAAAGCCCGTAGCCCGTCTGTCATCACAATCATGCCCAATAGAAAAAGTCCTAATCCTCCAATGGCATGAATAATAGTTGTTGTCATACAAATAGTACGTGAGAGAAAAAATACAACAATATAGTAGGTGTTTACTGGGATAGTTGAGACTATCTTCACACGTATCAAAGCATCAACAGATACGGGGAAGTTGCTCACCACTGAGAAAGTCGAGAATCCGCTGGGATCCAACAGCATTTTTCATTGTGACCAATGCCCTTTGATCATCCACGACTTGTCCAATAATTTGAGCGTGTGAATGGTACTGTTGCAAGCATTTCCATACATCTGACGCCACACTTGCTGGTACAAAAGCAACAAAACGGCCTTCATTAGCAATATACAGTGGATCAAGCCCCAGAATTTCACATGCACCTTGGACCTGCTCTTCCACCGGAATCGCTGCACTCCCTAATTCAATGTTCACATGGGCAGCCAATGCAATTTCATTCAGAGCACTGGCTAACCCACCCCGAGTGAGATCCCGTAAACAGTGGATTGGCCAATGTTGCAGCAATTCAAGAACAGGTTTCACTAAGGGAGCGGAATCACTCTTTATGGTCGTTTCAAACGTCAGCCCTTCTCGCGCAGACAAAATAGCAATGCCATGACGGCCAACATCTCCACTGAGAATGATAACATCGCCGACTTGAACAGAAGAGGGACCGATTAAACCATCGTGCTTAAGCACACCAATTCCAGATGTGTTGATAAATATCCCATCCCCCTTGCCCCGATCAACGACCTTGGTATCGCCGGTAACAATCTGTACGTGGGACTGTTGCATAGCTGCTTGAATTGACTGCACCACTTGCCACAGGGTTTCCATTGGCAGCCCCTCTTCTAGAATAAAACTAAGACTGAGATAGTGTGGTTTTGCGCCGGCCATAGCCAGATCATTGACCGTGCCATAAACTGCCAGGGAACCAATATCACCCCCTGGAAAAAACAGCGGGGTGACCACATAGGAATCGGTGGTAAATGCCAACCGGTTACCGGCCATGGTTAAACTAGCGGCATCATGCTGCCAGTCTGGGTCCGGCTGGAATGTAGCTAGCAACATATGCTCAATGAGCTGGTGCATGAGACGTCCACCGCCGCCATGGGCCATCAGGACTTGAGGATATTGATGAATGGGAATGGGACAGGTAGCCTGCATAACACTATCTTGGTTTAACTTGACACCCTACCTGGAGTTGCCCACTGAGGTGCAGGACAACGTGTTCTTCAGGCTGTAAACCGCCTGTTATCTCAGCGGCCATAGTACTGCACTGAAACACAAATCCCACTGACTGACGGCGAAATCGTGTCAGGGATTGCTCATTAAACTCCCACATGATAAACATTAGCTTAAGAATGTGAGGAAGTTGTGAGCAAACGCCCATCAGGGCATAATATATAATAGTGTTTTCTTCCTATCTTCCCTCTCTTCTACTAAAATCCACAGACCACGCCTTTCTTCCTCATGAGTTCCTCAAACTATTCTTTTACATTGTAGTTGAGGACTTAGTTCAACTGTTCAAGTTCTCTTCATCCCCTAGCCAGCCATAGGAGGAAGCCGTATGTGGACCATATTCTTTAGTGCCGCTGCAATTTTGCTCATAGCCATAAGAGTCTTTCTCACAGCCGATAAACAATTTGAAGTCATCTCTGCTGGACTCACCGCCACGGCCTGTGTGATGATTTTGATTGGAGTTGCTCCTCCGGCACTTCAGATCGCCTTGTTAGTAGCTATTTTCCTGGTTGAAAACTGGGTTTTGGATCACCAACCCAAAGCCAGTTAACTATCTGCCTCAATACCCGTTAGTTTTTTCGAGGAAATTCTCGATTCTAGAACTTGTTGAACCTGCGATCGCATCCATCTAATCGATCTAGCTGCCCTGAGACTGGGGAATACCCCAAGAGTCTCAGGGTGACTTTTTTTTAGGATGGAATTGTCATTACTGGACAAGACGCATGGTGCAAAATATAGTTGCTAATACTCCCCAAGAACAATTCATCTAGTTTAGAACGATCCGGTTGCCGAATAACAATCAGATCAGCCTCCCAATTATCGGCCATATGACAAATAACATGACCAGTGTTACCGACATTTTGTGAAAACTCAGCCTTTACTCCAGCAACTTGCGCTTTTTCGGCTAAAGCTTTGAGCATTGCCAGCCCTTGATTTTCGACATCTTCCCACCGTTGTTGATAGCCCTGCATCAGCTCATCTGTAATCACTGGATACCGATACAATGTTGGATTAGGAAGTGCTGGAGTACTCCTCATCTCAGGAGAGATCACATGGAGCAACATTAAACCCGCCTGATTTTGTTGCGCCAGAGCCAGCGCCCGATCAAAAACGCCTTGATCGGTCATAATTGTCTGAATTGGTGCAAGTATCTTAGAAAACATAGGGCCTCGATCTAAGTGGATCATGTAGAGGGGACATTACTATTTTTATCTATCTCTGCGAGAATATCTTTAGTTTTTAATCCAAATTATTTTTTGTAATCAAGCAACGTGCTTTAAACAACAAAAGCTCTCACTAATAACAACATAATACGATTTCAACGACAGGAGCGGTTGGCCAAGCTCTCTGGTGGTATAGCTGTGATTAAAATAGGAGCAGCCACTAACACTGAAATGCAAGACCACAAATATAAATTAACAGCCCCAAACTGGGTCTTTATTTTTGTGCAGTCCCCTAATACCATGCTCACAAGTTCCTCAAATCAAATCTTTATATTAAAGACATACGACAGATGCCACCAAACTTTTGGCTGCTGTAGCAGCTGTGTAGATACGATCGCTCAATGCTATGCCAGAACATTCCTTGCCACCTCGCTCCAACCCACAACAAAAGAATTCATCTGGATTCAAATCACCCCTAATCAATCTAGGATGGCTGGTGGTATGGCTGTTGATCATGATGTTCACAGTTACCCGCATGCCTCAACGATCTGAGGAAGTAGCCTACAGTGAGTTTCTCAACCAGGTTGAAAGTGGCCAGGTCGCTAAGGTAAACATTAGTGAGCACCAGATTCAATACACTCTCAAAACATCGGCTGATCAAGAACCAGCAGACCCTGAGGCTGCACCGAAAACGTCCGTGACCACGCCCTTACCCGATGACCCCGATCTATCCCGTATTCTACGCAGGCATGGTGTTGAAATTACAGCCACAGCCGCCAATGAAAGAAACTGGTTGGTTGGACTTTGGAGCCTTGCATTTCCCCTATTGTTGTTATGGATACTATGGGGAGTTTTTGCCAATAGGATGCAAGAAGGACCTGCTGCCCTCAATGTTGGTAAGAGTAAAGCTCGTATTTATGCCCAAGGTAGCACCCATGTCACATTTGACGATGTAGCTGGTGTAGATGAAGCAAAAGAAGAATTACAAGAAATTATTGAGTTTCTAAAAGATGCCCAAAAATATACTCGGTTGGGAGCCAAAATCCCTAAGGGGGTTTTGCTAGTTGGCCCACCCGGAACCGGTAAAACCCTATTAGCCCGAGCCATTGCTGGCGAAGCAGAGGTGCCCTTTTTTAGCATTTCGGCCTCGGAATTTATTGAAATGTTTGTCGGTGTGGGGGCCTCTCGAGTAAGAGATCTGTTTGAACAAGCCAAAAAAGAGGCTCCTTGCATTGTTTTTATCGACGAACTAGATGCACTAGGCAAATCACGTACCGCGAATAATCCCTTTTCTAGTAACGATGAACGGGAACAAACCCTGAACCAGCTTTTGGCAGAAATGGATGGATTCGAGCCAAATACAGGTGTGATTTTATTAGCGGCAACTAACCGTCCAGAGGTATTAGATCCGGCACTGCTTAGAGCTGGCCGATTTGACCGACGTGTGGTGGTCGATCGACCTGATCGTCAGGGTCGAGAAGCTATTTTGCAGGTCCATGCCAGAACAGTTCACCTATCGGACGATGTAAAACTATCCAAACTAGCAGCCCGCACCCCTGGCTTTGCTGGAGCTGACCTGGCCAACTTAGTGAATGAAGCCGCACTCCTGGCCGCTAGGAAAAATCGAGAAGCGGTGATGATGGCTGACTTTAATGAAGCCATTGAACGGATGTTAACAGGGCTAGAGAAGAAATCACGGATCCTAAATGATTTAGAAAAACGGACCGTCGCCTATCATGAGGCAGGTCATGCCATCATTGGAACATTGATGCCAGGCTCTGGTCATGTAGAAAAAATCTCCATTGTACCTAGAGGAGTCGCTGCATTAGGCTACACGCTTCAGTTACCAGAAGATGATCGGTTCTTGATGATGGAAGATGAGCTTCGAGGGCGACTCATGACGTTGTTGGGCGGACGTGCCGCTGAAGAGTTGATCTTTGATAGAGTATCCACTGGTGCAAGTGATGACATTCAAAAAGCAACTGACCTGGCAGAACGCTGCATCACCCTCTATGGCATGAGTAAAACGCTGGGACCGGTAGCAATAGAGCGTAACCAGGCTCAGTTTTTAGACGGCTTTGCCCAACCTCGCCGTCCCATTAGTCCCCACCTGTCAGAAACCATTGATCGAGAGATCAAAGAACTCATTGACCAAGCGTATCAAATGGCCCTTGAAATTTTAGTTAGAAATCAAGGTGTTTTAGAAAGTATTGCCCAAAAACTATTGCAAACAGAAACTCTAGAGGGTGACATATTAAAAACACTGTTATCAGAGCTTCGGCCATCAACAGCATTGCAATCTTGGCTAAACCCAGGACACCAGAGGCTACAGGCAAACAACTTACGAGGAGATCGGCAGTATGAAACGCCCTATTAGCTCAGAACATCACCATCCTAGCTTTACCCACACTGTCACAAAGCTATTAGTTATTCTAGGACTCACCCTCTTGCTTATGCTCCTATGGTCTGCGCCTGTCGCCTTAGCAAAGGTACAGTTTTTGAAAGAAGCCGATCAATGGGTTTATCATTCACAACAGACACTCACCGATGCAATCGGCAATCGGTGGGATGCAACAGTACTAAGACCCATGGAACAGGATAACGCAGGCGTTTATTTATGGTTAACAACTCAAGCAAACAGTGTTTATCTTGATGCTGGCCAGCCACTAGTCGTAGAGACCAATTTAGGGCAAAAATTGAGTGTCCCTAATCTTACCCAGCAACATTTTATGGGTGCTTTACCTGCCCCAAATATCGGTCAATACGATATCCATACACTGTTTGCATCTATTCAGGATGCAGAATCTCTACAGCTACAGCTACCTACTAAAACAGAGAGTCCAGTAAGGCTATCGATTCCTTCTGATGTATTAGAGGAATGGTTAAATGTAGGAACATGCAAAGGCTTGATTTGTGGGCACCTGTAAAGCGTGCAGATATCAGTATTTGATGACTGCGGGGTGGCTTCAAATTCTGATTGTTTGTGCGGAGTTAAGTCCAGGGTGAAGAGCCTTAGGAGCAAGCCATCAATAAATTCCAAACGTAAATGTTGAAGAGATGTTCCATGGAACGTCTTTACATCCAAAATTTGGAAGCTACTTGATTTTATTCCCTTAAACATAAATCAAGTAGAGGTTTGAAATCGTCGCTTGTCTTTAATAAAGTCTCTCATCCAATGGTAGCTAACCACATTCAGCAACAATCCCATAGCCACTAGAAAAATCATTAGCATCAACTGATACCCTGGAACACCAACCAGAACATCCATGACAAAATGGATAATATTCAGAATGGTATACACCAGCGTCATACCAAAATGCACCTGACAAAATCGCCTGGATGGCCAAAATATACTCCCCAAGATTGCTAACATGGGCAAGCTGAAAAAGATTAACATAAACCACATGATCACCCCCAGGTTCATATATTCATGGGTGTGGGATTCTGCTACATTGATACCGTGAAACAGGGGCATCAAGGCTAACTGCGTGTGAAACAAGAGACCGAGTAAAAACACGGTCCATAACACCATCACTTTTAAAGAAAAATCTGTATTAACGGAAGCTTTCATAATCGTTGGGAATAGTGCAATATAAATGTCGCCATGTTGCACTATAGATAGCAAAGTTGAGAAACTTATGAGGCTGAACGGTAACGATAGTAAGCTGCACAGGCCCCTTCGGAAGAGACCATCGGAGCACCGAGGGGATGCTCTGGGCAGCACTTAGTCCCAAAGGCAGGGCACTCATGGGGCTTTTTGAAACCTTGTAGGATGAGACCGCTGATGCAGGTATTTTCAGAGGGAGAGGGGGAGAGGGGGAGAGGGGGGACGGTCAATCGGTCGGCAAACCGCAATTGAGCATCCAGGTAATCGTAAGATTTACGTAATCCCAAGCCGCTTTGATCAAGACTGCCCAGACCGCGCCAAACCCGATGAACTACTTGAAACACCTGGTCCATGAGCTGCTGTGCAGGTTGATTGCCCCGGACTTGAACAGACCGGGTATATTGATTCTCAACCTGCACATTACCCGCTTCTAGCTGCTTTAGGCAGAGATAAATCCCCTGCAAAATATCGACGGGTTCAAAGCCAGTTACCACAATGGGGACGTGGTACTTTTCTGCAATCTCGTGATATGCCCCATAGCCTGTTACCGTACACACATGACCTGCTGCTAAAAACCCCTGCACCTGACAATCTGGTGATGACAAAATCGCCTCCATAGCCGGAGGAACTAGCACATGGGCTATCAACACTGAAAAATTCTCAACCTGTTGCTGGTGCGCCTGGTAAACTGCCATGGCCGTTGCTGGAGCCGTAGTCTCAAAGCCAACGGCAAAAAACACCACCTGTCGGTCTGGGTGCTTACGGGCTAGCGCTAACGCATCCATCGGGGAATATACCATGCGCACATCCCCACCCTGGGCCTTGACACTTAACAAATCTGTAGAGGTGCCGGGGACCCGCAGCATATCACCGTAGGAGCAAAAGATAATCTCGGGCTGAGCAGCCAATACTAAGGCCTGATCGATAATTGCCATATCGGTCACACATACAGGACAGCCAGGACCATGGATTAAGGTGATATCTGGTGGTAACAGCTGATCGAGACCGTATTTGACGATGGTGTGGGTTTGACCACCGCAAATCTCCATCAGGGTCCAGGGTTGGGTAATTAGAGATGCAATGGCATCCCCATAATCCTGTACCATCAAACCATCTCGATACTCGTCAACATACTTCATCCAGAGACTATCCGATGACACGGATCTAGAATACCAATCTTTTTAGTCACGGTTCCCACAAATATCAAAGAACCAGATGCATCAGGGAGCCAGATGAATGGAGTGTGGCTGAGGCCGATAACTCTGGAGCGATTTAATATACTGAGCCCGCTCAAAAGCACTGGGGTCGGGGCAATTTATCTGGCTCATGCTACCCTTCAGCTGGCTAAGAGAAGCATACTCATGGTCCTGTAACCACCTGCGTAAGGTCTGTTCAACGGTACTAAGATGCTCAATGCCATAACTCAACAGCGCACTAACCATCATGGTCACATCGGCCCCTGCCATTAACAGTTTGATGACATCCTGGGCATGGTGAATGCCGCCTGTTGCGGCAAAATCAATAGGCATCATGCCATAGAGAATAGCGATCCATCGCAAGGGTAGACGTAAATCTTGTGAGGTACTCAGCAGAACATGGGGATACACTTCCAGGGTGTCGATATCGATGTCAGGTTGATAGAAGCGATTGAATAAAACTAAACCATTTACCCCTGTATGGGAGAGACGATGGGCAAAATTAGCCAGATTTGTAAAATATGGACTGAGTTTGACCGCAATCGGTAGATCAACACTATGGGTCACCGAATGCACTATATCTAGATAGGTTTGTTCAACCTGAGAAGACGTTAAGCTTATATCTGTCGGCACAGCATAGAGATTGAGTTCTAAAGCATCGGCACCAGCAGACTCAATTTGTTTAGCATAGTTAGCCCAACCATCATTTGTCGTACCGTTCAAGCTGGCAATAATGGGCATATTCACTCGCTGTTTAGCCGCCTGAATATGCTCTAGATAAGCTTCAGCACTGACATGAAACAAAGGCCGCTGGGGAAAGTAGCTAAGCGCCTCTCCATAGCTTTCAGTTCCCTGGGTTAAATAGTAATCTAGTTCGAGGCGATCTCTATGTAACTGTTCTTCAAACAACGAATGAAGAACAATCGCCCCGGCACCCGCGTCTTCCATCTGGCGAAGATTATCCAGATTTTCGGTTAAGGGACCACAGGCACCGACGACCAGAGGAGAACGGAGGGAGAGACCAAGATAAGTGGTAGAAATATCCATAGTATTTATCATTGATTAGGGAACTGAGAAGATATTTTTTGCACATAGCTCAAGCCATACGTGATCGCTGAAAGATTTAGGTGGCAACAGCCATGTGCGGCACAAACCATCGGTGTGTGATACTAAACGTTGAGGCCCCACAGCAAATACACAGGCTTAATTACACTGGGATCTTGACTAACCCATAGAGCCCACAGTAGAGCGATTACAGCCAACAGCCACCACTTCAAAGGTTTCCATCTCAAGGGATTGCGACTTACGTGAATGTCAGTCATGGTTTTTCTTCTCCTAACGCAGCTAAATATTGATATAGTTGCCACCGAGTTTGTACATCCTGTTGTGCCTGCTGCAACAGGTCTTTGGCTACCTGAGGCTGGCTATGCACCAACATCTTGAACCGATTTTCAGCGTACATGGACTGTTCTAACGGTAGCTTCGGTGCACGACTATCTACAATTAGGGGATTTTCGCCAGATGAACGACGGCGAGGATCGTAGCGGTAGAGCAGCCAGCGACCGGAATCAACAACTGCTTTTTGATGGCTCATGGCAGCGGACATATTAATTCCGTGGGCAATGCAGTGGGCATAGGCAATGATCATAGACGGCCCATCATAGGATTCGGCCTCCAGGAAGGCTTTAAGGGTATGTTCATCACGCGCGCCCATGGCTACACTAGCGACATAAGCATGACCATAGGTCATGGCCATTAGACCCAGGTCTTTCTTAGGTGTTGTTTTACCACCTGCTGCAAACTTGGCAACAGCGCCTCTAGGGGTAGCTTTAGATTGTTGTCCACCGGTGTTGGAATAGACTTCTGTGTCGAGAACAAGGATATTGACGTTGCGATCGCAACTCAACACATGGTCCAACCCGCCATAGCCAATATCATAGGCCCAGCCATCCCCCCCTACAATCCAGACACTCTTTTTTACCAGATAGTCTGTCAGGGGCAACAACCGCTGAATCTTATCCTTCAGCTCTATCGAAATCTCCTGTACTATCAATTTCTCCAACAAGCCTTTAAGCTGAGCTACACGCTCTCGTTGCTCGACAATATCAGCCTCATCTGTTTGCTGGGCTTGCAGAATCTGTTTGACTAATTGTTCCATATGAGAAAAGCCAACTTCTACAACCATCTCTGCATCGACCTGCTGTAGTAGTTCAGCTGCGTAGGCAGCCTGTTTATCAATGGACACCCGGAATCCTAAACCAAATTCAGCATTGTCTTCAAACAATGAATTTGACCAAGCTGGCCCCCGTCCATCTGCATTATGGCTCCAGGGAGTAGTGGGCAGATTGCCTCCATAAATAGAGGAACAGCCAGTGGCATTGGCCACCAGTAAGCGGTCGCCAAAGAGCTGAGTTAACAACTTCAAATAGGGTGTTTCACCACAACCTGAACAGGCTCCAGAAAACTCAAACAAGGGCTGCTGCATTTGCTGCTGACTGATCTTGTGAAGATTCAGCTGCTGCCGATCCGGGTTCGGTAGATTCTTAAAGAACTCCCAGTTAGGTTTCTCCTGCTGCCGTAGATCAACAATATTTCGACCATTCCCATTTACTGATGTTTCTTGGTAGACAGGGGTCATATTGATCGCTTTAAGTCGAGGAATTGACTTATTTTTAGCCGGGCACACATCGACACAGATACCGCACCCCGTGCAGTCTTCAGCCGCCACCTGGAGGGTAAATTCTTGCCCCGACCACTCACGAGCGGTGGCATGCTTAAAGGTTGGCGGGACGCCATCCAATGCCTCTGGTTCATAAACCTTGCTACGGATGACGCCATGGGGACAAGCCATCACACACTTGCCACACTGGACACAGATATCTGGATCCCATACAGGAATTGTCTGGGCAATATTTCGTTTCTCCCATTGAGCAGTGCCCGTTGGATAGGTACCATCACAGGGTAAGGCACTGACAGGAATGGTATCTCCCTGGCGTTGCATCATTTTACCGAGAACGTTTTTTACAAAGGCAGGCGCTGCCTCTGCCACAGGAGACTTTAAAGGAGGAATCTTGCCAACTTGTATTGCTGCTGGCAAAGGAATCTTATACAAATATTGCAGCGTTTGATCCACGGCCTCCAGGTTCATTAATACAACCTTGTCACCTTTTTTGGCATAGGTTTTAGAAATAGAGGTCCGAATAGCACCCATGGCCTCTGTGGTTGGCAAAATCTTAGATAGGGCAAAGAAGCAGGTTTGCATCACCGTATTGATCCGGCCTCCCAACCCAACGGATCGAGCGACTTCATAGGCATTAATGACATATACCTCAAGGTGTTTTTGGAGAATTTGGGTCTGAATCCGTTCGGGTAGCTTATCCCATACCTGTTCTAGGACATACGGCGAATTTAACAACAACGTAGCCCCTGACATAGCAGGCCCTAAAATATCCAGATGATCTAATAGCATCCATTGGTGACAGGCAATAAAATTAGCCTGGTTAATTAGATAAGGGGCATGGATAGCATCAGGACCGAAGCGCAGGTGAGAGATGGTGACCGAACCTGACTTTTTCGAATCGTAGACAAAGTAGCCTTGGGCATGATTATCAGTTGTCTCACCAATAATCTTGATGGTATTTTTATTAGCACCAACCGTACCATCTGAACCTAGACCGTAGAAAACTGCACGGATAGTCTGCTCTGGCTCGATGGAAAATGTGGCATCATAGGCCCAACTGGTATGGGTCACATCATCGTCAATGCCGATGGTAAAGTGATTTTGGGGCTCTTGCTGATTATGTTGAAACCCATCCAGTAAAAGATTATCAAAAACAGCTTTGACCATTGCTGGGGTAAATTCTTTTGACGAGAGTCCATACCGCCCGCCCACAACCACCGGCAACTGATGGTCTACTGTGGTGAAATGTGATTCTATCAGGGCTGAGAGGACGTCTAAATAGAGAGGTTCACCCGCTCCCCCTGGCTCCTTAGTGCGATCTAAGACAGAAATCGCCTTGACGGTTTTGGGAAGAACTGCCGCAAATCGTTGGACATCAAAGGGGCGATAGAGTCGGACTTTGACCACACCGACATTTTCTCCTATCTCATTAAGGGCGTCTACAGTCGCCTGAGCTGTTTCACAGCCAGATCCCATTAACACCATCACTCTTTCTGCATTAGGATCACCATAATATTGGAATGGCTGATACTGTCGCCCCGTGAGTTGGGCAAATCTATCCATTGCCTGTTCGACAATATCCACACAGCGGGGATAGTAAAGGTTTACAGCTTCCCGTGCCTGGAAGAACACATCAGGATTCTGGGCCGTACCTCGCATCACCGGATGGTCAGGACTCAGAGCCCGTTGACGGTGTTGAGTAATTGGCTCATTATCGATCAGAGAACGTAAACTCTCCTGGGAAAGAAGATCTATCTTTTGAATCTCGTGGGAGGTGCGAAAACCATCAAAAAAGTGGATAAAGGGAATACGACTGGCGAAGGAAGCGATTGTTGCGATCGCAGCCATATCCTGTGCCTCTTGCACCGACGCAGAACACAGCATGCCAAACCCGGTACTGCGAGCCGCCATCACATCACTATGGTCCCCAAAAATGGACAGGGCCTGAGCCGCTACCGACCGCGCTGCGACATGAATGACACAGGGCGTCAGTTCACCCGCAATCTTGTAGAGATTTGGCAGCATCAACAGCAACCCCTGGGAAGCCGTAAACGTAGTTGTTAACGCCCCTGTCTGCAATGAACCATGCATCGCCCCTGCGACACCGCCTTCACTTTGCATTTCCACAATGGCAGGCACCGTTCCCCAAAGATTAGGCTTGTTGCCAGCTGCCCAGACATCCGCCCATTCCCCCATAGGTGACGCCGGGGTGATTGGGTAAATTGCAATCACTTCATTGAGGGCATAGGCCACCCGTGCGACGGCTTCGTTGCCATCTAAGGTGGCAAATCGAGATTGAACAGGTATAGAGGTTTGCATGATGGTTTCTCAACGCTGTGTTAGCGGCTTCACCAGGACATGAATACCGTATCTACAGTATTTAGATTAAGAAAATAGTTTGAGGAACTTGTGAAGACCAATCATTTTTATTTTTTGGTAAAAATTATTCCACAAGTGTCATCCCATTTGGCTAAATTGTTATCTAAGTGTCAATCAAACCAGACACTTTGGGCCATCAACAGATGGAGAAAGCAAACATTGAGACAGTTAAGCGAGAGTTTGCTAAGGCAGGCAAAACTTTATCGCCATCTGCATTAGGCGCTTGCGCTTAAATAATCACCCCACCATCACTCATCCACCCATTTATAGCCCAACCTGGATCTTTAGTTTTGTGCAGTTCCCTTAGGGCTCACTCTAGGGGTACCAACATAAAGCGGGACGATTTACTAAGGAATCTAGAGTTCGGAATTAGGAATTCGGAGTTCGGAATGCCCTCCCTTTCCGACTTCCGACTTCCGACTTCCGACTTCAGTCCTAGCCAAGATTTCCCGGCTTAAATTGATACCCCACTCTAGCGTTTAATTCAACATTTCTGCTCCCGTTACGGGCTGGTGGTGGTGACCATTATTTGCAGAGTCTAGAGAGTTGGATATCAGGGCATGTTGGAGGATTTGTTCGATGCGATCGCACCCAACAAACTCCATCTCCTGCCTAACATGGTCTGGCACATCCATCAGATCCTTTTCATTTTGCCGTGGCAACAGTACTCGACGAATACCCACCCGGTGGGCTGCCAATACCTTCTCCCGAATACCGCCAACGGGTAGCACATCACCACTCAGATCAATCTCCCCAGTCATGGCCATATCCGTACGGACCGGTTGATTTAGCAATAGCGATGCAATTGCCGTCAGCATCGTCACCCCTGCAGAGGGACCATCTTTGGGAATCGCCCCTGCCGGCACATGTAAATGTAATCCATTACTCTTTAGTTGAGATAGCTCAATGCCCAACTCCTGCGCATGGGCCCAAATATAGGAGCGAGCGATCTGCACAGACTCTTCCATCACATCGCCTAACTGTCCAGTTAAGGTGACTTCCCTCAGCTCGGGCAGTAACACCGCCTCGACAAAAAGAACATCACCGCCCGCCAGAGTCCAGGCCAACCCTGTTGCCACCCCTGGCTGCGGCCGTTGTCGTCGATTATCCCGTAGATAGCGCGGCGGACCCAATAAGGTTTCCAACTGTTCAGGGTGGATATTGACAGACGTAGCTTCTCCAGTCGCATACTTCACTGCAATTTTGCGACACAGGCTGCCCAGTTGCTGCTCCAGACGACGAACACCGGCTTCGCGGGTGTAGTCGTCGATGATCTGGCGTAGGGCTACCTCCGGTAAAATAATCGCATCTTTGGGCAACCCAGCTTTTTCTAGCTGTCGTGGTAGTAAGTAGGTTTGTGCAATCGCTAGCTTATCGAGATCGGAATAACCTGAGAGTTCTACAAGTTCCAACCGATCTAGCAAGGGTGGAGACACCTTTGAGAGATCGTTGGCCGTGCCAATAAAAATCACCTGGGACAGATCAAAGTCCACATCCAAGTACAAGTCATGGAAGCAATAGTTTTGCTGTGGATCCAAAATTTCCAACAATACCGACGCCGGATCGCCCCGGTAATCCATACCTACCTTATCCAGCTCATCTAGCATAATCACCGGGTTCTTCACACCAGCCCGATGGATTGCCTGAATAATCCGTCCCGGCATCGCCCCGATATAGGTACGACGGTGCCCCCGCAATTCTGCCTCATCTCGTAGACCACCTAGACTAATACGTTCAAAGGGACGCCCCAATGCCCGAGCAATCGATCGTCCCAGGCTAGTTTTACCGACACCTGGCGGCCCAACAAAACAAACTACCGTCCCAACAGCGTAACGTTCCGCCTGCTCCCTAATCGACTCATCAGTATCAGAGGGCTGCTGTCGATGCTTGAGTTTGAAGGTGGCTAAATGCTCAATAATTCGTTCTTTTACCTTCTCTAGACCATAGTGGTCTGCATCTAGAACAGTATTAGCATTTTGCAAATCTAAATTATCTTCGACGGTCTTCTGCCAGGGCATTTCTAGCAACCAATCCAGATAGGTGCGAATAACTCCACCCTCGGCAGAACTACTACCGATTCGTTCGAGGCGCGCCAGCTCTCGCTTGACTTGTTTTTCAGCCACTTCTGGTAAGGCTGTCGCGTCAAGAGTCTTACGTAGTTCAGCAATTTCTTCCTGATCGGGATTACCCTGTCCCAGCTCCTCTTGAATTTTCTTTAATTGCTGCCGCAGGAAAAACTCTCGCTGCTGCTCATCAATTTCCTTTTTGGTTTCCCCTAAAATTTGACTACGGAGCCGTTGTTCCTCGACATGTTTTTGTAAGTTACCTAACACCTGCCTTAATAGCGTCTCTAAGTCATTTTCAGCCAATGCTGCCTGGGTTTCAGTCACATCTTGCTGCATTAGGATAACTGATTGATAAGCAATTTGGACCGCATCGTCATTACGGCTCAAAACGGCTAACAATTCGTCAGGAAAATTAGGATTAAGAGATGCGGCCTCTTCCCAAAGAGACTTGATGGCATCAACTAAGGCATTGATCTTTGTAACCTCTCCCCCATCGGCTACAGCAGCTTCCACGGTCAACGCAGGTAGCCTGCAAAACTCTACTTCAAATCCTTGCTTGGTTACGTGTAATTTCTCTATCTGTATACGCTCTAACCCCTCAATCAGCAACTGAATAGGACCAATGGGTAGCCGTGCCATTCGCCGCACCACACCGAGGGTGGCAACAGAATATAGATCCGATAAATTTTTTGCTTCTGCCTCTGCATCACGAGCCTTAGCTAATCTCTCTAGACACTCTGGACGCATCGCTGCAATCACCAGCTGCTTGCCCTCTGTAGCTACCGCTGTTTCTACGGAGGCAATAGAATGGGGACGTCCCGCCACTATTGGCAGAGTAATACTGGGCAATAGTACAGTATCCCGCACTGGCAGTAGAAAACCAGATTCGAATTGAGTCAAGTTTTTAGCGGAATGGGGTAGCCACAGCATGGTTATTATCTCCCCTATTTTGATGGATAATTGCTCGACAACATAGAAACTTTTTCTCGTTTGGGAGCAACTGTTTTTTGTTATCAAGCATTATAGAATCAATCTCTATCAGCTCTGCCAATGGAGAATGTAATTGCCTTTGGTCCATCTCTAGTATAAAGCGAATGGGATGACGATCTTGTGAGTTAAACCGTACTTACTAATCACTGAGTGTGGTGAGATATGTAACGGTTTATTGCATCTACCAACTGATCAGGATACTGAGAACCAACCATCTCCAACCTAGGCTGCTAAACCGCTGAACTTCTTGATAGTTCATTAGATGGCTCCTTCATAATCGCCTTGTCTAGTTCCCACAAGGGGAGTTCTCTAATTACATCGCTCACCGGCATAGGCAGATGGTCAACCATCAACTCTACTCTGGTAATGGAAATACAGCTCACCAGACAGTACAAGGTCAAGAAAATCGCCGTATAGGATAATATCCCCAAAGATAAGCAACCCCCTTTGCCAAAATCTGTAGCCAATCATGGCCTCCCCTCAGAAACTCACTCTCCTATAGCTAGAACCTCATCTTCAGCGTAGGTAATGAAAATGAGGAATTCGTGAGTATATCCTGCCGGTTCCCCATATTCGCCACCTCATAAAGTTCTCACGTTTCATGTCTACCCTATAGACATACTTATTAGTGACAGAAGGTCAATTCGTATCAGATAAACCCAGTGGCCCTGCTCAAGCCAGCAGCAATAGAAGAGAAGGAATGACCATAATGACCCAAATACCCAGTGTACAAATCTTTAAAAATATTCCTGAAGAAATAAGCGGCGTAAGCCTCAGACGAGATCCATCGACAGGCACCCATGTTGCAGTGATACGATTTGAAGCTTTAGCGTCTATAGAACATTTCCTGAGCTTTAGAAAAAGTTCAAGAAATGCGCTGCACCTGATCGACACTGAGGGCGAAATCTTAATAATGCCCTCTGGTGTCAAGATGTTCTATGGAGACCTAGAGGGAGAAGATCTCAAAGGCGTTGAATGCAAACTTGAGATCGATCGAGACGATCATTGGGAACGGTTCATGCGATTTATGCATCGCTATGCAGAAGCCAATGGGTTAGCCTATGGAGAATCTGAATCAACCTAGATATCCCGTAGACAATTAGGTAGATTGAAATCCCATCATTCGATAAGTTTTGCGTCCTGCTCTCCGCACCACAGCCAAGCATATGTTCTACAGTAAGTAATATGCATGCCAGGGGGCAACTGCTCGTGGTCAGCCCACGAAACAACATCATATTTCTGAGACAGAATACGATGCACGACGCTTATGCGGAGAGCAACCAAGCCAAACTCTGCCACCATAGGACGCAACAGCAATGGCTGTGGTGGAAACAGCAGTCTCGGTATCACTACAATAAACAAACCCAGTAGCAATGCTAGATCTATCAGGGGTTCTCGTGGCTGCCTATGGGGTCCCACCAGCACTCTGGTCTTGACGTGAGGCTCGTGGTGAGGCCTATGGCCAAATCGCAGGTTCCACAAGTACCTGTGAGGGCCTACCAGGACTTTCGTCTTAAAGTGGGGGGCGTTATCTTTTCCGATAGAGTAGTGTCATCTTTCCTGAGAATCTTAATCAAAATAACAATGTCTAGGTCTGAGTTACCTCATTGGTACCTCACTAGTACATCTAAAGTACAAAGAAATTATGGGGAACCTATGAGTCCCTGCAGAATAGGGCGACTCCCATGACAGAACCCGCAACTGATATGATCATCATTGGGGCTGGCATTGCCGGATTAGCAGCTGGTTGCTACGCCCAGATGAATGGTTATCGCACCCAACTCTTTGAGCTACACAACCAGCCTGGCGGTCTCTGTAATTGTTTATAGCGCCCTATCGACTAGAAAATCATTTAGTTGCTTTTATGTCACACTGTCATTAAGCTGAGCAGTCTTTCAAGTCTTCCCGTTGGGTCACCGCCATCAAAGCCCTACAAGATGATCCACCTTGCATCAAAGTTCAGTCCTCTTTTGCTTGATCATTCACATCTGCTGATTCTTGTCGCTCAATAACAATCGTAAGATGGGCTACCATAGCACCAATGATTCCCACAGCTGCAATCACAGGAAAAAAGGCAGCACTAATAACACCACCAAGGACTCCCACAGTCATGGGAATCTCAATCAGAGTATAACCTTCTTCATTTTTGATAATAATGCGGCGAATATTACCTTGGTGAATAAGTTCTTTCACCTTGGCAACAAGGGCATCACCAGAGATTTTAAGCTCTTCTACAACCACCCTCTCGGCAGGCTTTTCCTCTGACTCATTAACAGTAACCCCTTCAGAATTGGAAACATCAGACGCTGAAACATCTAACGTTTGAGTCACTTTTTCAGGATAAGTATTCATAACAAAGTCTTTTGACAGCTTACATTTATAAGCTAAACAAGATTTATGAGGAAGTTGTGAAGAACCTCAAGTAAATCAACCTGATGTCCAGTAATCTGCTGATGCATATAAAACAGGGATTCACCCAAACAGAATTTTTTATCCAAAAGGTGTTTATTTTTCTTAAAGATTGAAAAACAAACACCTCAAAGTCTTATGATGTAGTTAAATCAGCTTCAAAGGGCTAAAAAGACAAAGGAGGGTATATGCCCCAAAAGGGATAACTGGCAAAGGATATCTCTAAGAAAAACGGTTTTACTCTTCTGCTTCTTCTGGTGAATCAAAGCTGACCGTAGCCTGTAAGGAGACCAATCCTATATGCGATGGGTTATTCAAGGTAAAGATCTTAAAGTCACAGATGCCATAAATGACTATGTCCGTCAAAAAATTGGTAAAGCACTAGCACGTCATGAAGATATTGCAACCAAAGTTGACGTTAAACTATCTGCCCCTCTTCAAATCAAAAAGCCATCCCAACAACGTGCTGAGGTGACGGTACATGCAAGCGGCACAGTTATTAGAGCCGCTGAAAAACATGAAAACCTCTATGCCAGCATTGACTTAGTAACCGATAAGCTTATTCGTCAACTACAGAAATATAAAACCAAAAAACAACGTCGAGCCCAGCCTAGGGAATCCCTTAGCAATGATCTAAATCAGTCACTTGAAACAACTGCTTTGGAATCGTCAGATCGCTCTCCAGAACTACCGCCTAAAGTAGTGCGCAACAAGTTTTTTATGATGCCTCCTATCTCTGTCGAAGAGGCTCTGGATAATCTCCAACTGGTGGATCATGATTTTTATATGTTTCGCAATGCCCAGACTGATGAAATCAATGTTATCTATGAGCGGAACCATGGCGGCTATGGCGTCATTCAGCCGCGCGAGCAGTCTGATAATAGTTAGCGAAGTGATATAGGTTGGGGCATAGGCGTTTTTATCGTTAACGCCTATGCCCATAAGTTTATACCTCATGGGAAAGACCAACAATATCATCAGACGATAGAGTCAGAACTACTGTCCATAGGAGCCGAAGTGTCAATGTATTCATGGGTAACCTCTTTATCTTCCCATGCATGGGTAACCACCCTGCATTAGCGAGGGGGAGTAATTGTCATATACCCACTCACCCCTAACCACTACACCAGGCCTCATACTCTCTATCCTTAAATGCCTCTGGATACTCCTCATCGTAATATTGCTCAGAGGCAGTCTTGTCAATGGATTCAGCTCGTTGACGTGCAGCTTCTGCTTGTAATGCATCGACCGCTAACCAAGCATTGAGGCAGGCCCTTGACGCTGGACCATTCTCTCGGCAAACATGACGCGCTTTCTCTGAGAGATCACAAATTTGATCCGCAAGCAGGGTTTCCTGAGGTTGTTCAATCGCGTTACTACGTTCCAAAATATCGGTAACAGACACAATTCCCAACAGCTCCGATTGAATGACGGGTGCACTGTGTAGATTCGTCTGGGTCAACAACCGGGCTGCATATTCCACACCCAAATCAGGATTTAAGACGATACAGGGTTTTGTCATCAGTTCATAGACTCTTATCCATCTAGCATCTCGGCCAAATGCGATCACTCTGCCAACAATATCTTCAACCGTGATTACACCATAGGCATCTAGTGCGTGGCTGCGTTCCACAATTAACGCCTGAACCCCACGCTGACTCATCAGCTTAGCGGCTTCTGCTATTGTTGCAGAGTTACGAATAGTAACCACTTCGCGGGTCATAATATCGGCTACTCGCATCATTATAGATACCTCTACTAATTTACTGGCCAATCACATAGCTGTACGGGCGATGTCATACGCGGACTATCATACAGGTACATGGATTGCATATTCAGCTTTACGGTGTGAAAGATAATCCACCTCACCTGTTCTTCTCCCACACCCTCGCTATGGACTAACTCAGCCTGACTTAAGGATAAAAGCCCCTCTGGAGCGTCCCAAATGAACCCTTCCTGAGACATCTCTGACCAGGGATTTCCTATCCAGCTAATCAGCAGACCTTTACCATGGAACCAGTCATCAATAACTGATCCACGTAAACAGACAAACGCACTGCTGTGAGGATAACCATAGTAGCCATCAACAATTGTGCCCTGTTTATCAATATTTAGACAGGTTCCTGAACCATCACGCCAATCTTCAGGGGCAGGCTCAGTACAAAGCTGATAGGCTCCATCCGTGAGATTGGCCAATAGAGTTTCCATAGTAGGGGACTGCGACTCAACAGCTACAGGAGTGAGTAAGATAACACCCAATGTTAGAAGCCAGCCAAAGTTAATTAACCTAACTGGGCAACATCTACCAGCCATAGAGATGCCTCCAGCTATTTCTCTAGGTTGATCCTAGACAAAAACCTTGGTGAACTTATGAGGATATTTAATAAACCTTATTCATGTCCAGAATGGTTGTCTTGGACATATTTAGAATTCTATATTAGAAGAATCAACCATATGCCCACACCATCTTTGCGGTTGTGAAGGAGACTTTTTATGGGTATTACTCTGTCCCGTACTAAATTGCTCCCCATGCCTATGCTGCCCCAGCTAAAGAAAGTTCTAAACGATGGCATATTTCCAATTAAGAATCAAAAAAAATTGAGGATTTTTTATCATTATTTTGATAGATTAAAGGTGTAAGGCTTGAGTTTTTTTACCTTACAAAGGGTACCAAAAGTGCTTGTTGTGTCTGCTAATCACGGAGATAAAAGTTTACCTTAAAGAGACTTTTTGAGACTGGCCTATTACAAGCAAAGCAATACGGTATAGTCTGAGTCGTGAACAATGACTAACTCATCTAAAAATCTATAGTAGATGGCTTTTGGGTATATAAAATCTTTGTGACGTCGATACCGAGAGCACAATGGCTATCAGTATCCTTTACTCATGTGTTTTTAGTCAGCTGATTCCCTGGCGAGGAGGGTGGCATGGCTTACGGAAAAGTTACAGAAATAGTCAGTAATACAGCAACAAATGACAACAACCTTGATGGCTTAATTGGGAGGAAACGTTGGGCATCCCGAAATGTAACCTATGCTTTCACCAATGATTTTTCCCATGACTATGAAGATGAGATGGGCTACCCATCTAGAGCAGTTCATAATGCTACATTTGCTCCTCTCAATGCTGTACAGCGATCGGCTGTGAGAAACTGGGTCAATAGTTATGAAAGTGTCTCAGGGCTTAATTTGATTGAATTGAGTGGCTCTGATGATCGTAATGCAACAATTCGGATAGCACAATCAGAAGACCCAGGTAGGCATGGCATGTACGCCTATACATTCTTACCCTTCGGTTACATTATAGATGGCGATCTCTGGGTTGATCCAACCGATACTAGCCGCCCACATCTGGGTAATCGTGCCTATTGGGTATTCGGTCACGAACTCGGTCATACTGTAGGACTAGTTCATGGGCATGATGGAGAATATGGGGTTCGGAACGTTGCCATGCATCCCAATCGGGATTCAATGGAATTCTCGATTATGACCTATCGCTCCTACGTTGGAGATACTAGGCCGTTTGATGGCAGACTAGTTGGTGGTAACGAACCCTATGGATTTGCCCAATCTCTGATGATGAATGACATCAGAGCTATCCAAGAAATGTATGGTGCAAATTTTAACTACAACGCCAACAATACAACGTACAGGTTCTCACCCACAACAGGTCAAATGGTTGTGAACGGCGTTAGTCAGGGTCAGCCTGGGGCAAATCGAATTTTCCGCACCATTTGGGATGGCAATGGTGTTGATACTTACAACTTCTCAAACTACACCAACAATATTCAGGTGAGCCTGATTCCAGGAGGGTGGAGCGATCTCGATTTGGGTGGCAACTCCCAGCGTGCATATCTAGGTGATGGTCACTATGCTCGGGGGCATGTCTTCAATGCCTTACAGTTTCGGGGAGATCGTCGCTCTCTCATCGAAAATGCCTATGGTGGTGTCGGGAATGACCGTATTTATGGGAACAACATTAATAATCTCTTACGCGGCCTATCGGGTCATGATTGGCTCCGTGGCTTCGGGGGCCATGATTACTTAACCGGCGATGCTGGCAATGATGTCCTCATTGGCGATGCCGGCAATGACCGGCTCAACGGTGGACCTGGCATAGACAATATGATCGGGGGTGTTGGCAATGATGTCCTCATTGGTGATGCCGGCAATGACCGGCTCAACGGTGGATCTGGCATAGACAATATGTTGGGAGGGACCGGTAACGATACGTATTGGGTTGACCATACCCAAGATCGGGTAACTGAAACCGCTGGAGCGGGTATTGACACGATTGTATCTTCGATCTCCCGCACCTTGGGAGCTCATCAAGAGCACCTCACTCTCGCTGGGAACCTTGCCATCAATGGCATTGGCAATCACCTCAACAATGCCCTCCGGGGCAGCAATACTGCCAATAATATTCTGCGGGGTCTATCGGGTCATGATTGGCTCCGTGGCTTCGGGGGGCATGACTACTTAACTGGCGATGCTGGCAATGATGTCCTCATTGGCGATGCTGGCAATGACCGGCTCAACGGTGGATCTGGCATAGACAATATGTTGGGAGGGACTGGTAACGATACATATTGGGTTGACCATACCCAAGATCGGGTAACTGAAACCGCTGGAGCGGGTGTTGACAGGATTATATCTTCGGTCTCCCGCACCTTGGGAGCTCATCAAGAGCACCTCACTCTCGCTGGGAACCTTGCCATCAATGGCGTTGGTAATACTGCCAATAATATCCTTGTTGGCAATACTGCCAATAATGTCCTCCGGGGCCTATTTGGTAATGATTGGCTCCGTGGCTTCGGGGGCCATGATCACCTCACTGGCGATGCTGGCAATGACGCACTCATTGGCGATGCCGGCAATGACCGGCTCAACGGTGGATCTGGCATAGACAATATGATCGGGGGTGTTGGCAATGATGTCCTCATTGGTGATGCTGGCAATGACCGGCTCAACGGTGGATCTGGCATAGACAATATGTTGGGAGGGACTGGTAACGATACATATTGGGTTGACCATACCCAAGATCGGGTAACTGAAACCGCTGGAGCAGGTATTGACACGATTGTATCTTCGGTCTCCCGCACCTTGGGAGCTCATCAAGAGCACCTTACACTCGCTGGGAACCTTGCCATCAATGGCATTGGCAATCACCTCAACAATGCTCTCCGGGGCAATACTGCCAATAATGTCCTCCGGGGCCTATTTGGTAATGATTGGCTCCGTGGCTTCGGGGGCCATGATCACCTCACTGGCGATGCTGGCAATGATGTCCTCATTGGCGATGCCGGCAATGACCGGCTCAACGGTGGATCTGGCAATGACAGGCTTCATGGTACAGCTTTTGCTAACGAGGGAAGAGGAGAGAGAGATTTCCTTCTCAGTGGCAGTCTCCTTGATCAGGATATCTTTGTTCTTGCAGAAAGAAGTGGATCCGTTGGCAAGGTCTATTATGACGATCTAGGCAACACAGATTTTGCTATTATTCAAGACTTTGATCACGTTGATGCGACAAGTGATACGATTCAGCTCCTGGGCAGTGCATCAAACTATAGCTTGTCGAATGTCAATGTTGATGGCATTGCAGGAGCCGGAATCTCAATTGGTGGCGATCTAATTGGTATTGTTCGCAATATCAATGCTACTAGCCTAGATCTGATGGATCCGAACCAGTTTATCTACGTCTGAAGAGCACTGGGTTAAATCCTATAACCCCAGATATGCCAACGGCATATTAAAAGTTGTACTCGTCCTATCTCTCTAATAACAAAGATTCTTACCATAGAGATAGGAATCTGCCTAAGAGGAGGTATTGGCTGTGACCGCTGCCTATCATGACCCGATTGCGTTAGACCTCGAAATACCGATTTGGGAGCGCTTTTTTACCGTTTCGCCGCTCGTGGTTATTGGTTCTCGTGAACCTAAGGGAAACTATAATCTCGCCCCCAAACACCAGGCCATGCCCTTGGGAGACGGCAACTACTTTGGGTTTATCTGTACCCAGTGCCACCATACCTATCAAAACATTGTGCGAGAAAAGGCATTCACCGTCAGCTTTTTGCGCCCCAATCAAGTTCTATCCGCTAGTCTGGCAGCGGCTCCCCGTGATGCTGATGATCAGAAACTAAGCCTGTGTGCCTTACCCACAGTACCGGCCACTGTCATTGATGGTCGGCTGTTGGCTGACATTACGTTGGGGTTAGAGTGTCAGCTCTTAAAGATCATTGATGGCTTTGGTGATAATAGCTTAATTGCTGGGAAAATTGTCGCAGCTAGTGTAGATGACGAAGCTTTACGTACTGCTGCTGAAGACGATCAGGACATTTTACTGCGTTCACCCCTATTGGCCTATTTATCTCCAGGTCGCTATGCCAAGATTGATCATAGCTATTCTTTTCCCTTTCACGTTGGTTCTCATCCATGACTGTGACTCAGATACCTGCTCAGACTGGTCGTTTACTTCTAGACTATTTTCTCCAGCGCCGTGAAGCTATGGTTGAAACGGTGCAAGAGTTGGCCAACTTTGAGTCTCCCTCTACGGTGCCAGCTTCGCAGCAACCGTTACTGAATCGGTTACAATTGGCCTTTGAAAAACGTGGTTGTCGGGTACGACGGTTGGCTGGAGAGCTTACCGGTGGTCATCTCCTAGCAATTCCTAAACAAAATTCTCCTGGCCAGCCAAAGCAGTTAATGCTAGGGCATAGTGATACGGTTTGGCCCCTGGAAACCCTTGCTACGATGCCCATTTATCGGCGGCAGGGAAAACTCTACGGTCCAGGGGTATATGACATGAAAGCGGGCATCACAATGATGCTGTTTTCCCTGGAAGCACTGCAGGCACTGGAACTCAAGCCTCAGGTGTTGCCGTTGGTATTTCTCAACTCTGACGAAGAGATTGGTAGCTTTGAGTCTACGCACCATGTGAGGCGGCTGGCAAAGATTTGCGATCGCACCTTTGTCCTTGAACCCTCCCTAGGTCCCCATGGTCATCTCAAAACTGCCCGCAAAGGTGTAGGTCATTTCACCATTGAGGTCATTGGTCAGGCCGCCCATGCCGGCCTCGAACCGGACAAAGGAGTCAGTGCCATTTTAGAACTCTCCTTTATCATTCAAAAACTGTTTGAGTTAAACGATCCTGACGCCGGTATCACCGTTAATGTCGGCACCATTGACGGCGGTATTCGCCCCAATGTCATTGCTCCCGTCAGCCGAGCTGAAGTGGATGTGCGGGTGCTGCATCACACCGATGTTAACCGCATTGAACAGACTATTCTCACCCTACAGCCCACCACCCCCGGCATCCAGCTAAAAATCAAGGGAAAAATTGGTCGTCCTCCCCTGGAAAAAACTCCACGCAATCAACAGCTCTGGCAATTAGCCCAACACACTGCAACAGACCTGGGGTTTGATTTAGAAGAACGTACCGTGGGCGGTGGCTCTGACGGCAATACCACCAGTCTATACACTGCCACCTTAGACGGTATGGGAGCCGTTGGAGACAGTGCCCATGCCCCCGGCGAATGTATTTACCTTGACCCCCTGGTCGAGCGCGCTGCCTTACTAACACAGCTGTTGCTTGCCCCTAAACTCACTCACTCCCAAGCAAGCCTGTGAATAAATCTCCAGGAGGCTATGATGGAAAAACGATATGTATTTGGTGCCCTGACTCGCATTAGTGATTTAGATACTGTTCCGTTTACGGTTCGGCACTTAGCTAGAGACTATTGGGCAACTGGCGACTATGTTGTTGGGGAAGTACTCTCAGCCCATCAACAACCAGATGCAATTGAATTGACGACTGGTCGCATGGCTCGCCTGATGCCAGGAGACTGGGTAGTAGGAGCCTTTGGTGTACGGCGCGCTACATTAGAAGCTGTAGGGGACTGGCACTCTATTCAGAAGGACTGCCTGATGGAAGATATGACCAATGCCGGATTCTTTGGTCGGGTAACCTCAAAATCGGTATTGATTGGCCCACAGCCTGTTTTAATGTATCGCGGCCATGTGCAACGGGACAGTCATAAGGTTTGCATGCAAGACTTTGTCCCCAGGGTAGAGCCGCAACCCTATACCTGTCCCACCATTATGATTATTGGTACCTCTATGTCAGCCGGTAAGACGACCGCAGCGCGGGTAATTATCCGTTTGCTGAAAGAAATGGGACTGCAGGTTATTGGGACAAAACTCACGGGAGCTGGCCGCTATCGCGATATTTTGTCGATGCATGACGCCGGGGCCGATGCCATCTTCGACTTTGTGGATGCAGGATTACCGTCCTCTGTGGTTCCTCCCGAAGAGTTTCGGCAATCTTTACGACAGCTGCTATCGAGAATTATGGCCCAAAGCCCTGATGTGGTAGTGGCTGAAGCCGGAGCTTCTCCCTTTGAGCCCTACAATGGTGCCGTTGTTCTAGACGAGATCACAAACCAAATTAAATTTACGGTACTGTGTGCCTCTGACCCTTACGCTGTCATTGGTGTGAGTCAGAGTTTTGGCATTACGCCTAACATTGTGAGTGGCATTACGACTAATACAACAGCTGGCATTGAGTTGGTGGAAAAATTAGCAAAGGTTCCGGCACTCAGCCTGACAACCGATACATCTGTGGATAAGCTACGAACCTTACTCAAGGAGTGTCTATCTGAGAACCGCTAAGCCCTTGTGCCAAGCTATTAATGATTCTCTGATGAAAATCTTGACTTTACTATTACTCGAGTTTAATCCAAGCAAGATTTTAAGGAATCTGGATTGAGATTTACTGAGGCAGGTAACAATTTCGGCTGGCGACCCTTGTTTGCAGATCCAACCCTCATTTTCTGCACTGTAGCACAGTATGACATAGGCTTTGTCATCCAGAATAGAGACAACCAGCTCCCTCATCCCCAGCCATATTGGACTTCACAACACTTTGCCTAACTTTTATTTCATTCCCATTCTTTTTCTGACATTTTTACCACCATAAAACCATAGGCTTTAAAAATATGGAGACTTGAGACATATGTTTTTGCAACACAAACCCTCAGGTGACTTAGTCGAAATTCTTAATCCAAAAGAACTGTGGAATCCTTATTTGGTAAAAGTTAAAGGTCGTTTTCACGCTGGTGAAGAAATGCAGGACCCAGAACCGTTTACCAAATCTCACCTGATCTTTCCCTCGGGCGAGGCTTTACCCCTTTGTTGGTTTGATCCGGCATATCGTCAACATATGTCCATCCCGGATATAGCGGTACATACTTGATTAATCCGAGTTGGCACTGGCTTCAATCTGTTGAAGATAGGTAAGGGTTTGTTCTGCTTCTTCTAAATCAAGTTTGCTAATGGCGAATCCTACATGGACCACTACGTAGTCACCTGCCTGGGCTTCAGGTACATAGGCCAAGCTAACTTCTTTGACTACGCCCCCAAAACTAACTCGGCCCATGCGAGATAGATCTTCCCCTTTAATACTGATGATTTTTCCGGGTACGGCCAGACACATAGTTGTTCTCCTAAGGGTTAGACAGACATAGACAAATGACGTAATGCACCGATTATCTGCCCAACGGCAATCCCACCATCATTGGGCGGCACGCGCTGATGCCAGTGGGGGGTGAATCCTGCAATTTGTAAATGTTGAATTGTCTGCTCACTGAGAAGTTTGTTTTGAAAGCAACCGCCGGTCAATATGATATTGGAGTTGTTGATGAGTTTTGCGATCGCATTCACAATTTCCACCAACGTGCGGTGAAACTTGGCTGCCACCACCGCTGTCGCCACCCCCTGACCCTGATCATGAATGATTTTTCGCACCATCGGTCGCCAGTCAATAATGTAGGGTACAGTACTTGAAATTCTAAAAGGATAGCCTCGCTTAACCATTGTTTCAGCGGCGGCAAACTCCAGGGCCAACGCCGCCTGGCCTTCAAAACTAACAACTTGATGTAAATTAAGCAGTGCCGCCACCCCATCAAAGAGTCGCCCCATGCTGGAGGCCATAGGCGTATTAATTTTGTTAGTCAGCATTTGCTGTAGAACAGTCCGTTGAGATGCTGAGAATTCTTGTACGGGGACTAAGTCATCGCGCTCAAATGCCACGTCGCTATAACAGCTATAAAGCAGACCCAAAGCAGACCTTCGAGGTTCTCGGCTACACAATTCCCCCCCAGGTAGAGGAAAGGGTAACAAATGGGCAACTCGTTCAAAACCAGACGTCGTAATCTGGAGAAATTCTCCTCCCCAAACAGTTTGATCAGGACCATACCCCATACCATCCCAGGCAACGCCCAGGATCGGCGCATCTAGGGAATGCTCAGCCATACCCGCGAGAACATGGGCATAGTGATGCTGTACCGAGATCACGGGCACAGCCCATTGCTCAGCCAAAGTATGGGCCAATCGCGTAGAGCCATAGTCTGGATGAAGATCACAGGCAATGGCCGTCGGCTGACAGGTATAGAGAGAAAGAATGTCAGTCACGGTGTGTTTCAACCGTTCCAGGGTTAGTGGGGCATCCAAATCACCAATATACTGACTCAGCACAATGTGATCGCCTAAAAATAGAGCAATTGCGTTTTTGAGGTGCGCCCCCAAGGCTAAAATACACGCATCGGGAGCGACTAGGCCAGACAGCGAAATCACCTGGGGTGCATAGCCTCGGCCATGACGTAACACCTGGGATTTATCGTGGATAAGTTGAACAACAGAGTCATCAACCGGACGTTGGATGGGACGATTGTGGACCAAGAAACCATCTGCCACGGGGGCTAGTCGCTGGAGGGCATCTTGTTTAGCAATACAAATAGGCTCCCCAGAAAGATTTCCACTAGTAGCAACAACAGGAGAGGTAAACGTCTGAAGGAGAAGATGATGCAGCGGTGTGGTCGGCAGCATGACCCCCAGACGATCCATCTTGGGTGCAATATTGTTGGCTAGGGAAGAACTCCCTAACCGTTTTGGCAAAAGCACAATTGGAGCCTGGGCTGAGGACAATAATTTAGCAGCGTTTGCGGAGACTTTACAGTCCTGGTGCACCTGTTCTAAGGTAGGGTACATTAGGGCTAGCGGTTTATCAGGGCGTTCCTTACGCTGTCTGAGACGGGCCACGGCAGCATGGTTTCGGGCATCCACTAACAATTGGAATCCACCCAACCCTTTCAGCGCAACAATGCCACCCCGACGTAGCATGGTGATAACCAACTGTAGCGGGTTGCCAGGCTGCTGTGGTCCCTCTTGTGGTCCCTCTTGTGGTCCCTCTTGTGATTTTTTTGTCCAAAACTCTAGATGCGGACCACAAACAGCACAGGCATTGGGCTGAGCGTGAAAACGGCGATGGGAAGGCTGGGTGTATTCAGCCTGACAGTCTGCACACATGGTAAAGTTCGCCATCGTTGTGTGGCAGCGGTCATAGGGCAATATCCGGATAATGCTAAACCGAGGACCACAGTGGGTACAGTTGGTAAACGAATAATAATGGCGGCGATTATTAGGGGAAAGAATATCTTGCAAACACTCAGCACATGTGGCCAGGTCTGGCAAAATTTGGGTCTTAGTAGCATTGCCCACAGCCTCAGAAGGCCAGATGTAAAACCCTATTAACCCCTGCGCTGGTAGGTCCTGTTGCTCTAGTGCTCGAATCACTACATGGGGGGGCACGTCCTGTTGTAGCTTCTGAAAAAAAATCTGTAACGTCTTTTCAGGCCCCTCTATTTCAATCACGACGCCCTGGGAAGTATTCTTTACACCACCCGCCAGACCTAATTCTGTTGCCAGCTGATACACAAATGGCCGAAAGCCCACTCCCTGCACAGTCCCTCGCACAGTCAGGTGACTTCGAAAAAGGGAAGGAGTTAACGGCATCATGACTGTTCCAACATCATGTTTTTTATAGCTTATAGCCAATTTGTCGTAGAAATTGTTGGCGCTCAGCCACATCCTGCGACGCCTCTACTCCCTTGGGCGCAAAACCATCAATAACGCCCAAAATGCCAC
The DNA here is from genome assembly GCF_000316115.1 of Leptolyngbya sp. PCC 7375. Taxonomy (GTDB): domain Bacteria; phylum Cyanobacteriota; class Cyanobacteriia; order Phormidesmidales; family Phormidesmidaceae; genus Leptothoe. The sequence goes on from NZ_JH993793.1 coordinate 440,451, forward strand.
GTCCCTGGTCGCTGGTGGCGATCACCACCTGGACCGGATTGGCCGTAGCACAGTAAATGCGACAAACCTCTGGACACTGTTTAACAGCATTCAGCACATTGACCGGAAAGCCTTGCTGCATAACAATCACAAAACTGTGACCTGCACCCATCGCTTTAGCATTTTCAACTGCCACTGTCTGTAGCGACTCACTATTCCCAGCTGCGCGAATCAAACAGGGGCCAGACGCTTCGCAAAACGCCAGCCCAAACTTGATCTGGGCAGAGGCATTGACCATGACTTCATAGAGATCTTCTACGGTTTTGATAAAATGGCTCTGCCCCAAAATCAAATTGCTATCGCTGGGCAAGTTTAAATCAACAAGTGTTAGTTCCATAGATAATTCCAAAGAGTGATGTAAGTGCATAGACAAAACTATCCATCAATCCGGGCTATCTCCGTGGGAGACGCTTCGCGAACGACTCCGCGGTTCGGCTGAGCTCACCGTCGAAGCCTCAGCCCTCATTTCTCTAAATTAGCTGGTTGAGCGGAGTCGAAACCAGCGGTGTTAGGGACGTTTACTTGCGGCTATCTACTTATTTAGGGGGTGGTATGAAAATGAAGTCCCGGCTAAAGGTGGTAGCAGAAACCTCACTTAACATGCATTCACAACAGGGTTTACCTTGTCATGGCATTGAAAGATGGCCTGTCCTAAGTAAGCATACAAACTAGCTAACCCTTCACCGGTAGTAGCAGAAAGTTCAAATACTAAAGCTTGGGGAATAATCAGATGTAGATGGTGTAGTGCCTCATCACGATTAAAGCCTACAACTTTAGCTAGATCAATTTTGCTGATGATAACAGCGTGAGCGGACTTAAAAAGGGTGGGATATTTCAGTGGTTTATCTTCTCCCTCAGTCACAGACATCAACACCAGGCGCAGGTCTTCTCCTAAGTCATAGGCAGCAGGGCAAACCAGGTTACCTACATTTTCAATGATGAGTAAATTTAGGTCATCCAAACCCAGTTGTCGTGCGGCCCGACCAACACCTTCTGCTTCTAGATGGCAGAGATTTCCTGTGTTAATCTGTATGACTTTCTGACCAGTTTGACGCAGCCTTTTGGCATCACGGTCAGTAGCCAGGTCACCGACAATCACCCCCGGTTTCACTTTTCCATGCAGGCGGTTTAATGGATCAGCTCCCGCAATTAAGTCACGGTCATTGAGGATACGCTGAATCAGCGTTGTCTTACCCGCCCCCGGAGACGACAACATATTGATCACCAGAAGACGCTGCCAAAATGCCCGATTATGCTCGGCATAATGATCGTTCTTCTCTAATACATTCTGATGTAACGGCAAAATCTGCCGGTCATGCTGACAACCACAATGTCCACACATATAAATGCACCTCCTTATGAAATTTCTAAGGACGTGAGTGCTAAGGTTTTACCTTGACGAATGTCCGTACTCAATTGATGACAGCGTGGACATGTATACACCCAGTCTGAGGGCTGAAATATCTGTTGGCATGATGAGCAATAACACCTCACGGGTATTGGTATAAGCTCTAGCTCGGCCTTTTCTGCCAGGGTACCGCCACTGACCACGTCAAAGGCAAATGCTAGAGCATCTGGATCCACCCCTGACAACTCTCCTACCTGGAGTTGAATACGATGAATCTGTCGAGCACCCTGGGCTTGCGCATGGTCTAAGGCCAAAGATAAAGCAGCCTGTATCAGGCCAATTTCATGCATGGGGCTGGTTGTCGATAGGTGACTAAGAATTGCTCAATTGACCTTAAGGCGCGATCGCAACCTTGATGGGCTTTGGATGAAAGCTGACGTCCTAAACCACAAGATTCAATGGGAATTTGCAATAGCCAGGCCTGGGGATGATGGTTGTACAGCCGCTGGGTGAGATTGAGTAACGCCAGCGGATCATAGCTGTGGGCTGCAAACGCCATGGACTCAGGTTGCTCGTCGTAGGCAACAAGGGGATCAATCTGTACCGTTTGAATACCCTGATTACCACAGGCATCCACAAACATCACATAGTTTGTTTTAGCTAATTCAGCGCTCAGTTCTGGTGTCAGTTGGGGCACAGCCAAGGATTTAACAGCCGGCAAGTGCCATTCGGCCACCACCATCGCAACCCAAGGACCAACGGCGTCGTCTCCGCATAGTTCATTACCGTAACCAATGATTAAAAAGTCATATTCAAGCGTTGTTAATTTTTGAGTCGATGGCAGCATAGGACCAGCCTCGTGTGTGCTCTGCTTTTTCTTAAAGCTATTAAAAAGATATGAGGATCTTATGAAGTCTTAACGGTAACATTCATCCAGCAGCTGCCCCTCTGCACTGATCAACTGGAGCTGTAGCGGCATTTTGCCAAAGGCATGGGTAGAACAGCTCAGGCACGGATCAAACGTACGAATACCAGCCTCTACACGATTTAGCATGGGTTCTGGAATCTGGGGACCGTGAATATAATGACGGGCAATCTGGGCAACCGTACGATTCATGGCCAAATTGTTCTGTCCCGTAGCAATAATCAGGTTGACGTAAGTTAATAAACCAGTGTCATCAATTTTATAATGATGAAACAGAGTACCCCGTGGCGCTTCCCCAACTCCGACAGCTTCACGTTGATTGACATCGGCTCTGGCTCTGAGATGATGGCTCTGCAGGTCTGGATCGTCCAGGGCAATCTCAATTCGTTCAATACAGGTGAGAATCTCAATCAGTCGCGCATAGTGATAGAAAAAAGAACTGTTACCCATACCGTACTGCCGGAAACGTTGCAGCTCAAGTTCAGCCAGGGGCGTGCCGATGCGATCGCAAATATTCAACCTGGCCAGCGGCCCTACCCGATACAGGCCATTCTCTAAGCGACAATGTTGCGTCTGATCAGGATATCCCAAAGGTTTATAGTAAGGTGACTTTAAATAGGAATCTGGCTGCACCGCCTCACCAATGAAATCTCTGTAATTACTAGGATCTAGCTGATCCACAAGAATGTTGCCACCGCTATCGACCACTCGCAAACAGCCATCATAATGCTCCCAGGTACCATCAGCACCGACTAAGCCCATAAACAAACTGGGAAAATTACCAAAGATATGAACCTCTTCTTGAAAGTCCTCCAAGAGTTTCTTAAAGAGGGTGAGCGTTTCTAAGATCGTTTTTTTAGCCTCAGACACCTGCTGGCAAATTTGCTCCCGCCCAACCTGTGACAGACAGCTTCTGACTCCTCCTGGGACAGCCCAAGCTGGATGAATCTTGCGTCCCCCAAGTTGTTCAATCACGGCTTGACCAAACTGACGTAGCCGAATCCCCCCCCGAGCCAGTGCAGGCTCAGTCGCCATTACCCCAAATACATTCCGTTGAGCCGGATCACTCTCCCAGCCCAATAAGAGATCCGGACTGCTCAAGTGAAAAAAACTCAGAGCATGGGACTGAATAATCTGTCCCAAATTCATTAACCGCCGTAGCTTCTCTGCCGCTGGGGGGATTTGCACCGCCAGTAGACGATCACCGGATTTAGCCGATGCTAACAAATGACTGACAGGACAAATCCCACAAATACGAGCCGTAATTCCTGGCATTTCCCAAAAAGGGCGACCCTCACAAAATTTCTCAAATCCACGAAACTCAGTTACATGAAATCGAGCATCTGCAACCTCTCCCTGATCATCCAGATAAATCGAGATCTTGGCATGCCCTTCAATCCGAGTAACCGGATTAATTACAATTCGTTTGCTCACCGCACCGATATTTCCTTAGGTTAACTATGGAATGAACGTCCACTCACTTCAACCTTTTGGATGTACAGGCGTTCCAGGCAAAGTCTCTCCAGTATTTGATTGAATTTCCTCCAGCACCTGCCAGGCAATATCGCATTCTTGCTGGATCTGCGCATCTTGATCATCAATGACACGAGCATGCTGAAGCGCTTCATTGACACGTCGGGATAGATCATCCTTGGATAAGGCTCCTGGATTACCTTTCATTAAAATATCCGTCATTGAAACAATCCCTAAGAGCTGTTCATTTTCAATCACAGGAGCCCGATGAATCCCGGACTCGGAGAAAATTTTGGCAGCTTCTTGCAATGTTGCCTCCATTGGCATGCAAATGCAGGGCCGTCGCATGATTTGGTCAACACGGACAAAATGAGGTGATCGCCCCTTAGCAATTACGTTATAAACAATATCTCGTTCCGTCAAAATGCCATAGGGACCTTGCTCATAAAATTCTTCGACGATTAGCGATCGCACTCGCTTAGTCCGCATCAGCCAAATAGCATTTTCTACCGTAGCCGAACTGCGAATGACAACAACCGGCTTGGTCATAATATCTTTAACAAATAGCATGATCGCCCTCCCTCAGCGGGGACTCCAATACAAACAGGTGCCCTACACCTTATTTTTATGTCGAAAGTGTGAGGAACCTGTGAGGAAGTACCCTATTCAGGCATTTATTTCGTGGATGAGTGATGGGGTAATGGGGTAATGGGGTAATGGGGTGATTATCGAAGTGCAAGCACTTTACTTCACCTAGCCAAATTTAATCAGTTCAGGACCTGCCAAATGCGGTTGTTTCCCCTGTAGCAAATGCCCCAACACCGTTCGAATCCGTTTTGCATCCGGTGGACAGCCAGGTAAATAACAGTCCACCGATACTACCTGGTGAACAGGTATTACCTGGTTTAGCAAGGTGGGAACCAGATCTCCATGAGGCCATTGAGGTTGAACATCTGCCTCTAGATAAGCGCGGTTGAGAACAGATTCGGCTGACTCCGATGCACCTAATATATTGCGGATGGCCGTGACATTGCCGGTGACCGCACAGTCACCAAAGGAGATGAGAAATTTGGTGCGATCGCGAACCTGATGGATCCTATCTAGATGTTCTTGGTTTGCGATCGCACCCTCCACCAATACCACATCCACACCTTCAGGATAGGTCTTAACATCCGCTAGGGGACTGTAGACTAACTCCACCTGACTAGCCAGCTCAAATAGCCACTCGTCCAAGTCGAGAAACGACATATGACAGCCAGAACATCCCCCTAGCCAAACTGTTGCCAGTTTAATTTTTGCCATGGTCTATAGACTCGCAATATACGTAAAAAATTTGAGGAACTTGGGAAGATAATTTGTTTATCTAATCCACTGTTGTTGCTGACGAGCAGTTGTAATAAAGCTAAGCTGTTCTCGATCATGCTGCATTTCCCCCACCGTTGAACCCCGATGAAATAAGGCTCCTGTCGGACAAGCATTCACACACTTACCACAGGAGGTACAGCTACTCGACTCTCCCCAAGGTTGGTTCAAATCGCTAATCACATGGGATGTATGGCCGCGCCCAGCCATATCCCACGTATGGGCACCTTCCACCTCATCACAAACTCGGATGCAGCGCGTACAGAGAACACAGCGATTGTGATCAATCCCAAAACGAGCATGGGAAATATCTACCTTGCGGTCTGGAAACTGATAGGTAAGACCAACATGGTCGATCCCCATTTCCACCGCTAAATCTTGCAATTCACAATTGCCATTGGAGACACAGACCGCACAGACATGATTACCTTCAGCGAGCAGCAATTCCACAATTGTGCGTCGATAATGGTGTAGCCGCTCGGTATGCGTCTGCACCACCATAGCTTCCTGCACTGCTGTCACACAGGCAGGTAAGAGCTTAGAAGCTCCTTTCACTTCCACTAAACAAAGGCGACAGGCTCCTACAATAGATAATCCCTTCAAATAGCAAAGGGTAGGAATTGCGATCGCTGCATTTCTAGCAGCATCCAAGATAGTCTCTCCCTCACGGGCACTAATCAATTGATTATCAATGGTTAGAGTTTTAACAGACATTGGAGATTAGTGTGAAAATAAAGTGTTAGTAAAAGTCAAATGAAAAAGATATTGATCTTAAAGAGATAAGAGGCAGACTCTAAGGACTGTACAATGCTGATTCCAGGTTATTTTAAAACGTTGAGAAACTTATGAGTTTTTTGGCCTAAACGACTATTTTCTCACTCTTACTTATCTAAGTGTCAATGTGTAAACATCTTAGATAAAACATCAAACTACATAAGATAATAGAGATGTAGGATAAATCGTTCATCTCTTTGATGGTGATGTTTCTGATAGGGAAACACCAACAGAGACGGAAGTAGGGAGTCATCCCGAAGGAACGCGCCTCTCTTCTCTACACAGTCTAAGGAGGCGGCACTATGTTGAAGTATCGTGGTATTTCTTATAATTACCAGCCTACAGAGTTGGGCACTCGCCCTACAGGTGATGTGGGGAAATATCGTGGCCAGGATATTCAATTCAAAACTGTTGAAAATCCTCCGCCTGCGTATCCCTTTGAGGCTAAGTTGGTTTATCGGGGTGTAACTTACACGGTTGGTGAAACAATGGCTGAATCAACACCTATAACCACTGTTGCTGACACAGATCCTGTTGAGTTTCTGCCGATTAAGGCTTGGATGCGTGGCCTTGTTATGAAACATCTGCGCAACATTCGTCGGCGTGAACACTCTATGCTTGTTCGAGCTGCTAAAGATGTCGGTCTACCGATTGAAAATGCTGCCGAATATGAAAGCCATATTCAAGGGAAAATTCCCCATGACTTTGCTGGTTATGACCGCAGTAAATCGGCCATGAGTTGAAAGGTCTGGCTAAGCCATTAGTCTCATGAGACATACCGTTTCTATCGCTAAACTGCCAGGCCCCCTTAAGGGTACGTGGTAAAGCTCCTGAGTCCAATGTCCTTAAGGGCATTGGACTTTTCTTGATGGTTGAAATGATATGCCTGGTAAAGATTCAACACGACAGGTTTAACTTTTTAGCCTGATAAAAAACAGTTTCAACTGATCTTTCTCCGGGAGAAGGAGGATGCTATGAGATTGATACGTTTTAGTCGTTTGTTAGCTGCGACCGTGATTGGGTTGGTGGCATGTGTGTCACCTGTGAGTGCAGACTCCCGAGATAGCACTCCCCATATTCCCAATATTGATGTCAACATCGAACCCGACTTTTTTGATCGTGGTCGGGAGCAGTTTGAGTTGGAAATTGAGCATTTAATGCAAAATCAACTCGATGATTCAGACACACCGATTCTGACTATCGATGAATCAGTGTTGTTCGATGCTGATACTTTCGAGATGCTTGAGGAACCACCCACGTCTCCAGATGTGATGGCTCCACTAACCAACTGATAACGGGGTTACTGCCAACGATGCAGAAAAGCCAAATGTCCTTAAGAACAGTGGACTTTTCTGTATCGTTGAAATAATCTGTCTGGTCCACGTTCAGCCCTATAGTTTTAACCTAGCAAGCGCAACCGGTTTCAACTTAAACGTATTTTAGGAAATCGTAGAGTGGAATATTCTCCTCCCCCCTGACCGCTAAATTCCAATACCCGAGCACCATCAGCTACCCTATAAATAGAGCCCTTACAGAAGGGAAAGAGAGCAAAGATGACATAGATCCTGGTGTACCAAGAATTTTCATGTAATAGTGCAATCTCATTATCACCAATGCTCAATGTTGTTTCAACAATATAGTCCTGATTATGGGCATAAATCGTTGCATCCAAAGGAAACTTCTGTTGAGCCTTGGGGTCCAAGCACCAATGGTGATGCTGCCACTGTAATTGGCCTTCCCTTGCCCAAAAGCGAAACGCTTGTTGAACACCATCGATGGGAAAACTGAGATCTAGATAACTTAAGTCTTGAGAATGATGATAGGTTTGCCAAACCCATTGAACACCAGTTTTTGCGTCTGACATAGCAGCAAAATCCCAGCCGCCTGACCAAAATAGCCATCGCCCAAAGGAATTTTCGCGATAGCCATGGCCAACAATTTCAAAGGTTGCTTTTTGCCTTAAGTCTCGAATATAGCCAGAGACTTGAGTCCGAGGCCAAATGACATCAACGGTCCATTGTTCCCATGGCAGGAACCCCATATCTCGACCGGTAATGGGCGTAAATACTTCGCTGCCATGGGAAGAGTGATTTTGCCAATCTTCTTGTACGGCTAGCTGATACTCAATGTCATGGGTGCGCCCTTCTATCTGTAGACTATTATTGGGTTTCACATGGAAAGCAGCCTGGAGATTACTGACATCATCCTGGGCGGTGAGGGATTTGGTATCGGTGGAAAGTTGAGCCTGGTCGAAATCGAAATGTAGGAAATTTGCGATTTTGTGACCATTATTGAACAGGCCTGCGATCGCAACACCCACACCACTCGGCAACAGTGTAAATCGTTTTAACCAACGTACTCTTTGCGCAGCTGGATCAGCTAACACATAGCCAATGGATCCAGTAAAGGCTCCTCCATGGTCATGGATCATAACGTAATCCCATTCCAGTCTTAAGCGACTGAAAATGCCAAACGCCTGCCGTGGGGGCTGCAAAATATGCCACCCTAACTGTTCGTTTGTACTAAGTGTTGTGGACATGATTTTTTCTCGTAGCCATAGAGCCCTAAACAGCTGAACTCACCAAGGAAGTAATTGTTCGTACTACCTGATCTACCCCTTGTTCCGCCAGGTCTGATCAGGGATGACCCATGATAAAGTCTCAGGCAGGCACTTCAATAACCCTCACCGCCATCGCCGCCAAATATTCATCTCGGAAATATCGCAACGTACTCAACACCGGATTTGGAGCCGCCTGCCCTAAACCACACAAACTCGTATGCTTCACCACATCACACAGCATCTCCAGTTGCTCTAAATCTGCGGGTGTTGCCCGGTGTTCTTTAAACTTTGTCAACAACTGGTAGAGTTGTACCGTCCCAGCCCGACAGGGAATGCACTTCCCACAGGACTCATCCATGCAAAACTGCATAAAAAACTGAGCTACATCCACCATATGGGTATGCTCATCCATCACAATCATGCCGCCTGAGCCCATAATCGAACCCAGTTTTTTCAGCGATTCATAATCCACAGATGTGTCAAAGGCGTCCGCAGGAATACAGCCACCGGAAGGCCCGCCGGTCTGCACAGCCTTCACCTGAGCCCCATCTGGGGCACCCTGTCCCATTTCTTCCACAATCTCTTTGAGAGATATTCCCATGGGTACTTCAATCAATCCTGCATTTTTCACCTTGCCCGTGAGAGAAAAGACTTTAGTCCCTTTACTCTGCTCAGTTCCAATAGAGGCAAACCAGTCAGCACCATTACGGATAATGGGAGCAATGTTAGCATAGGTTTCCACGTTGTTAATTAATGTGGGACATCCCCATAATCCTGACTCAGCGGGGTAAGGGGGACGCGGTCGAGGAATTCCCCGTTTTCCTTCAATGGATGCCATTAAGGCAGTCTCTTCACCACAGACAAAGGCACCTGCACCCATGCGCAAATCAACGCGAAAATCAAAGGGAGAATCAAAAATCTGGCTGCCTAAAAGACCATGACGCTTGGCCTGACGAATGGCAGTTTGTAGATGATTAATGGCCAGGGGATACTCTCCCCGCACATAGATATAGCCCTGGTTAGCACCGACGGCGTAGGCTGCGATCGCAAGTCCTTCCAACACCCGATGAGGATCACTCTCTAACACACTGCGATCCATATAAGCCCCCGGATCGCCCTCATCCGCATTACACACTACATACTTTTGTCCCGATGGCATTTTTGCCACTGTGGCCCACTTTAATCCGGTCGGATAACCTGCACCACCTCGACCCCGTAGACCACTGCGGGTAATCTCATCTACCACCTCGTCGGGTGACATCTCTCGCAAACAGTGATACAGCGCTTCATACCCCGATGCCGCAATGTACCCCTCAATCTTTTCTGGATTAATGCGACCACTATTTTCTAAAACAATCCGATGCTGCCTGGTAAAAAATGGACTATCCATCGGCTGGGTTTTGAGATTGCTGCTTTCAGAGTGAGGCGATTGAGTGAGCAGTGCCACAATAGCCGCAGACTGTTCTGGCGTCACCTGCCGGTAGAGCACATCAGCTGCGTCTTCGGATTCCACCCGCACCAATGGTCCCTGACTGCATAACCCCATGCAGCCGACACCCGACACCTGCACCTGATCTGTTAAATTACTAGCAGTCACCGCTGTTTTCAGATGTTCTTTAACGACAGCACCATTAGCAGACAGACAGCCACCAACCGTGCAACAACAAATGCGATATTTTTTGGGAGCAGTTGATGTAGACTGCCGTAATTGCTCTAAAGTCATGACTTAGATGCAGATAAACAAGTATTCAGACGTGCCGTTACACTTTCCACGGTTTGATGCCCTTCAAGCCGCTCATCAAAAACCACGGCAGGGGCAATGCCACAGGCACCCAAACAGCGAGCCGTCATCAACGACAGCTGCCCATCAGACGTTGTCTCTCCAGCTTTAATACCCGTAGTTTTTTCCAAAAAGCTGAGCAGCTGTGCCGCCTGTTTTACATAACAAGCTGTCCCCATACAGACAACACAGCTGTGTAAGCCTTTCGGAGCTAACGAGAAGAAGTGATAAAAGGTAGCTACACCATACACCTGACTAGGAGGCAGTTTCAGCCGCTGAGCAATGTGCAGCAACAAACTGATATCTAAATAACCAAATAGCTCCTGAGCGCGATGTAACACCTCAATCAGCGCATCTGGACGATACTGATGCCGTTTCATGGTGGCTTCTAACAGGCGTAATCGCTTGTCATTAGTTGAAGGAGCATGAATTGTGGAGTTAAAAGTCATGCTTGTTCTACGATGACCTCCTCAGTCTCGTGTCCATGACGTTTGGTTGTATTCGGCTCATGGACGACCAGGACCGAACAGGGAGCATGATGCATGACATAATTACTCACACTGCCCAATAACATCTCACCCCAGCCTTTACGGCCATGGCTACCGACCATCACCAACTCAGCTGACCACTCTTTGGCATGGTCACAAATGGCGCGACCAACGTCGCTATTGACCAGCTTAAACTCACTCCGGACACCGGCCTGTGTGGCTTGGTCAACAAAGTGACGCAACCGCTCGGTTGCCGCCGCTTCATAGTCACGATAGCTTTTGAGATATACCTCCCAAAGACTCTCGTGGCCCCCTAACGCGAAAGCTGTCAGCCCAGTCTGCTCGGGGAGGGGTAAGTGCCCACCGCCATCAGGGGTTAAGACACTGAAAAACAGAAGTTCAGCCCCAGTCGCTTGGGCAAGGGTCAGCGATTGTTGGCCGAGCTCATGGCAGGTATCGCCATGATCGAGAGCAACCAGAATTTTAGTGAACATCCCACAACCTCCCCATCAGAATAGATCGAATAGATCAACAATATCCATCGTCGTCATGCCCCTCCTTCACAGACAGCCCCCTAGGTCTCCGTCTCCGCCTCCATGGCCGCAATCGCTAAGGTGGTCTTTAAGACAGAGTCTGGATTGAGACTAATGGAATCAATCCCCTGCTGCACCAAAAACTGAGCAAATTCAGGATAGTCACTCGGTGCCTGGCCACAGATGCCAATCTTGCGCTGATTTGCTTTCGCCTTCGCAATCACCTGACTCACCAGGGCCTTCACCCCTTCACTGCGTTCGTCAAAGAGATGGGCCACCAGGGCCGAATCCCGGTCGAGGCCCAGGGTCAGCTGGGTGAGATCGTTCGACCCTATGGAGAAGCCATCAAAGATCTGGCTAAACTCATCCGCCAAAATAACATTGTTGGGAATCTCACACATCACATACACCTGTAACCCCTGTTCCCCTCGGACTAATCCGTAGCGGGCCATCTCAGTGAGCACCTGCTGGCCTTCGGCGGGCGTCCGACAGAACGGCACCATGGGAATCAAATTGGTCAAGCCCATGTCACGACGCACCCGCTGTAAGGCCTGGCATTCCAAGCCAAACGCAGCCCGATAGCGCGGATCGGTGTAACGAGAGGCCCCCCGCCAGCCAATCATCGGGTTTTCTTCGGTCGGTTCAAACGCCGCACCACCCAACAGATTGGCATATTCATTACTCTTGAGATCTGAGAGCCGAATCACCACAGACTTGGGATAAAACGCGGCGGCAATCATCCCTAACCCATGGGCCAACTGTTCCACAAAGTAATCTGGCTTATGGGCATAGAGCGCGGTCAGTTGCGCAATCTCATGCTTGATGGGGCCAACGGCTAACTGGTCAAAGTTGAGTAAGGCCAGGGGATGCACTTTAATGTGGTTGGCAATGATAAACTCCATGCGCGCCAGCCCCACCCCATCACACGGAATTTTCGCAAAATGAAAGGCTTCTTCTGGATTGCCCACATTCATGAGAATTTGGGTCCGCGTCCGGGGGAGTTCATCAATTGCGGTTTCTTCGACCGTAAAGGGCAGGTGCCCCGCATAGACTTTACCGACTTCGCCAGCGGCGCAGGTCACGGTCACGCTCACTCCGGTGGCTAGACGCTCGGTCGCGTTGCCACACCCCACAATCGCGGGGATGCCCAACTCTCGGGCAATAATGGCGGCATGGCAGGTGCGGCCCCCTTGATCGGTGACAATCGCACTCGCCCGTTTCATAATGGGTTCCCAATCCGGGTCCGTTCGCTGGGTAATCAGCACATCCCCCGGTTGAAACTCAGCCATGTTTTGCACCGATTGGATCACCCGCGCGGACCCCTGACCAATCATTTCACCCACCGCTTGGCCCGTCACTAAGGGCGTCAGCGCGGTGGCATCGGCCTGGAGAACATAATTACGCAGAATCGAGGCTGACGTTTGAGATTGCACCGTTTCGGGGCGCGCCTGCACGATAAACAGCTCTCCCGTGAGTCCGTCTTTCGCCCACTCAATATCCATGGGCGTGTAGGTGCCCCGCACGTGGGAATAGTGGTCTTCTATGATGCACGCCCACCGCACTAAGGTTAAAAGCTCATCATCGCTAATGGCATAGCGCTGACGCTCCACATCCGACACGGGGACGTTCTTCGTCAGCTTGCTACCGCCCACGTCGTACACCATTTTGATTTCTTTACTGCCCAGGCGCTTTTTCAAAATGGGACGATACCCGTCCCGAAGGGTGGGCTTAAACACTAAATATTCATCGGGGTTCACGGCCCCCTGCACCACATTCTCACCCAACCCATAGGCGGCGGTGACGAGCGCCGCGTTCTTAAAGCCGGTTTCGGTGTCGATGGAGAACATCACACCGGAGGTGGCCAAGTCCGAGCGCACCATCCGCTGCACACCCACCGACAGGGCCACCGTAAAGTGATCAAAGCCCTTGATGGTGCGATAGGAGATCGCCCGATCCGTAAAGAGCGAGGCAAAACATTTGTGGCACGCCTCCAGCACGCCCTTCACCCCATGCACATTCAGGTAGGTTTCCTGTTGTCCCGCAAAACTCGCATCGGGCAGGTCTTCAGCGGTGGCACTGGAGCGGACCGCCACATCCAGCGCTGGATTCCCACTGGCCGCACAGAGGGTCAAGTAGGCCTGCGCAATGGCGGCTTCGAGCTCCGGGGGAAAGGGCGTGTCGAGAATTAACGAACGGACGGTTCGACCACAGTGGCGCAGGGCCGTGACATCGTCGATATCCAGCTCGGTGAGGTGCGCTCTCAACGCCTCTTCCAGACCGGCCTGCTCAATAAAATAGCGATAGGCATCGGCGGTGGTGGCAAACCCCGTGGGCACCTGCACCCCCTGGGGCGTCAGCTGTTGAATCATCTCGCCCAGGGATGCATTTTTACCCCCCACATCGGGTACATCATGAATCGTAATCCGCTCAAATTCAAGGATAAAGTCGGCTTGAGTCGGGCGCGGGGCCAAATTTGCAGGGGTCGTTTGCACCATAAAAACAGCTCCAAAATAACAATGGCTAGAAACGGGGGTGAACGTTTCCAATTTGGGTATAAATCAAGACTTTGAGGAATGTATGAGGATGGCCGACCACGTATCGTTTCATTAAATCCAGACCGGGGTCAGCCCCTTTTTCGCCATCCATGCAACAATTAAAGCAGGGTAGATGAGAGTCGTCGTCTGCTCGATGGAGTCTTCGGTCAACAATCAGACTGTTGACCCAGGAGGAGACTATGAAACGACACTATTTAGCCACACTCCCCCTCATGGCCCTCTTGATGGGTGCCCCGCCTAGTCGGGCAGAAGCGCCGATTGACTCAGGCATGGAGGCACGGGTGGCCGCCAATGTGCAACAACTGCTCATCACTAACCACTGTCAACACTGTTATTTGGTGGGGGCTGACCTCAGGCAGACTCATTTGATTGGCGCGGACCTCCGAGACGCGGACCTGACCGGGGCTGACCTCTCCTGGAGTAACCTCGAAGGCGCAGACCTGACCGGGGCCACCGTGACCTCTGCCAATTTGACGGGGGCCTTTTTGACCAATGCCAGTCTCGTCAACGCCGACTTAGACAATGTTAATTTCGCCCAGGCTCAGCTCTACTATGTTGATGTGACGGGGGCCTCCATGGAGAACCTCAACCTCGACCAGGCGACGGTCGTGGGCACGCCCATCAGTATTGGGGGGGACACGGGGCCTCTGGACAATAGCACCGACCTCCCGATCTTTACCCCTGACGAGGCACAACCACTCTCGCCGCCCCAGAACCTCTGGTTTGTGCCCACACGACCCAACCCTGACATCTTGGATGTCCCCCCACAACTCATGCCTCATACCTGAGGCCGGGACTTTGAGCTAACGCCTCAAACCCAGAACTGGCAGGTGTTCGCGCAGAGAACTCAGCCGGTTGCACCTTGGACGTGATTTAGTGCTCGCAATATCAGTTGTAACAACGTTGGGGACGACGTCATTTCTCCCGTCAAGAAATAGTTCACTACGTCAATAGGACACCCCTCATTAATCGTTACTTAGGTATTTAGGTATGTAGAGTCAGCAGCCCATCTGCATTTTCCAGATGGGCTGCCAACCCCTTACCGTAACCGCAGTTCCACCTGCTATGGCCTACTGATTAGTCTCTGAAATATCTCCTTCAAAGGGCTGTACCCCCGTTTCAGGGTAGTCATCATCACTGGGAGAGAAGATTCGTTTAGCAGCATCAAATATCCAAACTGTAGATTGCTGAATAGACTGACCAACCGTGCTTATCATTCTTTGTAATGCGCTCATAATAAAGCTCCCTTAATGCAGATAAATTGACCTAGCAATGCTTTTCTTTGTAGGAATATTGCAATTCCCAACAGTCTTCTAAAGACTAAACTCTATGGTTAGGCAAAACTGCTATGGCTCTAGAAGAATTGTCTTGCTGCTTGTATCAAACAGCGATTGGTTCAGATAACGCCATAAAAGCATCCCTATATGCTCCAAGCGAGTTTTCTAAATGAACACTGGCTGCCCCCCCTATTTGTTTAAGATCGAACACCTTTTAAGATACAGAGAAAGTTTGGGGATATTGTGAGGACAAATAGTATGGTGCAATGAACACGCCGACAGCCCCTATGACCTCCTCATTTACAACCAAGCGTTACAGCACTCAGGCACTTGCAGCTAAATAACCACCACGTCCCATGCACCCATCTACCCATCCATAGTCCTAGCCTGGGACTTTTTTGTGGGCAATCATCTTAGCACTCTGGGGGGATTTCCTTCAGCCTTTTAGAGCACGCCGTTAAAGAAGTATAGATCAATGGCACTGACATAAGTCTAATCAAGCAGCCAGCTTAGCTTTGAGAATATTACGAGGTTGTCGCATTCTGGGAAACGGTTTTGGCCTACGTTTGACGACTCTAGGTTCATGCCGATTAGGCCGTTGAGGCAACGGGTCAGAGGCAATATCTTGGAGCAAATGGTCGTAGAGTCGTTGCCGTGTCGCGTTCGATGTTGTTGCTAATAATGCAAGAATTTGCTGAAAGTGTTGCCGAGCCCCCTGTAGGGAGAGACGATTACGCTCATAGTGCAATAATGGAGAGGCCTGTTCCATCACACTACGCAGCACATTGTAGGCTAGCATGTGAGACCAAATTTCCTTACGGACCATGTCCGGTGTTTTGGCTGTGAGCCTCTCCATTTTGAGTGTCGTTTTGAGATGACGTAAATTGACTTCTGCCGCATGCCACCGCCATCCATAAAGACGGGTTAATTGACTAGCAGGATACTGTTTGGCATCCAATAGGGTGGTAACAATGATGATGAACTGGTCTCGAAACCCGTTACGAGATAGCTTCAGACGCACTTCTCTAACCGTCAATGTCTGGGAAATGGCTGCAAACTCATCTGTATTCATATGACCCGGTCGTCGCTTGGGTTTGTGCCAGACGACTTGGTGGTCGCCAGGACCATGCCTGAGACCTTTACGAAAATCAGTGTGCCGAGCATGATGTTTACGCAAGACCCCATCGGCCTCTTGCTGCTGAATCAGGGCTAAGTCAACATAGCTGCCAAAGGCTTGGTCTCCCATGGCCACATCATCGGGCGCTAAGTCCTGATACAACAAACGGCTCATGACGATTTCACTGGTTGTCTTCGGTGCAATACACCCTGACACCACTGCCCCGGTTAGTAAACAGAAAAACACCACCACCCGAGCCAGTGGAAAGCCACATCCGACCGCTTGATTACCATGTTGAGGATAGACCGCTTGATTGGCCTCACTATCGGCCATCAATACCGTCGTTCCATCAAAGACTCTCACCCGACGACCACACCAGTAATGCGCCTTGGGCACCGTCTGTTCCAACTGCTCGGTTGTTTCGGGGATAAGACGTTGGAGGAGTGATTCCGGCAACCGGTCGCGAGCTTTGCTGTAAGCTCCGGTATCCGATGACGGAGGGGTAACGCCTGCGGCGGTTAACCAGGTGGTGAAGCACTTGACGGTGTTGCGGAGGCTTTTATCGGCTGATAACGCTTGATATAGCATGCCCCATACCGTCACGATGGGGGTATACAAACGATTTCGGTAGGTGATCCCTTCTTCAGCCAGAAGCTCATCGAGTCTTGCTTCCGGTAGGATATCTTGCCACGGCGAACCGATACTTTTGAATAACTGGTGCTTGAGAATTTCGGCTGACTTCGGCATAGTAGAAAGTGATTTATTGTTGGCTTGCAGGGCCTTGATATATATTTATCAAGCCTTGCAGCCTTTTTCTACTTTGTGCACTTTTAAGTCAGTGCCATTGAAGTATAGATTGCAGTTCTACTGGAACGATATAGTTTAAATACTTCTAATACCAATACATCTTGTATTATGACTCATTACCAAGATGCTTTTATTTCCTATGGTCGGGCAGATAGCAAAGCCTTCGCTACAGAGCTAAATGACCAGCTAGTCGATCAAGGATTAGATGTTTGGTTTGACTTTGAGGATCTTCCTCTAGGAGTAGACTATCAAAAACAGATTGACACCGGTATTGACCGGGCTGACAATTTTCTCTTTATCATTTCGCCTCATTCTGTTAATTCATCCTATTGTGGCTTAGAGATTGAGCGGGCCATATCGCGAGGGAAACGGATTATTCCGATCTTACACGTCGAAGAAATTAGTCGAGAAATTTGGCAACAGCGCAACCCTCAAGGTGCAGATGCAGCCTGGGAAGCCTATAAGGCTGCTGGGAAACATTCTAGTTTTTTAAATATGCATGCTGCGATCGCAAAAATCAACTGGATTTACTGTCGCGAAGGCATTGATGATCTTGAACAGTCTTTTCAAGGACTGTTAGCGATCTTACAAAAACAGAAAAAATATGTACGCCGCCACACTATCCTATTAAAGCAAGCGCTTTATTGGGAGTATCATCAAAAACAATCTGGCTATTTGCTGATTGGAAAAGAACGGCAAACCGCAGAAGCCTGGCTCACTCAACCATTTAAAGATGAGCAACCTCCTTGCCTACCAACAAATTTACATTGTGAGTTTATTACTGAGAGTACTAAAAATGCCCATAATCTGATGACTCAGGTGTTTTTAGCCCATGCCGAAGAAGACATTTCTTTTCGGGAACAACTGCGTCAGCGTTTAATGCGGGAGAACATTACTGTTTGGACCAACAAAACCGATATCCCCACTGGCACAGACTTTAAACGAGCCCTCAAAGTCGGTATTGAAGAAACAGACAATATAATTTATATTCTTTCCCCCGCAGCCTTAGAGTCCACCTATTGTCAGCGAGAGATTGCCTATGCCCAGTTATTAAACAAACGGATTATTCCCCTGCTGGTTAAACCGTTGGATATGCAGCGGCTTCCTCCCCGCCAACGATCCCTTCAGTTTATTAACTTTTCAGACAACACCAGCCTCGAACAGCATGAAGGTGATATTGCCAAACTATTACGAATTTTGCGCCATGGGGCCGACTACCACAGCGAACATAAACAACTACTAGCAAAAGCTCTAAAGTGGAAACGCCAGCATCGCAATCCCAGCATTTTGTTAAGGGGCTACAATTTACGCCATGCTGAAACCTGGCTAAAAGTCGCTCAAGACCGTCTCCAACAAGGACCTACAAAATTACAGACCACCTTTATTAAAGAAAGCTTACGCCAGCCTCCGGCCCAGTCACTAGACGTTTTTATCTCCTATTCCCGTAGCGATTCAGAATTTGCTCGTCGTCTCAATGATACCCTGCAAATTCAGGGTAAAACCACCTGGTTTGATCAAGAAAGTATTAGCTTTGGGGTAGACTTTCAGCAGGAGATTTATCGAGGCATTGCCTCAACGGATAATTTCTTGTTTGTGATTTCTCCACAGGCCATAAATTCTCCCTACTGTGCTGATGAGGTAGCCTATGCAGCCAGCCTAAATAAGCGCTTTATTCCTCTACTGTATCAGTCTGTCGATACCCAACAGTTGCCTCCTGAGTTAGCTAAGATACATTGGATTGATTTTTCACCCCAAACCCACGACTTTTTAACTAGTTTTAGCCAACTAGTACGTACCCTGGACACCGACCGCAACCATGTGCAAAGCCATACAAAGTGGTGTCAATTGGCCATTGAGTGGGAAAAGAAAGATCGCAGTGCCGATCTGTTGTTGCGAGGCAGTGAATTAGTGATTGCTGAAGCCTGGCTACAGGAAGCCGAAATTGGCAAAAAACAGCCTCCTGCCACATCATTACAGCAAGCATTTATCCATGCTAGTCGTTCCGCCCAGAGGTCTGAAGAGGCTGCTGAACAGCAGCGCCAGGTCCACCTACTTCAGCTACAAAAAGAGCGTACCCAAGAAGCAGAAACCCGGCTCGCTGAACAGAAAAAGTATGCCAAACGGCAACGGTGGTTTGTTGGAGTGCTGAGTGTTGCCTTAATTGTCGCCACTGGGTTAGGAGTGGTCGCCTTGATGTTGTTTGGTTGGGCTCGCGTGAGTGAACAACAGGCTAAGACCAGTGAGCAACAGACTAAAGCCAATGAAGTAGAGGCCATCAGCCATACCTCAGAAGCACTATTTGTCTCCCATCACCAGCTGGAGGCCCTGCAAGCAGCTCTGCAAGCTGGAAGAAATTTAGAAACAATGATCAATCCCACTGACCAACAGACTATTCCCGTCATTCGGGCATTGGGCTCGGTGCTCTATGGTATCCATGAAGCCAATCGGTTTTCAGGCCATGCCAACCTGGTATCTGATATTAGCTACAGCCCCGATGGTAAACATCTGGCCTCAGTCTCCTGGGATCATACCCTACGGCTTTGGCGCTGGGATGGCAAACTTTTACGGGTGTTTAAGGGCCATAATGAAGCAATCTACAGCGTTGCGTTTAGCCCTGACGGTCAAACCCTAGCCTCTGCCAGTGGTGATCGCACTGTGAAGCTCTGGGATATCGAGGGGACCCTACTCAAAACTCTCAGCGGCCACCGCAAGACTGTCCGGGCCGTTGAGTTTAGTCCCAACGGCCAGCTGCTTGGTGCCGCTAGTGATGATGGCGATATCCATATTTGGAATCGGGATGGCACTCTGCGCCAGACGCTCACAGCGCACCATGGGGGCAGCCCAATTCTGACCTTGGTCTTTAGCCCTGATGGTCAAACCCTGGCTTCTGGCGGCGGAGATGGCACAATTAAGCTGTGGTCCGTAGAGAATAATCAACCAACAAAACTGTTGTCCGGTCACCGCCAGGCAATCTCCAGTATTGTCTTTAGCCCTGATGGGGCAACCATCGCCTCTAGCAGTCGCGATCGCACTATTCGCCTCTGGAATTCTGATGGGACTGTCCGGCAAGAACTCAAGGGGCATACGGCCTCAGTGGATAGTGTAGCCTTTAGCCATGATGGTGAACGGCTAGCATCGGGCAGTCGCGATCGCACTATCAAACTATGGAGTTTGACTGGCCAGTTATTAAAAACACTACAGGGCCACGAAAATGAAGTACAGACAGTCACCTTTAGTCCAAATCATCAACTAGCCTCAGCCAGTGCAGACAACACCATTCGCATTTGGCACACTCAGGAAGACCTGGTAACCGTCCTGGATGAACACAAAGAACCAATGCGGGATGTCAGCTTTAGCCCCGATGGTACCTTAATGGCCGTAGCTGAGGGGAAAAACGATATTAAGATCTGGCACTCTAACGGTACCCTGCTGCAAACTTTAAAAGGTCATAACAATATCGTGCATTCGGTGAACTTTAGTCCCGATGGCCAAACCCTGGTTTCCAGCAGTTACGATCAAACAGCAAAAGTTTGGCAGGTGGGCACTAATCAACCGGCACACACATTGTCTGGTCATCAGGGACGAGTCTATGCCTCTAGCTTTAGCCCCGATGGTAAAACCTTGGCCACGGCTAGTCGCGACACCACCATTAAGCTTTGGGATCTGGAAACTGGTAATCTGCTACAAACTCTTTCTGGTCATAGCGATCGGGTTTATGACGTCACCTTTAGCCCCGATGGCCAATGGTTAGCTTCCACAGGACGAGATACCCATGTTCACCTACGGCAACGACACATGGATGGTAGCTTTGCTAATGAGCCTGCTCGTGTGCTTACCTTAGATGAAGAAGACCGGGCCTGGAATAGAGCGATAGAGTTTAGTCCCGATGGCCAAACCCTGGCAGTGGCAGGCTACGACAAAGCTATTCGCCTGTGGAGTTTAGAGGGAGAATTATCACAAACATTAACCGGTCACGGTGCCTGGGTGTATGGCATCAGCTTTAACTCCGATGGCACGTTACTTGCCTCCGCCAGTGGCGACAAAACCATTAAACTATGGCATCTGGATGGCAATTTACTATTAACTTTGGCAGGTCACAATGACTGGGTCTTTAATGTTACATTTCATCCAGAACACTCACAAATTGTTTCTGCCAGTGCAGATGGAAAAATCATTCTCTGGAAATTACAGTTCAAGCTGGAGAACCTGATGAAACATGGTTGTGATTGGGCAAGGTTTTACTTGCACAACAATGTGGAGATTGATGAGAACGCTCGCCAACTTTGTAACGGTTAGGATGCTATAGAATTTATAGCCAGAATTACCTAATGACTTTGATCATCTCAGACACATTCTTCAGACAACGCCGGGTCAGCTTGGTCCACTAGCGCCTGCCATACTCTTTCCGAGATCGGGAGCATGCTAGTAATAACAAGACTGAAAGAAACAATGGAGCTGATGTCAGACAGCTTAACTCTAGCCTATGGAAACATACATAGGATGGGGTTTATTGTTTTTAGTCATAGTTGTGTGAATAAAATCTTGTAAGCCAGCAATATCTCTAGCCAGTCCCTTTTCCCTACTTTGTCGATCCAGAATCCGAAACCGCTGAGAATTGATGCTGACGTATGAATCAATAAATCGCCGATGGGATTTTTCCTTAATTGAGTTGATGGGAATTAGAATAGCGGCTTCGATAACATTGCCAAACTCAAGATTACAAACACTGCCAAAGTAACGAAGCTGATCGCTTGTCTTTAGATAACTATTGAGCAGTGACGGCATTGACTGTCCTGTTTTCTTAAGTTGAGCCCTAAGAGCATTGAGGGCAGTTTGATCAGAGCCCTCTGTCCATGAAAAATGGGAAAATGAACCATTAAGGGTAGCTGGGTCATGAATTCGACAATGGACCTTAGGGACAACCAACCTGTCTTGAGCCATCCCATAACGTTGCATAAACGGCAATAATAGCGCTTGGACAGAGTAATAATGGGGTGATGCAATAGTCACTTTGCCAAAAAAATAGTCCATGTCAGGATACTCCCGTATCAGAGCACCCAACCCACACCAGACTGCAAAGAGTCCGAGTCTGCATCGTTGGGCACTACGATTAACAACTGAGCGCCCCAGTTCAATGGTCTTAGGCAAATATTGCTCTCGAAACCGTTGGGAAAAATCAAACAGTTTAGCTGTGGCCAGATCCAGCCTACCGTCCGCATGCAAAGCATCACGACAGAGAATGTAACGATGCATGGAGACAATTTCTTGGGCAACGGGATCCCAGACTACGAGCTGACGATAGGGAACTGGCCCATAATCAAAGCAATCGATATCTTTCGGTTTGCCACTGCCACCTCCCTCCCGGCGAAATTCGACTTCTCGAATTCGGCCAATTTCGGTCATCACCCGAGGCGCATCATCCGCCGTCACCAGATAGATCTCTAACCCTTTATGGGTCCGAATTAGCTTGTCTGTAGTCAACTCAGACGACAAGACCTGTTTGTCAATGGCGTTGGTGATGGAGGGCAGCATTGTCGATGTCGCATTCATTAGTAACACCTTTCAAGTTATAGCGATCAAAGAGGATACCGTCCTTAGAAGATGTGCCACTTTGCTGGTGAGAGGCCAGCAGTCTAGTGGGTACGGATGACATTACCACTAGCTGCGTCCTCAACCACAGCACTCCATAGACTTAAGCCACTGATTGGCAAGGATAACAGTGACAAATAACAACGTTAACGTTTGTATCAGAGAAGAGATTTTGAAGCACTACAGGAATATGCTGTACACATGAGTTGAAAAGCTCATAGCCACAACACAGGGAGGTCTAACGATAGATATTTCGATAGAATCATCAGAAGGCTCAAAGACAACACCCAAGCACATCACTGATATTTCTTCTTACTTGCACTAGAGAGCCCTGCTTATAGTCAGTTCGCCTGACATTAAATACCTCTAAAAAGTCTTGTTTATTTTAGAAGAGTTCCTCAGCTGAGTGTTCTGGGTGTTGTTGTATTTTAAACCTGCGCTCAATCCATCGCTACAACGTCCGGGGCTAGCACAGGCAATACACCGTTAATCCTTTACTCAATCCCTAATCCGCTTACACCGCAGTGATCGCCGACACAAACCAAGTAATCTTGAGGTTGTATAAGCAGACCATAGGCATATCGGATAAAGAGAGCGGCATGACCCATGGTTAGCTTACTGTGAATTCACAGACAATGCAAGTGAGTGCATAACGTCTTTCAACCCCTACATCTGAGTAGAAAGAGCACTATATTTCTTAACTCTTTATATCTAAATCAAAGCTCTCATGAGTCTTAGCATCCGTGGGGATTTCTTATATAGCGGTCATCTCACCTACTAGTACAAGGTAACTGATTTACCTACCCTCATAACCCTTTGAACAATAAGTAGAAAGTTGATTAATCTTTAGGTTTTGGGAATCAACTGCAATGCATTGACGCTGTCCTTGTAACGGATAAATTGAGTCTAGGCAGGAGGGAGTTTATTAATGGGGAATATGAGACTCTCCTAAAAGATGATATCGAGTATAGGCCACTGATATACACTGCAGAATTTGTTAACCTGCTTATACAGGTTAAGACCTGAGGAAAATTGTAATCCTACAATAAAACCACTGAGAATTACTTCACACCATACGACTTGATGGATAAAGTCAAATTAAGGTGATACTCTACACAGATATCTTGATACTACATAGATATTCTTGTTTAACGAGTCATAGATGTCGAATTCCATGTCGACTAGAAATATGGCTCCATACGATGCTATCCAAGGAGACACTGTGGAACACGTTGGCATTGAAGCAATGAATATTTTCGGAGGTACGGCCTACTTGGATGTAAGTAAATTGGCTGTGCATCGCAAACTGGATGTTGATCGTTTTGAGAACCTTCTGATGAAGGAAAAGACCGTAAGCTTGCCTTACGAGGATCCGATCAGCTTTGGAGTAAATGCAGCTAAACCGATTGTGGACGCTTTGAGTCCGGCTGAAAAAGATCGCATCGAACTGCTCATCACGTGTACGGAGTCGGGGATCGATTTTGGTAAGTCGATCAGTACCTACATACACCATTATCTTGAACTCAATCGCAACTGTCGCCTGTTTGAACTCAAAAATGCCTGTTATTCCGGGGTTGCTGGCCTGCAAATGGCAGTCAATACTATTCTTTCTCAAACATCGCCCGGGGCAAAAGCCTTGGTAGTGGCAACAGATATCACCCGTTTTCTGGTTGCGGAGGGTGGTCAAGAGCTGACGCACGACTGGTCATTTGCCGAGCCTAGTAGCGGGGCTGGCTCAGTTGCCATGCTAGTCAGCGAAATGCCCTATATTTTCCAGGTCGATATCGGTGCCAATGGCTATTACGGGTTTGAGGTCATGGACACCTGTCGTCCGGTTCCCGACAGCGAAGCGGGTGATGCGGATCTATCGCTATTGTCCTATCTAGAGTGTTGTGAGAAGGCCTATCTGGAATACCAAAAACGTGTCAAAGATGTCGACTATACCAGCTCCTTTGGCTACCTCTCGTTTCACACCCCGTTTGGTGGCATGGTCAAAGGGGCTCACCGCAACATGATGCGCAAGATGGCCAAGGCTAAGCTACCGCAGATTGAGGAAGATTTCAGCCGTCGGGTTGCACCGGGTCTCACCTATTGTCAGCGGGTCGGCAACATTATGGGTGGAACAATGGCCTTGGCCCTGGCCAGCACCATCGATTGCGCGAGTTTTGATTCACCGCAACGGATCGGATGTTTTTCCTATGGGTCTGGCTGTTGCTCTGAATTTTTTAGTGGAGTAGTGACCAGTGAGGGACAGCAACGTCTTCGTCGCATGGGGATTGAGGCGCAATTGAATCGGCGTTACGAGCTATCCATGGAGGAATACGACAAGATGCTGTTGGGTAATCACGCGGTTCGTTTTGGCACCCGCAACGCGACATTAGACCCCAACTTTATGCCTGCAGCAAGATCAGCAAGTAATGGGAAACCGCTGTTGTTTCTCAAAGCGATTCAAGAATATCACCGTGAATATGAGTGGGTATCGTAATGGAGCAATACGATACCATACGCATCAGGTTTGACGGTCCAATTTGCATGCTGCAGATTAACCGTCCAGAGGCCAATAATACTATCAACGATCTACTGATAACGGAATTCCAAGACATGCTTCGGAGGTATCGAGACACAATTACCGTTCTGGTAATTGAGGGATTGCCTGAAGTGTTTTGTTTTGGGGCAGATTTCCAGGCGATCGAGCGTAGTCTAGCGGATGGTGAAGCAAAGGGGCAGGATCCTGAACCTCTGTACAATGTCTGGTTAGATCTGGCCACTGGGCCTTATGTCAGCGTGGCCCATGTTCGGGGCAAGGCCAACGCAGGCGGTATGGGATTTGTTGCGGCCTGCGACATTGTTCTGGCAAATGAAACCGCCATATTCAGCTTGTCCGAACTGTTGTTCGGACTCATGCCTGCCTGTGTGCTGCCGTTTCTAAACCGTCGCATTGGCTTTCAAAAAGCTCATTACATGACCCTGATGACCCAACCCATCTCCGTTCAAAAAGCTGAGGCTTGGGGGTTGGTGGACGCTTATGATGCCAACAGCGAGAACCTGCTCCGTAAGCATCTGCTTCGCCTGAGACGGCTTTCTAAAAAGGGCATCACCCGTTATAAGCGTTACATGGGCGATCTCGATGGCTCACTCGCTCAGGCACGACCACAGGCTTTGGCGGCCAATCTAGAGGTTTTCACCGACATGGACAATCTTGATAAAATTGCCCGCTATGTTACAACAGGGGTATTCCCATGGGAGGAATGAGCACGGGATCGGAATCAGTGGTCAATGTTAAGGAGGTGGAACCCTATATTGTCCAGGTGACCATGTGCGATCGCGTGCACAAGAATACCTTCACCCATCAAATGAGCCGTGAACTGATTCTGGCTTTCCAAAGCATCGCCAACAACAACACATTCAAGGCTGTGATCCTGACTGGCTTTGACAGTTATTTTGCCAGCGGTGGCACGCAAGAGGATTTACTGACCCTTCAGGAAGGGAAAGGAAAATTTTCAGACAACAACATTTATGGCCTCGCCCTCGATTGCCGAATTCCAGTAATTTCGGCTATGCAGGGGCATGGCATTGGCGGCGGATTTGTGATGGGTTTATTTGCCGACTTTGTGATTTTAAGCAGGGAGAGTATTTACACAACCAATTTTATGAAGTATGGATTCACACCAGGTATGGGGGCCACTATGATCGTTCCCCATAAGTTAGGGCCAGTCCTGGGGCCAGAAATGTTGCTTCAAGCCCGTCGCTACCGGGGGGCAGAATTAAAAGAGCGCGGCGTTGTTTTTCCTGTTTATCCAAGAACCGAGGTCATGAATCAGGCATTGGATTTAGCTCGGGACCTGGCTCGGGTACCGCGTGTTTCCCTGATCACACTGAAGGATCATCTTGTGCAGCAATTGCGGAAGGATTTACCCCGGTTCATTGAACAAGAGGTAACCATGCATGGCATCACCTTCCATCAGCAAGAAGTAAGAGATAACATTCGGTCTTTATTTGGCAAATAACATTACCTGACCCATGAATGATCTACTCACTTTATTTAAAAAAAAGCTAACTATTAAAGCGTCTGCATCCCCTGATAACAGCCCAACCATTGCCCGACCGCTTGGCAAAATGGAACATTCCGCCTGGATCTTTGACCAAGCGAGCCCATTTAACATAGGTGCGGCTGTGGATATTCATGGCAATGTGACTGAAGATGCCTTAGCGCAGGTACTTCGTTGGTGTCAAATACGGTATCCGATGCTTCGCAGCATCCTACGCCAGGAACATCAGAAACTATACTTTGCCTGTTATGAGCCAGCAGCAGCACCGGTGAT
Source organism: Leptolyngbya sp. PCC 7375 (assembly GCF_000316115.1). Classification (GTDB taxonomy): domain Bacteria; phylum Cyanobacteriota; class Cyanobacteriia; order Phormidesmidales; family Phormidesmidaceae; genus Leptothoe. The sequence continues at coordinate 467,400 of NZ_JH993793.1, forward strand.
CCCCATCGACATGTGTTCAAGCACCGAGGAGAGTCGCGATCGGATTGCCACCGAAGAATTGCGCCGACCATTTGACGGCTATCATGAGTTAATGGTCCGGGTAAAACTCGTAAAATTTTCCGAGGATTACTGCTCCGTATTCGTAACCTTTCAGCATTTAATCGGCGACGGCTTTTCCCATGCAAACCTGTTGGTGGACATTGTCAATTTACTGGGCACAGTCTCCTCAGGTGACAGCTTACCAGCACCGGACCCGCTTCCCTTCCCGCCGATGCTGGAAGATGGCATGGCCTCCCGTTTCAAGGGAATTAAAGGTCTGTTGCAAATGGTAAGCTGTCAATCCAAGGTAATGGGGCAAATCAATCAGCTGGGTGACATGCCAGCACCGCTGCGCAACGACGCAGATGTGCCGTTTGCTGAGCGACGGCCCATTGTCGAAACCTTCACGTTTAATGCTACAGAAACAGCATCCCTAATTGCATATGCCAAGCAAGAACAGGTCACCCTTTACGCGCTGCTCATCGCCATCACCATGGATGTCATTCACCCGCTCCTGGCCGAGAGCCCAAAGAAAAAAGATACAACCGAGCGGGTCATCACCATGCCCATGCCGATCAATCTACGTCCTTTCCTGTCCATTCCCAAAAATGACTTTGGCTTGTTCTCCTCTACCGTGGATGTGGTTCGCAAGCTAACGGATAAAAAAAATATCCCCGAGATGGCCAAGGATATTAGACGCGAAATCAAATCCGCCATGAAGAGAGATTCACCCCGTTTGTTTGTGATGCCAACGATTGCGGCCATCATGGACTGGAAACTATTTTTTCCAAAAGGAAGCAAAGGTGTTGATCGAGCGGCTCGGTTCATTGTCAGCATGGCTAAATACAGTTCCACCAGCTTGACGTTCCTAAATCTAACAAGAATGTCGACCAAGACTGGCAATTTTACGGTCACCAATGCTCGCGGTTACGTAGCTCCGTCGATCCTTGGCACTGCTCTTTTCAGCGCTGTCCTGTTCGAAGACCTACTAAATATTCACCTGAGTTACAACGAGAAACAATTCAGCGGAGAGGATGCTGCCCTATTGAAACACCGATTCAAGACAACGGCACTGGCTGTGGCACAGGGAAGCAACACCATGGCTCAAAGCAAGCCTTAATCAGCTTGGACAACTGAATGACTCAAACCAGCCAGCCCCCATCAGACTTCTATGGAGTTGATACGTCTGGAAAGCCCCAGTGACGAACCAGACGTATCGGTTGGCTACTGCGAAGGGCTGTCGTCACAATGTAATTTGGTGATGGTAACCATTGCTCAAAAAACCAGTCACCAGCTTGGTTAAGCAGTCGAGCGCCGCCTTCTCGTAGTTCAAATGCAATGCGCTCAAATGGCATTGACAGCCCAAGTCCGAGAGCTTTTGAATAGGCCTCTTTGAGTGTCCAATACCGACTAAAAAGCAGAGGCCGCTCAAAGTCTGGCACCGCCGACAACGTAGCCAGTTCAGCAGGGGCAAGGATATTCAGAGCCAGGTGATCCAAATTACGACACCGGCCAATGGACTCCACGTCTACACCACAATCTAAATCACGTACGACGATAACAGTCACCATGCCACGTGTATGTGAAATATTGAAGCGCAAGGGTGGAAAGCCATACCCTGTAGAAATTTCCGGTCGACCGTAGGGGGTTGATTCGAAAACCCAATTCTGCGGTAACACGTCCGGTTCAAATGACGAGAGAGCTTGTCGAGCAAGACCATGGGCCGCACGATAAGCATCCCGATCCAGGTCGAACTGGAATCGTCGCATTTGCTCAATTTCTGCTGGTACGAGTACAGCTTCGCAGCGTAGAACATCGGCCCCACTGAGCTTAGATACATCGACTACCCAAATCTTTGCAAGATTGTTAGTCAATGATCTCATTGCAGAGCCGATTTCAATCGATATGGCAACTCTCGATTCATCTAATCGTCAAGCCAGTCATGAAGATTATCAATGGCTGATTTCGGCATAAATCTCTTGGCCTGCCTTTCATTCTCTTTGTGGGCCTCAGAATTCTCAACTACATGCTTCCAAGCAGCCTTTTGGGCCTTGTGGTTATTAGTCAAAATATCCACGAGAGAGCTGTGCTTCTTATTACTCTCCGATTCTTCATGCAGCTCGCTTAACTTCTCGAAATAAACCGCAGCAGCTTTAGAGAAAACTTTGATCTCGTCCGTCAGGCTATCGAGAACCTTATCGGTTGTAGGCTTATCATCATCGTTATCAGATGCATCAATTACTTCAACATCGTTCTTTTTCTGGTCAGACATGATAATTACTTCCTATTTGACTAGTGTGTTTAAGTTGACCGTTATCTAAGGTGGTATCACCTATCGTTGAAAACTGATTGTGCCATGGGGCATCCGCCCCCTACTTCACCATTGCGATGACGATTTGAGTATCGTCTTCGACTTTTCCCTCTGCTTCCAACCCCTTCAATATATCTGAGATTTTATCCATGATGGGGCCATCAAAGTTTTCCCTCAGTTGGGTAATATGTGAGCGAGGCTTTTTCCCGAGCTTTACCAAAATTGGCTTTGTCGCGGCTAGACTCACTTCGGGAATCGCACCAGGTAGAACTCCAATCTCGAGGAAAGCCAAGGCACGCTCCTGGAAACTAAGCCAGTTCTCATAGCCGATAACCTCAGCATAGCCAGTGCCGTTAGCAAACTGACCGCTGGTATCTGTGAAATCTACAGGCATCTCACTGGCAAGGCTCCAATCCTCTGCATTAAATGTAGCGTCATCTGACCATGCCGTCACATTACCTGCCAGGGCATGGGCCCAGGAATGATCCTTAACATTAGTTAGGGTCCAACCGTTAGGGATGAGCGCATTTGGGCGATAGGGACCGAGCGCATTCGTAATCGTTGGCAATACTTGAAAATTCGTAATTTTCATCTCTCCGACGAGTGGAGGTTGCTCAGGGTTACTAAGAATGGTTACGTCTAACTTACCCTCTTTGATCGATGCATAATAGCTAGATGCAGAGCCTATAGCCAGTTGTGGATAGAGGCCGATCGGATTCGATCCAACATTTAATCCGATGGTCATCAGGGTATCCTTGTTTGTTAGATTCAAATACATCCAACACCAACCAACAAAAGGCTTGCCATCGTCAACAAAGGGGATACTGTCATAACCGGGGTTTGGTTGAGGCGGATTTTCCAAACTGACGTTCAGGTTTTGATGATCAATCCAACCTAATCCAGACTCTACCTGATACGTTTTGCCCTCAACCATGACCGTACCAGACACCTTGATCTGGGGCCAGCCATACTCAAAGCCAGGAGCGGGTAAATTGGTGAATCCGCAACCATCACCACCACGAAGGAAAAAAGCTGTTTCCGGGGTAAGCTCATCCTGACAGTCTGCTACCAGGTCCAAACGCATATGATCTTTATCGTTGACCTGCGCTCGCATTGGCAGAACATTCTTCGAGCCGGAGAAAGAATCCGGACCACACACAAAGCGAAAATTCTCACCAGGTTTGCTGTAAGCGATCTGTCCGCCTTTGAGAGGCCACTGAAGGTTTCGATTTCGCCGAATCAGTCGTCCCTTCCCATCATCTGTTTTCATAACCACAGTCACCTTAGAAGCGCAAATGATGGATTCTTCATCGCTCCACCCCGCCTCCTTTTGGGCTGTAGTACCTATAATACGATTCTTTTGCAGCCAAATCATTACACCAATGCGCTGCGATTCGCCATTCGGGCCTTTGGTATTCAGATCACAACTCAAATAATGCCATTCAGGCCCCATTGTTGGATGTAAATGGTGATCCTTCGGAAAACTGAGGGGCTGTTCAGGCCCAGCTGTATCCATATCAAAGCTGGCACCTCTGCCAAGAAGTCGTTGAATAATTAGCGCTGTTTGCGATGGATATGAAGATTCATCCAATCCACGAGCAGCCCTTTGAAGGACCTCATAGTTCGGAATTTGAACGGCTTCACCAGTTTCTGGATCCGTAATCTTGTTAACTGCAGTGTTAACAGATTCCAAGTATTTCAATATAGTCCCGGAGACCGGTTTTGACTGGGTAATGTTCACGATAGCTCTAGTGGGCTGACAGATGCACTAAGTTGATAACCGATTCGGGCAAATTTACCCCAATAACCTGGCAAGCCATCAAGGCAAAATGAGAAATAACACTTTCAAGACGTAACTCTGCGTTGTCTTCTTTTGTTGTTTGAATACTCTATGATCTATAGTAAGAACTACAATACAGTGGATCGATTTAGAATAACAATTTTTAATCACAACAATCTCTGACATTAGGCACGCATTGGGGCGTGCTGACATGATGTCGACTATCTTACTTCAGGTGAGTAAGTCTCAGATTTCCTTACTTACTGCCAAAATCTAAAAACTGTATAATTCCTTGTAAACAAAGATGTTCATGCAATGGCAGGCCTGACGGTTGTCGGGATTACAATCTAAGGATATATCTTGAGGCTAAACTCCTGAAAGTGTTACATCTCATCAAGAATCCGGATTATCAGGAGCATGAATTATGGCCGATGTAGTGGTTGTAGGTTTTGGCTTCAGTGCGATTCCATTGATCCGCGAACTGATCTCCACAGGTATAGACTTTAGGATAATCTCGGCCGATGGCAACAGCGTCTGGGACCGTCTTAATCAGAGTGGAAGATTAGACTTTGATCTAGTTTCCAGTTACTTAACAAGCTTTTACTCATTTGATCTCGTAGATGAATTCCAAAAGGATCATTATCCTTGTGCTACTCAGTATTATGAAATGCATCAAAAGTGGCAGAAGCACTACGGAGAAAGAGTTATCCGAGACATTGTGACCAGGGTCGACAACTTTGCCGATCACAGCGTTGTATATACCGAGAGTGGCATTACGATTAATGCGCGGCATGTGGTCTTCGCAACTGGTTTTAGTCGTGCCATCTTTTCACACCTCACCACCACCGATTACAACGCGCCAAACAAGACGTTTGTGTTTGACACAATGGGAGATTCTGCCAACCTGATGATTTCCCATTTAATTCCCCATGATGCGAAGGTGATCATTCGCACGAATGGGTTTCACCCACGAGATAAGGTCGTGCCAGCTTTTGAAACGACCCACACCTTAGATCAGCTGGAGTTTCAAAATTTCCGCTACTTCTCCAATCGTCATTACGCTGACATCGTTTATGGTGCAACCGCTGGCACTGGAATTCCTATTTTGATCGGTGATCAATTTCCAGTCAGCTTACGGGACGATAGTTGGAACACCAGCGAGTCACGTCCAGCCAGTGGTGCCGTTGCCATAAAGTACTGGCCCATTGATGAGTATTGCCGTAATTTTGGCGACAATTTGCCCGATGCGTTTTCAAAGGGCTATTTTTTGAATGACATTTGCATGTGGTTGCATACGGGCCGAGCCATTGTTGTCCCCAAAGATACCCCCATCGATTTTGAAAAGAAAACGATTACCTACGCTGGGATCGACAGAGACTTTCATCATTACATCAAGGGCGATACGGAAACACCAAGACTGCCACCCATTATGGTTAATGGAGAAGACCCCTATCAATATCGTTATCGCGATAACTTTATGGGAGTGATCCCAAAGACGCTGCACAATATCTACATGCTTGGATATACGCGACCATACAGTGGGGGTTTAGCGAATATTATAGAAATGCAGGGATTGTTCATTCACAAGCTTGTTACTCAACCAGGTTTTCACTACCACATCCATCGCAATCTGGATGCTCGCATCGCGAGCTATAACAAGCACTATTTTGGTGATAGCGAGCCTCGTCGGCATGATCATCTGGTTTACTACGGCTTTTACAACGATGATGTGGCGAGATTGCTGGGCATTGAGTACAAACCTCAAGATTGCCAATCGCTACAGGACTTGATGTTCTACTATGCCTTCCCAAACAATGCGTTCAAGTACCGCCTGAGGGGAGAGTATGCGGTGAAAGGCGTTGATAGGTTAATTGGCAAAGTAAATCGGCAGTTCAAGAATTTCATCGTCAGCTTTGCCTATCTGTTGCAATGTAGCCTCAAAGAACCTGACAAACGTCCGGCATGGCTGCACACTGTCAAGCGGCACTTCTTTAATGACATGCGACATAAGGAACCTTATCAACCATTTCTTGAGGAGTATATTCAGGCTTATCGCCAGTTCAAGCAGGTGCATATTGAGCCGATTGAAGATCCACAGTGGAATGCCCTGGTAGCTAATGCCTGCCAGACCAGGGACGAGGCGATGTCAAAAGTCTCGTCCCCGTTGAACCATCAAATGGATGAAGATATTGCAAGTGAAATTCAATTGATTCAGTCATGGCTCGATAACAATCAAGAATTGGACCAATTGAGATTTGATCCAACGCGCGCCTCAATTTTTGCCTCTATGGTGGAGCCCCCAGATTACGAGATGTCATTTTTAGCTTAAAAGAGCTATGCAGCCTTTATTTTTTAGACACTCGCTGCAAATACTGCAAATAGTAACTGTTCCACCGACACCGTTGGCTGAGCGAAGCGTCTCCTTCGGAGTTAGGCCAACAACACTCCTAGCCAGCATCCCCTTCGACTTCGCTCAGGGGACGCTTACCTACACATAACCCTAAAGCTTTCGACTTCGCTCAGGGGACGCTTATCTACACATAACCCTAAAGCTTTCGACTTCGCTCAGGGGACGCTTACCTACACATAACCCTAAAGCTTTCGACTTCGCTCAGGGGACGCTTATCTACACATAACCCTAAAGCTTTCGACTTCGCTCAGGGGACGCTTACCTACAAATAACCCTAAAGCTTTCGACTTCGCTCAGGGGACGCTTACCTACACATAACCCTAAAGCTATAGGTCTAATCTCTGTAGTAATTCGGGCGAGGGTTGGAAATCTAGAACCCGAAACTCCGGTTCGTTTATCATCTTGACCAGCAATTCCTTCATTGCTTCACCGAACAACTCAATGGTGCGAGACGAAAGCAGTGACTTGTCGTGCAAAAGCTGTAGGGTCAACTGCCCTCCCGTTTTCTCTAGACATACTAATAAGGAGGTAGTAATGTCACGATCCTCCATCATCAGGTCAATCATGCGATCAGCAAAGTCCGTTACCTGACAGAGGGTGTCTCTATCATTGCTGTCGATGGATATGCCACTCCATTTTTCTGAGCTACCCAACTGGCCAATGAGTTCCATGAAATCAAATCGCTTGTGCATCTGGAGTTCCAGGGATGTCTGGTTATAGCATGCAAAGACATCACGGAGCGTCATGGTTGATTGGATATCTAGCGTTAAGGGTGCCGATGAGGAAAAGTCTCCGAAAATATTCTCAAACTCATAGCGATCGCGCAGGTTAAACACCATTTGAACAGCCATGTTTCGCCCCGTCAAGCGATATATGAGAACGCCAACTGCACAGGCGACCATTTGCGTCAGGGTCAGGCTGGAACGGCGGGCACCGTCCAAGAGATCTATGGAAGTATCGATAGCCAAGACACCAGCTTTCCGAGACGTACTGCCAGCATACTCCGCCCGATCCCGCAACATCGGTCCCTGCAATTGCTTGCCCAGGTAGTCCTGCCAAAATCTTGTGTTTTCGGCATTGGCTGGATCAAACAGAGACAGCGCAAAGTGGGCATATTCGGCTGCTAGGGTAGGAGGTGTCCAAACCGAGCCCGCCACCAGGGCCTGATACCGCTGGTAGAGTTCTTGTTGAAACAGAAACAAGGTGAATCCATCGGCATGGAAATGATGGGTACGGAAGTAAATTGCCCCCAGGTCACTCCCGTTGTGCAGCAGAAACACCTCCAGCACGGGTGTGCTGTGAATGTCAAATAACAGGCTCTGGCGTTCCTTCTGAAACGTCTTCAAGGCTTCCAGGAAGGTGTCTCGGTCTTTAATTTCCGGCCATTGTTCTTCATGGCAAGAGGTTTCGATCCTGTGATGTACCACCTGCGCCCAAAGCTTCCCGACACGGCGAACGCCTGTACGCAGAATAGAATGATGTTGCGTCATGTCGTTAAACGCAAGGTCTAGCAGCTCCCTATTTACAGGGGCATCGATCCAAAAGGCCTGCCCGATATTGAACGCGGTAGTCCTGTTCACTTCCGATGCCTCCAGGGCAAACCGCTGCATGTAAGTCGCGGGATAATAGCGTATACGTTCCACGAGAATTGACTGTAATGAACCAGGGTGCATCAGAAGACTTCGGAGCGACTCACCGGTCTGGGTGCCCTGGAAAAACTCAAAACACAATTTGCCGTCTTCCGACCAAACACCTAATCCATGGTTCAGCAACCGTTCAAGCTGTGCTTCCCCAGCCTCAGTGCTGGGTGCCCCCTCGGTCGATGGCACCTCAAAATCCAACCGCTCGATAAACTTTGGATGCCGCCATTGGTTTTGTTGAATTCCCGATAATGAGACATCAGCGTCCCATTGGCCGCTGTTCTCCGGAGAGGCACGTTGAATTGTTTTTGCAATTTCCTCCAGGGTGTCATTCAGCAACAGCGAAGCATCAAAATTCATCCCCGAAAAGGCATTGATGCGATTCAATAGGCGCATGCCCATGAGCGAATCCACTCCATAATCTCTCAGGGAATGGCCGGTTTGAATCTCCGTTGGCAACAGGCCGGTCAATTCACAGACAAATGCGGTCAGTTGTTCGATAATTGCTCCGGCAGGTGAGGATGCCACAGTCACCTGGGAGGCATCCATCGGTTCGGCTTCAGATATCCAGCAGCGACGTTTTTCAAAGGAATATCCAGGCAATGACATGACGGCTTTCTCATGTTTGGTAAAGCAAGCTGACATGTCCAGAGGGACACCTTTGACATATAGATCCGCTAAAATCAGCAGAGTATCTTCATGGAGTTGCGATGACGCCGAAAGCTCATCGGTCACCGCAACCTCTCTTATTTTGTCAATGGCTAGGGCAGCCAGGGCAGGGCTGACTTCACTGTCGGAGGCCACGCTCCCCAGGAAACCTTTTTCAATCTGCTGTCCTTCACTGAGATGTAACAACTGCTCGCGCAAACTTGTGACATCGCTGACAACCAATGCACATCGTTCTCCAAAGTGGGTCCGTCGTAACATCAGGTTGGCAGAGAGACGGCGCAGCTCCGTAGGCTGACCATTGGCCGAGGACTGTAACCAGTCCTCGAGATCGCGACAACGCCGCCGCAGTCCGCCAGTTGTTTGGGCAGACAGGGCAATCAGTACAGGACTGGTGCCCACGGTAGCAGCACCGGGTGCTGGCATCGCAGGCGCTTCAGAAACTACCAGGTGGACATTCGATCCTGTGGCCCCAAAGGAACTGACAGCGGCTCGGCGCACCTGCCCTGGGTCCACGCTCCAGGGAATGGTTTCGGCATTGATAAAGAAGGGGCTGTTTTCCAAATCCAAGGATTCATTTAACTTGTGAACATTGAGCGTGGCTGGAATCCGTTGATTTTTTAAGGCAAGCAGCGTCTTGATAAAGTGGCTCATGCCAGAAGCGTGAAAGGCATGTCCGATGTTGTTCTCTACTGTTCCCAGGGCGCAAACCCGGTGGCCCCGACTGGCAAAGACACGACTCAGCGCCTGGAACTCGGCTTGATCTGCCATGGGCATGCCGGAGGCGTTAGCTTCCACCAGGGTCACCGTTGTCGGATCAATGCCATAGCCTTCATAGACTTCGTTAAACAAGGTTGCTTGAGCGTCTACATTTGGGGTGACTATGCCAGGGGTCTTGCCATTGTGATTGCTGCCCCAGCCTTCGATCACACCGTGGATGCGATCGCCATCGGCCAAGGCAGCCGCCAAGGGTTTGAGGATGACCACACCAACCGCCTCACCGGGCATCATGCCGTCTGCTTGCACATCTAAGGCATGGCCAGCTGCTTGTCTGGAAAGCAGTTCGAGTTGGCAGGAGCTAATCAAAGTATTGGGCGTGGAATGGATCAGGGCACCGCCAGCAATGGCTGCCTCGCACTTGCCCATGGAAATTTGATCACAGGCTTGTGCGATCGCTAGCAACGCTGAGGCGCAGCCGACATCCACAGATTGAGAAGGACCGGTCAGGTTTAAACAGTGCGACACCCGGGTTGGCACATGGGAAAGCGTCACCCGTGGGGAGTAGCCAAGCACTTTTTGAAGATGCAGGGAGTAATCACCGCCGTTACCACAAAACACACCCCAGCGGCGGCCAGAGAGATGGTTGGGATCGATGCCTGCATCCTCCAAAGCTTTCCAAGATTCTTCTAAAAACAATCGTTCGCATGGATCGAGACTGGCCCCCTCTTTGGGCGAAATCTGAAAGAACAGTGGATCAAAATAATCGATATCCTCCAGAAAAGCTCCCCACTGCCCATAGATCTTGTTTGGATGCATTATGGGATGGTAGATGGTGTCCAAATCCCAGCCTCGATTGTTGGGCAGTGGTGAGAATGCCGACTGTCCATTATCTAGAAGACTCCAGAGCGCGTTCAGATCGGCAGCCCCCGGAAAGCGACCAGCCATACCAATGACCGCAATATCGTGGGTGCGTGAGTCAGCTGTTGCTGAGCGATTTGTTGTCGCAACGGCATCTGCCCTCGATAGCGACCCATGCGGCGGCGGTGGCAGATGCGGCGGCTCTACCGGAAAAGATTCCAGGACATTCAACGGTTCGCTGGTGACACGGGTGGATTCTGATGGCGGGGTTAAGGGCAGCGGGGTTAAGGGCAGCGGGGTTAAGGGCGACGGAGCCGACGACAATGCCTGAATTTTTTGGTAGATAAAGGCCGTGAACTGGCGCAGGGTGGGATAGTCGTAGACGGTGGCGGCGGTAATCTCCACACCCCATTCCTGGTTAATATGTTGGACCCATTCCACGCCCACCACCGAGTCTAACCCCATGTCGATAAAGGGCTTATCTGGCCGAATCTCGTCGGGCTCCATACACAGGGTTTTGGCCAAACTGACCAGCAAACTGGCCTGGAGTGATTCCTGGGAATGCGAAGGGGCAACCGGCTGAGGGACTGACTGCACCGGATTGCCACCCTGATCAGCCGACTTACCGACGGCGGCTGGAGGGGAAGACAACAGGTTACGTGACAGCGGTTCTAGCGTAAAATGTCTGGGTTTTTCCACAGTCGCCTGAAACTGCGATGTCACAGGTGTCTCGCTGGTGACACTGACCGACCCTGATGACGGCGGGGCAGATGACGACGGTGCGGCTGGCGGCTGGGACACTAGCGACGGAGCCGACGACAATGCCTGAATTTTTTGGTAGATAAAGGCCGTGAACTGGCGCAGGGTGGGATAGTCGTAGACGGTGGCGGCGGTAATCTCCACACCCCATTCCTGGTTAATATGTTGGACCCATTCCACGCCCACCACCGAGTCTAACCCCATGTCGATAAAGGGCTTATCTGGCCGAATCTCGTCGGGCTCCATACACAGGGTTTTGGCCAAACTGGCCAGCAGGCTTGCCTGGAGCGACTCCTGGGAAGGCAAGGGAGGGGCCGATGGCGGGGCCGCCACAGGCGCTTGAGGGCCTGGATTTTCAGCCGCCCCTGCCGACTCACCCATGGCGGCTGAAGTAGACGGTGAAGAGTTGGGCGATAGGGGTGTTAGCGTGTAGCGTTTACTGGGTTTCTCCACAATCGCTGCGAACTGAGATGCTACAGACAACTCACCGGTGCCGCTGGCTGACTCTGAGGATGGCGGTGCAGCCGACGGTGCGGCTGGCGGCTGGGACACTAGCGGCGGAGTCGACGACAATGCCTGAATTTTTTGGTAGATAAAGGCCGTGAACTGGCGCAGGGTGGGATAGTCGTAGACGGTGGCGGCGGTAATCTCCACACCCCATTCCTGGTTAATATGTTGGACCCATTCCACGCCCACCACCGAGTCTAACCCCATGTCGATAAAGGGCTTATCTGGCCGAATCTCGTCGGGCTCCATACACAGGGTTTTGGCCAAACTGGCCAGCAAACTGGCCTGGAGCGACTCCTGGGAAGGTGAGAGGTCAGGCTCCATCGGTTGCGAAGTAATAACTGGCTGGGCAACAGGCCGCACCGGCGGGGTATCCCTCACTGACTCACCGATAGCGGCTAGGTTAGGGGACAACGAGTTGGACGGCAGCGATGATAATGTCAACTGAGGTTTTTCCCCGGTCGCTGCAAACCTGGATGCTGAGGTGGCCCCGTTTTTCCCACTGCCACTGCCACTGCCACTGCCACTGCCACTGCCACTGCCACTGCCATTGTTATTGTGGTGATTATTGAGGGTGTCGTCAGGTTTTTCTGCCCAATATCGCTGACGGGCAAAGGGATAGGTGGGCAGACTGATGCGCCGTGGCAGGGGCATGCCATAGAGCCTATGCCAGTCAAACTCATAACCCGAAACCCAACATTGCAGGATAGCGCTGCCATCCCCCTGGTGCACTAACCGCTCAACCGTCGCATTGACATCAGCATTTGGCCCGATCAGCTCCCCATTGGTAGAGAATCCGTCAACCCGTCCGCGCATTTGACCACCTGGGAGGGAGGCGCTATTCAGAAACAGGCTGAGCTGATGCCTTAGCTCTTCGATCGAAGCCACGGCAAACCCTAAACGCTCCTCCATGGACTTGCGTCCCACTTGCAGTGTGTAGGCGATGTCTTGAAGCTGGATGTCAGACACCTGGGACGGAGTCTGGAGAAACGCCAGCAGATTACTCACCACCTGCCGCAGCTGCGACTCATTTTTGGCAGACAGCACAATCAATGCAGAGGAAAGTAGGCCCACCGCAGGTGGCATCGGCTGTTGGCTGTCTAATCCAAAGGAGGAGGCAGTATATTCCTCAATCACCATATGAGCATTAGAGCCGCCTGCCCCGAAGGATGAGAGGCCAGCGATGCGCCGCCTCGGCCTACCGTTAATGATAGGCGGCTGCCAGTCGCGCAATTCCTGATTCACTTCAAAGGAGGTGGAGGCAAAATCGATCCGTGGATTCAACACGCGGGAATGAATCGATGGCGCAATCTGCTGATGCTTCATTTGTAAAAGAATTTTGGTTAGTCCAGCCAATCCCGCAGCTGCCTCACAATGACCGATGTTGGATTTAGCCGAGCCAATCCAACATCTTGGGTCGCCAGGCTGCCATTCAAACGCTTTGGCTAGACCGGCAATCTCAATCGGATCGCCAAGCTTAGTGCCGGTGCCATGGGCCTCGATGTAGCTAATGTCTTGCGGAGCGATACCAGCTTCGTCAAGGGCCTGCCTAATCACCTGCTTCTGAGCGTTGGGATTGGGCACGCTGTAACCATTGGTGCGTCCACCGTGATTGATGGCGCTGCCCTTAATCACGCCGTAAATGCGATCGCCATCGCGTTGGGCATCTGCTAGACGCTTGAGCACAACAACGCCAATACCCTCACTGGGAATATAGCCGTCGCCGCCCTCACCAAAGCTTTTGCAACGACCGTGGCTAGCCAGGAACTGGCCGCCGCTGAGCACAATATACTTATTGGGATGGATGGTGAGATTCACACTGCCGACAATACCTAGCCGGGTTCGTCCTGCTTTGAGATCCTGACAAGCTAAATGTATGCAGGTCAACGAGCTGGAACACATGGTATCCACTGCCACACTAGGGCCATGGAGATCGAGGGCATAGGAAACCCGATTGGCGATACTGGCAAGATTTCCGGCAAAAGCGGCTAGTTTGCCAGCCATGGTTGATTCTGCACCCAGTAATTGATATTCGGTATAGGTAGAGCCGATATACACACCCGCATGGGCAGCTGTCTCCTCCCCCGGTTTTGCTTGCAGGTCCTGGGGACGATATCCGGCATCCTCCAGAGCTTTCCAGGTTTCCTCCAGCATCAGCCGTTCTTGGGGATCCAGGAATGGCGCAACCCTGGGCGAGATATTGAAAAACTGAGGGTCAAACTTGTCTACATCGTCCATGAAGCCACCCCATTTGCTGCTGTGGCCACCAATATTGCCAGATTCGTCGGAATAATAGTCCCTCCAGTCCCAACGGCCAGCTGGGACTTCTGTGATACAGTCCCGACCATCGCGCAGATTGTCCCAGAATAGGTTCACATCAGGGGCCATCGGATACCGTCCAGACAAGCCAATGATGGCGATGTCAAGGGCACCCTTTGAACGATAAGCCTGAGGCTTATCGTCCCTAGGGTTAGTAGCCAGCACAGCAGATCGATGCTGTCGAGTTTGCAATCTACGATTCTCTGTAGATAAAGGTGTGGGCGGCGCGGCTATCACCGGTGCCAACCCTGCCCAGCGGACACAGTCCAGGCGAAACCTATCGACCAGATGGTCTGCCAGTTCACGCAAATTACGGACCTCGAACAAGAGGGTCTGGGAAACCGCTGGGAAGATACGCCCCAATTTCAGGTTTAGCTTTGTGACTAGAATCGAGTCGATGCCGTACCTCTCAAGGGGCTCGTACTCGTTAATCCGGTCTTGCGCGAGATTGATGGTTTCCCCCAGCAATGATTTGACTTGAGCCAGGGTGCGATCGCACAGTTCCTGATCGTCTACAGCAGGCAGCGACTCCAGGGGGTGACTGAGGGATGGCGCTGCCATCCCTGACAAGAGGCCATGGCGCAGGCGAGTTGACTCCCCGGACAGAATCATCACCTGAGCAAGCCCGCTGGCCATCGCTTGGTAAAAAGCTTTCAAACCAGCGGCACGCGTCATCGGGACGGACCCCGTTCGTTCACAGAGCGCTGCCAGCGTCGCGTCATCCATACCCATGCCCCCCGCCTGCCAGAGGGGCCAGTCGATGGCGACGACCCGCGTCGGGCTAGCGTTCGCGACACCGTTTGCCCCATGCCAGTGGGCAAACGCATCCATAAAGGCATTACCCGTCGCATAGTCCCCCTGGCCCAGGTTCCCGGTCACCCCCGCACAGGATGAGAACAGCACGATCCACTCAGGTGCCAACTCTCGAGCCGCGCGTTCCAGCAGCACCGATCCTTTTACCTTGGCAGCCAATACCGCTTTGAATTCAGCAGTGGGTTTTCTCGTTAAAAAGTTATCGCGAATCGTGCCAGCGGTATGCAATAGGCCATCCAGCCGTCCAAAATTGCGGCGAATATCTACCATCAGGTGGGCGACAGCCCCCTCGTCCGTAATATCGATCTGCTGATAGTCCACCTGAGCCCCTGCGGCAGTGAGCTTCTGCAGCCGGGCCTTGGTCCGATCATTTAGCGCCGACCGACCGACCAGAATAAGATGGGGAGCAACGGCCCTGGTAGCAATTTCTTCAGCAAACACCCCCCCGAGGCCACCTGCCCCGCCCGTAATCAAGTAAATGCCCCCATCCCGCCAACATGGCGTGTCAGGCATATCAGTCAACTCTTCAAAAGCGAGGAGCCGACGGCGGCCATCGACATAGCGCACCTGTATATCGTCAGCTCGCCTACGATTTTCCAGCAAGCGGGCCACCCAATCGCCAGTCGGCTGTAATTCGATCACCTGGCCAACCATGGCAGGGTTTTCTAGCCTTGCCGTTCGCATTAATCCCGCCAGACTCGATAAAAGTTGCCCTGTCCCCTGGCTATCAATCAGAACCTGGACCAGGGTTTTACCCTTAGTTTTTTCAAGCAGCAGGGCTTTGATCGTTTCAAAAGCCTGGCAACTAACTGTCTCAACATAATGGGCGATGTCGGCGCTGGCAGCAGACAGGGCAACACAATGGGTGCCCGGCAATCGAGACTCAACCATCGCCGCCTGAGCTGTGAAACTGCCGACCAGCAAGACGATATGGCGGTCAAAGTTATCGCTATTGTCACCATCGGCAGCAACGGGTGACGACGGCCATACTGGCCGACACAACAGGGTCGAAGCTGTCAGCTCTAGTTTTGTGGGCGCAGCGCCCGGCACACTGTCGGCCTGATTGGCTACAGCTGCCCCATGCCGCCAATAACGCTCACGGGCAAAGGGATAGGTGGGCAGGGAAACACGGCACCGCTGGTAACCCGCGTGTAAGCGTTGCCAATCGATGTCAAGGCCATCGACCCAGAGTTCCATCAGTTTGGCATACTCCTCCTGGGTTATCCATTTTTCCACCAACTCGTGCATGGCACTGTTGGCAGCCAGCCGTGACATCGCCGCCTGATCGCGTTGAATGCGCCCTCGGAAAAACCCCACCTCATCGTCTCCGGCAAGGTAGCGCCGCAGCATCGTCTTCAACGCCGCCGTCGATGTGACTACGAAGGCTAAACGTTCACTCATCGCAGCACGACCGACTTGGAGCGTATAGGCCAGATCTTGCAAACTGTACCCGGACGCCTGAAATTGGTCGTCCATATAGCGGAGTAAATTTTCGCCCATCTCTCGCAGTTGGTCGTCGCTCTTTGCCGACAGCAGGATAATGGCGGGAGCTGGGGAGTCTGTACCCATATTCGCTGGCGAAACTGACGGATACTCTTCGATCACCAAGTGGGCGTTGGTGCCGCTAAAGCCAAACCCACTGACAGCAGCACAACGGACTTGATTGGCCTCGACCTGCCAGTCCCGGCACGTAGTATTTACGTAAAATGGAGAATTCTCCAGTTCAATGTGCTCATTCAGGGTTTCAAAGTGAATTGTCGGTGGGAGTTTTCGGTGTTTTAAGGCCAGGGTCGATTTAATTACCCCCGCCACCCCTGCTGCCGCCAGCAAATGGCCGACATTGCTTTTGACTGAGCCCAGAGCGCAATAGTGCTGGCGGCTCGTATACTCTTGGAAAGACGCCTGCAAGCCTGCCACTTCGATCGGATCACCTAGCTTAGTTCCGGTACCATGGGCTTCGACCAGTTGGATGTTTTCAGGATTGAGGCCGAACCGATCGTAAACGTACTTTTCCAAACGGGTTTGCGAATCACCGTTGGGGGCCGTAATGCCGTTGGTCTTCCCATCCTGGTTCACGCCCCAACCCCGGATTACTCCGTCAATGCGGTCCCCATCCCGCTCAGCGTCTGCCAAGCGTTTCAATAGCACCACACCGACACCTTCGCCCGGAACAAAGCCATTGGCTCGCTGATCAAAGGTGAAACAGCGACCGTCTGGCGAGAGCATGCCTGCCTTACTGGTGGTAATGTGCATCGTGGGTCCGGCCATGACGCAGACGCCGCCCGCCAGGGCCAGATCGCTGCTGCCAAGGGTGAGGCTGTCGCAGGCTGAGGCAATGGCCACCAGCGATGACGAACAGGCCGTGTCCATGGCTATGCAAGGCCCTTGCAAATTCAACACATAGGAAATGCGGGCCGCCAGAATTGATAGGGAGCTGCCCATCAGCGTAGATGCGTCCTGTTCTACGCGGCCGAAACTCAGACCATAGTCGCCCGTACCACAGCCGGCAAAGACACCACAGTTACTGCCCGCCAACGTTAGCGGATTGTAACCGGCATCTTCGATGCAACTCCAACAGCTTTGCAAGAAGAGACGTTGCTGGGGGTCCATCGCCTCCGCTTCTAGTGGAGAAATATTGAAGAAAAGCGGGTCAAACTTATCCACGTCCTCCAGCACACCCATCCATTTTGAATAGGTCTTGCCTGGTGCCTCTGGCCTGGGGTCATAATAGGCGGCCAGCGGCCAACGATCCGATGAAACCTCTGAGATGCAATCGCGGCCTGTCCTCAGATTTTCCCAAAACGCAGTGATGTCATGGGCCATGGGAAACTGGCCTGCCATACCGATCACCGCTATGTCTTGCCGCTTTAGGTCAAGATTTTGAGAGGCCATGCCCGGCGTTGCGATCGCACCAGCCGGCGTCTTATCTCCATGGGCCGCTGCGGTCAAGACCGCAGTCCCCCCAGTAATCTCAGTCCCTGACAATTTAATGTGGGGTAATTTAGCTTGGGGTAACTTTCCCTCAATATGTTCACAGGCCTTACGCAGCAACAAATCGCTGATGTGAGCCACATGCCGGTTTTGCCAATCCTCCAGATCCGTGCCTTTAACCCACTGATTGAAAGCCCCCATGGCCGGACCGCAGTGAATTTGGAAATTGTCTTTTTCAGAAATGTCGCCGCTGAGGGCCGATTGATTGGAACGCACCATGTACCACTGGAACATCAGTTTCAGCTGCAGCCTTGGGTTGGCCTGGGCAGCCTGAATCTGAGCTGGATTCGTTTTATTTTTATAGGCGCACACCTGTTGCCAGACTTCAGCAAAAGACCGTTTAAAAAATCTTTTCTCGATCTCTTCTCGATCAACTTGGGGAATAGATTCAACGGATGAGTACTGTTGAAAAAGCTGATACAACCGATTGGCTCGTTCCGGAAAACGAGTCTGCTTGCGCACCACTTGCACCCGGGCTCCAATTTCAAACATGTCCGCCGCTGGGGCAATGCCGGTGTCGTGAACAGTCAGGGTCGACAGCAGTTCCTTAACCGCATCATGGGCACCGCTTTCTACGGTGCACTGATTGATCGAGCCGGTAAAAATAAAATCTGCCCCCAGGGCAAACGCCGCCGCCACGGCCTGGGGCGTACCAATGCCGCCACCGCAGCCAACCAGAATGGGTTCTCCATAGTTATGCTCACAGACTAGAGAATCCTTCAGGGCAATGATGGATGGCAGCAAACAAAAGGCTACACCCTGATCGGTGTGACCACCTGAGTCAGCCTCAACAGCAATGTCACTGGCCATGGGAACCCGCTGCGATAGCTGTGCTTCTTCCTGGGTCAGTCGACCCGCCGCCACGAGATCCTCAACAATCCTGATCGGGGCAGGACTACAGAACAGCCGGGCAACCTCTAAACGTGAACACTTGGCGATAATCCTGCGGGGAAAAACGATGCGATCGCCCTCCTCAGAGATACCCTTGAGACGACAATAGACTAGGGCTGGTGTCATGCTCGAGAAGGCGCTCGCTTCAAGAGCAGGAATGTTGTATTTAAGGAACAAATCAACATGGGCCATCTCCTTAGCTGGGGCACGCAGATCTGAAATCAAACACATGCCATAGGGAAGATTTAAACCATTCTGTGCCAGCTGGGACTGAATCCGCTGGATCCGGGGTTCCAATTCTGCCGAGCTAAAACCGGCACTGCCAAAGAAGCTCAACAGATGCGCCCTACCCATGGCCACCACCAATTGCTCAGACGCCACCCCTCGATACATGGACCCCGTGAAATAACTGGCGCGGCAGCCGTAGCGCTTTTGAAAAAGCGGACTGCCTAGATCGGCAGTCTGGAGGCCTTCTTTGGGACCTTCTATAGGTATTTCCCTGAGACCCTCTTTGGAGCCCGTCGATTTGGTGGGGGCAGGCGGCAAATCAGGGCTGTTGCGTTGAATGGCAGATTCTTTTTCGAGCTGAGCATCCGCCGTCGGCAATACTGGACGTTCTGGGGATGCAATTGCAATACTCGATGCCCCATTGCCTAAAGAACCTTGAGCCGGTCCCACTCTCTGTTTATCAATTTCCTCTTTCAAGTATTTAGAGAGGGTCTCCAGTGTGGGGTAATCATAGACCTTGGTCGCCGCAATCTTAATTTGATACTGCTTACTGAGATTGCTGATCCATTCAACACTGACGACTGAATCCAAGCCCAAATCGATGAAAGTCTGATCCAGCTCAATGGCCTCTGGTTCCATGTACAAGACATGGGCCAAACTCTCGATCAACTCTTGTTGGAGAATATCTAACGACCGATGGCCAGAATCTGACATCGTGGCTGCACGATTACCCGACAGATCACCGCCCGCTGGCTTAATCGCTGTCGGAGATGCAGGCTCAGTAACCGTAAGAATCTTCTGCCGTGCCTCTTGTAGACTCAGATCCCCATCACGGAGTTTTTGTAATACATGTCCGTAGCTCATCATCGCCTCCGTTCACTCGATCATCAAGGTGTTTAAGCCACAGCTCTGTGCATAAGAGTTGGCATCGGTTTCAGCCGACCAGTCGCGGCTACTTACATGTTTGCTAGACGGTCTAAGCGTTGTCTTAAACTCATGATTTCAGGTCTCCATTGAGGCCAAACTAAAGCGTTCAATCAGGCGTTCAGCTGCCGAGATATCGATGTCACCGTGCTGAACGCGCTGGAGCACATCGTCTAATGAAGGTGTTTTGGCAGATGTCAGCTCGTCCCGAGTAGTCTGCCGCTCCAGCCTGTCAGTCAGAAAGCTGGCAAAGGTGAGAATGTTGGGATAGTCATAAATCTTGGTGGCAGCAATCTTGACGTCAAAACGTTGGTTGATCGAGTGAATCCACTCAACACCAATTACCGAATCTAAGCCCATATCGGCAAAGGACTCGTCGATCGAAATATCGCTCCTGGCTGCATAGAGAATCTCGGCTAGGGTTTCTACCAGCACATTGACAATTGACTCAGTTGAGGCCGCCGATGGGACTGCCGATGAAGCCGAGGCGAGAGGCGAGATCGGGCTTGCCTTGTTAGGCAGATCAGAAAGCTCAGTTTTGACGATCAGCGGCGTCTCCTGACTAAAGCTCGCTGTAGATGATGGCGGGGTAAGGGAAATGGCGGGCAGCTTGATTGGTAAATGGCCACCATTGTCGTTGGCGGAAGTCTGAACGGTTGGTAAATGGCCACCATTATCGTTGGCGGAAGTCTGAACGGTTGGTAAATGGCCACCATTGTCGTTGACAGGGGGCCTGACGGTATGGTTCTCAGCAAACCAGAATCGTTGCTTGTCAAATGGATAGGTGGGTAAGCTGATGCGTTCCGGCTTAATGTCTCCGTGGAGTTGTGACCAGTCGGGGTCAGCCCCCTCCATCCAGGCAGCCAGCCAGCTTTCAGGGGTGTCCTTGGGGCCAGGCTGCCGGTTTACGCCACCCCGATGAACCCGACTATGGTGATAGGTCTCTGCCTTTTCACCTGCCACAAATGACGTGAGCTTCTCGACGGTCTCATTCAGGTCAGCGGCCACAAAACCAAACCGCTCTGCCATCGCCTCCCGCCCAGTTTGTAGCGTCCAGGCAACATTTCTCAACCTGTGGGACGTACCGCCAGCGGTCTGCGTCAAAAAGGCCAGCAGTTTTTCGGCGTACCCCTGGAGACAGCTCATATTCCTGGCGGATAAAACCATCACCTGGGGATGATCCGCAGGTGGTTCTGGGCTAGCGGTTGCGGGTTGCCCGGAACTATCGGCTTCTAGGTCATAGGCTTCTAATACTACGTGGGCATTGGCCCCCCCAATGCCGAAGCTGCTAACCCCCGCCCGACGAGGCAGTTCCTGCCCATGGGCATCGAGCGGTGCTGGCCAATTCTGGGTTTCATCAGCCAGATAAAAGGGTGTTTTCTGAAGTCCCAGATAAGGATTGGGCTCTTTCAAGTGGGGGTTACCCGGGATTTTTTGATGTCGCAGCATTTGGATGACCTTAATCACCCCGGCCATGCCCGCCGCCGCCTCCAAATGGCCAATATTGGCCTTGACCGACCCTAATCCGCAATGGGGGTCACCGACGTTAAGGCCCTGCCGTTGATACAACTCGGTGAAGGCCGCTTTCAATCCGTCGATCTCGACGGCATCGCCCATGGCTGTCCCGGTGCCATGGGCTTCGATGTATCCGACGGTGCTTGGATCAATGCCCGCCCGGGTGTAGGCATCGACGAGCAACGCTTGTTGAGCCACCGGATTGGGGGCTGTGGGAGAGGCCGCTTTGCCGCCATGGTTTTCGGCACTGCTGCGAATTAAACAATAAATATGGTCACCGTCTGCCAAGGCCTGATCGAGGGGCTTTAGCCATAGCGCGGCCACCCCTTCACCCCGGCCATAGCCATCGGCGCTTTGGTCAAAGGTCTTACAGCGACCGTCCTCGCTCAGAACACCGGCGCGACTGGCGGCGATGGTGATATTTGGGGTCAAGATCAAATTGACGCCGCCCACTAAGGCGGACTCACAATGGCCCATCCGCATGGCCCCAATGGCGCGATGAATAGCGATTAAAGAGGACGAGCAGGCGGTATCGATGGGCTCACTGGGACCGTGTAAATCCAACGCATAGGAGATGCGATTGGCAACTACAAAATGGGAAACGAGTAAAGGGCCGTCCAATTCCTGGTCAGAGGCTGCATGTTGGAGCCAGGCATCTTTATAGTCAGAGGTGGATACCCCCATAAAAACACCGACTTGGCGACCCGAAAACTCACTGGCCCGATAGCCGGCATCTTCGACAGCGGACCAAACGGTTTCCATCAGCAGGCGCAGCTGCGGGTCCATGCCGATCGCCTCCCTGGGGGAAATACCAAAAAAGGCCGGATCAAATTGATCCACATCATCCATAAAACCGGCACATTTGACTTTGGTTTTGCCCCGCTGTTCGAGCGGATCGCCGTAGTACTTCCGCCAGTCCCAGCGCTCCCCTGGCACGTCTGAAATCAGGTCGCGGTTGGCTTCTAGATGACGCCACAACTCGTCCACATCGGCGGCACCAGGGAAACGGCCACTGATGCCAATGATGGCAATGGGTGACGGTTGCTCAGGGGACGGTTGCTCAGGGGACGGTTGCCTATTCATGGTGGTGATCGTCTCTTGGGGCGAACTACCAACCCCTGGGGTAGGGGGAGCCGTAGGAGCTTCTGCTATATGCCCATCTGTTCTCCCATTTGCTCTATTAATGGGAGCAGCGACGGTCTCTTTTGGCGCACTGCGAAAACGACTGGTGGATTCAGGCGGCTTTGCCAAAACCCTGGCTGGCATATCTGGTACTGGTGGTGTGACCAGCTGCGCCGCTAGGGTCTCCGGATAACGTTCCAGCAGGTGTTTGGCCAGGGACCTTAGGGAAGATTTGTCGAAAAATAATGTGGGCATCAGATCGAGCTGAAAGCGGCGATTGAGCCGATTTGCAAACTCAGTGAAGGCCAGGGAATCGAAACCATATTGGGGCAGTTCCACCTCCGGTTCAATTCTGTCTAAGGGCACCTTTTGCTGATCCGCCACCATGGCCGTCAATGCCTGGAGCGTTTGTTCAAAGGAAACAGTGTCGGTGCCTGCCGCAGACTCTTCACTCGCAGTGTTGTCCGTTGAGGTAAACAACTTTGCTCGGATGGCTGCACCCTCACCATGGAGCACCAGCAGATGGTCGCGATCGCTTTGCAAACAACGCTCAAATACTGTTATGCCCCTGGCCGTATCCATGGGGGTGAGGCCAGAGTTTTGTTGCAGCAAGGTGGTATGTTCTGCATCGAGCTGCATACCGCCCTCACGCCAGAGGGGCCAGCCAATGGCAACGGTGCGACCGCAACGGTGCCCTGCACGAACGCTGAGATTACGTTCCCTGGCAAACAGGTCCATGAACCCATTGGCCGCAGCATAATCGGCCTGCCCTGGGTTACCAAAGGTGCCGGTGAGGGACGAGAACAGCACCATGAAATCTAAGGGGATATCCCGGGTGACTTCATCTAGGGCCAGGGTGCCAGCGATCTTGGGCTGCATGACCCGCACTGCTTCCTGGGTGGATTTCTTGAGTAAATGGGCGTCTTCAATCACCCCTGCACAATGGACAATGCCATGTAAGGCTGACTCGGTTTCCAGGATCGAAGCCAGGCTGTTTTCAACGTCGGCACGATCCGCCACATTGCACTGCAGGTAACGCACCGTCGCCCCTGCCTGGGTTAGGGAATCCAAGACCTGGCGCTTGGGCTGAGACAAGGGTGACCGTCCGCTCAAGACAACACGGGCCTGACGAGTCACCGCCAGATGTCGGGCCAATTGCAGGCCGACACCGCCAAGACCACCGGTAATCCAAATCACATCACCGGGCGAAATTTCATAAGCTGGTGCCACCGTGTCAGGCACAATTTCGGCCAGCGAGGCCACAAACCGGTTTTCTTCAGCGTCATAGTATGTCTCAACCTCGCCAAACGGATGACTGAGTTCGGTGGCCAAAATGCGGAGCCAGCGGTCATCCAATGGGCCTTTCCCAGCAGGGGGCAAGTGGCAAATCCTGGCATCCACGCCCCCCTGCTCCAGCCGCACTGTCCTAAATAGCCCGGCTAGGGCAGCGTGCATGGGGGAGAAAGCACCGTCTGGCACTGCTAACATAACCGGCTGCATCCTGTCCGAGGCCTGCCCGAGGGTAGCCTGGATCAGCTTCAAGACCTCCAGAACACTGGATTGTGCTGCCTCTGCCGGGTCGCTAATGGACGAGAGCTGGATGAAACGTGCCCCAGGCCATTGGGCCTGTAGAGAAGATTGCCAATGGGCGGTATCCCCATTGAGCAGAAACACTGGGGCCGCCGATGGATGCTGAGGCTCAGGGCCATCGCTGGCGGCAATCGCCTGGGGCCGCCGGTCCAGTACC
This sequence comes from Leptolyngbya sp. PCC 7375, assembly GCF_000316115.1. GTDB lineage: Bacteria > Cyanobacteriota > Cyanobacteriia > Phormidesmidales > Phormidesmidaceae > Leptothoe. The sequence continues at coordinate 491,640 of NZ_JH993793.1, forward strand.
CCATAAAGAATGTCTGCTGGAATTGCTTCTGGGATATTTTCTGGGGCTGCGTTACTTGGATTAGGCGCTGGGATGGCGCAGTACCCCTGCATCGAAACCACCACCTGGCCCTGGCCATCGGCGATCGCAATGTCATACTTCATGGCCCGATCGCTGCGGACATTCGCACCATCGTCCACAACCTGGGTCACATGGGCAAATGCCTGCTCAGGCAAGTCTCCATGGATCCACAAGGCATCTAAACTGAAGGGCACTGGCGGCCTAACACCTGGACGACGAATCATGGACAGCAGATTGGCCGCTTGTACCGCCCCATTCATCATGCTGGGATGGAGGCGGTAGTCCTGAAAGTCATCCCGCACACAGGCTGGCAGTTCCAGGGTTGCCAGCGCTTCTCCCTGCTTGTGGCGGAAATCTACCAGACTGCGAAAACTCGGACCCAGGTCTGCGGCTAACATGCGATCGCACTCTGATGGTACAAGCCTCTCACCGCAACGTTTCCGAATTTCATCAAGGGCAAGGTTGGGAACGGGGCCAGCGAATTCTTCAGGGGCAATCTTTCCCTGGGTATGAACCCGATCGTCAGCGCTCACCCTATAGAGGACGGTGTCATCCTGGGGTTCTAGCGAGAGCCAAACGTCACGAGGATGGCCGTTCAGGTGAATCAGATGGCTCCAGATGATCTGCTTCAATCCGGCAACTGGCCTGTCTATCGCTAAACTGCCAGCGACCTGGGCCCATTCTAGGGAAACCACCCCCGGTAGCAGCCCGCCATGATCTTTTAGGAAAAACTCCTGCCCCGTTAACCTGTGCAAGTAACGATGCCCCATGGGCGATGCCCCCGCCAATGGCCGGGTGGAAAAGCCCTCAATACGCACCGCCAGGTTGCCGTCCCCATCACACACATCAAGATCCAGCTTGATCACGGGGGCGTCGGTGCCGTTGTCCGCAGAGCGTCTTGTCCAGACCCAGGCCTGGGCGGGACAGACCGAAAAAACAGTGAGTCGCTCGATGGCAAAGGGCACCCGCGATGGCCCACTGGCAAGGGACCGTAATCCGAGCATGGACTGGAAAGCGGTATCCATTAAACTCGGATGCAGCACATACCCATCGGCTCCACTGGTCGCCACCTCGGGCAGGGCCATGCGCCCTAGGGTTTCTTCCTCGCCCAGCAGCAGTTCTTGTAGGCCCTGGTAAAAGGGTCCATAGCTCAAACCATCGGAGGCAAAAGCCTGATAACACTGCTGAGCCGAGAGTTGTCCACCCTGCATGCGCTGTTTGATGGCTGGAATATCCAAGGGCGGCGGCGGCGGTGTTGCGAGCATGGACATTCGTCCGGTGGCGTGAATCAAAGGCATCGTCTCGCCGGTGTCGGTGCGGCACTCAAATTCAATGCCGTCATCTTGTTCTGTAAGCCCCAACTCCACCGCCAGGCCCCCCGTCGGGACTACCACAGGCCGTAGCCACACAACATTCTTTAGTTGATAGCCAGATTGATAGCCAGATTGACGGGCCTGGCCATCGACTGACTGGGCGATCGCAAAACGGGCCATTTCTAAGATGCCAACCCCAGGCAAAACCGTTTGGCCATGCACCACATGGTCGGCCAGAAATGGCTCCTGCCCCGTGAACATAGACCTGAACTGCTGCTGGGAAAAATTAGAGGTGTTGCAATGCACCAGGGGATGCAGTTGATGCACCGTTGATCTGACCGTTGGCCTGACCGGGGATGTACTGCCCTGGGAGCTGTCACTGACCCAATAGTGATGGCGCTCGAACGGATAGGTGGGCAGATGGAGGCGCGGAGGCAGAGGTATCCCCCACAAAAAAGCACCGTCCAGCTGATATCCCTGACAGTAATAGTCAGCCAACGCCCGCAAAGCGTCACGATAGTCTTCAATCGTGCGAACTCGACATTGGCCCATTAAGTCTTCCGCATGCTTCCGGATCACCTTCTGCCCTTTGAAGTCCGGCGGCACCAACCCCTGAAACACCTGGGGATGAGGTGATTCATTCAGGGCAGCGGTCCAGGCAGCGACGGCGTCATCATAATCCGCCACCACCACCGCCAATCGGCAACGAAAATGATGGCGTCCCTCCCATAGGGTGCAACCGATCCTGTCCAGCCCTGCCTTGGCAGTGGCCTCCATTTGCAACACCTGGATCAGGCTACGGACCCTTGCTTTGAGCGCGACGGATGTTTTGGCCGATAAAACTAATAAATGGTAAGGAGATACCTGCGATGGGGCATAGGGTGGCTCACGATACTCTTCACAGACCATATGGGCGTTGGTGCCGCTCATGCCAAAAGCACTCACCCCGCCCAGGCGCTTTCTAGTGTGATGGCGTGGCCATGGTCTGGCAGTCTTGTTGACGAAAAAAGGACTTTCATCCCAACGGATATAGTCATTTTCAGTGTGGCAATGCAGACTGGCAGGAATCAGGTCATTTTGAAATGCCTTGATCAGGCTGACGGCACTGAGCAAACCGGACGCGGCAAAGGTATGGCCAAAATTACTTTTCGTCGAGGTTAGGGCGCAATGACCACGGTTCTCGCTGGTGCCCTTAAATGCCTCGTAAAGCGCGTTGATTTCCACCGGATCACCCAGCTTGGTGCCAGTGCCATGGGTGACGATGTAGTCCACATCCCCAGGGCGGATGTGGGCCTTTGAGTAAACGTCCCTTAGCAGCTCGGTTTGGGCCACGCCGCTGGGGGCCGTAATGCCATTGGTTTTGCCGTCATAATTTACACCGCTAGCCCGAATCGTCCCATAGATCGGATCTCCGTCAGCTTCAGCCTTGGCCAGCGGTTTCAACACCATCGCCACCACCGCCTCGCCGGGGGTCATCCCATTGGCTCGCCGGTCGAAAACAAAGCACTTGCCATCGTCTGACAACATGCCCGCCTGGCCCATGGCCACCAGACCGGCAGGGGTAAGCAACAGGTTCACCCCCGCCACCAACGCCATGTCACACTCCCCACCGCGAAGACTCACACAGGCCTGATGGGCCGCGACCAATCCTGACGAACAGGCGGTGTTAATAGCCATGGCTGGCCCCCGTAGGTCAAGGAAATAGGCTAACCGCGAGGCCAGGATACCGTTATGGTTGGCGGTGATTTGCCCGTCTCCAGCCAGAAACACATAGTCCCCCTCCTCTGCCCCAACAAACAGCCCCACCTTGTGATTTTGGAGTTGTCGTGGGCCACAGCCAGCATCCTCCAGGGCATTCCAGGCCTCTTGCAGCAGCAAACGCTGGCGGGGGTCCATGGCTTCCGCCTCGCGGGGCGAGATTTCAAAAAACAAGGGATCAAACTCGGCAACGCCAGGAATAAAGCCGCCCCACTTACCATTGGTCTTGCGGCTGTCCGCCTGGGGGTCGCCGTAATACTGACGCCAGTCAAACCGCTCCGTCGGCACTTCCTCAATCGCATCCCTGCCGGTGGCCAGGATTTCCCACAGGGTGTCTATATTCCGGGCCTGGGGAAATCGACCGCTCATGCCGATAATGGCAATCGGTTCCTCAGGGGATTGATCCGGTGGCTGAGGCTTTGGAACTGATGTCTGGACGACGGCTGTGGTCAGGCGGTGAGCAGGGGTCTGGGGTTTCACCTCGGTCTGTGGTGCCTGGGCATAAAACCCATGAACCGCCTGATGATGTTCATCCATAAAATACTGACAGAGCTGATTCAGGGTGGAATGGCCAAAAAACAACGCAGGTGTGATTTCGATGTCAAAATGCCTGGTCAGGGCCTCGGCAAATTCGGTCAGACTGATGGAATCAAAGCCGAGATCTGCAAAATTTGCAGTTGCCTTGAGGCGCTCTCGCTTGATTTTCAAGAGGGCTCCCACCAGTTCGCGCAGATCCCACAGCACACAATCCTCAACGCTAAATCCCTTCATTTCAGGCTTACGCCCCCGACCAAGAGCGGGATCTACGGGACGCTCCGAGGCTGTATCAGGTGCCGTTCCCGCCAGGTTTAAAAACCGCCATACCCGGTGGCGCTGGCCCACCAGAACTAGATGCTGCGGACCCGGTTGGGCCAGCAACTGTTCAAATAGGTCAAACCCCTCTTGGGTTGTGAGCGCCCGCTGACCGCTAGTTTTCAGATAAAAGTCCATCCGTTCACGGTTGCCTGCCCCCATGCCCCCTTGGGCCCAAACCGGCCAGTTGATCGCTACGGTCTTGCCCTGGCGCTGCCCCTGGGCCACTAGCTGATGGCGATGCCGGGCAAAGGCCGTCTGAAACCGATTGCCCATGGCATAGTTGCCAGCGCCAAAGTCCCCCAGGATGGCGGCACTGGAGCTGAAATAAACCATGAAATCCAGGGGCTCATGTTGGAGTACCTGATCGAGCACCCGGGTGCCATTGATTTTTGGTGCGGTCACGCGCTGAAAATCGGCCATCTCCATGTCCAGCATGGTGTGGGTCGCTTCCACCCCTGCCGCGTGGATGACGCCATCGATGGTACCGAAGCGTTCTTTGGCTTGGGCCACGGCTAACGTCATGGCGTTAGCATCACTCACGTCTGCTTGCAGATACATGACACCGCCGCCCTGTTTGATTAAGGCATACAGTTGCGATCGCTTCTCCGGTGTCAGCTCCGAACGCCCTATCAACACGAGATTTGCCTGGTGTTTCTGGGCCAGATGTGTGGCCAACTGCAGACCTAAGCCCCCACCACCCCCGGTAATTAGATAGGTGCCCCCTGGTTTTAGAGGCATCGCACTATCCTGTGGAGGCGGCACCGAATGCTCTGGCAAATTTACGGGCTGGAGGCGCGCCGCCCAGCGCTGCCCCCCTTCATATAGAACACTTTCGGCCACGGTGGCGCACCATTCATCGTGTAGCGTCTGGGCGCATTGCTTGACCGCAAGGGATGGCTCGGCAATGCGTATGCCGACAACCACGACCAGGGTTTTTGGCAAAATCATTCGCAGGGACTTTTCGCACCCCACCCAAGCGTCTGCATAGCAACGCTGCAGGTCGCTATTGAACGGACACATAATCAGCACGCGAGCGGGGTTGAGCGCAGCTTTTGCCAGGGCCTGGATCAGCGGAACGATGTGGGCGGGATGATGGAGCCCGGCGGGGTTACCGATGGTGCGCAGATCGAACAGAGCATCAAGAGGTCCAACCTCCTCGCGGATTTGCTTGAATGCCTTTTCCAGGGCAGCTGCGCCCTTATCCTGCACCAGCTGCCAGTGGCTATCGGTTGCCAGGGATTGCAAAGCATCCGCCACCGCCCGTTGTTCGGGAGCATCGCCAAGCACACACACCGCCGTTTTGGGTTGAGAAATAGTTTCCCGAACCAACGCTACAGGCTGCCATGTCTCCTCGAAGAGCAGGATTTCATGGAGCGACTCCCCAGCGACAGCTGGCGAACTGGGTGCGGCGGGTGCTGGAGCAGACACAACCTGAGCGGCCAGGGTGGAGTCTGGTGCGGTTACGTCCAGCCAAAAATGCTCCTTCTCAAACGGGTAGGAGGGCAAATGAACACGCCTGGGGTTTTCCTGGCCGTAAAGTCTGTGCCAATCGACCGCCAACCCGCCGACCCACATTTTTAACAGTTTCAAATGCTGACCCGCTTCCAGCCAATGGTGCACCAATTGGCCGATGTCTTGATCATCCGCCAACGTACCCAGCACAGCTTCTGACTCTGATGCTTCACCGTAAAAGACCTGCGTTTCGTCCACCGTGCCGTTCAAAAAGGCGGTCAGTTGCGATCGCAGTTCGGCTTGCGATCGCGCCAGAAAACCCAGCCTCACGGCCATCGCCTGGCGACCCACTTGCAGGGTGTATGCCAGGTCCCGTAGCCGACCAACCGGATGGTGCAGCAACCTTTCCGCCGCTTGCCTGAGCTGGTCTTCCCCCTGGGCGGACAACACGATCATCAACGGTTGTTGCTCATCATCGTTAGCGGGCTGGACTGACAGCTCACCACTGTCGCCTAACACCACATGGGCGTTGGTACCGGTATGCCCGAAGGAACTAACGGCAGCAAAACGGTGCTCAGCGTCCCAAGCCTGCAAAGCCGTGTTCACATAAAACGGACCATGGTCAAGATCGATATCCGGATTGACCGCTTCGAAATTCAAGGACGGCGGAATCGCCCGATGATGCAAGGCGAGGGTGGCCGTGATCAAATTGACAATGCCCGAGGCGGCCTGGGTATGGCCAATATTCGTCTTGGGGGAGGTGAGGGCGCAGTAAGGCGGGCGCGCTCCATTGGCTCCAAAGGCATCCAATAGGGCATGGTATTCGATGGGATCCCCCAGGGTCGTGCCAGTGCCATGGGTAACGACGTAGGCAATCTGCTCCGGGCGGACGCCACTCTGACGCTGTACCCGTTCATACAGTTCGCGCTGACGTTCGCCACTGGGGGCGGTCAAACCATTGGTACGGCCATCATAATTAATGCCACTGCCTTTAATCACCGCATAGATAGAATCGCCATCCCGCCTGGCCTGAGATAGGCGCTTGAGCACCACCAACCCGAGGCCCTCGCCGATCACCATGCCATTGGCCCGGTGGTCAAAGGCGTAGCAGGTTCCATCCGGTGACAGCATGTTGCCCATCTGGGACAGGGCGGCATGGGTGCGCTCCGGCTGGCAGATAAGATTGCATCCTCCCACCAAAGCACAGTCACTCTCTCCATCGAGAATGCTTTTACAGGCATAATGAACAGCCACCAGGGACGAGGAACAGGCAGTGCTGATGGCCAATAATGGCCCCTTAGTATCAAGAAAATAGCCAATGCGTGCCGGTGCCGTACCGCCATGGATGGCCGTGATCTGGGAGGCCGTCGACACTGGATAATCCGATTCTTCGATACCGATGAAAATGCCATGATTCTTGCCTTTCCAGTCCTCCGGGTTGTAGCCAGCATCCTCAATGGCGGACCAGGCCGCTTCCAACAGCAGGCGGTGTCGCGGGTCCATGGCCTCGCATTCCCGAGGAGCGATATTGAAAAAGAGCGGGTCAAAGGTATCGATGGACGGCAAGAACCCCCCCCGGATATCTGGGCCATCCGTCGCGCCGTTAGCTCGGGCCACGGGCAACTGTGTAATGGCGCATTGGCCCTCCTTCAACAGCTGCCAGAAGGCTGCATGATCCTCAGCCCCGGCAACGCGCAAATGCATGCCAATAACTGCGATATCATCGGCCTCAGTCCGCCCGCCCGTGGCGGTCTTGTCCTTGATGCCAGGCAAGGTCTTAGCAGAGCGAGATTTTACGCTCACCCCTCCGTTGGACAAACGCCTCAGGGTGGCGACATGGGTCGCTAAGCGATCGGGTGTTGAGTAGCTAAACAGGTCGGATTTGCGAATGGAAACATCAAACGTGGTTTCCAACTTGGAGACCAATGAGCCGATGGAGAGTGAATCGACACCGAGTTCGGCAAACGGTAAATCAATGGCGGAGGCTTTGTTTTTTTGCCCCAAAGCCTCCAGCATGATCGCCAATATCTTTTCTTTCAGGTCACCTGGGGCGATGTCTGTCAACAACGGCTTGTCCGTAGCGATCGCAGGAAACCAATGACGTTTAAGTTCAAAGGGTCTGCCCTTGAAATTTTGTTGACGATCCGCCGTTGTTTGCCCTGCACCTTGATAGTCTTCTAAAAGGACATGGGCGTTGTTACCACCAGATCCGTAAGAATGTAATGCTGCCAACCTTGGCTCTGAGGACTGTTCCCACAATTCGGTTTCCCGACTAAAGCGGCACGGCATCGCCTCATTGTCGCAGAACTCATTGGCTTGTTCGAAGCCCAGGATCCTATGAATCTTATTGGTTTGGAAGCTACGAATAATCTTTAACAACGCCCCCAGCGAAGACGCGGCATGCATATGGCCCACCAGAGGCTTTAGCGTACTCACCCGGCAAAATCCAGGCTCGTACACCAGCCCTTTTTCATCACACAGCTGCTTCAACGCCCGATTAATGGCGTTCCATTCCGCGATATCCGCCACTGGTAGCCCCATACCTTGGGCCTCCACATAGGCAACTCTCCTCGGATCGATGTCCGCTTCTCGGTAACACGCCTTAATTAACTCCGTATGGGCTTCAATGTTGGGGGCAGCCATGGAAAAACCACCCTGGCCGTTGAAATTGACCGAGGCGTTTTTGATCACCGCATACACAGGGCGACCCGCCGCTTCAGCATCTGACAATCGTTCAATCAAGATTGTCCCCACCCCTTCGGCCCGGAGAAACCCGTCTGCACCGTGGCCAAAAGACTTGACCGATGAACCAGCAGTCAACTGACCAGCCTCGGATAAGATCCTAAATGGATCAGGCAACAGAATAAGATTCGCCGCCCCCACAATGGCACGCTCAATCAGCCCTAGCCTAACGGCGGTAAACGCCCGATGCAGGGCCACAGCAAACCCAGCACAGGTGGCGTTAACCATCTCACTGGGACCGGCCAAATCAAAATGATAGGAGATCCGGTTGGCCATCATGCTGTCGGCCTGGCTCAACCCCATGGTCGGAACAAAACCATGCTGGGCCATCAACTGCGCGTATTCGTTGGATTCGCAGCCAACAAAAACACCTGTAGCACTTTTCTTGAGAGATTCAGTGTTTATACTGGCATCTTCCAAGGTGCGCCACGTGGACATCAGCAACAACCGTTGCCGAGGATCCATCTCGTCAGCTTCAATGGGCAGGATCCCGAATAATTCAGCATCGAAAGAAACAATATCCGGGATAAATCCACCCTGTTGCCGCCGCATAAACCCCAGCTGATCACCCTCTCGATGACTCATCAGGTCTAAGCGGTGATCAGACATAGCCGTAATCAGAGGCTGATCATGATCAATATGATTGAAAAATGAAGCCACATTCATACAGCCAGGGAAATAGCCAGATACCCCCGTGACAACAACAGCGTCATCAGTAGCCGTGACAGAAGCTGGCGGCTGAGCGGCCGCTTTCCTGGTCTTTATCCATGTCCGGATCCATTCCAATCTTTCTGTTTCAGCCTGCATGACTTAGCCCGCTAGATGCCTAGATTCTCGGTTACGGTTCACCAGTTCCCCCACATATTCGAGTGATTGCTGCACCGCACTGTATTCAACACCGAAGTCCTGCAGCAATGCGATGTCATTCACCCCGGCAGCGATCACCTGATCGATCTGTCGCTGACAATCTGTCAACGGTCCAAAAATACCGCCCGTTTGTAAATACCGGGCATAAGAATAATCAACAATCCGATCAACTTCTGAATCGTTAAAATGTTTGCCTACCGCTTTCATCTGAGGCAAAACACTGCTAGCAATATACTCCTTAAATGGTCCAGAAACGACATGTTGGACCCAGTCCATGTCCGGGTGCACAAAGGTGTGCATCAGCAATGAGACAATTCCGGTTTCTGGATCAAAACCTGCAGCAGCACGCGCCTGGCGATAGCGGCTAATCTTTTTGGCTAACGCATTCACATTATCGGGCAGCAGCATCGTAAAAATGTTGTAGCCCATACTACCAGCACGCTCAAAACCCTGTTCAGAGAATGTGGAATACCAAACATTTAATTCCGGCTGAATGGGGCGCGGATACACTGATATGGGGAACATCTCTCCACCGGGTCCCGGAAAGTCAACCGTTTCTCCACGCCAGAGTTTTTGAATGATTGGAATCCGCTGATCACGCAGTTTGAAACGATTCTCGTAGGTTTCAGGGGAAAGGACAAAATCAGGTTTATTCCAGCCGCTACCGAATCCCAAATCCACCCGACCATTCGACAAGATATCGACCATGGCCCAATTCTCAACAATTTCAGCAGGGTGATGCAACGTGACAGAAACCGCAGCTGCCCGCAACCGCACATGGTTCGTCAATGGGGCGAAGTATGCCGCCACAACCGAATTATTGGCATAGATCGCGCCAAACTCATGGAAATGCCTCTCAGGAAAACAGACGGCTTCAAATCCTGCATGGTCGGCAAATTCAACCAGCTCTCTCACAAATGCATACTTGCTGCGATTGGAGATGGCCTTACGGACATCCGAGAAAAATATGCAACTGAAGGTCACGTTGGTTGAGCCCCCAGCAGCTTCCTGGGACAACATTGACGTTGAAGACCTGGATGGCTCCACAACAATGTTCTTAGAGAACAAATCTGTTAATCGCTGATTAACCGTGCTCATCGATCACCCTTCAATTCTGCAGGTTCTGTATCAAATCTCAACTCGCGATCGCTTGTCTAATAGGAGTGTGAGCCAAGCAGCGTGAATTGTTCGAAATATGAGCCAACTACAACTATGAAGATATCTGAAGGTTAGATCAAAAAGATCATGGCCACAATTTCTATCGTACTTCTGAACCGTTGCGATGACAACTTTAAACGTTACGACCTCACCCCTCAGACTCTCGACATTTGAGCATAGCTACCCATAAGTGTATTTGAGACGTGAGATTTGAGACGTTAAATTTGATTTATTACGTCTATCAGACATTCTGAATTCAGAACGTGCTAAACAATACAAAATAATACAGGAATATTGCAACCGCTTTCCTGGGAAGCTAGTAGAATGCCTTTCACAATCGAGTGTAAATTTTTCTTATCACGGTTTATCCAATGTAATTAGACAAGAGAAAGAAACTATTTCTTAAAAAGAAATGGTCGCTCTCCGCATGTGCTTGGTCATCTGAGTCGCACCAACAGATTTCAGAGTGGAATGAATCGCTGTAGCCGATCAGCCATCGCTGATGCTCCGTCAAATGGTAAATATTATCTTGCGTCGAGCCCCAAAATGCCACCATGCTAAAGAAAAGCCAATGTACAACGCCATTACTAAAACCATCGGAGAAAAAGGCGTTGCAAGAAGTGCCGGTCGGTAAACCGCAATTTTGGCGGATCTTCTTTATCTTAGGTCGACTGTTGCTGTTGTTGTTCAATTTTTTGCGTGACATCGTTCTGCAAGGTTCTGAAGAGGGCAGGGCAGCCAAGGTGCGTGAGTTTCTAGAACTCTTAGGCGGCATGTGGATCAAAGTGGGGCAGATATTCGCCATGCGAACCGATTTGTTTTCACTAGAGTTTTGTAGGGAACTTGCGAAACTTCAGGATCGCGCCATGATATTTTCACCCCAACTTTCTATGGAGATCATTGAGGCGCAGTTGGGCACTTCTATCGATGAAGTATTTGATGATTTCGAGCCGGAACCGTTTGCCGCCGCCTCTCTCTCTCAGGTGCACAAGGCGAGGCGAAAACAGGCAGGCAACTGGGTGGTAATTAAAGTTCAACGGCCCTACGCAGCCGAATATTTTCGATATGACTTTAACTTGTTGAACCTGGCATTCAATCTTCTGGGTCAATTCAAGGCCCTACAGTATTTAAAGTTGGATGAAATGCTTCAGGAAATTCAGGCGAGCATGGAAGAGGAGTTGGACTACCGGCTGGAGGCCAGCAACATGATCAGGCTCAAGCAAACACTCACTGCTCATGGAGTCTATGTGCCTGATGTCTATCTGGAGTTCAACACCGACCGTATTCTCATCATGGAATTCATTGACGGTGTATTTGTTAGCGATTTCAACAGTGTCTTAAGGGACGATCCGGCAAGAGTCAAGAACTGGCTTGCAGAAAATAACATTGATCCCTGTAAAGTTGCCCGAAAACTCTTACAAAGTTCCTTCAGACAACTGTATGAAGATTTACTCTTTCATGGTGATTTACATTCGGGCAATATTATTCTTCTGAGAAATAGCAAGCTGGCGTTGATTGATTTTGGCAGTGTTGGCAGACTCGATCCGAAGTTTGCTGCCCAGTACGATCAATATTTCCGAGCGATGGTCGAAGGGGCGTTTGACAGGGCAGCCGATCTAATCTTGCTCACCATGGGCCAACTGCCACCGATAGATCTCGTGAAAGTGAAAAGGCGAATTGTTCGAGTACTCAACAAACAGGCAGCCCGCAGCATGATCAAGAATCTGCCTTACTACGAAAAGTCCATTGGCAGTTCTTCAGCCGAACTCGGTCAAATCATGGCCGAGTTCAAAATTGGTGTGAATTGGCAGTACCTGAGGATGAGACGTACTTTTGACACCTTAGACCAAAACATCAGCATTCTGAATCCAGAGTTTGATTTTGTAGCTGAAACACAGATGTACCTGGAAGGGAAATTTTGCCGAATGAAATGTAAGCAAATACAACAGCCACCGGACATGATGCAACGCATAAATGACTTGTATGAACTACTGACGCCTGCACTCACCAGACGAGCGTTTGAGTTTGAAGGAGAAGTCTCGCTCGAATCTCGCTTGGCGGCCATGGTATTGCAAAGTATTACCCTCGCCATGTGGCTTGTTCTGATCCTTTGTTTTGGGATCTATCTCTATCAATATCACTACTCTATTGTGGGAAATCTTCACCTGACGAGCAACTGGTTCACCCATTGGCTCGATTCAATTCCCCCTATTCACCAATATGCTTGGTATCTGCTTGGTTCTGTGATGATTGTCATCATCTTTCGAACCAGTCGATTCGCGTCCTCTCTTTTGGAGCCGGTTGTGCAGCTGCCACGGGATTAATTTGATGGATTGTCTTTCACTTCCTTGTTTAGTTTTTCCATCAGTAAATTTAGCGTCGGATACTCAATCAGCCATCGGGGTTGCACTGGACAATTTAAATGCTTTTCTAACGTGGTGGCCAGTTGCATGGCAATAATCGAATCCAATCCGTAATCCTGGAGTGGATGGTTCCAATCCAGTTCGCTTTCCGGAATCTTCAGTGTTTTCTTGATACTGGCCAAAATGGCCGCTCGTAATGGATCCGAGTCTTTGGACACTGGCTTAGGGCTAATGGCGACTTGGATTGGGCTGTTAGAGGGCTGTTGTCCAGTATCAATACGAGCACCGTTGCTGTTGCGTCTCTTTTCAGCAGACCGTTCAGCGGGTCGTGAAAATGCATCAGCAGCACGGATCACCCGAATGATTTCAGCTTGGATGGAGTCGGTCAGAGCCTGGTCGGGAACTGAATCCAAGAACCGAGCCAGATCCAAATCCGTCCATTGCTGGTGCTCATAAGCTTTGATTCCGTTTGCGATCGCCTCTTCACTGACATGGCTATCCACGTCCGCATCTAGCCCCAGCGTGCGCCGCACCCGCTCACGATCAAAAACGGCCATAAAGCCCACCACACTGGTGTCATACCTGACAGCGACCTGCATCAGGGCCATCGCAGAGGTCACATCAATGGCATCCATACCCATGCCGCGCAGGCGTTCCAGCCGTTTGGGCAACTGTTCTGCGGACACCACACCATCCACATCCCACTGTCCCCAACAGATGGACCGGGTCCGCCCTGAACGTCGTCCCTGGGAGACTTGTTGGTCGCGAAACCGAGCCAGGGTATTTTGATACGCTGCGGAGAAAGCATAATCCGGCGAGCCCTGGATACCAAATGCCGCCATCGAGGAATACATCAGAAAAAAGTCCAACGGTTCATCGGCGGTCACGGCATCAAGGTTTAACCCACCCATTACCTTGGCCGCCATCACATCGATAAAATCGTGGAAATTCTTCTGAACAATCGGGGCATCGGCCACCCGCCGCGCCATATGGATCACCCCGTTGAGTGTCACCCCCTCGGCCTTGACGGACGCCATCGCCTGCATCAAGGCAGTTTCGTCCACAATATCGACGGAGCGATAAAGCACCGTGGCACCAGCGGCCCTGATCCGATTCAACGCGGCTTCTGCCTGATGTTCACCGCGCCGAGACAAGAGCACCAACCGCGCTTGATACCGACGTCCCAATTCTTCGCAAACCTGCAATCCAGCAGGGCCAAGGGCACCCACCATCAGATACGTGGCCCCCTGACGAAATACATTAAGATCACTCAAATCCGTAGGCGGCATTGATTCAGCCGCCCGCAATTCGTAACGTTGTCCCTGTTCGTAACGGACCATTGGCACCATAGCCACTGGCAGTTCCTGGGTTTCATCACACAGCCATTCCTGGACTATGCTCAACGCTGTGCGTCCGTCTATAGCGGATGCGGCGTCATGGGACACCACCCGATAGCGATGGTTCACCGACTCTGCCATCGCGGACTTAAATAATCCCGCCAGGGCCTCACCGTACAACCAGGGTCCAGCAGCCGGTTCCGTATAACAACAATAGAACCGTGTCGACCTGGCATGCATCACCCGCATCACGGACTGGACAGTGGCAAACACCTGAGCAAGCTGATCGATGCCGTCATCGACTATCGGTGGCACACACAGAAAAATGGTGAGGGGTTGAGTGACATCCCCCCGAACAATGGCAGCTAACAGGGTTTCATCCAACCCATGGGTGTCAAGGGATAAATGCCTCACCGTCCAAGTATTGGCTGGATATTCAGCCAGCCTGGCGACGGTCTCGCAAACATTCGTGATGGCGTCTGCATCCTCTACTTTTGCACTGATAACCAGCACTTCGTGCTCCGTGACCGCATCAATTCTTGGCGTCCAATCAGCCACCTCAAGCGGGGCCGCACACCAGTCTTCTTGGCAAGCCAGAAACTCTTTTTCCCCAGAAATATTTTGGGGTGTGCCCAGGGAAGCCACCAGAATCTGTTGCCCCAATTCGTGGGATTCCCCACAGGGGAAAACCACCGCTGCGAAGCCCTCCTCTCTTAGCACCTTTTCCCAAGTCTCGGGATATAGAGCCGGTGAACCAGGGATACGTAATTCGTTGTCTTCATTCAGCCACCAACCATCTAGCAGCCCAAAGGTGAGATGCCCGAGCAGAGACTTGCGGCTGATTTCGTTAACTAACAAGAGCCCATTGGACCGTAGCACCGAACGGGCATGACCCACGGTACGCCGGATGTTGCGCGTGGCATGCAACACATTGCTAGCAATAACAAAGTCGTATTGTCCCTCAGCCACACCCTGTTCTGTAGGCGGTCGTTCCACATCGAACAGTTGAGCACGAACAAAGGGATAGTCTGGAACAAATTGCTCTTCGGCATGGAACTGAAACGATTTGGAAATATCCGTGTGACAATATTCGACCACATGCTGACCAAAGGCTTTGAGGCATGGCAATACAGCAGCTGTCATGCCACCGGTACCGGCACCGATCTCAAGGATGCGAATGCGAGCCTCAGGATCGGCGGCAATACGCTGTTCGATGCAACTCGTCAGGGTGCGACTGAGGATCTCGTTGAACAGGTCTGAAACCGGATTGCCTTGATAAAACGGTTCCACCAGCTCTAGTGAAGCGTCTGGGAACATCACTTCCACGGCGGTGCGATCGCCTTGCAGAATCTCTGGCAAGGACCGCAGGCAAGCCTCGATCAAGGGAAACTGGGCCTGCTTGAGTGGATCGCGACTTTCAATCTGCTGCTGCAGGTCCCACAGAGTCCAGAGGGATGCAAGGCTGGGTGGATGAGCATCGGGGGTGACGAACTTGCCAGCAGAATAATCCAGCTGCCCCCGCCTGACAAAGTCTTGGAGGGCTGCCTGCAGCCAACGTTCGTATCCCTGACGAATCTTGCCAGCGGCCATGGCTGCAGACAAGTCAAAAGAGCCTCGTTGAAACAGCCCCATGGCATGCAATATGCCCCACAGCAATTGGGCCAACAAGTCTTCTAAAGCAGCTGGCACAAAGTCCCTGGCAACTCCGAGGGGATCCAGATCCTGAAGGCTCAGCGTTGGCAGTTGCAGGGGGGAGAGCAGTGGACGTTGCGTGGCTGAGGATTGAGGCAGGGTACTGGTGCCCCCTGGGTTTTCTGCCACTGCATCTACCCAGCAGCGATGGCGGGCAAACGGGTAGGTGGGCAAACTGATGCGCCTTGGCCTGGCACTGCCATACAAACGGTGCCAATCCACATCCAGGCCTTTTACCCACAGTTGCAAAACGCTGTCGAGATTGCCCTGTTGCATCCACTTGTCAACAGTTTCTATAAAGGCCTCATCATCCACGAGGGCCTGGACAGTTTCATCATGGGGGTTGACCTGTCCCCGAAAGTACCGGGCATTACCGGGCGCATCCGCCAGAAATCCCTGCAGCAATTGAACCAGTTCAGCCATCGAATCCACAATAAAAGCCAGCCGTTCCTCCAGTTCAGCCCTGCCCACCTGGAGGGTGTAGGCCAATGACGGTAACTCGATGGCAGCTGGGGTCTCGGTGGCAATTAAATGATCATGTAACTGACGGACTACTGTTTGTAGTTGGTCTACTCGTCTGGCGGAAAGCACGATGGCCACGGGGGATGACCCGCTCGGTGCTGGCGACGCAGAGGGTGGTCCCACATAGTCTTCCAACACCAGATGGGCATTGGTGCCACTGAATCCGAAGGCGCTCACGGCAGCCCGACGAGGGGAAGACGGCTCCGTTGTCCAGGCCTTGAGTTCGGTATTTACATAGAACGGCGACTCGGCAAACTTGAAGTGGCGATTTGGCTTTTTAAAGTGCAAACTGGCGGGCAGTTGTTGGTGCTGCATGGCCAGTAGTGTCTTTTGTACGCCTGCCACACCAGCCGCCGCCGAGGTGTGGCCAATGTTGCTCTTCACCGAGCCCAGGGCGCAGAATTGCTGACCATCGGTTGACTGGCGGAAGGCCGTAGTTAAGGCCTCTAGTTCGATCGGGTCGCCCAGCCTGGTGCCGGTGCCATGGGTTTCGACGTAACTGATGGTGCTGGGTTCGATGCCATAGGTAGTGTAGATGCTCTGCAATAGATCGATCTGGCGCTGGGCACTGGGGGCGGTGATGCCATTGGTTTTGCCATCCTGGTTGATGCCGGAAGCGATGATCAGTCCATAAATGTGATCACCGTCCCTTTCTGCATCGGCAAGACGTTTTAACACCACACTGCCAGCCCCTTCTCCAGGGACAAACCCATTGGCATCATCATCAAAGGCTTTGCATTGGCCGTCAGGCGACACCATACCAGCGGCACACATGCCCACATAGGATTCTGGAATCAGATACAGGCTGACGCCTCCCGCCAGGGCCATGTCAATCTCCCGCTGCCTGAGGGCCTGACAGGCGAGATGAATGGCCACTAAAGAGGAAGAACAGGCGGTATCAACGGGGATTGCCGGTCCCTTCAGATTGAGGAAATAGGGAATGCGGGCCGCGCCGATGGCAAAACTATTGCCAGTGTTTGTTAACTCGGCCTGACGCTGCTGGAGCAAAAAGGCGTACTCATAACTCATCACCCCCATGTAGACGCCACAGTTGACATTGCTCAGCAGGCGGGGACCGTAGCCCGCATCCTCAAAGGCCCGGTAGCCTTCTTCTAGAAACAACCGATGCTGCGGGTCCATGCCTTCGGCTTCGGCAGGGGAGATGCCAAAAAACAATGGGTCGAAGCAGTCGACCTCATCCAGGGCACCCAACCATTTGCAGTAGATCTTGCCCGGTGTGGAAGGATTAGGATCAAAATAGGCATCCACATTCCAGCGATCGCGAGGAACTTCACGAATGGAATTCTGACCGACAGCCAGGTTCTGCCAGAACTGCTCCAGATCCCTGGCCTGCGGATATCGGCCTGACATGCCGACGACGGCAATGGTGTCGGTGGCTAGGGTGGTGGATGACGGCTGGCGATCGCGACTAGCACCGGACGTCTCTAATGGTTGTGCTGGGGGAGACGGAGGAGAGAGGAAAGCGGGAGAAGCGGGAGAAGAAAGGGAAGCGGGGGCCGGGGGCGACACGGTGGGTGGGGCAGGCAGAATTTTCTTGAGGTGCTGCGCCAGCGCCTGGATAGTCGGGTAATCGTAAACCCGAGTTGCCGATAAATTCACGCCGAATTCCGTATTGATAGCGTGCACCCATTCCACACCGACAATGGAATCTAGGCCAAAGTCGACAAAAGGTTTCTTGGTGTCGATGGCCTTGGGTTCAATAAACAGCGCCTTGGCCAGACTGGTGACTAAGAAGGTCTCTAATTGGGCCGCTGTGAATCCATGGGCGGGCTCTTGCACCGTCGATGTGGGTGTCGATGTGGGTGCTGACCCATTGGATATGGGTACCTCGGAGTTGGGGGTTGACCCATCAGAGTTGGCGACCCTGGGGGTGGCAGGTTCTGCTACCTGGGTTGTATCGGCTAAGGTCTGCCGTAGGTATGTGGCCAATTGACGGAGGGTGGGAAAATCGTACACTCGGGTGGCCGATAGGCTCAGTCCGAATTCCTTGTTGATGGCATGGACCCATTCAACACCAACGATGGAATCCAGGCCCATGTCGATATAGGGTTGATTGATTGCGATCGCCCCTTCATCAATAAACAGTGCCTTGGCCAGACTCCTCTTTAAGCTGCGAATCAACGTCCCTTCGGAGATTTGCTGCCCAGGGCCATCAGACAGGGGCGATGTGGCCACATCCTGTGGATCCAGGGCCACCGGAACGCTCAGATTACGCAGTAAGAGATCCTTGGGTTTGGCCGCAGGGCTGACAAAATTCATCTGGTTATCTGGGGCTTGAGTCAGCGCTCTCTGGATCTTCTGCAATGGCGGCGGCGAGAACTCTGTGAGCGTTGGCCTGGCAACGGCATGAGTCAGGACTGGCCGATCACCATCACCGGACAGTTCCCCCGGTGCGATCCAATACCGTTCTCGGGCAAACGGGTAAGTAGGGGCAGCCAGACAACGCGGCGGGGTGGACCGATAAAGTTGATGCAGTTGATGCCAGTTCACCGGTTGCCCCTGCACCCAGGCCTGGGCCAGCCTGGTCGGGTCTAGATTGTCGGGATTGACACTATTCTCCACCCCGGTCGAGATCTCCTGTTCGTGATCCATGCGCCCCTGAAAACAGTCCTTGCCCAGGGGCTGACCGTCCATGAAAAGGCTAAGGTTTGCCACCAGCTCAGATTGGGAATGAACCACCATGGCCAGCCGCTGATCCATGGCCTCTCGGCCAACTTGTAAGGTGTAGAGGAAATCGGGTAGCTGGTTGGCTGATACATGGGTTTGCAGGTGGTGCCGCATCGCCATCGCGTAATCCCTTAGACGGTCTTCATTTTTAGCGGACAGCACAAATATCCCTGGCGGGTTGTCGGCATCGGCTTTCGGGTGATGGATAGTTTCGTCCATGTACTCTTCGAGGATCACATGGGCGTTGGCTCCCCCCGCCCCAAATGAGGACAAACCAGCGATGCGGGGATATTCCCTGGGGGTGCCATCAACGTTGACCCGGGGCCGATGCCAGTCCGCCAGTGAGCGCTGTACCTGGAAGGGGGTGTTCTCAAAAGAGATATTCGGATTCAAGCGATCGGCATGCAGGCTGGGTGCCAGTTTTCCATGCTTCATCTGCAAGAGAATTTTGGTCAGCCCTGCCATCCCGGCAGCGGCCTCCAGGTGACCGATATTGGACTTAACCGACCCCAAGGCGCAAAAGCCCTTGTCTGTGGTGTCATGGTGAAAGGCCTGGGTGAGGCCAGTGACCTCAATCGGGTCCCCCAGCGCCGTCCCGGTGCCGTGGGCCTCCACATAACTGACGGTGCGCGCATGGATGCCTGCTAGATCTAATGTTCTGCGGATCACCTCGGCCTGGGCTTTGGGGTTAGGAACGGTATAGCCGTTGGTCTTACCCCCATGGTTGACCGCCGTCGCCCGGATCACACCGTGGATGCGGTCCCGATCCTGCAAGGCTTGGGCCAGGGGTTTTAAGATCACGACGCCGACGCCCTCGCCAGGGACAAAACCGTCGCCCCCCTCCCCAAAACTGCGGCATTTTCCGCCCTTGGAGAGCATTTTCAGGGCTGATAACTCAACATAGTTGGTGGGGTGCAGGTAAAGATTGACCCCACCTGCGATCGCCATTGGACAAACCCCCTGACGTAATCGCTCACAGGCCTCATGGATGGCAAACAACGAGGAGGAGCACATGGTATCGATGGGCATGCTGGGGCCATGCAGGTTCAGCAGATACGAGACCCGATTGGCCACGGACCCAAAGGACGTGTGGGGATAAAACAGTTTTCCATGCTGACGCCACTCCGCCCCGTGCAGGTCATAACCGGTCTTGGTGATGCCAGCAAACACACCGACATTGCCATCAAACCGAGATTGCAAGGTTTCCCGCGTATAACCGGCATCCTCCAGCGCGGCCCAGGCCGATTGTAGGAACAGCCGTTCCTGGGGGTCCATACTCATGGCTTCGCGCCCCGAAATATTAAAGAACTGGGGGTCAAACTCCGCGAATCCGTCAAGGAAGCTGCCCCACTTGCCATAGCTCATGGCCTGGGCCACCGCTTCCTCCGGTTGCTCCAGATAAAACCCCTCCAGGGACCAACGCTCGGGCGGGATTTCCGTTACACCATCCTTGCCCACAGACAGGTTGGACCAGAATGCTGCTAGCGAATCTGCTTGGGGATAATGACCGCTAATGCCAATGATGGCGATCGGTTCCTGGCGGGGGTCGCCGGTCGCCCTGATAGCCCCAGCAGCCAAAGCGGTCGGAACCGCAGCAACTGGTGTGGGACGACTAATACTGGGCTTAACCCCCAAATCACACCAGCGCTGGCAATCCTCTGGATGGTCTGCCACGAAATAATCCGTCAGGGCACTCAAGGTTTGATATTCGAAAAATAGGGTCTTAGAAATTTCCCCAAAGACGGCTGCAAGATCCTGGTTTAGATCTGTGATCAGGATTGAATCAATGCCATAGCGCTCAAAGGGCTCCTGGGAGGCCATCCGTTCCGGTGACAGTTTAAGGCGTGCGCCCAGCAACTGTTTGAGTTGCTGTAGCGTTGCGGCCCTCAGGGCCTGCTGATCAACCGGCCCAGTCTGGCAGACTGTTTCAGTCTTATTCGGTGCCCCAAACAACCGCTGCCGAATGGTGGCGAGATCTCCCGCAACCACACCCACTTGGGGGTGTTTGGCCATCAGTGCCTGGTAAAAGGCCTGGATGCCGATGGCGGTCTGCATCGCCTGCATGCCGGTCCGCTGGTGCATTAGCGCCACCGTGGCCGCATCCACCTGCATGCCCCCCTGCTGCCAAAGGGGCCAATTGATGGACAGGGTTTGGCCAAATCGTTGCCCTGCGGCCACGAGTCTTTGTCGATGGGTGGCGAACTGATCCATAAACCCGTTGGCAGCGGCATAGTCGGCCTGGCCCAAATTGCCGGTCACGGCTGCCCCGGAGGAAAACAGGGCAAAAAAGTCTAACGGCGTAGCGGCCAGACTTTGATCAAGGTTAACGGTGCCCTGGACTTTGGGGGCCAGCACCGCCCTAAATTCGTCATCTGGCTTGTGGATAAGGTAGTTATCCCGGTGAATTCCCGCCGCGTGGATTACCCCGTTCAAGGGGCCGTAGTTAGCCTGAATATCCAGGATCAGGGCCTGCACCGGCTGCGGTTGACTGATATCGACCTGGCGATAGTCGATGCGGGTGCCGGTCTGAGCGATCGCATTGAGGCGGGCTGCTTTCTCTGGTGTGAGGGGTGATCGACCGATGAGCACAAGGGTGGCCTGGTTGACCCGACTGGCAATTTCACTGGCAAAAATCAAACCGATCCCACCAGCCCCACCGGTAATCAGATAAATGCCTCGTTCTTTCCAGGGCAGGACAGAGGGGTCACCAGGACTTAATTCATGCCACCGGATGACCTGGCGAACCCCATGGGCATAGCGGATCAGAATGTCCTGGGAGCAGCGGGCATTAGCTGCGATTTTAGTCAGAAGTCCCTGTTCGGTGTCACTGACATCCAGGGCGATCACCTGCGCCTCCAGGTTTGGATTCTCCTGCTGAGCGGTTTGCAATAACCCGGCAATGCCCAGCAACACCGAGGCCGCTGCATCGTCAGGAATCACCACCTGCACCAGGGTTTTCGTTCTGGCATGGGACCGTAGTCTGTTGCGGACGTGCTGCAAGACCTGCACGGAAAATTCGGTATAGGCGGCATCCAGTGAAGTATCCAACGGGGCTGAGTGCCGGTCTAAACGGATGACCGAGGCATTGGATGCCGCCAGCCGTTCGCAGACCCGTTCGATCGCATTAGTGGGCTCAGCCCAGAGCATAATCAGTCGCTGCATCCCTTCAGGCATAGATCCACTGGAGGCAACTGGGGCCGCTTGCCAGGTGGGAGAGGCGAGCAGGTAGTCGCTGGGGGCAGCTCCATTAAGGGGCGTAGGCACTGTAGCTGCTGAGACAGGTGCAGCCCCCAGACCGGTTTGGGTGGCCCCGTTTGCCCAATAACGTTCCTTGGCAAAGGGATACGTGGGCAAATGGATGCGGACCGGTTTGCGATCGCCATACAGCCGCTGCCAATCCACTGACCCACCCTGGGACCAATGATCGGCAATCGCTTCAAACTGTTCTTCTGCAAGCCATTGAGACAGTTGGTCGGGAGGGATAGCCGCCCCCAGATTGCCATCTGGTCTCCCCGACGCCCCATCCACTAACCAATCAGTCAGCGCTTGCTGTAGTTCAGCCAGGCCATTGGCCACAAATGCCGTGCGGCAATTCATCGCTTCGCGGCCCGTTTGCAGCGTATAGGCAAGATTCCTGAGGGTTCCTGGTCCGACAGCCTGCAGATTGTCGCGCAAATAATCCCGCAACTGTTGGACCACCTGTCTGAGCCGCTGCTCATCTTTGGCGGAAAGCGGCACGATTGAGGGGGGCGATGGCGTTTGAGCCGACTCATCCGTGGGTGCCGACAGCGGCGGCTGGTACTCACGAATCACAAAATGGACATTGGTTCCACTGTGACCAAAGGAACTCAAAGCCGCCATTAAGGGCTTGCCATCATCCCTCGCCCAATCGGTTGCCTGAGCAGGAATAAAGAAGGGGGCATGGTCAAATTCAATCCGGGGGTTGAGTGTCTCAAAATGGGGTAACCCCGGCAGTTTTCGATGTTGCAACGATAACAATACCTTGATCAAGCCAATTATCCCGGCCCCGGCAGCCGTGTGACCAATGTGGGCTTTGGCACTGCCCAGGGCGCAATAGTGCTGCCGCTTTGTAAACCTGCGAAATGCCCTGGTCAAGGCATTGGCTTCCACCGGGTCCCCCAGACGGGTGCCCGTACCGTGGGCCTCGACGTAGCTAATATCCTCTGGGTTGATGCCATAACGCTGATAAACATCGGCGATCAACTCTTCCTGGGCCACACCGCTGGGGGCTGTGATGCCGTTGCTGGCTCCGTCCTGATTCAGACCGGAGGCCGCAATCACACCGTAGATGGGATCGCCGTCCCTTTCTGCGTCCGCCAGACGTTTCAGCGTGACCATACCGACGCCTTCCGACAACACCATGCCATCGCCCTCGGCATCAAAGGTGCGGCAGCAACCCGACGGCGACAGCATTTCAATTTCCGATAGTGAAATTAGATGGGCGTGGTTCATCAACGCATAGACGCCCCCCGCCAGGGCCAGGGAGCATTCCCCAGTTCTCAGGCTTTCACAGGCCAGATGCAGAGCCGTCGCCGCAGAGGAACAGCCCGTATTCACCACCAGGGCCGGTCCCCGTAGATTCAGGAAGTAGGACAGCCTGGAGGCAATAATGGCCTCCGATGCCCCCGTGAAGGTCTCATGGAAATAGCCATTTGGTTCGGAGCCAACAAAGATGCCAGTCTGAACGCCAGCCAAAGATTTTGGATTGTATCCTGCGTCCTCAAGGGCCTTCCAGCCTTCCTGCATAATCAAGCGCTGATGCGGATTCATGGATTCCGCATCGCGGGGTGACAGATTGAAGAACAAGGGATCAAAACAATCTCGATCTTCTAGCACACCGCCCTGGTGGCAGTAGGTTTTACCCTTTTGCCGTTGCGGGCTGTAATACGTTTCACGATCCAAATAATGGGTCGGCAATTCGCTCACTGCGTTCTGACCGCTGAGCAGGTGTTGCCAAAAATCGGGGGGGGTTTGGGCACCGGGGACCTGTAGGGAAAGTCCAATGACGGCAATATCGGTGGCGGCTGGGGAGGTGCGAGGGGGTTGGGAAACGGTCGGTGGCGGCTGCGGCCTTGATCTGGGTACCTGCCCTGGGCTGGAGGCAGGGGCGGTCTGGATTCCCAGGGTTTCCTGGCCTCTCAGGGTTTCCTGGGTCTCTAACTCGGGGGCTCGATCGGGCACAGGCGGGGTAATGCGATCGCCATAGGCCTCCACAACATGGGCGCTAAGTCGCTCCACGGTGGGGTAATTGAAAATGATCGTCGTATTCAGGTCAATGTCTAGCGCTGCACTGACTAGGGTGATGAACTGCGCCCCTAAGATGGAGTCCACACCGTAATCGGAAAATGACACATCCAGTTCGAACCGCCGGTCATCCAGCCGCAGGGTCCGAGACAGGCAAGCGACAATTTGCTGTTGCACATAGGCCGATTTGTCTACGGTTGGCACCGTGTGGCTCTCTGGTGGCTGGCCACGTTCCACTCCGGGTGAGGCGATCGGTTCAGAGGTCACTTGCGATCGCCTCTGTCTGATCACGCCGTCGCTCTCCGCCACAATAATTTGCTGGGCCAGGGGTTGGGCCAAGGGCACCGGCAGTTGGATGTGATTAAAGCCAGTCTCCGCCAGGAGCTGCCGCCAAGTATTGGGGGTGAGACCTGGGCTACCGGGAATCCGCAGGTGAGTATCTTGGGCCAGGGACCAACCGTCAATTAAGCCAAAAATCAAGGTGGCAAATACCGTCTTGTCGGTCATCTCATTTAGCAGTAGCACCCCATTTTTCGCCAGGGCGGCCTTGGCATTGCCCACCGTATTACCCATGGAGTGAGTGGCATGCAATACATTGGTGGCAATCACCAGGTCATAGGTCCCCACCTCCAGACCCTGTGCCGCCAGGGGCTGCTCAATGTCACAAATTCTGTATTCCAGGTAGGGGTGGGCCGAACCATATCGCTGGGCGGCATCCATCAAAAACGAATTGGAAATGTCCGTGTAGCAATAGGTTGCGATCGCCTGCTTGAACGGGGCCAGGTGGGGCAGCACTGTGGATGTGGTCCCACCGGTCCCCGCACCAATTTCGAGGATGCGAATTTGGGCTTGAGGATCGACGTCCAGGCGCTGCTGTAACCAGGCAGCAGCAACTTCCGCCAGGGCCGTATTAAAGAAATGGGCGATGGAGTTGTCCTTATAGAGGACTTCCATTTTGTTCACGGCACCTGCCGGAAATAGAATGTCCGTAATTAATGTGTGGCCGCGCACAATAGCTGGCAGTGCCCGAAAGCATTCATCAATGATGGCGGTCAGTGGCCGCATCTCATCATCCTGATCGGTTTGTTGACAAAACGCCTGCCATTGCCGCCAGATCAGCTCAGGATTTTCAAGCAATGCGGCATCCTCAACGGTGATGGTGCCGTTATTGAGGTGGATCCATCCCCGTTGGCCAAAGGCCGCCATCACCTCATCCCACCAAATCTGATACTTGGCCAGCACCCCCGTGCGCTGTCGCAGGGTGGCACTGTTTTCGATGACGCCGTTCTGCAATACACCCATGTGCAAAAACTGGGCCAACAATAATTTCACCATCCAGCCATCCAGCTCAGCCAGAAGCGGATGCACGGCTGGCACTGCAATTGCGGGTGAGAAGTCCGCCAGGGTCGGCAAGCATGACGGCACAACTCTGGGTGCCTGGGTCATGGTCTGATTCAACACCACACCCCGAGGGGGCCTTGAGGCGTCGGATTTGATAAAGGCCAATGGGGAGATGTTGCTGCTGATGCACTGTGCTAACACCCCCATGCCCACGTCAGCATTGATCGGCTGTACTCCCTCGGTCTCTTGGAGATGCCGCCGGAGGGTATCCGAGATTCTGGCACCGCCGCCAATGCTCCAAAAGCCCCAGTTGATCACCTTGACAGGGATAGAGCAGATCTGGGAGAGCCTCAGGGCAAAGGCATCTTGGAAGACACAGCCAGCCACATAGCTGCTCATGCCCCGCACCTTGCCGAAGGATGCCAGGGACGAGAAGAAAAGGATGAAATCCAACGGCTCTTCTGCAAATACCTGGGCAACCCGCACGGTAATGTCCACCTTGGCGGAAAGAACGGAGCGGAATTGGGCCTCATCCATGGCCGTTAAACTCTGGTCGTAGCTGCCCAGGGCCGAATGCACCACCCCATGAATCGAGCCGCACTTTTGTTGAACGGCGTTGCGAACCCTCTCCAGGTCACTGACGTTGGCGGCATCCGCCGAGAGATACCAGGGAGCTGCCCCCAGCGCTGCCAGGGCGTCGATTTTGGTTTGAATATCCAGATTTAAGGGTCGCCGTCCCACCCAAATCACCTGGGCCTGCCAATGCTGGATCAGATGTCGAGACAGCACCTCCCCCAGTCCCCCTGCGCCACCAATGATGATGTACGTCCCCTGGGTCCGGAACGGTTCTGGGTTGACCGCCAGATCCTGCACCGGTATTAGCGCTTGCTGGAACCACTGGTTTCCACGGTAGGCCAGGGCTTCCCCCTGGGGGTTGGGGGGGATGGTCCAAAGGGCATCCGGCCAGGGCTGGGCGTCTAGATCCAGCAGCCGCACCTGCCATTGGGGAAATTCCTTCGCCATACTGCCGACAAATCCATGGATACCGGCATGGATGGGATGAATGGGCTCCGTCTGAAGGACAGCCTGGGCCTGGTCAGTAATCACGGTCCAACCCAGAGTTTTTTGACCATACCCCAGGGAAAGCAGTGCTTTGACTAACCGAAAAACTTGAATGACGCCGATGTCCTGGGCCTCAATCACCCGGTCGTCCACCAGCGATAACGGCTCAGTTTCAGGCGCAATCCAGAGGATATGGTCCAGCTCTGGCAGGCGATCCAAGACGGCAGACCACTGCTTCAAATCAGCGGTATTGGGCAGCTGCAATGGCTGTGCCGCCGGATAATTCTTGTGTATGGCCCTCAGCTGCTCCGGCGTGCCGCCAATGATGGCAATCGCTGCATTGCCATCGGGAAATCGCTCCACCGCTTTGGGGCAAACCCCATCCCACACCGGGTGCAACGTCCACTCGGTCACCGCCTGGGCATCTGCCTCAAATGCGGTGTTATGAATGGCGGTGTTATGAATGCCGATGTCATGAATGCCGATGTCATGAACAGCTGGCTGCGATCGCTTTAGTTCTGGCAGCCAATAGCGCTCCCTGGCAAAGGGATAGGTGGGCAAACTGACGATACCGGGTGGGGTGGCCTGGTATAGCCGCGTCCAGTCGATGCTCAGACCTT
This sequence comes from Leptolyngbya sp. PCC 7375, assembly GCF_000316115.1. Taxonomy (GTDB): domain Bacteria; phylum Cyanobacteriota; class Cyanobacteriia; order Phormidesmidales; family Phormidesmidaceae; genus Leptothoe. The sequence goes on from NZ_JH993793.1 coordinate 518,735, forward strand.
GGGTCCAGAGTTCCAGCAATTTGCTCAGCTTGCCCCGTTGTATCCAGCGGTCAACCGTCTCGCCGAAGTCCTCGTCGTTACTAATTAAAGATAGGGGGGTGCGATCGCGACCCCTACACCCCTGAAAACAATTCGCCCCCCGGTTCCGCCCCTGCAAAAACCCATCCAGGTTTTCCAAAAGTTCATCCAGGGTCGACACCGACATCGCCAACCGTTCATCCATAGCGACGCGACCAAGTTGAAGCGTATGGGCAATGTCCTGCAGTCGCCCGTCCAGCGCTGATCGATGGGCCACCAGAAAATCCTTGAGGCGTTGGGCATACACCTGCAACCGCTCCTGATTTTTCGCCGATAGAACGATGCCCACAGGGCCGACAGACCCGGGAGTAGCCCTGACTGGGGAGGGGGCCTCTGTAGCAGCCAGTTCACCGGGATACTCTTCCACCACCACATGGGCGTTAGACCCACCCGCACCAAAGGATGAAAGGCAAGCGATGCGCGGGACTTCCTGGGTGGTGCCGTTGACGCTCACGGTAGGTCGCGGCCAATCTGCCAATGTCTGCTGTAGCTGGAACGGCGTCTCGTCAAACTCAATATGGGGATTTAACTGGGCTGCATGCAGGCTGGGCACCAGCTGTCGGTAACGCATTTGCAGCACGATCTTCACCAGACCAGCCATGCCAGCCGCCGCCTCCAGATGGCCCAGGTTGGACTTTACCGAGCCCAGAGCACAGAACCCCGTGGCGCTTGTATCCGCCCGAAATGCCTGGGTCAGACCCTCCACTTCAATCGGGTCGCCCAGGGAGGTGCCGGTGCCGTGGGCCTCCACATAACTGACCGTCCTGGCATCAACCCCAGCTTTATCCAGAGTCCGCCGAATCAGGTCCGCTTGAGCCTTGGGATTGGGCACCGTATACCCATTGGTTCTGCCGCCATGGTTGACCTGACTGCCCCGAATGACGGCGTGGATCTGATCGCCATCGGCCAGGGCGTTGGCCAGGGGCTTCAGTAAGACAACGGCGACACCCTCCCCTGGCACAAAACCGTCGCCCCCGTTCCCAAAGCTACGACAGCGCCCATCTTTTGAGAGCATCTGGAGAGTTGATAATTCAACGTAGTTGGCAGGATGCAGGTACAGGTTCACCCCACCCGCCAGGGCCAGGGCACAGTCACCCAAGCGTAACCGCTGGCAGGCTTCATGGATAGCAGTCAGCGAGGAGGAACACATGGTGTCCACAGGCATACTGGGGCCTTTGAGATTCAGCAGAAAAGACACCCGGTTAGCCACGGACGCAAAAGACGTCCGGGGTTGCAGGGTATCCCCCGTCTGCCAAAGTTCCGGCCCGTACAGGTCATAACCGGTCTTGGTGATGCCCGCGAACACCCCCACGTTGCTATCACAGCACTGCGCCAAGCGAGCGGGGGTGTATCCCGCATCTTCCAGGGCCGACCATGATGTTTGCAGAAACAACCGTTCCTGGGGGTCCATTCTCAACGCTTCCTGGGGAGAAAGATTGAAAAAGAGCGGATCGAAGTCGGCAAATCCCTCCAGAAATGCCCCCCATTTGCCGTAGCTTTTGCCCTGCGCCACCGCCTGCTTTGAATCTGGCTCATAGAAACCTGCCAGGGGCCAGCGTTGGGATGGAATTTCTGTCACTAAATGGGTTCCCGATCGCAACATTGACCAAAACGCATCCAGGGTTTCGGCCTGGGGAAACCGAGCACTCACACCGATGATGGCAATCGGCTCCTGGGTGGTGGGGCTTGTCCTCCCTGAGCCTCTGCTGGCCTGCTGCTCCCGAGCCTCAGGGGTTCGGCTGTTATTACTGTCATTACTGTCTTGAGCGGGGCTCGGATCCGGTCGCCCAGCCAGCCCCGTGGCCATCGGCTGGGACGACAGTGAGGACGACAATGACAGCCCCGTCCAACTGGCGCATGCCGCCGGAAAGGTGTCGACAAAATAACTGCATAGGGAGGCCAGGGTGGGATATTCAAAAAATAAGGTTTTAGGGAACTTCTGAAAGACTGGTGCCAGCTCTTGGTTCATCTGGGTGACGATGATCGAGTCCACGCCGAAGTCCTCCATGGACGCCTGGACATCGATCCGGTCTGGATGTAGTTGAATGACCTCGCCAAACAGCTGCACCAGCTGCCCCAGGGTCTGCTGCCAGAGTCTTTCCCGAGCATGGCGGGCGAGATGGGGCGGGCGAGACCGCCGGGATTCGCCCTCGGCCAACGGTTCGTCCCGAAGGAATGTCCTGCGCAGCCGGGCAGCATCACCGTAGGCGATCATCACCTGGGCTTGATTGGCCGCCAAGGCTCGGTAGCAGGCGTCCATGCCTGCCGCTACGGGCATGGCCTTCATGCCTGTGTTTTGCTCCAAAGCAGACTCTGCGGCGACATCTAGGCCCATCCCCCCTTGCTGCCAGAGGGGCCAGCATAGGGCGACGGTTCTCTGGGACCGTCCGGTTAGCCGCTGACGGCAATGCTCGGCCCAGGCATTCATAAAGCCATTGGCGGCGGCGTAATCTGCCTGCCCTGGGTTACCCATCACCCCAGACACCGATGAGAATAAAATAAATAACTCGGGGGCCAGGGGGGCAAAGGCCGCTGCTAAATTAACGGTGCCGGACACCTTGGGGGCCAGGACGTCTCTCAAATCGGCTGGATTCTTTTTGAGGATAAAGCTGTCCCGCACCAAACCGGCGGCATGGAGGATGCCATCCAGTTGGTCAAACTGGGTTTGAATATGGTGGGCCAGGCGATCAACGGCGGCGCGATCGCTAACATCGGTCTGGCAATAGTCCAGACGAGCCCCCCTCACTGCCAGATCGGCTTCAAGCTGCCGCAGGCTTTCCCGTTGGCTATCGCTGAGTTCGGAACGCCCCGTGAGAATCAAGGTGACATCCTGGGCCTGGGTGGCAATCTCTCGGGCAAACAGCAGCCCCAGCCCCCCCGCACCGCCGGATATCAAATAGACGCCGTTGTCCCGCCAGGGGGGAGTAACGGCGTCCGCCAGGGTCAATTCTTGCCACGTTTGCACCAGGCGCTCCCCATGGCCATGGCGGATGTGAGTGTCCCCAGGAGAATGGCTGTCCGCCATCAGACGCGCTGCGATCGCCGCCATCCCCTCGGACGGATCCACTTCAATCACCTGACCGTGGAGGTTGGGATTTTCCTGGTATGCGGTTTTTAGCATCCCGCTGAGACCGCTATGCAGCTGCGCTTCACCCCCGGTTGGCACCACCAGCTGAATTAATGTGGCCACCTGGGACTGGTCCCGGAGTAGGGTGCGGAGCAGATCAAGGAGCTGGGCCGCGTAATCCACAAATCGCCCATGGATTTGTTCAGCCTGGCTATCTATAGGGTGGCAGATGATGCCCCTGGACTGAAACCCGGCCCAAGCGTCAGGGCTACATTCACCCAGATCGCACAGCAGAATGTAATGCTGTGTCCATTGGCCCTGGTTTTGGTTGGCCATCAAGGGCCTGGGCTGCCATTGCGGCACCATCATTAGGGATGAGGTTGGCGGAGTCGGGCTAGGGGAGGTTATATCTCTGTCAAACCAGTAGCGATCGCACTCAAAAGGATAGGTGGGCAGGCTGACACGCCGCCGGGTGCCAGGGGCATGCAGACGGTGCCAATCAAATTCCCCACCCCAGACCCAAAGGCTGAGCAGTTTGTCGTACTTGCGGTGCTGTATCCAGGCCGCCACAGCATCGCGCAGATCGTCATCACCCCTGAACAGGGCCAGGGCATCACGGCGACCCCCCATCTGGCCCCGATGCAGCGTATGCTCATCGCTGCCATTGCGGACAAACCGTCGTAGCTGATCGATCAGCTCATTCCCGGAAGAGACCACACAGCCCAGGCGTTCCGCCATCGCTTCGCGGCCAACTTGCAGCGAGAAGGCGGCATCGTGCAACCATTGGGCGTCTATCTCCGGCATTTTTTCCAAGTGGGCGAGGAGCTGACGGGCTGAGCGTCGTAACCCCGCCTCAGTTTTTGCCGACAGCACAATCACCGCCGGTTGTTCTGGGTCAGCTAATCCGGCAGTCTGGCGAACGTCCTGATACTCCTCCAGCACGACATGGGCATTGGTGCCACCGGCCCCAAAGGACGATACACCGGCCAACCTTGGATACTGATGCGATTCGCCCTGCAAAGCCAATTCAGGTCTTGGCCAGGGACCGGCCTGGTGCTGGACGTAAAATGGTGTTTTCTCAAAGCTGATATTTGGATTCAACGCTGTCGCATGCAAACTGGGGGTCAGCCGTCCATGCTTGAGCTGCAGGACAACTTTGGTGAGACCGGCGATACCCGCCGCCGCCTCTAGATGACCCAGATTGGATTTGACGGAGCCAATGGCGCAAAAGCCAGTGTCATCCGTGTCCGCTTCGAACGCTAGGGAGAGGCCGGTGATCTCAATCGGGTCACCCAATTCCGTACCCGTGCCATGGGCTTCGATATAACTCATCGACCGGGCATGGACCCCCGCTTGCGCTAAAGCCGCCTGGATCAGATCCCGCTGGGCTAGGGGATTGGGCACCGTGTAGCCATTGGTCTTGCCGCCATGGTTGACGCTGGAGCCCCGGATGACGGCGTGGATGTTGTCCCCATCTGCGATCGCCCGCTGTAGCGGTTTCAGAACCACCGCCCCCACCCCTTCCCCAGGCACAAAGCCGTCGCCGCCCGCCCCAAAGGATTTGCACTTGCCATCCTGGGACAACATGCCACTGGCACAAAGTTCGACATAGCTCGACGGATGCAAGAAGAGATTCACCCCCCCGGCGATCACCAGATCACAGGTGCCCCGACGCAAATGCTCACAGGCCTCATGGATTGCCGTCAGCGACGATGAGCACATGGTATCGATGGGCATGCTCGGCCCGTGGATATTTAAAAAATAGGAAACTCGATTGGCCGCTGAACTAAAGGACGTACGGGGTTGGAAACGGCCGCCACGGGCTTGAAAGTCAGCACCAAACAGCTCGAACCCCGTGCGCGAGATGCCGACAAAAACCCCAACTCTGCCACCGTACTGATCTGCCAGCATGGTGCGGGTATGACCGGCGTCTTCCAGGGCCTCCCAGGTGGCCTGCAAAAACAGCCGTTCCTGGGGGTCCATTTTCATGGCCTCGCTGGGGGGGATGCCAAAAAACAACGGATCAAAATCGGCAAAGCCTGGGAGAAAACTGCCCCACTTGCTATAGCTTTTAGTCTGCTTGACCGCCTTTTCCACATCCGCTTCAAAGAAGCCCTCCAGGGACCATCGGTCCGCCGGAATTTCTGTGACGCAATGGTGGCCAGCTTCCAGATTTTTCCAAAATGTATCCAGGTTGTCCGCCTGGGAATAGCGACCGCTAATACCGATAATGGCAATTTCAGTGGCCAGATCCAGACCGTCACTCTGACCGTCACTCTGGGGGCGATGGCGTTCAGCAGATGCCGGTGTCTTGGTATCTGCCCCAGGTCTAGCAGGCACCACCGGCATCACCGCCTGACTAGGGGAATTATTATTGGCCCTCAGCACACGTTCCAGCGCTGGCCGTTCATGGTGAATAAAATGGTCAGCCAGGGCATCAATGGTTTGGGCCTCGAACAACAGGGTACTGCGCACATCGCCAAAATTTGCCCTGAGTTTGGCGTTAACACGATTGATTAAAATCGAGTCGATGCCATAGCTTTCTAAGGGTTCTGTAGCTGCAATTTCGTCGACCCGCAGCTTTAGGGTGGCGGCCATCAGTTGCTTGAAGTAAGCGACTGTTTGCGATCGCAAAGACACCTCAGCCCCGCCCCCCCTGCCATTGCTATTTATCGGCACCGGCGGCTGATGGTTAGCGGTCTCCGAAATGCTCTGGCGCACCCAGCCGTCACTGGCCGCTAAAATAACCTGTTGTCCTAGACCGTGGGCCCACTGACCGGGGAACACCACCGGATCAAACCCCTCGTCTGCCAGCACCCGCCGCCAAGTTTTGGGAGCCAGCAGGGGCGACCCAGGGATGCGCAGAGCCGTGTCCTCATGCCGCCACCACCCCTCCAACAGACCAAAGGTGACATGGCCCCACAGGGTTTTATCACTGACCTCATTGATCAGCAGAGTGCCATTGCGCCGCATCGCCGTCTTCACGTGGCGTAGGGTGTGACGAATGTTTTTCGTGGCGTGTAGGATGTTGGTCGCAATCACAAAGTCGTAACGTCCGGGTTCAATCCCCTGGGACCCAGGGGGCGACTCCACATCGAACAAAGCCGTGCGCAGGTATGGATGGCCAGGGGCATACTGTTCCCTGGCATGGAGCAAAAAGAATTGAGAAATATCGGTATACAAATATTCCGCAATCCCATGCTTGAAAGGCTGGAGTTTTTTCAGCACCTCTACAGTGGTTCCGCCCGTGCCAGCACCAATTTCAAGAATGCGTACCGTCTGGGTTCCATCTGTCGTCAACCGCGCCCCTAAGATCTGCACCAGGGCGTCTGCCATCAGGCCGTTGAACAGATCGGCCACAGCATTCCCCTGGTATAAATTCTCAACCAGGGCCATGGAGGCATCGGGAAAAATTACGTCGGTTGCCAGTTGCCGACTGGCCAGCAGGTCGGGCAGGGCTTGCAGGCAGCTTTCCGCCAGTTGCCATCGGGCCTGATTATCCCTGCCAGCCTGGGCGCGGGCGTGACGCCACTGGTCCCACAGCTGATGGAGCGGGGGGCGATCGGTATCGGGTACCGTATACTGCCCCCCATCCCGGCCCCCGTCCCAGCCCCCGTCCCAGCCTAATAGCCCCCGCTGATGGAGCGCGGCCAGGCTCTCCGCCAGCCAGTGATCGTAGGCTGGCTTGAACAACACCCGTGCTTTCAACTCCTCCAGGGTGAACCTCTGTTCCCGGAAGAACCCATAGGCATCGAATATGCCTGCCAGCAATCCGGCAATCCGGCGCTCGATGGTCTCAAATTCTTGAGTTATGTCCAAGCGAAACGAACTCATCTGCTCCATGGGTCTCCATCTGTAACAAAATGTTTCGGATTAACGATGGCGGGAGATCATCGGTTTGGCGAGAGAGCGATGCCGCACTAGCAACTCCGTCGATGGCATCGGGCCTGGAGGTACGGACCAAGGCCATTTGCTCCAACGACCCCTGCATCAGGGTCTGTAGGCCCTGCATGCCCATGGCGGGCTGAATTGGCTCGATACCCAGCTGCTGATAGCGGCGTTTGACCTGAGCCGACACTCGCTCACCCGAACCCACCCCCCAGTAGCCCCAATTGACCACCTTCACCGCATGGGGTAGCTCGGTGCTTAAGGCTCGCGCGTAGGCATCCATAAACACACATCCCGACGCATATCCCCCATACCCGCCTGCCCTGGCGAACGATGCCATGGAGGAAAAGAACAACATAAAATCTAAGGAGTCATGGCGAACGGCCTCGGCGATCCGCACGCTGATATTGATCCGGCTCGCCAACACCCGGCGAAATCGCTCTGGAGTCATATCGGCCAGGGCCAAATCAAAAACATCCATGGCGGCATGTACGATGCCGTGAATCCTGCCGTAGCTCTGGCGAATCCGTTGGAGCACCCCCTCCAGGACACCGGGCTCAGCCGCATCCGCCTGGAAGTAAGCGGGTTTTAAACCATCGTTGGCGAGGGCGCTCAGCGGTTGATCCAGGGCCGCCGCTGGTCGTCGACCAATCCAGATCACCCGGGCCTGATAATGCTCCTGCATCCAGCGGGTCCACACCTGGCCCAATCCGCCGCCGCCACCGACCACAACATAGACCCCACCCCGCCGATAGCCATTGCCGTCTGAATCCAGCCCCCTGACTGGCAACAGCACCGGCTTAAACCACGTCCCATCCCGATAGGCCAGCGGGGTGCCCGTTTCGTCCAAGGTCAGTGGGGTCAGTGGGGTCAGTGGGAAAATGTCCTGAACCGGCCAAGCCTGATTTTCTGGCAGGTCCAAGGCCTGAATCTGCCACTGGGGGTATTCCTGGGCCAGGGTGCCAGCCAAGCCATGGACACCGGCATGGGCGGGTTGAATGCGATCGCTGCGGTAGATGGCCTGGGTCTGGGTGGTGATCACCGTCAACCGTAGGGACCGATCGCCATACCCCAGCAGGAGCAACCCTTTGACCAGATTAAATAGTTGGAAAAGTCCCGTTTCCTGGGCCTCAATCATGGGTTGCCCCAGCTCCCGCCCCAAGTCAGAGGACGGCGCAATCCAAACCAGATGCTCCACATCCCCCTGTTGCCGGACCCGATGCGCCACCACGGCAGGACTGGCCTCCACCGGTAGGGTCAAAACGGTTGCCGCTGCCTGCTTACGGATGGCAGCGATCTGCTCCGGTGTGCCGCCGATAATGAGGGGGGTGGTCGTAATGCGGCGCGATCGCGCCGCATTTGGCACCGGGAGAGCCTCCCAACCAGGATAAAAAGCCTGTAAATTCCCATCATGGGGCGCGGCTGGCAGCGTTGGCTCCATCGCAAGGGGCAGATGCCCGTTCTGGGGAATGGTGCCAACCCAACAACGGTCCTGGGCAAAGGGATAGGTGGGCAGGCTGACCCGAGCCGGAAGGATGTCACCGTAACATTGCGGCCAATCGACGGTCCCCCCATTCACCCAATGCTCCAACAACCGACGGTAGTCACCGGACTGTCTACATTGGTCCACCAGTGGCTGGCTGGCATCTGGGCCAGGCACATCAGGGTAAGGCTGGCCGTTTACTTCGCCGCAGAACAGCTCTCCCGTGTCACCGGCACCCTGGAGGTAATGCCGCAGTTGATCCCGCATCATCTGGAACGATGCGGCCACAAACGCCAATCGGCTTGCCATCGCCGTGCGCCCCACCTGCAGCGAATAGGCTACTCCATGCAGGCTGGGGGCAGCCATCCCTGACGAAACAGCAGACCGATCAACCCATGCCAGCAGGTTTTGGACCATCTCTCGCAGACGATCGCCATTGCGAGCCGAAAGCACAATCATCGGAACAGGCCAGGCAGCCCTCGGGGACGATGGCCGAGCAGCGCCATCGTATGCTTCGAGAATCACATGGGCATTCACACCGCCAATGCCAAACGAACTCACCCCCGCTCTGTAGGGCAACTCCTTGCCATGGGGGTCTTGTAACGCCACCCATGGCTGACTTTCCTGGACCACATAGAAGGGACTGTCCTGTAGCCGAATATAAGGATTTAGCCGTTCAGCATGGAGACTTTTCACCAGGGTGCGGTGTTTGAATTGCAGCAGCACTTTGAGCACACTGGCGACACCAGCGGCCAATTCCGTATGGCCAATGTTGGACTTAACGGAGCCCAAACCACAGGCATAGCGTTCCACATCCGGCCCACCGGCAAGCACCGGGTAGGTTTCACGTAATTCGTTAAACGCCGTTATCAGGCCGTTGATCTCCACGGGGTCCCCCAGCTTTGTGCCGGTGCCATGGGTTTCGATATAGCTGACGGTGCTTGGATCGATGCCTGCTCGGGTGTAGGTGGTTTTCAGTAAGTCAGCCTGGGACCTGGGATTGGGCGAGGTCAGCGAACCGGCTCGACCGCCGTGGTTTTCAGCGGAGCCGCGAATCACCCCATAGATATGATCGCCATCGTTCTCGGCAGCTGACAGGGGTTTGAGCAACAGCATGCCGACACCTTCGCTGCGGACATAGCCATTCGCCTGCTCTGAAAAGGGTTTGCATCGACCGTCCACAGCCAGGGCTCCAGCCTTGTTCATGCTGATGTGCACGTCCGGCGTCACCAACGTGTTTACGCCGCCCACCACGGCCATCTCGCAGTGGCCGTTTTGAATCGCCGTCACGCCATGGTGCACTGCCACCAGGGAAGACGAACAGGCGGTTTCGATCGGTTCGCTGGGACCATGTAAGTTGAGGTAATGGCTGATGCGGTTGGGTCCAACCGACGGCAGGTTACCAATGGCGGTATGGCCTTCGATCGGCATGCCTGTCTTTTTGACCAGGGTGTGGTAACCACTGCTGGCGGTGCCGACAAAGATACCAGTAGCACTGCCCGACAGAGATTCAGCGGCATAGCCAGCATCCTCGAACACTTTCCAGACGTGGGTCATCAACAACCGCTGTTGGGGGTCCATCAGCTCCGCTTCTCCCCGAGAGATGCCAAAAAAGAGCGGGTCAAACTCGTCCACGCCATCAATGAAGCCGCCCCATTTGATATTGGTTTTGTTGTCCTCCTGATCCGGATCGCCGTACCAGGCAGCCCAATCCCATCTTGATTTGGGAATTTCTGTGATGCAGTCCTGGCCTGTGTTTAAGTTATGCCAGAAGGCATCTAGATCGGGGGCCATGGGAAAGCTGCCCGATATACCGATAATGGCGATGGGCTCAGTCGGAGCAACAAAATCCTGTCTGACCGTAGCAGAGCACTGCGGCTGAGCCTGAGCCCCATTGGCCTGAGTATTGTTGGCCTGAGTATTGTTGGCCTGAGTACTGTTGGCCTGAGTATTGTTGATCTGATCGCCGTTAGAACGGCTTTGGATTAAGCTGGCCAGGGCATGCCGGTAGTCTGAGGCGATATAGTCTGCAATCCGGGCAATGGTCAGGCGCTCAAAAAAGACTGCTGGCGTCAGATCAAGACCCAGACGAGTATTCAAACGAACCGCCAATTCGATCAACAGGGTGGAATCGAACCCATAAACATTTAGGTGAGCCGATGGATCGAGATCTCCGGTGGGGATTTTGAGCAAATCGGAAACGATCTGGGTCAAAATTGTTTCCACCTGTGGGCGGATCTGACTTGCCTCTGGGCTGGGCTGATGGGGACCGATGGTTTGGTCGAGACCTTGCCCCTCAAACCGTTCAGCCATCTGAAGGCTGGTTCTCATCGCGTCTGGATCACCACACATCACCAATAGACGCGGTTGCGCTGCTGCCAATGCTTGGGATAGCGCCCGTAGTCCCCATGGGGTGGGCATCGGCGTTAATCCATAACGCTGCTTGAATGCGGCCTGGACCGCCCCATGGGTTTGAATGCCGCCCTCTTTCCACAGGGGCCAACCGATGGCCACCGTTCGGCCCTTCCTCTGGCCCTTGATCACAAGTTGGGAGCGGTACTCGGCGAACACATCCTGAAAGGCATTGGCGGTGGCGTAATCCACCTGGCCCGGATTACCCAGCACCGCCGCATTGGAAGAGCACAGGAGAAAAATATCCAGGTCGAGGTGACGTGAGGCCTGATCCAGATAAAAGGTGCCTGTCAGCTTCGGGGCCAACACCGCTGCGAAGTCCTCGACTTGCTTTTCGCGAATGATCTGGTCACGGGTGACACCGGCACAATGAAGGATCCCGTCAAGGCCTGCGTAGGCCTGCTGAACGGATTGAATCAGGTGGTCGGTGTCGGCGCGGTCGGCGATATTGGCTTGCCTGTATTCGACCTGGGCACCGAGCGATCGCACCCGTTCAATCACCGCACGTTTGTCATCGTCCAGTGGCGAACGACCCACCAGGATCAAAGCGGCACTGCGGGTGTTACGGGCAATTTCCTCCGCAAAGATGGCCCCCAAACCACCCCCACCACCCACAATCAAATAAACACCGTTCTGCTGCCAATCAAAGGATTGTTCAGTGGGGGCTGGCACGGTTTCCTGCCAGGAGCTGATGTAGCGGTCACGACCGTGATAACGAATATGTAGATCTTCAGGATGGCAGGCACAGTCATGCACCATGGCGACCGTCTCCAAGGACAACGACTGCCCATCCAGTTCGATCAGCTGCGGTATCAGCCATCGATATTCCGCCCGCGCCGTCTTCAACATGCCGATCAGGCCACCATGCAGACAGATCCCCTGATCATGGGGAACCACCACTTGCAAGAGCAATTTCTCACGCGAATTCAAGCCTTGGATGAGTGTTTGGATGAGTTTAAAGACCTGGAGGGCGGCATGGCTTAGCTGCGCTGCCAGGGTCCCCTGAGCTGAGGAAAGATCTTCTAATGAAGGGATGTGATGGACCATCACCCCCTCCAAACCAGCGGCAAACTCTCTGCCAAGGCTCTGGTCAAGACCACAGAACAAAACATGACGTTCATGAAACGATGGCGGTTCTGATGATCCATGGTCCGCAACGGGATGCGCAGTCCAACCGGGTTCAAAGATCAAAAGTGAAGACAACGATGAGGGTGGCGATGCAGCTAGCGGCGGCGGCAGATTTACCGATTTTGCCCCGGCGGCGGACGAGAGCAGACGGGCCTTATGCATCCAATATCGTTGTCGGGCGAATGGATAGGTGGGCAAGGACAGCCGACGCGGCTGACCCTGGTCATAGAACAGGTGCCAGTCAACGTCCAGCCCCCTCACCCAAAGGCTCAGAATATGGGAGAACTTGCGCTTTCTGGCCCAGGCCCTGAGCATCTCAGCGGCATCCCCGTCAGTATTGAGGCACCCGAGGACCTCCTGACCATGCGTGACATGGCCACGCGCCCGTCCGTTGGTTTCACCAGCTAGATAAGAGCGCAGTGCTTGCATGAGTTCGTCAAGGGATGACACCACCCAGCCAACCCGCTCATCCATGGCCTGCCGACCGGTTTGCAGGGTGTAAGCAATACTCAGCAGATCGGGGGCAACGGTGTCCGGACAGTCCAGTTGCTGTTCTAAATAGGTCAATAGATTTTGGCCGGACACCTGCAACTGTGCCTCAGTGCGGGCGGAAAGAACGACCATGGCAGGCGACTCCAACTGCTCCCCACTGGTATCAGGGTCTTGGGTCTGCGCCCCATATTCCTCAATCACCAGATGGGCATTGGTGCCACTAAACCCAAAGGAATTGATCGCCGCACAGCGCGTCTGCCCTGGGGGCGCAACCCATGCTTGCCCAGCACTGTTCACATAAAACGGTGAACCCTCCAGATCAATTTGGTCATTGAGGGTTTCAAAATGAAGGGTGGGCGGCATATGTCGATGCCGGATCGCCTGCAGAATTTTAATCACTCCCGCCACTCCCGCCGCCATCAGGGAATGGCCGATATTGCTCTTAACCGCCCCCAGGGCACAATACCCACGCCTGTCTGTGTACTGCCGAAACGACTGCTTTAACCCCTCTACCTCGATGGGATCACCCAGTTTGGTGCCAGTACCGTGGGCCTCCACATATTGAATGGTGGCCGGATCAATGTTGAACCGATCGTAAACCTGTCGCTGTAGCCGGGTTTGGGAATCTCCATTGGGGGCAGTAATGCCGTTGGTGCGACCATCCTGGTTCACGCCCCAGCCGCGAATCACCCCCAGGATCCGGTCACCGTCCCGTTCTGCGTCCTCCAGCCGCTTCATTAACAAAACACCTACGCCTTCCCCAGGCACAAAACCATTGGCGCGCTGGTCAAAGGTGTGGCAGCGCCCGTTGGCCGACAGCATGCCAGCATTGCCCGTCATCAGATGCATGGCCGGTCCCGCCAGCACGGTCACCCCGCCCGCCAGGGTCATGTCACTGTTACCAGCCACCAAACTATCGCAGGCCATGGCCATGGCCACCAGGGAGGAGGAGCAAGCCGTATCTAAAGCCAGGCAGGGTCCATGCAGATTCAACGTGTAGGCAATGCGGGCGGGCAAAATAGACGCGGCTCCCCCCATTAAGGCCTGGGCATTTAACCCTTCTGCCTCCAGGGACAGGCCGTAATCCCCGGCACCACAGCCCGCAAACACGCCACACTTTTTGCCGGACAAGGAGGATGGGTCGTACCCTGCATCCTCAATACAGGCCCAACTGGCTTCTAGAAACAGCCGTTGTTGCGGGTCCATGAGTTCCGCTTCACGGGGAGAAATGTTGAAAAACAACGGATCGAACTTATCAACATCCTCCAATACCCCCATCCACTTATGGGGGGTTGGGTTCGGAGCATGGTCACAACTGTCATAAAAGTCTGCTGGGGACCACCGTTCCTGAGGAATCTCGGTAACACAGTCTATGCCCTGGGCGATGTTCTGCCAAAAGGCATTGAGGTCAGGGGCCTTGGGAAATTGCCCGGCCATGCCGATGATGGCGATGCCTGCCCCTGGCTGAGGGGTTACTACAGGGGGTTTGGGCGGTGGTTTGGGCAGGGGGGCAGGGGCCTGAGCAGGGGCCTGAGCCGTGACTGGCGCTTCGGACAACGGCGGTGATGGAGCCTTCGGCGTCTCAGTCGGCGGGGCCTGGGTGATCCGGGCCATAAATTCTGCAAACTGGCGCAGGGTGGGGTGACTGTAGATCTCGACCGCCGTTATTTTGACCCCATAGCACTGGTTGATCTTGCGCACCCAGGTAACACCGCTAATGGAATCCAGCCCCATATCCACAAATGGTGTTTCAGGGTTTACGCGCTCGGGCTTGATCAACAGTTCTTCAGCCAGGGTGATCTGCAGCGTTTTGAGAATGGCATTCACGGCGTCTGCATCTGCCGTAGCGACCGGCAGTGGTGGACTAGCTACTTGCGGTGGTGCCTTAACTGGCGGTGGTGCCTCGGCGGGTGCGGGTGCTCCACCGTCCTGGTCAAGGATCGTCGTCCTGGCCAGGACCAGATCGGCAAATTTGTTCAGCGTAAAGTGGTTATACACCTCGGCTGCCATCAGGCTGAGACCGTAATGTTGATTGACCCGGCGGACCCAGGTCACCCCGGTGATGGAATCCAGGCCCAGATCGACAAATGCCCCATGGCTATCCACCCGTTCCGACTTGAGTTGCAATTCATCGGCGAGGGTACGGCGCAGAAATTCGAGGATCTGGTCACGGCGATGGTGGGTAGATGCCGCTGATGACACCGCTGTTTTCGCTTCGCTGGGTGCCACCGCCATGCCCGAGTTGTAGTATTTGCGAATCCGCTCCTGCACTTCTTGGTTGCCGACAAAGGTTTTGTCGTGCATGGCCAGTTCCTGGGCATAGTTCGGCTCCAGCAGGGTGCGCAGTAGACGGGACCGTTCGGCCTTTTGCCTGACTAGCTCATGTCGGGACTGTCGCGCCAGTTCACCGGCCCGTTGTAGGGCATGCCCAAGCACCTGAGCCCGTGGCAGAACAGCCATGTCAATGCCCCGAGACCGCAGTTCGTGGCCCTTATATTCCCTAGCCGTGAACAGAATTTCCCGGCCTAAATCCCAGCCAAACCGGTCCGGAAAAATCAACGTGGCCCCCGCTCCTGGCGTGAATCCGTACTGCATGTAGGGGCTGAAATAAAGGCTCTCTTCGCTGAAGATTATCTGATCGCAAAACATGCCCAGCGCCCACCCAGGACCGATGCCATGGCCCTGCATGGCCGCGATCACTGGAATCTCGCACTCCAGGGGAAGACTAAAAATTTTGTCGTCGGTGAACCGGGCGGTTCCCCCCTGGATCGATAACAGAGTTTCTTGGGTGCCACCGCAGGCAAAGTAGCTGTCGTATCCAGTTAACACCAGCACCTTGTAACGCGGATTGTCGCGTACCAGGGCAAAGACTTCATTGATACCGGCGATAAAGGCTTTGGAAAACGTATTGCGGCTGTTGCGATCGCACAAAGTCACCAGCAGGACGCCCCCCCCATAGGCCTCGGCACGGACAACGTCGGATTGCAACAACAGTGGTTCCGATCTACCCAGATCCTCCAGCAGAATTGAATTTGCCCCAGCAATTCTGCCAACGGCTGCCTGGGGCACCGCCGCCCGAGAGATGACCATCCGAACCAGATGCCGGGTCAATTGCACCAGAGCTGCCTTCGGTGCCTGGGCCAGTTCCAATGCCAGGCTGGCGGCATGGGCATTGACGCGATCTGCCGGAACCACTGGCAACAGCAGGCCCATCGCTTTCAATTGGATGCCCATGAACGATCGCTGGTCGCTCAAGAGCCCATCACCTTTGGGGCCAAATCGCTCCTGCAAGAAAGCCTGCTCTCGCTGAGACAGTCGCCACTCCCCAGCGGGTTGAAACTGAAATTCAGCCCCCTCTGCGCACACCATAAAATCGCACAGGCTCACCAATAGACAACCGGCTCCGCGACAACGACCTTTAACAGCTGCAATGATTGGCAGCTCGAACTCCGTAAGCAGCTGGAATAAATCCGGTCCCCCTCGGTCCTTCGGCCCAGCGAACCCCGAGTCTGCCGACAGAATTACGACCCTGGCATCGGTCTGGGAAGCAACCATTTCGAGACTTTGAGCCAAGCTGGCCCACGATGGCGTCGCATCACCCACCACGATGCGATAGACGCCATCGCCGTCCTGGTGCCATGGGAACCCATGGGAAAGGGCCTCAGCCGCTGAGGAGAGCATCGACTCTCGCGGTTGTGCAAAGCTCTCCAACGGCGTCAGTCGATGCTGACCAATGGTGGTCGCAGCGGGATGAAAACGAGATGCGGTCGGTAGCTCCAGCGAAATCCCATGGGAGGGCACCTGGCCATGATGATTTAAAGAAGACTTTTCAGAGGTCTGTTCTTGCCCCTGGTAAGACGCTTCAGGCAGCCAGTAACGATCCTTTTCAAACGGATACCCCGGCAGCCCATGCAGACGCCGCCGCCCTGCTGCGTGTAAAGCACTCCAATCTATAGTGGCCCCACCCACCCAGACTGCAGCAATTTTGTCCAATTGTTGTCTGCCAAACCCTTCCCGAATCCTTGTCTCAACTGGTGTTTGGTCTGAATTTTGTCCCCCTTGCACCACCCCAACAAAACAATTCGGCGACTCCGGATTGCGCAAAAAGTCTGCTATGCGCCGCCGCAATTCCCCATGATCGTCAGCCACAATGGCCAGTCGATGGGGCATCGGCTCCCGGCCAGTTTGCAGGGTAAAGGCCAAATCTTGACATTGATCGGGGTTGAGAGTCTTCCCATCAGATAAATAATCCCGCCAGGCCTCCATCAGGGTGCGCAACCGCTCAGCACTCTTTGCCGAGAACACAAAGAGCGCCGCCGCCGCTGACGGTTGAGGCGGCACTAACCGTTCTGCCGTTGCCCCGGCCACCGGACCCTCCACAACCATATGGACATTGGTCCCGCTGAACCCAAACGAACTCAGCACACCAATACGACGACCTTGGGCATTGGGCTCCCAGTCCCGTAATTGGGTATTTACAAAGAAGGGGCTTTGGTCGAAAGCAATGTGCTGGTTCGGCTTTGAAAAATTGATACTGGGTGGAATCTGGCCATGGTGCATGGACAGCAGCAGCTTAATCAACCCGCAGACACCAGAGGCATGGACACAGTGACCAATGTTGCTTTTCACTGAACCAATGGCGCAGCGCTGTCGTTGATCGGTGAACTGCCGAAAGGCATCTGTTAAGGCCTTGATCTCTACTGGATCTCCCAGTTTGGTGCCAGTGCCGTGGGCTTCCACATAGCCAATTTCCGCAGGGTCAATGCCTAGTTTCCGATACACCGTTTGGAGCAATTGGGTCTGGGACAAACTGCTGGGGGCTGTAATGCCATTGGTGCGACCGTCCTGGTTCATGCCCGAACCTTTAACCACACCATAGACATGGTCGCCATCCCGGATGGCATCCGCCAGCCGTTTCAACACCACCACCCCAGCCGCCTCGCCAGGGACAAAACCATCGGCCCCATCATCAAAAACCTTGCATTTCCCATCCACAGAAAGCATCCCAGCCTTGCTGCACAGAATGTGAAAGTCAGGCATCACATGGATAGAGACACCGCCTGCCAACGCTAGCGACACGTCGCCTTTACGCAAACTGTCACAGGCCAAGTGAACAGCGGTGAGCGATGAGGATGACGCCGTGTCCACGGTCAAAGCCGGTCCCTTGAGATTCATAAAATAGGCGATTCGCGCCGCCAGGATGGAGGCGTCATTGCCCATAAA
This sequence comes from Leptolyngbya sp. PCC 7375, assembly GCF_000316115.1. GTDB lineage: Bacteria > Cyanobacteriota > Cyanobacteriia > Phormidesmidales > Phormidesmidaceae > Leptothoe. Next base: position 536,506 of record NZ_JH993793.1, read on the forward strand.
AGCAGACGCATCCAGAGGCAATCCTGCCTTTCTCAGATAGGTCTGATAATCACCCGCATCGGCACCGACAAAGACCCCCCAGTTACTGCTGCCCTCAAGACTCCGAACCGCATATCCGGCATCCTCTAGGGCGTGCCAGCTTTCCTCTAAAAACACCCGTTGCTGGGGGTCCATTTGTCGTGCTTCGCGGCCCGAAATACCAAAAAATGTGGCATCGAAGCAGTCAATCTCTTCTAGAAAACCGCCGTACCTGCCGTAGGTCTTATCAGGCTGGGTCGGATCTGGATCGTAGTAGTCATTAATATCCCAGCGAGTGGTGGGAACCTCGGTGATACAAGTTTCACCGTTACGCAGCATCTGCCAGAAAGCACGAACGTCTCGCCCCCCCGGGAAGCGTCCGGCCATGCCAATGACGGCAATTGACTGGGTGTCCTGTTTGTCCGTTGAACTCTCTCTTTGATGACCTCCAGAATCCATCGGTGCCCCCGATGGGAAAAAATTTGGGGACTTAGTGGGCTCAGCCTGGGCTGACTGAGCCCTGTTCAAACGTTCAACCACCTCGGGGTAATTGCCATAAATGTAGGCGCTCAAATCCCTGACACAGACATAGTCGAACAGCGTCGTAGGAGGCAGCACAATCTCAAAGGTTTGATTGAGCGTCACCACCAGCTTGATGTTGGCCATGGAGTCAACGCCGTATTCGGAGAATGGCTTGACGCGGTCAATGGCGACGGCTGGTGAGTCTAAACAACTCCTCACGCTGGCTGTCACCATTGCCTCAATGCGCGGCAAAGCGGCATCGGTGTCGCCGCCGCCGGGTTTAATGTTTGGGAGAACGGGGTTTGGAGTAACGGGCAAACTCTCATCAGGTTCAAGGAAGCCGCCATGCTCCGCCAGCCGCTGCATAAAGGCCGCAGATGATGCCCCCATGGCAGGCATCACCGCCGTGACGGATGCCTCCATATCGTCCGGGACCTGCTCGTCCGGGACAAACTGCAAACGAGACAATTCGGAGGCCGAAAATGAGAAGACTTCAACATTGTTCTCTGAGCGCCGCCGGGGATTGCCCAGTTCTTGCAAAAACTGTTCAGCAGGGTGATTCTTGGGCGTTCGGATAAAGGCCACTTCCACATTCCCAAGGCCCCGTTTTTCTGCCTCCCTGCCCAGGGCTGCCATCATGGCATGTTCCACGCCCCTGCCTAGCACACGACAGCTCAATAGAAAGGCATCGATTTTAAGACAATCTGCGATCGCACAAAAAACCATCAGACCACACAGACCATAGTCACCAAACCGATCTGCAACCTTAACGGCCAAACTCCCCGCCGTGCTTTCTTCACTCAGCTGGCGGAGTTTCGTGGTGGAGTAGTGACGCTTGGCAAAATTGAACTGATTGGTTCTCTGGGTCAACTGTGCCATACGGGCCAAGTCGTCAGGGCATGGCTCCATTATCCGAATGCCCAGTTCAAGACTCTCAATGAATTCCGCGAAACTCGACACCTGCCGACGAAAGTCTTCGCGCCTTGCCTGTTGTTTGTAAAGTTCTGTCCTATGGCCGTCTTCTATAGTTTTGCGGGCATGATCAAAGGCCCAGACATGATTAAGAAATGAAGGAATGTCCTTTTCAGCAGCGGGACGTTGCAGCGTCAACACCTGGGGACAATGGGCTCGCACCTCAGCACATTCGATCGGACTGTCATCGAGAAAAATAAAGCTCTCCAGACCCAGATCCAGGGACTCGGACAAACTCTTCAGGTTGTCGGATTTGGGTTGCCAGTTGATGCGACAGGCAACAAAATCATCCCACTTCAAGCGCATATCGTCCCGTGTTTCAAAGACCCGGCGGACATCCGCCACATCGTTCTTACTGACCAGGCAGAGCAGCATACCCTGCTGCTTTTGGGCCAGCATAAACGTTTGTAATCTCTGAAAATCGTTGTTGACAACAATATCTGAGGCACCCGTTTCACCGACAATCCCCGACCAGAGAGTGTTGTCACAATCGAGGGCAATCACCTTGTACGGTTCACGCTGTATACAATGAAGACGACGAACAATGATTGAGGCCAGTCCAGTGAAGAACCGAGGGGTGTAGGGAATATGCCCCATAGCGTTGCGCACAGGATCATGGTAATCTCCCCAGTCATAAACCGACGCCTGGTCAGTCATCGATATCACATCAATCCCATCCCCATGGGACAATGTCTCCTGTAGCCAGGCCTCCGTTGCTTGCAAAAACTCGTTGGATAGCGTTGCTAAGGCCTCAACTGACGGCGGACATACCACCACCAGATGGGGCAAAGACCGGCTGGCAGCAGCTCGCTTGAGCAGGGAAACCCAATCTTCGAGATTTCTCTGGATGCCTGTTTCTAGCGCCGATCGTCTGGCGGGCATGGCTGACCGGGCGCGTTTTCCATAGATATTACAGAGCAGGGACCCTTTCAACAGATCTTCTTCAACAGTTGAAATCTCGAAACCTTTTTCACGCAAGAGAGCCGTGACTCGCTGTGACAATTTCCAGTTCTCTTTGTCGTGAACCTCAACTACAATCTGCCGGATCTTGGGCCAATCATCAGGTGCAATGCTGCTGAGAATATCCCATTCACATTTTTCAGCATCGATCTTCAGCAGGCCAATTTCCTCGATCTGATATTCTGTGATCAGACTCGACAGCGATCGCAGCTGACATTGATACGTCTCTTTCTGAAGCCTGGCATCGACCATGCCGTCGAGGTGCTCTCCCAGGGTCTCCATATCCGTCGTTTCGAACCGTTGGGAATACTCATTAATAATTGCCTGGCGCAGAGCATGGCCATCTTCTTGATCGTCGGCGTGAAATCCTGAAAACACCGATGATTTTGGATAAAACACAAACGACGCTTCTCGATCGTCATCCGCAACGCCAACAGGCAAAGCTCTGGCTCCGGGTGCATGCAGGGATAAATTTTGTTCAAGAATCTGGAAACAAACAGGCGAAGGTTCACAGGCAAAAATACGAGCACCCTTACAATGGTGAGCAACAAACATCGAAAACATGCCGATGTTGGCACCAATATCGAAAACCACATCGCCTTCCTCCAGAACGATCCCGTTCTTTAGATAGGTTTGTTCAACAAAGATCTCGTGGTACAGATACCGAGTTTCGTATGGATTCAGATTGGCGATCGTCATCCCATTGGGGAGTTGATAACATTCATCACCAGTTGGCAATGAATTGTTATCTCCAGAAGCGGGAGAGACACTTGCCTCTGATACACTGGCTTGAAAGTCTTCAAGTCGAATTACTAAAAAATTGGCACCGGAACGATTTTGGGAGAGCAGACTGCGGGGATTCAGAAACTCTTGATAAATCTGGTTGTACGGAGCGAACTCCACCCGTGTATCCCAGCTCAATTGTCGACTCAGATCCATCAGCGGCGCTTCGAGCGGTTCTGCCGTGAAGGTGGATGCTACAGCCCAAAGGCGAGATGCGATCGCCATCTCGCCATTTTGCTCATTATCACGCTGATTGGGACTGCCCCCTGCCTTACCGGTTTCCTTAGGGGAAAATGCCCTGATACAAAGGTCTTGCATTTCACCTAAAAGTTTGCCATCCTCACTCACTAACTGGACGTCAAAGGAAAAATGCCTGTCGTTGTGGCCTTCTGTTTTAAGCGTTGCCAGACAAAAACACTGGCTTCCAGGAGCCTCGTGAACCAATATTTCTCCGAGGGAAAACGGCACACACACCGCTACAGAGGGATGTATCTGACGCACCAAAAGCAGGACGCACTGAATCGCCGCATCCAGAAGACCGGGAAAACAATCAGGGTGCCCCACTACAGCCGTTGGACGCACCAGATGTCCCAGAGCAGCACATTCATTAAAATAAAAGGATTCAATGCAGCGAAACGGTGCTCCATAGGCAATGCCATTATCTTCAAACGTTTGGTAAACGGCCCTTGCATCCAACTGGTTGGGTAGTTCACCCACTAGAGCCTGCACGTCAATCGTCTCAGACCGCTGGATTGCAATCGACTCCCTAACACCTAGAGAACCTGAGGCATGGGTGATTGATTGTTGCTCTCCACCAGACAAGATGCGATAGGCAAACCCCTGCGGAGTCATATCAAGCTCAAGTTCAACGGCAAGCTCACGTTGATAGACACTCAAAGGAGCAAGCCAAAACGCGTTACTAACCTTCCATGGAAACACCCCTGATTGACTGGGATCTAAAACATGGGACATCGACTCAAAAATCAGATCGAAATAACCCACCGCCGGTAAAATTGGACGGGTTAACACGACATGATTCATCAGCAAAGGATGGTCGGATTTTAGAACAGCTATTTTTTTCTCCCGCATAAATACTCCGGGGATTTTCCTAGGTTCTCACCAGCAAATAACACCTATATAGGCAATAGCGACTCGACAATCTCCTGGAACCAGCAATCTCTTGTCTGATATTTTCAACAGACTACATTCAGTGTAGCAAGCTACAGTCCATGAAACAGATTTTATGTAGAAATAGAATGAATTAACAGACAGTAACTCTTCGGTGAAACCGTTACATTTTTACGGTGCTCATCCTACTTATAGTAACAGTATAGGTCGTAGTAAAAGTTATACAGGCTACAACAAACAATTATATTGGCGCATTACAGCAACGTTTCTCACACCCATTCAACCGAGAACGACCATACAAGTAGTTTCGCAATAGAACTATTCAAAACACACAAGTTGGAACATATTAATTCATGATGTAATGAAGGAGAGTTTGCAAGGTATCTCCCGGTCCAATTTCTTTAAACGTTGGGTTGGGTTGCCTGAGTAAATATTGCATTGATTCAACCCAACGCACAGGCGAAGTGACTTGTTTGGCCAGGAGTTCAGCAATTCCTCCGTTCGGGTAGGGTGACGCTTCCACATTGGAGATCACCGGTATGTTAGGTCGGTTGAATTGAAAGCTTTTCAGGAATGCTTCAAACTGCCTGCGGGCTGATTCCATAAAGCGTGAATGGAACGCACCGCTAACTGGCAGAGGCAAGAACAACTTGGCCCCTGCCTCCTCAAATGAAGATTGGATATCGTTAATAACCGACATAGACCCTGAAATGACGGTTTGTTTTGGTGAATTCAGATTAGCAATGCTCACGTCAGGGCTGCCATAGAGCAGCATCACATCGCGTATCTGGTCTCTGGTTAGTCCAATAATTGCGGCCATTCCACCTCCCGTGGCCTGGGCCATTAGTTCGCCTCGTTTTTGGACCAGCCTGAGGCCTGAAACAAAGTCAAAAGCCCCGGAAGCAAAGAGCGCGTTGTACTCTCCAAGACTGTGGCCAGCCACAAAATCAGGAACTTGCCCAGTCTCTTGTTTAATGCTCAGGTAGGTCATCGCATTAACGGTGTAAAGTGCAGGCTGGGTATATTCAGTTTGGTTGAGCTTGTTGTCAGGATTATCAAGACACAGGGTCTTGATGGAATAACCGAGCGTTTCATCCGCAGCTCTTGTAATATCTGGAAACTTCTCAAACAGCCCGTCACCCATTCCTGGCACTTGAGTTCCCTGGCCAGGAAAAACATAAATCAAACTATTAGCGTTCATGTTCGTCGTCAAACTCCCTGATGATGCCGATAACACCCATCGACATGGACCACAAATATGTAACGAACCACAAATAATTACAGGAACAAGCTGGATTATAGCGTGATTATCCGAGCTCACAATCATTATAGATGTTCTTTTTTTGCTTTGAACACTCCGGAGAAACCAGTGTATTCACGAATATCTTGAAATCAGTATATTTACGAATGTATTTCTTTTTAGTTTTTAAATGCTCCGAAGAAATCAGTATATTTACGAGTTATCAGCAATCAAAAATGTCAGTAGTTTCCCCTATAGGGCACACTCCAATCGCTCCAGATTTGTCTGGGCCTGTTGAAAGGGTGTCAGGATAGGGGAGATCTTAGAGTGGGAGTTGGACGTCAGAAGGTACTTCAGAAACGTGGCCAAAGTGCCCGATGGCCCCAGATCCACAAAATGATAATCGCCATCGGCTTCCAGTCGCCGGATAGTCTTTTCAAAAAATACCGGGCGTCTCAGTATATTCCACAAGAAATCCTCAGGTAAGATGTCCAGGATTTCTGTATAAGCAAGAGATATCAATGGAATTGTCAGGGATTGGGGACATTGTCGATGATCTTCAGCCTTGTAGTACATTTCAATTGCATCCATAGCAGGCGAGTGAAACGCGACGGTAACCGGTAGGCGTTGGTGTGTGATTGCACTCGCCCGGAGGTGGGCCTGAACACGATCTATGGGCTGCTTGAGCCCAGACAGGACAAAATGGTTGCGAAAATTATGAGCTGAGATCGCCATGTCCTGATAAATAGGGGAAGAATCTACGATATCTGGCGATGCCATAACGGCGAGCATGCCCCCCGGTGGTGTACATCGTTTCAACAGATTCGCCTGCTCGACAACTGATTCCAAGGCAGCCGCAAATGGCAAGACACCCAATACAGAGAGTGCCACCCATTCACCCAGGCTATAACCCAGCACCAGATCCGGTTTCATTCCTTGACGTAAAAGGGTTTGGGCCAAACTATATTGGATACATAGGAGCGCTGGATGGGTGTGGTGAAGATTATCGAACGGTTCAGATTTAGATACATTGGTTCTGGGATAGATGATCTCCAAAATCGAAAAACCCAAGAGACGTTCACAGTGAGCATCACAAGCCTGCATCATGTCTCGGAATACAGGATTTGCTTTATAGAGATCACGCCCCATGTCGAAATATTGGGAGCCTTGCCCTGAAAACATCCAAATAACCTTACTCATGGTACATTAATACTCTCATAACTCTAGTTATCAAGGTTTATTGAAAAATTTGATCAGTCCTAATATAAAACTCAAGACCTTTTGAGCCCCTTTGAGTTAGAGCTTGTTCACAACTCTTACACTTTTCTCGAAGTTTATCGACTAACATTGATTGTAAATTAAGGTGAACTACGTCCAAGTCGAAACCCGTAGGTTCTTCTCGGTTAAAACACCGTTCTGGACGTGGGCAAGGTTTATTTAGGGTTTTCACACACTTCTACCTATGGCGCTCAGAACAAAGTCAGAAATATTCGATGTAGTCACAGGCAACTTGCGGGAAATTCTTCCAGAGTTAGACTCTGTGGAAATTGATCCACAACAAAGTATGAAAGACCTGGGTGCAAATTCCATTGACCGGGCTGATGTCGTCGTCCAATCTATGGAGACGTTGGAAGTCAAATTTCCTTTGAACGAACTCGCAGGGGTAAAGAGTATCCAAGGATTAGTGGATTTTCTGCACAGCAGGATGCACACAGAGTAGATTCAGGTGTTAAGAGAAGTTGTCGTCACAGGTATCGGAGTCATTACATCCATCGGTGGTGACAGGGATGCCTTTACTCGGGCCTTGCAAACAGGTGTCTGCGGAATCACCGCAGATGTCGACGACGGATTGGGCGTCGCAGGGCGGATATCTCCATTGGATTTTAAAGAGAGACTCGCGGCTCTCAGGTTGCCACCCTCACTTTACTCCCGTGCCCGAAGAGCCGGGCATCGAGTTCCTCTTGCTGCCCAACTGTCACTCTTAACCGCCCTTGAAGCAAGCATTCATGCCTTTGGTTCGGCTGACGATATGCCCCTGGAGTCAGCCAATCTCATCGTTGCGGGAAACAATATTTCGCCAGGATACCAACACCAGATGTGTGAGAAATTCTCGCAAACGTTGGACTTTATGCCTGCGAGTTACGCCCTGCACTTCCTGGATACAGATCATGTGGGCATTTTGAGCGAGGTCTTGGGAATCAAGGGGGAGGGCTGCACTGTGGGAGGGGCCTCAGCCAGTGGCAACATGGGAATTCTACAGGCCTGGCGGCAGATCAGATACGGTATTGCCAATATCTGTTTGGTCGTCGGAGCCATGACGGATCTTTCTCCCATGGAACTGCAAGCCTTCCGTAATGCAGGAGCCTTGGGAGGGACTCGATTTAAAACTAACCCCGAGCAAGCATGCCGCCCATTTGATCGAGATCGCGAGGGGTTTATCTACGGTCAGGGTAGTGCTTGTTTAATACTTGAATCCGCTGACTGGGCCAAAACCCGTGGGGCAGAGATCCTGGGCTACATAGCCGGTGCAGCGACCTGTCTAGATGCCCATCGCCTCAGTCATCCCAGCGTTGAAGGAGAAGCCCGAGCCATGGGATTGGCCCTTGAGGGGGCTAACACATCACCTGAAGCAGTGGACTACGTTAATGCCCATGGGACAAGTTCTCTGATTGGGGATGAGACCGAGGCAAAGGCTCTGAAAGATGTGTTCGGAAAGCATATAAACAGTGTCGGAATTAATGCTACAAAGGGATTGACCGGCCACTGTCTGCATGCGGCGGGAGTTGTAGAAGCGGCGGCGACATTGATGCAAATGAATCAACAGTTTCTGCACCCAAACTTAAACCTGAGGCATCCCATTGCTTCTGCTTACGGATTTGTAGGAACAACAACCCAGGCAGCCGATATCGAAGTGGGCATAAGCAACTCCTTTGGATTTGGGGGCATCAACACATCGCTTGTGATTCGACGTAGCCGCTAACGATCCTGCCCATTGATCATTGGGCATGCATGAGTTGAACAGCCACTTGAAAGAGTCTGTGGTAACATTCACTTACGCAAATGGGCCTTCATTGTCTTTGTCTTTTTTCCCAAGGAGAATCCAATGGCAACCATAAATGCGTCAGGTTATAACAACGGCACCTATAGCTTTGAACAGCAGATATTTTGCATGTCATGGGCCACTGTTCTCAGCTTTGGCTTCAGAGGTAGTGCCTCTGAAATTGCCAGTCAGACAAAAGCATTGCTGATCAATGTATTACAAGACGAAGAGATCCAAAACTTGATCGGGGTTTGGAACCTGGTCTGGGGGCCAGGCATTTTCAGCGCTCCGATTGTGTCAGACAAGGCGGACAACACTATGTTTATTGTTGCTCCAGAAACAGACCCTACTCAGGCAGTTGTTGCGATCGCTGGCACGAGTGGCTTAGTAGACTGGGTATTTGAAAACTTTAACGTTAAAGAAACTGTGCCATGGCCCTATGGCCAGTCATCGACGAATCCACAAATTTCCAAGGGCATCAACTTTGGGTTGGACAAGCTGACCGAAATGGAAAGTTTTGACCCAACAAATAGCTCTTTTATCACGGCCCAGCAGTATTTGGCTAGTCAATCCTTCACAAAGGTCATGGTTACTGGACACAGCCTTGGCGGAGCTTTGTCCCCCTGCTATGCCCTCTATTTGGATGAAACCCGTTCCCAATGGAACACCATCGGCTCTGCAATCATCAGCTGTTTGCCCACGGCTGGCCAAACCCCAGGGGATATTAACTTCTCCCAATACTACGACAGTAAGCTGCTAGCGACGACCACTAAAATATGGAACTTGTTAGACATCGTTCCCCATGCCTTCAATACGGAGAGGTTAGGCGAAATTCCTGACCTGTACGAACCGGATCTTTCTGCTACTGATGGCATAAAATCGCTGGTTTGCCAGATTCAACAAGCTACAGAAAGCCTGAACTATCTCAATGTCGCTCCTGATGCGGAAGGATTTCCATCAAAGGTCGTTGACCTTACTGACTTTACAGATAAATACAAGCTCATCGTTGAAGCCATTGAGGAAACCATCGAAACACTTAGGCAGGCAGGGACTGCTTTCGAAGATAATGAAGCCAATGACAACTTTGAGGAGTTTATCAAGTTTATTATTCAGGCCCTAATCCAGCATACAGCTGTCTACACTAATAAATTTGATGTTGGAGATTTTCTCGACATAATGCTTCAATATCAAAAGCAAAAAATATCCCCTCAACGTTGGACTCTTTTATCCAAACCTGTAGAGGGTGACACCCGTTTAAACAAGATTTTTAGTCAGCTATCAACTTAAAGTGGAAAATTTAGCAGTTAGGCTCCCGCGCTTAAATAATTCCGCCGTTACCCCATCACCCATCCACCCATCTGGAGAACCCAATGGCAACCGCAGATGCGTCAGCTTACAACAATGGCACCTATAGTTTCGAGCAACAGATATTTTCTATATCGTGGTCCACTATTCTCAGCTTTAACTTCAAAGGTGAAGCCTCTGAAATTGCCAGCAAGACAAAAGAGTCGCTGGTCAATGTATTAGAGGACAAAGAGATCCAAAAATTGATCGGGGTTTGGAACCTGGTCTGGGGACCAGGAATTTATGCCGATTCGTTTGTGGGGGAAGAAAAATCGCTCAACATGATGTTTATTGTCGTTCCAGAAGGTGATCCTGAGCAAGCGGTTGTTGCGATCGCTGGCACCAATGGCAGTTCCTTAATGGATTGGATCGTTGAAGACTTTAACGTCAAAGAAACCGTGCCATGGCCCTATGGTCCTTCGTCTGGGGAGGCAGAAATTTCCAAAGGCACCTACTTTGGGTTAGACAAACTAGTCAACCTTGAAAGTGTTGACCCCACAAGCAACGCTTCGATCACGGCCCAGCAGTATTTATCTAGAAGACCATTCAAAAATATCATGGTCACCGGACACAGCCTTGGCGGAGCTTTGTCCCCCTGTTATTCTCTTTATTTAGATGAAACCCGTTCCCAATGGGACCTATCGGAATCTACCATCATCAGCTGTTTGCCCACGGCTGGCCCCACCCCAGGGGATCTTAACTTCTCCCAATACTACGATAGTAAGCTATCGAAAACCACCCATCGGCAATGGAACTTGATGGACGTCGTTCCCCATGCCTTCAATACCGAGCTGTTAGCCCAAGTCCCCGACCTGTATGAACCGGATCTCTCTGCCAGCGTGGGCGTCAAGCTGTTGGTTCGTTGGATTCAACGAGATACCAAGAGCCTGGACTATCTCAATATCGCTCCTGATGCGAAAGGATTTCCATCAAAGGTCTTTGACCTTACTGACTTTATAAGTAATGATAAATACAAAGCCATCGCTGAAGACATTGAGGAGGCCATCCAAACATTTGAGGAAGAACTAAAACCATTCGAGAGTCATAGCTTCGGTATCGGTAGTATCCTTTTGTTTCTCATTCAGGCCTTAATACAGCATACGATCGGGTACATCGCCTATTTTGATATTGGCGATTTCTCCCAACGCCTGACACCGGCATCCAAACAGTCTTCAGCGCTTTTATCTAAACCTGAAGATGGGAGTGGCCGTTTAAGGAAATCGCTTGAGTTGTTAACGAAAAAACCAATTCTTCTCGATCTTGGTCAGCCCACCAGGCACAAACGTAACGAGTTGCAAGCGGGAGAAGGTCCGCTTTGGGATGCGATCTTAGCGAAAGTTGACCAGATAAATAAAGACAAGCCCAACCAGGGCGCTCAGCCCGTAATCTTTCTGGTTGAAGATCAAACGAGTAATCCCTCTGGTGACCCTTGTTGGTCTGGTAATAGCTCAGAGCGTTGATCGTTGGGTATGGTTAGCTAATACCTGCAAGCGTTAGCCTTCTATACCTGGCCTCATACTGCTAGTAACATTTTAATAAATGCTTCTCTTTTCTCCCGCATGATCCAAGCATGGGCTCCATGCCATATCAAATGCCCGCCTAAACGAATATCAGGAAGGTAAGCCTCAGAGATACATCTGTATGCCCATTGTGCATGGGCGAATGGAACTATGGGATCTGCTCGATCGTGTAAAATTAAGGTGGGACAAGAAATGGTATCTAGTGCAACACTCTCATCGCCAACCATCATGGCTAAGTCATTCAGATAACCAGCTGGCTTGGCAGCACAATCGACTCCCATGGCTGACATCGCCGTTATGATTGTTAGGATATCAGGGTCTTTCTGAATGTCGTAAAACCGGGTTCCACTTAAACTTTCGATGCATGACATTGGGTTTAATTGTACATGTTGCCAATATTGTCTGTTGTGCCAGCTCAACAGCGGTTCGAAGATGCTGTGTCGAAACAGGCAGAGCAACTGGCCAAGGCCGTTTGGTAACCACATGCCGTTGTCCCATTGATGGGATTGGGCACATTGTAGCACCAGGGCAGCAGTGTAGTCTGGATAACGACACGCGAACTGTGCCGCAGGCATACCACCACCAGATGTGCCGATAACCGCGACGCGATCGACTTTGAGATGATCCAACAGATGGGCAGCTAAGTCAGCGCAAAAAGTAGCTGAGCCACGATGCCCCAATGTTGTCCCATAGTAGCCCGGACGATTTGGAGTAATTAAACGATAGCCAGCATCCAGTAATGATTGTTCAAATAGAGCCACAACACCGTTGCCACATCCGGTACCGTGGAAGTAAAGGATCGGGGGGCCGGTGCCAATGTCACAATATTCAATGGTGCCGATTGCTGATTCAAATTGTTGTTGAGGAATCATGGTCATTACTCTTGTCAAATAACGCTTAGGTCAGCGACAAATTCGCATATATGAGAAAAAACAAATGACAACTACAGATACTTCAGGGTACAACAACGGAACCTATAGTTTTGAACAGCAGATATTTTGTATATCGTGGTCAACTATCCTTAGCTTCAACTATACAGGAGATGCAGCTGCGATAGCTAGACAAACAAAAGCCATGTTGACCAGGGTATTACAGGACGAAGAGATCCAAAACTTGATCGGAGTTTGGCATTTGGTCTGGGGACCGGGTGTGTCTGTCGGTTCGTGGGCTGGGCCAGGCAGAGCGGTCAATACGATGTTCATTATTGTGCCACAAACAGATCCCAGCCAGGCAGTTATTGCGATCGCAGGAACCAATGGTAAATCCTTAATGAACTGGGTTCTCCAAGACTTTAACGTCAGAGAAACCGTGCCATGGCCCTATGGCAAAAAATCCAATGCGGCGTCTATTGCATGTTACCTTGGTCCTCATTGGTGTGAGCCCAAGCGGGAACCCCGCATTTCTAAAGGAATCTCCCTGGGGTTAAAAAATCTGGTCTCCATTAAAAGTCCTCAAGATAATGGGACCACGGCCCAGCAGTATCTGGCTAGCAGGCCATTCAAAAATATCATGGTCACCGGACATAGTTTGGGTGGTGCCTTGTCACCCTGCTACTCCCTCTATTTGGAGGATACTCGCTCCGAATGGGACACAGACGGCTCTACACCTATTAGCTGTCTACCGACAGCTGGCCAAACTCAAGGTGACACTAACTTCTCCAAATATTATGACAGCAAGCTGTTGGCTACAACCAATAGACAATGGAACTCGATGGATATGGTTCCCCATGCTTTCAACAGAGAAATGCTCAACAAAATTCCCAAGCTATACAAACAGTGCGATTTGCAATCTACTCCACTGGTAGATCTACTCGTTTTCTTACTTAAACAATCCACAAGGAAGAATAACTATTTAAACGTCGCTCCCAACACAAAAGGGTTTGAATCAACGTGTTACGATTATGATATTAATAATATGAGAAGTCAGTACCCAGCCGTCTCTGACGAAATTGACCAAGTCGTCAATGAACTTAAGAAAGATCTAGACCTATCGGAGACCAATAAAAATCATACTAATACCATTAACTTTCTCACTGAAGCCTTAATACAACACTCAATCGGTTATATCGAATATTTTGATATCGGAGACTTTGCCCAACGCATGGATGCAATCTCCCAGCGAACTGTGACTGTTATGTCCAGACCCATAGAGGCGGGTGTTCGCCTCAAAACAGTCCTCGCATCATTAAACACAACACCCATCCTGATGATGGAGCTTGGTCAACGGTCTAAGGACAAAATCGACGATTTAAAGGAAGGTGAAGGTCCGCTTTTAGACGAGATCCTAGAAAGAGTTAGTCATTGGAACGATGGCACACCGATGGAGAACTCTCAGCCCCTGATTTTCCTGATTGAAGAAGGATGGTAGTCCAATAAATATCTACCTGTGCAATTCAAATAGCTTAAGACTAAAACCACTGCCCTACTTGAGATAGGGTTCTAGCCAGTCGATTTTTGGAAGTTGCTCACCTATCCTAGAGATCATCAGACGACATGGGGTTGAGGCCATGGGGAACTACAAAATCAAAGTCAATATTGAAATCGTAGAAAGCGATGAGGCCATTAGTTCTGGTCCCGAAGAAATAGAGACCGGTGTGTTTGAGTTTAATATAAGCCCAGAGGCCGCTACTAGCATTGATGCGTGTGAACAAGCCTTGTTAAGTACGAATTATCCAGCATTACGCTCAGCATTGGCTCATCACCTTGAAACACTCTCTCAAAAAAAACGAAAACGGCATCAACCGCAGGGATTTGGGAAATAACCAAGAGCCCGTATCGGGTGGATGGGGAAATCGGTCGCTTTGAGTTTATGTCGTATACAGCCGTTGAATCTTCTGGGAATCAACCATCGAACCGAGTCAACACACTATATGGATCCCTACCAGGCAAAAGCTGGTATCGCACGATGGGCTTTAAGGAGATTGCCTACACCCACGGGAGTACGACTGAATCGTACCGGAAAACGAGTGCGTGGCTCAATCGAATCCGTCATCAAGTGACCGGGGGAACCCCGTCGAGAACGATGCAAGACAGTAGTGAGCGAGAAGGCACCCGTGTGCTCAATCACTTGACTCAGGCCAGTGAAGCCATCCTGAAAACCCATGGTGTCATCGGCAACACACTGCCTGCGGCTGTCGTCGCCTCTGCCAATGAGAGTAAGCCTGTCCATCTGGCTCCAGACGTAGTCTCCGCTGTCATCGAGCAGTGTGGCAAAACCGAGTTGATTCGCCAACAGATGACGGCCAATCCCATCCCCTATGAGAGCCCCCATCATAGCCTCAACATTTCGATTGATGATGTCGGGGTGAAACGTCAGAGGGACCAGCGACCAGCCAGTGTTCCAGAGACACCCACCGCCCGCAAGTATGCCTATCAAACGGTGGTCCATATCGAAAATCAACTCGGTAGCTATCGATTGAATGCCCTTGGCTTGACGACAATGTTAACCATGCTGTTGGCCTTTTTACTCCACAATGACCTCCTTCAAGGCCCTATCGTATTCTTTGCCGATGGACAGCGAAGCTTGCATGGCGCGATTCTGACCACCTTTGCTGGGGTGTCTGCACTACAGTTGATCTTGGACTGGTATCATCTCCATGAGAAATGTAAACAACTGCTTAGTCTCGCCTGTCAGGGTAGACGTCTGCGTAATACACACTTGACTCACCTGGCAGCCCTGCTCTGGCATGGATTAGTCGATGCAGCTTTGGTTTACCTTGAGTTCATTGACCCAGACCATCTCAAAGATACAACCGCTATCGATAAACTCCAAGGCTATCTGCGTCGGAACAAACCTCACATTCCTTGTTATTGTGTGCGTAAACAGCTGGGATTGAGAAATTCCAGCAACCGAGGTGAAAAGGCGAATGATTTATTGGTCTCCTCACGACAAAAACACAATGGGATGAGTTGGTCTAAAACGGGGTCAGTTGCCTTGGCTGCTTTAACAGCGCTTGTTTCGAATCAAGAAGCTACCCATTGGTTCAGGACCGGGAAGCTCAATTTTAAGTTGGTACCTCATCCCGTAAAGTAATTGCACAGGTAGATAAATATTGCACCGCCCCCGACAGAGCCGGGGGAGATAATGCCTGCTTTTGTGTTGATCTTAGTTAAAACGTCAAAGCCTGAAAATACTAAAAAGCCTTTCTAAAAAGGACTTCGAACCCGACGATGGCTCTGGCACTTGCCCCGTCCGAAGCATTTGCAAGCCACGGTCTGTATATTGGATCGTACTTTCAAAGCCAAAAGATTCACAATAGCCCACACCATCAGGCAGATTTGGATCGGAACTATAATACGTGACTGGTAGCTCACTAAACATCGACCAATCATTGATATTGATCGCACCATCCCCCGCCCAGGCACTCGCGAATCCATCCAGCAACGGCTGCGAATTATCCCCCAGGATCAAGTACTTCCAAGTTGTAGGCATAATGGCGCTGGGTCGATCCGGGCCAGGCTGACTGGCCACGGTCGGATTGACATGAAAATCCCCCAACATGATGGACGACCCTTGGGGCGTAGTCGCTGTGGGAAATGATGTCACCTTCCATTTTCCATCATCGATTGTTGAATAGACACCAAACGGTGGAACAAGGTTAATAGAAAAATTGTTGATATTCACACCAGCAAAGATGGCGGCATCTTTGTTGTCAAGATTGAACCACTGCCAGGCCCATCCAACAAAGGGTCTCGGATCTTCAAGGTAAGGGATAGGATTAACGGCACCATCTGCATTTTCAAGGCTAGTGGGCATGGCTTGATGCACTATGGTTCCGGTTCCAGCAGTAATCTTATAGCGCTTGCCTTCCACCGTTAACGAACCCGAAATCTTCAACTGCGGCCAGTTGACCTGGAAGCCCGTCGGGCCAGCGGGTCCCTGCAAGAAAAATGCGGTCTTCGGTTGAAGTTCTTCAAGACAATCTATCATCAGGTCAAACGTCAAATTCTCCCCATCATTGACCTGGGCCTGCAACGGTAGAACATTCTCAGTACCACTAAAAGAATCGGGGCCAACAGAAAAATTAAATGGCTCACCTGCCTTGCTATATGCCAGCTTTCCACCGACAATCGGCCATTCTAGAAGACGACTGCGACGAACTTTTTTTCCCTCCAGACTCTTCTCACACTCAAAGACCAGGTCCTCCCCAGATCTAGAACTCTGTTCTGGACCACCCTTAACTGAGCTTTTCGCATAGGGACTTGCCAAAAACGGCATTTTCTTTTTCTTTTTCGGCGGAGCCAACACCGCAGTGGCCATCACCGACCCCACCAAAGTATCCTCATCAGACCAGCCAGCACCCTTTTGTGCACTCAGACCGACCATGCGATTCTTTTGCATCCACATCGCTATGCCGATCTTCTGGGGGCGACCATCGGGATCTGTCGTATCCAGATTGGCTGCCAAAATATAAAACTCCATGCCCCCAATGTCTGGATGAATATGATGATCTGCCGGAAAATCCATCTGGTAACCAGCAGGGATAGCTTGCATGTCGAAACATGACCCTCGCTGCAGGAAGGAGGTGATGACGGATGCGATATCTGCCGGATAACTTGTCTTATCAAGATTCTCTGCCGCCTGCCTCATGACAGAAAAGTGGGGAATCTTTAGCGGCATATCCGTGCACGGATTGGTGATGGTCGCGACCTGCTTACTAACCGAATCTAAGTAACCAGGGATTACCTCGTGCGGACGTTTCTTATTTAGACTCATAATAGGACTTTTCCTATGAAATTGATGAGTGCATGAGATTGAATAGGATAGGGCAGAACAGTTAACCCAAGTTTCGCTATACCAATACGATTGATTGCTATATGGAAAAAGCTTTTTAGCTTAGATAAGTAAGAGAAAACGTGGTTAAACAGTTTAAGTCTGCTCTATTTAAGCTTACCTTACTTAACTACTGAGCGCAAAGTTAATGTTGCATTTTTGTCGTTTTTTTTAAGCTACCAATGCAGGTATTTTAGGAGTTTTGCCCTGCCCTATTTTATCAACCCATAATTTAAGCAACAGTAGAGCAGGCATACTCTTAGATAAAACAACCTCCTGTTGTTTTTGGAAAGCCATTCGGACGATCCATTCACTATCTCAATGTCAGTCCCGGGAGGTGAGTAATGACTCTGAGAACAGAGATGACTGGGTTGGTAGATCGTATCGAGGCTCTGGGGTGGTTGTCGTATTGTTAATTCTTAAGAGCGCTGGCGCTATAGATACGATGCCTGTCCAAGTGTTAAATAGCAAACAGAGAAAAAGGGTTGAGAAGGTATCCGGTACGCTAAAGCCAGTCAAGGATAGAGAGGTGTGCCGTGTTATCCGAAATCGTTCAGAGATTTGCCCAAGAAAGCCCTATCAGCGTAATGATGCGAGGGGCGATGGAGTTGGTCTTCCGTCCTGAGCGGTTGGATGACATCTTTGAGCGCCATGCCAAAGTTCAGTATCAGCGAGAACTGCTCTTCTCGACCTTGGTGAACCTGTTGAGTTTAGTGGTGTGTGGCATTCATCCGTCGATGAATGCGGCCTACCGCAAAAAGGCCGACGAGATGAACGTCACCCGGAATGCAGTGTACGAGAAACTCAATGGCGTTGAACCGCAGGTGAGTCGTGCGGTACTCAAAGAAACGGCTGCCGAGTTGTCTACCTTGATGGATACGATGGGCGGTAAAAGTGCCCCACTCTTGCCAGGGTATGACATTCGTATTTTAGATGGCAATGGGCTGGCGGCGACGGAACGGCGATTGAAAGTATTACGCGAGGTGGCCTCAGCCCCGTTGCCGGGAAAATCCCTAGTGGTGCTCGATCCAGAAAGACGTCTAGCCGTGGACATTTTTCCCTGTGAAGATGGTCATACTCAAGAACGTCGATTGTTTAGCCAGGTGCTGAGCGTGGTGCGCTCAGGAGAGGTCTGGGTCGCTGACCGTAACATGTGTACCCAACAGTTTTTGGTTGAAATTGCCCAGCACGATGCCGCTTTTGTGATTCGTGAGCATCAGAATCTACCCTACCAAGCGCTCAGTGATCTGATATTTATCGAGACCGGGGAAGCCGGGGAGATTTTTGAACAGGATATCGAAATACAGTACAACGGGCACCGGGTTGAATTGCGACGAGTTGTCCTCCGACTGGCAACGCCAACCCGGCATGACGATACTGAGATTGTCGTGCTCACCACCCTACCAACGGCGGTGGCAGATGCATCGACGAGTCTGCGATTGTATCGAAACCGTTGGCGAGTGGAAGGCTTATTTTTGACGGTGACGATGAACTTTGAGGGGGAAATCAAGACCTTAGCCTACCCCAAAGCCGCTCTGTTCAGCTTTACCTTAGCGTTGGTGGCGTACAACATTCTGGCCATTATCAAAGGGGC
The DNA here is from genome assembly GCF_000316115.1 of Leptolyngbya sp. PCC 7375. Classification (GTDB taxonomy): domain Bacteria; phylum Cyanobacteriota; class Cyanobacteriia; order Phormidesmidales; family Phormidesmidaceae; genus Leptothoe. The sequence continues at coordinate 555,399 of NZ_JH993793.1, forward strand.
ATTGGCCAGTGTTCATGGGGTAGAGACTATTGAAGAGACGGTGTCTGATTTCTATGTAGTCGATGAGCTACAGGGGGTGTATCGAGGCATGATGATTGCCATTCCGCCTGAGCATTGGCAAGGGTTTCAGGCTCTTTCCTTAATCGCGATGGCTCAACAACTCAAAGCACTTGCCAAACAAGTCAATCTGAAGCGATTTCGAAAACAACCTCGCAAACCGAAGAAAAAGAAGAAGGCGCTCGTTCGCGATCCCAAAAAGCCACATGTTGCTACTGCTAGACTTTTATCTGACCAATAATTAACACTTGGACAGGCATCGCTATAGATACATACTAAAAACTCTCTCAACTATAACAAGGCCGCAAGGTCTCTTCCCCAGATACCTAACTGAAGAAAGCAGACGTCATTGAGGCGATTGATGGCATTGCTGGGCTGATGGAACAGGTGTTGAAAAACGAGAAATTGACGATGACGCAGTTATTGTTTAACCCCCATCTGGAGAGAGTCTAATGTCCAACAGTTTGATCACTAGCCATCGTGAACTCAAGCTTTATGAAATTTCCTTTGACAGTGCTATGCAAACCTTCAATCTGGTGCAGGATTTTCCACCGGAAGAACGAGCTTTATTGACTGATCAAATCCTTAAATCGTCTCGTTCGGTCTGTGCCAATCTAGTTGAACGGCTACGACGGCAAAAACAGGCTGCCAGAACAGCCGCAAAACGACAGCGTCATCTGGAACGGAGCCACAATAGGATTTCATTACGAGGGTTGCCCAAGGCAATTGCAGCTAAAATACGGGAGGTGATGACAGCTATTGATCAGGGTGCTCAGTACTGGCAGCTTGCAGGGAAACAACTGACTCATTGGCGGCAGATGATTAGAATCCCAGTGACTCGGCGGTATCGGTTACTGTGTCAGGCTGATGGGGATGGGGTAAAACTATTGACCCATGAGGATTACAATAAGTTAGTAAGTAATCCTCGACGGATGAAATGATGATCAACGCTAGCTGTATCTATGGGGTTCTGGCGATCCCCGAAACGCTTATTATTTCGTCAAACCTCCTAGATGCATTGACAAGCAAAGCTTTCAGACGTTTTCCACAGGGCATTATTGAGAATGGTTCCTGGGTGAATGATTGCAGGCTTGCCCCCCATAGATTTGGGTGGTTAGAATGCCTGCATAGAGCGGCTTCTAAAAGGTGGCCCTCATGACTTCTCTCGAAGTCGAACTAATGGAAACCAAACAAAAGGCGGAAGGATGAAGGCGGAAGGATGAAGGGAGGCTATCCCTCATCGCGACAATTACTGCTTTTGGAGATATCCCACAACACAATATAACTTGCACTCTGCGATATCCTCTTCCGCCTTCCGCCTTCTCTCTTCATCCTTACAACGTCTTCTCTCGAAGTCGAACTAATGGAAACACTTCGAAAGACGGAAGGATGAAGGCGGAAGGATGAAGTGGGCATACCCCAAGCAGCATCAACGATTGCTTTTTAGGATGGTCCCACTAGCAAAACACTTCGCACTCTGCGATATCCTCTTCCGCCTTCCGTCTTCCCGCTTCATCCTTACAACGTCTTCTCTCGAAGTCGAACTAATGGAAACACTTCGAAAGGCGGAAGGATGAGGGATGAAGGATGAAGGGAGGCTATCCCCCATCGCGACAATTACTGCTTTTGGAGATATCCCACAACACAATATAACTTGCACTCTGGGATTTCCCCTTTCCGCCTTCCGCCTTCCCGCTTCATCCTTACAACGTCTTCTCTCGAAGTCGAACTAATGGAAACACTTCGAAAGGCGGAAGGATGAAGGCGGAAGGATGAAGGGAGGCTATCCCTCATCGCGACAATTACTGCTTTTGGAGATATCCCACAACACAATATAACTTGCACTCTGCGATATCCTCTTCCGCCTTCCGCCTTCTCTCTTCATCCTTACAACGTCTTCTCTCGAAGTCGAACTAATGGAAACACGTCGAAAGACGGAAGGCGGAAGGATGAAGGATGAAGTGGGCATATCCTAAACAGCGTCAACGGTTGCTTTTTAGAATGCTCCTAATCGCAAAACACTTCGCACTTTGCGATATCCTCTTCCGCCTTCCGCCTTCCGCCCTCCCTCTTCCGCCTTCCGCCCTCCCTCTTCCGCCTTCCCTCTTCCCTCTTCCGCCTTCCCTTCGCCTTGAACCTCAACCACGAATAACAGTAATCCTTCGACCGCTCGGTGAATCAACCTGCTCTGAGCTGACACGTTGTGCAATCGGAGGTTGACCCTCACGTTGATCAAAAATTACCAGCCAGCCAGCCGCCTGCTCCAACCCTGACAAATACCCATCAAGCTGTTCCAAACCAACAACTAACGGATCCGAACGACCCTGCCGCCAAACTTTCAGCTCAATACCAAGAACAATATCCTGATAACGCAAACACAGATCCATCCGATCAGAACCGATCGCATATTCCCGTTCAAGAGTACCCCCACCATTCACCACACGATGGAGAAACGCCATCATCACAATATGGGGAGCAATCTCGTGATAGCTAACATTTTGTAGCAACGGCTGACCATGCTGCCGCCAAAAATCTAGAAATGCAGTCAGCAGCTTATCCGTATCCAAATGACCATCATCAGTAAGCCAGGTAGGCTGAATGTAGTTTAGTGACACCGACGTCGAAAACGCCAACATACGTGGCATCACCTCCCGATAGATCGGATTAGCAATCACCAGGCTATTAGCCGCATCCAGACGACATAACCCCAAATCCAAAACAAAATCAATATCATCAGGAGGAACATCCCCCAGCGGCAGCCCCGCCAGCATCGGCTCTAAAATCGCCTTAACCCTTGGCTCCTGCAACCGTTTAGCAAGACTATCAATGTGCGTATCACGACGTTGGATCAAGCGTTCTTTAGCCTGATTAACAAGCTCTGGAGTAATCATCGTCGCTGTCTCTGGAGCAATCACCTCTACCAGCTGACGAGCCAGCGCATTCACCAGCCACGGCTGTCCCTGAGTCAGCATGTAGACTTGATCCATCACCTCCGGCGCAAACATTTGACCTGTCGCCACTATATGCTGATCATAAAGCGTAGCAATTTCCAACTGGGTAAAGTTACGTAATGTCAGGGATTCCACCTTAATATTAAAAGGACTAGCCGTTTGGAGACGATCACTACCACCAGAGGCCAGCTTATAATCACGAACATCACGTAAGCCGATCAGAGCAACCGTATGGGGAAAAGCCCGAGGACGAGCAGCATAGCCTGAACGCAGTTGACGCAGCAGAGACATCAAAGGTTGGTCCTGAAGAGCATCAACTTCATCAATAAACAGAGCCAGAGGACGGGGACAAACCTTAGCCCAAGCACGCAGAGCAGAACGGAGCGCCTGACTAGGTTCAGCAGCAGGCCAGGATGGAGGCAAAAGCTCTTCCGGTAATTGATCCTCAGCATCTTCCCGCCAGGCTTGAAGAACAGCACGTTCAATCGCACTGATATCATTACCAAGAGGAACACCACTTTCCACAGAAACCAGAACAGACGCATACTGACCACTGGCGGTTAACTCCTTGGCCAGGGCAAGCATTGCCGTAGTTTTACCCGTCTGACGAGGCGCATGAATAACGAAGTAACTGCGCTGGGCAATCAGCTTTTTCAGCTGTGGCAAACGAGCAGTAGCAGGCAGCATGTAATGAATTGGGTGTGATTCTTTTAGGGTAAAGGTTTGCAACGCAGATTAAGTCTATTGAATAGAATTTGGTAGATTTTAGGGGTCTGAAAGTTCAATCTATCTCTCAAAAAAGAGATAGATTCGACGAAAAAAATAATTGTCTCGTGTGCCTGTATCCTCTCCATTCGAATCATGCCAACAGACCTAAGTCTTAGCTTTTTTGAGTCAGCGTTAGCGCAGTTTAATGAACTCGTCGATAGGTTGAGTTCAGCTGATAGCCAAAATTGGGAGCATGGAAAACTAGAACGTTATATCCATGAGTCGGGCACAGAACTTTTGCGACGGTTATATCAAGGCCATCTCGACTTGCGTTACGCATCAGAGGACTACCAAAGCGAGGTCGTCGGTAGCGATGGAGAAACCCGCCCCCATCGTCGAAAACAGACCCAACGGAACCTCGAAACGCTGTTTGGGGAAGTGACCTTAAACCGAGTGGGATACAGCACCCAAAAACCTGAGGTCAGTGCCCTGTACCCGTCAGATGGGATCTTGAATTTGCCGCCGGACAAATACTCGGATGAACTCCGAAAACGAGTCGCGGTGGAAGCGTCGAAAGTATCGTTTTCAGAAACGAGTCGGACCATAAGCTCGACGACAGGGGGGGCGATTGGTAAACGCCAAATGTGAAGAGGTGACGGTAAAAAGTGGCCCCAAGACTTTTGAGGGACTTTTTATGCCTCAACGGGCGATAGACCGACGAGTTGCCAGTGATGAGCTATTAAGTGATTACCACTGATGGTAAGGGGATTGTGATGCATCCATCAGATCTGCGAGAAGCCCCCGGCCAAAGCCGCTCAAAAAGGCCAAGGACTCACCGTCAAAACGTACTCGCTTAAGTCCCGGTCAAAAGCGTCAGCGTAAACGAATGGCCACAGTCGCATCGGTGTATCATGTGCCTCGATACCCCCGTCAAGCCGACGATATCATCGGTGACCAACGGGACCCGCCCGTGCGACCAGTGATTAGTGACAAACGAGTGTGGGCCAGTGTTGAGCAAGACGCTAAAACGGTCATTGAACATGCGTTTGTCGAAGCCTCGACTCGAGACCCGGACCATCAACGCGACTGGGTTGTCCTGGTAGATGGTGAACTCCATCAATTAGCCACACTCAACGCCATGGCCCGAAAGCAAGACGTGACGGTGACTATCGTGCTCGATTTCATTCATGTTCTCGAATATGTTTGGAAAGCGGCTTTTTGTTTCTTCTCATCTGGTAGTGAGGAGGCCGAGACTTGGGTCCAAGAGAGAGCCTTACGCATTCTACAAGGTAAAGCCAGTGATGTGGCGGCCGGTATTCGGCGTAGCGCCACCCTACAAAATCTAGACACAAAAGCACGAGAGAACGTTGACAAGTGCGCTGATTATTTGTTGAAAAATCGGCCGTATTTGTTGTATGACGAGTACTTAGATCGGGGGTATCCCATTGCCTCAGGTGTGATTGAAGGCGCGTGCAGGCATTTAGTCAATGACCGCATGGAGATCACCGGTGCCCGCTGGCGCTTAGATCGTGCTGAAGCCGTTCTGCGGATTCGCGCACTCAGAGCCAGTGATGATTTCGAGGCCTATTGGGAGTTTCACAAAGTCCAAGAGTTCAAACGCAATCATGCCAATAAGTTTCTCGAACCGGAGAGATTCTTGACTGCTTAATGCTTTACAGAGAAAGAGCCGCACCCTAATGAATTTCGGGGTCGCAAGGCCCTGCAGTATTAAAAAATTTTGGCGGCAGGGGAACCATAGAAAACAAAAGCGACACACATCGATCAGTATTGTAAGTGGTTTGACCCCATTCAGGACAAGCTTCTAAAGCGCCCGTTTTAGTCTCCTCAGTTTATTCTCTCTTCTCACGGGCAACACTCTTAGTGTCGGCGACATCTCACTTTAACCTTTTACGCTCTTCTCACCAATCTTTCTCAAACCCCTGACCAATCTCCCTAAATCGTCTTCATTCAAGCTGATGAAAGTAACGATTACGAATACGGGTCAAAATTTGAATATCACTATCAGTCAGCGTAGGTAACTCCCCGTGCCACTCAGAGAAAAAATTAGGTCACCACTACGTTCGAGACCAAAGCTATCTCGCAGATATTTAAGGGTTGTCCCTTCAGAAATAGCAATTGTTTGAACCATAGTAAGTAGGTGGACTCAATCTTCTATAAGATAGAAGAGGATCTAGAGGATCTAGTTAAGTCCAGTATTTATGAGTCCATGCCAGCCCCCTTACGTGTCATCCTAACCGAAGCTGAAGAGAAGACTCTATCAGAACTCCGTATTGCCAGTTGTGTCCCGTATCGAGTTCGAGACCGGGCTCACATCGTTCTACTGAACGCACGAGGCTGGAACGCTCCCGCCATAGCCGATATTTTCAACTGCCATGAACATACGGTACGTACAACTATCAAACGCTGGCAAGCAGAGGGACTAGGTGGACTCTGGGAGGCTGACGGACGGGGGCGCAAACCCACTTGGGAACCGGAGGACCTAGCGTATCTGGAGCACTGTTTAGATACAGACGAGCGCACCTACAATAGCGTTCAACTAGCCGCTAAACTCAACCAAGAGCGAAACGTCAAACTCGGCCCAACCCAGGTACGTCGCCTACTCAAAAAAAGAAGTTTGCCTGGAAGCGAATCCGCCAGAGTCATCTAAATAAGCAAGACCCGGTCGCTAAAGCACTGGCCCGTAAACAATTAGCGATGCTTGAGGCCGCGGCCGCCGCTGGTCATATTGACTTGAAGTATTTAGATGAAACTGGGTGTTGTCTATGGTCCCCGGTTAGCTATACCTACAGCCGCATTGGTCAGCAGAAACGCATGGAACAGACAGACCGTCGAGGCAAACGAGTGAGTATCTTGGGGGTCTGGGATCTCGGCACTGGTTCTTCAAAAATAACCTTGAAGATGCTAAGCAAGTCGCAGGTCAGATGGTAAGAGATGAACTTGATAAACGAATCAAAGAACGAGTAGATGTAGAATTTCAGGATTTGGTGAGAAGTATGCGACCTGAACGCGTTGTCAGTCAAACTCGTATTGGCTATTACCTACCTGATACTCCACAAGAACCTCGCGAATTTTTCTTAGTTAAAAATCGTGGTTTTCGTCAAGTGATATTTTGTAATCGACTATCTGATGTCCAACGTTCAGATGCCGATGTAATAATTTTAGACGTCCAAAACTGGAAGACTAACTCCGGAACACGTATTGTTCAACTAGATAACAGAGGACAACTAGTTGATGAAAGTGAAAAGCAAGTAAGAGAACAGATTGAGTCTTTACTGAATATACCCTCCCTTAAAAATATTGTGCTTATCGTTTATGTTCGTGGCAATGTAAACCATTTGCGCAATTCTAAATTCGAGTGGGTAACAACTTAAGCCGGGAAAAGCTCTACGTGTAAGGGGTTTGTCTGATGTGCTTTAGATGACCGTCTAGGCATGGGTAGCTCATTAATAGTACTGAGGATCCATTCAAATAGGTCTGGAAATGGGTGTCCAAAGAGTCTTTGAGCAGCGGTCGTGCCATCGGGACGTTTAAGGTCAAAATTGTGAATAATGGTGAGCACCTTCAAGGACTGTGCCGAAAAGCCACGATTGGCCTGATGACGTTGAGATAGATAGCCATTACGCCCCTCGACCGCCGAGGAGGTGCGTTGATACTTGGCACACATCCACTGGCACCAATGGACCCAGTATTGCCGTTGAGTGTCGTCTAGCTTTAGGGTCATGGCATCTGCCATGAGCTGATCATAGGCATCACTGGTGGCCTGTTGATAGCGTGCTTTGAGATGAGGTTTGCGGGTTTTATCAGTCTGTTGAGTCCAATACACCCAGGGCAACAAGGCAGTGAGAACCCAATTTTGAGTGTCAATCTCCTGAGTTTCAGTGGCTAAGGCCTGCATCACCCACTGCCACCAGGCATGAATCCCGTTGGCGAACTGAGGAATCTGAGCTTCAAAGGTGTCAATCGCGTGTTGCGCCTTATCCCCTCCATAGAGCTTTGCTAGGTGAGTCAGGGTCGTCAACGGAGCCGCTAACTGGGTTGTTAAGTCGTCAAACAGTTGCCATTGAGCGGTATCCAGGGTGAAAGGATGAACCGATTGGCTAATATCGGCCAAGGCGCGATGATAGGTAAACTGATCTTGTTCAAGCTGTTGATATTGCTGCGTCAGCGTCTCTAGCTGGACACACAAAGTTTGTTGTTTGACCTTGGGTTTGGTTTGGTTCACTTGCTGTTGGAGGGTGTCGAGTTGTTTTTCAACCTGAGCCAGTTGACGTCCCAATGCACTCCCGATAGGACGAGCTAAGGCTCGCATTCCATGGAACAAATCGGCCACACTGACGGTGCCCAGACCAGCGATGGCAAGTTTCACTAACGCACGAGCCCCATCACTGACCATAAAGTGGCATTCCCAGTCGGACGGATGCCACCACTGCTCTAGCTGGTGACACCAGGTTTCATACTGACGATTCTCACATTCAACTTCTGTAAAGATAAACCCACTCGCCAATTCCACCAGCACCAGGATCGGCAGTCCAAAAAAGGTTTCATCTCCCCCGAGGCAGATGCCGGGTTTGTTGAGAGGTTGACATTGCTCAGATTGGGAGACTTCGTAGGTGACAATGACGTCTTCAACACGGTGTTTCAATTGACGCAGGGCATTGGCTGAAACACCCACATGGGTCTCTAAATGAACCGACTTAAAAAACTCGCATAGGCTCTCGGCTCCGATACCGTGCTTTATGCCAAAGTGGTAGAGCACACCTAGTACCAGACGTTTTAGCCAAGCTGACCCACTCGCGGTTTCCCACAGGTCCGATTCTGCATACTGGTTGCGACGCTCTATCCCCTGCTGATGACGGTGCACACTGCTTTTACTGATGCCAAGCGCCGACGCTATCGACTCGATGCCCAGATGTGTTTCCGTTTTGATATAACCAGCCACTTTTTGGCTGCGCTCTCGTATAGTAAGACTCATCGTTCCCGATTTTGTTTTGCATCGGACACGATACACGGCTCTGAGCATTGCTGCAGAGCTATTTTTTGGGCCATCGCAATTCAATGTGCTTATTTATACACTCTCTAAGACCTGCTCGTTTCCCGGCTTAAAGAGTTACCCATTCGAGTCATTGTATGTGTTACCTGCTAACAATCAAGTGACATTACTAGGCCATATCGTCAATGGTGCTCATGTAGCCTATGGCGATCGCAACTTTGCAAACTACAATCTTAGCGATCGCACCCCCTAAACACGCCATAATATAATCAGCCAGCCACCCCCAAAATCATGATTGCCGTACCCTCGCCCCAACAAATGACCACCGCCGCCTACCTGGACTGGGAACCCCGCCAGGAACTGCGCTACGAATTCGTCAACGGCAGCGTCTATGCAATGGCCGGGGGCTCCTTACCCCACAACGACATCGCCATCAACCTGCTTACCGCATTGAGGCCCTATACTCGCAAACAAGCCTGCCGCATCAACATGGCCGATGCCAAAGTCAACATCACCCCACATATTTATCGCTATCCAGATTTAGCCATCAGCTGCGACGAACGTGACAAAACCGCATTGGATGCCCTGCGGTACCCAAACCTTGTTATCGAGGTCCTGTCGCCCGGCACAGAAACCTTAGATCGCAGTGAAAAGTTCAGAGAATATCGCAGTTTGCCCAGTCTAGAAGAATACGTCCTGATCAGCTCCACCCAAATCGAAGTGGAAATCTATCGTCGAGGAGAAAGGCGACTGTGGTTGTATAGCGCCTATCAGGCCGGAGACATCGTCAAACTAGAGAGTGTCGGGTTTGAGTTTCCAGTTGAGTTACTTTATGACCAAGTGATTTTGAAAGATAGCGAGGAAGACGAGGAAGAAAGGGGTTAAAGGTAACGGGGAGAGACTCCTAACGACAAACTATCCACGGCAGCAATAAAATAGTACAATAGTTCTAATTTAGATAATCATCTTCAACCTGTTCAATCTTCATGATCGATCACGATCGCCTGTTCAAAGAACTCCTATCCACCTTCTTTATTGAGTTTCTGGAGCTATTCATTCCAGATATGCTCACTTACCTGGAAACCGGGTCAGTCACCTTTCTCGACAAAGAAATATTCACTGACGTTACTGCTGGGGAACGTTACGAAACTGACCTACTTGCCCAGGTTCAGTTTCAGGGTAAACCCTCCTTTTTCTTGATTCATGTTGAAACTCAGGCTACCGCTCAGGCAAAATTTGGCAAACGTATGTTTCGCTATTTCGCCAGACTACACGAAAAATACGACTATCCCGTTTACCCCATCGTCGTCTTTTCCTACAATCAGCCCAGGCAAGTAGCCCCCAGCGAATACACCATAGAGTTTCCTGATTTTACTGTACTGCAGTTTAACTATCGCATTATCCAGCTTAACCAACTCAACTGGCGCGATTTTCTGAGCCAAGCTAACCCCGTCGCCACCGCCTTAATGGCCAAAATGAAAATCGCTCCCAGGGACCGGCCCAAAGTCAAAGCCGAGTGCCTGAGACTATTAGTAACCCTCAAATTAGACCCAGCCAAAATGCAACTCATTTCCGGCTTTGTCGATACATATTTAAAATTAACCCCCGAAGAAGAAACAGCGTTTACCCTAGAAGTAGGTCGTATTCAACCTGATACCCAGAAAAAAGTCATGGAAATTGTAACCAGTTGGATGGCAAAAGGACTGGCCCAGGGCCGTCGAGAAGGCATTGAGCAAGGCATTGAGCAAGGCATTGAGCAAGGCATTGAGCAGGGCATTGAACAAGGCATTGAGCAGGGTCGTCGAGAAGGTGAACTTAAGCTATTAACGAAACTTTTGACCCAGCAACTAGGTGAGCTATCAGCAACCACCACAGCTCAGCTGCAAGGACTTAGCGAAGCTCAACTTGACCAGCTCACTGACCAGCTGATTACATTGACCACTATGGCAGGGTTAGAAACCTGGTTAACTGAGACAGAAGCTGCCGAGGGCTTTGATAGTCAGCAGGTCGATGTTTTATTACAACTGCGGCAACGCATTGGTTTTGTTACACCACAACAAAAGCAAAGGTTATTACAACTCTCCGCTATCCAGTGGCAAACGTTGATAACAGAATTAGCTAACTTTGAATCAGTTCAAGCATTGGATGATTGGTTAGACCAACAATTATCCTAACGATTGATTACAATTTATAATCTCCATTGGAAATGCATTGGCCAAAGCCTTGATAGTAAGCTGCTGCTGCTGCTCCTTCTAAGCCAAGTAGTTGTTCATTGGTTTCAGTACTTGGTATCTTTTTAGAAATGGTTGCGATCGCATTGATCAAGTCGTCCAGAACTGTTGTTTTCAAGCAGGGAAAGGCGTAAGGCTGCTGAAAGGCGTAAGGCTAAGGGCGAAAGGCGAAAGTGAGATGTCGTCGGGTGCAAAAAGTGTTGCATGATTGGATAATCTCAAAAGCGATCCTTGTTGCATGATTGGATATCCTTACTTTCGCCTTCATCCTTTCGCCTTTCGCCTTTCGCCTTTCGAAGTGTTTCCATTAGTTCTACTTCCTAAGAAGTAATTGGGCACGGTAACTGTGGGTCATCTAGTGGCCTGGAATATAGGTGTTTCCATTAGTTCTACTTCCTAAGAAGTAATTGGGCGAAGCTGATGCAAAAGTAGCGGCTGAACAAGCTAAGGTTTCCATTAGTTCTACTTCCTAAGAAGTAATTGGGAGACGAACAGACGATTGCGTTGAGCTCTCCAATGGTTTCCATTAGTTCTACTTCCTAAGAAGTAATTGGGGTGCAAAACCCCTAGCGATATTCCCGACGCTATGAAACTGGTTTCCATTAGTTCTACTTCCTAAGAAGTAATTGGGTCCCAACGTCTAAAACATCGAAACGATAACCATTCTAGCGTACGTTTCCGAGGGATAGCATATTTCCCATATCAGCACTTCTCGTATCACCTATAAAAACCCCCAAAAACCCAGACACATCAACCACCCGAGCGTTCTAACGTAACCAAAGGAAACACAGCAATACACCCTTACCCTCGTAAACATTTCACCAAGACAATATTCAAATACCCAAACACAGCTGCAACCGCCGTATCTTCTGCCGCACCTCCGGCAACGGTTCCGGTTCAGCCTCCACCGCCGAACAATACCTCGCATAGGCACACTGCCCACACTGCTCCCCACATTTAGGCTGCCAATCTTCCTCATCCAACAACCGCAACGCCAACTCACCAATCATCGCCTCCACCTGCCGCCGATGCTCATCGGTCACCCCATAGGTCACCCGCTCCCCCGTTCGCAAAAACAACAAACTCATCCGCCGCAACAACTTGCCATAACGCTGCTCTAACGCCAAACTATACAAACCTAGCTGCAAATCCACCGTATCCGCCTCAGGTACCCTCGGATTCTTCGCCGACTTATAATCAATCAACTCCAACCCATCATCTAAACTATCCAATCGGTCATAACGCCCCGTCAACCTAAACTCGAGACCATTCACTTGGGTCAACCCCTGAATTCTGCCCTCCGTCGCCAACGGACGCTTCATCACCCCCAATGGCATAATCTCAGTCTCAAAATACCGCCACAGAATCTGCCAGCCCGCTTCCACCTGGGCCGCAGTCAACGCACTAATCTGATGCTCCCAGCAATAGCGTAGCCACCCCTCTGACGGCAATGGCTCCTGGTAATGCCAATCCTGATATAGCTGCGCCAGGGCACCATGCAAGGCCTTACCCAAAACCGCCGCGCCAAACATCGACGGCTGTTTCAAACCGTACTCATAGCGAAAATAATAGGCCCTGGGACACTGGGCATAGGACTTGAGTTTAGTTGCCGAGAGAAGATATGCCATAGCCAGCATTTTACTACTGACAGCCAGCTACAGCACAGGGCTTTATCAAGTTGTCAGCAGAGAACGGAAAAGTTTCTAGAGACTCCCTCCCATGGGCCATACCGATCATCACTACCATAACAACAAGACTGTTGCAATTTTCAATCTACAAAGTCTTTCTGTAGAGTTGATAGTGTCTCTGTATAAGGAAACTACGGTGATGTCATGCTTCTACCTTCGCTCGTTCTGTTGCATCATCACAAAGTCCTCAGATTATTTTACTAGGATAAACAAGGGTGAAGGGAGTTCAAAATCATGCTCAATGTTATCCGTTACAGCCAAATCGCCGGTTGAGTTGCGATAGATAGTGCAACCGCTCAATATTTGGTAGAAATACACGGGGTTTGGACTGATAATGCCGGAAATATTGCTTATCTATCCTGTCCCCGATGAGATGGCTGCTTCAGGCCACCATAACCATCAAGCATGGCCAGAAGCCATCCACCGGCTTCACAACCAGTGGGAACGTCTACAACAGCAGATCTATCGAGCTAATAAACGAGCCCAAAAGGCACTGGAGTCTACATGGGAACACCTCACTGGGCAGTCCCCATACGGTTAAGAGGTGAACATTATGAAAACTCGATTTCGCGATCGCACCCATGCAGGAAAAAAGCTAGCCACTCAGCTCACAGCCTATGCCAATCGCTCCGATGTACTAGTGCTAGGGCTACCCAGGGGTGGCGTGCCAGTTGCCTATGAAGTGGCGAAGGCATTGAATATCCCTCTGGATATCTGCTTGGTACGGAAGCTAGGGGTCCCCGGAGATAAGGAACTGGCCATGGGGGCAATTGCCTCTGGTGGAGTGCGCGTCCTCAACTATGACATTATCAGTCAGCTGGCCATCTCTGATAAAACCCTGGAGCATATTGCAGCCAGGGAACTGCGGGAATTGCAGCGACGCGATCGGGTCTATCGCGGAGATCGACCGCAGCCAGAAATTTGCGATCGCACCATCCTTTTAATCGACGACGGGTTAGCCACCGGAGCCACCATGCAAGCAGCCATTAAAGTTTTACAACAACAACACCCTAAAGGGATTATCGTGGCAGTGCCTGTAGCACCACTATCCAGATGCCAAGCCTTAGAAGCAGACGTCGATAGGATCGTCTGCTTAGCTACACCTGAGCCATTTTATGCCATTGGTCTGTGGTACAAAAATTTTGCCCAAACCACAGACGAACAGGTGCGTCACCTCCTGGCTAAACAACTGGCAGCTGCGTAATAACCATAAAATCATGGAGGACATTATCATGGGAAGCCTGACAAAAATTCCAAGAAAAAACAATAATGAACACTTAGTATCTGTGCAAGCAGGAGAAGTCACCCTCAGTGGAAATCTAGTGATTCCAACAGGCGCACAAGGTATCGTATTGTTTGCCCACGGTAGCGGCAGTAGTCGCCATAGCCCCCGCAACCGTCACGTAGCCAAGGTCTTAAACGATGCAGGCTTAGCCACGCTACTCTTTGATCTACTCACCTCACAAGAAGATGTTATCGACCGACAAAATTGCCATCTGAGGTTTGATATCGGCCTGCTCGCATCCCGACTCAAAGGGGCCACCAACTGGCTCTCTCAAAACCCGGCAACACGTATGCTCAATATTGGGTACTTTGGCGCGAGTACCGGCAGCGCTGCCGCGCTAATCGCTGCCGCTGAGCAACCGGATGATATCAGAGCTGTTGTCTCAAGAGGCGGACGACCTGATTTGGCAGGTACCGCCTTAACCAGGATTCAGGCTCCCACCCTCTTAGTTGTAGGGAGTAACGATCCTATCGTAATCGATCTTAATCAGGATGCCTTCCAGAGAATCTCTTCTGAAAAACAACTCAAAATCATTCCTGGTGCCACGCATCTCTTTGAAGAACCTGGCACCCTAGAGCAGGTAGCCAAGTTAGCCAGTCAGTGGTTTCAAAATTATCTCCATCCTGATGGGTAGGAGATACATCTCATAACGGCAAACTGCTCTTCAGCTTCTAGCTATGCATGTTTCTCCGATTTCCCCGTCCTCGACCTATACAATCACTTTTCATCAACGATATCGGCATCAATAACATCCTCCTTTCCTCCCCCAGTACCAGACGTTCCAGACCAGTTTGAGGGGCCAGCACCTGCTTGAGCATAAACTGCGCTACCAACTTGCATTAAGGCCTGTTGTAAATCATCAGTCAGTGACTTAATGCGATCGTAGTTCTCCTGACTAATCGCTTCACGCAAGTCTTTTACCAAACCTTCGACTCGGCTTCTATCAGCAGCAGGCACTTTATCACCCAGATCCTTAAGCTGCTTTTCTGCTTGATAAGCTAAAGAATCAGCCATATTCTTAGCATCGACTTGTTCACGATGCTTTTTATCTTCAGCTGCATAAGATTCAGCTTCCCTCACCATGCGATCCACATCACCCTTGCCAAGAGTTGATGAGCCCGTGATACTGATCGATTGCTGCTTCCCAGTGGCTTTATCCTTGGCTGAAACCGATAGGATCCCACTGGCATCAATGTCAAAGGTCACCTCAATCTGTGGGATACCCCTCGGTGCTGGTGGAATACCCCCTAGATTAAACGTTCCTAGACTCTTGTTGTTGGACGCTATTTCTCGCTCACCTTGAAGGACATGAATCTCAACATTGGCTTGTCCATCGACGGCAGTCGAGAAAATTTCAGATTTCCTAGCTGGGATTGTGGTATTCCGTGCAATCAGTTTAGTCATGACGCCGCCCAAGGTTTCCACTCCCAAGGATAGGGGCGTAACATCCAACAATAGGATATCTGTTACCTCTCCTCCCAAAACACCTGCCTGAATGGCCGCCCCTACTGCGACAACTTCATCTGGGTTAACCCCCTGGCAAGGTTCTTTACCGGTCATTTGTCGCACCAAGTCCTGTACAGCAGGCATCCGGGTAGAGCCTCCGACTAAAACCACCTCGTTAATATCGGTAGTGCTAAGATTGGCGTCTTTGAGCGCAGCTTCCACCGGCCCACGGCAACGGTCCAGTAAATCTGCACACATCCGTTCAAATTCCGCCCTCATCAAAGTCATATTCAGGTGTTTAGGACCGGTGTTCGTAGCCGTAATAAACGGCAGATTGAGCTCAGTTTGTGTCGTGCTAGACAGTTCAACTTTAGCTTTTTCAGCAGCTTCAGTCAGTCGTTGTAAGGCTTGCTTATCCTGACGTAGATCAACGCCTTCGTTACGCTTAAATTCATCAGCTAGCCAGTCAACCAGTTTCTTATCAAAGTCATCGCCCCCCAGATGGGTATCGCCGCTGGTGGATTGTACTTCGACAACTCCATCACCCACATCTAGAATAGAAACGTCAAAAGTGCCCCCTCCTAAGTCAAACACCAAAATCGTTTCATTAGTCTTTTTCTCAAGTCCATAGGCAAGAGAAGCTGCCGTGGGTTCATTGATAATACGCAGCACATCTAAACCCGCTATTTTCCCAGCATCCTTGGTTGCCTGGCGCTGAGAATCATTAAAATAGGCAGGCACTGTAATAACAGCTTGAGTGATTATCTCGCCTAAATATTTCTTAGCATCATCTACAAGCTTACGCAGAATTTGAGCGGATACTTCTTCTGGAGCAAACTGTTTCCCAGTCATAGGGCAATCCAGTTTGACATTGCCTGTACCATCGCGCAACACACTGTAAGACACCTCCGTGGCTTCGTGGGTAATCTCGTCGTATTTTCGTCCGACAAACCGTTTAACGGAGTAGAAGGTGTTTTCCGGATTGACTACCGCCTGACGCTTGGCAATCTGACCGACGAGGTGTTCTCCAGTTTTGGGGTAGGCCACAACCGACGGCGTTGTTCGCCCCCCTTCTGCATTAGCGATAACGGTGGGCTGACCACCCTCCATAACCGCGACACAAGAATTGGTTGTGCCTAAATCAATGCCGACAATTTTCGCCATAATGCACCTACCTGCCCAGTATGTTGCCCCAACATTTTGTGTTTGCCAGGGACTGCCTACCTTGAGGTTAGGGAAAGAAATTGAAGAACTTATGTTGAAAGAGGCCAGACTACAGGTTAATAAACCTTAACCTATGAATTTCCCAGTCAGTGATGGTGGGATCTCAAACACTTAATTTTGTAAACAAACACAGTCTACAGTCGAATGTAAAGTGGAATCATGGCTTAAAAGCAAAGTCACAACTCCATTTAGCAACATAATAGCTTTGACGTTATACCGGTCTCCATGGACAAAATTGTTGGTACGTACGTGTCTTAAGTGGCAACAGGATGAGTGTCTTGAAATGGGAGCAGCTTTAGCCTACTACGCCCTGTTTTCCATGTTTCCAATTATCCTGGTGATTTTGAGTTTAGTCGGTTTTTGGCTCGGTCCCCAGAGTCAGGCCTACGATCAGATTCTCCTGTTTGCACGGGAGGCATTACCACCCGATGCTTTTAGCATTGTTGAGATGACCCTGATCGAGTTTCATCAGAAAAGTACTGGAGCTAGCATTATCGGTTTTCTAGTACTTTTGTTTACAGCCAGCAGCTTTTTTAATGCCCTGAGCCATGCCTTTGACAAAATATGGGGAGTTCACCCAGCTGCCCAGGGAAATAGCAATTGGGTTAAAATTGCCCTGCGGTTAATTTGGAGACGTATTCTGGCGTTTCTGCTGGTAGCAGGCTCAGCTTTGCTGATTCTGTTGTTGTTACTGTCTCAGATTGCGATTGACATTTTGCTAGCTATTCTAGAGCGTGTTAGCACCTATAGCACCCTAATTGCGTTAGATCGAGTAGCCCTCCTACCTCCCCTACAATGGGCTGCTTCCTTTATTGTGCTGATAGCCGTAGTCATGGTTCTGTTTCGAATATTACCGACTACGCGAGTCACCTGGCATGATGTTGGCTTGGGCAGCGTACTCACAGCCAGCCTTTTGATTGTGTTACAACAGTTAATTAGTAATAGCATCATTAGCCTGGGTAGCCGCTTTCAGTCCTATGGAATCATTGGTGGCGTAATGGTGCTTCTATTGTGGATTTATCTAACTAGCCAAATCTTTTTTCTAGGGGGTGAGTTCACCTATATCTATGCTCACATGTTTGGTAGTCGTCGTTAGATATATCGAACCATAAGACAGAGCTAGATAACATAATCCTCATATTTTCCCCACATGCACGATTTAATCTAAGGTATGAGTCGGTTAGCTGCTTAATGAATATGGTCAGACAATAGGCTCATGTGAGTGGGATTGAAGAGGGGACTTTGAACGAGGCTAAAACCATGACTTACAACTATCTTGTTAAAGACTTGATGACCCTAAACCCGGTCACTGTGAAACCATTCGATTTAGTGGAGACCGTGTTGCAGCACTTAGAAGAAAATCATATCAGTGGACTGCCTGTTGTGGATGACGACGGTAAGGTAGTCGGCGTTATTTCAGAAGCTGACTTGCTCTTTAGAGAACGTCCAATTAAGCTACCGCTTTATCTAAATTTTCTAGGGAACTTTTTTTATTTAGAACCCCCTGGTAAGTTTAAGCAACAGCTTCGCAAAACTCTGGGAGTCCTAGTACAGGATGTGATGACTGCCAATCCCATCACGATTGCCCCGGACATGCCTATCGCCACAGCCGCTAACTTCATGATCGAAAAGCGAGTCAATCGTCTGCCCGTGATCGATAATCAGGGCCAGTTAGTTGGCATTATCACCCGTGAAGACTTGCTAAAAGCATTAAAAACAGAGTCTGCTCCTGAGGCTGACGTGGCCTATACTCAACACAGTTTACCGGGGTTGGGGCGATAGTTTGCCATCCATTAGAAACTGATCGACCAAGGCCTGTGCAGCTGCCCGTTCATGCAGAATCCACAGACGTAAGTGACTGGGAACCTCACAAGATCCTCACATCTTTTACCTATATTTTTGTTAGAGACACAAGGACTTAATGTGCCTGGAGGCAAGCTGGGAGTTTCTAAAAAAATGAAATATGACGAGTTTATCAAACATGTTCAGAGCTTTTCCCAAGTGGAGTCGCTGGATGAAGTGAAGCGAGCTGTTCGTGCCACCCTGCAAACGTTGGCTGAACGTGTTCCTGGGCATGAGGCTAGCAAATTAGCAGAACAACTACCGAGGGAAATGGCAACCCATTTCCAAGGTCGAGAGGGCCAACCTGGCAATGCATTCTCACTGAAAGAGTTTTATCGGCGGGTCAGCGACAGAGAGCACATTGATCCGGCGGCTGCAGTGGTACATGTTCGAGCCGTATTTGCTGTGCTTAATTCGGCCATTGTCCCTGCTGATTTTGGTGAGGTGCAGGCAACCCTCACAGAAGACTACGAAGAACTGTTTGCAGCGCCCAGTTTCAACGTTCCTGGCATCAGAAGGATCAACAGCTAATAGATTGCTGTCTGCAGACAGGGGGCTATCTCGCTCAAGTTCAACAAGAGGCTTACGGTAGAGTTTCAACCTGTTGGCTGAGCTGCTGTAAGAGACTGTCTAAATTTTGTAGGGATTGACCGTAGCTAGTCCAATCACGCCGATCCAAGGCGTCCTGGGACTGTTGATAGGCAGCTTGTGCAGCTTTAATCAGGGCTTTAAGATCTCTAGGATCGGGGCTGCCTTGTTCTGCTAGAAGTGAGCTGTCTCCAAAAATGGTAGCCAGAGCATCTTCCAAAGATGCTGCCATCACGATCTGATCACCATACGCCACAATAATTCGTTTCAGCTCGGGCAGCTCACCCTGTTCAGCCCGCAGATAGACTGGCTCGACGTAGAGAAGCGACTCCTGGATAGGAATCACTAGCAAATCGCCTCGAATCACCCGAGACCCCTTCTGACTCCACAGGGTCAGTCGCTCGGAAATTTCTGGATTCTGGTCGATTCGAGCTTCCACCTGGTGCGGACCATAAACCAGTTCTTGTTTGGGAAATTCATACAACAATAGTTTGCCATAGTGTTCACCGTCCGAGCGAGCTGCCATCCAGGCAATCATGTTGTCTTTGTTAGCGGGTGTAAACGGCAGGATCAGGATAAATTCTTCCCTCGCCTCTTCCGGCAGCCGCATGATCACATAGTAGGGTTCCATCAGCTGTTCATTTTCCTCGTACACTTCCGTGGGAAAACGCCACAGATCCTCTCGGTTGTAAAACACGTCTGGATTGCTCATGTGGTAGGCCAGATACATCTGCGCCTGGATTTTGAAGAAATCGATGGGATAGCGAAAATGGGCTCTGATTTCCGGTGGTACTGCTTTAACTGGTTCGAACAGGTTAGGAAAGATTTTGCGGTAGGTGGCCAGTAATGGATCCTGCGGATCAACCACGAAGAAACGCATATCACCATTGAAGGCATCGACAACTACCTTGACTGAATTACGGATGTAGTTGCCATGCCAACCTAAAATCTGCCTGATATTGCCCTGCAGGATGACATTAGCATTATTGCTGCGAGAAACGGGTTCAGAATAGGGGTAGCGATCGCTAACCGTATAGGCATCGATAATCCACTTCAGCTGACCGTTGATCACCGTGATATAGGGGTTGCGGTCGAACCGGAGAAACGGCGCTACATGCTGAACCCGTTGCCGAATCTGACGATAGTAGTGGATGCGTGAGTCTTGGGTAAAGTAGTTAGAGATTAAAATCTTGAGACTGCCCAGGTCATAGGCATAGGCCAACCGATGCCAGATTGATGGTATGGGAACACCACCTGTGCCCTCATACAGGGTGAAGGCGTTCTCGCTGCCTCTGGGATAGTCAAACTCTTCGGTTTTGGTACCAGTGAAAATATAGTGATTAGTGGCCTCACCATAGTAAATGGCGGGCTCACTCACCTGTAGATCGGTATTAGAGACTGGCGGAATATCCTTGATCAACAGCTCGGGTAACCCTTGAGGCGTAACCCGATTCACTGGGCTCATTACCAGACCATAGCCATGGGTGTACTTCAGGCGCTGATTCACCCAGGTTTGGGCCTCGGAGGGTACTTGGGAATAGGCCAGTTCCCTTGCTGCCAGCATCACCTGTCGATAGTCGCCATCCAGGGTATAGCGGTCCACATCCACATCCTTAAAGCGGTAGTAAAGTCGAATCTCCTGGAGTTGGTGATAGGTGCTCAGCAAAGGGCGGTAGTCCCACAGCCGAATGTTACCAACCGTTGCCTGGTTTTCTTGCAAAATCTCACGATTGAGCTGGTCTTTTGCTGGATAACGCTCTCGTTGCACCTGCTCTAAACCATAGGCTTCACGGGTGAAGTCAATGTTGTAGGCCACAAAGGGACGCTCTTTGTCCAATTCGTTAGGTTCAACGATGAAGAGCTGCTGAAACCAGGGGTAAATGCCGCTGACCAGGACCAAAATCACAAGGTACAGCCCTATCCCATAGATCGGTAAAGCAAACCCGCGTCGCCAAATAGCCAGGAGGAACAACCCCGCTAACGCCAGAGTGACAAACGTCATGGTCCAGTAGGCGGACAGTCGGGCATGGACGTCGGTGTAACCAGCTCCGAAGACGACGCCTTCTGGCGAGTATAGAAGTTCGTAACGTTGGAGCCAGAAGCCGACGGCAACCAGGATGGCACTGGCTGCTAGCAGTAGACTCAAATGGCCTTTGACTTTACCGGTCAGAATGTTTTTCCAATTTCCCTGCGTAGCAATCACTCCTTTCAGACCGTAGATCACAGTTGATAGGATCAGGGCCAAAACAGTCACGGTCAGCAACCAAGTCTGGATGCCTTCGTAAAGCGGGAGTTTAAAGATATAGAAACCAATGTCGTTCTGATAAATCGGATCGGCACTACCAAAATTACTAGAGTTTAGAAATTTTAAGACTGTCTCCCAGGCTGAGATACTTGCTCCTGCTGAAATTAAAGCAACAAGAGAAATTACGATTAGCGCAACATAGTTAGAAGTACTTGGGACAGGTGTCTCCCAACTGTCGCCTTCTAAAAAGTGAAACGGATGACTGCGGGTAAGACGCATCGCCAGCCGATAGTTTCCCCAGAGGAACAACGCATATAGGGCAAATGTCCCCAGCCAGACTAGAATTTGCCAGGTCAGTCTTGTCCAAAAGACCTCAACGAATCCAACCGTATCAAACCACCACACCTCAGTAAGAATATGGACTAAGCTACTAGAAGCTGCCAGTATGCCAACAGTGATAACAATCCATATAATCGGTAGACGCTTCATAGAAAATCAGAACCAGCACTTTCCATACTGGATGTGCGAAGAAAAACTCCGTCTGCAAAGGATGGGTTACGACTAGTATTGAGCACGTTTAATTTGAGGGATAAAATAAAAGGAGGAGAAGCTTCGGGAGGAAAGATGATAATTACCCTTTCTCCCTTAATCCTTTTCCTTCTCCCATTGATGGCAGGATTTCTAAGAACAGTCTGTTAGCAAATCCCATGCTAAGAATAGAGAGGAAATTTGAGGAACTTGTGAAGAATTGAAAATTGCCCCATAGCTGCGAACGAGAAATGTTTGTGGATATTGATTGGGAAGGAGATATCCTGGCTGTGCCATTGATGCAGCTGGAAGCTCCAGAGACCGATAAAAAACCCCAACAGGCCATTACGGATTGGCCTTACTGGGTGAATCAGAAGTATGAGTTTGGGTAGTTAGAAAAATCTTTCTTGAAGCTACAAAAAAATGTTGAGAAACTTGTGAGGAATTGGCAGCTAAATAGCTGAAATATATTCAGAAAATAGTAATTTTTGTTTTAAGAAAACATACTTTTATTACTTAAAAAAACTTTTTTAATGGGAGTCAGTACACTAAAAGTGTCAGCGAAAGTGGGTGAAAATCAATAGAATACGACTCCTTATTTGCAAGTTAATGGGTTTGAAGATGGAATTAGAAGCATTTTCTGATAGGAGGCTTCTATGGCAGATGAGCTGCAAAAAATTTTGGAAGTGTATCTTCAGGAATATGGAAAACTGAAGGACGAGCAGGCACAGCGGATTGGTTTTCGTGACAATTTGCTGTATGTAACGCTGGCTTTATTTGGTACGGTATTGGCATTTATCTTGGGTGATAACGAGAATCCCTATGGACTATTGGTACTGCCCTGGGCAAGTCTGATTTTAGGGTGGACGTATCTCGTAAATGATCAGAAAATATCGGCGATCGGTCGATATTTTCGTTATACGCTAGTTGAGAAAGTTAGCAATCTGGCTTGTAGAGCAGGTGCGGATATCGGAGAGATTGAATCCATTTTTGGATGGGAAATTGCTCACAGGAGCGATAAACGTCGTCATCGCCGCAAGATTGAGCAGTTAATTATTGATGAGATTGCATTTGTATTTTCGGGATTGGTGGCACTGATTGCGTTCAGTCATCGAGTGTCGGGAGCAATTGGACTTATTCAGGTGCTCTGCGTAGTGGAACTTGTGCTCTTGGTGATATTGGGTATCGAGATTTTTCTATATGCTGACCTGGCGAAAGGACGGTGAAGGCTGAATGATCTCATTCTCTCTAGAGACCATCGCAGTCTAGAAAAGGGAGGAGTAATATGGAAAAATCCAAAGTTGACTTTGCAATTATTACAGCCATTGAGGTTGAGCGAAAGGCTGTGTGTCAAGCCTTTGGCATCAGTGATGAACATCGCGATCGCAGCAAAGAAAATTACACCTACTGGCGAACTCAGCTTGATCTCGGTCATCGAAAATTTTATGAACTCGTTGTTATGCAACTGCCTGATGTTGCCAATGTGAGTGCAGCCGTAGGAGCTTCGGCTGTAATTAATGATTGGCATCCTCAGGCTGTGTTAATGGTGGGGATTGCTGGGGCTGCTCGGGAAAGCATCCAAGCCGGTGACCTGGTACTGGGGCAAGAGATTTACTATTACGAAAGAGGTAAAGACACCCAAACTGGTATCTTACCGGAACCCAAAGTAATTCCTGCCAGTGCAGCATTATGGAATTCAGTTATTAATATAGCTTCGTGGAATGCATCAGTCTCAGTCAACAGACCTGATAGCACCAATGTTAAACCAACTATCCACCGGGGAGTCATTGCTTCTGGAGAACGGGTCATTGCCAATGCTGAAACGAGAGATGAGATTACAGTTAACAACCGCAAGATTCTAGCCATCGAAATGGAAGGTTACGGTGTCAGTGCAGCGGCATGGAATCGAGCCCAACCGGTGCCATGCTTAGTGATTAGAGGCATTAGCGACGCAGCAGATGCCCATAAGGGGGATGACTGGCAGCCCTATGCCGCATCTGCCGCAGCGGAGTTTAGCAAACATTTTTTACTGGGTGAACCGCTTTCACCTCAGAATCCTCCTCATCCTAAGCCGCTGGCTGATATTGACAGAATTATGTCCCGTTACCGGCTGATTGTGGATGACTTAAAAAATGGAAACCTAATTCCATTTTTAGGGCCAGGTATCAATCCAGAATTTTATACTCAAATGGCTCTCAAGTTAGCCGAATGTGTCCAGTATGAATTCCTAACTGGGGCTGGAGAGAATAACTCCCAAAGTCATCAATTGATTCAATCGCTGATTGGTATTCCCTGTTCGATTTGTCATTATTGGCCTCAGGATAGACCCTCAAACTGTCCAATGTTACAAAACATGGACGGAATGGACAGGGAAAACTTACAAGATTGCTCGCTCTTCATTGAGCAAGGATTAGCTGTTTCCAAAATTAATCTGAGATACCTTGCCCAATACTATATCTTAAAGAACGACCTGGATTCTCTTTATGGCAATCTCTACGAGATTTTGGAAAGGCTTGAACAAAAATACCAGCCTAGTGCGTTCCATGAGTTTCTGGCAGAACTCCCCCAGCGCATGTTTGCCTATGGCTATCCCAAACGTAGCAAAGGCTTACCGTTTCAGCTGATTGTTACCACCAACTATGACGATATGCTAGAAAGAGCTTTCTTAAAAGCTCAACAACCATTTGATCTGGTGTTTTACATTGCTGATGGGCCAGAAAAAGGTAAATTTAAGCATAAGTCCCATGATGGGGAAGTTCAGACGATAGGTATCAATGACGCTGATTATTTACCTTTACGTAGCCCCTGGGGACATTCCCAGTATCCTCGCCCCATCATTTTGAAGCTATTTGGCACCTGGGAAGAGTCATGGGAAAACAACTTTGTGGTAACTGAACAGCAGATGTCCTATCTGATCAGTACGCTGAAGCAAAATTTACCCACGAGTCTCTGGAGTATCCTGACAAGAGGAAACATCCTATTCATGGGATACAGTCCCAGTGACTCGGATTTGCAGCTGATGATGAATTGCCTCTGGCCGGCGAATAGAATTACAGGAAAATCCTGGTTGCTCCATCAAGCTAAGCCGGGTGATTTAGAGAAAAAACTTTGGGAGAGTCGGAACGTAGCTCTTTTAGATATGCCATCCTCAGTGGACGAATTTGTCGAACAGCTTCAGAGAGCTATAGAGGCACGAATTAATTAATGACCGGGAAGGAACCACCATGAGAGACAACAAAAAGGTTGTACAGAATACCACCCCTAATCATGGGAACCTGGAGGTTCTGCAGGACGGGGCAACCATCGTGGAAACCTCCCCAATCGATAGATTTCTTAAGCAGAAAGACTATTTACAGACACCATATAAAGGATTAAATCCTTATGATGAAGACGATGCCAGTATATTTTTTGGCAGAGAGAGTAATATCCAGGAAGTTGTCAATAATCTGTTGGCTTGGCGTTTAACGATTCTGTACGGGAAAAGTGGCGTAGGCAAAAGCTCAATTTTACGGGCAGGGGTAACCCATATTTTAAATGAAGAAGCTCAACAAAATAGAGTTGATTATGATGGACTACCTAAGTTAGCGGTTGTGGTCTTTCCATCTCTAAAAGGAGAATTGTCCTGGAAAGATGATCCCTTGGTGAGTTTGATGCAGCAAATTGAAACAACGATCGCACAGCATAATTGGGATATTCCCCACCCCGAACCTGGATTATCGTTTATTGACACATTGAGACATTGGACAGACGCCTTGGGT
Source organism: Leptolyngbya sp. PCC 7375 (assembly GCF_000316115.1). Lineage (GTDB taxonomy): Bacteria > Cyanobacteriota > Cyanobacteriia > Phormidesmidales > Phormidesmidaceae > Leptothoe. Next base: position 580,961 of record NZ_JH993793.1, read on the forward strand.
GGAGACGATTACGATGGAGAGTTGTATATTATCCTCGACCAGTTTGAAGAATATTTTCTATATCACGAGAATGAACAATCAGAAGGTACTTTCTACACTGAGTTCCCGCGCGCTGTTAACTGCCCTGACCTGCGGGTAAATTTTCTGATTTCCACCCGTGAAGACTCCCTTGCCTCCCTCGATCGTTTTCAGTCACTGATTCCTGATTTGTTTGACCATCGGTTACAGATTGGGCATCTAAGCGGTCGGGCAGCAGCAGATGCCATTAAAAAACCGATCGATTATTACAACCAGCGCCACAGCACAACCATTAGCATTGAACAGCCCTTAGTGAGCGCAATTTTGGATGAGGTCCAGGTGGGTAAAGTCGTCCTTGGAGAGCATGGTTTGGGAGGCCTTAAGGCAAAGAAAGAACGTTCGGAAATGCAGATTGAGGCCCCTTATCTGCAACTGGTAATGGAACAGTTATGGCAAAAGGAACGAGATGAGAAATCTGATGTGCTGCGTTTAGGTACATTTAAAGCTTTGGGTAAGGCTGATCAGATTGTGAAGGATCACCTCAGTCGTCAGATGAAACAGCTGAAGGGCAAACGAAAACGAGTCGCCGTTGGCATCTTTCAGCATTTGGTAACTGCTTCAGGTATTAAGTATGCCTATTCAATAATTGATTTAGCAGACGATACCGCCTATAACCAAACTTTAGTTAAAAAGGTATTGGAAACGTTATCCAAAGGAGACCAGCGCATCTTGCGGCCTGTAGGACCTGCTAAACCCGATCAACCCAACACCCAGCGCTATGAGATTTTCCACGATGCGCTGGCCCCAGCAATTCTTGATTGGCGTAGAGAATATCTGGAGAGAGGACGAATCATTTGGCGAGCAGGGATCAGCATTTTGGGGATGTCATTAGGTTTAGGACTTATTGCCTTAGCCTCAGCAAGTTACCGAGAAAATGTTGACTTGCTCACGACTGAAGCTGCCCAACCTTTTCAACAGTTTGAAGCTGGACAACAACTTGATGCGTTGCAGCAAGCTATCAAGACTGGACAACAAGTGCAGACTTGGGTCCAAAACAATCCTTTCAATTGGTTGCTTGGGCGTAATAAAGATCAAGCAATTAACCAGGCTACGGCGACTATTCAAAATATTTTGTTTAGGATTCAGGAGCAGAATCAATTTTCAATCTCTTCTGGGCACGTAGAAAAATTAAAAATCGATTCGGCTTGGGAAATGGCTGTTACAGCTTCATCTAATGGCACAGTTCAGGTATGGGAGTTAGAAACGGGTAATCAATTAAACTCATTCAAAGTGTCAGAATCATTACATGAATTAAGTTTCACCCCCGATGGTCAGACCTTGGTAATAGGGACGACAGAGGACACTGTGCAGCAATGGGACTGGCGAACAGGTGAGCAACTCGGCACACCAATTTTTCTCACCAATCAACTGCTGAGCTTCAACCTCAGTCCTGACGGTCAGATATTAGCCACCCTCTCAAGGGGTGAAGAAGGAACTATCTTGCAGGTGTGGGACTGGCAAACAGGGAATGAACTCGCTAAATTCGAACCAACCAGTCTAGTGCGGGATCTTGACTTCAGCTGTGATGGCACCACCCTGGCGACCGCTGCTGAAGACGGTACAGTGCAGGTGTGGGACTGGCGAACCGGGAACGAACCCGCCAAATTCAAACCAACCAGCCTATTGCGGAATCTTGACTTTAGCTGTGATGGCGCAACCCTGGCGACCGCTGCTGAAGACGGTACGGTGCGAGTGTGGGACTGGCGAACCGGGAATGAACTCACCACTTTTAAGCCAATAGGTCGAGTATTAGACCTCCGGTTTAGTCCCGATGGTCAACAGTTGGCGACTGCTTTAGATACTGGCAACTTGAGATTACGGACATTAGAAACCGATCAATTTAAGCAACTTAGTGAAGTATTGCAGCTCACTTTCAGCCCTGATGGTCAGATGCTGGGAACTATCTCATCACAAGGCAACATAGCTCACCTGTGGGATACTAACGGCAATTTACAGGTTACTCTAGACAACGTCGATAACCTTATCTTTAGTCCTAATGGTCAGCAGTTTGCTACTGTCTTGCGGGAAAATAAGACAGCCCACCTACGGGACACTAACGGCAATTTACAGGTTACTCTGAGCAACGTTGACAATCTCGTCTTTAGTCCCGATGGTCAGATGTTGGGAACCATCTCATCACAAGACAACATAGCCCACCTGTGGGACACTAACGGCAATTTACAGGTTACTCTGAGCAACGTTGACAATCTCGTCTTTAGTCCCGATGGTCAGATGTTGGGAACTATCTCATCACAAGACAACACAGCCCACCTGTGGGACACTAACGGTAATTTACAGGCTACTCTGAGCAACGTTGACAATCTCGTCTTTAGTCCCGATGGTCAGATGTTGGGAACTATCTCATGGCAAGACAAGACAGCCCACCTGTGGGACACTAGCGACAATTCACAGATCGCTTTGGAAAGCGAAAGCTATCAAGATTTTATTAACCTTACTTTCAGCCCAGATGGTCGGCGATTGGGAACTATCTTATCAGACAACACAGCCCGTCTGTGGGACACTAACGGTAATTTACAGATCACTCTGGACAACGTCGATCGCCTCATCTTTAGTCCCGATGGTCAGATGTTGGGAACTATCTCATCACAAGACAACACAGCTCGCTTGTGGGACACTCGTGGGACGTTGTTAACCACTTTGCCAGGAATCACTGATATCGTCTTCAGTCCGGATGGTCAGCAGATAGCAGCCATCTCTGCAAGCGGTGTAGTCAGGATATTGCCAGTTGAACTAGAAGACTTGATAAACTTAGGCTGCCAGTGGCTGCAGCCATATCTAGAAAGTCATCCCGATGAATTGCAAGACTTGCCCTGTTCGTCAATTATTGCTCAACAATAGCAACTGTATTTTAGGTAAACAAATACAACAGAGTAGTGTAATAGACATTTAGCTATAACACCTTAGGGATTAGCAATCAAATAGAATACCGTTATTATAGGGACTACCCTCTGCAATATGGTCATATGTTGAATGCTAAGGTTATCGAAACCATTAAGGACGCGGCTCAGAAGTTAACAGGCCATAAGAAAAGAGCGTTCATGGCCAAGGTGGCTGAAGACTACTACGCGGGCTCGGCACGAAAAACAGAGACTTATCTGGGCTGGAATCGTCAGGCCGTTCAATTAGGGGCTATCCACAGAAGGCGAAATGAAAAAGCATCAGGAATGATGTATCAATAAGCACATGCTAAAAAAGCTCTGCGGCAAAGCCGAGAGCCCGGTATCGTAGCCCTAAGAAATTCAAACAATGGGTTACGATGTCACTCACTATACGAGAACGCAGCCAAAAAGTTGCTAATTGCATCAAAACGCAGGTTGGCCAAACGCTCAAGGCCATAGCAGACGCGACGGGTTTGAGCCCAAGCAGTGTCTATCGGCATCGTCAGGCCATCACCCGACGCAATCAGTACCCAGAATCGAGTTTTTGGGAAACCGAGGAGGGGTATCAGTGGCTGGTACGACTGGTGTTTGGTCTGATCTACTACTTCGGCATCAAGCAAGGCGTCGGAGCCGAAAGTCTCTCCGAGTTCATCCGGGCCATTCACCTGGACACCCATGTAGCCAGTTCAGCCAGTGCCCTACGCCAACTCAAGCATCGTGTGAATCAAACCTTACTCGATTATGCCACTGCCCAAGCCGAGCACTGTCAACCGTCAGCGGGCCAAGGCATCTGTGTTGGAGCCGATGAAACCTTCTTTGGCTTACCGGTGTTAGTGCTGCTGGAACTCGCCAGTGGGTTTATTTTTATCGAAACCGAATGCGAGAATCGTACCTATGAGACTTGGCTGAGGCAGGTGCAACAGTGGTGGGATACCAGCCCATGGCACTGCCATTACCTGGTCAGTGACGGGGCTCGGGCCCTGGTGAAGTTAGCCGTGTCGGGGATTGGGTGTGTGAGTGTCGCCGACTTGTTCCATGCGTTACGGGCATTAGGACGTCCGATGGGTCGTGCGCTGGGCAATCAGTATGCGACGCTGCAAAAACAACACAACAAACTTCAGAAGGACTTGAGCCCAAACGGTGATGAGACCACCCCGCAATCCTTGCAGTCGCTGATTGAGAGCAATGCAATTGCTCAACAACGCCTACAACAAGACCAACAAACCTATCAAGAGGCACTTGAGCAAATCAGTCAAATCGTCCATCCCTTCACCCTGGATAGCCAGCAATGGCAAACAGGAAACGCATTACTAACTCACCTGGCTCGCCCGTTGCAGAGCCTGTGGGATCTCGCCCAATCCTATGGAGGTGAGAAAGCGCAAAAGGCCATTGACACCTTTGAAGAACAAATCGCCTCCTGGGCTCAAGGGATTGATGCCTGGCGACAATGGGTGACCCTAGCGCTACACACTCAAACACCAGACCCGGCTATCCGTGACTGGGTGCTCATGGTCCTATTGCCGTGGGTCTATTGGATGCAGCAAACCGATAAAACCCGACAACCGGCTCTCAAACATCGATATCAGCAAGCGGCTAGCGACGCGTTTGACAAACTCTTAGCCCAATCGCTCACCTTGCAGCTGGACGACACCGAACTGGAGCATTGGGTGCTTTGGTGTCGAGACTTCTGCGCTAAATACCAACGCACGTCCTCGGCGGTAGAAGGACGTAATGGGTATCTATCCAAACTCCATCATGCCAGTCGAGGATTTTCTGAGCAATCTCTCAAGGCCCTCACCATTATTCATAATTTTGATCTCAAACGACCCGATGGCACCACGGCTGCTCAACGTCTTTTTGACCACCCTTTTCCGGATGTATTCGAATGGATTCTCGAGCATATCGGTGATTTACCGATGCCCCGGAAGTCATCTAAAGCACAGAAGCCGAATCCCTCATACGCAGATAGTTTTGCGGCTTAAGTTGATACCCCAATTAGGCTTACATGAGCACCGCAGTGGTCTTCGATGTGTCGATAACTATCGAGCGAGGGGACTCAAGAATACAGAGGAGACTGAACCAACGCTGGCGGACGATATTCGAGTCCTTGTGGATGGACAGGCCCAAGCAGACCCTCAACTACGGACAACCTTCACCTATGCCCGCATTAGTGCTCAAGCGGTCAGGGATGCCTTGATAGACGAAAAGGGCTACTGTGACGAGGCCTTACCCACGCGTCAAACTATCGGTGTGTTGCGCGACAGTGAAGGTAGGCAGGTGACGCCAAGGCGGTTGTCGGGTTTCGCCCAAAGAGCGTGAGACAAGGTTATCGGCGCAAGCGTTAGCTTAGCTGGGTTGTCACCAGTCGAAGAAAAAGGCACAGGTAGATCTCCTGCGAAAGAGAGCGATGACCTGTGCCGAAAGCCATTCACTTATACCAAAAGAGAGCCTATATGAACGCGAGAAAGCTGGGGTTGACCCAGACGGCATCGTCGACGATAGCCGAGATATCAGAGCGGACAGGGCAACGGATTGATGCAGGCCATCACCGCGCTAACCGAGGAGCTGTCGTTGCATCATCCCGGAGCCAAGATCCCTTAGCTGGCGTCTGGGCCAGCGAGCTAGAACCGATGCTACGCCAGGAACCGAGACTGAAACCAATGACGCTGTTTGAATACCTGCAAGAGCAGTATCCAGGCAAGTACCCACAGGTGCTACGCACCTTACAGAGAAGAGTGCAGCAGTGGAAAGCGCTGCACGGGCCGGCGCCGGAGGTCATGTTCGTACTGCGCCATGAACCAGGCGTCATGGGACTCTCAGACTTCACCAAACTGAAAGGGATGGAAATCACCCTCAACGGCAAGCCATTTGAGCACTTGATTTATCATTACCGGCTCGCCTACAGCGGTTGGCAGTACGCGCAGATTATTCAGGGGGGCGAAAGCTTCATTGCCCTATCCGAAGGGTTGCAGAACGCCCTAGCTGCGGCTGGCGGTGCCCCACAAGAACATCGCACGGACAGCCTGAGCGCGGCCTACCGTAATTCAGGGGGGCATCGTATCCAGGAGCTGACGCGGTTCTACGATGACCTGTGTGAGCACTACCGGATGGTGCCAACGAGAAACAACAAAGGCAAAGCAAACGAGAACGGATCTGTAGAAAGTCCGCACGGCCACCTGAAGAACCGTATCAAACAGGCTATCTACCTGCGCGGCAGCAGCGACTTTGCCAGTATTGCCGAGTACCAGGCGGTGATAGACAACGCCGCTGCTGGTCTCAATCGGCAGTGCGAGGCCAAGTATGAAGCAGAAAAAGCCGTCCTACAACCGCTGCCGAAACGCCGAGTGGCCGACTACGAGATTCTCAGTGCCAAAGTCAGCTGTCACAGCACGATAGAGGTGCGCTGCATTCTCTACAGCGTGCCATCACGACTGATAGGTCAACAGATAGAAATTCATCTCTATCATGACCGTTTAGTCGGCTACTTTGCGCGGCAGCAGGTGTTTGAGCTGTCCCGCATGCGTGTGGCTGGCAAAGGACGACGGCGGGGGCGCTGCATCGACTATCGCCATGTGATAGGTGGACTCAGGAAAAAGCCCAGAGCCTTCCTCTTCTGTCAGTGGCAGTCAGATTTGTTACCGACTGCTGAGTTTCGCCAGCTTTGGGCGCAGATGAAAGCTCAGTTTGAGCGCGACCAAGCCGCTGTACTCATGGTCGAAGCGCTCTACATTGCCGCCACCTATGACAAAGAACAAACCGTCGCCAGCTATCTTGCCGAAGCCCTATCCAAGAACCAGCTGACGTTGAGGCATCTACAGCAACAGTTTATGCCCGATGCGGTAGCCACCTTGCCGCCAATCGCAACCCAACAACACGCTCTCGATAGCTATGACCAACTCCTCAGTGGCTCAAACGACACGGACGCCAACCTCATCACAAACACCACAAACAACCAGCCCGTACCAACAGTTGAGCCGTCTGCTCAAACAGCTCAAGCTCACCAACATGCTTACCCACTGGGAAGCTACAGAGAGCCGCGCTTTGCAGCAACAATGGTCTTATGCACAGTTTTTACTCAGCTTATGTCAACAAGAGGCCGACAGACGAGCACAAATGCGGCTAGAGCGCGCAAAAAAGGAAGCTCAGCTGCCCGCCGTAAAAAGTTTGACCAACTTTGAGTTTGACCATTGCCCAAACTTCAATCCGGCCCCTCTGATGCAATTGGCCGATGACGATACCTGGCTCGATAACGCCACCAACTGCCTGTTTTTCGGCGCGTCCGGAGTTGGGAAAACTCATTTGGCTCTTGGGTTGTCGCAAGCCATGCTAGAAGCGGGTCGGCGCATCAAGTTCTTCAGCGCACTTGCCTTAGTTCAACAGCTTCAGCAGGATAAACAACAACTGTTGCTACAGTCTAGACTAAAGAAGCTCGACCGTTTTGACCTGCTCATCCTCGACGACTTGGGCTACGTGCAAAAGTCTGAAGCCGAAACCTCCGTACTCTTCGAACTCATTGCCCACCGCTATGAACGCAAGAGTTTGCTGATCACCGCTAATCAGCCATTCAGCAAGTGGGACAGCATCTTTCCCGATTCGATGATGACCGTGGCTGCCGTTGACCGACTGGTGCATCATGCTGTCATCTTTGAGATTAAGGCTGACAGCTATCGGCAGCAGCAGGCGGCGGCTCGCAATCAGGGATAATTGACGCACAAAATACTTGGAGATTTTAATTGCTTGACAGTGACCAGGCGCTGTCATTTAGATCGCGCCTGGTCATTTAGATCGCTAGCTGTCGTTTGAGGTACCAACATAAAGCGGGACGATTTCCTCAGGAATCTAGAGTTCGGAAGTCGGAAGTCGGAGTTCGGAATGCCCTCCCTTTCCGACTTCCGACTTCCGACTTCCGACTTCAGTCCTAGCCAAGATTTCCCGGCTTAAATTGATACCCGTCGTTTGCTTTGATAGTCTCAGCATGAGACCAGTTAGTCTCTATTAAGTGTCAGTCAGCTCGCCAACCCGACTGTCGCGTCACGTCTACCCCCCTTGACATCTAACAATCGGTGCGATGATGAACCGGATGGGGTATCGGTTAAAAAAACGCAAAAGGTAAAACCCCATAAGAAAGTGCCTGAAACCGATGCCATTTTTGAGAACGTAACAACCGCCAATCAAGCTGCAGATGCCGACCCGACAGTTTTGAGACTCTCGATAGACAGCAAAGCAACGGTTAAGCTTGGTAATCTTTCAAGAGGAGGTAAAGCCAGAACTCAAGCCCCCCGACAAGCGGATGACCATGACCACTACTGGCATAGCTGTCTGGTCCCGTTCGGCATCTTGGATACTCAAAACGACCAACTGTTTATCTACTTTGGTCAGTCGGCTGAAACCAGTGACTTTATTGTCGATTGCCTAGAAGAGTGGTGGCTGACTCATGCAGACGAGTATCGTGAGATTGAACAATTGGTCATTAACCTGGATAACGGTCCATCACTCAACAGCCATCGAACTCAGTTCATCAAACGTATCGTGGGTTTTGCTCAGGCGAGTCGTTTATGTATCCGGTTGATCTACTACCCGCCTTACCACAGCAAATATAATCCCATTGAACGGTGTTGGGCTGCGTTAGAAAACTACTGGAATGGAACGATTCTCAACACCATTGAAGAGGCCCTACGGTGGGCTACCAACATGACATGGAGAGGATGTACACCCGTTGTAGACTTGGTTGACAAGGTTTATCACAAGGGTGTCAAGGCCTCATCAGAAGAACTCGCCAAGCTTGAACCGCAGTGGCAACGCTCTGAGCAATTGCCGAAGTGGGACGTCACTGTTGTTCCCCTTTGACTGGTGTGTTATTCCTTTGCTAATCCCTTATTGCAACCAAATATCCATCAGAGACATATGCCGTTCTCCACCTTCGCTACGAGCATCATAGCAACGATACTCAGAATAGCGGAGTCGAACCCGACTGTTAGTGCGGTAGGCTTCTCTCACTAATCTATATATATGGGACTCTTCTCGCTGATTCCAGGCAAATGTTCTTACTGTGCAGGATGCTGTGCTCGTGGTTATGTCGTGATCCTTATTAATCGTTAGCGTGCAAGCATCTCTCAGACATTCGTAATCTACAATTCTGGCATTATAAACTTCCTGCCACGCATAGGCTTTGGTGCCTATGCCAAAGCAGCTTAAGCCGATGGCAATGCCAAGAATGGATTTAATCAACGGCCTAGTTAGATGATGATTGTCTGATGTGTGTAGCATTTTCTTGTACCAGAGCAACTTTGCCCATATTTAAAAACTCTGGGCATGCTCCCCTTAAGCACTACTATCTGAGGAAATCAACCAATAACAACTTTGTTATTTTCTTCCTAATGCTTCACTTATATCCTGGCATAAGTGGAGTCAAACAGAGCTTGATTGAATCAATTATTTATGGATTAAAATTTGACAGTTTATAGGGCAAATGAGTCAAAATATGTAGACATCGGCAAAACATCATCGCCAGAAGTGTCAACTGTCGATAGACACCTGTGCGCTCAGTATTGTTTAGAGTAATTAGCTCACCTGGTGTCGAAATTGAGCAGAATCGCCACATAGTGACGTAGGGGATTAAGCAACGAAAGGTAGCGAAAAACCGCAGGCATGCTCTCGATGGGTGCGATCGCATTTGGCCAAATTGCCCTAAAACTTACCTTTCAAGAGAATAGCCTGCAGAATTGCTCCATAGTGACACAAGAAATTGGTTGACGACAGGCACTGGCAAAGCAGGCATATTTTTAATAGACGAGATCGTACCAGATCTTTAAATCAGTGGTAATGTTAAAAAATCATTGGCTTTCAACTAGAATATCCCGGCCCTTGGGGCTTTTTGATTGCAACATTTTGTAGCTTTGCCTTGTGTACTACATGACTGTTGCATCAAGGTTTTATAGCGTTAGCTATAGTTACCAGTCTCAGATTCCAGCTCAAACCTGACCAGATTTCCCATGGCCAGATATTCGTAAATAAGAACTAATACTCTAAATCGCGACAGTCTATCGAGGAACTGCCGTTATGTATCCCTCTAGATCGAAGATATCCCTGGATGTTAAGTTCCCATGGCTGATTATCTTGGTCGGCATTCTATTTACCCTCAGTCTGCAGAAATATACCCAAGGTGGTGTATTTTTTAGTGGCGATGGTGGCCTTAAAGCCTTGCTGTCTCAACAACTGGCTGCAGGCAATTGGCATTTTGATTTACGCTTATCGGCCCCAGGCTGGGTTGTTGAATTATGGAAACAAGGGCTATATCCCTTCACGCCGCCCTATGTCTATGAACGATTTGATAATTATTTCATTACTTTTCCTTTTCCCTTTCCAGCACTGACATCTATTTTTTACAGTGTTCTAGGCTACTGGGGGCTGTATGTTGTTCCTTTACTAGCCCTATGGCTAATCTGGCTAAGGTTCTTTCAGATTGGACAACAACTGAAGTGGAGAGCAGATGTGCTGGCGATCGCACTCAGTATCCTCATTTTTGCCTCTCCCTTAACCTTGTATGGAGCCATGTACTGGGAGCATACCCTAGCCGTAAGTTTAGCCTTTTGGGGAATCACCATACTGCTAGGGCCAAAGGGTGCTACAACCTCCAATATTCAGGTGTTTTTATCCGGTAGTCTCATTGGCCTTTCCGTTTGGTTTCGCTCTGAATTTATATGTTTGGCCGCAATTGTAGTGGGATTTACACTTTGGCAATGGGTGAGTCCAAAAATGTTGTCTTGGCTACCAATACTCCATGGCAAAGGCCACTTGTTTATAAGTGGTCTTTTGTTGAGTATGTTGGTCTTTTTTGGGCTTAATCAAATGATTTATGGCCATTTTCTAGGTATTCATGCCCTTCAGGTGGTCGAAGAATCTTCCATTCGTCAGCAACTGTCCCAAGCCATGGCTAACTACCAACAGTTGCTCAATGCGTTAATCAAATATTTCCCATTTACCCTGTGGGTACTGACGATTGCCGTTTTAACCGGATTTCGCAAGCCTCGATACTTTCGTTATCAGATCATCACAATATGGTTAATTCTTCTACTATTTACCCTGGCTGTTCCTTTGATTATTCCGCCTGGTGCTGGTGGCAAACAGTGGGGCGCTCGCTTCTACCTAATCCTGGTGCCCCTGCTTACTCTGATTGGCGGCACCTATCTCAATCAAGTGCTCACTTGCTTGAGGGGCTGGCGATATTATTTAACAATTAGTAGCCTAACTATCGTATTTTTAGCGGGTGCTTATCTCAACGTTTATAACGGTACCGTCGCCAACTATGGCGATCGCGCCACGGCCTCTGTTTCTCTCAGTCGCAACTATGGGCCAATCGCACCGGCTATTACTGCTATTACTGAGCATTCCAGCCCTTACATTGCGATGTCCCATCAGTTTGTCGCTCAGCAACTTTGGGTGGCAACCCCTGAAAAAACTTTTTTTCTGACTGAATCAACGTCTGACGTTCAACAATTGGCAGATGGTCTTTATCAACAGGGATATAGCCAATTTTTATATATCTGCTACCCCCATCGCGCTTGTCCTACCCCTGAAGAACCTGCTGAAAATTTAGTAATTTTCTCGAAGAAAATGCCGTTACAGCTTAAATTCTCTTCTTTAGGGACATTTGGAAAGTACCCTGTGTACGATGTCATGATCTCAAAACTTTGAACAAGTCACCTGGCTTTATGAGAGTTCTCTCATCCTTTTGAGGTCGCTGGATAAATGCTGAAAGCTATGTCCTCATTGAATTTAAGTTCCTGAATGTTTTAGAGTCATGCTCTTTTTGTAGAGTACTACTCACTAACTACAATGATTTGCTTCAGTGGATACACTTAGATAATAAAGAACTTTATATTAGAAAAACCTGTATGTTTTTTTTGTGAAGAGCTTTCATGCTTCTGGTCTCTTTCCCTAAGATTCGTGCGATTATGACACCAGTATTTTCTCGCAGCAGCCAACGGTATAAGGTCTTACATTCTTGCCTTCAGTCATTCAGGCTCTAGATTCAGAACATTCTGGTTGCCCCTAATCTACATAGTCGATTCTAAACTTCGCACCGCTATCTTTTTGTTGATAGCTTTTCCAGCTTTTTAAGTGCGATCTCTCTAAGTATCATTTGTGATCAAATTCTTATTTGGAGCTCTGCTACATTGCCATGTTTCAGCTCTCTATATCCCAAAAGCTTACTACCCTGATTGATCTGTTACGCTACCGAGCTGATAGGCAACCTGATCAGCTGGCCTATCAGTTTCTTGAAGATGGCAAGACCGAAACCGCTCGCTATACCTATCAACAACTTGATCAGCATGCTCGGGCAATTGCCGCCCGTCTCCAACAGGCTAAAGGAGAGCGAGCATTGTTGCTCTATCCCCAGGGGGTTGAGGTTATGGCCGCTTTTTGTGGCTGTCTATATGCTGGGGTGATCGCTATTCCCGTTCCTCCTCCAGATGCTGGGCGGATGAAGCGAGCCCTGCCTCGTCTACTGGAGATTGTGAAGGATGCCGATGCTAGTTTAGTGTTGAGTAATCAACGCATCATCGATCTGCTGAAGAATAATCAGGATGTAGTATCTCCTCAGTTTGAACAGATGACCTGGCTCAACACTGAGCAGGTAGATTTACATTTGGCGGAGCAATGGCAAGACCCCCAGGTGGATCAGCATGGGTTGGCTTATCTACAGTACACCTCAGGGTCGACATCGGTGCCCAAAGGGGTCATGCTGAGTCACAAAAACTTAATGCACCATTCTGCCTATTTGCAACGGGCCTGTGGGTATACGCCTGATGGGGCAACAGTTACCTGGATGCCCTATTTCCATGACTATGGTCTAGTGGAAGGATTAATCCAACCCCTGTATACTGGGGTGCCTTGCTATGTGATGTCACCCCTGGCATTTGTCAAGCGACCTCAGCGTTGGCTGGAAGCCATTTCTAAATATCGGGCTACCCACAGCCAGGCCCCTAACTTCGCCTATGACCAGTGTGTCCGTCGGGTCAAGCCCGCCAAGCGAGAGGGGTTAGATCTGAGCTGTTGGAAAGCAGCAGGTAATGCGGCGGAACCCATTAACCCTCGCGTCATGCGCGAGTTTTTGGATGCCTATGCACCCCATGGTTTTCGATGGACAACATTTGCCCCAGCCTACGGTTTAGCAGAGGCCACTCTCCTGGTCTCTAGTAAACGGGTGGGGACAGAGCCGGTGATTTTGTCGCTGAATGCCACCGTTTTGGAACAGGGCTATATCGCTCCTGCCCAGGACGATGCTCTCCAGCGAGATATTGTGAGTTGCGGCCAATTAGTCTGCGAGACTGAGGTTGTCATTGCTAACCCAGATACGTTAACTCGGTGTGATCATGACGAGGTTGGAGAGATCTGGGTGGCTGATCCGGGTGTGGCTGGCGGCTATTGGCAACGGGCTGATGCCACCGAAGAAACATTTGGAGCAAGGCTCAAGCATATGCCTCAAGGCGGACCCTACCTGCGCACAGGAGATTTAGGCTTTATACGAACAGGGGAGCTTTATATCACCGGACGTATTAAGGATCTGATTATTATTCGCGGTGCCAACCATTATCCTCAAGATATTGAGTGGACGGTGCAGCAGTTGCATCCGGCTCTTCGCCCGAACTATGGTGTAGCCTTTTCCATCATTGATGAAGGAGAAGAAAGGCTGGTAGTGGTGCAAGAAGTGGAGCGCCAGCATCAGTTAACCCTGGCAGCGGACAACATTTTGGCAGATATTCGGCAGGCTATTGCCGAAGCCCATGAATTACAGGTGAGTGCGATCGCACTCGTCAAATCCGGCAATGTTCTGAAGACGTCCAGTGGCAAAATCCAACGGCGGGCCTGCCGTGATCACTTTTTAGTCGGTACCCTAGAGGTAATTGCTGACTGGAGTGAGAATCCTCAGCTGACGGCCAGGATGAGAAGCTTTAAAAATGATGTTGAAACCCTGGAAAACCAGGTACAGATGGCTTCTTCTTGATGGTTGTGGGTGCTACAGAATCCAGTTGTTCTATTTTATTACGATAAGACCCTAATACCTAGATTAAGTTCTCAATTCTAGTAACAGTTCTATGAAAATTCTTAACCAATACTGGGTGGCGGAAGACCTGGAGCGCTCTCTAGGCAACCCCTTTATTCCAGAGAACCCTCTCTCTTTTCAGCACATGGCCACCCTTGACGAACAAGAGGTCTTCCCTGAGGCTGAAATTAAGGGGCTCTATGACTGGGGATTACAACACTATTACATTCCCATTGACTGCGGTGGAAAATTTACCTCTTTTGAGGAATTTGTTGCATTTGTGCGGGTGCTCTCTCGTCGCGATCTGAATACTGCGATCGCATTTACCACGATGTTTTGGTCTTTCCTCACCTGGATGGCAGGCACGGAAACACAAAAACAACAGCTGGCTCGGTTTATGCAAGATGATTACGGCACCATGTGCTTGGCCTATTCTGAACGGGAGCACGGCAGTGATCTAGTCGGTGGCAGTTTGGTGGGAGAAAAGGTGCCTGGCGGCTATCGCCTCACGGGTGAGAAATGGCCCATTAACCGGGCAACTCGCTCGGGAATCACCTTTGTCCTAGCCCGTACTGACAAAGCCGGAGGTAATCGAGGGCTATCCCTGTTTATGCTAGACAAACGGGCACTTGATCCCACCAGTTTTGGCAACAACCCTAAAATCAAAACCCACGGTATTCGTGGAGCCGACATGAGCGGCATTTATTTTGAAGACTGTTTTGTCCCTGATGAAATGCTTTTAGGAAAAGAGGGGCAAGGATTAGAGCTAGCCCTAAAAGGATTTCAGATTACTCGGGCCTTGTGTGCAGCGTTTTCCCAGGGCTCTGCCGATACCTGTCTGCGCACCACCCTCAATTTTGCCCTGAATCGTCAGCTCTACGGTAAGACCGTCTGGGATATGCCTCATCCCCGCCGTGTGTTGGTTAATGGATTCCTTGATATCCTAGCCTGTGACTGTGTCAATATTGCGGCAGCGCGAGGATTTCACGTTGCTCCCCGGCAGTTTAGCGTCTGGTCGGCGGTGGACAAGTATTTTGTGCCTGTCACCCTAGAAAAAATGCAGCAGGATATTTCAGTTGTACTGGGTGCAAGGTTCTATATGCGCGATGAGCACGACTATGGCGTTTTCCAAAAAATGTTGCGCGATAGTTCTATTATCAGTGTGTTTGATGGCAGCTCGGTCGTTAATCTCCATTCCTTAATCCTGCAGCGACGGCAGCTCGCCAAAGCTCGCAGTCGGCGTAAACCCAAGGATTTAGTCGCTCTCCAAGCACGTTTACACAACAGCTTTGATCTAACGACAGAGCTACCTGCCTTCGAGCCCAGCCAGCTCGATCTGATCGCTCGGGGAACCGATGATGTGCCCCAGGGATTAGAATCCGCCCTGGCTACCCTGGAGGCCCTCGGCCAACCTCTAGATATAGATGAAAATGTCCTGGACTATCTCAAGCAGCAGTACCAACAATTTCTGCAAGTCTTAGATGAACAGGATGAAGCCATTGCTGATGGTGCTTTTGAACATGGTCACGATCAGTCCTTTGAAGCCTTTGAAGAGGCCAAGCGATACTGTTATATTCATGCTGCAACGGCTTGCCTGCACATGTGGCTGTACAACCGTCACCAGCTGGGAGATTTCTTTGCCCAAGGGAAGTGGCTGGTGCTGTGCGCAGATCGATTGTTGGCCCAGCTCACCCCTGAGCAGCCAGCCATACCGTCGGCTTACTACAAAACCGTAGCGGAGGAACTGTTACGGCTGCATGGGGCTGACAAAATGTTTTCAATTGTGCCATTCCAATTGGCCTCTAGGACAAATTCTGTTAACGCTTCTGCTCCGATCAAATCCCCTGCTCCCATTTTGCAGGTTTAGATCTGAAAGGGTGTCTCATGTTCAAACTAGTTAAAGCTGTTGCCGTTTAGTTCGCTCTCGTTAACAGCTTTGAACCTTACATTAACTAAAACCTATGACATTTTCTTCTACTACTACTCAAAACCCAACGACTACCACACCGGTTGAAGCTATCCAGACCTGGCTGGTTAAACAGCTGGCTGATGTGCTTTCCTTAGATCCAACGACGGTAGATGTCACCCAACCTCTGACTCGCTATGGGTTAGATTCCATCGATGCTGTTACCCTAGTTGCCGATTTAGAGGACTGGCTTGACCTGGAGCTACCGTCTACATTGTTTTGGGATTATCCCACCATTGCCAAAGCCTCTACCTACTTAGTCAATGAATTTGAGGTCTCGATAGATCCCAACGATCTGTAGGGCAAATGCTACTAAGGAGACACCGTTTTGAATTTCTCTGAGTTTTCCTTTTGGTGGATTTTGCTGCTGTTCTGTGTCCCGTTTTTTACGGTGCGCTTTATTGGACAGGTTTTTAACCTTTGGCGTGGCGTTTTTGACACGGTGGGGATTGCGGCCCTGTCGCTACTGTTGTTTTTTAATGCCAGTGCCACCAGCTTTGTTGTCTTTCTGATCCAAATCCTGTTTAACTATTGGATGGTGCGGTGGATGATCACCCGCCCACCCCAACAGGAACGACTCATTGCCACGTTGCTGATTGTCTTTGACATAGGTGTATTGGTCTATTTTAAGTATTTAACCTTTTTTGTTGAGGATATTTTAGGATTGGCGGTTGTGGTTCCGGGCAATTGGCGATCGCAATTTCCCCTGCCGGTCTTTGGCGGAATTCCGCCTGGGGTTTCGTTTTACACCTTTCAGATGGTGGCGTTTGTGGTGGATTCCCTCAAGGCTCGCCGTAAAAAGCCAATTGAGTTCATGGACTATGTCAACTTTGTGGCCTTTTTCCCTCAAATTGTGGCGGGTCCCATTGAGCGGCGATCAGCCCTATTACCGCAAATTTCTAGTTTTAGATTTAAGTTCACAGCCGATAACTGGGACTGGGGCTTACGATGGTTGTCCCTGGGCTTGTTTATGAAGTTTGTCCTCGCCGATAACATTGCCCCCTACATTGATCTGCAAGAGGCGGGGAATGCTTGGCTGGTTTGGTTTTATGCCTTTTTGTTTACGCTTCGCATTTATTTTGATTTTGCCGGGTACAGCTTTATGGCCGTGGGCATTGCCCGTGTGTTGGGGGTGCGTTTAACTGTAAATTTTCTAGCCCCCTATACGTCTCAGAGCATCAACGAGTTTTGGCGACGCTGGCATGTTTCCCTAAGTACCTGGTTTCGTGACTATGTGTTTTTACCGCTCATGGGGTCGCGTAAAGCCTGGGCTCCTGCTTTTCTGTTTGCGACGTTCACCCTCTCGGGATTCTGGCACGGGGCCTCCTGGAACTTTATTCTCTGGGGCGCTTATCACGGTGCTCTTCTATTGCTTCTGCGCTATGCTGGTCGACCCTTTCAGAGAGTTGTTAACAAGTATGTCCAGCGACCTCAAATTATGTCGTGGGCATTAACCTTTGGCTCAGTGGTGCTGGGCTGTTTGTTCTTTATGGAGTTGAATACAGCTCGGCTAGTCACTAAGTTGACCACATTGATCACACCCTGGGCGTATTCGTTAGCTAATCTCGGCAGCGCATTTAGTCAGTTCAGCCTGAATGAAGCCATGGCGCTGGGGCTGATTTTGTTGTTAGCTGCAGGTTTTTTACTGGTAGAGCATATTGCAGTTTGGCAAGAACGGTCTTTAGAATATGAGCTTTTTTTGGTGCCCTGGGTTTCGAAAGCCTTATTAGTGCTAACGATTCTCTTTGCTGCCAATATTCCATCTGAATTTATTTATTTTGAGTTTTAGAGCCTAGCGGCTATCCAAGGGGGGAGTCAGTCAGATGCAAGAGTCACTCAAGTTGTTACGCTGGGCTGCGATCGCAAGTGTAGCCTGGGGTGCTGGCAGCCTGTACAACGTTTATGGTGGTGGTGAAACCAGCTGGCTGCGGTCTATGTACCAACGGAAAGTGGCCCTGGCGCAAACTATTGAATCTCCTAAGTTAATTGTCACCGGAGGGTCAGGAGCCCACTATACAATCAATGCTGAGGTGCTGGAGGCAAAGCTGGGGCTACCGGTGATCAATATGGGCATTGATGGCCCAGTGGGGTTGAACCTGATCTTGCCCAGTGTTTTACCCCAGGTAGAGCCGGGTGATACTGTTCTGTTAATTCCAGAATATCTGTTGTTAAACCATGAAAATGGTCTAGGCGAACGCTCTGGGGCCTTTGCCCTGGCAACGGGGCAGCCGTTGACCGGAAATATTCCACCAAAACAGTTGGCACAAAATGTGCTGATGTTGGGTGTGCCTTCACTGCGGGCAGTGGTGAAGTCGTCTATAGATTTGGCCACATTGGGGCGAGTGACGGGCTACTACGATGATCCCCTCACTGAGCAAGGCGATCCAACCATCACCAAGGTACGCACTGGGGAATGGTGGCAGATGAAAATCAAACAACCGGCCACACCCTATGCCCTTGACCGTATTGCTGAGTTTCGTCAGGAGGTGGAGTCCCAAGGAGCTACTTTGTTGCTAGCACTACCCTGGGTCTATGCTGATGCCGACGATTTAGAAACACAGAAAAATGTTCAGACCACAGCAGACACATTATCAGACATTGCTCCTGTGGTGTATGACCCTGAAACATTTAACATTCAGTCCGATCCTAATCTGTTTGCCGATACCCATTATCACCTGATGCCTGATGCACGGAGGTTGCGATCGCAAACCCTGGCCCAACAACTGCAACCGCTACTAGCTAACCCATAGGGCTAGCTAATAGAGCCAACAAAATTGAAAGTATGAATCCAACTCAAAACACGCTTACTCCTTAAGTAGTCTCTTTGTCCTCCTTGCCCCTGTTGTTCCATGGCCGACACTGTTCCCCGCCCCGGATTTCTAGAAAAGCGCTATGGCCTAGATTTAAGGTCTTTGGCATTGTTACGCATTGGTCTGGCTTTGGTTATCCTGGCGGATCTGTTTACCCGTATGGGTGATTTAGTCGCCCACTATACCGATGCGGGCGTGTTACCCAGGCAGGCAGCCACCGAAATTTTACCCGATGGGTACTGGTCGCTTCACCTGATCAGTGGTCAAGCCTGGGTACAGGTTCTGATATTTCTGGTGGCCGTGATCTTGGCCTTGGCTCTGTTGGTGGGGTACAAAACTCGTTTAGCGACTATTGCCTCCTGGGCACTGATTGTCTCTCTCCATAATCGCAATCCAGCCCTGATCTTCGCGGCCGATGATGTTCTGCGGGCGGTCATGTTTTGGGCGATGTTTCTCCCACTGGGGGCCAAGTACTCCATTGATAGTGCGCTCAATACCGCTGCCCAAAGCCTACCAAAACGTTTCTTTGGGGCTGCTAGCGTCGCTCTTATGGTTCAGCAGTGTTACATATACATGTTCTCTGCCTTCTTCAAAACAACCAGTTCCACCTGGTGGCCTGAAGGCAGTGCAGTCTATTATTCCTTAAGCTTTGATCAATATGTAACCCCCCTTGGAGCATGGCTTTTAAATCTGGGTGCTTTGCTCCCCATATTGACCTTTTTTACCCTGGTGTTGGAGTGGATCGGTCCGCTGTTTATATTTGTGCCCATCCGTACCGCTCTGTTTCGCAATATCGCTATCGTCAGCTTTATTTTGCTGCACCTGGGCTTTGGTCTTACCCTTAACCTCGGCATTTTTCCAGCTCTGAGTATTGTTACCTGGCTTGCGTTTATTCCCACCTCTACCTGGGAACGGTGGGCCAAGCGTTGTTATGGTCGTGAGCACCATGGCCTGGTGATTAACTATGATGCTGACTGTGGCTTCTGTAAAAAAGTTGTGCACTTGATCCGCACGTTTTTACTATTGCCAGATACTCCTCTTCGTACTACGCAGAGCGATCCTGATATCTTTGCGGCCATGGAGCGCCATAATTCCTGGGTAGTCGTTGATTGGCAAGGCAAGTATCACTATAAGTTTGAAGCGATCGCCTATGTGTGTAGCATATCGCCTGTCTTTTGGTTTTTAGCCCCAGTGCTGCGTTGGTCACCCCTGATGAAAGTGGGTACTCGGTTTTATGATGCGATCGCTAACAACCGCCGCCGGGCTGGTTTAGTCACACGTCCCTTCAAATTTTATGCTTTTTCTGTCAGTGCTGCCTGGTTTGGCAACAGTCTGGCAGCAATCCTGTTAATCCTTACCTCTATCTGGAACTTCCGCAGCATTACCCATCACCATGCCTTTGTTGATAATCCCCATCCAGTAATTCGTGCTCTCAGGCGTGTGACCAATAGCCGTACCGCCAATCGGCTGCACATTCCAATGCAAGCGGCACGACTAGATCAGTCCTGGAGTATCTTTTCACCCGCTCCTCCCCGTGATGATGGTTGGTATGTTGTGGAAGGTACTTTGGCAGATGGTCATACCGTGAACCTACTGCAGCCCAATCAGCCTATATCTACAGATAAACCCACTCTGGCTCAACGACAGGCAATCTACAAAAATCTCCAGTGGCGAACCTATTTTATTAATCTCAACCGTGCCCTAGGCAAACAACTCTATCCCTACTACGGAGAGTACATTTGCCGCAGCTGGAACCATAAAAACTCAAACAATCAGCGCCTCAAACACTTTGAAGTATCTTTTACAAAGGAAAGAACTGTTTCTCCGGGTGAACTACAAACTACCGAAGAGAGCCAACCCTGGAGCCAGTCTTGCAGTTCAATTTAGTCCACATAATGAACATTAATGCAATGAGCCATCATGAACAATACTGTAACGCAACAAAAGCTAATCCAAGAGATTTCGCTAGACACCTATCGTCTTGCTGTTTTAGTACCCTGTTACAACGAAGCATTAACCATTTCTCAGGTTGTGAAAACTTTCCAATCAACGTTGCCAGCGGCTGACGTATATGTTTACGACAATCGCTCCACTGATAATACTGCCATTCAGGCCAAAGCAGCAGGGGCTAATGTTCGTTATGAAGCCCAGCCTGGCAAAGGAAATGTTGTGCGTCGAATGTTTGCAGATATTGATGCTGATATCTACATTATGGTTGATGGTGATAACACCTATGAAGCCAGTGCATCAGAACGTCTGGTTAAACGTTTGATTGATGAACACCTAGATATGGTTGTGGGAGCACGACAACCAGCCATAGAAGATGATTCAGCCTATCGCCCAGGACATCGAGGGGGCAACTTATTTTTAACTGGAGTTGTCCAATGCTTATTTGGCAGACGTCTTAAAGACATGCTGTCAGGCTATCGGGTCATGTCACGACGGTTTGTTAAGTCTTTTCCTGCCTTGTCGAATGGTTTTGAGACTGAGACTGAACTTACCATCCACGCCTTAGAGTTGAATATTCCCTTCGTCGAAGAACCCACGCTATTCTTTTCTAGACCTGACGGCTCGGAAAGTAAACTCAAAACCTTCTCTGATGGCTGGCGAATATTGGGAACAGCGCTATTGCTGTTCAAAGAAATTCGTCCGTTCTTATTTTTTGGCATTCACTTCATCTTTCTGAGCATTATTGCCTTTGGATTAGGATTACCCCTTATTAAAACCTATTGGGAGACAGGCTTAGTTCCTCGATTCCCAACAGCAATTTTAGCAGCTTCAATTATGCTGTTAGCTTTTCTGAGTTTGACCTGTGGCCTGGTTCTTGATTCAGTAGCTCGTGGACGTCGGGAGATAAAGCGAATGAGATATCTCTCTTATTCAAGTACTGCAATAAAGTAATTTCCTCGTCATTAAAGGGATAATTAAAGACTAAAAGCAGAAAGCTATTGCCTGAGTTACCGTTTTATCTTTCCCATCTAGTCAAGCACTTAGAAAAAGAGTTGAATATCAAAATCTTGATTGCTTTGGTGGCATATAGATAAAAAATTGCTAAGTAGTCCTTGAGGAAAAGTTATTTATGAAAACAAATAAAAGATAGATTAAATACTCAAATCTGAGATCCCTATAATGATAAACAGTAAGTCTATCCGCCAGAAATATTTTTTGCTAATTAAACTTGTATTCTGGACTATTGCCATTATTCTTGGCTTAGCTCAGGCTTGGGGCAACCGCTATCAATTTTTCTCAGGGGATATCATTTCCTATATCGAAATGGGCGAAGCTTACCTTAGAGGTGACTGGGAAGTAGCCATTCATGGTTACTTCAGCCCATTATATCCTCTAATATTGTCTTCATTTCTGTCTATTTTTACCCCTTCCATGTATTGGGAAATTTTTGCGGTAAAGATAGTCAATTTCTTTATCTATTTATTTAGCTTGGTAGGATTTGAGTTATTTTTAAGTGGGTTTATAAATTTCTATAAGAAGAAATCGAGAAATGAGAGTCAAGAACAGTATTTGATTCCAGATTGGATATGGTTAGTCTTAGGATATTTTCTATTTCTTTGGGCAGCAATCAAGTGGATAGGTGTCCACACTGACACACCGGATATGCTCGTGGCCGGACTGGTATACCTTGCCATGGGCATTGTTCTGCGTATTAACACCGGAAACGACAGTTGGATTAATTTTGCTTTCTTTGGTATAGTTCTTGGCTTAGGATATCTGGCCAAAACAGTTATGCTGCCAGCGGCTTTTGTCTTCTTTTTAATTTGTTTTTTATCATTAAAGCAATCTAAGAACAACTACTATAAGATTTTGCTCTCTTTCTTGCTCTTTTTATTGATAGTAACGCCTTTAATATCTTTACTTTCAATTCAGAAGGGATATTTTACTTTTGGAGAAGCTGGCAAGTTAAATCGAGCCTTTACCTTTCAAGATGTACCGGCAAGATATTGGCAGGATGAACCTCCTGGTACTGGTACTCCTGAACATCCCGTTCAAAAGCTATTTGAGGATCCAGATGTTTACGAATTTGGCATGCATTTTGAGAATGCAACCTTACCTATTGGATACGACACCTCTTTTTGGTATGAAGGTTTAACAGTTAGCTACAATCCATTCAACTGGATTGTAGTTCAGAATATTAGATTTTATTATCAGCATTTTTTTAGGATTTTATTGTTTGGCTATATAATACTGATTTTTGTCAGTAATAAGCCTCTATCCTCCTTAAGTAACTTGCTCAAAAATTGGAGTTTATTAGTTCCTGGGATTGCGATTTTGGGAGTGTATGCCATAGGAAAAGATTTTCATTATTTTGATCCAGAGGATGCCGACACCCGCCTATTAGCTCCGTTTATAGTATTATTATTTGCAGGTTTTTTCTCCAGTGTTAGACTTCCTAATGTTCAGCAGTCGCAAAAACTAGTTATTGGTTTGGTTGTAGGAACATTCATTTTGCTGGGTAGTCAACTGACAAGTAATTGGGAACATCCAGGTTCCCCTATTCATTGGAAAGTGGCCCAGCAATTACATCAGCTTGGGATTGAAGCAGGAGACGAAGTAGCTGTTGTTCAACTAGGTCCCAACAGGCCAGCAACGACAGAATATTGGGCTAGATTGGCCAGAGTCAGAGTTGTCGCAGAAATTACTGACTCCGAGCGTTTTTGGCAAGTAGATGAAGTGGTAAAAACGAAAATCTATCAGCTGATAAATCAAACAGGTGCTAAAGCAATTATTTGTAAGCAGGATTCTTTACTATCAGCCTTGGCGTCTGCGAAAGAATGGGTAAGGGTTAGTAATACTGATTATTATATTTATCTGTTTAACGACTAAAATCAGATTTTGAGGTGTTATATGACAAAAAATGTTTCCCTTTAGGTGTTAGCTCCATGAAAATTTCTACAAGGATTGCGCTAGTGGCCTTGTTATGGCTCATTACCATCAACTCGGGTGAGTTGGGTAGCTTAGATGTCAATTTAAGACTACAAATGGCTCATGCCTGGTGGACAGGAACTGAGGAAGTTCAGCTCACACCTGATATGACACCCAAGGTGAGGGGCGATATTCGATTTGGTGTGATCGGAGCAGATGGCGATCGCTATATTGCCTATGAGACCGGACAGTCATTTTTAATGTTGCCCGCAGATTGGGTAGGCAGCCAGTTACACCAGATTTGGTCGGAGGTACCGGCAGAGACTTTACGACGATGGTCAGTAAATCTCTTGACCTTTATTCCCATTAATGTCGCTGTTGTCCTCGCAGCTTTTTGGCTGCTAAAGCTGTTTCATTTTGAAGAGCGAGTAGCCGGACTGGCAAGCTTAACTCTGTTGTTAGGCACTACAGCGTTGCACTATGCTCAGGTTCATCAACACAACAATCAACTGCTATTGCTAACCACGTTGGGATATGCAACAGCAATGGCCTATATACAAACTAGACGAGCCTTGTGGCCTTTTCTAGGGGGCATAGCGCTGGGAATGGCTGTTTTTATTCGGGTCACCAGCATGATCCATGCTCTAACGGTTATTCTTTTTTTGGTCGGGATAGTGGCCTACAAGAGCCGTCAGGTGGGCGCAGTTATTCAGACTATTGGCCTGTGGCTTATGGGGTTTGTGCCAGTATTTCTGATCAGTCGCTATATTGATTCTTTACGCTATGGCAGCTTCTTGGCGTCTGGTAAAAGTGTAGAGAAACTGCAATTGGCAACAGATTCGATGTGGACAGGATTGCCTCAGCTACCTGCAGACTATCCTCTGATCAATGCTCCTCAGGTGGGTATTTTAGGTCCCTTGATTTCCCCTGCTAAGAGTATCTTTTTATATGATCCATTGTTGTTACCCTGTCTAATTCTCGCAGGGGTATGCTGGTTTAAGCTATCTCCCTTAATTCGCTGGTATCTGGTGACATCTACTTTGAATTTGGGACTGCATTTGGCCGCCTATAGTCGCTTTGTTTTTTGGCATGGAGATTCGGCTTGGGGAGCTAGATATCATGTGACTTCGGTACACCTTTTGTTAATTCCACTATTGGCTGTCTTTATTCAGCAGTTGCTTGCTGCTAGAAAATTTAGACGATTTGTGCTTAAGGGGATTTTACTCTTTGCATTAATGGCTCAATTAGCATCGGTCGCTATGCCGATGAATCTTGAAATTTTTCAAAAGAAAGTCGGTGTACCTGGTACACGTTTAGATGTACGCTTGGCTGCGAGAGCTACTAATGTAGCTTGCTACGTCGATAGAGATCTTGCCACATTATGCATTGATCGAAATCCTGATAAGAAACAATACCTTGAGCATCTTAACCATTTAAGCTTTTTCCCATTTACCTTCAGCCATAACAATGCCGAATCAGAGCAGACTAATCCTATAAAAGGTTTGCTTTTCTTAATTTGGAGCTTGGCCTTAGTAGCCACAATTCTAATCAGCTTAAATACTTGGTGTTTGAGTGGCTTGTAGTGAAAAAGCTATGTTAGTTACTAGAAACTATTAACTTAAGAGGACAATATAGGCGTGACGAATTATTTGATAATGACAATCCTTGTGCTGGCATCAGTAACTCTAAATACGACAGGGCAGAGTTTGCTGAAGCTGGGTGCCGGACAAAATCCCTTAAATATCTATCTATTTAGTGGCCTTGTTGCCTATGGCATTAGCACTATTTTCTATGTAGCCATATTGGGCAAACTCAACGTATCAATTGTGTATCCAGTGGTGATTGGTTTAACCATTATTTCTACTACGTGTGCTGGGGCATTTCTCTTAAAGGAACAGGTATCAACGTTGCACTGGTTAGGCATTGGACTGATGTTAAGTGGCATCTCGGCTATTGCCTTGGGTAAGGTAATCACACTTTAGTTAGTTCTTTGGATCAATTTATGCTTGAGGCATACTAAGTGCGGACCATACAACAACAGCCATAGAAAGTTACTGAGTTGTCTGGATGAGGAATGAGCTGATGAGAATTTTCAGAAAAATACATTTTGTTGAGAATAGCAAGAGCGTTTCAGAACGGCTAACCTCTCATAAAATCCTCAATCAGCCAATTAACCGAAACACCCTGATAATGGGATACCTGTTGATCTTTTTAGCAATTGTTGTTGGATTATCAACACGGCTGTTTGCAGTATTTCAGTATGTGACGTTTGATATTGGTCCTGACCCTGACCAAATCAGAGATGCCTTTGCAGTCATGAAAATGTGGGAAGGCTCTTTTCCCACACTTGGCCCCCAAGTAAGTACTATCGGTAGACATCATATTTTACCTTTGTACTATTATCTTTTCTTTCCTTTTACTCTTTTAGGACCCGATCCAGTATTTCAAGCACTCCCCAATGCACTATTTTCTTTTTTGTCGATCCCTCTTTTTATTTACTTATTACACCAGCTCTTAGAAAATACCAAAAACTCAACTAGAGTTTTTCTTAGTGGGTTAGGGGGATTGTGGTATAGTCTTCTTTTTGGAGATATTTTTATCAACAATTTTCAATGGAATCCCAGCTCAATACCATTTTTTATTATGGTTCTCACCTTGCTTTATAAGTTACAGATGCAAGGGAAATTTTCTTTTTTTGTTCAAGCATTGTTATGGATTTCCTCTGGAGCTATTTTAGCTATTTTAATTAGCTTGCACTCTTCAACACTATTTATAATGCCAGTTGTTTTTGCTATCACTTCTTCAGTATTTATATATAAAGTGCTTAGGAGAAAACAAAATCTTTTACTGATATCTTTGCCTATTATAAGCGTCCTGTCAGCTGGAATTATATTATTACCTTATTGGATAGGCGAAATTGGGCGAAACTTTCAAAATACAAAAGCAATTTTAAAGACAGTACTTAATTCTACTCACAACTCAGGCGACCATTTTTTGGTTGGTTTATACACTAAAATTAGCGGTTTTTTTCTTGGCTATCTCGCGCTCAATCAACAAGCTTATTTTTGGAATTCCTCATTGTTTTGCTTTGTGGTATCCATAATATTTTTGTCTCTAGTCGGTTGGTGGGGGATTGTTAAATTTAAAGGGAATCAACATATCTGGTTGATGTGGTGTTCTGTATGGATGATTTACTTACTGGCCGCTGCAAATATCAATTCCATGGAAACGCCCCTTCACTACAGATTGCCTATCCTTTTTACTCCGATTGTGCTGACGCTCACCTCACTGGCATATCTGGATTGTTCACCCAGTAAGAAGAAACTTTTTTCAATTTCTGTCGGCGTGCTGATTACAGGCTCAATGTTCGTTAATTCACTCCACGATTATCAATTTATACTCAGCAAATATGGCACAAACCGTTTGATGAGTACAAGTGCTATCACGCAAATACTAGACCAGCTACCTTCTGGTTCAGTTATTTGTGATCCTAGAATAAAGCGTAAAAGAGAGATTAATAATCAGTACAACTATATTGATACATATATTACCCATAAAGGGATAACGGCTTTAGCTGATTGTCAAACAGATAGCTTTGTTATACATCCTAAGAGAGTCATGTTCATAGAGAATAATTTCCTCAATAGAGGTACGTATCAAGAAACTTATTTTGTAGAATCTATGCCAAAATCACCGATCAACCTATTTCCCATATTCAAGGTTGTTGAAAATGAAGCAATGGAAAAACCACACAAGCTTTTTTTAGAAACGGATACAGCGTATGTCTATCGTTTAGATTAGAATTATCCAACACTCTTGCCGACCCTTTAGATCTTGCACTAGATCGCTAGATCTCTACAGTAAGGTCGGAGAGAGTATATCTCACCTATGTATAAAGCGGTAACTTCTAGACCAATAAAGCGATTTAGCTATCTAGAGACTCACTTTGATTAACTCACCATTGAGGAATATTAGTTATGGATCACATAACACCAACCGTAGAAACTCATAAGATGCAGCAATCTTCTCTGGTAGCTGTTCCTGTAGGACCGCTGATAATTCCTACGATATTACCACCAGCAGTGTCTCAAGGAGAGCAGGCGAGTTTTTCATCACTTCCCCCTGACAAGCCGCCATTATTATCGTTGGTGATACCAACCTATAACGAAAGCAGCAATGTTAGGGCCATTATCAATCAGTTAACCACTTTATTAGATCACAAAATTCCAGGGGATTATGAGCTAATTGTGGTGGATGATGATAGCCCAGATGGGACCTGGGAAGTTGCTTATACGTTAAGCAAAGCCTATCCACAGCTGCGAGTAATGAGACGACAGCAAGAGAGAGGATTATCGTCTGCCGTCATTCGAGGCTGGCAAGTTGCGCGGGGAGAAATCTTAGGCGTGATCGATGGTGATTTGCAGCACCCGCCGGAAGTATTGCTGGATATGCTATCGTCGGTTCGTGGCGGAGCAGATTTAGCGGTTGCCAGCCGTCATGTGGACGGGGGTGGCGTGAGTGACTGGAGTGTTGTTCGGCGCTTTCTATCGCGTGGGGCTCAGTTGCTAGGATTGCTGATTTTACCCAATGTCGTAGGACGAGTCACCGATCCCATGAGTGGCTATTTTATGGTGCAACGTCATGCTATCCAAAATCATTCTCTTCATCCTAAAGGCTATAAGATTCTTTTAGACGTCATTGGTCGAGGGCAGGTTAAGACTATTGCTGAAGTGGGTTATGTATTTCAAGAGCGGACAGCGGGTGAAAGCAAAGTCACCTGGAGACAGTATGTCGATTATCTCCATCACTTAGTCCGGTTACGCTCACGGGGGCGAGTGGCTCGTTTACGTCAAAAATTTCCACTCAAACGTTTTCTCAGGTTCGGTATTGTTGGCTTAAGCGGTGTGTTTGTGGATATGGCTGTTTTATATTTGCTGCATACAACTTTGGGCTTAAACTTGACTCGAAGTAAGATTTTGGCAGCCGAAGTTGCCATTATTAATAATTTTATCTGGAATGATGCTTGGACATTTTCTGATGTTGTTCAAAAACAACAGGGTTGGGGCGCAAGGCTAAGACGGTTTTTGAAGTTCAATCTGGTTTGCCTATCAGGGTTAGTCTTAAATGTGCTAGTTCTGAATTTTATATACAATATTGTTTTTGGTCAACGTTATGCCTATCTGGCAAACCTAATTGCGATCGCACTCATCACCCTATGGAACTTCTGGTTAAATTTAAAACTCAGCTGGCGGGTTACCAAGGTGAAATAGCCCAATTCCTGGCTTAGGGCTGCCTGATAGGCTGCTAGCTCACCTGATGCCGAAATTGGTTGGTACTAATGGTAATTAAACCCGCTGCAAATATAAGTAGCACGATCGCATGGGGCCAGATCACCTCCAACCCTACACCTCGCAACAATACAGCCCGTAAAATTGCTACATAGTGACGTAGGGGATTTAGCAATGACAAATAGCGGAAAACCGCAGGCATGCTTTCGATGGGTGCGATCGCCCCCGACAGCTGAATCAACGGCATATTGATAAAAAACGAGGTCAATATCACCTGCTGTTGATTGCGACAGAGTGTGGCCAGCATCATACCAATGCCAATCCCGACAAAGACATATAACCCCGACATCACTAAAAAGAGCAACAAGCTGCCCCGCAACGGCACATCAAAAATGATATTGGCAACACTTAGCGCCAACAGCGCATCCCCCAGCAACAGCACAAATAACGGCACCACTTTTGCCAGCAAAATCTCCCCGGCTGACGCTGGGGTCATCAAGAGCTGCTCAAGGGTGCCCGTATCTTTTTCTCGAATCAGGGCAGATGAGGAGACGATTGATCCAATTAACGTCAGAACGACGCCCATCATGGCAGGGACAAAAAACCAGCTACTGATGAGTCCAGGATTGTACAGGAAGGTAATCTGTGGTTCAACAATACTGGGGATTTCAATAGTATTCAATTGACGGTTATATTGCTGGACAATCTGGGTAAAGTAGCCACTGGCAATTCCCGCCGTATTGGCATCCACCCCATCCACCAGCACCTGGATCTCAGCCGCTTTATCCTGGGACAAGTTGCGATTAAAGTCAGGCGGAAAGACTACACCCAAGGTGATGTCTCCTCGGCGCACCTGTTCCCCCAGGCTCTGTTGACTGGCACTATAGCGATCGACAACAAACACATCATTCTCGGTCAAAGCGGCCACCAGTTCACGGCTGGCCCCCACATTAACCTGATCCACAATTCCTAATTTCAGGTATTGCACATCTGGGTTTAAGATCAAGCCATAGAGCAACAGTTGCACCGTCGGTGGAAAAACTAACATAAACAGCAGCTTCTTATCTTGCAAGATCTGCTGCACCTCCTTTATGGCTAAGGCCCAGAAGCGACTGTTAAGTAAACGCTGGAACAACTTAAACATCAATCAGTCCGGTAACTGCATCCGACGCAGACCACGCCAGGCGGCTGCAAAAAATAACAATGCCAGCAGCGCAATGGCCACCAGGGCGACCCAAATGCCTTCCCACCCGGTCCCCCTGACAAAGGCATCGCGAGTCACATCAATGTAATAGCGAGCTGGCACAATGTTAGAAATGAGTGAAATGGGAAACGGAATATTACTCAACGGGTAGATAAAGCCCGAAAATAAAAAAGAGGCTAGAAAACCAGTAAATGCCACCCCCTGCACCGCCGCAATGCGATTACTAGAGCGGACGCCGATCAAAAGACCATAAAGAACACTGGCCGTTGCAAATAAGCAGGTCCCTAGCATCAATGGTAGAGGATTACCTGCCAACCCAATCCTAAACAGAAGCGTTCCCAAACCCATGATGCAAAGGGCTTCACCCATGGCCACAATGAAGTAGGCTAGCCCTTTACCCAGCAGCAGTTCAGTCGCACTCAAGTTAGAGGCATAGACCTGCACAATCGTGCCTTGCTCCTTCTCACGCACCATGGCAAGAGTGGCCAGCAAGGCCGGAAAGATGGCCAAGATAACGGCATAAAGCCCCGGCACGATGAAGAGAGATTCCTTGCGGCCCGGATTGAACCAGAGGCGAATGCGGGCAACCACCTTCGCTGTTCTAGATTGAAGTCCCTGATCCTGCACAAAGAAGTTAGTTGTTGCCCGTATGCTGTTGCGAATCACGCGGGCATTGTTCACATCGGTCCCGTCCACCAGCACCTGGACAGGGCTAGATTTCTGGTCTTTGATGCGACGGGAAAAATCTGGTGGAATGATCACTGCAGCTTTAGCGCGGCCTTGATCAATGATCTCAATGGGCTCTCCCGACCCTGGGACGGGCTGAAACTGATTGGTGGCAAAGAGTCGTTCCACATAGCTACGACTGAGGGGAGTCATGTTAAAGTCCTGGATCGCCAGGGGAATATTTTTTGTCTCCAGTCGGATGGCATAGCCAAAAATCAGCAGCATCCCCAACGGCAGGATAAAGGCCAGGGCAAACGTCAAGCGATCGCGACGAAATTGAGCCAATTCTTTGATGCACTGAGACCAGATGCGCTTCATGGCTGACCTCCCTGGGCTCGCTGAATAATGCCAATAAAGGCATCTTCCAGGGAGAATGGCACAGCCTGGATGGATTGAATGTCGAATTCTGCTGTGCTCAGCAACGAGCGGAGACGGGGCACATCTATATCCGGCTGATCCAGGACAATGTGGAGACGATCGCCAAATAGGGAGACTCGCCAATCCTCAAAATACTGTTTGAGTAAGTCGAAGACAACCTGAGGCTGGGGAATCTGCACTTCAAACAGCTGGCCCGGCTGGCTGGCCTTAATTTGACTCGGAGACCCATGGGCAACAATCTCCCCAGCCGCCATAAATGCCATGCGATTGCAATGTTCAGCTTCTTCTAGATAGTGTGTGGTTACCAGCACTGCCGTGCCCTGATGGGTTAAGTCTTCAATTAATCGCCAGAACTGACGGCGAGCCAAGGGATCCACACCGGATGTCGGTTCGTCCAAAAACAGAATTTCAGGTTCATGCATAACTGAGGCCCCAAAGGCCACCCGCTGTTTCCACCCACCTGGCAGTTGCCCCGTAATCAGGTCTGCTTTGCCCGTCAATCCACAAATGTCTAAAACCCAATTGATCTTGGCGGAGCGCTGACGACGGGGAACACCATAAACGCCACAGTAAAATTCTAAATTCTGTTGAATAGACAGGTCATCATAAAGGGTAAATTTCTGGCTCATGTAGCCCATGCGCTGACGTAGAGCACTGCTACGCAAATTGCGGGTTTGACCGGCTAGTGTGACTTCACCTTGGGTAATGCCCAACAACCCACACAGCATCTTAATGGTGGTGGTTTTGCCAGCGCCGTTAGCCCCCAACAATCCATAAATTTCACCATAGCGGATGTCCAGGTTGACGTCTTTAACCGCCTGAAAATTGCCAAATGTCTTACTAAGGTCGTGGGCACCAATGGCAATATCATCACGGCTGTGGGCTGGCAATGGCCGCAGCCGAGGCAATGGCACAAAAGCAGGGTCCGACCCCTGTTGGCGCAGCTGGTTGACAAAGACATTTTCCAGGGTCGGCGCGGCTCGACGAATCGTGTCGATTGTGAGCTGATGTTGCCCCAGGAGAGCACGAACCTGGGTTTCACCAATTTCCGCATCGTCAACCAGTACATCCAGGCGATCGCCAAAGGTTTGTACATCCACAATCGGAGTAGACGGTTGAGCCAGCAAACCCTGTTCAGCGGTTTTGAGGTTGCTAGCACGCACCTCTAAGCGCTGGAGCCCCAGATTATCCCGCAGCTGAGCCGGTGTTCCCATTTGCTGAATCTGGCCATCATACATCAGGGCAACACGATGGCAGCGCTCAGCTTCATCCATGTAGGGTGTAGCCACCACAATGGTGACGCCCTGATGGGAGAGCGTGGCTAGCACATCCCAAAACTCACGCCTGGAAACAGGATCTACACCCGTTGTCGGCTCATCCAGAAGTAATATTTGGGGTTGAGCAATCAGGGCACAGCACAGGGCCAACTTCTGTTTCATGCCACCAGACAGTTGACCAGCCAAACGATCTGAGAATGACTCCAGATTCATCAGCCTGAGATATTGCTGGCGTCGCTGTTCAAACCGCTGGGGCGGCACTTCATGGAGCCCAGCGACATACCGCAGATTCTCATCCAGGCTGAGATCCAGATAGAGCGAAAAGTGTTGGGTGAGATAGCCCGTTTGCAAGCGAGCATCCCGAGGCGCACGCTCCAAAATGATCACATTGCCTGAGGTTGCTTCCATCACACCCGCCAAGATTTGGAACAGGGTGGTCTTCCCAGCACCATCGGGACCAATGAGGCCAAAGATTTCGCCCCGCTGCACCGTAAACGTTACCTCTTTTACAGCGCTTAATTTGCCATAGCGTTTACATAAGGTCTCTACCTGGATAGCAGGGATTTCGAGCGCGGTCTCTGGCTGATCAATCTGACGAGTTGTTGAATGCATGATTTGATTTGTTCACCCATGATTAAGACAACATCGGCATCATCATTCAAAATAAATTTCACCATCGGCAGGCATGCCAGGTTTGGCAAATCCTCCGGGATTCTCAATACCCAGTCTCACACCAAACACCTGTTGCACTCGGTCTTCTCGGAAGTAAATATTTTCAGGAGTAAAGGAGGCCTGGGTGTCAATGCTAATCACACGAGCGGCCAGAGGTTGAGCAGGGGCTGAATCTAGAAAGATACTGGCTGTTTGACCGACCCGTACCTTACCGATGTCGCCCTCAGGAATAAAGCCCCGGAGATAAACAGTATCGAGGTCAATGAGAGAAAGCAGCGTCCTGCCGGTCGTGACCACTTCTCCTGGTTCTGCACTGCGAGCGGTGACCACACCGCGTAGGGGGCTAGCGATGGTGAGATAGCCCATGCGAGCTTCAATTTCTCGCTGAACGGCTTCAGCCCTGGCCACATTGTCCTGGGCGGCGACCGCCTGAGATTGTGCCTGAATCAGCTGTTTTTGCAAAACGTCTAACTCAGCCGTGCGAAGATCTGGATTGAGCCGGGTGGTTTGGGCCTGGGTCAATCCACCTGCTGCTGCATCAACCCGTCTTTGAGCGGCGACAACGGCGGCTTCACCTACACCCAGCCGGGCTTGGGTGGTTTCAAAAGTCGTTTGGGCCTGGTCCGCACGCTCTTGGGTCGCGGCACCAACTTGGGCAAGTTTGATGTAGCGATCGCGTTCCACCCTGGCCAGATCCAAGTCTGATTTAGCCGCAATCAGTTGCGCTTTCGCTTCCGCTAGCTGCGCCTGAGCCGTAGCAAGATTAGCCTCAGCCTGGCTGACCTGACCGACTGTATCCCCCTGGGATTGTTCCAGACTCACCTGGGCTCGCCGAATTTGACTTTGCAGTACCTCAATCTGTAGCTGTGCCTGTCGTTCTTGCTGTTGAGCTGAGGCCAGCTGCGCTTTAGCCTCGTCTAATTGAGCCTGCACTTCATCATCATCGAGCCGAACAATCACTTGACCATCATTGACCTGGTCGCCTTCTCTGACAGCCACAGCCTCCACACGACCTGATACCTTTGCACCTATATCTGTCTCATAGCCCTCAATGCGGCCACTTAACTGCAGCGTGTCTGTGGGGGAGCGCGATAAGAAGTAGGTCACAAAGAGACCCCCACCCACCACCAAAAGACCTAACGGGAGCAAGACACGTAGCCTGTTTTTATGTTTACTTTGCGATACGTCAGAGGCAGTGGAGTGGGGCTTAAACCGAGCAACTAATTGGTTGAGATTCAGCCGTGAACCTGGCAAATGCATGAACAGATCTCCTCATTAAAGGGGCGAGAGGATATGGGTATTGATTGACTGTGCTACCCAAGAAGCAAGTGAGGGCAACACTAAAATTGTTTGGACTATTATTATCCTGTTCTTAAACTTTGTTGGTGCACTGATCTATGTCTTTGTGAGACGACCACAGCGTCGCCGGGAGTTAGCACAGTAAAGTCTAGAAGATTCAGCCAAAATCCATGGACAATTTTAATGCCATCACTCACTGCCAGCTGTGTCAGGCATACTGCCGTAGTTAAAATTATGTCGCCAGTAAAGCTCTAATGTTTGACGATTTTTTTCAATCACATAGTCTTTAGTCCAGCACCGTTCTAAGAGTTTGGACCTGTAGGACACAGTAAACTTGAAAGGATTCCATTCAAATCTAACGTCCCTATCAAACAAGGGCTGATTGAGATAGTCCCAGATGGCCAATAGGAGAGAAAATTTTCGGGATGGTGTAGTCATAAACCAAAGACCTCCCAAGGAATCGACATTAAAATTCAATGCCAGTAGATAGGGAGCACGGTAAGAAAAAACAAGAAGAAGACAACCGATTTAAGCAGCCAGCCCCCTATATCTACTCTGAGAGTGAATTTCCTCAGATAGTTTCTGAAAAGAAATTTTCAGTTTCCTGAGCCTTCTTCTAGGTTGAGAAGCAAAGGTACCTTTGCTTAGTCAACGTTTCGGCATTAGAGCTTCAAAGCCAAATTAGGTAGCTGAACCACCAGTATGATACGAAACTCCACGATACTTCAGGTCAAAAACTGGTGAAGACAGTGCTTTAACCAATTTATGGAAGTGGAACGTAACACCTCGATATTTACCGACTTCTTCACTCTCGGAAATTGCGACCTTAGGAGCCTTATAGTCATAGCTAACGCCGCGATACTTGAGTTTCATAGTGTCCCCCTGAAATTGTTAGAAAGTGGGATACCCTCATCCCACTTTGATGTTAGATAAAGAATTTGAGAATCTTATGAAGCCCGTGCTATACCCTCATATTCTTCAGGTTTGGGTCGGTGGATAACAAACTAAAGAAGCTACCAGTTATCCAGGCCCCCAACCCCCCAATACTGGGGACATGGAAAGCACTTACAGCGTCAGAAACTCCCAGCAATCTTTCACAATCTAGTTCGAGCTGGTAACTGTCCTGTCTTCGCCAGGTAATCATGCAGCTCATGGGGCTTGAGATGACACAGATCTCGAGCCAATTCATTCATTTTCAATGGCTTGGGTAATAGAGGCGTGCAAACTTCTCTCATCAGCCCTAGAATCTGGGGTGCCGCAATGATAATAAGTTGTCGAACGTGTTTAGACTCAACTAGATCTAGTACGGTTTTAGCAATAGATTTAGCAAATCGCCGTTCAAATTCAAGTTTATGACTCTGGCGATGGTCATCATATCTGTGGGACTGACCGCTCGCGCTACGGTTACGTCCTGATTGAATATTTGACCATAGAGCCTTGCCGGGTAGTTCTCCCTCGAAACTCACCATACTTTTATGTTCAACTAACGTTAGAACTTCCGGATCATACATAGGCAAGGTTGCTGGTTCTGAAGTGAAGAAACGAGCAACGGCTCCATTGATAGTAGCAACAAGCAATTTATCCATAGACTGTCTCAGTAATGTTGTAGAGTTCTATGTCACTAAACTGACGTGGTTACACCTGAGGAACCAGGCGCTATCATAACTAATATAATTCTATCGTTGAACAGTTGTATAGTTTACTCCTGAGATACATCTTGTAATCTCTTTGCTTATGAAAGCTCCATTTCAGTCTATATATCAATGGCGGATCCCGTTTCTAGCAACAATATTAACCGTCGTTTTAATCCTATTAGTGCCTGTTAAAACAGTCGCGAGTAATGTTGTCGATGTGTACTTCTTCCACAGCACAACCTGTCCCCATTGCCTACGTCAGAAACCACTGATGGAGGATATTGATACCTACAATCCAGATGTGAAGGTGCATCTAATTGAAGTGAGCGAGGAACCTCAAACGTGGCAAGATTTTAGAGAACGATACAACATCCGGTCTGGAGCCGTGCCTCACACAATTGTTGGCGAAATGAGCTTTATTGGCTATAGCGAGAGTGATGGCTCACTAGAATATGTACCAGCCTATGGGGGGTATATCGGCTACCAGAACCAGATTTTAGATGCGATCGCAACTGCTGTCGGCCACACGTTACAGTTAGGCACCGCAACCCCCCCCTGGCAGTTTCCCTGGTTAGCACTGGGGTTACCGGGCATATATCTAACCAGTTTCCCATTCTTAAGAAGTCGTCTTCAATCCCCTCAGGCTCGACGCTATTGGTGGGGAGGCTTAGGAGCCATCTGCCTACTCAGTCTATTTCTGCTAATAAGCCTCACACCAGATACAATCATCAAGACCTTTGCTCAACAGTTACCCTTTCCACTATTTGTCTCAACCATTGCCCTGACTGATGGGTTTAACCCTTGTGCCTTTACCGTCTTAATCATTTTGTTGTCGTTGCTCACCCACACTAAACGACGAAGAGATATGCTTCTGATTGGGGGCACGTTTATTATCACATCGGCAGCAATGTATTTCCTGTTCATCATGGTGATGATTGGCATGGGGGCGTTGTTACTAGAGCACTATGGTCAATGGTTCTTACTCGTGTTAGGAATTGGAGTTGCGATCGCCGGATTAATCAACATCAAAGACTACTTTTGGTTTAAGCAAGGTGTTTCCCTCTCTCTATCAGCCGACGAACAGCGCACCATTACCCAAAAGGCCAGCCGCATTGTTCGTACCCTAAACGAGCCCCAGACAAATCGACTCAAGTTTCTCGCAGCACTGGGCAGTACAGTCATTTTAGCCATTTTTGTGAATACCGTTGAACTGGGTTGTACAGCAATCTTACCTGTGGTCTACATGACAACCTTGGTAAACTATTGCAACATTCAAAGTGTAGACGGTACTTTCCTATGCCAAACCACATGGACTTTCCTGTATGCCGTCCTCTATATCGTGCCTTTGGGACTCATCCTGGCAAATTTCATCTATTCCTTTGAGTCCACTCGATTGAGTGAAAGCCAGGGCCGCCGTCTTAAATTAGTGGGCGGATTGTTTATGTTATTTTTTGGGCTAGTGATGATTTTTCAGCCAGAATTATTGCTATTAACTTAAACTTGGTATCGAAATAACGTGTCTCCAAAACGACTCTAATTGAGCATAAGCAATTCCTTTAGAATGGGTTCGTAAATTATTGTAAAGGAGTCAATAGCCCTCCGTTAGACGCTGTATAACCAACCGTGTTGTTAGCGCTGGAGGAGGGTATAAGCCGTCTTCCGTATCCCTCAGATTTAAGCGATGACGAGTGGGACTTGATTAAGCCCTTAATTCCCGTCCATCAAGGTGTCGGTCATCCTCAAGAAGTCAACGTACGAGAGATCGTGACTGCCATTTTGTATGGGGCCGATAACGGGATCAAATGGCGTGCGATGCCCCATGATTGACCGAATGGGTCAACCGTCTACGATTAGTATCGCCGTTGGGTAAAGCTGGGTTTGTGGGAGCAGATTAATGAGCCCTTGGTAAAGGTAGTAAGCCTCGCAGAGGGACGAGATGAGCAACCGAGCTTGGCACGCATTGATCGTCAATCCGTGAGGACCTCAGAAAACAAAGGGCCTGACCAGGGTATTGAGGGTCATCAGTGTGTCAAAGGTCGTAAGCGTCATCTCGTTGTTGACATCTGAGGCAGGGTGTTAAATTGTTTGGTCGGTGCTGCCAATATGGCAGATTTTAAAGCAGCCGTCGCCGTGTTGGAGCCAGTTTTAGAGGTGACAAAAAAGCTAGGAGAGGGGTTGATACCTGCTCCCTATCGATGGGTCGTTGAGAGAACATTCTCTTGGTTAGAGAAAGCAAGACGTCTGTGTCGAGACTATGAGGTTTTACCGGAGAACCCTGAAAGCGTTGTCTATGTAGTCATGATTCGCTGAATGCTGCGTCGGTTAACCGATAATCGAAGACGGTGGACGTCAAAGACTCCTCAGCCTGCTTGACATTAGTTTTCGAACCCACTCTCATAATCAACAATTGCCGGGTGCTCTAGGAGCCCCATCTCTCGGGCAAAGAAGTTTGTGCTGAAGCTCATTCTTGTAGATGGCGTGCTGATTAATCCAGGTACCGGTCAGCACGGTAACCCAGCCTGAGCCGCTTTTAGTTGGCTGCTCCGTGGGTGTTCCCAAAATCCCACCGGTATACGCTTCTAAAACATCAAGACTGGCAATAGTCTGGGCCTTCCTGCGCCCATAGCCGCTCATATTCGTCAAGCTGGGCACCATCAATGCCAACAAGAACAGCTTTTTTAACAACTGACATCGTAAATATCTCCCAGACTACAAGCTTGTTATCACCTCTTCGGCCAAACCAAAGGATAGGGTCATACCTGCTCCACTTAGGGCATTGACGATAGTTACACCCGTTTCTGGCTGAGCAATAAACTCTGTTTTTCCAGGCAATTTCGCGTACACACCATGCCAGGTCTCAGAAATGTTTAAGGAAGGAACATTGGCAAACCCTTGCAAATAATCCAAGATGTACTGATTTAGCTCAGCTCGATCAAACGGATCTGGGTTTTTCCCATATTCGTGGGTATCTCCGATGATGAGTTCTCCTGACGCATTTTGTGAAACCATGACATGAATGCCCCATTTGGGAAAATGTGGAGTCTCTTGTTCAATACGTGTTTTTAACGCCCCCAGAGATGGACAATTCGCGAAGGATGTATAGTGGGTGAGCGTGAGGCCCCCGCACAACGGAACACCAATGCTAAATCCATTGGGTTGAGGTTCTGTACGCATCATTTGCAGCTTGACTTTTGTAATGTTGCTAGCGTTGTAAACCTCTGGATAGAGTGTTTCAAAGTCAGCACCACTGCACACTAAAATTTGATCGGCCTGCCATTGCTGCCCCCCGGCAGTCAGATGCGGATGTGAGATATCAGTCACGACGGTGTCAAAGTAGAACTCAACACCATGTACCTGTGTTAGGTAGTCGGGCAGCTTGGCGATAGCTTCTCTCGGATCAACAATCACTTCAGTGTCACTCCAAAGTGCTCCGAGCAACCCTTCTGTGGATGCTGCCGCGCTCTTCTGAGCTATTTCTGCCGCAGTCAGTAACTTAGTAGCGCGTTTCGTTGATTGTTGCTCTGCCACAAACTCTTCCAAGACAGCCAACTCATCCTGATGGTAGGCCAAGTGTATGGACCCACAGGGGTTGACATGAAATCCAGCTTGTTCGGATACCTCCACCCAAATTTCACGAGATCTGAGGGCACGGTCGAGTAAAGGCCCTGTCGGCTGACCCACTGGCCACACCATGCCAAAATTACGAATCGAGGCCCCAACACAGCGAGAATGACGCTCAAAAACGACAACTCGCTTGCCTTGTTTTGCAGCTGCCAGAGCGTGAGCTAGACCAACAATGCCAGCTCCGACAATAGCAACATCTGCTGCACGGTTTTTAGTCTCCATGTCTTGTTTCCTCCAAAATTATTGGCTGTGTAGGCAAACTTAAACAACAATCTGTAGCTATAGGTTTGAGATCGTCTCCCTTACCTCGCCCAAGGATTTTAGCAAACCATGGTTAGGAGAGAGTTCGAGCTGCTCTCGGGTGTGCGTGCCATTGGTAACTCCCAAAGACAAGCGACAATTAGCGTTGATACCTGCCGCTAAATCCGAGGGTGTATCTCCCACGACGACAACTGTCTGAGGATCTTTGATGCCCAGTTGATACATGGCCTTTTGGATCATGTAGGGAGCCGGTCTACCCTCATTGTTGTAAATTTCAGAAGGCGTCACGGATGCTTGAATAATGCTCTTAGATGTACCGATGTAACTTTTATCCAAACCCTGATGCCAGCCCAGGCGCTCCAAAATAATCTCGGTAACTTTGCGATAAAAACCTGTATTTAGCGCAATCTGAATTCCTTCACCCTTGAGCCATGAGAACAGTTCCAAGCAACCTTCGGTTGGAACAATAGGGTGAGTTCTGTAGTGCGCTTCAAGCGTCTCTTTAAAGCGTTGATAAGATGTATCTACTTGACTGACATAGCTGGGCGCTTCCATGCCTATTTGCTCTTGCCACAAGGTTTCAAATACTAGGCGCTTGGACCAGCCTTGCATAGCAGTCACTTTCGCGGGGTCTGCGTCTAGTCCGGTGTCTGCGGCTGCCTTGTGAAAGCAATCCTGCACTTCATGGTTATCTTGAACGGTTGTGCCAGCCATATCAAACACAACAAGCTGAATTTTAGACATTTCTGACTCCTAGTGAAGTGGTCCAAACGAAGCGAAATTAAAGATGTCGGTCGACAAGTCTACCTGTCTAGACACCTAGATAGTATATCAGGCCGATGAAGAATGGCTATCGTTTCTTGAAATTTGCTATCTAGATACCTAGACTAAAGGTCTTCGCCATTAACCCCGTGCCTTGATATCGCCAATGTTTGAATCAAAGCAGCCTATTTACATACAAATTGCCAACGACCTCCGCCAGGAGATCCAACATAAGGTGTATCAGGTAGGTGGCAAGTTACCCAGTCAGCAGAAATTGGGGGTTCAGTTTGGGGTGAACCGCCATACGGTCCGCCAAGCTGTTGAGGTCCTTCAAGAAGAAGGCTTGTTGAGAGTGGAAAATGGCGTAGGAATATTTGTGGCGACACCTCCGATGAAGTACACCATTGGTAAACGTGTCCGCTATAACGAGATGCTCGAGGCCCAGGGATATTCAGCCCGATATCAGCTGCTAGGTTTGACTAGGGCAGTTGCCACCAGAAAAGTAGCAGAACGTTTAGACCTTGAGCCAGGTGCAGATATTGCTCAATATGACCTTTTAGGCCTGTCGAACGAAAATCCGCTGATTGTAACCACGAGCTACTTCCCGCTCACAATATTGCCGAATGTTCTAGAAAAGCTCCCTACCTTCAGCTCTATTTCTAAATTGCTGCGTGAGGTGTATGACTATGACCACATTCGTCGTCGTACGTTGATTTCATCTCGCCCGGTCAAACCCAAGGATGCCAAGCTCCTACAGATAGCGAAGAACCAGCACATATTGCTGGTTCAAGCGATTAATGAAAATCAGCATGGCCAGGCCATTGAATACACGGTGACTCGATTTCGAAGCGATAGCGTCGAACTTGAGTTTGATGCGTAGATAGAACTTACAAAAATTCATAGCTGTGGCTGCTCTATAGCTCCAAGACAGTTTTACAGGTTTAACTGAACCTTAACCAAGCCATCAAATGAACCTGATACTATCTAGCTATCTAGATAGGTGAGTAACCCTTCTTAAATTGCTCCTCAAACATTTTGGCATACGTTTCAACACCCTTGAAGCTATGTTCGCTCCGATACGTTGTTACTCCATTTTTCAATTTACTTCTCAACACTAGGAGATCGAGATGCTTTCTAGAAAACAATTGTTAAAACTAGGTTCTAGTTCTGTTGCTAGTCTAATGTTGGCGCTAGCGCTCAATGGCTGTGTTGTTAAAGAGAGCACGGAAGCTGTCGGCGATGTGTCAGGCGCAGCCTTAGATGCTGGTAGTGTAGAATCCGGAGAAATCACAGTTTATACTGCTATTGAAGATGATCAGATTGAAGGGTATTTGGCTGAGTTTGAGAAAGCCTATCCGGATATCGAGGTTAATGTTGTTCGAGATTCGACTGGTATTGTTACGGCTAAACTGTTAGCAGAGAAGGATAATCCTCAGGCTGACCTCGTTTGGGGACTGGCTGCTTCAAGTTTAGTCCTGGCAGAACAGCAGGGTATGCTGGAACCCTATGCACCAAAAGGCTTAGATAAAGTTAAGCCAAAATTTCGGGATGAGAAGAATCCTCCCACTTGGGTTGGTATTGATGCCTGGATTTCAGCGTTCTGTGTCAATACGGTTGAGCTAGAAAAAGCCGGGCTGCCCATGCCTGCCTCCTGGGAGGATTTAGCCGATCCAGTCTACAAAGGGTCTTTGGTAATGCCTAACCCAGCGTCTTCAGGTACAGGCTTTTTATCTGTCTCGGCACTGTTGCAGCTGAAAGGTGAAGAAGGCGGTTGGCAATATCTGGATGGTCTCCACGAGAACATTGCCCAATACACTCATTCTGGTTCAAAGCCTTGCAAGTTAGCGGGAGCAGGCGAGTTTCCTATCGGAATTTCCTTTGGGTATCGAGCAGTTAGACAAAAGAATGATGGGGAGCCGATTGCCCCTGTTTTTCCTGAAGAAGGATCTGGCTGGGAGATGGAAGCGAATGCCTTGATCAAAAAAGAGCAAATCAAACCTGCCGCAAAGACATTCTTAGACTGGGCCATTAGCCCAGAAATCTCCGAGAAGTATGCAGAAGGATTTGCGATTACGGCTGTAGACACCAACGTGCCCGTACCAGACGGATTCCCGGCTGATCCGACTGCACAACTAGCTGAAAATGATTTTGCCTGGGCCGCTGAGAATCGAGAGCGCATCTTAGCCGAGTGGACGTCGAAGTACGACGGCAAGTCTGAGCCCAAAGAATAACATTTCCCCTTGTTCCATTGATTCTATCCATGCGGGCAGTTTGGCTACTTGCCCGCTTTCTTTTCACTCAGAATCATAGGAAACCTCACCCTGTCATATGTACTGGACGAGCACTTAATTCTGGAGCCTCAATATGCAGCCCTCTGAAAAAGCAAACATAGCATCACAGACCTCTAGTCTTGGTGAGATTGCCCCCCTGGCTCAGCGTCATGGAACCGTTGTCACAACAACCGATCGGCCTGAGCCGTATTTGCGCGTGGAAAATGTGTATAAGCAATTTGGCTCGTTTGTCGCACTAAAGCAAGTCTACCTGGATATTTATCCTGGTGAATTTGTGTGTTTTCTAGGCCCTAGCGGGTGTGGA
Source organism: Leptolyngbya sp. PCC 7375 (assembly GCF_000316115.1). Classification (GTDB taxonomy): domain Bacteria; phylum Cyanobacteriota; class Cyanobacteriia; order Phormidesmidales; family Phormidesmidaceae; genus Leptothoe. The sequence goes on from NZ_JH993793.1 coordinate 624,360, forward strand.
AAAACAACGTTACTCCGCGTCATCTGTGGTCTAGATCCCCAAACCAGTGGTCGTGTTATTCAAGCGGGGCAGGATGTGTCTAATCTGCCTCCTTCAAAGCGAGATTTTGGCATTGTCTTCCAATCCTATGCTCTGTTCCCCAATTTGACAGCAGTACAAAATATTGCTTACGGATTGGAAAATGCAGGCCAACCCAAAGCGCAAATTAAAGCCCGTGTTCAAGAACTTCTCGAGAAGGTCGGGCTCGGTCAGATTGGTCAGAAATATCCGGCTCAAATGTCCGGTGGACAACAGCAACGTGTTGCCTTAGCCCGTGCTCTGGCCATGTCACCTGGCTTGTTACTGCTGGATGAGCCCCTCTCGGCGTTAGATGCTAAAGTTCGCGTCAAGCTACGCACTGAAATCGCTCGAATTCAGAAGGAATTAGGTGTTACCACGGTTATGGTAACCCACGATCAAGAAGAAGCTATGGCCGTGGCCGACCGCATTGTGGTGATGGACAATGGACACTTAGCACAGGTAGGTACCGCTTACGAGATTTATCAGCAGCCTAATTCACCCTTTGTGGCTGACTTTATCGGCGTGATGAATTTTATAGAAGGAGACATTATATCAACCGACCAAGTTCGATGTGGCCAAACGCTTCTTCAGGTTCCCAGAAATGATCTGCCGGTAGGTCAAAAAGCAACCTTAGCGATACGTCCTGAGGATGTTCACGTAGTTAGCCTATCTGACTCCAACAGATCTCATAATACGTTGACGGCTGAAGTCGAAGGCTTGGAGTTTTTAGGGTCAAATTACCAGCTCAGTCTGCATATGGCTGATATTACAGAAAAGTCTGTTTTGGTCGAGATTACAGCTGCTGAGGCATTGAAATTTGATTTGGGTATTCAATCTCGCCTGAGTGTTGAACTACCGCCTGATGCCATTCGAGTGTTTGCGTCAGAAGACTTATCAGCACAGGTACTTCTGTCCCAGACTACGTTCGATTTGATGGATGCAAACAAACAAGAGTCTTTGTAGCTATGACAGTTTCTCAACCCAGTGCCTTGTCTCAATCAACTAAGGCAAAACCCCTCAGACAACGCATCACGCAAGAAGATTGGATTATGCGGGTAGCCCTAGGCTTAGCTGTTGTTTGGCTAACCATAGGGATTATCTTGCCCCTGTTTCCGATGGTGCTACGCAGCCTGCAGAATACAGATGGCGAATGGGTAGGTGTTGCTAACTATCTGAGGTATTTAACAACTCCGTCCTTACTCGCTTCATTTGGTCATAGCCTATCTGTTGCCGCTCTGACCACGTTATTTTCTGTTGGGCTGGCTTTTATCTATGCCTATGCGTTAACCCGAACTGCCATGCCAGGCAAAGGGATATTTCGACTGCTGAGCCTTTTGCCCCTCTATATCCCCCCCTTAGCTCATGCTATTGGATTAATCTACTTATTTGGTAATCAAGGGTTAATTACTCAGGCAGGACTAGACATTAATCTTTATGGACAAACGGGCATCGTGATGGGGGAATTTTTCTACTGTTTCCCTCAGGCAGTGGTGATTTTGACCACAGCTTTAAGTCTGACCGATGCTCGCCTATATGAAGCGGCCCAGGCGTTACGTACCTCGCCCATCCGTACCTTTTTCACGGTTACCTTACCCAGCGTAAAGTATGGATTGACTAGTGCGATCTTTGTTTGCTTTATTCTAGCCTTCACTGACTTTGGCGTCCCTAAAGTTGTCGGTGGTGACTTTAATGTTCTAGCAACCGATATCTACAAACAAGTAATCGGTCAGCAAAACTTTTCGATGGGCGCGACGATTAGTGTGTTTCTCCTGGTACCTGCTGTCTTTGCCTTTGTGGTGGACCGCATTATTCAGCGAAAACAAACAGCCCTGGTCAGCGCGAAAGCAGTTCCGTTACAGCCCAAACCAAACCCTATTCTCGATAAGGTAATGTTTGTGTGCTGCACGTTGATTGCTTCGGCAGGCGTTATTATCTTTGGCACGATTATCTTTGCGTCTTTGGTCAAAGTCTGGCCCTATGACTTTAGTCTGAGCCTTCGCAACTACGACTTTAGCCGTGTGGGTGGAGGTGGTTATGCCGCTTACTGGAATAGCATTCGCATGTCGTTCTATACGGCTGTACTAGGAACAGCGGTTGTATTTACAATTGCTTACCTGGTTGAAAAAGGAAAAGGACTTAAGTGGTTACGCGGTGTCACCTATTTTCTGTCGACACTACCTCTGGCATTGCCAGGACTGGTGTTAGGTCTTGCCTATGTCTTCTTTTTCAATCAGCGTACGATCAGTATTCCGTTTACAGGCTACGCATTACTCAATCCCTTTAATGGGCTCTATAGTACGCTGGCGATTTTAGTTTTTTGTACCATCATTCACTTTTCAACCGTTTGCTTCTTAACGGCCAGTACAGCACTAAAACAGCTTGATCCGGAGTTTGAAGCGGTCTCAGCATCGTTGTCGGTGCCGTTTTACAAAACCTTCTGGCAAGTAACTGTTCCAATGTGTTTACCGGCCATTTTGGAGATTGGTATTTACTATTTCATCAATGCAATGGTGACGGTATCAGCAGTCATTTTCCTGTATCCTCCCAAATTGCCGCTGGCAGCTGTGGCAATTGTCAACATGGACGATGCAGGCGATGTTGCAGCGGCAGCAGCAATGTCAGTCCTCGTTGTTGTGACTAGCTTAGGAGTTAGGGGGCTTTATTGGCTGTTCACGCGGGGATTACAGCAGCGTACTCAAGCCTGGCTAAGTAAGTAAACGTTGTAATTGCCCCCCTTGAAACCGAAGTCATATTGCATCAACCAGCAAACGGCTAGGTACACTTAATCAATCGGCTTGGCTTGTAATACCCAAGTCCGGTTGATTACCAGCAATAAATATTGATTATTCCTTGGAATGCAACATTAGCTGATACAAAGACTGGACAGAACATCTCGCTTCACAGAGGCAACCATTGCCCATTGACGTTGAGTTAGCTTTTGAGAAATCGCTCAATGTATGAACCAACGTATCTCATTGTGAGTCTATATGAGACTAGTGTCTGAAACGTATGCCTGAAATCTTTTTCCGGCCCTATGACACCTTTTCGTTGGGATCCATGCTATACCCCAACTTGTGAAGATAGGAATCAAACCTTCGATTAAGTGATCATTTGCTCCAACGCCTGTTGCAACTCTTGGGTCAGGTCCATCACCGCCTGTCTCGCAGCTCTGCGGTTGGTTTGATACATAGGCCAGCGCTCTGTCACCGAAATCGGCTCACCGATGGTGAGTGTGGCCCGACGAGCAGCTAACCGGGGCCGACAGGGGTGTTTATCACCTCGCAGACGGGCCAGCATATCAAACATAAGGAAGGTGATCTCTGCACAGCGTTCAAAGGACGGTTTTTCCTTTAGGTAGGTCTCGGTAACCGCCACAAAGGTTTCTACCAGGCGCATATGGAGCATTCGCAAACTGGCTTCTTGAGCTACCCAGTCTGCTAAACCTCGATCTAAAGGCGATAGGGTGCTGCGATCAGGCAAATCATCTCGATAAATATAGGTCCAACCCGCTTCCTCTAAACGGCGACAGCGTTCCGCCAGATTGCCATGAGCCGAAATGCCAAAGTATTGCTCACCAACCTGCAGAGCAGCCTGCAGCAGTGCTTGCAGTCGTGTTAAGCAAGCAGATTGGGCATCAGCATCAAACTGAAAAGAGAGCTGTTTTTGGTGATAAAAACGACTGTAAAACATTGCCATCTTGCTCAGCAGATGATCTCCAAGGCGCATGATGCGTTGATAAATAATCTTCTCAGATACTGCGCTATGACTGACATCGGTAGGTAATCCGCTATCCCTTTCTAATCGGGCTAACAATCGCCCCAAACGTGACCAGGCAGGTTTCACATACCGATACTGGATATTGATAGGGATGATATAAACCGATTCACTGCGACCTGCTTTGGCCAAATCCTCAGCACACCAGAATGCTAATTGAGCAGTTCCCATCTCCAAAGGGCCCACTCGCTCACTGTGACCATTGGTGGCCCCCTCCGGAGCCACCGTCATGGGCCAAAGGCCCTGACTCAACATCTGTCGTGCCTGTCGTAGCCCTGACCAATCGGGTTGTCGTCCCCGGCGAATGGGAATCCCACCCAGATGAGAGAGCGCCCAACCTAGCCAGGTTCCTGCCCAAAGTGGCATTCCCCGTTCATAGAGAAAATGGGTATGGAGTGGTGTTCGTAACTGAATACCCTGTTGCCGAGCAGCCTGAGGAACGGCCCTGGATAGCAGATACAAGCCACAGAGAGGATCATCCACTTCTACATGACGAAAGGCCATTAGAAAGCGTAGGTTCCCTTGTTGAAACTGTTGGTAGAACTCCGCTAGTACTCTACCGTTGGTCACCTGAATCTGGGTGATACCTGCCGGTAACCAGGGTGACAGACGCACACGCAACAGTATTGGCAAAATTCTATGAACCACCTTCAGCAACCAGGCGCTGTAGGCAGGGGCAATAAATCCTAATGGGGGCTGGACACCATCAATACATTGGGGCATCTGAACGCAGTATTCATCAAAGGAAAACGAATGTCGATCTCACCGAAATACTCCTAACCAGGACCATAACACCTATCCAGCATCAAGCATCCAGAAATATGGCAGATTCTGACTTCCCACTCAATCAAAACTTCTCAGCTTTAGTGGATGCCCATACTTCTTGATATATTTGTTAGAATGTAAGTGGAGGGTGTAGCTAAGCTTCCTCCACCATAGGTTAAGTGGTAAAGCCTTTAAAGAGGCAAGACCAAACCAAGCTCTCAGGAAGAGGCGGCTATGTGAGGTGCAAGACAAGCTACAAACTCTGTAAACCCAAAGAATGGTTCGGTAGGAGGAAACCTTGGACAACTTAATAAGCGATAAATGACGGGCCAATTGATAAGTGTTTGGCCCGTCATTTTTTTATCGCTCACCAAAATACCCGAGGGAGTTTGGGTTCACTGCATCTAAATTCTCCATAAAATCCTCATATTAGTTATTTAACCTAAAGTAAGCCTTACAGAGATCAGCTAATCCTAGATAGATCTAATTCCTATGATTTGACCACCAGATGAGATTCTTACCCTCTCCATTAGAAGAGGTCGGTGGTCTAGGGAGGTTGTGTTTTTAGATCGCTAAACCCTTTGTGCCAGAAGCGAAACGGCAAAGTAACACAAGGCAGTATCTTTGTCTTTTCTTACACAATTATTAATCTGTACTCTTGAAGATAACCATGAAAAAAATTCAGTTAAGCCAAACAGGAATTGACGTCAGTTGTTTATGCCTAGGAACACTGCGGTTTGGGACCCTTAACACGTATGAACAATCAGCTCAGCTACTGGACATTTATTTGGAAGCTGGAGGCATGTTCATTGACACAGGCAACAGCTACAATCAATGGAGTGCCAACGGCAAGGGTGGCGAAAGCGAAGTTGTAGTTGGGCGGTGGCTTCGGGAACGGGGCAACCGAGATGATCTCTTCATTGCCAGTAAAGTTGGTTTTGGTTATGGGGAAGTGCCTGATGGTCTAGCTGCATCAACTATTATTTCTGAATGCGACAACAGTCTGAAGCGGTTGGGTATTGATCATTTAGATCTCTACTATGCCCACAAGGATGATCCACGCACGCCCCTAGAGGAGACGCTAGAGGCGTTTCACTCATTGGTAAAAGCCGGTAAGGTCAGGTTTGTCGGGGCGAGTAATTATGACGCTTGGCGTTTAGCAGATGCAGATGCGATCGCAACAGCTCAAGGTTGGCACGGGTTTACCTGTATCGAACAGCGATTTACCTACCTCCGCCCAAATCCTGGCGCAGATTTTGGCGATCAGCGCCTCATCAACCAAAACCTAATGAGCTATGGTGACGCCCGGGGAAAAACCATGTTGCCCTACACACCACTCCTACGGGGAGCCTATGTCCGAGCTGATCGCCCCATCTCAGCTGCTTATGCTGGACCAGATACAGAAGCCCGGATAGCTGCATTACGGGAAGTCGCCCAAGAACTTAACGCTACCGCCAATCAAGTTGTGTTGGCCTGGATGATGCATCGCCAACCGCCCCTGCTACCTGCTTTTTCAGGGGGTCGCCCCGAACACATGCAAGAAAACCTGGGGGCGTTAGACCTGACCTTGTCCACTGAGCAGATGACAAAGCTCAACAACGCAGGCCATTGTGTGAATGAAGAACCTAACTAGCGTTGGAGCATTTACTTTCATAAGATCCTCATAATGTTTTTTTAACATTATTGCGGTTTCAACTCAAATGTATATCTGTTATCTACCCTAAAGGAAAAGATGATGACGAAACGTCTTTTGAGCCTGTTCATAGGGCTTACCTTAGTAATTTTCTACTGGGCTGGACTTGGCTTTGCCCAACCTGCAACGGCTCAGAAACTGATGGCCAACAACTTTAGCAATACATACATCCTGTCTGATGTATTGCGTAATCCCGTTGACGAGAAACTCGGTGAAGTTGGCGAAAAGATTGACCTGAATAATTCCAGTGTGCTTATTTTTAGACGGTACCGAGGACTGTACCCCACCCTGGCTCGAAAGATTATTGCAAACGCACCTTTCAACACGGTAGAAGATGTTCTCAATATGCCAGGACTCAGCGAGCGCGAGATCGATATTCTGAAAGACAATCTAGAGAATTTTGTAGTAACTCCACCTGAACCTGCCCTAATCGAAGGTGGGGATCGGATTAATCCTGGCATTTATAAGTGAACCATCAACAGCAGCAATCTTTTTTATAACCAGAAGCGTCTTTCTCACAACTGATAAACAGTTCGAGGTTATCTCCGCTGGGCTAATCGCCACGGCTGTGTAATGATTTTGAATAACTTTGTATGTCGGAGATCAGCCCTTGCCACTACCAGAAATAAGTAATCATTGAAAGATGCCTCACTGTTGCGGGTTTGTTACCCTTTTCTTCTCTCAATAATTGTGTGGTCTATCGAACTTTGCTTATCCACTGATCGATAACAGAAAGAGGAATGACTTCATTCACATCTGTATTAAACTCATAATTTGTAATTACCCAACCATCGTTCGGAATATTCCAAACGATATTATCCTCTGTTTGATAGACGGTGAAGTTCCAAAAAACGGGTATTTTCTTATGCTCACTAACAACGTAGATAACTTGTGTGTTTTCGCCAAGGGGTAATGAATCAAGTATGGTATAGCTTGAGCATTCACCTGCTGCCATATCAAGCATGACCTCTTGCACAGTCACTAATTCTTCGAATGCTTCAGTCATTTCTTCTGGTGATAATGCATCTTGATTGACATTATCAGTGAAGATAGCAGGGTTTGAAGTAAAGGCTGCTTCAAGGTTATAGCTATCACTCCAAACTTCAAAGGCATCCCTTGCTCCCACATTTGTCAGTGTTTCAAAAAAATCTACCACAATTATGGGGACAGTCGAGGTGGTCTCAACTTGAGCAATCGGATTTGAGTGCATCAATATGGAAGGCTGCTGAGCAAAACTTACACCAGTCGTATTACCTAATAACACTGCAGTTACCAGCGCAACCATCACAGCTTGTGTGAATTTCATTGCCGCTATCCTCTCTAGTCTGACTGATACGGTTATGTCACCGAGTGGGAAGCTTCTCTACTATTATTATTGCTTGATTTTTTAGAGTAGGTTAAAAGAAACTACAAAACTTATCTGGTGAAGCTTACGCTTATCAGACAAGCAAAGTTAGATTTGATCAATACCTTTTCTTTCATTGAAAGCTCTCTTTTTGCCTTTGGTGCCATGAAACTGGCTGAGTTTATGCAACTCAATAGGCAACAGTACTGTCAAACTTAGGAGAATCAATATACCCCAGGTCTCAAAACTGACAGGCTCAATGGCTAGTACACTCTTGCCTAGCGGTATATACATCATTAGCAAATGGACTAGAAACGCGATGTAAAATAATCTCGCCCCCCCCGTCGATACCAACAGGTATATCACCTTGCGAATATTGTCGTAGGCAATTCGTCCTTCTTCTATACCAGCCACAATCGTGGTGAAATTGTCGTTACTGATCACCAGTTCTGAGGCTTCACGGGCGACATCTGTACCTGATTTGCCCATGGCCACACCGATGTTAGCGGCCCGTAGAGCTGGAGCATCGTTGATACCGTCGCCGGTGACCGCCACAAAATGCCCAGAGGCTTTGGCCGCATTGACCAGCTGCAGCTTTTGATGGGGTGCGATTCGGGCAAACACACAGGTGGTTTGAATCAGGTGGTGTATGTCTTGAGGAGATTGGCCCACTAATGTTTGCCCGGTAACCACCTGGCTAGCGGTAGTGGCTAGATTCAAATCTTGAGCAATGGCTAAAGCGGTCGCGGGATGATCCCCCGTGATCATCCACACAGCAATGCCAGCGGCATGGCAGGATGCGATCGCATCTTTTACCCCAGGTCTCAGGGGATCGATCATGCCAACAAATCCGAGCAGTTTTAGCTTAGAAGGCTCAGGCGGCACCTGGGTAGAATCAAGGCTTTTGGGAGCCATACCTTCAGCCAGTGCCAACACCCGATAGCCCTGCTCGGCCATTTGCTGGGAGAAATGCCAGGACGATGGTTCAGGCAACACCTCACACATGGTTCGCAAACGCTCAGGAGCCCCTTTGACCAAGACATGTACCTCGTCCTCAATGGCATGGTAAGTGGCGGCAAATTGATGTTAAGGCCACATGATCCGGTGTATCGATTGCTGGGTCGGATCACCATGCGCACCTATGTGTTTCACCATGTGATGTACGGGGGTGAACCGTTAACTGGTGACGGTCTTATCAAAGAAGTTCTAGCTGTAGCAAAAGCGTTACCAGGCTATGGGTTATGGTGTCGCCATCAGCATGAAATCGAAGACCGTGTTTCAGAATGGGTCAGCTGCATCGAAAAAAGTCACTACTTTCACTATGGTGAACAGTTTGGAAAGTACAAATCTAAAAAGGAGAAACTAGAATCTGAAGATACTGAACCCAGCTGGAACCAACAGCAAAGCCAAAAGACTAAAAATAAAATTCAAGCCGCACTCAAAGAACTATCGGAGAAAAATGAACTGCCAAAACAGGCAACTGCCAGATTTAATGCCCTAAGAAAATTTGGCATTGGAGGTGGGTCGCTATACCGATACAAAGAACTGTGGCATCCACTCTGGAAATTACAGCAAAAATCCCCCCAGCCCCCCCAACTTAATAATGAATCTGGACAGTTTGGCCATGCTAACGCGCCAAACTGTCACAGCTCCACAAGCTTATTACAAGGTATAGATGGTAATAACAATAAAACCAATAGTTCTGGCGATCGCAAATCTGTTGCACCTCAGCCAGAGGGTGGTAATCTCCATCAAGAGGAGATTCAGCGCATCCGAGAGATGTTGTCGAATGCTCAGATTGCTGTCGATTTGCAGGCCGCTCAGGAGGTTGTAGAGGCTGAGGAGATGATGGCTCAAGAGTCGAGGGAAGCTCATCTACAACAGATGGCTTATTGGTTAACATTGGATGATCCGATTTTGATGGCAGAGGCCCTGGCATGGTTACGGCAACAGCCGCCTGAACTATGTGCTGAGTTGTTGGATACGGAGCTGCCAGAGGTGCAACAGTGGTCGTTAGAGACGATTGTGGAGATAGTAGAGCAGCTGCAACGTTTGGATTGGGGACCTAGAAGGATAGGCGAGGAGTTACGATCGCAATTTTCCACATCCTCACTTGCCTATCTCACAGCTGAACAAAGACAACAGTGGCTATCTTATTTGCGATCGCACTTTGAGACAGGATAAGTGGCTTTCATAATGCTTTGATCGGGTACCAACATAAAGCGGGACGATTTACTAAGGAATCTAGAGTTCGGAATTAGGAATTCGGAGTTCGGAATGCCCTCCCTTTCCGACTTCCGACTTCCGACTTCCGACTTCCGACTTCAGTCCTAGCCAAGATTTCCCGGCTTAAATTGATACCCCTTTGATCTCTATCTTTGGTTTAACACCGATCGTGGCTATGCACATCCATTTCGACCAGCCAGTGCCATAGTCAAAGGATCTCATAGCCTCCAGTCCTGCTGCTTGCAGGAAAGAGTCCAGCTGGTTGGAGGCGTATCCTCGATTTTGCCAGCGCAGGGACATAAGGACTTGCCCCAGTCCTTTGCGAGTCACTGAGCCAATCAGAGGGGCACCCGGTTTCAGGACTCGGACCATCTCACGCAACGTTGCCTCGGGTTCGGCCATGTGCTCCAAAACATGGGCAAATATGACCGCGTCGAAGGATTTATCGGCAAAGGGCAAGCTCTTGATATCCCCCCATCTCAAATCGAGAGTCGTGCAGCGATTTTCCAGAATCTGTTGAGCGTGGGTCAACATAGGGTAGGAAATATCGACACCGGAGACATGAGCAGGCTGATCGATACTGTCTAAAAGCGCAAGACTGAAAGCTCCTGTTCCCACTCCACAGTCGAGAATTTGAGATGTTTGATCAAGATGACTTAAGCAGTTGCGCACTACCTGACTTTCGAACAGCAGCTGATAATCGTGGAGCTGGCCCAGGCGGGCCAAATTGTCCTGCCATTGATGGGCTGAGGCATCGTATAGTGAGCGGAGGGTATCGATGCTGGGAGCGGTTTTCCAACAGTCTAATGTGGGAATTGCTGTAGTTAATGGCATGACTAAATCGACCCCCTTGTTGTAGAGGGCTATAGGTTCGGTTGATTTGATTGATGGAAAGCTGTAGCGGCCTGAGATTACGGATTGCCCCCTTCGCGGGGTAGCCGCCAATTACGATCTGCCCATCTTATCTCTGTCTACCAGTGCAGGATTAGCGGCAAGGCAGGGCGATAATCTTCTGTACGCCGCGAATCATGATGATCCAAAGTGATTTCCATGAGATGTTCCTGGCCAGATCGCAGTGAGAGGCAATCCGCTTGTGTAGCCAGCTCTAATACCCCTTCAGTATCTGTTGAGGGAGTGGAAATAATCACCTCACTAACCGTCTGAGGGTTGCGGTTAGGCTGTGGTTTAGGAACTCCTGGATCTTGGAATGGGCAATAGAAACAGAGCGGTTCAGCAATATTGTGAGAATTTGCGCCCACATGGAAGCCTATGGGTGGTGGAAAGTAAGCGGGTTGATAATGCCAGCCAGGGAAAGGCATGTCCGAACTGACATTGTCTTTGCGGGGCACAAAAATGATGCCGAATGGCGATGCGGTGGGATCTTTAGCTCGCTCAGAAAAGAGCAGGCTTCGACCCGGCCCATTTCTTGCTTCATCGGCATCTTGCACCCAGATAAACTCCAGCATGCCATTGGCAAAGTAAAACCGGCGGTTGGCAGTACCCTGCCCTGGATGAGTGTTTCTCGGTCCTTCTTGAAAACCGTGTTCAAGCAACCGATCAGCTACCTTAGCTTCCGGCTCAACCAGTATAAATACGTGATCTAGTGTCATAGTCATGGTCGTTTATGCGGGCTTTTTGGCCACGATGAACACTGCACTGTTCTTACTCGGTTGCCATTGGTAATCTAGTTCAAATCCAGCCTGGGTTAAACTGTCGGCCAATGCTTGCACGGTGAGAACCTGAACAAACGGAAAAAATCCGAGGACTCGCCCAATGGGCGCGATCAGCTTAAACCAGCCCATGGTGTCTCCTATGCAGACGGTGCTGGTGACGAAGAGACCACCCGGTCTAAGCATTTGATACACCCGAGCGATCGCAGCCTCTTGATTGGGTAGCAGGTGCAAAATGCTGAGGCCTAGCACCGCGTCTAGGCTCTGATCAGGACTGTCGAAGTCTTCAATGGCGGCCTGTTCAAAGGTCACGTTATGGATGTGCTCAGCCTCGGCCTTGCCCTGGGCAATGGCAATCATGTTGGCAGAGAAATCAATGGCGCGGATGTGCTTGACATAGGGGGCATGGAGGATAGCCGTTGACCCCGTACCGCAGCCGATTTCCAGCACGTCCATGTCGGGTCGAAAGTAGTCGCGGGTGACCGCTAGTTTTTTCTGATAAGCGGCTTCATCGGCGATGGGCTGCTTAGCGTATTTCTCGGCAATTTTGTCCCAAAATTTACTGGCTTGAGCCATGGTTCAGCTCCTATGTAATGTTGTTATGTGCCGATATGGTCTGGTAAAACTGGGCGATGTCTTGGCGCGATCGCAAGTGAAAAACTTGCTTTGTGGCCTTAGCCGTTTCCACATAGTCTCGATACCGGGGTGTCAGTTTGGCATGGCACAGCCGGACGGTGGCATAGCTTTTCAGCGTGCTGCGCAACAGTGGACTATTTTCTGGCCAACCGGCAGGGGTTACCCATGCCCCTTGCAGAAAGCGTTTGGTCACCCACCAGTAATGTTGCACTACGGGCATATCGAGATAGACCAAGGTGTCGGCCACTGCCAAACGCTCCCATACGGTATCCAATGAGCCAAAGCCATCCACGATCCACTGGTCTTGCTTTAGTAGCGCATCATGGGCAGCTTTGAACTCGGCGTGGGGGACTTCGCCACCACCAGGCTGGTACTGCAGCAAATCAAGCGGCACCCAGGGTAAGCCAGTCATGTCAGCCATGCGTTTGCTTAAAGTGGATTTGCCACCGCCCGTATTCCCAAATACAGCGATTTTGTTCATTGGTTTACTCTCCAGCTGCTTTTATGACGATACTTCCTGACCGATTCCATGTTGCTTGGAAAATGGGTTCCGCCACCACCATGCCGACCATATGATGAATAACAGCGCAGCCATTTCCATAATCATATGCAAGGTATCGTCTAGATCGGTTGTGCCATTGTTGATCTCAAACGCGAAGGTAATCGCAGCAGCAATAATATTCGCCCAACGATTTGCACCATAGGGCAATAGTCGAGAGAGGAGAACCATGGAAATCGGCACTGAAGCCACAAAACCACCGAAGAGCAACAGATTTTCTGTTATCTGAATGCCATTGAATGTCCCGGTCATTACTTGTTCAATGAAGCCAGGCTCAACAAATTCATGGATATCCCGAAATATTGTATTGAAGAGATAAAACATCCACAGAGTGGATAGCTTGGCTTTCATCGCCATTGTCAGTATTTGTTTCTGTAAATTCATGGTTGTTCTCCTTTGTCTGAATTTTTGTTTGTTTGAGCCGGCATGACCGAGACCAGCGGCAACCCCAAATCACGCACCTTAATCAGCAGGCCATAGAGCGCGGCTTGATCCACCACCGGGCCAGACAACAGCGTTTCACCGTTGTCCTTGAGTGCGATCTCAAATCCCTCAAACCAATGGCTCCAATGGGGAGCAAGATGTCCCTTGACACAAATTTCGTACTGGGGACAATTTTCGGCTGAGATATGGGTTTGACTCATGGGAGTTGCAATTGTCTTGCTCCTCTAATACCAAATCCGAATTTGGTAGAACAACTCAAAAATACAAAGGGATGTGGGGAGCCGTTATCCCCAGATGTGGGGATTCAAGGAGGAGTCCCGTGGGGATTAATGTGAGGAGTCGCTAAATCAGATTCAGCTCTGCGGCTCGTTTCACAGCGGCCCGACGATTGGTGACATTCAGTTTGCTGTAAATCCGCTTGGTATGGGTACGCACTGTACTCAAGGCCACGACCAGTTCACGGGCAATTTCTGGGCCAGACAGTTCGGTACTGAGTAATCGCAAAACATCCAGTTCTCGTTGGCTGAGGGGTTCGATTAAAGGTTGGGGATTAGGTACACCAGAAGCAGGAGCCACGTCATTCTGTGGCTGCCCCCAGGCTGCTAATGTGGTCAATAGCCGCTCAGTGTAAGTGGGAGTAATACCGTGAGTCATGGCCTCTCGCAGCAGTCGCGCCATCGGGGTTCCACAGTCTGCAAAGATGCGAACATGGCCCTCTGGTTCGGCCAGGGTCAAGGCCCGTTCTAGCGACATGACCGCAGCCGAAACATCTCCCTGAGCCTCCCCCGCCAGGGCCAGAACCACCAAAATTTTGATGACACTGCCAGTGCGCTCCTCGGCTTCTGCAGCTGCTAACAATCGATTTAGGAGTCCGACCGCCTGATGAATAACCTCGTCTGTGCGATGGCCCTGGCGGGCCGGTCTTTGACCATCGCGCCTGTATTGAGCGATCAAGACTCTGGCCAAGGTCAGGTGTTCGTATTCGCGCAGGTAGCTTGGCTGATCGTCTACCGACAGACCGCGATCGCTCACCCAGCCCAGTGCTTCAGTCAGCCTGCCCTGCCTTAACCACAACCGCACCTTTAAAGCCTCAACTGGGCGCACATCCGGAACGGGCGATCTACGGTATAACCGTGCGGCCTCCTGCAGATGGTCAAGGGCAGCGTCTAAGTCCCCCTGAGCCACCTTTAATTGGGCCTTTACCACCCACCAAAGATAGTCAGCCGCCGATACCGAAACCTGCTCATGCAGAGCCTCACCCCTGAATAGCAGCTGACTAGCAGTTTCCAAATCTCCCTGTTCGTAGCAAATCTCGCTTAATACCAAATACAGCTCTGCCGTCCCCTGCAGAATCGGCCCGCTTTGCGCCGCCAGTTGTAAGGACTGTTCACAGGTTTTGACGGCTGCCCGGAGACGCCCCTGCGCCATACCCATATTCGCGAGAATGAAGGTGGCAGCAACTACAATCTGGATACCGCCCAGCTTTTGAAAAAACATCAATCCCTCGGCGAAGGATCGGTGCGCAGCTTCTACATTGCCGCTGGCCCAATAGGCCAGACCGAGGAAGGCTGCGGTCGTACCCCGTTCATAATCATCATCGGTTGATAATAATGCCAGGGCTTGCTGGGCATAGGTCAGGGTGCTGGCGAAATCACCCAGCGCTTGGGCACGAAAGGCACGGGCATTAGCAATGGAGGCTGGTAAAGACCGATACTGCTCTTCATCTATCCCGATCCGTTGCGCCCCTTGGGGAGCGGAGGCATCACCCGGAAAGGTCTGCCCTAACTGCACCAACCCTCGTTCAGCATCTTGTAAACGGGTTTCAACCTCCTCTAGCTGGCCAGCGTTCAACAATACCAGCGCATAGGCAACACTCAGAGCGGGTCGGGCGCGAATCAGCGGGTCGGGCAGCGCCTTTATCCAGCTCAACACCGTGGCTTCCTGCTGACGCCTGCGCATGGTGGGCCACACCTGTTCGATCAGATCTGCCGCTCGCTCAAAATCCTGGGCAGCCAGGGCATGACGAATCGCATCAGAGAACAGATCATGTTGCTCATACCACTCACTCGCCCGACCGTGCAGGCTGGGCATACGTTCTGGCCACTCCATCAGGGCATGGGCCTGGAGAACATCGGCAAACAGGTGATGGTAACGGTACCATTGGCGCTTGTTATCTAATGGAATGATAAACAGGTTGCCACGCTCCAGCGTTTCCAACATGCCCTGGCCACTGTTTTGGTCAGTGACGGCATCACAGACGGCATCACACAGAGAACCACTCAAGCGTTCTAAAACGGCGGTTTGCAACAAAAAGCGACGGACGCGCTCCGGTTGCCGCTGTAAGACTTCTTCCATTAGATAGTCCACAATGTAGCGATCATCCCCCGAAAAAGCCGCCACGAAATCAGGGATGTCCTCGCGCCCTTGCAGGGATAGAGCCGCTAGTTGCAGCCCTGCAATCCAGCCTTCTGTCCGCTGCTCCAAGGCGGACACCTCCATTGCCGAAATCTCCAACCCCATCCTCTGGGTAAGGAAAGCTGCAGCTTCATCCGGCGTGAACCGCAGATCGCTCACCCTGAGCTCGGTCAATTCTTCGCGGGACCTTAAACGAGCCAGGGATAAGGGTGGATCGGCACGGCTGGCAATAATCAAATGCATTTGGGGAGGCAAATGGTTGATCAAAAAGCCAATCGCGCTATGAATTGTCTGGGTCTCGATCCCATGGTAATCGTCAAGGATCAGGACAAGATCCGCTTCAACTGCAGTGAGTTCATTCAGCAACGTCATCAAGACCGACTCAATTGGGGGTGGTTGCGGTGATTGCAGTAACGAGAGCGATCGCTCTCCGAGGCTGGGTTGAATTTTCTGCAGAGCGGTGATCAGATAGGTCCAGAAAAAAGTAGGATCATTGTCGCTTTGATCTAAAGAAACCCAGGCAACGTGTCTATTTGGTACAGCCGCTACCCATTCTGCCAACAGCGTCGTTTTGCCAAATCCTGCCGGGGCTGAGACCAGTGTTAGTTTACGCTTTGGGTTAATGCGCTCTACCAGCCTCGGGCGCGAGACTAGGCCAGCAGACCATTGGGGGAGATAGAGCTTGGTCTCCAGCAGAGGGATTCCTGCAATCATAGGCTCACCGAAGCAGTCATGACTATATCATCATGCTTCTAGAGATCGCTGGCAAAATAGTTACAGGTTAAATGCTAAGGACAAAGAGACTGAATTACCCAGTGGTTTTTGTCACGGAGATGTTCATTTAGAGAACGTGAAGGTTGATGGCATGTTTCCGACTATCATGGCACTACCAGCACAACCAGGCGTTACTTGGGGAACTGATTGGTTGAATGACCTCTCGTACTTCGATGCTCACTTCAAAATGATTCAAGATTTTGCAAGACTTACTCATAGATTCCCATAGCAAAAGGTTTTAACAACAACCTATAGTCAGCCCAACGACTAAGATAAGCGGCGACCAGTACCTTTACATTCACATCAGCAATCATCGTTCGTCCACCTCAGGGCCTATGTTAGCCAGCCTTCGGCGGCGGATCGCCTGCCCTGGATAGCTCCAATTCTTGAAGTAGCAATTGCCCCCAGGCCACCGCTTTCGCGTGGTGTTCTTTTAGGTCAGAAGGGTCTCCTACAAACATGATGTCTCGCAATTGATTGTATACGGGGCCTGGAAGATCTCGCTGAAGATAACGCATCCCGAAGTCCCAGCGTGTGGAACAATATCGCATGCGAAGCAGTTCCACGAGTGGCTTAAGCGTGTACCCCCAAAACGCGGCAAGGGCTTCCGCCTCTTGGCCGCGATAGATCGCCTTTTGGACGAAACTCTGACTCACGGAAAACCACTCCTCGAGGTCTTGACTGCGCTTGGCCCGGCGAGTTTCCTGCGAGTCCCTCTCTGAGGGCTTAAACCGTAGCCACTCCCCTTTGTCGAAGAGTGGCTTTAACTTCCCGTGGCGTTCAGGGTCGAGATACTCGCCGTAGGCTCCTTTCTGGAAAACACACACATCGACTAATAGGAAGTCTCCGCCAGCAGCCAGCTTGAAGTAGCGGCCAGGAGGCTCAGGGTGGCTAGCTACTACGGGCGACACCTCTTCTAGGGCCGACTGGATAGTGGCGTAAAAGGGTTCTTCTGCGTTTGCACCATCCAACAGGAAATTTAAGTCGATATCGGAGTACTCATCCACAAGATCGAACGCGGCACTCCCGCCTTCCCAGCCCGCCAGAACAAAAGGCAGGGTGCTTGACGCATTGCTCAAGGCACTGACGATGCGATCACGGAGAGTGGTGCGGCGAATTTCCATGCACTTCCTTGGTCTGGCTAACGGGGAACTGAGCGGCGGCCAATATTTTTGCATCGATAGCCTGGATTATAGATTCCGTCCGCTCCTGCATAAGGTTAGGCAGCAAGTCCAGGGGCATCGTCCGCATCAGGGCCTATGTTAGGCTGTAATCACTTACTTCAAGGAATTCATGAATATGGTGCGTTCTCAAGAATCTATTTGCAGAGAGATAGAAAAGGATAGAAGCAGGTGATGCGTTAGTCACGCTACGCTTGCTAACTTTCCTGATCGGTTGACTAATTCATCAGTACATAGTGTGCCAAAATTTTCTGAACTTCAAAGATCTTTCCTTCACTACGTTTGAACTCTCGCTCAATGGGATATGACTCACCTGAAATCCAAATCTTCATTTCAGCATCTCGATCAAAACCACCAGCAGTCTCCACTGCAAAATGGGTAATAGATTTATAGGGTAGCGAGTGATACTCCTTCTTTTTACCTGTCAGTCCTTGAACATCGACAAGGATCAAGCGATGCTCTGTAAAAACAAAGAAGTCTTGCATCAATTTGAAACCTTTAATGATTTTCTCGCCATTCAAAAGTATTTTACTAAGCTCTTGTTCTAATAGTCCTAAATCAGCTTCAGAAGCATTGTCAAAAATGGCATCTAGCATAGTTCAATTTTCTCTACTTGATGTGCATAGACAGTGTAAATAGGCAGTCATTGATTTTTGCGGGATATATTGCCGTTATTAGCGATGGTACGTCGCAGCACGTTAATGAGCATAATTTTACAGTCTATTTTGATTATATTTATTACAACCCAACATGACACGACCTGTATAAAACAAAACAAACCTACTCCTAAATTGTGAAAGCCACAAAGTTGTAGCAACAGATTTAATCCAAAACCCATATTGGCTAGTGATATAGCATTTCCCACTCAAACGAAGTGCACTAGCATCGCTAACTGAAAGGCTTTTTAGCTTCAAGTATGTACCTCAACAGATAGGGAAAAATATATATCTTGGATTCAATCAGAAACATTGATCAACATGTGGATGGCTAACGATTATAGTTGAGCCGCGAACGCCGCTTAGTCAGCGTCGTCGGGCTAACCGCGTTCGTCGGCTCCAACGAGTTGTTAAGTCGTAGCGGGGATAACTCTCTTTTAGGCTTCCCAAGCACTAACAGATAACTGATATATAATACTTTTAGCCTCCTAGATAACATTTTTATCCGCTGCCGATTTAACGATTATAGTTGAGCCGCGAACGCCGCTTAGTCAGCGTCGTCGGGCTAACCGCGTTCGTCGGCTCCAACGAGTTGTTAAGTCGTAGCGGGGATAACTCTCTTTTAGGCTTCCCAAGCACTAACAGATAACTGATATATAATACTTTTAGCCTCCTAGATAACATTTTTATCCGCTGCCGATTTAACAATTGATTAGGGGGAAACTTTCTATCTAATCCTCCAATTTAGTAGATTAGGTAGAAATCTTTCAGTCTAATACCCCTTATAAGAAGATTAGGTGGACATCTGTCAGCCTAACATACCGATTTGGGTGATTAGGTGGAAAGTTTCTATCTAATCACCCAAGGCTTTATACAGTGATGTAGTTGCATAAAACTACAGCTATACCACCTCGCCCCTACCACTCCATCAACCTCGGATCAAAATCAATACTATCCACCGCCGCCGGACCACCCACATCCTCCACATCCTGCATCCACGCCTCAAACCGGGCCGCCTAACTCAGCGCGATACGGCCATGGCCAAAAGTACTTCAGCTTACCCATCGCATTCCGCGATTTAGGCAACGGGTCTGCCCCTTGTCCGGCAATTTGCGGTCTTGGTCGGGGCATAGGCTTTTAACCCACGATTGAACAGTTCGATTCTAAACGGATGAAATCACCGCCTGCAGTGTCATCAACCACAACATCCTAGAGACCTACCTCACTGACCAGTCACAAAAACTCACAACATTAACCTTTATGTCAGAAAAGAGACATTGATCCACTCAAGGAATATGCTAAATACATGAGCTGAAAGGCTCGTAACCACAACAAAAAAGGAGGTCAACAATCGACATCTCAACAGAATCGTTTGACGACTCAATACCAGCACCCAACCAGGTCACTGATATTTCTTCTTGCTTGCACTAGAGAGCATTGTGTTTAGTAAAGATAAATCTTCTAACAACAACTCTTGAACGTCTTGTCTAATGTAGAAGAATTCCTCAGGTAGATCGTTCTGGGTGCTGTTGTGCTTTAAAGCGCCCCTAGAGCAATTGCCCAACGCTACAACTCACTGGGCCACGGCATAAGGCAGCCCGAGAATCCTTCAGTTAATATCAAAACAACTCATTACGCTGTGATCCCACACCTAACTTAAAAAAAAATGATGGTTGTGTAAGCAGACGGTGGGATTATTCTGCCAAGGGTGTGGTCTGCCACATATCGGCATACAGTGGATTCACGGACAAAGCAAACTATTGCATAACTTCCTATCTCGAACCCTATATCTAAGTAAACAGAGCACTGTTTTACTTACCTAAATAAATTTAGGCACCCTCTATATCTAACCTGCAGCCCTCCGTGAACCTTAGCGTTCGTGGAGGGCTGCTTATTTGAAGCAGGGCTGTAGTATCCAGGTACGCAGAAAACCAACACACTCACACACCTATCAGGACTTTATCTATGAAACTCACTCATCTTGGTGCGTCCTACACTCCCTCTGCTCAGACTATCGAAACCATCGAAACCGATACTGAGCTGTCCTTTATGGGTCGCACCTTCAAAATGAGAGCCCCCAAAGCCATGCCTGCTCAGCCTGCTGCTCGTAGCCTCACCTATCGCGGCATTCGCTACAGCGCCTAAGGCCAAATTCCAACGTTCGATACAGCACAGTGAACGGCCTCTGACAGCAGTGTCAGGGGCTTTTTTATTGGGCTTTGATAAACCTGTGATGCCCGTCACTGGGTTTACCCAGCCAATCTAAGAAACCCCGTAAGCAACCGTCAGTCATCGGTCCGATAGAGTTGCCCCGGCATTCTTATAACCAGCGGTTGAGAGTCTCCAAACTGAGCGATTAAACGCTCTGAATACTCGCACTAAGAACAGCATTCACAAACTAAGTCTTGAGCACCTCAACAACCAAACCAAAACCGTTGAGGATATTCAAACTAATAGTTTGGAAACGTTGGATGCTCGGACAAAAGCTGTTGATCACATCCAGAAAGAGTTCGAAAACAGACAGACTACCACGGTTCTATGACGGGCTCATCAATGACAGACTCAACTGCGGCTGGCTATAGAACCTCTTGGCTAGCAAAAAAATTAAGCATTGCGATCAGTTGCCGCTTTGGACAGAGTGAATTCAACTAATTAGCCAGATCTTGGAGCGCCGCTTTAAGGTTGATCAAGCCCTGACGTATCCGCGACTTGACCGTCCCCAGAGGAATATTCGTGTGACTGGAAATTTCGGATTGACTCAGCCCATGATAAAAACTTAACCACAATAGATCTCGCTGCTTGTTGGGTAGGGCTTGCAGTGCCTCTCGGACTCGGTGCGATCGCTCCCCTTGGAAAACCTGCTCCTCAGGTAGTGAAAAGGTTTCCACGGCTGGCCCCTGATGAGTCAGCCCCTTGAGAATGCGATGTCGATTACGGCTACTTCGCACGCGATCAATCGCTCGATTGCGGGTGACGGTACTTAAGAAACGGCTGAGGGAGCCACGGTTAGGGTTATACGCTGACTTTTGCCAGAGATTCAGAAAAATTTCTTGGGTCAAGTCTTCTGCTTCTGGGCCACTGTTTAAGATCCGCCAGGCGATCGTGTAAACCAAGCGCGAGTAGCGATCGTACAAAGCCGCTAATGCTGACTTATTGCCCTGCTGGAGGGATAAGAATAAGGCGGCATCGGTCTCGTTTCCCCCATTTGGAGATTGACTTGCGGGATATATAGACGGCATAGGCTCACCACCCATCAAACGTAAAATTACCTGAAATCGGGGGATTCTTGAGCGGCAACGCCCCACTGTCGGCCCATTTAAGGCGATGGCACAAAATGCATTCGCAGCTCACTGACGCGATCGCTGAGTAAACCAATCAATCAGCCCCGTTGCTGTTGTGTATGAGCGGCTGATTCAGTTCACCACAGCCGCTCGAACCGGTGGTTTGTATAGAAGAGAGGATAGGTTAAGTGGAGAATATTAACTCGACCAGCAGATAACTTAGAGCTGTTGACTAGCCTAGGATTGAGTATCTTCCTCGCTGGTAGCCATGGAAAACCTCACTTTTTCTACACCTTGAATCATCTGTAAGGCAAATTGAGCTGCTGTGAAATCATTTATTGACTGCTCTTTTGCTTTTAGTTCTTCCTTGATGCCATTTGCTAAATTCGTAATGTTTACAACACTTCCGTAATCAATCATCGGGAGCTGAGTATCTTCTACAGGCGTAAGATGAACTTTCCAATTATTCATCTCTGTGCCGTCTAGCTTTCTTAACTCGCGCCATAAATTTATGGTGTTGTCAGTATTAAAGCCAAAATGTAGTCCCTCTGGCTTGAGAGAGATGTCGACGGTGCGAATGGCTCCATCGAACAGACAAATAGAGACGTCTTCTGCGAGGCGATCGCAACGTAAAACTCTTAACTTCTGAGTCTGGTTCATGGGTTGCTCCCCCGCTATGGAAGATTCGGAGCCATCGATTTGTAAATCAGGCCAACCGGCTACCACGTCTGAGCGGATTAAGCAGCCACTGATGTGTTTTGCTTCGCCAGTTAATGGATTATGGCGGCTATCCTGTTGGGCATCAGCGTCTTGTACTCGACCAATGCTAAAGGCACCATCCAGCAGCGATTCTACCCAAAACCAATCTAAACAAAAGAACCGGATCGATTCTGGAGGGAGCATCTGTTCATCGGGGACGAGGTAATTAAAGGGGACCCCATAGAGCAGGCCGAGTCGCTCAAACCAGGCTTGGATCTCTTCGGGAAACTCAAGCGCGGCAGCATTACGCTCTGTTTGAGCAAAGAGATGGGGATAAAGCGCCTGTTGATTATCTTTAGCCAGCTTTTGGGCGTTGGTGCGTTTCCAGTTAAACAGGCGGGTGGCAAATTGTTTATCTTGCAGGGCTAACAGTTGACCCAGTTGCCAGGCGGCGGCGTAGGAAATGTCAAACAAACCCGTGTTTGGATTGTAGGCAATCAGCTGATCGACACTGCGTATAGCCAGTTGAGATAACGCTAAGGATGTCGGATTTTCTCCAGGAGAAAGAGGGCTATGATACCAGGAAAAGGTTTTGCCACCCTGCCGGAGATAATGGGGAAAGGCACGATAGCCTTTGGCCAGAGAAGAAACTACGTCAGGATCATCTTGGGTGGGATTATCTTGGGTGGGAAGCCTTAGCGTATCTTTGTTGAGATTTTTAAGTAATCCTGTAAAATTTTGTTCAGGGTTAGTACAGGAAAAGCTCCAGCTCTTTAGCGTTACTAGACGAATATACTCGTCATCCGTGGCGTTTTGATCGTTGAATTTACCCTTAGAATATCGGTTCTCTAAAGACACTAAATAGGCGGTGCTCATTCCTTCTGGTTTGGGCAGCCGATTGCTAATCACCACAGATAACGGTTCTGTGTTCTCGGCGTCGCCGGTGACTTGACGAACATGGGCTAAGTATTCTAGATCCTCGGTCGTGGGTAATATCTTTGACAACAACGCTTTGGGAACATCAATGACAGCGACGTTGTCGTCAACTTGTTGGCCAATTTCTACGTCTACGCCGGGCCATTTTATCGGGCCGGTATAAGATCGCTGTAATTTACTCAGGGGGATAAGTTTAGTGTTTTCAGATTCAGCTAAGATGACTTCAACTTGTGTCTCCAGTCCAGCAAATTCACCTTCTAGTTGAGCAGACTTGCGATTACTCGGCTCAACGAGCATGGCATCATCATCTGCTTCCTTAACCCAGCCAATCCTGTTCGATAACAGGTGCTGCCATAGTTGATCTTTTTGAGCTTGGGTTAACTCATTGTCTTGGGCATCATGGAGTGGAGCTTCTAAAATCTTTTCTCTCGGAATCGTACGTAAGAGTTTTTCTCCCTCGTGAATCAGAATAAGCGCCAACCAAGGAGCCTTTTGGGTGTCTGGTTGCGCTAACCTTTCCCATGGAAGGGTGCTACTTTTTAGAGCGACATGCGGCAGGACATGAGAATGATCGCCAAGGCTACCAGCGGGCGGAAAGACCGCATGAATCTCTGGCTGGGTTAGCTCAAAGCGATTTCCTTGCACAACAAAGGCAAGCTGTGTGCTGAAGGCCTCATCGACATCAGCGAGTTTGATCGTTTGCTTAACTGAAATTTTATAGTGTCCAGTCTCTAAAGCCATCAGATGGCTTTGAATGAACTGGATTTGCCCCTGGGCGTTGGGATCGATAACTTTAGTGCTCATTGTTCAAATTCACTGTGAGAGGGCTAGGTATAAAAGGACTAAGAGAAGCGCAAATTAATGATCTCCCTTAGTGGTATAAGTTGCTAAACCCACCCCGACTTCCGCTGCGCTCCAGCCACCCCTCCGGCGGGGGGGAAATTGACTATGTGTTTAGAAATAGGGGACTTGGTTCCCCACGGGAACCGTAAGGGAGGGGTTTTCGATAGATATGCGATACGGAAGGTTGTTTGTTTGCTGCTCCCTAAACGGTTGTTGTTTCAAGTTGCGGTGCGATAATAAACGCTCGCTCTACGCCTTGGGGCGTTTCAAAGTCTGCTAAGTCTATGCCAGCGATAGCGACATCCGATAGACCCAACCCTTTCAACAGTCGAGTTCTGGCAGTTTCGACTGCTTTAGAGGTCAGGCTTTCACCAATCTTTTGTTCTCTGGCATCTTCATCAGTCTCTTCATTTTTGGCAAACAGTGAACCTGACTGCCATTGATAGGCGTTCAGGACGGATTCAGTGTCGTAGGCTAGGTTCTTACGCTCAATCGATTGAGTGACGCCAGGCTGTGGCGGTTTGGCGGGTTTGATGGTGTATCCAGACAGAACATTGTTGATCAATCCTTTCCGAGTAGGATCAGTGGTATTGGATTCTCCCCACAAACCGACCGGAATGTTTTTCGCAATCGGAACACAGTTTAAACCGCTTTCCTGAGAGACTTCTCTGCCGCCTGCTCCAATTTTGGTGAGCGAAATATGATATTTCGACTCAGTGAAGTCTCGATTTTTGACAGCCATCGGGGCGATACCAAAGGTTGTTGTTTGAGGCGTCGTCCCAGAGTCTGTCTGCGTCTGAATGGAAACTTGGTCAACTTCTGTTGTTTTAATCGGAATCACAGAGCTGGCAGTCAACGCAAAGTCTTTGGGATTAACGACAAAGATTTCCGAATCACCTTCGCCGATCTTGCGCAGTAAGCCACTTTCAACCGTAAGGGTGCAAACGTCTTGAGCAGACGGTAAGAAAGATTGCTTAAACTCTGACCAGTTGAGCGCAGGTGGTTTCTGCTGAGAACGACTGCCAAAGCGAACGGTAAAGGAAACTATCCAAAGACGAATAGAGGCTTTGCCGGAGAATTTGGGTCCCCAAATGTGCAAATCGGCACCTACTTGGATTGAAATTTTTCTGGTCCGCCTGAAAATGCGGAAGCTGTAGGAGCCACCTAGATTAACGCCAATCCGCGCATCATAAAAATAAGGCTGCCAAGAGACAATAAAATGGGCATAGGCAACAAACCACGCTTTAATTCTGCCAGATTTCCAATTGGCTTCTAAGCGTCCGCCAGCCATAATCGCGGAAGCGGTGAGCGCAAAGTAAAGACGGCCTTTGACACTTAAGTTTTTGCTAATGCGCCAATTGAGTGCCAGGGGATCGACTCTGGGATAGTGTTCCGGAACCTGGAAACGGGGATGATAACCGCCTACGGTGAGAACAAAGTCTCCTTTATAGGGGCCAGAAAACCAGCTGTAGAAAGCGAAGCCACCGCTGAGTCGGCAATCACGGTCAAACAGATAGGAGTCAGGCAGGATTTTGCCTTCAACCTGAAGGATGCCTTCAGCGGGAGCGAACCGGGCCAGAATGGCGAAGCGGATTTGGGCGAGTGGAGGCACCAGAGGCTTACTACTGCCAGGCGGCAGGGGCGGGGAAACAAGGGTAGAGATGCCGAATAGGTCGAGGATGAATTGATCGCCGAAGCTAACAACGAGCAGGACGAAGGATTCAATAATCTTAAACGAGGTGAATTTGATGCCCACCGCCAGCAGAATGCGCCCAACTTTAGGGGGAATGGAGGGGCGGAGATCTTGCTGGATAGCGATTAATCCGGCGGGATCGGCAGGGGTACGGCTGATAGCAGCGCGAACTAGGGGGAACTGAGGAATTTCGTCGAGGGTGGGTGGGATCAGCTGGCGATTGTAGGCAAAACCGAGGGCGAGTCCGGTGATGAAGAAGCAGGCCGGACCGCCGAGGGGTTTGTTGAGAATGCCATAGATGAAGAGGGAGGGATGGCCGTTGAAGTTAGTGTAGGCACCGAGCGCGGCGATGGAGAAGGTTTTGGTTTTGACGAGGATGGCACCGGAGTATTCGTCTCTGCCGTCAATGGTGGTTCTGAGTAAGGCACCTTCGATAGTCAGGTTACCTTTGCTTGCGTAATTGACACTGAGGCCCCGGAGCTGGAATTTGGGCTGGAATTGCTTGAGGGGGGAGCCGACGGATAATCCTTCTAGGGTTAAGGTGAGCCCGGCAGTGGCGATCGCAGCATCTAGGCGAAACCAGAGGACATCGTCTTGGTATTGGACGCCGATTCTAGCAAAGTACAGCGGCCCCAACTTTTTATTGAGGGAATACCATTGGGTGCCGTCGGTAGCGGGCTCGACGGTGGTGGACTCGATACTGGTGGGGGCGACGGTGGCGGGCGTGGCAGGAACGGGTGTGGCAGCTGCGGCGGACTCGATAGTAGAAGCTGGTGGTGGACTGTCGGCGGTGATCGGTAGGGTGAGTACTTGAAGGGTGTCGCCGAGTTGCAGGTTGGCGCTGACCGTCATGCCTTTCTTGATCGCCGGGGTGGATGGAGCTGAGGGGGGACTGTAGGGGATGGGCGTCATGCCATCGGGAAGGAGAGTGTTGAAGGCGTCAACCGTTTCGGGCGTCAGGTTCTGGGAGGCAAGCAGAAATTGTAAATCATCAATGCCGAGGGTTTTATCGGGGGGAAGATCTTTCCCGACTAGGGGCAGCTGTGTGAAATTGATTGTGGAACTGAGGTTGAGACCAAAGAAGACCTGCGATTTGCTCTGGGCTTTACTGTAGATGAATAGAGCATCTAGGAGAGTGATTTCTAGCGTATTGGGGACATAGGCGGCAATTTCGTCAGAAATAACTTCGATAAGACGCTTAACTTTGAGAGCCTGTCTATCAGGATTGTTATAGGCAGCGAGGAGCGTTTTGGCCGTTTTGTCTTGGCTGAAGAGCAGGTTGAATTGTAGGTCACTGACGGTGATGTAGCCGCCAAACTGTTTGAGAAAGGAATTATCTTCTTGGCGGGTAATCTCGATGGTGACGACAGTCTCCACGGCTTGACCGTCAACCAAAAACTGGGATTCAGCCGTAAAGGTAAAATCTTTGGTCTCACTGTTGAAGGAAACAGCTAGATTTTGAATAGTGAGGTCTTCTATGGCTGCCGGTAGGGGGACTTCACCAAAGATATTGCCTAAATCTTCGGCCATGGTGGGTTGCGCGCCTTCGGGCAATTGGGCCGCAGGGCCAATCGGGATGGCTTGTCCAGGTCCGGTGCTGCCATTGAATTGCCACCCTTCTCCGTTGTAATTGGCGTCAAGATTGAGCGTTACACCTGCGATCGCAAACTCGGCAGCTATTTCACAGCTGTAGGTAGTTTGTCCATAAATCTTGAAGCGCAGCGCATTCAACTCTACATTTTTGATAATTTCCCAGGTTCCAGAAACATCAACCCGAGTGGCAAACTCTCCACTATTCAGATTAAATTCAGTACTCAGATCGTTAATTGTAAGATCGGGTATGCCATCGGACTGTGCGCCTAAGTCGGCGACTAAATCGGCGATTTTGAGGGGGGTTTGTGAGTCCAGGCCCAAATAGAACTGATTGCTGGGATAATAGCCGCCACCAAGGAGCGTAATTTGGCTGTCTTTGCCCAAGGATGCTTGGGCCTCAATGGACGCCGTGATCAGTTTGGCATCCAACGGTTCATCAATAGAAAAGGTGAATAACAGTCCGCTGAGGGTCAAAACATCCTCAATCAGCGTCCAATTTTCCAAGTCAAGCGTAAAATCGACCTGTTCAAGACTTTTGTCACGTTTGGAAAACTTTAGGTCTAGTGTGATGGTTCCTTGGGGTTGCAGGGACGGCAAGTCCGCCAGATCAGAGGCATCAACAAACGGAAGAGAATTGTTACGGTAGGTTCCGATGGCTGTAATCAGATCGCCATCGCGTGGGAAATCGATATCAATGTCGATGCCTTGCTGACCATCGTTGAGATCTAGCGATCCGATCAGGCGAATCTGCGAATCATTCGGGGAGAAATAGAGTGGTGAGGAAAACTCAATCGCCGCGTCTTTAAGGGTGCCAGGTCCAAACTGACAGCCATCAGGCCCTAACGCCAGCAGCAGCGTTAGCACAGGAAACTCGTCTGGGAACGTGACCCTGGCTTGGAGCAAAAACGCTGATAGATCGATGTCAATGAAATCAATCAGGGGCTCTAGTCCAAGCAGCGCAGTAGCGAAGAGGCCACCCCACAGATTGAGTCCATTCTCTGTCGGCAACGATAGCGTCTTTTGGCTAGACCATTCTTGCCAAAGGCGCAGTTTGGTGGTTTCTGCTTGCAAGGTCTGTTCATCTAAGGGTGAAGCCGAATAGATATAGAGCCAAAGCGGATCTTGGAGCGTAACAAAGCGTAGTAAAAAAGTGTCCGCTGAATTGCCTGTTTCCGACTCTCCCGGCATTAGGGGAAAACAAGTGCCAAAGTTCCAGTCTTCAAGCGGCTGAGCACAGAGGATCAGTAAAGATTGATCGGCCTTGCTGAACACCTCTATGTGACAGGCAACGTTCAGCAGTGTACCTTTGCCCCGATGAATTTGCGGATCGGTTTCATCTTGTTCTGGCTGATCAAGCTCGATACTTCGCGTCCAGAAATATTGTTGCAGGTCATCCAGGCAAGCCTCGCTGAGATTAGCTTGATTGAAAACTATGGATGGTGCTGTCGTTGCGTCTGTCGTCATGGGAGGTGCCTTCCCTTGCTTACATTGAGAGGTTGCTTAAACTTGCAGGTAGATTGAGACTATTCAGGTATCTTGATCTCTAAAGGTGAGATAAGATCTTTTCGTTCAGCAGCATCAGGAAATAGTAGATACGTGGCAAACTCAAGGAAATTTTCAGCCACGCCTTGAAAAGCTTTGGATACTGCATTTCGCTCTGGATCGGTTGCTGTATCTGGAGTCGGAGTCAGTAGTTCTCTTAATAGCGACTCTATAGACTGTAGTGAGACACCATCCAAATCCTTTATCTCTCTGATTCGAGCTTCAAGATATCGTCTTGGCTTGTCTGGTAAAGTTACATTCCCTGTTCTCTCAGTCATGGCAAGCTCGCCAGCGGCTAAGCACATCCAGTGCATAAACCATCCATCATGTAGAAAAACGTAGAATCGTCTTTTTAACAGTTTGACTAGCGAAAGAAACTCAACGTGGTTCTCTACTAGGAAGGCAGTGTTCTTGAGGACGTTTTTTTGTTTTACATCATCCTGCTTTAAGTCATCCCATTGTGATTGGGGCATAAAGAAGGCGATCGGATAATCTATTTCATCCACTCCGGGACGCCCGCCTTCGTCACTGTGAAAAGCTCGATTTGGAAATTGCCCTTTATCTGGTGCATTCTTACCCAGGTACTGCGCCCGGACTAAAGAGTTGAGCGTCTGAGCAGTAAACTGCACGAGATCATTTATGTTGCCAAGTTCAGGATCCTCTTTCCCGTCAAGTTCTTGATAAGTTCCAATGAATTCAATAAACACGTTTCTAGAATTGGTGATCTCCAGCGCATTTTCTTTCTTTTCAACGGGTATAAAGAGATTCTTGATTTTATTCGATTGTGGTTGCGTAGGCTGGAGGGCTGGAAATTCCGAAATTCGAGTGGTCATCTCGAATGAGATATTGGGGGTAAATGGCCAGACTGCAAATAGATCGTAGTCGCCTGATACTGCGTTTTTGTAAAGGTCTTTTTCATCTCTGTATGCCAGGTATGGACTTTGGATGCCATTAACAGGATAGAAATTCTCCAAGGGATTCGCTACCTTCTCTACAGGAATAATATTGAGTTCCCGTATACCTTGATTAATTTGAACGATGTCATTTACAGCTATTGTGCTTCTATCCACAGGCTTTATGGATTCTTCAATTATCTCGTTATAGGATGCTAGAATTTCGACGTTTCTCTTGTTTGCATCCTCTTGATCAATAGAAAACTTTTCTCCGTTTCTTTTCAGATAGCTAATGTATCTATCTCTGTCCTTGATATAAATGTTCCTATGATAGATATGCCACAAGTTAGAAGTAGCGTCTTTCTTGATCACGTATTCGACCGCAATTGTTTTATTTTCGTCTTGTGCGATACCGTATATCAAATCATTGCCAATTTTTTTGTGATTTGGCAGGAAACCACTGTTGAGCAGTTCTTGCTTGCGTTTATCCGATATCGCAAGTGGGAGAAAAAGGGAGTCGGCAACTTTGTCCTTTTCCCTTTCCGTTGCCCGTATTGCGACTAACCAGACTAAAGAATTTATATGTTCCTTAAGGTTGTAGGCCATCTTGCTAGCACCGGTCTTATTGAAGGCTGGCAGTTGACAGACAAATCCTGCCATCGGTCCCCAATTACAGGATTTCCCATGAACATAAAAAGGCTTTAGATTATAGCCTTCGTCGATCAGAGTAGTGCAGGCTTTACCCGGTACTCGGCTCCAGATCACACAGTTGAGTTCATCTGCGGCCTTTTGAAACGCCTCTGAAGCTTGTTTTGGAAAACCTTCTCCAACCAATTTTGGATCTGGTTCAGTGGGCACAGATGGCTGATTGTTCGGCTGATTTCTTGGCTGCCAAGTAGGTTGGCGACTAATAGTCCATCTCGTCATTGTCTTGTACTCCTGAAGGCTAGTTAAAATCTTCAATTAGTAATTGTTGATCAGTGTTCGATATTAGTTTCAGACAGGCGATCGCCCGTTCTATTCATCACCTACCTCTTCTTTAATAGAAATGGGTATACCTGCGATCGCATTTCGATTTCCATCACTTCTTATGCGCTTGCAGTGAAGAGTAAATAAGAGCGGAATAGGGTGCGATCGCTGTTGTATCGTCATCACTCATGACCGATGAGCATTGGAACAAATAAGGGGCGATCGCTGTTACATTTCCATGACTCATTACCTTCTTGAATGAGGTATAAAGTTGGTGGAGAATAGGGTGCGATCGCGTTTCATTACTCTTTATCTCTGAAGATAGGGAACAGAATTAGGGGAAAGATTGGGTGCGATCGCTGTTAAATTTTCATTCAGTATACTGGATTTGGCTTATTACCTTAATCCAATTTTTCCGAATAGCCAGAATGTTAATTTCCCAATTGGGGTCCGTTGTGTTTATAACATCTGCAGCAATCCACCACACCCCCTCTTTTTCATAGGTGTAAATGTATTGTCCATCTCCAGGATCTGCAGTACGAGCTATCTTAAATCCGGCGACGATTACAACCCAGTCATCAATTGGAAAACCTGTATTTATACGAGGATTACGTTCCCCTGTAAATTTCTTGAGTTGAAATGGTTCTGGCCTAACCCTGATGTCACCATGTATTTCTAGATTACCTGCAATTTCTGTATCTCCCTCCACCTTCAAACCATTAACCCCAGATGGCGGTTTTACATGAAGCTTGGCTTGTGGTTCATCCGTGCCAATTCCCACACAACCGACCATACCCGAGGGATCTTCTCGATATACCAGAGGACCTTTATGAATGGGAACCGTGATATGACCATCCCAATACCCTGGGATATTTTCAAAGTGAACATATAGATTGGCATAGCCCGCTTTCAGTAAAGTCTTGAGATTGGTAATCTTGAGTCTGAGGAGTTCTTCACGGCCTGAAGCTTGCCAGCCTTTTTGGCAAATATAACTCCATTGGGGGCTGATACCTTGCGTCTCCTTACCACCAAACCCCCAATTTGCTTGATTGGATTCAACCGAAATTCTGACCTCATCGGCATCATTACTATTCAGCAAGGCCCAATCTTGGGGGGCATCAGATTCCGTCGAAACGACATCAAAGGAAAGCGTAAACTTAGTTGCTTGGTCTAAAGTTCCTTCATTCGCTCCTCGCAACTTTAAAATACCTTCTGTGCGTTTACTCTCATCTGGCTTAACGATGATCGAATCCGCTAATTGCTCATCCGTCGGAATAATTTTTCCCAGTTGAATTTCCTTTAGAGAGATCACACTAGTGGAGCTTGCAGGAGAGCCTACTCTAGTGATATCAGAGTTTTCTAACGTATCTGATACTTCTTGGAGCGACAAATTGATAAAGGGAACACTCATATTGGGAAGACTTTGAATCGTTAGGGTTAATTCATTCTCTTGCCCATCATTGAGAATCGTATTAGACCCCAAAAGACCCACATATAGCGGAATTTGCTTTTTTCCCCGCTGATTAACAATATTCAGATACTGTAAACGATTGCCGCTAATCGTTTCATTAGACCCTTGATACAGCAGCTGATCATATTTGATTTCTACCCGCGTCCCCCGCGAGCCGCCCTCAGGTGCAGCGCTAATATTCTCCAGGGTTAGCGTCATTCTTTCACCGTGAGGAATGACTGTTTTTCTTGCCATGCCAAAATAGAGCGTATTGCCCTTTGACTGCATGGTCCAGCCGTCCGTCATCTCCCTTAAGGTAATGGATGAAATATCCACCAAAGTGCCGGGTCTAAATGAGACGGCAAAATGATAGGTATTGCCATTGAGGGTACTCTCAGCAATAGGCTGTAACTCTAGATCTCTTCTAGACGTATTGAGCATCTCAATGCGGAGCGACTGTCTTAGTGCGCCATCATCAATTCCGAGAACATTTTGCCCGTCCTCATCCTGCAGAAGAATCTGAAAAATGTCGGGGCGAGAGGAAACATTAATACTACCGTTGCTAGCTACACTAACCATTGAAATTTCTCCAATTTAAAATGATTTTCTGAGAAGCACAAAATAGATTCAAACCTATGACAGAACATCCGATTTGACATTCGCAACCGCAGGACTGTGCTCCTGCTGGCGCATCTCATTGGCCTGTACCTGCGCCTCTGCCTGCGCTTTGATTTTATAAATGAGTTGAAAAACCTCGGTGTAGGGAAGCCGCCCTAGAGATTCGAGGATTTTATTCACTTCTTCGAGGGTTAAATTAATACTGATTTGTTCCATCATGGTTCCTCCGAAAACATCGGATAAAGTGGCGCACATCGATATCTCACGCATTACTGCCTGGGGATGG
The DNA here is from genome assembly GCF_000316115.1 of Leptolyngbya sp. PCC 7375. Taxonomy (GTDB): domain Bacteria; phylum Cyanobacteriota; class Cyanobacteriia; order Phormidesmidales; family Phormidesmidaceae; genus Leptothoe. The sequence continues at coordinate 657,361 of NZ_JH993793.1, forward strand.
GTTCAACATTAGCCATCCCTCCCGGATTTCTTGATTACTTAAAAACGTGGCTTGGGAAGAGACTGGGTTAATACTGATTTCGTGCCGATCAAAGATCTGGTTAATCAGCTCATCGAGATTTTCCAAGACTCCCGTAAGCGGTTCCCGATTGTCCGTGTCAACAATATTTGCTTTTAAGGCTTCACCACCGGGGCGAGTCCTGAGCCATGCCTGGTTTACTAATCCTTGCCACACGGGTTCAGGGTCTGGATTCGTGTCTAATTTCGCCTCAGCGTAAGACTCTATAAACGTCGCTTTTTCAATCACGGGGGTGGTCAAAATTTCTGACCAGGTTTCCCTGCCTTTTTGCTCTAACCAAACCCAGTCGTAATCTGGCGCGGTCGGCAACGGCAGATTCAGCCGCCCTTGCTGGGTACGCTCTGTCAAAATAGGCGTCGTTAAGAACGTTACCTTGATATTGGCCAACGCTTCTGCATACTGTTCCGGCGGAATCGTAATCACCTTACTGGGCAAAATACCCGCTGTGGCATGAATGCTACCTCTCGGATCCACCAACATCGTTAACATTTGAGGCGGACTGCTAATGGACTGAATAATATTAATTGGCCCTTCGTCTACTTCTGGGTTGATCTCCGGCTCGTCACGCTGGGTTTCAATCTTGTCAGATTCATTTAGATCGCTTTGTTGAGCGTAGAAAATATCGTTTTCATACCCATAGTCGCCATCGGCTACGGGCTGTTCTTTCCAATAGCCAATCACGCCATCATTGAGCTGTTGGTACTCCCCAATGCGAATGGGAACCTTGACCTCGGTTAAATCATCTGTGTCTCTTTGCTCAAGCGATCGCATTTGCTGCATTTCTTGACGAAACACAGTCCAATCTTGGTTGATGGCGGGAAGTCCCTGCAGCTCTAGATTGACAGCAGCTCGCACCACGGCGATCGGGCGACCCATCAGCAATGCCAAACTTTGATTCTGAGCAAAGTTTTCTGGATCGATATTATTCAGGGCATTGTTGAGACAAAGGTTAAAGTTTTCCACAAACTCGTGGCCTGACGTAATGATGGTTTGCACCATTTTATGCAAATGGGGATTCGCGATATTGGGAATGTCTTGCCCCCCGATGGTTGTTGTCGCCAGGGGCGTTTCCCCAGGCGCATCATCCCATTCCCCATTGATGTTAATTGCCCCCAATGCTTGACCGGCATTATCATAAATTGCCAAGCTGCCATTCAAGTTATTCGGCAATATCCAGCCACAAATGGGCGTGGTGTTGGGATCGTCATTGGTTTCTCGATTATCGATGTCATTGGCCGATAACCAACGGAAATTAATCCGAACTGGCTGCACAAAACGCAGCGGCAGCACAATCCGATTGTTGTTTGTGGCCTCCATCCGCTCCGGCCGAATCACATATTCTTCAGAGTCAATCTGCCAATCTAAATTTCTGACCTGTCCGAACGTATCCACTAACTGCAAATCAATAATCCGCAGCTCTCCCGATCGAATTGGGCTAAAGTCATCTAAGGGTTGGGGCGCACTCTCGGTTTCACCGTCAACCGCGGCCGCCACCTCTGCTGTAAAGGCTTGGTAATCAGCAAACCCAATCGGGTCTTCAATGTCCAACTGCAAGGTTTGCTTGTGCATTAGCAAAGCTTCATTAAATCCACCAATAGATTGGGACAAACAATTGAGACTTTGCAGCCTTTGATACGCTTTAATGGCCGTATAGACCGGATCTGAAAAGCTTTTGTTGGCGTACCACACCTCGATATCGTCAATTTGTTGAGCTAGAAACTCAATGTTTTGTTGATCCGGCTCAATGTTTTGATCTTGATAATAGGATGCCAGCACATTGTGTTTTTGCAAATACGTTTCAATTCGCGTTTGTAATAGTGAATTCGCATAGGGCGTTAGGATGCTAAATCCACTGTAGATATTAGAATCTTGGTCGGTTTTAATGGAATTAGCCGCCGTATCAGCAACAACAGCCTGAGTAGATTTCGGCGATAAATCGACATCATTTGCCTGTAGCGTATAGTTTTGGGTCAGAAAATCATTACTATATTTACGATTAACGGATGTTTTATTGCCGCCATCAGCCACGGGAAAGACTTCAACCAACCATTCCAGTAACATTGGATTCCAAGGTTGGGTTGTCCAAATGTTAAAACCAACCCGCTCTTGCTCGCCTTGAGGATCGAGTTGGTCAATTGTATTGAGAATCGTTTGAAAGTCTTCCGCAATTAAATCTTGAATCGTCTGATCAGCGATGATTTGGCACTCAAGTAACCCATCCTCATTCAAACGACCATCCTCACCATGCCGTTGGCTGGCTGCTACCGCGTCCCCTGCCATCAACACAACTGGCTCTTTAGGTTCCCAATAACGAGGTCCGCTAACCAATTCCAACTGATAGGTCGGCGGCTGAGGCGTTTTTTCTTTTTCTGTCTCGTCTAGGGCGTTATATTCATTCTGAAGAGCTTGATTGTGGATATCAATCGCCCGACCTAAATCATTAATTATCCTTGCCAGTTCAGAGGCCAGAGACGTCTCAGAATCTGATGGCAGATTCAGGCTTTCTGGATTATCTAAATCCAATTTCCCAGTTTCACGGGACTTTTCTAGAAGCGGTTCGAGGCCCTGTTGTTGGATATAGTGTTTTACGTCATCAATATCAGGATAGTCATCCCGACTATCTTCCGGCGGATAGGCACAAACCATATACTTGTACCAGTCAGAAAAAAGTTGTCTGCGTCTGGAATCAACCTCTTCTAATGCCGCATCATAGGTTTGCTGTTGCTGGTTGAGGGCATTGAGTTGAGCGATAATATCAGACGGCAAATCAAGTTTTGTTTGAGAACCTGTATTGTCTGAAACAGACGCTTGTGTTTGTGTTTCTAGCCGAATTCTCCACAGAAAATTGCCAGCGACGGCATTGAACCCAGTTGCGTGACGGATTTCCTGGAACTTTGGCCCGATATCTAATTGTTGGCTTTCTAAGTTGTCGGTAAACTGTAGGGCCTCTAATTGCTCCTCAATAACCGCTTTTTGAGATTTATCGATAGTGTCAGCTAGATAAGCCGATAATGCCTCTGTGCCGGTATTGGCTACCGCCAGGCGAATATTCGCGGTTTCAGAAGGAGGCTGGCCTGAGTAGTCTGCAGGCGGTTGGAAGGTTAATCGAGCATAACAGAGGATCTGAGGGGCTTCACTATTTTGAGCAAAGGTCTCATCTGTCCACTCAAATTGCCACTTGAACTCTTCTTTAATGGCGTCCATGACGGCTTCAAGCGTAAATTCTGCTTCTGGAAAGTCGGTCTTGAAGCTGTTTTGGAAATCTTGAAGAAATTCACTCAGATAGTTTTGCTCAGAGTTGCTGTACCAGCCAATCACATCGTATTGTAGACCCTCGGGTAGGGTATCCGCATATTTGGGGTCGTGAAAGCCAAATACACTCCGACAATCGGGATAAAAAGCCGCAAACGTGGGTTCACCATACCCGATAGCTGTCAGGCGTTCTAGGTGCTTGGCATCGACGTTGTTTGCTTGTTGATTATGCTTCCATTCTGCTAACGTTAGCGTTCTGCCAAGATACCGAAAGGGAGGAAGGTTTTGGTCTTCGGAGTCAGGAGAAGGATACATAATACTATCCTCCTGAAAACCGGCACTCGGCGGATGGAGATAATCACTTTCAACAATCCACTGTTCTGTTTCTCTACCCATACGACGAGTGACTAACCAACGATTGGGAACAGCCGGAAATTTGCCATTCTCAATTTCTTGAGTCAGGGCATCCGGCAGCGACCAATGCAGATGTATACCCGCTTTTAGATGAAGGTTTTTATTTTGAAAAGGCTGGGAAACAATCGGTTCACTGAGGTTAACGATATCTGGGTTAACATCTCGATTTCCACTGAAATAGGGTAAACGATTAAGCGCTGTCATGGACTCTGCTACACCTGTTCCAAATTTGAGATGTAAGGCGTCTACATGTACAGGCACCAATAATAAGTAACTCATAGTCAGAATCCTGTAAATGAGGTTTCGAGTAGTGCTAAATCAAATGTTGCTAAAACAAATTGATGTCTTCAAGAGGTAAAGAGAAATCTCTCTGCTTCAAAGCTCTGTTGTGCTGATGCGATTGCCAGGTTGTCAGGCTGATTCTAAGTAGCTAGTCACTCGAATCGAGCCTGATCTATGGCTAAGCTCTATTAGCTTGCCGCAGCTCACTAGACTACGCCAGTCAAGTTCACAACTTAGGTTCCTAAGTTAAATCACAACTTAAATCGGCTCTGGAGTTGTGCTCTAGAAAACACGCAGGATGGGACTTACACACATCTTTCTTGACTGGGGGCTATGGTCACAAGTTAAGACTTAAATCCTAATCACAACTTAAGCGTTCTACTATGAGCTATAGATACGAAAATGGGCTGCTTAAGGCTGTAGCAAACCCCGAGGCCTGCATCTGATTAAACTTCCGTGGTAAAAAACTCGAGAAAAGGAAAACGTAGACGTGGCGTAAGGCTCTCCTCTCAGGGCTGGGAACGACTGCAAATGGCAGAAGCTCAGCGAGCCGCTAAGGATAACGATCGCCAACCCTACACCTTGGAGGCCCTAACCCAGATTACGGGGCTGAGCATTAACACCCTGACAAAGGCGCGTTCTGGTAAGGCACCGGTTGATCGCCAGACCATCGCAGGCTATTTTGAGGCGTTTGGTCTGGCGCTTACGCCTGAAGACTATGTTCACCCGGAGACCGTAGTTGACGAGAGCCCCTCTTCAGTTGCTAAAGTTGCGATCGCAACCGCACAGGTCGATTGGGGCGAGGCACCGGATGTTTCTATATTTCATGGGCGTACTGAAGAATTAGCCACCCTGGAAAAATGGATACAGGTTGACCGCTGTCGGCTAGTGGGGGTCTTAGGCATGGGGGGCATTGGCAAGAGCGCCCTGTCAGTGAAGCTGGCCCAGCAGATTCAAGGTGAGTTTGACTATGTGATCTGGCGCTCGCTGCGGAACGCACCCCCGTTAGACAGCTTGTTACAGGAGCTGGTGCTATTTTTATCAAATCAACAAGATCTAGAGGCGACTCCAAATCGTCTCAGACACTGGCTGCAGGCCTCCCGCTGCCTGGTCATTTTAGATAATGTCGAGACGATTCTCCAGGCAGGCAATCGAGCCGGGCAATATCGAGTCGGATATGAGCCCTATGGAGACCTGTTTCGCAGTCTGGGGGAATCGCCGCACCAAAGCTGTGTACTCATCACCAGTCGCGAGAAACCGGCTGAAATTGCCACGTTTGAAGGCATGGGGCTGGCGGTGCGATCGCACCAACTAAGCGGCTCCCTCGAAACTGCCTTAGGCGTCATCGAGACCAAAGATCTGGTGGGCAGCATCCAGCAGAAACAACAACTTTGCGAACGCTATGGCTGTAGCCCCTTGGCGTTAAAAATTGCGGCGGGGTCGATTCATGCCTTATTTGACGGTGAGATTGGCCCCTTTTTAGACGAGGGCATCTTTCTCTTTAACGGCACCCAGCGACTCCTTGATCAACAATTTGAGCGGCTCTCGGCCCTGGAAAAAACCATTATGTACTGGTTGGCCATCAACCGTGAGTGGACCTCCATTCCAGCGCTGGCCAGCGATATGGTGCCTGCGGTCACCCGAGTTCGCCTTCTAGAAGCCCTCGAATCCCTCGACTGGCGATCGCTGATTGAGCAACAATCCAGGCAATATACCCAGCAACCGGTCGTGATGGAATACGTCACGGAACGTTTAATCGAACAGGTTGTCACCGAAATCACCGATCAAAAACCGGTACGACTGATCAGCCATGCTTTACTTAAAACGACCGCGAATGACGTTGTTCAACAAACGCAATTCAATCTCATCCTAGAACCCATTACGCAACAACTTTTAGCCAATTTGGGTAACTCAGAAGACATTGCGATGACGCTCACTCAGTGTCTGGACGCTTTACGCGGACAGCCCCCTGTAAGGTCAGGGTATGCGGGGGGCAACGTCCTCAATCTCATGCGTCAGCTCCAGATTGAAGTGACCGACTGTGACTTCTCCAATCTCACGATCTGGCAAGCCTATTTACAGGGACTCAACCTCCGTCAAGCTGATTTTTCACAGGCCCATTTTTCACAAACGACTTTTTATGATGCCTTTGGGGGGATTCATGCCGTCGCCGTCAGTCCCGATGGCAGTCTGTTTGCCGCCGCCGGGACGAGCGGCGTGATTCAACTTTGGCAGATGGCAAACGGCGAAGAACATGGTCACTGCCGAGGACACGATGCCTGGATCTGGTCGATCGCGTTTAGTCCAGATGGTCAATGGCTGGTGAGCGGCAGCGCCGACCAAACTGTGAAAATTTGGGATGTCCACACGGGATGCTGTATGCACACATTGCCGGGGCACACGAATTGGGTCCGGTCGGTGGTGTTTAGCCCCGATGGCAAGATAGTTGCGAGCGGCAGTTCCGATCAGACAGTCAAACTCTGGGATTTAGAGGGCCGCTGTCTTAACACCCTGAAGGGACATACGAATTATGTGCAAGCGATCGCCTTTAGCCCCGATGGGCACCTGATCGCGTCCGCCGGTTGGGATCAACGGATCAAAATTTGGGAACTGGTGAGCGGTGAATGCTTGCAAACCGTAGAGGATACAAACAGTTTTTGGTCGATTGCGTTTAGTCCGGATAGTCAGACGATCGCCACGGGCAGTACGGATGAAACCGTCAGACTTTGGGATGTGCAGACGGGGCAATGCCTCAAAACCTTCACTGGCCATACCCACGCGATTCGCTCCGTGGCCTTTAGTCCTGACGGTCAGGAACTCGTGAGTGGCGGGGGCGACCAAACCATCAAAATTTGGCATGTGCAGGAGGGTCGCTGCCTAAAGACCCTGTCTGGTCACGGCAATTGGATTTGGTCGATCGCCTTTAGTCCGGATGGCAGCACGCTGGTCAGTGGCGGTGAAGACCAAACGGTCAGAATTTGGCAGCCCCAAACAGGACACTGTTTGAAGTCATTGACCGGCTACGCCAATGCCGTTCGTGCGATCGCCTTCAGCCCCGATGGGCAAACCCTTATCAGTGGCAGCGATGACTATGCCGTGAAGCTTTGGGATCTTGAACGGGAACGGTGTCTCAAAACATTCATAGGTCACAAGAACTGGATTTTGTCGGTGGCCGTTCATCCTGATAACGGTTTGATTGCGAGTAGCAGTGCGGATCAAACCGTGAAAATTTGGGATATACGGCGCAACCGCTGTGTGAGGACACTACCAGGGCACACGAATACGGTTTGGTCGGTGGCCTTTAGCCCCAAAAGTCAACTCCTCGCAAGTGGCGGCCACGACCGAACTATTCATCTCTGGGATATTCAAGACGGTCACCGTTTAGCCGTTCTAGAGCATCCCAGTCAGGTGCGATCGGTGGGCTTTAGCCCGGATGGACAAACGTTGGTCAGTGGGTCTTCTGACAAACATGTCCGGCTCTGGGATGTCGATAGCGGTCAGTGTCTGAGGGTGATGTCAGGACATACCGGGATGGTTTGGACTGTTGCTTGTAGTGCCAACACGCCCATGAGTGCCGATACGCTCATGATTGCGAGTGGGAGTTCCGATAAGACCCTCCGCCTTTGGGATGCCCAGACTGGCGACTGTCTTAAAACATTGGAGGGGCACACAAATTGGATCTGGTCGGTGGCGTTTAGTCCGCAAGGTCATCTCTTGGCAAGTGGTAGCGCCGACAAAACCGTCAAGCTCTGGGATGTCCACGATGGCAGGTGTCTGAAGACGCTGGTGGGCCACGCCAATGTGGTGAGATCGCTAGCCTTCAACCCTCAAGGCAATTATCTTGCCAGTGTCAGTGAAGATGAAACGATCAAACTTTGGGATGTTAAAACCGGCGAATGTCTTAAAACGCTGAGGGGCGATCGGCCCTACGAAGGCATGGACATCACCGGAGCCAGGGGACTAACTGATGCTCAGAAGGGTACATTACAGGTCTTAGGCGCTGTGGAAACCCAACAGATTGTTATGAAATAATGTTTTCCCAAGTTGTCAATGCTTATCCCACGATTGAATGGCTTGATTCTAAACGGATGACATGACCGCGAGCGGTGACATCAACCACAGCATCTCATAGACTTAACTCACTGATAGGTAAGGATAACAGAGACAAATAACAACGTTACCGTTTGTATCAGAGAAGAGATTTTGAAGCACTACAGGATTATGCTGTACACATGAGTTGAAAAGCTCATAGCCGCTACACAAGGAGGTCTAACGATAGATATTTCGATAGAATCATCCGACGGGTTAAAGACAGCACCCAAACACATCACTGATATTTCTTCTTACTTGCACTAGAGAGCCCTGTTTATAGTAGGTTCGCCTGATATAAAACAACTCTGAGATGTCTTGCTTAATGTAGAAGAGTTCCTCAGTCGATTGTTCTGGGTGCTGTTGTGTTTTAAAGCTGTGATCGTAGACACACGCCAAGCAAACTTGATGGTTGTATGAGGAGGCGATGGGATTATCCGGCAAAGGCTCCTATGTGAATCTCTCTGGCCTAGAGTGGATTCATAGAAGAACGATTTATTGACTTCCACTTTATACTAAACCGAAGCCTCCATGAACCTTAGCGTCCGTGGAGGCTTCTTATATTCAATCGCTAAGCGGTTGCAATGCTCTGCGAACTGACAAGTCAGCATCTCACGAGCCTCGTTGAGCCCGACAAATGTGAAAGAAACTCAATCGTCGCTTAGTTGGCGACAATCGGACTTTTTGGAACTGTATTAGATTAAGTTTCCAAAGTAATTGACATTTGATATACAGCCAATAGCGAATGCGATCGCACGTTAGTACACTAATCGCGAACATCCTAGATAGAGATACAATTGTACTGAATTGCACCGAACCACTGACTGAAGGATATCTAACCATTCATGCCTAGACGGCATGCTTATCATACAGCTGTCACACAAGCACTGGTTAAAGACGGACGATTACGGATGATCCGTTGCACCTCAAGTGGGGACGCAAGACATGTATATCGATTTGGGTGCCTCTCAACTACTGGCAGCACAAAGACAGGAATGTAAAATTGCAGTGAAGGTCAAAACCTTTACGGGGCGTTCCGAGCTAGATGACTTGGAAAAAGCCCTGGGACAGTATGTTCTGTATTTTGATGTCCTTGTTGAATTAGAACCAGAACAAACGTTATATCTCGCACTCCCTACCTGGGCCTATGAAAGTTTATTTGAAGAACCTCTCGGACAACTTCTATTGAAAAACCAGCGTTTACGGTTAATTGTTTTTGACCCTGAACAGGAGGCAATTGAGCAATGGCTACCAACAATTTAGATCATATGGCTACCATAGTGACCATTAAGCCCTACCTGTTCGCACCAGGTTTTCACCATCCGACTGACTGTACCGACTTTGAGCAGTCCGCGTTGTCCCAATAATGAGTTCCTTGATTTACTAAGCTATAATCCATACGCCCAGAAATGCCTTGGCAAACAGCTTGAAAATTTCAAGCTGTCTTCTGATGTGGATGCTTTGCCTATGCCTGTACTGATTGATCAAGGGTTGCCGAAGGCGGTGTCGAAGCTGTCGGCCAATGAGGCGAAGCGGGTATGGACATTTTTGACCAAGTTTTTGGAGAATCCGGCCCATCCGAGTTTGAGTCTGGAGCGGGTCAATAAGACGAAAAATCAGAACCTGTGGTCGGCGCGGATTTCTCAGGAGCTGCGGGCCATTGTCTATAAGGATGGTGAAACTTGGACCGTGCTTCATGCGGACCATCATGATGATGCCTATCACTGGGCTGAGACGAAGCAGGTTGCGCGGCATTCTAAGACGGGGGCATTGCAGATTGTGGCGCTGCCGGAGGTGGTGGAGCAGCAGGTGCAGGGCTTTGGTGGAGTAACGGATACGCTACCGGGTCTGTTTGATGGCCATGGGGATGAGTATTTAGTCAGTTTGGGGGTACCGGAAAACTGGCTGCCCACGCTGCGTAAGGTGCGCAGTGAGGATGTGCTGCTAAATATCGCGATTGACCTGCCGGAAGACCTGGGGAATCGCTTGTTGAATTTGGCGGCGGGGGAGCTGGTGACGCCCCCTGTACCGTTGCCGCTGGAGCAGGATTTGGCAGAGGTGCCGGATGTGCAGCGGCGTTTCTATGTGCTGGAGAATAATGACGATTTGCAGCGGATGCTGGAGGCACCGTTGGATACGTGGATTGCGTTTTTGCATTCTTCTCAGCGGGATCTGGCGATGGGTGACTTTTCGGGACCGGTGAAGGTTACGGGGAGTGCGGGGACGGGGAAGACGGTGGTGGCGATGCACCGGGCACGGCACCTGGCACGGCAGGGGAAACGGGTCTTGCTTACGAGCTATGTGAGGACCCTCTGCGAGAACATTGAGCGGAATCTGGGTTTGCTGTGTACGCCGGAGGAAAAGGGACTAATTACGGTCAGTACGGTGCATCGGCAGGCGCTGAAGCTGGCGACGGATAAGGGGCAAACGCTGGAGCCGGTGGAGAGATCGCACCTCAAATCGTTAATCGAACAGGCCCATTTCCCCAGATGTCCGCTGGACCCGACGATGCTGCTAACGGAATGGGAAACGATTATTCAGGACCAGGGGATTACGGATTGGGAGGATTATAAAAAGGCGAATCGGGCGGGGCGGGGGTTTCCGCTGTCGGCCAAGGGTCGGGAGCAGATCTGGCCAATTTTTGAACGGGTGCAGAAAACGCTGCAGGCTGAAGGGAAGGCGGACTGGTCGAGCATCTGTCGACAGGCAAGGGACTTTGTGGCCTCTGGGGTGTTAGAAAGTCCGTTTGATGCGGTGGTGGTGGATGAACTGCAGGACTTGCGGCCTCAGGAGATCAGGCTACTGGCGGCATTGGCGGGGGATGGTCCGAATACGCTTACCCTGGCGGGGGATGGGGGCCAGCGGATCTACGGTAGTCGCATTAGTTTGAAGGCGCTGGGGGTAAATGTGCAGGGGCGATCGCACATTCTGCGCATCAACTATCGCACCACCGAAGAAATTCGTCAGTTTGCCGATCGGCTGCTGGGGGCCAAAGGGGATGACCTCAATGGCGGTACTGAAAAACGGAAAGGGACGGTGAGCCTGCTCAAGGGACCTCAACCAACGCTTCATGCAGCGAAAACCCAAGCTCAGCAATGGAAATATGTGAGCGCTGAAATTAAGCGCATGCGTAAGGAGGGGCTGAACCTAGAGGAAATTGCCATTTTTAGCCGCCTGAATAATTCACTACCGTTGATTCAGGAAGCATTGCAGCGAAATCGGCTGAAAAGCCAGCTAATTCAGCGTGAAGAGGCGACGGGTGTGGGCGTGCAGGTGGGCACACTACACCGGGCTAAGGGCCTGGAGTTTAAGGCGGTTTTTGTGGTGAATATTACCGATGAGCAGCTACCGTTGAGATCGCTACTCCAAAACATCCAGGACCAGCAGCTACGCTCAGACCTGCTAACGCGGGAAAAACACCTGCTGTATGTGGGCCTGACGCGGGCCAGGGATGAGGCCATCCTGACCTGGGTGGGCTACCCCAGCCGCTTTATTGAGGATATTTTGACGGATCCGGAACTGGAAGCCCTGGAAGAACAAACGGAGGATTAAGGGGAATGCCCATGGTGGAAATCTCCACGCAAGCGTCGGCAGCGCTCACGCCTGGACAGTTGGTACGGGTGAGATCGCGACAATACCTGGTCGAAGAGGTGATTGCCCCCCAGGATGCCGAGGGCGATACCCAGGTATGTCTGGCCTGTGTGGATGATGATGCCCAGGGGGAAAAGCTGGCGGTTTTCTGGGAACGGGAAATTGACGCAAAGCCGATCCAGGCGGCCACCTGGGATACGGTGGTCAGCCGTGGGTTTGATAATCCCCGTTATTTTTCTGCCTATTTCCACACCCTGCGGTGGAACTGTGTCACATCTACGGACCCGCGCCTATTCCAAGCGCCCTACCGGGCTGGAATTGAGGTCAAGGCCTATCAGCTAGAGCCCCTGCGCAAGGCATTGCGGATGCCCAGGGTAAACCTGTTTATTGCCGATGATGTGGGGCTGGGCAAGACCATTGAGGCGGGGCTGATTTTACGGGAAATGCTGCTGCGCCAGAAAATTAAGCGGGTGGTGATTTCCTGTCCGCCATCGGTGGTGCAGCAGTGGAAGGATGAAATGGAAAGCCGCTTTGGCTTAACCTTTACCATCTATGACCGGGCATTTGTGGCGGCCCGACGGCGGCAGCGGGGCTATGGCATTAACCCCTGGCAAACCCATAACCGCTTTATTATTTCCCATGCCCTATTGCGAAATGAGACCTATGCTGCGCCTTTACGGGACTGGCTGGGCCAAGGAAATAAACAGCTTTCAGCTGGGGGCATGTTTATTCTGGATGAGGCCCACAATGCGGCTCCGTCCAGTAGTTCTAAGTATGCGGTAGATTCTCAGCTGACTCGCACGGTGCGGGATCTGGCCCCCCGGTTTGAGCATCGGTTATTTCTGTCGGCCACGCCCCACAATGGTCATTCCAATAGCTTTGCGGCCCTGTTAGAAATTTTGGACCCCCAGCGGTTTTGTCGGGGGGTGCCGGTGCGCAGTAAGGCACTGCTGGATGCGGTGATGGTGCGGCGGCTAAAGCAGGACCTGCGGGAAATTAAAAATGCCGACTTTCCCAAGCGGGAGGTGATTGCGGTCAAGGTGGATGGCCTGCCGGAGGAGGCACCGGAACTGATGCTGTCTAAGCTGCTGCAGGAGTATCGCACCTGTCGAGAAGAGCGGTTGAAGCAGGCCAGCAAATCCTCACGGGCGGCGGCTATGCTGGTGGTGCTGTCGTTACAAAAGCGGTTGCTTTCCTCCATTGAAGCCTTTGCACGGACGCTGAAGGTGCATCGGCAAGCGGTGGAACGGCAGGCAGAAAAAGACCCGAAAAGCAGTCCCCCACCGCCACTCAAAGATATGCAGACTAGCCTGCTATTAGAGTCCCCTGGCAATGACGACGACCGGGCGGACCTGCCAGAAGAAGAGGTGGAGCTGGAGGACGATGCCAAAATGGAGGCCGCCACTCGCTCCAGCGGTGCGGTCACAGCACGGGAGTTGGAACTGCTGGAGACCATGGGCCAGATCGCCAATAAAGCCCGGTACCAGGCCGATGGTCGCATTGAGTATATGAAAACCTGGCTCAAGGAGAATCTGTGCCCGGACCTGGGGAAACCGGGAGCCCAGTGGAACCAGCAGCGGGTGTTAATTTTCACGGAATACACCGACACCAAGCGCTATTTGCAGCAGCAGCTAGAGGCCATCATCAACGGTTCGGATGGTGCTGATAGACGGATTGACACATTCCATGGAGGTATGGGAGACGAGCGACGGGAGCAGATCAAAAAAGCGTTTAATAGGTCCCCGGCCAAGCATCCGTTACGAATTTTGATTGCGACCGATGCGGCGCGGGAGGGGGTGAACCTGCAGAACTATTGTTCCGAGCTGTTTCACTTTGATGTACCGTGGAACCCCAGCCGTATGGAGCAGCGCAATGGCCGCATCGACCGGCGATTACAGAAGGCAGCGGAGGTTCACTGTCACTACTTTGTGTATCCCCAGCGGGCCGAGGACCGGGTGCTGGATGTGCTGGTGCAAAAGACAAAGACCATTCAACAGGAGTTGGGCAGTCTGTCTCCGGTGGTGGAGAAAAATGTGTCTGATTTACTGAAGCAGGGGATTCGGGCGGATGATGAGGCCACCCTGACCAAAGGCATTGCTGCTGCGGATAAAGATGGGGCCTCGGTGGTAAAGACCCAGGCTATTCAGGATGAGCTAGAGGCCATCCGTGAACGGCGGGAGGCATTACTGGAGCAGGAAAAGCAGCTCCAGAATATTCTGGATAGCTCCTACAAATGGCTCGGGTTTGAAGACCGACATTTTCGCGATGCGATCTCATCCTCCCTGGAAGTGTTGGGGGCTAAATCTCTCTCTCCTATTTCAGATAAAGAAGCCCTGGAGAATCCAGACCATGCCCGATGGGAGATTCCAGCTTTGGATGAAAAGCTGGGCACTGACCCCACCTGGGCCACTACTCTGGATACCCTGAGGGCACCCCGTCAGCGGGGACAAAAGCTGTGGGAATGGCGCAAGGAATCTCCCATTAGTCCAGTGATTTTTCGAGATTCAGGGACGTTGGATGGAGAAGCAGTCCATTTACACCTGGAGCAGCGGCTGGTGCAGCGATTGCTGGGGCGGTTTTTGGCCCAGGGGTTTGTCCATGATGATTTGACGCGGGCCTGTGTGTGTTTGACGGATACGGCCCTGCCCAGGGTGATTATGTTGGGACGGTTGTCGCTCTATGGGGATGGGGCGGCACGGCTGCATGATGAGATTGTGCCGGTGGTGGCCCGGTGGAAGGAACCGGAGAGTCGTCAAGGGTTGCAGGCATTGGGGGATGCCACGGTGCGGCAGGTGCTGCAAACCCTGGAAGATTCCCTGGCGAATCCGCGTCTGCGGGAGGTACCGAACAGTGCTAAGAAACGGCTGCAAACTAGCGCGCCCCAGGATGTGGCAGATCTGCAAGAACATTTGGATGTCCTGGTGGAGCAACTGACGGCGGATGCTAAGGCAAAGCTAGCGGAACGGGGGCAGCGAGAGGCAAAGGAAATGCGGCAGTTGCTGGAAAGTCAGCAAAAGCGCATTCGACAGCAGCAACAAAAGACTGACGCAAGTGCCCAACAGCTTGCCCTGGAGTTTGCCGCAGCGGAGAAACGTCAGCTAGATGCGGATCGGCGGCACTGGGAACAGCGACTCAAGGATTTAGAACAGGAAATTGAAGATGAACCGGCTCGCATTGAGGAGGCCTACAAGGTAAAAGCCACGCGGGTGGAGCCGGTGGGGCTGGTGTATTTATGGCCAGTGACCAGTTAAATGATTTTAGTTGCCACGTAGCCGAGGCATGGGTATCGATAGAATTGATAAGTATCCAAAACGCTTTAATCAGCAGAGTGTATGACTAAGGGAGATTAATGATGGTTGCCGCCAAAGAACAGTTTCCAAAATTAACGCCAGAGGACTATTTCGCCTGGGAAGAGACGCAAACGATGCGTCATGAATACCTTGATGGCGAAGTGTATGCCATGAGTGGTGGCACCATTAACCATAGCGATATTTCAGGAAATATTCTGGCCTTGCTGAAAACCCATATGCGGGGAAGCGGCTGTAAGGTGCTCAATTCCGATGCGCGGGTCAATATTTATGAAACGACGAACTATGTTTATCCTGACCTCAGTGTTACCTGTGATGAACGGGATAAGACAACGACCCAGTACATCACCTATCCCTGCTTAGTTGTGGAAGTGCTTTCGCCGACAACAGAAGCCTATGACCGGGGTAATAAGTTTAAGATGTATCGACGGAATCCTGGTTTGCAGGAGTATGTTTTGGTGGATTCGGAAACAATTGCCATTGAAATCTTTCGGAGAACAGAGCAAGACACTTGGCAGATTCTTAACTATCAAGCGGGTGATGTTGTTGAACTAACGTCTGTGAATTTAACCTTTCCCATTGAAGCCATTTACGAAGATATTGTGTTTGAGGCGGTTGCTGTGGAAGAGACTTAAGGCTGGTGGGCGGTGCCCACCCTACGGATTTGTTGTCTATTTTGTAATACGCGCTCCGGACTACACTATGGCCTACGACAATGAGCAGTATCAACACAAGGAATGGTTGGGGCTACTGCAGCCAGAGGGTTTGGTGGTGTCACCTCCGGCGCTGAGTGACCTGGATGCGTTTGTGGATAAGGAAAAAGCGCGGGAGCTGCAGCCGTTGTTGCAAGGGCTGGTGGAGCAGGGGAGACTGCCGGGGCAACAACAGGAAAATATTTTAAAGGGCGACCAAACCTGGGTGGAGCAATTTTCTGCCTTTGCAGAAACAATCTTGGAATGGGAAACGGAGGATTTTACCCAGGCGGATGATTTGCCGGAGGAGCTGGCGGTGGACCTGCCCAACTATGGGGAAACGCTGCGGCCTGACTATGGGGTGGAAGACCCGGATAGTGATAGTTGGCTATTGTTGGTAAAGACGGTGCCTCTGGGGGTAGAGCTGGATAAGGATAGTGGCAACGAGACGGGTTGGGCTGCTACCTATCAGCAGAAATTTGAACGGTTGCTGAAAGGTATGCAGGTGCCCATCGGCATTTTGTGGAATGGGGTGCAGCTGCGGTTGGTGTATGCCCCTAGTGGGGAGTCGTCGGGGCATGTGACGTTTCCGATAGAGGCGATGACGGAGGTGCCGGGGCGGCCTATCCTGGGCGCGTTGGATATGTTGTTGGGTGCGGATCGGTTGTTTAATGCGCCGACGGCGAAGACGCTGCCCAAACTACTAGAGACAAGTCGAAATTATCAGGCGAATGTTTCGACCAAGCTGGCGGAGCAGGTGTTGGATGCGCTGTGGGAGTTGTTGCGGGGCTTTCAGGCGGGCTTCGACTACGCTCAGCCCTCGGGGGAGGGGATGCAGCGATTTAGGGCGTTAGCAAAGGAGAAGCCGCAGCATGTGTATGGGGGACTGCTGACGACGTTGATGCGGCTGGTGTTTTTGTTGTATGCGGAAGATCAGGGGCTGATGCCGGATGATGCGGTGTATCAGGGGAATTATTCCGTGGCGGGGCTATATGAGAAGCTGCGGGAGGATGCGGGCCAGTATCCGGACACGATGGACCAGCGGTATGGGGCCTGGGCGTGGTTGCTGAGTTTGTTTAGGTTGGTGTATGACGGTGGGGGTAGCTATGAGGCGTATTTGCCTGCGCGTCATGGGCAGTTGTTTGATCCAAAAGAGTATCCGTTTTTGGAAGGCTCCTCATCCCCCCAGCCCCCTTCTCCTCAAGGAAGAGAAGGGGGAGGTGGAATTCCTCGGATCGCGGATGGGGTGGTTTATCGCATTTTGGAAAAGTTGTTGATTTTGGAGGGGGAGCGGCTGTCTTACCGGGCCTTGGATGTGGAGCAGATTGGCTCGGTGTATGAGGCGATTATGGGCTATGAGGTGGAGGTGGCCGAGGCGCAGTCAATTGCGGTGCGGCCTAAGGATGTGGTGATCAATCTGGAGACGCTGCTGGCGGCTAGTCCTAAGGATCGGGCTAAGGTGCTGAAAGAGGAGGGGGAGCTGAAGCTGACGGGGAAGGCGGCTACGGCGCTGAAGAAGGCAAAGACTATCGACGAGCTGCTGGCGGCACTGGAGCGACGGATTTCGGGGCGGACGGCTCAGGTGTTGATGCCAGGGGCGTTGTATTTGCAGCCGGGGGAGGAGCGCAGGCGTACTGGATCGCACTATACGCCGAGGAAGCTGACGCAGCCGATTGTGGAGACAACGCTGCGGCCTATTTTTGAACGGTTGGGTGATCGGCCTACGGCAGAGGAGATTTTAGAGCTAAAGGTGTGTGACTTGGCCATGGGGTCGGCGGCGTTTTTAGTGGAGGCTTGTCGACAGTTGGCGGCGAAGCTGGTGGAGGCGTGGGATACGCACGGGATGCCGGAGGATGTGCCGGAGGCGGTGGAGCCGTTGTTGTATGCGCGGCGGCTGGTGGCGCAGCGGTGTTTGTATGGGGTGGATAAGAATCCGTTTGCGGTGAATTTGGCGAAGTTGTCGCTATGGCTGGTGACGTTGGCGAGGGATTTGCCGTTTACGTTTGTGGATCATTCGTTGAAGTGTGGGGATTCGTTGGTGGGGCTGACGCGGGCGGAGATTGGGGCGTTTGGTGAGAATGCTGTGTATGCACCAGATTTATTTGAGAATCATAAGCTTCAAATTAAACAGTCAACACAGAAGGCATTAATACTAAGACAAGAGATTCAGAAAGCTGATACCCAGACGGATGCTGATGCTGGTGAAAAGTCTAAGCTACTGGCTAATGCAGAGGAAGTTTTAGAACCAACACGGTTAGCTGCCAAAATGGCAGTGGCTTCGTTCTTTTTAGGAGAAAATAAAAAACAGCGTAAAGGGAATCGAGAAGAGTTTGGAGGGAAACTAATTGGCTATGAAAACGGCTCAGTATCGGCTGAAAGTATTCAGACAATTGTAAAATCGTTAGCAGAAAATGATAAACCGATAACTCCTTTTAACTGGGAAGTTGAGTTTCCAGAGGTATTTGATCGAAAAAATCCAGGTTTTGATGCAATTATTGGAAATCCTCCTTTCTTAGGAGGTAAGCGAATTAGTACAAGCTATGGCGATGAGTATTTCGCTTGGATAAAAGAGGCTTATCCTGAGTCCACTAGTGCTGATTTAGTTGCATTCTTCTTCAGGAGAGCATTCACAATTACCCGTCCGAATGGTGCTTGGGGATTAATTGCAACAAACACAATTGCCCAAGGAGACACAAGAAGCACTGGACTCAGATTTATTTGTCAAAATGGTGGCACGATTTACAACGCTCAGAAGCGAGTAAAATGGCCCGGACTAGCTGCTGTTGTTGTCAGTGTAGTCAATGTTTTCAAAGGTGCTTATCAGGGAGTTAAAACTCTGGACGATCAAGCACTAGATACTATTACCGCTTTTCTTTTTCATGCAGGTGGTCATGAGAATCCAAAGGCACTCGCAGAAAATGTGAACAAGAGTTTTGTCGGGAGCTATGTTCTAGGTATGGGCTTTACGTTTGATGATACGGCTCCTGAAGCGACAACCCTTGCCGAAATGCAGCGCTTGATTGCCGAAAATCCAAGAAATCAGGAACGGATTTTCCCTTACATTGGTGGCTCTGAAGTCAATAGCAGTCCAATCCATGCTCATCATCGCTATGTAATTAATTTTGGCGAGATGAGCGAAGAGGAGGCGCGGGAATGGCCGGATTTGATGACGATCGTAGAAGAAAAAGTGTATCCAGAACGAAAGAGTAAACCTGGAAGTTACAGCAAACAATGGTGGCTATTTGGACGTAGAAATCAGAATGGCACTAGAGCGATCGCAACTTGCGATCGCGTCTTAGTCATTCCCCGTGTGACTCAGCATGCTTCATTTGCTTTTTTGCCGACTGGCATGGTGTATTCCGAGCAGCTCATTATTTTTGCTCTAAATACATATTCTGCATTTTGTTCTCTACAATCTCGATTACATGAAACCTGGTCGCGATTTTTCGCCTCATCCCTAGAAGATCGACTCCGCTACACCCCCTCCGACTGCTTCGAAACCTTCCCCTTCCCCAACAACTGGCAAACCGATCCCACCCTCGAAACCATCGGCCAAACCTACTACCAATTCCGCGCCGACCTCATGGTCCGCAACAACCAGGGCCTCACCGACACCTACAACCGCTTCCACGCCCCCCAAGAAACCGACCCCGAAATCCTAAAACTCCGCGAACTCCACACCCAAATGGACTGCGCCGTCCTCGACGCCTATGGCTGGACCGACATCGCGGTGGATGAGCAGGGTCGAATCCCCTGCGGCTTCGCCCTCGACTACCTCGACATCGACGAAGACAAACTCCCCACGGTCGCCAAAGACCGCATCAACCGTAGCGACCTCTACTTTCCCACCGCCACCGAAGCCGCCGCCTTCGACAACCTCGTCCAGTCTGGCCTCAAAAAACGCAAAAAACTCCCCTGGCGCTACCGCTGGCCCGAAACCACCCACGACGAAGTCCTCGCCCGCCTCCTAGACCTCAACCAACAACGCCACGAAGAAGAAATACGCGGCGGCCTCCACAAAAAGTCCAGCAAATCCAAAAAGCCCAAAACATCCAAAACAAAAAAGAAATCTGCCCCTGATACTGACCCTGGCCAACCCAACCAAGAACAGCTAAACCTACTCTAATAACCGATACCATAAAACCGTAGTGCCCTTAACTAACCTATTCATCACCTGAGGTAAAGCCCATATGGATACCAAACTCATCGAATCCCTAGCAGATGCCATCAGTGCACTTCCCACAGAAGACTATGCACTTTTGCAACAAACCCTGACCCAAAAACTAATCAAAAAAACACCCGGTGTAGCGGGCGGCCATGCCTGCATTCGCAATACCCACATAGCTGTTTGGACATTAATCTCGCTTTTACAGCAAGGCAGTACAGAAAGCACAGTGTTAAGTAACTTTCCTGTACTTACCCATTTCGATCTCTCCCTAGCGCAAGCTTACTATCAAATAAACACAGCAGAAATCGATAGCCTAATTGCTAATCATCACCAAACAAACAATGGAAATACCCAACAGGTCCTAAAAACAGATCCTTTTAGCCTCAATAATTTTGCCTTTGTTGGCATGTGGAAAGATCGCCCTGAGCTAGAAGACAGTACCGCCTGGGTCAGACAACTACGAGAACAACAATGGCGAGGATAAAATGACTCAACTTTTAGTCGATACTGATATCTTGATCGATGTATCTAATGATGACGAGTCTGCCAAACAACGATTGCTTGACGAAAGTCGGACCGCTGAGTTTGCGGTCTCAGCAGTTACAGTAATGGAACTCACGGTGGGCTGTCGCAACAAAACTGAGCTAACAGCTTTAAATCAATTTTTAATACAGTTTCAGGTCATTCAAATTGACACTAGCATTAGCGCTCAGGCAATCAGACTGATCCAAACCTATGTATTAAGCCACGGGTTACGTATTGCCGATGCATTAATCGCCGCCACAGCTATAGAAACCCAAATGCCATTGCTGAGTAAAAATCAACGCGATTTTCGCTTTATCAGTGAGCTAGATTTACCCCCTTACCCCTAGAACACGGCTGACAACCCTGAACGCTATGAATAAGCTTATTATTGACTACCCAGAAACCTTCCCCACCCCACGACCACTGCGGCCCTCGGTTACTAACTCATCAAATAAACGTGAGCCTGCGATGAAAAATCAGGGTAATTTAAAGGCGGTGACAGTACGTTAAGCGCTCGAAAGGCAGCAAAGCCAACTTAAACAAGGTCAGCCTTTTGTCATTCTCCTCACCCAGATCGACCAATGCAGTCAAACCCATTCACCCTTGCACTTCACTACATTCAACGTCACACTTTCAGGGTTGTCACCACTTTGGTCATGGTTGTTTGGTGCGTCGGTCTGACCACCTATACCCTGCACCTGCAGCATTCTTGCGATCCTCTATTGCCCCGCCACAGCCTCCCCGATAGCTGCAAACCTGCTCTACCACCACCAGAACCACCCTCCCGGCTAGAAAAATGGACGGATCGCCTCATCCCAGATCAACTTCCCAACCCCATCAGCATTGCCTGGCCGCAGATTCCGTCTGGCCGAATTGTGCCAAAACGTATTTGGCAGGTAATTAATCACCCTCCAGATGACCTGCCTAATTCGACAACCACTGAACCAGCCCCAAAAATCCCAAGTCAGCCGACTCAGACCCATAAAGCTCCCTTTAACCCAAAGCAAATCTCTCGTAATGAAGCTATGGCCATTGTCGCAGGCAGTGTTGCCCTGATCGGACTAGCGGTCATTGAAGTGCCTATTATTGTCGCTACCGGAGCCGGGGCCGCTATCTGGTATGCCGCCCGCACAATAGCATCCACTGCGTTCTAGTTCTATCCTTCTTAGCTGATGACCGAACCTACCGAAAACCCGCCGATTCTATCTAAACTCACAACTGCTATGGATCAATTACCCATTGATCTATTTCTATCTCGTTTACTGAAAAGTGCTGCGGCTCTTCTAATACTAGGAATGGTAGGCATCACTCTTTACACCTTTCAAGATATGGCCGGAAACATGACCGATGTGCTGCCAGATCAGGTTTATCCTGTCTCAGTTGTCGGTGGAGCCGCTATTTTAGTGGCCCTGACTCTGATGGGTGTGCCTATTTTGCCAGCTGCGATCGCCAGCCTAAGCGTTTGGTGGCTAATTCAAGACCTGATCGCCTAATTTGCTCTATCCATGAACCTGATCGAACTCGACCACGTTACCAAGGCTTTCTCCAACGGCCTTTTCAACAAGCAAACCGTACTACGTGATATTACGCTTAGCATTCGGCCAGGAGACTTTGTCGTGCTGCGCGGGGCCAATGGAGCCGGAAAGAGCACCCTGCTGAAGATCATTCTCGGATTGTTGCAACCAGATACTGGCGATGCACAACTCTTTGGGATGGATCCCAGCCAATCTACTGCCAAGCTTGGTTTAGGAAGCGTCTTTCAAGAAGTCACTCCACCCAGCAGCCTGAAAGTAAAAGAACTTTTGGCCCTCATTGCCAGTTACTATCCCGATGCCAAATGTCCCCATGAGATTTTAGACCTGGTTGAGCTAACCCATAAGGCCAATGCGTATCCCCAGGATCTTTCAGGTGGTGAAAAACAACGACTATATTTTGCCATTGCCCTGGTTGGTAACCCACGATTATTGATATTAGATGAACCCACCAAAAATTTAGACATCGAAGGTCAGGTATCCTTTTGGCAACAGATAGAGGCATGCTACCAAGCCGGAGTTACCATCCTGATGGTGACCCACATTCAGTCAGAACAAAACAAACTTCAGACCCTGGCTACCCACATCATCACCCTGTCAGATGGGCAGCTTGCAACAGACAAAGCACCAGAACCGCAGTCGATTCCTCCCCTAGCCCAAACCGAAAATATCCATAGCCCAGTTCAGCACTCCAAACCGCTTTACCAGCTGTTGCTCACACAGCTATGGTCCGAATCTCTTCAACTGTTCCGCACACCGGTTTACCTGCTAGGTGTATTCATTTTATTTGGTCTTGCCTTACCCATTGCCCAATTTGTTGGCATTTTAGGCATGGTCTTTAGCAGTGCCCTAGCTTTGCTAATCTTTTCTGTTGCCATATCAGGCAAACGACTCGCGATTGATCGCACTGAAGGGTGGCTCAAGCTATTACGAGTAACACCCCTACCCTCAGGCATATACGTACTCGGCAAAATGTTGATCACCCTGTCAGTATCAGCAGTCGCGTTGGGCTCAGTATTCACCCTATCTGCGTTCAAGCTCAGCCTATTTAGCTCTGTGGGGCAGGCCTTAGTACTCGCTATCAGTCTACTAATTGGTAGTATTCCGTTTATCCTGCTGGGCTTTGCTCTCGGCTATTTAATTGCACCGAAGTCCTTAGATGCGATTGTTGGCCTTCTGGTGCCCATTGCCATCTTTTCCAGTGGCTTCCCAGGCTTAACCGTTCCCGACTACGTTCAGGATGCAATTTCTCTATCCCCATTTTTCCACTACAAAGAAGTCATCCAACTAGCAGCAGGGTTAGGTCAGACACAATACCTGTGGTTACATATCCTTTGGTTGGGTCTATATGCCTTCGCTATCGGATACCTGGCCAACCTTGCCTATAAACAAGACAAAATCGCCTAGATATATCAGACTCACCTTCACGGAGTCTGAATCATGCATGACTACTCAGAATCACGCATAGGCTGTGTATCACAGAATCAATGCTTCAGCCATTCATACGGATCTTGTCTTAAGAGACTCTAAACCTTCTGATAACCTATAGTTTCATCGCTATCCTATTAGACGGCTCCACATTTCTGAGCGTCTATGGTTCTGGAAACTTCTAAAGCAGTAAGGACTTCATTGATCGATGCCCTGCGGCTAGACCTTATCGGTCCCTCAACCGGTGACCCTAGCTATGCCTATGAAACCATTCCCCAGGCCCCATCCAAATGGTATCTGTCCGGTTTTTTAGTACCCTACGAAGCCAAGCTTAGCGATCGCACCGATTCCGATAGCGACGATAGCTTTGACCCGCAGCTGACCGCCAAAGCCAACAGCGACGACGACGCCACCCCTGAAGCCACCTCCGCCCGTAAAGGCTTTTTTCCATCATCCCTAGGTCTGAGTTTTCTAGTCACCCAACAGACCCAGAATATTACCGTCCACATCAGCTGGGGTGACTACATCCCATCCCCTTCCGACGTTCTCGAAACCGAAACCCCGCTCCAGGCCCGCTCCAGCATTCCCTGGCAGCGCACCCCCCACGAAAGTGTTGTACAGCTTTCCCTTTCTCCAGAGAATGTCGAGCAAACTAACCCGCTCGACGTTGGCCAGATGGCCATCCCTATCCTTCTACATCAGGGATCTCGCCAAGATGTCAGTGATACCCAGATGGCCATTCCCCTACACCAGGGATTTCGCAAAAACTTGGCTGTCCCTGGTAGTAATGGCTTGGAGCTAGTCCTATCCGTCCGTCCCATTAGCCAAAATTGCGACCTGCCCGTCGGGACCCTTGCCGCCTCACTCTTTTTAGTCAATAAACGTCCTGCCATTACCACCGATGCTGAGCGTGACCTTGCCTATATCTTTCAAGCCAAGCTCACCATTGTGGCCGATACTCCCTTTGTCCCTCGTCCCGATCTACGAAACCAGGCCCTAGATGACGAAGACGAACGCATCGCCGACCTACAATATCGCAACGACGTCGAATATGTCGTAGGCCATAACGTATCCGCCACCGCCCTGGTGACTGACGAAAAAGAGCATCCCCAGTGCACCAAAATCTACACTACCTGGATGCCCCAAACGGGTAACTCTTTAAGCCGGGAAACGAGCAGGTCTTAGAGAGCGTATAAATAAGCACATTGAATTGCGATGGCCCAAAAAATAGCTCTGCAGCAATGCTCAGAGCCGTGTATCGTGTCCGATGCAAAACAAAATCGGGAACGATGAGTCTTACTATACGAGAGCGCAGCCAAAAAGTGGCTGGTTATATCAAAACGGAAACACATCTGGGCATCGAGTCGATAGCGTCGGCGCTTGGCATCAGTAAAAGCAGTGTGCACCGTCATCAGCAGGGGATAGAGCGTCGCAACCAGTATGCAGAATCGGACCTGTGGGAAACCGCGAGTGGGTCAGCTTGGCTAAAACGTCTGGTGCTAGGTGTGCTCTACCACTTTGGCATAAAGCACGGTATCGGAGCCGAGAGCCTATGCGAGTTTTTTAAGTCGGTTCATTTAGAGACCCATGTGGGTGTTTCAGCCAATGCCCTGCGTCAATTGAAACACCGTGTTGAAGACGTCATTGTCACCTACGAAGTCTCTCAATCTGAGCAATGTCAACCTCTCAACAAACTCGGCATCTGCCTCGGGGGAGATGAAACCTTTTTTGGACTGCCGATCCTGGTGCTGGTGGAATTGGCGAGTGGGTTTATCTTTACAGAAGTTGAATGTGAGAATCGTCAGTATGAAACCTGGTGTCACCAGCTAGAGCAGTGGTGGCATCCGTCCGACTGGGAATGCCACTTTATGGTCAGTGATGGGGCTCGTGCGTTAGTGAAACTTGCCATCGCTGGTCTGGGCACCGTCAGTGTGGCCGATTTGTTCCATGGAATGCGAGCCTTAGCTCGTCCTATCGGGAGTGCATTGGGACGTCAACTGGCTCAGGTTGAAAAACAACTCGACACCCTCCAACAGCAAGTGAACCAAACCAAACCCAAGGTCAAACAACAAACTTTGTGTGTCCAGCTAGAGACGCTGACGCAGCAATATCAACAGCTTGAACAAGATCAGTTTACCTATCATCGCGCCTTGGCCGATATTAGCCAATCGGTTCATCCTTTCACCCTGGATACCGCTCAATGGCAACTGTTTGACGACTTAACAACCCAGTTAGCGGCTCCGTTGACGACCCTGACTCACCTAGCAAAGCTCTATGGAGGGGATAAGGCGCAACACGCGATTGACACCTTTGAAGCTCAGATTCCTCAGTTCGCCAACGGGATTCATGCCTGGTGGCAGTGGGTGATGCAGGCCTTAGCCACTGAAACTCAGGAGATTGACACTCAAAATTGGGTTCTCACTGCCTTGTTGCCCTGGGTGTATTGGACTCAACAGACTGATAAAACCCGCAAACCTCATCTCAAAGCACGCTATCAACAGGCCACCAGTGATGCCTATGATCAGCTCATGGCAGATGCCATGACCCTAAAGCTAGACGACACTCAACGGCAATACTGGGTCCATTGGTGCCAGTGGATGTGTGCCAAGTATCAACGCACCTCCTCGGCGGTCGAGGGGCGTAATGGCTATCTATCTCAACGTCATCAGGCCAATCGTGGCTTTTCGGCACAGTCCTTGAAGGTGCTCACCATTATTCACAATTTTGACCTTAAACGTCCCGATGGCACGACCGCTGCTCAAAGACTCTTTGGACACCCATTTCCAGACCTATTTGAATGGATCCTCAGTACTATTAATGAGCTACCCATGCCTAGACGGTCATCTAAAGCACATCAGACAAACCCCTTACACGTAGAGCTTTTCCCGGCTTAAGTTGTTACCCCCCCAAACCGATGTAGAAAAGGTCGTCTCCACCAAAATCGACGGGGTGGACCTCAGCATAGAAGCCTTAGGCAACGCCCCAGATGCCGATGCCATCCGCAACCGGGTGGGGGGGCTAATCGCGGAATATACCAAGTGGATTGCCCAGCAGCGGACCACTGCACCCACCCAACCCCAGCAGCGGGCCGAAGTATCCACCACACTACTGGACCGGGCTGCTCACGCCAATAAGCGTATTGCATCGGGTCTACAAGCTTTGGATAACCCCGATGTATTAGAAGCCTTTAGGATCGCCAACCGTGCGATCGCCCGCTCCATGCGCCAGCGGTCTACCCACAAAAAAGATGGGGTACTGCCGGAGGATATGGACCCACCCCAATGGCGACCCTTCCAACTGGCCTTTCTGCTGATGAATATGGCAGGCATCGCCGACCCGGAACATGACGATCGAGACGTGGTCGATCTCATCTTCTTTCCCACAGGTGGGGGTAAAACCGAAGCCTACCTGGGCCTTGCCGCCTTTACCCTGGTACTACGCCGATTACGGAACCCCGGCATTGAATCAGCCGGTCTCAGCGTCCTTATGCGCTACACCCTACGCCTGCTCACCCTGGACCAGTTGGGTCGAGCCTCTACGCTGATTTGTGCACTGGAGCTAGAGCGTCAGCAAAATGTGGAGAAACTGGGACCCTGGCCCTTTGAAATTGGCCTTTGGGTAGGACAAAGTGCCACCGCTAACCGAATGGGGAAAAAAGGAGATCGCGATCGCAACTCTGCCCGTCAGCGCACCCTCGATTATCAGAATGGTGTCTCCAGTGAATCTCCCATTCCCCTAGATGACTGTCCCTGGTGCGGCACTAGCTTTAACAAAAAGTCTTTTCAACTCTTACCAACTAGCGAACATCCTACAGACCTGCGCATCACCTGCACCAATCGCAAAAAACATCCCGATGGCAAACCTGAATGCATCTTTCGCCGTGATCAGGCACTTCCTATCATTACCGTAGACGATCCAATCTATCGCCGTCTGCCTTGTTTCATCATTGCCACCGTCGATAAGTTCGCCAATCTTCCATGGGTTGGAGAAACCGCTGGTCTCTTTGGCAAAGTCGAACGCTACGACAAGAATGGCTTTTACAGTTCTGCTCAACCCCATCTTGGTGGCCAGCTCCAAAAAGATTTACTGCCACCGGACCTGATTATTCAGGATGAGCTGCACTTAATTTCAGGTCCCCTGGGCACCATGGTTGGCCTATACGAAACCGCCATCGATGCCCTGTCCAGCTATCAACACAATGGCAAAACCATTCGCCCCAAGATAGTTGCCTCTACTGCTACTGTCCGACGAGCTACCAGCCAAATTCGCGCCCTATTTGGCCGTGACAAAGTAGAAGTATTTCCCCCACCTGGTCCCGACCGGCGTAACTCCTTCTTTGCCAAAACAGTAGACGTTAACGAGAAAAATGGTCGTACCTATTTGGGTGTGGCTGCCCAGGGCCGCAGTCTTAAGGTTGTATTACTGCGTACCTACATAGCTCTCCTCGGTGCTAGTCGTAAAGCCTGGGAAGATGCTGGCGGAGGTCGCAATAAACAAAATCCGGCTGACCCCTACATGACTCTAATGGGCTACTTCAACTCCTTACGGGAACTTGGGGGCAGCCGTCGCATTGTTGAAGATGAGGTTACGGCCCGACTAGACACCGATAGTGTCCGCCGCAGAGTCGGCGAAGATACCAGTGACTTTACCCGCCGCAAAATTAGAGAACCTCTGGAACTCACATCTCGTGTTAGCACAAGCAAAGTGGCTGAGTCCAAGAGCCGTCTAGAAACTGCTTTCCACCATTCAGAAGATGCCAAGAACGCTGTCGATGTGGTGTTAGCCACCAACATGATTTCCGTGGGTTTGGATATTACCCGCCTGGGGCTGATGGTGGTGCTGGGTCAACCCAAAACCGCTGCTGAGTATATTCAAGCAACCAGCCGTGTAGGCCGAGATGATGAGCGCCCTGGCTTGGTGGTTACCCTATTGAACCTCCACCGACCTCGCGATCGCTCCCACTATGAACGGTTTCAAGCCTGGCATAATACCTTCTACCGCGCTGTAGAAGCTACCAGCGTCACTCCATTCTCCCCTCGTGCTTTGGATCGGGGTCTGCCTGGGGTAACTGTAGCCTTGTCCCGTCTGGGACATCCTTCTCTTACCCGTGCTTTAGGGGCTGGTGATATCACTAACCACCGCTCAGAACTGGACTTTGTGATCGATACCATTTCTAAGCGTGCTGAAGCCCATAACAGTAACTTGGATGCTCAACAATCTGAAGAACTCAGGGTTAAGGTGCAAGGTTTGGTGAAGGACTTATTGGATAGTTGGAGTGCGATCGCTGAAGATCAGCCAGAGGGTCTGCAATATCAAAAAGAAGTCGGTCAAGCACCACCGTTATTATTCACTCCCTTAGATCCAGAACTCAAAAGAAAGCCTGCCCGAGAACAAAAATTCAAAGCCCAGAGAAGCCTGAGAGATGTAGAACCAACGGTAAATCTGTGGCTTTACGACCCCAATGATGACGATACGGAGGACTAACCCATGGGTAAAAAAGGCCGACAAAAACCACCCGACGGTGAAATTCGCCAGAGCCAAATCCTTACCAGCTTTGGCCCTGGCTCTATGGTGGACCTACCCAAACACTCCATCATCATTGGCGGTCTCAACCATTGGAAATTTGGCACAGAACGAGTTCCTGTTGTAGAACCCCGGTTAGAACAGTTCCTACAGCAACGTCTGAATTTATCCAGCGTATCTCTCTTTGAACCCCCAGCTAGCTCTCAGGATATTACAGGGCCAAGAACGGGCATTCGTAGCTTTCAATTTCCCAACTGGTTTGTTGCCCAGGTCGATGAAACCATTTCAGGTGCTGGCGGAAAACTCTACCGTACACGTCCCCTGGTGCCTAAGCGTCGCCTTATAGGCGGCAAATACTTGGATGAGAATAAGAAAAAACAACCTGTTGTACCAGTTCGATTTGTGCAAGCCTGCATCAATGGCCACATTAGTGATATCGACTGGCGTAGCTTTGTTCACGAAGGGAAGGGTGGCTGTACCGGCGAGCTTTGGCTCGACGAAGGAGGTACAGGCAATGATTTTGCCGATATTTTTGTCCGTTGTCGGACTTGTGATGCACGCCGTCCCTTATCCGATGCCACACTACCAAACTCCAAAGCGCTAGGACGTTGCTTGGGGCATCGTCCCTGGTTGGGGGATAATGCTCAGCAAGAATGTTTAGACGAAGACAGTCGTCCCCTCCGAAACCGTTTGTTAGTGCGTTCTGCCAGTAATGCCTACTTTGCTATTACACAGACAGTAATTTCTTTACCTAGCCAAGATGACAAAATTAAAAAGGCCGTTGGATTGGTTTATGAGGACTTTTTATCGGTTTCTGAAGACGTAGACGACATTAAACGAGAACGTCGAAAACCTAAGGTTGCCTCAGCTATAGAAGATTTTTCAGATGAAGCGGTTTGGCAAGAAGTAGAGCGGCGGAAAAAGGGAATTGTAGCCGAAGCTAAGAAAATTAAACAGGTAGAAATTGAAACCCTGCTCTCTCAACCCGATGAAGTTGGCGAAGACTTACCTGATACGGACTTTTACGCTCGCAACTATCCCCTAGATTCGCTACCGACAACCCTACAAGACTACATTCACCGTATAGTTCTTGTGCATCGTTTACGAGAAGTGCGTGCCCAAGTTAGCTTTACCCGCTTTGAGCCACCAGTATCAGACATTGATGGTGAACTACAGCTAGACGTAGCCCCCGCTGATCTGGGACTGGAAACAGACTGGTTTCCTGCAGTCGAAGTCAAAGGGGAAGGCGTCTTTATCTCCTTCAAACCAGAAGCCATTGATGATTGGCTATCTCGCCAGGCTGTCCAGAACCGTGGCCAAGAATTAGAGCAGGGCTTTCAGACATGGCTCAAGCGCAAAGAAGTCAGACAGGATACCAAACAAGATCCCCCCCGATATACGTTTCCAGGGTTGCCCTACATCATGCTCCATACCCTTTCCCATCTTCTGATTACCTCCATTTCCCTGGAATGCGGCTATTCTGCCAGCGCCATCCGCGAACGGGTCTATGCAGGGGAATCTGGCTATGGCATTTTGCTCTACACCGGTTCCTCCGGTTCAGAAGGCACCCTCGGCGGTTTGATTCAAGTTGGACGCACGCTGGGACATCACCTGCAGGTAGCATTAGAAGCAGGCCGCTTATGCTCTAACGATCCGGTCTGTGCCCAGCACAAACCCCAGGAACGGTATGAAGAACGTTTTCGCCATGGAGCAGCCTGCCATGGTTGCGTACTCATATCAGAAACCTCCTGCGAGCAAGGCAACGAGTTTCTAGACCGAGCCCTCGTAGTAGAAACTGTTGAAGCCAGTGGGGCTGCATTCTTCCCAGCCAACCTTGGGTCATGACCTCCATCTTCCATCAACTCAGTCGGCCAGCCCTCGAAAACTTGGCTGATGTCCTGGCTCGTCAGTATCTACAATTACCCTGCTCACCCGCAGCCCTGGTCCACACCGTCCCATCCGCCCTAATGCCTCAGATCGCCGCTGAATTAAATCAGCTCAAGCAGCAGGGTATGCAGGAACAAAACCTGGCCTATATGCTCAGGCTTCTGGCCCAGGAACGTCAGCAGTCCCAAGCACAACGTAATGCCATTGACTTGGTCTGGACCGGTGAAGAATTCTTAGGCACCGAAAGCCGAGACACCCGCATAGTCGTCAAGGAACTCTTTAGCAATGCCCAAAAGAACGTCTTGATTTCTAGTTATGCCCTAGATACAGGCAACAAAGCACGGGACCTATTCGAGCCCCTGGCCCAGCAGATGACAAATAACCCAACCTTACAAGTTCGCTTATTCGTAAATATCAGTCGCCCCTATCGCCAAAACAAAAAATCAGATGCAACATTAATTCGAGAGTTTGCAGAAACCTTCCGCAACAAAATCTGGCCCAGTAGTCGTTTCCCTGAAGTCTTCTACGACCCAAGAGCCCTCTCTAAAGATATCTTTCCCCGCGCCTGTCTCCATGCCAAGTGCGTTGTCGTAGATGACGAGCGACTTTTGATCACCTCCGCAAACTTCACAGAAGCAGCCCACCAACGCAATATCGAAGCCGGTGTTTTGCTTGCAGACCCCATCATTGCTAAAGCAATGCGTTCCCAATTTGAAATGCTAGTAGAACGAAAAATTCTTTGCCGTGTTCCAGGAATTATTGATCATTAATCAATAACGAACAAATTGATATAGCGATAAAGATGGCACCTAACTTTTAGGCAAAAGTTAGCAGGCTGAGTCAGGTAATACGCCCTTACCTGACTTACACTATGTACAACATTCTGCGTCAGAAAGGCTGTTTCCAATAAAAATATAGGGTGTCTACTATCAGAAATTTTGAGGTTTACTGTTTCTGTAGAGTTTTTGCCATAGGCTAATCATAGCCAATTGCCCACCAGTACAAAGGGGCTCCAAAAATAGGGGGAGGCCAACTGTGGATCTTGCATTAGCGCCAGCTGTGCCTGACGAAATGCTTCTGCTTTTGTGGTACCTGGTTGAGCTAGAGCTTTGTAGAACTCAGCCATGTAGACCGCCGCCGCCTGGTCATTGATGGCCCATAATCCTGCCAGAGTGCTCCGCGCACCGGAGCGAATGGCCGTTCCAGCAATGCCTAAGATTGCTCGACTATCTCCAGAGGCTGTTTTACAGGCACTAAAGACCAGGAGTTCCACAGGCGAGATATCACTTCGATTGCGCATCTGCAACACCGCACTCATCTCTTTCAAAGTGAGTTTGCCTTCCCAAGTGAGAATAAACGTGTCCTCTGCACTAGCACTAAACTGACCATGGGTAGCTAGATGTACCACACCAGCGGGTACCGTTTCTAAACTGTTGAGCAAGTTAGCCTTTGTCAATTCTTGATTGAACAACACCTGATGATTGGGGATTTGGGTCGTGACTTGCTGGAGTTCATCGGACACAAAGGGAAGCGCTGGAAATCCACTACGGGCTTCACTGAGACCACCCGCTAACATTTGTAAGCTCTGCCGTTGTAAGGGTCTAGGATCTAACAGGTTAAGCCCCGGAGAGAGAACGACGTTATACTTCTCGATCAGATACTGCTCACCATCGTGGAGGGTGGTCAACGGCAGGGTACGCAAAATACCATCGGCAACAAATACCAGGCTTTCAATATCTTGTTGAGCCAGGTCTGCCTCGACTGGGCCAAGGATCCAGTCATACACGGTTTGGAGTTGCTGAGTCGTGGTGGACTGGCTCGCACGTATGGGTGAGGTGAGAGCGCGCAACAATTGTCTTACAGTTTGTTCTACCTGATCAGGTGAGACCGGAGTGCTGTAATGACGGATGGGCTGATCTGCCACACTCACAATCACATCTAATCGGTCATCCAGCAAAATAGGATAGATAACAGCCGCCGTCGATTCTACTTCGTCAACCGCCACAGGCGACCCTTGGATACAGGCATCTTGGAAGTAATCGTTGATCTCAGCGACTTGTAAATCTTCGATTAAGTCTCTGGCTTGTTTTATGTCGTTCTCTTCGGGTGACTTACCAGCTTCACCCTGCAGCAGCAGTTTTACAAATTCCCGATAAATGGGCTCCACATCATCGCGAAAGTTAAACTGCGTCTCGTCGCTGGTGGCAATCAGGTCTTTTCTCAAAGTGCCGAGGGCGTCAATGGCAACATTGTAGGCATCAATGGCTTTAGTCCTGTTACCCTGGGCTGTTTGCAAACGACCTAGCTGTAATGCAAAGGGATAAACCATTTCAGGTGCTTGTAAGGTTTGGGCCTGACGAAGTGCCTGTTCCGTTAGCGCCTGAGCTTCAATCCACTGTTGAGATTTGCCGTAAAGCTCTCCTTGATAGCTAAGAACATAGGCTTGCGCAATGGGATCCTGGAGGGATTGGGCCTGCTGATCAATATGATTGAGTAGACTGAGAAGATGCTCTGGTGAGTCAAAAGAAACATCAGCTTGCAACAGAGCATATTGCAGCAAAGTCTGAGCCAGATGCAGCTGAGCATAAATGGCCTCTCGGCTGATGGGGAGACGAGCCTGTTGGAGCATTTGCTCCAGGTCTGCCCCAAGTAAACGAGCCGCTGCTGGATTTTGGGTGGCGAGCAGGCGAAGTTGGCTAACCTGAGCCTGAAATTGGATAAGTGCAGTCGGTGCCGTTGCCTGGGCTTTTTGGTAGTGGGCGAGAGCTAAACTGGGATTAGCCTGGCTGGCATGGCCCAGATTCAGCAATATCTGGCTAGTTAGGGCAGGGTCGTTTAGCTCTTGAGCTAAGGCCAAGGCCGCTTCTAACGTTTGCTGTGCACGGGCAGTTTCGCCGTTATGGCGCAAGCCATTGCCGAACGTCATTAGGGCTATGGCTTTGAGCGATGACGCTGGCTGATTGGCCAGGGCAGTAATGATGTCCTCTAACTGGGTCTGGGCTTGGCGATAAAAGCCAAGGGATTGTAATGCCTGAGCCTGGTTAAGCTGAGCCTGAAGATGGCCTAAGGTATCGTCGGCTCGGTGATAGATCTCTGCCGCTTGTTGCCAGTCGGTCAGGGCAGCCTGAGTCTGACCTCGACTCAGGTTCAAGCTGGCGCGGGTATTGAGAATCTGAGCGAGGAGCTGGGGAGTGGTTATCTCCGGTGTGAGCAGTTGTTGACTGGCGATAATGGCTACATCAGCCTGTTGCCAGTCACCCAGTTGGTGATGGGCCAGGGCTAGGTTACTCAGGGTAGACGCATAGGTCTGCAGGTCACTGCTCTGGGACAAGACGGTGACTGCCTGGGTCCACAGGGTGACAGCCTGGATGTAGTTAGCTTGATAGTAAGCTTGAGCGGCTTCTTGTAGAAGCGTATTGAGAGAATGGCTTTTAGCAGCGTTGTTGGCTGTGAAGACAATATTGCCATCGGAGGCGACGGTCCAAGTCTGGGCTTCTTGGACAGCGGTTGCCGTCTGTTCGCTGGGTAAGTGACCCAGGTCGGGTAACAGATATATGCCTGTCGGTTGACTGGCTGGGGTCAGGGGCAAACCACCACGCCCGGTCGCAACAAACTGAGACTGCCCTTGTCTACCCACAGCACAGGCATTGACAATTTGGTTACTGGCATCGGCCAGATTTGCCGGTAGTTGGGTTAGTCCTCTAGCTGGGTCGAGATTGGGCGAGTCAATTTCGACGGTGCCACTTAACCCAAATCTAGAGGAGGCAGAAATGTCTAAATATTCTGCTCCTAACAAAGAAATAGTGGCGATATTAATGTTGCCACCATTGCCCCTAAAGGCTTCAGCGACAATGCGATTTTGCCCCTCTCGAAGGGCAATAACAAAGTCGGTATCAATATCAATATTGCCGCCGTTACCCCCGGCAGCGGCTGTGCCAGCTGTGGCATTTATCTCACTGCGGCCTGCCAGAATCAATGCATCGTCTGCTTGTATGTCAATGTTGCCGCCGTTAGTGCTGGCTGTTGTGGCGCTGATGGCAGATCTGTTCCGCAGGGAGATTAAGTCTGAATCAACTGAGATATCCCCTCCTCTGCCCTGGCCCTGACTGTTGACGCTGATAGTGCTGTTAGTTAGCCGAGTGGTATCTGCGTTAATGTCAATATTGCCGCCTCGGCCGGTGGCAGTGGCAGTGGTGTTGGCTGCGATCGCGCCCTCATCCAAACTCAATGTATCGTTAACCGTTAACTCAATTCGGCCAGCATCACCCAAGCCCGCAGTGTTGGTTTGCACTATCGCCCCATTGGTCAGATCAACACTATCTGCAAAAATCCTGATGTCACCAGCATCTCCGGGTTCCAGGAAACCAATAGGTTCTACCTCTAACGTGGCAGCAGAGATGTTAACACCATCGGTCAGGGTTAGTTGCTGAGTACGAATTTCAATGTCACCAGCATTTCCAGGGCCCGTCGTCTCAACTGCTAACTTACCTGGGCCAGCAATGGTAATCGCTTCTGGGGCCAATACCTGCAAGCTGCCACCCTGACCCTGTCCAGACGTGGAGGCAGAGATTTCCGCACCGGGTGCTAGTGAGAGTGTCAGTTCAGGATCAAATAGAGGGGAGCCTTGGTCAAAATTGGCATCAAAGGGCTGTAGCGTCAGCGTTCCTGCAGGCGTTTGCCCTTCTGTTTCTGCAAAGACACCCACAACACCGGCTAAATCCATATCAGAGGCGTTGAGGGTAATGCTACCGCCTGCTTCGGTATTGGTTGCGGTTGCCGTAGCCGTTGTCGAAATTTGAGCACCCTGTTCAACTGTGAGACGAGGGGGTAACAACTTAAGCCGGGAAAAGCTCTACGTGTAAGGGGTTTGTCTGATGTGCTTTAGATGACCGTCTAGGCATGGGTAGCTCATTAATAGTACTGAGGATCCATTCAAATAGGTCTGGAAATGGGTGTCCAAAGAGTCTTTGAGCAGCGGTCGTGCCATCGGGACGTTTAAGGTCAAAATTGTGAATAATGGTGAGCACCTTCAAGGACTGTGCCGAAAAGCCACGATTGGCCTGATGACGTTGAGATAGATAGCCATTACGCCCCTCGACCGCCGAGGAGGTGCGTTGATACTTGGCACACATCCACTGGCACCAATGGACCCAGTATTGCCGTTGAGTGTCGTCTAGCTTTAGGGTCATGGCATCTGCCATGAGCTGATCATAGGCATCACTGGTGGCCTGTTGATAGCGTGCTTTGAGATGAGGTTTGCGGGTTTTATCAGTCTGTTGAGTCCAATACACCCAGGGCAACAAGGCAGTGAGAACCCAATTTTGAGTGTCAATCTCCTGAGTTTCAGTGGCTAAGGCCTGCATCACCACTGCCACCAGGCATGAATCCCGTTGGCGAACTGAGGAATCTGAGCTTCAAAGGTGTCAATCGCGTGTTGCGCCTTATCCCCTCCATAGAGCTTTGCTAGGTGAGTCAGGGTCGTCAACGGAGCCGCTAACTGGGTTGTTAAGTCGTCAAACAGTTGCCATTGAGCGGTATCCAGGGTGAAAGGATGAACCGATTGGCTAATATCGGCCAAGGCGCGATGGATAGGTAAACTGATCTTGTTCAAGCTGTTGATATTGCTGCGTCAGCGTCTCTAGCTGGACACACAAAGTTTGTTGTTTGACCTTGGGTTTGGTTTGGTTCACTTGCTGTTGGAGGGTGTCGAGTTGTTTTTCAACCTGAGCCAGTTGACGTCCCAATGCACTCCCGATAGGACGAGCTAAGGCTCGCATTCCATGGAACAAATCGGCCACACTGACGGTGCCCAGACCAGCGATGGCAAGTTTCACTAACGCACGAGCCCCATCACTGACCATAAAGTGGCATTCCCAGTCGGACGGATGCCACCACTGCTCTAGCTGGTGACACCAGGTTTCATACTGACGATTCTCACATTCAACTTCTGTAAAGATAAACCCACTCGCCAATTCCACCAGCACCAGGATCGGCAGTCCAAAAAAGGTTTCATCTCCCCCGAGGCAGATGCCGAGTTTGTTGAGAGGTTGACATTGCTCAGATTGAGAGACTTCGTAGGTGACAATGACGTCTTCAACACGGTGTTTCAATTGACGCAGGGCATTGGCTGAAACACCCGATGCCTGTCCAAGTGTTAAATAGCAAACAGAGAAAAAGGGTTGAGAAGGTATCCGGTACGCTAAAGCCAGTCAAGGATAGAGAGGTGTGCCGTGTTATCCGAAATCGTTCAGAGATTTGCCCAAGAAAGCCCTATCAGCGTAATGATGCGAGGGGCGATGGAGTTGGTCTTCCGTCCTGAGCGGTTGGATGACATCTTTGAGCGCCATGCCAAAGTTCAGTATCAGCGAGAACTGCTCTTCTCGACCTTGGTGAACCTGTTGAGTTTAGTGGTGTGTGGCATTCATCCGTCGATGAATGCGGCCTACCGCAAAAAGGCCGACGAGATGAACGTCACCCGGAATGCAGTGTACGAGAAACTCAATGGCGTTGAACCGCAGGTGAGTCGTGCGGTACTCAAAGAAACGGCTGCCGAGTTGTCTACCTTGATGGATACGATGGGCGGTAAAAGTGCCCCACTCTTGCCAGGGTATGACATTCGTATTTTAGATGGCAATGGGCTGGCGGCGACGGAACGGCGATTGAAAGTATTACGCGAGGTGGCCTCAGCCCCGTTGCCGGGAAAATCCCTAGTGGTGCTCGATCCAGAAAGACGTCTAGCCGTGGACATTTTTCCCTGTGAAGATGGTCATACTCAAGAACGTCGATTGTTTAGCCAGGTGCTGAGCGTGGTGCGCTCAGGAGAGGTCTGGGTCGCTGACCGTAACATGTGTACCCAACAGTTTCTGGTTGAAATTGCCCAGCACGATGCCGCTTTTGTGATTCGTGAGCATCAGAATCTACCCTACCAAGCGCTCAGTGATCTGATATTTATCGAGACCGGGGAAGCCGGTGTTAGATGTCAAGGGGGGTAGACGTGACGCGACAGTCGGGTTGGCGAGCTGACTGACACTTAATAGAGACTAACTGGTCTCATGCTGAGACTATCAAAGCAAACGACGGGTATCAATTTAAGCCGGGAAATCTTGGCTAGGACTGAAGTCGGAAGTCGGAAGTCGGAAGTCGGAAAGGGAGGGCATTCCGAACTCCGACTTCCGACTTCCGAACTCTAGATTCCTGAGGAAATCGTCCCGCTTTATGTTGGTACCTCAAACGACAGCTAGCGATCTAAATGACCAGGCGCGATCTAAATGACAGCGCCTGGTCACTGTCAAGCAATTAAAATCTCCAAGTATTTTGTGCGTCAATTATCCCTGATTGCGAGCCGCCGCCTGCTGCTGCCGATAGCTGTCAGCCTTAATCTCAAAGATGACAGCATGATGCACCAGTCGGTCAACGGCAGCCACGGTCATCATCGAATCGGGAAAGATGCTGTCCCACTTGCTGAATGGCTGATTAGCGGTGATCAGCAAACTCTTGCGTTCATAGCGGTGGGCAATGAGTTCGAAGAGTACGGAGGTTTCGGCTTCAGACTTTTGCACGTAGCCCAAGTCGTCGAGGATGAGCAGGTCAAAAACGGTCGAGCTTCTTTAGTCTAGACTGTAGCAACAGTTGTTGTTTATCCTGCTGAAGCTGTTGAACTAAGGCAAGTGCGCTGAAGAACTTGATGCGCCGACCCGCTTCTAGCATGGCTTGCGACAACCCAAGAGCCAAATGAGTTTTCCCAACTCCGGACGCGCCGAAAAACAGGCAGTTGGTGGCGTTATCGAGCCAGGTATCGTCATCGGCCAATTGCATCAGAGGGGCCGGATTGAAGTTTGGGCAATGGTCAAACTCAAAGTTGGTCAAACTTTTTACGGCGGGCAGCTGAGCTTCCTTTTTTGCGCGCTCTAGCCGCATTTGTGCTCGTCTGTCGGCCTCTTGTTGACATAAGCTGAGTAAAAACTGTGCATAAGACCATTGTTGCTGCAAAGCGCGGCTCTCTGTAGCTTCCCAGTGGGTAAGCATGTTGGTGAGCTTGAGCTGTTTGAGCAGACGGCTCAACTGTTGGTACGGGCTGGTTGTTTGTGGTGTTTGTGATGAGGTTGGCGTCCGTGTCGTTTGAGCCACTGAGGAGTTGGTCATAGCTATCGAGAGCGTGTTGTTGGGTTGCGATTGGCGGCAAGGTGGCTACCGCATCGGGCATAAACTGTTGCTGTAGATGCCTCAACGTCAGCTGGTTCTTGGATAGGGCTTCGGCAAGATAGCTGGCGACGGTTTGTTCTTTGTCATAGGTGGCGGCAATGTAGAGCGCTTCGACCATGAGTACAGCGGCTTGGTCGCGCTCAAACTGAGCTTTCATCTGCGCCCAAAGCTGGCGAAACTCAGCAGTCGGTAACAAATCTGACTGCCACTGACAGAAGAGGAAGGCTCTGGGCTTTTTCCTGAGTCCACCTATCACATGGCGATAGTCGATGCAGCGCCCCCGCCGTCGTCCTTTGCCAGCCACACGCATGCGGGACAGCTCAAACACCTGCTGCCGCGCAAAGT
>NZ_JH993794.1:0-53123 GCF_000316115.1 Leptolyngbya sp. PCC 7375
CGTTGGCCAGTCTTTGGTCCATTGATGATGAGAGCACCCTGGGCCTGATGGCGGAATTTTATCGTGCCTTTGAACAGCCTTTAACCCGCAGTGCCGCCCTTCGTCAGGCCCAGTTGGCGATGTTGCACGGCCAGGTTGGTATTGAAGATGGCACCGTATATGGCAGTGATGGTCAGCTGATTGGGCATCTGTCTGGGTTAGGCACCAGCGGCAGTTGGGATTTTAGCCATCCAGCCTATTGGTCTGGTTTTACGATGATTGGGAATCCTTGGTAGTTAAAGCTATATAT
The DNA here is from genome assembly GCF_000316115.1 of Leptolyngbya sp. PCC 7375. Lineage (GTDB taxonomy): Bacteria > Cyanobacteriota > Cyanobacteriia > Phormidesmidales > Phormidesmidaceae > Leptothoe. The sequence continues at coordinate 290 of NZ_JH993794.1, forward strand.
AGAAAGGATTTCGTGTTTTTTTAATTATCGTGGCTTAAATGTGGCCTTCAGCCCCCACCCCCACCGCATTATCCGGGGCGAGGGTTAGGGGGAAGGTTTGGCCGGTGGGGATGTTGTCCCCGGCTAAGTCAGCAGCTAGCGGCTAGACTGGAGTAGTTGCGGAAAGGCACGAGAATCGTAGGCAAATGCCGTGGGGCGTTAGCAGGCTAACGGGAAACCCCGCGCTCTAATATTTGAATGAATCAAATCGCTGTTTCAGTTAAACAAAGGATCTCAGGTCTGGCTCAGGAAGGCTCGCCTTATGAGGTGTGTGGCCTCGTCCTGGCTGACGATACGCTGCATGTTGCTAAGAATGTAGCGCATCAGTATAAGCAATGTGATCCGGGCTATGACGATGCTCGCGAAACACAATTTGCGATTGATCCAGACTCTCAGCGCTTTTTTGAAGAAAACCGAGATCTCATCAAAGCTGTCTTCCATTCCCACACAAGCCCCAAAGTTAGCGGTTATTTGTCGCCGGACGATGTACATAACGCGATCGCGGCGAATGTTCCGTATGTGGTTTATCATTGCCATCCTGACCTTGAGTCCTGGGATCTGTTCGATCCAGATGGGCTACATCCTTATCCGTTAGAGCGTCGCGGTTCGGCCAATCCTAGCTCATTGGCTTTCTATCTGGGATGGCGGTTTGAGTTTCCTCGTAGCGATTGCTTGACGCTGTTCCGCAATTATTTTCGGGGTAGGCTGGGAATAGAAATTCGGAATTATCCTAGACCCAAACGCCAGCGAGATTGTTTCGTGGAGGGCTGGGACGCTTATCGAGAAAGCTTCAGCCGTGAAGGATTCGTTAAACTGCCTGAAGGTTCGTCCTTAAGGTCGAACGATGTACTACTTTCCACTTTGGTCGGAACAACCCCCCATCATGTGTCAATCTTGATAGACCCCGAAAAGAAAACAGCGTTGCACCTCCAGGAGCCGGGGATGGTCTCCGAGCTGTATGTTCATGCTGGGCCGATTTGGGAGAATCGGACTAAGTCTGTATGGAGGCATAAGAGCCTAGCATGATTACATTAAATTTCCATGGCGTTCTGAGTACGCTAGCACAGAATTTTGAAGCGGAACTCTCTTCGCCACATAAAGCATTTCGTTTGGCCTTATTCAACTTCCCTCTGCTGGAGCCTTATTTACGGGCAGCGGAAGATTTGGGCGTTGTGTTTAAGGTTGTGCTGGAACGATGCGGTGTTCGGCAAGATCTGAATGAGATAGATTTCTGTGAGGCATCGGTATCGCAAGGAGAACTGCATATCTATCCCGTCATCAGCGGCGGTGGGCGAATTGGAAAAATTATTGCTGGCGTGGCGCTGATCGGCTTAGCGATTTCAGGGGTGGGTTTCCTCGGGTTGTCGCCATTGATGACAGGCGTGATGGGAGGGCTGTTGCTGTTTCAGGGTGTGATGGGCGGGAAACCTGATGCGCCTAACCCTGATGAAGAGAATACGCGGTCAAACGTATTCTCTGGCCCGGTTAATACGGCGTCGGTAGGTATTCCATACCCCCTTGCTCTTGGTTATGTGATTGAAGTGGGGTCTTTGGTTGCATCCGCTACGATTCGCTCATTCGAGGTAAGAGACTGACTCTGTTGGCAGAGGGGTCACCAATAACGATGTTTGCATGCTAAGTTTTTCCATTGCGGGATTTCGTGAGGCGGAGTATAGCCAATACCCCAAAGATGAAAAGTCAAAATAAGCCTTTGCTGGAACACAAGAAAAGCATTGTGATGAATCATCCAGTGATTTACTAACCAATGATAGGCAATCCAGCATCCTGTATCTTCTCTAACAAAAACTCGTACCCCAAATCTCCATAAAGAGCGTTGCTTGAGTTCAATGAGCCGCCAGGGCAAGTCATCTAATAATTGACAAACTCTATAATCTATTTCAACTGGCTCTGACGCTGGTCCGACCCATTCATATGACTGCAGTACGTTCCCGTAGTCGTCAACTCTCTTGTGAACACGTATTTCAGCCATTGTCGTGTGCTATTTCCTGTTTTTGGTTTGTTCGGCAGTCTGCTAGTCTTGCTGTCGACGCAGTGAAGGCACACCGCCAAACCGAGATTGGTTATTCCTGAGTCTGCAATCAGCCAGCCCTTTCCCGCATCGATCTAGATTTGCGTTCAGGGTGGGCTGCCCCGTCGCCGTAAACATTCTGCTGCCCACGTACCCACATTCGGGGCCTCGATACCGCACAGTTGGATCGCATTTTCTTAGTGCCTTGCGGTTTGGCAAAGATCTTCCCTCTGCTGAGATGGAATTCTCCAGCCGGTAGGTAGCCGATTCTCCTGGTACTAGCACTCTACTCATGATTCGTAGCCGTACTTGAGAGAGGATGCGATCGCTCTGCGGTAAATTCCCTAGTAGCCCACCATCTAAGTAATCAGGGCGCGTATACAACACATCAACTCGCCCGCCAACAATATGAGGGAATAGCTGGTCTGCTTGGGTAAGAAAGCGATCTGCATCTGATACGGTCAAGTCAGCCTGCATTTCCGTGCCCTGCGATGTGACTTTAAACCCCGAAAGAGAGCAAGCTCTTGGTGTGTAAACCTTTGAGAGGAATGTTACTCCGGTGTGAGCACAGAAGTAGAACTCGTCGCCAGCACCCGGATTGTAGTTAAACACCCGAAAAAGCTGGATGATTACGTCCTGGTCAAGGGATTGCAGTTCGGAGGTGATTGACATCCTGATTGAGTATGGCTTTTGTTACCATTGTGCTGACACAGCAACAAAAGTGCCAATGGAGAAGGTAACAAGGCGGGTGGTAGACGTACCCTCATTTGGAATTATAGGCGGTGAAGTCTGCCAGGTGAGTGATTTGTCAACAGACGAGCGCAGCCACGCGATCGCTACCTTCTCTAAATCAGCAGCTCCGTTAGGGCTTGATATCGACTTGACCTATAGCCAGGAGCTATTTACCAAAGTTGACTCTCGGGGTTGGCTGTTCAGAGCGCCAGGGGCAATGCCGGTGTTGTTTGAGCGTGTTCGCGTTCGTAATTTTGTTCGATGGGTTTGTCATCAGCACAAATCCGACTCGTGCGATCGCTCTCCAGTAAGCCATTGCTATCGGGGGTACAATCGCCAGCAATGGTATCGCTGGGTGATGAAATTAGGTGAAGCAACCGGGGCCAACAGCCGTGATGACCGATGGACTGACATTCAAGCGGGACTCATGCTGGGGGCCACATTCACCAACTTGGGGATGTTCCCGTCTAAAGCCCGTCCTTATTTGCCTGTTATTGGGGCCATGGCGCTGACCGAGTTTAGGGATTTGGTGAATGCGATGCCGGTGCGGTCGGGCAAGATTCGGCAACTTCAGCATCAACATAAAGCCAGCTAGCCAACTTTTGCTCTTCGATTAACCTCGTCCTCAATCCCCTCAATCTGAATAACAGCCGCCGCCACAGCATCAGGCAACTTCGCATACATCCGGCAAATAATGTCGATCGCTTTGTCGCTGATCGGTTTTGGTTTTTTATTATCTTCTGGCTCAAAGGGCAGAAGGTCATTGGCTGCGATCGCTTTCCCTTTGCCACCACCGAAAGCAGACAGCGAATTTAAGAGCCCAGCAAACCCATAAGACGCGGTGCGGGATGCAATATTAGCGTCCCGTCGTTTTTGTTTGAGGATTTGGCTATAGGCTTCGAGCGCAAGCCATTCGGGTTGTCCCCCAAAGTCTTTCCAACTAAATCTAGGATCGCTGGCGGGAAGTCCGGCTAGGCAGCATTGCCAGTAGACGCTGCTCCAATCAATTCCTGTGGCAATTTCTCGTCTGCTTCGGAGGTCCCGGACGAGTTCTCTAACTTTCCCGCTGACATATTGGAGTCGTCCTCTTTCTGAGTGAATGCCATCCGTTCACTGAGATAAAACTCATGGATCTTTCTGACTGCATCTATGGGTGCTACGGGCAGGGCGCGTGTATTTTCAACACTCCAATCAGGGTAGCCAGCCAGGGGGATGAGATCTTCACCACAAAGAAAAGCAACTTCTCCACCGACGCGACTTTTCAATGGTTCTTTGAGGGGAATGGTCTCATCGCCTTCTGCTACAGCTTTTGCTGTTTGGATTAATTGCCCATCGGCATTCAACCAGGTTCCTTTTTCCAGGCTGAAGGGGCACGGCCCAATAGTTAGTTCCTCCTTTCCGGCACGGGCCGCTTTGGTTAATCGAATTCCGTACAGCGTTCGACCCTGAATCAGGATTGTCGCTGTGTGGTCAATCAGACTGCGGTCTTGGTTTTGCTGGGCCAATGCGCGACCGAGCTGCAGGTATCGCTCTCGACCCATGTTACGAAATAGGGCAATCTGTTGGTTCTGGCTTTCTTCGGTAACTACCTCAGCCCCCTCGACCTGAATCATCTCGCCAAACAGCTTAGCCTTAGCGTGATCAAAGCTTAGCCCCGTTTGTTCCATGATTTCAGCGATGGATTCCAGGGTTAGCACCTGAGAGCTTAGCTGAGATTCCAGCAGGCTATTGTCTGTCACCTCGGCCGCGATCGCTTCGTTCACGGTGATGTATCCCAGCTTTTGAAGATAAATTGTTGTGAATCCTGGGACGTCAATCTGGTGAAACGAGATCGCGGCTGAAGATTGTTTTTGGCGGAAGGGTAGCATGGCGGATTAATCGGAACTTCGCCCATTCTGGCATATCCACGTTATCTTGATGAGAGAGTAAGCCGGATCTCACTTTCTTCTGAGGAGGACTCTTAATTTATGCCTATGGATTCCCCTAATCAGATTTCTTGCCAACATCTAGAGGAGCTAGTCGTTGAAGCGCTGCAGCGGCTAATTAGGCTGCAGCAAACGAAACCTACCGGACACCTTAAAAACATTATCAATAGGGACCAGAACATAGCGATTATTTTTGGCCAATTGGATATTCTAAGGGTTCTACTGGAAAAGGACAAGGGGCAGAATGACGGAGATGTTTTAGCTAAGATAGCTGAACTTCATTTTAAGTCTGACAGTTCTGATGCACCGGTATGGGAAGCTTTAAGGTTTTTGAGCGAATGGAGCTGCGATCGCAACGCCGGATAGCAGCTGGGCGGCGATGGCGGTGGCAAGGATGAGTTTCATAAGGTACCAAGTGTGTCCTGTATATAGTACACAGATTGGGTGAGTGGATCGCGATCGGGTTAGGCTGCTTGCTTCACAAACCTATGCCATGCCGCCCAAAACAGCTTATTGAGCTTCTGATTGAACTCTTCCTGGAACCCGCCTACGCGGTCATCCACCACGTCCCTCATTAGCTGAATAGAGATTGCGACTGTAGCCACGAAACCCGCGACGCTTAGCCTCTTCCCTCAACTCCTTCACGGTGCTGAGCTTCCGAATTAGACGCTCTACACACTTGCCACCCTGCTCATACTGATAAGCATCCAGGGCAGCCTGAGCCGCTTCATAAGCTGCCTTACGCTTAGCCAGTGTCTTAGCAGATTTACCGCGATAGTTGCGGTACTTGCGGCTGGCGTCGATTGCGGCGGACTGGAGTTGAAGGTAAGTAGTCATTGCGGTGGGTTCCGTGTAGGGGTGACAGTGGAATGAAACGGTGGGGCCGAAGCCCCATAACGCGGGCATCAACCCGAACCTAGGCCAGTTGTGGCCACCGAGCTTTAGCCCAGTTGATCAGCTCATCGGACTGTGTGGAAACTGAGTCTTGACCAGGGGCAGGCAACAGTAGGAGTTCACCGCTTGCGATCGCATCCTCAGCCGCCAGAACCGCAACATCAACACATTCCTGGCAGTAGAATTCGAACCCCATGTGGGCCAGCTGGAAGAATTTAGCGATGCCGAGAACGAAGTGCTTAACGGTCAGTGCGACCAGCAGGAACGCGATCTGAGCGATGAGGATTAATAACGGTGCGATTAGCTCATCCGTCTCGAACCACTCGCGAGTGGCGCGGCCAGCGTTGATGACACTGAGGCAGAAGGCGATGAACTGAACTGCGGCGGTGTTGAGGGTGGAAGCGATGGAAGCGAAGTAAGACATGGTGGCGAAGAGGTAAAGGACTGAAGTGAGGCGGGCGTGATGCGGTGCCCGGTTGATTTAGTTATAGCGTCTGGCGCTATACATGTCAAACTTAAAATTATATGTATAGACTTAGATTTGCTATATATAGATTCTAGGGCTATAGTCTAGTTGTAGTTCGATAAATATAGGAGGATAAACGTGATAGATATCGCGGTTGCCCCTATGATTCAGTGGAGATTGCGCCATGTAATGGCAGATCGTCAAATAACGAATAGAGCTTTGGCTGAGTTGGTAGGTATGCATGAAACCTCAATCAGCAACATGAAGCGCCGTGATGACATGCCGCGAATCGATGGGGTTTTGCTGAATGGGTTGTGCAATGCGTTGAAGTGCACTCCCCATGATTTGATTTTTTACTCATCTGACGAAGGGAAGGGAGATGAGTAACCCAGTAGTGTTTTAGCTCAGTAAAACACTACTTTTCTAGAGTAATAGAGTGCTTTCCTGAACTAATAGTGATGTAAGTTCTCTCATAAGAGAACAGAGTCACCGCAAACATTGCATGTCAATCAATTCAGAGGGTTCTCATTCTGTTTTTGTTGTGCTATCCTCTGACCAAAGTCACCTACCAAGGGACAACGCCAACGAGCGCCTAACATTTTGCTAACAAGCTTCAATACAAAAAACAGTCTTGTTGCAATAGTATAAACAGCGCTCTGTGTAGTTAAGAACTGCCAGAGTTTTTATGTGATCAGGCTTGTCTTGGATGGGTGACGCTGAACTCTACAATCTTCAAGCGTTATGCCTAGAACATTACGAACCAAGAACAAAATTAGAGAATTCAAACCAAAGTACAAACTCAGAGACGGACAAAGTGCAGCTTCAGAGTGGATTCTAGATAATCCCAAAGCCGATAAGCTTTTCTTGCATTTCCCAACAGGGTATGGGAAAACACTCGCTTTTCTAGTGACGTACCTTAGCCTGTGCAATACCAATAGAGTAAATAGAGCCTTAATTGTAGTGCCTAGCTCTGAGCAGTTTTCTAGCTACATTAAAGACTTGGAAAATGATTGTAGCGAGAAGTTGAGAGTTCGTCTCACAGGTGTCTGTCAAGCGAATGAACTCTATTCCATAAAAGATTGTCAGTCAGGGAAGGCAGAGGTTTTTATCACCACCTATCAAGCCCTGCTTAGCCCTGTCAGCTTTGAGTTGGTCAGACGACTGATGAGCCTAGGTCATAACTGGCTTCTGGCATTAGACGAGGTTCATCGCACCTCTGACATTAACAAGTGGGGAGAGCAGGTTAAAAACCTTCCGTATGAATTCTGTTTAGGGCTAACAGCAACCCCTGAGCGGTCTGATCGGGTGAGCTTACCCATTATTGGCAGCCCTGATATTGCGGTCACCCTGAAGGAAGCCCTAGAAGAGGATGCTATCCGCCCAGTAAGAACCCACGTCCGAACCTATTATGTTGATGTTGACTTTGTCGGGGAAGGAGAGCCCGATCGGGTGAGTGAAGATGACATTGATGAATACGTTGCTAGGCTTGCATTAGAAGGCAAGAATGTGACTAAACGTCAAATTTTGGAAGAAGCCCGATACTACGATCAATATGTTTGCCCTCTAATCACAGATGCGGTTAGTAGGCTAAATGCCAAAAACGCAAAACATCCCGATCAACATCAGATGCTCGTTTTTGCGATGTCCTGCAAACATGCTGAACACCTGTGCAAAGTGATCAACAAAACGCATGGTGAAGGATTTGCTGATTGGATTGGAACACAGTCCACTATCAACGGCTCTACCTATGGGCGACCAGATAAAGTCAACAACCAGATTATCGAACAATACAAAGACAATAAACTGAAATGTCTGGTCCAAGTATGGAAGGCGGCTGAAGGATTCAACTGTGTTAGGGCGAGTGTCGCAGTCTTCCTCAATATCATGAACAATACCCCCCGAGCCTGGCAGGCATTTGGGCGAGTATTGCGGCGTAATGGCAATATTGTTACATTTGGCACCCCTGGACAGCGTGAAGACATTGCAGACATTTACATCACATCTAGCAATGGCATGGCCAGTATTCTCAAGAGCTTGGACGATTTAGATCTTGGGGAGTATGAAGGCACAGATGTTGACGCGAGTACTGTAAAGCCCACTCTGTCAACCGACGAAGGTGATGACATCGATTTACCCGTCATTCACTCAATCCCTGACTTTTTCTTGATAGGAGCCCAGATCAAACAGGATGAAGTGTACTGGTCCATTGATGGAGAAAAGGTTTCTCAAAGCCAAGTAGTCGAAACCTTAAGTAAAAACGAGGCGTTCAAAGGCATGAGTCAATCAGATTTGCTAACTATTGCCCGTCAAACCATGACGGAAGAGTTAGGGTTAACCCCTCGGGTCATGAGCCGCACTGAACAATGCAAACAAGCCAAGGCAAAATGCAATAAAGTTTGTGGCACCTTAGCCTACAACGCTGTCCGCATTATTTGTCACCCTGATGCATTTGAACCCAGCAAGATAGGGCTGCTCAAAAGAAAGATAAATACTCGGTGGAAACGCGCTAGAGGGGCCGTCTCTGAAAACACACTCGAAGAATTAGAGATGAAATATCGATGGATTCAAGACCTTAACGAAAACATCAGGTTAACTGGGGAGGTCGAAAAATGGATGAGACCATAACACCTCTGTATCAGCTACCCGTTAATCAGTGGCCAGTAGAGCGGGTTATTGATGGAAAATACCGACTCTTTCAAATGCGGGCAGAAGCCGCCGAAAGTGATTGTCGCAAGCTGTGTAAAAGCATCGAGGAAGTCAGAACAGACGATTTCTGGAAAAAGCTTGCCGATACCTGGGAAGAGTTTTGTCAAGAGTTTTACGGGTACCCTGCCCAGTGGATTGAATATGTAGCTGAAGGGTACAAAAAACTAGGTAGTCCTGATAAACCCACCACTGCTAAAGAATGCCTGGCTGTTGTTGAAGTGGCCGCAAAAGCCGATCCGACACTAGAGAGAAGGCAAGGGCAGCGTACGGATTTACAACCTCGTAGTCATGACTACGAGGTTAAGCAAGAAAGGGGTTCTGATTACCTCGCCCAACGCATAGCTGAGGCTGCCCCAGAGATCCATCAGAAAATGCTGGCCGGTGAATATACATCAACTAGGGCGGCTGCCATTGATGCGGGCATTGTCAAGCCTCGGCAGACGTTTTCTGTGGGAGCGACAACCGAGCCTGGCGCATTCGCAGGGCAATTGTTTGAGCGCTTGGACCAGGATTTTTTGGTTCAGGTGGTAGCGATTCTGAATGAGGCACTTGGATGATTTGGAGGCTTAAATGAAAAATTTATTAACAGAGCAGCTAAAAATAATGCTGTCGGATGAGTTTGCAGAGCCTTTCGATACCGCTCTTACATCTTTGGAGGGTTACCAAGTGAGATTCATTAGGCGAATGTTTAGCGAGGGGACGCCAGTTTTGTGTGTGCTTCGTTCTCCCGCAGAAACCCAAATCGTGCTTGATGACGAAAATGAAGACATTGAAAAAGAAGTTCATTTCGATGATTACTGGCTTGAATTTTGGTCATTTTGGGGCGGTCGTTTCTCAAGCGGCTTGAACTGCAAACTGGATCTCTATGAAGCCATAGTTAACGCGCAGCCTGAGCTAAGCCCTATGCTTACTCCTGAAATCAATTACTACAAGGAGCGCTTTCCAGGGTCAAAGCCACGGGAAAAGTGCTGTCTAAAGGGAGGCGTCTATGTCGGCAATTTTGTGATGACACCTTCTGAGGCTATCGCCGAAGAGTTCTTGTCACAAAAGTTTTTCAGGAATTTATCCATAACCCAAAAAGTTTGTTTTGCTCAGTCGTTCAGGTCGTTGATGGTCCCACCAGATATCAGTTTTGAGGAAGGCCATTCATTGCAGGACCAGATTAAGCATTGGGTGGAGCAAGGAGTCTCAGTCAGCCCGACCCATCCCCGCTCTCATCTCAGGGTTATTCAAGGAGGCAAAAGATGAGCAGCGAAGAGCTTCAGATGCATTCAATAAATTTTGCTGAGCACAAAGGCTACGAACTGATTGATTTTGGTATTTACGCCAAGCCTGAATGGTCGAACAGAGATTCTTTCTATGGCATTCAAATAGGCTTGGACTTGCTTAGTGGTTGTATGGGGCTGATCCTTGTGTGGTTTGACAGAGACGACTACAACAAATGTTCAAAGGAAATTCAGGCAAAAAGCCTATCTGAATTCAAGACTGTTTTTGGTGGCCTAGATGTAGCGATAGCCAGACTTGATCTGGCGGCAAATCAGGAGGCAGCAGCGTAATGACCAATCAACTAAATAAATACGGGCCAACTCTCTTTTCCATCATGTCCCAACATTGCTGGGGGTGGAACCTATTTGATTTTGTCGATGCTAAACGTCCCTTCTTGGTGACCGACGATAACGGAGTACTGGCCTATCCCTGCGTGCTTACCGACAATGTCAGCGACGTGCTAGTCCAGATAGAGCATGACTACGATGGACCTGCTCAGTATCGATTACTGTGCTTTGAGGGGGTACCCACTGAAGAGCAGTTTGTGGCTTTGTGGCAGAACAGGATTAAAGGTGTAATGGTGAGCTGGGTGGACATCCCAACCAGCCTAAAATGGCAACGGCAAACGACAGCAATCATTGATGAGCATTACCCGGGTGGGGTGAGGCAAATATTAATTGAGCATTTTGGGGAGGGCGTAGTGAGATGACCAAACCGATCACCAAAGCCCGACTCCTCCAAACCCTTGAGAACATCAGCGCCTGGCACCAGCGGACCAATGGCCATAATTGCGATGTCGTGCGTGTGCTCGCGAGATTTGGAATGCAGACTGCCTTCGATCAAGCGGTTGGCAGGCACGAACCACTGAATCAAGTAAGAGCTGATCTAGAACTAACTGTTTTAGAAGTCCGCAAAGACGAGGCTGCCCTTGAGGCATTGATGGATAAATGGGACCACAACATTAACCGCAAACGTGCCAAGGAAGATCGGGTTTTCAAGATTCAGGAAGCGGCAGGTGTCAGCGGTATTGAGTGGGAGTTTTTCGAACTACCAGATGGTTACACAATCGATTACCCATGGTTTTCAGAAGATTATCTGCCCTGGATTGAGGCTGATTTGCATATCCTTCGGTGGCATAGAGAGCAAGTACTAGCGTTTTTTCTGGACTACTTAGACCGCTCCCAAAAGCAGCTGTGGCGACTTGAGTTAGGTGAAAAGCGAGATCAATGGGTGAAGTGCCCTAACCGGTTTTTACTAAGTAGGTCAGGCTTGAAAAACTCAGCTATGTGAAGTTGAATAGAGCCAATCACTCTATTGCTAAGGGGCGTTTGAAGATGGGTGCACGGTTACGTGTGTTTCTGAGTGCTGAAGAAGATCGCACCTTATATGAACTACGAACGGCTACTACGGTCCCTCAACGGGTTAAAGATCGTGCAACCGTCGTTCGCTTAAGCCATCAGGGGATGTATGTCGAGACCATAGCTGAGTTTTTCAAGTGGAATATTCGGACCGTCCGCGAGACCCTTCATCGTTGGCAAGAGAAGGGATTAGGAGGTCTGTGGGATGCCCCTCGTCCCGGAGCTCAACGCCGTTGGCAACCCGAGGATATGGAGTATCTCGAAACCTGCTTACGTGAAGAGCAACGGACCTACAATAGCCACCAGTTAGCCCAGAAGTTAAAAACCGAGCGCAATGTCACCTTGAGTGCTGATCATCTCAGACAGATACTCGAAAAAAGGGGGTGATTTGGAAGCGAACTCGTCATAGTCACCGTGGCAAACAAGATCCGGTTGAAAAAGCAACTAAGTTAGCGGACCTTGATATGTTGCAGTGGTCAGCCGCTATCGGAGAGATTGATCTCTATTATCTCGATGAGTCTGGCTTTTGTCTCTGGATGCCCGTGGAATACAGCTACTTTTTTAGGGGTGAGCAGAAGCGACTTGAACAAACGAAACGTCGGGGAAAACGAATCAGTATTTTAGGTCTCCTCCAGCCCCTAGTGAATTTTGTATATGGTCTAGTCGTCGGGAGTTTCGATGGAGACCGCTACATCACCATGATGGAGGAACAAGCCCGTCAAGCGAAACAACAACTGGATAAAACCGGTCGGATTCGAGTGATTGTTCAAGACAATGGGCCAGTTCATACCAGCAAAAAAGTGAAAGCAAAATGGGCGGAATGGGAAGCCCAAGGGCTTTATTTCTTCTTTCTACCGAAATACTGTTCAGAGTTGAATCCGATTGAAACCGAGTGGCATCAGCTCAAAACCCATGAACTGAATGGCCAAATGTTCGATTATGAACTCGACCTAGCCTATGCCGTGATAGAGGGTGTTGAGACTAGAGCTGAGGCCGGAGGCTATGAGGCAGAACGATTTCGATTCCCGTCACAATTAGCGACTTAATGATGCGTTACATACATGCAGGTTTCTACCCTTGGCTACTTAGCTCTTGCAATATCACAGAGTAACTCCTGCCTTCGATACGGATTCTGTAATTGAAAGTCGATCTAAATTTGTCTGAGATTACTCAATCGATAGAAAGCAATTCCTTGAATCAGAAGGTAGGATGTTGAAAATGTATAGTTAGATACAATTCTTCCGGCACCAGTTTTTAGGGTTTGAGGGATGGATTGACTTCCGATTGTTCAAGTATTTGGTTTAGCCGTCTTTGCTCGGCACGTTCTAATCGATGAAGCCCACGCGGTCTTTTACCAAGAAAATTTATAAGTATTTGGCGATAAAGTTCGTTACCATGGCCAGCTAGCAAGTGACGTGCCCAGGTGACGACTTTCTGCTCCTGGGCATCTTGACGTTTTTGCCATAAAGGCTTTTCAGAGCTACGCGAATCATCTGTATCACTCATAGGAACGAATATAGTTCAAATGTACTATATACATGATAGGCCTTAGCTTCATAGTCAGCCAAGACTAAAAATAGTATTCTTAACTTGGACAGTCTTATCAGGTTTATCTTCACTATTCTTACGGATTATGGCCCTTAATCCTCCCTGGCTTTCGTTTGCTAGTCCAATTATTGGTGCAGCTAGTGCTCTGCTGGTTTATCACAGGTGGATTGTAGATCATCGGATCAAGATAAAGGACGATATGATTCTTGCCTTAGAAAGGGAGCTAGGAATAGAGAAAAGAAGTAACGAGGGGCTAAAGCAACAGTTAGACTCTGCTACTGAGGAAACTGAAAAGGCTTATTCAACGCTTGATAAATTTCTGGAGCAAATTAGAGAACAAGATATTTCAGCTAGTGATGTTCTGCCTGTACGGCGCATCATGGCAAATTTTCATAAGCTGAATAACTCTCAAAGGATACTTAACGATTACAAGGCTGCAGCTATCAGGCTTCGACAAGAGCAACCAATATTAGTCAGGAAAATATCACAAAGAACTATCAGAGAGTTCAAAAACTCAATACCAGAGTTTAGAGAAATCATTCCCTGGAGACAGAAGCAGAATAAGCAGCGATTTGAGGCCGATATTGTTGGCTACCTTAATTGGGTATACGAGTGCCTCTATATTACTGGGCATCCAGACAATAATCCTATTAGTGATTATGTACCTAATCCTTTGTTATCTTCTGCAGACCCCTATCGCTTGACGGTGCGCCAAATAGTAGAAACTGGTGATTGGTCTACGTTAACTCTGGATCAAACTTCTTATTTGCAAGGAATGGTTGAGGAATTACTTATTCGTCTGTCAGATGAGTTTAGCTAACGCTACTTGCATTTGTAATGTTTGAGCAGCCAGTCTATAGCCTTAATAACAGTATTTTTCTCTGTAGCTGATGCTGACTTGATACGGTTAACATCTTTCTTGATATCTTTCAGGATATTGCAACGATTGCTTCCTTCCCATAACCTTCCAGTCATAGACTTATGCCCTTAGATGACGAATGCTTCTACGGACAATTTTCTTTTGCAGAATTGGATATCAGGAGAAATCCTGCTGCAAGATTGTAGGAACATAAAGCCTGAATAGGCCTTATACGTACCTTGAAGATAGTTTCAGCGACTTTACTCTTTTAGGTTATGAGTATTTTTGATTTGCTAAACCCTTAGAAATAGATGGTTTATAGGTTTACTGAATTAAATCGATACCTGCACATTTACTGAGATGTTATACGTGTGATTTCCCTCTTTGTACTGAATTAGTTTTTTGACATCACTAAGTTTTTTCAAGAAAAAACAGATGTAGAACATTTGTTTCACTTGTCGTCAATAGTTATGTTGGCAACGAAACCATTTAGAAGTCGCTGGTTAAAAGTACTATTGAAATAGATCTATACGCGCAAGCGCGGTACTATTCGAGTTCTGAGTCTAAGCTGATTGTACAAATCTACCTCAGGGTTCGAATGACTAATCGATGCCACTAATGCATATCGCTGCATCTCGATTTCCTCGGATTTTGCCCACTTTCGATTGCAACACACAACTAAATAAAGAGGACTCTGGTCATAACCTCTGGCACGCGAGGAAATTTCAATTTCCCCTTTTTGGAGAGTCCCCTTTTTGCGTAAGTTGATTCCTGGTGACAATTCCACAGATATTCCAGAGCCATGCTGGCGTTTGAGATTTGTTAGGGATATTTCTGTAAAACTGCTAGGGGATTCGCTTTTGCTGGCACTTACAAAGGCATTAACGATGATATCTCGGCTGATATTTTTGAAAAGATGAAATTCCATAGTGACACCCAGATATGAATCGCCTCGAGTAGGGCGTGTGGGTGGATCGAATGCCAGAGTAATAGATAAGGTTCTCGTGCCTTGGGTTTGAAGATAATCATCAGGAAATGGTGGGATTTCATACATTTGAAATTTGCCCACTGGAATCAGTTGGTTATCCTCTAGCAAAACGACTCGGTTTTCTGTTGAAAATTGGGCTTTACTTAAGCTTGGCTGGCCATAACCATAAATTTTTAGCCGGTCTTGCTTGTTTTGACTCTGTTTTCCTTGAAAGGCTGCTGGAATTTCATCTGGATGAGCAGCAGAATTGGCAATTAAGGCACGAATTAGATTTGAGGAAGCGTTGGGAAACTGTGTAAATAATCGAGCTGCCAAATTAGCAATCCTTGGTGCTGCAAAGCTGGTGCCACAGTAAGAACGAAATAGTGAGCTGCTGAAGTTCTTCGCCAGTGTTAAAACTGCTACGCCTGGCTCGTTAGGAATCAATCGATTACCTTCTAGAACCAGATCACCCCCAAAGTCTACTAATTCGGGTTTGATCATTCCGTCTACTCCGAAGCCACTGCGTGTAAACGGGGAAGGGTAGCACTTGACCTTAGCGATCGCATTTCGGCCAGCATCCTCAGAATATTGGTAGTTCCCGGTCCCAAAAGATAGGGACCCTACCGTCAATGCGAGCGCAGACGTTGCTGGTTCAATGATTCGGGCTTTGTCTTGGAGTAGGTAGCCTGGATAGTCTTGGCGAACTAGCTCATCTGATTTGGCAGCATACCTAAAATTGCCAGCGGAAATTACAAAAACTAAGTTCTTGTGCCGATACTCATAGGCCAGCTCATCGATTCTGGCTGCCAGGGCAAACTGCTTTTGTCCCTCACGAAATGTTAGGTTAGAGTCTCCTAGAGAGATATTGATAACCTTGCAGTTTGGGTAGGCGTTAATGAAATACTGGACAGCATCTCCCAGTTGGTTTTCTAGGAGACTGTCAGGGTCGTACTCATTATTTTCATTAGTGACACGGGCTGAAAATAGCCAGGTGTGTGGCTGAAAATATTTCTCCTGAATGCACTGGTTGATAGTTCCGTAAACAGCTACTCCGGCTACCCCAGTGCCATGACCTCCAGTAAGCTCATCGCCATCGTCTGGTCCTCCAGTCACTATTTGATGCTTGGCATCAGGAAAAACATCTGCATCACCCAATGCTGGAGAAATCAGGGGATGTCCTCGCTGGACTCCAGAGTCAATAACTAGTACCCCACAATTGGTTTCAGGTGGTGGCACTATTTCTGGTAGGTCTGTAAGCGAAAGATTGTAAACCTGCGATGCTTCAAAACTGGGTTTTGGCCTTCGATTAATTTCTTTGACGAAATCTTCTTCTAGCAGAAATTCCAACATGTCACGAGTCAACTTGACCCTTGCCAAACAAAGGTAATCGCCAATGTAGCGATCGCTAACCCGCATTGGATAATCTGAATCGAAATCCGTCAAAAAATGATCCAACTCGTTTATCCGCTCGCGCATCTCTGGATTATCACCCGTATGCCAGAGTTCTAGATCCAGAGCAGCAAGTTCGTTAGCCTGCAAAGGTTCTAGTGCCAGTAGTCGTCCGATGCGATCTTGGGGTTCTAGAGGTACTAGATCCTCGATAGCATCCAAATAGGCATAGTCAAAACCATCAGCACTGCTATAGGTATCGAGTCGGTTTCGAAATTCACTGAGTTGCTCATCGTCAGAGAATACTACTATCGCTTTGTTTGCATTGGGCTCTTGGGCTAATAAGGTAAGCCCCATTGGTGGAAGTTCGTCTTCTGATAAGTAGCCCTCCTGACTCAGACGTAGTTTAAAGATCAGCTTGGGATTAAGTCTGAAAGGTGAAGTTTCCCGTTTAGGGCGTTGGACTAAACCTCCAGCCTGATCTAGCAACTTTCGGCCATGACTGCCCCTGTTGCGGTCAGCCCTCCTGCCACCAAAGCCACCAGGACTACGGCGAGGTAATTCAATACTGGTTTTCGGTAATTCTAAATGCTCAAACTCGCTCACAATCTTGAGTCTCTCGTCTGCGCTCTGAGTCAGTTATTATACGCATTCTGCCCTGATATCGCGCAATTGCCCTCTTTAAAGTATCGGAAGAAAGGGTATTATCATCCTTTAGTAGAGTATTTTTGATGGCATCTGTGCAAATTCGCTCAATATCTGCTCCGGTCGCTCCATCAAGCTCTTTTGCAAATTTTTTCAGATTCACATCACTATATCGAATACTCGTAAGGTAGCGTTTCAGTAGAGCTAATCTTTGGTCTAGGGACGGTTTCTCAAAAAAGAGGATTTCGTCAAACCGTCTCCAAATAGCTTCATCTAGTAGGCTTTCATGGTTGGTTGCAGCAATAAACAGACTTTCGCTTTTGGATAAATCAATGAGCTGTATAAGGCTATTGACCAAACGCTTCACTTCACCATGTTCGTTAGCTGTAGAACGGTCCCTTGCGATCGCGTCAAATTCATCGAATAGTACAACCCATTCCGTTTGCTCAATGTAGTCAAAGATTCGCTTGAGGTTAGTAGCCGTTTCGCCCAGTAAAGATGAAAAAACGGTAGTTAGATCGATATAGAGAAGTGGTAGTCCTAATACCCCTGCTAAGACCTGGGCTGTTAATGTTTTGCCGCAACCCGGTGGACCGCAAAATAGCAGCTTTGACTTGGGCTTTAGCCCATAAGCTATCAAAGTATCCCGCTTTCGATTTTCTAGGACCGTTTCTTCTAGAATAGCTAGGTTGGTCTGACTCAGAACTACGGCATCCCAGGTCAAGTCGTAGCGTTGGATTTTGACTAATGGGAATCCCGTTTCTCTGTCACGGGGAACTTCAGGATAGTACTTATGAAAGGTACCGTTTGAGGCTAAGGATTTCCCATGACCGTTGCCATTGTGGAGGATTTTTTCTAGATCCCGAGCCAGTAGGGTATGGCTTTTTTTCCTTTCTTCCTCAATGAGTTCAGTTGCGGCAGCATAAAATGCCTCTCGCTCATTGTGAGAGAAACTACGAAAGAGTTTTCTTAAGAGTTCACCTCTCGCCATCGCCACCGCATCACAGAACATCCATCATTAGGCTTGCAAGCCCCCACAGGAAATCTTAATCGAAAAGATCAGGCTATGATAGCACATGCACTAAAAGCATTAAGCATTGCTGCAGATATGCCTTTCAAAAGGTTAATTCGCCATCCCTTTTTAGTGGCGTCCGTAAGTCTAGCCTTAAATCATGGGCACCAGAGGATTTACCCTTGTGTCAACTAGAAAAAACTTAATGAGCTTACAAAGCTAACTGAATTTGCTATCTGATAGTCTGCCTAATTAGGTCGGGAGGCAATTGCTGCTATGCGGTAGGTAGCCGCTAATATCTCGGTTTTGCCTTTTCGATTTTAGGAAGTGAGCGATACAAGCAGGCAATTAGGCTGTGGGATGATTGCTATCGAAGCTGGGCCATGCTGACCTGGGATATCCGCTTCACCAGATTATAGAGTTATTGAGGCAAAAAACATAAGCGATGAATGAGGATACTCTGGAGCGTTTGATGTAGCAGAAGCGATCCAATGCCTTCTCGATCAGATTAGCTTGGACCAAATCCAGTGGTTGTGAAGTCTGTTCAACCGCTTGTGATCGTAGATAAAACCCCAGGATATACTGAAGCTGGTATGTCTACAGGTGTTGACGTCAATATGTCTACACAGCATGATAAGACGAACATATCGCAACTGATACGTACTACGACGCGATTGGAAGAATATATTGATAAGTCGTTACGTCATCCCTGTATGGATAAGAAGGTGACCAAGTAAGGCAGGGTTGAAACGACCAACTAAGTTCCCGTTTGTTAACTAAGCTGAAAACCCCTTCTAACAGAGGCTTTGATCGAATTTATATTGCGAAACTTACATCAGCTTTTCTAGCCTTACCTACTTAAATGCTGAGGTACAGATGGCTGACTGGTGTGATTTATGCGAGCTGTCAGACGAAGAGATCTGGTTTGCTGCTGGACGAGGGCTTGATCCGGTCTCACGAGGGACAGGCGTGAGCTTCTGCGCGTCACACGGAATGCCAACGTACTAACCCCCACCAAAGTCGAACGCGATCGCACCCAGGTTTCAAGTTGTATAGACCGTTGTGAGGAACGTTGATGTATGAATGAAGTTGAAAAGATCCTAAGGCTTGTCCAGTTATTTGATGAATGGCTAGAGTCTGCATCAGAAGAAGCTATCCGCCAAAATTGCCGTGAGCAGGGAAACGTATTTTTCTTGTTCCTTGAGTCCCGTGGCATAGAACGCCGCTGGACAGCTTCACTGATAAGAAAGGCCACAGGTTATAATGCTGCTCACCTGTGGAAGGTAGTAGATGCCAGTGTCATCAAGGAAGCGCTAAACAGCTATTACCTGAGTATGCAGGCAGTTAGCCTTGAAGAGGTTGAGCAGGGACCGTCAGTTCCCATTGGGGACATCCAAAGGATAGTAAAAGGTTTTTGGAGCTGAGTTATGACACCGACTGAACTTAAAGCAAACTTTGACCGATCCTATGCTGGGGTTCATCAACCCATGCCTGACATAGACGCCTACATCGCTGGTGAAGATGACATCCCAGAAGTTGAATACGAAATCCCGCTGGGCACCTTTGACTTGCCTGAAGATGCAGCCCTGAAGATGATTGAAGCTCAGGTCTACTATTGGGAGCACTATGGATGGCTGAAAGCCGCTATACAAGCAATCCACGAAATAGCTGGCAAAGAGCAATACGAACTAGCTCAGCGATATGCTCAATGGCTAGAAGCAGAATTACCTAAGGGCTACGAAGAAGTAGAAGCCACCAAAGACTTGTGTGATTGGGCCGCTGGTGACTTCCCCAAAGAAAAGATTACTCGCCAAAATAAAATGATTGACATGCTCAAGAACCGCAATTTTGAGCCCGTCCCAGCCTGGAAAACAGATGGAACGCTGGTGTCTGCCTAATGACCGAACTTACCGAGGCTGAACTTAAGGACCTGTACGACCGTTCGTTTGATCTATGCCATGCTGACATCGACACCTCATCATGGTTTGACCCTGATGTAGCTGAAGCGGATATTCAGGAACTCCCTAACCTGCCCTCTGATTATGAGGTGGCCCAGGTAATGTTAGAACGCAGAATCGCTTACTGGGAGCACCTGGGCTGGATAGAGTCGTGCAAAACAGCGATTCATATGATGGTTTACGATAAGCAGTTTGATAAAGTTCAGGCGACCTGCCAATGGTTGCTAGAGTCTCCACCTAAAGGGTTTGAATTGCTCAATAAAGAGCTGGTGGCATACGCCGCTGAGGATTTCCCAGTCGAAGAAATCGCCCGACGCAACGAACGCACCAACGCGCTAGTTAATCGCATGAAGGCAAACCGCGCAGGAACCTACACGCCTAGCCCCGTGCCCATCTGGAAGCGGTTGGAGACGGAGTTGGCTTAGCACCCCAACCCTGGGCACCCTAACCGCAGACATAGTACTTGCAACACCCCCTGATGCTTAATGCGTTGGGGGTTATCTGTTGGGGAGATTCATTGACTACGCACTCTGGCAATAAATATCAAAGCCATCGTCAATAACATTAGGCAAAATTGACAACTGCTTATGTGATTTGTCAGCGATTTTGGGCAAGACCTTGAAGACTTCAAGTGCCATAGGAACGCTCAGTCTTTCCCCAGCCAAAAGTCCTTCGACACTGACAATATCAACGACAGGATAGGATTCTGAGTTTATTTTATTGTCATATAATCCGTATTGCTTAGCTTCTTTGAGCATGGCCGATGTAGGTGGCTTAAGCGTTATGAATACACCCATGCATGCCTCTTCGCGATTCATTGTGCCATAAAGGTCACGAATGTCTCTGGAGCTTACCTTGCCGGATTTCACCTGAAAAATAACGCGCCCATACTCCCCGCCGTGGTCTTCTAGAAAAAGTAAAAAACCGTCAACGCCTCTATCTGCACCTTTCTTACTATTAACGACAGCGCGGTTCTTAGAATATGTTTGGATGGCCCATTTCTCAAACTCTTTTCGCACACGGTCATCCTCTCGATTAGCTAACGCGATCGCGGATTCCATGTCCTTAGGAACACCCGCCACCTTAACGCTATCTATGACGGATCTGCCATGAGAAACAGTTAAACGCTTCATAATCAGGCCAATAGACTGATAGGTGATGTCGATGCCTATCCAATGACGGTTTAGTTTTTGAGCAGCGGCCACGGTCGTACCACATCCGCAATAAGCATCAAGGACTACATCACCTTCATTGGTCGCAACCTCGATAATCCTTTGGAGTAGAGCTTCTGGTTTTTGAGTTGGATACCCTAACCTTTCTTTGGCTTGAGAATTGATAGGGGAGATATCATCCCATAGAGATTGCAATGGAATACCCTTCATCTCGTCAAGATAACGTTTTAATCGAATCCCACCTTTATTCGTGAAGTGCAGCCTTCCTTCGCTATCTAGACGCTCCATGCTGTCTGGTGGGACTCGCCACAGGGAATGACAGCCCTTGTATTCATACTCATACCCTCCCCCCGATAGTCCTTTAGCCGTTAGGTTATCATCAGTCCATCTACGACCATTAGCATCTTTCCGCTTAAATCGCTTCTTATAGTCTTCTGTATACATTGAATAAGAAGGATTCCAAGTATAATCCTTGCTCTTTGTATAAAAGAAAATAATATCTACGTTATTTCCATACTTAGAAGAGTCGTTGTGAGCCGTAGTCCTCTTCCAAGTAATTTCATTTTTATAATCTCCACCATTAGGGCAGAAGATTGAATCAAGGACAATTTTTATATAATGACTTGCCGTCGGATCGCAATGAAAATAAAAGCTTCCTGTAGGTTTGAGGACTCTATGAATTTCGGCAACTCTCAAAGTAATGCTAACCAAATACGCAAGCAAGCTACCTCTACCCAATACTTTTTCGAGGCTAGTCAATAGCAATAATGTCTGCTTTGAATACAGGCCATTGTCATTGGCAGCAATCTTTCGAAATCCTTTGATGGCTAAGTCATCCCAAACCCAAGTATCGACAAATGCCTGGGCTTGAGCACAGTCTTCTTTACCTAGATTATTGTAGATTTGGTTGTAGTTCCGTTTTGAATTGAAGGGTGGATCGATATAACAAAGGTCAACCGATTCATTCGGAATGTACTTCCCTAACACCTCCAAGTTATCCCCGTAGTACAAATAATTCATAAGTGTTTATTTTAAAGCTTCTTGTCAGCGCTTCTCGATAAACATAAAGTCCCAGGAAATTACAAAGCCACTGGACGTAAGCTTTGCAATTATCATAAAGCTGCCATAAACAACAATGAAGAGCTAAATGATAAAACGATGGCAGGTATTGATTGATTACTATGCAGCTTGCTTAATTGCTTCACATTGAATGATTCGCAGCAATCAATCAATTTTAGCTGTTATCTGGCGTGTACTACAAATCTCTGTACTAACAGGCACCCAGGGTTATATTTCAAACCTGTAAAGCGATCCATATAGGTCCTGTCAGGAAAAATACCTTGAGAAGGTAGGGGTACCTTCTATTCCCTCAGGTAATGAAAGAAAACTATAAGCAGCTAATTAAAACTAAAGGTCATATGCCTACCGGCATTTTAAACCAGGGTTTTCCTATAGGTTTCATCACCAACTTTTTGGAGGACAACTTAAGGTCGAACGAATCCTTTCTCGATATCACGGGAGTCAGATTTCAAGGGAAAGATTCATTTTTGGTTTTAACGTCTGAAAGGCTTATTTGTGTCCACCACAAGGGTGACATTATTCTTACGAAAGATTGTGAAGTCTTTCTAGCTCTGGATTACACCCATATAAATAAAATTTCTATTGCACCACAGAGCGGAATCGTTGTTAAAGCAAAAGATAACGATGAGTTTAATTTGTATTTCGTTCAACCTGAGAAGGGGCAAGAATTTTCAGAGTCCCTTGAAGACTTAGGTATTGATACTGAAAATCTTACGATCATCCCTTCCGACAAGCATGAAAAAACACAGATTTATCAAGCTATTGGCGGGTTTATAGTGATAGCTCTTCTATTTGCCCAGTGCGCTTACAATGCAGCTACTAGCCCTGAATCTGCCAGTTTTGATACTGAAGCCTGTGTGAGGAGATACGTTCAAGGCGATACTGTAGAAAAACATGAAATCGAGGAAGCTTACAGAAATTGCAGGCATTGAAGATTCTGACTGTTCTGCACAGGAAGCATCCGCTCTGCCACTACCGCGACAACAGTCCCCTAGGACGCTGTTCTTCTTGAATAATCTGCCTGATTCCTTACCCAGGGAGATAGAGACGATGACTAATCAGCGGACATACCTCTTTTATGCCAACAGCGGAGATGAGACCAAAGATACGTCTCGACTTATTTCGCCCACTGGTGATGAAACCTTGCATAGCTTACTATCCCAGCACTTTGACTGTAGCCCCAACGCAGAAGCGCCAGAGGAAGGCTATCGCCTGTCAGAGTACAAGAATGACCCATCTGCATATTCCCGCCCTCTGAACAAGCGTGAGGCGGCTGGATCGACACATCACCGCCCTGGGCCATGGGTGGTTACTCGGGTAGAAAGCTACCTGCCTGACCTGCCGGTTGGTACAGAATATGCCGAAGTCGTCATGTGCTGGTGCGATTACCAGCCATTGCCTGAGGCTGATAACCCATGGATTGAGATGATTATGCCAAGCTTGGCTGATGCTCCTGATGAAATGTTGGAGCTGATGGGCTTGAAGCCTGAGCAGTTTGATCAAGTGCGTAATCGGGAGTCGGTTGGGGTTTAGTCAGCGTTCATTATTCAAGTATAAAAAAACTGTGCAGCTTGCAGATTTTGGACGGTGCGTCACAGGGTCCGTTGAAGTACTTCAATGACTTGCAATAGATAATCCGCCCATGAAAACCAAATTAATCATTACTCTATTAATCATTTCACAAGGATTGGTAGGGTGTAATCCTGGCAAAACGCCTGAGTCCAGCGTGAAAAATTATTTATCTTTGATGCAGAAAGGCAATGATGCTTATACAGATTACGTTTGTACCCGGCAAAAATCTGAGCCGCATGTTAAACAGTTCCTTGAAGGAATGTCTAGTTTTGAGATACAAGACATTTCAGATAATCCTGAAGCGGATTATCCCTCTTATGTTGTCCAAGTAATAGGGACAAAAAATGGCGAAGAATTTTTGTTCAATTTAGTCGCTCATGAAACAGAGCCCTTATACCAAAACGTAAGAGCGTCATTAGCAAAAATAAACTCAATCGGAGTTCAGGCAGACGCTGTTATAGAACAAAGTCGCGCTTTTACCGGCGTGGGTTCTGACCGTTCTGATGAAGTTGAAGGCCAGAATTCTCTAACTCCGCCAGAGCGTTCAGAATACTCATCTAAAGAATTCTGTGTAACAGGGAAAGTTTTAATTTAACAACCGAGCGGAATTCCCCATCCGTCTACACGGTGGGGTAGTTCACCGCGACAACAGCCCCCGAGGCCGTTGCTCCTCCTGAATGATCTGTCGGACCAAAGCCGCCTGCCTCCGCTCCAATTTCTTAGCAAATTCGCCGTCACGTTGCGAGTCACCAGTGCTAGCAAATTGATTTGAGATAGAAATAGCAGGTGATTCTCTGGTCCCACTTGGCGCAACCCCTGCGGCTGCCTTCTGCCCCATATACCCTCCACTGGCGTAATTCCCGGCAAAGACTTGATCCAGTGAACTCCCCAGGGGTGCCAGCATTTCGTTTATGTGCGCCTGGTGCCGTTGAGTTAGGATCGCCTCGGTTGTGTTGACCATAGCTAGCCTGGGTTTGCCGGGTGCCATTGATTCACGACGGTAGGCATCAGCTATGGAGCCTCCCGACATAAAGTTAGGGACGTAGCCACCATCGGCTGCGCCAAATAAGCCTTTAACGATGCC
Organism: Leptolyngbya sp. PCC 7375; assembly: GCF_000316115.1. Taxonomy (GTDB): domain Bacteria; phylum Cyanobacteriota; class Cyanobacteriia; order Phormidesmidales; family Phormidesmidaceae; genus Leptothoe. The sequence goes on from NZ_JH993794.1 coordinate 24,994, forward strand.
AAAGATACCACCGCCGCCGCCACCGCCACCGGCTGCACCACCTAGCCCACCAAATAAGCCGCCGAAGATTTCTTGCATTAGCATTTGAGATGCCATTTGAGCCAAGCCGGAAATCATGCCATCAACAAAGCTATCGAACGCCTCGCCTGCGGTTTTGGAGCCATCCAGAAATGATGCAAATGCGTCCGTAGCATGCCCTTGTGCCATTTGCAAGATCTCTGTCATTTCAGAAAATTGCGCATTAATTCCTTCCAAATTAAGCTCGTGCATTAATCCAGCGTTTTCTGTCATGCGCTCAATTGCATCGGCGGATAGGTCGGCATTATTGCGGATGCCCTCTAGCTGTTCAGCGAATCGCATGTTTTCGTCAGCGATCGCCATATTCTCTCTGAGTTCATTCATCTGCCGAGAATTACCAAACCCACGCTGATCAGCTAGAGACAGGGCCGCATTGGCGACGCCCATGTTAGAGTCAAGGACGGCTCGATCATCCCTGAGTTGTTGGCCACGGTTTTCTCTATCCGTATCGCGGTCTAGTAATTCCTGGCGATTGTCAAAGGTTTCAGTTACTAATTTCAGTCGTAGCTCGTACTCTTCGTCTGTGAGTAGCCCGTCTGCAAGCTGTTCCCTGAGTTCGAGCAGGACTTCAGCTTTTTCAAGATCAAGCTGCGTAACTTGGATGTCGGCATTCATTGAGATTGCTTCAAATTGCCGCCCATCTTGGCGGGCTAGCTCGATTTGAGATTGGGTTAGTCCGCCAGTGATATCAGCCTCGGTCCTGGCCTTGGCGATGCGTTCGGCTTCGATGGCTAGTTCTTTTTCTAGCTTGAGCCGTTTCATTTCTTCTTCTTGCCATGCTTCGAGGTCTACCAGGTATTGTTTCCGGTTTTCAATCCCTGGCAGCAAATCAGCACGAGCACCTTCAAGTATGCTGATTTTAGCGCGTAGATCTGCAATTTCAGCCGGGTCACCCCCCATACTCTCTAGACGATCAGCAGAGCTTTTGAAGATATCGATGTATTGGCCAGCTGAGTCATAAGATAGCTGTCGGTCTTCGATTTGCCGCTGGACGTCGCGAGTCATGTCATCAAACTGGCGTTCTAGGTCGCGGAATTCAGATGCTGCTCGATTTTCGGCAGTATCCGGCAGCTGAGCGGCTTGCTTGTCCTCAATGTCACGTTCTCGTTGTAACTGAGAGTCAGCCTCTCGCCGTTGGTCATCAAGCCGTTGTTGTTCGAGTTTCCGCGTGCTGGCCTGGGATTGAGCAAGGCGGAGTTCAGCACTGGCGTCTGCTTGCTGCTGCAATGCATCAATCTGCTGATTCGCTCCGAGCGCTGCCAGGTCTTGCCCCTGTGTGATGCCGCTGGTGTTGACTGCTGGCGTTGTGAATACTCCTCCTCCCGTGAGGGCCGTTGCCAGTGCTTGACCTTCTTGCTCCCATTGACGTGGTGCATCTGGACGAGCAGAGCGTTGCACCTGGTGAGACCTCGCAAAAATATCCTGTCCCCGTTGAGTTTCGAGTAATCCGATGTTGCTGCCACGTCCACCGATAAATGATTCAGTTGCAAAACGCGGGTCTGCGATTTGCTCACGGCTACCCCAGCCCTGCGATGGCCGCTGCTGGAACAAGCCCAGTGAATCTTTATCGCCGCTGGTGAGATTGATTAGATTAGATTCTTGGATGGCGGTTGCGATCGCGCCTGCAATCTCCTCGTTATTCGCACCCAGAGAGCGGGCTGTTTCAGCAATGATGCGAGCATTGTTGATCTGCTCATGGGATGCGGCTTGCCCCTTGACAGTGAGTCCTGAAAGGTCAGGCATGGGGGCGCTAGCGGTTGGGGCAGCAACTGGAGTGGATTGCCCTGGGATGTTGATCTGTCGACCATCAACGGTACTGGCCACACCTCCACCGCTTGCCATTGCTGCCATGAACTCTTGCGGATCTACATGTTCTCCGTTCACGAGCACCTTGTAGTCCAAGTGGTGATTAACCACTGTGCCTAACGCTTGACCTGCACCCACTTGAGCTGCGCCACCAATGCCTACCCCTAAATCTCTGCGGACATGGTCTAGATTCAAGTGGTTGTACCGAATCTCGATAGGAATGCCATTGCCCAGTTGAGATTCAATCCAGACACCTACGGAGTTGGCTATGTCGCCACTCTGTTCACCAATATCGATAACGCTGGCTGTGCCACCCAAAGATGCGAGAACCTGAGCCCCGAGCCCACCACCTGCGCGACTGTCGATATCAATCCCTCTGTGAATACGACGACCACCGTCGCGAGTTGCATGGAAATCTTGGCCTATCGCCGTACTAGGGGCATAGTCGATAAGCGACTGTACACTTTGCCCAGCTAAAGGTGATGAGAATCCACCACCACCGACACCGCCCGTCGGCACCTGTCCCATCAAGCCCATGCCCTGCTGTATCGTCCCATTAAGCCCCTGTGTTATTCCAGCAATCGTGGACTCTAGCTGCAACCCTTCCATCACACCATCAAAGATCGACTGGATGGTGTCGGTGATGGTGTCGGTATAGGTGCCAAGGAATTCGTCAGTAATATTGTTGACGCTGCGGGTTAAATCGGCCTGCAACTGGTTAAATTCAGCCTGCGCTAACGTTTGCTCCACTTCGAGCATTGTCGAGTCAAAGCTTTCAGAAATTCCCTGGTAGTAATCTGTGATAGATTCACCAAGCGCCCGCAGGTCCATTGCTGCTGTCGCCGCTGATTCATCTATTCGAGCCTGGATATCCAGCGCCTGAGTTTCGTATTCATCTAAGTTGATCAGGAGACCCAGCGTTTTTGTTGATGCCGGGTCTGTGTCGCCAATCCGATCCTGCATCCGGCCAAGTTCAGGAGCCCTGAGTCCTGACAATGACTCTCGCCCTCCCAATGCATTAAGACTATCGGCTAAATCAGCTGAGCTAAGTTCGGCATTCAATCTGGCGATAGCCTGAGCCGTGGCGGATAGTTCAGATACCAGCGCCTGTTGCTCCAGCCCCCGAGACAGGCTGGCGACTTGCCCCTCAGACGCACCTGCAATTTGGGCTCTGGCTAAATTACTGCGACCCATCGAACCCGCCCGCGCTGAATTGATTGCGGCTGCATCGAGGGAGGCGGCAACATCAGCGATCGCGTCAGCAATACGTTCAATATCAATGACGGACTGGTCAAGGGCTTGGTTGAAGTCCTCCTGCTGCCCTTTTAGTTTTGCGATCTGCGGGATGAGTTTAGCTATGTTCGCTTTATACGTTTCAAATGTGTTAGTGCCTTGTTCGTAGGCAGACTCCTGTGCAGCAATTCCGTCTTCCTGGGTTTTTAGTTGTTCATCGATGATCTGACGAGTCGTTCCAACCTCGCCTACTAACCGTTCACGTTCTTCTAGTTTCCGATTGATTTGTTCTTCTAACTGAGTTTGCTTGGTTAGATTGTCAGTGTCGAGCGCTTCTGTTACCCTCAGTCGTTGCCGCAATACCTGGAGTTCTTTATCTAGCTCGCCGAACCGCTGTAGTTCATCGTTACGTGGCCCTGACGTAAATTCTGCAGCCCGCGCAAGCACATCAGACGTATTGGATTGCAGTGCATCCGCCGCTTCAAGAGCATCATTTTGCTGTTTTTGAGCAAAGCGATTTTTGATGAAATTAGACGCTTGCCCAATGATGTCAGTGCGGTCAGCAAGCCCTCTAGCTCCACTCCTGGACGCTTCATTCGTAAGGAAGCCACCTATCCCTTCGGTTAACATGCTGATAGGGCCAGTCAGCTTTACCTTGCCCAGGCTGTCAGCGGTTTTTTGGCCACTGTCCGCAACTCGGTTTAGTGACTCAGCAAAGCGGTCCAGCCTATTAGTGTTTGACTCAACAATATCTCCCAGCTCTCCAGCATTTTCGCCAAAAGCGCTGAATGCAATTTGAGCCAGCTTCAGCGCCGCAGCAATGGCGGCAATTTTAACTGTTGCCATTGCCATTACCTTGGTCATTTTCAACGCGCTTGAAGCGGTCAAAGCAAATGTTGATGGCAGCAAACCAAAGCTTTGTAAAACTGCAATTGTTGGCGGAATTAACTTGGAAATCATCACAACTGACAAGCTAGTGAATCCAACCGTCAGCAACTCTGCATTATTGGCGGCAAACTGTAATACCGGCAGCAGTGCATCAATACCAACTTTTTTGACGGCTAGCGAAATCGTTCCAAATTTGTCACGCAACGTTCCCATTGCGTTGCCAAGCCGTGCTAGCGAAGCAGCACTTGAGTTGGATGCCTCGGCTATGGCACCAGCAAGTTCAAGCGATATTTGCTGTGCAAATTTTGGTAAGAATTCCTCTGAGGTTACTTGCCCAAGCTGGAGCATTTTGTCTAGTTCAGCCGTTGTTACATTCATCGCCCTGGCTGCTATCTGGAACGAACCGGGTAATGATTCCATCTGGCCGCGTAGTTCCTCTGTGGAGATGCGACCTTTTGAAATCATCTGGGATAGTGCACGGTTAACCTGCTCTTGTTCGGCAATTGTCATCCCATAGACAGCGCTAGCCTCATTACTAGCCTTCGCGATCGCCATCACGTCGTCTTCTAGCTCAGTGCCACGCGCTGCAGCGCCTAGCCCTACATAAGCTTCCTGTGATGCGGTTGCATCAATACCCAGCCGGTTTGCTTCAGAGCTAATTTGGCTCGCAATACGTCCTGCTTTTTGGGCGTCGTCAGCAATAAAGGTTAGCCCCCGGCGCACCCTGTCCATTTGCAACGCGGTTTGTTCACTTGCTTTTGCAAATTCCGCCAACAATGGCACTGCAAATGTTATCGCCCGGAATGCAATAAAGCCTTGCAGCGTCGCGCCTAATACATCCCTTAGTCCGTCTAATTTACTTGTGAATGGGTCAACTGATATCTTCCCTACGTTGTTTAGTGACTGACCCATCGCCTCGCCGGACTCGGCTACCTTTTCCCCGATGCCAGACGAATCAATCTGAGCCGCACCGATCTGGATACCCTCACCAACCCGCCTCATGATTTCAATGAATCGTTTTGATGGCGAGGCGATACCTAATTCATCTTCAGTGGCCTCGGCTAGTACGCGACCAATCTTTTCTCCAATGTCTTCTACTTTACTTAAGTCAATGTCACTGAGCCCTGCGCCTACATTCTGTCCGACACTCATCATTGAGTCTCGGATTTTTCCAACACCAATAGCACTCGACATTCCACCTGCTACACCAGGGAGTGCATTGAGTGGGAACGGTAGACTCGATGCAACACCACTAGCGGCCATCGCCGCTGCACGTCCACCTGCCATCCCAGCTAAGTCACCTGCCAGTAATTTACCAAATTCGTCTTCCGCCATGCCAAGGCGCTCAGCAACTGCCTTTATGCCTGCCCTGAATTCATCAATGTCTTTAAGAGCGCTTGCTGATATCTCACCTGCCTTTGATGCGTCAATTGTTGCTGCAATGACATTACTTAGCTGCCTTGCGACAACAGTTGCGATCGCTTCAGTAATGGTCGATCCAATATCTCCATGCACAAACCCAGCGCCGACACCTGCGCCCGCGACCAACGCATCACCAATAAATCCTTGTCCCTTCTTCGATGTCAGCATGGCTTGCCCAGTAGCAAGCGCATTGCCGGTGCGTTCTACTTCAAAGAATTTGGCCGCATTATCACCAAATACATCGGAGACCTCTGCCATCTTTTGCTTCAACCCTTTCAGGTAGCCGTCGCCTGATGCGATGCCAAGCCTTTCAAGTACACGAGATGGTGAGTTTATTTCTAAGTCGTCTTTTAGCTGGTCAACAACCGCCTTTGAAAACTGACTAGTTGCATTTGTCGCATTGGCGATTGACTTGCGCAATCCTTCGCTATACCCTTTCCCGCTGGCACTACCCGCGTCGTCCATCTCGGACAGTAATGACGACGCACCTTTGTCAGCTTTCGTAAGACGAGCCCTTGCAATGCCAGCTGCCTTTTTCGCCGCTGCTGGTACATCGTCGCCATAACTGGTTAATGCATCGTCAATTGCTTTCCGCCCTGCTTCAATCGCCTCAGTGATAGCCTTTGCCATCCCTGTTGATTGGTCGGTGCCACGCAACGCTCTAGCGCTTTTTATCTGAGCACTGAAAACAAGTCCGACCTGCTCAATTGCATCCTGTGGACTATCAACGCCCTTAGTTCCACCAATATTTAATTGATTAAGTGATTGAGATGCTCGCGTAATTCGACCTTTCAATGAGGCTAATTCTTGCCCCTGGCCCATTCGGTTCGTGGCCGGGTCGATCTGGGCTAGTAGTATATCTAGATCTTTAAGGAGTTTTGGTATTAACGATGTGCTTATGTCTGCATGCGCACTCGCCTTAGCTGGGCTAATAGCAGCCAGCGCTTTTGCCTTTCTCGCGCCTTCTTCTATCTCTTTGGTTAGCTTTTTTATCCGACCCATGTCCATCGGTGCCATGGGAGGGGCAGCTAAATTCAGCGACTTAGGAGGTTTGGTTAACTTAACCTCAGTTGCTTTAGGACTTGGTGGCAACGTCGTTCGGCCAGCATCGCCAATGGCGCGGGCTTGTTCAGTTACAGGGCCTTGCGTATACGCCTCGACTAATTCAGATTGGATATCCGGAAACTTAATCGGGATCTGAAGTGGGGTACCTGTCTCTACCCGTTTTTTTGTTTTTGCTAGTGCCTCATTCAATGATTCCTCGAATGCATTGCCGAGAGACCTCGCTATCTGCTTGGTAGCCGAAATCAATTCTTTTGATGTTTCGACAGCTTCTCTTTTTGCCTCAGCCGGGGTGGTACTCACGCCCTTGCCGAATGCTGCCACCCCTTCTTTTGCGCTAGGTGCGTTTGATGCCTCGACTAATGCTTTGGATACTTTGGCCGAGGCGCGCTCCAGCCGAATTTCAACTATTTTGCTAAGGTCTTCTGCGGCTGCTTTTACTTCAGGATTTTCAAATAAGACCTGTCCCGCTTTTTTTAGGTTGCGCTCCAACCCGTCCAGCGTCTTCTTATCTAAATCAAAGTTCGCTCGTAGGGTCGTCCTAGCTCGTTCGGATACAGCCGAGCCAAAGCCAGCACCAATAGACGTGAAAAAGCCCGTCATCAACTTATCCATCGTTGATGTATTGTTTGGCTTTCTCAACTCTGTCAGAATCGCTTCTAACAACCCTTCTGTCGTTTTTGGAATTACGACTTCAGTTTTCTTACTACTTCTACTGCCACCTTTAGCCGCGCCTCTAAACGGTGAGACTTGAGATCTAACCTCTGCTGCAATATGAATCTGTTTTCCACTGAGCCGGTCTAGTCGTTTTTCAAGATCGTCCAGCGCAGATGTATTAACGCGGGGCGTGATGGGATTTCTGTCTAAATCAGCCTGTACCTGCTTCCGGTGCTTAATCTTCGAGTCGTAAACCTGGTTCAGCTCGTGCAACCCGCTTAGGTCCACTTTCGGCGCAATATCGAACGAATTACGTCCACCAATATTTAGAGTTCTTTTTAGGTCGCGTTCTAACTTTTCAGCCTGCGCCTTGGCCGCTTGCATCCCCGCCGTATATTTCTCTGTATTAAGTTCAAGCTCTAGAAACAACGTTCCGATGGATTGAGACATAACTTCCAGTTGACAAAAACAGAAAATGTATACAGGAAATAGCCCTTAAATGCCTTGATGCGCGAGGGTTGCAGCCATTCTCAATAATAGTGTTATATTCGGCATAGTGATTTTTTGAATGATTCGTGAGATCGCGTTTTGACACTGGGTTTATCTTGAAATCGCAGCGGCTAGATGATGGACGGCTGCGATTTTACATGCGTATTGGCAAAGCTAATCAATTGCTGGCGTACCAAGACGAGCAGATGAAAGACGGTGTGCGATATGAGATCATTCGACCGCAACAGCTATTCCATCGGGACTCGATTGATACAGCAAAGATGGCGATCATCACACATGATCGTCATCCTCCTGATTTAGTCTCTCCCGATACAGCGCAGCCCTATATTCATGGCAGTACTGGCCATACATGGATCGGAGACAGTGAGTTTCTTGGTATCGTCGGAACTTTGTTTACGCGGGATGCGATCGATGCAGTGGACTCTGGGCGATGTAAAGAGGTTTCGCCTGCCTATAACACTGAATGGCTTGATGGCGATGGCACGAAAGAGAATCCGTACATTCAGGCTCCTCGGATTCATAACCACTTTACGATTTTGCCTCGTGGTCGGCATGGGCCAGAGGTTAAGCATTATATCGATCATGCAGACAGGCAAGCTTACTTTGATGGGCTTGATGAAGAACTCATAGATCGACTCCTGACGCTAGGGGAATTACCTCGCCCACCTTTGACATCAATCACTTTGCCGCATAGTGACGAGATCTCTACTCCCCCTTCCCCTGTTACCCCCCAAAAAAAACCTATGAAAATAACCCTCGGCAATAAAACATATGAGGTCGAAGGCGATGACGCCAAAGACTTATCTGGTGCGATTTCATCCATGGTTAAAGACCATGCGGACATGAAGAAAAAGCACATGGCCATGGACGGCGAGAATAAAGTTCTCAAAGCCGACATCCAAAAGCATAAGTCACGGGCTGATTCGCTAGAAGCCTCCCCCAAACTGGACGCTAAAGAAGTTCAGGAGTATGTAGCGAGTGAAGTAAAGGATCGACTGGACTGCTGGTCGCGCATTTTGCCGCACATGGATGCTGACTTTGAGCCTGATTTTTCCGCATCTTCCGCCGATGTAAAGCGACTGTGGATTGCTAAGCATCGGGCAGATATGGCCGCTGATCCTAATTTCCAGGACGATGGATTTATTGAGGGTGCATGGCGCGCGATCGCTCCTGAGTTATCCGAGCGCCCCCATCAAGACGCAGTGGATGACGACGGCGAGCAAGACAAAATCAGTAGCGGGCTGAAAGGTATGTTGGCGCAGCTGCAAAAGTCACGCCAAGACGAAGCGTCGTCTAAAGAAAGTCCGATTGATAAAGCGCGGGCTGATGCTGCTAAGCAATATTCGGAGGCGTGGACTAACTAATCATGGCGATTACTAATTATCAAACGGTCACCGACCGAAAAGGGTTTGAAGGGCAAGTTGCGACGACAGAACATGCCGTTATTCGCACGGCCTCTAATGGCATGGATGGCGTTTTGCCTTTTGGCCGTGTCATTGTCGAGGCAACACCTGCTACCCGAGGCGAGAACCCTATCGCAACTGTCATATCAGCGGCGGATCAATCTGTGTTGGGTGTGGCGATTGCTACAACGATTCAGCAGATTGACCAAGACTCAATCGACGCAAACGGAGATCGCGGTTATGCCGACAAACGCCCGGTTGGTTATATGGTTGAGGGTTTCTTTTACGGCATTGTCGAGGAAGATGTAACGCCTGCTGATGCAGTTTTCGTGCGTTTTGGTGGAACGGGGAAACCCGGCCAATTTCGCACTGATGCCGATACTGATGGTGCCGAAGATTTGTCGGCCCGCTTCAAGTTTGCAGAAGTCGCGGCAGCTGGTGAAGTTTGCAAAATCGAGGTGATGAAGCCATGAGTGATTACGGAGTTCATTTAAGTCGTTACTTAGAACAGAAACTGCCTGACGTTATTCGTCAGCGGTTTCGACCCTTTCGGTATGAGAACGGAATACTTGTCCCGACCGTTGCTGATCTGAGCCCTGGCGCTCAAGTTTTGGTGCAGGAACAGATTGAAGGCCGGGGTGAGGCTGCTGTCGTAGCTGATCAGGCGTTTGATATTCCGCTTGCTGATTACAATGTCAGCGAAACCCGAGACCCTGTGGTAGCCGTATTCAGTTCTTTTCACTACACCGTGAGAGAATTGCAGGCTGCTACGTTTGCTAATCAACCGCTAACTGATGAGCGGCAACGGGTAGCACGTCGAGCGATCGCTAGCCGCAGCAATGAGTTGACTGCTTTTGGTAGCGCTCAGTATGGCTTGACGGGGATGCTAAACAATCCACTAACTCCTGTGGACGACACATCCTTTGATCCGTATGCTGGCGCGACAACAGCAGAAGATTTGGTTGATTTCTTTGTTGAAAAAGTCGCAGCCGTGACTGATTCGACCGACGAGACCGAGTATCCCAATCACATTGAGATGGCGTTTCGGTTGTGGAAGCAACTATCCTCGAAACGCCTTAGCGGAACGGCAGTCAGTGCGATTGAGCATTTGCGTAAGCTGTTTAGTGGCGAAGAATCGGGTTTTTCCCGGATGACGTTTGGAACTTCGCCGGAGCTGAAATCTGAAAAGCTTGAGCGCTATGGAGTACATAGCGCTGGCACCAATAAAGACCGCATTGCTGTTTATCCGCGAAGTGCGGAAATACTGGACCGCCACATTGAGCCCACTCAGGTCCTGGAAACAGAGTACCGGAATGCTCAGTACATTGTCCCGATGTATTCATGCCTCTCTGGCGTCCGGTGGAAGTATCCGCTAGCGGGCCGGTATGTTGATGTTGCTAAGCCAGCGTAGGGGGTTAAATGTTACTGAAATACACTCCGCGAAAGACGCAACCAGCTTCTAAAGGAGTTCGCTATCTTGATGGCGTCCCCATTCACCCTGGCATTAACTACGACCTGAGTGAAGGCCAAATCGAGACCATCAAAGATCATCCCAGTCTGTCACGCTATGAAGAATGGGGCGCGATCGAATGGGTAGAGGGTGGCGGCGAAGTTGAAGCTAAGCCTGAAGCCAAAAGCGAAGCTGACAAACTGGCTCGACTGGGGGCACTCGACGATCTAACGGTGGATGAAGCCGAGAAGATTGTTGACGTTGAGCATGATGTTGATCTGCTGCAGGCATGGGCCAATCGCGATAAGCGTGTGACGCTCCGCAATGCAATCAACCAGCGCATCTCTGAAGTTCAGGAGGGGCGTGCTTAATGTCAGTTTGGCGACGGCGTGAAAATTTGTTTCTTTATTACTCAGTGCCCGGTGCAACTGAGACGGATGCGTTTGGCGTGGCTCGTCCTGCCGTACCATCAGAGCAACAAATCATTAAAGCGTCTGTCAAGCCAACTGAGGAAATGGCTAAGCTCAGTGAGCAGATTGGCCCGGATATATCTCGCGTTAGAGTAGACGGCTATTTTGTCGATCCTAAATTCCAGCCGAACGATTTTCCTTTAGGTAAAAGGATTCGCGCCATTCTTAAAGATTTGTCGACAAGCTTGGAATTCAGTGGCGAATTTGAAACGGCGCAGATTGTCCCAAGTCGATTTGTTGCAGTGACCAAGGCATTGGGGTCTCCGATCTCTGGCTACTTTTATTCAGTTGGAGGTGGCTAATGTTGGATTGGAATCCGCCCAAGCTAACCAAAGCATCCAGCGCGATTGGCTATCACGCCGAGCATGCATCCATCGTCCATAATGGGGCTCAGCTAAAGTCCGGTGGCAGTATTCCGCCTGCGCCGTGGATGGCCACCACTGTCGATGAACTTAAGCTGCCAAAAATCGTTGTCTCTGAAATTTCTGATAGTGCCATTCATCAAGCTTTCCAAGAGTTTGTAGAAGATGTTGCGGGACAAATGCAAAACAACTTGCGAGATCGTCGGTGGTATCACCCGCGTGGTACTCAACGCCGAAACGGTCAGTATATCCCCCCTGGCTTGCGCGACAAAGTAGATACTGGTGAACTTTTGGATTCCCAAGAGGTGCGCCATGCCTAGTATCGCGACTGACGAAATTCTGATTCCCTTAGTAACTCAATTGCGCGATGAGATCGGTGATTTACTGGGCCAGTTCTCGGATGGTGAACCTGCTTTCACAGTGGAACCTCCCGAAGATGTGCGGCGCAATTCAGTGACGGGCTTATTCTGTGGCATTGATCGCTTCCTCATGGGCAGTAGCGATCGCGTCTCTGGCGGGGCTCATAAAAATGCCTATACCCGTGTCACGCTTGTTAACTATGACCGGCAATCGGTGAATTTAGTTGAAGCCGCCAATCGCATTGAGGCCACATTTACTCAGCTTCGCTCCCCGATACACTCTCCATCTTCAGACGATGTGTACGAGCAGATCGTCTTTTCCCTGTATTCCCCTTATTTTTTGACAAGGAGCTAAAAAAATGGCCAGAGCTGTTGGTTCGATTATTCTTCAAAATGCATCTCTTGATCTGGTGCTGTTGCCCATTGGTAGCCGCACTCCGCCAACAATTACGCTGACAGCGAGCGAGGCTGCAGCTAACGATACTACGATTGATATTGCCGGGGAGACTGGCGACACCCAAACGCTGAACGCTGGCGCATCATTTTCGTTTGAAGATACCGCCAACAACCGGCGAGTGCAGGTAGTTCTAGATCAGGACGTAACGCTAACCGAAGACACCCCTGTAGCAGCCACTATTTTCCCGCTTAAGGCGGACGTGCCAGTCGGGGCCACTGCAACCTTTATTGACGGCGTTTTGCCGATGGAAGGCTTGCAGTCGTTTGACCTGTCCACCTCTGATACATCGGTCGATACCACAGACACCAAGTCCGGCAGCGGTACCGAGGTGGCATTGATTCGGGCATCAAAAACAGTGAATTGCTCGTTCATCATCCGTCCAAACAACCGCGCCTTTTTTGAACTGGTGCAAAACGTAGCGCTGAAAGGGGGTGGATTCTATGGACGTGAAGTGTATGCCACGCTGACCCTACCCGATGGTGAGCGCAAGGAAGGGGCTGGGCTTATCCAGAACTATCAGGAGCCGGGTAACCAAAACGAAGTGCGACGGGCATCGTTTGACCTGGTATTCCAGGGCGATTCCTTCACTGTGCTATCTGGTTACACGTATGCACCCTAATGGAGATTGACTGCCTGAGTGATGGACGTTTTCTCTATTGCTTTGATTGCATTATCGAAGCGTCTGAGATTAAAAGCTCTGTTGTCGTGATTCGGGGCGGGCTGTGGGGTGGTGTTACTCTGGCCGCTTGCGATCGCCCCCTTTCTCTCACGGTCGATGTGCCCCAAGATTTAAGCGCTGGGGTGAACTGGAATACGCACTGCTCACGAGATCGAGATATCGTACTGCCACTGAAAGTCTGATGCTCTTTTTTAAGCAAGGATTAATTGCACTATTTTCGGGAGGGGCCGCCTGGAATAGCCCTAGCCTGAAAGCGATCTTGCTATCAAGCTACACTTACGATTCCACTCATCAATTCGTTAGCGACATCGTAGCCAGCGAACTCACTGGTTACGATCGCCCTGATGTATCGGCCAGCGTTATCTACAACGACAGCGAAGACCGGCTAGAACTGAGGTTCATTGATACAACAATTACGGCAGTGGCAGACGCCCAAACAGTAGGAGCGTTTGCATTGTTCATCGAAGGTGAAGACGATACAGATTCTGATTTGATTGCTTATCAAACGGGCGTATCTGAAGCTACTAATGGTGGTGCTATTACTCTGAATGCGCCTCCCAATAGCTTAGGTTCCGATAACTTTGTTTTTGCTGTGGCGAGAGGTGTCTGATGAGCATCAGCGATCGCTATTCCGATCTCTCAGCAGCCTTAGAGCGAGTTCAGGACCTTACCCAAACCAACGACACAGGTCGCGAATCTGAGATCTCAATAAAGCTAGACGATACAGCAGCACGTCGCGGCGATGATGTGCGTTATCGCCTGCACTATGTAGCGGCATTGATTGAGCGACAGAACTACGACAACCAGACCCTAGAGCGAGCAGACGGCGGCATTCAGTTTACTGGCAATCGAGTGCAGATTAAGTCGTTCTTGCGGGAGCAGGCGGCGCTAGATTTAAGGTGGCTGGCGGATGGGTTTGAGATTCCTCCAGGCTATAGCGCTGATGATGAACTTAGAGATTTGTTGCTAGAACAGGGCATTGACCCGGATGATGCAGCGCCGCCGGTGATGTCGATATTTACGGCTTAGTTAAGATGAAAATGATACGACTCCTTTGGTAAGTGGCAAGAAATCCCAAGACAGGGCTAACCGACAAACAAGAATTATTCTGCCGTGAGTACCTCAAAGACTTTAACGGAGCAGCGGCATATGTTCGAGCTGGCTATTCTGAAAAAGGCGCAAAAAACCACGCAGCAAGGCTGGTAGCAAAAGGTAGCGTTCAAGCTTATCTTGCGACTCTTCGTAATCAAGTTGAATCACGCTCAGTTGCCACACTAGAGCGCACTCTTGAAGAGATCGCTAGAGTAGCCTATGCCGACATTACAAGCACTCTTAAGTTTACCAACTCTGAACTAACACTTAACAATTCTGAAGAGCTACCTTCCGAGGTTACAGCAGCGATCGAATCCGTAACTTTCAATGAGTCTATTACAGAGTCAGGTACTAACGTTAAAAAAAACCTGAAGATGCACAACAAAATGCAAGCATTAGGTTTACTGGCCGACTTCTTTGGTATCCGCGATGACTTCAATAAAGCCAGGGCGACACTTAAGCGTTACGGATTGGCCTTGATACCTGATGAGAGTAACCCTGTAGGCTGGACAGTCGAGAATTATGCGCCTAGTTCCGATTCCGACACTTAAGCCGATCAAGCATAAGGCGCAAAGCTCATCGTCAAAACTCGAAATACACGACGCTGATGGATATCGATTCCTCACATCCGAATTCACGACAATCGCACTACCCCACAAAGGAACAACGGGTCGCATAAATTTACCCGACGGCACCACTACACCACAGCCGGGGAAGCAGGAACAATTTGCTCGATGTCATGTTGACTTAGCTTTAACGGGGGGCGGGGCGGGCGGTGGTAAGTCGTATTCGGCGCTTCTAGAGCCCCTCTACAACATCGACAACCCCGAATTTGCTGCTGTCATCCTCCGTAAAACCTACCCCGAAATAACAGCCCCCGGTGGACTGTGGGAGACCTCGCGCAAAATCTACATGCCGCTTGGGGGCAAAGCCCGCGAGAATGATTTGACTTGGAAATTTCCTTCTGGGGCCACAGTCAAGTTTTCGCACATGCAGCACGGCATGAAGGATGCTTACCGGTGGCAGGGTTCGCAGGTGCCGTTGTTTATCATCGATGAGGCAACCCACTTCGATCGCGCCACTACTTTTTACCTTCTCTCTCGAAATCGTTCGACCTGTGGCGTCAAGCCTTATATGCGATTCACCTGCAACCCAGACCCAGATTCTTGGTTGGCATCCTTTATCGATTGGTGGATTGACGATGATGGCTTTGCTATAGAAGAACGCTCGGGAGTCGTCCGATACTTCATCACGATTAACGATGAGGTGATCTGGGGCGAAACGCGGGAAGAACTCACCGGTAAATATCCCAACGCACTGCCTAAGTCATTCACATTTATCCCATCAAAGCTAGAAGACAATCCCATCCTTAATGAGATTGACCCAGGCTATCGCGCTAACCTACAAGCTTTGCACCCCGTCGAGAGGGCGCGATTAGAAGGCGGCAACTGGAAAATCCAATTCCAGACGGGCAATGTCTTTAACCGTCAGTGGCCCAAATTTATTGACGACATCAGCGAAGTTCTTGCGCCCAAAGCAAAGCCCATTACCGTTCGCGCCTGGGACTTGGCGGCCACCACAAAAACAACCTCCTACTATACGGCTGGCGTGAAAATGCTTGCCTGTGATGGTGTTTATATAGTGCTGGATGTGGTGTGCGATCGCCTTGACCCGATCGCGGGGGATGACCTAATTGTTCAGACTGCAAAAATGGATGGCCCCGAGGTCTACGTCTCGACTGAGCTTGAGGGGGGCAGCGCTGGCCTAAAATGGTCGGAAACGATGCGAGATCGGCTGGCTGGGTTTAGCTATAGCGCTGACAGGCCAACCGGTGATAAATTGCAACGATTTTTGCCATTCGCGACTGCACTGTCTCAAAGGCAGGTTTATTTTTTGCGACGCGCTTGGACGGATCAGTATGTCGGCTGGCTAGCGCAGTTCAATGGATCTTCTGTGCCTGGCGTAACCGATGTAGCCGACGCATCGTCGGGCGCGTTCTCTCTACTGCAGCAGAAAGAGACTGAGTTCAGCGCGGCGGATTGGCTGAGTGCGATTTAAACTGTTTTAATGGCATTAAACTCAGAATGGTTAACCAACCCCCACTAAGCGGTCGTGGTGGCGGCGGCAGAAAACAACGAAAGCCCAAAACTCAGGACGCGGGGAACCCATCTGACTCCTACGCTCAAGTGGTTGAGATTCTGAGTGCAGGCCCATGCCGAGGCGTGCGAACGATTCGGGATGTATTCCTAGATGGAACGCCACTTGAAAATTTAGACGGTAGCCGAAATTTTTCAGACCTGCTGTTCCAACAAAGAGCAGGTCGCAATGTTGAGGCTCCTTTACAAGGTTTCGGCACTTATCAGTCTAGCGAGACAGGTGTTGGTGTTGAGGTAAAAAACACCCAGTTCGTCACTCGAACATTTTCTAACGATCAGATTGATGCCGTTATTGTCCGTTTTGGTGTTGCACTAGAGCGCAGAGAAGATGATGGCGACGTAAAGGGCAACGCGGTTCGCGTTCAGATTTTTGTACAGCAAGGCATTGGCCCATTTGTGCTGCGGTATGACCGGACGATCAACGATCGCTTCCCGCAAATTAGAGAATTTGAGGCATTCATCCCCGTAACGATCGGTGTCCGTGACTTTTCAATACGGATGGTCAAAGCGAGTCCTGACATTGATGAAGGAGACCAAACTGAGCTTCGTCAATTGCGCTGGCAAAGTTACCAGGAAATAATCACGACATCGCCAACGTACCCAAACCTGCATGTCGTGGCGATGCAGTTCGGGGCAGAACAATTTAACAGTGCGCCGAGGCGTAGCTACCGTATCGGCGGAATGATTGGGAGGATTCTGATTCCAAGTAACATGCGCGTAGCGGTTGCGGGTATTACAGATTCTCTGAACCCGCTAGCGGGTGGGCTTGATTCAATATTGAGCGGAAACGGACAGCCCATTCCATGGAATGGACGCCTAGTACCTTCACCGCAGCCAACATCCGACCCAGCATGGATTGCTCTGTTTCTGTTGACAGACCCGATGTATGGCTATGGCAGTGATTATTCGATCAATGACGTTGACCTAATGGATCTCGCAGAGATTAGCGCTTATAACAACCAAAAAATTAACTCTGGGTTGGGCTATCTGGAGCGTAGATTCCGGCTGTCTACCCTAATCCAAACCGAAGCCCAAGGGTTCAAACATATTGATGACGTGCTGAGCAACTGCAACGCGCATCGGTATTTTGATGGTGAAAAAATGCGGTTCTGGCAAGACCGCCCAGGGACGTCAAAATTTCAATTTACAAATGCCGATGTGATCGATGGCAGCTTCACGTATGCATCAAGCGACTTAAATTCGCGGTATTCGGTAGCCTTGGTCACCTGGCACGACCCGGATGACCAATTTAAACCCACGGTAGAGCCGGTCGAATTAGAGGAGGCGTTCGCGGTCTATGGCTATCGCGAAACCAAATTTACTGCCTATGGGTGCTATTCCAGGTCGCAGGCGATCAGGGCAGGACTCTATCAACTGGTCACTAATTTCTACGAGACGGATACGATAAATTTCCAAGCTAGAGGCAGCGCGGCTGGTCTGCGTCCAGGTCGATTATTTACGATCTACGATAATCGCTATAGCGCCGCGATCGCAGCAGGTCTACTCCTCAGTGCAACAACCACCGAATTGCAGCTAGACCGCGCCGTGACGATACCGGGCGGTGCCGTCCACGTAGAAGTAATAACGCCATCGGGAGAGGTTGAGCGTAGGCTGCTTGCCAATAATCCCGGCTCAACCGACCAGCTAATCGTAACGACTGCATTTAGTGCAGCTCCAGTTGCGGGTGCAAGCTGGGCGATCGCTACCGTCCCAGGACGTGTATGGCGATGCTTGACAATCAATTCAGAAGAAGGTGACTTATCGACAATTGAGGTATTTGGATCTATCTACCTGCCCGACAAAGAGGCACGAATAGAGCAAGGCATCCCAATCTCACCACAGGAAATTCCAGGGGACGTGGCTCCGGCTGTAGCGGTACCGCCATCCAGCGTTAACGTCGTTCTGTTGGCGCTAGACTCTGGTAGTTATGTGCTACAAGTTAGTTGGCAACCGCCCGCCGATGCCGCCTTTGTCTCAGGCTATATTCTCGAATATAAACGCGGTCAGTTTGGCCAATGGCAAAGCCAAGCGACAACCCAGGGCGTTTCCTACGACTTTCAGGGCGTATTGTACGACCCGATCTATCAGGTCCGCGTTGCCAGCTTGCTTTCTACAGGGAAGTTCTCTAACTGGGCAGAAGGCGCATACTACGAAGCTGAAATCGAAGTTCCTTCGACTGTGCTATCACTCTTATCCAGGGCTGTGGTTGTGAGAGAGCCGCCCCAAGCTAATTTGGTGTTGAATTATTCGAGAAGGGCGAGTGCGATCGCTCTGTAGATGCAATTGCTACACTGATGAGAGTTCCACCGATCTCTCACCATGGCCAACTTTGATTACGACGTCCTGGACGGCAACGAAACCGCGCTAAAGATTCGCGGCGAAGATCTCGGGCTTGATGGTACCGTGCAAATTGTGGGCCAGAAGTTCTTTAGCGATTCGCTGGGTTTGATCGGTGATAGCGCGGCGGCAGATGAAACGGTAGATGCTAGCGCGATCGCACTCCTAAAGGCACTACTACGCGAATCCCGAACGACTGAGTTTGATTCAGGGGTGGCGAGCGTCGGAGCCTCGTCAACTGAGATTGTCATTGTGGATGTCTCGAATGCCCGAACGATGGGCATCCAGATCGAGAATGCTGGGGCCACGGCGCTTAACACATTTGTATGCTCTGCTCGTTATCACTCTGGCCTGGGCGGCTTCTTTAATCCATTCGCTCAAAGCGCTGCCGACTACGACACGAATGCAGGGCGACAGACTGGGAATGTGTTGAACCCCGTGATTGCGTCGAGTGCGATCGGGTTTCCGGCTGGTGACCCAAGAACGTTGGCAGGTGGCGCGTCGGCTTGGTTGGAGATAAACGTAGCGCGGTATGAGTCCGTAAGGTTTGAAGCCTCAACGGCGTCAGGCTCAACAGATGTGCGGCTGAGGGGTGTTGTGAAGTAGTGCCCTACCCCAACATCCCATACACCGGCAGACCCGGAGATCGCTCATCATTTGCAATGCGGCCAATCGAAATTGAAGCGGCTGAAAATGCGATGGTTTCTCGTGGTAGGCGAAATCAGTTGCAGAGATCTCGTAGTAGGTGGGCTGCCTCGGGGAATGTTGTAAACGGGTTAGAGTTGCACCAGTTTTTGCTAGAGCGCCGGATGAGACCGTTTGGATTTTCGCCAGATGGAACCCCTGACAAGAGACGGCTTTATTTTTGTAGAGATTGGCGACTCAGATTCTTAGGGGCTAGAGCGGGTGTGGCGTTTCATGAATTCAGCGCCACATTTGAAGAGACTTTTGTAAACGACTAAAATAGCAACAGTTCCTGCCGATCGCTCATGTCAGTCCCCCAATTAGAATTCAAGGTTTCTGTTGATGTAGAAATGTCGGCGGCGTTTGGCGGCTATGCGTTGGAGCTGGGTGACGAATATGTTTCAACCGGGGCTAATTCGATTGTTCCTCGAATTGAATGGCAGGTTGGCTCAAACGCAGTCCCACAATTAGAGCGAGATCGCCTTAAGGATTTGCTAGACCTGTATCACGGTTGGGTACCGTTTCAGTGGCAGCCGTATGATGGCTGGCCATTAGCGTTAGTGGTTTGCAAGGATTATGAATTTGAAGAGCTGCGAGGAGAGCCCAACCCGCTTTACAATTTCCGCGCCACATTTATTGAAGAGCCCGGCGGCAGCTGCGAAGAATTGAGGGCAGAGCTAGACCAGTCGTTAATGCTCGATATGCTCGATGGTATTGACGACCACCTCACTCGCTTTACGAGAGATCAAGCGCCATTTCTGATTAACAATGATGGCGTTTCGATTAACAGTTTTCATGAAGTGTTAGGTCGTGGCGGCTATTTCCCAGCAACAGCAGGGACGACTGAGGGGCAGGCAGTCGGAGTTAGGTCGGCCATCAAGGCCTATCGAGTGACAGGTGAACAGTCATGGCTTGACCGCGCTATCCTTCTAGCTGAAGCCATTGAAGATTATTACTATGTTGTCCCTCCCCCGCCAGCGGGCGGCAATGCTTTTGATTATTTCTACGTGCCGCATTGGTTGATCAATGCCCGTGGATCGTTCCCGACGAAAGGAATCCAGAGAGACCCACCGATTTCTAATGGTCGGTTTGGGGAAGTCTTCACCTTTACCAATGGTGTTGCTACGATTCCCGGCGGTCTGCTGGCCGATGTTTATAAGGTCTATTCCACCGATGGCTTGTTGCTATGGCCCTATGTGTACTCCCCGCTGATCCAAGGCACTGAGTACACGGTTAATTACTGGGTTAGTGACCTGCTACTCGAAGGCGATCGCTTTCGGATTGCGCCTGACTACATCCAGCCTGGAGGGACACCATTAGTGCCAACGACTGAGGCGGCTGGAACGATTGTTTTAAACTCCAATTATTCAGGCCAAGCAATTGTTGTTTATTCAGATTATTCAGGTCCCACGGTTGGGGTAAACGAAAAGTTTGAGCCATCACCATTGCTAAGACCAGTTGGCGCGACAGAGAGCTTTGCTGCATTTGATGTGTTCCCCTGGCTATCTGAAGCCTACGACTTGCTGTTTGAAGAAACCGGCGAGGCTAAATGGGCCAGGGCGAGGGATGCGACTATTGGGACCGCGATCGCAACAGCTACGGTACCGAACATCAGCTACTTCTACAAAAAAGAACCATTCTACGACATCCCGCTCAGGTGGCCGGGTTCGCAGGTATTTTGGATTTTCAACAACAACGAAGGAACGATAAACCGAATCAACGGCGGGGCAAGGGACCAGTGGTTGCGCATCGTGACTAATACGCCGGATCAGCCCTTTGCTTCGATGGAAGTGCAAAATTTTGCCACCATTGTTCAACTTTATGACTACGGCACAATATCGATTGAGGTGGTGTGCTCAGTTGATGCAATCCTGGAGATTGTGCTTTCGGCAAGTACGGATGCTTTCGATCAATCCCAGCTTTATAAGGTGTTTTTGGTGGCGCAGGCAGGCGTACCCATCACGCGCACGTTCAACGCTTGGGATTTTGCCCGCTATGCTTACGGCTTTGAGGTAGGCGACTACCGGGCAGGCGGTGAACAATACTTAGTTTGGCATCCGCGCTTAGCCGATAATCCAGCCTATCTCTACTCTGATACTGACCCTGATACGATCTCGGAATCGGAACTGATCGAGGTGACCGCGCCGTCAGCGCCTGGTTCATCGCAATTATCGAGTGGTCTTGCTGTTCGGCTAACACTGCGAAAGACAATCTTCGCTGGCGCTGGCCTAGTGCTTCTGCAAGACGATGGACGCTCTCTGGGTGGCGCAACAAACCAGCCACCGCAACTATATGTGAGGGTGCAGGGCGGGGTCGTGACCTGCTTTGTTACGGATGCCGACAATGACAAATACTCACGGGATATCGACCCATCGCCCAACTGGCAATTAATCCCGGCGGGCTGGGTGAATTATGTCGGTGGTACAGATGCTGTAAATTCTCAGCAGATTAAAGGCATTGAATTTGAGCCCGACGATGACAATCAAACCGTGACAGTGGATGTACTTTGGGCGGGTGAGGTACCACTAGAACGGATTCCGCTGCCGTTAATCATCTATAAAGGCTCATTCGTATCACGGGTGCAGGCGGCTCACACAATCGAGATTGGCGACTTTAAGCCGAACAATAACCCATTTGACGAACTGCCTTATACGCCCGGCATCTGGCCGTTTACCGTCAATACTGATAATGGGTTGGTCGAGGCTTATCGCGGCTCACCTTATGCCGCGTACCAATCACCATCGTTTTGGATTAAGCAAGGCAACAACGAAGCTGCTGACAATGTGATTGAGTTTTTGTCTGATTCTCAGGCAGCTTATTTTCAGCAACATCCAACGGGGCGAACCGGATTGTTCGCGCCTGTCTTGAACTGGGCTTCTTGGGATACGATGGCTGTTTCACAAGACCAGATCAATAAATTTTCCTGGATTGGTGAGGACCCTAACACCCAGTGGATTGGATACACAGCCAGGACAGTCGTCGAGGCTGCCTACTCCTGGTATCTCAGGCCAGGGGATGCGATCGCTCAGACAGTTGCTATGCGGGCTCTACAGTTCCTTAATAATGACTACTATTTGCGTGGCCAGATACGACCGCTGACGGATATTTTGCCAGCGGCTGATCCAGTCTCTTTGTATGAGGAGCCACACGCCTCCGCGCTGATTATGAAAGCGGCGATCTATGCCAATCTTGCAGGCGGAGACCCAACCGTCACTTGGCCGATTATTATCCATACTTGGCGGCATCTCAAATCGCAATACATTGACACGATTAGTGATCCGATGCGTGGTTCATTCACCGCTGGGCAGCCTACCTTTGAGTCAGGCGGGACAACCTATCGCGAGAACTTTGCATTCTGGGTATTTGAGCAGATAGAAGCGATTGTGCTGCTCTACGAATCTCGTAGCGAACTGACGATACCACCGTGCGGACTTACCTACCTTGGAGCGCCTTGAACATGAAACGCAACGAAAAGACGGTCATTGGCAGCACACAACATACAATCTGCCTAGATGATTCTATCTACCTTAAAAAAATGAAAGCGGGAGTAGCCAAAGGTAACTATGCACCTGCCGATCTTGATGAAATCAGAAAACGTAGAGCAGCTCGCTTCATCCACAAGGCGCTTGACAATCTGCAACCAGGTTCGGCTGAGTATTGGGCGTTATTAGCAAAGCTGGAAAGATGAACTTAGACGCACTCCCGTACAAATGGGACCCCAACATCCAGCGCTTTCGTTGGACCAATGGCGCTGCGGCTGGTAAACTCGCGTCAGAGCAGGCTGTTCTCTCTGTAACCAGCAGGGTTATTGATGCGGAATCATCCCAGCTAGAACAGTTAGGACGCGATTTCTTTGCTGGCAAGCTGAACGCCCGCGAATTTCAAAAACAATCTGGTGAAGCACTCCGCCGCATTCATGGGTCAAGCGCGATTATTGCTAAGCGTGGACCGCAAAATGTAACAAATGAAGACTGGGCGCAAATCACGGAAATCCTTAAGCGTCAGTTCTATAAAGGACGCGGGGTTAATGGTAGACCCTACGGGTTGAAGCACCTCACCGCCGATGTAGAGAAAGGCAAGGTCAGTGAAGCCCAGCTCGTCGCCCGACTTCGAATGTATGCAAAGTCAGGGAGACTATCAGGTGATTTAATGCAGCGGCGGGCAGCGGCAGCAGCAGGCAAGCTCTATGCCACACGCCACCTATCTCCTAGTCATGTCCATTGCGCGTCCTGCCTTGCTCACCAGCAGCTTACACCGAGGCTGGCTAGCGAAATCACGCCGCCCGCTACAAATTGCGAATGTCGCACTAATTGCAAGTGCTATTTGTTGTTTATGAGCCTGGAGGATGCTATTAAGGGTGGGTTATCGGCTGCCTGATGGTTCCTCCGGAAACTCTTCACCAACTTTCTTCCGAAAGGGGTCTCCCGTTATAGCGAAGCTTAGCGGTGAGGGGAATTGAGGTCAGGATTATCAGCCCTAGGACTGTTCTGGTCTTGAACATACGCCTTAAGCTGTTCCACCGTAACCCCTCCACTGCTGGCTACAAAGTAAGAGCCTGTCCACAAAGCTGCTTTGTGATGATAACGCTGGATATGTTCTAGATAGTCTCTGCGAATCAATCGACTAGAAACCGTTTTGAGGTTGGCAATCAACTTGGACAGCTCAACCGCTGGATGAAACTTAATCAACAGATGAACATGATCGGTTTCACCTTCAAACTCAACAAGCTCACAGCCCCACTTATTTAGGGTCTCTCTGAATATTTCATCAAGCCGATTTAAGATTTTCGCATTCAACAGCCTTCTCCTATATTTCGTCACAAATATGACATGCACGGTAAGACTGTGAACTGACCTAAACCCTTTGGTGTAATTAGATGACATCATTAAGCGCTAAGGCTATAATCTGTACATGATTGTAACTCACGAGTACAGAATTTACCCCAGCCTTGATCAGACAGAAGTCATGGATACATGGCTTGAATTACTGCGTCGCCATTGGAACTACGCCCTTGGTGAGCGGTTGGATTATCTGTCTAGAACTCGTGAGTCTATCAACCGATGCTCTTTAGTGTCTGAACCTATCGGTGAGATACCCTCAAGGGTTGACTACTATTCACAACAAGCTGCTATTAAAGAAACTAAGAGGCTGTTTCCTGAGTACAAAGGAATCTATACCGAGACTCAGCAAGGCAACCTTAGACGCCTCGATAAGGCTTGGAAAAAGTGGATGGTGCCAGATGCTACAGGGAAGAGGGGAGGTAAACCTAGGTTCAAGAAAGTGGGCAAGCTTCGCTCATTTATCTTCCCTAGGGTTAACTGCTCTAAAGCTGGTGCTCACGTTATAGGTAACAAGTTAAAGCTATCTAAAATAGGTGAAATGCGGATCAATTTGCATAGACCCTTTCCTGATGGTTTCACCCCTAAGACTTGCACCATCATCAAGAAAGCTGATGGCTGGTACGCATCAATCGTCCTAAAGGATGCATCTGTACCTGAAATCTTGCCCTTGGATGAGGTTAAAACTGCTGTAGGTATAGACGTTGGATTAAAGGAACTAGCCGTCACCTCTGACGGTGAGATGTTCCCTATTCAGCAGTTCTACCGCATGGGGCAAAAACGTTTAGCTCGTGCCCAGAGAAAGCTATCTCGAAAGCAAAAGCGGTCTAAGAACTATCTGAAGCAGTTAAACAAGGTTCAGCGGTTGCATCAAAAGGTTCAACGTCAGAGGAAAGAACAGCATTACAAAGTCGCCCATCAGTTAGTGAAGCAATACGATTTCATAGCTGTTGAGAATCTAAATATTCGCGGCCTAGCAAAGACAAGATTGTCTAAATCAATCCTAGATGCTGGTTGGGGTCAGCTCCTAACGATAGTCGAAGCAGTAGCGGTAAAACGCGGCTCTCACTTTGTTAAAGTTCGTCCTCATGGGACTAGCCAGGATTGCTCTGGATGCGGCACTAAGGTGCCTAAGGACTTGTCGGTTAGGTTGCATCAATGTCCGCACTGTGGCTTGGAGATGGATAGGGACGAAAACGCCGCTATCAATATTCGAGAACGGGCATTAAGCGAGGTGGGTCTCATCTTGCCTGCTTGTGGAGGCTTAGACAATAGTCAGCCTGTGAAACAAGAAACTTCATCTTGGGATGGTATACAGCTATCTCTAAATGAAGCCCTCGGTATAGCGCACAGCGCTTAACGATGGGAGAACGTCACCAGCTTCATCGATCGCGCCCAACGCTTCTTCTACCACCGTCTGACTCCCAACATCAGCCGCGATCGCATCCCACTCCCCATCCTGAAACGGCAATTCGTCCTTACGGCTAGAGCGAGGATGCCCAGCGGGGAGGAGATCGTTATCTGTGGTGTAGTTACGGTTCTTAGGCTTGCCCTGGCGCAGCAGGTAGAGGTAGGCATTAACCCGGCCCATTGCCCATTGGTTGCGGGTTTTGGCAATCGCGCCATTGGCCGAATATGTTCCCGCACCACGTCGCCATACTTTTTTGAGCGTCTCCACGGTAGCTCTCTTGTTCTTTTCAGGATGCGCTTCATTATGAGTGCTGACTTTTCCCTCTAGTGCGGTGACCGTGGTCTCGTTCAGATCAATGCCCTCCCCGGCTGCTGCACTACCTTCAAAGTTTTTGCTAGAGCCATGGGTCCGTTCGTGCGGCTCAGCTGGATTTTTAGGCTCATATGCGGCATCCATATGGGCATTAGGGCGATCTCTTTCCGGCAATTCTGCCAAGATAACGGCTGTTTCTGCTTCGAGTTTGGCAATCTCCGCTTTCTCTTTGTCGTCCAACTGGATCAGAGATGTCCAGCCAAACAACACCCGCCCACCATAGTCTGGTCCATCTTTAGCTGCAACAATCAGTTCGCTAGCCCGACGACGCGGTCCCGCCCAAATATTGCGCTGATACGATGCGACCAAGTTGGCCCATAGGCGCTCATCGGTTTTGCCGGATTCGCTGAGGCTATTCGCCCCGGAGTGATTAAACAACTTAGTACGAGGGTAGCCAGTTTCAGCCAGAAAGAAATTTTCGACACGCTCCAAAATCTTGTCGATGCCGCCAAAGTTCCGAGCTAGATAATCGACAGCCTCATTATCCTTGTCAATTGCAAGCCCTTTCAGGGTTGACATTGACATTTGCAATGCCGCGAATCTGTCTATTAGCTCATTTTCTTTTTTTTGCTTGATTTTCTGGCTTAGCCCATGCAGCATGTATACGAACAAATTGGCGTCGCTCAGCATCGTCGAGACGCTCGTGAACGACTGCATGTAAATCGAGAAACCGTTGAACAAACTTTGAACGACTGAATCGTTGTTACCCTGATTGCGCTGCAGTTGACGACTGCGCAACCGTTTACCTGGGAATCTCAATACGCGATCGCTGTGAATCGTCGAAAAACCACGACTCACCCCATCAAACTGCGGTGCATCTAGCTCAACATTTAAGTAGTAAGCCTTAGGATTCCGATAGCCAAAACTTGGATCAGGGCGCAATTCATCACGGTCAACAATACCCGCAATTTCCACTGACTTAATCCTGCGCATCTCGACCGGCTGATTGATGGGTTTGCCGTCTTTAATGTCCAGCAAGATATAGCCGTCGCCATACAGCCGCCCCAGACTCGCGGCTTCGTTGAAATTATCGATTAAGTTGAGGCGATCGCAATACAATCCAACATCCTTCGCTAATTCTTCGTCATCATTGCCATCATCGTCTGGGAAGCGCCAGTCGCCCCAATTCGCGGCGGCATCATCCGGCAACAGCTCCACCACTTTTTCGATTAGCTTGCTCGAACGATGCAGGCTGCCAAGTTCGTAGCGATCTAGGATATACGGGTTGAGATTGACGTCGATTGACTGCAGCTTATCTCGACCTGCTACTCCCATCCCCGTGCGCCGGTTGGATAGCGCAGAAAACGAGTTCATTAATGTTCCATCGGCGCGGTAAAGCATGGGGAAGAACTGCAGAAAAAGAGAAACTGCCTCAAGTTTAAGCTATCGCTAGTATTGGTAAACCAGTCCTACACCAACAACCTCCCCACATCAACCCGACAAACCCGAGCGATCGCACCCAGATAGCACCCTGGTACCGTCCCGTCATTCTCCCACCGGCTGATTGTCATCTGACCAACCGGACTAATACTCAGCTCAGTTCCAATCAAAGTGCCTAACTCAGCTTGCTTAAGACCAGCCTCGGCGCGAACACCACGCAACAAAGCGGCCATCCTGGTTTCAGGTGTCTGAATTTTCTGAGTTGTTTTCATGGGCGCAACAGGTCAGGAACTGTTTACAAAACACCAATAAATAGTGCCGTAAACGCTCTTAGAGTATAGCTAAAAACCCTTGGGCGGCAACGGTTAGCGTTGATGGGAATGCATTCATCCTGCCATGGCTGTCCGCTGGGACTGTGCCATTCAGGATCATCTGAAAACAGTCACCAGTATTACAGGAAAAATGCCTAGCAGAACCACAACTGTAACTGAGACTCTGGCCACCGCTGGGCGGTTTGGTGTCACGACCAGCAACGTGTCGAATCTCCGAATTATCAATACTGGCGCTCAGCCGTTAACTGGGCTCGCTATTAAAGCTTATATTTCAGAATCCGACCCGGGCGGCATCATCATCGACACCGACGCCGAGTTCGCCTCCCCCGCCAGCGGATCGGCCATCCAACACGCCGAGCAACGCAATAGCTCAGGGGAACGAGAAACTACTGCCCCCACGACGCTACCGGCTGGTTCTCAAATATTCTTTGCTCTAGCTACCCAAACGTCTTATGTCAAAGGGCTGCATAGCATCGAGATACTAGCTCAGACAGCTAGCGGGCAAACAACAACCTTGGATGTGTATGTGGGGAGAGCTTAATGATGCTCGCGACAATTCCAGCCCAGAGCCTAAACCCACAGCAGCAAATTATCATCGATGCTCCCCAAGAATTGCAGATCGGGGACGTGAACATAAAACTTCGTGGCGGCTCGGCAGTGATCACGAACGAAGGAACAGCGCCGGTTAATGT
>NZ_JH993794.1:53223-64566 GCF_000316115.1 Leptolyngbya sp. PCC 7375
TCATCGGTCTCACCTCCAAATCACTAACATCAGCCCTCTACAGTGATGGCACTGCCCACGCCCGAGGGACTCGGCTTATCTCTGTGGTTGTTCTGCCTAGCATCGGCGAGAATTCTGTGGATGCTAGGTGCCTCACGATTGAGGCAGACCCATAGCCCGCATTGCACAGGCATGGCAGCGTGGTACTGCTGGGTGGGGGTTAGTTGACTGGCCAAAGACTAATAACTGCTTTGTCAAAACCAGGTTCAGGAAATTCAGACAATTCACCCGACCATTTGTTCTCAGAGCAGTAATACTGGTGCGCTGCTTCGTCTAAAGGCGACACAGAATTACCCTCTGCGTCTTTAACCAAAACAATCTCGATCTCATCGGGGTAATCATCTAGAAATCCAAGAAGCTCTTTCTTTGTCACAATCTCATTCCTCCAAAAAAACCAAAACAACACACCCCAGCGGCGGGGTTAGGCTAGCCTTGTCAACTGGTCCTGCGGTGCCCACATGAAATGTTTATCCAGCGGTTTGTCTGGGGTCAGGCTTTCCAACTCTGGCAAATCCACAGCAGAATCTCGCTGATCCTCAGGCAAGGAATATTGCTCAGCCCACAGCACCTCAAACCCCCATGTTGGTGAGGCACTCCAGAGCACATATTCAAAATCTTTATGCTTGTGCTTTGTTTGAAAAGCCACTAACTGGTTTGGCGATAATTCGGCAGCATACTCGCGAAAAAGACTGTGGTCCCGACTGTCAAGTATTGCCAGTAGTTTTTTAATCTGTCTTTCAGTCATCGTCTTTCCCTCCCATCAAAAACATCATCAATCTCCACCCCCGGCCACAGCACCACCCACGCAGCGGGCAGGGCGAGGGCGAGGGTTAGTAAGGCGATCGCGGCGGTTATCAACATCAAACCAGCCCCATCTGCCTAGCTCTTTTGACAACGTCGCCATACAGCCAATAACGCTCAAGAATATCGATAGCGAGGCTGTACTGAAAGCCAGTAAACCCCTCGTCCATGGCATCATCTACTAGGAACGAGGCTTCTTTTATATGCACTCCCAACCATCGACCAGACTGTCGTGATAGCGCTAGCGTAGTTTTAGCTATCTCTTTGGCCCATCGGAAGACAGCAGCTTGATAAGCGCCTTCTTCAGGTAACGAAGAGCGGTTTACACACTCCAGCCCATAATCAAACTGTTTTCTAAGCGGAATCTTAAAATTGAAATACTCAGCGCCAATAGCGATAATTTCAAGCTTGGCTTTCTCTGATTTAAGTTGCCACTTTTGCTGAGCTAGTTTAACTTCAGCTTCACGCTCCTGCCTAGCTGTCTCTATCTGTTCGAGAACAGTATCTGAGTACTCTTCAACACAGTAAGGGCCAATGGATGGCCAGTCCAGTATCATTGCGGTGTTTCGGTCACGCAGAAGCAGAACTAGATCAGTTGACTGATTCACGCAAACCTCAACGCCATTAAAGTCAAATGCTGCGTACTCAACATCTAGCTCATCAACAGCCCGCAAAGCCTGATCGACAAGATTAAAGTAATTGTCTCCGGCCAAAGATTCTATTTTTTCGACTGTTTGAATTTTCATTGGTTTATCCAAAATCTCCATAACTTCACTCCCAACCCTCATAACTCAAAAATTACTGAAACCCTTGCTAAAAGGGGATTTCATCATAATCAGGCACCCCATGCGGGTGATTCTCAACGGGTTCTGGCGCAGGGGGGCGGGCTTGGGGGTTGTCGCCCTGAGGTTTGTTGTCCCCATCACGCAAATAGTCAATTCGGGTCGCGTTGATGTAGACCTTTGAGTGCTTCTGCCCGTCCTTCTCCCAGCGGTCCTGGATCAGCTCCCCGGTTATCCCAAGCTCGCCTTTGCCATCAGCCTTGTGATTACAAAGATTCTCGGCAATCTTCCCCCATGCCTCGCACAGGATGAAGCTGACCTGTTTTTGCTCCCCTGATTTTTGATAGTTTCGATAAACCTTGAGGCTGAACTTTGCCTTGAGGCTGCCGGAATCGTACCGATTAAGCTCTGGCGGCTTGGTTAGCCATCCTGTAATTGAAACGTTATTCATCTACGCAACCTCCGCTTCAACAACTTCAGGCTGATCATCTGTTCGTTCGGCTAACTTCATGCCGACTTTTGCCTGCCACGCATCCCACAGCACAGCGTCCTCATCCCCCGCCAAACCTGGCAAATGACCTAGGCTGTTCATGGCATGATTGATGTGCTTGAAGGCTCCCTGGCGGACACCCCACTCAGCCAGCATCCGGTTGCGCAATGCATTGAATTGGTCGGATGACATTTGCTTGCTGCTGGCAGGCACACCAATAGCTTCAGAGGCTGAGATCGCAGCCTCTCTATTGTGGCCAGTCTTCTTGGCAATAAAATTGAACCGTTCGGTGATGGGGTTTGGGGGCTCGGGCTGAGCGGGCAATTGATCGTTGTCAGCCTGCATCATCTCTTCACGGGTGTACAAGCCAGAAAGCTCAGCAGGGAAGGCTTTACGAAGTGCCAACCCCTCACTGCATTTAGCAATCATCACGTCAGCCATGCGATCCCACATCGCTGTTGGTTTACCATCTTTTTTGGTCTGACAGTAGCTACTAAAGCGAGCAACACCAACAAATGGATGATCGCATCCAGCCTTCCACACTGTTGTCTTGGCAGCGGCTGGAGCATCTGAACTTAGCCAAACGTCTCTCCATTCCCCATCAAGGCCACACCAGAAGGTCTCAGAACCCGCATATTTACCAGTTCGGTCAGCAATCAGACGATAACCGTCGATACTGGTCTGAATTGTCATCTTCTCTCGCTTAGCCTGGGAGTCCCATCGGCTAATTGCATAGATTTGGCGAGCAAATGGATCTAACCCTGTCCGTTGACAAACCTGACCAAACAACGCCAGCTCAGCATCAGAGCACTTAGGCGCTATTTGTTGCTTAATAATATTGACTTGCTCGGCATTCCATTGGGCCAATGCTGAGCCAGTTGAACTATTTTGTTGAACGATTGCAGAACTCATAATCACGTAATCCCTTCTATCGGAAAACTTTCACTTAGCCCCAAAGCCACCGCAACCACTGAGGCAGGTTGCGCCATTCTCCTCAAAACGGCTGATCTTCGATATCCCAATTAGCGAGATAGCTTTCCCACCAGGCGTAGTTAACCAGCGTGGACCCAGGCAGGTATTGATTTAGCCAGCACCGAATCATGTCGGCAGCCAGACCACAACCGGCCCCAATACTCAGCCGATACGTATGCTCATCGACAAACCCTTGGCTATCCTCTCGGGTGGCATACACCCAGTAGTCAACAATGCTGTCCGCATCCATGACAGAAGCATGAACGCCACGAGGAACATCCCGCCAATCGTCGTCGAGACTGCAACATGGGCCGCAGGGGGTGGCTGGGGATAAGACTAATTCCGCTACTGATCGGGGGGCACGCATTAAATTAGCCATTATTCAGAAATCTCCTATACATTTTTCGGCGGGGACGGTGGGTTCAACCAACTCCCCTTGAACTCAGCCAAGGTCTTTTTCCAGTCAGCGATCGCATCTGCTTCAGTCCTAAACGTGCGATCGCTGATAGTGCTCCCATCCTCCCAACGCCATCGGCCCGATCTGTCGACAGAAGTAGTGCAGGCCATCACTTCACCACCTCACTATTCTCGTAAACTTCCTTCAATGCCTCGTAATTCTTTATCGCAGCCGACTCAGAGCCAAACGTGCGATCGCTACAAAACAATTTCGTGCGCCATATCCAACGGCCAGCCGCATCGTGGCTATAAATGGGGTTATCCATTCGCAGCCTCCCCAACCGCCTCAGCCGCCAGCACATCAGTCTTGTACTGCCCAATAACCTCGTCTCCGGTAGTCGTGGCCAGATACGCTGTCCAATGCCCGCCGTAAGACTTGTAGCAAATGCTGCCGATGTAGCTGCCGTCGCTGTAGACGTTGTTGTTTTCTTTGATCGTGATATTGCTCATAACTTTTCCTCTAAAACACTCTTAACTCAAATCCCAGTGGATAGATTTCCTTAAACAAGCAATCGCCGCAGCTAGCTTTTTCCTGATCAATAAGGCCATTAGCTTGAGTCTGAAGGCTCTCCACAGACTCTCCATAGATATAGCCCTTAAAAGAATTGCCGGTTTTTAGGCTGTAAATCTGACCACACATAACTGAGCCACCAATAATCACTCCGTTAACAGACTCCTCAAAAAGCGTTTCTAAAATCACAATCCTTCTCCAAAAAACAATTAGAAAAACCCCAACCGAAAGCCCCCTGGCTGGGGCAACACTCTACGCGGCTTCAGATCCCACCCCGTCAAACAAGCCATACACAAACTGTTCGCAGTCCTGCATGGTTCCGCTATCGCTTGCGGGGATGCCCTCAACGCAAGGAACAAACTTCCATTTGGCATCGGACCAATACATCACCCAATCCTCGGGGGTGACACAGGTGATAGTCCCTATCTGGGTCTTGCTTCCGTCCTCGCCAATGCCATACACGGAACGATCTGTTAATGGATGCTGAACAATAAAGTCTTTCATAACTCTAAAAAATCTGTACTACGGAATGAACAAAGCGGGGCCGAAGCCCCGGTGAGTATTAGCCGAACGGGTCAAACTCCGACCCAGCGTTCTCAATCTGCTCCCCAAACGGGTCGGCGGCAGGCTTGGCAACGCCCATCACCTGATTAATCTCGTCCTCGGTGAGAGAACGATTCTCGGACTGCCAGAGGTTCAACGCTTGCTGGTACGTGTTGGCGGTGTGGAGATGGCAGACCATCTGACGAAGCTCGGACTTGGTTGTGGCGATTGACTGGGCGGTGACTGTGGCGGATGTCATGGGTGTGTGGCGATTGAATTCTTCAGTGAATTCAATATAGCAACTAAATTTCAATATAGCAATCAAGAAAAGCAAATAAAAAGCACCCTTCATGGAGTGATCAATTTAACTTTAATCGACTTATCGCCTTCCAGTCTGAAGACCCATATCCAGAAAGTCTAAAGTTAGATCGGGCGCTTTAAGACTAATTGAAAGTCCGCCTGTCTGGACAGCGGAAAGGTTCCATGCTGTCGCCGTAATTGTTGCACGGCAAGGATTATGAGAATTCTCTAATGCCTGACTATAAGATTCTTTTCTCTACATTTGTATTATATTTGATATGTATAAACAATGATCTATCCGAGGGGGGACTGCGGAGGCAGTTGTATATGGGCATTTGAGCTTCGATATGCAATTTTATTGTTAATTCCGCAACTTGGCTTAGATTTTGCGTAGGGATGACGTATTAGCATAGGCCAGTGTGTCTCTACGTACACCCTAGAAGCACGGTATATTTAGGTCTTACAGATTCCTGAGAGAGTCCTGAGAATAAATGCTGGAAATTAAAATACAAATCCCTAAAGATGCTCAACTTAGAGCTCTGACGTTGCTAGGGAGTCGTAGCAGTAAAATCGCGGAGCTAATAACTATTCATGGCGCAAAAACAACGCTGTCTACTGCGAAAGGGCTAGATATACAGTGGACGGATGAAGGTGTCTGCGATTTCTTTGAGTTCACTGAATCCGGCCATACAGAAAAGCAATCAGCTCTGCTGGATCCTTGATTGGAGTGCCGTCACCCTTGCAGACTATGCCGCACTGAGCTAATGCAGTCAGTAAAACGAAGCTATCTCCTCCTCTTTCTACCCCACGTCCCCAGCGTCTGTAATGTCCGAGTAGTCGAGCATAGTGAGGACTGTCAAGGTCTACAATTCCTGTCTGCTCAGACATCCATTTCAATAGATACTCTATAGTCAATCCTCTGGATCGATCTTTCTGATCAAGCTCATCAAAATATCTTTGCAGGCTTTTAGGCCATAAAGATCGATCCAAAATAAAACGATCAATTGCTCCTCCTAAACGTTGCCTTGGATCCTGGGGGTAAACTCCACTCATCGTTACACTTATTACTCCGATATATATATTAGGCTCTATAGGCTTACTTTCACGAAAGTAAGCCTTGCTGCATGGTCATTTCAGGACAAAGCTAAAACGCGTCTAGACATTACAATTGCTATATTGAAATTTAGTTGCTATATTGAATTCACTGAAGAATTTAGAGAGCAATGAAGACAACGAAAACGATACTGCTCAATAAGGGGCGGCATGCTCTTTATGTGGGATCTGATCTTGCAGACCAAGTGAAGCTTTTTCATCGGTTTTCAAATCAAAACAAGCCACTTTGGGCAACAGCTGAAGACATTATCAAAGCTGGGTTGAAGATTGTTGCAGCGTCGCTACCGGAGCAGCAACAGAGCGAAATCTTGGATCCAATAGAACAACAAAACTAAATACGTCCTATTGACTCAAGTCTATGTTACACGAGGCGCACAAGATGTTGTCCGCAACAAAGAAAGTGTACGACAAACAGAACAGAACCCCGGTAGGGATGCCCACACTGCGGGGTTTGAGCCGGAGGGGGTGTCATGCCTGATAACACCCTTCGCCAAGAGTTAATTGATCTACTGCGTAAGCACTTAAACAGAAGTAGCTTTACGTCCATCGACATCCCTGCCAATGGGGGATTGCCACTGAACATCCCCGCTATTCAGATCGAGTCCTGGACGAAACCAAATTATGCCGAATCTGTTAAGTGGGATCTTGCTGTAGAGTCCGCGTTGGTGCTTCGTAAAGCGCCTGTGCTAGCCCACAAGAAAGCTGAGGGTTGGTGCTTCAGGGTTCCTCTTTATATGTTGAATCCTGATTATGAGTTGTCTCTGGATGTCGAAAAGCATCACTCATTTGAGCACACCGTTGAGATGAGTGTGAAGGCGTTTGCTCTGGTGCTCAGAGATTATCAGGAGAATGTGGCTGCCAGGGAAGGGTGGATGAAGATGCTTGAATCTGCGATCGAAGAGGCTCAGGAGTTATGAGCGAGTCTCTCCCGATATGCCCCGACTGGGCGGCCAAAGCCTCTGAGCTAGAACTGGCTTTTGGTCAGCTGTGGGTGGCGCTCTACCCCAGGCTCGATCTTTATGTTGAGCAAAAGCTTATCCCCAAGCGCCGGTTCCGCTTCGATTTTTGTCACTACCCAGGTCGGGTGGCGATTGAGATCCAAGGCTATGGCCCTGGGCATTACTCGAAGAAAGGGGTGGACCGCGACAACCTAAAGCATCGGTTAGCTGCTGAGAGCGGTTGGTTAGTGGTGCCCGTGGAAGGGGAGAAGGTTCGTGATGCGGAAGAGCATCACAGGATTGCCAAGATTATCGATGGGAGATCGAAAGGAGGAGTTGCAGCATGACACGAACTCAGCTTCTAGCAGCCTCTTTAGGAGGCGGAACCATTGTTGTCCTGTGGGGCAATGCTCCTCTGCCTGTTTGGCTCTGCGTGGCAGGCGCAAATATATCTAGTGTCGCTTGGGCCTGGTTCGTGGCAAGGAGGATTAAATAATGCACCAGCACCCACCGACCGAATGCGATCGCTCGTTAATCTTTGCCGATGATGGCAAGCCTATCAAGATTGAAGCCGAAGACATCACTAAATCTGTCTCATGGTACGAGCAGAATTGGGAGCGCATTTCCGAAGCCTTGCCTGTGCCCATCGGGGGCACGACTTATACCCAGAAATGGCAAGAAATTTTCGATTACCAGACGTTGCCCCAATGGCGAGCAGGGGAGTTGAAAGGCTTGGCCGTGGCCTATGTCTACATGGCGTTACGGAAGCTTTGGAGAGGAATGCGGGAGGTAGGGCAGTGAGAGTCTATTTGCTGTGGGAGCAAAACCGTCACGTAGACCTGGACGGAAACGTTGATGAGCCTACGTTACATGGTGTCTTCAGTAGCGTTGAAGCGATGCACTACCACATGGTTGGCCGATATTTTGATTTTCAGGCTGATCCAAGAGGCATCAACCTGACCGAACCAATGTCGAGTGTTGACTTAAATCGTCGCTCAGAAAAGGGGTACGACTATGGCTGCTACTGCTCGATCTGGTACGAAGAGCGAGAGCTGGACGAGACTGACGAGAACTATGTGATTGACGGGGAGGTTGTGATCAGGGGCGACCCCCACAACAAAGCCAGCCCGTAGCCGCAGAAGCGTTATTCCGTGCATCTACTTTCATTGTTGTTTAGTAAGTAATTCCTGAAATCATGAAACGAACAGAACAGACCGTGCCCCTGGAGGTGCGGGGGGATTGTGCGGCTGAAATTCCTCCGAGAACAGTAAACTTCGACCACATTCCCGATGAAGAGAAACTGGCTTTATGGGCTATTCATAGAGGCTCCCCAGCAGGCATTAGACAGCGCCTCATCGATTTGCAGGGGGTAGGGTTGTGACAACTTTCAGGATCCGCCACACCAGGTGCTACACGTCTATAGCCAACTCAGCTATTCAGGACAAACGGCTTAGCCTAAAAGCTAGAGGCTTGCACCATCTTCTGTTGAGCTATCCCAATAGCTGGGAGGTAAACGCGAAACACCTGGTTGAGCAGAGTGACCGGGACGGTAGAGACGCTATTTACAGCGCACTAAAAGAACTAATCAAGTTTGGTTATATAAAGAAAATTAACCACAGAAAAGACGGCGGAAAATTCAAGGACGTCTCTTACGATGTCTTCGAATTGCCGAATACGGAAAAACCGAATACGGAAAACCCGGAAATGGCTCAACCGATTACGGATTTGCCGAATACGGAAAAACCAGATACGGAAAAACCGAATACGGAAAACCCGTATGCATATAAAGGACTTAATTCAACTAAGGACTTAATTGATCAAGGAATAAAAGAAGAAAAAGAGACTCCCACTTTCGACGCTTCGCTTCAAGAAGAGTCCGCTACGCAGCCCGAGGAAATCAATTCTTCTGTTCAGACAAAAGTACAAAATTCTGGGCAAACGGGATCGGCTTCGCTTGATTCGGGTCAACCTAAATCGGTAGGCAAGGATCAAGGGGGTGATGTTCCGCCGCCGCCAAAAGTTGGCGTTGTTACGTACAAGCAGTCTCCCGAGTCGATAGACCTTTCTGAGCTATGGGAGTTTGCAGAGTACGAGGCCAAAGCCGAGGCTAGAGCTTTAGCTCCTGGTCACAGACATCCAGCTTTGGTCGCTCATGGGTTGGGGGATATCTGGGTAGGACCCAACGTAAGCGATTTTGATGCAGGATTGTTGGCATTAATTGCTAAAAACAAAAAAGCTGGCAATCATCCCGACAATCGGGCCGCTTGCGTGACGTTTATCACTAGGGCGATCAGGGATGCTGACTGGGCAAAGCTTGAGGCCCTTTGGCTGGATGTCCAACGGAAGACGCGACAACAGCCAGCTTTGGCCGTCATTGATGCGCCTTTGCCAAAGAAAGAAACAGGGAAATATTCACCTCCGCCTACAAAAAACTGGGCAAAGAACGTACTAGGAGCGAGATATCGAAATGCAAGCTAATACCACTCCTATTCTCCCGTTTCGGTCTCCTGAGACGGCTGACCCTGCCAACATTGACGCTGAGTACGACGTGATTGGCGCAATCTTGGTTGATCCAGGCGCGATCGCTCGCATTGCTCACAAGCTACCTCCAGAAGCGTTCTATGTGCACAGCCATCGCACCATCTATCAAGCTTGTTTAGATCTGTACAGGGATGGTCAAGTTGTTGACCTGATGACCGTATGCACTGCGCTGACCAATAACAAGCAGTTGGATAAGGTTGGCGGGAAAAGGGCGATGGCTCAAATGTTTGACCTATGCCTAACGTCAGCAAATGTCGAGCAACACGCCGATTTAATTCTTGAAAAGCACTTTCGTCGCTGCATGGCCCGTGCAGGCGCAGAAATCCAAGAGATTTCCAAAGATGTCAGCCGGGGATTGAGTGATTGCCTAAGTGAAGCTCAGAGGTCACTAGGCAGACTTTTGGAATTGGGCGTTAGTGAAAGCAGTGTTATCAAGCTTGACCAGGTAGTTGCTTTGAATATTTGCAAAACTGAAGACGCAGCTGATGACAAGATCCCTAAAGGCATCCCGACTGGGTTTTATGACTTAGACGAAATGCTTCGTGGAGTAAAACCAGGTGAGCTAATTATCTTGGCTGGTCGTCCGTCGATGGGTAAAACAGCTGGGTTGGTTAACGTGGCTGTTAATGTCGCAGCTCAGGGGCGCGGGGTCTACATTTCAAGCCTTGAAATGAGCGCTGAGCAACTTGGTTATCGCATTATGTCGGCTGACTCTTCTATTGAGTCTGGGAGGCTACGAGATGGCAAAGTAGGGCAGCATGAATGGCCAAGCTTAGGTGAGTCAGTGACAAAGTTAGCCGGTCTTCCTGTCTGGATTGACGATAGTTTTCGCCAGACGCCCGAGACTGTTGCGGCTAATATTCAGCGAATCAATGCTGAGAATGGACCAGGCACGATCAGTCTGGTCATGGTGGACTACATCCAGCTCATGGGCGATCGCGGCGCAGGCAATCGAGTCGCAGAGCTTGGAAAGATCTCTCGTGGCTTTAAAGGAATGGCTAAAGAATTAGGGCTCAGCGTTTGGGCGTTGTCTCAGCTGTCGCGTGGTGTTGAGTCGCGCAATCCTAAACGACCTTTGATGAGCGACCTTAGGGAATCCGGAAATATCGAAGAGGATGCAGATGCCGTAATCCTCTTGTATAGGGAGGATTACTACGATCCCGATACGCCTGACAGAGGGCTTGCTGAGTGGATTATTGGCAAGAACCGCAATGGTCCCACAGGCACGGTCAAGTTGTTATTTGAGCCTGCTTTCACCAGATTCCGCAACTTAGCCCCAAGAATTGGATAGGAGGTGCCCATGCTTGACCAACTCTCAGTCTTCGACGCTCCCGTCATCATCGACTCAACCCCTATCCCACCCACCCCAACACCTGGGGCCGAACTTGTTGACGCGGAATATTCACCCGGTGACCTCGTTGTCCCCAAGGCTCGGGAGGGCTATCCTGTACCGCTGTTTCCCGATCAGGTGTGCGAGGTTGTGAGTGTTGGCCAGTCGTTGGGACGCGATCGGGCGTTTTGTATCCCGGTGAAGTGGAAGTCTCGGGGAGTACCAGCCTTTCCCTGCGACCCACTGGATTTACTGTTGCTGTCACCGGCAAGGGGGCGTGATGAACCAGCTTGTTAGACAGGTCCCGGATGATTTCTCTCAGCAGCTGACCATGATCAGCATCTTCCAAAGGTTCGACCCGGCTGGGTTCCATGGGCGGTTAACCCGATGGTGTCAGGCTACTGGTTTCTCGGTTGAGTCTGACTGGAGTACTCACACCATTCTCACGATGTTGGACGATGAGCGAGTTTTGAAGCTGGGGGCGGCGCTCAGGAGAACATTTTTCAAAGAGGTTTCTGAGATGGCAG
>NZ_JH993794.1:64666-67992 GCF_000316115.1 Leptolyngbya sp. PCC 7375
GGCGTAATGCNGTTGGCAACGACAGCCTGGAAGACGGCAGCCGAGACCAAGACCTGACAGGTTAACTAATGGGGCTCCGTAAAAGNGAAAGACTTGATCGGGATTCCATGGCGGGTGGCGATGGCATTACAGGCGGATGGGTGGTATCTCAGGCAGGATGTAATTTGGCAAAAGGTGAATCCCCTCCCAGAAAGCGTTAAAGACCGCTGCACCAAAGCTCATGAGTATTTGTTTCTGTTCAGCAAACAACCGCGTTACGCCTTTGATCATGAGGTGATTAAGGAGCCAGCGATCGCGGGTTATCAGGGCAGCAGTTTTATTAGAGGAAAAACACTCGAGGCCCAACAGCGTCAAAGTGCTGTTGGCTCAAAGTTGAGGCGAGAGACAAGCACTCGAAACAAACGATCTGTATGGCCCGTAGCTTCAGAGCCCTGCAAAGAGGCGCACTATGCTGTGATGCCCAGTGCACTGATAGAACCCTGCATCTTGGCTGGCTCTCCTCCCGAAGGGCATGTGCTTGATCCATTTGGAGGAGCGGGGACAACTGGGATGACCTGCAAACGGCATCGTCGAAATTACACGCTGATTGAGCTAAGCCCAGAGAATTGCGCGATCTCGGGACGGCGGATTGATCAAGAACCATGGCCTCAGTTGAGTTTGTTGGAGGTGGCAGCGTGAAGCCTAAACTACTCGATTTATTCTGCTGCGCCGGTGGTGCTGCCATGGGGTATCACCAAGCCGGTTTCGAGGTTGTTGGGGTGGACATCAAAACCCAACCTCGCTACCCGTTTGAGTTCCATCAAATGGATTGGCAAGAGGCATTGTCAATGCTGAACATGAGCGAATTCAGTGTCATTCACGCTAGCCCACCATGCCAGGGGTATTCGTGTACCAAAAGCTTCAGTAAATCGAAAGCCCCTAAGCTTATTACTGAGGTAAGAGAAAGGCTTCAAGGCACAGAGAAGCCTTATGTTATCGAGAACGTCAAAGGTGCATGGCGAGACATGCTTAATCCCATCACATTACGTGGGAATATGTTTGGCCTTCAAGTAATTCGAGATCGACTTTTTGAGATCAATCCTTTTCTTCTGGCTCCCCCGCTAATCCCTGTCAATGGCTCGACGGGGAGTCATCGAGGGATAAGCAGATTGAGCGACGGCGGCGGGTATATCACGGTCGCAGGGCACAACTTTTTGACCCATGAAGCGCGCCAAGCTATGGAGATTAATTGGATGAATCAAAAAGAATTAGCCCAAGCGATTCCACCTGCCTATACACGGTGGATCGGGGAGCAGCTTATGAATGTTTGTTTTGGCACGGAGGCAGCGTGATGGGCCCCATCGATCGCCAGAATATCGAAAATTTTAGGGCCCAACTGGAAGCCCAGTGGCAACCTCTTCCATGGCATGCGCGCCTGGGATTTGCCCTGCTCAAGGTGTGGGGATTCGTGCGCTGGTGGTTTGTGGGGGATTCTGAGGACGAGAAGACGGCTAGGCGGTTGTGGCGGACAAAGCTGTATTTAGAGCGGTGTTGGGAGTTGGATGAGAAGCGGGAGGGGAAGAAGTCGTAATGGAGAAACAGCCTGAAATCATCACTCTTTTGAATACTATGATTCAAAAGTTAGAAATCCTGGAAAGAGATACTAAGGAACTACGCTGCGAAAATCAGCAGCTAAGAATTGATCTACTGAAGCATACGGCTACGGGCTGGCAGTCACCCTTGGTTGTGGCCAGAGCACTAGGTTTTGAAGGGAGTGATCTGTCAGTCGTCAAGAAGATGCATCGGCTTCGTGACGCAGGGACATTTAGCCGCATCGGCAAACACTATAGGATCCTTAATAGTGGCAACCGACCGACTTACCAATATCACATCGAAAATTGTGATAAGGCTTTGACGAAAAGAACTGCTTAAATGTTGAGGTCCAACCATATATCTTCGGATTCACTGCGGCTGATCCATTTTGAGTAAATCTCCCGGAATGTCACAATGCTATGCCCAAGCCACTTACAAGAAATAGCGTCCGGTACTCCGTTGCGAATACATCGGATTGCGTAGGCATGGCGTAGTGAATAGGGTCGCCAGTCAGGAATATGATCAATGCGATCGCACTGCCTTAAGAAAGCTCTGGCTGTTTTTTCTCCATGCCTAACATGGGATACTGACAGCGTTGGTAATTTTTTGTCAGGTAGATCAAATAGATCTACCCAGCGCGATGGCATTGGGTATACTTCGCGACTTCCCGTTTTACCATCTGAAACCAGGCACACGGGAAACGTCTTACCCCCCTTCGTCCGATACTCTAAGCTAGCGTTCCATACCTCATGATTTCGCAATCCGAATGTGGCCATCATGCAA
Organism: Leptolyngbya sp. PCC 7375; assembly: GCF_000316115.1. Lineage (GTDB taxonomy): Bacteria > Cyanobacteriota > Cyanobacteriia > Phormidesmidales > Phormidesmidaceae > Leptothoe. Next base: position 67,022 of record NZ_JH993794.1, read on the forward strand.
AAAACATATCGCCACGACGGATTTATTATTTTAGTAAGTAGCTTTTCTATATCCTCATCGGTTGGGATGATTCTTTTATTTTTGGGTCTTTTCGGGTTGTAATTGCCCTGATAAGGCATTAGGCATTCATCTACCCCAGTTAAGCCACAGAATTTTGCAAAATGCCTAAGCTCAACAGTCACATACCGAGCTTGGGCTGATCCTGGTTTTAGCTCTTTAGCGATCGCCTCGAAATCGTTTAGCGATAGCGCGCGGGGGATGGCCAATTTTAAAAGCCCCCTGTCCAAAAACCGACGTCGCCACAACGTTTCTATCTCGCTGTCGTCATACTTGTCGCGGTTTAAGCGGTTTTCGATAACATAGATTTTATACTGAGCTAAGGATTCCTCACCTGTTTTTGCAGACTTGGCAGGTGCTCCCCTCCACTTGCCCCAGTCAAAGCTATTTTCTACCAACTGGGCACCCAGCAATCTAGCTTGAGTTTCTGCCCTCTTGATCCCTGGCAGACTGGCTGGGTACCCTAAACTTATTCGCTGCTGAAACGGCTTACTCCTTGTCGATTCAGGCTTAGGCGGTAGTGTCGAAACCAAGTAAAGGAAATTATGCTTACCTCTAATGGAAATGGCCACCCTGTAGCCATCCATTTTCAACCTCAAGTTTATTTCATTAATTTTTCCGCTTAGAGGTGATGGCAATGGCTTAGGCATGGCTTAAAAAAATGACTTTTTAGCCTAGTTTTTACCTTTTTAGCCTATCACTACTTGCTTTTTTGTCAGGTTGTTATCGCCTCAAAACCTTTTTAATGCAGGTTTTCCATGGATCACAGGTTGTTTTAGGATAGATTTTACGATGATTGGGAATCCTTGGTAAATCTACCGCCTGATTCATCATATCCAGTTGACTGCCTAATCCTAAGGGGGCCCATTGCGCTTTGGTAGCTTTTACGGTCGTAGTCGTCTACGTTCTGTGCA
>NZ_JH993795.1:0-5454 GCF_000316115.1 Leptolyngbya sp. PCC 7375
CGGAAGTCGGAAGTCGGAGTTCGGAATGCCCTCCCTTTCCGACTTCCGACTTCCGACTTCCGACTTCAGTCCTAGCCAAGATTTCCCGGCTTAAATTGATACCCGTCGTTTGCTTTGATAGTCTCAGCATGAGACCAGTTAGTCTCTATTAAGTGTCAGTCAGCTCGCCAACCCGACTGTCGCGTCACGTCTACCCCCCTTGACATCTAACAGGGGTTAGCCTGTTTTGCACTGTCGAGATACAACATCGTTAGGTCTCAACTCTATTCCGGGAAGGTTACGGTAGCCCAGGAGTTGCCCATTAGAGCTGGTCCCTTTTGTCTCCCTTCGAATGGTAGGAAGACCCTCCTTCCAACACACTCCCGAGCCATCGTTAGCGGAGTGTCTTCTGTTACGGAACCTCATCGTTGATTCACTTGCGTTGACCTTAGATGTTTTGCCCTTGCCCGTTGATAACCTTGGATGGCTTAGGTTCATTGGGCTTCTCCGTTTAGCTGTGAGAAACTTTCGTTACCAAAAGTCCCCCTTCTGGATGGGCACAGCCTTGGCTACTAGGCTGGGGTCTTTCTGAGGGACCCACTCTCAAGTGCAACTTTTCAGGTCGCACCATTTGAACAGAAAGTTACGGTTTTGAATTAAGGTACTGTTGAAAGCCTTGTCATATAGTGCTTTCAGTTTATAGGTCATCAATAAAATACGTCCCGTTCGGCACCACATGCCTGTAGGGAAGCAGCGAAATATGAGCCAAGGTTTCATCCTCAATTACCTCCCCTTGTGCTCTCAGACTTTCGATGATGTCATTGATCTTGATAGTGTTCCAGTAAAGGATGGCATTGGAAACCAGGCTCAAGCAACTGGCCTTATTCATGATTTCCTCGTAATCACCTGTCGTGAACTCGCCTTGATCGGCAAAGAAAATCCGGCGTGGGAGCTTGTGGCGGTATTCGCCCTTATTGAGCTGAAGTTGAACCGTCTGTCGCAGTTTCGGATCAGTGAGATAGCGCAAGATGTACTGAGTCTTGAGAATACGTCCAAGATTGGTGAACGCCTTCGACAGCCGGTCAGACGGATAGCTATTGGTTAGTCTTTGGACAATCACATGTGCCGGTGCTGTCCGCTGCTTGAGAGAAATGGCAACTCTCAGCATCTCTTCCCACTGCTCCTCAACGATACTGAGATCAGCAGTTTTCGTCAGTAGTGGCGCAAATACCCCGTAATCAGCTTGTCTATCAACCCGATAAAGCTGCTGATCTTTCAAATCTCGAATACGGGGCATGAAATAGAATCCCAGCAGATGACAGAGCGCAAAGATAATCTCGGTATAGCCATGAGTATCAGTCGTATGCTCACGAATTTTAAGGATCGTATTGTTGTTGAGCAATCCATCAAGGACATACAAGGCTTCACGGGGACTACAGGAAATTACCTGAGTGCTGAAGACCGCATACTGATCAGAGATATGGGTGTAGATGCCAATCGCCTTTTCGTAGTAGCCATAGTAGCGGGGGTAATAGGATGCCAGCAGACTGCTGGCGCGAATACCAAAACGCTGTGCGTCTGATGATGAAAGGGTACCCGTCCCATGCACAGCACTCAAGGGGAGTTCGTGATGTCGGTTCACGATTTCAGTGCTGGCCGCTGTTAAGGTTTCCTCTCGAATAAAGTAATGCAGAACATGCCGCAGCATATCAATGGTGGTGCCCTTAACGCTGGCACTCATAGATACCACGCCAAGATTCGTCGCCTGAGAAATCAGAGCTGCCATCAAGGTTCTGTAAAAATGGGCTGGCTTTGCCTGGTGTCCCTGAACTGACATGAAGTGACGACTGAACTGGGTGAGTTGGTCCACCTCCATCAGTAGCTGTTCAATTCGGATCGATGGCATTCGAGCATCAATCACCTTTTGTAAGGTCGCAACGGCAGGGGTATGACCTCGACACGATGTAGAGTGCTATAACGCTTATCCAGCAAGGGTTTCAGGAAGATTTGAGCGAAGAATAAATTTTCTCAGTTTCAGCGTGATGGAGATTGTAAGCTTCTTGTAGGGCTTAGGATTTCTGACTTTTTAATAGACATCTAATTGAGGTCATACCCAACGGCAGGCGGGACTGCTATTTTGTCATAGCGTTTTAACTTGAGTTTGCCATCCTGAATCTCAGCAAAATCGTCGAAGGGGAATTTCTCTTTTGCCTGGGCAACAGCATCATGAAACTGTTGAGGTAGAACGGCTTTAACCTCATGTTTTTGGGGCTGCTGTAATTCTTCAAAAGACGCTGTGCGTATCTCCTGCCAGCGAGTTTCACTGAGCATCAAATCCCAGAAAGAGACATGCTGCTTACTCTGAGGTAGATAGAGATCACCAGAGCGTAATGCATCCTTGATCGCTAAAGCTAGCCCCATCTCCCAGGCATTACGGTTGAACTGTCCAGCCTGATTTTTCAGGGCACGCCGTAGTTCCCTGGGAATAAATCCTTCCGGTGCTGTTTTGGGCAACTTCTTAATGTCACCCGCGTCCAGTTTCCGAACCAGCTCTATTGCTTGAATCAAGCTATCATTCCCATGTTCAGCGGCAAATGGCAGTTTAATAAACTCAGCAAAGTACTTCCGTAGGCTAGGATAACGGGCCAACAGTAGATCACCGTACCCCCTTTCCTCAAGCTGCTTGAAGGCCCGCAAGTCCTCAAGCGAATTGCGAAATTTATCCTCATCGACCAGTTGCCAGAAATCTGTTTTCAAAATCGGTTGATCTGAAGGCCAATCCAGCAGATAGGTATTGGCATCGAGCACGATATCAACCGCCTTCTTTTGTCGCTTTCGTAATTCTCGATGCCTCTGCTCATGGAGATGCTTGGCCTTGCGACACATGTTCATCAGGTATTGGTCATGCATAGTGACCAATTGATCCAGCAAAACCTTACGCGTCTCTAATAAAAAACAGACCATCAGGGCATAGCGTTTGTGATCTGCAAATCGCTTGAGGTCTTTAGCACTGTATCGTTTGGCTTGCTTAAATAGATATTCAAGGAAAGCAGGGGTTAACATCCGTCCCTCGAAGTTATCAATGCCTGTATCAGCAACGGTTGTGTATCGTTTCAGGTAGGATTGCAACGATGAGATGGTAGCCGCTGGTGGATAGGCTTTGAGCTGCTGAAAGTAGGAGCGTTGCTCACCTTCAGGTACCTTTAGCAGCTGGTCAATGGATTCTCGCAACTCAGGTGATAGGTCTTGAAAGACCGTCTCGAAAAGCTGTTGATGTACGTTAGAGCAGATGTGAATGATGAGCCTCTCCAGGACAGAAGGCCCTGGCAGAAGAATGCGCTGATCTAACAAATAGTGTTCGGCTTTTTGAAACAATTCTTCCGGTAATAACCCCAAACGGGCTTGTTGCTCCAGCCAAGTTTCAAGCTTTTCTTGAATGGCCCCATCAAACTTCTGAAACCCCAGATGTTTTAAGATATTCTGTCGATGATCTGTATAAGTGGCTTTGCGTTGCGGTACGTCGATAGCTAAAGAGGGTGGTAAAGCCAGCTGTTGTCCCAAATAATTGACGATGTGGGGAGATAGATCGTGAACTTGATTCAGAAAACGGCCATACAGACGGACGGAGCAGATTTGGATAGCAATAAACAGCCGAAAGTTCTTGCGATATTTTCCGATTTCTTCCCTATCACTTTCTGAAAGGGTCCAGTCCTTGACCATCTGCTCATCCGAAAAGCTCTGTGGTAGAGAGATGGGTTGGTAGCGCTGTCGCTTGGATAGAAATTTTTCCTGGGCGGTCACAAACACCTCCGGTAATGCTTGAGAAAGATAGAGCAAAGAAAACGACCGTTTTCCTTGTGCCGGACTTTTTAGGGGAATTGGGCCTTGATCAGCATAAGAAAACTCGTCTAAAATTCAAAACTAGATAAACCCTCTTCATTTACCTTTTTTAGCTTTTGGGAGGGACCTGTATGCTCATCGGTTACGCACGGGTTTCCAAGACAGATGGCTCCCAGGTACTGGACCTACAAATGGATGCTCTGGTTGAAGCAGGCGTGCCAGAACATCGCATTTACCAAGACCGGGTTTCGGGAAAAACATCGCAACGACCAGGACTCGATGCTTGTCTCAAGGCGTTGCAACCAGGAAATACTCTAGTTGTTTGGAAGTTGGACCGTTTAGGCCGAGATTTGAAACATCTCATCAATACGATTGACGAGTTACGGCAGCGAGATGTGGGTTTCAAGGTCCTCTCTGGTGCTGGTGCAGAAATCGATACGACGACTGCCAATGGCCGTTTGTTCTTTGCTGTCTTTGCAGCGCTTGCGGAATATGAACGGGAATTGATCGCCGAACGGACACGGGCTGGATTGAAAGCAGCACGAGCCAGGGGGCGGATGGGGGGACGACCCCGCAAGATGGATAAAACGACACTTCACATGGCCATGACTGCTATGGGCGATCCAAAGGCTTGCGCAAAGGAGTTGGCGCAAAAGCTTGGGATATCAACGGCTACTCTCTACACCTACGTCAATGGGGACGGTTCTGTGAAAGAAGCTGGTCAGCGCTTACTTGATAACGTAACGGGCAAATAAAGTCCAAGTTGATCGCTAGGAAGGTACCTCTTAATTCAAAACTGTACGTTTTACCGGCTTTCTTATTGAAAGTGCTCTAAAAACCTTGTAGGAAAAGGGTTGTAGCCGAAACCGTAACTTTCTGTTCAAATGGTGCGACCTGAAAAGTTGCACTTGAGAGTGGGTCCCTCAGAAAGACCCCAGCCTAGTAGCCAAGGCTGTGCCCATCCAGAAGGGGGACTTTTGGTAACGAAAGTTTCTCACAGCTAAACGGAGAAGCCCAATGAACCTAAGCCATCCAAGGTTATCAACGGGCAAGGGCAAAACATCTAAGGTCAACGCAAGTGAATCAACGATGAGGTTCCGTAACAGAAGACACTCCGCTAACGATGGCTCGGGAGTGTGTTGGAAGGAGGGTCTTCCTACCATTCGAAGGGAGACAAAAGGGACCAGCTCTAATGGGCAACTCCTGGGCTACCGTAACCTTCCCGGAATAGAGTTGAGACCTAACGATGTTGTATCTCGACAGTGCAAAACAGGCTAACCCCCACTGGGTCCGAGGGAGAAAGGTCGTTTCCCTCGGTAAGCAGACCGCAAGGAACGCCGAATACCCAAGGGGGGGAGAGGATGTCAAAGAAGCGAAGGCCGTCACCCGAAAGGGAGCAGGAAACAGGGCAAGTCCTTGATAACTGGACGGATAGGGCAATACCCAACCGGAAACGGAGCTGACTTTGGCAGGTGATGCTTGCTGAAGATGACCGAGTGACGAAACCGAACTCAAGGGAAAAGTTAGGATGCGTGCGAGCGCAAACGTAACCAAGAGCACTACTGACTGGCATCGCGTTAATTGGCGTGACGTCCGGCGAAGGGTGAGGAATCTGAGACGACGAATCTTTAAGGC
>NZ_JH993795.1:5554-344561 GCF_000316115.1 Leptolyngbya sp. PCC 7375
TCACATTATCCCTCAATGCGAAGGAGGAACTAACGAGGTCAAGAACCTTGTATGGCTACACGAGTTCTGCCACCACCAGGTGCATTACTCACAAATCCCATAACCCGTGCATTGCTTGAGCCGGATGCGGTGAAAGTCGCACGTCCGGTTCTGAGGGGGGAAGGGAGTGGTAACGCTCCCGACCTACCCGACCCCCCGCTGGTCCATGCTCGAAAGTGGGGATTACTTTTTCTTTGCGATCGATGAACGATTTGGCAGTGTGACCGCGTTCAGGGCTGAATTGGGTTACGACATACTACTTAATCTAAAAACAAACTGGGATCTCATTCAGCAATCAACTACAACAGATCAGCAATATGACATGTTGTTTGAGCGTTTTGCCAAGGATTCCACCTATCCACCTGGAAAATCGCTGACTTGGGTCTGCCGTGATGACATGTCTTATCTCGACCTCAGTGCCCATCGGTGGGAATTAACCCCGATGTCATAAGCGATACCAGTTCACTGTAGAACCAATTTCGACGACATCAGTCGGTTAAAAATATAATTGACAAGTGATTTAGCCCAAAAGCACGTCACAGTATTCAAGATCGTAGATTTTTTTACAAGTCTCTCTCGCTGTCTTATCTGTAATAATTCCCCATTATCTAATATAAGGCTGAGCCCCACGCAGGACCCGCTATGACCAGTTCGCTTGTACCAAACCAGTCATTGGCACCCCAAGCGCCTGGTCGGCCACCCGAAATTTATCTTCCATCTCTGATTACGGAGGCAGGCCCCGAAATCTCTCGTCGGTATATCGAATTCTTTTTAGTTCATCTGCGCAACAAGAATACACGGGAGGCGTATGGATCCGCCCTCAAACAATTTCTGGATTGGTGTAACACCTATGAACTCTCCTTTGATTCCATTTCGGCGATCTCGATCTCTGCTTACGTTGAGTCCCATCGAGGTTCACCCCCGACAATTAACCAGCATCTAACGGCCATCCGATCGCTGTTTCGCTGGATGGTGGCCGGTGGCCTGATCGATGAGAACCCAGCGGTTGAAGTCAAAGGTATTCGGCACAAGGTCAAAATCGGTAAAACACCCGTGCTCTCGGATGATGAGGTCAAGGCGTTATTGCAGGTGATCGATGTGTCCCATGTGGTGGGCCTGCGTGACCGGGCGCTGATTGGCACGATGTTCTTTAGCTTTGCTCGCATCAGTGCGGTGCTGGCGATGGACGCAAAGGACTATTTCCCAAAAGGGAAACGGTACTGGCTCAAACTGCATGAAAAAGGCGGCCGGTATCACGAAATCCCGGCTCACCATACCCTTGAGCATTATATAGACGAGTATGTCGAGGCGGCTGGGTTGGCTGAGCAGTCGGCTGTTCCCCTTTTTCAGACCACCCGAGGGCAGTCTCGGAAGCTGACAGGACGGAGACTTCAGCTCCAAGAGGCTCTGGCGATGGTGCAGCGGAAGGCGAAGGCCGCCGGTATTAGCACGAAGGTTTGTAACCACTCGTTTCGGGCTAGTGGGATTACTAACTTTCTCACCCATGGGGGTAGCTTGGATAACGCCCAGCGGATTGCGGCTCACGAGGATAGTCGGACGACAAAGTTATATGACCGCAGGGGTGATGTTATCAGCCTTGATGAGATAGAGAGAATACGTTTGTAGTTGGGGTGATTCGTCTAGCTAACACACTTGCCCCTTGTTCAGCCGCCGCGCAAAAATGTACGCTAATCCGTCCAGTTTAGTGGACGGAACCAGCGAAGGCCATATATACTCTCAGTTATGGGATCCATAGAGCAGTTTAAAGCGCAGGTATCGAAGGAAAAGCGGTTGAAAGCCCGTTTGGCTTTGGCAAGGACGCGTCTCGAAGAGACTGAACGAGAGCACATCTGGGCGATTGCAGCGTCGCATTCCGAAGGCTTATCAATGCGCAAAACTGTGGCAGCTATGGGGCTCAGCTCAAGCCGAGTTCATCAACTGCTACATACCGATGAGGCCACTCAGATTCCCGAATGGCTAATGTCAGGCTATGGAAATATCAATTGATTCAGTGCGCTTAATCGAGTTAGCAGAGTCTGGGTGTCGTTTTCGTTTGTCGGATGATGATCGTAGCTTTCTGTCAGCGGTATTGATCTATCAGGATATTCCGACTCGGGCCATTAGCGAGGCTGACATAGAGTCGTCTGAGGAGACCGCAACGTTAGCCCCCCAACAAAAGATCTCAGCTCGGCTTTTGGTTTGGTTGTGTACAGACGCCGATGCAGTGGCGCAGATTCCGCATTGGGGAATCCGAGTCTTTAATGCTCAGATTGAGGGGTTACTGAACCTCCAATATGCAGAGATTGATTTCCCGCTAATATTTCGCCAATGCCTCTTTACTGAGGCGATTCGGCTGGAATGTGCATCGTTGCCATCACTAGATCTTTCGGGGTCTCATCTGCAAGGAAGTCAGATCATTGAGTTGACTGGAAATGTTACCACAGCCGCGCTAATAGCCACAAATTTGCAAGTTGAGCATCATGTTTTCTTGATGGACGGCTTTGAGGCGGCAGGAGTAGTCGGGCTGTCCGGTGCCAAAATCGGCGGGCAGCTCAATTGCGATGGCGGCAAGTTTCGTGCCGCTACTGGGTATGCGCTATTTGCCCAGGGAGCTGAGATTGGGGAGGCTGTCTTCTTGAGAAACGGCTTCGAGGCGGCAGGAGTAGTGAGGCTGTCCGGTGCCAAAATCGGCGGGCAGCTCAATTGCGATGGCGGCAAGTTTCGTGCCGCTACTGGGTATGCGCTATTTGCCCAGGGAGCTGAGATTGGGGAGGCTGTCTTCTTGAGAAACGGCTTCGAGGCGGCAGGAGTAGTGAGGCTGTCCGGTGCCAAAATCGGCGGGCAACTCAATTGCAGTGGCGGCAAGTTTTGTAACCCCACTAGGGATGCGCTAAATGCCGATGGAGCTGAGATTAGGGAGTCTGTCTTCTTAGGTGGCGGCTTCCAGGCAACAGGAGCAGTAAGGCTGTCCGGTGCCAAAATCGGCGGGCAACTCGCTTGTAGTGGCGGCACGTTTTGTAACCCCACTAGGGATGCGCTATTTGCCCAGGGAGCTGAGATTAGGGGGTCTGTCTTCCTGGATGACGGCTTCGAGGCAGTGGGAGCAGTGTGGCTGCAAAATGATGTCCCCCTCGGCGGCGGAATGATGTGCGCTTCGGCGGCAAAATGATGCTCTCCTCGGCACCCTAATCGCATGAGCTTCGGGCACCTGAGTGATGGTGCTTCGGCAGCGAAATCACGTCTACCTCGGCAGGTAATTTATCCCGACTGCTACGGGTCCATTAGACTGCGTTCGAATCAGAACGTGAGGCTATAGAGATCCCGATGTCAGGCAAGCAACAAGGAAAATTACTGCCCATGGTGAAATTTAGAGAAATCATCCGACTTCATGAACTCGGTTATAACCAAACGGAGATCGCCCGTAGTTGTGTAGTGGCTCGTTCAACGGTGCAAGACTATATCCGTCGAGCGAGTGCAAAAGGCCTGAGGTATGAGCAGCTTCAGACTATGAGCGATAGTGAGGCCCAAGCCTTTTTAGGCAAAAAAACAGCGACAGCCATCACCAAAACAGAGATCGATTTTGACTCGGTTCACCGTGAATTAGGGCCGAAAGGCGTCACCCTGTCATTGCTGTGGCAAGAAGGGCTAGATCGAGGTGATTGGACGCTGAGTTATGGACAATTTTGCCGTCGCTATAACCGCTGGAAAGGGCGGCAGAATCTATCGATGCGGCAGACCTATACTGGCGGAGAGAAACTGTTTGTAGATTATTGCGGGGTTACCGTTCGCGTCACACAGCCGGTGACCGGTGAAGTGACAATCGCTCAAATCTTTGTCGCTTGTCTGGGTGCGAGCAACTATACGTTTGCCGAAGCCACAGCCAGTCAAACTCTGCCGAATTGGATTGGCTCCCACCAACGGGCCTTAGCATTCTTTGGGGGAGTACCCGCCTCGATTGTGCCTGACAATTTGAAATCAGGGGTAACCGATCCGTGTCGCTATGAACCGGGTATCAATCGAAGCTATCAAGACTTTGCCGAGCACTATCAGGTGGCAGTTATCCCAGCTAGACCGAAAGCCCCCCGAGATAAATCTAAAGTGGAAAAAGCGGTCCAGGAAGTCGAACGACAAATTTTAGCCCCCTTACGGCATCAGTCATTCGGGAGTGTGGGTGATCTCAATGCGGCGATGCGCCCCTTACTCAAGCAACTCAATGACCGGACGATGTACGCCTATGGGGTGTCTCGTCGTGAACTGTTTGAGCGGGTAGATCAAGGCGCACTGAAGCCATTACCTCGCTGTCCATTTGTCTTTGCGGCCTGGAAGCGGGCGAAGCCTTGCTCATTAAAATGCCCTCCTTGGCTTCAGAGTTTTATTTTAACTGACGAGTGCATGGCGCTGCCTTTTTTAGCGTTTCCAATAGTTCAGGATCATCACAAATCAGGTAATTATTGTGGGGTGGTCGTCGAATGACATAGGTATCTGGTAGCTTTCCGTTTCGGATATAGCGATAAAGCCAATTACGATTAATGCCTAAGTGTTGACAAAGTCCACGTACTGTCCAGAGGCCATCCACTTTCTCAGCCATGCGACATTCATGGTAAGTGCTGATAAACTGATGCCGATGCCGAATCTTGAAGACAGTCCCACTAGAAACGTGCAGGTTTCTAGCAGACCGGAATCCTTCTGTGGTGAGTGTCTTAGCAATCTCCTCATCTGTTTTTCCTGCTTGCCATAACTGTTTAGTGCGTTCCACCATGTCCTGGTAACCTGTGACATCTGCCTGTCGATGGATAGGCGGACGCACAATACCTTCAGAAAAATGCCCACTCACCCAAACAATTTTGACGTGAATTTGGTCTGGCTTAAGACGTTGAAGAATTACTTGAGAGATAAGACTTCGCAACAGTTGTTTGCGATGTTCATTCGTGATTTCTTCAGATCGCCATAGGTGTGGAAGATGCTGATTTAACTCGCTTAATTGGTGGCGTAAGTGTTCACTAACTCCCACCTCTAATGGCTGTTGTTTGAAACGCTTAGCAGCTTCTTGGGATTCCTTTAAGTTTCGTAGTTTGGCTTCCCATTGTTGTTCTAGGCTAGCAGCGACTAATCTGTTTTCTGGGTCAACTTGCTCATATCGGCGACGTGCAAGAGAGACCTCATACTCGGCTCGTTTTATCTGTTGATGATGATAGGTTTCTAAGCGGTTATGCTCTTGTTTTTGCTGTGCTAAGACCTTATCTAGTGCATTGAGTTGGGCGGGTTGAATTGCCTCAAAAAATGAATTCACAACGAATTCTTCAATGGATGCCCCGTCTAGATAGGCACAGGTCGATTCGGCAAAGTCGGTCGCTAAAGCGTTACAGACGTAACGTACTTTGGGTTTGTAACTGATGTGCATGCGCCGACCACAACGGCCACACACAATTAATCCTTGTAATAAAGCGGCACCTTTGCGAGGAGCCCCTCGACTCCCTCCAAAAGATGCCCTGAATCGATTTGCGTTATCTCTCAGTTGAATTTGATTGACCTGATATTGCTCCCAACTAATGTAGGCTGGATACGCATCCTGGATAAGACATTGCCAGTTTTCTATCGGTTGACGTACCAGACCGGTTGTTGGGCGTCCTGGCTGTTGTCGTGTGGGATCTTTTGCTCTCCGTCCATAGGCAAACACTCCCGCATATGCTGGGTTTTTCAGGATTTGAAGAATCGCTGGATGGGAGGGTTGTTTCCACTCAATCTCTCGATTTTCAGAACCACTATGCTGTTGACGGGGAATTAAAATTTGGTGTTGCTTGCAGTAGTGCAACACTTTTTGGCAGGTCCCTAATTCATTAAATTTTGCAAGTACCAGATCAATGACATGACACACTTGAGCATCTGGATCCTTAATCACGCTATTGTCTGCCAAACGCACCAGACCGGTCGGTAACCGCTGAACATACTCACCGCGTTTGACCTTACTCAACCGTCCAGCATCCAATCTTTGACGGATCATGTGAAGTTCGGCTTCACTCATGGTCCCTTTTAATCCCAGTAATAAACGGTCATTGTAAATTCTTGGATCATAGATGCCTTCATTATCGCCAATCAAGGTGCCAAACAATGCGGCTAGATCTAAGAGATGATACCAATCGGCATTATTGCGGGCCAATCGCGATACATCCCAGCCAAATACAATGCCAATATGCCCTAAGGCTAATTCAGCTGTTAGCGATTTGAACGCATCTCGACTGCCTGCATGACCAGCTGATTGCCCTAAGTCCCCATCCAAGACGTCAATGCGCTCAGGATGCCAGCCAATCGTTTTAGCCCGGTCTACCAATGCCCGTTGATTGAGTTGACTATCGAGGTTTTCTCGAACTTGTTTGGGGCTAGACTGACGAATGTAAATCACGGCTTTGCGTTCCAGATGGGACGCTGTAATCTTGGTTGACGTTTGACTGATGATTGTTGTATTCATGGTCTTTGCCCTCAGATAAGGAGACATCAGATAGCCTTGCTAGCCATTGTTGAACTACGCTCGTAAGCGTTTGATAGACATGTTGTTGTTGGCAGGTGGAGAGCTTAGCCCAAAGCTCGTAAGGTGCAATTACTCCTTTGCTTTCAGGCAGTCGAGCCTTTTGAGACAATTGAGTCTTCATTGCTCTTGTTTCCGTGGTAGGTGCACTGGAGATACTCAAATACACGTACCAACTCTTCAAGTGCTGCAATGGATAAAGGGCTAGGATTAATGTGATGAGCCTGGAATTCAGGTGAAGCTGTATTAACCGGAACCAGAGTCTCAATATCGTGGGGTGACCGAACTACATAGCATTGCCCCAATACCGGATGATGAATCTGTTTGATGAGCGGTAGCGTTCGATTGTAGAAAGGATGACGCGGATCGATGACAGTAATAGTCTGTTTGGCTGATAAGCCATTACCAATAGGGGTAGTATTCTGGTCGGGATAAGGTCAATCCGGATTATCACATTGATGTCAATCGCCATTATTATTCGATGTACTAGCCTCAATACCTCCATCAATGTCTAAATCATCATATTGAGGTGTCATAAGTAAGGACTTATTTTCAGATAGTGTCATTCGGCTATTCCTTCAAGGGGATGTTTTAGTCATTTCAGAGTCAGGGGCAACGGTGGGGTCTTCACCTTTCCACCGCTGATGTAAGATGTCGGGTGCAGAACGTTGCCGCTGCTTCCTCAGTCGTTCAAGCTCATTGTCGTCGGCCCAGATAATCCAGTACTTGGGTGGCTGAGTTAGTTGTCTAGCTTTTTTAACCCATCCTCGTTGAACCCAACTATGCAATGTTGCCGCAGGCATATCCAATTCTCTGGCTAAATCAGGAAGCCGCCACTCATTATCAGCTAAAAGGATGTGTGTTTAGGGGGGCTCTGCTTTCCCAAGCCTAGCTGGCGCATTAAGGCTCGAACCATTTCCTGAGTAAATGTTTTTTGGCGTTTGGGGGGATAAAACCCTTGTTGGTGAAGCCGTGTAATGATCTCGTTAGCCGTCATATTAGACTGAGCACATTGGGTTAGGCACTCGCAAAGCTGAGGGTAGTTACTCAGTTGAGACCATTTTCCGACAGGTCGGATAATACGAGCATGAGAAGAGAATCCTCCCGCCCAGTCAATATTAACATGAACCAACTCACTCTCTCCTTCCACCTTCACCCTAATAGCTTGAATTACTTGCCGGATAATTTCTTTGCGCTGAGCATGGGTTGTTGTTTCTGCATTCCACAAAGCCGGAAGACTATTAGCCAGTTGTCGAATTGAGTGTTTTTCTGTCTCAGAAAGCTGCCTAGGTTGTTGGCAACAGAATCTTTGATATTCTTCTTGAAGTTGTTTTTGCGCACTTAGTTTTGCTTCCCAATCTTGAGCCAACTGTCTTGCGACCAAGCGATTTTCCGGTTCTATAAAACGATAGTGTCTCCCTGCACGCTCAGCCTCAAATTTAGCCCGTTCTAAACGCTGTTTCCATAACTGGTCAAGTTCATAACGGTTTTGTTCTACCTGCATTGCTACCGACAAAGATAACTCTATAGCTGCTGGTTTTAAGGCTGCCAATACTTGTTCAGTCACATATTCGTCTAAACAATCTCCTGATAAGCATTGACAAAGGGGGCCACCATGCTCAGCAGCTTCACGCCTACAAACATAACGAGGGGCACCTCTCCTGTGATACTGCACACTCATTCGATTCCCGCATCGTTGACAAACGACCAGGCCAGAGAGCAGTGCCCTGCCTTGACGAGCATTACCTCGTTCATTGGCACGATTTTGATTCGCTTTAAGTTGAGCACGGTTCTGTTGATATTGTTCCCAAGAAATATAGGCAGGATGATGGTTTTTAATCAGGACTAACCACTCTTCAGGTGGTTTCACAACAAGTCCCGTATGAGGTCGACCGGCTTTGTGTTTGCGTGGGTCAATTTGTTTACGGCCATAGGTATAGGCTCCCGTGTACGCAGGATGATTGAGCAGACTCAGTAACGTAGACCGACTCGGACGTCGCCATTCTAGTTCACCCTTATTAGCCCCATGGAGGGCTCGCACACCAAGCTGAATTTGATGGAGGGCTAGGTAACGTAATACGGCATGGACAGTGCCTAATTCTTCAAACTTGCGAAAGATGAGACGAATGACTTGTTGAGCTTGTTCATCCGGGTCAAAGCAAATATCTCCCGATGGGCGACGCACATACCCAATCGGTAAATGAAATCCCAGTTCACCGCGTTGAGCTTTGTTGAGTCGTCCTTGTAGCATTCGTTGTTTCAAGACGTGGAGCTCGATCTCCGAAAAAGATCCCTTCAACCCCAACAAGAGCCTGTCGTTGTAATGACTCGGATCATAAATGCCATCGAGATCTGCTATTAGCGTACCGAACAGTGCACAGATTTCTAACAGTTGATGCCAATCTTTTGAGGAACGGGCCAGGCGAGACATTTCGATGCCTAATATCAGGCCAACATGGTTGAGCCCGACCTCGCTCACTAATCGCTGAAAGCCCACTCGCCCCTCCACACTGCTACCAGACTTCCCTAAATCATCATCGATAATCAGAACTCGTTCCGGTTGCCAGCCCAGAGCTTTTGCTCGATTGGCGAGACCATACTGAAGGCGTGTCGATTCTTGGTGCTCGGAGACCTGTTGTAAGGTTGATTGACGCACGTATACCGCCGCTAAGCGGTCAAGATGTGAAGCCTGAATCTTGTCGGAGGGCCAGCTACTGATCTCATCTTTGAGGTTCATCTTCTTCCTCCTCCTGAGTTTGAATAGCCATCTGGCTCTCCAGCATTTGGCTCAGGACACTGACAAGTCGTTTCTGATTCGCCTTGGGTAGATTGCTCCACAGCGTCTCTACACTCTGGCAAATAGACGGGGGGGGTGATTGGCTGATACATGATGGCTCAGGTGATAATTGCACTGCCTTTATTTTGGCAACTAAGGCAACCAGTCGTTGCAATCCATCAATGCCAATCACAATTAACTTTTTCGACCGATTTGTATTGATGGGGGCATTATGGCTAGTAGATGTCGGTGCCCTACTGGTATGTCGGACGCCAAGTGATGGTCAAAACCAGTGAGCAGCTGGTGGAGGTGTTCTATGAAAATAAGCGAATTTCAGCCCACCCTCGTTCAACCTTAGCCCATCGCCATAGCACCTTGGATCATCACATGCCGCCAGAGCATTGGGCCTACAAGCGTCAGTCACGGGAGTCTTTTTTGGCGTGGGCACACCAGATCGGCCCCCAAACTCGCACCCAGGTAGAGACGATTTTTGAGAGCAAATCCCATGACGAGCAGGCCTTTCGTTCCCTCAAAGGACTCCAGAGTTTAGCCACCCGCTATGGAGCTGACCGATTAGAAGATGCGTGCAAACGCGCCAACATCTTCGCCATGTCAGGCTATCAGCGACTCAAGCATATTCTCCAACATCATCTTGATAAAACCCCTGTCCTAATTGACGTGCCTGCGCCCCCGAGTATTGACCACGACAATGTTCGGGGCAGTGCCTACTACAACTAATACAACTCGATAGTGACCCCCATCATGCAACAAACCATTGAACAACTCAAAGACCTCAAACTCCATGGCCTACTCGACGCCTGGTGTGAACAACACGAACAGCCCACCTATCATGACCTGAGCTTTGATGAACGATTTGCCTTACTGGTCGAGCGTGAGCATATCAGACGGCAAAACCAACGCCTCAAGCGCCGACTCAAGCAAGCCCAACTCTTTATGGGAGCCACCCTGAGTGAGGTGGATTTTCAAGTGGCACGGGGCTTGAAAAAAGCTCAATTCTTGGACTGGGCTCAGGGGCAATGGCTCACTCAGCATCTCAACCTCATCATGGTGGGGCCACCGGGGTGGCAAGACCTTTCTCGCCTGTACCCTAGCAGATCATCTGTGTAAGCATGGCCAGTCGGTTCGCTATTTCAAAACCGCTAATCTCATTGCTGAGTTGAAATTTGCAAAGGCCGATGGCTCTTTCCCTAAATTCCGTAAACACTTGGCTGCCTTTGATTTACTCATCTTTGATGAATGGCTCAGAGACCCGTTGACACCCAATGATGCTCGTGAAATTCTCGACCTCCTTGATGACCGCTTTCGGCAGGCCTCGTGTCTCTTTGCCTCTCAGTTTCCTATCAAGGATTGGCATCAGAAGATTCAAGACTCCACCCTCGCCGATGCCATTCTTGACCGCATTGTCCATGATTCCTTGAAACTCACTCTCAAGGGCGAATCCATGCGTAAACTCACCAGTCAACTTAACGCTCAAGGCAAGGAGGAACCCTCATAATCTGATGCCAACCCATGACCAGATTTAACCCTTTGAGATCTGGTCATCACTCAGTCATTTCTTCAATGCTAGATTATGATTTTATTACCTGTCTCGGTGGACCCTGATCTCACGCCTTAAAGTGGGGGGGGCCGAAGTGGACATCATTCTGCCGAAGTCATGCAAATATGCACTGAAGCGTTATCGCGACTACCCAAGCCATACGATTTGGAAGGTTAGGTCGTTCGACTATTTAAGATAATAGGTGGACCGTCGCAGGAAAAGCACCGATGCATTGTCCGTTGGTTGGGATTGGGTCTATGTTAAAAGGCTTTCTGAAGGACTATCGCGAGGCCTTACAGGTTATTTTTCTCTGCTCATAACCTTCCAAGTCGTGTCCCATACATGTGGAGAATGTCATCTGGCATTCATCGATGGTGAAAAAGTACATCTACATCACATTGATGGTGACCGGAATAATTGGGCGATAAACAACTGTTTAGCCGTCCATGAATCTTGTCACGATTATATCCATATGGGCAAACGCTAATTCTCTCCTCAAACGGCTGGAATTATCTCAGGTAGTCGGGAGCCGGATGCGGTGAAAGTCGCACGTCCGGATCTAAGTGGGAGGGGCGAAGTGGTAACACTTCCTCCGACCCAACCTAAAAATAGTATGCTGAATTTGAGCTATCATGTCCCTTGAAATCAGAGCGTTTTGGCGGTTACTCGATTTTTGAAGGTGGATGGCGCGACGGATTAATCAAAAATGTGTGGCCTGTGCTCAGATGAGTGTGGCAAAGTCAAGGCAGCTCCATGGGGAGTCTGGCGATGGTTGCTGGGTGGAAAAGCGGTGTCATCGACGGCTGAAATGCCCCCATAATTTTGGGGGGCACTACAGTATTTATTTCGAAGCCTTGACGTAGTGGATTGTAATGTCTTGCTCTCAAATAGAACGTATAGCCACTGACTTAGCTTTACCCAAGCTACTGTAAGCGGCTGAATTTGGTTTAAATAGGGCATTAGAGTGTCGAGTGATCGCTAAGGTTTTGGACTTGGTCAAGTGCTTGTTGCTGAAGCTGGGCGGTCTCGCTGGTAGGGCAATGGCTCGAAATATTCCAGCAGTTCTCTCGCTTTTATGTAATGACTTAGTCCTTGGTCCGACTGGGTTTGCTATACCTCTTAATGTATTAAGTCGAGCTTAGTTTCATACTCATCTAAAAAAAGTTGCGTCACTCTGCATAATTTCTAGAAACTCCCCTGATAGGTCAATAGACGCTTACTAATGACTTCTGTAAGGACATTAATTTTTTCTCTGCTGGAGGAGTTCCCATGAAATTCAATCAAACTCAAATAGAGATTACTTCTACGCTTAAATCTGACTCAACATTCGGTCAAAGTAAAACAATTTCGACGGAGCCTACTTCGCAATATCTTTCTACCTTTCAGCGCAAACTTTTAGAAAAACGTCTGAAAAAAGGCGATTTGTCAACGCTGTGGTGCAAGCGTATTCAAATTATGTTGCTCGCTGATCAGGGTAAATCTCAAACAGAGATTTGTCAGGTACTTGGTTGCTGTCATGCGACAGCACGACACTGGATTTTGATCGCACAATCAGGTCAGGCCCATACCTGCTGTGATAACACTCTAGGACGACCCAAGATTGTTCATGATGAATATATCAATCGCCTGAAAGAACTGGTCAAACATAGCCCTCGCGATCACGGGTATGTCTTTCGTCGCTGGACTGCAGGTTGGCTAAGCAAACACCTGGAGAAAGAATACAACATTCGAGTTAGCGATCGCCATATCAATCGATTACTCAAGCAAATGGGATTATCCACACGTCCTCAGTCTTTATCTAAGGCTGGCTGTAAAACGTCTAAGGACATATCAGCTGCTCAGGCATCAGAACTAAAAGCTCGTGCAAAAAAAATTGCGATTCACGATTTGCAACCAGCCTCTGATCTCGAATCTGGGCTCTATCAACTAAGCTATATGGCTCAGAGCTAGATTTCACAAGATTTTAGTTGTCTAACTGAATTCGGCTGCTTCTATTAATCTCACGCGCAAACAGACCAATTTAGATCCGTTGAACAAGAGGTCAAATATCGATGACGCAGAATCTCGTGGCGTTTTCTCTCTCCTGTCAGACACTCAGTCATCTATTTGGGATAGCTATTTCAGAAGCTCAACTACAAGCGTGTCTTAAACAGACTCAGAAAACTCAGCCAAAAGTTGGCGCTTTCTGGCATAGTCAGCAGGATAAACCTGGACTTTACATTATTTTTTCTGGGAAAGTCCGTCTCCTCAATGAAGCAGGACAATTGGTAGAGACCATTGGTCCTGGTGGTGTCTTTGGTGACTGTACACTGTTTCCAGCAGATGGTGAATTTTTAACCTATTCTGCTCGGGCTTCCTTAGGTGTGGAAGTTGGCTTTCTGCCCCAGGATTGGATAGATGATTTGATGTTCCAATTTCCTGAAGTTCGTCAACACTTGTTAAATCGGGCAAGAATACAGAATGCGCAACTAGAACCTGATATTTCCTCAAGGGGCAATCGTGAAACTAGCAGCGATGCTGCCAGAAAGGTTGCTAGAAAGTCTGTCAATAGCCTTGCCCCTATACAGTCAATTCCTAATGCCAGTCGAGTACGCAAAGCAGTCTTTCCCACACCTAGCCAACGGGTTGGGCACCTTTTTCAGCGTATGATTCGGCGCTATCCCTTCTATGGGCAGCAAAGTGCTTCCGACTGTGGGGCTGCTTGTCTATCTATGGTGGCTCGTTACTGGGGCAAACGATTCAGTATCAATCGTCTGCGCGATATTGCCAATGTTGGTCGTAATGGGGCTTCACTGCGGGGCTTGTCTACTGCAGCTGAAAATATTGGCTTTAATAGTCGCCCTATAAAAGCAAGTTTGGATCAGCTCGCCAAGCAGCCGCTACCGGCTATTGTCCATTGGGAAGGTAAGCACTACATCGTGGTGTACGAAATCACACCCAAGCATGTGATTGTGGCTGATCCAGCAATCGGCCAGCGTACCCTTACCGTGACAGATTTCAAGGCTGGTTGGACTAGTTACGCTCTGCTGTTAACGCCGACAGCGCTCTTTCGGGAAACTCCAGAAAGCACCACTCCATTCTGGCAGTTCTTCGAGCTGTTGAAGCCTCATGGGGTGGTAATGCTAGAGATTCTGATTACCTCCCTCTGCATCCAGTTGTTGGGGCTCATTACACCGCTGTTTACCCAACTCATCCTCGATCGGGTAGTGGTGCAGCGCTCAGAACTAACCTTGGTAGCAGTGGGGCTAGGATTAATCATTTTTGGGCTGTTTCGGGTTGCTATGACAGGGCTCAGACAGTATCTACTTGACCACACGGCTAATCGAGTTGATCTGGCCTTACTCGTTGGATTTATTCGCCATACTCTACGGCTGCCTTTGGGCTTTTTTGAATCGCGCTATGTTGGCGATATTATTGCCAGAGTCCAGGAAAATCGTAAAATTGAACGTTTTTTGACGGGTGAGTCTTTATCTATTTTGCTTGATCTGTTGACAGTATTTGTCTACATCGGGCTTATGTTTTGGTATAGCTGGAAAATGGCTTTGCTGGCCCTGGTGATTATCCCACCATTCTTTTTATTAGCACTGCTGGCCACACCTTTTCTGAGACGAATTTCACGTGAAGTATTTAATGCTTATGCCAGTGAAAATAGCTATCTGATTGAGACTCTCTCTGGAGTTAGAACCGTTAAATCAATGGCTGTCGAGCAAACAGTTCGTTGGCATTGGGAAGAGTTACTAAATCAGGAAATTAAAAAAGGATTTTCCAGCCAAATTATTGGCAATCGTTTACAGATTGTGAGTCATACTATCGAAACGCTAGCAACCACTGGCCTAATTTGGTTTGGGGCCTGGCTAGTCATTCAAAATGAGTTGACTATTGGCCAGTTGGTAGCCTTTAACATGCTTCTCGGTAATGTGATTAGTCCTTTTCAACGTTTAACAGTCCTTTGGAATCAGTTCCAGGAGGTTGTTATTGCTGTAGAGCGCATTAATGATGTTCTCGATGCTGAGCCGGAGGAGAACTGGTTCACTGAAGTGCGACAGGGTTTGCCCTTGATTAACGGTAAAATTCGCTTTGATCAGGTGACTTTTCGCTACCATCATGACAGTGACATTAACGTACTCGAAAATCTGAGTTTTGAGGTGCAACCAGGACAAATGGTCGCTCTGGTTGGCCGCAGTGGCTCAGGTAAAACCACGATTTCTAAATTACTGCTAGGACTATATCCCCCTACGGATGGCAAAATTTTGGTGGATGGCTATGACCTATCGACTCTGGCCATGCAGTCGTTTCGCCAACAAGTTGGGGTCGTCGATCAAGATACTTTTCTTTTTGGCAGCACAATTCGCGAAAATATTAGCCTGGGCCATCCCAGCATGCCCCTTGAATCAATTGTGGAAGCAGCTACTTTGGCTGGAGCCGATGAGTTTATTCGCAAATTACCCATGGGATATGAGACTCAAATTGGTGAAGGTGGTGGCATGTTATCAGGCGGACAGCGACAGCGATTGGCGATTGCTCGGGCACTCTTGGGCAACCCTAAATTGTTGATCTTAGACGAGGCGACTTCTCACCTGGATGCGGAATCAGAGCGTATTATTCAACAAAACTTAAATCAAATTCTCAAAGACAGAACAACACTGGTAATTGCTCATCGATTATCGACCATTCGTAATGCCGATCTGATTCTGGTATTGGATCGCGGGATTTTAGTAGAGTCAGGGAAGCATGAAGCCCTGATGGCTCGTCAAGGTCATTACTACTACCTCAATCAACAACAATTAGCCACCTTGAATTGAGCCATCGCTTGACATTAATTATTGTCTGCTGCGACGCAAAAAATATCTCAAAATCTTTGGCCCTTCAATTTTATGTATCTCTATCTATCACTTAATTTTGGTGAATTCGATGCCCAATTCTCTCAATGGTCACGTTGCTCATGCTGCTTTGCTAACCCCATTACAGGGATCCAAAAAACAGCAAAAACAACCAGAGCTGCAGAAAGATAGCCCACTTCAACCCATCCCCAAAAAATCCTCGCCAGTTCTCAAAGCAGATTGGTCCCATGCTACCGAAGAGCTGTTGGACAGTATGCCTCGAGTCTGGACACGAGGGCTATTATATTTGCTCGTGTTATTTGTGGCTGTGGTATTACCCTGGGCGATGTTTTTCCGCGTTGACGAAACCGGCACGGCTCGGGGACGTCTGGAACCTAAAGGGCAGACTTTGCGATTAGATACTGAGGTAACAGGCTCAATTGCGACTATCCAGGTCAAAGAAGGTGATCGCATTGAAGCCGGTCAGCCGATCTTGGTCCTAGACTCTGAATTAGTTGAAGTCGAAATACGACAAACGCAAGAGCAGCGAAACGGCCAAGAAGATCGGCTGGCGCAACTTAATCTCTTGAGAAATCAGCTGGCGACTACCCTAACTATTCAGCAGCAACAAAATCAGTCCCAGGCTCTGGAAAGGAAAACCCAAATTGATCAGGCCACCCAGCAACTCGAACATGCTAAAACTGAGCTTGATCTGAGGATAATGAACCTCGCGAGCGCCAAGCGAGAATTAGACCGTTACAGGACTCTGTACGAGCAAGAGATTATTCCTAAAGTCGAGGTTGTCGAACATGAGGATGTGTTGATAGAGCGGCAACGTCTCTATGAGCAGACTCAGGCTGATGTTACCCAGGCAACGCTTCAACAGCAAGAACGGCTACAGAGTTATGACAGTTTGCTGCACACAGGTAAACTCTCGATGCTTCAGATACAGGAAGAATTGAAAAACCTGGAAACTCAAATTACCCAACTCACCTCCGAAATTACTCAAAGTACCCATTCGATTCAATCACTCCAACTGCAGTTAGAACAACGTGTAATTACCTCCCCCGTGGCCGGAATTATTTTTGAGTTGCCTTTTCAGCAGGCAGGGGCAGTGGTTCAACCTGGTAGTAAGGTGGCTGAAATTGCCCCAGAGGGAGCGACCTTTATTGTGAATGCCCAGATGGCTACCACTGAAAGTGGATCGCTGCGTGAAGGACTGCCAGTAAAGCTCAAATTTGATGCCTACCCTTTTCAGGATTACGGTATTGCGACAGGAACAGTGGCGAGTATTTCTCCAACTTCACGAGTTGAAGAAACGATTCAAGGTGATGTCGATACGTATCAGCTAGAAATTGAACTCGACCAGCCTTGTTTGCCGACGCCTCAGGAATGTCTTCCTTTGCGGCCAGGTGACACAGCTACTGCAGAGGTAATTGTTCAGCAACGTCGCATTGTCGACATTATCTTGGATCCCTTTAAGAAGCTGAGTAAAGACGGGTTACAGCTCTAGATAGGTTGTCAACTTAAAGCGGAAAATTGGAGTTAGGACAAAGGCAGAAGACAAACCGCCACTAAAATTTAGTGTCTTAATTTGACACCCAGTTTTTACACTGTAAGTATTTCAATTAATGCGTCATTTCTCCTTGACAAGGAGATGGGAAATTAAATCATGAATGCAGTTAAAACAATAAAAATAACGCCTGGTGAATTCCTCCATCAGGCTAAGATACTAGGCCAGCTTCCGACTATGATTGAAGCGATCTCGACTCGTCAGGTCATTCAGACAACGGCACAAACAGCAAAGCTGGATGTTACAACAAAAGAGCTACAGCAAGCGGCTGATCAGTTCCGCCAAATGAACCAGCTATATAGCGCTGAAGCTACCCTTGCTTGGTTTGAAAAATATCGACTTTCATTAGATGAATTTGAAGAGTTCATTCACCATACTATATTGTCTCAGAAAGTAGTTGATCATCTTTTCTCAGATCAGGTAGAACCTTATTTCTATGAACATCGCCTGGTCTATGAGAGGGCTATCTTCTATGAGGTTATTTTTCAGGATGAGGAGCTAGCATTAGAGTCTTTCTATGCGATTCAGGAAGCAGAAATAAGCTTCTCAGAAGTAGCTCGTGAATATATTCAGGATCAAGAACTTCAGCGAATTGGAGGCTATCGAGGGACCGTAAGTCGTAAAGACTTGAAACCAGAGCTCTCAGCTGTTGTGTTTGCGTCTACTCCACCGACGCTTTTGCAACCTGTTCTCACGGCTCAAGGTAGTCATTTAATCTTTGTCGAGGAAATTATTCCAGCTCAATTAAATGAACCTCTCAAAGTCCAAATCATGGCTGAGCTATTTAAGGAATGGCTAAAGGAAAAAGTTCAAGCTATAGAGATTGATTTTGCTGCCAATAAATGTGAATAGGAAAATCATGAAAATACTGGAACTTCAGCAGTTATGTCTGATTAGTTTCCGATAAAGTAGTGACAGCATAGTTGCCATTTATTAAACTATAAATATCTGCTCCTGCTTCATTATTGTCCACTTTTACATGCTTTTATAGTGCATGATTCGAGCTTGATGAAGCAGCCTTACCCAAATTTCTCACCTTAAGTAATACCCCACTGGAGCAATCTCACCTAGCTGTCGAGTCGCGATTGCTTTCTTTATTGCCCATATATTCCCTTATGAATTATGACTTTTCGTTTGAACACCCAAAATGTTTTCAACTATCTTCAAGGTACTGACCTCTGGAATGAGCCAGAGTTGCCAACAGGGCAAGTTGAGTTGAAGCCAGCAAAGAACTTCAATCTGTTAGTTAGCCTAAACAATGGCAAGAAGTTTCTGGTTAAGCAAGAGCGTTATGCGCCAGATGGTAAAGCCGCAGGCGAATTTTTCAATGAGTGGCACATTCGCAAATTCTGGCAAACATTTCCAGAGTTTGCCGCTGCACAGCCTACAGTATCAAGCCTGGTACACTTCGATGCTGAACATGCTATTGCTGTTTTTGATTACCTGGATGATTACCGTGATCTAGGAGATTTTTATACAAAAGAAAATCACTATCCGGAGCAAATTTCTACAGCGATTGGTCAAACCATAGCAGCTCTACACAAAGCCACTTTTCGCCAGGCGGAGTATCAGTCCTTTTTTACTAAGGAAGCAGCTACAAATAGGAGCCGAAAACCTTACTTGCAGAACCTAGAGCGCCCAACTCCTGACATCTTTAGCGGTCTACCAGGGGACGGGATACGGTTCTTTGTCCTCTACCAGCGTTTTGCGAGTTTGAGGCAGGCGATCGCAGCAGCCAATGCGCAAGTTACACCCTGTTGCCTAACTCACAATGATCTCAAAATCAACAACATTTTGTTGCATCCAGAGCGCTTACGGCCATCTCCCACTGCTTCTACCGATTCCGCCGAACTCCCTGACTTGATTCGTTTGATCGACTGGGAACAGGCAGGTTGGGGTGACCCTGCCTTTGACCTAGGATCGGTAATTGCTAGCTATTTACAACTCTGGTTAGGGAGCTTAATTGTTAGTCAAGACATGGCGATTGAAGAAAGCTTGAAACTGGCCATGACTCCGCTGGAACTGTTACAGCCTTCGCTCCAAGCTTTAGTCAAAGCCTATTTTGATGAGTTTCCTGAAATTTTGGCACAGCGACCTGACTTTTTATCCCTGACTTTGAAGTTGGCTGGGATTGTGCTGATTTTTCAGATTCAATCTGTCTTGCGGTATCAAAAAAAATTTGGCAATAACCAGATTTGTACTCTGCAAGTAGCCAAAAGTTTGCTCTGTCAGCCCGAATTAGCGATTCCGACACTGTTTGGTACCAATAGCCTGCAGGTGCCTACCCTTTCTACTGTGATGTAAATTTACTTTGGATTTCTAACTATGGTTCTTTCCACTTCAGTTGCATCAGCCTCCCTGGCAACCTTGCCCCCTAACCTAGCCGATGCCTTAGAAGATATGGCGGCATCCGTCACGATTCAGTCAGGTCTTTGCATTAAGCACCCTCAGTATCAGCCCTTTCAAGTTCCGCCCGAGATCGTCAATCGATTTGAAAATGTTCCGGCTGATTTGAAACAAAAGTATCTCATGCTTCAGCTTAGGAGTTTTTTGTATGGCATCTACTACAACGGGTCTTTGCAAACGGAACTGGCCCTGGATAGTGATTCCGAAAAACAAACTCAATTCCAAGATCTAGAGAACAATACTTACTTTGGCCTTGATCTCGATTTTTTGACTCAACTGCATCAGCGTAATACTGGAATCGGCTATTTTGATCCGGGTTGGCAGGTCGTCGAACAAGTCTCCGAGGAGAACCTTACCGTCAAAAAGGGAGGCTTGACCCTATACATCGATCGCCAACAGCATTTGGCCTCGGAGGTTACTCCAACGGTGGGTGAAGTTGTCGCGATTCGTCTGCCCAGTAATTTAATGCAGAACGGTTTTTACGTAGCCGTGGGAAATGCTGGCAAGAGTTCTGAGCGAGTTGAGCAAGGACAAGAACCCATAGTTCGAGTCTATTTCAATGTGACAAGCCAAGGAGCCGGGGCAGTGATGAAGACCCTTACCCAACTAATAAATGCCAAAGGGTTGCCTTTCACGTTCAAAGTGCTCTATAATCCGGCCAATTATCAGCGTCATGATGCAGGAGTTCTGTATGTAGAGCGTTCCCACTACCTGCAGGTCCGTGGATTGTTGCAGTTAGTTTATGCTGAACATCAGTCTCATTTTGGCCAGCAGGAACCCCTTTTTACCAAACGTCTGGCACCGGGGCTAGGGTTAGCCGAAGAGCCCGATCGCAAATTTGGTCAGTCTGAAAGTTTCGGTCAAAATCGCTGCCAAATCCTTGCGAATGCTTTGTTAGAAGCCGAAGCATTTAGCGATAAGCCAGACCATCCTGAGCAGCGACTAGCTACTATTCAACGACATTTTCAGCAAATTGGTCTCAACCTAACACGCCCTTACCTCAACGCTAATGCTGAGGATATCTATGCTCCTTTGGACTTATGAAAATCACTTTCTTGGAGCCCATCTCGATATCGACTGTGAAAAGTATCCTAAATACTCACTCGTTGTCTTTGCAATAAGGAGTTACTAAGCTTAAGTTCATATGCCTCAACTTGTTGAATTGGCCAAACACTTTAGCAATGTCTCCTTCTCAATCAAACGCTAGAATTAATATTTATCAAGAGCTTCAATGCTTGGCAGGAAAAATTAGCACCAGAATAAATCGAGATTTCTCGGTGAGATGGGAATGTAGAATCTAGGAGTTTTGAGCCTAAAACGATCAAATCTAGAAAGGTTATCAACTGTCAGACAGTTAGTAACCTTTCTTGTATTCAGATTTTAGATTAGAAAATCGGAATCGGCCACTTCGATAAAACAGTTCTCAAACCAGTCTCTTTTTAAGCTGCCATAGGCAGCTGTATCGCTTGTGAATAGATTTATAGCGTTGTACGCAAAATTAGAGCGTTAGTGAATGTTTTACGTTAGATGATCTTGCCATGCTGGGCTTTAAATAGATCAAATCAATAAAAAGTTGGAGTTTCATTTTTGAATCTAAGTCTTTTGTATTTTATTTATGTCTTTTTAGATATGGCATTTATCTTGTTGTTTGAAACAAGGGTTTGCATAATAAATATAGGCCAGGATATTACCTGTCTCGAATCAAATCTATATGGCAAACTGATATATCTTTTATAGAAGTTTGCCTGTTGTTTGATTCTCAGCACATGTTAGTGAATTTAGTTTTTTGGAGAAATCAAAATGTCCAGTATTAAGATTGATAGTTTATCTCCAGCAGGTTTGGAGATGATGCAAAACTCAGAATCATTTTTGACTGAGCTTGGTGATGCTGAAGATACAATTTATGGAGGAAGAATTTATTCTGATGGTAGAGTAGCGGCTTTATCAGTACTCACGACTCCCGCCTGTATTGCATCATTTATAGCATCAAACATCGTCACCAATATATAACATCGAACATCGTCACCAATACGAATTTTTAACTTGAAAGAAGGTGGGCGATGCCCACCTTCTAATTTTTGCAAATCATCGCAGCAAAGACTTTAAAATTGAAGCCTTCATAACCCCAAAAGTTATTTGGTTAACTTCTTCTCGTTAATCAGAGTTTTGTCTCCCGGAAAACATCTTCCACACCTGATAACTAAGGGCTTATCCTCCGCTGCCACTCCAACCAAAACACCATGATAAATAATCATATGATTCGGGAACAAGTAGATCGCAATCTAACCCTTTGCCCTAGCGGACGACCAGAAATTGAAGACAGTCATGTCTTTGGCATTGTGACAGGAATTGCTGAGCAACTGCAGATGAATAATCTAAAGAAGACGATTTCCTGTGAACCTTTGTCTTGCTAGGTTTCGCAAGCGAATTGAAATATACATACACTCCATGCAAAATACCCCAAACACTCTCCTGCCACCTGTGGAGCAGGGAGTTACTACCCTCAAGCTTGAATCCGTTACAGAAATCGATGTGTTGACGCAAGTGCGCCAGACTCGTCAGATACCAGAGTTGACGCATCAGATCCAATGCGATCGTCTGGTGTATCAACTCTGTCAACAACTAGACGTCCAAATCTCAGATGATGAATTGCAGATGGCTGGCAATATGTTTCGAAGCAAGCATAAGCTACTCGGGATTCCAGAAACTCTGGCTTGGCTGGCCGACCAACAGATTACTGTTGAAGACTGGACTGCCGATATTCGTCGCCAGTTGCAATGGCAAAAGCTTGCCGAGAATCTGTTTGGCCAAGCCCTTGACAGTCACTACATGGCTAATCGAGATAATTATCGTCGGGTTGCCCTAAGTCAGATTGTAGTGAGCGACCTTGCCATGGCCCAACAGATAGCTCAGGAACTGCAAGGGCAGCCTACTAATCTAGGCGCTCTCGCGCTAGAACACTCCCAAAACCGTTTATCCAGGTCTCAAGGAGGTTTTGTGGGTATTCACTACCTAACTGAGTTCGCATCAGAGATCATTCAGGCAATAACGGACCGAGAAGCCGGCGACATTATTGGTCCAGTTGAAGGCAATCGAGGATACCATATCCTGCGGATTGAAAAATGGTTCCCCCCTTACTTAAATGAAAAAGCTCGGCAGTCGCTACTCCAGACAACATTGCAAAGTTGGCTAGATGATACTTTGCAAAACCTATCATCAGAACCTCGGCAAGAGATCAACAGCTGACAAAATTTCCTAAAGTAAGGTTACCTTAGCTCCACTTTATCCATTTCTGGTATTTAGGAAAGCAGCAAGCACAATAGGTTTGTCAGAACCAACTTGCTGCAAATGGAAATTCTGAGTTTACTGTCGCTGTTTGCACCTTTATTTCGAAAAAGTGTGTGGGAGGCAGCGCTCATCCTAATTATAGGGGCGATTTTAGCCCCTGGGAAACGAACGGTTAGTGCGATTCTCAGAGTGATGGGCTTGGGCCAAGAGCGAAATTACCAAACCTACTATCGGGTGCTCAATCGAGGGGTTTGGTCGAGTCTCAAGGCCAGTCGAATTTTACTCGTCCATTTGATGGCCGTTTTTGCCCCAGTAGGTCCCTTGGTAATGGGCATAGACGATACGATAGAACGTCGTCGAGGTCGACGCATAGCCGCTAAAGGCATCTATCGAGACCCAGTGCGTTCGAGTGATAATCACTTTGTCAAAACGAGTGGTCTACGTTGGTTATGTCTCATGCTGTTAGTGCCGATTCCCTGGGCACAGCGGACATGGGCATTACCCTTTTTTAGTGTGTTGGCTCCGTCGGAACGCTATCACCAAGACCACAATCAGCGGCATAAAACGCTCACAATTTGGACCCGACAAATGCTGACTCAGGTGCGTCGCTGGCTGCCTCACCGACCGATTATCTTGGTCGGTGATAACAGTTTCTCAGTTCTAGAGTTGTTAGACTCACTCACTCATCTGAAAACGCCTGTGCATATGGTGACTCCACTCCGCTTAGATGCCGCTCTCTACAGCGCGCCTGCCCCCCGTGATCCACATCGTCGAGGACGTCCTCCCAAGGTGGGAAAACGCTTACCCAAACTCCAAACTCTAGTGAACAATCCGTATACGCCTTGGCAATCCGTAGTGCTCAAAGACTGGTATGGGCATGGTGACTATACCTTACTGATGACCTCACATACGGCGCTCTGGTATCGACCTGGCAAACCAGCGGTGCCCATTCGCTGGGTCTTGGTTAAAGATCCCAAAGGCCACGTTAGAACCCAAGCCGTACTCTGCACCGACCTCACCGCAGACCCGTGTCAAATTCTCAACTGGTTCCGCTTGCGCTGGCAGGTGGAGGGCACCTTTGAAGAAGTGCGTGCCCATTTAGGGGTGGAATCTCAACGCCAATGGGCACCTCTCGCGATTGCTCGCACGACCCCTGCCCTCATGGCATTGTTCTCGATTGTGACCGTCCTGGCACATCAGTGGCAAGCCAACCAACCCTTCGAGCTACCGCAGACCGCTTGGTACCAAAAGTCTATACCTACATTCTCTGATGCCTTAGCCTTGGTTCGGCAATATCTATGGCAATCTCAGATTTTTCAACGGTCCCAAAATGACAATGATATGATTAAAATCCCTCGTGAGATTTTCAACACTTGGTCTGACTTACTCTGCTATGCCGCTTAGTGGATAAAGCCGAGCTTAGAGCAAATATAAAGCCTTATTCCCATAATGGAATTATGAGTGATCGTGGGAATCACTATTTAAGTAAGGGTCTTTTATATGAGACTTTTGTCTAAATTTAAAGCGTTCAAATCTTTCTCATAGACATTCAAAAAGCTAAAGTTGTAGTGACTTGAGCAGTAATCTAATAAACCTGTTCTATGTCGTCATTCAAAAGCTAAGAGGCTAAACCAAAATGTCAGTTATTTCTATCAGTGAACTATATCCAGTTGGAGCAAAGCTCTTTTCGGATGCCGAAAGCTTCCTTGGCGATCTCAATGATGATGCCTTGAGCAATATTAATGGAGGTGAGACATTTACTACAAATAGCATTTTTTGCACCACAAAACCTTGTGGCGAAGATTTTAGCGTCTTTCTACCGACTACTACAGGTAGGCCAATAGTTGTCATGAAAAATGGAGTTCTATCATTCGCTTAATGAAAAATTAGAAATCCAGAAGGATGATCGCTGGAAATTTTTGGTGATTTAGCTAAAAGCTTGCAAATGCATCTTTTAGTTAAATCTAAACATCCTTACTTTATTTTTATCCAATGGAGGATTGACAATGTATTTGATTTCAATTTCCGATCTTGAAACATCAGGACTTTCTTTATTACATGCTCAAGAAAGCTATCTTGATGAAATGAAAAATCCTGAGTCAGGTATGGTTAATGGCGGTTTTGGTGGATTCCTTACTATCTTACCCCCTAATACACAACCTATACCTGTCCCATGCGTTAGCGCGCCTGCCGATAGGCCATTATAATTTAAGGTGAATCTAGTCGATTCAAGTACTATAGCTAACTAGTTTGGACTGAGTATTTGTACAACCTTAAGTAGCTGGCGCTACAGAACTAAACTGTAGTGACTCGAACTTTGTTTACTCGCCAAAAGGCTGCAGCCTGACTGCCTGACACAAATCCTGTAACCCAGAATCCATAAGGATCGACAAGGAAATGGGCAGAGGGCATGCAAAGCTGAAGATACCAAACCATCAGCGTGATATGCATGTCAGCCTCTACCCAACTGTATGATCAATTGTTGCCCTTCCTGCGTCAACATAGCCGTTACAAAGACCTCCGGCATCTGAAAACACTGGCTTGGATGGTCAGTGCCCTGATCTGTAGTGGCCAACTCAGCCTCCCCGCTTGGGAACCCTACGTCCCCAGTCGGGCGACTCAGGCCCAGAGCTTTGAACGTCGGTGGCATCGCTTTTTCATCAACCGATTCATTGATGTCAAGGGGTTGTATCTGCCGCTGGTGTTGTTAGCGCTCACCAACTGGCGGGCTCATCGACTCTATCTAGCATTGGATACGACCATGCTGTGGAATCGCTATTGTATGATTCACCTGTCGGTTGTGTGTTGTGGACGAGCGGTACCACTTCTATGGCGGGTATTAGAGCATGAAAGTGCCATGGTTGCGTTCGATGAATATCGACCCTTGTTACGGCGTGCCCGTTGGCTGTTGCGTCGGCATCCCAACACGATGTTGTTAGCTGACCGAGGGTTTGCCAACCATGACCTCATGAGTTGGTTGCAAGCGAGTGGTTGGCACTATTGTTTGCGCATTGCGTGTGATGTTCATCTCCACGGCCCATGCCGTCATCCCATTGAAGTACAAGCGCTGTGGCCTCCCAAAGGAGAAGCCACTTCTAAGAAACTCTACGCAACAGCAGCTTGTTGAGGTACGAGATCAAATCCCATCTGTTTGGCTTTACGCTTTAGATTTTTAACCACACGCTGTTGATACTGTTGCTCATAAGCATCAACGCCCCTATCGACATAGGTATCACCCGTGGTCCATAAGTGATAGAAAATCCGGGCTAACTTGTGAGCGGTCGCGGTAATCGCTTTGGGTGGACCCAGCCGACTACGAAGCCGACGATAAAATGCGCCCAGGGCAGTCTTGCTGTTAGCTAGCGATTGAGCCGCCATGCGAAACGCTTTAGCGGCGCGGTTGACAACCTTTCGAGTTTGAGCGCTCAGAACTTTGCCGCCACTAATCCGACTGCCCGGCGAAAGCCCTAGCCAGGATGCAAAGTGTTTGACCGTTGGGAAGCGTGTTGGGTCTAGCCCTACTTCGGCGAGAATCGTTTGTACCGTCAGCGCTTCAAGTCCATCAATCTGGGTGAAGTCGACGCCACTGATGCGATACAGATGAGCGCGCAAGTCAAACTCAGGCGCATGGCGGCTCGGTTTACGACCCTTGGGCCTGGGCGGCAACGGGGGCTGTGCCCTATCGTCTGATGCCAATTCGCACAGCGTTTGTTCTATCTGCTGGTCGCACAGCTGGATTTGCTGACGATAGGTATCGTAGAGCTGCAGCTCTTGAGTGAGAATAAACAGCTGCTCGGCGCGGTAGTCACCCACTAAGGCAGCCGCAATCTCTGTGGTTGAACGTTTCGTCCTCGGGTCTCTTAAACTCGCTAGCTGCTGAGGGTCTCGCTCTCCGGCGACGATAGCTCGAATAATTGCCATGCCAGTCACACCCGTCACGTCACTGATGACGCGATTGAGATGAATGTTCATCTCGGTCAAGGCTTTTTGCATCCGCTGAATGTGAGTGCTAGCACTTTGTGTCAGACGCTCTCGGTGACGAATGTAGCTACGCAATCCACAAATCGCATCCTTGGGTCGAAAAGAGGCTGACAGCAGGCCATAACTATGTAACTGCCGCAGCCATTGACAGTCAAGTACATCGCTTTTTCGACCCGGCACCATTTTGACTCGCCGAGCATTGACCAACCACACCTCAAATCCACTCGTCTCAAGAATTTGAAACACCGGTATCCAGTACACACCGGTTGATTCCATCGCCACAGTCGTGATGCCGCATTGCTTCAGCCAAGCCGACAGCGCGTGAAGCTCTCCGGTAAAACAGCCGAATTCTCGCACTGGCTCGGCAGCTCGCTCGGGAGGAACGCTCACCCAGTGAGACTTTGCACCAATATCGATGCCAGCAGCATGAGGATGAATAGTACAAATCTCAGGCTCTATTGAAGATTTAGACATACCGTTTGCCAGAAACATCGAAGCGCCCTGACCGGGGACGGGTAGACGAAAAATCTTCTAATCGGGATAGGGCTAACCCTTCACCAGGGTGATCACCACACGTCCTAGAACCAGGCTCCCGCTCAGGCGCTTAGAAGGCACTATTGAGGCTGCGGTCTTGACGGTCAGAACACCGCTTCAGCATACGAGGAAATAGAGTTTCTTTCACATATCACTCAGGTTGATGAGCTGAGTTTAGGGCTCTCTATGAGAACGTGGGGCTCTGGCAAGATGGTGAGCATCGATGTAATTTAGTCTTGGCAACCGTGCGAGGGACGAAGGAATCCTGGGCGGTGATTACGGATGAATCACCGAGTCTACAAACGTTGTGGCAATATGCCTTGCGGTTTCGGGTTGAGGAGTTGTTTTTAGATAGCAAATCAGGAGCCTTTGAACTCGAAGACTCTCGCATTCGATCCGCTCAAGCTCTAGAGCGTCTCTATTTGGTGGCCGCCATTGCCTTGTTATACGGCACCACTCAAGGCATGGCGGTGCAGTGTGAAGGCTTACGTCAACAGGTGGATACCCATTGGAGACGAGGGCTCAGCTATCTCAAAATTGGCTTACGGTGGCTCAAGGGAGTCGTTCACAAAGGTCGGACTCTTCTGAAACCAGTCCCCTTATTGCCCAAAGACCCAGACCCTTGTTTTGCGTCCAACAAGGCTGAGCAACGTTACTATGACCTGATTTGGTTTTCCCGTATTCGGTCAATACGATGTCGGACTTGAGATATTAATGGGGGCATCTGAGATGTGTCAGTCAGTCAGGGCTGCAGCTACAAAAGGCTGCAGCCTTTTGGCATCATGTATGCTCTGATCAAACAAGTCCTGAGCTTACGCACAACAAAGCATTTCCTAAAAAATATAGGCAAATATCAGCTCTTGAAATCATGCTTCTGAATTTAGCCTGGTAGTTTTTATTATTATGCTAACGTCCTTTCCATGCTTTTTATCTTTCTCTATTTGAAGCTAGCTAGCTAATCTAACTGAAAAAGCTACAGCTTGGCAACTAAGGCTTTCATCCTATCACACCTCTCAATTTTTTTGGAAAGCTTATTATTAGATATTTAGAAACACCTGAAAACAGCTCGAAGGAGAGAGTTCTTAGATTACTTATGGAAAACTAAATCTAATACTCTTGACTATTTCACTTATGTCTTATTTGAATACATTGAAGTCTTCTCTTTCTGAAATTGTAAAGTTAAAGTGAGATTAGTTTAGATCTTGGAAATTTAAATCTAAACCTTTACTTCATGACTAAGAGGATCAAATCAAATGCCAACTATTGCGATCAAAAAACTATATCCAGCGGGGACAACTTTCTTCTCGGAATCGGAAAGTTTCCTGGGTGATCTCAAAGATGATGCCTTGGCTAATGTTAATGGAGGATTTAGAAGTATCGATCTGACTTCTTCTGACTCCACAATCAGATGTGGCACCGATGCCATAACGAATACGATTACTAGCTTCACTAGTGTGATAGTTCATCGTCGTTCTGAGGTGGGTTAATTTCCTCAGTAAATTTAATAGATTCATTAACTGGCCTGAAATTTTTGTTGGTTTAATCAGCTTTCAAGTAGCTATCTAAACCTTTACTTCATGACTAAGAGGATTAATTCAAATGTCAACTATCACGATTGAACCTGATTCCACCTCAGTTTGTGTGAGAGGATTTAATCAACGGTCTCCGTCCATTGAGAGAAGAGGCAATTAACAAATTACGCATCCAGTCGTCATGATATCGGAAGCCATTGAGTTTCTCAAAGGGACACAAACAGCCTTCATTTTGCTGCTGAGTTTTACGACAGAATGGATGAAAATTCCACAGCATCGCCATGGAGCGAACGGATAACTCAGCGGCCTCCCAAGACCCATGAAAATCTTGCATGGCATAGAGTGCTCGGTCAAGATAGTTCATGGGGCGATCCACTTGATTACTGGTGCGATAGGCATCAGGAACGTCAAAGGCTCTCTGGAAAAATAGAGATTTTTCTCTGAGTCGTTGTAACCGGTCATTGATGGCGTTGGGAAGATCCACCGATTGTGTCCATTCGAGAAAACGACGCAATCGTTGAGCAAATTGACGTTTGCCAGTAGCGTGATAAATATGCCAAAGCTTGTCGGTTAAGCAGGTGCGTAAATCAGGCTTAGAGCGACACCAATCACGCACTTTAATTACCTCATGTAGAAAGCACAGAATCCAGGTAATGCCAGGGAATAGGGTTTCCCAGGCTCGACGAGTCGCGTCCCATCCATCCGTGGTGACCGTCTCAGGGCAATAGTCAGGGGCATGGTCGCTCATCTCTTGCTCAAAGTCCCCATAAGCCGCTTGCAAGTCCTCGTATCCAGCCGTTGGGCTCAAACCACTGCCTACAATACAGCCTTTAGCCGCTGTCACCGCCCAATAGATACGCTCTCCTTGATGGCTACAATGCTTTTCATCGGCCACTAGATGGGGGGGAGCGACTCTTCTGTTTTCAACGTTGTTCCGACAATGGATGCTCTGCCAAGAGATTGACACAACCGATACCAATGCATCTCCGAGCGACCCAATACGTAAGCAATCCCATCATAGGAGAGGCCATGCTTTCTCAAATACATCGCTTTGCCCGCTAGCTCAGACGTTTCACTCATATAAGGGGTGACGAAATCGGGACGCAGTTGATAGGCCGTTTTTTGGTTGGGAAGATAAATACGACGTGTTTTTAGGTGCTGGCGAGCTGAGGTCACCCACCCATGAAACCGATATCCCTCCTCAATTCCCTCGGGGGAACAGCTCCGGATAGCTGGCTATTTGCTCGTTCAGGTACTCTCGGTAGGCCTCACGGTCCTCAACCAACTGGTCATAATCAAGGGTATCGGCTATGGGCAGGCAGATCGTTTTATCCCCTGCTGTCCCTCGTTGCTTGCGTTTGGCCATCATACTTGGCCTCCAAACTCGATGACCTTATGATATCCAAACAAACTTAGTTGGAACTAGGATTGAACAACTACATCCAGCAGGAACAACTTTTTTTTCAGAACCGGAAAGCTTCATCGATGACTTGAAAGATGATGTACTGATAAATACTAAAGGAGGAGATTCAGGATCACCGCTTTATACAGAGATATTAGTTGTGATTATCCGGACTGTAATAGCAGTATAAATGGCAGTTTATTGATAGATCAACAACTGAATATAGAGCGCTATTTTTTGTGCAAACAGCAGTAAATAGCTGTTTGCACATATGAGCTTCGAGGCATTCTTAAACTACCCCAATTTATTTTCTCAATCAAGTGGAGGATTGACGAGTTCTTTAATTGCAATTTCCGACATGGAAACAGCAGGTCTTTTTCTATTTTATGATCAAGAAAGCTACCTTAGCGCAATCGATGATACTGCAACGGATGTGATAAACTTACGAACCTATTCTTAATGTCTTAGATAAGTGAATCGCTTTCGCTTTGAGGACGTGATTTTGACCTGACGAGAGAACAGTCGCAGCAGGGAGCTTTAGTTGAGTGCGTTTTAAGTGGGAATATAGAAGCTAGGAGTCTTGAGCCTACAACAATCAAATCTAAAAAGGTTACCAACTGTCTGACAGTTGGTAACCTTTCTTATACTCAGATTTTAGTTTGCAAAACCGGAATCCGGCACTTTGGTCAAACAGTGTTCTAATCAGTCTTTTTGTGAGCTGCCATAGGTAGCTGTACCACTTGTGGATAGCTTTATCACTCTGTATGCAAAAATCACTTAACTCAAGTTAACTAATAGCTCTGCATACAAATAAAGCACAATAGTCTCTTTTACTAGTTCACCTGCAGTTTTTTCTCCTCCGTAAATATGAAGTGCATTGTCAATACCATGTATATAGCTGTCTGGAACTGAGAATGAGTTAATTTCAGTCAGATGGATGTCGGAAATAGCGATAGCTGACATGCTTTTCTCCTTTTTTGAACGTATTTTACATGCACAAGAAAATTTTTCTGGGCAATCTCAAACGCCATGTTTTTTTGGCGAAAGTAATTTATGACTGAAAGCTGCCTAAACCATAAGATATCCAGCTCTAAAACGGACAAAACGAGAGGTCTTATCTGTTTTTAAGGTTGAACTGCCAAACAAAGTTCTGGATAATAGTCTTATTTGAGCTTATTTGAGCCTGGGTTTTTCAAAAAATCAATAGATAGAGAGGTCCCTCAGAAATTAATATACCGTAGTAAAAACACCTATAACATAGATAAAAGATTGACCAGGGGTAGGGATCATAATATCTATTATCTCCTCAATAGCATCACTGACTTTTCCACCTCCATGAACACTAGTCAAAGTATTATCTTGGAGTTCATTGAGATAACTCTCAGACTCTGAAAAGAATTTAGTTCCAGCGGGGTGCAGTTCGTCGATAATGATTTTAGACATTGTTTTTTCCTCTTAATAGTATTTATAGCTCAATTTGGTGATGGTTTATTAACCTGAGCTGCTATTATCTTAGCTATTCAAATTTAAGAATATAAGTGTTGAGTGCATGATAAAGAGGCATAAATGTAACAGTCCCGGCACTAATATAAATATTGTTTAAGGCTATCTCCAAAACGACAACTGAAGCATCAAACAACTTTTACGAAGAATGAATTTCAGATATTCTCCAGCGAGAGTGATGTATGAGCGTTAGTAAATGTTTTACTTTGAATGACCTTGCCATGCTGGGCTTTAAATGAGTCAAATCGATAAAAAGTTGGAGCTTTATTTTTTGAATCCAAGTCTTTTGTGTTTTATTTGTGTCTTTTTAGGTATGGTGTTTATCTTGTTGTTCGAAGAGAGAGTTTGCATAATAAATATAGGTCAGGGCATTGCCTGTCCTGGATCAAATCTATATGGCAAGTTGACATATCTTTTATAGAAGTTTGCCTGTTGTTTGATTCCCAGTCCATGTTAGCGAATTTAGTTTTTTGGAGAAATCAAAATGTCCAGTATTAAGGTTGATAGTTTATCTCCAGCAGGTTTGGAGATGATGCAAAACTCAGAATCATTTTTGACTGAACTTGGTGATGTTGAAGATAAAATTTATGGAGGAGGTGATAGTAGAATAACTGTCACAATAATATCGTCTGTGCCCTGTGGTCTAGGGGCTTTGGCAGCAGTTATCGTCTATACGGTAGTTGATTAATACTGATTCCACCTCAGTTTGTGTGAGAGGATTTAATCAACGGTCTCCGTCCATTGAGAGAAGAGGCAATTAACAAATTACGCATCCAGTCGTCATGATATCGGAAGCCATTGAGTTTCTCAAAGGGACACAAACAGCCTTCATTTTGCTGCTGAGTTTTACGACAGAATGGATGAAAATTCCACAGCATCGCCATGGAGCGAACGGATAACTCAGCGGCCTCCCAAGACCCATGAAAATCTTGCATGGCATAGAGTGCTCGGTCAAGATAGTTCATGGGGCGATCCACTTGATTACTGGTGCGATAGGCATCAGGAACGTCAAAGGCTCTCTGGAAAAATAGAGATTTTTCTCTGAGTCGTTGTAACCGGTCATTGATGGCGTTGGGAAGATCCACCGATTGTGTCCATTCGAGAAAACGACGCAATCGTTGAGCAAATTGACGTTTGCCAGTAGCGTGATAAATATGCCAAAGCTTGTCGGTTAAGCAGGTGCGTAAATCAGGCTTAGAGCGACACCAATCACGCACTTTAATTACCTCATGTAGAAAGCACAGAATCCAGGTAATGCCAGGGAATAGGGTTTCCCAGGCTCGACGAGTCGCGTCCCATCCATCCGTGGTGACCGTCTCAGGGCAATAGTCAGGGGCATGGTCGCTCATCTCTTGCTCAAAGTCCCCATAAGCCGCTTGCAAGTCCTCGTATCCAGCCGTTGGGCTCAAACCACTGCCTACAATACAGCCTTTAGCCGCTGTCACCGCCCAATAGATACGCTCTCCTTGATGGCTACAATGCTTTTCATCGGCCACTAGATGGGGGGGAGCGACTCTTCTGTTTTCAACGTTGTTCCGACAATGGATGCTCTGCCAAGAGATTGACACAACCGATACCAATGCATCTCCGAGCGACCCAATACGTAAGCAATCCCATCATAGGAGAGGCCATGCTTTCTCAAATACATCGCTTTGCCCGCTAGCTCAGACGTTTCACTCATATAAGGGGTGACGAAATCGGGACGCAGTTGATAGGCCGTTTTTTGGTTGGGAAGATAAATACGACGTGTTTTTAGGTGCTGGCGAGCTGAGGTCACCCACCCATGAAACCGATATCCCTCCTCAATTCCCTCGGGGAACAGCTCCGGATAGCTGGCTATTTGCTCGTTCAGGTACTCTCGGTAGGCCTCACGGTCCTCAACCAACTGGTCATAATCAAGGGTATCGGCTATGGGCAGGCAGATCGTTTTATCCCCTGCTGTCCCTCGTTGCTTGCGTTTGGCCATCATACTTGGCCTCCAAACTCGATGACCTTATGATATCCAAACAAACTTAGTTGGAACTAGGATTAATAATTGCTAGAGGAGATGCCCTCAGTTAATGTCTGTGGCGTCTAAGTCCTTCCTCATTTAACTTGCAAGAAGGTGGGCATCGCTCACCTTCTACTCTTTACAAGAAAAACCTAAAATTTAAACTTTCACAACCCTCAAAGTTGTTTGATTAAATTCTTCGCCGGTAATATCAGGAAATAGCGTTTTCCAGGCCCGACAAGTCGCCTCCCAACCATCAGTGATGAGAGTCTCAGGGCGGTAGTCAGGGGCATGCTCACTTTCCTTTGGTCAAAGAACTCGGCAATGTGACCTACGAGCTGGCATAATGGCCAATGCTAAAATTGTTGCCCATAAAGAAATGGTGCTACATTTTTTTGTTACGCAGGGCAAAACTGCTGGTGGATTGATGCAATCTTGGAGCATAGTTGCTGACATCTACTATCGAATCTTTAGCGTTGTATTGTAGATAGCCTCATTGGTCTGCCCGGATTTTGTCAGATTCACCACTGGATCGGAATAGTCCACCCCCAGCTGCATATTGCAACGGTTCTGTTCTTCCTATCTAGGGTCCAGGGGCTGTGGATCTTGCGGCGGGGCACTTTACTAAAGAAACGTTTTGGGGTAAACACTTTTGGACCATTGGTTATGGAGCGTGGAGTACGAAAAATGTGAGTGAGTCGGTGATAGAGGAATATCTGGAGCATCATCGAGAGTCATCAAATCAAGATAGCGACAATTTTTTGCTGGAGTAGAGGGACTTTCAGTCCCATCCCCCCTTAAGAACCTCTGCACCTGACTAACTTTTGCCAGTCAGTCAGGGAACAGTAAGCGTTTTACTCAGGCAGAGTTGTTGGAACGGGGCAAGCTGAGTATTGAGGTTATGGAGAGAATTTGCGATCGCATCCGTCATCCATAGCGAATGATGTGTTTACCAATCGCTATGGTCGGTAGTGGGCAACTGGTGCGATCGCGGCGTTTATCCGTCTCTTGGAGGAGTAGGAGTTGGCTGGTGTCTGTGTGGAGTAGTTGGTGAAGCAGATTTATGCGTTTTGAGATCGCTACCAGCTTCTCAATCCTATTACTGGTCACCCAGGCTCAGTAGCTAGATTTCTAATCCTTACAGTGATAAGGACGTGGGAATTCGACTAAAGGTCAAGGAATTTTTCTGTTTGAGGTAAGGGTGTCCACTGTGAGCGTGAGGTCAATTGCTTTCACCAAACTATACTTACAGCCAGTTACCCACCAGCACGTAGGGTGCCCAATATCGAGGATGCTGGTATCGAGGATTTTTTAGTAGAGCTAGCTGAGCCTGCCGTAGTGCGCTGGCTTTAGTCGTGGGATTACCTGTCAGCACTTGATAAAACTGCTGCATTAAGACTGCACTGGTTTCATCATCTATATTCCAGAGTGAGGCCAGGGTACTGCGAGCACCTGCACGTACAGCAACGCCAGCTAACCCTAGTGCGGCTTGTTTATCACCAGTTGCTGTTTCACAGGCACTTAACACCAACAGTTCAATTGCATCCTGGCGACTTTGCTCACTGTTTCGCAACAGGCGATTTAATGCACTAATTTGAATTGGGTTATCCCAGGCCAGGATAAATGTTTCCTCTGGGTTAGAACTAAACTGACCATGTGTGGCAAGATGCACCACCGGAAAAGGAGTTTGGTTGATTGCATCTGTTAATGCACTTTCTGTAAAGGTCTCATTTAACAAGACACGACTATCTAAGGTTGATTGAATTTGCTCGACTTCAACATTTACAAAAGGTAAGGGAATAAAGCCATGGCGAGATTCACTTAAACCAGCTGTAATGGCAGCTAGGTTTTGTTCCGCCAACGGCT
This sequence comes from Leptolyngbya sp. PCC 7375, assembly GCF_000316115.1. Taxonomy (GTDB): domain Bacteria; phylum Cyanobacteriota; class Cyanobacteriia; order Phormidesmidales; family Phormidesmidaceae; genus Leptothoe. Next base: position 41,346 of record NZ_JH993795.1, read on the forward strand.
TTGGGTCTACCAGCTTGAGACCCGGTGCCAGGGCCAGACTATACTTTTGGACTAAATATTGTTGTCCGTCGTAGAGCGTTGCCATCGGAATGTTGCGTAATGCCCCATCCAAAATAAAAATAAGGGTATCAACCTGGGCTTCTTCCAGGGCGGACTCTGCCGGTTTCAACAGACTGTCATAAATTGCTTTTGCCAGGGATTGGGTTTTTCTAAGACCGAAGGAACGCACGACTTGTTGACGTAAGTCATTAATAATGGCTTCTAGATCGGTTTGGGGCAGGGGCGTTGCATAATGTTGCAGGGGTTGATTGGGGAGTTTCAGAATTACTTCTAGCCGATCTGGCAAGATAATGGGATACAAAACAGCGGTGGCAGACTGGCTATCATCAACTACCTGATCGATTTGTTGTCGAACTGCCAAGCAGGGTTCTCGAAAGAAATTTTCTAGTTCTGCTAGCTGCAGAGATTCAATCACATCTCTAGCCTGTAATAGCTTGTTTTGGCTAATGTTAGATTCTGTAGGAGACGAAGTTAACAATAAATCTACCAGTTCTCGATAAACAGGTTCGACCTTTTCTCGAAAATCATATTGAAGATCGGGGTTAATGGCTACTAGCTCGTTGCGCAGGGATTGTAGGCTTTTGACCGCATCGCTATAGGCGATGGTGGCATCCGTCAGGTTACCCTGCTGACGCGACAGTTGGCCCAGCTGCCACTGCCAGCGATAGGCAATGTCAGCAGCATTGAGGTTTTGTGCAATTGCCAGGGCGGATGCTAACTGGACCTGTGCCTCAGGCAGATTGGCTGTTCGGTTGTAGAGTTCTCCTAAGTAGCCCAGTGCGTAAGACTCAGCACGGCGATCGCTGAGGTCTTGGGCCTGGTCAAGTGCTTGTTGCAGAAGTTGAGCGGTCTCGTTAGTGGGCAATGGTTCGGCATAGTCCAGCAAGTTACGGGCCAGGACGAGCCGGGTGTAAACGCTGGTGCGACCAACGGGCTGGTTAGTTAACTGGGTGCGGATATCGGCAAGGAGTGAAGTCGCTAAATCAGTGTTGCCGGTTTCAAACAGTAAACTGAGTTGGGTAATGTTAGCCTTTAGCCGTAAGGAGGGTGAAACTGGCTGAGCAGAGACTTGCTCAAAATAGTTTAGGGCCTGATCCGTATTTCCCTGTGCCTGGACCGTATTGCCTAAACTAAAGCGGATTTGGGCTGTTTCGATGGGATCGCCTAGCTGTTGGGCCAGTGTGAGGCTTTGTTCCAACACTGTTTGAGATTGTTCAAGACCGCCCGTAATCCGGAGCAGATCTCCCAGGTTGCGCAACCCTGTTATTTGGCTCAATGAGGGCGAACGCTCTAAAAGTGGAGGATTCAGGTCTGTGAGGGTGTTGAGTGCTCGACGGTAAAAGCCTAATGCTTGCAAGGCCTGGGCCTGGTTGACCTGACTGCTGAGAATGCCGTTGTTATTACTGGCTTGGCGGTAATCCTGCTCGGCCTGCTGAAAAGATCTGAGGGCATCTGTGGGTTGCGATCTCAATAAATATATGGTCCCCTGGGTACTTTGCACCTGGCCTCGACTACTCCAGTAGTCAGGTTGGTCGGATGATGAGTTACTGTCGAGCAGTTGTAGACTGATGCTAATGGCCTCATCTGCCTGGGTCCCCTGCCCTATATTTTGATAGGCTAGGGCCAGATGGCTAAGTACACTGGCCTGACTCAGCCAGTTTCCCTGGGCGGCCAGTTGGTCAACTGCTTGTTGCCAAACCTGGATAGCTGCTTTGTAATTACCTGCTTTGTATTGGTCTCGTCCCTGTTGAATTAGGCTGGATGATGACCTATCTGTCTGTTGTGCGATTGGACTGTTGAGAGAGTTGATTTCAGTATCTGACGTCTGAACTAAGCTTGGCTGGGCAGCGGGTGCTGGTGGCACTTGCCAGAGAAAGCCTATGCTTAGCACTGTGATCAGGGCAAGGCAGAAGTAACCCAATGAAAATGTCTTTAGATATCTTCTCATGGTCTGGATGGACATGCACCACTGTAAGAGATTAACTGGGCTGTTGCCTGGGGAGCCTGGGCTAACAGCTCAACGATGCCAGAGTCATTAATGACAAAAGACTGGGCTTCGACTAGATGTGTTGGACGATTGGTTGTTGGGGTTAGGGCAGTGGGTTCTGCATTAGTGTCTGTACTCTGGGTGAGGGTATTGGGGTTTCCATAAATTTCTAGGTCTATCAATCCAGGTGATTCATTACGTACTACATCATTGGGGGTGGGGGGTAATCCGCCGCGACCGGTTACTACAAATGCACTCTGCCCTTGGCCAGTATCAGTCAGGCAGCGTTGATCAATTTGGTTGCTCCTATCTACGAGGTCGGTCGGTAACTCAATCAGTCCTTGAGCGGGATCAAGGTTGGGGGTATTGAGAGTGACAGTGCCCGATAGACCAAACTCGGAGCTGGCGGTGATGTCACTGAGGGGTGTTAGCTTGGGGCGAAATTCTAGACCAAGGATATTTCGGGCGGTGATGTTGATATTGCCGCCATTACCTTCAAAGGCATTGGCAGTGATGTCGCTGTTTTCATCAGGAACAGCAACGAGAAAACTATTGGGACCAGTAATGCTGATATTGCCACCATCACCGCCAGCTTGGGCGGTTCCGGCAGTAGCAGAGAGAGTGCTACCGTTGCGCAACACTAAGACATCTTCCAGGGTGAAGGTCAGGTCACCCCCATTACTGCTGCGCGTGGTGGCGGTGATGGCACTACCGTTGTTTAGCGTTAGTTGGTCAGCGGTTGTCGTGATATTCCCCCCCTGAGCTTGCCCTTCGGAGTTGACCGTAATCCGCCCACCGTTATTTAAAGCGACCTCAGGAGTGCTTTGGAGGATGACAGTCTCCCCACCTTGATCGACAATCTCATTGCCGATGAAAATATTCCCCCCCAATCCGGACGGAACAGGGCCTGTACTGGATTCAACAGTACTATTATCAATAGTCAGACTGTCGGCAACGTCCAAGAGTATGTCTCCTGCTTGGCCTGATGCTGTGGTAGTTGCTGCGATGGTTATTCCCTCCTTGAGGGTGACTTCCGGAGCCGTCAGTGTCACCTGCCCTGCATCGCCTTGTCCCAGGGTCTCAACCGAGACCCGTCCTTGCCCCTGAATGTTAATAGTTTCAGGGGCCGTAATCTCAATACCACCGCCGATGCCAGTGGCTGTCGTGCGAGCAGCAATAAAACCGTTGTCTCTGAATTGGATATTTAAATCGGTATCATTGCTAGTGGGTTGGATGGATAAGTCTCCTGCGGGTGCAGCGCTGTTGGTTTCGGCAAAGACCCCCAGTTCACCGGAGATATCTAACACCGAGGTATTGAGCTTGATATCGCTGTTGCCTGCCTGGTTGGTAGAGTCTGCGGTAATGGTGGTACTGAGTTCTGCATTCTGACCAATGGTAAGGATTGGGGCCGTGATTTCAATGTCACCGGGGGCACCAGCACCAGAAGTTTCAGCAGTCAGACGGGTGTTTTGTCCTAGGGTTACGGCTTCTGATGCTTCAACCCTGATGGAACTAGCGTTACCTGCACCAGTAGTCTCGGTTGAAATAAAGGCAGCATCCGCAAGGCTTAAGTTGGGGGTGGCGATGGTGATCTCTCCTGCATTTCCCAACGCCGAGGTACTGGCAGCGAGCCCTGCCCTATCCAGTAGTTCGACGCTCTCAGACGCCTCCAATATAATCCCCTCAGAATCTCCTTCAGACCTCTCTGATATGCTGCTGGACTCGACTTGGCTGAAAACGCCACTGTTATCACCATTGCTAGATGCTCCCTGCGCACGAAATGTGGTGGTGTTCACAGTGATTTGCCCAGCATTGCCCTGATTCGAGGTATTGGTAATTAGTTGTGCCCCATCCAGGAGTTCGATGCTGTCAGATGCTACTAATTCAATCCTTCCAGAAGAGCGCTCATCTTCATCGAACGTGAAGTTAAAGCTGAAAACACCACTGGTATCACCATTGCTAGCTTCTCCCTGAGCGCGAAAGTTAGTGGTGTTCACCACGATTGAGCCAACAGTGCCCGCACCTCGATCTCTGATAGTGGTACTGAGTCGTCCCCCATCCAAGAGTTCAACGCTGTTAGAAGCCTCTAGGACTATGCCCCCAGAGTTCCCCTCAGCAAATCCTTCAATTTCGCTGATAACACCGCTCTGTCCGCGGCTGCTTTCTCCTTGAGCGCGAAAGGTATTGGTGTTTATGGCGATTGGACCAGTATTGCCCTGACCAGAGTTACTGGCAGCAAGTTGTGCCCCATCCAGGAGTTCGACGCTCTCAGATGCTTCTAACACAATTCCTCCAGAATTCCCCACCGCGAGAGATCTGACTTCACTAAAAACAGTACTCGGGACACCGAAACTGCCTGTTCCCTGCGCGCGAAAGGTAGTGGTGTTCACTTCGATGGGTCCGGCATTTCCCTGACCAGAGGTATTGCTAAGGATTAATGTCCCATCCAGAAGTTCAACACTTTCTGAAGCCTCCAAAACAATTCCCCCAGAGTTTCCCACAGCGAACGGTTCGACTTCGTTGACAACATCACTGTCCTGCGCACGAAAGATAGTGGTGTTTACGACGATGGGCCCAGCATTTCCCTGACCAGCGGTATTGGCCTCGAGTCCTGCTTTATTAAGGAGTTCAACACTGTCAGATGCTTCTAATACAATTCCCCCAGAGTTCCCCACAGCGTTTCTTCCAACTTCGCTAAAGATACCTGCTCCATCCAGGAGTTCGACCCTTTCAGAAGCTTCCACCACGATCCCTCCAGAGTTTCCTACAGCGTCCTCTTCGACATTGTTGAAAATGCCGCCACTGCGACGTAAAACTTCACTAGATGCTCCCTGAGCACGAAAAGTACCGGTGTTCACCACGATTTGCCCAGCATTGCCCAGACCAAAGGTACTGGCCTCGATTCGTGTTCCATCCAAAAGTTCCACCAGATTAGAGGCATTGATAACAATATCCCCTGCCCCATTGCCGCTCGTCGCGTCTGCCCTAATTCCGGCCACAATCTCGCTCGCCTGAGTCAGGCTAAGGGTGTCAGCTAAGATGGCAACGCTCCCACCACCATCCCCTTGTACATTAACTATGGCTCCGGCCTCGAACAAAACATCCCCACGGACAACATTTTCAGGAAAAGCAATCCTCTGATTCGCGTCTAACGTAATCACCCCTGCTGCATTCAATCCGCCCAACTGCACATCTGCCCCCGGTGCCAGAATTTGTCCGCTTTCCAGGCGAACATCTCCCCCCAGCAACGTCAGGGTTTCACCTGCAGGCACCTGTAAGCCGCCCACATCATTAGGATCCGAACTCAGAACATCAAGAAAAATTGTGTAAGCTCCACTCTCTTGGCCATTGTCTGTATAGCCTGCTAAGGGCAAGACCGACCCTGGCCCTGTCGGTCTAAAGTCATTAAGTGAAAAAATATCTCCCCCTGCACTTACGGGGCGATTGTTAAAACTAGATAGACCCAAATAAAATTCCCCTGATGCGGTTACTTCTTGAGCAGGCAACGTCGATTGAAGCCCTACATCATCATCATTGCCAATAATCCCCAGTCCGTTTTCATCAAACAAGAAAACAATTGTATCCACATCGGTTCCGCCGACCGTGCTCGCCGAAAAAGAAGAGCCTGCGGGCAGTAAGAGCCTGTACAAATCAACATCATTATTCTCGGCGAGTTCGCCCGTGATGGTGTTGGGTACCGATGATCCTGCATCATTAGCAACTTGGGCTGTATCTAGTAAAGGCCCTGCATCAGCGACTTCAGTGATGTTTCCTGCCGTAAAAGAAATCGGTTGACTACGAACCACAATGTCCCCTGGATTTTGCCCAACTTGCAGCCCCACCGGTTGGCTAATCGTTAGCAAAGGCGGAACTGTTGGATTAACAGTGTCAAATTCATACTCGTTAAATAAGACGCTGTCGGCAGTACTGGCGAAGAAGGAACCGCCCACATCTAAGCGACTATTGGGACCAAAGATAATCCCATTCGGATTTAGCAAGAACAAATTTGCATCGCCCAATACGCCTAACGTACCGTCTATTGCTGAAGCATTCTCACCAGTTACTCGACTAAAAATGTTCTCGATCCCAATGCGGTTGCCGAAGTAAGCCCCTCGTCCTTGTTCAACATTGAATTCGATAAAACTGTGAAACAAGTGGGAACCTCTAACAGCCCCACCATCAATGATGTCTACAGATAAACCATCGATAGTTTGATTGGGAATAATTTGAGAATTTTCTGCTCCTAAACTGTTGTCAGGGACAAGGTTGCTTTGAGCTAATGCAGGTGCGGCTAAAAAAACACTAGTCCCACAAGCCAAATAGCTAATGAGGTTAAGGTAACAAGACCAGTGGTTTAAAGGCTGACTCATGTTTATATCCTCTACTCCTGGAAGTTATGGTGATTCCCAATCGCTTCGAATACAGCTCATGGTTCGCTCAAAATAGAGAGGGGTTGAAGAGTTATCCTGTTAGCGCAAGATAAATATCATCAGATACCCCCAACAGCCGTAAGATACGCTGTTGCAGCTCAGATAAAGGAGAGAGGAATCGTTGGCACACGCCATTAATCTCCATGATGGTTAGAGTAATCCCCCGAAAGGCCCGTAGTAGCAGCTCAGCAGTGGGTTGGACGGTTGCCCGTTTTGGATTACCCGCATAAAGACCCGACAGTTTTTGCGAGTCTAGCTCAAGCGCACAGCGCACTGAAAATTCAAGCAAGCAAAGGATGCGCAATCCCAGACTTAATAGCCGAATCAAGCCCTTGACTCGTTCATCCGTAGTCAAATATATCGGTGTCAACCCGAGCGATTTTCCTTTGTAACGCCCAAAGCATCGCTCAATGAGATACTCGTTGCGGTACCCATAGACGGCTTCGGGCACTGTCAAATTAAGGTCATTACTAGCATAGACTCGCCACCCGAGTAATTGTAGTGCGTGCTGATAGGCCTCTGGGTTGAGGCGAGTAGTTACGGTTACGGTGGTTACGGTGAGCGTTCGAGCCGGTTTATCTTTATAAGCCCGTTTTTGTATCGTCTGGGTGGTCGTTTCATAGTCCACCTGCACGAGTTGAGTGACCTTGTAGCGTTTGAGAATCTGCTGGACAGCGTCGACGGTTTCATCCACCGATAATCGTTTACGTCCTCGACCGGTGACATTAAGTTCGGCAATGGAGTCTGTAGCTTTCTCAATGCGCTTATCCAGGCTTTTTCGTTGCCGGTCACCCTGCTTAAAGGAATGCACCACCAACCAGTTTTCTTTCCAGGTGAACGCCTCTACCCCGTCACCGAGAGATTGCGTCATGGTCACGTCAAATCCCTCGGCAATCACCTCAGGGGGAGCGGATGGCTCCTCTGACGCCGGTTCATTACCCTTAATCTGAGATTCCACTTGGCGTAGGGATTCCTCCCCACGCCACATAGGCGCTAGCAACTCACCTAAATCCGCCTGCGATACCTGCACAGCAGGCAACGGACACAAGTAGTGATTGTCGCTCTGGGCAATGTACCCTCGGGTTTCTAACGCTGACATCTTACTATCGCCCACATACAGCAACCCTGACGACTGCACACTCGCTTGAACTTTCTCGATCTCAGGAATATACAATGGGTCATCGCCTCGATTACCACTGACCACGGTGGTGCTCACAGGCAGCCCTAACGGGTCTAATGCCGCTTGAGATATCTTCACTTGAGGTAAATCGGGACGATAGTCTTTGCTATGTCCAAATTGGAATAATCCTTCTGCCTCGACCTCCCTGTGCCCATAGGCTGTCGTGGTATCTAGTCGGATACACTCCCTGCTTAAGCGATAGACCCGCAGGGTATGACGACTCAAAGCCCCTTCAAAGCTATCCCACTGCTCATCGTTACTGAATTGGTCGAGCACCGTTTCTAAGTGATCATCACTGAAATCAAGGCTCCTCACCGCCGGGTCTAGGCCGACCTTGAATGTCTCTTTGAGCCCATCAATCCAATCCTCTACCTGATTGAGTCGATGATCTCCTTGTGAAAGAATATACGCTAACCAGCCCACCACTACCTTGCCTAAACTGATCCCTTTCCAGTTGCCATGGCTCTTGAAGTACTCATCAACAAGGTCACTCAGATTGAGTTTCTGCATCTGATTCAGGAGTAGGGGGATATCATCGACTCGCTCGTTCGCAATTAGCTGGGCCATGGAGGGGCTACCCGTGGAAGGGGACTACTGTTTTTCTAATTCTCTGTTCTTATAAGCTATTTCAGCGAAACGTAAGTACAGTGTTTCCCTTTCTACTTTTCGATACTCGGTCTAAATCACAAATGCTTTGATTATAAACATGTTGCCGAGCATCATTTTAATATCAAAGCTTTCTCCGGGTAAACCCTGAAACTGTTTGAGCTATATATTTATTTCGAGGCCTTGACGTGGTGAATCGTAATGCCTGGCCCTCAAACAGAATGCCTAGCCACTGACTTGGGTAAACCCAAGCCGCTGTGACCGGTCTGAATTTGTTTAAGTAGGACATTAGAGTGTGAGCGAGCGCTACTGGTCAAGTGCTTTTTGCAGGAGCTGAGCAGCCTTGCTGGTAGGGCAATGGCTCGGCATAATCCAGCAGTGTCATGCTTTTATATAACGCCTCAGTCCTTGGTCTGACTGGGTTTGTTATATCACTTAATGTATTAAGTCGAGCTTAATTTCATACTCATCCTAAAAAAGTTGCGCCACTCTGCATAATTTCTAGAACCTCCCCTGATAGGTCAATAGACGCTTACAGAAAATCTGTTTGAAGTATCTGATATTCACTAACTAATCCGGTAAGGAGGTTGGCTCAGGCATTAGCGAATGTCTCTACTACTGAAATAGATTCGGCCAGTTTCATTGTTGTTTAATTTTGAGGGGTAAAAATGGTGATCGCATCTGACTCCAAACAACTTATATTTTGGGCTTCTCGAATTATTCAATCTGGGAAAATAGTCAGGCCTAGAACAATGATCAAGTATATGAAGTGTTTGAGTTGTTCCTTTGCGGTGATTGGCGGTGTGCTAGTAGCTTCAAAAATAGTCGTTAGCAGTTATGGCTTCTTATTTCTGGCAATGAGTTCTAGTCTTATGCTAGTGGTTAGTTTTTGAGAAAGAGATAAAAGTATGATGTATTACTCAGGCTCAATCTTCCTTTTTGTTGATTGCTTTGGGATTTATCGATGGCTACTATCTTAGTCTTTCCTTCTAACCACAAATGTATCGATGATTTATCGGACTCTATTGTCAAAAATATTAGTTCTTTGCATAAAACTTGAAATCGTCCCTGATAACTCAATAAAGATAGAACAACTTCTCAATACTTATGGTCTGTGGTCTCTGCCGTCAGAAAAATTGAGCATGACAGCCTGTCTGGCCATTTAGCCTTCCTCAAAGTTGGAGACTTCTAACAAAATGAAAATTGCGATCGTTGGTGCGGGTATTTCCGGTCTATTGACCGCCTACCTGCTTAATAAAGAAGCAACCCAATGCTTCAATTACCCTTTTTGAGAAAAGTGATCGGGTAGGTGGCAATGTTCACACTGTTGACTTTGTGGTGGGCCAGTCTAGCAATCAAGTCAAGCATCGTTGGGCTGACTTAGGAGTCAATGACTTCAATGTTGTCACCTACAAAAATATCAAAGCCCTGATGAATGAATTGGAGGTTACCTATAAGCCCATCGAAGATTCTGTTTCTTACAGCACAATGGATGGGGCGATTTCCTATGTCATTGATCCGGACTATCAAGCGGGCTCTAACCATGCCACTACTATGCCACGGCTTGTGCAAAAAGGCTTAGATAACTTTAGTAAACAAGCTCCCATTGATTATCAGGATCCCGCTTTTGCCGAGTTTTCAATTGCTGACTACATCCATTATCGTAACACCCACAACTCTGACAACGATCCTAACTTTTACCCAGTGGAGTTTGTCCAATACAACCTCTATCCCCGTATCAGTGGCATGTATTTTGTTCACGATACGATGCTCTCTACCATGTCGTTTGTCGCTATTATGGGCTACTACTTGTTGCAGGAAGGTTTTGGGAGTGCGCCACCAGAGCGGGTCTATGTTGAAGGTGGCTGCCAAACCTGGAGCGATGCTCTCATGGATAAGCTTCTTGAGCAAGGCGTAGCCTTTGTTCACAATGCCCAAGTTCAAGTGTTTGCAAGTCCAGATGGGGTTGACTTATTGATTAATCACAAAAGCTTTGAGCATTTCGATTCCGTCGTCATGGCTTGTCATGCTTCAACCGCTCTCAAGCTCATCCAGCAAGGCATCACTAACGACATTGTGAATGTGCTGAGTCAGTTTGACTATTACAACAGCGTAGCCGTTGCTCACACTTACGCACCGCTCTTGCCAACAGATCGAAATGTCTGGCGCACCTACAATATCCTGATTTATGGCGATGATATTCAGCTAAGGCCTTACACCATTTCCTACGTTTGCAACCGTCACCAAAATAATGTTGCGAATTCTGACTATGACCAGTTCGGCAATCCAGAGTTTTTTGTCACGCTAAATCCGGCCATTCCCATCCCCGACTCCTATGTCTTAAAGCAAGCAGACGGCACCCCTGCAGTCACTCATTTCACCCACAACATTGTCAATGTTGAAACCTTAAAAGCTCAAACGTTTCTGTGATCAGGATACGGAACTGGAATTCAAGGTCAAAATAATCTCTACTTTACGGGTGGTTGGACATTGGGGACTGGGTTGCATGAAGAGTGCTATCAATCAGCGGAGCGCATCGTCAATCGATTACTTGATCGCTCTTTTACACATAAGTGGATAGAGCTGGATTTTACCCAAGTTACGGCTTAGAGGAACGGAAGAATATTTCACTCAATTACAAGGAGGCCCCTATGAAATCATCAATTCAAAGCCAGACGCAGGATGTGGAAATGCAGGCTGACTTTGGTTATGCTCTGGCTACATTTGAACAGCCACCTAACAAAAGTGATTATATTCAGTCTTTTACAGCTAATTACATACGTCGCCATGCACTCTTTTCGAATTTTAATCGCTACACCAGTATTATTTGGAATTTCATGCGTTTCTGTACACCAAGTGAGGTTACGTTTGAAGGGCTGGATGCTGTTTGTATGTTTACCAGCTTGTCTTTCTTTATTGATGATCAGACTGCTCATGATGATCTTGCTTATCTAGAGCGCTATCAAACCCTGATCAACGGCTTGAGGTTGCCAAAAACGTCATCGGAGCAGGCTCTATTTGAGTTACTGCAGCATGCAAAAAAACTGTCACAGCTCCACCAAATTAGTAGTGCTTCGTTTCGCCAACATTTGCTGAATTACATTGCAGCTCAGCGATGGGAGCGCAATCTCCTAAATATGGACCAAGCTTGCTTCACAGTAGAAGATTATCAACGCTATCGACCTGATGCGATCGCCCTGCTTCCCTATTTAGCTCTGCTTAAATTAGCCGAAAATATTGATGACTCTCCGTTTAAACCTCTGCAAAGGTCACGATTGCTTTTCATGGAGCAGCTTGCAACTAGAATTGCCTATCTAGATAATGATCTCTATTCGTGGCGGAGTGAGCAAAACGAACCGACAGCCCTGAATCTAGTCAAAGTCTTTAAGGAAAATTTAGCTCTGAGTTGGGAAGAAAGCTTTCAAGAAGTTTATGCTTTTCGCAATGCAACGGTGGAGCGCTATTTGCAAAATCGTGAAGAAGCTCTGAACGAAGACAATACTAGGACTTACGCATTGACAGAATAGCAAAGATGTAAAGTGATACGAATAGTCTTAGTGCTCTAGTCCCTATCAAGTGATGCGTCAGCTATCCAAACCGTCTACCGCCCAATGTAACTGCAGCCTCTACACCTTATTCCTGATGGCAGAGCCCAAATATGTCAGTTGCGTTCGATTAGCGGAAATATTGGAAAGTGTGAGTCACGATAGTGTGAACCGTTTTTTATTACGAGAGCGTTACACACCCGAAGATCTATTTAACGACGTTAAAGAGGAGGTGACGCTAGTCGGGGGCACATTGAGTGTAGACGATAGTGTTGAAGATAAACCGTATCGAGACCTGACCAAGAGTGCCTTTATCGGATACTTTTGGTCAGGCAAACATAAACGGACAGTCAAAGGGATTAATCTCATCACCTTGTATTACACTGATCTGTCCGGTCATTCATATCCCGTTAACTTTCGCATTTACGATAAACGGGAGGGTAAAACCAAAAACGACTATTTCAGAGAGATGGTGCTCGACGTCAAGCAGTGGGGTATTAAACCGACCTGGGTGACGGGCGATAGTTGGTATTCAAGTCTTGAGAATCTGAAGTTTCTCAGAAACGAGAAAGTGGGTTTTCTATTCGGGATTGCCGATAATCGAAAGGTCTCTTTGGAACGTGGAAAGCTAGTTCAGGTCAAGAGTTTAGAGATCCCAGAATCGGGATTATTGGTGTATCTCAAGGAGTTTGGTTGGGTCAAGGTGTTTTGTCAGTTGTTCAAGAACGAACCACGTTATTACATCATGTACCAACCTACCCTAGAGCGATTGAATCACCTGACTCGGGCTGAATTCAAGCAAGTCCATGATGAGCATTGGCAAATCGAGTGTTTTCATCGAGTGATCAAACAAGTGTGCAACATTGAGAGATTCTATGTTCGGGATGAACAGGCTATTCGCAATCATTTCTACTGTGCGTTACGGGCATTCGGGAAGTTACAAACTTTGTCTATTCAAGGAGTGATTGGAAACTGTTACGAGATATCGAGACAGTTATTTGTACCTGTCATTCGTCAGTTTATTCTGGACCATGCCACAGAAGCCACCTTTGCTTGATACTAGTGATGGACTTTTGTCAATGCGTAACTCCTAAATACATTTGAGTTGAGGCACTATATCGAGTTAATTGAGTGTGCGATAACCGGCAATTTTGAAGCAATGAAACAGCTCAAGCTGCATAAATTACGCTACGAACTGATGACCACTTCCCACTGAATGGCATGCCTGAGGCTACGCAGCATGGTAAAGCAAGTCAGCACTCCCTTCGCCTGTGCGATCGTGTTTTATTTAGAGGCCAATGCCTTACTCCAAAAAAAATTAGGTTCTTTGCATAAAACTTGAATACTTGCCTGATGACTTAATAGGACAGCTGAGCATAACCCAATACAGGTGCCCATTAAACAACACACTGAAACTATTCAAGGAGTAAAAAATGGGCCCTAGGGACTTATCGGTAAATAAGGTGCCTGCCAATAGCCTCTTACCCTTGTTCCTTTACCCCTTTTCCTTCTCTCAGCCAGAGATTTTATTTTTTGGCAGATCCCTAACTTTGATCACATTATTTGGAAAAAATTGTCATGACTGCACCTATTCAAATCCTGGCCCCTAAGACTGATAAATTCCAGACTCAAACGCCCACTGCTCAAACCAAAGCTCGGCTAACGGCTACCTGGGTTGTCGAAAACAATCGCTTAGTTTGTAAGTGGCTACAGATTTGATGTGGAAGCACATGCGCACTGGTGCAGGTCCTGTTTCTTACGAGGTACTGGTAAATGGCGCAGAGATTTTCGCGCCTACCATCAGCGATGATATAGCTTCCGGAGAATCTCTCTCTCAATGAAACTATGAATCCTAACAAAATCAATGCTGGGGAAAACAATATCGAGTTTCGGGTAACTGGTGGAACTGGCACCGTCAGCATTAGTGACGTTGCCATCTTTTATCGAAATGCGAATGCCCCTCTCGTTCCCTAATGATTTCTGGGTAGAGAGAGTTCTATCAGTATCTTCCCAAGTAACCAACTAGTCCAAAGATTTTGTTCATCAAGGGGATCTGTCTAATGGCAGCCCCTTTTTATCTTTTGACCTGCCTCAAGCAGTAATTTGCCCTGAAGTTAGAATCTAAAATTACTGCTATTGCCGAGTGGTCTGTCAAGACGAAGATTTTGACTTGACAAGTCATGGGCAGTGGCTAAACTTGACATACTAAGCACGGCTCACGACTCACTGTCTTAGTTCCAACTTTTTGCTTTAACGATGCCCAAGCAAGAGTGGCGAGTTAGCCTCTCAGCTTAGTGAACTTTCGCATAAAAGTTATCAATCTTCCTGATAGGTTATTTAGATGACCGTCCAAAGATCGCTAACTTAAATTGACGTTTGCAAGGGTGACTGATCAGGCATGAGTGAACTCCAGGAAACCGTCGAAAAACTAATTGCTGAGGCCTGTTGTCATCCTCCAGGTAGTCTGAAAAGACAGACTCACCTGACCCAAATCATTCGCCTGATTTCCAATCAGCTTTGGCGGGACCAAGCCCCCTACTATCAAGATGCTCTACAGCAGACCTGGATCTACTTTTGTCGTAATCTGTGCGAAGCAACAACTGGTTTCGCTTACGATCCTGACAAGGCTAATGTCGTTACCTGGTTAAACGCTTACCTTAAGCGTCGCCTCCAGGACGGCTACATCAATACACAAAAGCAACGTGCTATCACGGCATATCCATCCACTTCCTCAGAGTCAGATGGAAAACCTTTGGACCCGCTTGACAGCTTGCCTGCCCCGCCAGATATTCCCCCGCTGCTGGCAGAAATTCAAGCCTGGGCAGAGGCCGACGCTGATGGCGTTCTGGCTTGCACCCACATTAAAGGTCAGCCTCAGATTACCTGTCAGCTGCTGATTCTAAAGCGATTGCCGCCGGAAACTCCATGGAAAGAGTTAGCTGCACATCTAGAGGTGTCTGTGAGTACCTTGAGTAGCTTTTACCAGCGTCAGTGCATTCCATTATTAAAAGAATTTGGTCGAGTCCAGGGTTATCTGTAAACCCATTGTGTCTGATTACTATTACGCCAGAGAAAGATGATGACCACACAGTTAACGCTATATCCCCAAGCAGTGCCGCTTCCCATTACTGAACAGGCCCGCACCGTGGCCCAGCAATTTGCCAATGCTCAGCCGACTGCCATCAAGTCAGAGCAGGTGCAGCTAAATACGCTAGCTGTTTTTGCTACCCATGGTTACTGCCAGATGATGGGAATTGTCAGCGATTTAGAGCAAAGTGATAGCTGGAATCCAGTGACTCAGATGATGACTGATGTTGCTGACTTGACGCTGCCAGGCCTGGGTCGGTTAGAATGCCGACCTATTCAGACAGGGGCTAATATTTGTGAAGTACCCCCTGAAGTATGGGATCTGCGCATCGGATATGTGGTTGTCTGTATTGATGAAAACTTGAAAATGGCTCATCTACTGGGTTTTACGCCTACCGTTGGCGAAACAGCCTTAACCATTTCAGACCTGAAGCCCCCTGAAACATTGCTACAGCGTATCCATGAGCTGATGCCCTCGAACGGAGTGACTACATCCTCAGATATGGACCAGTCCCAGCTAGCTGCAACAGCGGTCAAACTTGGCCAATGGCTTAATCAATCATTTGAAGCAGGATGGCTTGCAGTGGAAACCTTGCTTAGTCCAGAACAAGTCAGTCTGGCCTTTAGCTTTAGACATGTCGATGAAACGGATACTGATACTCCATTGGACGCTGTATCTGATGGCCCCTTTGCTGACAGTCTTCTTGATGTCAAACGAGCCAAGCTGATTGATGTTGGAGTGCATCTGGGGGATGTGCAAGTTGTCATGCTGGTGGAAATCCAGAGTGAATCATCTGAGGCAATTAATATTGGGCTACAGGTACATCCCCAAGGTCAACCTTACCTTCCCCCTGACCTTGAACTGGCAGTGCTAGAAACATCGGATACTGTATTTATGGATGCTCGATCCAGGCAGGCTGACAATTATATTCAGTTACAATTCAGCAGTCGTCCTGGTGAGCGCTTTCGGGTACGGCTCCAGTTGGATGGTGTCCAATACCTCGAAGAATTTGTCATGTGAGACTTGAGCGGGCCATGGAGCAGTTGGTTACCTTAAAGTTTGGTAATGGCAGTCTGGAGACTGGGCTACATGTCATTTTGCAAATTGGTGAGTCAGGTCAATTACCCACTGTAGAACTTACTGGGGATTTACCGCCTGCTGTGCAACTGCAGCATACGCTTCAGCGCTGGCAAAGGGCCTACCGTCGCATGGGCACACCCTATCGTCTGGAGGCTAAAACCGGGTTTGCCAAGAATGTTTCTAGAATAGATGACTGTGATACGGTTGCTCGGCAATTAAATGCTGAATTTAATCGCTGGCTCAGTTCAGATAGCTTTCGCCCTTTATATGACAAGCTACTGGAGCGATTAAATCCCAGCGACTACATTCGTGTTGTTTTACAAACTGAGCTGCATACCCTCCAACGGTTGCCCTGGCACACTTGGGCTTTGTGCGATCGCTACCCCAAAGCCGAAATTGCCCTGAGTGCCCCTGCCTACGAACGCATTGAACGGCAGACTATGCCTCGCTCTAAGGTTAGGATTTTGGCCATTTTAGGTCATAGTCAGGGACTGGAGCTACAAACTGATCAGGCATTGTTAAACCAATTGCCCCAAGCCGATGTGCAGTTTTTAGTCGAGCCCGACCGTCAACAGCTCAATGATGTTCTTTGGGATCCGCAGGGGTGGGATATCCTCTTTTTTGCTGGACACAGTTCTAGTCAAACCCAATCGGCAACAGATATCACTGGGAGACTTTATCTCAACCCTGACGACAGTTTAACTGTGCCTGAACTGAAACATGGCCTTAGTAAAGCCATTGAGCGTGGATTAAAGATCGCTATTTTTAATTCCTGTGACGGTCTGGGGTTGGCTCATGACCTGGCAGATTTGCAAATCCCTCAGGTGCTGGTGATGAGAGAACCAGTCCCCGATCCGGTCGCCCATGTGTTTCTTAAATCGTTTTTAACTACATTTTCCCGTCAAGTACCCTTTTATCTTGCAGTCCGAGAAGCCCGAGAAAAGTTACAGGGATTAGAAGACACATATCCTTGCGCTACCTGGCTGCCGATGATTTACCAACACCTGATTGAACAACCACCCACCTGGCCAGCCCCACAGCTCGACAACATAGCTAATCTACCCCACAATATTACTCAACAACAACGAAAAACACTGGGCCTGAAAGAACTATTTGTTATTGGCATTTTCTCAGTATTCACAACTCTAGGGTTACGTCAGACTGGACTATTCCAGCCTTGGGAATTACGAGGGTTTGATTTTCTAATGCAACGTCGTTCCCATCAGATGCCCGATCCGCGACTGTTGATTGTTACGGTGACCGAAGCAGATATTCAGGCTCAGGATGCGGCTCAAAGACGGGGTTCCCTTTCTGATGAGGCGTTATCAGCGCTGTTAGAGAAACTAGAACCGATGCAGCCCAGTGTAATTGGATTGGATATCTATCGAGATTTTCCAGTCAGCGATCGTCAGCCACAACTCATCGAGCAACTGCAGTTACCCAATTTGATCGCGACGTGCCAATCTCGCAATAGCCGTGACGATAGTCCAGGGATTGCCTCGCCGCCAGAAGTGCCCAGCAATCAAGTAGGCTTTAGCGATGTGCCCACCGATGCCGATGGGATTACTCGTC
Organism: Leptolyngbya sp. PCC 7375; assembly: GCF_000316115.1. Lineage (GTDB taxonomy): Bacteria > Cyanobacteriota > Cyanobacteriia > Phormidesmidales > Phormidesmidaceae > Leptothoe. The sequence goes on from NZ_JH993795.1 coordinate 58,894, forward strand.
GCCAGTTACTGTCGATAACGCCTGAGCCAGCCTCCCCTTGCCCGGCCAGTTATTCCTTGAACGCCTTAATCGCCCTACAGTATCTGTCGGCGCAAAGTGTAGACATCACCGTTACCCCTGAGGGGCATCTACAGGCAGGTGAGGTGGTCTTTAAGCCATTAGACCCCCATAGTGGAGGTTACCAGGGGATGGATGCTGGGGGGCATCAAATTTTGCTGAGCTATCGCCATTTATCCTCGCCGGATCAAATTGCCGATCACGTTACCCTCGGTGAGGTGTTAGCGGGGCGTGTGAATGACGATATTGTGCGCGATCGCATCGTTTTGATTGGTACCACTGCCACCAGCTTTGGAGACTACTGGTTAACCCCCTACAGCCATGGCAGCAGGGGCCTGCAGGAAACGGCAGGAGTTTTTCTACAGGCCCATATGGTGAGCCATCTCCTGAGCACGGTCCTGGATGGATATCCCCCCATTCGCACCTGGCCTGATTGGGCTGAAATTCTATGGATAGTGAGCTGGACGTCGCTTGGTGGTGTCGCGATTTATGGTGTCAACATTTGGATGACTACACAGCCTCAATGGAGGCAGCTATTATTGGTAGCAATAGTGGCTCAATTGAGTTTATTGGGTCTATGTTGGTTGAGCCTGACACGGTTTGGTTATTGGCTGCCATGGGTATCAGCATCTACTGTAATCATAATTACGATAGGGAGTGTAGCGACCTACCGTCGTTTCCAGCCAGATCACGTCTGAATTCATTAACCGGCCAAACACTGTAGGTCCTTCCTCGGAAAAACGACCATTCTGACTGTAGACAAGACTGGTCATATAGCACAATTATGAAAAGACTTAACACACTTTTCAACTCAATGTTTGTAGGCAGTTTACTGGGTGTTGCTTGGCTATGTTTGGTGGCAATCTCCAGCTTGGCTCAGTCAACCCACATCAACACCAATATCGAATTTACTCCACCACCTTTAGAAGATCGCGGTCGTCCTCACTCAGGGCGTCGTCAGGGAGCTGCTAGCCGAGGGAGTTGTCAGTTATCAGAACAGCAAACTGGCCTGACGGCCCTCGTGCCAAATACCCAGGTTCAATTAGAGGACACTGCAGAAACCGCCGACAATGCTTATCTGTCTAACTATGAATCAGTCTTGAGTTTGACAACAGAAGCCTTGCCTGCTTTTTGGTTCTACGTTCCCTACTCCTCTGAAGATATACAAGAATTTGAGTTTGTTTTACAAGATGAAAGCGGAAATGAAGTCTATCAGGAGACATTTATTTCCCATCATGAAACCCCAGGCATTGTCCAGATTACTCTCCCCGGAACGCTATCCTCTTTGAGATTGGATGCTACATATCAATGGTTCTTTTTAACTCACTGTGAATCTGGTACAACAGCCCTATCGCCTGAGGTGGTCGGATGGATCCGACGGGTTGAGTTGGCGTCTAATTTACAAACACAACTTGATAATACCACAGCTTTGGAAATGGCTTCCATTTATGCATCGAATGGTATTTGGCAGAATGCCGTCACTATTTTAGGAGAACTCTATCGGGAGTCGCCCGAAAACACCTTGTTTCGAGATAATTGGAGTAGTTTATTGAAATCTGTTGACTTAGAAACCATTTCAGAACAGCCACTTCTGGAGCTATTAAGTGTCGATTAGGCTGGCTTGTAGATTCCAAGTTTTGGACCAGAGAAGTCATACTATACAGTTGAAATATCCTAACTATGAGAGATAGCTTATTGGCTGTGAGGTCAGGCTCTTGCAGTCAAACGAAGAATTCTAGTGTAAGTCGGATAAAGGCGTATTATCTAACTCAAGTGCCTAACTTCTGGTTAGAAGTTAGCTGCTTTGGAGCGGATATGATTCTTCATTTAGGGTCGAGGATTTAATAAACCAGCAAGTAATCGACTGAAAGCCCTATTCTAGGGTAGTTGATTAGGCTAAGTTGCATAAACTATCCAATCCTCGATCCTTAGTGATGTAGGAACGGTAATTACTGCTCTAGCTTAACGAGAGACAAGTTCAAAGGACAAACAAACAGAGTATTGCCTTGTCGTCCAAATACGGCAACTGTCGCCCCTTGTGTCAGAGTATAGCGGTTGTTAGGAACACAAAGTTGTGTTTTCCAACTAACACCCATAACTTTGATTCGACCAGGGACATCGCTTGAGAGTTCTTCCTCTACAATCCCTTGCAGTGTTGGACAAACAAGCAAAGTATTGCCGCGACGTTCAAGGATATTCACTGCAGTTCCTGGCACCAGAATATAGCGAGTGTTAGAGATATCAAGGCGTGCTTTCCAACGGATACCCATGATTTTAACTTGACCAGGAGAAAAGTTTGAGATCGCGCTTTCCACAATCCCATGTATGGTTTGTTTAAGTGTTGGGACTTGGGTATGTTTCAAAACATGCATGATGCATCTCCTAGTTAAAGTATTCAACAAATCAGAAACTCTCAGAAGCAGTTCACACCTCAATCACTTTTGAAAGACTGAGATAAAGCAAGTTTAGAGAAATGATCACCCGATTTCGAGGGAGGTTAGGGAGCTTAGACGAAAATTGAGCGAAACTTTAGGCTAAATCATTGGAATAATTTTGTGACAAACTGTTCAGCCTTTAGATAGCTTCTAGAAAAAGCAAATATTATTGATTTAGATGTTGGGAACTTCCCGTTAACTTCCCGATTTTCCCCAAATCGTCATCGGCTCGGATTGACCTATGAGTAAACGTGCACGGGGTGTTGTCTTAACACCTCAAGGCCTAGAGCGATTAGATGTCGCAATCAAAAAAGCCCAATCAAATGAAAAATTTGGCCAACGGTTTACCCAGGCCGAACTTTCAGAAAGGTCCGGACTGGATGTTAAAACCATTAAGCGACTTCGCAGTAAAGATCCAGCAGATTTGAAGTCGATAGAGGCTTTTTTCGATGCATTCAATTTAGAGCTAAAAAGTGCTGATTACGGCCTACCCAATATTGAAACGCCAGAGGATCGGCTGAGGGAAATGGGTGATAGCACACCTACAGTTGATGCTGAAGCCTCCCTGAACTCGCCGAGACAAAGGTTCAACCCACCCAGAGACATCCCATTTCAAGCACCGTCGCCGCCCTACTACTTTGTCGAACGTCCCGAACATCAGAACGCGGTTAAAGAAATATTATTGGAGAATACTGTTAACCATCCTGGGACATTAGTTGTCAGTGCCATTTATGGGTTAGGAGGCATCGGTAAGTCTGTTTTGGCAATGAAGCTGGCCCATGATCCTGATGTCTTAGCTCGGTATGCAGATGGCGTACTCTGGGTAACCCTAGGTCAGCAACCCGATATCCTGACTCTGCTAAGTACGTGGATTCAGGCTCTCGGCGATCACAGCTATCAACCTATTACGTCCACAGCCGCGTCTGCTCATCTCAGAACCCTATTGGCAGATAGACGCATGCTATTGGTCGTCGATGACGTGTGGAACCCCGAACATGCTGCAGCCTTTCGGGTAGGCAGTTCTGCGTGTTGTGTGCTTATCACCACCCGAGAAGCCAGAATCCCTCAAGCTCGTCGCTATCCTCTAGATGTGATGAGACCAGAACAATCCTTGGATTTGATTACCCGAAAGCTATCCATACCACTCAGTGAAGAAGACAAACAACAAGCCCTCACATTTGCAGAAAGAGTCGGTCATCTCCCTCTCGCCTTGGAACTTGCAACCTCACAGATTGAAGAGGGTGTCATCTGGTCAGAACTGCTAGAAGACTTTCAAACAGAAGTGGTACGATTGGAAACTCTCGATTTATATACCTCGAAAGAATACCCAGATGATAACCATCGACGTAACTATAGTCTAACAGCTTGTTTTCGTTTGAGTCTGAAACAACTTTCCAACGAACAGTTACAACAATTTGCCTGGTTAGGTGTATTGCCCGAGGACGTAACCCTAACCAACGAGATGGCTATGACCCTATGGCAGCTACCCAAGCGGGTAGCTGGAGCTATATTACGAACGTTCAGCGCAAAAACGTTGCTTTTACAAGGTAGACAGCAGGCTTGTAAAAGCACCACATATCGCATGCATGACCTGATGCACGACTTGGCCCAATATTTGCTTACTAGCCCTGTAAAACCTAAGCACGCAGGCGATTTAGCAGGCTTAGGACTGACTAAAGTACAGGCCCATAGCAAATTTATAGAACGCTATCAGCAGAAAACTGAAAATGGACAGTGGCACATGCTTCCTGATGATGGCTATATCCATTCTCACCTCACCTGGCATTTGGAACAAGCAGAACAATTTAATCAGATTCATGAATTATTGAAGGAAGAGACGTCATCAGGTCGAAATGGCTGGTATGAAGCTTGTGTTGCACTAGAACAAACAGCTAGCTTTGTTGTAGACGTGGTCCGTGCTTGGGAATTAGCAAAAGAACTGTATACAGAGTCAACAGCCCAGGCCATTGCTCTGCAGTGTCGCTATGCATTGATCAAAGCTTCCTTGAATAGTCTAGCCAGCAACTTTCCACCAGAACTTATCGCGGTACTGGTGGAAAGTGGTCAATGGTCAGCAGCAAAAGGATTGGCCCATATACAACGTATACCTGATCCTTGGCGCAAATATCAAACTCTTGCAGAGCTTCTTCCCCTATTACCAGACAGCCTTTTAGCGGAATCCATGAAGATTGCTCACGGAATTCAGAACAAAGAAGTTCGAGCAATTGCCATTATTGCGCTATCTAGTCGCATACCAAGCCTTCAAACAAACGCTAAAGAGACTGCTGAAGCTCAATCAAACCCATTTGTTCAAACGGTTGCATGGTGGTGGTTGGCATCCCAAGACATAAGTCTCTGGAAAAATGTAATCAAATCACTAGAAAATATTCAAAAAGAGGACGAACGTGTAGAGGTTCTTATACATATAACACCTAACGCACCAGATTCTTATCTGCCTGACATACTAACCATTGCAAGAGGAATTCAAGAGATTGATTTGGCTTCTATGGCAATGGGAGCGATAGCGTTAAGAATGCCTAATTTGAGACATGAAATTCATAAAAATCTTCTTGACAGAGTAAAGAAGATCAAGGATGTCATTCAACGAGCATTTGCATTGAGTGATCTATCTTCCGTATTTCCCGAATTATGGGTTGAATCTCTCAAGTTTGCCAAAAACGTAAAACATGAAACTGTCCAACGCAGGCTCTTGGCAAGTATCATATCCCACATTCCAGAAAAGTACATCGATGAGATTATAGATATTGTAAAACTATTTCAATCTGAACATCACAAATCTTTGGTGTTAGGAACCCTGACAAAACGACGGCCAGAGTTTTGGGAAAATGCATTGGATACAACCAAAATCATTGAAGATGTTCATCTTCAGATATCTGCGATAAGTGATTTTGCCTTAGAGGTCAAATCACTTACAAGCCTTATTTTTGATGCAACTCAGAGAACTACTCGTTCATATGATCGGGCAGTTTCTCTATGTTCGCTTGCATCTCATGATGCTTCTTTGTGGACTGACGCAGTGGAAGCCACTCGGAAAATTCGTGATGTATATGATCGAGCCAAAGCTTTTCAAGCACTGTCTTCAGAAATGCCTCAGCTTTGGCCAGAGGTTCTCGAAACAATTCAAGAAATACAAGGTGCTAACTATCAAATTACTTGTCTTTGCGATTTAGCTCCTAACATGCCTGAACTCTGGCATTTGACTATTGATGCTATTGGGCGTCTTTGGCGTGAAGAAAGCCAAGCGCATTATTTATATCGATTGGCTAATAAGATACCTGACTCTCAAATTTCACCTGCAATAGGCATTGCTGAAACCATTCAAGATAAATCATATCGTATTCTTGCTCTCAGTGCATTTGTTAAACAAGAGTCCTGCCTTCTGTCAGAAATTCATCAGGCACTAGAATTGGAACTATTTCAAAATGACGAAGAGCACTATTTCACCCTTATATTAGGTGGCCTGGCGCTTAGAACACCTGAAACTTGGCCACAAGTTATAGATGCAATTCGGAATATTCGTTCCGAAGAACAGAAGTTCTCTGCTCTTGAAAAGCTGGCATCCAAAATACCAGAAGATTTCTACCTGTGCAATTACTTTACGGGATGAGGTACCAACTTAAAATTGAGCTGTCCGGTCCTGAACCAATGGGTCGCCTCTTGATTCGAAACTAGGGCTGTTAAAGCTGCCAATGCGACTGACCCTGTTTTAGACCAACTCATCCCATTGTGTTTTTGTCGTGAGGAGACCAATAAATCATTGGCCTTTTCACCTCGGTTGCTGGAATTTCTCAATTTCAGCTGTTTACGCACACAATAACAAGGAATATGAGGTTTGTTCCGACGAAGATAGCCTTGGAGTTTATCGATAGCGGCTGAGTCTTTGAGATGGTCTGGATCAATGAACTCAAGGTAAACCAGAGCGGCATCGACTAATCCATGCCAGAGCAGCGCCGCCAGGTGAGTCAAATGTGTATTGCGCAGACGTCTACCCTGACAGGCGAGACTGAGCAGTTGTTTACATTTCTCATGCAGATGATACCAGTCCAAGATTAGCGTTAGTGCTGATACCCCAGCAAAGGTGGTCAGAATCGCGCCATGCAAGCTACGCTGTCCATCGGCAAAGAATACGATAGGGCCTTGAAGGAGATCATTATGGAGTAAAAAGGCCAACACCATCGTTATCATGATCTGCAAGCCACGGGCATTCAAGCGATAGCTACCGAGTTTATTTTCGATATGGACCACTGTTTGATAGGCATACTTGCGTGAGGTGGTTGTCTCGGGAACACTCTCTGGTCGCTGGTCACTCTGACGTTTCACCCCGACATCATCAATCGAAATGTTGAGGCTATGGTGTGGGTCTTCATAAGGGATGGGATTGGCCGTCATCTGTTGGCGAATCAACTCAGTTTTGCCACACTGCTTGATGACAGCGGATACTGTTTCTAGGGCCAGATGGGCAGACGCACTCTCATTGGCAGAGGCGACGACAGCCGCAGGCAGTGTGTTGCCGATGACACCATGGGTGGTCAGGATGGCGTCACTGGTCTGAGTCAAGTGATTGAGCACACGAGTGCCTTCTCGTTCACTACTGTCTTGCATCGTTCTTGACGGGGTTCCCCCGGTCACTTGATGACGTATCCGATTGAGCCACACACTCGTTTTTCGGTACGATTCAACCGTACTTCCATGGGTGTAGGCAATCTCCTTAAAGCCCACCGTGCGATACCAGCTTTTGCCTGGTAGGGATCCATATAGTGTGTTGACTCGGTTCGAGGGTTCTTTACCAGAGGAGTCAACCGCTGTATATGACATAAACTCAAACCGACCGATTTCCCCATCCACCCGATACGGGCTCTTAGTTATTTCCCAAATCCCTGCGGTTGATGCCGTTTTCGTTTTTTTTGAGAGAGTGTTTCAAGGTGATGTGCCAATGCTGAGCGTAATGCTGGATAATTCGTACTTAACAAGGCTTGTTCACACGCATCAATGCTGATAGCCGCCTCTGGGCTTATATTAAACTCAAACACACCGGCCTCAATTTCTTCGGGACCTGCACTGATGGCCTCATCGCTTTCTACGATTTCAATATTGACCTTAATTTTGTAGTTCCCCATAGCCTAAACCCCAGGTAGTCTGATGGTCTCTACAATAGGTGATCGATTTCTAAAAATCGACTAGCTAGAACTCTATCTCAAGCAAGGCAACGGTTTTAGCCTTAAGCAACTTGAATTGCACAGGTAGGAAGATTTTACTGATTTAGCTTTAGAAATTAGCCTAGCCATGGAATCTGATTTCTATAGAGCCCAAGCATTGTATGCTTTGCTACCATATCTAAAAACATCCATTCTCAATTACGATAAGTGGTGTAACATTCTATCAACACTTTCTCACCTTGAACGTTCAAAGCTGCTAGAGCGTTTACCGATGCTTACTAAAACAATTATCAATCTTGGATCAAAAGAAGCTCTTGTAGAAACGGCCTATACAATCCGAGATATTAGTCGACAATGGTAGCTTCTCTACAATGAGAAACTGAATGACATTAAACAGCCAGTACAGTTTTTATCTAAGGTACTGACGCAAATATATATCAGCTTCTTGTCGGTAATCAGCCGAATTTTGACTTTGGTATTTGTAACAACTTAACTTCTATTAAGAAGTTAGGCGGTATGTCTGATGGCAGACATGGGAGACAGGCCTTGGCTTCAAGGTCATTCGAACATCTCCTATGACTGACACTTCAGAGATTGCCATTGCTGCTAGGGTATCCCTTCTCCAGCCATTTTTCTGTAGCTAAGGATGATAAGACGTCCCAGAAATTCAGTCTGCCCAAACTATTTCGACATCTTAAGTATCCCTCTATTTCCACTGGAGTAGGGGACTTGCTTGATAAGCTATGCCTCATATGAGGGCGTTTTTCTAGCGGTATTTGCTCCCATTCAGGCATTGTTTTCATTTTGCCGAAGCCCTCTGCTACATGTCCCACGTGAGTGATGGTCCGTCCATCCGTCCAAACACGTAGACGACCAATCCTTAGTTTCTTGGAGCTATGCAGTAAATAGGTATTTGGGGTAGGAAGCCATAAAAATAGGATTGGCTTTTGTAACTTTTGCTGGAAGCATATTTCTGCACATAGCCTCGTTTTGCCCGAGCCATAGTGTATGACTCTTTTATCAAGGATTTCTTTCATCCGTTGACTACACGTAAGAATATTTCTTCTGACGTGTAGGAATCCTTCCTGTTCTTCCTTTGAACAGCCACCTAACCATTTAATCAGCAATTCTGGAGGTTCGGGAATATGCTCTATCGTTGATGTTTCAAGTGGCTGATATGGGATAGAAACTTGCTGGCAAGGATGTTCTTCTTCTAACCTTCGAAGGAGAAAATGATACTTCTCTCCATCCTTGACAACAGAAAATTTAAAAAACTCAAATGCCAGCCGACTATAATGCCTATCGATTAAATTATGACGATGATAGCTCGGTGAAAGCGCAATCAACCGAACAGGACGAGAATAGTTAATGGCGTCTGAAAATGATTGTTCTTCCAGAAGGTTAGCATAGTAACGAGTGAGTTGCTGAATCAAGTATCGATCTTCTACATTCTTCAATTCCAAGATGACTAACGCACCATCACTGTCTACCGCCAGAATGTCACATACTTCACCATTAGAAGCATATTGTTGTTTTAAGGGAGTGACATGAAATAGCTGTTTGAGGTTTGCCCAAACAAACTTCTCTAAAGCAGCTTCACTGGCAAATTGCCATCCGTCAGCAGTTTGATGTAATGAAACTCCACTCATCATAAGCTCTCAGCCTCTACACCAAATGGAGATCTCAAAGAGTAAGTAGCTTGGTAAGTGCGCTCCAATTCGATGTACTCTCAACTACGAACCCATCCAGTTGAGTTTCCCCGGCCATCTTAAACAAGGTGAATTTTGCAATCAAGTCCGTACGTTCCCCAGTTATCTGCGGATAAGCCACATTATCTACGAGGTCTCGCCTTATTGACTTTAAGATTACGGCCCATCCACTCAGCGCCATCCAGTGCTTCAATCGCAGCGGTCTCTTCGGCCTCTGTTTCCATCTCAACAAACGCAAACCCACGCTTTCGACCGGTTTCTCGATCGGTGGGTAAATGAGTACTTTTAACGGTGCCGTATTCTGAAAACGCCTGATTTAAATCATCTTGTGTGACGTCAAACGATAAATTACCCACATAAATGCTCATAGACAGTCCCCAAAATTAAACGTGTACACAGTCAAATTCGGAGAACCGTTGGTCAAACGGATTGCCAACCGAAAATAAACTACGAGCAAAACGCTAACACAGGATATTAAAGTAATAGCGGAAATGCAGCAAAAATAAATCTGAAACGAATTTAGGTCTGTTTAGCCTACCAGCGACTAGCTACACGTAGTAGCGTACCCCCCCTTTCAATCGGAAATTCCTGGCCCACAGTTCTCGTGTAGATTATACCTGCTGTCGCTAAAGAGGCCATCCTTGAATTGTGCGAAGTCTCAATGGGAATACATCACAAGACGTTTCCTGGGCAGATCTGATGGTTGAACATCCTAATGCCAATAGGCTTCTTCTGCCGGATTATGGTTGCTCCCTGACCTTGTGACAGGTGGTAACAAAAGAGATTTATTCTCTTCGTCTAACCAATATTGAGCAGTCGTTTTGACATCCGTCTCTAAAGAATCAAGATAATTCAGGTTCTGCGCCAACCAACGAAGATCCCGGTAGTCCGGATGACAACCACGCTTAATCGCAGCGCGTAGATGAAGTAACGGCTCTGGACGCATGTGACTGATCATTCTTTGTTCTGGAGCGATTATATGGCTAGAAACTTTCGGGTATGCCACCACTCATGCCATTCAACAGTCCAGATCCATGCGTTCTTTTCCGCTCAAAGTCAGGTCAGTCGCTATCCATGCTCGGACCTTCGATCTACAGTAGCGTTAACTGTGTGGGTTGGGTCGCGATCAGTAGCTCAGGATCGGCCACCTTAAGCACATCCGTTCGCATCTCCTCAATCAGCGTGCAGTAATGACGGCTATCGTACGGACCACTGCTGACCTTAACCCCGTTCGGTCCCTCATAGAACGTCACCATGTCGCCTTCATTCCCCAAAGCAAGCAAGGCTTTTTCACCCCGACGAATCTTGCGAGTGACGCTGAGCTGGTTTATCGGATAATGCCCCGCACGTAGCTGCGCTAAGGTGTCCTGATGATGGGTCTCAGCCATTTCTGGAGCCCTCAAGAATCGCTGGATATAGGTAGCTTGATAGGTGCGCTCTAGCTCACTGCGATCGCGACTTCGAAACCGTCCAGCGGCTTTCACCTGACCATCGGCAAAGAACACCAGATAGTTCTTGCAAAGCCCTGTTTTCCCATCCTGGGCAGCTGGGATAAACGCTGCTTCCGCCTGAAACTCGTGCTCAACAGTTATCCCGTCCGGCAATGCCGCTTGCACGGCTTGAAAGATGCGCTCATTCTCACCTGGTGGAGCACTAAAGAGCACGCCATCGGTATCGACCTCGGCTACTGTACCACCAGCTTGCTCAATGGTTGTCATCATGAGGCGTGCGATCTCACGCCCGTAAGCCGTCACTAACGCAGCCGCTTCATAGTCGTTATAGCCAACGCCAGGGGTACCCAAGAACCCATACAAGGAGTTGATCATGATTTTTGAAGCTTGCTGCTTTTGATGGGCGGCTCGGTCACCTTGCTTAGCCAGGGCCTTCAAGCGTAGCCGTTCCGTTAAACGACTGGCCAGAATGCTGAGCATCTTGCCTTCGGGGTCTTTTCGAGAATAGATGCCATACCGCAGCATGATAGAGGGGTACAGTGAACTGACATCGACTTTAGAGACATTACGGTGAAGTCCGGCCACACCTAAGGTAAGGCCACCCTCAAATTCAACGACATTATCCGTGGCTGGGACCGGCTGATCTGGATATTGATCTTCTAAGATCCGTTGCCATTTAGTTCCATTGCCGTTGACCGCTAGGGCCTGCACGCTCATACCAGGGATAAATTCTTGCTGATAGTAAGTGCTAGGGACCAGATAGTCAGCCAGCCGTTCGGTGTCGTCCAAGTCGTATTCCAGATACTCAAGAATGGGCTCGGTTTGCCCCTCGGCCCATAGGTCACAGATTTCTGGATAGGATAGGTCAAGTCTGGGAGTATCCCGAACACCCAATTGGAGAGCAGCCTGTTTGAGGGTGTAGCGGGTCAGGTGTCGGGCTGAGAAGTCATTGATTAGAACCTGGTGATACACATCAACCAGGTCCATACCCTTGGCATAAATCGGATGAAACCTAACTGCTTTCCCATTAATACGGGCCGCTCCAATCCGTTTTTCACGGGCACTGATTGTAAACGGATGACGGATTTGGTGAATGCGGCAGCGCTCGATGATAAATGGCAGGTCAAAGGCCAGGTGGTTATAGCCTAACAAAAGCTTTGGTTGTTTCTTTGAGATCGCAGCCAGGGCCTGACGCAGAATCCAGCCTTCGTCCTGATGCGTAATTTTGTAGGAAATTTGCCGTTCATCCCGTAGGCCAATCGCAATAATCCGAGCCAACTTTGGATCTAATCCCAGGGTTTCAATGTCCAAATACAGCTTGGAAACCTGCTCATAGGGAACCACTGTAGTTGTTGGATGCCACGGCGTAATCTGAAATGGGCATGGACTCTCAAGATCTAAGCGCGTCTCATCCACTATGAGGCGTGCGGGCTGCTCTAGCCGCTGAACTAAGCGACGCATCTCCGTAGCCGGGATGAGTTGAGGAAACGTCTTCGATAAAAAGGGATGTGACATGAGCGTTCCCAAACGCTTCGAGTTCAGGATGGGTAACTAAGCATGAAGAATAATTCAGAGCATGAAGAATAATTCAGATGGATAGATGCTGAATGGATGCCCCCAAAGACTCGAAACTCAAAGTCTCGTTCCAATGATAATTCTGCATGACGATGACTGGTCTGTGTACTAAGAACCGCGCGCATAAGCGCTATGAGTTTGAGTGTAAGGTTGTTCTGGTGAATACCAGTAAAACGAATTGGATTGTCGCAGCGGATGCGATGTATGGCAATCCCTATGATGGGGGCACTTTGAAACCAGCGATTGAACAAGTTCAACGACTGACCGGGATAGCGCCTAAGCAATCTCAGAAAAATCAGATGAGTTAATCAGACAGGAATTGACATAACTAAAGAAAAGGAAAAAAACAGCCTTGATTTAGTCTTCCGCGATCCGTTTTTTCTCAATTTTCTTGGCCTTGCCGATACTTATAGAGAAAAAACGGCTTATTGAATCCTCGACTCTCAGTTACCCTTGAAGGGATGGCTTTGTATTCTGAATATCTTTGCAGATTTTTCCAATGCCTGCTTTAGCGATGACTACTCCTATCACTGACCACAACATCGGCTGGAGAGGAATAGACAAGCTCCCTGTAAGTGATAATGGCACTAAAACTGGAGCAATTGCTTTCCAAACTTCAAATGCGTCATCTGGAACATCTTTCAAATAAGAACAACATGCTCTCCTTATATCATCCCAGTTCAGAAAGTGTATGAGTGCAGTTCTAGCTTCCATAACTTCTCGGGCCAGCGATTTAATCACAGAATTCACATGATTATCTTTTAGTATGGGTTTAGCTGATGCTAGTGATGAAACATGATTTTCTTTGCTCACAGAATTCATGCCACTTCTTTGTGTTTCATCCTTAGTCGATACCACACCTAATAAAAATGGTGAAGGCCAAACATGATTCTCTGTTCGCTCAAACATCCAAAAAGACTCTAATGGTTGCTTAGATGAAAAGTCTAGAGCTTTGGAGCTTTTGACGATATCGGAGAAAGTAGTTAATTGAAGCCTATTAATAGACGACTGGTTGTCTATTAATAAATCTTCCTTTCGTTTAACCGTAAAAATAGTGGTTTCAGTAGTTTCTTTATCAGAATTTTCATGCATGCTATGAAACGATCTCTCAATTCTATGCATGATGTCGTTACTTTCAGCTAGAGCTAAATCAGAGGAAGTGGATAATTGAAGCTTATTTGTATACTGACTTTTGTTAGAAACATCTTCCTCCTCTCTTTCAATCATCTTAATAGTTTGGGTGCGGCTCTTTCTCTGTAAAGCATTAAGCAGTCAAGAATCTCTCCGGTTCGAGAAACTTATTGGCATGATTGCGTTTGAACTCTTGGACTTTGTGAAACTCCCAATAGGCCTCGAAATCATCACTGGCTCTGAGTGCGCGAATCCGCAGAACGGCTTCAGCACGATCTAAGCGCCAGCGGGCACCGGTGATCTCCATGCGGTCATTGACTAAATGCCTGCACGCGCCTTCAATCACACCTGAGGCAATGGGATACCCCCGATCTAAGTACTCGTCATACAACAAATACGGCCGATTTTTCAACAAATAATCAGCGCACTTGTCAACGTTCTCTCGTGCTTTTGTGTCTAGATTTTGTAGGGTGGCGCTACGCCGAATACCGGCCGCCACATCACTGGCTTTACCTTGTAGAATGCGTAAGGCTCTCTCTTGGACCCAAGTCTCGGCCTCCTCACTACCAGATGAGAAGAAACAAAAAGCCGCTTTCCAAACATATTCGAGAACATGAATGAAATCGAGCACGATAGTCACCGTCACGTCTTGCTTTCGGGCCATGGCGTTGAGTGTGGCTAATTGATGGAGTTCACCATCTACCAGGACAACCCAGTCGCGTTGATGGTCCGGGTCTCGAGTCGAGGCTTCGACAAACGCATGTTCAATGACCGTTTTAGCGTCTTGCTCAACACTGGCCCACACTCGTTTGTCACTAATCACTGGTCGCACGGGCGGGTCCCGTTGGTCACCGATGATATCGTCGGCTTGACGGGGGTATCGAGGCACATGATACACCGATGCGACTGTGGCCATTCGTTTACGCTGACGCTTTTGACCGGGACTTAAGCGAGTACGTTTTGACGGTGAGTCCTTGGCCTTTTGAGCGGCTTTGGCCGTGGCTTCTCGCAGATCTGATGGATGCATCACAATCCCCTTACCATCAGTGGTAATCACTAATAGCTCATCACTGGCAACTCGTCGGTCTATCGCCCGTTGAGCATAAAAGTCCTCAAAGTCTTGGGCCACTTTTACCGTCACCTCTTCACATTGGCGTTTACCAATCGCCCCCCCTGTCGTCGAGCTTATGGTCCGACTCGTTTCTGAAAACGATACTTTCGACGCTTCCACCGCGACTCGTTTTCGGAGTTCATCCGAGTATTTGTCCGGCGGCAAATTCAAGATCCCATCTGACGGGTACAGGGCACTGACCTCAGGTTTTTGGGTGCTGTATCCCACTCGGTTTAAGGTCACTTCCCCAAACAGCGTTTCGAGGTTCCGTTGGGTCTGTTTTCGACGATGGGGGCGGGTTTCTCCATCGCTACCGACGACCTCGCTTTGGTAGTCCTCTGATGCGTAACGCAAGTCGAGATGGCCTTGATATAACCGTCGCAAAAGTTCTGTGCCCGACTCATGGATATAACGTTCTAGTTTTCCATGCTCCCAATTTTGGCTATCAGCTGAACTCAACCTATCGACGAGTTCATTAAACTGCGCTAACGCTGACTCAAAAAAGCTAAGACTTAGGTCTGTTGGCATGATTCGAATGGAGAGGATACAGGCACACGAGACAATTATTTTTTTCGTCGAATCTATCTCTTTTTTGAGAGATAGATTGAACTTTCAGACCCCTAAAATCTACCAAATTCTATTCAATAGACTTAATCTGCGTTGCAAACCTTTACCCTAAAAGAATCACACCCTAATAGTTTCTTTGTCGAGATTTGCATGAAGGATTTTCTCAATTTCATGTATGCTGATGTTGCGGTCATCTAAATGTGTAACATACTCGCTTAAGTCTCCATGCGCTGAAAAAATGACCCTATCAGTCAGCATCTCATTCGAAATAGCAAGCCACACTCTTATTCTATTTCTAACCTGAATATCAAACAGTGATGTATCGAATTGCTGATCTTGTTTAGCATCCACCATCTGATATAAGTACTCCCCTCCACCTGAGAAAAGAAATCGAAAGTCTGATGATTTCATTAACATATCTTTTCACTCCCACCGTGTCTTGTGGTACTTCACTTTCGAACACTGATTAAAAATAAGGAATATTGATGAAGAGCAGGAAATAGTACCTTAATTGAAATAACTTAATTATATAATTCCATCTTAAGGTTGCCAGAGGCATTTTGCCTTTATTTTAGATTACGCAGAAATATCTTAATAAATTATTTTTAAGTTATAATTTTAAATGTCAAGCAGCAGATGACGCCCTTTTCTATTAACCTTTGAATCAACTCTCTGTGGAATTTAAGTAAGCGGCCAAGGGGAATTCACTCTTTTATGCCACTGTGAGGAAAGAGAAACACCAAATAATCACTGGAGGTCTTGTTCTGAATGACTCTCAGTGATTATTTGTGTGGAGTATTTTTTGATCAACAAATTGTCAGTAAAGAATTCTGTTTCAAGGGTTTCAGAATATACTCTTAGAAAATTGACAGATAAGAGCTAAAGAGAGAGTCACCGGATGAGAAACAATATATTTTGAAGAGCCCGAGCCACAAATAACCTTGGTATTCTTGCTTGGCGCTCTCATGCTGCGCAGCGGAAACTTGCTCAGGGGCACGAGTAAAGGGAGAGGCCTTAGCGAACCCTTGACAAGGCGGAGTTACTGCTAACATTGAGCAAACAAAGGATCAGGTAATCTGTAATTACCATTTCACCCAGTAATTACGGTATAAATATCTAATAGCTCAACATTCAGCTAACTTAAGATAAAATCAATTATCCATAGTGCCGAATAAATATTCACAACATCTACGACAACAACAAAACATTTAAGTGAATTGTATAGAGAGCTTTTATAAGTTCTATGAACAGGAAACTGATAACGTGGATCTGCTGGATAAGATGCGAAGCAGGTAGTTTCTGTCGAGCAGATTTACCTACGGTTGAAATCCGTTCAGATAAGACATAAGAGGGGCAAGAGTGGAGCTAAAAGATATTGCTGAACTGCTCATTACTATGACGGGCAAAGTCGAGTTCTACTGGGATTTTTTCACGATTATGGTTCTTGCCTTGATCGGCTGGGTAGTCTCGACAAATAAAGTGTTTACTCGGCGTCTAAAGTTTTTAATCGCGGTTGGCTATCTAATCTTTGCATTCATGAATCTGCTTGGGCTCTGGAGCTCCTATTCTTTTGCAGAAGCACTGCGTCTAGATTTATTGTCAGTGGCACAGACTACTCCAGATACACTTAAGAATACACAGGTTGTTCTTTCACAGTGGTCGTTTGGGAGTCAAAAGATATTCGCTATTTTTATTCACTTCATACTTGCAATCTTGGTTTTGTCTGTTGTTTGGTCTGGTCGCTTCAGCATACCGAGAGAAAATAAAGCTGAATGATCTTTCTTGCTGCCATCTCGGTGCATTTCATAAGCCTACTAGAGCTGTCTGGCATATCGAATACCTTGACCTACCCACAGGCTTACGCCAAGTACAACTCTGATTCCACTACAGCGAACTGAACCACTTATCAAAACGGAGCTAGAGCTTTTTGAATTGAAGCTGGGGCCAGGTTATCCATCTACTAGGGTTGTGCACGGAAATCTACAAGGGCTAAAGGATCGGCGAAATCAATGAGGGTGCGATCACTCAACCCAAGCGGTTCACTGATAAGCTCAGCTCATGCTCAAAACAGACCTTTGCGCCCTGCGCCGGGCAGCAGCTAGTCAACTGGCACAATCGGGATGATATTTCCTGAGCCAGCCGTCCGATTACATGGTGTTATAGCCTTCTGAAAATCATCCTTCACAACTGAATACACCCTGAATATCCAATCAAGGAAATGTAGCTTAGACTATGACTGGCGCAATTAGGTGTGATTTGAGACGCTTAAACGCTAGCTCCTATCTGACTGAATGCTCACTGCTCCCTTGCGTTTTGGACTCCTGAAATTCATGGCAGACATTAATCATCGTCCTCAAATCTTTATTTGCTATGCCCATAGGGATAATGAAAGCCCTGACCCCGAAAAACGCTGGCTAGACCGACTGCTGGAGCATTTAGGTCCGTTTGACGCACAGCAGGACCTGGATATCTGGTCAGATGAAAAGATTGAGATTGGCAGCACCTGGGATGAGGATATTAAAGCTACCTTGCAAACGGCGAAGGCGGCAGTCCTACTCGTCAGTCCATCGTTTCTGAACTCAAACTATATTCGCAACAGTGAGCTACCGGTTTTACTGCAGCGTGCACAAGAGCAAGGCGTTGTCATTCTGCCGATTATTCTTCGCCCTTGTGCCCTGAAGGATGTTATTTTCAAGTATCCCGATCCTAAAACGGGACCGGATGAGCTATCTCTGGCTAGCTTTCAGGGTGCCAACTCAACGAGTACGGCTTTGAATAGTCTGCCGCAGGATCAGCAAGATAAGGTGCTGGTATCTGTTGCTAATCGCTTACTAAGGCTGGTATCTTCAACCCCTTAACTGCCCCCTCGAACGCACCCGTATCGGGGGGGCTTTGGAATGTACCGTATGAAAGGAATCCCTTTTTCACTGGCCGTGACGAGATTCTTCAGAGTTTATATCAATCTCTGAATCAAGAGAAAGCGGCTGCGTTATCTCAAATCCAGTCGATTCATGGTCTGGGGGGTATCGGTAAAACCCAAGCTGCAGTTGAGTATGCTTATCGCCATCGTCAAGACTATCAGGCTGTTTTTTGGGTCAGCGCAGAGACAGACTTAGAGCTCCGTAATGGTTTTGTAGAAACTGCCCGGTTACTCAACTTACCGCAGAAAGATGAGCAAGATTCCGATGACATCATACGAGCTGTTAAGCATTGGCTGGAGACTAATCCAGGCTGGTTGATGATCTTTGACAACGCAGATCACCCGGCGTTGCTCAAGCCTTTTCGTCCGGCTCAGGCTCAAGGTCATATCCTCTTAACTTCCCGTGCCCAAACCTTCGATATGCTTGGCATTGCTCAGCCGATCAGTTTACAAAAAATGCCGCCTTCCGAAGCTGACTTATTTCTGGTCAAGCGTGTAAATCGGGACACGGATGATCCCACCGAGCAAGCGGCTGCAGCTGCTCTGGCAGAAGAACTTGGGTTTCTTCCCTTAGCTCTTGAACAGGCTGGAGCCTTTATCCTTCGACGAAACCTCCGGTTTAGCACCTATCTTAACCAATATCGAAAGCAGCGGTTGGCCCTCCTGGAACGACAACAACCGATAGTGGGTAATGAACAACAACCGGAGCGTTCTGTACAGACCACATGGCAGCTAAATTTTGAGGCCGTAAGAGAGACTAATCCAGCCTCAGCTGAACTGTTACAGGTCAGTGCCTTTGTCGCACCTGATAGTATTCCTTATGAATTGCTCATTGAGGGTCGGGAGTCGCTCGGAATCTTGTTATCTAATGCTCTGGAGTCAGTGGATAAGGAGGATGCTCAGTTTATTATTGCTGAGTTACTGGAACCGTTAAGTCATTATTCCTTGATTCGGGTGGCCCCCAATACTGACAGTTACACGATTCACCGCTTGGTACAGGAAGTGGTGAAAACTGAGATGGAGGAGTCTGAACGTTGCCTGTGGGTAAAGCGAGCGATAGCAGCTGTGACCCAAGTATTTCCGGATGCTGAATATGGCAATTGGCTGGACTGCGAGCGTCTGTTGCCCCATGCTAAAGTCGGCATTCAACAAGCCAAGGCTGCTCACATTGAATCGGAAACGACCGCATTGCTCTTAGAACGAACGGGCTATTACTTAGTCGAGCGTGCACAATACCTAGAGGCTGAGCCACTCTGCCAAGAGGCTCTAGCGATGTACAAACGCTTGCCGGGAGAGGAGCATCCCAATTTGACCGGTGTTCTCAGCAATCTGGCATTGCTTTATTTCCATCAAGGGCGTTACAACGAGGCTGAACCCCTCTATCGAGAGGCGCTGGCAACGGGTAAACGGCTATTGGGAGAGGATCATCCCAATATGGCCCGTATCCTCAACGATCTGGCCTTACTTTACTCTAACCAGGGGCGCTATAACCAGGCCGAACCTCTTTTACACGAGGCTCTCGCGATATACAAGCAGCTGTTGGGTAACGAGCATCCCGCTATAGCTCAGAGCCTTAATAACCTAGCCTTACTCTACGAAAATCAAGGTCGCTATAGCGAAGCCACACCCATCTATCAAGAGGCGCTGACGATGAGGCGGCGGCTGTTAGGGGAGGAGCACCCCACCATAGCATTAGCACTCAACAATCTGGCCTTGCATCATGATAATCAAGGGCGTTATGGCGAGGCAGAGCCCCTCTATCAAGAGGCGCTGACAATGAGAAAGCGTCTGTTGGGTGATGAGCATCCCGATGTGGCCACTAGCCTTAACGAACTGGCAGGGCTCTACTTCAATCAAGGGCGTTATGGCGAGGCAGAGCCCCTCTATCAAGAGGCGCTGACAATGAGAAAGCGTCTGTTGGGTGATGAGCATCCCGATGTGGCCACTAGCCTTAACGAACTGGCAAAACTCTATCAAAGACAAGGTCGCTACAGCGAGGCGGAACCTCTCTATCAAGAGGCGCTGACGATGAGTAAACGGCTATTAGGTGACGAGCATCCTAATGTGGCCACTAGCCTTAACGAACTGGCAAAACTCTATCAAAGACAAGGTCGCTACAGCGAGGCGGAACCTCTCTATCAAGAGGCGCTGACGATGAGTAAACGGCTATTAGGTGACGAGCATCCCAATGTAGCACTAAGCCTTAACAGTCTGGCCTTACTCTACGACAATCAAGGGCGTTATAGCGAGGCAGAGCCCCTCTATCAAGAGGCGCTGACGATGAGTAAACGGTTATTAGGCGACCAGCATCCCAATGTGGCCACTAGTCTCAACAATCTGGTGACACTTTATTTCCATCAAGGACGCTACAACGAGGCAGAGCACTTTTGTAAAGAGGCGCTGACAATCAGGAAACGTCTGTTAGGCAACGAACATCCCGATGTGGCTAATAGCCTAAGCAGCCTGGCAGAACTTTACTCCAATCAAGGGCGCTATGATGAGGCCGAAGCCCTCTATCAAGAATCGCTGGCGATGAGTAAACGATTGTTGGGCGAGGAGCATCCTGATGTAGCCACCATCCTAAACAATTTAGGGTTACTTTATTTCAATCAAAGAAACTACAGCAAGGCAGAACTTCTTCTGGAACAGTCGCTGGCAATGAGTAAACGGTTGTTGGGTGACGAACATCCCGATGTGGCCAGTAGCCTTAGCAATCTGGCAAGCTTCTACTCCAATCAGGGGCTCTATAGCAAAGCTGAACCCCTCCTGAAACAGTCGCTGGCGATGAGTAAACGGCTATTGGGCGACGAGCATCCCAATACTGTTAGCATTTGCAATCAGTTAGCCTTTATATTCAGAGTACAAGGCTACGATAAAAAAGCAGATTGGCTCTTGAAACAAGCATCCAAAAGGCGTCGTCCAAGTAAAAGACAACAGAGTGGTAAAGGCTTTGGTTGAAACTTACCTTACTGGGCTATGATTCAAAACTATCGTACCAACCAACCAGAATCTCGGTAGTCACTAGGAGCTAAAGATCCAAGCTGCTTACTGCTATTCTGCTTAAACAAAGAATGTGGTAACTGCCGCATTTAATGCCTTTCCGAAGTCAATCAAATCTTTCAAGAAGTTGTGTTAAAGCTTTGTCTTTTTTCTTTACCACTCCAGCCATCAGTTTCCACGCCTGAAATTATCCCTTTGCTCAAGTAAAGATTTTCAATGGGTATTTGATATGGACAAATCCGATGTAAATTCCAAATGTGTACTACATCATTTTCCTATTGAGCCAGCAAGGGAAATCTAAAATGCTTGCGAGATTGGCAAAATTAGTGAGAAGACAATTACTCACCCGTCCAACTCACTAATAAGTTTCACTCATGCCCTAAATGGAACTTGTGAGTTGCTAAACGCGCAACTAGTCAACCGTAGAATCAGGGATATAGCCCTATTTTTTCGACAGAGATTTTTCTGGTGATATTCATCTCAAAAATTTAGTCCAAAAGTAGTCCATTCACCTGATCTTGCCTATTTCTCTACATAAGTTTTTATAATCAATAAGGTATTGGATGCTGCTGGGAATTGATGCAGCAGTAGAGTGTGAAACCTTGATCAATACACCAACTGCTTTGTGTTGCTATTGTTGAGCCTTACCCCTGTTCACAACAGACGTTTCCTCTGGATACGGCCAATCCAAATCACCGTTGCAGTCTTCCCATAGCAGCTTTTTCATTGTCTCAGTGAGAGTAAACAGCTCACTAACAGCAATGGCAAATAATTTAATGTTCTCGAAAGGCTGTTTAAGATCAGTCCCAACCTCATGAATAGGTACATCTTCGGGCTGATAGCCTTTTGATCACATCTGAGTGTAATAACTCTGTAACAGACTATCCCAACCAACTATCACAAGACCATACTTTTCTTGGACGCTATCAGTTGTTACTTTACGCCGACTCATCGTGCTAAAACCCTTACCTCACTAATGGTTTAACATCTAATTGAGTGCTCTTGGAAAAGTAAATAAAAACGGCTCTGGCATCCACGCCTCATTGAAATGCACTGACTGATACATTGAGATCGCCGAAACATTTACAAAATCAGTCCACACTTCAGAAAATGACCGATGAATTGTTAATTTTTTGAAAATAAAAATGAACTCCTGTTTGAACCCTGCTAGGGAGGGTATTCTCTTCTCACAACTAGTCATTTTTTGAAAACCTTACAAAACAGCGCTTTCAGCTATATGAATTGACAATCTCAGTCAATGTCGTCTGCATTTTGGCACGCGCATATTCACATCTAAATAAGAGGAAGCGTTGCGTACAATTCAACACCATTGCCTGAGAGGGAGACACAACGGCTAGAGCGTATCCAAGACAGCCTCTATCGCTCTTAGCCCTCGCAAATGATACTCAATTTTGTTTCGGTCAAGTCTGATCAAAGCTTGAACTTGTTTATTGCAACGATGCCAAAAAGGGACCCACCGATAAGCCGTTAATCCGACATGAAAAGCACTGTGTCGCCTTTGGTTGAGACCGTTAGTTTCGGGTCTAGCAATATACTTTTGCAACGCCTTCCTTTTAAGCCTCTGACCCTGGGTGGTCGCGCAGGTGTAGGCAATGGCGATTAAGAGCACCATGGTCATGAACCGCTTGCCCTCAACCCTTGTTTTTTCGAGGCAGTATCCCCCTAGCTTTAGGTCGCGAAACATTTCCTCTATGGAGAACCTCTTTTGATACCCTGAGATTGCTGTATCCAGGCTATTGAAGTTGGTGAGGATATACCAAGGTTCATCCGGTGCAAAGCCCCTGTAGCGCCGCTTCCATTTGCCCGCTAACTGAACCGGACCAAACCCTTTGCTTTGGGTGACCGTAATTTGATTGAAAAAACAGCTCATGCCTGGTGTGAGTCCAACCTCAGAGAGAGCTAGCCAGTCATCATCATCGGTCTGAATGTGGGTTGATTTCTTCTGCCGCAGACAAAAGTAGCAGTTCTGCTCACCTAACCAACGGGCCAGGTCCACCGAGCAAAATTCTCGGTCACCGAGTACCACCACCTTGTAGTCGGAGAGCCTCGATAAGGCCACCCGCAGTACTTTTCGTTGGGTCCTGAGATTACTATTACCCAGCTTCTTTAATCGTTGCCAATAGAGCGGAATGGCCCGTTTTCGCCAAATCAAACTGACCATTAGCAAATTAATATTCCTCCAGCTTGTGCGGTCGATAGCAACGTACACAGTGCTACCTTTAGCCACTTGCTGATGGCTTAGAAAAACGCTGAATAGGCCCAACCAGAGTCGATCTACATTCATTGCCCCCAGTTTAAGGAACCGTTGTACTTTTTTCTGCGACTTTCAAATAGAATCGGCAACGGTAGGGCCTCTGCTATTGTCTCCAGTCGCACATCCCGAATCGTGTGTACGACTGTGACTAACAGCGATAGTAACAACCACGGACGGGCACTGAGCTGCTTCTCTAGATAGCTTTGGTAGATTGACGGTATCATAGATAAAGATAGGTGTCGGTTAGCAAAACTAGCCTATCTTTTTTTGTCTACACGCTCTTAACCATTGAATTTATAGGCCTTTCAGCAGTTGTGTAACCCCGCCAGCACCATTGCATGTCATTTGAAACTATCTGCGCTAAAATGCCTAAACCAAAGAAATATTGGCAAAAATAATCCAATCAGGAATAGACATCAGATATGCTCGGAGCAATCCTTGGAGATGTACTCGGCTCGGCTTATCAGCGCACGAAACGCCAAGACGTTGAACTCATTACTCCAGAGAGTCACTGGACTGAAAACACCCTTTTTATGCTCGCCACGGCAGATTGTCTGCTGTATGGCGGTGAGTATGGAGAAACCTATGCTCGTTGGTATCAGTGGTATCCCCAGATCAAGGGAGGCTATAACAACAGCTTTCGTGAATGGGCTAGTAGCACAGTCTTGAAACCCTATTACAGTTGCCGTAACGATGGGGCGGTGAGAGCTGTGCCAATCGCCTATGCCTTTGACAACCTCAAAGAGGTGATGGAAGAGGCTGAGCGCTCTGCGGTCATTAGCCACAATCACCCCGATGGCATCAAAGGGGCTCAGGCCACAGCAGCGGCCATTTTTCTCGCCAACACAGGTGCATCAAAGCAGACGATTGCTGAGTTGCTAACAAATATCTTTGGCTATGATTTGCAGACACCCTACCCGGTTCTGCAGCAACGCTATCAATACAGCGCGTTAGCAACAGATACTGTGGAAGCTGCTGTCATTGCATTCTTGGACTCCAAAACTGTTGAACAAGCAATTCGTAACGCTATTGCACTAGGGGGAGATGCGAAGACGTTGGCAGCCATCGCAGGAGGCATTGCTGAGGCATTCTACCCTAAAATTCCGAAATCATTACGGACATGGATATGGACATTGCTTGATGAGGGCCAGCAAGACTTAATCAGTGAATTTCAAGCTGAGTTTGTCACAGAGGTGAGTCAGATGATGGTCGCTGCCTAATGAGGTGAAGTCATTTGCCACTGTTTCCTGCGCCTGTTTTTGCAGTAATTTGGTTGTCTAGAGTTAACGGATTTAATCTTTTCTTGTCGCTTAAAGGGTTAAGCGGTAGCAACTATCGATGAGCATGCCAGTGTATTTGAGATCGCAATCTCTCTCATTCCAACCCCTCAAAACATTGTTGAATCACCCCTCGGTTATGGACTCCCATCTCCCAAGCCTGCTTCCCTTCTTCTGAGGTCAACCACTGAAGTGCTGCCAATTCAGCCGAGGATAGGATCTTGGCCTGTCCCCCTTGAGATATCCGGTCCATCCCTCGCGCATAGCCATAGCCCACCCCACCCCACATCAGCAGTCCAGCGATGCCCAAGGCGGGTAAGCCAGCCATGACCCAAAACTGTTTTTCCTTTACTCGGTCAATTCGCTGGCAATGCTTAATGACCGCTTTCTCTACTACTTTTCCTAGCTCTGTTCCCAATTCTTTCGATAAGTCAAAATTCTTCTGGGCCAATATGCCCCGCAGCTGCTCTTTGAGGTCCTGGGATAAGGCCCCAAAGCTTTCAACCTCGTTCTTGACCTGGTCCTGAAATATCGTGGGTACTCTGGCTAACTCGGCTAGGTTTTGTAGGTTGGCCGCATAAATGGAGCTAATCACTGCCGCAATGGGGTCTGTGACCCGTACCCCATACTCTGCCAAGATTTGGGTGACAGCATGCTTAGCTTCTGCTCCATACTGCTTGAGAACAGAATCCAAGGACTTGGGAGCATTTTGAGTGGATGTCGTCATCAGCTTACCTCATGGGATGGACTATGAGAATGCTGTGCCCGTAGCTGTTCTTGCTGAGCCTGGGCACCCAGGGTTTCAAATCGCTGAGCGTCATTGGGTGTAATGGTGACGTGACTAAGTGTCCCCTGATCCACCTGGAGCAAGGGTTTACCGTCGTGGGTAGTAGTCACCGAAAAACTACGCCTATCCGGAGAGCCGCGCAGATGATACTGATCGGTATCTGTGGCCAGATGCCCATCCGCTTGGGGTTGACCCCACTGAGCTAGGATGTGTCTCGTGTGTTGCACAAACCGTTCCGATAGAGCAAAGGCCCGGTTGTCTGCAGCCATGGCGGCAGCATCTCGCTCAGTAAACTCTCGTTCTCCACGACCCACCTGGGCAATTTGGGCCTGATGCTCTGGTCCCCGCTGCATGAGTGACGCCTTGCGATACCAGTCGCGCAGGTCATCCAGGGCCGGAGCACTGAGAAGATCCTGCTCTGGATTTTGGAAGGCCTCTGGTTGGTGGCAAAGCTGCTCATTCCAGTCATTGAAATCACTCTCTGGATAGAGAGTGATAGCCTCGGGTACCTGTTGCAGAACCCGCGCACTGAGATTCATCCCGGCAGCATCGTTATTGAAGGCAGTCAGTACTTCTCCACCCTGGTCAATGTGGTGCTGGAGCTGCTCGATGGGTAACGGACTGTTGCCATTGAGGGCCAGATAGAGGGTGTGGTCACTGCGCTCCATGGCCGCTAACGATAACGCCTCAATGGGAGATTCGGTGATCACAATGCGCTGGGTGTCAGCACCTGTACGAAACAGAAACCAGCCGTCTGCTTTAGAAGACCCTTTGGTAATGTGTTTGTAGTCGTTACCCGTGCCTCGAAGGGCATAGCCAGTAATGGCTCCAGCCCTGAGTGTGTTGGAGGATTCCCCGGTAAGACTATCCTGGCGCAGCTGCTGCATCGTGAATACCGCATTGTCACACTCATCGGCAAAGACAATGCCCTGTTGGAAAGCTTGATTGACGATATCCGCTGGAATCCGTCGGTCCTGGGTGAGGTAGGTATGGACCTGACCCCAGTTGATTGAAGCCGTTTTCGGAATGACTAGTGGTTCGACCGTAGGCTGCTGAGTCGCTTTCAGGATGGCCTGGGCTTCTTGAAAAGATGGAACAGGCACCATGGATTCTCCGGTGAGCCATTCCACGGCTTGCTTAAAGTCCCAGTCCTCATTGACGTGGAGCACTAAGTCAATGGCTCCACAGCCGCCTTTATGGGCATGCCAATCATTAAAAAGACCTTTGTTGGCAGAGATCGAAATGGCATGACTGCCAAAGTGCCATTTGGATTTGTCGGAGGTGTAGCGTTCTAGGCCAAGTGAGATCGCGACCTGTTCTAAATCCATGGCCCGTGCTTGGGTAATTAATGTCTTCCGCTCCTGTTGGACTATTTCCCGCTGAGTATTAACACTCAAGGGTTTTAGTGGGTGTATTTCTCGGGGCTCTAAATTTGGGGGCGAGATCACATGTTCAGTCTCGAGTTCTGCCGGTTCAGGATTGCCCCAACTCGGATCACTTTCCTCGGCATCCAGAGAGTAGTCTCCAATGCCTGGCGAATCATCTAGTAGGGACGGCTGAATCTCTTCAGGTTCAGGAGAGTCCGGTGTGACTTCTGCTTGAGGAGATTCCGATATAACTTCTTCTTCTTTAGTGGGAGATTCTAGGGATATCTCTTCGGGTTCAAGCCCTGGTTCCTCTTCATGAGTAATGGTCGCCTGATCCAGCTGTGCCCGTGCCGCTTCGCTAAAGCCTTGAGCACGAATATTCATCGCAAACATTTTTGCAAGAGTTCGGTCACCACCGTCATACACACGATGCTCTCCCCCTCGAAATGCATCCTGGGTAGCCGTCTGGTCCAGCTGGAGAATGCCATCGTGCAAGATGTTAAACACCATTTCCCCATCATGGACGAGGTCCCCATTTATATCGATGTAATGGGTGAGATACAGTTGATAGTGGTCATCGGCTAATTTGTGAGCTTCAACCACCAGCGGAATGTAGGGCTCATTGAGAATCTTGAGATGAAAGTCGTCCCCTTCGACGACCTTTTCCGCCAGGTCTGCCTCATAGAGAAATTTAGAGACAAACTTCTCCGCCATTCTTGACTGGTATTTGCTCAGGGCGACCTGTTGGATTGGTGGGGTGTTATCTGAACGTTGAGGTTCTTCAACGGTACTTTCTGAGACGGGGTCAGGTGCAGAATTCTTCCCAACTGGCATCCCTTCATTCACTTGCTCTGGTTCCGGTTCCTGCTCAGAAGGCACGCTCTCATCTGCCTTAGCAAACAGTGCCTCCAAGGATTCTATGTCCTGCGGTGTTGGATCATCCACATAGGGCACCACATTGCTCTCAATAAACTCATCTTCCACATCCAATACCTGACCATCGGGCGCGACTTCCAGTTCTGGAATTTTGACGCCCATTTGTTCTCGGGCCTCGGGTAAATACCGTGGGTCTACACAGGCAATGGGATTAATGGTGATGATGGTGTTCAGAGTACGCTCTGCATTTTCAGGCGGTACCAATGCCCGCATCGTGTCGCCACGGGAGACAAAGTCCTTACCAATGCCATCAATCAAGTGCGAATTGAGATAATAAGCCCCTCCAGTTTCTTTAGCCCTGGGCGCTTCTAAAATCAATCCTTCTCCACTGCCATGGAGTCGAATCGACAAATTTCCATCCAAGGTTTTTAGCCCACCCCGTCCCTCAGTGACTTCCGTTAAAAACCAATGGACCTGCTGGGCCGTTTCAAGCACTACCGGCTCATTGCGGAGCTTATCAGCAATATCAAAGGACTTGGGCAGCAATAGGCCCTGACGGATACGGTTCTTATGATCGGTAAAGTTGAGGAGCTTGCCTTCTGGATAGCGATCGCACGCCTTCACCAAATTCCCCGTCAATACCTGTCGCTGTTGCCTGACATCCTGCTGCTGGAGATCAAACAACTCGTAAATCGACTTCCCGGTCCACATATCTTGCTCGACCGGTTCCATGGTCAGCGCTTCTTTAACGGTTTTACCCTTGCGCTGGGTGCTATTGAGGGCAGATAGGGGAATGGCCATGGATTTGACATCGCCATTACTCAGGGCCACCCGCAGATGCCAGGAGCTAGGAACGGAGGGTGCGCTTCCGCGATCGCAATGGTCCACCCCCGTAATCACCCCATAAAACGTATCCGCCGTAGTCTGATTCTGTTGCCGTGTAATACGCACCGAGGTGCCCACCGAAAAGTCTTTAAGTTGTTTAGTGACAAAGGCCAGTTGCGCATCCAGCTTTTGAGTCAGCTTGTCGATCTTTTCCTGGGCCGGTGCTTCGGCTCCTTCAGGCAGTTCTTCTAACTGCTGCCGCTTGAGCACTTCTAGACTGGCCAGTTTTCCAGTCTTGTAATGTCGGGTACTGGCCGTGACCGATTGAATCATCGTCTCTGCTCGTTCATGGCCCTGATCCTTGAGCCGGTCCCAATGGGCTTCGGCAATCTGCTTACTGAGCGGCTGTTCTAAAAACTCTCGTACCTGATTAGCTACCTGCACCTGGGTCAATGGTTTACTCAGAGACTTCGCGTCAATGACTTCGAGATAAACTGGCCCACTAAATTCAGTTTGAAATTTAGTGTCGGCAGGCACCACCTCCATTCGGGCAATGGTGCGGGCATCCAAATCCAGCTGATCTGCCTGGAGTAAACTTTCTCCCATGGCTTCCTTTTGAGCCACCAGGTCGGCATAGCCGGTCTCGATTAGCTGGTAGGTCCGTTCCTGTTCGGCCACGGGCAACAATGGCAAGCGTCCCGTTACCTTGGATACCAGGTCTAAATCATTGTCATTGGCTCGGCCCAGCGGGTCATCCAACTTCTCATTGAGTTCGGGCATTTCTTCGAGCAGCTGGGTAATCACCGTCTCGCCATACTCATTGAAAAAGTCCACGACACCCTGAATAGAGGTGGCTGTTTCCCGGTCTGCGGTGACATTGGCATTAAGGGTGGCCATCTTACGGCTGAGGATGGCAGCGGGTCGTTTTTCGGCGGGTAAGTCTGTTGTCAGTAGTTTGTAATTGGGCAGCTCCACCTGACCGGTACGGTGGATACGGCCCAGGGTTTGCATAAAGGTATTAATGTCCCGGCTGGCCTGAGCCACAATCATGACCCGTGGCCGTTGGTCGGCAAAGGTTTCTGAAGCATGGAGAGAAATGCCAGTGGAGCCGGAGCGGTTGATAATGATGACATCCGCCTGGCCGCTGTTAAAGTCATTGACCGCTGCAATTTTGCCATTGGTGGATATCTCACGGGCGGAACGAGTCTTGTACACGGCGGACCCATCTGCGTCATAGTCGAGAACCGATTTTCTCCCCGTTACTTCGGTGGTAGTGTAGCCTGCTTGTTCTAATCGTCCTCGGATATAGTCAATGGGGCTAATGGGAATTTGGGAAAGATCGCTATCGTCGATAATGTCTCGGGCTTCCATGTAAGCGGCCATACCATCCACACCCAGTTCCTCATCGGTCATGGGGCGGCGGTCTCTGCGTCCAGCATGGTCACTGATGGAGATATCGCGGGAGCGCTCCAGATAGCGGGCTAAGAGATCTGAGAACGTAATATTCACCCGGTCTCCCGGTTTCGCGTCATGGGTTTCTGCCCAGGCATCAATAAAGGCCCCCATAGTATTGTCCAGAGCAATCACCGGCTTATGTCCGGCTTCCAGTTCTTGGATAGTTGTCTGGACCGTGGCGTCTGCTTTTTGGGCCAATAACCCCTGTTCAATGCAGTTGTGCATCAGGCTGGTAAAGTTGGTGGATTTAACGCCCACCTGCCCAATGGCATTGTCCAGGGCCATGCGCTTGGCTTCTTTGCGCAGTTCTTTACTCAGCTGTTTAACTTCTTTGTGCTTGGCGCGGTCAAAGGTGTTAATGGCCCGCATTGCGGCAGAAAACTGGTCGGCGGTTTCCTTGTCGGCAGGGACTGTCAGCGTGTCAAAGGAAACCCCTTCAAAGGAGCGTTCCCGGCGCATCATCTGGCCGGATTTGACGTATTTGGCGGCAATTACCTGTTGGAGGGGCACTCCCCCCACGCGCAGGGTAGCTTCCAATGACCGATGTTTACCCACCGCATAGCGTAGGTCAGTGCTGCGAGCATAGAGGTCCATGACATCAGGGCGTTTGGAATAGGTAGCACTGCTGTAGACCACGCCGCCGCCACTGGCCAGCGTCGTATCAATCAACTCGCGCATAAATTCGGCCCGGTTGGGTGGTGCTCCATTAATCTGCCAGCCGGTTTGGGGAGATCCGCCCGCTTCGTGGCTTTCATCGCAGATAAAGATGGCTCCCCGTTCAGCCAGCGATCTTAAAAAGTGTCGCCGTAGGGGTTCTTTTTGAGCCACCGTTTGAATCTGGCTGTAGGTGGTAAACACCGCATCATAGGAGCCCAGATTGCCTAGCCCCATCAGCCGGTTCATTTCTTGTTCCTGCTGGTTATGACTGCCAGTGCGCAGCATCGCTCCCTTACCCAGGTCAATCTTGGCATTACTGTCGGTAACAAAGGGAGCAAAATCTCTTACGCCGATGGTTTCTAGGTCCCGCAGAATGTCCTTGTACAGGGCATTCTTTTGAGTAAAGAACACCACCGGTTTTCCCTGGCGTGTGCTGTAGGCCATAAGAGCCGCGCACTGACAACCCTTGCCAATGCCTGTTTGGTCACCAATGACAAAGCCATTGCCCCGGTTGAGGTTACTAATGGCCAGCCCAATGGTGTCAATCTGTTCTGCATAGAGCCGTTGGTGCAGTTCACCAATGGAGCTATAGCCCAGACTGGTGCGTACAAACTCATCAATGTTGCCATGCTGTTGCTCAAAGCGAGTCAATGCTACCTGAGCAGAATTGGCCATATTGCGCGGAATCAGGGTGTCCATGGGACGCCCCTGACTGCGCGGTTGATAGGGGACTTGCGTCGTGTCTTTGGGGGTGGAAACAGATTGAGCCATGGCAGTTGCTAGGGTTTCACTGTATCGAGCCAGGTGTGGAGGGTAGTGCTGTTGTGCAGGTCCAGCCCGTTGGAATAGAGGGAGCTGTCTGGGGTTAGGGGCGGTATGGTCAGGTCGGCTGTATTCAGAGCTATTCTGACGATCTCGTTGCCCTGGACTAGTGTCTGTGCCCAGTCCTGACACCACTGAATCTTGCCGTCTTCGTCCTCCAGACTGTCCGGTAGGTTCGGTGGCATCTGGGTGGGGGCGGTCTGGGAGAGAAACTGACTCAGGATTTGGTGAATGTCCGTTAGACGATGACCTTCTGTCGTCAT
Source organism: Leptolyngbya sp. PCC 7375 (assembly GCF_000316115.1). Lineage (GTDB taxonomy): Bacteria > Cyanobacteriota > Cyanobacteriia > Phormidesmidales > Phormidesmidaceae > Leptothoe. The sequence goes on from NZ_JH993795.1 coordinate 90,631, forward strand.
CGCTTCCCACATCAGCCAGCTCAGACGTTCCTCCATCAGTGTCCGGTAGATGCGGTCCGTCAGGTTCGCGTAGTCCTGGGGGACCTTCACCGTGAGAATCTCTGGACTCTCCTGGGGACTCCAAAGGTAGGGATAGGTGGGATAGGGGAACATCGGGTAATCTCTCCTTAAGCTGGTCGAAGGTGGTGAGAATGGGAGGAACATCTACGGCGGGCAAGGCTCGAACAAAGGGACCATCCCGCGATGACCGCCGCCCCTGAATCACGATCAGATCAATATCGGCACCGGCACCCTGTTTGGCATAGAGGTCACCATCCAGGGTGAGATGATCGGTTACGGTGTAGTGGCGATAGAGATTAAAAAAGAAGCCACGGGTTTCACGCTCGTTGTATTGGTTGGCGCGATACTCATCGGTGATCTGTTGAGTACGACGGTGGGGAGCAGCAATGATGAGTATCGCTCGACCATCGTCCTTGAGCGCATCAAGGGCCTTAAAGGCAATGGCATGGTCTAGTTGAGCACTCCAGGTATCGCCAATGGCGAACCGTTTACTGTGACCTGTTGTCGGATCTCGGGCACGACCAAAGGGTGGGTTAGCGATCACCACATCGGCAATGTTATGACCAGGGCTGTAGTCACAGGCATCGTGCTGGGTGAGCTGGGCGTAACCCTGGTGCTGCAGTTCTTCGAATCGGTCTCTGTTTAGCTCGTTAGCGATGACCTGGGTTGGATTGGCTGAGATAAGTAAGGCTCCATTGCCTGCGGTGGGTTCATAGACGGTGGTATTGGTATCAATGCCCGTCAGGGTGGCGGCAAAATAGGCAATAGGAATGGGTGTACTGTAGGCCTGTTGGGCCATGGAAGTAGACGTGCGCACGGCCAGACGCGGCTGACGGCTGAGTAAATCGGTCAGTCGGTCAAAGGCCTGGTGGGTGGTGGCCGGTGGTGCGAGAGACTCACTACCTGAGATGAGAATCCGAGCGCTGCGGACAATGGCTTTTTCAATGGCTTCATCCACCTGTTTATGGTCAGACGAGAGCGGATCTAGAACCTGGCCCAACTGATCACTGGCAAACTGTCGGGCCTGCACAATTGTGGAGAAGCCGTTGCCAGCCAGAAAGTGGGCCTGAAACTGTTGAATCAGTGTTTGTTGGTCCGCTAAATCCATGGATTAGGTCGGTAATTGGTCTAATTCGCCAGAGCGTAGATAGAAAACGGTGGCTTTAACGAGATTGGTAATGGTCAGAGGTACCTGATCTTCTGTGGGTTGCCATTGCTGAAGTTGTTGCACCATCCATTGATTCCAGATGGGACAACAAAAGACGGTTTGCATGTCGATGGGCCAGGGCTGCATCCAGTCTGGAACCGTATCTTGTTCGGTGAGTTCATAGGCTTGAGCCTGGAGGAGAGCTTGAATGTTGATGAGTTCTTTTCCCAAGCAGGTAAAGTCATCGGCGGTTTGGGCAGTGAGTAAATTCATAGGTACAGTAGACATGGAGGACACCGGAGCAAAGAACCCATCTATGGTGGCTCACGCCGTGCAATTTGTGGTGGTTTTTCCGGTAAACGACCATCTAGGTCATACCAGTGATGGGCAGGTTCGGATTGGGCTAGAAGGGCTTCTGTTCTATTAGAAAAGGAAGGGATTGTTGGGATGACTTCTGGTCGAACTGTCATCACCTGCTCTCCCGAGAGATAGTTGATCACGTAAAGCTCATCCTCTTGGGCACGGATAATGAGACCACCGAGATAGTCTGTGCCATTAACAGTGATGGATTCATTGTTAGGCACGGTAAGAATGAGTTCTGTATGGGCTTGGTCATCAAGCAAAACCTGATGATTGCTGGCCTGAACGGTGAGAGGCTCCGTTGTTTCCCAGAGTCGTTCACCGGACATGATGTCGTAAGTACTTAAGGGAGCCGTACTGCTGATATGGGCTTGGGGAGTAACGTCACGCAGTATTGTGAGATCTGTAGACGAATCAGGTGTTTCTGGAGTCTCTACGTCAGAGTTCTCAATAGTGGGTGACGCTGGCAGTAGTGAGACCTCTTCCGAAGTCACATCAGGATTATCTGTCGGGATGTGTGGTTCCGAGAGAGCGAACTCAGTCGGTTCTTGCTCTACTGGAGCTGGTGGCTCAGGTGGTGAAAGACTTTCAGATGTCCTTGCCACTGGTACTCGTTCAGGACGATAGGTGACCAATTGCGGGGTAATTGGTTGGGGTATGGGTGCAACGGCTGGTGGCGGTACAACAGTCGGGAGATTATGGGGAATGGGTTTGTTTATCTGAACGGGTTGAGTCACCCGCACCAGCGGGTAATGCGATGTTAATGGTGGGGCATCAGGTTCTGTGGGTTGATTCCCCAGAATGACAGGCGGTGTCAAAATGCCTGCGGCGAGGGTGTAGGAAATAAGGGTTTTGACCATGATGGAATTTACCGTTCGAGATCTGGACTGCGGGATGGTTGTTGGATAGTTGGTTGTTGCTGTGTTGTCTGCTGCCAAGCCCGGTCAAAGGTGGCCTTTTCCTGGAGTGTCATCTGGGACGAAATCTCACCTTGAGCCGTGGACGAAGCGACTACCCGATTGTCCGCTTTGTTGTAAATCACCAATGAGCGATCCTCATGGCGAATAATTCCCTGGGATTGGGTTTCTAGCTGATTGGTATGGGCCAGGTCCAGCTGATGATGGGCAAAGGAAACGGCTTTACTCCCTTCTGGGGCCAGGTCTTCGAGATAGCGCAGCTGGGTATTGCCGGTGGGGTCAGCCATGACCTGATCCAGTTCTACTGACTGGGTGCGGGTATGGACTCGCGCAAACTGTTGGCGTTGTTCGTCGCTGAGATTGTCCTGGAGGATGTGATACTGATTGCCGTGTTTTTCAAAGCTAAAGAGGGTTTGATTGTCCTTATCGCGCACCTCGTAGCGATTGTCGTTTTGGAGAATGTCAAACTCTTCTCCGGCGTAGCGTTTAGGTGGTTTCGGTTGGACTGGTTCACCATAAGCCTCTACTAGCTCGTCCGCGATCGCAGCCGTGGGTTCTGCAGGTGTTGGTTCGGCCCATGGATCATTGATGGTTTGACTCGGTTCTTCAGAGGGAATGATCTCAGCAGGTGCTGCTTCTACCTGAGGTGCTTCATTCGTTTCCGTAATTTGCCCCTGGGTGTCTACCAGATTGGCAAAGAAAGCCGCCATTGTTTGAGGATTGTTGCTGTCTCCAGGTGCTAGAGCGGTATTAACAGCAGGTACCTGATCAGTTTCTTCAGTTGTTTCAGCGAGTTCAGCTGTTGAGATCGGTGTGGCCTTGGATGGAACGACAGTGAGTGTGATGTCATCAGTAACCGGTTCTGCAGTAGGCGTTGCCACAACAGATGATGCCGGAAAGGATGGATCAAGTTCTAAATCAGGCGTGTCGATGACGGTAAATAGATCATCCACGGCACCGCTGGTGGCTGCAGCGGCTCCGTCAGGTGTGTAGTCTCCATAATCAGTGGCTAAATCAGCCAGAGCAGCGGCTTTTTCTTGAACGGCTTGCCGGTCCCGCTGAAATTCAAAGACGGTCCAGTTGAGATCTTTATCAACCGCTGAATAAATGCCATCGGGAGTAACTGAAAAGCGATATTGTTCTGTTTCAAAGGCAAGACTGCCGTCACCCTGGAGTTCACCGCAGCGTTCAGTAGTGACTGCAATAATATCAGCAGCCTGCTGTTGAGATCGCGTGAGTTCCAATTCGGTGGGTGGTCGGGTTCTGTTTTGGAACCACTGTAGACCCCGGTCCAATGCCTGACGAGTAAGACGAGCGGCTGTTGCCAGCATCTGACCCGTAATCGCGCCATTGGTGCGGACGGCTTCGCGTTCTTCGGCATCCAGTTGTGTGTATCCCGTTTGCATTGGACAATCTCCTATCGATGGGGCTTAAATGCGTCTGGATATGGTTTGAGGTGTCGATGAATGAGAGGTGGTGAGGGCATTGCCGGTGGGCATGGTGGTGTCGTTGCTGCGGATGATGGGTAACTTGGCCTGAAACTCTCGTTCTCGAAGGGTGACGGCGTCTGGATCTTGAGGGGTATTACCGATACCTCGGGCGATCAGACTATCTCTGAGCTTGTTCCAGCATTGAATACTCAGGGTTTGGGCCTTGATCTCACGGGGAGCCACCTTGATTTTGAGCTTCTGGGGGACAGAGCCTTCTTTACGGCTGCCATAGGCAGGGTTGATGTAAATGCAGTGACCCTGGGGCAGTCGGTTAAACTGTTCGGGGGCAAAGAGACGACGGGTGCGCTCTTGATCGGCGCGGGTAATACTACTCTTGCCACTACCGGTATTGCGGGACTTCGACTTGTAGCGAATCTCTTCATCCCCCAGCATCCGACTAAACATGTCAGCGGATTCGGCACTTTGGGGATTGAACATAAATTTGGAGGCGGTGCCGCCAAAGATAGCCTGGGCTAGCTCTTTTCCATAGGCTTTTTCCAACTGCGTCTGGTTTTGGTAACCGATGAGCGTACAGAGGCCATCTTCACGGTTTTCATTCAACCACTGCACTAGATTGGGCAGATACAGTGTAGGTAACTCATCTAGAACAACCACCAGCGGATCTGTACGGGGTCGGGTAACATTGCGGGTGATCACCATATGAAGAACTGTGGCTACCAAAGGTCCCACCACATCGCGTTTATTGCGGTCCATACCAAAGATGAGTAGCCGTTTTCCGGTCATGTCTAATGGCAGGGTGGACTCCCCACAAAAGGCCGGTAACATGCCTGCTTTCATAAACCGAGTAAAGACCAGTGCTGCTGTCGAGACAATGGAGGCGACCGTCTTTTCAGATTTGGCGGTACTTAAGAGCTGACCAAAGGCCACACCGACCCAGGGATTCACCGAATTAATACCTTTGAGCCGATTAATGAGATCCGGATCGCTCAGGATGGTGTAAGCCGTCATCACATCGGGATGAGGCAAGGCCTTGGCCAGTAGGAGGGTGGCTTCCACCAGTTGGTCACCGGAATTGGAGAAAAACGGATCGTCAGTTTGAGCCGCAGAGAGTTTGAAATTCCGATTGAGAACTTCTGACATTTGACGGGCGGTGGCCGCATCGGTAGCATCGTGGATAAAGTCCAACGGATTACACACCTGAGATTCAGGAAAGCCGGGGGCAAAGATATTGACCTCATAGCCTGTGGCTTCGGCTAGGGCCGCTACCCGCTGGGTTTGGGCCGGATATTTGAAATCATAAAGGCACAACGGAAACCCCTGGGCAATGGCAGACCGTATCACCGGGTCAATCACACTAAAGGTTTTACCGGTACCCGATCCACCAATCACCGACATACCGCGCTGCGCATCCGGGATGTAAATCGTTTTATGGTCTCCAGAGACGTTGTATTGAGTTGGTTTCTCCTCACGGTGAACAGTGTTAATTTTGGGACCGTTTACCCATAGGGTGACCTTATTTTTCTCACGTCCATTAATTTGTTGTTTGGCTCGTTTTTTTGCTCGACTGCGGTCGCTCCCTTTCGCCCACCGACTGGTGGCAAGTCTCGATTTACGACCATTCCCTTGATTGCCCAGGATGACCAGCGCTAGAATGCCGACCGCACAGGCTCCCAGAATGCCAAGTTGCTGAGGCGATAGGGAGGACAGATAGTTTGCTGCTGGTGAGGCTGGCTGTGTGGAACCAAGGGAGTATGCCATGGAATTACTCAGGAAAGGAGGTCAGGGCTGAATTGGCCATGGAGATAACGTCGGCATTTGGGGCCATTTCAATGGCAAAGAGATAACGAATGCCATCACGCTCAAAAATGACTTCGGTATTGCCTGGATTGGCATAGGAATACCAGGGCAGAACTGTTGCTTCGGAGTTATCAGAAAGCGTGACGGTTTCAATCGGGTCGGGTGAGATGTGGGGGGCTTCCGCTAGTACTTCGGTGCGCTCGGTAATCAACTCATCAAGTGAGTCTGGCTTAAAGTGAGAGACGGTAGAACCGATGCGATAGCCTTGGACACGGGCATAGTTACAAAAGCCTGCATCGGCGCAGTTTTCTGTGAATCCATAGGCCACATAGTAGCCATCGGGACCGGTGTAAATAATCTCGGGATAGAGAGGACTCTCAATGGCCAGCACCGTCTCATCCGGTATCAGAACGGGGATTTGCGTTTCTGATTGAATCGCCTCAACGGTGACTTCGTTAGACTGAGCCAAGAGTGATGACCCTGTAAATAAGACAACCACGCAGGCTGTCAGGATAAGGAGTGATTTCGTGGGTAATCTCATGGTGTGCCTATTGGTTATCAATCATGGAGTTTGCGATCGCAATCAAATCATCAGGCGCAGCCCAACCCCCAACGTAGTAATTAATCTCTTCAATTAAGAATGAGAGTTCGGGTGGTTCCTCATCGGTTTCACCTGCCGGAAGAAAATAGCCGACAACTTGATTGTTGAGGGCAATTTGCTGAACCGGCTCTGATGACAGAGTGTCGATACGTTTACTGCCTTCACCCGCTGCGATCGCAACGGTTTGAAATTCATTAATGTCAATGGAGAGTAGATGGTGAGACGCACTAGAGCTGGTCTCGACCCCAGTAAATTCAAAGGGAATTTCAGCAGGCAGCAGTGGTGCTGACCAATCGGATAACACCTGTTGATAGGCGCTTTCTAATCCTGGCGGTGTCTCAAAGGCATGAACGGGTGACAACTGCATGACGACAATTGCGGCTGAGATTATGAGGAATGACAGAAATTTAATGGGTCTTATATGTTTCATGATTTCTTGCGGAGTACGTGTTGTTGTGACAAATCGCTGTGTTCTAAGACGAGGGTGATGTGGGTACCTCCTCAGATTCCGTGATCCCTAATGGAGCCGCCTCGATCGAGCCAATGGCCCCTGTGGATAGATCGATCGTGTTAATCGTGCCGGAACCGCCTGCGGTCTGAACCTGCAGGAATCCCCACGGATCCACAAACTGACCGTCGATTTTGACTTTGTAATCGAGATGGGCTCCTCGGGATAAAGTATCTTCTTGACCAACGGCACCAATTTGGGTGCCAGCTCCCACACCCACGTTGCAATTGCCCAGTCCACATCCTGTTGCCGCTTGGACGGAGCTTAATGACAAGTGATTATAGCGCTGTTCAATTTGACGACCGAGGGAATCGGTGGTCATGACAACAACCTGAACGCTGGGTTCCCCAGTCGCACGGGCATTGCCAATTTGTTTCACGGATACGAGGGTGCCCTGGGAGACTGAGCTGACTGCGCCACCAGCACCGCCATTGGCCCGATAATCGAGGTCAATGCCGCCATGCCAGCCGTTTCTGTAGGCACGATAGGCATCAAAGCGTTGAAAGTCAGCGAGCTGATAGGTGTTGAGTAAATCCTCAAGGGAGGTGTCGCCAAGAGGCGAGGAAACGGTGCCATCGCCTGGACCACAGTTTGAAGCGGTTGCACCATCTGAGCGTTGAACGTCATTTGAATCGGCATCTTTGATGTACTCATAAATGTGACGACCATAGCCACCAATAGTCGAGCGGAGATCGCCGTCATTGATGATGCTTCGTGCGCCATTCCAGTCAAAGGAATCGCCATAGCCATAATCGTCCAGGCTGCGAGACGTAAAGATACCATCGCGCATGCCGATTACCGTGGCCGGAGCAGCAACCGATGGATCCAGCATCTGATCTGGATTCTGGTAGGTATTCGTTCCCAGAATCTGGTCAATCTTTTGATAGTTAGCGGCCCAGGTGATTTGGACATAGCCGCGACCATAGTAACGATGACCGGTGGCACTGTGGATAGCACCATAGTCTCCCGGCCCTGTGCGTCGTTGCCAGCCTGCTTCAAATTCTTCAATCGGTCCACGGAATAAGGCTTCATGACCCGTAGTTGCCAGGATGTAAGCAATGTGGGCCGGATCGGTGACCCCCTGCTCTAGAGCTGCACCGATGAGTAGGGGGGCATGCTCTCGGACACCGGCTTCATCCCAGCCCTGGCCAACAATTCGACCGTTGCGGTCATATAACGGCACGGTAAGTAAGGCGTCAACAGCCCGGTCAACGATGTCGCCTGTGACACCGCCTGCGCCAGAGAAACAAGGATTTCGACTATAGCGATTGCCAGTACTTCCATAGCGAGAATTGCCGTAGTTAAAATCATCTCCAGATAGCCTGATATCAGGGGGCGTTACTGGAAAGATTGCTTTCTCTTTGATTCTGCCAATGGGAATCCCTTTGGGCGTGGGAAAGACATAGGGGGTGCAGGTTTTGGCAAAAAAGATTGTCTTACAGGTACGAAATGAAATCGATACCTGGACCGACCCATCCGCTTCATCAAGATCGTTAAACAAGACGCGAAAGCCTTTACCAAAGGGATGATTGCCTGCCGGACCTTTACAGCCAAAGGGAATACAAAGAATGCCATAGCCATCGGGGACCTGCTGGTCGCTGGTCATCCAGGCAAAGCCGCTAAGCCCCGAAGAGGGTGGAGCACCGACTTCATCGAGTTCCACATGGATACAGCCGCCCCCTTCACAGGGCTCACCATTAAATTTGTCGCCTTGGGTAACTCCACCGGAAACCACTCGTAGCCGATCATGCTCGGGTTCACCTAAGGGCATATCAAACCGGCCCATGCGGATAATCTCATTGAGAACGGGTGGTTTTGGAAAGGCGCTGAGGGTGAGTTTATCCGTGAGGCCAAGGGCTTCAAAATCACCCGCAAAAGCATTTTCGAGAGAATCCAGATCCTGGATTGAGGTGGCATTGAGTCCGGGAATATCGAGGACGCTCCACTGGTTGAGCTGGTCACCTAATTCTTTTAGCTGGATATCAGCGAGAGCAGGGTTACTGCCACTGAGGAGTTCTTGGACAGAAACGGCTTTATCACCGCGTAGACTCAATATGGAGCTCATCTGTGAGCCAGCGTCTGGCAACCGTGCTTGATAGCTCTCTAGAGCAGCCATAACAACCGAATTTCGACGAACCGTGTCTCCTGCGAATTCAGGAATGGCTTCAGATAGTTCTCCCAGTGAGAGATTGCCGATAGCTTCTCCGTAGGCCAATAGTGGGACGTCTCCTAGAGACACGCCCGTCTGTTGAGCGATATCGCCGAGGCTCCATTCACCCACTCCAAAGGCCGTATCCAGCAAACTCATGTTGAGATAGTCCTGGCTGGCGACCCGATTGCCAGTCAGCATATGGGAAAGATTGATATTGGGTGCGATTTCACTCAGCTGCACCTGAGCGGTTTCATCGGAGAGATCGATGGGGGCAAAATCATCGATAGCCATTTGGGAGAGATCAAAGACTTCACCCTCAAGAACAGAGCCATCATGTTGTTCAACTTGATAGAGCTCCGTGGGAGTGTAGTTCTGCGCCATAGCACTGGGTGGCATCAGGAGATACCCCAATGCAAACCAAATGAGACTTAGCAGTGTGATGAGACAAGAGCGAATCATAGGACGAGTCCTGATTGCAGGTTAGTGAGCGCCCATGGCCGCCAGACGGTCAATCAAGGCACGGGAAACACCGGACTGTGAGATGGCATCATTGAGGGAGAGATTTCCGGACGATGCGAGGGCAAGAAAATTTTGAAGTTTGGACCATTCCGGGCTTTGGGTATCGATGAGTTGTTGCTGTTGAGCTTGCTGTAGACCTCGGCGAATCTCAGCTAGTCGCGTTTGAACCTGACGGCGGACGATTCCCGGTGGTTCATAGGGCCTATCTGGAACGATCTGAATAGCGGCGTAAGGTGTTGTGGCCTGGGGAATGACATCGAGGACAAAGGAATAGAGCACCTGTTGGTTTTGGGCATCAATGGCGACAATGGTCATCAGGGTGCTGTGTCCACGATCTGTCCCAGGAAACTGGTTTCCGGCATTGGCTGGAAAGTCGATGGCATTGGCCAGCTGTCGGATACGGATAACAGAGGCAGACCCACAGTCTCCCTGGTTGGTTTGGCCACAAAGAGGTGTATCTGTGTTGAAAACTAGGTGAGAGGGATCATCGAGCCACACGGATTGGATGCGATGACCTGACGCGATAAATGACAGGGTGATGCTGTGACCTCTTGGGATAGAGAGCGTGGTTAAGGCAGCTCCATTACGGCCTTGGATTTGAGAGATGGAGAGTTCGAGTACCTGAAGTGCCTGGGCGGTAGGTGCTGAGATCGCAAGACTGGCCCAGGCAGCTGTGAGTGGGAGTAACGCTCTAAAACGGTTCATGAGTGTCGCTCTCCTCAGATCTGCATCGGTTGATTGACAAAGAGCTGTACTGGAGTTCCGGCTGGGAGATACCAGGTTGACGGACGCTCAGCGAGATCTTCAATGGCCTGGTCATTGCGGTCGGCTAATCGTTCCGCTAAGGCACCGGCTCCCCCTTCAAGAACAGCGCCTAAAAAGTTTGGATCGTCATATTCAGTGGCGATGGTGCCTTGAAAATCTGAATTGATGACTGTAGAACTGCGAGGACGATTTAAGATGGTGCCGAGATTCGCCAAGCCACTGATGACAAAGAGACCCGCATCCATTGAGAAAATAGCTCCACCTGGATCGTTAAATCGATCGGCAACAAGAGGATTGCCATCCTTCCCACGAATGTGCAGATGTCCGTTAGGAATGGAATAGGACTGGTCATCTCGGAGGATGGCGAGAACATCCAGAGTGGCGACTCCAGATTCAGTATCCATCGGGGCTACGGTGACAACCAGCTGAGCGGCTCTTGGAAAGACAATACGCTCGTCTGATGTCATCAAGGGTTCATTCAAGGTGACAATGTACTTGGGTGTATCTGGCGATCTGGAATTGGTCACCTGACTTCCATCTCCCGGCCATAGGATGGGTGTTGTAACAGTCGCCGTTACGGTTGTTCCGACAGGAATGGTTTGAGTGGTGGGATGACGCATTCCAGGAATAGGTGTGTAGCCATTCACATAGGTACCGAGAGAGGATTCTGGTGTTTGGGCAACCGCTGGTGTGTTAGTTTCAGGAGCTGGAACACGGACAACTGGCTGTTGAGGTGTGGTCCCAGGGGATACAGTTCGTGCAGGACCAATGGTGGTTTGAGATTGGCGAGTGGCAGTAGGTTGTGATGTTTGGTTAGTCGTATTGGGACGAGCTGTGGGTTGAGTGCTGGATTGGGTATGGGCCACAAATTGCACTTGACCGACGGTGCCGGACTGGGCAAACTGTTGCCATTGCTCCCAAGGACCGATGGGTTCAGGCACTATCTGTACAGCCGGTTGCGGTTGAGGCGTTGGCCGGACAGGGGCTGGTTGAACTGGCGCGGGGCTTGGGACAGCGGGCGCAGGTTGTGGAACAGAGTGAGATGCTGTTGCTGTCTCTGTTGTGGATGATGTCTCTGCTGTTTCCTCTTTCGGGCTGTTATTTGAGGGTCCATCAGTGGCTTCGGTGAGCGGATCGCCGTCAAGATCCTGCAAATCTTGGGCCTGATCTTTGAGCGCCACTTCAGTCCGTAATTCTCCCAGTTCGCCTTTTTCATCATGGGTAGGAGGTTCTAGAGAGAGCGTTAGCTGATCGTCTGCTTCATAGGTAGGCTCAGTGGGTTCATTGGTGGTAACGGTGACAGGACGAAAGATTTGGTTGGTGATCAACCCAACCAATAAGGCGACAACAGAGACTCCGCCTGCAACAAAGAGAAGTTTGGTAGAGCCCATTTGGGAGAATCGACGAGGGCTGGGCTCATCCTCAGGATGATGGAACGCTCCATTGCCGTTGTCGGGTTCAGCGGTGGAGGTGGACTGATCAAAATTGACAAGCTGAGCCATCTCTCGATAGGCCGCGTCTTGGTGTAGATCGCTCATGGTTAATATGGGGGCTTATTCAGTGAATTCTTGAAGCTGGAGATCTCGCATGCCGGTAATTTCTAACCCCGATAGCCGGACAGCGTAAATTGCGGCAGCTAGAGGAGTGAGCGTATTGGGTGCCGGTGGTGGGGGCACATCAATGGACTGAACGTAGATGCGTTTATTGAAGGGAACAGCGTTGCCGGTTGGCGTTTGGGGCGAATACACCATCAAGTCGGCCACCACATCAATACTCCAGGCACCGGGCGTATCGGTTTGGGGTGCGGGATAGCCCACCTCACGGATTTTGAGAACTACTTCTTTGTGGCCTGCAAAGATCTCTTCTGGCGTCATGGTGGCCAGCTTTTGCAGGAACTCGGTGCGGAATTCTTCTTCCAGGGTGAAAGACGCCTGCCAGGCGGGTGTGGTGACTTTTTGGGTAAAGCCTTCGTCTAGGGTGACCTCAACGCCAGCATCTTGAGGGGCTGTGGTCGTTGACTCAAATTTGCTGGTTGGTTCAGAAGAGGGAAGATCGGCAGACCAGTTCATCAGATAGATGAGACTATCCGTGACAAATTTACGAATCACCTCCGGTTCACGGTCATGATTAGGCGTTTCGGCGACGCTGATGCTGGTGCCATCGGTGAGCTGAACTAAGGCTGCAGCTGGTTTCTTGGCTAAATGGCGTGTGTAGGAAACGTTAGACAGAATGAGGATGGCAATCAGCCCAGATAGACCAAGATTGGAGATGAGTAAGATCGCGAGAAAACTCTTTTGCCCAATTCGTGTCCAGTTGGTGCTTGATACGGGGTGTTGTCCATTGAGGTTGGTCACCGATGCTCCAAGAGAGGCATCCGCTGGCCGATGACTGTTGAGAAAACGCATCATGATTTACCTCCAGGGTAGATATAGGAGCTGATACCAAATGAGGCAATGCCGAATGTGAGCTGTTGAACGGTGGCGAGCATCCCATTGAAGACCGCCATGCCACCCCCTGCAGCCATGGCAAACGAGAGAACGGGCGCTAATAGACCCAATAAAATCATGTTGACCATGGGATCTAGGGGACCGGCCTGATAAATCATGGTGACCAGCATGGCGGTGACCACGTTAAAACAGAGCTTGGCCAGACCTACAGAGAGAAATGAAATAATCCAGGCATAGAGGGCGATACCGCCGAGAGGTGAGAGCGTGAGTCCCAAAGCAATAGGGCCTAACATGGCTGTCAGGATAAAACTCAGCTCGACTAGATAGTGAAATGCATTTTGGAGCGCGGCTAAAAATGCCTCAATGGCCAAACTGATAAGGGGATTAACAACAGCACCTTTCAAGTTAGCGGCGAGAAGCGGGTTATCTCGTAAGTCTGAAATTGCTGTTTTAACCAGATTAGTGAGTCGATTTCCCCAGACCGTAGTGCCATATCGAGCATTGAACCCATCGACGATAGCGGTTGCCTGTTGATGTCCCTGTTCTAGACAGGCGACTAGCTGTTCATTGTTGGTAATGCCGTTGCACTGAGCCCGCACATCACGAATCGCTTTTTCAGCATTGCCATAGTCCAACACTTCATTGAGATGGGTCTCATAAACCAGGGATGCATTGGCGATTTCCAGGACCTGAGCATTGGTCTGGTTGATCAATGCTCGCATCGTGGTTGAAGTTTGCCGTAGCAAGCTGGCATCATTGCTAAGCAGAATGACAACGACCAGTGGCCAGACTAGCTGAGACATGGCATCGTAGGATTCATCCGCCAGAGCGGCTCGGAGAAACTTGTACATAAAGAATCCGAGCGATAGCAGGGCAAATAACCGCCCGATATTGACCAGCGCAATGTAAATTTGACTGGGTTCACCAATAAACAACGTCCAGGACTCATCCCAGGCATTGGCCATTTGTTGAGACAGGGCCGTGCCACAGTTGAGGGCAAAGTCATTCTTATCGAAGAATGGACTGACGCATTCTTCCACTACCTCGGGTATTTGACTAAAGAGAATCGGATATAGCATGGTTACCTCATCACATGAACTAACCGAGTAGTGCGGGCCGCATCTTCTGTGGCTCCGGCTGAAGTGGCCATGTCTCGCTGAATGGACTGATTGAGTTGTTGGTTGAGCAGCTGGAGGTTTTTGCCATTCACAAAGGTGCCGTCACGAATCTCACGACCAAAGTGAAGATCAAGGACTGATAGCTGAGTATTAATGGCATCCTGCTGCCGACCGTAGGCTACTTGACTAGAGGTGGCGACCTGGAGAGATACCATGCCGGATAGGGCGGTTTTGAGCACATCTTGAGTGCTGGTTTGTTCGTTGGTAGAGGCCACGACTTGGTCAGCGGCTTCTGCCTGCTGGGCCAGGGCTTGAATGGATTGTTCAACCAGTGCTTTGGAGTTATCCGCTCCAGTTTGAGCTGCCGTGAGTCGTTGTTTGGTGGCCGCTTGCCCGTCTTCTGAGAGGCCAATAGCCGTCATCGCTTCAGTGAGGGTGCCAACGGCATCTACATTGGCGGCAACTGTCGGATTTACGCCCGGTGTGATGCTGGCTGATGCGCCACCGAGGACCGATAGAACCGGTGGTGTGTTTTCATCAGGGGTATTCGTGCCACCACCAGGGGTATTGTTGCCGCCAGGACAGCTTTGAGGTAAGAAACAGTTCTCTCCGCCTAAAATATCGCCCAGAATGTCATCAAAGATCTCACCCGGATCAGGCAGGCCCATCTCTCCTAGGATGCTGCCGAGGTCGATAGTGCCGATATTGAAAATATCCTCTAGACCGCCGATGGAGAGATCTGGAATGCCCGCTGTAATATCGCCGAGGATACTGGAGATATCGGGTAGGTTGATACCGAGATCGCCAATGATATCGCCGAGGCCGCCAATATCGCCCAGGCCACCGGCACCGATGGACCCAAAGTCGATGTTGCCTGGAATCAGGCTGGCGTTAGCGGGGGATGTTGTAAGTGGCAATGATAAAAGACAGACGGCTGATAGAACGCCTATCAGCTGCCGTCGGGTGGGGTGACGGGATTGAGTTTTCATAGGAAGGTTTGGATTAAGCAACCAATGGATGAATCGATGGACTCGCTTGATTAGGCAGTTCAATGGCACGTCCCTGTTGGATAGCCGTGACTAAGGCATGGGAGAAGGCGACTAATCCTGCTAAGGGAGATTTGCCGTTTGCTTCAGCCTGCGCCATGTAGGCATCACGGGCGGTCTGTTCATCGGGGTTATTCGCGACAGCGGCTAACTGCAGATACGGGGCGTAATACCGACACACGGTAAAAATGCCGGTGTCTTCTAACAGCCATTGACTGTAGAGTTCATCGCGTTTTGGAAAGAAACTCTCACTCGCATTACGAGCGATGAGGTGAGGAGGAACCTTGAGAATGTTGGTGAAATTTTGTTGAGCTGCCGGTTGGATACGACCGATCAGCTTGGTGGATAGATTCGGAAAAATATCAGCCGATGCCTTGGCCCGTGCGATAGTGACCGGATCTTGAGCTGAGATAATTACCCGTACTCCTGATTTAGCACCATTAGCACAGAGACGAGCAACGAGGGCGGCAACCTCTTCGTATTTGAAGAGAATTGGAGCTTCGTCAATAAAGAAAATAGAGGCGGGGGAGGCCAGGGCTCGACGGACGGCGGCTGAATAACAGGACAGCGACAGGATAGCTGCATCTTCATCGTCACTCAACCCGCGCAGGGCAAAGACTAAGAGCTGGGCATCGGTGCGAAATGAAGACGGTTGACCGATGGCTTTGCCCACGGCTGAATCGAGCCAGAAGTTGAGGCGTAGATTGATTTGTGCGATCGCATCCTCAGCTCCCTTCGATACCTCTGTATATTGCTCAATCGTGTCCTTGGTACAAAAGCCCAAATAGTCCCTCAATGTCGGCATCTGACACCAGGCAGCAGAGCCCACACCGTCAGCCAAAGCCGCATCATACCGCTGCTGAATGGTCGGATTCTCAAAGAACGTGGTCAGCGCCAGGGTGAGCACCGAGCGAATATTCTGTCGCATGATGCGGGTATCGGCACTAATATCTTCGGTGGATGCCCCAAAGACCATGGTCATCAGAGCACTCACCAAAAAGTTCTTATAGTCCTTCATCCGCTCCAGCTGCTCATCACGGGGCAGATTGTGCAGATCGGGAATCTCAAATAAGTTGTTGGACTCCTTTGAGATATCGAAATAGGCTCCATTGTCACCCAGGAGTCCGGTGTAATCCGTGAACGTGGATGACCCATCTTGTTTTGGAAAGTCCATCGCCACCACAGGCATACCAGTGACTAGAGCATGAGTGAGGATGCCAGAGACGAGAACAGATTTTCCTGAGCGGGTGGTGCCAGCAATAAAGAGATTCCGATGGGCGTTGTAGAGGTCGATATGGATGGGTGTTCCGGCTTCTTCGGCGATTAGCTCAAAGCCTGAGCGATCCAATTGCTTGGTCATCAATAGCGGCATCAGCCCAATGGCTTCGCTAGCCAGATAGGTCTTTTGCCTGCGAAAGGGTGTAAATAACGGACGCTCCAACGTGAGCTGAGGCTGACACTGGAGCCAGGTGCGCCAGGCATATTCTCGCTCCCGTTCTAGACCCGCAGGCCGATGGAAACAGTTCATCAAAAACCGACAGGCATCATCCAGTTCTCCTTTGGTTTGTCGTCGCACCAAAACGACTAACGACAGCATCAGGGGAATATCCCCGCTGTAGAGCTTGGCCTGGGCTTCCGTGGCAATGTATGAGCGGAGCTGGTTGACGACATCGATAGACGAATGCCGAGCCGAGACTTCCTGGGCGATGTTGGCCTGCTTTTGTAACCGCTGGAGATCTGCCTTGATTAGATTGGCATTGCCCTTGGATAAGGTACACACCAGCGTGACATCGGCGACCGCATCACGAGCCAGAGCCGACCAGAGGTATCGCATCTGAGCCGCTTTATCGATCCATCCACCAGGTTTGTGCTCAAAGGCAAGCACACCGGCATAGCCATCGCGATAGGCCACCCATTCACGATCTGCTATGGGCACTGCCTGAGCCGTTTCAAACATGTAAGATGCCGGATGTTCAGTGACATGTTGCTGACAGTGACATTGCTTACCATCAAATACTGTGAGCTGAGGCAGGGGCCTTGGTTCAGTGGTATTGAATTCACTCCACTGGAGAGCCCATAGATCTTCAGCAGTGAGGGCAACCACATCAAGACCAACTTGAGTGGTCAGCAGCTGTTCCCAGTTCTGAAAATCAGTAAAGGCCTTTTGGAAAATGCGACTAAGTTTGACGCTTTTTTGATGCTGGTCCTCGCCAATAAACTGGAGCCACTTGTTGCCCATTAAGGCGGAGACTTTTTGGATAAACGCTTCGATGGTGTCTTCCGTTTCGGCAGCATCCGAATCGATGGTGGCAGAACAGTAAATATGGAGTGACTTGGGTTTGCGTACACCCTGACGGGTGAGCTGCTGCACCCGTGCCTTTTCACTCATCAAAATGGCTTTGAGTTCGCTGTTGGGTGCGGTGTTATACAGCCGGTCTAGTTGACGTTGCCGATCAGTATCCGAGGCAATGGAGGTAAACACCAGACTCATATGTTCACGACTGGGAAAACACTTCAGTCCGGATTCCACCGCGTCACAGAGTTTGGCTAGGGTATCGGCATCAAGGGTGGGATGAATACCGGTAGACCGAAAAGCAAAGCGAAACTGGAGCTGTTGTTTGTGTTTGAGTAAGACCGCACCCACCCGACGCTTGCCCATGAGAAATTCAACGTAGTCTGAGAGATGAATCGAGTCTTCAATGGGCGTATATCGTTTTCCAGCATGGTGGATGACTCCGATTTTTGTCGTAGCTTTCATCGACGACGTTTCCTTGAACGCTGTGGAGAGTTGAGCGAAAAGGGAACAAACAACACATAGCCTTTGGCCCAGCGGGGGACAACTTGAAATTTAGCGAGAAACCGCCAGGGGGTATTTCCAGTGAGAATCCACCAAACAGCCATGCCGCTGAGGATAAAGACCAAAGTCCACACCCAGCTCAGGGCCATAAGCTGACAGATCAAGAGTGTAACGACCCCAATAGAGCCCCAGGGGAGAATCAGCTCAGCGGGAACGGGGCCTAGCCGAGGACGAGCACCCAGATTTTGATTGACGGAACGAAAAGAGGGAGGAGACATTAGACAGAGGCTGGCAATAGATGTTCAGAACAAAACATGACTTATGTACCCGCACCACCAATTACGAGATTGGCCATCAGATCCCCGATAACAATCGCCATAACAATAATGAGTGGTGTCCGTGCCAGCGTCGTCCAATCGTCGTCGTTCCTCGCGGCGACTAAAACACGAATAACAGCAATGGCAATGTAGATAACAAAGATAGCCCGCAAGACTCCAAAAATCAGTGGGACCATGGTGGCAGGGACATTACTGGTACTGAGTAAATTGGCGATAAACGTTTCGGCATTTTGTAGAAATTGAGCGTGAGCTGGGGCCAGGGTTAGGTCGGTCAAAATATAGGAAACCAGGATCAGTAATGATGGAAGAGAGGTAACGGCTAATCGACGCAGACGGGTTTTGCGACTCCAACGAGTCAGCTGGTTGAACTTCAACCGAATTGCCGCAGACCAGATGGTGCCGATGGAAAGTGCCACTAGCATCATGCTGAATAAGATGCCTTTGAGAGAGGCATCAAAGAGGAGTGAGACCGTCGCAACTCCTAGCAGAATGTTAACAGGCGGCATCTGAAAGAAACGGCTAGATTGAGGCGTGAATGCTTTGGGTGCTGACGAATGAAAATGTTGCGAAGACATAACGTCACCTATGAGAGATTAGCCTCATCCTATGAAAAACTCTCTTAGGCGTAAACGGCAGCGATCTCAAGTTTCTTAAGAGAGATTTTTTGGGATCTTTTAAGGGAATGTTCAAAGAGTAGAATTTCGGGTGGTAATAATAAGCATTTAGGATCCAAAGCAGCCCATTTATGTGGGTGTCACCCGGCAAATGGAACGGTTTATGTGGGAGCACCCCGGCAATTTATCAAGGTTCGGTGGGGACTGCCTAGCTACCAAAAGTTTAAGAAACTTCATGATGGCATCTTGAACACCCAGATGCCGAAAAAATCGCTAGGATAGAAACCATTTAAAGTCTCCTGGTAAATCGTCAAGGCAATGTCAAGTTGCCATGAATCGGCTAGGGCTTGAGGTCCAGGGTGTCTCTACGTTTGACCTATATAAGGAGAACTTGCATGACCGCGCAATCGAGCCCTTCAAACCTGACACAGTCAGGCTCAGCGCCCTCAAATTCAACGGATAGAACACGACTACATATTGATTTACGAGATCCCAGCTTAATGTCCAAATTGAAGGATCAGGCATCTCATTCAGACCAAACGCTTAAGGCGTTGGTCAATGATGTGCTGGAGCGCTTTTTGGCGCAGCCAACAGTTTTCTCCGATGATTTTATCAATAATCTAGATCGAATGTTTTCAATGTTTGAGTCATTGCCGATGGACCAGATTTATCAGCTAGCTGAGACGAGTCATCGTTCTCCTGATCAGATGCTATTGCACCTGTTGATAAAGGGCTTGACGGTCTATAGTTCGTTAGAGGAATTGGAACGCGATTGACCGGTCATGACAGCACATACACTATGGTCTGAGGATCTGAGTAAGGGGATTCAAGATCTTCCCATTGTGGAATCTCCGGCCCATTTTGACCTGAGTGAAGCTGATGTGGCTGCCGCGCGGGAACAGGGGTTGGAGATTACGAGTATTCGTGCGTTTTATGCCCATGCTGAGGACCGGTTATATGAGACCCAATCGGTGATTCCAGATGACCAGGCCATGGCGCTGATGGAGCGTCTTGTTACCACAGGTCGTCATTTACCGACTCCGGATAAACCTCGTTATCAGCTGACCTATGACCCCAGTGGCAGCATCACCTTAACGACGTCTGAGGGGCGATTGTTATATCGCTATTCGGGAAATATTCTTCTGCATAATGGTCTCTCGCCCGAGGATGATGCGTATTTGTCAGCTCAATTGGCGGCGAACCAGACAGTCACTGTTGCCGATGGAAAGTACCTGATGCATCAGGTAGTGGCCAATTTAGATAAATGGCCGCAGGATCCATCTGTGGAGTTGGAGTTGGACTATGTGGCCGGTCAACACATTTTGCTGAAGCGGCCTGATGGCACGACAGTGTTTCATCAGGTTGAACAAACCGTTCTCTGCAGTGATTTTCTGCCCGCAGAATGGCAATCGCTGACCCATCGGTTGGCCCACATTAACGATCCGGCTCCAGACCCCGATCCAGATTTGGAGTTGTGATACCCTTGGGCTCACGCTGCGTATCGAGTTGGTAAACCGTGATGGGGACATGGATCTTTTTTCTCACCTGATTCAGCCGTTGATCGCCGATGTTACCCACCAGATGGATTTCATCAATGTGCTGTTTGGGCAGGGTTTCTCCTGTGTGAACCCAGGCAAACTCAAACGCTTTGGGATGCTCCAGGTTCCAAGCGGTGACCTTGCCGTTACGATGTCTGAGCTGAACCCATCCAGGGCGATCAAGGGCTTCAACCTGAACATAGACCGGTCCAACCCGGCCCGGAATTCGTAAACGATCTCCCAAACAAATGGTGACTTCGATAGGCTCGGTTGATGTCTGTTGAAGCGCTGTTTGGGGAGAATTTAGGGTGCCTGATTGTTTGAGCCGTTGCCGAATGTTCTGGGTAAGTCTGTCGTGAAGTTCTGCAGGAGCAATTAACAGTGCTCGTTTATTGTGGGCAATGGCATGGGCAAACTGGCCAACCGCATCGGTGTGGGGATAGGGCGTCATCAGTGTTTGGGTTGGCTGATTTGGAGTCTTGATAGGGATGTGGGCAGAGCGGCACAGGTGGCCGTTTTGCTCATACAGGTGTCCGTCTGCTTTAGCGTCAGTGATGGCCTGAGCCAGGTCACGATAGCCAAAGGGTTGGTCGGGATTGCCCCAGCCGTCATCGCCGAAGACTTGCTGAATCAGGGTAAGGGTGTCAAGGGTTTCGGTGAGGCCAAGGGACTGGGTCAGGTGCTCCAGGGCCGCCTTGGCGGCATCTAATCGATGGGCTGCATCTGGGGTCTGAGAAATGTGGGGTTGGGGATGTTCAATGCCCAGGCCCATCTGTTGGTTTTCTGCGTCCCATTGCTGACGTAGTGATTCTAGAGAGCGGTGACCCTGTTTTTTGGGACGGGTGCGGAGACAGGCGATTTGTTTTTGGGCGCATGATGCGTGATGGCCGACCGCCTGGAGAATTTGCTGTCGTCGTTTAGACCAGTAGTCAAGTTGTTCAGGAGTATAGCCAGCCAGTTCTAGATGTCCCTGGTAACGCGTTACCGCATAGCCCAGCTGCTGGGCATTGATGGCAAGGTCTTGGTGATAGACCGTTTGCCACAGCTTGCGGTGTTTAAAGAGAGTGCGGGCATCGAGTGCTCTCCAGTCTTGATCAGTTTGGGTGGTATTCAGAACAACGTTGTGAGTATGGAGTTGAGGATCTTGGGCACGGCTGGTGGTATGGGCGAATTGAGCAATGATGAGATTTTCTGTTCGCTCAAAGAATACGCGCTGACCGTCCCAACGGCGAGCACCACTTTGGCTTTCAATCAGGGCTAAGGCTGTTTTGACGGCTTGATAGTGAGCATTGAAGAGGTCCACAGCACCATGCCAAAGGGTAGCTAAGCTGATGGATTTAGGTGCACTGAAGGTGAGATCGATGCCAGCGACATGGTGCATTTTGAAAGCTTGGTGGAGTGGCTTGCCATCAGGGGTATAGCCATTCAACAGCGTGGAGAAGACTTGATTCTCGACCGGGCCATCCAGCTGTAGCGCATCACAACCGTTACCAGTCCATTGACTGGCGGTTTTGGCTTCGTCTGGGGAGCAATAATTGTCGGCCCCATAGTAATGAGCCGCGTGTTGGCTGGAGACAGAGGCAATGGACAACATGACAGGTGTGATGGAGGGGGCAGTTTACAAATGTCAATATTCTTGCAACAGTGTGGCCGTAGATTTCGGGTGTAGATATCGATGTAGATTCGTTATGTAGATACCCATGTAGATTGACTATGGATATCCATGTAGATGCACTGTAGATATCTGATGGTGATATGGATGTTGAGTCGTTGTAGATATCACCGTTGAGTCAATGGTGATTGTTGTTGAATCACCGTTGATTGAGGGGGTTAGTCTCTGTAGATAGGGTGTCGATATCACCGTTGAGTCAATGGTGAGTCTCTGTAGAGTTGATAGAGAATCTAAAGAAAGACTTTGTTGATTGAAAATTTCAACAGTCTTGTTGTTATGGTAGTGACTATCGGTTGTGTGTTGTTCAATCCGCCAGACTGAAACGAATTAGTTCTCGCCGCAGTAATAGTTCAGCATGACCCATGCGAGGGAGTCTCTAGAAACCTTTCTGGGTAAACCCGGCCCCGGCAGTAGACTGTCAGATCGTAATGTTGTGGGCCAAATTTTCCCAGAGATTGAGACGTATCGAAAACGAGGGTACTCATTAAGTGCAATTCATAGTGCACTGGTGCGTGGTGGAGATTTGAGCTGTACGATTACCACCTTTAGAACCTATTACTATCAAGAGCGGCATCAGCGATCTGATGAACAGTCATTACCAGAACAAGGTTCAACGCCTGACTTAGCTGTTCCGATGACAGAGCCTCTTCCATTGCAGGATACTGAAGAACAGATTTTGACAGACACATCTGATTCAAAGTCATTATTGACGATCAGTGACACAGAGTTAAAGGCTCAACAAGCATTGGCCAAGCGTATGTTTGCCCAACGGCGGGCTGAGTTGGGAATTACCCGACGCGAAAACTAGACACTAACAACCCATTGAAGTTTGGAGGACTCCCATGAGTAGTTCCACAAAGAAACAGACTGACTCGAAGTCAGCAGAAAAGCCACGTATTCATTTGGTGAGCGGTGATAAAGGAGGTACAGGTAAATCTGTAGTCTCGGCCATGCTGGTGGATTATTGCCGGTCTAAACAGCAGACAATTCAGCCAATCGATGGGGATATGACAAATCCCACCTTGAGTGGTGCCTATCCCGATGCGATTGAAATGGTGGTGTCGGATGATCGAGATATGCGATCGCAACTCAACACCATTTTTGTTTCTGCCCAAAAAGAGGGCAAAACGGTGATTGTTGACCTCCCGGCCCGCTCAGAATCGGCCCTGACTGCCTGGTTTAGTGAGTACAATGTGTTGTCATTGGCCGAGACTCAGGGGATTCAGTTTATTAAGTGGTGGGTGACGGATGGCGATCCATCGACGCTGGATTTGTTTTCCAAGTCGGTTAAGGGCTTTCCCGAGATTCGCCATATATTTGTGAAGAATATGGGTCTGACTAAGCCGGTTCACTGGACGGTGCTGGAGTCATGGCCAGAGATTGGTCAGTGGCAGCAGGATGGCACCATAGAAATGATTGAGTTTCCGTGGATGGATAAGCTGCTAATTTCACGAGTACGTCGAGCCCAGCAAACGTTTGGTGAGTTGGCGGATGCGGCGGCGACGGATGATATTCTGACCCAGGGTAGAATCCAAGGATTTTTGCGACAAGGATTTATGGCGTTAGAGCAGACCAGTGTGTTTAGTCAGGAGCCTGACAAGATACTGGCGAGGAAATCTGTTGCGTCGGCTTCTGAAAAAGAAACTGTCTCCAAATAGAAATAATGTTGCGCTTTAGATAGCGATGATGGGTGTATCGGATTCTTGTTGATTACATGTGATGAATCATGAATAGAAAACGATGGGTGTTTGGGCTCCTGGGCGCAGGTGCGTTAGGAGCGGTGTTGTTGGTTTCTACACTGGGGCGTTCTGGCGAAAAGATTGTGCCCGTGGCGGCCCAACAGTTGCCGGTGACGGCGAAAGCGGTGATTGGGGGTGAAACGATAGAACTGGAAGTGGCTGCAACGGCTGAGGAACAGACGATTGGGTTGATGTTCCGAGACTCACTGCCTGCGAATCGTGGCATGTTGTTTGAGTTGCCGCGACCGAAGGCTCAGGTGCTTTGGACAAAGCATGTGAAGTTTCCGATTGATGCGGTATTTCTGTTGGATGGCAAGGTGGAGATGGTGCTGGCTGAGTTGCCGCCTTGTTCGGGAGAGCCGTGTCCGGTGTATGGTGTGAGTAAGGCGGTGGACCAGGTGTTGGAGTTGCCGAGTGGTCGTGCGGCTGGTTTGGGATTGGTGCCGGGGAAAGAAGTGCGGATTCAGCAGGTAGATTATGAGACTCAAGGCTGAAGGTGTGAGTTGCGTTGGCGAAGCCGCTCCACTGGAGCATCGCATGTTTTGAGAATTGCGATCGCATCCTCCAGGTTTCCTATGACAACTTGATAAAACCCTGTGCCGTAGCTGAATGTCAGCAGTAAAATGCTGGCTATGGCGTATCTTCTCTCGGCAACTAAGCTCAAGTCCTATGCCCAGTGTCCCAGGGCGTATTACTTTCGTTATGAGTACGGTTTGAAAAAATCGTCAGTGTTTGGTGCGGCGGTTTTGGGTAGGGCGTTGCATGGTGCTCTGGCGCAGCTGTATCAGGATTGGCATTATCAGGATCCGCTACCGTCTGAGGAATGGTTACGTTATTGCTGGGAGGATCAGATTGGTGCGTTGACTGCGGCCCAGGTGGAAGAGGGATGGCAGATTTTGTGGCGGTATTTTGAGGCTGAGATTGTGCCGTTGGGAGTGATGCAGCGTCCGTTGGCAACGGAGGGTAGAATTCAGGGTTTGACCCAAGTGAATGGCCTGGAGTTTAAGCTGACGGGTCGTTATGACCGATTGGATAGTTTAGAAGATGGTCTGGAGCTGATTGATTATAAATCGGCGAAGAATCCGACGATACCTGTGACTGAAACGGTGGACTTGCAGCTGGGATTATATAGTTTGGCCTTGGAGCAGCGTTATGGAAAATTGCTGCGACGGATGAGTTTGCTGTTCCTGCGGACGGGGGAGCGGGTGACCTATGAGGTGACCTATGAGCATCGGCGGCAGGTGGAGACGGTGATTGGTGAGCTAGCGTTGAGGTTGCGGGAAGAGGAAGCATGGCAGCCGAGCTGTGGGGAGCAATGTGGGCAGTGTGCCTATGCGAAGTATTGTTCGGCAGTAGAGGCTGAGCCGGAGCCATTGCCGGAGATACGTCAGAAGACGCGGAAGTTGCAGCTATGTTTTAGTTTTTAGAGTATTGGCGGGATTGGATTGCGATCGTAACTGTACGGTAGCCAAAGGTGCGATCGCAATCCAATACAGATCAAAGGCGACTATTCAAAAAAATTAGCAGAAGTCGTCAAATCAACCGTGGCTAACTGACTAACTTTTAATGGTCGCTAGCGACTGAGCTACAAGATGAAACACTCGCCCATTCTCAAACGTTATGGTCATGCATAGTAGCCTAGATGCTTGGGAATATAAGCAAAAGCATAGTATAAGTTCTGTAAATAAGGTTGTGATCACCGAATTCCTCTGGATAAAATCCAGGGAAATCGTATTGGTCCCATCACACCTGGCTTTCGAGTTAAAAGCCATTTAACTTAAAAATTAACTTTTTGGTTGTAAGCCTATAAGTTTATTAATGTGGAGCCAAAAGCAATGGCAACTCATCGTTCCAGAAATATTTACACCGGCGGTGGCGATTATTATGAAATAAAGAACAAGGGGACTTATGTTCATGGTGACTACTATACTTCTCCTGAAGTGAGGCAGAATTTAGTTGATACAGCTACAGAGATCCAGCAGCTTTTAAAGCATCTAGAAAAAACTTACAGCGCTGATACAAGCATTGGCAAAATGCAACTTGCTACCGAAGCTGTTAGCCATATTGAGGCAAACCTAGATTGGAAAGAACGAGTTGTGAGTGCGCTACAGGCAGGTGGTGTTGGAGCTCTGGCTTCATTGTTGAATCATCCTGCAGCCAGCTTTTTACTTGAGGCTGTGAAAGATTGGCAAACTAATAAGCCCGAGTAATGAATTATGTTTCCAAAACACTATGACATAACAACCGAGGGGGGCGATTATTATGAGATTTGTAATAGAGGAATTTATGTTGAGGGGGACGTTTATTTAACTCCAACAAATATCCAATTGTTATGGGATACATTAGTTGAAAAGGCTACTCCAGCAAATAAGATAATAACCTTTGAGGAACTGGATCCAAATAATGGATTGCCTATTCTTCCTAATTCAGATCCTGATTGGACTCAATTTAAGAATAAGGAGTTGCCTAATATAATTATCAAAAAAGGTACTCCTTACCAGCTCAGTCTTAATTTGCAAGCGGGTTATTTACTTCTTCTTAGTAGAGGTACTAGTGGCAAAATATATAGCTTTTACCCATCTTTAGTATATGGAACTCAACAACGAGTTTCCAGCAGAATGTATATCCCTCAAGATAATTCTTTAGCCACTCAAAATGGAGTTTATCTTACCTATATGGATGAAGGGAAAGAAGAGCTTTTAGCTATTTTAACAAAACAGTCACTAAACTTATCTTGGTTTTCTCCTAAGCTCTCAGAGGTGATACATCAATTAACAAGGAAATCTTTCATTGAGTTATTCAAGAACTTGGAAGAAAGTCTTATTCTTCCTGAAATTTTCCATTTAACTTTCGATGTGTACTAAAATTTTGGTGGCATAAAGTAATTGTCTGTTGGAATTATCGAATTAGATGTTTCTATTGGGATATTTTATTCTCGGTCAAAAATTAGCGTAATAAGTGTGATAACCAAAATGTTATAAGGAAAATTTAGCATGGTTGAGCTGATGTTGGATGTTAACTGATAGGAGGGAGAGTGAATGTTGTGAAGTTCTTTGTTCTAAATTTAGAGATAACGTAAGCCGTTCAGTATTTTATTTTCTACATCTTCTGCGGTCAGAAATTTTAACGACAGATTCTCTTAATTGAGATACTGAAAATTGTTTTAAGGTTAAGCAGTTATAGAAGTGCAATCAAGAAGAAATCGCTCTCTAATTTCATTAATTTCTTACATGCTATCTAAGCTATTTGGGAAATGGTCTCGCATCAAGGACGAACAACGTAGGGATTTATCTAACTACAGGAAACTAAAACAATTAACTACTCTTCTTTTAAAGAGATTAGTCCCTTATAGTTTATTCCTTTTTTTTATAGGACTTGTGACATACGTCTATATACAGATTTCTCCTGATATTGTTGGGGCAATATTTGGGATTTTTTTGTTTTCAATTGTTTTTATCTTTTCAATCATAAGAGATATTCTGACATATCTTACAACCATATATGTAACAAAAAATAATACGGTGCTTCTAAAGAGACTTGGTAAAATTCGTGAAATTGACCTAAACAACTTTTATAGAGGGTTTTGTCTAACAAGTAGAGGATATAGACACAAAATACAAGTTTACTATGAATTTATATTGTTAGAGTCTGATCAAGAATGGATTATAATTGACCCTTCTTTTTTATCTGTCAGTGACAAAGAATACTTGCTTTATGCAATTGATCAGAAAGTTGATGACTTTAGAATCGAAAAAATCCCGAACCCCCGAGATTTATAGGTGATATCCCTTCAGGTTGGTCCAACTTAAAAAAACAATAATCTTTTTCGGAGGCAAGCTATGGTTTCGCAAGATCTAATTGAAGCCTACAAATCTCAAAATTTTAATCGAGCAATTGATTTAGCCCGAAAAGAATATGATTTGAAGAAGAAGAATGGCAAAGTAGATTATCCACGATATTCAGAAAGTGCATATCGATTGATAGTATTGCTTCTTGAAGCTAAATGTCAAAAAGAGGCCTTTAGCATAATAGAAAAATTGGTTTTGATTCATAATCAAAGATTAAATAAGGTATTTTCTATTAGTGTGGAACCTCAAAAAATAAATCATTTTCAATCGATTATTTTTGAGTTTTATATTGTTCTATCTTTAATATTTAGATATCTGTCCAATTCTCCTGAAGTTATTAAGTTTGCATTTGAATTAGCTATAAAGCGTAAGGCTATTGGAATTGAAGTGGCTCTTATGCAAAGATCAATGATTTTTTCTGAAAAAAATATTCATTTAGTGAAAAAAATAAAACGGATTCAAGATATTTCAGAAAAAATTGCTGAATTTCATCTCGGTATTCTTCATTCATTCAAGCCAGACTTTCATCAAGGATATTTAGCTTCTCTTTATGCAGAAAAAGACAGGCATGAACAATATATTAATAATCATATTCCCGAATTTAGTCTTCTAAGTGAATTAAATAAGAGTAGTTGTAAATCAATATCCTTCGCTATGCCTAAAGATGCAATTTTAGTGGAATTTATTCGTTATAAGGATATTAATACTCAAGCTTTGATAGAGGGAGAAATAAGGTGGGATAAAGAGCTTTATTCTGTTTTTACTTTGCCTGCATCAGAAACAGAAAAGCTAGAAGTAATTCATTTAGGAGAAGCAAGACCAATTGATAGGCTAGTTTCAAGTTTTCGTCAATCAGTTTCTGAACAAGAACACTTGGCTCGTGATCCTCGATTTCCAAGTAAATCGAAAAAAAAACAACTATCTCCTAATTTAAACTTGGAAAATTTGCGAAAAAAAATATTTGATCCACTTACAGGGCATAACCTTAAATCTCCTTTGCAATATAATCAAAAGATCTTTATTGCTCCTGATGGAGAACTCTCTTGCTTGTCATTTGGAATTTTGCCAACTAAGAAAGGCGGTTATTTAATGCAAGATTATAATCTTAACTATTTAAGTGTTGGGCGTGATCTAATACGTTTCAAAAGTAAAAAGAAAACCAGGATTAAAAAACCTTTAGTAATTTCTAATCCAGATTTTGATTATGCTAAAACTCCAACACGTATGGAACTAGAAGTTCCACCACCGTTAAATAATACACTAAGTTTTCATCTCATACTATTATGGGCAGTTATTTTTTGTAGATTACTAGCTTTAAATATATGGCTAGCTATTTTATCTTTTGGATTTGGGCTAGTATTAATTAACCTATGTATAATCGTCTCAAAGAGTTATTATCCAAAATGTTGGCAGCAGCTTGAAGAAAGGATTCAAAAATACGCTGACTTCTTCTTTTATCCAATTGATCCTATCATTTGGTTTGTCTTAAGTATTTGTATATGGCTATCTCTTAATATCTTCCTGGTTTTTTTTGTTTTCATGCTTGGAGGATTGATGTTGATGATTTCGTATCCTTCAGATATGAAAGAGTTTGAGCAAAAGATAAGGAATTATCAGGTGTTACCCAAACCTGCCCTTGAAACAATAAAGAGGAAAATTTTTTTCCATCCTCTTCCTTGTAGTCAAAAATCAGGAAAAACAATTGCATCTCTTTTGGAAGTCGAGCTACATGAAGATACTAAGGCTTTGAAAACTTTATTAAGTCGATGCCAATCTCCTTATATTATACATATTGGTAGCCATGGATTTTTTCTTGAAGATCTTGAAGGTGATGATAACTTATACTATCAAGCTGCGAGAAAGAATCCTCTAATGTGTTCTGGTGTGGTTTTTGCTGGGGCTAATCCTGTACTTAACGGTAGTGTTGTTCCCTCAAAGACGGGAAGCGTTTTTCTGACTGCTCAGGATGTTGCCAATTTAGATTTAGCTGATACCGAGTTAGTTGTAACAGCTGCCTGCCAGACTGCCTTAGGAGATATTTTAGTTGGTGAAGGTGTCCTAGGATTGCGTAGGGCTTTTATAATTGCAGGAGCAAAAACTTTAGTGATGGCCCTGTGGAGTGTCCCGGATTTGACAACTGCAATCCTGATGGAGCAATTTTATCAGAATTTAATTCAAGAAAAGATGGGGAGATCAGAAGCACTTAAAAAGGCACAGGAGTATATACGAGATTTAACAGTTAAACAAATGCGGGAAGATTGGCTCCAAGAAAATACAATAATATGGGCAACTCTCCGTAGCAAACCTCTTGGAGAACATTTAAAGGCATTGAATCACAAAGAAGATTCTTTTCGCCCTTATAAGGAATTTAAGTATTGGGGAGCATTTATTTGTCAAGGTGATTCAGGCCCTTTAAATTTGAAAAACTGAAACGTTTTAGCATTTTAGGAGTGAGATCGCACCTCCACTACACCCCATACAAACCCTCAACATCCCTAAATTCATAGCCTCTTCGTATCAAACCCTTGGCATAAAGCTAATGTATCTGATACAAATGAACTATCGTCATCCATAGTTCCCATGGGATTCCCTATCCCAGGCGATGCCATCGAGCAGCGCCTTGACCTAAACCAGTACCTAATCAAACGCTCAGCCGCCACATTTCTAATGCGAGTGAACAGTGCCATGGCCACCCATGACGACGTCCAATCCGGCGATTTACTCATCGTCGATCGCTCCCTCACCGGTCAACCCGGCACCCTGGTCGTCGCTGTACAAGACGGCGAACTGATGGTCACCCGTTTAGGCACAGACGACTCTCGCCCCATAGACCTCTGGGGAGTTGTCACATCCCTAATCCGTCAGTTCTCATGAGGGCAACAAAATGTTGGCCCTCGTAGATTGCAACAGTTTTTTCGTTTCCTGTGAAAGAGTCTTTCGACCAGACCTGGAAGGTAAGCCAGTAGCTGTATTGTCCAACAACGATGGCTGTGTCGTCGCCCGCTCTGCCGAAGCCAAAAAGCTCGTTCCCATGCAAGCAACATTGTACTCCATTCGTCACCTAGTACAACAAAAACGCCTCCATGTTTTCTCTTCTAACCCGGTCCTCTACAAAGACATGTCTCGCCGGGTCATCGAAACCTTACAACAGTTTAGTCCCGAGGTCGAACAATACTCCATTGACGAAGCCTTTCTTGGCCTGGGCGGCTTTACCCACCTGGATTTAACCGACTATGGTCACACCATTCGCCACACCGTAAAGCAGTGGACCAATATCCCAGTATCCGTCGGCATCGCCCCCACCAAAACCCTGGCCAAGATAGCGGCCCATGTAGCAAAGCGATCGCAACCCACAAACGGCGTCCTTAACCTCGAAAACATATACGATCTGGACGGATTGCTGGCAACTATCGATGTGGGAGAAGTCTGGGGCATTGGCCGACGCAACAAAGCCAAGCTTCTCCAGGCAGGCATTAAAACCGCACTCCAGCTAAAGCAAGCACGAGATAGCTGGATCAAAAAACGATTTGGCATTTTTGGCCTGCGCACAGTGCTAGAACTGCGGGGCACCCCCTGCTTTGCCATGGAACCCGTGGCCCCTCCTAAGAAAATGCGTATTGTGTCGCGGTCCTTTGGCCACCTGGTCACTGAACTTTCTGATTTGAAAGAAGCGATCGCAACTTACACCACCCGCTGTGCCGAAAAACTTCGCCAGGATAATCTGCTGGCCGGTTGCTTTACCGTCATCATGCGCACCAGCTATTACCAAAAAGAGAACCAATATTCAGCAGCACGGACAGTACATCTGGACCCACCCACCCATGACACTGGTCGATTAATTCAAGTTGCCATGCAGCTGGCGGAAATGGCCTATGAACCCGGCTATGACTATCTCAAAGCAAAAGTGATTGCCACAGAATTAGTGCAGGCCGATGAAGTCCAAGGTAGCCTGCTAGGTGGGCCAGTCCATGATGAAAAGCGAGCCCGACTAATGGCAACGCTGGACCAGATTAACAGCAAGCTATCAACTGATGCGGTGAAGTATGGCGCGATGGGCCTGGCCCCCACCTGGGGTATGCGGTCTGAGTATTTCTCCCAGCGCTACACCACCCATTGGGATGAGCTACCCTTCGTGACCATTGGGTGATTCTCTCCATTCCCATAAAAAAGCCCCTACCCTGTCGGCAGAGGCTTGGAGTGTGTGTAGGAGAGTCTGATGAGAAAAAGGGTGCCCTAAAAATAATGAAGCTTCACAGATTAACGGAGTCTGCACCGGGCACCCAAGCTTGGGTACCGCAACAGCTCAGTAATCTGTTAGCGGACGACGGACTTAGTGCGAGCATCCAGGGCATCTAGCCGAGCTTCTTGGATGTTGTCGATAGCTTTAGTACGAGCATCCAACGCTTCCAAACGAGCAGCTTGAATATCTTCAACCGCTTTGGTTTGGTTGTTGAGGTGCTCAAGACGTAGCTTGTGAACGCTGTTCTTAGTGCGAGCATCTAGTGCGTTTAAGCGCTCAGCCTGGATATTTTCAACCGCTTTGGTACGAGCATCCAGTGCATCTAGCCGAGCTGCTTGAATGTTATCGATAGCCTTGGTGCGGGCATCGAGAGCATCCAGACGAGCAGCTTGGATATCTTCGATGGCCTTAGTCTGGTTGTTGAGGTGCTCAAGGCGTAGTTTATGAACGGAATTCTTAGTGCGACGGTCGAGTGCTTCGAGACGGGCTTCTTGAATATTGAAGTTAGCAGGCTCAACGGCGGATGCAACGGGTGCGAGAGCGCTAGCGCTGACTGGCCAGTGCGCAGCAGAGGCAATGAGAACAGTTAAGGCAGAAAGAAGTGTGCGTTTCATGGTTAAAGCTCCTTTAGGAATCGGTGATTGACTTCATTGACTGAAGAATGCCGGGGATAGCTGAACGCTATCTGACCGATAACTGAAGGTTGGTTAAGGCGTTTCTGAGATTGGCTGAGTAACTTTGGTGACGCGCGTCACAGGGGATTTGGTTTTAAGGAAAAGTCTTTAAAAAGTGGCTACTACAGGGCTACTACAGTATTAAAACAATGATTGTAATCACCCAATTTCCTGGTTTATTAGGCTAGGTTGTGCCTGGTTTGTAGAGTGATGAGCGATGACCAGCGTTATTTTTGTCCATGGTACTGGGGGCCGAAAAGATGCCTATGCCGTTACCTTTAAGCAAATTGAGCAAACATTAGGCAATCGTCGTCCGGATGTGGCGCTGTTTCCTTGTCTTTGGGGGGATACCTACGGAGCTCAGCTCCATGCAAAGGGAGTATCTATACCCACCCATGATGCTAGCGGTGGCCAGAAGCCTACAGATAATGAAAAAACGGTGCAACTGTGGAAAGTGCTCTATGGTGACCCCTTTTATGAGATGCGGTTACTGGGGTTGAGGCAATTGCAAAGTCAGAAATCAAGACCTGGTCAACAAAACGCTGCCCAAGAGCTGCAATTTCGTACCCAGGGGTTAACGACTAATGAAAAACTGCGGTCCATACTGGACGACTTAAAAATTGGTGTAGTCTTTGCTGAATCTTGCGACCATGTGGTTGGTAAGAATTCCAGAGCCTTTGGCCGACTATTGGAGACTGCAGCAAGACCGCTGGATGAAGACTATGGTGCCATTGCTCGAGCGATTGTGTCAGAGTCTCGCATTCTGTGTAAGGATCGGGGGATTTATCCTTGGCTGTTAGTGGATGACCGCCTGCGCGACCAAGCGGTGGATGCGATTCAGCAGGCGCTGACCCAGGATGAAGCCTCTCGCGGGGTTGTGGATTGGACTAAGAAACATTTAATAGAACTGGCTGCTAATTTGGGAACGTCTGCCATCCAGCGAAGGCGTGGGGCGATTATGGATGGGGCCTATCCCTTTGCGGGAGATATTTTGCTGTACCAGGCGAAGGGGCATAAAATTCGCAAGTTTATCCAGCAGCAGGTGGAGAATGATCAGGTGGAACCGCCTGTGTATCTAATGGCCCATAGTTTGGGGGGGATTGCCTGTGTAGATTTGCTGATTGAGCAGAATCTGAGCGATAGGGTGAAAGGGCTCATTACTGTGGGGTCCCAGGCTCCCTTTTTCTATGAAATTGGCGCTTTACAACAGCTTGATTATGGGGACCCTTTACCTAAGTATTTTCCTGACAACTGGCTCAATATCTATGATTTGCGGGACTTTTTAAGTTACGTTGGCAATCATGAGGGTCTCTTTGCCGGAAATATGATCGATGTATTGGTAGACAATAATCAGCCGTTTCCAGAGGCTCATGGTGCCTACTGGGCAAATACGGCAACCTGGGATGCCATTACCGAATTTTTGCCATGACACTGTCTGCCATGACATCAGGCCCCAATCCGGCTCAAGTTCATGCTCTTGTGGTTGGTGTGGAAACCTATAGTCTAGGGGCTGACTACGATCTGGATGGTCCGGCTCAGGATGGTCTGGGGTTTATTGATTGGCTTTTGGAGCATGGTGTGCTGCCTGGTAAAGTTCATTTCTTTGTGTCCCCTCTTGCTAAAAATGAGCCAACTTTGCAGCAGGCTAGAGTTAAAGGGGTGAATGTGTACCCGGCCACCCGTAATGATATTGATGGGTTTATTCGTAATCATCTAATCACGGAGCAGATGTGTGGTGAGGGGCTGCAGGTGTTTTGGGGTGGCCATGGGGTGCTGACTAAGACTCAGGCGGTGACTCGGCGTCTGTTTTTTGCAGATACTACAGCGGAGAATAAGCTGAACCTGGAGGTGGACTCGCTGGTGCAGGCCCTAGCGACGGCGGCCCATGGGGCTGGCTTTGACCGGCAGATTTTTTGGATTGATGCCTGTGCGAATAGTTATTTTCAGGGGTTGTATGAGACGGTGCAGGCAGATGTGGCGGGGCAGCGTTACGGTACTACGGGGGAAGTGGAGAAGGCGGAGCAGTTTGTGTTGTTTGCGGCGGCAGATTATGAGGTAGCGAAGAATGATGCAGTAGCAGGGACGGGGGTATTTTCTCAGACGGTACTAGCAGCTTTAAAGGGGCAGCCATTGTGGCCAGACGTGGAGGCTTTGGCAAGACAGGTGCAGCAAACCTTGCGAGAGAAGGGGCAGCCGGAGCCGGAGTATAAGTGGTTTAAAGGACAGAGTTATGAGAGCGTAAGTACTCGTAGTGAGGCTGCTCAGGGGGCAGTTGTTAATGCGAATGTTCAACCTGAGGTCAGATCTGTCAGCCTGGGTACACAGATGAAAATTGATCGGATTAATCGCCAGATTGCAATTAAACAGCAGCAGTACGACAGGGAAATGGCCAAATTAGGGGGGGCCAGTGGTGCAGCAGAATATGAAATTGAAAAAACGTTAGATCGAATAGCTGATGAGATCTCTAGTCTAGAAACTGAGTTACAGGAGGTATCTATCTAATGTCTAGGGTACCGGATAATAGTGCGTCATTATTAGCTTTAAGAATGAAACTAAAACGGTTGCACAAGCAGCTGGAGGACTGTCAAGGAGCCTATGCTCGTGAAAAAAATAAGCTGGGGGGGACCAGTGGTGCAGCAGAATATGAAATTGAAAAAACCTTGGACCGTTATGAAACTAGAATTGGTGAACTTGATAATGAAATAATGTTGTGTCGCAGACAGCTTCAGATGGAAAATGTAAGCTCGCTAATACTCTGTCTGAAGAGTAGTTATGCAGAAGCGGAAGAGCGGCAAACTATTAACCAGGTTTTTTATCAATCTCTGCCGCCTAATAGTCCAGGTAGATCAGAGTCTATTCCAAATGATA
Source organism: Leptolyngbya sp. PCC 7375 (assembly GCF_000316115.1). Lineage (GTDB taxonomy): Bacteria > Cyanobacteriota > Cyanobacteriia > Phormidesmidales > Phormidesmidaceae > Leptothoe. The sequence continues at coordinate 125,847 of NZ_JH993795.1, forward strand.
TAAGCATAATTATTAAAACCCTTGCTAATTCCATTCAAGATAGTCATGCACCGTACAAACCATTGGTGATGTTTGTCGGTGGCTTATTGCAGAAAAATAACTTATTTATACCTGGCTTACGAGAGTGGCTGACCGATGCACTAACTAAACAGACTGATGTAGATGCTATTGATAGTGCTTTAGATGAATGTTTAGCTCAAATTCAATCATATATTGCTCAACGACAGATAGCCAAATCTTGTTTGTTGATTCGTGTCACCAATTCAGCTCAGGGATCTACGCAGGAAAATCAACGTGAGTACACCATACGGGGATGGTATATCGAAGACATACAACAATATCGCTTAAATTTTGGTAGTGCTTCAGATGTTTATTTACCAGGAGATACGCCTGATGCTCCGTTAACATTTGAGACTAATGAAATAGAAGCAAAGATTAGAGATTTAATTGACGCTTGCTTTGAAAAGGGCTGGAATGCACCTGATTCACTGCAGCTTTTTTTCCCGTCGGAACTTATGGACTTGCCCGTAGATACCTGGTGTAGTGATCCCGATGAAGATTTTGAAGGAACGCTAGGGATTGATTATAGTGATGGCGTTTTGATCCGATGTAATGATCGATTGTCAGATAAAAAAGTGGACCGACGTCTGTGGAAACAACGTTGGCAGCTCTTAGAAAAGTGTTCTAACTATCAGAGTAGTAAGCTTTTTTCGTCCTCTATAGGCACTAATATTGCAGCCCTTAAACGACAAATCAGAAAAGAACAAGATAAAGTTTTTGGATTGAAACTAATACCTGCAATTTCTGTTTTTTGTCAAGATGGAACTGCCAAGAAACAAATTTTTCGTTTTTTATCAAAATCATATGTGCCTGCGACTGTTTGGCTACGACAGGAACCCGCTAGCGTAACCTGTGATGAGCTTCTAAATGAACTGTTAAGTTCTTGCTGTTTGAAAGAGTTACCTGAGAAGGTTTACGACAGGCGTTTAGATTTAGATCATGTGGGTCAGCACTTGTCGCTCATGTGGGATGATCCCTATCTGCTACCTCCAGACTTTCAGCAGCCCCAGTCTGCCTAGTTTTAATTTATCTAGATACAGTATCCATCCTGGACATTATCAATGAGTGAGCAACCCAAAAACTGGCGTATTTTTAACGATACAGGTGTTCCCAATGAAAATTGGCAACTGCCGCTACCGCCAAGCTGGCGTCCATTTGGTGAGTCGGTATCTCCGGGGGTTGATCGACGTAAGCAACGGGCCGATACATTTCAGATGCTGCCTGCCCAGGTAGATATGGTTAATGCAGCCATTTATTTACGACGCCCTCTACTAATTACCGGTAAACCGGGTACGGGGAAATCTTCGCTAGTTTATAAGGTTGCTAAGGAGCTGGTGTTGGGTGAAGTTTTATATTGGCCAATTACAACCCGTACTACGTTAAAAAATGGTCTTTACCGATATGATGCTATTGGTCGTTTGCAGGAAACTGAGCAACTGAGCAAATTGAGTAGTTTGCAAGCAAGTGGTCAACTTAGTGAGGATCAATCGCAGCAGCTTTTAGACGCTGTGCAGAATCCTGGCGATATCGGTAAATATATTACGCTTGGGCCATTGGGTACGGCACTTTTGCCCAGTGATAAGCCGCGTATTTTATTGATTGATGAGATCGATAAAAGTGATATTGATCTTCCTAACGATCTATTATCTATTTTTGAAGAAGGCTGGTTCGAAATTCCAGAGTTAGAACGAATTAAGGATACGACCCCTAACGTCAGAGTGCGTACAGCTTATTCAGATCCAGAGGAAGGCGTAACCTGGAAGGATGAAGGACACTATATTGTTCCCGATGGTCGTATTAGCTGTAAGGCGTTTCCAATTGTTGTTTTGACCAGCAATGGCGAGCGAGATTTTCCACCAGCATTTTTGCGGCGCTGTTTGCGTTTAAGAATGCCTCAGCCTGATAAGAAGATGTTAGGCCGCATTGTTTCTGCCCATCTTGACGCAGAGTATGAACAACTAGAAAAGGAGCAAGGCACAGCGGTAGCTCAAGAACGAAAGGCTGCTGCTGAGGCGGTGCGAGAGGAGCTTATTCAAACATTTTTAGATCGTCGTGAAGAGGGTGATTTAGCTACGGATCAGCTACTCAATGCTATCTTTATGGTTACCCGTGACCGTGCTCCTGTGGGCAGCAATCGTCAACGATTGATCAAAGCATTGCTCAAGAATCTAACCAGTGCAGAAGACCTGACAGATGATGAAGATCTGGCCAATAGGTCTGAACAGGATAAGCCGGTATGATTGAACAGCTAATTGAGCGCTTACAACAGGCTGGTTTAGATCTCACCTATGAGGAGATTGCTGATGCTTTATGGTTAGCTGAGCGCATTGATGATGTAGGGACGATACCCCCAACTAAATCAGAGTTGGAAAAACAAACGAACGTTCAGGTCCAGTTTGGAGATAGTGAAACTGCAAGCGATCTTTCCATAGAGGACACATCACTACCGTTATTTGCGGCTGACTCGTTGCAACAGTCTGAAGAAATTGAGTCTGAAACCTCTGACCCATCTGGTTTGCCGTTTCAAGCCCCAGCTGCAACAGCACTACCCAATGCCATTGATTTGAGTCGAGCTCTGCGGCCTTTGATGCGTAAGGTGCCATCACAAACTCGATATGAACTGGATGAAGAGGCCACTGTTGAACAAATAGCGGCACAGCGTTTACGCGTACCTATCGTACGACCAGAATTAGAACGCTGGTTAGATGTAGAACTGGTCGTTGAAGAATCTTTAATGAGTTTTGTGTGGCGTAAAACCATTGAAGAATTTCAAAAAAAAGTTTTAGAACGTTTAGGTGCTTTTCGTAATCTGCGTACTTGGCGATTAAATGCAACTAATCAAGAGCAGCTAGAGCTATGGCCCTATATTCCAGGGCGAAAGATGACGATACAAAGCCCAAATGAGTCCACAAATAACTCTGGGGATACATCTGCTCAACCCAAGGATATTAAACCCCGTAGCCTGCGCGAGTTAATGCATCCATCGGGACGGCGATTGATTTTGCTGGTAAGTGATTGTCGATCATCGCTATGGCAACAACGTCCGCAGCGTAGTGTATCTAAAGAATCCTTGACCATTTATGACTGGCTAGAACAGTGGTCTCGCCAGGGACCGACCACAGTGATACAGCTATTACCTGAACGGCTGTGGGAGCAGACAGAGTTGGGCTATGGTGACCCGGTGCAGCTGAGTGCCTTATTCCCTGGTCTTGCTAATACTCAATTGGTGATTGACGATCTAGTCGGTTGGGATGTTGATGGTGAGACCGGGGAAACAGTTCTATTTAAGCCATTGTCTTTGCCTGTTGTTACTTTAGAGGCTGCTCCTATGCGGCAATGGGCTAAGGTAGTTGCAGGGGTAGGTAATGTGCGCACACCAGGTTTTTGGTTTGATGTGGGACTGTTACATCAATATCCATCGAGTGGTGCTACTGATGTTTCTACGCTATCGGCAGAAGCACGGGTAAATCGCTTTTTTAGTTCGTCGGCGTCCCCGATTGCTAAGCGGTTAGTAAGGCTGATGGCTGCGGCTCCGGTAAGTTTGTCAGTTGTGCATCTGATCCAAGAAAAGCTATTGCCTGAGGCAACGCCTGTACATGTGGCGGAAGTGTATATGGGCGGTCTGCTAGACCAAAAAACAGGAACCAATAGTCAGGGTGAGCCAATTTATGACTTTGCTTCAGAGGTGCGGCAGCGTATTATTCAAGCCTCTGACCCTGATTTAACATTTCAGGTATTTACCAAATTGTCTGAGAAAATAGCTGATGAAATTGGTGAATCACTGGATAGTTTTGATGCCCTATTGTCGCCAGAGCCAGAGTGGTTAGAGGCTAGCGGCATGGTTGCCCCCTTTGCCCAAGTGACCCTGGAAGTGCTCAGGGCCATGGGTGGTCACTATCAAGCATTGGCTGAAGTTGTTGAGGAAGAGCAGGCAATAAAACGGCACCGACTGCAGCCTGATGAGGTATCAACATCTGTAGCGCCTCCTGAGTTTCAACTATTAGAGTTTGAAACAGCGCAGATTGTTGATCCGGATATAGCCTGGCCGCTGCTACATCAGGAAATGGTGACGGTGGCAAAGATTGTTCAAATGCCGGTAACTGAGACGGTTATCCCAGGTTTGGAATTGTTTGAGTATCAAATGGGGCAGCTAGAAAAACAAACAAGCCCTGGCGGTATTTTGTCGCGGTTTTTTCCACCACGCAGTGAAGATGAAGTTTGGGTAATAAAACCCCAACGACGGCAGGGGCGTCAATGGGTAGAGGTATTGACAGAGGGACTGTCTTTAGAGATGGTATCTCTGCCAGCAGGGACATTTATGATGGGTTCCCAAGGAAACGAGGAGGATCGGGTTAGTTCTGAAGGGCCACGGCACCGGGTGAACGTGTCTGACTTTTGGTTGGGAAAATATCCTGTGACCCAGGCCCAGTGGCGGTTTGTGGCCACACTACCCCAGGTGGATATCAATATGCGGCTTGATCCGTCTCACTTTAAAGGAAATAATCGCCCGGTGGAGAAAGTAAGTTGGTACGAAGCACAGGAGTTTTGTGCACGACTATCGTTGTATACGGGGCGTCAGTACCGGTTGCCAACGGAGGCAGAGTGGGAATATGCCTGCCGAGCAAGGACAGAAACACCGTTTTGTTTTGGTCAAACGATTAGTTCAGGGCTTGCCAACTATAACGGTAATTTTGCTTATGGTGTTGGGGGGAAAGGCGTCTATCGTGGACAGACAACACCTGTGGGTAGTTTTAAGATAGCCAATGGCTTTGGTTTGTATGATATGCACGGTAATGCCTGGGAGTGGTGTGAAGATCACTGGCATAATAATTATACTGAGGCACCGACGGATGGACGAGCCTGGCGAACGAATAAGAGCAGAAGATCCGACCGAGTACTACGGGGGGGATCTTGGCTAGGCAACCCTGGGTATTGTCGCTCTGCATCGCGGGATTTTGAGATACCTGATGATCGCCAATATACCATTACGTTTCGAGTGAGTTGCACCCCAAAATAGGCGAGTTTGTATGCTTTATATATCTGGCTTAATTATTGTTGCGCGATGGGATCCAATGAATGAGAGACAGAGCCTCAGGAGTGTTGTCCTAGGAGGATCCTGGGGCTGAGGAGTGGTGAGAAAACTATGACCCAGATAGCGAATATAGTTAGACGGCAGCAGCGGGTGACCTACTATGGTGAGGTGCTACCCGGTGGGGTGACGCTGCGGATGATGCAGATCTCTGGTGGCACGTTTATGATGGGCTCGCCGGAGACGGAGGTGGACAGGTTTAGTGATGAAGGGCCGCAGCACGAAGTAACGTTGGCTGGGTTTTTTCTAGGGAAGTATGCGGTCACCCAGGCCCAGTGGCAAGCGGTGGCAGGATTGCCATTGGTAAAGGTGGAGATGTCGCCGGACCCGTCTAACTTTAAGGGCAATGATCGCCCGGTGGAGCAGGTGAACTGGTATGAGGCAGAGGAGTTTTGTGCACGGCTGTCGGTTTATACGGGACGGCGCTATGGGCTGCCTAGCGAGGCTCAGTGGGAGTATGCCTGTCGGGCAGGGACTGAGACGCCGTTTCACTTTGGGGAGACATTGACGACGGATCTAGCGAACTATTGTGGGCAAGATCGGGAAATCAATAATAGGACTTATTCGGGCTCCTATGGGGAAGGGCCAAAGGGTGAGTATCGAGAAGAGACCACATCTGTAGGGCTATTTGATGTAGCCAATGACTTTGGGCTGTGTGACATGCATGGCAATGTGTGGGAATGGTGTGCAGACCATTGGCATGATAATTATGATGGTGTACCAACGGATGGAAGTCCCTGGCTGACGGAAGATTCAGAGGCTAATCGAGTGGTACGCGGCGGCTCGTGGGACAGCGATCCTAGGAATTGCCGCTCCGCCTCGCGCGGCAGCTATCGGCCCGACGACCGCGACAGCAATTTCGGTTTTCGAGTTAGTTGTGAGCCCCCAGGCTCTCTTTAGTAGCCCTCTATTCCTTTTCCCCTCTTGGTCTTTTCTCTGAAGAAATTAAAATAATAGAGGCAACTAGATTTATATTCTTCAAGAAAAGTATTTAAGTGTTGCGCAATGCTTACAGGGGCATAAATCTTGATCTGAAAGCAAGGGGATTGCTGTAATTTCAAAAAATCAGACATCTACCGAAGTGACTAATGAGCCAGGGAAAAGAGTTGCCAATTATTCAGAAAACCTATGATCTGATTAAGTGGTACGTGCCGATATTGCAAAAGCTGCCGCGTACTCATCGGTTTCAGTTGGGGGATCGGGTGATCAATGGTGTCTATGAGCTGCTAGAAGCGCTAATTGTGGCTCAGTATCAGAGAGATAAGCTAGATATCTTGCAGATGCTCAATAGCAAGCTGGATGTGCTGCGCTACCAGACTCGGTTGCTGTTTGAGTTTAACCTGCTATCTACTCAACGCTACACCTATGTGAGTGAGCTGATTGATGGTATTGGTGCCGACCTGGGTGGGTGGATCAAGCAACAGCAGGCTAAGCAGACAAGTGTGCCATCTCGGAAACACCAGCCTAAGCCTATTAAGCCTGCACTGGCATGAAGCGTTATGGTAACTTGTGGCCCCAGATTATCGCTTTTGAAAATCTGTTGACGGCTGCTCGCAAGGCCCAGAAGGGCAAGCGCTATCGGCCTAATGTGCTGGAGTTTAATCACCATCTGGAACGTTCCTTGCTGACGCTACAGCGGGAACTGCGTGACAAGACCTATGAGCCTGGCAAGTATTACACCTTCTACATTCATGATCCAAAGGTGCGGATGATCTCGGCTGCTCCCTACCGGGACCGGGTGGTGCATCATGCTTTGTGTAATGTGATTGTGCCACTGCTGGAGCCGACGCTGATTGGTGATACCTATGCAAATCGGTTGGGCTATGGCACCCATCGAGCACTAAAGAAATTTGTGGGACTGGCACGGCGATATCGTTATTGTTTGCAGTGCGACATTTCCAAATATTTTCCTTCAATCGACCATGAGATTCTCAAAGGATTGTTGTGGCGTAAGTTAAAGTGCCCGGATACCCTGTGGCTGATTGATAAAATTATTGATGCGAGTAATCCTCAGATGCCGGTGATTGAATATTTTCCTGGGGATGACTTGCTAACGCCGGTTGAGCGACGACGGGGGCTGCCCATTGGTAATTTGACCAGTCAGTTTTTTGCCAATCTGTACTTGAATCCGTTTGACCATTTTGTTAAGGAGCAACTAAAGCTGCGACGCTATCTGAGATACGTTGATGATTTTGTGGCCTTTAGTGATGACTGGCAGGTGCTGGCGGATGCCAGGGCTGCTATGGAGGAGTATTTGGCTACTTTGCGGTTGAGGCTGCATCCGACTAAGAGTCAGCTATTTGAGACGCGCTATGGAGCGAATTTTGTGGGGTTTCGGGTATTGCCTGATCGCATCCGGGTACGCAATGACAATTTACAGCGGGCGAGAAAACGCATGAAGCTATTGCAGTTGCTTTATGCAAGAGGGGAAGTGGAATTGGCAGCCCTGGTGCAGCGTTTGAGCAGTTGGGAAGCGCATCTGATCCATGGGGATACGTATCGGCTGCGTCGTAAAATCTTTGATCAATTGGTATTTGTGCGACAGGGGGAAGACAGTTTTGATAGTATTCCTGTGGGGTAGGCCGCAGAGCGGCGGCTCGTGGAACAACAATCCTAGGAATTGCCGCTCCGCCTCGCGCAACAACAATCAACCCGACGACCGCAACAACAATATCGGTTTTCGAGTTAGTTGTGAGCCCCCAGCACTCTTCTTGTGCCTGTACTGGCCTGGTCAGAACTGGCAGATGGGAATCTGTCGGGCGTACCCTCGAAGAGTCCAGACCTGCTCCGGCGATGTTTATGGGTTTAATAACCAGGGACATCCAAAAATAAAACCGGGTCCGCTAGCTTGGTAGGGAAACCGAAGAGTTGGCGGATTCTTGTTTTGAGGCGGAGCCTCAGGGAAGTGTACCTAGGCGGAGCCTGGGCATCAGGGGGCAGGAATGTGGGTTAGAATGCGGTAGCGTTTGTAGATACCCCCTATGGCTGAACTTACCGTTCGTCGCAGTCAGGCCACTGCGCAATATTTTACGGAAGACCTGGGTAATGGTGTTGGTTTAGATATGGTGTTGGTACCAGGGGGCACGTTCTTAATGGGCTCACCCCCTGATGAACCTCAGCGTGCAGAGTCGGAGGGGCCACAACATAGGGTAACGGTTTCTACCTTTCTGATGGGGCGCTATACGGTGACCCAGGCCCAGTGGCGAGCAGTGGCAGAAATGACCCAGGTGAAGATATCTCTAAAGCCTGACCCAGCAAACTTTAAGGGGGCCAATCGCCCGGTGGAGCGAGTCTCCTGGTACGAGGCGGAAGAGTTTTGTGCGCGGCTGTCGGTGCATACGGAACGGCTCTACAGACTGCCCAGCGAGGTCCAGTGGGAATATGCTTGTCGGGCAGGTACCCAAACACCCTTTTACTTTGGGCAGACGCTGACGGATGAGGTGGCGAACTATCGTGCAACGTCTACTTATAACAATGGCCCAAAGGGTAAATATCTGAAAGAGACAGTCGATGTAACGCATTTTGGTTTAGCTAATGCTTACGGCCTATGCGACATGCATGGCAATGTGTGGGAGTGGTGTGCGGATCACTGGCATAAAAACTATGATCAGGCTCCAATGGATGGAAGCCCCTGGCTGACAGAGAATTCAGAGGCGCGCCGGGTGCTACGCGGCGGCTCGTGGCTCAACAATCCTTGGTATTGCCGCTCCGCCTCGCGCAGCAGCTATCTTCCCGACGACCGCGACTTCATTATCGGTTTTCGAGTTAGTTGTGAGCCCCCAGGGCTCTAGCTTGTTCTTTTTTCTCTTGCCCTCTCGCTCTTTTCTCTTGGAAAAGAAAATCAAGATTTAAAGTTTCGATGGTGCAGGCTATGTATGTAAAACTTTAGGGTGAGCTATGTTTCAGGGGTGCGATCTCATTATTTTTGCTTGGATGGGTGCGATCTCGAAACTTGTTTTCAGCTCGGATAGTGTTGTTGGTTAGTAGTGAGGTTGGTAAGGAGAGATTTTTGGGAGTGCGATCGCAAGTAGCTCCTGCTTTTATTCGGTGTTGGGGTATTCGGTGTCAGGGTGCGATCGCAAATAAAATAACCACTGTTGTCTTTGTTCCGCTGTGAGATGGGCAAGGGAGGATATGGAGAAGCGCGCTTGTAGCTCCTGGCCTATGCGCTTTGGTCCCCAATCTAGTTGCTGTAGCTGATCAATGATGTTGACGATGGTGGATAGCGATCGCGCCTGTTCTTCAACCAGTTCCATCGCCAACAACTCAGCACATAGCTCAGGCGGCTGTTGCCTTAACCATGCCAGGGCCTCCGCCATCAAAATCGGGTCATCCAACGTCAACCAGTAAGCCATCTGCTGTAGATGGGCTGCTCTAGACTCCTGGGCCAGTATCTCCTCAGCCTCTACAACCTCCTGAGCTGCCTGTAAATCGATAGTGACCTGAGCCTTCGACAACCTCTCTCGGATACGCTGAATCTCTTCTCGATGGGGATTACCACCCTCTGGCTGAGATGTAATAGATTTGCGATCGCTAGAACCATTGATTTTATTATTATTACCATCTACATCTTGTAATAAGCTTGTGGAGCTGTGACAGTTTGGCCAGGCTAACGCGCCAAACTGTCCAGATTCATTATTAAGTTGGTGTGTGTGTGTTGATTTCTCCTGTGAGAGCGGATGCCAGAGTTCTTTGTACCTATATAGAGACCCTCCCCCAATGCCAAATTTTCGGAGGGCATTAAACCTGGCAGTTGCCTGTTCTGGCAGTTCATTTTTATCTGAGAGTTCTTTAAGGGCAGCCTGAATTTTGTCCTTGGTTTTTTGACTCTGCCGTTGATTCCAGCTGGGTTCAGTATTTTCAGAGTCTGGTTTCTCCTTTTTAGATTTATATTTTCCAAACTGCTCTCCATAGTGAAAGTAGTGGCTTTTCTCGATACAGCTGACCCACTCAGAAACACGGTCCTCGATTTCATGCTGATGACGACACCACAGCTCATAGCCAGGCAAAGCTTTAGCTACAGCGAGAACTTCTTTGATCAGACTTTCATCCGCTAGTGGTTCACCGTCGTACATTACATGGTGAAATACATAGGTGCGCATGGTGATCCGACCTAGCAATCGATTGGTTTGCCCATGGTCAGTCCAACCCTGCTCGATTTCAGCGTTGAGATCGTTTAGGAACTTATCGGCTTTGTTCGACAGACGATAACTGCGCCGTTTCTTTTGTCTAATGATCCGCTGCAGTGTCTCATTGCTCAGGTTGTTGCGTCCCTGGCATTGTTTCCACTGTTCGACAAAGGTCGTCTGGTCAGTCCAGATCGGTTCTAGATCATCGTTGAGTAAATACGACCCACGCTGTAGCGGTAACCGATGCGCGTTGAATAAGTTCGGCGTACTTTCAATTGTGTAGAGTCGAGCATTGGGAAAGACTTCAAGCTGACCCGGTGTGACCTTAAAGCCCTGACTTTCCAAAAGCAAGGTGATGCCACTGCCCACTTCCCAAGCTGTCAGTGACTCTGAAAATGGAAAATATAGATGCAGGCCCTGACTATCGGATGAGGTGCAGGTGATCGCTGAGACCAGACCTAAAGGTTCCAATGCCTCAGTGAGTTTTTGAAAGGCAATGGGATCTCGTCTGGGATGGTAGGCGCTACCAATATCAACATCGACCATGGCGTACTGGGTTTCTTTCCCGAACCGTGCACCATATAGATAAGTGCCTTGTTCAATTAGTCGGTCTGATAGTGGATGCCGACTTTCCGTTTGCCACTGGGGGCGTTTACCCGGTAATGGATGCCGCGCGTAGATGTAATCGTGACGATGGGGAAAGAGTTCCAAAAACTCATTATTTTCTGGAACATAATTAAACTCTAAGGAGGTGACTACAATAGCGCACCTCCTTTCCTATTTAATCCGCCACAAATTGTCAACTCTGGTAAATCAGTACCAGAGTTGCTAGGATCGATAGGCATATAAAACGGACCCACTTTGTGGGGACTGTTGATAGCACCAAGCTCTTAGCGGACCGGCAAGAAAGCGAAGGGCTGGTGCTTTTGCTGTTTGTTGACCTGCTTTTGCTGTTTGTTGACCTGGTTTAAGTTGAGTAGTTCATCTGTTTCCAGGCACCTGAGAGGTTAGCACTAGTTTGTTCTGTTCTCAAGTGCTTCAAATGCTTAATACGGCAAAGGTACAGGGCTTTAATACGGTAAAGGTATAGGCTAATCTATACGCTAAAGTTATAGGCCATAGTGCATCACATACGGCAAAGGTATAGGCTAATCCATACGCTAAAGTTATAGCTCATAGTGCATCACATACGGCAAAGGTATAGGCTAATCCATACGCTAAAGTTATAGGCCATAGTGCGTCACATACGGCAAAGGTATAGGCTAATCCATACGCTAAAGTTATAGGCCCTATTTGAGAAATGCTTTGAATTGCTTGTTTCAATTGAACTGCACTTAACTGCATACGGCAAAGGTATAGGTCAATTTGTACGCTAGATTTATAGGCTCTGGCTTATGGGCTACGGCAAAGTAATAGGTCAATTTATACGCTAAAGTTACAGGCTCTGGCTTATGGGCTACGGCAAAGTAATAGGTCAATTTGTACGCTAAAGTTACAGGCTTTGGTCCGTGATCTACGGCAAAGTAATAGGTCAATTTGTACGCTAAAGTTACAGGCTTTTATTCAAAAAACATACGGCAAAGTTATAGGGTTTAAGAACTGGGAAAAGCCCTTTATCATGTGGCTGATGTTTCCCATGGTGGCGGTCTTGTCGACAACTAAGGATGCTGCAAAAGATACGACGTTTCCAGTCGATGGGCAGCTCTTACGAGTTCTTCCGCGAGCCGGAGCCTCATTGAGAAATCCAGATGTCAACTTGCCAACGTTACGGACAGATGGCGAAAACTATTATCTGGAGATGCGGGTTGATGCAGATCCAGATGAAGCTAGTGAAGTTGCTGTCACTCGCCGAATTCCTATCGAAGATCTATCTGGAGAGGAATGGGAAGAGCTTAAGGAGCAATATGACAGTTTAGATCTCGAGGCGTATCTCGGGGAAGGAATTAAGGGGTTAGAGAAAATCCAAGACCGACGAATGCAGCGGTTGATTGCTGCACTGCTGACATTTCTCAACCCACGTCAGGTTTCAATTGTGCTTTATCTTTATAGAGCTGCGGCCCAAGAAGGTAATCGTCCTGGTGTCAGCTTTCGCTCTAATGATTTATTAGAAGCTATGGGCTATAAGCGTACTAAGGATGGTGGTTTTCCGGCTAAGCTGCGGTCCCAACTCCACTGTGATTTGATGGCATTGCATCGTACGGAGTTAGTGTTTGCTCAGTCTCTGCCTAAAGGAGATAGTCTGGGTGCTAAGGTTACGATCAAAAATGTTCTGCGGATCAAAGAGTTTGAAGTGGATAATGTGCCGCGTGACTTTGATCTGGATAAGGCTGCAGACTATACCTATGAGTTAGCGGATGCTTATACGGTGTCTTTGGAATTTTTTGAAGGGCCAGCCCGTACAGGAGACTATGTTCTCTTTGCGAATAATCTCGACATGACTCAACGTTTGGGTGGAAGTGCAAAACATAATTACAAAACCAAGTTGTTGCTCTATCTTGCTAGTCGGTTAAAGTGGGACTCTCCGGAAGATGGTCAGTTTTTGACAATTTCTAAGCGCTATCTGTTCAAAAATCTTGATCTGTTGGGTAGCAATTCGTCTCGTAACAATCAGTTATTTTGGCGTACGGTTGAGGAACTGCGGAGTGAGGGGTATTTGATGGGGGCTCAAGAACTTCCTGGTAAACGTAAAAATGCGTTGATTCAGTTTCAAATTAATGCAGAGAAGATTAGCGCTTCTTCTAAGAAGTAGCGGAGATTACGTTATCACTTACTGGATTCTTTCGTCATAGCAGCCGTTTCTTTTGCTTTCTGACCCTTTGTCTAACGTTTTTCTACGCTCCAGATAGATTCAGTATCATCCTTACCCTCGCAGGTAAATCGGTATCCATACCGTTCAAAGGCCTCGCCAGTTAGAGTTTGCATGCCTAGCAGAATGGTTAGCTCACTGGTGGGTAGTCGCCAGCCACGGTCGGTTATTTTATCTAGCATTTCATAGCGGGCTAGGGGCTCGGTTTGCAGGGCTCGCCGAATAGCAATAATAGGTGCTTCTTTGGGGGACACGTCGGTCAGACCAAACAACTCCTGGGTTTGTATGGTATCACTGTTTGATGATTTGTTTGATGTTAACTCAAGGTTGGTTTCTAAAGGTCCAGCAACGATTTCTGCTGCTTCGTCTGTGGTTAGACCTTCTTCGTTGATGAGCCGATGGATCTCATCGAGACAGCTGTGGCTTCCGGAAATTATGGCCGCGAAACGAGGGGGTAATTCCGGAAATTATGGCCATTCTCTCATTGAACAAACAGTGGTGTTTTGTGTCAAGTGCTGAGAGATTTTTTCCCAGATTTTTCAGCTACCGTTTCTGTGGATTGTTCAGTTGAGTTGAGAGCTAAGTCGAGCTTTCGACCTTTGAGCCGAAACGACGGCCCCGTCAGCTTTAGATACTCACCATGATGCAAGGTGCGGTCAATGATGGCACGGGCGAGTTCCTCATCATGAAGCACACGGCCCCACTGATTGAGCGGTTTGTTGGTGGTCAACAAAATGGGTTTGCCCTTGAGATAGCGCTGGTCCACGACTTGAAACAGAACATCAGCAGCCCCCGGCCCGTAGCCGAGATAGCCCATTTCATCAATCACCAGGACATGAGGCCTGAGATAGGGTTGGAGAGCAACGTTACGCTCAGGAGCAACACAGAGGTCATTGATTAAGGCTGCAGCAGTGGTAAAACGAGCAGTAAAGCCGTTTTGGATGGCTTTATAGGCAATGGCAATACATAAATGGGTTTTTCCAGTACCAGGCGGCCCTTCAAGAATTAAGGAACGATGGTCACTGACGAGTTCGGGACCGAGAAATCGTCCTAACATTTGTCGTTTGAGATTACTTCTGAAGGTGAAGTCAAAGGTGTCAATGGTGGCTTCAAAGGGGAACTTAGCTTTAGTAATAAAGGTTTGGGTGCGGCGCTCACTGCGGTGGGCCACCTCTTCGGATAAGAGCCGCTCAAGTAACTGCTGATAGGACCAGGCCTCCCGTTCAGCGATGGGAATCAGCTCGGGTAAGACACGTTGAATGGTACTCAAGCCAAGGGACTTGAGCATGGGGTCTAAACTCAGGGTCATCGGATCGATCTAGGTGAACAAAATAGGCAAGGGTGGCGGTGTCAGTCCCTCGGGAGTGGCGTTAACAATCGCCTGGACATATTCACTGCCAAAGCAGCGTTCTTCAGTGGCTAAGGCAATTGCCGCGAGGAAGTCGGCTCGGCCAATGTGTTGATAAAGGTCATAGAGGGTCTCGACATCGGGTTGCCAAGTTTGAGGACGCCGATGCACCAGTTCAGTCAAATAGGGTTCCACCAACGGGTCGAGGTCCAACAGAATTTGGCGCTGAGCAAAGGGTTTACCACGCTTAAAGATAAACAGTTGTTGGGCATGCTCATGTAAAACACTGGACTTGCCATTCGCGGGTGTCCGAGGATGGTCACCCAGGTGACGCTCTGCCAAATAGATCGACACCTGAGTCTGTTGGAGATGTAGGGTCACCGTCTGGCCGATGGCGTCAGCTGGCACCGAATATTCCATGCCTCGATAGTGCGCCCGAGCCGTGGGACGAACCACCACACTGACTTTGAAGGCATAGGTTTCAGCCTTATGGGCACAGGGCTTGAGCGATTCTTTCAGCAGGCGGACTTGGGGAATCTCGCCAGTCGCATCACATTTGCGTTCTCGATTGACGTAGGTGACCCATGCTTGCATCTGCTCGATGAGATCATCACGGTCCTTAAACTGTCGCCCACAAAAGAAGTTGCCCTTGACAAAACCCACTAGATTTTCCACCGACCCTTTTTGCTGAGGGCGATAGGGCCAACAGGCCAGGGGAATTAATCCACAGTCGATACACACTTGGGCAAAGCGGTCGGTCCAATGCACTTTAACAGTGCCATCAGCCAGTACTTCTCGTGACTTCACCGCACTACTCATGTTATCGAATACCCCCATCAGCGGAACGCCGCCAAAGGTCTCAAATGCTTTGAGTAAACACCGCACCACTGTTTCTTGTTGTTCGTTGGCCACCACCTGCACATCCACATACCGTGAGTACTTCAGGCGCGAGGCAAAGAATTTCACCACCTCAATGCGACCATCGGCATACTGCACCCGGCGTTGGCCAAAATCATGTTGGGTAAATTCACCCGGCAGTCCTTCGAATCGCACTATCGGCACCACGGATTTGGCGGGACGCAATTGTTTGACTAGCTCATAGACCGCTGTTTTACCCCCTTTATAGCCTTGCTGACGTAGACGGGCTAAGACTTCTCGGCTTTTCATCGGACCATCGGCTGGGTCACGGGCTTCACTCAACCACTCACGAATGGTCTCGCTATAGTGGACCACCTCGCTGGGACGACCCGCTCCTTTTCGCTGACCTGACGGCGGTTCCTCTACGCAGGTGATCTCGGGTTCTTGCACTATCCGGCGGATACTACGTTCACTCACACCCGTAAGGTCGTGGATTTTTTCCGGGGGTACATTGGCATTTCTGAGTTGCTGAACCATATAACGGACCTGATTACTAAACATCGACATTGGGGCGGATGCCTGAGGTGCCAACACGGCACTATATAAGCAAGCACCCCCTGTTTCACTGAAGCCTGTATGACCGGCATCACCCTGGCCATAATTTCCGGAATCGACCACTAGCATTGCCGGAATTACCCCGGTCATAATTTCCGGAATCGACGGCTCAGGTGACTGAAGCCACGGTGGCCATAATTTCCGGAATCCATACTGAGCATTGTCGGCATCACTCCGGCCATAATTTCCGGAATAAGCGATTCCAGGGGCACACCTGAGTCCGAACTCCAGCCTGATCTAGCACTGATGCCGCCGACTCAATCCCGTCTGTGACGGGACGATCCCGAGAGAATTGTCTGGGTCTCTAAATCGTTGAACCATCTATCGCTCCTAGCAACTGAACACCTGTATAGAGTCTCATCGTGCAATTGCCAAACAGGCAGATTACGCACAAAAAGAGACTGTTGTCAGCGGCCATAATTTCCGGAATCACTCCGGCCATAATTTCCGGAATTCACAACAGCCTAGAACAGTTTCACTGATGTAGGACTTTACACCAATCTTGAACGGAGCCAATTCAGGGTTTTTCGCTTTGAGAGCATTAATGCGGGCATAGACTTGCGATCGCACCAAGTCATAACGCTCCATCAGCTGAGCTACTGGGAAATCTGTGTCCTGTTTTCTCATTTATTTGATGACCTGTTTGACTCCCCGTGCTCTGATTCCATGTCTTTTTAGTAAAATCTGATGTAATTGTTTGCTTTTTTGTTTGTTGAAATATTGATGTTTTGTTTGTATATTTGTTTGGTGCGACTTCGAACACTCGTCGAACTAAATTGAACGGCGGGCAAACGAAGCTAGAACCCTTGCAAAGTAAGGATTGCACCATGAATGATATACCTAATTTGACCGTTGAGCGAACGGTTATAGAACAGGCATCGTACATAGCGTTGCGGCTGGCTGCCTGCGTCCACCGGATGCGGCATTGGATGCCAGGGGGGCTGTTATGACAAGGAATATTGTTGGGTTGCTGTGGATTGCGATCGCAACCGCTAACTGCCCAGAGTTAGAACTTCTGCGCCCCACATCGGTTGAAGCAGTACAGCCTTCTGCAGCGCCGCCGCCAGGTCTGCAACCCTATGGTGTGGACGGTGAGCTGAATGAAACGGATATTACTCGATTGTTGTATCTGCAATTTCCCCAGAGCTATAACGCCATTTCTAACGAGTTTGGTTTTCCGGCCTATCGAGATAGCACGACGGATTATTACAGATTGCCCAATGGTCGATGGGCTGCTATCCGGTATGTGGGTGCGACGGCGACGGGGGTAAATTTTAGTGATTCGGGCGACTAGGGGCGCGTTACTCTATGGGTAATGCTAAATCCTTGAATGCCATAAAGCTGCTGGATCTGAAATTATTGTCTGCATCGGTTTTCAAGACATTACCTGCTGTTTACCTGTCTTTGGTTGCGAATAGTAAAATCAATACCGATAACCTTTACATCAGTTGCATGAGGATATTTCGTCACAAGAGTATCTGCTTCCTGATTCAATTGCTCAATCAATTGAGTGAAGCTCAGCCTCCTTTTAAGTGTGTCCTGCCAATATCTTTTATTGCCGTTATGGGCTATTAAGAAAACTCCAACGTGGGACTGACGCATATATTGACCAATCAGTTGATTCTCCAAACGTTCTAGAAGTTGACTATAGCTCCATTTATGAGCAATTTTCAATTCGACAGGAATAGCTTCTGAAATTTGGGGATGCGTAAATCGAATATCAGTTCGTTTTTTATCAGGAAATTCTTCCTCCTGCGCAATGCGGTAGCGTGCTCGTGATGCTTGTTCTAGTCTATTGGCAAAAGTGTTGCGGATCATCACTTCATCATCAATTGTGACTAGTATTGCTGCATCACTTGTATCTCCATTCTCAATATTGTTCTTTAAATCATCGAGTCTGGAAAGGGCAATACCAAATAGGTCTTGCTCAGAGTGAGGTGTTCTTTCTGCATCCTCTTGAAAGTCGGCTACATCAGCATCATTCCAAGGGCTAAATTCAGAATCTAAAGCTGCACGCTCTTCTGCCTGGCGTAGTAAATAGTCTTTAGCATGTCCATCTTCTAAAATATTGGAAAACCGAAGCAATGCTTCATATGAAGACTGCCCTGGAGTATTGGTAATAGCTGACAGCAGTAACGAGCGCGTACTTTGTGCATTGTCTCTCATGTCAGGTGAATATACACCCTCATGTTGAATATCATCTTCGAAACGTACATGCTGATAGATGAGAGGTATTAGTTCTTGTAAAATTTCAACTCTGAAGAAATCTGGTTTGGATATCCCGAAGTGAGGGTTTCTATGGATAGTGAGATTAGCACAAAATTGTATAACTGTTTGGTCTTTTGCGATCTCACTAGGTAGACTGGCTATCCAATTGCTGAGTACTGATAAACCTACTGATGCATCAATATGCATAAGAGCACTAAGCCAGAGTGTTTTAATGGGAGTTTCCATTGTTTGGTTGAATTGCTGTAAAGCTAGTTGGCTAAACTGCTCTTTGAATGTGGCCTCTTCTGCGTTGCTTAAGATAATTTCCAGTGCATTATGAATTGGGTCGTATTGTTGAGGTGAAATATCACTAAGAATATTAAAGATGTATGGTTGGTAGTAAGACTGTAAAGTCTTATCGGTGTATTTTAACTTTTGTAATATGTTGAGTGAGCTTTTTTTGTCATTAGCTTTGACTTCCAAGCTAATTGCTTCTTTGACTAATGGATCAACTTGTTCAGGAAAATGCTGTTGTAAATCGGCAAACCAGTAAGGAAGCTCATTCAGTTCTAAAATTGAATATTTTGCAGCGTAAGTTGATTCTGTCGTATTTAAGTGTTGTGCCCAGATAGTCTTATCTTGGGTTTCTATTGCTAATCCTGTCAAACCAATGACGCGTGCATAGGGAACTGATGATTGAGTTTGCCAATCTTTAAAGGAAAACGGATCGTAACGTCGCCAATAAGCCTGGCATACATCGCGGAAAACTTCTGCTGTATGAAGACCAAACTCGGGAATTAACTTTTCCCATGCTGATAGCCCCCACTTGCCGCTGCCCTTCTGATCATTTTCTGCGAGCTTCTGGTAAAGATAGACTATTTCCTGGGAAACCTTGCCTTCTTCGGCACCTTCAATGTTACAAAGATCATGTATTTTAGCGATGATAGCTTCATGCCATTGCTGCTTGATCCGTGCTTGTTTTTGTTCTAATCTTAGCCGTCTTCTTTTGCGATTTCGCCTATCAGCTAGACGCTTTTTTCGCTCTGGTGTTGAAGATGGATGTAGGAATTCATGTAGCCTTTTTTGAAGAGACTCATTGCCTGAAACTGATTTTTTTAGACGCTCCCGAAGCTTTCTTGGTCGCTGTTGATCAATGTAAACTTGCCATATTGCTGACAAAGCAATATGTTGATTGTCGAGTAATTCCTGGTTAGTGACTACATTAAACAGACTTTCTAAGTCTATTTGCTCAGGATGCCAAAACTTATTAAGCGCATAATCCACCTGATACCACATAGTTACAGAGGACTCTTTCCCATCTGACAAAACTCGCTCCCGATCGACTGTGTACCAGAATAAACAATGTCTGAACTTAGACCACTGTTTTGCTTTATCGAGCAGGGTCTTTTTTATATTAAGATTTGAGCTATCGTAGAATTCATCGCTCAGATATCCTAATACCAGCTCAAATACCGTTGGCTGTAATATATGCGGATCCTGTTGCTCGATCCATTTGTTGGCGCATTGTATTGCATAAGGCAATAGCCAGAAGTATTGTTCTGAGATGCGACAAAATTTTGATTCTATGAAGGGTTCGGTCTGTAATAAATTGGACAATCCTGTTAACAATATTCGACATCTGTCAAGGTTTGTTTCAGCATCAATGAAACTCTCCAAATTTTTGATTAATGGGTCAGTTCGGAAAAAACGTGGGGCTTTAACCTTCTCAAAAAGCTCAAGTAAAGATTCAGTTGTAAGAATTGTTGGATAGAGAGCTAATAATTCAGCAGCAAGACTTGTTTTTAAAGAACCTTGAGCTAAGTCTGAGCATAAAGATTCGACAAGTTGCTGTTGCTGGGCCGATGAGCCTAAAACTACAATCGCTCTAGTTGCGTAATTGCGCGTTGACATTTTAATGTCATCATCGATTGCTAAAGGGATGATGGCTTCCACAGCAGTAGCCATTCGGCCCGATAACGCCAGCTTCAAAAGCAACTCGCGTATGTCATCGTGATAACTATACCTTTGTAAAAGATCAGTAACTGTTTCTGCTAATTCAGGAGAAGCTAATCTTTGAATCATGATTCCATCAACATAAACCCCTGTGTAATTGCGCTCGGTATACTGCTCAGCAAATGAGATTAATAGCTTCTTTTTGATTTCAATGGATAAAGAAGCAGGATCTCCATTTGTAAGAAGTACTTCAGGCGCTATGTCGCAGAGACTATTGCATATTTGGGTATCCCATAATGCTAACCATGCAGCGATAGGAGCCATCGATGGTATTACCACGTGACAACCATATTGATAAGTGAATACCAAGCTTTCAATTGAACGGCGCGATCTACCCTCATCCAATAGTCGCTTAAGCCATTTGGCTGTGAGATACTCGCGTGCAGAACGATGATGAAAACGTACGGCACCATACAGAGCCTCGTCAAAAATTGGACGATTCAACAGAGCATTGAGTTGACCTCTATCCCATCGACGTAAAACTCTTTCTGGAGCGATAGAGTCGGCTCGTAAATTAGGATTACTTGGTTGATCAGGTAATAGTATATTTGATGTTCTCTTGAACGTGACCGCTGCAGCAAGACCTTCAGCCCCTCTGTGAGCATCAGCTTCAGAGAAAGGGTTTTGTTCATCATGTGTTGGATTATTTTCCCTGAGCTTTTGACTAATATTGAAGGCCAGCATCACCTCATGAGTCTGAAATTGTCCTTTTGCATGCCAATAGACAATCAAATCGAGGAGATCCTGTGGTCGTTCAGCGAAGATCCATCCATGGATCCGTTCAATTGCCTGAATAAATGCCGAGGATTCTGAAGTACCTTTAGCTTCAGCAAAAGCAATAATCTGGTGGTAGTTCAGAGGAGCAAGTTGATAAACAGCAACATCATACTCAGATTTCTCCTCTGCCTCAGACATAGCAGAAGAATTCAACACTGGATCTATAATGTCTTGCTTAGACGGAGTCAGATGAATACTTGTCGTTAATCTTTCTGGATGCTGTGGTACTGAAAATAGCTGTGTGACTAATGATTTGTCAGCTGTTGCTTTCCAATCACTGACTCGACAAGATATGAAGATATGTGCTCGGTTTTTAGCGCCCTCAATACTGTTTGCAAATTTTCGCAGTGCTAGGTCAAATGCCCGATGATCAGCTAAGCGTGCCTCATCAACAGAATCAAGAAAAAACCACGCTTCTTGGTCATTAGAAAGCCAGTTTTCAAACTCTTGCCGATCACCGATATCAAACGTTGCTGTTATGTCCAGTGTAGAAAGTAATTCAATTCTACAGAAAAAAGCCACATTTCCTTGTGCTTGTCGTTTGAGCGCTGCAGCTTTAAACTCTTCTGTCTTGCCAGTCCCAGGCTCTGCTAGAACAACGACTCGCCATTTCTCAAAGAGTTGCCACCAACCAACTGTTCCTGTTCCTGCTAACGAACTTTGTGCCTTTATGTCTTCAGGATTGCCATTGATATCTGGTTCTGCAGGCCAAAACGTTCGGTTTAGTTCAACAAAGTCTTGGGACATGAAAGCAGTTAAAACGAACTATTGACTGCTACAGTTTAGCGAAAGTAAAAAAGAACCCACACTTCGATGCTATTTCCTAAATTGAAATAACTCTGGAGTACTGTTATGACTGCTATTCATTACCTTTTTTGTTCAAGATAGCGAAGCTAAATATTTGAAAATTCCAGAATTCTTAAACGCTTAGCTGCTCAATTTCTTTGAGCAGCTTGTCGATTTTAGTGAGTCGCTTCTGGACCTCTGCCGATTCGAGTAGTGATTTCTTTTTGCGTACAGACTTGAACCGAGCAAAAATCTGATCAGAGATCGATAATGGTACTTCTGAACTACTTTTTTGCTGTTCCTTTTCTAGGTCTTTCACTAAAGCCATCACGTCTTGCTTAGTCAATCCAGCTGCTCGTTCAACCAACTCACCATGCAACTCAGGCTTTTGACGATTCAAAAGTACTGCATTCGTAGGCGACAGCTTCCCCTCTCGTACTGCCTCTAAAATCTCAGGGGCCAAATTCAGCATCGGCAACCGATTAGAAACAAAGCTAGCCAGCTTCATCCCAAACTCCCCAAGGATTGCCGCGATTAACTTCAGTTCATCCTCGCTGAAAATTCTAGAATTCTCAGCGCCTCTGGAACGTGAATTCTTGACCCGATAAAGGCCTGCCTTCACATCTTCAATCGGGATATCCAGATGCAGTGACAGCAAACTTAAAATACTTTCCGTCTGCTCAATCGCCGTAATTTCTTCATTCAACAAGTGGGCGATCAACGCGGCTTCTAATGCAGTGGCGTCCGGCATATCCCGTACAATGGCCGGGATCGATTCCATCTCTAACGCACAGCAACTGCGCCAGCGCCGCTCACCACTGATGATTTCATATTTACCCCTGGCACCAGGTCTGACCAAGATTGGTTCAAGCACCCCATGCTTCGCAATCGACTCCTTAAGCCGCTCCATCTTTTGCGGATCAAAATAAAGCCGAGGCTGCTTTAACCTCCCAGGTAGCTGGAGCGGTTGAATATCAGCAACCGGTAATCTAAACGACTGCCCCGAAAGCGACTTCAAACTCTCAATTTCTTCCTTGAGCTGAGCAATCGTTTCACCCTCTTGTGCATTTAAGGCACCACTAAACATGGTCGCCATGGGTCGTTTACTGATGCGAGCCATCGCTAATCCATCTCCTTAATCACTTCAACCGCAATTTTTTCGTAGATTTTATTGTTAGGCTCCCCTGCTCTGTAGATACCCAATGGCAACCCAGCAGCTGCGGCATTGGCAATATAGGCATTGTCCTTAATCGTCGGAAACATCGGAATTTGCATGTGCCGCATAATATCAGGTAATCCTTCAATATCCGATAGCCCTAAATTATCCCGATGCATCGCCCGGTTCTTGGCCCCATTTGGCACCACCCCAAATACCTTAGGCGCAGGCTTTAGACGTAACTCAGTGCGAGTCAGGCTAATCCACTCCAGCAATTTAGCCATCGCATCCATATCCTTGTCCTCTGGTTTCAGCGTGATAATTACATCTGTACTCGCCGACAGAGCCGCGATATGTAACTGCTCAATCGTGCCAGGGCAATCAATAATCAGCACGTCGTGGGGAAGCGGATGATCTTCCAATGCATCTGCCAGTAAGTAAGCCCCACGCTTATCCAAAACGAGTCGCTGGGTCGTTTCCGTGAGTGGTAGTCCCCCCAGACAAGCATCGATCCCCTCAATGCGATCCCTCCAGACCGGAAACAAAGGATAGTCCCCTTTAAAGTCAGGCCGCATTACCCAATCCATTGTTTTCTCCTTCGGGGGATCATCCAATCCACAGAAAAGAGTCAACGAACCGTTAGGATCACAACCAAACATCGCAACCTTTTTTCCTTTGCGGGCGAGCTGGTAAGCCAGGTTAACTGTAAGTGTGGTCTTACCAACGCCACCACTATTCGACATGATTGAAATAACTTTTTTCAGCATCTTTGTTGTGGCGAAGTTTCAAAGCGTGCGCGCATATCATAACTTAATCTGACTGAAAATTCTCAGAATTCTTAAGTGGAGTTATTAAATTTGAGAATTCCAGAATTTTCAAGAGATTTTTAACTGTGATATGGATGCCGTAAGCGTTCCTTGAGCCTGCCCTTCGATATCGGGCGCTATTAACCAGTCGCTCTCTTTGAGAATAAGTTTACCTTTTACTAAACAACCCAGACTCTGACGCCTGGAGCGTATCGTAAAAACTCTCTTTCGCCTTTAGTTCTAAGGCCCGTTTGGTATATCTCCCAAACACATTCATTGACTTAATCCGCATCAGCCTGCGCACAAACTCAGGATTCATTCCCTCCAGAATCAACTGAGTGCCAAACGTATGGCGCAGCTGGTGCGGATGAATGGCATCATCCAGTTCTGCCAACTCAGCCAAATCCTTGATGCAGTTGTACACCCCTTTGTATCCCATTCGCTGTCCCCGGTTCCGATTTGAGAGACTTACAAATAAAGGAGCCTCTGCTCTTGTATTAAATCCCTGGTTGAGACACCAACCCAAATAACTATCCAATGCATCACACGCCTGGGCCGATAACGGCACAATGCCATCACTCCCCGGGCGCATCTAGCGGTTAGGGGAGATAATAGGCAATACCAAAGAGTGTTGAGAAAACAACGTGTCAAACCGTTGATTGCCCCAAGCGACTCGTAACTGTAACAAGTGATTGAGTCCCGGTTCACTCCAGCGCATACCAACGCCCTTAAACCGTTGCTGAATGAGCCACTTACACGCACTCTCGACCATGCCAGAGCCAATCGGTAGTCCCTGTTTCTTAAACAGTCGGTACTGTACATGGTGGCGATGCTTGTCGAAAAAGTCATGCACCCGTTTCAAGACTGTGCGGGTTGGCGCAGCCGTATTGGGTGAACGACTCAGCCAGCGCAGTTCACTGATAATCCGGTGGACGTAGCCGTGTCGGAGCTGGTGGCGCAATCGCTCAAACCACATCTGTGGTGTGCGTGCCGGGTTCCCGTCTTTGTAGGCATCAGCGGCTTGCCACAGATAGGCCGCTGCATGATAGAAATCGAGGATGCCGACCGCTAGGTGAGAAAAACAAGTCTCGAAGAGTCGCCAAAACCCCCTGGCTCCATCGCTGAGCCAGACAACGTGTGGAGCTGTTGCGATGCCCGCTCGCGCTGCTTCGAGCTGCAAGCGAGGCCGAAACGTAGCCATATCGCCTAGCACGGCGACCAAACGTCGTCGCTGTAGGCGAGTAACAAGTTTGCCATGGCGATTAATACGATGACTGAGTCGAGCCAGTAAGCCGACTTTGACTTCTCGCCAAAGCGTTTTGCCAGCTGGGGTGCCGACCTGTGGACGTAGTGGGACCGTGACGCCATCTGCAGCGATCAACAACGGCATTGCCGCGAGGTCGTCAGAAAGTGCTTCGGGCACCGGGTCTTCTCCGTTTTCCCAGTTCTCAACATCTGTTTCCCACTGACAGGCGGCTTGTTGACCATACTGTTGGACCCACTGCCACAGGCTGTCATCACTGACCTGAATGCCACTCAATTGAGACAGGAGCCAAGCGGCTAACTCGAACGGAACGAAGAGGCTCAGCAGGCAACCTAATCGCTTTAGCTCTACAGAACTTTGTTGGTACGGGGCAATCCCCAGCGTTTGGTCAAAGGGAGCCGCGTGGCTCCCTTTGCACCCTTGAGGGCAGCGACCTAATCGGCGTCGCCACTGCACAAGACCGACCAAGGTCACCATCTGACGAGTCGCAAAACCCTTACTGTGTAGCCGCTGGCCGCACACTGAACAAGGCCCCCAATCGGTCGGGCGTTTAGCACGCTCATTGAGCTGTTGTTCGACGAGCGTGCGTGCGACGTGTAACCCTATTTGCCAAGCAGCAATCACAATAGCCGCTAAGGTTTGACTTTGATGAAGGCGGTCAAGTCGGGATGACCTGTCTTCTGATTCAGAATAGCTATTCGTAGGGGTTGTTATCATAGAAGTGATTTTGATTAGGGCTAGCCGGACAACGGATAGCCTTTTTTCTTCCCTTCTATTTTCGCAAATCAGCTTGAACGGTTCCCCGAACCTTTAGATGCGCCCTCACTCCCCCACTTCGCCCCCTGAATCGAGATAGAGCGATTGTCATAATCACCCACATTTCTTGCTGCCACTTCATTCGCCCGCAAGCCATGCTTCAGTAACTCAAAGATGGCCTGATCCCGTTCGTAGGTTTCTCCCCGAAACGGCAAAACCTCTTCCAAAGACTGAATGATTGACACCTCTAAATCTTTCACCTGCGCAGGAGCCTCTATTACCTTTTCCAGACTCAACGCGGGATTATATGTAATCAACCGCTTCACCGTCAGCCACTTGAAAAAACTCTGGATTGCCGCCAATGCCTGATTGATACTGGCAGGAGATAAGGGCTGATCTAATGTGT
This sequence comes from Leptolyngbya sp. PCC 7375, assembly GCF_000316115.1. GTDB lineage: Bacteria > Cyanobacteriota > Cyanobacteriia > Phormidesmidales > Phormidesmidaceae > Leptothoe. The sequence continues at coordinate 151,924 of NZ_JH993795.1, forward strand.
TAGCTTTTGTCCTCGTTTTGAGGTGCGTTTTAAAGTTCGTTAAATCCTGTTCTGTAACCTCCGGCCATCCTTTCCCAGCCAACCACCGCTGAAACTGACGCAGCTGTCGCGTATAGGTTTTCTTCGTACTCGGTCGTAATTCCCTATCCTCTAGAAACCGATCCACCCAATCCGGTTCGCGAGTTGTCTCAACAGGCTTTTTCGCCTTTGGTTTTCCGTCTTGGAACTCAAGAAACGTCGGTTGTGGATCAGGTTTAGCCATGGGTTACCGTGACATTGGTGCTAGAGTATCAAGTTTTTTCGAGACGTTTTACAGCTGAATGAATTTTAGAGGATAGGCGTTTGTAGGATAGCAATTGCATTCTCCAAGGCTGTTGCTGCCGCTATCAGTTGAGTACGTGCTTTAGTCAACTGGTTCCGTCTTGGGCTAGTTCTGAACATGCCCCTAAGTTGGGCCATTGAGACGCTACCAATCCCGGTGTTTGAGTAACAGTTTCGCAGGAGAACCTAAATGGGCAATACTTTCGAGCCATAGCTTTATTCTAGCTATCTACTAAAACTATTTAGCTAGAACTAAATCTGAAAGATGGGTGCCCCTATTGAGCACCCAAAGTAATGAATCGTTAGGCCTTAACCAAACTATGCGTTTTTCACCCGATCCTTAAAGCTCTTACCTGCATAAAAGGCAGGAATCGTCGCCGGAATCTTGATCACCTCAACAGTTTTCGGATTACGCCCATCCGTGCTTTGCGGTCCCGTGACTTGAAGTTTCTAAGTGAGACACAAGCACTTATTTTCTGAAGAAAGTCAGGTTCGGTACCATGTAGATAGATTTTGATGGATTGCTTCACATCTAGTAGACATCATTGATTAGTGGCGCTATCATTAGCATAGTTCAAATGTATCTACGGCTGTTACAACGGTATAACCGATGAAAATGCAGGCGCTGAAACAACGAGTTTGGAATATCTGGAGCAAGCTAAATAGCTTCCGAGGCGAGCTTGTTGCAGTGCCGCAGAGCTACGTTGCCGAAATTAAAAGTTTTGGTGATCGTCGATATAAGAAAACCTGGGTAAAGGCGTTGGCACGTCTCCAAGCAATCTATCTACATCGGAACTGTTTAGACGCCTGGATGTTAATTACCGAGAACTTTAATTTTACTCCAGACCGCTGGGATTATGAGTTCCGCTACAAGATTTTGGATGAGTTCCTACAGTATTCAGACGGTCTGGAACTTATTAAGACAGGGCTAGAACAGATTTTCACATCGACCGATTTTACTGCTGACGAACAACAGGAAACAAGTCGCAATGGCTTTTTTGAACTTTTGGCGGGAAGAGAAGGACGACATCGAGGGCTCAGCCTCTCAGTTGGATCTATCCGGCAACTCGCAGGAACTAATACCGCCGCGTGAGCGGGTAACTGGAGCAATTGTCTTTAAGCGTTTCACCAAATCCATTAAGGATAATGGCGGAGCTGGTGATGTGTATCCAGATGCGATCGCAGCTGAAACAGACGAACTATTCGGTTGCAACGTTGAAGAACTCTACAGAGGGACCGGCGGTAAACCAGGCCGACGTGACACGCTACCCCAACCAGCTCAGGAAGCCTACATGGTTAATGAGTCGATAACAGCAAATGAGCTTGAACGCCTGATCGGCACCATTGGAGGTGAGACCCAAGAGGAAGTAAACGACCGCATTGTAGGCGTTACACGACAGCAAGCCAAACAAACCCGTAAGTGGTTACCTTGGTAATCTATTAGGGATAGTTCCGTCCGAATTACTAATTTGATGCCTAGCCCTGGCAGTTGCCAGGGCTTTTTACGAGTGCTAGATTGTGGAGATCAGTTGGCATGAGGAAAAGCTGCAAACGACGTTAGAACGTATCGCTGAACAACAGGAGGCAAATAGGAATGCGATTTCGATCCTAATTGAGCGTCAAACCCATAACGAAGCGACTATTACACGGCTACTTTAAATAATGGAACGTTTAGCACCGCAAGTAATTGAAAAGACCGACCTCTCAGTGACCTGAGTAGTGATGTACAAGTCTGTAATCTGATCCTCTTGAAAAAAAATTAATTCGCCAAGCTAATTACTAGCAGAACAGTAGATAGTCTGGGCCTTCATCGACGTCGCTTTCAACAATGCAGTAATAGCCATCGGCAGTGGACCAGATGTTATCCAGGAGTGCACTAAATTGGCTTTTCAGATCGTCTTCATCGGTATGCTTGAACGTAAGTTGATAGATCCAGCCGCCAATATCCTCTTTTCTAAGTCCCAGTTCGGAAAAATAAAGATGTTCTACCATTTCCCTAACAATTTTCTCATTACGAGCAATGAACTTATTGTTCGCCTGAATGTTTAAACTGATTGTGACCTTTGTGGTTTCCATATCGCCACTTTTCAGACTCCGTGACTTCCGAATACTATATGGCTTAAGGTTAAGCACAGGTAGGTTATGCCCATCATGGCAGTAGTTGTATCTACAATTTCCTTAGGAAATGACCATCACACGGCTGTTACAGATGACTGAACGCTTAGCATCTCAAGTAATTGAAAATACCGAGCGTCTCAATGACCTTAGCCGTAGCGTGTAGACCTGCGCCCGATCCTGACGAAAATGTGCCATAAGGCTGTATTACATATATAGCTTATGGTGCAGCCTTCAATTTTCAGCACATTTCAGAAAAGTACTAACAGACAGACAAAAATACCCTAGTCAGCACCGATTACTCCCGATATTTGAACCAAGGCATATTCTGAATCACCCAATACTTCGTTCAAGGTCCAGGGTGTTGGAAGTCTATGTCAGATAAGCTCTTATATCTCTAGCATGACTCTTGAAAGCCTTGTCTAGATAGGGTTTTACGTTGTAGACATGTTCACAACGTGAGCGTCTAAAGATCAACAAATCATGACTCTTCAGACACCCCATAAATCTCTTCAAACGCCTCCTCCATTTTGATATCCAAGGCTCGGTCACTGTAGCGCGCAAAAATCTTGTCAGAGCGAATGCGAACCGCTCGCTTAGCCAACAAGGGATTCATGCCAGCAGCGACGAGAGACGTGGCAAAGGTATGTCTCATGCGGTGGGGGTGAATGTCGTCTAACTCACTGGCTTGCGCTAAGTCCTTGACCAGCTCATAGATACCGCTATAGCCCAGGCGCTGTCCCCGACTGTTGTTAGACAAACTGACGAATAAGGGGGCCTCCTGGCTGACGGTAAACCCATTACGTACCAACCATCCCAGATAGCTATCCAAGGCCGAAACAGCATTCGGTTTCAACGGTACCAGGCCTATGGCCCCGACCTTGACGAAACTGGGCCATAAGGCTAAAAGCGTTACCCAGCCTTGATTACAGGCCTCAAAATCAAGCAATCTCAGAAAAAATACTAACTAACAGACAAATGAACACCAGAAAATGGTTCATATGTACTTTTCTCTCAGTTTCCTGACACAGAGTACTCTCTATACTCCATGTCAATAGCTCAGCTTGTTTAAAGAAGTAGAGAGTATGCACCGATTTATACTGCCTCATTTGCTAATGTTTTAAGCGCACGTTTAGCAACCATTTCGGCTCTTGCAGAGGTGACTTTCTGATAGCGCAACGTGGTCTGAATTGACTGATGTCCCATTAAAGCCCGTAGTTCTTCAATCCCCATCAATCCCACCCGCTCGGTGGCAAAGGTATGCCGCAAATCATGTAGTCTCACTCCCTCCAGCTCAGGAATATCTGCAATCAATTGTCGCCAGTTTTGATAGATCGTTCGATAGCTGAGTCGACTCACAGTGCCTGCTATCGGTTGCTGTGCGGTGAATAGAGCAGGACAATCCTCATGCCGATAATACTGCAAATACGTCGCCAATTGTTGAGCCACATCGTCACTGTAAAAACACCACCGCTGTTTATTGCCCTTGCCCAGCACTTGAAACTTTTGGTGTTCGAAATCGAGGTCGGCCAGATCCAGCGCTAACACTTCTGAGATGCGTGCTCCGGTGCGATGTAAAAGTATCACAAGTGTATGCGTACGACAATCTGTTTTGACCGCTTGATAGAGGAGTTTAAGTTGGTCGGGTGTGAGATACCGAATCGTATTATCTGAGATATGTTCACCCTTTTCAGGGTCGGGCTTACGCCGCTTCAGTCGGGCAATAGGATTCGCTTTAATATGGCGCTGCTCAACTGCAAAATTAAACAACGATTGGAGAATCGATTGATGTCGTTGGTGGGTGGTGTACGCCAGGTGGGTTAAACCATTGAGATAGTCTTCCAAGGTTTCACGATCCACAATCTCAATGGGCCAACGACCATATTGGCTGAGTAGTGGCAGCAGAGCACTCTCATAAGAGTTTACGGTCTTCTGCGCTAATCCAGGTCGATCTAAAAATTGGGTCGCAACAGTTGCGAGGGTAACGGTCATCGTTTCTGTATCAAGAAAACTCACTCACCAAAAACCTCATCGTTACTCTATCGTTAAATGAGATATTTATGGCTAAGGTTGTAGCAATACTTTGAAGTCCGAACAGGCCCCAAACCCCGGTGAATCCTTGGCGGCGTATGTCCACCGCCAGCGGACCCTCCTCGGTTTGAGTCAACAAGATGTAGCGGCCAAAGCCGGTATCCATGCCCAAAGCATCGGCAAAATTGAGCGGGGGCAAACGACTACCCTCAAGCAAAAGACCCGACAAGGATTAGCCTACGCCTTAGAGGTCTCAGAAACCTATTTAGAGGCAGCCTGCAAAGGAATTGCCGTCGAAGAGACCGGTGTGCTCAAGTTTTGTCCACAGTGCTGGAAACCTGGCAGTCAGCCAGACCCCATGTGGCTTCATGTGCATGCCCACTACTGCTTCCGGTGTGGGTGTGCCCTGCGTCATACCTGCACAGAGTGCGGTGCTGCCATCACCTCCCTTAAACATCGATTCTGTCCCTACTGCGGTACCCCCTACAACGTGACACGTTAGATTGACTGGGGCTGGGAGTTCACCGGTTGTTTCCATAGGAGGACTCCGTGCCCAGTCTTGAAGACACCGCCTACCCTCGGCTCAAAAGTAATCCCAGTCGCCAAGCCCTCAAAACCCTCTACACGCCCACTGAGGAGGAGATCGCATTAGCCCGAAGGCGCACACGGGGTGAGGTGGCAACATTAGGGTTTCTTGTGTTGCTCAAGACCTTTCAGACCGTGGGGTATCCGGTTCAGATTACCCAGGTGCCGAAGGCGATTATCCGTCAGGTGGCGACCACCCTTGAAAGTTCACTGTCACCAGATGATGTGGCAGGCTACGATGCCTCCGGCACGCGCCGCCGTCATCTTAATGTGATTCGCACTTACTTGAAGATTCAGGCGTTTGGCTCGGAGGCCCACCAAGTGATGGTAACAGCCATGACAACAGCGGTTCAAACCCAGCATGACCTGGTAGATCTGATTAATGTAGCGCTTGAAGAGCTGGTGAGACAACGGTTTGAATTACCGGGCTTTTCAACATTGGTCAGGACAGCCAGAACCGTTCGCACCCGGGACAATGACCAGATTTATCAGCGTGTTTGTGAGGCCTTAAAGGGGGCTGCCCAGCTGCAACTTAATGAGTTGTTCTATGTCGCCGAAGGCGAGGTGACCACCCGCTGGAATGAGGTGAAGCAAGAACCGGGAGAGCCCAAGCTGGGTGAGCTACAGCAGTTGATTGAGCGATTGAATTGGCTGAAGCCGTTGCAGGTTGCAGAGTCAGCATTGGTAGACCTGGCTGAGGTAAAACAATTGCACTTTGCTGCCGAAGCCCAGGCGCTCGAAGCGAACCAAATGAAGGAGTTGCCAGATCCCAAGCGGCAGACACTTGCCGCTGCCCTATTACAGCAACGCTACAGCCAAACCCTCGATGACATTGCGCAGGTGTTTATCAAACGCCTGACGGGTATGCACTACAAGGCCAAGGACGCACTCGCTAATTATCGGGCTGAGAGCCAGCAACGGACGGACGAGTTGATTGAAACACTGCGACACGTGGTGATCGCCCACAGCACCGATGCCGAGATCCCGGAGCGCTTTGCAGCGATAGACCAGGTGATCGGCGAGCGGACTCAGGAGCTGATCGCGCAGTGTGATGACCATCTGGCCTATGCAGGCAACAACTATCTGCCCTTTTTACCCAGATTTTACCGGTCTCACCGAGCCGTCTTGTTTCGGATGTTAGCGGTGGTCCCCCTGCATTCGGCCACTCAAGATACCGCACTCACAGACGCCATTGCCTTTATTCGCACCCATCGCACCAAACGTCAAACCTGGCTCAGTCTAAGCGAGACAGAGGCATCGGCGTCACCGACGCTAGATCTCAGTTGGGTCCCGACAAAGTGGTGGACGTTGGTCACCGGCAAAAAGACCCGTAATGCCCAGCCCACCCAGCTACATCGCCAGTATTTTGAACTGTGTGTCTTCTCCCATATTTTGTTGGAGCTGAAGTCCGGTGACCTCTACATTGAAGGCAGCTCTGCCTTTGGCGACTATTACCGTCAATTACTCTCTTGGGAAGAGGTGCAAGCTCATCTGCCAGACTATGCGCAACAGATGGCCTTTCCCACTACCGGTAAGGCGTTTGTGGACCATGTGAAAACCTGGCTGGCCCAGGAAATTGAGCAAACTGACCAGAGTTTTCCGGCCAACACCCAAGTCTCATTTCAGAAAGATCGACTGGTGATTCGCAAAACAAAACCCAAAGAGAGTAAGGGGGCCGCCCAGCTCAAAAAGCTGATTGAATCGCGGATTCGGCCCGTCAACCTGATTGATGTGTTGGTGGATACGGAACTATGGCTAACATGGACTCGGCATTTTAAGCCGGTCTCAGGCTATGAGGCCAAGCTGGAGAACCCGGTCGCGCGATATATCGCCACCACCTTTTGCTATGGCTGCAATATTGGCCCGTCGCAGCTGGCTCAATCCCTATCCCTCTTCGACCGACGTCAATTAGCACGGGTGAATCAGCGACACATCACCAACGAGCAACTTCAGCAGGCCATCGAGTCCATCGCCAATGACTACAATCGGTTCCAACTGCCCAAATTCTGGGGCGTCGGAAAAAGTGCGTCGGTGGATGGCACCAAGTGGGATATCTACGAGAACAACCTGTTGGCGGAATACCACATTCGTTATGGTGGCTATGGCGGCATTGGCTACTACCATGTTGCCGATAGCTATATCGCTCTGTTCAGTCATTTCATCCCCTGCGGTGTCTTTGAAGCGATTTATCTTTTTGACGGGTTGTTGAAGAATCGCTCGGAGATTCAGCCCGATACGATCCACGGAGATACCCACGCCCAGAGTTTGACGGTGTTTGGCTTGGCCTATTTGCTGGGAATTAAATTGATGCCACGCATCCGTAACTGGAAGGACTTGACCTTTTACCGGGCGGATCCATCAATGTCCGTTCAGCATTTGGATAGCCTGTTTTCAGAGACCGTAGATTGGGGACTGATTGAGACCCACTTGTCAGACATGTTACGGGTTGTCCTATCCATTAAGACGGGCAAGATCAGCGCCTCGACAATTTTGCGGAAACTGGGCACCAACAGTCGGAAGAACAAGTTGTTTAAGGCATTTCATGCCCTGGGAGCGGCTGTCAGGACCGGTTTTCTCATGCAATACATCAATGACGTGAAACTGCGCTCTACAATTCAGGGGGCAACTAACAAAAGCGAGTCCTTCAATGCCTTTGTGCAATGGCTCGCGTTTGGAGGGGCAGGTATTTTAAGAACCAACAATCGTGAGGAGCAGCGTAAGCTCATCAAGTACAATCATCTCGTTGCCAACTGTTTGATTCTCTACAATGTTTTTGAGATGAGTCGAATTCTACATGAGTTGGCGCAGGACGGTTACCACATTGCTCCAGAGGCCATCCCAGGGGTGAACCCTTATCTCACCAAGCATGTCATCCGATTGGGACAATACCACCTGGATGTCAACCGTCAGCCACTGCCGATTTTCTATGACTTGCCATTCCTGACTGATCCAGAGGCGGTTGACTCAATAGAACCACAGCCTTGAATTGTCTGTTAGTTAGTACTTTTTCTGAGGTTGCTTATTTTTGAGGCTTATAACCTAGACTGGGTGATGCTTTCAGCCTTATGGCCCAGTTTCGTCAAGGTCGGGGCCATAGGCCTACCGGGGCCACCAATTATCGACATACCCCGCTGCGCATCCGGGATGTAAATCGTTTTATGGTCTCCAGAGACGTTGTATTGAGTTGGATTTTTCTCATGGTGAACAACATTTATTTTGGGACCGTTCACCCATAGGGTGACTTTATTTTTCTCACGTCCATTAATTTGTTGTTTGGCTCTTTTTTTTGCTCGACTGCGGTCACCGCCTTTGGCCCACCGACTGGTGGCCAGTCGTGATTTACGACCACTTCCTTGATTCCCCAGGATGACCAGCGCCAGAATGCCGACCGCACAGGCTCCCAGGATGCCTAGTTGCTGTGGCGAGAGTGAGGACAGGTAGTTTGCTGATGTTGAGGCTGGTTGGGTGGAACCAAGGGAGTATGCCATGGGATTACTCAGGAGAGGAGGTCAGTGCTGAATTAGCCATAGAAATCACTTCATCATTAGGAGCCATTTCAATGGCAAAGAGATAGCGAATGCCACCACGCTCAAAAATGACTTCGGTATTGCCTGGATTGGCATAGGAATACCAGGGCAGAACTGTTGCTTCGGAGTTATCGGAAAGCGTGACGGTTTCAATCGGGTCCGGCGAGATGTGCGGGGCTTCCGCTAGTACTTCAGTGCGCTCGGTTATCAGCTCATCAAGGGAGTCTGGCTTAAAGTGAGAAGCGGTAGAACCGATGCGATGGCCTTGGACACGGGCATAGTTACAAAAGCCTGCATCGGCGCAGTTTTCTGTGAATCCATAGGCCACATAGTAGCCCTCAGGTCCGGTGTAGATAATCTCGGGGTAAAGAGAACTCTCAATGGCCAGCACCGTCTCATCCGGTATCAGAACCGGGATTTGTGTTTCTGCTTGAATCGCCTCAACGGTGACCTCGTTAGACTGAGCCAGAAGGGATGAACCGGTGAAGAGTACAACTGCACAGGCGGCCAGGATGAGGAGTGGTTTCGTGGGTAATCTCATGGTGTGCCTATTGGTTATCAATCATGGAGTTAGCGATCGCAATCAAATCATCAGATGCAGCCCAACCCCCAACGTAGTAATTAATCTCTCCAATCAAAAAAGAGAGTTCGGGTGGTTCCTCATCGGTTTCACCTGCCGGAAGGAAGTAGCCGACAACTTGATTGTTGAGAGCAATTTGCTGAACAGGTTCGGATGACAGCGTGTCGATACGTTTACTGCCTTCACCGGCTGAGATCGCAACGGTTTGAAATTCATTAATGTCAATAGAGATTAGATAGTGTGATGCACTAGAACTGGTTTCAACTCCAGTAAATTCAAAGGGGATTTCAGAAGGTAGTAGTGGCGCGGCCCAATCGGATAACACCTGTTGATAGGCACTTTCTAATCCTGGTGGTGTCTCAAACGCATGGACCGGTGACAACTGCACAACGACAATTGCGGCTGAGATTAGAAGGAATGATAGAAATTTTATGGGTCTTATGTGTTTCATGATTTCTCGTTGAGATTATGTTGTTGTGCCAAAGCGTTGTGTTCTAGGAAGAGGGTGAGGGCGGTACCTCCTCAGGTTCAGGAATCCCTAGCGGAGTAACCTCGATTGAGCCAATGTCCCCTGTGGATAGATCGATAGTGTTAACCGTGCCGGAACCGCCTGTAGCCTGAACCTGCAGGAATCCCCACGGATCAACAAATTGACCGTCGATTTTGACTTTGTAATCTAGATGGGCTCCTCTGGATAAGGTATCTTCTTGACCAACAGCACCAATCTGGGTGCCAGAACCTACAGGGACGTTACAATTGCCCAGTCCACATCCTGTTGCCGCTTGGACGGAGCTTAATGATAAGTGATTATAGCGCTGTTCAATTTGACGACCGAGGGAATCGGTGGTCATGACAACAACCTGAACGCTGGGTTCCCCAGTTGCGCGAGCATTGCCAATTTGTTTGACGGATACGAGGGTGCCCTGGGAGACCGAGCTGACTGTGCCACCGGCTCCCCCATTGGCCCGGTAATCGAGATCAATGCCTCCATGCCAGCCGTTTCTGTAGGCACGATAGGCATCAAAGCGTTGAAAGTCAGCCAGCTGATAGGTGTTAAGTAAATCCTCAAGGGAGGTGCCGCCAAGGGGCGAGGAAACGGTGCCATCGCCTGCAGCACAGTTGGAAGCTGCTGCACCGTCTGAGTGTTGAACGTCATTTGAATCGGCATCTTTGATGTACTCATAAATGTGACGACCATAGCTACCGATAGTTGAGCGAAGATCACCATCGTTGATGATGCTTCGTGCGCCATTCCAGTCAAAATTGTCGCCATAGCCATAATCGTCCAGGCTGCGGGAGGTAAAAATGCCATCGCGCATGCCGATTACGGTTGCCGGAGCTGCAACCGATGGATCCAGCATCTGATCTGGATTCTGATACGTATTGGTTCCCAGAACCTGGTCGATCTTTTGATAGTTAGCCGCCCAGGTAATTTGTACATAGCCACGACCATAGTAACGATGACCGGTGGCACTATGGATAGCGCCATAGTCTCCCGGCCCTGTGCGCCGTCGCCAGCCGGATTCAAATTCTTCAATCGGTCCACGAAATAAGGCTTCATGACCCGTAGTTGCCAGGATGTAAGCAATGTGGGCCGGATCGGTGACCCCCTGCTCTAGGGCTGCACCGATGAGTAGGGGGGCATGCTCTCGGACACCGGCTTCATCCCAGCCCTGGCCAACAATCCGACCATTGCGGTCGTATAACGGCACCGTGAGTAAGGCGTCAACAGCCCGGTCAACGATGTCGCCTGTGACACCGCCTGCGCCAGAGAAACAGGGATTTTGGCTATAGCGATTGCCATGACTCCCATAGCGAGAATTGCCGTAGTTAAAATCATCGCCGGATAGCTTGATATCAGGGGGCGTTACTGGAAAGATTGCTTTCTCTTTGATTCTGCCAATGGGAATCCCTTTGGGGGTGGGAAAGACATAGGGGGTGCAGGTTTTTACAAAAAAGATTGTCTTACAGGTACGAAATGAAATCGATACCTGGACCGACCCATCCGCCTCATCGAGATCGTTAAACAGGACACGGAAGCCTTTACCAAAGGGATGATTGCCTGCCGGACCTTTACAACCAAAAGGAATACAAAGAATGCCATAGCCATCGGGGACCTGTTGGTCGCTGGTCATCCAGGCAAAGCCGCTAAGCCCCGAAGAGGGTGGAGCACCGACTTCATCGAGTTCCACATGGATACAGCCGCCCCCTTCACAGGGCTCACCATTAAATTTGTCGCCTTGGGTAACTCCACCGGAAACCACTCGTAGCCGATCATGCTCGGGTTCACCTAAGGGCACATCAAACCTCCCCATGCGGATAATCTCATTGAGAACCGGTGGTTTTGGAAAGGCGCTGAGGGTGAGTTTATCCGTGAGGCCAAGGGCTTCAAAATCACCCGCAAAAGCATTTTCGAGGGAATCCAGATCCTGGATTGAGGTGGCATTGAGTCCGGGAATATCGAGGACGCTCCACTGGTTGAGCTGGTCACCTAATTCTTTTAGCTGGATATCAGCGAGAGCAGGGTTACTGCCACTGAGGAGTTCTTGGACAGAAACGGCTTTATCACCGCGTAGACTCAACATGGAACTAATCTGTGAGCCAGCGTCTGGCAACCGTGCTTGATAGCTCTCTAGAGCAGCCATAACGACCGAATTCCGACGAACCGTGTCTCCCGCGAATTCAGGAATCGCCTCAGTTAGCTCTCCTAATGAGAGATTACCGATGGCTTCTCCGTAGGCCGATAGCGGAACATCCGCTAGAGACACGCCTGTCTGTTGAGCAATATCGCCAAGACTCCATTCACCCACTCCAAAGGCCGTATCCAGCAAACTCATGTTGAGATAGTCCTGGCTGGCGACCCGATTGCCAGTCAGCAGATGGGAAAGGTTGATATTGGGCGCGATTTCACTCAGCTGCACCTGGGCGGTTTCATCGGAGAGATCGATGGGGGCAAAATCATCGATAGCCATTTGGGAGAGATCAAAGACTTCACCCTCAAGGACAGATCCATCATGTTGTTCAACTTGATAGAGTGCTGTGGGAGTATAGCTCTGGGCCATGGCACTGGGCGACATTAGGAGACATCCCAGTGCAAACCAAATGAGACTTAGCAGTGTGATGAGACAAGAGCGAATCATAGGACGAGTCCTGATTGCAGATTAGTGAGCGCCCATGGCTGCCAGACGGTCAATCAAGGCGCGGGAAACACCGGACTGTGAGATGGCATCATTGAGGGAGAGATTGCCGGACGATGCGAGGTCGAGAAAATTTTGGAGTTTGGACCATTCCGGGCTTTGGGTATCAATGAGTTGTTGCTGTTGCGCTTGCTGTAGACCCCGGCGAATTTCAGCTAGTCGCGTTTGAACCTGTCGGCGGACAATTCCTGGTGGTTCATAGGGCTTATCTGGAACAATCTGAATAGCGGCGTAGGATGTGGTGGCCTGGGGAATTACATCAAGGACAAAGGAATAGAGCACCTGTTGGTTTTGAGCATCGGTGGCGACGATGGTCATCAGGGTGCTGTGTCCAGGAGTGGAACCAGGAAACTGGTTACCGGCATTGGCTGGAAAGTCGATGGCATTGGCCAGCTGTCGGATACGGATGACAGAGGCAGACCCACAGTCTCCCTGGTTGGTTTGACCACAAAGAGGCGTATCTGTGTTGAAAACCAGGTGAGAAGGATCATCGAGCCAGACGGATTGGATGCGATGACCTGACGCGATAAATGACAGGGTGATGCTGTGGCCCCGTGGGATAGAGAGTGTAGTTAAGGCAGCTCCATTACGACCTTGAATTTCAGAAATGGGGAGTTCGAGTACCTGAAGTGCTTGGGCGGTAGATGCTGAGATCGCAAGACTGGCCCAGGCAGCCGTGAGTGAGAGTAACGTACGAAAACATTTCATCGGTATCGCTCTCCTCAAATCTGCATCGGTTGATTGACAAAGAGCTGTACTGGAGTTCCTGCTGGGAGATACCAGGTTGACGGACGCTCAGCGAGGTCTTCAATTGCCTGGTCATTGCGGTCGGCTAATCGTTCCGCTAAGGCACCCGCTCCCCCTTCAAGAACAGCGCCTAAAAAGTTTGGATCGTCATATTCGGTGGCGACGGTGCCTTGAAAATCTGACGTGACGATGGTAGAACTACGGGGCCGATTTAGGATGGTGCCGAGATTCGCCAGGCCACTAATGACAAAGAGACCGGCATCCATCGAGAAAATGGAGCCACCGGGATCATTAAAACGCTCGGCAACGAGAGGATTGCCGTCTTTCCCACGAATGTGGAGCTGCCCGTGGGGAATGGAATAGGACTGGTCGTCTCGGAGAATGGCGAGAACATCCAAAGTGGCGACTCCAGAGTCAGTATCCATCGGGGCTACGGTGACAACCAGCTGAGCAGCTCTCGGAAAAACAATCTGTTCGTCTGATGTCATCAAGGGTTCATCCAGTGTGACGATGTACTTGGGTGTGTCTGGCGATCTGGAATTGGTCACCTGACTTCCGTCTCCGGGCCATAGGATGGGTGTTGTAACAGTCGCTGTTACAGTTGTTCCGACCGGAATGGTTTGAGTAGTGGGATGACGCATTCCAGGAATAGGTGTGTAGCCATTTACATAGGTGCCAAGAGAGGATTCTTGTGCCTGGACAATCGCTGGTGTGTTAGTTTCAGGAGCTGGAACACGGACAACTGGCTGTTGAGGTGCGGTGCCAGGGGATACGGTTTGTGCAGGCCCAATGGTGGGTTGAGATTGGCGAGTAACCGTAGGTTGTGGTGCTCTGTTAGTCGTGTTGGGACGAGCTGTGGGTTGAGCGTTGGGTTGGGTATGGGCCACAAATTGCACTTGACCGACGGTGCCGGACTGGGCAAACTGTTGCCATTGCTCCCAAGGACCGATAGGTTCAGGCGCTATCTGCACCGCTGGCTGTGGTTGAGGCGTTGGCCGCACAGGGGCTGGTTGAACTGGCGCGGGGCGTGGGACAGCGGGAGCAGGTTGTGGAACAGAGCGAGAAGATGCTGCTACTTCAGTTGTGGATGATGTCTCTGCTGTTTCCTCTTTCGGGCTGTCATTTGAGAGTTCATCAGGGGATTCGGTAAGCGGATCGCCATCAAGGTCCTGCAAATCTTGGGCCTGATCTTTGAGCGCCACTTCAGTCCGTAATTCTCCCAGTTCTCCTTTTTCGTCACTAGTGGGTGGTTCTAGTGAAAGTGTTAGCTGATCGTCTGCTTCATAGGTGGGCTCAGTGGGTTCATTCGTCGTAACGTTGACAGGCCGAAAGATTTGGTTGGTGATCAACCCAACCAATAGGGCGACGACAGAGACTCCGCCAGCAACAAAGAGAAGTTTAGTGGAGCCCATTTGGGAGAATCGACGAGGGCTGGGCTCATCCTCAGGATGATGGAACGCTCCATTACCGTTGTCGGGCTCGGCGGTGGTGGACTGATCAAAATTGACGAGCTGGGCCATCTCTCGATAGGCGGCGTCGTTATGTAGATCGCTCATGGTCAGTATGGGGGCTTATTCGGTGAATTCTTGAAGCTGGAGGTCTCGCATGCCGGTAATTTCTAACCCCGATAGCCGGACAGCATAGATGGCAGCGGCTAAGGGAGTGAGCGTATTGGGTGCCGGTGGTGGGGGCACATCAATGGACTGAACGTAGATGCGTTTATTGAAGGGAACAGCGTTGCCTGTCGGCGTTTGGGGAGAATACACCATTAAGTCGGCCACCACATCAATACTCCAGGCACCGGGCGTATCGGTTTGGGGTGCGGGATAGCCCACCTCACGGATTTTGAGAACTACTTCTTTGTGGCCTGCAAAGATCTCTTCTGGCGTCATGGTGGCCAGCTTTTGCAGGAACTCGGTGCGGAATTCTTCTTCTAGAGTGAAGGAGGCCTGCCAGGCGGGGGTGGTCACCTTTTTGGTAAAGCCATCGTCTAGGGTGACCTCAACCCCAGCATCTTGAGGGGCTGTGGTCGTTGACTCAAATTTGCTGGTTGGTTCAGAAGAGGGAAGATCGGCAGACCAGTTCATCAGATAGATGAGACTATCCGTGACAAATTTACGAATCACCTCCGGTTCACGGTCATGATTAGGCGTTTCAGTAACGCTGATGCTGGTACCATCGGTGAGCTGAACTAAGGCTGCAGCTGGTTTCTTGGCTAAATGGCGTGTGTAGGAAACGTTAGACAGAATGAGGATGGCAATGGGTATGACCTCAATTAGATGTCTATTAAAAAGTCAGAAATCCTAAGCCCTACAAGAAGCTTACAATCTCCATCACGCTGAAACTGAGAAAATTTATTCTTCGCTCAAATCTTCCTGAAACCCTTGCTGGATAAGCGTTATAGCACTCTACATCGTGTCGAGGTCATACCCATGGCAATCAGCCCAGATAGACCAAGATTGGAGATGAGTAAGATCGCGAGAAAACTCTTTTGGCCAACCCGTGTCCAGTTGGTGCCTGATATGGGTTGTTGTCCATTCAGGTTGGTCACTGATGCTCCTATAGAGGCATCCGCTGGCCGATGACCGTTGAGAAAACGCATCATGATTTACCTCCAGGGTAGATATAGGAGCTGATACCAAATGAAGCAATGCCGAATGTGAGCTGTTGAACGGTGGCAAGCACACCATTGAAGACGGCCATGCCACCCCCTGCAGCCATGGCAAACGAGAGAACTGGCGCTAATAGACCCAATAAAATCATGTTGACCATGGGATCTAGAGGACCAGCCTGATAAATCATGGTGACCAACATGGCGGTGACCACGTTAAAACAGAGCTTGGCCAGACCGACAGAGAGAAATGAAATAATCCAGGCATAGAGGGCGATACCGCCAAGAGGCGAGAGTGTGAGCCCCAAAGCAATAGGGCCTAACATGGCCGTTAAAATAAAACTCAGCTCGACCAGATAGTGAAATGCATTTTGGAGCGCGGCTAAAAACGCCTCAATGGCCAGACTGATGAGGGGATTAACAACAGCACCTTTCAAGTTAGCGGCGAGAAGCGGGTTATCTCTTAAGTCTGAAATGGCTGTTTTAACCAGATTCGTGAGTCGATTTCCCCAGACCGTAGTGCCATATCGAGCATTAAATCCATCTACAATGGCCGTAGCCTGTTGATGCCCCTGTTCTAAACAGGCGATCAGCTGTTCATTGTTGGTCATGCCGTTACACTGAGCCCGCACATCACGAATGGCTTTCTCAGCATTGCCATAGTCCAACACTTCATTGAGGTGAGTTTCATAGACCAGGGATGCATTAGCGATTTCCAGGACCTGAGCATTGGTTTGATTGATCAAGGCTCGCATCGTGGTTGAGGTTTGCCGTAGCAAGCTGGCATCATTGCTAAGCAAAATGACAACAACCAGTGGCCAGACTAGCTGAGACATGGCATCGTAAGATTCATCGGCCAGAGCGGCTCGGAGAAACTTGTACATAAAGAACCCGAGCGATAGCAGGGCAAATAATCGACCGATGTTGACCAGGGCAATGTAAATCTGACTGGGCTCACCAATAAACAATGTCCAGGACTCATCCCAGGCATTGGCCATTTGTTGAGAGAGGGCCGTGCCACAATTGAGGGCGAAGTCATTCTTATCGAAGAATGGACTGACGCACTCCTCAACCACCTCGGGTATTTGACTAAAGAGAATCGGGTGCAGCATGGTTACCTCATCACATGAACTAACCGGGTGGTACGGGCTGCATCTTCTGTCGCTCCCGCTGAGGTGGCCATGTCTCGCTGAATGGACTGATTGAGTTGTTGATTGAGCAGCTGCAGGTTTTTGCCATTCACAAAGGTGCCATCACGAATCTCACGACCAAAGTGAAGATCGAGGACCGATAGCTGGGTGTTAATGGCATCCTGCTGCCGACCGTAGGCCACCTGGCTAGAGGTGGCGACCTGGAGAGACACCATGCCAGATAGGGCGGTTTTGAGCACATCTTGAGTGCTGGTTTGCTCGTTGGTAGAGGCCACGACTTGGTCAGCGACTTCTGCCTGTTGGGCCAGGGCTTGAATAGATTGTTCAACCAGTGCTTTGGAGTTATCCGCGCCAGTTTGAGCTGCGGTGAGTCGTTGTTTGGTGGCCGCTTGCCCTTCTTCTGAGAGGCCAATGGCCGTCATCGCTTCAGTGAGGGTACCGACGGCATCTACATTGGCGGCGACCGTTGGATTTACGCCCGGTGTGATGCTGGCTGATGCACCACCGAGGACAGATAGAACCGGTGGTGTGTTTTCACCAGGGGTATTCGTGTCACTACCGGGGGTATTGTTGCCGCCAGGACAGCTTTGAGGTAAGAAACAGTTCTCTCCTCCCAAGATATCGCTCAGAATGTCATCAAAGATCTCACCGGGATCGGGCAGACCCATATCTCCCAAGATGCTGCCGAGGTCGATATTGCCGAGATTGAAAAGATCTTCTAGACCGCCAATGGAGAGATCTGGAATGCCCGCTGTAATATCGCCGAGGATACTAGAGATATCGGGTAGGTTAATACCGAGATCGCCAATGATATCGCCGAGACCGCCAATATCGCCAAGGCCACCGGCACCGATGGAACCAAAGTCGATGTTGCTTGGAATCAGGCTGGCGTTAGCGGAGGATGTTGTAAGTGGCAATGATAAAAGACAGACTGCTGATAGGAGGCTGATCAGCTGCCGTCGGGTGGGGTGACGGGATTGAGTTTTCATAGGAGGTCTGGATTAAGCAACCAATGGGTGAATCGATGAACTCTCTTGATTAGGCAGTTCAATGGCACGTCCCTGTTGGATAGCCGTGACTAAGGCATGGGAGAAGGCGACTAATCCTGCTAGAGGAGATTGGCCGTTTGCTTCAGCCTGAGCCATGTAGGCATCGCGGGCGGCCTGTTCATCGGGGTTATTCGCGACAGCGGCTAACTGCAGATACGGGGCGTAATACCGACACACGGTAAAAATGCCGGTGTCTTCTAACAGCCATTGACTGTAGAGTTCATCGCGTTTTGGAAAGAAACTCTCACTCGCATTACGAGCGATGAGCTGAGGAGGAACCTTGAGAATGTTAGTAAAATTCTGTTGAGCTGCTGGTTGAATGCGACCGATCAGCTTGGTGGATAGATTCGGAAAAATATCAGCCGATGCCTTGGCCCGTGCCACAGTGACCGGATCTTGAGCTGAAATGATGACTCGTACTCCTGATTTAGCACCATTAGCACACAATCGAGCAACCAGGGCCGCAACTTCTTCGTATTTGAAGAGAATAGGAGCCTCATCAATAAAGAAAATTGAGGCGGGTGAGGCCAGGGCTCGACGGACAGCAGCTGAGTAACAGGACAGTGATAGGATGGCCGCATCTTCATCGTCACTCAAGCCGCGCAGGGCAAAGACTAAAAACTGAGCATCAGTGCGAAATGAAGAGGGTTGACCGATGGCTTTGCCGACGGCTGAATCAAGCCAGAAGTTGAGGCGGAGATTGATTTGTGCGATCGCATCCTCAGCTCCCTTCGATACCTCCGTATACTGCTCAATCGTATTCTTGGTACAAAAGGCCAGATAATCCCTCAACGTGGGAATCTGTTGCCAGGCAGCAGATCCCACTCCGTTAGCTAAGGCCACATCATATCGCTGCTGAATGGTCGGATTTTCAAAGAATGTGGTCAGCGCCAGGGTGAGCACTGAGCGAATATTCTGTCGCATGATGCGGGTATCGGCACTAATATCCTCGGTGGATGCCCCAAAGACCATAGTCATCAAGGCACTCACCAGAAAGTTCTTATAGTCCTTCATTCGCTCCAGCTGCTCATCACGGGGCAGATTGTGCAGATCGGGAATCTCAAACAGATTGTTGGACTCCTTTGAGATATCGAAATAAGCTCCATTGTCACCCAGGAGTCTGGTGTAATCTGTGAAGGTGGATGACCCATCTTGCTTTGGAAAGTCCATCGCCACCACCGGCATCCCGTTGGCTAAAGCATGGGTGAGGATGCCAGAGACGAGAACAGATTTTCCTGAGCGAGTAGTCCCAGCAATAAAGAGATTCCGATGGGTGTTGTAGAGGTCGATATGGATGGGTGTTCCGGCCTCTTCGGCAATCAGCTCAAAGCCTGAGCGATCCAATTGCTTGGTCATTAAAAGCGGCATCAAACCAATGGCTTCGCTGGCCAGATACGTCTTTTGCCTGCGAAAGGGCGTAAATAACGGACGTTCTAACGTGAGCTGGGGCTGACACTGAAGCCAGGTACGCCAGGCATATTCCCGCTCCCGTTCTAGACCGGCAGGCCGCTGGAAACAGTTCATTAAAAACCGACAGGCATCATCCAGTTCTCCCTTGGTCTGTCGTCGCACCAAAACGACTAACGACAGCATCAGAGGAATATCGCCGCTGTAGAGCTTGGCCTGGGCTTCCGTGGCGATGGATGAGCGGAGCTGGTTGACCACATCAATAGACGAATGCCGGGCCGAGACTTCCTGGGCTACATTGGCTTGCTTTTGTAACCGTTGGAGATCTGCCTTGATCAGATTGGCATTGCCTTTGGAGAGAGTACACACTAATGTGACATCGGCGACCGCATCACGAGCCAGAGCGGACCAGAGGTATCGCATCTGAGCGGCTTTATCAACCCAGCCACCGGGTTTATGCTCAAAGGCCATTACACCGACATAGCCATCGCGATAGGCGACCCACTCGCGATCTGCTACAGGCACTGCCTGAGCCGTTTCAAACATATAGGAGGCCGGATGCTCGGCGACATCTTGCCGACAGTGACACTGCTTGCCATCAAAGACCATGAGCTGAGGCAGGGACCTGGGTTCAGTCGTATTGAATTCGTTCCATTGGATAGCCCATAGATCTTCAGCGGTGAGGGCAACCACATCGAGACCAACCTGAGTGGTCAACAGCTGTTCCCAGTTCTGAAAATCAGTAAAGGCCTTTTGGAAAATACGACTCAGTTTGACGCTTTTTTGATGCTGGTCTTCACCAATAAACTGCAGCCACTTATTGCCCATTAAGGCCGAGACTTTTTGGATAAACGCCTCGATGGTGTCTTCCGTATCAGCGGCATCCGAATCAATGGTGGCAGAACAGTAAATATGAAGTGACTTAGGTTTGCGTACACCCTGACGGGTGAGTTGCTGCACCCGCGCCTTTTCACTCATCAAAATGGCCTTGAGTTCGCTGTTGGGTGCGGTGTTATACAGCCGGTCTAGTTGACGTTGCCGGTCAGCATCTGAGGCAATAGAGGTAAACACCAGACTCATGTGTTCACGATTGGGAAAACATTTGAGTCCAGATTCTACTGCTTCACAGAGTTTGGCTAGGGTATCGGCATCGAGGGTGGGATGAATACCGGTAGACCGAAAGGCAAAGCGAAACTGGAGCTGTTGTTTGTGCTTGAGTAAGACCGCACCCACCCGACGCTTGCCCATGAGAAATTCAACGTAGTCCGAAAGATGAATTGCATCTTCAATGGGCGTATATCGTTTTCCTGCATGGTGGATGGCTCCGATTTTTGTCGTGGCTTTCATCGACGACGTTTCCTTGAACGCTGTGGAGAGTGGAGCGAAAAGGGAACAAACAACACATAACCTTTGGCCCAGCGGGGGACGACTTGAAACTTAGCGAGAAACCGCCAGGGTGTATTTCCAGTTAGAATCCACCAAACAGCCATGCCGCTGAGGATAAAGACCAGCGTCCACACCCAGTTCAGGGCTAGAAGCTGACAGACTAAGAGTGTAATAACACCAATAGAGCCCCAGGGGAGAATCAGTTCAGCGGGAACGGGACCTAGCCGAGGACGAGCACCCAGATTTTGATTGACGGAACGGAAGGGATGAGGAGACATTAGACAGACGCTAACGATGTACACTCAGAACAAAACAGGTGTGCTAGCCTAGCTAGGTGCCAGCACCACCAATCACGAGATTTGCCATCAGATCACCGATAACGATCGCCATGACAATAATGAGTGGCGTCCGCGCCAGTGTCGTCCAGTCGTCGTCGTTCCTCGCGGCGACTAGAACACGAATAACGGCAATGGCAATGTAGATAACAAAGATGGCTCGCAAGACTCCAAAAATAAGTGGAACCATGGTGGCAGGTACATTACTGCTGCTGAGCAGGTTGGCGATAAACGTTTCGGCATTTTGTAGAAACTGAGCATGGGCAGGAGCCAGTGTCAGGTCTGTCAAAATATAGGAAACCAGGATCAGTAATGATGGAAGGGAGGTAACGGCTAATCGCCGCAGACGAGTTTTGCGGCTCCAACGAGCCAGCCGGTTGAACTTTAGCCGAATCGCGGTAGACCAAATGAGGCTAATGGAAAGTGCCACCAGTATTGTGCTGAATAAGATGCCTTTGAGTGACGCATCAAAGAGTAGGGAGACCGTTGCAACTCCCAGCAGAATACTCACAGGAGGCATCTGAAAGAAACGGTTAGATTGAGGCATGAATACTTTTGGCGCTGACGAATGAAAATGTTGCGAAGACATAACGTCACCTATGAGAGATTAGCCTCATCCTATGGAAAACTCTCTTGGGCGTAAACGGCTGCGATTGTAAGCGTCTCATGAGAGATTTTTTGGAATCTTTTAAGAGAGTGTTCAGAAAGTAGAATTCTGGGTGGCAAGAACGAGCATTTAGGATCCAAAGCAGCCCATTGATGTGGGGGGCACCCGACAAATGGAGTGGTTTATGTGGGAGCAACCCGGCAATTTATCAGGGTTTGGTGGGGACTGTCCAGCAACCAAAAATTCAAGAAACTTCATGATGGCATCTTGAACACCAACACGATGAAAAAATCGCTAGGATGGAAAACCATTTAAAGTCTCCTGGTGAATTGTCAAGGCAATATAAAGTTGCTATGAATCGGCTAGGGCTTGAGGTCCAGGGTGTCTCTACGTGTGACGTACACAAGGAGAACTTGCATGACCGAGCAATCAAGCCCCTCAAACCTGACACAGTCAGACTCAGCGTCCTCACATTCAAATGATAGAACACGACTACATATTGATTTACGAGATCCCAGCTTGATGTCCAAATTGAAGGACCAGGCGTCTCATTCAGAGCAAACGCTGAAGGCGTTGGTCAATGATGTGTTGGAGCGTTTTTTGGCGCAACCAACAGTGTTTTCAGATGATTTAATCGATAACCTGGACCGAATGTTTTCACTGTTTGAGTCATTGCCGATGGACCAGATTTATCAACTGGCTGAATCTAGCCATCGTTTGCCTGATCAGATGCTATTGCACCTGTTGATAAAGGGCTTGACGGTCTATAGCTCGTTAGAGGAATTGGAACGCGATTGACCGGTCATGACATCACATAAACCATGGTCTGAGGATCTGAAGAAGGGGATTCAGGATGTGCCCATTGTGGAATCTCCGGCCCATTTTGATTTGAGTGAAGCTGATGTAGCTGCTGCTCGGGAACAGGGGCTGGAGATTACGAGTATTCGTGCGTTTAATGCCCATGCTGAGGACCGGCTATATGAGACTCAGCCGGTGATTCCAGATGACCAAGCCATGGCGTTGATGGAGCGTCTTGTGACAGCGGGTCGTCATTTACCGACTCCAGATAAACCCCGTTATCAGCTAACCTATGACCCCAGTGGCAGCATCACCTTAACGACTTCTGAGGGGCGATTGCTATATCGCTATTCGGGAAATATTCTCCTGCATAATGGTCTGTCACCAGAGGATGATGCGTATTTGTCAGCTCAACTGGCAACGGTCCAAACGGTGACTGTTGCCGATGGAAAGCACCTGATGCATCAGGTGGTGGCCAATTTAGATAAATGGCCGCAGGACCCATCTGTGGTGTTGGAGCTGGACTATGTGGCTGGTCAGCACATTTTGCTAAAGCGGACTGATGGCACGACAGTGTTTCATCAGGTTGAACAAACCGTTCTCTGCAGTGATTTTCAGCCAGCGGAATGGCAATCGTTGACGCATCGATTGGCCCACATTAACGATCCAGCTCCAGACCCCGATCCAGATTTGGAGCTGTGATGACTTTGGGCTCACGCTGCGTGTCGAGTTGGTAAACCGTGATGGGGACATGGACCTTTTTTCTCAATTGATTCAGCCGTTGATCGCCAATGTTACCCACCAGGTGGATTTCATCAATGTGCTGTTTGGGCAGTGTTTCCCCCGTGTGAACCCAGGCAAACTCAAATACTTTGGGATGCTCAAGGTCCCAAGCGGTGACCTTCCCGTTACGATGCCTGAGCTGAACCCATCTGGGGCGATCAATCGCTTCAACCTGAACATGTACCGGTCCAACCCGACCCGGAATCCGTAAGCGATCTCCCGAACAAATCGTGACTTCGATAGGCTTGGTTGATGTCTGTTGAAGCGCTGTTTGAGGAGAGTTTAGGGTGCCCAATTGTTTGAGCCGTTGCCGAATGGCCTGGGTAAGTCTGTCGTGAAGTTCGGCAGGAGCAATCAACAGTGCTCGCTTATTCTGGGCAATGGCATGGGCAAACTGGCCGACCGCATCGGTGTAGGGATAGGGCGTTATCAGTGTTTGTGTTGGCTGATTTGGAGCACTGATAGGGATATGGGCAGAGCGGCACAGGTGGCCATTTTGCTCATAAAGGTGTCCATCAGCTTTAGCGTCAGTGATGGCCTGAGCCAGGTCACGGTAGCCAAAGGGCTGGTCGGGATTGCCCCAGCCGTCATCGCCGAAGACCTGCTGAATCAGGGTAAGGGTGTCGAGGGTTTCGGTGAGGCCAAGGGACTGAGTCAGGTGCTCCAAGGCAGTTTTGGCGGCATCTAATCGATGGGCTGCATCTGAGGTCTGAGAAAGGTGAGGTTGGGGATGTTCAATGCCCAGGCCCATCTGTTGGTTTTCTGTATCCCATTGCTGACGTAATGATTCTAGGGAGCGGTGGCCCTGTTTTTTGGGACGGGTGCGGAGACAGGCGATTTGTTTTTGGGCACGTGATGCGTGATGGCCGACCGCCTGGAGAATTTGCTGTCGTCGTTTGGACCAGTAGTCGAGTTGTTCAGGCGTATAACCAGCCAGTTCTAAATGTCCCTGGTAGCGCTTGACGGCGTAGCCTAGCTGCTGAGCGTTGATGGCAAGGTCTTGGTGATAGACCGTTTGCCACAGCTTGCGGTGTTTAAAGAGGGTGCGGGCATCCAGTGCTCTCCAGTCTTGATCAGTTTGGGTGGTATTCAGAACAACGTTGTGAGTATGGAGTTGAGGATCTTGGGCACGGCTGGTGGTATGGGCAAATTGAGCAATGATGAGATTTTCTGTTCGTTCAAAGAATACGCGCTGACCATCCCAACGGCGAGCACCGCTTTGGCTTTCAATCAGGGCTAAGGCTGTTTTGACGGCTTGGTAGTGAGCATTGAATAGGTCCACAGCACCATGCCAAAGGGTGGCCAAGCTGATGGATTTGGGGGTACTGAAGGTGAGATCGATGCCAGCGACATGATGCATTTTGAAAGCTTGGTGGAGTGGCTTGCCATCAGGGGTATAGCCATTTAACAGCGTGGAGAAGACTTGATTCTCGACCGGGCCACCCAGCTGTAGTGCATCACAACCGTTACCAGTCCATTGGCTAGCGGTTTTGGCTTCGTCTAGGGAGCAGTAATTGTCGGCCCCATAGTAATGAGCCGCGTGTTGGCTGGAGACAGAGGCAATGGACAACATGGCAGGTGTGATAAAGGGGGCGGTTTACAAATGTCAATATTCTTGCAACAGTGTGGCCGTAGATTACGAGTGTAGATATCGATGTAGATTCGTTATGTAGATATCCATGTAGATTGACTGTGGAGATCGTTGTTGACTCTATGTAGAGTCCTATGTAGATATCCATGTAGATGCGCTGTAGATATCTGATGGTGATATGGGTGTAGAATCGTTGTAGATATCACTGTTGAGTCAATGGTGATAGTTGTTGAATCACTGTTGATTGAGTGGTTCGTCTCTGTAGATAGGGTGTAGATATCACTGTTGATTCAATGGTGAGTCTCTGTAGAGTTGATAGAGAATCTAAAGAAAGACTTTGTTGATTGAAAATTTCAACAGTCTTGTTGTTATGGTAGTGACTATCGGTTGTGTGTTGTTCAATCCGTCAGACTGAAACGAATTAGTTCTCGCTGCAGTAATAAGTTCAGCATGACCCATGCGAGGGAGTCTCTAGAAACCTTTCTGGGTGAACCCGGCCCCGGCGGTAGACTGTCAGATCGTAACGTTGTGGCTCAAATTTTCCCAGAGATTGAGACGTATCGAAAACGAGGGTACTCATTAAGTGCAATTCATAGTGCACTGGTGCGTGGTGGAGATTTGAGCTGTACGATTACCACATTTAGAACGTATTACTATCAAGAGCGACAGCAGCGGTCTGATGAACAGTCATTACCAGAACAAGGTTCAACGACTGACTTAACTGTTCCGATGACAGAGCCTCTTCCATTGCAGGATGTTGAAGAACAGATTTTGACAGACACATCTGATTCAAAGTCGTTATTGGCGATCAGTGACACAGAGTTAAAGGCTCAACAAGCATTGGCCAAGCGTATGTTTGCTCAACGACGGGCTGAGTTGGGAATTACCCGACGCGAAAACTAGACACTAACAACCCATTGAAGTTTGGAGGACTCCCATGAGTAGTTCCACAAAGAAACAGGCTGGCTCGAAGTCAGCAGAAAAGCCTCGTATTCATTTGGTGAGCGGTGATAAAGGAGGCACCGGGAAATCTGTGGTCTCGGCCATGCTGGTGGATTATTGCCGGTCTAAACAGCAGACTATTCAACCAATTGATGGGGATATGACCAATCCCACCTTGAGTGGGGCCTATCCCGATGCGATTGAAATGGTGGTGTCGGATGATCGCGATATGCGATCGCAACTCAACACCATTTTTGTTTCTGCCCAAAAAGAAGGCAAAACGGTGATTGTTGACCTACCGGCCCGGTCAGAATCGGCCCTGACTGCTTGGTTCAGTGAGTACAATGTGTTGTCCTTGGCGGAGGCTCAGGGGATTCAGTTTATTAAGTGGTGGGTGACGGATGGTGATCCATCGACGCTGGATTTGTTTTCTAAGTCGGTGAAGGGCTTTCCTGAGATTCGCCATATATTTGTGAAAAATATGGGCCTGACTAAGCCGGTTCATTGGACGGTGTTGGAGTCATGGCCAGAGATTGGTCAGTGGCAGCAAGACGGCACCATAGAAATGATTGAGTTTCCATGGATGGATAAGCTGCTGATTTCGCAGGTCCGTCGAGCCCAACAAACGTTTGGTGAGCTGGCGGATGCGGCAGCGACGGATGATATTTTGACCCAGGGTAGAATCCAGGGATTTTTGCGACAAGGATTTATAGCGTTAGAGCAGACCAGTGTGTTTAGTCAGGAGCCTGACAAGATACTGGCGAGGAAGTCTGTTGCTTCGACTTCTGAAAAAGAAACTGTCTCCAAATAGAAATAGTGTTTGCGCTTTAGATAGCGATGATGGGTGTATCGGGTTCTTGTTGATTACATGTGATGCATCATGAATAGAAAACGATGGGTGTTTGGGCTCCTGGGCGCAGGTGCGTTAGGAGCGGTATTGTTAGTTTCTACGCTGGGGCGTTCTGGCGAAAAGATTGTGCCGGTGACCGCACAACAGTTGCCGGTGACGGCGAAAGCGGTGATTGGGGGTGAAACGATAGAACTGGAAGTGGCTTCGACAGCTGAGGAACAGACGATTGGGTTAATGTTCCGAGACTCACTGCCTGCGAATCGTGGGATGTTGTTTGAGTTGCCGCGACCGAAGGCGCAGGTGCTGTGGACAAAGCATGTGAATTTTCCGATTGATGCAGTATTTCTGTTGGATGGCAAGGTGGAGATGGTACTGGCTGAGTTGCCGCCTTGTTTGGGGGAGCCGTGTCCGGTTTATGGGGTGAGTAAGGCGGTGGACCAGGTGTTGGAGTTGCCGGGTGGTCGTGCGGCTGGTTTGGGATTGGTGCCAGGAAAAGAGGTGCGGATTCAGCAGGTGGATTATGGGACTCAGGGCTGAAGATGGAGGTTGCGATGCTCCGCTGGAGCGGCTTCGCCAACGCAACTACATTGATCTGTCAGTTAGTAACCTTCTGAACTCTTATGACAACTTGATAAAGCCCTGTGCTGTAGCTGGCTGTCAGCAGTAGAATGCTGGCTATGGCGTATCTTCTCTCGGCAACTAAGCTCAAGTCCTATGCCCAGTGTCCCAGGGCGTACTACTACCGGTATGAGTACGGTTTGAAACAGCCGTCCGTGTTTGGTGCGGCTGTATTGGGTACGGCGTTGCATGGTGCGCTGGCGCAGCTGTATCAGGATTGGCATTATCAGGATCCGCTACCGTCTGAGGAGTGGTTACGGTATTGCTGGGAGAATCAGATTGGTGCGTTGACTGTGGCCCAGGTGGAAGAGGGATGGCAAATTCTGTGGCGGTATTTTGAGAATGAGATTTTGCTGTTAGGTGTGATGAAGCGTCCGTTGGCGACGGAGGGTAGAATTCAGGGTTTGCTGCAGGTGAATGGTCTGGAGTTTAAGCTGACGGGGCGTTATGACCGATTGGATAGCTTGGACGATGGTCTGGAGCTGATTGATTATAAGTCAGCGAAGAATCCGATGATGCCTGCGGCTGAAACGGTGGATCTGCAACTGGGGTTATATAGTTTGGCGCTGGAGCAGCGTTATGGAAAATTGCTGCGACGGATGAGCCTGCTATTCCTGCGGACGGGGGAGCGGGTGACCTATGAGGTGACCTGTGAGCATCGGCGACAGGTGGAAATGATGATTGGTGAGTTGGCGTTGCGGCTGTTAGATGAGGAAGATTGGCAACCCCAATGTGGAGAGCAGTGTGGGCAGTGTGCTT
This sequence comes from Leptolyngbya sp. PCC 7375, assembly GCF_000316115.1. Lineage (GTDB taxonomy): Bacteria > Cyanobacteriota > Cyanobacteriia > Phormidesmidales > Phormidesmidaceae > Leptothoe. The sequence continues at coordinate 179,914 of NZ_JH993795.1, forward strand.
ATGCGAAGTATTGTTCGGCAGTGGAGGCTGAACCGGAACCGTTGCCGGAGGTGTATCAGAAGACGCAGAAGTTGCAGCTATGTTTTAGTTTTTAGAGTCTACTCATAGTTAATTTCCTCTGCCAACTCGTTTAGTAGTGTTTGAAAGCGTGGTACTTCAAATCGATTCAGCATACTGGAAAAGTCTTGACGGTTAATCCCTGCAATTTCTATCTGTTTGCTTTTTGGGGTGAGATTAAAGCCATCAAATTTGTGAGGACCTTGTCAAAGTTCTGATTTATTTCCTATTCTGAGAGTATGATGACTCAAGTATAGATTCCCCTAATTACCTGTGTTTGCGTAAGCCATTTATTTTGAACTTTCGCTTTCTGGATTGGTGCGTAAGATATTTCACGCCAATGTGATAATAACTCCTGAATGCATCTTCTTTGGTCATAATTATCTCGGTAATTATCAAGAACATGATTCATTATCCAGCATGCATTTTTGTCTTCTTCGGTAGATAAAAAACGCAAGCAGCTAATAACAACATTTGTGTACCAAGAGCCAAGGTCTTCCTTAAAGAAATCAACAATTGGTTGTTTGAGATTATTAAGACTTCTATTACTATCAGGATGTAGTAATAAGGCCATTGCTGCTGCTGCTTGTATTCCTGGAGTGATATTTGTATCCTTAAATATATTTTCTAATTCCGAGCAATTAGGACAGAATGCTGTAATTGTTTTCTGGATGTAAGCTAGCTCCTTGTCAATCTCTCGATTTCTCGGAGCTTTTATTCGATAAGACAAAAATGTATTTAAAATATGAGGTAGTAATGGCGCTTCCTTAGGAAGGTTTATTCTGAATGGTTCTATCCCTCCAACACTACCTTGGTCTGATACTTTATTGGCAGATGCCTTTAAGAAGGCTGTTCTCAAATCAGTCTCGCGATCTGGTGCCTCTTTCAAGAAGTTTCCCCAACTAGATGGAAAAGAAGATAATATTTTGGGCTTTTCGATGACTTTTTGAACCAACTCATCAAAAAGTGGTGTTTCATTTATGTGGTAATGTTCGCCTTGCATCCAAAGAAAAAAAGCAATTTCAGGATAGTCCTTTAAAAGTTCTTTCCAGTTATTCAAATTTTCTTCAGAAAATATATTGACTGACGCATGAGCTCCCACAGCTTTTACAGTAGTTCGATAGCGAATACGATTGTCAAGATTTATATGCTCCTGAAAGTCTAATGTTGTTAATCCTTGAAGATCTTGAATATTCTCATCTATTGTCTTTTCTGCATCAATTAGGAATGATACGCCTAATTGTGAAAATAAGGTGATGAGTAAATCACTTTTTTGCTCTTTGAAGACAGTCATGACCTTCACTAAATGTGAGGGACTATTTTTTTTGATAGCACATGCAATCCACTGAACGATCTGTATAATCGTGGGTGATTGGGCAAGGTCTTGATCAACAACATTTGGAGATAATTTATCAACCCATGTATTTTTGTGGTAATCAATTCTTATAAATCCATAATCTTTTTGACTGTATAGAACATCACGGGATTTCTTTCTCTTTGAAGGAAGATATTTTATAAAGACAATACTTAGAAGTTTAGACTCTAGTTCTGAAAGTCTGAAATCTTTAACTAACTCACTTTGATTTGGAAGCTTAGCAGAAAACCTAGAAAGAAATTCTAAGATTACTTGCATCGCATCTCTTTTAAGTTTTAACCAATCATTGGTTAAAAGCTTTCTTATTATCAAATTGTAAATCCACTGTCTTGTAAACAGTTTACTAGTTCCTGTAATAAAATCTCTCTTATTTGTGCCCTCAGAAAAAATGTGTGAGAAATAATCTGATGGTGATGCCAGTAAAAAAATAGTAAAATCTTCTACTCGGTCATGCCCATCAGGTAGTGTTTTTAATAGAACGATAGCTGCACCTATGCTTTCAGTAGGGCTTTTATCTCGTAAGCAAGAAAACAAAAAGTTATGTAACCAAAGCCTTGAATTTACTTGGTTAACACTCAAAAGCGGTTCCAATAGATTTAGCTTTGTAGATGCTGCCAAGGGCTCAAAGCATTTGCGGAATTGTTGACGAATTCGTTTGTCTTGCTCCAAGACGCCTTCTTGGAGTAATCTTGCTGCTGGGCTTGCCCCTCGTGCTAAACGGCGTCTTAGAATATGAAGGTTATCATCATCATCTCCTTCGTTTAAATTTTCCAGTATGCTAATAGCAACTGATAATTCTGTCTGACTATCATTCTCAATTAAAGCACTTAGCAAGAAATGCATTACTTCTCGCCAATGTGCATCACCCGAAATAAGCTGAATTCTCTCACGTAGTTGTTCTGCTGTAACTGATTCGTATAGAAATTCAGCGGCAAAAAATTCTTGCAATGGTCTAATATCAAAACGAACGTGATCACCATCATCAGGAGTGCTAACAAGCACAAGCCTGTCTGTTGTTGCTTTCATCAATGTATTAACGGTTGCATCAACATTGGTTTCGATTAATTGAGAGACGGCATTTTCTATCAGTTCTTTGAATTCATTTCGGTCTAGCTTTGTTTGGGCACCTTTACTTGATTCAGCCCTAGCGTGGAGTGCGAATCCCAGACGATTGTGTACTGTTTTGAGTAATTTTTCTTGTGTTCTCAAAAGTTCAGAGATCTTTTTGTCTGGTAAGTTTCTGTTTGCCTCTCTTCTTTTGATAACTTGATAGAAGTTTGTAAACAGTTTCCATTTCCTTTCTGGTGGTCTTTCTCCGTCCCTAACAACGACTGCCATAATGTGTGATTGCAATGGAGTAGTCATTAATTCTCGGACTGCTTCTGACTCAATAGAGTTTTCTAGAATTTGAATTGATTTCTTAAAGTCTGTTGAGGCTCGATCTAACTTAAGTACCGGTTCAGCACATCTTAGAGCTTGGTCTTTAGAAAGATTGACTAATTCAATCGTTGGACCGTCTAAATTTTCGAACTGACCTGAGTAACCTTGAGGTCTGGATGTACAGATAGTTAAAAGATCAGCATCAATAGAAATTGAAATATCATTGACAAAACGGCAAACCTCGAAAGCTACTTCATCCTTAACGTCTTGAGGTACTTCGTCCAAACCATCAAATATAACTAACCAGCGATGTTTTCCCAGGAGTCTCTTAAGAGTTCCTACTGAAACTTTTTGCTCAAGACCAATAGAGATGAAGTTAGCCAGATAACTCAATATACCACGTGGTTTATTTGTTCCCTGTTGGCCAAACCATTGAGCAAATTCCCTTAATTCTATGGAGATAGGTACTCTAGGAATTGTTGGCCAAAAATTCAATTTTATAACTTTTTGCTTTATCTCATTTGCCAAAGACTTTCGTTTTGGTGAAACGTACTTCACATTTTTATTAGTTATCAGAGCTGCCCTTTGAATCTGACAAATAAATTGGCTGATTGTTGATTTACCATGGCCTGGCCCCCCCTTGATAAACCAAACTTTGGCTCGAGCTGGAAACTTACTCCATGCCCTCCACTCTGGTGTATCTGGCTCGTTATCATCAAAACGATGGCACTTGGCTAGCGTTTTAACCAACCACTCTACGACCATACCTTGAAGTTTATATTCATCGCATCGGAATGGTAAATCTATGAAGAGATCCTGAATACCGGGGCGAGTATCTGAGGCAGACCCAGCTTGCTCTAGTTTTGTATATTGGTGCTCATCTAATTGTGAGAGGACTAAGAATCTTAGAATACTCTTCACTTCGGCTCTATTATCTTGAAGCTGCCCATAAAGCTCAGCTAAAACGTTGCCGGGGGTTAAAAAGTGTTGATATTCCTCTCTGACTTCAGGATAGAAGGACAGTAACTGTAAAATTTTATTTCCTCCCCAGATATGAAATCTCTCTTTAAGAGGCGGATATTCTTTTTCAATTAATGCTCGAGCTTTATCAAAGCTACCGGTTTCTGGAGCTCCTGAAGGATCAATATTTGTCGCGATTATCCAGTTGTCTGGCCATTCTCTGCGTGAATTAGGACTCTTAAAGGCACGTAATTCTTCCTTTATTTTGCTAATTAACCACTTTTGAGGATCCTTAGATAATTTCGGTTTGTGGAACTTAGACTGTATATACCAACAACCTGACCAGCGCTCTGTTTCGCTAGGATAAGGAGCCTCGCCTTGAAAGTAGCCGTCTCGGCCACCATCTGCTCCAGGCCCGAATACTGTCAATCCAGGGCCAAGAACCTTTAAAGCAAGATGATTTACCAGGTGCTCAAATGCATTTGGGTCAAGCTGAGATAAGTCGTAACTATCCGTCATCGTAAGTTCTAATTGCTATAGAAAGCCTATTTGAGATGGTTTTGGCAAATTTCTTTTGTATATTTTATGTAGCTTGGGGCACAGCAAACGAAGCTACATCACATGTATTAAATTCAGTCCTTTTTAATTTAATAGCTTGCCTAGCATAATTTTCTCCAGAAGATTAACCACAATGGCTACTAATCCAAAGTTTTAACTCAAAATCCGTAATTTTGCTTACGTAATTTTGCTTATGTAATATTTTCTCAGGGTATCTATTAAAACGTTCAACCTACTAGATATCTTTGTCTAGAGACATCTAAACTTTCTGATACTGATACACAGAGTAACTATATATGAGCTTAAAATAAAGGTTCATGTGATGTACTTTAAGGGTTTGTTTGGTCCCTACGCCTATCTGATGCTTAGGCAAAGATACTGACTCTTTCCATTCATTATTGCTGTTCTAGTATGAGCACAAAGTTCTAAGTTTTGAATAGATTTGTGTTGTAGCTTGTTGTTCTCGAACCTCTTTAAAAAGGAGGCTATGGATGGTGCAGAAGTTGTGATCGCAATTCCTTCCCTAAATCCCTAAATTCATTTGAGATCGCACCTCCACTACACCCCATATAAACCCTCAACTTTCCCTAAATTCATAACCTCTTCGTATCTAACCCTTGGCAGTGCATCAATATATTTGATACAAATGAACTATCGTCATCCATAGTTCCCATGGGATTTCCTATCCCAGGCGATGCCATCGAGCAGCGCCTTGACCTAAACCAGTACCTAATCAAACGCTCAGCCGCCACCTTCCTAATGCGAGTGGACAGTGCCATAGCCGCCCATGACGACGTCCAGTCCGGCGATTTACTCATCGTCGACCGCTCCCTCACCGGTCAACCCGGCACCCTAGTCGTCGCTGTCCAAGACGGCGAACTGATGGTCACCCGTTTAGGCACAGACGACTCTCGCCCCATAGACCTCTGGGGTGTCGTCACATCGCTCATTCGTCAGTTCTCATGAGGGCAACAAAATGTTAGCCCTCGTAGATTGCAACTCTTTTTTCGTTTCCTGCGAAAGAGTCTTTCGTCCAGACCTGGAAGGTAAGCCAGTAGCGGTTTTGTCCAACAATGATGGTTGTGTCGTCGCCCGCTCTGCCGAAGCCAAAAAACTGGTGCCCATGCAGGCCACGTTGTACTCCATTCGTCACCTGGTACAACAAAAACGCCTCCATGTCTTCTCGTCTAACCCGGTCCTCTACAAAGACATGTCCCGCCGGGTAATCGAAACCCTACAACAGTTTAGCCCCGAGGTCGAACAATACTCCATTGACGAAGCCTTTCTCGGCCTGAGCGGCTTTACCCACCTGGACCTGACCGACTATGGCCACACCATTCGCCGCACTGTCAAGCAGTGGACCAATATCCCTGTATCCGTCGGTATCGCTCCCACCAAAACCCTGGCCAAGATAGCGGCCCATGTAGCAAAGCGATCGCAAACCACAAACGGCGTCCTTAACCTGGAAACCGTAGACGATTTGGACGGATTGCTAGCAACTATCGATGTGGGAGAAGTCTGGGGCATTGGCCGTCGCAACAAAGCCAAGCTACTCCAGGCAGGCATTAAAACCGCACTCCAGCTAAAGCAGGCCCGAGATAGCTGGATCAAAAAACGATTTGGCATTTTTGGCCTGCGGACAGTGCTAGAACTGCGAGGTATCCCCTGCTTTGCCATGGAACCCGTGGCTCCTCCCAAGAAAATGCGCATCGTATCGCGGTCCTTTGGCCACCTGGTTACCGAACTCTCCGATTTGAAAGAAGCGATCGCAACCTACACCACCCGCTGTGCCGAAAAACTCCGCCAGGATAATCTGCTAGCCGGTTGTTTTACCGTTATCATGCGCACCAGCTATTACCGAAAAGAAAACCAGTATTCAGCCGCGCGGACAGTACAGCTAGACCCACCCACCCATGACACTGGTCGATTAATTCAGGTCGCCATGCAGCTGGCAGAAATGGCCTATGAACCCGGCTATGACTATCTCAAAGCAAAGGTGATTGCCACAGAATTGGTGCAGGCCGATGAAGTACAAGGTAGCCTGCTAGGTGGGCCAGTCCATGATGAGAAGCGAACCCGACTAATGGCAACGCTGGATCAGATTAACAGCAAGCTATCAACCGATGCCGTGAAGTATGGCGCAATGGGCCTGGCACCCACCTGGGGGATGCGGTCTGAGTATTTCTCCCAGCGCTACACCACCCATTGGGATGAGCTGCCCCTGGTGACCATTGTGTGATTTTTCTATTCTCACAAAAAAAGCCTCTACTTTGTCGGCAGAGGCGTAGAGTGTGTGTGTAGGAGAGTCTGATGAGAAAAAGGGTGCCCTGAAAGTAATGAAGCTTCACAGATTAACGGAGTCTGCACCGGGCACCCAAGCTTGGGTACCGCAACAGCTCAGCAATCTGTTAGCGGACGACGGACTTAGTGCGAGCATCCAGAGCATTTAGCCGAGCTTCCTGGATGTTGTCGATAGCTTTTGTCCGAGCATCCAATGCTTCCAAACGAGCAGCTTGAATATCCTCAACCGCTTTGGTTTGGTTGTTGAGGTGCTCAAGACGTAGCTTATGCACGCTGTTCTTAGTGCGAGCATCCAGAGCGTTTAAGCGCTCAGCTTGAATATTTTCAACAGCTTTAGTACGAGCATCCAGCGCATCTAGCCGAGCTGCTTGAATGTTATCGATAGCCTTGGTACGGGCATCAAGAGCATCCAAACGAGCCGCTTGGATATCTTCGATGGCCTTAGTCTGGTTGTTGAGATGCTCCAGGCGTAGTTTATGAACGGAATTCTTAGTGCGACGGTCGAGGGCTTCTAGTCGAGCTTCTTGGATATTGAAGTTAGCGGGCTCAACAGCGGAGGCAACGGGTGCGATCGCAGCAGAGGCAACAAGAATAGTTAAGGCGGAAAGAAGTGTGCGTTTCATAGTTAAAGCTCCTTTGTGAATCAGTGAAGTGTTTGAATTGCTTCATTGATTACAAGAATGCAGGGACTAGCTGAACGCTATCTGACCAATAACTGAAGGTTGCTTAAGGCGTTTCTGAGATTGACTGAGTAACTGTGGTGATGGGCGTCACAGGTCTATCAAAAGCCAATAAAACAGCCCCTAACAAGACTATCAGAGGCTGTGGGATAACACGATTTAACGTTGAAAATTGGACTTAAGCGCTGTAGCGAACGCCGCGATAGGTAAGGCTGCGAGCAGCAGGCTGAGCAGGCATGGCCTTGGGGGCTCTCATTTTGAAGGTGCGACCCATGAAGGACAGCTCAGTATCGGTTTCGATGGTTTCGATAGTTTGAGCAGAGGGAGTGTAGGATGCACCAAGATGAGTGAGTTTCATAGATAAAGTCCTGATAGGTGTGTGAGTGTGTCGGTGGGCGTTGGAACTCCGGGGGGTAGAACGTTGTTTTGTGTGTTCTGAGTAGGGAAACAGAGATCCCCTCATCAATTCCGATGGACTTTTTGTGATCGTTGTTACGGGTGGATGTGCGATCGCTCACTTGCGAGTCATCCCTTTTCTGCTCACCCGATACTACAGCCCTGCTTCAAACTAAGAAGCCCTGCGTGAACACTAAGGTTCACAGAGGGCTTCGGGTTAGATACAGAGAGTTAAGTAATACAGGATTCTGTCTACTTAGATATAGAGATCTTAAGTCCAGTATGTGTAGGGTTATGCAATTATGCAATAGTGTGTTCGGTCTATGACTCTACTATAGACTGAGGTGAGGTAGATAGAGCTCTTTGGAGCATGAGCCTACTGTCTGCTTACATACCCATCAATTTTTCTTAGATTGTGTTAGTGATCACAATTGAGTGAGGTGCTTTGTTAAAGACTGTACTCTTGTTGAAGAATGGAGCTATCGTCAACTTTCATCATCAGAGCAGTAAAGGATTTAAAGTAGCATTAAGGAATAGCTTATGCCTCGTGCGGTAATATTAACTGCCCTTTCAGTGGAGTATCTAGCTGTTAGGAATTATTTGATAGACCTCCGTAGAGAAATTCATGACTCTGGGACAATTTATGAATTAGGGAGATTTATTACTGATAAGCAGGCTTGGGATGTTGTCATTGTCGAGGTCGGTACAGGTAATACTCGAGGTGCAATAGAAGCAGAACGAGCGATTGTTCGTTACAATCCTTTGATACTCTTGTTTGTAGGAGTTGCTGGCGGCATTAGAGACGTTGAGATCGGTGATGTGGTAGCCGCAACGAAAGTTTATAACTATGAGGCAGCCAAAGCAGCAGAAAAACTTACTACAAGACCGGCAGTAGCACAAAGTGCCTTCAATCTAGTGCGAATAGCCAGATCGGAATCGGGAAAGTCTGACTGGCTCCAGAGATTATCGTCAGCCTCTTCCTCCAATCCTAGTGTTTTCGTTGCTCCTATTGCATCTGGAGATAAAGTTATTACTTCAACCACATCTGAAACCTTCAGATTTCTACGTTCGAATTATGCTGATGCGGTTGCTGTTGATATGGAAGGATTTGGCTTTCTAAGCGCGGTCTTTGCGTATCCCAATATTGAAGCGCTAGTTATTCGAGGTATATCAGACTTAATAGACAACAAAAAATATGCTGATCCAGAACATCGAGAATCTGTGCAGAAAAGGGCAGCTGAGCATGCTAGCGCTTTCGCTTTTGAGGTTTTAGCCAATATACAGCCGGAAGATTTAAAGACTCAGGTTAAAGATTTTTTGGCTCAAAGTCCACGGAATGATCTAGCTTACGGAAAAGACTTACTTAGTATTGGCATTGAAGTAGATGCATTGGCAGAAGTTTTATTGCTACGTAACCTGGAGCCACCAATTGCTGTTGGAATTCTTGGTGGATGGGGTAGTGGGAAATCTTTCGTTATGCATTTAATGCAGAAAAAAATGACTGAAATCCGCAGTCAGAAACTAAGAGAAGAGCAATCTTGGGGAGATGATATAAAACAATTGTCTCCTTATGTAGGTCATGTCTATCAGATTCATTTTGATGCTTGGACGTACGCCCGCTCTAATCTCTGGGCGAGTTTAATGGAAACTGTCTTTTTTGAGTTAAACCGGCAGTTAACTTTAGAAAAGCAATTGCAAAAAGCAGGAGCATCACCACTAAATGGTGGCAAGGTTTGGCAGGCTCTTAATGATATGAGAGAAGAGGAGCGACAAACTCTACTTGAGCATGAGCTTGATGAAGAAGTACTTAATAAATGGGAGAAAATTGTAGATCAACAGCAAGTTATAGATCTACTACTTACGAGTTTGAAAAAATCGAATGAAAAAAGGATTGAGATTCTGAAAAGAAAAGAAAAGAAGTTAAAGCATAAAAGAGAGAAGCTTCAACAAGAAGCAAGTAAGATACAACAGGAAGTGAACGAAGAATTGCCACAAGAACAAATGTTGGCTACTGTTCTTAGCCCTACTGGCTCTATTTTACACAAGGCAATGGGTGAAACTCTGAAGGAACTTCAAAAAGAAGTATCTGCTTCAATTCCATTAGATCGACAACTAAACAAACAAGATTTTCAACAGATTCAGGCTATTTTTGAATACTTCCGTTCCAACAAGCTATTGACTTGGAGTGGTTTTCGAAGATGGACTGTTGATAACTGGAGGTTGTTTTTGGGGTTTATCATATTTTCCATGCTGACAGCTATTGGTATTCCTCTCTTTACAATACATGTCACACAAATTATTCCAAAAATAGTTGCATCTCTAGTTCCTCTTGTTCCTGCAATAATTACAGGGACAACTCTAATTAAAAAATTTCTAGGATGGTCTTCATCTGTTGAGAAATCATTTACAGCTTATCAGCAATCGGTTGAGGAACAGCAACAAAGGATAGTAACTCATCAAGAGGAAATTGTTCAATTGCGTGAAGCTAGGTTAGAGGAAAAATTAAACCAGTCTGGAAAAGTACAAGCTATTAAGTTGAGTGTGAAGCAATTAGAAGCACAAGTTGAAGAGCAACGGAAAAGCCTGGATATTATCAAACACGTATCATTACCGGACTTTGTGACTGCTCAACTAGAGGCAGGAGAGTATGATAAACGCCTTGGGCTATTACAGCTGGTTAAGAAGGATTTGGCTGAATTAACTGAAAAGTTAACATTACCTAAGAATCAGGGCAAGCAGTATTTTGAGAAATTTGAGGAGTTGAAGAAGCTTTTTCCAAGAGGAGCTGCACGTGTTGTCCTCTATATTGATGACCTAGATCGATGCCCACCAGATCGAGTTGTAGAAGTTTTAGAAGCTGTTCAACTTCTCCTAAAAACCCCACTTTTTGTTGTAGTCCTAGCTATTGACGAGCGTTATATTGCCAGATCTTTAGAGAAAGTATATGGTGGGGTTCTATGCCGCCAAGGTAATCCTTCAGGACTGGATTATATTGAAAAGATTATTCAAATTCCTTATCGTGTTAGGCCTGTTATTCCTTCCACGGTGGAAATGTATTTGAGAGATCAAATGGATTTAGAATATGAAGTAGATAATGAATCTCTTAAAAGAAATTTTGGAGAGGTGCTTGAGTTAGAGAGTACCCAGACGAATTATCAAAAGACAGAGGCCACTAGTAGTGATGCAAACTTTTCAAGTGACGATGTAGAAGATTTAACCTTAGAGGTAATTAAGTTTACTCAGTATGAGTTTGATGCTATTGCTAGATGTTGTAAGCAGGTTGTTCTCTCTCCTAGAACAATTAAACGTCTTATAAATGTTTACAAATTATTCAAAATCATTTGGTTTCGCTTGAAGAAAACGCAACATGAGCTAGAAGATAAACTTCTTAGAGAGGCCATCATTACACTTCTTGTAATATCAGCACGTTATCCTGATATAAGTAGAATTCTTTTTGAAGAAATTGAGTTGAAATTTGAAGAATTAGGAGAGTCAGAATTAAAGGCGAAATCACTGGTTGAATTTTTCTCTGAGCATTACCTGGATGATAATGCTCAGTTGAAGCGGGATTGGCAAAGACTTATTCATGATGTTAAAAAAACGAAATTAATCCCAGATATATCACTTGCCGAATTGGGTCAAGATACCTTTAATACGGTTCGCTCATTTAGTTTTGTAGGAGATGTTGGGTACGACCCAGATGATTTCCTACAAAATGATAAGAACTAATTGGCTTGAAATATTTCCTGCTTTAAGAAAAATATTCATTCTAAAGTAATACTAGCGCTTGCAAAAAATCCATACCTTTATCCTGTGTCAGGACGCGATCGCAAATAAGATAACCACTGTTGTCTTTGTTTAGCCGTGAGATGGGCTAGCGAGGATATGGAAAATTGAGATCGCAACTCCTCCTGTATCCTCCCTGGTCCCCAATCCAACCGCTGCAGCTGCTCTACTGTCTCCACAATCGTCTCCAACGCCTGCTGCTGTAGCTCTGACAGCTCCGTATCTAATAACTCAGCACATAGCTCAGACGGCTGTTGCCGTAGCCATGCCAGAGCCTCTGTCATCAAAATCGGATCATCCAACGTCAGCCAATAAGCCATCCGCTGTAGGTGAGCTGCCCTCGACTCCTGAGCCAGCATCTCCTCAGCTTTTACAACCTCCTGAGCGGCCTGCAAATCTACAGCGACCTGAGCCTTCGACAACATCTCTCGGATACGCTGAATCTCTTCTCGATGGGAATTACCACCCTCTGGCTGATGTTCAACAGATTTCAGATCGCTAGAACCATTGATTTCATTATTATTACCATCTATCCCTTGTAATAAGCTTGTGGAGCTGTGACAGTTTGGCCATGCTAACGCGCCAAACTGTCCAGATTCATTATTACATTGGGGGGTCTGGGGGGATTTCTTCTGTGATTTCCAGAGTGGATGCCATAGTTCTTTGTATCGATATAGCGACCCACCCCCGATGCCAAATTTTCGGAGGGCATTGAATCTAGCAGTTGCCTGTTCTGGAAGTTCATTTTTATCTGAGAGTTCTTTTAGTGCAGCTTGGATTTTGTCCTTGGTTTTTTGACTCTGCTGTTGATTCCAGCTGGGTTCAGTATTTTCAGACTCTGCTCTCTCTTTTTTAGACTTATATTTTCTAAACTGCTCCCCGTAGTGGAAGTAGTGGCTTTTCTCGATACAGCTGACCCACTCAGAAACGCGGTCTTCGATTTCATGCTGATGACGACACCACAACTCGTAGCCCGGTAATGCTTGAGCTACAGTTAGAACTTCTTTGATTAAACTGTCACCGGTTAATGGTTCACCACCGTACATCACATGGTGAAACACATAGGTTCGCATGGTGATTCGACCCAGTAATCGATTTGTTTGCCCATGATCTGTCCAGCCTTGCTCGATTTCAGCATTGAGGTCATTTAAGAACTTGTCAGCCTTATTCGAGAGACGATAGCTACGCCGTTTTTTCTGCTTGATGATTTGCTGTAGTGTCTCATTGCTTAGATTGTTTCGACTCTGGCATTGTCTCCACTGTTCGACAAAGGTAGTCTGGTCGGTCCAGATCGGTTCTAGATCATCATTAAGTAAATACGACCCACGCTGTAGCGGTAGCCGGTGGGCATTAAATAAGTTCGGCGTACTTTCAATTGTGTAGAGTCGAGCATTTGGAAAGACTTCAAGCTGACCAGGCGTGACCTTAAATCCCTGACTTTCCAGAAGCAAGGTGACGCCACTGCCTACTTCCCAAGCCGTCAGCGATTCTGAAAATGGAAAATAGAGGTGCAGGCCCTGACTATCGGATGAGGTGCAGGTGATGGCCGAAACCAGGCCTAATGGTTCCAATGCCTCGGTCAATTTTTGAAAGGCAATGGGATCTCGCCTGGGATGGTATGCGCTACCAATATCAATATCGAGCATGGCGTACTGGGTTTCCTTCCCAAACCGCACACCATATAAATAAGTGCCCTGTTCAATCAGTCGGTCTGATAATGGATGCCGACTTTCCGTTTGCCACTGGGGACGCTTTCCCGGTGATGGATGACGGGCATAAATGTAATCGTGACGATGGGGAAATAGTGCAAGAAACTGATTGCTTCGTTCTTGCACATATTCAAATGGATTTGGCAGAGCCAATGTCACGCTTCGGTCCACAGTTCCGTTAACAACATCGGGATGTTGCTGCACTCAGATGAGTGATTCCCGTTGTCTACGAGTAAACTTGTATTTTGGCAACACAAAACAATCCTAGCTGTAGGCAGGACTCCTACTTTGTTTGGAGGCTAAGGATAGAGACCCATAAGAACAGAACTGAGAATGTTCTATTTCACAGTGGTCTAAAGCACTTGAAAGTGCTGAATTTTAATTGTGTGCTTGTGCCTTATACAAATGAACTACTCATATTGACTTCACTGCTTATAGCAGACCGTCTGATTACAAAATCTTGCCTGGATTGTTCTGATAACAGAAAAATTGTAATCATGGCTAGGCTTCTGAGAGGGCTAAAAATATCAAACTCTTTTGTTTTTGGGAAATATCACATAACAACAATCAAAATTTTGGGTATAGGGTCTAGAGAGTTTGGGGTAGGGGACCTAGAATTTTCCGGTCCATGTTCTAGAGCTAATTTGTAATCATTATGGGTACCAGGCCCTAGATAAATCGTGTAATCAATCCCTTTGGTCGCCATGGATGTAATCACTTTAGGGGCCAGGCTCTAGAGTATTGATGTAATCAGAACTGTATGTTTGTAATTCTGTAATCACTTTGGGATTGGGCTCTAGAATAAGTCTGTAATCAAGACCAGAGGATTGGACTCTAAATGTCGCCTGCTTGGAATGTTCTAGTGTGATTATAGGTACCAGGTTCTAGAGATATCTGTAATCAGGTTGAAGCTCTAGAACCTGGTGTAATCAGCTTTGGGCTCAGGCTTTAGAGGAAATGTGTAATCACAGCCGTTATCAGCTCTAAATGTAATCAGGCCACAAGGATTTCGAGCAGGTTCTGGGGCTGGGCTCTAGAAAATCGTGTAATCAAGCCTGGGGTCTAGAGACGTTTGTAATCGGGCCGAGGCTCTAGGCGTTGCTGTAATCAGTTTTGGGCTCAGGCTCTAGAGAAAATGTGTAATCACAGCCGTTATCAGCTCTAAATGTAATCACTTCAATGAGGCTTCTAACCGATTTTCTAGGGTTTGGGTTCTAGAGTAATCGTGTAATCAAGCCTGGGGTCTAGAGACGTTTGTAATCGGGCCGAGGCTCTAGGCGTTGCTGTAATCAGTTTTGGGCTCAGGCTCTAGAGAAAACCTGTAATCACAGCCGTTATCAGCTCCAAATGTAATCACTTAAAGGGTTTGTGTGATCTGTTTTTAGGGCATAGGGTCTAGAGACTCTTGTAATCGAGTTTGGGTTCTAGAGTCATTTGTAATCATCTAAAGCTGTTGCCATATGGTGTGTTGACTATTTTGTTTCGGTTTAGGCCCAGGGTCTAGAGACTTTTGTAATCAAATGGAGATTTTGGGGCCAAATGTAATCACGACTATGAGAATATTCACGCTTTCTGTAAGTTGTCCTCATATGTGTGAATATGGCGCTATAATTCGCTGCGTGGTGTCAAGCTTGGCATAGTTTTCTTGCCCGTTCGGTGCGCTCTAAACCCTGCCCAAGTGGAAACTTATAGGTTCTGCTACAGAAAAATGACCGTCCTGGACGTGGACAAAGTTGAAATCAGGGAATCCCATGACCTCAAAATCTAACAAAAAACTAGATGCTGGGTCGCGGGCAAGTCGTCCTGTCGCGACTAAAACTGCCCCAGGTGAGCGTCCTAAAACAAATCCAGATCTGTTTGATCAGGGATCGCTGACTAAAGTAACGTCCTCATTGCCGATCTGGGAAGCGAGCAATATTCTTACCCAGCGTCAGCAGTTGCCTTGGACGACTGATCCCGATGGCAAGCTGATCTATAGCCGTGAGGTTAACGATGGTCAGGGTGCAATTTGTTTCTGGGTTGCGGACAATACAGAAGAAGAACATCCTGCCGCTTTAGCGGGAGCAGCGGCCCTGGCGGTTATTGACACATTTGATATTCGGGCGGCGTGTATACACCTTATCCTGGCGGCCCATGCGTCTCAGATGGAACGACCCTGGGAAGAGGAGTTGGTGATTGATGATCGCCAAATTGAGGCTTATCTTGGTTTGCAGCGACGTACTGATAAGAACCGTCGTGAGAAGCTGGCACTGATTGAGGAGATTGTTAAACAGCCTTGTAAGATTACGACACTTATTTCCTGGCCGCGCCACGGTAAGCGAAAGGGCTTTACGGTTGAGGAAGGTCGCCTGTGGCACCTCCTGGGTACTCGCCATCATTATCAGCAGGATATTTTTGGTAATAAAGAGCTGACTGGGATGTCCTTTGTGGTTAAGGCTGGTCTGTGGGCTAAGTACTTTTTGAATGAGGATGTGGCTCAAGAGCAGGAACTGCCGGTGAACCCAGGTGTGTTGCCTAAATCACTCTTAGAAAGTGTGATGAGTATTTGGCAGCATCGGGCAGGGGCTGCTCGGCTGATGGTTTGGTTGTTGTTTAAGGCGCAGTTTAGTCCACGGCATCCGTTGCCGGTGCGGACTTTGTTGGAGGTGGCCTATGGGGTGGAACGTGTGCACAATGCTCAGTCGGATAATCAGCTGCGGAAGAAGCTGACGAATACGTGGGATGAGGATTTGCTGGCGTTACATGATCGGGGTTGGCAGATTACGTTTGATGCTGAGACGTATCCGGTGGAGATTCAGCCGTCGGGGTTTGGGCGGGATACGACTCGTCGTCCTAGGGGATTTTTTGATCAGTTGCTGAAGGCTCAGTTGTTGGTTGCTCCTCCTGAGAGTTGGGATACGGCAAATCTTCCATCTGGGGAAGTGATAGAGGAATCTGTTGAGATAGAACCTGCGGTACCGAAGTTGACTCCAGAGGAGATTAAGAGTCTCAGAGCAGAAAAGGGTTGGAGTCAGCGTAAGTTGGCGATGCTAACTGGGATTAGTCAGGGGCTGATCTCGATGATGGAGAATGGTACTCGAACAATTACATCAGATAACGAGCTTATCTTGCGTCGCACATTCGATTATTTTTAACACTGCCTATGAGGGCTTATCTACATCGCACCGTTTCAATCATTCCTGGCTTCAGGAGTTTCTGAGATTGGCAGAGGAACGCTGATTATGCCAGGCACAAGGTGATTTTGGTGGAATTTGAGTTGAATCTCGATAGGTTTCTTCCATGGATTTCTACATTGAGTAGTTGTTAGGCGACACAACTACTCAATCGAAATTCCTGGCTGGTAGAGCGCATCGTTATACATACGATTCAATAACATATGACCACTTAATGCCTAAAGTGAAATTTAAAGAAGTGTCATCGAAAGACTTGATCATTGCAGCTCAAGGTAATTCCAGGTAGTTCTCAATTCGTACCAAATCCCCTACCTTGACTTGGACACATCTAAAACGAACACATCAATAAGCCCTATGAGTTCTTGTGGTAGGCTTGTTTCGATGCTGCTTCTTAGTTCCAGAGCACTTCTGATATTGTGTCTTTTAAGTCCAGCAACCTTTTCGTCTGCGCCAAGGAACTGTACGGAATTTTGTGTAAGCGATCTATCATCCCAATACATCAGGAGATCGCCCCATGGCCCGCAAGAAAAAAGAACCCAATCGTGTCGATGAGCTTCTAGACGAACTGCTAGCAGACTGTGCCACGCCGGAGGACATCTTGGGTGAGTCCGGTCTGGCAAAACAGATCAAAAAACGGTTGGTCGAACGTGCATTAGCCGGTGAACTCAACCACCATCTTCAATCAAGTCCAGACAATGAGCACCCTAAAAATAGTCGCAACGGCAGTTCAAAGAAAACGGTGCAATCGGAAGACGGAGAATTAGAACTGTCGATTCCTCGTGACCGAAACAGCAGCTTTGAGCCCATCCTGGTGCCAAAACACCAACGCCGCTTGGCCGGTCTCGATGAGAAAATACTGGCATTGTATGCCCGAGGAATGAGCACTCGTGATATCAGTGCACAACTCAAAGAATTGTATGGTGGCGCAACGATTTCAGCATCGGTGATCAGCGAGGTTATCGATACCGTTAGCGAGGATGTCAAAGCCTGGCAGTCCCGCCCCCTTGACGAGATTTATCCAATTGTCTATCTCGATGCCCTGTATGTGAATATCAAGGTCTCAGGGCGCGTCAGCAAACGAGCAGTCTATGTCGTCCTTGGCATCGACCGAGAGGGCGAGAAACAGCTTCTCGGTCTGTGGATAGGGGAGGCCGAAACCGAAGGTGCCAAATTCTGGTTGAAGGTGCTCACGGACCTGAAAAATAGAGGATTGAAGGATATTCTCATTGCCTGTTGCGACGGACTCAAAGGCTTTCCCCAAGCCATCGAAGCGGTTTATCCCCAGACACAAGTGCAATTATGCATTGTCCATCTGATGCGTAACTGCATGAAGTATGTCCCCTGGAAAGACCGAAAAGCTGTGGCCAAGGACCTCAAACCGATTTACCAAGCCCCCACCCTGGCTGAATCAGAAGCTGCTCTCGATGCCTTCAGCGAAAAATGGGATGAGGCCTATCCAGCTATCAGCCAGATCTGGATCCGTCACTGGGAAAATGTCATTCCTATTTTCGATTACCCCATGGAAATTCGTCGAGTGATTTACACCACCAATGCTATCGAATCCCTCAATCGCTCTTTGCGTAAGGTGATTAAGACCAAAGCGGTCTTCCCAGATGAAGCCGCTGTTTGTAGGCTCATGTATCTGGCAATGAATAATATTGCGAAAAAATGGAACCGACCCATTAAAAATTGGCGAGCAGCCCTGTCGCATTTTGCTATCCTGTTTCCAGAACGCTTTTCCGCGTAAGACAAAAGCGCTTACACAAAAATCAATACACTCTCGCGCCAAACCAGATTGCAAGGAAAATGCCCTGTTGTTCTGCGTCTGGATGAATAGAGTAGCGTTCATGTAGTTGATCAGAAGCGGCAGTGTATAGCTCATCATGCCATTGCCCTTTGACCTCTGTGACAAGCAATAGTCTTTTTCCATCAATCATTCTGGCCACCGTGAAATCACTCCGCTTTGCATCCTTTAGCTGATGCTCCAGTGTCACAGATATTCCTTGATGCCTAAGATTCAAACTAAGGCGCTCGGCAATAATCTCGGTAGATTTTACTTCGCCTAACCTTTCACCTTTCTCATAAAAGCGATCTGCGGAGTTGAACTCTCCACCATCAATAGCTTTCTGAAAGTCTTGAAGCTCTTGAATCACTAGTTGACGCAGACCTTCTACATTCACTACTGTGTCATGGTCCAGCAGACTTACAATTTGCTGTGGTGCTGGTGGCTCGAACTCTCTCAGTGCTTTCCTTCTCACTTGACCAGCATGTATGCTCTTTAGTCTATTGTGTAGATCAATGAAACGCTGATCTTCAATAAGCCTCTCAAGCACAGGGATAGCATCATCAGGCTCATCTGAATCAATCGCCCAAATCACTTCAGTCAAAAAGCGATATGCGTTTTGTTCTTTGGGGCTTTCTGTCCCCCATTGGTTCGGTAGGTATACCTTAGGCCATTTTCCAATAAAGGCATTTAGAATAACTTCTACCTTGACTGATGTGAGCATGGGCCAATAGGAATGTCCCCTAGTCTTCATTCGCCCAGATAGCTCGTTAAGAATAAGCAAAGTGTCTTTATCTTCTTTGAGCCATTCCCAGTATATTTCAGGTGCATCGTTGAGAAAGCACCAAGCACGCACTAGCCAGAAAGTGCGCTTTCTCTCGATATCTTCATTTTCAGTCCGGTTAGGCCAGTCAGACATAAGCTTTGCGCAACGCTCAGCCATGATCTCTTTCAAGCTATCTCGATCACCATACTGAACAGCAATCTCAAAAAGCATATCTAATGGCTCAAGTGCCAATTCATGAAAACGCTTAAGCCATTCAAGTGATAGCGTGGCACGTAAATGACCGAAAGCATTATCGTTACGCAATAATCCAACATTAGGATGAGCACATCCTCGGTGTGCCAGTTGTGGCTCAACATACCCCCGGAGAAACTTCTCGGCACTATCGCTATTAGGAAAGAGTAAGCGGTCGACTTCCTTGAATAATGCAATTCGTTCTTCACTAGAGACTGCTCTAGAACCTGCATGAATGTTAGTACGCAATGCTCTGAGGAGGTGGAGATCAACTTCTTCCAGGTTTCCTTTAACACGCATAATCTCCAAACAAGCTGCATATAGAATCCGTTCAGATTTTAAGCTCTGTAACGTACAGTCTAGTTCAGCGAGTTTGTTCAGATCGGGAATGTATGGAGTTATAAAATTGAGGCAGTTTCTGAGCGCATTCCGAACGAGTGCCTCATCTCTAAACTCGTGCTCAATTTTGTCCGGGGCCATAAGTACAAGTTCTGCAAAACGAACTAAACAATCGAAATGATAACCACCTTCGACAAGCTTTCGATTGTCTTGGACATACTTGATGTTTACTGCACGAATTTTGTCTTGTTTCCTGTTGCGGCGTTCTATCTTTCGAATACGCTTGACATACCGCTTATGGTTCTCTTGTCGAAAACGTTGTACTGCCCTACCATCCTTAGCCCACTCTCTCATGAATAAGGGTTTTTCTAGTGCTTGTTCACGCATGTGACGCCGCAAGTTGTTTGGGCCTTGTACTCCTTTATTTTGAGAGTACTGATGCCTAGCTATGAAACTCACCCACAAATTTGGGTTGTTCGTTGTAAACGCTAGGTCGACTACGAATTTATAATCATTTCTTTGAAAATTAAGGCCAGAATGAGAATAGGAGTGCCAATCAAACTTGTTAAGCTGAATCTTGAAAATCTCGTCACGGTCAGTTAGCTTTCCGAACACATGAGCAATAATGCCTTGGCGCAGGTCATCATTTTTTTGAAGTACCTGAACCGCTTTGCTTTGATCTGCGCCTTTTTGCTCATGAAAATTCAAATTCCCGACCCATTGCCAAACCCGTAGTGGATCAAAGGGAGGTATTGCCAATTCAAAGTAACTGTCCAACATTGAACCTAAGATTTTGCTTATACCGTTTCGGCAGTCACATTCATAAGGCTCCTTTCCGCAGGTGCAAGCTAGGTCTTTTGTCAATTTATCTAAGAGCCACTCAATAGTCGTAAAGTCTAACCTGTCAATGAAATTCTTCAGACGATAACGGATGCTTAGTACACTCTCACGCCTCCCCAAATAAATCTTTGAGCAAGTACGAAAGAATTCTGCAAGGTAAGTTCGTTCGAATGTTTCCGGGCCCAGAGTTTCGATAGTCTCAACAGCAATACTGAGAGAAGTATCACTACCTTCAGAAATAAGAATGTCCAAGTCAGAGCGAAGGATATCATCGTCGATGTTGAGCAAACACCTATTTGCCAACCAACGAGTGTTTTCGCGTTCAGTCGGCGTTAAGGTAAGTTGGCGCAACTCATCTCTCAACTGCCCGATTGCTGGTGATCCTGCTAAAAGCTCAAGGAGCAGATCACGCAAATGTCCGTCATTTCCATCAATGAGAAGAGGTTTTATCTCTTCCACAACATCTTGGGTGAAAAAGCCTGCAATGCTGAACCGACGCCAGAAATCCTCCCTTCGAAAGTAAGGATCGTGTGTCTCAAGTTCTTTTAACCGGTTCACAAGCAGGTGCTTTGACGAATGCTCAAGCTGGGAAAGATCACCGTTTGCTAGCACTGCATAAGGATCAAGTTCAATTGCGGATTCTTCTATAGGTTTGTTGCCTAGTGCTGCCATCCAACCTAGTAGTCCTCGTAGTTCATCTCGCACTGTGGAGTTTGGAGCAATAATAGACAGACACTTGGACAATGT
Organism: Leptolyngbya sp. PCC 7375; assembly: GCF_000316115.1. Lineage (GTDB taxonomy): Bacteria > Cyanobacteriota > Cyanobacteriia > Phormidesmidales > Phormidesmidaceae > Leptothoe. The sequence continues at coordinate 201,016 of NZ_JH993795.1, forward strand.
CAGAGGGTTCGCTGGGTCTGCTATCCGCTTGGTGAGATAGTCCGCTGCACAGTATTCAGCGACAATCTTGTGAACCGGGCGATGCTGATCCACACTATCGCTTGGTTTGAAAAGACGAGTTGCCAGGACACCGTCAGCCACAGTTTCACCCTCAAATAGGGATGCCAGTAACGGATACATGCGATTTTCGGTGGCTTCGCTTATGCAGACTCCTTCTGCGCCGGACAACAACAACTTAGTGAACACTTCCGATGATAGGTTAACTTTCCGAGTGGTCGAAAGCTTTGGATTGCTACTCGCTATATTGATGTTTACTTCCTTTGCCAGATGTTCAACTGCTTGTGCAAATATTGAACGTTTGTCAGTGAAGTGTCTTTCACTTTCGATATAGGCATCAGCGAACAGTTTCAAAAATTGAGGGTTTGGAAGAAGTATTTCTAAATCAAATCGAGCAAGCTCAGCTTGAAACTCTGCGAAGTCCTCTCCTGGTAAATAATGTTCAAAGATCGCCCTCTGTTCTACTGCATCAAACTCACATAACCTAACCACTAGAGGTGGGCGTCCGAAAACGTCATTGAATGCGTTTGTTGCAGCATTATCCCACTCGCTAGATCGACTTGACAGGTAAAAGTGAGTTGGGTTGACTGCTTCAGCTTGAGCAAGAAGTTTATATATGCTAGAGGCGTCCACTTTTGACAACTCATCAAATGCATCAATCACCAGTGGAGTCTTTTCTGCCTTTGCTCTTATATATGCAAATTTATTTGCTGTAATGGCTGTTGTGTCCAACTGTTGGGCGAGACTCCCCATAAGCTCAGTCTTCCCACCACCAGGTTCAGCCAAGATAACGACGTAATTAGAAGCGGCGAGTAACTCCGTTTCAGTGTATGTTCTGTCGTTATTTATAAGGCTGCGTGGAAGATAGAAAGTTGTACTCATGCAAGAGTCATATTTATAAATGAGACCGATTTATCTTGTTTGAACGGCATGAGCCACAACACCCAATTATATAAGTTTGATTTACAGAGTGTGCTTTAGATCGGTTCCGAAAACTTTCTAAAAAACACTACTATTCGTCCAAGATGCGTAAGATATCCTATCGTCGACCTTAACTGAGAGACCTATACCTAAGTGTGTTACTTGGTTCATCTGAACACATCTCAAAATTAGTCACGGATATTAGAACAGTAGGTTTCTGCATAATCGACCCTGCAGGTCCATGTATTTTTTTTGAAAAAGAGGTGTAGGATAGTACCTATGATCCTAGTTCAATTGATCTATTTTTCTACTTCTTCTAACTTACCTTGTAAGCCATAACCCTTGATACTCAGGCGTCTTCCTGACAACACATCAAATGAAAAATAATTCAAATTTGGTGTTGACAATGGTGATTATTCTGGAATAATCAAGCATGGTTATTTCAGAATAATCAAATTGAAGGCCAAAATGGTTCTCCCAAACCTTGGAAAGTTAGTCGTTGAATTTGGAATCGGTTTGTCTGTTGAAACTTTTACTACCCACCACAGCAGCAGACAGATCCAGTGCAAAATTCAGTAGCTTATTGCTCAGAAAAATTGTTTATTCCAGTTGGGATCGCTCTGTTCCCAGTATTTATAGAGTTTTCTCGAACTCTCAGAAACTAACAGAATTTAGTCGTTTGTTGTCAGTGTTTACGGTTAGGACTCCAGCTATGTCCTATGGCCCTTAACTACAGGTACTCCATAAAGCCATGACAGTTATCTCATTTACCAATCAAAAAGGTGGTTGCTCCAAATCCACCACATCTGTCCACTTTGCCTATTGGTTACGTCAAAAAGGTCACACTGTCTGTTTAGTCGATTCAGACGCCCAGCGATCCAGCTCTATCTGGATTGAATGTCTGGAGGATGCCGATGTCGATGTTGTCGTCTTGCAATCCGCTGACGAAGTGATTGATCAGCTGCCCGATATCGCCAGTCAGTATGACTTCACCATTGTCGACGGTCCAGCCGGGTTGTCCGAAGTCACACGGGCCATTCTATTTAGAACCGATGTGTCCGTGATCCCCTGTCAGCCAACTGGGGTGGATTTGCGCAGTGCAGCGGATGCCGTCAAGCTGGTCAGACAAGCTCAGTCTGTTCGTAATGGCCCTCCAAATGCTGCACTTTTTCTCGCTCGGGCTGTCAAAGGAACTCGACTAAAAGATGAGGCGATGGCACTGTTATCAAAATCAAATATCCCGATCCTTAAGACAGTTATCCACCAAAAACAGTGTGTAGCTGATACCTTTGGTCAGCAGGGAACCGTATGGAACCTATCTGGCAGAGCTGCCACTGAATCTGCCAGAGAATTTGATCGACTTTTCAAAGAGCTGCTAATGGAGGTTGTGTAAGCTATGACCCGTAAAGGCCGTCAAACCCTGGATAGTACATTAGCTAACGAGTTTGTATTTGGATCCGCTGAACGTCCCTCTCAAACTGAACCTTCTCATGAGATCGCTCAACTCAAGGCAGAACTAAATCGAATCCAAGCCCAGCCAAAAGAAACCTCAGCTCTATTGCCAGTCGATAAAATCTTGCCGCTGCGGTTGCCCGATGGCATGAAGCAGCCACGGAAATATTTTGATCCCAATGCGATGGAGCGTCTAAAAGTGTCCATCGATAAACACGGTGTCTGTGAACCGATTTTGACTCGACCTGCCAGTGATGGCCAGTTAGAAATTGTCTCTGGAGAGCGTCGCTGGCGGAGTGCCTGTGCTTTGAACCATGCCGAAATTCCTGGTGTGGTTAAGGAAATGACCGATGAAGAGGCCCTGGAAATTGCCCTGATCGCTCATCTGCTCAGTGAGAATATTACTGCTGTAGAAGAAACCGATAGCTTGATTGGGCTAATCAGTTTACGCACAGAACTGACAGCCGATGGGGTCCCTTCTTTACTAACAAAAGTGCGCAATGCCCAGGCCAGAAAAAATGATTATTCCGGAATAATCAGCGTGGATACCCTCAAGGATGTGGAAGCAATCCTGGGTGAATTTGGCATTTCCCTGGCAAGCTTTGTATCCAATCGTTTGCCCCTGCTAGATTTGCCTGAGTTCATTATGGATAACGTGCGTGAAGGAAAGCTGGATCCTTCTAAGGCGTTATTAGTTGCCCGTACTCAGTCAGATTTACAGCATCAGCTAGTGGATGAAGTTCTGCAAGACTCTTTGACAAAAGAGCAGCTGCGGAAACGAATTGCTGAATTAAAGACCCAGGGTAAGCCAGCTGATACAGACAAAAATGGGGCCAGTGAGCAACCTACATTTGATACTGTGCATAAGCTCTATTCCAAAGTAAGTAAGAAGCTGTCGGGCAAGGACAGGCAGGTCACTCGCAAAATGCAGGTGCGCATTAATCGGATTGATGAAGCGTTACGAGAGTTACTCGCTGAGCTGGACTAATGGTTTTGTTTGTGGATGTTGTCGGATGCGATCGCTATTCCGACGCTGACCCAAACAGACCCGATTCGGATGCTTGTAACGTGTCATAGAAACTTTCTTTTGCCTTTAATTCCAAGGCTCGTTTGGTGTACCGCCCAAACACTCCCATGGACTTAATCCGCATTAGCCTGCGCACAAATTCAGGATTCATTCCCTCCAGAATCAACTGGGTTCCAAACGTATGGCGCAGCTGGTGAGGATGAATCTGTGTATCCAGTTCCGCTAACTCAGCCAAATCCTTGATGCAGTTGTACACACCCTTGTAACCCATCCTTTGACCTCGGTTCCGGTTAGAAAGACTAATAAACAAAGGCGCATCAGCACTCGTATCAAACCCCTCACTTAGACACCAGCCCAGGTAGCTATCCAATGCTCTGCAAGCCTGAGCCGATAATGGCACAACTCCATCACTGCCCCACTTAGCCCCTTGAATCGTGATCGACTGCTTGCCATAGTCACCCACATTACGAGCCGCCACTTCATTCGCTCGCAATCCATGCTTTAGTAGTTCAAATATTGCCCGGTCACGGTTGTACCGTTCACCTCGAAACGGCAGCACCTCTTCTAAGTTTTGGATGATAGACACCTCTAAATCCTTCACCTGACTCGGCGCATCCGTCACTTTCTCAAGGCTCAAGGCCGGATTGTACTGAATGAGTCGTTTGGCCGTCAGCCACTTAAAGAAACTCTGAATAGATGCCAGCGCCTGGTTGATACTGGCTGGGGATAATGCCTCGTCTAGTGAATTGGCCTTAGGCGTTGTTTTAAGGTGAGTTTTGTAGCGAGTTAAATCCTGCTCCGTAACATCTGGCCATCCCTTCCCCGCTAACCACCGCTGAAATTGACGCAGCTGACGAGTGTAGGTTTTCTTTGTACTGGGTCTTAACTCCCGATCTTCAAGAAACCGATCCACCCAATCTGGCTCACGAGTTACCTGAGGCACTACAGGCTTTTTAGGCCTGCCATCTTGGAACTCAATAAATGTGGGTTGTGGATCGGATTTAGCCATGGGGTGCTGCCATACTGGTACAAGGGTATCAAAGATGATCCTAAATAGTCCTACGGCTAAACAGAGTTTTAGGAACGCGGATTTTGTAGAATCGAGAGCGCCACTTCCAATGCCTTGGCCGCCGTCATCAGCTGTGTCCGAGTTTTGACCAACTGATTGCGTCGCTCAATTCCCGCCTGTGCTTCCCGATGGCGTGGATCGTCCGTTTTACCCAAATGGATGTGCCGCACTAATCGTTGTTGAGCCTGGGGATGAAACATTTCCCTGTGGGCCGCCAGTTTGTTGTACCAATATGTACCGTAAGGTCGTTTGACAGCATAGGCATGCACTTCCGTTCCCTCAGGAGCAATATACTGTCTGCTGTTCGGTTCTAACTGAGCTAACTGGGTTTCCAACTCAGCCATGGAATCCTGGATCGTCTCCATCAGTGACACAATTCCCAGTGAATCGAAGTCTTGAGGGTTCCCCCGCTGTCGTAGCATCAGTGTGGCAGCTGAGTTAGCCAACATCGGTACCGAATGCTTTGCCTGTGCTTCACCACCTACTTGAAGATTAACCGTTTCACCATCTATATCTGACTTAGCCAGTTCTGAACAAGCTGCTAAATTAGGACACTGAGCCGCCAATAAACCCGGTGTTTGAGTAATCGCCTCACAGGAAAAACTAAATGGACAATACTTTCGACTCATCGGTTGTTCTAGCTATCTAATCAAACTATTTAGCTAGAACTAAGTTTGAAATATAGGTGCCCATGGTGAGCACCTCCAGCAATGAATCGTTAAATCCTCAAATCGTTATGCCTCTTTGACCCGTTCTTTGAAAGCCTTCCCAGCAGAAAATGCAGGAACAGTTGTAGCTGGAATCTTGATCACCTCACCCGTTTTAGGATTACGCCCATCTCGGGCCTTACGGTCCCGTGGTTCAAAACTACCGAAGCCGATCAGAGTTACCTTCTCCCCTTCCGAAACGGTTTCCATCACTGTATCAATAGTGGCTGATACCACGTTATCGATGACATTTTTCGGTAGCTCAGTAGAAGATGCTACTGCATCAATCAATTCACCTTTGTTCATAGTAGGCAAGCTTAAAGCAGCTCAATTCGTTGTAAGACAGGTCATATTAGACCATAGAGACCACTTGTTGTAGAGCGTTCTAGAAACATTTGTTTTCAAACGGATTGCATAAAATTCCAAGTAGAAAACATACCCAAGTTTTTCATGCAGGCTCCCGCCTTAATAGATTCTATTTCCAGGACATGAATTACTCACTCTTTTCTGCCTTGTGCTGCTCTATATATTTCCGCATGTAAGCAACCAGCACATCTTTCATATTTTCATCCCTGGCAGCACAAATAGATTTGAACTCACTGCGTAAGCTTCTAGGAATTCGTAGCTTTAGCTCTACAATTTCTTCTTTTGGCTCCTTACTCACACTCACCACACTCCAAGGGACATACCTACCAATTGTCCCCTAAGGGTTAAATTACGTTTAGGGCCACTAGTGGACATAGTGGCCCTGTGTGATATATTTAGAATGCCCCTCATGAGGTGTCTTATGAGTCGTAATCCCCTCATATATCTACCTTTAGCAGGATTACTCATATTGGGTGCCTGCACCATAGAAAGCACAGGTGGTGCTGCTAACGCCACCAAAGTTGGTTTTGACCCCTCACTACCAGCAAGCCCAGATGCTAATGCTGAAGACTACGGCCTAGATGGAACCATGGGCGAAGCCGATTTGCTAGCCCTCAGTTATCTCAACTGGCCTCAAAATTACACCAGCATTAGCGATCGCTTTGGTTTTCCTGCACAACGAAGCGAGAGTGCAGATTATTACAGTATTATTGGAAATCGATGGGTTGCCGTCTATTACGATAGTACTGGCAATGCAACTGGCTACAGTGTTAGCGATAGTCAGTAGACAGCAATCAGGCAGAGACTATAGTCCATATGGCTATATAAGTAGGTGGCCAAAACTATTCAATATCCCGAAGTTTGCCAGGTAAGTATCTTAGCGATTCAGAGCTACGTTTACTTATGGCCACCTACTTATATGTTCTGAAAGGTCGCTTAACATCTAGTAGACAGCACTAATTAGCAACGGTATCATTGCCATAGTTCAGATGTATTTACGTCCGTAAACACAGGTGAACCCCATGAAAATGCAGCAACTTAAAAAACGAGTCTGGAAAGTCTGGACCACCATAAACAGCTACTGTGGTGAGCTAACCAGTTCACTAGATGATTACGTGGGTGAAATCAAAGGATTTGGTGATCGTCGCTATAAGAAGACCTGGGAAGCGGCTTACGCGCGGCTATCTGCGATCTCCATCCACCGAGGCACTCTAGATGCCTACTCACTAATTCTCTACACCCTCAATTTCACCCCCGATCACCCCGATTACGAATATCGAGATCAAATCCTAGACGAATTCATGATGATCCCTGATGCTTTAGACCTCATAAAAATGGGTCTAGAGCAGATTTTCACATCCTCCGATTTCACTGCTGACGAACAACGAGAAGCGAGTCACAATGGTTTTTTTGAACTTTTGGCGGGAAGAAAAGACCAACTACGAGGAACAAGCATCCCAGTTAGAGCTATCGGGCCGCTCACAGGAGTTAACGCCTAAGCGTAAGCGTGTCGATGGCGCGATCGTCAATCGTCGTTTCAATAAAGCCATCCATGAAAATGGGGGACGTGGCCAAGTCTTCGCCGATGCAGTGATCGCCGAAACCGACGAATTGTTCAGCTGTGGTGTCAACGAACTCTACCAGGCAACTGGAGGTAAACGAGGAGACCGAAGCTCCTTACCCCAACCAGCTCAAGAAGCCTACATGGTCAACGAATCGCTCACAGCCCATGAACTCGAACGCATGATTGGCACTATTGGCGGTGAAGACCAGGACGAAGTCAACGGTCGCATTGTTGGCCTTGTGCGCCAGGAAGCAAAGCAGACCCGCAAACGACTACCCTGGTAAGGTTGGGAGCAAATTTTGCTAGTAGTTGTATCTACAATTTCCTTACTCCTGTGAGGGTTCCTTGGTTAGCTAACTAGTAACTGATAAATCGAGCTAGAATTAGGCATCTTGTATGGTCATTGTGATGGCACCTCGGCAAAACCCTGTTGATTCATTAGCTGAAGCGACAAACATCCGGTTAGAACGACTGGAAACTGCTGTTAAAGAAACAAGCAGTAGTATTCAGCAGCAGAATCAGGATTTGTCTCAGGCAATCAAAGACCAAGGAAATACCTTAGCTGGGGCAATTAAAGATTTAGCGAATGCAACCGTAGCGCAAGGACAAAGAACGGAGGCATCGATAGATAAGCTCACTGCCAAGATGGATACGTTTCTAGAAGCGCTCAATCGGATGGAACGCGGAATTGACCGTATGGTTCGAAGCTGGGAATCACAGCAGCGCTTCTTACAGGAAGTAACCCAACGCCAAGCTCAATCAACGGATCGATTACAGGGGCTAGTGGATCAGCAGCTACAGACCATTAATCAGCAATCTCAGATGCTTAATAAGGCTCTAGAGCATTTAATGTTTAGTAAAAACTAATTACCCCCTGTAGCACAGTCAATAGCTGAATATTCTAGTCAAGCCTCAATTCAGCTGTAAGTTACTCCTGATATTTGAACCAATACACAGTCTAAAAGCCCCAATTCCTCGATCACGGTCCAGAGTGCTAGAAGTCTATGTCAGATAACATCACATATCTCTAGCATATCGTCTGAAAGCCTTTGATAGCAGAGGTTTTGCGTTGTAGACATGTCCACAACGTGAGGTTCTAAAGATCAGCAAATCATGACTCTTCAGGAGCGCCATAGAGATCTTCGAAGGCCTCCTCCATTTTGATATCCAAAGCCCGGTCACTGTAACGAGCAAAAATCTTGTCAGAGCGAATGCGGACCGCTCGCTTTGCCAACAACGGATTCATGCCAGCGGCCACGAGCGAGGTGGCAAAGGTATGTCTCATTCGGTGGGGGTGAATATCGTCTAGCTCGCTTGCTTGCGCTAAATCCTTAACCAGCTCATAGATGCCGCTGTAGCCTAGGCGCTGTCCCCGACTGTTGTTCGACAAACTGATAAATAAGGGAGTCTCTTGGCTAACGGCAAACCCATTACGTACCAACCATCCTAGATAGCTATCTAAGGCAACAATCGCCTCTGGCTTTAGTGGTACCAGGCCATCACTGCCCCACTTGGCCTCACGGACCCTCAAGCGTCGTCCATCATAGTCACTGATATCCAGACCGCACACTTCCCTGGCCCGCAGTCCATGACTGAGCACCTGGAGAATTGCTCGGTCTCGCACTTCAGAATCGCCCCGGTAGGCCAGGGCCTTAAACAGTTGATTAACCTGGGTTTCCGGTAAATCCCGAGGGGGCTTGGCAGGCTCTTTGAGAAATTCAATGGTGAGGGTGGGATTACGGGTGATATAGTCCTTGACGGTGAGCCACTTGAAGAAACTCTTCAGGGTGGCCAGGGCCTGATTAATGGTGGTTGGAGCGAGAGTTCCCCCCCGTTTACTGGGCCGGTTCTTCAGGTACTGCTTGTAGCGGTCAATGTCGCGGTGGGTAATATCGTGCCAAGGCTTGTTCTGAGTCCAAGAATAGAAGATCTGGAGCTGCCGTTCATAGGCTTTGGGTGCGGCTCTTTCTCTGTAAAGCATTAAGCAGTCAAGAATCTCTCCGGTTCGAGAAACTTATTGGCATGATTGCGTTTGAACTCTTGGACTTTGTGAAACTCCCAATAGGCCTCGAAATCATCACTGGCTCTGAGTGCGCGAATCCGCAGAACGGCTTCAGCACGATCTAAGCGCCAGCGGGCACCGGTGATCTCCATGCGGTCATTGACTAAATGCCTGCACGCGCCTTCAATCACACCTGAGGCAATGGGATACCCCCGATCTAAGTACTCGTCATACAACAAATACGGCCGATTTTTCAACAAATAATCAGCGCACTCGTCAACGTTCTCTCGTGCTTTTGTGTCTAGATTTTGTAGGGTGGCGCTACGCCGAATACCGGCCGCCACATCACTGGCTTTACCTTGTAGAATGCGTAAGGCTCTCTCTTGGACCCAAGTCTCGGCCTCCTCACTACCAGATGAGAAGAAACAAAAAGCCGCTTTCCAAACATATTCGAGAACATGAATGAAATCGAGCACGATAGTCACCGTCACGTCTTGCTTTCGGGCCATGGCGTTGAGTGTGGCTAATTGATGGAGTTCACCATCTACCAGGACAACCCAGTCGCGTTGATGGTCCGGGTCTCGAGTCGAGGCTTCGACAAACGCATGTTCAATGACCGTTTTAGCGTCTTGCTCAACACTGGCCCACACTCGTTTGTCACTAATCACTGGTCGCACGGGCGGGTCCCGTTGGTCACCGATGATATCGTCGGCTTGACGGGGGTATCGAGGCACATGATACACCGATGCGACTGTGGCCATTCGTTTACGCTGACGCTTTTGACCGGGACTTAAGCGAGTACGTTTTGACGGTGAGTCCTTGGCCTTTTGAGCGGCTTTGGCCGTGGCTTCTCGCAGATCTGATGGATGCATCACAATCCCCTTACCATCAGTGGTAATCACTAATAGCTCATCACTGGCAACTCGTCGGTCTATCGCCCGTTGAGCATAAAAGTCCTCAAAGTCTTGGGCCACTTTTACCGTCACCTCTTCACATTGGCGTTTACCAATCGCCCCCCTGTCGTCGAGCTTATGGTCCGACTCGTTTCTGAAAACGATACTTTCGACGCTTCCACCGCGACTCGTTTTCGGAGTTCATCCGAGTATTTGTCCGGCGGCAAATTCAAGATCCCATCTGACGGGTACAGGGCACTGACCTCAGGTTTTTGGGTGCTGTATCCCACTCGGTTTAAGGTCACTTCCCAAACAGCGTTTCGAGGTTCCGTTGGGTCTGTTTTCGACGATGGGGGCGGGTTTCTCCATCGCTACCGACGACCTCGCTTTGGTAGTCCTCTGATGCGTAACGCAAGTCGAGATGGCCTTGATATAACCGTCGCAAAAGTTCTGTGCCCGACTCATGGATATAACGTTCTAGTTTTCCATGCTCCCAATTTTGGCTATCAGCTGAACTCAACCTATCGACGAGTTCATTAAACTGCGCTAACGCTGAACTCAAAAAGCTAAGACTTAGGTCTGTTGGCATGATTCGAATGGAGAGGATACAGGCACACGAGACAATTATTTTTTTCGTCGAATCTATCACTTTTTTGAGAGATAGATTGAACTTTCAGACCCCTAAAATCTACCAAATTCTATTCAATAGACTTAATCTGCGTTGCAAACCTTTACCCTAAAAGAATCACACCCATAGGCTTTGAGGGTACTGGCGGATAGTTCGCGTGATCGCAAAAACTCCACCACCCGCTGCCAGCCCAAATCCTCAGTAACCCGCACTGGTGCCTGGGCGACCTGGCCAAACTCGATAAAGGTGGGCTCAGGAATATCACGAGCCATTGGCAACTCCCAGTATTTGAAACAACCCGCAGGACGAAACCCACAATCTAGCGTGGGCATCGCCTCCCGGTAGACATTCTACCCAAACTAACAACCCTATAATTGCCTACACCAAAAATTACACTAAAAACTAATACGGATGACTAGGGGCTCAAACATACGGTGGAGCAGGGTGTTTGAGCCCATGGTGCTATGGTCGAGTCGGGTTAGCGATCGCAATGTCCATGGGATAGCGGGTCAGAGCAGTGTCTAATGGCAGCCACTCCTCATCCGCTGTTAGGACATGTTGAACGCCGTCAATTTGGGTGGCCGCTTTAACGTGCCCCCGGTCATAGGCCCACCGCCACCATTGGTTAAAGGTGGCTAACTCGGTGGCTTTGTTTAGGGGCTCATTGGGTTGCCAACAGTCTTTAATCGCGGCATATAGAAACCCACTAGGGTTGCTCGCCGGCCCTCTACTCAAGGCATCTTCTAAAGCTTGAATTGCGGTGTCAACAATTGCGTTCGGTGTGGCACTGATCAGGTTTCGTAAGGTTGAATTGAGCGTGATACCCAAGGCATTGAGGGCATGCTGATAGTCCTGGGTGTTAGCGGTTATGCCTGCTTCAGGGTGTTTGAGCTGCTGGTTCTCTGTCTCTAGATGCTGAACCTGCTTCTCTAACTCCCGTATCCGCAAGAGATAGCCCCCAAAGATCTCATTTTGCCGCCGCAGTTCCCGATTTTCCGCCTCCACCGTCTGTAGTCGGGTGCGTAGGGTTTGATTTAACCCCCGTAAGGATTTCTCGCTGACCGACTCTCGTCGCTGGGATGGCCCGGTTTGTCGGCTCTGGTCTCGGAGCTGCTCAATCCGTTGTTTGACGCTGGCCTCTTTGTAGAGCCATGCCTTGGATACCCCAGCGACCTCTGCGACCGCCGAGAAGGTGATCGGGTGCTGGTTTTTGATGAGTTGTTGAATGCCCTTGTCAACCTTCTTAAAGGTTTCCTGCCGCTTGCGTTGGGCACTGTCAGTGAGTCCCTGGGTGTTACGCTTGGCTGTCATTGTCTGGTGCCTCTAATCCAGCAATGATGGCTTCTAGATTGGCTTGAACCGTCTGGTTCATTTCCACTTGCCGGGACCATCCGTTAGCTTGAGCTTTTTGAATTAATTGTTTGGTAGCCTCCAATTGCTGTTTGTAGATCGTTGAGGTGGGCAGTGGTGGTGCGGAAATGGGTACAGGTGAGACAGGCATTGGCGTGGGGGCATCCTTTGGAGATGATGGGTAAGGCGCATGAGCCATTAGGCAGTGCTTGGGCTTGAATGGTCTGCTTAAACCACTGCAGATCCGGATCATTGGCCTGAGGGGTATTGGTATGAACGGCTTGGCCTGCAATATTGACGACCTTGCCATGAAAGAGGGAAATTTCCTCTTTCATGGTCTGATCATGGATATGGGCATAGGTCGCGGTCATTTCGGGGGATTCATGGCCAAGATAGCGCTGCACAATATGTTGTGGGACGCCATTATTGATCATGCGAGTGCCGACGGTGTGTCGAAACTGGTGGGTGCGAAAATGCCACAGCTGGCCATTTTCATCACAGATCATGTGTTTCTCTGCTAGTCGGTTGAGATGATCCGCATAGGTTGTCCCCGTAATGGGTTTAGGCTTAGGCCAAAAGCCACGTCTGCCCTTGAAACTGGTGCAGAAGAGATAATCGTAATCCTCCCCCACGTGTTCGACGATATATGCTTTTTGTTCTTGAATGACGCGAACAATTTCGCGTGAGACGGGAATGGTGATTTCTTTTTTCATTTTGAACTGGTAATACCTGAGGAACCAATCCCCTGCGTTGTCTTGCATTAGACAGTCGGGTGTTAAAGCAATCAGTTCAGAGATCCGCATGCCGCATTCCATGAGTAGAAGCGTCATGCGCATGATGGGAGGCGCTAAATCATCAAGATGAGTTTTAAGCTGCTGTAATACGTGGTCTGGGATGTAGCGAGGAATAATGGTTTTGGGCTTTGGGCAGTCCTCTCGTCGAATCAGATAGGTGCCAACTGGCAACCACTTATTTTGGCTACAGAGATCTAGAAAGGTGCGTAAGTCAACGATGAGGTGGGTTCGGGTGGAGGTCTGAAGTCCACTGCTGGCCAAGTAGGCGAAGTAATCAATGAGTGTGGTGCGAGATATCTGCTCAGGAGTAATCTCTGGATGGTGCGCCGTTAGAAACTTAGAAAATTTAGAGAGCGAGTTTAATCGGCAGCGTGCAGTACTTGCACTGAGGGTGCTGAGGGATAACTTGATAAATGTTTTGCCGCCGCTTGCAGCCAAGGTTGAGAGATGTGAGTGAAATTAAGTTTGTAGAGGGTGTTGCCGGGTGGCAGTTCAAAGCCAAGTCTGCGGATATCCCAAATGTCACGAGCCAATTCATCGTCCAGGTTGATGGCCCATGATTCACGGGAGTTCCAATAGAGTTGTGTGCCACACCCACTACAGTAAACGCCTTTTGTGGCGGGAGTCATGGGGGCTTTGGGCTGAATACAATTCATGTGGTCACACTGCTCGCAGAAGATTAAAATCTCAGGGAGTGTCTTCTGGATGCCGGGAGTGTGTTGATATTTGGATATCATGCCGGGTGTCTAAATAGGTTTGATACGCCTGCTTGAGGTCATCGGTGTTGACATGCACATAGGTGTCAAGGGTGGTTTGAATGTGGGCATGTCCGAGACGTTTTTGAACAAAGGCCATGTCCATTCCTTCTGCGATCAGTTGGGTGGCGTGGGTATGGCGCAGCATGTGGGGGTGAATGGGGATACCGGTTTTTCGAGCCAAGCGTGAGAAGAGAGCCATGACAGTGCTGTAGGTCATGGGGGCTCCTTTTCGGCCTTCCCAGAGATTGACAAAGACATAGTCGCTGAGGTGATCGCCTAGAATGTCCATGAATTCATCGCAGACATAGCGCGTATAGAGCCCCATTAAGTCTTTGGTGACATGGACGATGTAGGAATTTTGGCTCTTGGAGCGGGCACCGTTTGCATTGTCATCACGCGGTTCAATGCGGATGAGGTTATCCATGGATTGGATGTCTTCATGCCGTAGTCCTAATGCCTGACCGATGCGCATGCCAGACTCATACAATAGGCAAATCAAGAATTGATCTCGCACCCGGTTGCAGGCCGTGATCAGGGTTTGAACCTGTTGAGGCTCAACCGTTTTGGGAACTCGTTTTGGGACCTTGAGTTTGAGTAAACGCGTTTTGACAGGTTTGCCTTTATTGATGTGATGGAGAAAGCTTTTATAGCGTTTTCCGGGTGTCAGAACGGTTTTATACAGGGGAATATGGGGAACATTCCCAGTCTTCTCATGGAAATCATAAAGTGTGCAAACGGCTGAGAGAATGTTGTTGATCGAGGCTTCTGAACGAGAGGATGATTTAGGTGAGATAGCTTGGATGGAATGGGGGTGAGGTGTTCTCAGCCAAAGGATGAAGTCCGCTAACTCTGGAAGTCCTACAGTAGTCCAATGGAGATGGCTTTGGTATAAGTAGTCCCAGTACAGCCGCAGATGATAAGCATAAGTTCTGAGTGTATTAGGAGAACGATCTAGATTGCGTAGATAATCGAGAAAATCTTGGACAGGTTCAATGAGCTGATAGTTGTCGTCTAAGACAAGCCACGTGACACTGGTGTCAGTCAGGGTGGCCTTCTGAACTTTCACCATGATTACGTTGTAGACGTTGTAGAAAGGCTGGTGTTTAACTGTCTACATCATAGTATAAATGTTCTATGATTTGTTGTTGTTTACTCTGTAGACATAAGAATATCCGCTAGAGTTTGATCCTCCTATTTGAAATACACTATTCCTTACACGAAATCATGCCTCTTCTGGCTTTCCATACAGCTCCTCAAACGCTTCCTCCATTTTGAGATCCAAGGCCCGGTCACTATACCTGGCAAAGATCTTGTCAGAACGAATTCGGACAGCCCGCTTAGCCAACAACGGATTCATGCCAGCTGCTACAAGTGATGTCGCAAAAGTATGTCTCATGCGATGGGGATGAATATCTTCTAACTCACTGGCTTCCGCTAAATCCTTGACCAGCTCATAGATGCCGCTATAGCCCAGGCGTTGTCCCCGACTGTTGTTAGACAAACTGATAAACAAGGGAGTCTCCTGGCTAACGGTAAACCCATTACGCACTAGCCATCTCAGATAGCTATCCAAGACGGAGATCGCATCCGGCTTCAACGGCACCAGGCCATCACTACCCCATTTAGCCTCGCGCACCCTTAACCGCCTCCCATCATAGTCACTGATATCCAGTCCACACACTTCCCTGGCCCGCAATCCATGACTAAGCACCTGGAGAATTGCTCGGTCCCGCACCTCAGAATCTCCCCGGTAGGCCAACGCTTCAAATAGCTGGTTAACCTGAGTTTCCGCTAAATCCCGAGGTGGCTTGGCAGGCTCTTTCAAAAACTCAATTGTGAGCGTCGGGTTACGGGTGATATAGTCCTTGACCGTGAGCCACTTGAAGAAACTCTTCAAGGTAGCCAATGCCTGATTAATCGTGGTTGGAGCCAGCGTTCCCCCTCGTTTACTAGGCTGGTTCTTGAGATGCTGCTTGTAGCGATCAACATCTCGGTGGGTAATATCATGCCAGGGCTTTTTCTGAGTCCATGCATAGAAGAGTTGAAGCTGCCGTTCGTAAGCTTTGAGGGTACTGGCGGATAGCTCGCGCGATCGCAAAAACTCCACCACTCGCTGCCAGCTCAAATCCTCCGTTACCGGCACCGGTGTCTTGGCTACCTGCCCAAATTCAATAAAAGTAGGCTCAGGAATATCGCGAGCCATATAGAACTCCCGCTATTGGAAATAAATCGAAGGGCGAAAGGCCCAATTTACCGTAGGCATCTCCCCATGGCGTGAATTCTACCCTAAATAAGCTTCTATCTTTACATTTTAGGTTTAGGATGATCAAAGTTTGACAAATCATCACATATTTTTTTATCAGTTGAACCAACAAGAGGATTTACTTTTAGGTACCCACTTAATTGCATACATCCATTTTTCAAAAAATTATTTAACTCTAATGGGTTAAAGCTCCAAGTAATCAAATCTTGTCCGGTAGAAATAAGAATCTTCTGAGTATCATTGCTAAATCCCAGACTGTTTATTGGATATTCTGTGCTCCTTCTCAGTGTCTGAATCAGTTCACCATTAATGTTCCAAAATTTCACAGTTCCATCATCTCCTGCTGACGCGATAAAGTGACCTTGAAGTGGCTCATACTTAACTACCGAAACAGGCATGACATGACCCTTTAGAACTATTTGTGACTTATCATCAAGATTCCATATCCTAATTGTAGAGTCTCGACTAGCTGAAACAAGGTTCTGTCGATTAGGACTAAAATCTACTGAAAGGACGCTATCACTATGATTTTGGTGAGAAGCAATATGTTCACCATCAATTGACCAGACATCGACAAATCCATTTCGATTAGATGTAGCAATCATCTGACCATCTGAACTAATACTAATATCTGTGAGCTGTTTTCTCGTTAAAAGAGTATATATCAACTCCTCTTTAGCAATATCCCAGATTTTTATTACTCCATCTTCATCGGCGGACACAAAAACCTGTTTTTCATCTAGGCTAGTTGTAAAGTCTATATCACTTATACGAACTTTATGGCCATTAAAGACTTTAAGGCTTTTGCTTTTACTTTGCCAATTCCACAGAATAATAGAATTATCTTGAGTTAATAGAAATATCTCACTACTGTTATAAGAAAAACGTACTTTATCAATTTCTTGATGGATTTCTTGAGGCAATTCCTCTAGAATATTTCCATCTAAATCTATAATCTTCAGGCTTTTCTCAAATAGTCTACCTGCTTTAACTTCCTGAATAACTGCAATATACTTTCCATCGAAGCTTATATCTGATTTTGTAATTTTTCCATCCCCTATATTAATAATCGCACCTCTTTCACCGAAAAAATCCCAAAATCTCACTGTATTGTCTGTACTACCAGAAACGATAATTCTTCCATCATTCTCAAAGCTTAAACTGTTTACAGAATCAGTATGCCCTCGAAAAGTTTTTAGCAGTTCACCTTCAATATTCCATATTTTGATAGTGTTGTCTGCACCTGCAGAGACAATGAAGTTTCCATCAGGACTAAACTTTACATCCTTTACTTCTCCCACATGTTTTTCCTCTGCTTCTCTTAAGAGAACACCGAATGAGTTCCAAATCTTAATAACACCGTCTTGACCAGCTGTTACAATCCTATCCCCATTTACTGGACTATGATGAATACTTTTAATTAGAGCTTCATGTTTCCAGCTCTTTCCCCTATCTTCTAAAGCAGATTCTGGCTTTTGAATTTTATGAATATCTATATGAAAATCGTCGTAACTTAGAACCTTCCAAATATCAATGCTATTGTTTTTGTTAGCTATTGCTAAAGTTCTCCCATCAGGGCTAACACTTACTAATGTTCCTGATATTATTTGATTTGTTAAGATTCTCTGGCCATCTCGATTCCAGAAATAAATTGAACCATCCTTACCTGACGAAATAAGAAGTGTTTCGTCAGGCATAGTGCTAATACTCCAAATATTTGGATGCACCATTGTTTTCAGCAATTTATAATCATTTCCCCAAATACGAATTTCACCATTACTATGTACTGAAATTATTTTTCCATCAGAATAAAATTTTAGGTCGTACACACGATTTAAAGCATGATCATTTCTTTTGACTAATCTTTTGATTGGAGAGCCATCAGAATTCCAGACTTGAACTAAACCATAAATATCACCAGAAACAACACGTTTACCATCTGAGCTAAATGCCACACTATTTACACCGAATCTGTGGTGGCCATCTAGTCGATTAATCTCTACGAGTCCATAAATTGATTTTTGAAGCTCTGTTAAAACTTGAATTTGGTTAATGTACTCTATATTAGAGAAAAAGCTTGATGGCCAAGTCATTTTCTTATTTAATTGCTTTCCTGCTTTAATACTTTCTAGCAGATTATCGAGTCCCTTATGCGAGGTAAACAAGGAATCTGCAGATGAAACAAGATTTTCGATTTCAGCTGTTATTCTTCTTGATTCAGCTCTTCTCCAGGATATAGCTGTAGACGATGCCAGTGTTGAAGTGATTATAATTCCTATGACGAGTATTGTTTCACGAATCCGTTTTACCTGGCTCTGATTCCTTTCACTAGCTTGAATGTATTTTTTCTCTATTTTAGTTAGGTCATTAGACCGATTACTAGACCAATTCTTAGCTTCTAATAAGGCACGTCCTCTTAACAACTCCTCCTGATATTTATGCTTTTGCCACTCATTAATTCTAGTATGAATCTTTTCTTTCCACGCTAAAAATGCTTTATCTTGCTTGATCCACTCCTTCAAAAGTCCCCATTCTCTGATAAGTGCTTCATGAGTGATTTCTACTGTTTCATAGCCTTCATAATCGAAAAGAGTTATCAATCGTGCTCCCGGCGATGAAAACAATCCAATTACTTGTTTTACAGTTTCTGATTTATCTTGACTTGCTATCAAATCTTCTATTCTTCTCCATCGGCGAGTATAACGAGCCTCTGTTTCCACCTGAAATTGAACTAAACCTAAAAATAATCGACGAGCAATATTCCTTTCAGTTTCAGTAAATAGATTTTCGTAGATTTCTTGAGCTTTGCCTGCTAGCGCTCCACCAACACCATTTATTTTGCGGTAGGTCTCTATAGGAGATATACCTTTGTTCAAACCTTGCCAAATACGAGTCAAAGTAAACTGCAGTAAAGGAAGTACCCCCTTTCGCCCTTCTGTATCTCTTACTAATAGGTCTATTATGGCTTCATCTAGAGGATATCCTGCCTGCTTTGCTGGCTCAGCAATAGCACTACGAAGCTCTTCTTCATTCATCGTAGGTACCATGACAACATGTTGCTTAGAACAAATGAGTCTGTTTAAGGAAATATTTTCTTGGGTTTCTTCAATGAAGTCACTCCGTAAGGTGATAACTACTGTAACGTAATTAGCAGAATTATTTGATGCAAAAAGTAAATTGTCAATGAAAGTATTACGATCACTAATATCTATGTGCGGTGAGTAAATTCTTTCAAACTGATCAACTAATATAATTAGTTGAGTAGATTGAATATCTGGTAAAGTTTCTACAACATCTTGTAGAAAATCAAATTTGTCTGATACAGCAGACTCTCTCAAACCTTTTTCATAAGATCGCATTCTTTCAACCTCAGGAACACAATCATGCTGTGTTAAACGGGCTAATACTAGAGCTAACGACTTTAGTGGAGAATCTCCTGGAACTAAGACCACTACCAATATTTTCTCCTTGCTTGGTAGTGGCTGTCGCACAAGTTCTGGAATCAATCCAGCTCTTACTAAGGAAGATTTTCCACAGCCTGATGGCCCTAAAATAGTTAAAAATCTCGGGGCAGCATTATTTCGACCAGACTGATCGATCAAAATCTGAAATCTTTTTCGTAGTTCTTGTATTAGTACTTCTCGACCAAAATACAAATCTGCATCCTTCTCTCTAAATGCTGCTAGTTCCTTATAGGGATTAGGACCAACTTTTATCGAAGCCTCTTTTATAGAAGTCTCCCTTGTAGTAAATGTATCTTCTTGTTCTGTAGTTTGGTAGATAACAGTAACACAGTTATCATCACCAGAAATGAGTATATTCCTAAAGGAACTTCCTGTTATACCTATACTGCGATTATATATTGAATTCTTCATGACTTAGAGAATATTTGCCAGTTTAATAGAACTTACAGCGTTAAACCTACTAAGGGCAGTAGCTTATATCCATGATTTCCTAGCCATCCAGAAACTGCTTCTACATGAGGCCTTAGCTTATCAATGGCTTCGGTAAAACCAGAAAGATTCTCCAGATACACTAAACCAGTTTCAAGGATTGCCGCAATCATGCTTTTATCAGGTTTCGGGTTGCTAGCCTCTGTCGCAAGCTTTTGAGCAACACTAATAGTAATGGGATCATTGAAACTAGCCAAGATAATTTGCAGTGCTTTGATTTCTGCTTGGATATCAACTGCTTTAGTCTGCGACAAAGAGTCTTGCTGAAGTGTAATGTTCACGGCATTGTTGTCGCCAGTAACAAAATGACTGTTAATAACATTTTGACTAACATGAATAGTTCGATTTGAATTTGAGAAATTATTTATGCCCATAGCCCTGAAAAAATAGACCACTCTGTGCAATGCATTGAAGTTCGCAACTCAGACTAAACGAAGGCGTTTTTGCAATCTCTACTATCTGTTATTGTCAGACAGCTGTTTACTATACTGATTGTGCTGAGCCTATTATTTTCCTTACTGATTAAACAGTTTCGTCTAATAGAGAAAAATAACGAACACACTAAGTATTTAAGAAGCCTAATATTTCTTGAATCGATGCTTCTTAAGTTTGATAAAGCAACATTTTTCATCTAAAAAACAGCACATTATATTTGTTCTGCCTAGCGTTTTATTAACTATAACAATGATTTCTTATCTGTTGTGTGCCATCTATTATTCCGGCAATATAGACCGAATATAGAATATAAAGCCATGTTTTCAGGTACTAGCATACGAATATCACTTGTTTAATTGCCAGAGTAATAACTTATTAAGAGCAAGTTATTTAATTGCTCTTAATAAGTTATCTTTTATCAAAAAGAGTAATATTCTTCTCAATAATTTAGCGACTGGTAATTATTGCCAGGACTTACTCTCTTTCTAAAAGCACTTCGGTGTGCATAGCCGATATCTTCACATCTGCTGAGTCTACTACTATACCTAACTTCAAAAGCATAGTTTGGATCTACGCAGATCCCTGAGTCTCTTCCCCATCTTACCGCACTAGATTCACCATATATCAGAACATCTCCTTCATAATCAAGACCAAACGAAAGCAATTTACAGTCATCTTCTGTTCCTTGTGGTCCAATCTGCATCCATCCTTTCGAATACCAACTATTATTGGAATAATGAGCACGAGCCACATGGACTTGCTCACCTGTTCTGTTACAAATCTGTAAATTTGTTGGTATTCCCTGCTTGGGCTCACCATCATCATTGTTCCTTGATCTTCCTGGTCTACAACCAATAACTCCAAGGAAACATGCTTGTACTGGGGTAGGAAGCACCACAGCTTGTGTAACTAAGAGCGTAATTATTAGTAAGCTTACAGAGAAGAATGTAGGCTTCACTTTCTTGAATCTATTCATTTGTTTCTCTCCTTGGCTACAATTTAGGTAAACAATGAGTAAAGAGTATGTTTAACTGAGCTTACAGAACGACTCGAATCCAACGTTTAGGTCAAACATACTCCATTTAGATATAGCGTTTCTCTATCCGGTGAGGTGCATACTGAAAGCTAAAAAGCTTATCAGCCAATGATTCTGGTGTACCCCATTTGAGTGGGAACCGCTATGTTAATTGAATTTGAATCTGACCCACTTCCTCACTCAAATCATCAAAAGTGCTTTCAAAAGTTTCGCAGTGGGTTTCCCCTACCTGACTACTGAGATTCTCAAAATGGTTAATTGCCTCATCTTGTAAGGCTTGAGTATCAGTTTGAAGTTGATCCACCAGCACAAAGGCCTAATAGGTGGAAGAATTCTGACTGGAATTGTTATTACTTCTTTGACGAGCGGTTTCTGTCCTTGCCCCCTGATACCAATGCCCACAAAACTAACTCCGCCATCGCCACCAGCTTGTCTGTAGCACGAGCTTGCTGTCGATATACTACTGTTGTTTCCTGTCGAGATGATATCTTGCTGCAGATTAGCAGCCACAATATCGGTACACATGCTTGCAGCTATTAACCCGGCAACCAAATAGAAGCTATCTCATATACCAGGCCTTTGAAATTAAAGGCTTTCAGCATCTTGTCATGGTTCTATTTCATGACCGGGGTAATATCTCTGGGGTGAGAAATTCTTGAGCATTGGCAGAGCCATTCATAATTAAAAGTGTAATTGTTGTACCTAGGGTGGTTAGATAACGCATCTTCATCTTGACCTCGAAATGATGAATAAACTGAGAGAGTTAACGTGTTTGAAGCTCATCTATTTGCTTCTATTTATGAGTCAGTGCTATCAAAATTAACTGATTCAGTTTTCTGACTTTTTAGGGGTAACTCTTTAAGCCGGGAAACGAGCAGGTCTTAGAGAGCGTATAAATAAGCACATTGAATTGCGATGGCCCAAAAAATAGCTCTGCAGCAATGCTCAGAGCCGTGTATCGTGTCCGATGCAAAACAAAATCGGGAACGATGAGTCTTACTATACGAGAGCGCAGCCAAAAAGTGGCTGGTTATATCAAAACGGAAACACATCTGGGCATCGAGTCGATAGCGTCGGCGCTTGGCATCAGTAAAAGCAGTGTGCACCGTCATCAGCAGGGGATAGAGCGTCGCAACCAGTATGCAGAATCGGACCTGTGGGAAACCGCGAGTGGGTCAGCTTGGCTAAACGTCTGGTGCTAGGTGTGCTCTACCACTTTGGCATAAAGCACGGTATCGGAGCCGAGAGCCTATGCGAGTTTTTTAAGTCGGTTCATTTAGAGACCCATGTGGGTGTTTCAGCCAATGCCCTGCGTCAATTGAAACACCGTGTTGAAGACGTCATTGTCACCTACGAAGTCTCTCAATCTGAGCAATGTCAACCTCTCAACAAACTCGGCATCTGCCTCGGGGGAGATGAAACCTTTTTGGACTGCCGATCCTGGTGCTGGTGGAATTGGCGAGTGGGTTTATCTTTACAGAAGTTGAATGTGAGAATCGTCAGTATGAAACCTGGTGTCACCAGCTAGAGCAGTGGTGGCATCCGTCCGACTGGGAATGCCACTTTATGGTCAGTGATGGGGCTCGTGCGTTAGTGAAACTTGCCATCGCTGGTCTGGGCACCGTCAGTGTGGCCGATTTGTTCCATGGAATGCGAGCCTTAGCTCGTCCTATCGGGAGTGCATTGGGACGTCAACTGGCTCAGGTTAGAAAAACAACTCGACACCCTCCAACAGCAAGTGAACCAAACCAAACCCAAGGTCAAACAACAAACTTTGTGTGTCCAGCTAGAGACGCTGACGCAGCAATATCAACAGCTTGAACAAGATCAGTTTACCTATCATCGCGCCTTGGCCGATATTAGCCAATCGGTTCATCCTTTCACCCTGGATACCGCTCAATGGCAACTGTTTGACGACTTAACAACCCAGTTAGCGGCTCCGTTGACGACCCTGACTCACCTAGCAAAGCTCTATGGAGGGGATAAGGCGCAACACGCGATTGACACCTTTGAAGCTCAGATTCCTCAGTTCGCCAACGGGATTCATGCCTGGTGGCAGTGGGTGATGCAGGCCTTAGCCACTGAAACTCAGGAGATTGACACTCAAAATTGGGTTCTCACTGCCTTGTTGCCCTGGGTGTATTGGACTCAACAGACTGATAAAACCCGCAAACCTCATCTCAAAGCACGCTATCAACAAGCCACCAGTGATGCCTATGATCAGCTCATGGCAGATGCCATGACCCTAAAGCTAGACGACACTCAACGGCAATACTGGGTCCATTGGTGCCAGTGGATGTGTGCCAAGTATCAACGCACCTCCTCGGCGGTCGAGGGGCGTAATGGCTATCTATCGTCAACGTCATCAGGCCAATCGTGGCTTTTCGGCACAGTCCTTGAAGGTGCTCACCATTATTCACAATTTTGACCTTAAACGTCCCGATGGCACGACCGCTGCTCAAAGACTCTTTGGACACCCATTTCCAGACCTATTTGAATGGATCCTCAGTACTATTAATGAGCTACCCATGCCTAGACGGTCATCTAAAGCACATCAGACAAACCCCTTACACGTAGAGCTTTTCCCGGCTTAAGTTGTTACCCGCTCACAACTCAGAACCGGCAGCACAATTTTAGAGATTCACAAGCCATATCTCATCAGTCTCATAAAAATCTCCCCGCTGCTCTAAATGAAATCCTCCCAATAGTACCGCAATCCAGATCTCTATCAACGGCATTCGCAACTGCTGCTGAAGTTCGGCTCTTGGCCATTTTTGGTGATCGCGCTACCTTACCTTGAGCCATTGCCCCAGCAGGCTATCTATTCGTCAAAATTAGTCGCTTGGCTAATAGCTCTAGCCCGGCGCGCCCAAACATTTGGCGTTTGAGCATTTTCAATCGATTATTTTGGCCTTCAACCGGTCCATTACTGACGTCTAAAGACATGCCTGCTTTGACGGCATCATAATCTTCGTTCAAGCCCTTAGCAAAACTCTGAAACGCTTTTATTGTGCTACTCTCCGCTTTTTTCAGCCAGGTATCTAGCTGCTTGGGAAGCTGCTGTCGGACAAGATCTATAAAATCCTGAGCGAGCCGAATCGTCTCCGAGAGTTCAGATCGCTGAGTGAGGCGTTCCAAGAGCGTTTTTTGCTTATCTGTTAAGGCCTTTGAGTAGTAATGGAACAGAAAGTAACGCTAAGGCTGAAATCATTGATACATAAAGGCTTCATTGATAGTGCGTTTGAACTATTACTGAACTATTTTTTTGTACCAGTTAATGCTTACCCTAATTGGTACAGAAAAACATAACGATATACCAAGGGTTTCAGCCTCCTTCAGCCAGGTAGGTTTAATTGGTACAGAAATGGGAGCTGCTTAGCGTAGGTTTCTGGTCCGATGATACTGAAACCCCTATATCAAAATTATTGTGAGAGGGGTTTAGATACTTAAAAAGTAGTTAAATACGTACAATATTCTCTGCTTTTAGGCGAAAATAATAGTGGTTGAGAAGGTGACTGGCCATGCTCTTTAGTTGGAAGCATAAATCAGACCTTAAAGACATGCAGCAAAAGCATACTGAGCGAGTAGCGTATGAGCTTTATGAAAACCGAACGTTCTTGGATAGACAAGGCAATCAACAACAAGATTGGAAGACTGCAGAGAGGATAGTGCAGAATGATCTGAGGACTACTCTTTTTGCGATCAATCGTCCTCTTATTAAGTTAGAGAAGTATTTAGTTGAGCCTTTTAATAAATACTTGAGGCAGTCGGCTATCTTTGATGTTGTTGAAAGGATAAGTCCTGCAATAGAAGCAATTGGCATATTATTAATTCCAGTGGTTTTATATTTGGCATCACAAGCCTATGAAAATCAGAGAGAATCTCAGGAAATTGAGCGATTACAGCAAACTTCCATTCAAAATCATCTAAGTCAGTTGTCTGATATTTTGTTGAATGTCGAAGGAGATTTACGATCGGAGAACAATCAACCTATACGTACGGTTGCAACTGCTACGACGTTAACACTATTAAGAGATCCAAATCTCAATAGTCAGCGCAAAGGACAAGTCATTGAGTCTTTATATCAAATGAACTTTGTGGGGAGTGGGCCAGGTATAGAAGACCCTGTAATCCTGACTGACTGACACATCTCAGATGCCCCCATTAATATCTCAAGTCCGACATCGTATTGACCGAATACGGGAAAACCAAATCAGGTCATAGTAACGTTGCTCAGCCTTGTTGGACGCAAAACAAGGGTCTGGGTCTTTGGGCAATAAGGGGACTGGTTTCAGAAGAGTCCGACCTTTGTGAACGACTCCCTTGAGCCACCGTAAGCCAATTTTGAGATAGCTGAGCCCTCGTCTCCAATGGGTATCCACCTGTTGACGTAAGCCTTCACACTGCACCGCCATGCCTTGAGTGGTGCCGTATAACAAGGCAATGGCGGCCACCAAATAGAGACGCTCTAGAGCTTGAGCGGATCGAATGCGAGAGTCTTCGAGTTCAAAGGCTCCTGATTTGCTATCTAAAAACAACTCCTCAACCCGAAACCGCAAGGCATATTGCCACAACGTTTGTAGACTCGGTGATTCATCCGTAATCACCGCCCAGGATTCCTTCGTCCCTCGCACGGTTGCCAAGACTAAATTACATCGATGCTCACCATCTTGCCAGAGCCCCACGTTCTCATAGAGAGTGGCTTCTCCTTTGGGAGGCCACAGCGCTTGTACTTCAATGGGATGACGGCATGGGCCGTGGAGATGAACATCACACGCAATGCGCAAACAATAGTGCCAACCACTCGCTTGCAACCAACTCATGAGGTCATGGTTGGCAAACCCTCGGTCAGCTAACAACATCGTGTTGGGATGCCGACGCAACAGCCAACGGGCACGCCGTAACAAGGGTCGATATTCATCGAACGCAACCATGGCACTTTCATGCTCTAATACCCGCCATAGAAGTGGTACCGCTCGTCCACAACACACAACCGACAGGTGAATCATACAATAGCGATTCCACAGCATGGTCGTATCCAATGCTAGATAGAGTCGATGAGCCCGCCAGTTGGTGAGCGCTAACAACACCAGCGGCAGATACAACCCCTTGACATCAATGAATCGGTTGATGAAAAGCGATGCCACCGACGTTCAAAGCTCTGGGCCTGAGTCGCCCGACTGGGGACGTAGGGTTCCCAAGCGGGGAGGCTGAGTTGGCCACTACAGATCAGGGCACTGACCATCCAAGCCAGTGTTTTCAGATGCCGGAGGTCTTTGTAACGGCTATGTTGACGCAGGAAGGGCAACAATTGATCATACAGTTGGTAGAGGCTGACATGCATATCACGCTGATGGTTTGGTATCTTCAGCTTTGCATGCCCTCTGCCCATTTCCTTGTCGATCCTTATGGATTCTGGGTTACAGGATTTGTGTCAGGCAGTCAGCCCTGTAATCTCTCTTGATAGTGCCGACCTCAGCAGGGCCGACCTCAGTTATCGTGATCTTAGCGGTGTCGACCTTCGTGGTGCCATACTCTACGATGCCGACCTTCGTGGTACTAACCTCGGTCGTGCGAAATTTTACTATGCTGAACTCGGTGGTGCCGACCTTCGTGGTGCCGGACTTTATGGTGCAGATTTTTCTGATGAAGAAGATATCGAGACCAGGTGCCGCGGTACCGATCTTAGAGAAGTTAATTTTCTTGGTGCCAGTTTTTATGGTACAGATTTTTCCGATGTAAGGAATAGGACGGCGAATCCCTGCAGTGTCAATCTCAGAGGAGCTGACCTTCGTGGTGCCAAACTTTATAACGCAGACCTCAATAGAGCTGACCTCCGTAAAGCCGATCTTCGCTATGTCTATGGCTTTGATGAAGGTGATGTGGTCAACTTGAGCGGTGCTGATCTTAGAGGGGCTAAGCTTTTCGATGCAGACCTTCGTGGGGCTAAGCTCAGTAAGGCAGACCTTCGTGGGGCTGATTTCAGCTATGGCTTTTTCAACAGTGTCTCCTCCAATATCAATAGAATTTTCTCAAAGCCTATATACCTCCAGGTTCAGTTTCTTGGGGGTACCAAACTCATTGGTGCTGACCTCAGCGGTGCTATGTTCCAGTGGGCTGATCTTGGTGATGCTAATCTTAATGGTGCCATTCTCTCTCGAACCGACTTTAGTATGGCTGATCTAAGCGATGCCTATCTCAGTGAAGATCAGCTTCAAAATAGTTTTCTTTGTCATACTAAGCTCCCCAAGGGGTTTACCACTGATCCAAATCGAAACTGTTAGGCTTTTACTTCATCTCCAATGGCTCCTAATTGGGCTAATACTAGGGAAGCTGTCACCCACCGCCATTTAGTCTGAAAGACATGACAAATGGCCGGACTCATCAGCTAAGCTTATCGTTGTAAATGAGGGAAATTAACTACTTGGACTGAAATTGGACTACTTTTCCAAAAATGTGTCGCTGATGAAATTCTTTGGTCGAGAATTGAGGGCTATAATCCCGATGCTGCGGTTGAGTAGTTGCGCTGATCGCAACTCTCAAGGCACTTTTAGGGCATGAGTAATGCTTATCAGTGGGGCGGATTATCGTGAGATGATGCGCCTAGCTAACAGTTTTGCCCCTAGTTAGATCCTCATTCTAAACAGGACTTGCAGAGGTATTAAGACTTCAGCAGAGCGATTTAAGTTCACAATCTGTTCAAAAAGAACCACAGCCTCTTGATAGAGTATTTCTGCCTCATCGTAGCGTTCTTGCTTGTCGTAAATCATAGCCAGATTGGTGAGGCTACGAGCTACACTAGGATGCTCGTCTCCCAACAGTTGTTTACGTAGCACAATTGCCTCTTTTAAGAGCGGTTCTGCCTCTCTGTAACGTCCTTGCTTGCCGTACAACCAGCCCAGATTATTGAGGCTACGAGCGACATCAGGGTGTCCCTTGCCCCACAGCCGTCGACGCAGTGCTAGAGACTCTTGATAGAGCGGTTCTGCCTCACTATAACGCTCTTGTTTAGAGTAGAACAAAGCCAGATTATTGAGATTGGTCGCCACATTGGGGTGCTCGTCTCCTAAAAATCGTTTACTCATCACCAGAGCCCTTTTTAAGAGCGGTTCCGCCTCGCTGTAGCGCCCCTGATGCATATAGAGCATGCCCAGATTGTTGAGGCTAAGGGCTACTTCAGGATTCTCGTCGCCCAACAGCCGTTTAGTCATCGCCAGGTTCTCTTGATAGAGCGGTTCCGCCTCGCTGTAACGGCCCTGAGCGTTTAAATAGAAACCTGCTTGATGGCAAATTCGGCCTAATGCTTCGGATTCAAGGCCGGTTTGATTAGCCCATTCACGTACCTGCAACCAATGGGGGAGTAATTGTGCACATGATGTCCACTGCGTAAAATCAGAGCCGGGATAAGCAGTGTCAACTGCTGCGATAGCACATTCTATCCACGTTACTTGTGTGGCTGAGTTCATCTCATCACGGACGACTGCCTGAACCAAGCGATGCACACTGTAGCATTGGCGCTTAGATTCCCATCTCACCAGTGAGTAATGACTCAATGGCTCTAGGAGTTCTCCAACAGCAAGGAGCGCTTCATCAGCATCTTCACGCTGCAAGCAATTCCCTAAAGTCTCTCCTAAATCGACCGCACCAGTTATGAGGAGCCAATAAGGAATATCATCCGAGGCGAGGAACGCGCTAAACTTTAGCAATTCTGACGCAGCTAGATTTTCCGCTGCAACTGCTTGGAAGTTAAGATTCCATGTCTTTAGAACGGAGGAGGGGTAGCGTCCGGTTTGTGCATTAACCTTTTCTAAATGAGATAAGCCTTGTTTGCGATAAGTCTTCAAGTAGGTTTGAAAGCCAATCCGTTTTCGCACGATAAAAGCACTGGCTTGCTCTAATGCTAGCGGTAATCCGTCTAACTCTTGATTGATCTCAGTGGCAGCGGCCGTATTGGTGACGGTACGCTCATATTTCGTGCGCTGAAATAACAGGTCAATTGCCTCTTGCTCAGAGAGAACATCTAAGGCGATAGGCGTGTCAACGCCAAGCTGATCAAAGATGGTAGCGCGTGAGGTGATTACGACTTTCCCCTTCGGGTTAGTTGGCATCCAAGGGATAAGCCAGCCAGGGGTATCAGCATTGTCGAAAATCAGTAGCCAATTGCTGTGATTAGCCAGCCAAGCTCGAACCGCTGGATTTTTTTCCTCTTGGGTGCTCTGGGCTACGGGTAAGGCAAGTTGATTGGCTAGGTTCGCAAAGTCTGTTATCAGGGCTGCTTCCGTATCCGCTCTGACCCAAAACACATAGTGATAGAGACAAACATCGTGATGGTAACGATAGGCATACTCAACGGCAGTTTGAGTTTTACCAATTCCGCCCAGGCCGCTGATAGCCTGTACCTGAGTAATCGCGGCGGTAGTTTCCTGATTGAGTTGTTGGTGTAGGCGCTCCAAGATGACTTCTCGCCCAGTAAAGAAATGGTTGCGCTGATAGGGGACGCCAAAGGGGGTCGGCTCTCCCGTTGGTAGGGGTGAATGACCATAGTGATGAATGGATTGATCAATGGTGACGCGGCTGTCGGTTTCAATAACACCGATCACTGGATTACGATCGCCTGTGACCTGTTGGTGGACTTGGCTAGTTTTAGGAGATCGCTGTAGGGAAGGAGTGTCAACGAGTGGACGATTATCAGGATCTGATAGACAACCGATGAAACGAGCCTTAAACCAAGCAAATAAACGGAAGATCCAATCCAAAATCCGTTTGACCAAACGGGTGAACCAACCTTGTCGCTGTGGCCTCATGGTCTAGTCTTGGGTGATGGTGAATGAACCGCTGGCGTCACCGATGATAATATTTTGGTCACCCGTGACAGTTTGCGTCACACTCACGGCCTTCGCAACGGCTTCCGTATCCTCTGCTAACAATTGCTGTAGAGATTGCGCTAACTCCGGATTCGCCTCTAGCAGTTTCTTGAACTCTTTCGTTAGAGCATCTTGAGCATCTTTGTCTTGAGTATCCTCTGCCAAAGCCTCGGCTGCTCCTTTTGCCAAAGGCTTCTCATTGACTTTCGGGAAAACCTTTCCCCACACTTGTTTTGCCTTTTCCCAGGTGCCTTCGCCCAACTTTTCACCCAGCTTTTTACCGGCTTCTTCAGCAACCGGCTGCCCTAGCTTTAGTAAATGGGGCAGAAACGGGGTCAAAAATGAGGCTAAGAGGGCGGCTAGTGCCATGGACTTGATTTTTAGGCTTGTCCATAGTTTAACTGCTAATTCATCAATGATTAGTTCTGCTCGTGTAAACTTACCGAAAAGGATTGGTTGCTGCCCGGCACAGCTATGCAGTTCTAAAACTGGCATTAGCTGACGTTATTATTTGTGCCACGTTCTCATGGTCAAGACGTCGCTTCAGTCCTAGCGAGAATTTCTGTACTGGGGTTATTTGCATGTGCGCCGAGCAAAGCTCGGCTTTGTTAGCTAGGTGAAAGTCCTAGCCCTGGAAGCCTTGGTCAGGCACCAGGTACTGAGTGTTGCGTTGACATCGGTAACGGTGACAGCGAAGCGTACACAAGGAGGTGATGGGCTGCAATGCGCCAGCGTGAAGGGATAGAGCCCCGAAATAACCGTCATTGTGGATGCCGACGTGGTATGCAACACGGAAGGCAAAACCGCAGGAGCCAAAGGCCAAGGCTCTGTAGGATCCACCGGGGTCTGAGACCGTGGCACGTCACCAAAGCAAAGTCGGGAACTCGGGAGATCCCATGAATTCCTCCCGTACGGGGGGTAGGGCGGTACAACCGGCACACCGGAAGGAAGCCCAACGGTTCATGGGAAGTCGGATGTTCTCATAGTAGTGGAGAAGTAGGGTAATGCCTATGGAGCGAAGGGGAGCACATACAGTCGCCCGCTCGACGGAAACGCTGTCCACACCCAGAGGTGGAGCAACAGCGACCCCAGGAGTTGAGCGGATAGCTAGTCGGGCACGCAGTCATGCAGAGGAACCGTTTACGGCGCTGATGCACCCCTTTAGTGTGGACAACCTGCGAGCTTGCTTCAAGTCACTCGATGGCACTAAAGCCGTTGGAGTAGATAGAGTCACGAAAGCAGAATACGGAGAAAACCTGGAGGCCAACCTCCAGGCGCTCCACCATAAACTCCACCAGATGTCGTACCGGCCTCAGCCAGTGCGGCAGGTAGAGATACCCAAACCGGATGGCGGAACGCGCCCGTTAGGGATTAGCTGTACGGAAGATAAAATCGTCCAGGAGATGATACGCCGGATATTGGAAGCGATCTACGAACCTGTGTTTATCGACACCTCTTATGGATTCCGTCCCCAGCGGAGCTGTCATGATGCGCTCAGACAGCTAAATACAGAAGTGATGTGTCAACCAGTCAACTGGATTGCCGATATCGATCTGGCCAAGTTCTTCGACACGATGCCTCACCAGGAGATCTTGAGCGTGCTGGGCATGCGAATCAAGGATAGGAGATTTCTCCGTCTGATATCGCGTCTGCTCAAAGCAGGTATCCAGACGCCAGGGGGAGTGTTGTACGACGAACTTGGGAGCCCCCAGGGGTCGATCTCATCGCCTGTGATTGCCAACATCTTCCTAGATCACGTATTGGATAAATGGTTCACCGAAGTGGTGAGCGATCACTGCCGAGGCTACTGCGCCATTATTCGATACGCCGATGATGCCATCATGTTGTTTGAGTGCGAAGACGATGCCCACCGCTTTATGCGGGTACTGCCACGACGGCTGGAGAAATATGGCCTCCGTCTCAACGTGAATAAAACCCACTTGCTGGCCTGTGGTAAGTGCTATGCCCGGATCTGTTTCCAGACCGGTCAGCGCCCACCAACCTTTGACTTTCTAGGGTTGACCCACTACTGGGGCCACAGTCGTAAGGGCTACGTTCGCTTGAAACGGAAGACTTCAAAGAAACGGTTTCGTCGTGCCCTGATAGAGCTGAATGAATGGCTACGTCAGAACCGCAGTACGTGTCGGCTACCCTTGATATGGAAGGCAGTGGGGCAAAAGCTACAGGGTCATTTCAACTACTTTGGAGTGACTGACAATAGCCGAGCCTTATCCAATTTTGAACAGAAGGCCCATGCCCTCTTGTTCAAGTGGCTGAACCGCCGCAGTCAACGGCGTAGCTTCACATGGACAGGGTTTCTGCGTTATCGAGCAAAGTATCCTCTACCGCGTCCTAGACGATTGGTGTCACTCTATCCGAACTAAGGAAAGGCTGTATGAGGAGGCCCGTGCGGGAAAACCGCAGGCGGGCATCTGTGGGGGGGAGGCTCTCAACGGTATAAGGTCGAATCTTGTGACACTCTCCAACCGAAAGGGGAGAGCAACAGTGAACACAAAGCAGACCTAAGTATCGGAGGAGTCCTCTCTACCCGACATTCCCCCGAAAAGGTATACTTGGTAGTCCTAAACAGGTAATTAACTACTTCGGAGTACACTAACTTCTGTTAAGCCCTTAGCCAGACGGTTCCCGTTAAGTCTGATGGAATTGCGCCTGGATTGAGATGGATTATTATTGACTCGTAGACTGTAAAAAATTAAGGCTTTAGGGAGGAAGGAGTACATGGAGTTAAACTATATTAATTTCTCCCAGCTTGTGGTTAAAGTAAATTCTGGGGAAACTGAATTTACTGTTAAGGAACGGTGCAGAGAACGTGCTCATTTCCTTTTGAAGAATTACTTACCCGTACAGCTTAATTTTAAAGCAAACTCCCTTCCAAATTGGCTTGATCCAACTGCATCCGAGGAGGCCCTTGGCAGAATTCGTGCAATGCTCCAACGGCTAAAAGTTTTATTAGAGGAATTATCTAGTTCAAATTTGGACAAGTTAAAGGACCTACATAGACTTGACTGGTCTCCGGATCGCCATTTTGTTTCAACCCCTATACTATGGGCCATTACTGCCCTGATTTTTTCGCATACAAAATGGACAGAATCTAACTGTCATGATATCCGTTCTGCTATAGAAGTCGAGGAAATTTTCCGGCAAAATAGAGATTCGCTAAATTTTCTTCCTCAATGGATGCTCGATAAGATTTCCTTACTAGTTGCGTTAAAGAATGCTTACCGGACATGTGTTAATAGCGGAATGAGAGAAGTTGGAATTTATCGGAACAGAAGTCTCTCCTTTGAGGAATCAGAAATTGCCCTAGCCATGGCAAAGTTCCTGAAATCTTGTTTTTCCAATGATGACGCTCATATTATAGCTAACGCACTCTTATTGATTGGCTATGCTTACGCTGGACGTCATGGAGAAATAGCAAAGTTTCCAGTTCTTGAAAGATTCACTAGATTAGTGGAAGACGGAATTGTTAGTCTAAGCAATTACTCTTCAGGAACTTTAATTGTCTTTGAGTTTGGGCGACATGTCTTCCCACAGATTGGGGATAATAAAACTTTACTCCAAGATCTTCTAAATGAGTTAGTCGATGATAAGAATCTACGAATTGTTTGGCTATCTTTTGACCGCTTTTGGGCAACACGTCACTCGGATAGTTTAAGATTCTGGTTAGAAGCAAAGGCAGAATCACGTATTAGCCTTGTAAAGCTCTTTAAGGATGTTACGAAAGAAATACCGCCTTTCAGAAGTTTACAAGCAAAATTAAGCCCATCCGCTTTTTATGCTTTAACTCTGGAAGGAGAGGATGCATATAAAGTTGCTTTCGGATGCTTGCCAGAAAAAAATATGCGTCAAAAGGCTCAAAGTACAGTTTGGGAACGCATTTCAACGGCTCTCAAACCATTCCTGGAGCGCCGTGGACATACTTCTGAGAAAGGTGCGATCCCATGGGCATATGTCATGCGCATACTCAAGGTGTTGGGATACATCTATCCTGATGAATTCTTCAATGTGAAGCTTGAACGTCCAGATTCACCTAAAGTATTAAGTGACAACAATAATATTGATTTGCCACGAACTGTTCCTGAGATTTCGGAACTTGAAAATGCTATTAAGGCAGATAAATGGCATAATCCGCAGCTTTTAGTCTCCCGTTGCCTGGCTACTTTATTGATGAATCAGCGTCTCGCTTTTGGCAACAAGCAACAAGTTATAAAAATCAATTCAAGTGCAGCCTTTATTAAGGCTGAGGATCTTGAGAATAGTTTGGAACAATGGTTGGCACTAGCGAAGTGGGCTGCAAATAAAAACTGCCATAATGTGTTTGAGAAATATCTACAGACTTTTCTTACTCCAAAGATTCAGCCTGAGAAAGAGTTGCCATTAATTCTTCCTCCATCGACAGGTAAATCACATATTGCTGGCATTGATATTGGTGGGACTTTTATTAAGGCAGCTGTTTATGAATATTATCCTGGACAGGATTTTCTTGGAGAATCAGTGTTTACATGCCACACCTTTGAAACAGTAGATGTCTCTTTCCTCCAATATCAAAATGCGTTGTCTTTTGTTGAACGATTAAATAAAGAACTGATAAAAGTCTGGGGTGATAGCTGGGCAGAAAACCTTATTGCTATTGGTTTAACATGGCCTGGTGCTGTTGCAGGTGAAATCGGTCATGAGTATATTGCTGCATATTCAAAGTCACTCGGATACTTCAAGCCGTTTGACACTAAGCATTTTTATAAAGCTACGGCTGAAGAGATACATAAGTTTGATATACGTGAGGCTTTCCAGAACTATTTCAAAAAGCCTGTAACTCTCATGAATGACGGTGTTGCTCATGTATATTACCATCAATGGCAATTAAACCGAGAAGTATTAGGGATTGGAGAAACAATTGTTGGCCTTTTTGCTGGCACAGGTTCTGCCGAGGCAGTTTTCGATGGTAATAGTGGATATCCTCTTCAGGTACTTGCTGAGTTGGGTAAACAAATTGATGATATCGGTTGTGAGTTTCCTACACGTGATACTGGTTCTTATCCAGAGGGTGTCAGTCGCAATTACTTCAATAAGGATACACTACCTAATCTTGCCAAAGAAGTGCTGAAGGATTGGCACATTTCTATCTCAGAAGTTCCTGGACTTGTTATTGGCTGGATCCTTGAAAATCTAGATCAATCTCCCTCTAAGGATGCACTCAAGAGAATTCGTCAGCTATGGGAGGAGGAACAACTACAAAAAGGCGAAACAAATCCAAAACAAATTGATGCTTGGTTGACAGACTTAAATGCAACCTTGATCCAGGTTGGCAAAAAAGATGAAGACTTTGCAAAGGAAGTTGCTAAACGAGCCGGATTACGTTTAGCTGATTTAATTGCCCAGGTTAGAGAGCTTTACGGTTCATTCACTGTGTTCGTAGGCGGTGGACCAATGTCTAACGCTACCGGGCGTTTTATACGCAACGAAGCTCGCAAAGAATTACGACAAGGATATGGTTTTGATGTTGTTGTTGGAAATGAACGCAATGTAGTTAAGGGTATCGGCAGTTCTATAGGGTATGTAGCTTGGAGAAAGCATCATCGGGTAAGACTGCTTCGTTTCCCGGAACCGCCCCACATTGAGCTATCACCTCCAGGCCCTTCCGGCTCACGAGGCGCTGCTATGAGAGCTACGACTCTATTTAGTAAAAGTAGAAACTACAGTCACCCGGCAAGCCTATTATCTTTCTCAACATTTAGTGTTATTAAATTGGGTAAAAAGATTTCTGGCCGTGTATATTTCCCAGGTCGAGCTTCTCTTCCTCCTGCAGCCACAGCAGGTTATATTCGCTCTCATTTACAAGCTAGCCAGGCTTGGAAGGTAGTCAATAGTGAACTTGAAAACAGACAAAAGATGTCAATCTACTCTCCCTTACCATGGCGAGACTATGATGAAGATTTGGTGCTGACATCTATAGATGATTTGGTAAAGCAGATAATCAACAACGATAAGCGAGACAGTAAGACCCGTAATCATCTTATTATGAGTGCACGCAACACAATAAATGAGTGGAGATATGAAGCCCGATTAGATGGAAAATGGTATCGTCGACTTGATGATGTTGAAATTGACCAGGACTGGCCTGTCATTGAAGTTGGCGAGAAAAAGATTGGTTTAACTCCTTACAAGAAAGCTAGTCCAGAAATGGATCTAGTTACAGGGATTCCCTTGGTAATAGATGGAAACCCATCCTCTCGGACATTTCTCGTAGCCCATTGTTCAGATGTTGCCCATGTTTACCAGGTCGATCCCGGAGGACGCTTAGGCTCATCAGCTTTGGCATGGCGTGAACTTTCGGGATGTTGGAAACATGCTAAAGACGAAGGTGTAGAAGATTATGAGCTTGAACAGCGCATGAACAAAATTGCTGCTCGTTATGATATTAGACCAAGTCAAAACCTTTTGCATTCTATCCTTGCAGTAAATCATGAAGGTGATCTGATAGCTTTTGCCATCACAGGTTCATTAAGTGATATTGCGAAAGATTTAATCAATAATTACAAGGTTTATTATGCTGTCTTACTCGACAATGGTGGTTCAGTAGGCTGGCATACACTTCTCAAAGGAAAAATTGATAGGGTCACACTAGTTGCTGGCCCGAATTATCGGCCTCGTGGTACGGTCTTTATTGATCTTTGGGTCGATGATTTTATACATCCACGTCAACATGAAGCTTTATCTGTTATTAAAGAAGAAAGATAAGGTATTCCACTGAAATCAGTGGGCTCTTTGTGTGTTAATTTAATTTCAATGAAATGTTTAACTGTTGTCGAGACTCTTGCGATATTTGAGCTGTATCGTACCCTTTAAGGTTTCTAACAACAGTCTTAAAATCTGAGGAAATATTCCTGATATTTGATCTGCTTAAGCTAACATTTACAACTATTGCTCCGCTCAAATCTGTTCCATCCAAAGTAGCCTCATCTAAATTGACTCCGTCCAGATTTGCACCGATAAGTTTTGCACCATTTAATTTCGCACCAATGAGTTGTGCCCCATCTAACCGCACTCGATAAAGACTTGCCCCAACAAGGCTTGCTTGTTCAAGAGTTGAACCATGCAAATTTGCCCCATCTAGGCTGGCCTCTTCGAGACTTGATCTGTGAAGGTTTGCACCACGAAGATCACAAAAGTCTAAGATACATGTGCTCAAGTCCAAATTATTCAAGCAATGTAAGGCAATTGGACGTCCAGCCCCGGTCTTTTGACCTTGAAGTTTAGTTATCCATGCCATAAATATCATTGGGGTAGGCCACTTAATCTTTGAAAGCATTTCCGTGTAATGAGAGCAACAACTTAGCGCAGCTAATAAAGCTTCTTCTGCATTACGGGACTGCTTTGTCTCCTCTAAATATGTAGGGCGAGGGTCGAGTCTTTCCATAGGCATTCCATGCCATAGCATAAACCTGATTAGATCAGATAGTGTTTCCTGCCATTGACACACATCTTTTTTATCCTGAAGATGAATTTCATCTCGTAGAAATTTTAATGAATACTTATCTATTGACACTGCGCCACAGAGTACTACCCAGCGTCTCAGGCACTCCTTCTCATCCCAACCAATATCTTGTTCTTCTCGGTGTTGGTTCAATTGCTTTTGGATTAGTCTTAATTCTCTCACAATCCGTCGTATTGTGAGATATTCGCCAAAACTTTTGTGAGTAAATTCAAAGGTTGGTTCACTACCTTGAATACTATTTTGATGAAAATAGAACGCTGTCAGCAGTCGTGTTACACCTTCTTGAACATTTTTTTGAAAGATATCTATAATCTGTCTTAGATTGTTGCTTACACAACGCTTTTTGATCTCACTGGCTGTGGAAGTACGTCCATTCCCATGCCAGCAAGCTATAGCAATCTCTTCTAGTATTCGAACAAAGTTATCTTCATCGATATTGCCTAACGTAGGGTGGTTGTAAGGCTCCCAATCTCGCTGATAAACTCGCTTAAGCAAGTCAGCATAAATAGCATTTAAGTTGCTTGTTTTTGAAAAATCTAAACTACCTTGTTCATAACTGAGCGCTACTAGATAATTAAGTAAGGGTTGAGCTGTAATTTCAATTAAACTTTCCTTATTTAAATCCTGGGGTAAACCCTCATAATCGAGCTTTTTAAGCTCTGCATAAGTCTTCCACCAGATGTGTCGTTGGTCTACCTTTAATAGTTTTTGAGGATCGATATATTGATATTTTGTAGCTTCTTGATGAGTTTGGAAGTAAGGTAAGACATACAAAGTTTGACCTTCTCTGCGGAACCAACTGCTATTAGCTTGTATGACAAGTTCTCTACCGCTAATTAATGCGAGAACTTTTGCTTCGCTAGTATTAAAAGATAGTAATTTTCTGTATAATTCTTGAATAAAATTTTGGGTGACCTGAGTCGCGATTTCACCCTGCATGGTTAACTCATCCAATCCGTCGAAAATAAGCAGCAATCTTTTTAGAGAATTTTCAGAGTTAAGCGGATTAGGGGGAAAGTTACCTAGGTTATTCTTCTGAGTGAAGTCGGTGATGGCATCCACTAAATCACCCTTAAGGTCTAATTGATATAGTGGGATAAAAAGTAATGGAATATGCTCTTGTTCTACAAGACGTGCTGCGAACATTCTACAGAAGGATGATTTTCCACATCCAGGTCCCCCGCTAATAACTCTGATTGTATCGTCTCTATTCCCCTTGGTTATCCAATTGATAAGCATCTCTTCTAAGTCTACAACCACTCTTTCTTTATCTTGGTCGGATATTTTCCGCTCGTAGTATGCTCGCAGCGGTATATAAATTTGTCTCAGGCTAAATGCTTCATAAAACATGGACTCATCAACTCGCTTTTGTAGTTGTGCAGAATAATGAATCCAAGAGAGTTCTCGCTCGGTGGCTTTATTAAAGGGTGTATCTAATGCACCCTCTAATAAAGCATACTCTTTTGGATGTGATCGCCATTGTTCATGTAATACAAAAACAAAATAACGTGGCAACCGATCAGCAATTACTTCTGCTTCTTTTTTTGATAAGCCTTGGATACATAACCAATTTTGATAAGGCTCTTTAGCTATTTTGACAACATCGAGTTCTTTAGGCTTTTTAAAGAGATTGAAGTCAAGTGAAAGCTCATTTTGCTCTAATACCAAATCTATCTGCTCATATAACATCTTGAAGTCCGGTTCTGGGTTCGGAAACTTCTGATACTCCTTAGTTAAATCAGACATGGCTTGGAGCAAAGATCTTTGAACCAGCATCCAGGCAATTGCGCCTGCATCTAGTGTCTTTAGTCCCAATGCATCCAAGGTATCAACACTGCTTTGGGCCAGTCCTTGCCAATTTCCAAAAGCACCATCAATCACTCCTTTACCGAAAGCTTTTACTAAAGCTCCGAGCTTGACCTCAATAGGTCGCTTCCAAATTGAAATTGGTTTACGAATCGGCAATCCAGCATCACTATTCATGGAATCTGACAGTACGCGTCTACACTAATACTTAGAGTGTAGAAACCTTGTCAGAGGAAGCTTTGAATGGTTAACATAAATTTTACTTAGTTTTACGAGTACGCTAGGCGGCTTAGATATAGATGCGGAGAAAGAATGGTCGTTAGCCTTATGCATCAGCTTTGCCAACGAGCTTTCAATACTTTCAGGCTTTCATTAGACTCAAAAATGATTTTTGATCAGTAAAAATATCGGCAATTAAAACCATTGCTATGTAAGGGATACAGCCTTAGCGCTCAAAATCCCCCCATGTCTAAACAAGAGCCAAATAGCCCTAGTAAACAGTGATTATTCCGGTTATTTAAACGAATCCATACTCTAAATCACCAATCCCTCAATCTCAATCAAAGTCCAGAGCGCTGGAAATCAATGTCAGATAATCTTTCCTACACAAAAATTGACTAAAAAAGACTTGAAAGCATTCCCGCTAACTTTTATTAAGAAGTTAGGCAGTGACAGTTAAGGGTTTTCTTTTACCAAGGATAGTCTGTGTATGTGCGATCGCATATATTTTTGAGTCACACACGTGTCTTCATCCTAATCTCTCAAAACACGGCTGTATTAACATGTGGGTAATATCTCTAACGCTTATGAATGGTTTTGGGTTTGCGATCGCTAAACATAATCTCATGTCCGAAGATGAGTATGGACCGAGAAGAGCTTTGCGATCTCACTCCTTGATCTTTGACATCCACTTCTAAGATTGCAACCTCTAGCTTAGTCTTTAACACATACGGATCGCAAAATTCCATCTCTGGCAATTGTGATTGTCTTCCTCTGGTTCTGATGATTGAGATCGCAAGCTCTAGCTCAGTTTCATTATCTGCGATCGCAAGAACTTTGGGCGTTTGCTAATTTGCGATCGCACAGGTGTACTTAATCAACTCAGCGATCGCTTTCACATCACCAACCAGCGATCGCAGCAGCTAGGGGCACAAGTTGGGTGGGACGTCACAAGCCATCGAGTATACGATACCAGCGATCGCAAGCCGTAGCCCAGTTTCAGTATCTGCGATCGCAAAAACTTTGGGCGTTTGCTAACTTGCGATCGCACAGTGTAGACGCACTCAATATCATGATTGCTATGTAATATCGACAGACTAGAGTGGGTTAGGACGGTGCTTGAGATGATTGTGGGTGTTGGGTTTCACAAGGTTCTATCCAAATTACAGGCGAGCTGTTTTCTCTCCAATACTCACAATTGAGTATTGGAGAGAAAACAGCTCGGCATTGCCCTCAGATACAAGCGTTTCGAAGTCGTCTGATGCAAGCGGACAAAAACTAAGATGCAAGTGGTCGGGGCCGTCATGCACAAGTTGACTCGGGTGATCTATGGCTTCCTGAAGTCTGGGCAACCCTTTGACCCTGATAAATTGATGCCTACTGGAGCAGCGAAAGTGAGGTAACAAAAATTATCTGATTTATCTCTTGCATCTTAGTCATCAACACAGTATCTACGGCGGTGAGCGATCTCACTTAAGTTGTTTCCTCGATCCTGCTCAATCATCTTTTATCTAATACGTGGAAATGAAAGTTCCAGTTCCCAGTAGGCCAATACAAGTCTGTTTCCTTATTAGAATGAGGTTTATGATAGTCCATTCTGAAAAATTGATGAGGTCTTCTTTTTTCCGCTCGACTTGAATTTGAGTTTCCAACTCCGAAAAAGCGTCCTGTAAACCTCCCATGGCCAAAATACAACTTAACCTTTGTTGATTTTCTGCCTACATTAATTCTTGTGCCAGTTGGAGCAATTAATGGTGCTGGCAAGTTTGGTAAACCACCTTCTGCCAACCCACTTGGTGTAGGCATAAATAAATATATTTCTGACTTCGGTGATTTCAGCGAATTGACAGCATTCGTAAATCTTATATGATTTCGATTCTTTATCAATCTAATTAGGACTTTATTGAAGCCCAAAGATAACTCTTGTAAGGCATCATTGAATCGGCTACCACCTGGAGAAGACATGGGTAGAATGCTTGCAAAATCTGGATCTATAGAATTAAGCATTTTTGCTCCAAAGCCCCCAAAACTAGCTGATAACTGTGTAATCATTCCTTGAAGACTAGTGCAACGTCAAGACTTAATTTTGGGATAGACAGAGGCTAACTTACAGCGTGCATCGTCAACTTTCATCTGCCAATCAACCCCTCGCTGAGTGTTGTTGACATCGTTAGCCCAAGCGTCTGTTTCGACCCGCAATGTATCAATATCGCCGAAACGTCTACCATGGACACACTGACGAGTCATTGCACTCAGTTCGTTCTCGGCAATGTTGAGCCAACTGCCATGCTTTGGG
The DNA here is from genome assembly GCF_000316115.1 of Leptolyngbya sp. PCC 7375. GTDB lineage: Bacteria > Cyanobacteriota > Cyanobacteriia > Phormidesmidales > Phormidesmidaceae > Leptothoe. The sequence goes on from NZ_JH993795.1 coordinate 242,992, forward strand.
GTGTAACAAAAGTCGATGCGCCGCACCAGTGCTCGCGCTTGCTCAGGCTCAAATACTTCATAGAACGCACCGATGGTATGAGTATTGAGGTTGTCACAAACAATCTGTACTCGCTCATCTTGTTGATAACGTTCTTCAATCACCTGAGCGACCTCAATCGCCCAATCAGCCTTAGTTCTACGTTCTCGCACACTCACTTTTCGCCATCCGGCTAGGGGCTCTGTAAATATAAAGATGCTGGCCGTTCCGGCCCGTTCATACTCGTAATCGACCCGTTGGCCGTGCTGGGTGGTTGCGGGTTGTGGGGGCGGGTTTCTTTTTGCAACTGTACCGGTTGCTCGTCCATGCATACCACTGGGCGAGTCGGGTCGTAAGGCTTAGCGTAAAGATCTAATACCGCCTCCATGTGAGCGACAAACTCAGCATCCGCTTCGGGCGGAATCACCCAGTATTCTATCTTCCGATTATTCATGCCGTTTTTTCAGGGTTTGGCGCACGGTCTCGTGGCTGATCGTTTCAACGATACCCAATTCGACAACCTTGCGGGCTAACAGCCGTAGTGACCAATTGCTATAGCCAGCAGGCGGCGACCCTAACCGAGTGGCGATCACCTGAGCTTCCTGCTCGCCATCCAGCAACTTTTCGGTGGGCGGGCGGCTCCGTTTCTTCCCATTGAGCGTCACCTCAAAGCCCTCCTCTACCAAGCGACGACGTAGATTCTCCACGGTCTGCCGACGGCAGTTATAGGCGTCTGCGATGCACTGGTCACTCCAATTCGCTCCGGTGACATCTGTCTTGAGGAGGATCTGTGCTCGTCGGACTTTTTGGCTACTGCCACTGAGCGTTTTGATGACCGTTTCGAGATGATTGCGCTCAGATTCACTTAATCGAACAATATATTTCTTCTGCATAGACCTTTAGAGTGCTCTATACAGACTATCGCAACACTCTCGATAATCCCAATTTTTAGCTTTGACGCTGCACTAGGTCCTAAACTAAGAATCGTCGAAATTGCTTGGATTGTTTCCCAAACTGAAGTTACCTTTTCATATGCGCTATATGCTCTTGCTCCAATAGAGGCTATTCGCCCAAGCAAAGAAACCACCTCTCCCATTTCTGCAATGGTGATAAGCCCAGATGGGTCTACATTGTTGAAAGGATTGTCATGAGCATAAATATATTTATTCCGCGAGATAGGATTTTTCAACCTTCCGTCAATGAAATCCCGCGACAAAAACCTTCCTAAATCAGGATCATAGTAGCGAGCACGAAGATATTGAAGCTGGGTTTTAGAATCAGATTGTTCTCCAGTGTATAGAAATCTTGTGTCAGAGTTTTCTGTGAGAAAATCTATATTTCTACCATATGCGTCAAACCTATATTCCCTCAAAATTGTATTGCTCTCATTTGTTCGAGTTCGAGTACTTCCTAGTCCATCGATATGATAGAAGGAGAATTCACCTTCATGATTTTGTGAGATTAAATCATTTCCATATACATAGGAAACTATAATGACTCCACCAGGCGTATATTCCTCAAGCACTTGTGCATAAGGACGATTTTCATCAATTAAGAAACGAGTTTCTTCGCCGTTGGCGGCTTGGCTGACGCGGATGCCGTTTTGATTGTATTGGTTCACTACATCTACGGTGCCATCGCCGTCGGTATCAGCACTGATGAGGCGGTTGTCGGCATTCCAATCATAGGTGATGGTGGTGCCGTTAGTGGTTTTGCTGGTGGTGTTACCGTTGTTGTCGTAGCCATAGATGGTGACAACACCATTGGTAGTAGCGGTTTCGAGGCGGTCGTTGTTGTCGTAGGTATAAAGTGCAGTGCCTTCGGCGGAGTCGTCGCGGCTGAGGCGGTTGCCGACTTCGTCGTAGACGTATTCGATGGTACGACTGGGTGTAGTGGTACCGGGGTCGTAGATGGTTTCTCTCTTCAATCGGTAGAGATCGTCGTAGGTGTATTCTACCCGGCGTCCGTCATGTTCATCGACGGCGGTGCGATGTCCAGCAGCATTTAGAGCATAGCGGAAGCTGTTGATAATGCCGTTGGGGCCACTGTTCTCGATATAGACTAAGCGATTGAGGCTGTCGTATTGGCGAATTTCGACGGTGCTGTTGGGGAACTCGGTGCGCTCCAGGTTACCGACGGTGTTGTAGAAGTAAGTGGTGATGCCACCATCGGGATCGGTGACCGTCTTCAGGCGGTTTTGTTCATCAAAGGTATAGTCAGTGGTACCGGAAGGAATGGTGACCGCAGTGCGGTTTCCGGCTTTGTCATAACTGTAGGCGATGGTGGTGCCATCGGGGTCCTGGCGTTGGGTGAGGCGATTGCGTTCGTCGTATTCATAGCGAGTGGTGCCGCGATCATCTGTGACGGTTTCTAGCAGACCATTGTCGGTGTAGGTGTAGGTTTCGTCGAACTCCTCACCGGGCAGGTCTTTGGTGACTAGGCGATAACGCTCATCGTATCTATAGATAATGTTGTCACCATTGAAGTCTGTCGTGCGAATGGGGTTACCCAGGGCGTCATAAAGGGTGACGGAGCGCTGGCCTTCCGGCAGAACGGTGGCAGTGCGGCGACCGAGTTCATCGTATTCGTAGCGGGTGATATTTCCTCTAGCATCTTTCTGGGTGAGCAGGTTGCCCTGTTCGTCGTAGGTATATTCAGTCCGCTGATTGAGCGCATCGATGACGGCTTCTAAACGACCCAGGTCGTCGTACTCAAACTGGGTGGTCTTATTATCCTGGTTGGTTTGGGCAATCACTCTTCCAGCATCGTCATATTTCACAGAAGAGGTCGTGCCGTCATCATATTCCTCCCCGACCGAGCGACCTAAAGCATCGTAGAGATATCGGGTCGTTTGTCCCAGGGCATCAGTCTGACGAGTCTGGCGACCGGCATCGTCATAAACCGTGGTGAAGCGAGGGTTGTCGGTTAAATCATTCGGTGTTTCATCAGGATAGATGGTTTCCAGCAGCCGTCCGGCTTCGTCATAGATAAACTCGGTGCGATTCCCCCGTTCGTCAATTTGGGCCGTCACACGACCAGCCGCATCATATTCAGTTTCTGTGTAGGGGTTATCCTCTAGATTGTCCGGGGTGTCGTCGGCATAAATTATTTTGGTGGCGCGCCCGAGTTCATCGTAAACAGTGCGGGTTGCCCGATCCAGTTCGTCGTATTCAGCGATGACGCGACCCGCTTCGTCGTATTCCGTGCGAGTACGGGGATTGTCGGTTAGGTCTTCTGGCGTCTCATCGGGATAGATAGTCTCTACCAGCTGACCCCGTTCGTCGTAGACATACTTAGTGGAACGACGCAGGGCATCAATGTCTTCAATGCGGTTACCGTTGTTATCATAGATTGTTTCGGTAAAGTTGCCGTCGGCATCAGTGACTTTAACCACGCGCCCTTCATCGTCGTACTCCATGGTGGTGACGAGGGTGAGTACGCCATCCGGTGTGGTTTGGGTAGTGGTCTCCGTTAGCTGATTGCCGTTGTTGTCATAGGTGTAGGTGGTAACAGTACCCAGAGCATCCGTCTGGCTCTTGATGTTGCCGTCTGAGAAGTACTCAAAGGTAGTTGTACCAACACTGTCTGTCAGGCTCGTGAGATTGCCAGCGGGGTCGTAGCTGAGGGTCAGCGACCCTGTGGCTTGCCCTTCAATCTTGGTCAGATTGCCCTTGGCGTCGTAGGTATTGGTCACTGTCTGACCACTGGGGTCGGTGGTGGTCAAGATATTGCCAAAGCTGTCGTAGGTAAAGTAAGTCGTGTGTCCCAGCGCATTAGTTTCAGACAGCACATTGTTGCGGCTGTCGTAGGTAAAGGTCATCGCCTCAAAGATGACACCGTCCTTCTCCACCGTTTCCGTCAGCATGTTGTCGTTGCTATCATAGGTGCGGCGAGTAATGTTGCCCAGCGCATCAATCTCAGTGAGCACATTGCCGCGAGCGTCGTATTCATAAACGGTGGCATTGCCGAACTGGTCTTCGACGGTTTCGACAAAGTTATCGGGGTCGTGAATCAGTTCAACTTCGTTGCCGCCGAAGTCAAATAGCTTCACTAGCCGACCATCCTGGTATTCACTACGAATGCCATTACGTCCTAGCGGATCTATCACATCCTCCAGGAAATGAGGCGTATCTTCATCGTAATCGAATCGAGTAGTATTGCCTTCGCGATCCGTCACCGCCACCAAATCACCCAGGGCATCATACTCATAGGTAATCCGATTGCCTTCAGGGTCAATTACTGCTGTGATCCGTCCCTGCGGATCGCGCTCAAAGGTGACCTGTTTACCCGTGGAGCTAAACACGCCTCCTTCGGTATAAGTCAGAGTATTGCCATTACGGTCCGTGACTTTCTCTAGATCTCCGGTATCACCATCAATGGTGTATTTGATGCCATCCTTGGTTGTCAGTGTGTAGTTTCCGCTGCCAAAGAGTTCTGATGCTGGGTTATAAGGCAATCCGCCAACAAATGAGGAATAAGTGCCGTCACTATTGCGAACAATATCAAAATCATCCACTGTCAGGACGCTGGTGTTGTCGCCATCGGCAGCGACAAAGCGGGGCTGATATTTCTCGATAAAGATTAGTGGGTCGGGTTTGGGTTGGAAGATAAATGCTTCCCGTTCCCCATTTGGCAGGGACACATACACCTTAGCCCCATCAAAGAACGGATTATAGAGCCCTGACTCTTGCAGTTCCGACCGGTCCACATTGGTTGTCAGGTCTGTATCCCGCAGATCCATCCTCCAGCCGTAACCAAAGTCATCAGTCACGTTGGCATTCAACGTGTCATAGGTGCGAGACACCACAATCGGGATGCCCGTCAACGGAATCGACAGATCCACAAAGGAGAGAGTGTAGTTACCCACCTTCAGATCCCCTTCCACATCCACCAGTGTGGACGTCGAGGCCGTATTACCCCCAGTATCCACCGCAGAGAGTTCCAGGATGTAACTATCATTGCGCAACAGGGTACCGTCAAAACGGCCCAGCACAGCTTCTGTAATCTCGCTGGTGCCTTCAGCCAGCACCGTGGTGGGGCCACCCGCAAAGGGAGTGACGGTGAGAGTATAGCTCGTCAAGTTGTCGTCAGTGACCGTGCCCACCACATCCACAAAGGACGTAATCGAGTCGCCGTAGTCTGGCGTCAGAATTTTCACCTCCGGAGCATCGGTATCGCTAGCGTCAATCACCGCTAGGGAGAAGTCCGTGCTAGCCGCATTTCCGGACGTATCTAAGGCCGTGGCCACCAGAGCGACAGACCCGATAGCCTCAAAGCTGAGACGAGCGCTGCCATTGCTGTCGAGGACAACCGGAGTACCATCTACCGTTAGGCCAATGGACTCTACTGCCACATCATCAGTAGCCCGCACTTGCACCGTCACCGACTCGTCAATATCGACCGGATTGTTGCTAGCCTCCACAATCACCTGGGGTGCTGTGGTATCCGCAACCACGCTCAGGTTGTAGCCAAAAGTAAAGTTACCCCCCCGACCATCTTCCACCAGCAGGTCAATCCGGGCTGTGCCCACATCGTCAGCAGTGGGTGTCCAGCGTAGACGACCTAGTTCGTCAATCGTCATCTCCCCAGGACCATTCACCAGGGTGTAGGTCACCGCATCCCCATCCGGGTCGGTCACATTCAGGTCAAAGGTATAGGTATCACCAATTAGCACCGTGGTGTCAGGGATGTTGTTCAAGACAGGGGCCAGATTACGCTCACGGACGGTGACATTAAAGGTTTGAGATGCCCCCAAATCAAGCGGGTCAAAGGCCGCTACCTTGATCACATGGGAGCCCAGCTGTGACCCTGTGGGGGTCCATGTCAGCGCTCCCGTGGTTCCATCCACTCGCATTCCTGCTGGTCCTTCCAACAGCTCGTAACGGAGAGTCAGATTTTCCGGGTCGGTGGCCTCTAGCTGATAGGTATAGGTCTGGTTGGCCGTTGCCCCAAAGCCAGGCATAGAGGTGAACTTCGGCGGCTGGTTAGGAACATCACTGGCGACATCGAGGGTATAGGTCTGCTCGGCAAAGCCACCCCGACCATCGGCCACGCTCACCGTAACCGTCTGGGTACCCAACTGGACAGCGGTAGGTGTCCATTCAATCAGTCCGGTATTCTCATTAATGGTCATACCATCGGGGGCAACGGCAAGGCTATAGGTCAGAGCATCGCCGTTGGGGTCGTTGGCCTCAATGGCATAGGTATAGGACGTATCGTTAAAGGCCAGGGTGGGTGGGGCAGAGGTGACCGTGGGGGGCGTATTGGTGGAGCTGACATTGATACCAAAGCCCTGGCGGAAAGCGGCTCCCTGGGCATCGATGGCTTCGATAATTACCTCATGGAAGCCAAACTGATCGGTGGTGGGTGTCCAGCTTACTCGCCCGGTAGTTTCATTAAGGGTTAATCCTTCCGGACCGGAGACCAGTGCCCACACGATAGGATCATTATCAGGGTCGCTGGCTTCAGGTTCGTAGAGATACTGGTCACCGATGGTGGCAACAAAGCTTGGGGTGGACGTAATTTCCGGTGGATTGTTGACGATTGTCTGCTGACCCACCGTCAGGGTGTAGGTAGCCTGTACCCCCGCACCGCGACCGTCCTCTACCTGGACAGTGAAGCTGTAGTCGCCCAGCTGTACTTTATCGGCAGGCCACTTCACCAGGCCATTCGGGTCGATAGTCATATCGTCAGGATGTTCGATCAGGCGGTAGGTGAGGGGATCGTTGTCAGGATCTTCTGCCTCGATCTGGAACAGGTAATCTTGCCCCAGACCAATTTGGTCACGGGGTGCATTGGTAATAATCGGTGGTCGATTTTCTACCGTTGCAGCGAGTACTGGCAGAGTAAAGGACTGGGTATCGAACCCGCCCTGGCTATCGTCTACTCGGACGCGAATAAAGTTGTCGCCCACATCGCTATCGGTGGGAGTCCACGAGAGTAGACCCGAGGTTTTGTCAATGGTGACACCATTAGGGTGAGCCAGCAGGCTATAAGTCAGAGTGTCACCATCAGCATCTGTGGCATCTACATCGTAGTTGTAGGAGGTATTGGCGATGGTGGGACCAAATGGTCGGGAGGTAATGATTGGGGCAGTGTTGTTGCCGACAGTTACCTGGAAGGCTTGCAAGCCAACACCACCGTTGCCATCTTGCACCCGCAGAATCACATCGTGATCACCGAGTTGATTAATAGTGGGGTTCCACACAACGATGCCACTGGCAGAGTCCACGGCCATTCCTTCAGGAGCCAGGGAGAGATCGTAGGTGAGCATGTCACCGTCAGCATCTTGGGCCTCAGCGTCATAGCGGAAGGTCTGATTTGTTGAGGCGATTTCTGGCGGTGTGCTGGTGAATTCGGGTTCACGATTAACGGGTGGTTCAGGTGGTTCTCCAGATTGAGAACCGACATGGTAGAAGTTGTTTTCCTCATCACACTCGTTAACGAAGCCTCGACCAGTGCCATCATCATCCGCAACAACCCAAATATTCTCTAACGTCACCGTTCCAGCAGGTACTGTTAGATTAACATCTTCAAAGGCTCCAATATCCAAGCGAGTATTGGTTTGGGTTGTCCCCAGCAGTTCACCGCCTTCATTGGGATCACCGTTGTAGAAGGCGACATTGACACCTGCCCCAACCACCTGCGCGCCACCGTTGCCAATGCGGGCAGTAATGGTAGTGTCACTATCAGCGTTTTCTAACCGCAGGTAGGACGCAACTAGGTCGGGAGCAGCCAGAGCATTGCCTTCGCCTTCAGGAAACGCGTTGAGGCGGAAGGTGTTGTGAGTCTGCCAGCTATTCTCAGGATTTTTTGGGATAGTACCGTCGTCATTGACGTTGTTGATAGAATAGGCGTGCTGGTTCCAAATCTGGCGAGTGGAGACCCAGGTGTCGTTGCGATCTCCAATCACGAAAATACCTCGCTGATTACCAAAAAAGGTGTTAGCGACAGTTACTATTACTACAGTTGTAGATATTTAATTTTAAGGGGATACTGGTCAATGAACGCCAGCCAGCCTCTGATGCCAATCCTTGTCAGCCCATTGAATGAACAAGCTCAAGTGCAAGAGTGGGATTTTGCCTTTGAAGAACTCATGGACCGTATCCGCCCTTACTTTTCAAGGATTGAGGCAGAAGAGAGAGCCCGCAGCTATGTGCAAGGCTTACTGAGCCCCATCGAGCGAAAAAATGGTTGGCAACTCGCGGAAGAAGCCGGAGACAGTACCCCCTATGGAATTCAGAATTTGTTAGGACGCTCAGTCTGGGAAGCCGATGGGGTCAGAGATGAGTTAATCGAGTATGTCCAAGAGCATCTGTTCAGTACCGATGGAGTGGGGGTATTGGATGAGACTGGATTTATCAAAAAAGGAAAGCAGTCGGTAGGAGTCCAACGCCAATATAGTGGGACGGTCGGGAAAGTCGAAAATTGTCAAATCGGGGTGTTTTTGAGCTATGTGAGTGACCAAGGTCATACCTTTCTTGACCGAGCATTATATTTACCGGAAAGCTGGACCCAAGATCCAGACCGATGTCGTCGGGCCGGAGTACCAGACGACATCGAGTTTGCCACCAAACCGGCCTTGGCTCAGCAAATGGTCGCGCGAACAACGGACTTGGGAATGTGCTTTGCGTGGATCACGGGCGATGCCGTTTATGGGAATAACCCAGGGTTACGCCAGGCCTTGGAAGCCCAAGTGCAAGCCTATGTTTTGGGGATTGCGTGCAATGAATCGGTCGTCATTGGAACGACCTCGTTACCGGCCAGTGAGGCGATGGCCTACCTGAGAGTGACCGATTGGCACCGACTGAGTGCCGGCAATGGTACGAAAGGACCTCGGACGTATGATTGGGCGGTACTCACTTTGAGTGCCCCCTCCCCGGACGGCTGGGCCCATCGGCTGTTATTCAGACGCAGTCTGAAAGACCCCAACGAGATCGCCTATTATCGAGTGTTTTCCCCCACAGAGTGTACGTTATCAGACATGGTTCGGGTGGCCGGTTGTCGGTGGACGATTGAGGAATGCTTTGAGACGGCTAAAGGGGAGGTGGGCTTGGACCAGTATGAAGTTCGCTCTTGGACCGGCTGGTATCGACATATCACCCTCGCTTGTTTAGCCCATGCCTTTTTGAGTGTGATGCGGACGCAATCTCTCGCCATCGCCACTGAAAAAGGGGCGCTGAAGTCACACAAATCAGCGGCAAACAGCTCGCTGGCGGTCTTCATGCACCAACGGGGGCTTTGATTCCACTAACATTGCCTGAAATTCGACGATTATTATGGTCGTTGTTATGGCAATGGTTACCGGATATTGACTTTGTGATTGGATGGTCCAGATGGCGACGGCAACATCAGGCCACGGCCCTGTTTTGGCATTACAAGAAGAGCATGATAACTAATTCTTCATAACTACAACTGTAGTGCTATTTCGGCTTCACCATCGGCGTCAACATCCACAATCAGCGGATATTCAAGTAACGTTCCTGAGGAATTGGGTAAAGAGTAGATTACAGTGCCATCATTTCCGTCATAAATACGAAGATTTAGCTCATCGTTATAAACAACTTCGGCTTTCCCATCTCCATCAAAGTCGAAGACAGAAGATCCGGTGGCCGCAGAGCTAGCGTCCCGAGTGGGGCTTGTCCATTTAATAGAACCATCAGTTTCTAGAGCAACATATAAATTGCTACCTGCAACACCAATCTCTGGTTCTCCGTCTCCATCGAAATCTGCAATGGTTGGAGGGCCACCACCATTTGTTGGGAGCTGCACTGACCACTTAACGTCTCCTGTATGCTCTAGTAAAGCTACTTGAGTAGGAACCGTCCTCCCAAAGTAAGTAACGACGGCAATTTCAGGATTTGGATGGGTATGACCTCGACACGATGTAGAGTGCTATAACGCTTATCCAGCAAGGGTTTCAGGAAGATTTGAGCGAAGAATAAATTTTCTCAGTTTCAGCGTGATGGAGATTGTAAGCTTCTTGTAGGGCTTAGGATTTCTGACTTTTTAATAGACATCTAATTGAGGTCATACCCATTTGGATCATCATCAAAGTTACCAACTGCTGAAAATCCGTCTTCCGAAGTAGAGTTCCACAACAAGCTACCATCTGAGCGATAAGCACTATTTCCGGCAACAACTTCCAGATTATCATCGAGATCTAAGTCGGCAACTACAGAATAACCACGACCATTACCCACGCCTCCAACTTCATCACCACGCCAGAGCAAATTACCTTGACTGTCAAATGCTAGAAATCCAACAACAATTTCAGGTGTTCCGTCCTGATTTAAATCTGCTAACGCTGGCGCGTTACCGCCACCATTCCCTGGATTGCTTTGCCACTTAAAAGTTCCATCATGTTCAAAAGCTATCGGTATTCCACTCTCACTGATCGCTATGATTTCGGGCTTTGTATCATTATCAATATCACCAACGGCTAGTTCTGCGCCTGGTTCTACTTCATAAGCTGGATTGGTTACAGTCCAAAGCTCACTACCGTCAGCACCGCTAATCGCCCTCAGTTTGCCACTATCAAAGTAGTTTCCATCTCTAAAAGTACTGAAAATGACATCGGGAATTGCATCGTCGTTTACATCAATAACAACGGGAGTCATCATTACTTGATTAAAGCTTGGTTCGACGGTGAACTCTCGCTTGTTCCACTCCACCACAGGGTCAAATTCACCGACAACCTCAGTAATACAGTCTTTACTGCTGAAGGCCAGGTTATTAGTCTCATCAGTTTCGATAACAGTGTTGCCACTATCGATAAAGGCCCAAATCGGCACCCCCAGGAAGCTCACATTTCCAGCCAGATCAGCCGTGACAGTTTGAGAGGCACCAGCCGCTAAAGGAGCAGTAATCGTTGTACTACCCAGGACAGTATCAATATCTTGGTCGTAGGTTTGGTTAGTATTAGTGTCTTCAAAGAAGAGAACATCAAAGGGTTGGGTGAGGTCGTTGCTGCCCTGGTTGGTGATTTCAGCCGAAGCAGAGCCCGTTAAGGTTAGGGTTTGACCATTAACAGCAAGGTTGCTAGGAGTGACTTCGTCAATTGTCAGGTCAATATCTGGGGCATCAACAAACTGAATCGTGAATTCTTGTTCATCAGCTCCGCCACGATCATCCTCAACTCGAACAGTGACATCAGTGCTGGTGTTGTTAGTCTCAACACTCAATCGCGCAAAATCAATGAAATAGGACTCATTAAATTGTTGACCTGAATCGGTTTCAAAGCCTCCTTGAATAGAGACATCAAGGATACCGTCAGCGGTAAAAGAGGCTAATTGTTCATCTGACAGTTCGAAGTTGATCAAATCAGTGCCTGTAGTATTTTGGTCTAAGTCATCAAACGCATTTGTCACTTCAATGCCTTCGATGAAGAGCCGATTATCGAGCCCTCCAGTACCGAATCTATTTCCTCCATCTTCAATACCACCAATGGCAATTTCTAAGGTTGCTCTACTTAGAGTTAGACCTACTAAAGGTTCTGACAAATCATGGCTCCACTCAAAGTCATTGTTACCTTCAGGGCGGAAGCGCTTGTCGAATCTTGCGTCTAAGTCTGTAAATGACAGATCATCGGGTTCTTGATTATTAAATTCGATTTCTGGAACAGGCTGACCAATATTTCCTGATCCAAAACCAAAGAAATCCTCATCTCCCAAAGTATCGGTAATTATTTGATTCTCAAGAGGTGAAGGGAACCAAGAGATCTCTCCTGTCTCTGGATTAATCTCCATGCCCTCTGGTTTTTCCACCAAGGAGTAGGTCAGCGTGTCATCATCAGGATCGATCGCATCTACATCATATTGATATGGTGAAAAATAGGTGCCTGGTAAAGATACACCTGAAATAGCTAAACCAAAGGGTCCTAAAAGGTCATTATCTTTGATAGTTAGATATTCAGAACCATCTGGAGAGAAGCGAATAATATCAGCACCTACGGAGCCAATACCATTTTCAAAGTCAGCTGTATAAATGCGCCCCCTCCGATCAACTGACAGTGGTACTGGAAGCTGATTATTCGGTGCATCAACCCCAGTGATAACTTCACCTGTGTCAGAATCAAGTCGATAGATATCTCCACCAGCAACCAGTAGTTCTCCATTTTGATTGATTTGAATCCCTTCAGGCCCCAAACGAAAATCTTCCTCTCGAGTCACACTGGCATCAAAAGAATCAACCAAATCAAAATCTGTATAGTCTTTATTAGCCTGTAAAACGTAAATTATATTGTCCTTTTGGCTGGCTACATATAGGCGATCTTGATTATCAAGAGTTATACCAGTTAGAGCACCAGCCCCAGGAGGCAAATTAATAGTCTGAACAAATGTGTAATCAGAAGCTCGATACTGATTTAGTTTACTGGTACCACCTGTAAATGTCGTTGTGTAGAGATTTCCAAACCGATCAAAAATGATATTCTCATTGAATTCTGCTACTTCTTTCTTGTAACGAGCATATTCAACGCCATAATCACTAAACTCAACAAAGTAATCATGAGTAGAAGCTACAAGATTACCTCGATCATTAAATGCAACTCCACGCGTTCCCAATGGTGGATCATCACTGAATAGAGGATGCGAGAAAGATTCAATGAACTCCAAAGTTTCAGAGTTATAAACACGAATCTCCTGAGTTCTTGAGGAAGCAATGAAAAGCTCACTTGGTCGGAAGTTACTCTGCTGTTGATTAGTGGGTAAAGAGACTGATATCTCAGGCTCACTCACAATCACCGGATCATGGTTGCCTTCTTCCGCTAACACATTTACCACATAGTTCTGCACCGCAACGCCGCCTTTACCATCCGCCACCGTAATCGTAACCGGGTGCTCGCTGGGGTCTAGTCCTAGGGTTTCTCGATTGGGGGCAATGCGGAGGATGCGATCGTTGCTGGCATTTCTAGCGTTTTCACTCAAGTACAGGGCATTGTCTGGGCCAAAAGCAATATCGGCAATGGATGAGTTGTTCGACAGCCCCGCCACGACAACTTCTTTATTGCCCTCGGCATCCAGGCGATATAGCGTGCCTTCACTACGATTTGCGACATACAAATTCTTGCCCCATGGTCCGCCAGGGCCTAAATCCATGACCGGAAAACCGCCCAGTTGATCAGCAAAGGACTCATTGACGACTTCTCCATCCGCGCTGTAGACACGGATCACCCCATCAATACCACCGGTATAGATGAGGTCTTGATCGTTATCGACGAGCAAAGTCCCGACTCGACCCGGCACCTCGAACAGCACTGTCGTTTCACCATTTTCAATAGCGATAATCTCTGAGTTACCGGCTCTGATCGCATCTGTACTGAATAAGAGTCTGCCCCTTTCATCCAATGCCAGTCCTGATACATTCCCAAAATTAATCGAGGAATATAACTCCTGGACTGTGCCATCAGGCAGAATGGCAGAAATTAAGTGATTCGGCAAAAATAGTTACAGCATTTGAGCAAAAAAGAGCGATCCTAGTAGAATCGTGATTCTGCAGATGCCCCTGATGACCCTCCATCGTTCCATCCCCTCAGAGACTCAACGCTTACTCGCCCGCATCTATCGCTACAGTCACAATCGTCGAGCCAGTCAACGGGCGCACTGTCTACTGCTGCGCAGTCAGGGTAAGCAAAATGTTGAATTGCGGACCATTTTTCTGGTGAGCGAAAAGACCCTCTACAACTGGTTCAATGCCTGGGATGAGCGAGGTTTGCTGAGCCTCTATGACCGACGGGGTCGGGGGCGTAAGGCCAAACTGACCGATGAGCAAAAGGCCCAGGTGAAGCAGTGGGCCGATGACTCCCCACGTCAGCTGAAGCCGGTCATTGAGAAAATCAAAGCGACCTGGAACATCTCCGTGAGTATCGATACCCTCAAACGGGTGCTTAAGGGGGTATGACCTCGACACGATGTAGAGTGCTATAACGCTTATCCAGCAAGGGTTTCAGGAAGATTTGAGCGAAGAATAAATTTTCTCAGTTTCAGCGTGATGGAGATTGTAAGCTTCTTGTAGGGCTTAGGATTTCTGACTTTTTAATAGACATCTAATTGAGGTCATACCCGCTTAAGGCCTTCAAGATGAGTTGGCGACGGATGCGACGGGTGACGGCGAAGAATCCCTCCTCGGCTGACTATGAGCGCAAGTGCTCAGCACTGGACATCTTGAAGGCCTTAGACGCAACGAGGGCAATTGACCTGTACTACTTGGATGAAACGGGCTTTACCTTAGTCCCGCCGATTCCCTATGCCTGGCAGGTCATCGGTCAGACCTTAGAGATTCCAAGTCAGCGCAGCAAACGCTTAAACGTGTTGGGATTTATGACCCGTCAGGGCGAACTGGAAAGTTATGTCTCTGAGCAAAGCATTACCAGTGATGTCGTGGTGGCCTGCATTGAGGCGTTTTTCGCCCAGGTGGATAAACCGACGGTGATTGTGATGGACCAAGCCTCCATTCATGTTGGACACCGGGTCCAAGACCTACAGGATGACTGGGCACGGCGGGGACTCTATTTGTTTAAGCTCCCCACCTACTCTCCCGAGTTAAATCTGATTGAAACCGCTTGGCGATTCATGAAATATCAGTGGCTCGATAGCTCTGCCTATGAGAGCTGGGAACGTCTGGTGGCAGAGGTTGAAAAGATACTGACAGGCTTTGGAGAAGAGTTTGTAATTAATTTCGCATAAGTACTTACACCAGGTGCGCCAGAACCTGCCCGTCCTCCAACTAAAACCGCGCCGGGAACGCCAGAGACCGTCCCCCGACGATCAAAAAGTACCGTATCAGGATCAACGATCGCTCTTTCACCAATCTCTTCTACCAGGGTGCCTTGAGGGCTAATCCGGTGAATCCGGTTGGCAGCGGCGGCACTACCCGTATTGCGGCCTACGTAGAGCGATCCTGCGGGGTCAAAGGAAAGCTCGATTGGGTCGGTAACCTTCGCATAGGTTTCTAGCGTGAAGCCATCAATGATGGGCACCCCCTGCTCAGTTTCAGAAGTCTCATCTTCTTCCACGATCTCTGCTGCAGTCGGTTCCCAACTCACCACTCCTGTCTGCGGGTCAATGGTCATGCCCTCTGGCCCATTGACCAACGCATAGGTCAGCTCGTCATAATCGGGATCCGTTGCGTCCGCATCATACTCATAGGTCGTATTCACCCGCGCATCCACCACCGGACCCGTCGTAAATACTGGCGGACGATTGGGTGGTGCATCGCCTACCACCAAATCAAACGATTGCTCTGCCGCACCACCGCGACCGTCTGTTGCCTGTACCGTAATACTCTGGGTACCCCGATCCGCTTCTTGAGGAGCCCACTCAATTTCCCCAGTTTCCGGGTCAATGGTCATGTCGTCTGGTGCTGTTACCAGAGCGTAGGTGATCGGATCTCCCTCAGGGTCAGTGGCGTCTACATCGTAACGATAGGGTTTACCAATCAGCCCTTCCACATTGGCTTCAGAAGTAATCACGGGTGCATCATTGAGGCTACCTAGGAATACCAGATCGTAAGTAAACTGGCTCCCGTTCGGATTCTTAAAACGGAGTGTGGCGCTCTCAGTTTTATCGCCAGGAGCCAGCGTACTACCTATCACCAGGTTAGAAAGATCGTAATAGGGCAATCCATCCAGGGTGAGACCATCGACCCCCAATACGGTTACGGTTGGATCGCTAATGTTAGTGATGGCTGCGATCAGTGGCTTATCCACCTCGTACTGACCCGCATTACGTACCGTAAAGTCTGAAAATAAGGTCTCAGTCTCCTCATTAAGTGATGTGAGACCATAGTCAACGGTCAGACTGGCGGATACATCTTGGATGCCATCAAAGATCAGTGACTCTGCCAGGTCTGCAGCAAGTGCTTGTGTCGAAGGAGGCGTTACCCCTGTTGGCGGCAGCACATCGGCCGCTAAGGTTTGAATATCCGTGATGCGAGCCTGGGTAGTCGTGTCGTCATCGTTGTTGACGAGGCGCAGAATCAGTGTGGCGTCTATACCTGCTGCAATACCTGCCAGATTAACGATAATGGTTTGTCCATCCTGACTCACGCCGTTGGCCAGTTGGGGCGTTTCCCCCTCGGTCCAATTAAAAAAGGCATCTCGACTGCCTGTAATGGTGTGAACCAGGGAATTTCCCTCACTATCCACCAGGGCTGCCTCAAAGGCATCATTGATAGCGTCGGTATCGGTGGTATCAAAGGCTAAATCAGCTAGCGTAAACTTTAGCGTTGACGGCTGCTCTGAAACGGTGATTGATTGTCGATGGCTGACTTCAAATTCGCTGCCTTCTGCCAGGATAATCTCGGGCTTAACCTGCGAAGATGATTTTAGTTCGTAGCTAAAAATGAGGTCGTTATAGTCGCGATCTCCCCCGCCGGTCATGTCCTCCCACACCATTTCATTGGCCGCCTGGAAATGAACATGGCTCAACCCGTCTGGATTTGCTCCTGGATAGGAAAAGAAGGCAAGAGGTCCCCCATCCAGCTGGTTTTCAGGGTTCTGGGCTAAAAATTCTGGAGTGGTGGCATCTTGAATCAGATACCATCCTAGGAATTTACCTGCCGGAATCTGATATTGACTAACTGAACCAGAATCCTGTCCCCTGGCAAAAACCACCTGCCGGTTTGCTTGGGATAGAGCGGCGGCGGCATACCCTTGGTCACCGGGTTTGAGCGTACCAATGCGCCCCTTAGCATCATCCACTAAGAAAAAGCCCATTTCGTTGCGAAACTGAGCTGATTGACTCAGGAGATCCACCGTCAAGGTTGCTGATTGACCGATGTTTCCAGGGATTTCTACACCGGCTTCACTAACTAGCAGTACAGCATCATTAAAATCGCGATCGCCACCGCCCCATAGATCCTCCCAATCAAATCGCTGGATACCCTCACCAAACGATTGACTACGAACATGGTCAAAGCCATCCGGATTGACACCATCTAAGGAAAAAAAGGCCATAGGCCCCTGGTCAACCTGATTTTTAGGATTACGGGCTAGCCAGTCTGCCGTACTACTGTCCTGGACCAAATAAAATGCAAGCCGTTCTCCGGCCTGAAAATTTAGCTCTTTCCACGCCCCTGTTTGCTGTCCATGGGAGAATAATACTTGCCGAGACGCGCTATTCAGAGCTGCTTGGGCAAAGCCAGCCTCACCAGGGGCTACGCCATTAACCCTGCCGTCAGCATCAATGGCAAATACCCCCATCTCGTTATTGAGCTGAGCTTCTCGATAGGTCCACTGAAATCGTAAGGTGACCATTTCCCCTACATCTCCGGACACTACAAAGACATCGCCAATTTCGTTCGTAGTATCAGCTAATAAACGGCCATCGCTAATCCCGGTCAGTGCATCGTCTTCAAGACCGTCAGATGCAGGAATAACCTGTGAATCAATAGTATCAGTGGCCTCGGTTAACCGATTTTCGTTGATCGCATCCGAAGATAACGTTAGCGGCTCCAATGCCGGTACATTTAGCAAGCCAGTATCACTATGTACTAAAATATTGAATGGCTCGTTCTTTTGAGCAGTCCCTGGCCCACCAGGACTCTCTGGCAACGGTAACAAACCTTCATCAGAGAAGGTCGTATCCAGTTCATTCATATTGTTATCTACAGGGAGTTGGTCAAGCGTTGATGCTGCACCACTAGCTACGTAATTTCACACTTACGTCTAAGTAAATGATCGGAAACCAGTTTGAATGATCCGGATAATCAGTGTTAAGAAAAAATTAGTAAGCTTTGTGAGTCCGTGCCTTCATTACCAGTCAGTTGAGACGGATAGAAAACGAGAGTGTGCTAAGGCTTGTTGCCTTACCAAGAATTTAGCGACTTAGCGACTCATTGAATGGATTTATGAGTGTAGTATTTGTTGCAATTTCTAACTTTCTTGTCTCTTTAATCTATTCTCTCAAAACACTGCCGAATCACCCCTCGATTATGCACGCCCATCTCCCAGGCCAACTTCCCTTCCTCGGAGGTTAACCATTGCAGCGCCGCCAATTCAGCCGACGATAGCGCCTTGGCCTGTCTCTCTTAAATTAAAGGAGCCATCCCTCGCGATACCTGTAAGTAATTATCCGGTCCCACATCAGTAGGCCAGTCATGCCCAAGGCGAATAAGCCAGACACGGCCCAAAAATGCTGATAGTGTCCCGATTAGGGATGAGATAGATTTATAAGAAGTGGAGTGCGATCTCATCCCCCACTAACCAGTTTGCGATCGCAACCCACTCTACCCCAGCCCACCTACGGCAACTCCACCGAACAGGTCTCTTTCTCTTGCTCCCGGCAGCCATTAATCGTATCCCGATTCAGCTTTCGCACTTGAGACCAATAATGCGCATTGGTTTCACCCCCAAACTCCCCGGTAGTTTCTAAACGTCCCAACCGATACCCATTGAGCCGTCCCTCTTTCCAGCCAAGCCAGCCTGTCAAGGCACTAATGACGATTGCCAGCGCCAAGGGCACCCATTGAATCGGTCGCCTAGCGCTCAAGACCTTGGTCTGATTGAGATCGTAATGGATGCTGCTGAGTTTGCTTTGAATCTCGCTGTGGCTGGATTGTCGGAGAGAGCTCAACTGCTCGATGTTTTGGGTCAAGGCCATCAAGATGCTTTTCTCCGCTTGAATTTGCTTGGTGGATTCGGTCGATTGCTCTTCCAATATCGTGTAAGAGTTGGCGAGCCTGGAGAAGTTGGTCGCGGTTCGTTCCACCCCCTGACTGGTGCTGCGTAGAAACTTGAGTAACTCGATGTCGATGTCCTTCCATGCCTTCATTTCCTCAGCGAGATCAGCAATGGGTTTGAGAAGGGTAATCAAGGGATCATCCGGGTCCACCCCCATGGCCCCGGCTAAGCGTCGTTGCTCATCTGTGGTTGGTTTCATGTGAAGCCTCCTCGCCTAATGCCCCGGTAAATACCCGGTGGATTCAAAGGCGGCGTAGGCCGAGCGCAGATAGCTTTTGACAGCGGCCTGTTCTACCACACCAAAGCCTTTACCCCGATAGGTTTGACTATTGGCATAGGTAAGCCTCCGTTGCAGGACGGTACTGGCCACCCGCACGGGTAACTTAGGTAGCTCGATAACGGGTGTCTGAGTTTCTTGGATCAGCGCCTGGAGGTCATCCGCCTCATCAAAGAAAGACCAATCAGCATACTTGAGATTTTTGACCACAACATGAGGGATGCGTCGGTCAAAGGTTTTGAGAGAAATTTCGGAACTGTACGGAATTTTGTGTAAGCGATCTATCATCCCAATACATCAGGAGATCGCCCCATGGCCCGCAAGAAAAAAGAACCCAATCGTGTCGATGAGCTTCTAGACGAACTGCTAGCAGACTGTGCCACGCCGGAGGACATCTTGGGTGAGTCCGGTCTGGCAAAACAGATCAAAAAACGGTTGGTCGAACGTGCATTAGCCGGTGAACTCAACCACCATCTTCAATCAAGTCCAGACAATGAGCACCCTAAAAATAGTCGCAACGGCAGTTCAAAGAAAACGGTGCAATCGGAAGACGGAGAATTAGAACTGTCGATTCCTCGTGACCGAAACAGCAGCTTTGAGCCCATCCTGGTGCCAAAACACCAACGCCGCTTGGCCGGTCTCGATGAGAAAATACTGGCATTGTATGCCCGAGGAATGAGCACTCGTGATATCAGTGCACAACTCAAAGAATTGTATGGTGGCGCAACGATTTCAGCATCGGTGATCAGCGAGGTCATCGATACCGTTAGCGAGGATGTCAAAGCCTGGCAGTCCCGCCCCCTTGACGAGATTTATCCAATTGTCTATCTCGATGCCCTGTATGTGAATATCAAGGTCTCAGGGCGCGTCAGCAAACGAGCAGTCTATGTCGTCCTTGGCATCGACCGAGAGGGCGAGAAACAGCTTCTCGGTCTGTGGATAGGGGAGGCCGAAACCGAAGGTGCCAAATTCTGGTTGAAGGTGCTCACGGACCTGAAAAATAGAGGATTGAAGGATATTCTCATTGCCTGTTGCGACGGACTCAAAGGCTTTCCCCAAGCCATCGAAGCGGTTTATCCCCAGACACAAGTGCAATTATGCATTGTCCATCTGATGCGTAACTGCATGAAGTATGTCCCCTGGAAAGACCGAAAAGCTGTGGCCAAGGACCTCAAACCGATTTACCAAGCCCCCACCCTGGCTGAATCAGAAGCTGCTCTCGATGCCTTCAGCGAAAAATGGGATGAGGCCTATCCAGCTATCAGCCAGATCTGGATCCGTCACTGGGAAAATGTCATTCCTATTTTCGATTACCCCATGGAAATTCGTCGAGTGATTTACACCACCAATGCTATCGAATCCCTCAATCGCTCTTTGCGTAAGGTGATTAAGACCAAAGCGGTCTTCCCAGATGAAGCCGCTGTTTGTAGGCTCATGTATCTGGCAATGAATAATATTGCGAAAAAATGGAACCGACCCATTAAAAATTGGCGAGCAGCCCTGTCGCATTTTGCTATCCTGTTTCCAGAACGCTTTTCCGCGTAAGACAAAAGCGCTTACACAAAAATCAATACACTCTCGAAATTTCTAAACTTTTGAGACTGTCAAATTCCCCAGTGATGACAAACCACTTCACTAACTCGATGTGGTTGTCAGCGGCCAGGGTAAGAATGTCATAATCGCGCAACCAGATACGAAACGCTTCATAGACCGTTGCCGGTAGATTCACGACGGCGTTTTTCTGACTATCGACTACCGTATTCACGATGGTGTTCGCTCTGGCACCAATGGTTTCATCCTCTGAGAATTGCGCCACATTAACGTCCCCATAAATGCCCTTGAAATCAGGACTGTTCACATCGGCTTCAATGCCGATAACGGGGTGTTTCCGGTCCAGGAACCATTGATAGAGTGTGCGGCAAAGGACACTTTTCCCCACCCCACCCTTATTGCCATCGGCAAAATGAATGCGTTGATTAACGCCGAGTTCACTTTCGAGTTTCCGACTTGTTTGCGTTGAGTGTTTCTCTTTTGTAACGGTCATCGTCATCCCCTTTAGTATGCGAGTTTGACCTCGTCTGATGCATCTGGGAGTACCCGCGTCGTCGGTTTAGACGATATGGGTGTTTGCCCCAATGGTTTTTCAGCGATGCGCTTGGTATTACCCTCGCGTTTACGTTTTGATGACCCTGACGTTTTTTTAGAGTTACCGCTTCGTTCACGTTTGAGTTTGAGCATGTATTGCTTCAAACTACCGGCAGAGATGGTCAGTCCTGATTTCCCCAGGCGTTGTGCGACCTCGGCATAGGTGTGATTCACCAATGCCTCTTCAATGGCCTCAAAGAGTGCCGCCACCGCTTCACGTTTATTGAAGTGGGTACGGGGTTCTTGGGCCAGGTCAATCAGATCTTGTTTGCATGCCGCGATCGTTTCCGCAGAATACACATCCTCTGCCATGACAAGACGTAACGAAGGGACTCTAATTTCATAGATAGAGTGATTCTGATGATGCGTTCCAGAAACCTTCGATTCCTTTAACGATTGAATTAACTTTGATTGCCGCTATATTCAATAGCCTGATATAGCGATGGTGTATCGGATCGCGTTTATTCAGACTGTGCCAACGATTTCGTTTTCGTTTCTCTAGGGCTGAGTGCTGAGACTAGCAATTCAGTTCACGATTGTTTTCCTTGATCATCTGAAAGAACTCTTATTCATCGATTCACGAATTCACAAGAAACCGTATCTGAGTGATTGCTGATTATTATCACAAAGATTGTCCAGAAAGATTTCTCTACTGTTAACAATAGGATTCATGCATCATTAACGATCAGATTTCCTTTGGTGTTAACGATTGAATTATCGAGGCGTTTCCGTTGTCGCATCGACTGTAAACGAATGTAGCGACTTTAGATAAGTCTCCGGATCGGATTTGTGGGATCAGGATTAGGCCATATGAGCTACGCCCCGTGAGTGATTCTGTAGGATTCACTCCAGATTCACGATTTCGGGGCTTCGCGGGTTCAGACATTACGCCCACGGTGGGCCACCGAATTCCTGAAAAATCGCCCTAATTCCCACAGGCCAATCTGTTTAATGATTTCACTCTCCAAACCGCCTGTGGCTGTTGTTTTGCGAAACGGGTGCCATGCTGTCCATTGCCAATGTGTCAGCGGCTCAGGCCGAAAACTACTACGAAAAGGATGATTACTATACCCGCTCGCTAGACGAGGATGGCGTGGCTAATGAGGCGCTCGATCCGAATGCGATCTGGTATGGTGCCGGTGCTCGGACCCTGGGGTTAACGGGTGAGTTTGATCAATCCACCTTTCAATCATTGCTCCATGGTCAGGCTCCCAATGGGCAATCGTTGCATGCGCGCAAGATTGATCCAGACCGTCATCGTGCCGCGACGGACTGCACCTTTTCTGCCCCCAAAAGTGTGTCAATTGCGGCGTTAATTCAGAACGATTCGCGGGTGTTAGCAGCGCATACCGAAGCGGTAAAAACAGCCCTTTCTGTTTTGGAAGAACGCTATGCCCAAACCCGTGTGCGACGTCCTGAGGGTGTGCGCGAAAAAGTGACCACCGGCAATCTGGTGGCGGCAGTTTTTCGGCATGAAACGAGTCGTGAACAAGACCCCCAACTCCATAGTCACTGCGTCATTATTAACACGACTCAACTGGCGGATGGTAGCTGGCGTAGTTTGAGTAATGATGCGCTGGTAGCCAATCAAAAACTGTTGGGTGAAATCTACCAAAATGAACTGGCGTTTCAACTGCGTCAATCTGGATATGGCATTGAGCCACGCCCTAACGGTCAGTTTGAACTGGCAGGTTATAGCCCGGAGTTATTGGATACCTTTTCCACCCGCACTCAGCAGATTGACGCCTATATCGATACCTGGGAAACCAAACTGGTGACCGCTGGGGGTGTGCCGCTTCATCGCAGTCAACAAAAGCAAGCCACCCTAGATACCCGTCGTCGTAAAACCACCGTGCCGCGTCAGGTTTTGCTTGATGGCTGGGCGCATACGATTCAAGAGCAGGGACTGGTCCTGCCTAGGGTGCCCACCCATACGCTTGATTTGACCCAAGCCAGTCAGACCTATGCCATGGATGCAGCAACCGCTGGCATTCATCATGCGGCTGAGCGCGATAGTGTGTTTCACCGGTCTAAAGCAGAACGTTTTGCTCTAGAACATGCCTTGGGAGAGCAGCGGTTTTCGGATTTGCGTCAGGCGATTGCAGAACATCCTGAGCTGATTCCAGTGGATGGATCGCTAGCCACGACTCAAACGGCCATTGACCGAGAGCTGAAAACGATTCAACTGATGCAGCGGGGACGCGGACAGGTAAGTCCGCTGGCAACATCGGAACAGGTGGACCACTATCTAACTCAAGTGCCGAGCTTAACGGCGGGTCAACGACAGGCGGTAGCTCTGTCTGCCACGACAAAGGACCGGGTGATTGCGTGGCAAGGTGTGGCTGGCGCGGGGAAAACCTATAGCCTTAAACTCTATGCGGAGCTGGCCACGCGCAATGGCTATACCGTTACGGGCTATGCGCCCAGCGCCCAGGCGGCCAGCACGCTGGGGCGAGAGACGGGTATCTCAAGTGACACCGTTGCCGGTCTGCTCCATACAAAGGATACAGACTTCTCACCCACTAACCATCCGATTTGGATTGTGGATGAAGCGGGGTTGCTCAGTGCTAAAGCGGCCCATGATTTGCTTCAACGGGCAGAAGAGAGCCAGGCGCGGGTGGTGCTGGTGGGGGATATCCGTCAACTGTCTGCGGTAGAAGCGGGGAATCCATTCAAATCGCTTCAAGCGGCGGGGATTGAAACGGCGATGCTCAGCGAATCACGTCGCCAACAAACGGACGTGCTCAAAACGGCGGTGACTCAGATTTCAGCGGGTCAGATTGAGGCTGGTATCTCCCAACTGGATGCGGCGGGCATGATTCATGAAGTAGCTCCAAAAGAACGCTTTACTCAGCTGATTCAAACCTATTTAGAACTGTCTCCGCAACAACGACAACAGACGCTCATTCTCAGTGGTACGAATGCGGAGCGTCTGGAGCTGATTCACCAACTCCGCACAGAACTGCAGACAGAAGGGAGTCTGGCTGATGATGGATTTACGTTGAGATCGCTACGTCCAAAAGACTTAACCCAGGCCCAGGCCCAATACGTGCGTCACTATGACATCGGTGATGTGATTGTCCCGGTACGTGACTATCGTCGCCATGGCCTAAAACGCCATCAGCAATACACGGTGACTGATATTGATCTGACCCATAACCAACTCTCCCTATCGAGTCCGACGGGACAACCTCTGACCCTTAATCCAGTCCACTGTGCTCAGAAAACCTGTTATCGGCTGCAGACGGTGCCGATTGCGGTGGGTGAGCAGCTGCGGTGGACACGGAACAACCGAGACTCAGGTATCCGCAATGGTCAACGCTTTACCATCACAGCGCTGGATGCTCAAGGCCAGGCCCAAATTCTGACGACTGCCGGAGACGTAAAGTCCATTGACTTGAGCGGTCACCAATATGTGGACTACGACCTGGTGAGCACCACCTACAGCAGTCAAGGCAAGACGGCAGAACGTGTGCTTGTGGCAGCCGATACCACCTTGAGCCGAGAAGCGTTTTATGTAGCGGTTTCCCGTGCCAAACGAGAGTTACACCTGTACACAACGAGTAAAGAC
Organism: Leptolyngbya sp. PCC 7375; assembly: GCF_000316115.1. Taxonomy (GTDB): domain Bacteria; phylum Cyanobacteriota; class Cyanobacteriia; order Phormidesmidales; family Phormidesmidaceae; genus Leptothoe. The sequence goes on from NZ_JH993795.1 coordinate 267,682, forward strand.
GATCTGGTTCGAGTGGCTCAACAATCGAGAGCGAACCAAAACGCCAGTGACTATTTGCCCCTCTATCATGTGGTAATTCCTAATGCCCAAACTTCGAAAACCCAAGACCCCCACCCCCGCGTTGACCGTCGAGATGACGGCAGGCGCATTGGAGAGTGCCTTGCTCGCCAGCTTGCAGCCACTGTATGCGGAAATCGCGATATTGAAAACGCAGTTGGCCGCGTCACTCGAAGCACAAGCGGCCTCACAACAGATGTTGGCGGCGTTAATCGAGCAGGTGAGCGCTCTCGACGAGACTCAGACCCAACAGTTCAAGACCTTTCTCGACAGCTGGCAACAGTCCTTGCAAACCATCGACAGCGGGTATCCCTAACCCGCAAAGACCGGCAAGTCTATGACGACTATGCGGCTCAGTTGCCGTTGATGCCAGAACACCAACAAGATCGGCTGATTGCCCATCGATGGCTTCAAACCCACTGCGGTGGGAGCGACCCGACGCCTGCACAGCTGCGTGAGGTCGCTCGTACTTTGTTTCAAGGGCCTCGGGCGCGGCAACTGCGTCAACAAGAAAGCCGCACCGCAGCGGTTGACTATGTCAAACAACAGGTGAGAGCGGTTGCCCAACAGCGGTTGCAAACTCACCAACGTCAGCGTGATCAAGACCTTGAACGATAGTGCATTTCCCGATGAACCATGGAAAAAGTTTCCCCGCTCATTCCGTTTCTGTTGGTGCTGTCATTGCTGGCAGTGGCCGCTCGTGTTGTGGTTTATATCATCGCCATTGCGGCGATGTGTGGTTTGATTCTGTTGCCCACACTGGGTTTGATGTATGGTCTGGCTAAGGTGTGTTATCCCCGATTGCGTTGGGGCCAGGTTCAACCGTATTTACCCGTTGTGTTAGTAGGTGGTTCGGGGGTGTTGGGCTATCTTTGGGGGCTGTGGGAAATCCGCAAAGGCACAACACCGGAGTCGCCTCAAAGCTTTTGTTTGCTGGCGGGCGGCATTGCAGCCGTGTGTATGTTGCTGTGTGCCTGGGCTATCTTGATCATCATGAACCGGATGCCTGGGGGAAGGATTTTACGTGGGGCTCAACTGACGTCTGTGGGGAAAGTCCAACGCCGACTGAATCAGAACAATCACAAGCAGCGGTTAGCAGCGTATCAACCTCAGTTGGCGATCGGCGGTGTCACACTACCTCATTCTCTGGAGACTCTGGGTGTGTTTTGTGTGGGCTCTCCCGGCTCAGGTAAAACTCAAGTAATCCAACAACTGCTCTATCGTCTCAAACAACGGCCTGATATGCGGGCCATTATCTTGGACCGCAATGGTGAACTGCTCCAACAATTTTACACTGACGGTCGAGATATTCTGTTTAATCCTCGCGATAGTCGGTCGGTAAGTTGGAGCCACCGCAGTGAAGGAATGGAACCTGAGACGATTGCCACAGCGTTGGTCCCCGATGATTCAAAAGAGCGCTTTTTTAGTGAGGCGGCCCGCAGTCTGCTGGCTGACCTATATGAACGGTGTCCGAATAATCAGGCGTTATGGCAGGTGGTCACTCAATTGAGTGTGGAGGAACTGTCCACCTTTTTGGCGGGCAGTATGTCGACCCGGTATTTTACGGCTGAAAAAACAGGAGCCAGTGTGCTCAGTACCCTGGTGAATGTGTTGCGGTTTTATCGCAAGCTTGATGAAGACGGTGACTTTAGCTTTAGCCGCTGGGCCAGGTCTGATGATCCACGTTGGTTGTTTTTACCGATTTTTGAAGATGATGTGGCCCTGTTTAAGCCCTTGCATTCGATGGCCTTTGAGCTGATGTTGAAAGGGTTACTTTCCCAGGCGGATCGTCGGCTAAAGACAGCGGTGGTGGTTGATGAGTTGGGGGCGTTGAATCGGTTAAACAGTTTGCCACGACTGTTGTCTGAATCGAGAAAATATGGCGGGAGTGCCATCATTGGTACCCAAACTGAAGCTCAGATTCGTCATGTGTATGGACCAGAGATGACGCGTACGATATTACAAGGGACAGCAACTAAGGTGATCTTGAATTGTCGTGATGGGGAGACGGCCCAGGTGATGGCACAACTGTTGGGTAAACAAGAACGTCTGGAACAGCTACGCACGACTCGATGGTTTGGATTAAAGCCGGGCAGTCGGAGTGAGCATATCCGAGAAACCTATGCGGTGATGCCGACGGAGCTACAGATGTTGCCGCCGCTTATCGGGTATCTATCCATTGCGGATGGGACGCCTCTGGCTAAAGTCAAGATTACACCCCAGACCTATCCCCAACAGGCTGAACGATATGTTGCGGCGACCCAAGTGTCTTCTGGATAACAAAAACGTTGACAAGAGTTTGGGACAGTCGCGCTTTGATGACGATACGTCACAGACGGTTGTCTGGTGAGAGGAGCTCATTAGAATATTGGCTATGGCGTATCTTCTCTCGGCAACCAAACTGAAATCCTATGCCCAGTGTCCCAGGGCGTACTACTACCGCTATGAGTACGGTTTGAAACAGCGGTCAGTATTTGGTGCGGCAGTTTTAGGAACGGCATTGCATGGTGCGCTGGCGCAGCTGTATCAGGATTGGCATTATCAAGATCCGCTACCGTCTGAGGAGTGGTTACGGTATTGCTGGGAGAATCAGATCGGTTCGTTGACTGCGGCCCAGGTAGAAGAGGGCTGGCAGATTCTGTGGCGGTATTTTGAGTCTGAGATTGTGCCGTTAGGTGTGATGAAGCGTCCGTTGGCGATAGAAGGACGTATTCAGGGATTACTACCATTGAATGGTCTGGAGTTTAAGCTGACGGGGCGTTATGACCGATTGGATAGTTTGGAAGACGGTCTGGAACTGATTGATTATAAGTCGGCGAAGAATCCGATGATGCCTAAGGCTGAAACGGTGGACTTGCAGCTGGGATTATATAGTTTGGCGTTGGAGCAGCGTTATGGAAAATTGCTGCGGCGTATGAGTTTGCTATTTTTGCGCACAGGGGAGCGGGTGACCTATGAGGTGACCTATGAGCATCGGCGGCCGGTAGAAACGATCATTGGTGAGTTGGCGTTGCGGCTGTTAGATGAGGAAGATTGGCAACCCAAATGTGGAGAGCAGTGTGGGCAATGTACCTATGCGAGGTATTGTTCGGCAGTGGAAGATGAACCTGAGCCGTTGCCAGAGGTACGTCAGAAGACGCGGAAGCTGCAGCTGTGTTTGAGTTTTTAGCGTATTGGCGGGATTGGATTGCGATCGCAGCTGTTCGATAGCCGAAGTTACGAACTTGGTCAATACAGATCAAAGGCAACTATTCAAAGAAATTCGCAGAAGTTGTCAAATCAACTGTGGCTAACTTTTATATTGGTTAGCAACTAATTTAAGGTATCTCCACTTATTTCCACATTCTTGAAATAGAAATAGTGTCTTAGAAAGGTAGCGTTTCAAAAGCTGGAATCTACCAACAAATAGAGGCGCAATCAAACGATAAAAAAATATTAATTTTTTAGTAAAAAATTAATATTTTTCCACTTGCCTCAATGAACTCAACCGTCTACTCTCGTTTACACTCATAAGAAGTCCTGAAGCTGATCCAGTGGGGCCTCTATTTCAGTTTATTAAAAGCCTCTCTTAATATCATGAGGACATATGTGTTGATAGAGACCAATCAAGAGAAATAAAGAAGAGCCAAAGTATCAGCAGTATATGATCTTCAATGTAAGCAATATTAAAAAAATCCTCTTAGATACATTAAGAATTTTCTTAGATATACTAAGCAACAGATTTTCCTCTAGAGGGCTTTTGCGTCAGTATAGCAATGGAAAGCGTAACTTTCGAGGAGCAAAGCTTATTGGTCAATCGTTTAAAGGAGCAAACCTATCTGGAATTGATCTTAGTAATTCTGTGATTCGGGCTTGTGACTTCAGTAATGCAAATCTAAGTAACTCTGATTTTTCGGGAGCAAAATTTGACTTTAGCATTGGTCAATATATTTATATTTTAGTTCATGGACCTCTGTCCCCAGAAGAAAGAAACTTTGATTTCACACTGTCTATATTTGAAGTTATCGTAGCACTATCTTATGGATTATCAATCACGCTACTCTTTCTGCTAATTTTTATTGGTTTACTCTTTAGAGCAGGGTTTGGTTTTACTCCTGTACTTGTATTTATAGTTTTCCTCTCTTTTACTCTAATGCAAGAGAGCAGTAAGTTTATAAAGAATATAAATAGCTCTTATTCAGTTATCTTTTCTGGTTCAAAAATCAAGAATTCTAACTTCAAGTATGCCAGTATTAATCGTTGCGATTTTAGAAAATCAGATCTCAGAAATTCAAACTTTGAATGTGTAAAGTCTACAGCCATAAATTTTCAGGAATCTAATCTAGATTTTATAACATGGCATGGTTTCAAATATGAAGAAAGCCATTTCCCCATAGATGAGGAAATAATAATTCTCTGTTCTACTTTGAATGGTATAGGTAAAAGCTTTTCACACATAAAAGTGATGTCAAATCTAAATCTGTCAAATGTTGATTTACATGGTGCAAATTTAGAAGGGATCAACTTTTCAGGTGCTATTTTTGATGGTGCTAACTTAAACGAGACTTTAATTTCGAATTCCAATTTAAAGTATGCTCAATTCGGAGGCACATTGATGTCTAAAGCTGATTTGAGTAAGTCTGATATTTCTTTCGCTGAATTTAAGAGCACTAGGCTTATAGACGCTAATCTATCAGAGGTGAGAGCTGTAGGAGCAAAGTTCTTAGAAGGTACAGACTTGTCAGGAGCCTGTATTGCGAATTGGATTATTAATGCTAATTCTACATTTCAAAATATAAAATGTGACTACATTTATTTAGACTGTTCCTATCGAGAAGGTACAGTTGAGTATCTTCAAAGAGTTCCTAGAGAACAATCTATAAACTTAGATAGTGGAGATTTTGAAAAAATAGTAGGGCGCTTTTATCAAGTCATGGCGATTGTTTTTGAATCTGCCCTCATGGATGCTGATGAGATTAGTGCAAATATTGATCAACTTGATGTTCAACTTCCAAAGCAGTCAGAAAAGTTAGCGAGCTTAGAGAAGGCCTTGCAACGTGAAAGCCTAGATATTAAAGAGAAAAATGAGTTGCTGAATGTTTTAAGGCAAAGGAGAGCATTTATAGAATCTGCACTTGACGTTTGGCAAGGACGGACTGATATCGGAGGTGTTTTTAATTTAGTTATGTTAGGGGATAACTCAATGCTAAGTAATGTGGGGGGGCAACAGTATGGTGGTAATAGTAGTCAGAGTAATATTAGCCTTGAAAACACTTCTGGCCCTCTAAATGTAGCTGGTAGTAGTTCTGCTCCTATGCAAGCTGTTTCTTCAGGTAGAGATACTCATGCTAATCAACAAAATTCTTCAGAGAGTGAAACTTTGAGCCAAGACGATGTGATTAGCTTGATTAATCATATTTATGAGTTATTTCAACACACTAATCTCCCTATTGAGATTGCTGAGGCGGCGGAATCTTATGCAAAATTAGCCAAGATAGAGTCTGAAAAAGATGTGCCTAATAAACGAAGAATTGTTGGCAATCTAGAGGGTGCTATTGAGCTAGTCCAAAATTTAGATACTGTAACAGATGAAACAAAAGGACTTATTGAGAAATTGCGTGAGCCGGTAACCAAACTAGCTACGTGGCTGGGTATAGCAGCAACTCATTTCTTGTTATAAATATTGAAATTAGAATTATCTCCCACTGCTATCACCCTACATATTACAACTCTAAATGTAAGATAGCTAGCTTGCCAATTGAAGTTTGATGCATCAGACTTCAGAGTCACTACACGCTTAACTTTTAACCAAGAGTTAAACTGTTTTGAACTTATATCCAAGAAACAGTCGTTTCTTTCATTTTAGAGATGTTCTCTGTGTAAACGAATAGCAAGTGAGAAATATCTACAAAGCAATAACAATGTAATGGATTGATCTAACTGTCCGTCGGTATAATCCTGGCTTTAATTCCCGTATGCTCTTCAAGACTTACGTTTCGCTGAAATAGCTTATAAGAACAGAGAATTAGAAAAACAGTAGTCCCCTTCCACGGGTAGCCCCTCCATGGCCCAGCTAATTGCGAACGAGCGAGTCGATGATATCCCCCTACTCCTGAATCAGATGCAGAAACTCAATCTGAGTGACCTTGTTGATGAGTACTTCAAGAGCCATGGCAACTGGAAAGGGATCAGTTTAGGCAAGGTAGTGGTGGGCTGGTTAGCGTATATTCTTTCACAAGGAGATCATCGACTCAATCAGGTAGAGGATTGGATTGATGGGCTCAAAGAGACATTCAAGGTCGGCCTAGACCCGGCGGTGAGGAGCCTTGATTTCAGTGATGATCACTTAGAAACGGTGCTCGACCAATTCAGTAACGATGAGCAGTGGGATAGCTTTGAAGGGGCTTTGAGTCGTCATACCCTGCGGGTCTATCGCTTAAGCAGGGAGTGTATCCGACTAGATACCACGACAGCCTATGGGCACAGGGAGGTCGAGGCAGAAGGATTATTCCAATTTGGACATAGCAAAGACTATCGTCCCGATTTACCTCAAGTGAAGATATCTCAAGCGGCATTAGACCCGTTAGGGCTGCCTGTGAGCACCACCGTGGTCAGTGGTAATCGAGGCGATGACCCATTGTATATTCCTGAGATCGAGAAAGTTCAAGCGAGTGTGCAGTCGTCAGGGTTGCTGTATGTGGGCGATAGTAAGATGTCAGCGTTAGAAACCCGAGGGTACATTGCCCAGAGCGACAATCACTACTTGTGTCCGTTGCCTGCTGTGCAGGTATCGCAGGCGGATTTAGGTGAGTTGCTAGCGCCTATGTGGCGTGGGGAGGAATCCCTACGCCAAGTGGAATCTCAGATTAAGGGTAATGAACCGGCGTCAGAGGAGCCATCCGCTCCCCCTGAGGTGATTGCCGAGGGATTTGACGTGACCATGACGCAATCTCTCGGTGACGGGGTAGAGGCGTTCACCTGGAAAGAAAACTGGTTGGTGGTGCATTCCTTTAAGCAGGGTGACCGGCAACGAAAAAGCCTGGATAAGCGCATTGAGAAAGCTACAGACTCCATTGCCGAACTTAATGTCACCGGTCGAGGACGTAAACGATTATCGGTGGATGAAACCGTCGACGCTGTCCAGCAGATTCTCAAACGCTACAAGGTCACTCAACTCGTGCAGGTGGACTATGAAACGACCACTCAGACGATACAAAAACGGGCTTATAAAGATAAACCGGCTCGAACGCTCACCGTAACCACCGTAACCGTAACTACTCGCCTCAACCCAGAGGCCTATCAGCACGCACTACAATTACTCGGGTGGCGAGTCTATGCTAGTAATGACCTTAATTTGACAGTGCCCGAAGCCGTCTATGGGTACCGCAACGAGTATCTCATTGAGCGATGCTTTGGGCGTTACAAAGGAAAATCGCTCGGGTTGACACCGATATATTTGACTACGGATGAACGAGTCAAGGGCTTGATTCGGCTATTAAGTCTGGGATTGCGCATCCTTTGCTTGCTTGAATTTTCAGTGCGCTGTGCGCTTGAGCTAGACTCGCAAAAACTGTCGGGTCTTTATGCGGGTAATCCAAAACGGGCAACCGTCCAACCCACTGCTGAGCTGCTACTACGGGCCTTTCGGGGGGATTACTCTAACCATCATGGAGATTAATGGCGTGTGCCAACGATTCCTCTCTCCTTTATCTGAGCTGCAACAGCGTATCTTACGGCTGTTGGGGGTATCTGATGATATTTATCTTGCGCTAACAGGATAACTCTTCAACCCCTCTCTATTTTGAGCGAACCATGAGTCAAGAAGGTATAGAAGTCCACTACCATCGACTAGTTCGATCGGCTTATCTTTTGCAAAATCATAGGCATCAGGGCCATAGCCGCTAGTGGCGACTAGGATTCCTTTATTAGCACCCTCATTCATCATTGTGCCATATAGATCCCTCACCGCTGACACACCAACCGTATTACGATATCTCTTAGCTTGAATAACAACTTTTCCACCAACGATTGGTCGTGTATCAAATGCTATGGAGTCTACACCACCATCACGTGAAGAACGAGTTAGTTTTGTCTCAAAACCCATTTGAGTAAATAAAGATGCCACAAAACTCTCAAATTCAGACGGACTTAGTTCGAGTAAGTTAGGACGAGACTCTAGATCTGATAATATGTCTCCCTCTTGCTCAATGAATCTTGGATCAACCATCTCAAAATTGACAATTGGTTTGATGGCTTGCATCTCGGTAGGTCTAGGTGAAAGCTGTGCTCCCAAATTCTTTAGGCATAATCGTTTATCAACGCGAGCCAAATCAAGCTCACTGAATCGATCTTTAATTACTCTGAGTGAAATCAAATATGGCTGAATATCCTTTCCAACTGCGCGATCAACCGTATTAACATATCCACTAAATACAACGACCTCAATGAGGTTAGCTTGATCTGCTTCCCAAATCTCATGAACACATCTTAGTGCAATGGCTGATATTACATCTTGATAAAGTGTCTTCAACTCAGTTGCTTTCCGTGCCTTGCTCTTGATTTCATCTTTAGTTTTAACGTATCTGACCTCTGCGATCGGTGGAATAATACTTGTGTTAGGGAGTTCATAGTCAATCACAAGCTGCTTTGAATCAGATACATAAGCTACTCTAAAGTTCTGAGGGAAACTTGTGATATACCCATACTCTAAAAATAGAGAAGCGTATTCTTGGATAGATGGATATTCGGAACGCTCTAACACCATTTCGTTATAAGTAGCTACAGCACTGGAATCACCTGTCCTATAAGCTTTCTCCAACTCATCAACATCAGCATTTCTCTGCTTAACCTTAGCAGCAAAAGCCTGCTTACCTTTTTCATAATCTGTCTTGTATTTTTCTAACTTAGCAATTCTTTCTTGTTCTATCTTTCTATAATTCTTTTTTGCAGCTTGGTAAGCCAAATCTATTTTTTTTACAGAATTAATATATCTTTGCTTTATGCAGGGTAAAATGTTTGTCAACCACTTGGGTGGAGGAGACGGTTTGTTTAGTATTGGTGTAGGTGTTTTTGATTCCAATTCTTGAGGTATTTGAATTTCTGGAAAAGTCTCTTTGACCCTTAACTCATCAAAAGAAATCGTATCGTTTACCTTGAGTGTGTGCTCTATAATTTCATTTAACTCTTGAATCCATTCTGCTATTTCTGAATTGATTTCTTCGACTTTTTCAAGACGTTGTTCGAGGTATTCTTGTTTAGCTTGCTTCTCGGCTTCTCGAACGGCTCTTGCATGTTCTCGTGCTTTTTGCTTCTGAGCAGCGACGGCTCGCCTTTGTGCACGAGCAGATTCCCTAGCTGCTGCCTTCAAGATACTGGAAAAACTTTTTCTTCTTGGCATTGCTCATATTGAGTCTGAATATAATCACTTATTATAAGTATGAATTCTGAATCGAACTACTATGAGCTCTCTTTGTATGCTTTCCATATCCCAAGGACCTTACACCATAAATATGCTGCGAGCGTTGGCATCAGTATAGATTTTTTTAGACTAAATTTATTTACTCCACTCTACCCCCAATCACTCTGTAGGGTAGGCATTTGAGGCTTATTAATTGAGATGCATGTATCTTTTGATACCCCGTCAACATACTCCAAGTTGGTTTCTTAGTCATCGTGAAACTCTCGCAGCGCAGTTTGTAAGGCAATGTAAAATTTCGATGTGAAATGTAAATCGAATGTTTTTAGTTCGTCTGAACTGAAGGGCTCAAAAAGCCTTTATAGAAAAACTCAGGTTAATGTTTTTAATTACCTTTAAACGGACTCTTATATGTTTATTGTTCTGGAATTTATAAAGTGGGCTATTTGATTAATAACCTAACTAATCGCAATTTGTTAGCTGGTAATAAGCTCAGACTATTCCCATTCATGAGCTTCCATATCTTGACTACTAATTCTACCAATATACTGAATAGATTCAATGTTACTGACAAATTTTGGATAATCCTCTACATACTGACTCAAGTCAACTTCAAGGTCGAAATCACGTCTAAGCTGTTGAATTAATAAACGTATCTGATCACTTTCAAGACTATTGTCTAGCTTAGATTCTAATTCTTCCAAAAATTCAAATGCTTCTTCTTTTTTAGTACGTCTATCAATAGGATTATCCTGAATAAATCGATTCTTAACTCTCTCAACTCTTTGGAATACACGCTCTTCTGAGACTTCTTGCTCAGCTCGTTTTTGCGCCCTCCTAATCTTCCTTAAAAGTAGGCTAAAATTTTTCTCAAATATCTGCAAATCGTCAGAGCTATCTCCACTATCTTCTAAAAGTGAATTAACTACTGATATTACATTTCTTGCAAAGCCAACTTTTTCAATATGAAACTCGTTATCTGAAATAACCTTTACGGTTTTTTCTAACACATCAAAAAGTGTCATACCTTCTTTAAAATTTTCACTAATGGTATCTAATGTAATTTTTGAAAGACTTTCTTGGCTAGCCTCACAGAAATCTCTTAAATATAAAACTATAGCTTTTATGCAGATATTTAAAGGGACAAGATCTTCTATTTCTGACAGGGAATCTTCTTTTGATAATTTCAGATCAGAATTACCCTGTAAATCTGAAAGCTGAATTATATAGTCTTGTTTAAGCGATATTTTATTGGGGCCACCACGAGTCAACTTTTTTTTTGCATCGTTACCTGCTTCATCACTGTCTAGAAGAGTAATAACAGCTGGACGCTCAATATCTCTACCAATTGCTAAATAGACTAGATAAGGAATATGTGATGCAGAACCTGCGGGTACGATGGTCAAATGATTTAGGTCTAAAGTTTCTAAACTGGATCGTCCTAGACAACGCAGATAATTAGAGGCTCCTGCAAGTAAAATTTGGTCAGCAAGCCCTTCAACCATTAAATTGCAATTACCTATAAAAGTTGTCTCACCAACGAAAGCACCAAAAGCTGATCTAAGAGGCTCATAATGATTTTTACTGACATCTCTTACTACACGAGTTCCTTCTTCTCCTGTGCCTTTTTCTAATACTCGGATTCTCTCTGCATGATTTTTATTTATCAAGAAAGGTGAATGCGTAACATATATCACTTGAACTGGAGCAGCAGCATCTTGAGGATTAGCAAAGGCTTCGAATATTTTTAGAAGATCCTGTTGAGCTTGGCTCGATAAATAAGCATCTGGCTCATCCATAAGTAAAATTTCAGAGGTTGAGCTTTGAGGCTTATAAGCTCGATATTGTACGTAATAACTTAAGAAATATTTTAATCCACTACTGCGTTCATCAAAAGAATAGTGAGTTCCCGTTCTATCTACGATAGTAAAGACAAGATCATAATCTCTAGCATCCACCTGTAAACGAAAATCTCGATCTTGAACCCACCAGCTAGGAAAATTGAGTGTTTTTGATAGTCCTTCGCTAATGGTGTGAATTCCGGAAATTATGGCCGGAGTGATTCCGGAAATTATGGCCGCTGACAACAGTCTCTTTTTGTGCGTAATCTGCCTGTTTGGCAATTGCACGATGAGACTCTATACAGGTGTTCAGTTGCTAGGAGCGATAGATGGTTCAACGATTTAGAGACCCAGACAATTCTCTCGGGATCGTCCCGTCACAGACGGGATTGAGTCGGCGGCATCAGTGCTAGATCAGGCTGGAGTTCGGACTCAGGTGTGCCCCTGGAATCGCTTATTCCGGAAATTATGGCCGGAGTGATGCCGACAATGCTCAGTATGGATTCCGGAAATTATGGCCACCGTGGCTTCAGTCACCTGAGCCGTCGATTCCGGAAATTATGACCGGGGTAATTCCGGCAATGCTAGTGGTCGATTCCGGAAATTATGGCCAGGGTGATGCCGGTCATACAGGCTTCAGTGAAACAGGGGGTGCTTGCTTATATAGTGCCGTGTTGGCACCTCAGGCATCCGCCCCAATGTCGATGTTTAGTAATCAGGTCCGTTATATTGGTTCAGCAACTCAGAAATGCCAATGTACCCCCGGAAAAAATCCACGACCTTACGGGTGTGAGTGAACGTAGTATCCGCCGGATAGTGCAAGAACCCGAGATCACCTGCGTAGAGGAACCGCCGTCAGGTCAGCGAAAAGGAGCGGGTCGTCCCAGCGAGGTGGTCCACTATAGCGAGACCATTCGTGAGTGGTTGAGTGAAGCCCGTGACCCAGCCGATGGTCCGATGAAAAGCCGAGAGTCTTAGCCCGTCTACGTCAGCAAGGCTATAAAGGGGGTAAAACAGCGGTCTATGAGCTAGTCAAACAATTGCGTCCCGCCAAATCCGTGGTGCCGATAGTGCGATTCGAAGGACTGCCGGGTGAATTTACCCAACATGATTTTGGCCAACGCCGGGTGCAGTATGCCGATGGTCGCATTGAGGTGGTGAAATTCTTTGCCTCGCGCCTGAAGTACTCACGGTATGTGGATGTGCAGGTGGTGGCCAACGAACAACAAGAAACAGTGGTGCGGTGTTTACTCAAAGCATTTGAGACCTTTGGCGGCGTTCCGCTGATGGGGGTATTCGATAACATGAGTAGTGCGGTGAAGTCACGAGAAGTACTGGCTGATGGCACTGTTAAAGTGCATTGGACCGACCGCTTTGCCCAAGTGTGTATCGACTGTGGATTAATTCCCCTGGCCTGTTGGCCCTATCGCCCTCAGCAAAAAGGGTCGGTGGAAATCTAGTGGTTTGTCAAGGGCAACTTCTTTTGTGGGCGACAGTTTAAGGACCGTGATGATCTCATCGAGCAGATGCAAGCATGGGTCACCTACGTCAATCGAGAACGCAAATGTGATGCGACTGGCGAGATTCCCCAAGTCCGCCTGCTGAAAGAATCGCTCAAGCCCTGTGCCCATAAGGCTGAAACCTATGCCTTCAAAGTCAGTGTGGTGGTTCGTCCCACGGCTCGGGCGCACTATCGAGGCATGGAATATTCGGTGCCAGCTGACGCCATCGGCCAGACGGTGACCCTACATCTCCAACAGACTCAGGTGTCGATCTATTTGGCAGAGCGTCACCTGGGTGACCATCCTCGGACACCCGCGAATGGCAAGTCCAGTGTTTTACATGAGCATGCCCAACAACTGTTTATCTTTAAGCGTGGTAAACCCTTTGCTCAGCGCCAAATTCTGTTGGACCTCGACCCGTTGGTGGAACCCTATTTGACTGAACTGGTGCATCGGCGTCCTCAAACTTGGCAACCCGATGTCGAGACCCTCTATGACCTTTATCAACACATTGGCCGAGCCGACTTCCTCGCGGCAATTGCCTTAGCCACTGAAGAACGCTGCTTTGGCAGTGAATATGTCCAGGCGATTGTTAACGCCACTCCCGAGGGACTGACACCGCCACCCTTGCCTATTTTGTTCACCTAGATCGATCCGATGACCCTGAGTTTAGACCCCATGCTCAAGTCCCTTGGCTTGAGTACCATTCAACGTGTCTTACCCGAGCTGATTCCCATCGCTGAACGGGAGGCCTGGTCCTATCAGCAGTTACTTGAGCGGCTCTTATCCGAAGAGGTGGCCCACCGCAGTGAGCGCCGCACCCAAACCTTTATTACTAAAGCTAAGTTCCCCTTTGAAGCCACCATTGACACCTTTGACTTCACCTTCAGAAGTAATCTCAAACGACAAATGTTAGGACGATTTCTCGGTCCCGAACTCGTCAGTGACCATCGTTCCTTAATTCTTGAAGGGCCGCCTGGTACTGGAAAAACCCATTTATGTATTGCCATTGCCTATAAAGCCATCCAAAACGGCTTTACTGCTCGTTTTACCACTGCTGCAGCCTTAATCAATGACCTCTGTGTTGCTCCTGAGCGTAACGTTGCTCTCCAACCCTATCTCAGGCCTCATGTCCTGGTGATTGATGAAATGGGCTATCTCGGCTACGGGCCGGGGGCTGCTGATGTTCTGTTTCAAGTCGTGGACCAGCGCTATCTCAAGGGCAAACCCATTTTGTTGACCACCAACAAACCGCTCAATCAGTGGGGCCGTGTGCTTCATGATGAGGAACTCGCCCGTGCCATCATTGACCGCACCTTGCATCATGGTGAGTATCTAAAGCTGACGGGGCCGTCGTTTCGGCTCAAAGGTCGAAAGCTCGACTTAGCTCTCAACTCAACTGAACAATCCACAGAAACGGTAGCTGAAAAATCTGGGAAAAAATCTCTCAGCACTTGACACAAAACACCACTGTTTGTTCAATGAGAGAATGGCCATAATTTCCGGAATTACCCCCTCGTTTCGCGGCCATAATTTCCGGAAGCCACAAATGGTTTTAGTTATTCCCATAACGACACCCTCACGATCACCAGACTTGAGTGCATCATATAGTTCTACTAAAGCCTTTTCATCTATTTTTGCTACATTGACGATTAAATCTCGAACTAGTTCAATCTCTTTCTGAGTTATTGAAGATCTTTTAGATTCACTGTTATTTGATACACCATTGATATGAGGGACAATCTCTGAAGAGATAGCAGTTGCTGCGCTTTGGGCATTTGATGGATTTTTTAGATTTTGAAAATGATGACGAACTTTAAAGATACTATCGACAAAGTCGAATCTATTCCGCCTGTCCAAAGCTTCTAGATTTCCCTCATTCTCTAGCTCAGATTGCTTGATTAAACTACGAATAGGAACACTACTTGGCAATCCTACTTTTGCATCAATTCGAAATACCCGTGGAGTCTGCTCTAAGAGTTTTTCAATGTCATCTGGTTGAAAAGTGTAAGCCTGATCATCATTAACATTAGGAATGTAGATGTTTACTTCCTTTTCATTTGTTCTGAATAAAAAGAATCTTTCAAGACTTGTATCTATATCTAAATCACAAAGCTCACAGATTATATTTTTATCTTGAGCAGATAAATCATTCCACTCAAATCCAATATCAGGCCATTTAAGTTTTCCTTGCTCTAATTTAAAGAATGGAGAGTATCTGCAAAAATCTTGGCTCCTATTGATTCCTTCTCCTAAGAGACCTTTCTCTATAGCAGAAAGTAATTGAGATTTACCAGACTCATTTGCTCCCACAACTGCGGTGATCTTGGGGTCTATCGGAATCCTGACATAGGGATACCATTTACCATCATTAACGTGTTCCCAGGGTTTGGGTTGAGCCTTAGGGTGGTTTTTTCGTAGATAGTCAAAGTTGAACGACTTGTAGAAGCGAATAAAGACTGTTTTAAGTAGCATCTCAGCTAAAAACCACAAAAATCCCTAGGACTAAACCATTCTAGTGCATTTAATTTATTTCAGCTTGAATGATGACATACCTAATCTGAAGCAGTCTTGGTGCTCTATTTAAGAAGTATGAATAAAGGCTTAAATTTAACTTTGACTAATTAGAACCGGTGCATTTATAGTGTCCCTCAACCGTATAGACATAAGAAAAACCGGTTGTCGCTGAAAGATTTTTGAATGGGAGCCAAGTAACTTAAAAAAGCTAAGCCAATAGACTAACTTACGAGCGTTATCTATCGCAGTTTTCTCAAAGCCTTATTATCAGTACGTTTACACCGGGCAAATTTCTGAAACCTAACTAGTTTTAGCCTTATACGCATGATAACTGATGCATTGATTTGCTATCCTGCTGCACAATGATGTCCACCTTGGCGGCAGCCAGCATGATATAACCTATCCTGCGATAGCAAAAATTTGGTGAAATACCAGTTCATAGATGTCTTCCACGGTTTTCAACTATATGGCTTCCAATAGCAACACGAGTAAATTTGCTGTCAAACAGCTTCAAGGAGAAATTAAAAAGCTGTTTGAGGATCTTATTGATCTTACAGACCTAGAAAATACAAGAATCAACAAAGAAATTGCATTCTTAAGCCGAGGTTTTGCAGCATATACTCTTTATTCTCTTGCTGGAATAAGTGCTAGTGAAGCTGCTGAATCAGTTGTTGATGGTAAAGGTGACAATGGAATTGATGCAATATTTTGGCATAAAAGTGACAATATTCTTTGGTTAGTTCAATCTAAGTGGATACAAAAAGGTGCTGGACAGCCTGAATATAGTGGTATCAATACTTTTTCAACAGGAGTCAGAAATCTTATTGAGGATAATTTAGACAGACCAAACTATAGGCTTTTCCATAAAAAGGAAGAAGCTGAGAGAGCACTAGCCACTATTGGCGTAAAAGTAAATCTTTTAATTGCTCATACCGGTCAAGGTATTTCGAAAATGAGTCGGAAATGTTTAGATGACCTAGTACAAGATCTAAACATCAATGAAAGTGATGATGACGCATTTCGTTACCAGGTGTTTGATAAAGATATAGCCTATAAACATGCTGTAGAAAATGCTAATAAATTAAATATAGAAACTGAGTTTAATCTATCAAACTGGGGAAAAATGGATGCCCCATATACCGCATTTTATGGTCAAGTCTCTGCTCTGGACTTGGCTAAATTATGGTTAGAACATAGAAATAATCTTTTTGCCAATAACCTTAGAGACTTCATAGGTCGAACTAAAGCCAATGATGATATCAATCAAACATTGAAAGAAGATCCAGCATCATTTTGGTATTTTAATAACGGTGTAACAATTTTGTGCAATGACTTGAGAAGGAAGACAAAAGGGATAAAAAGATTAAATGACGACTTTTTTTGCAAAGGAATTAGTATCATCAATGGGGCACAAACAATAGGCAGTATTGGTAGATTTTATGAGGAGAACCCCAAGGATTCAGAAGAGAACCTTGAGCAGGTCGAAGTATTCGTAAAACTAATATCTCTGGATGGATGCCCTGAAGATTTTGGTGTTAAAGTTACTAGAGCAACCAATACTCAAAATCATGTAGAGGATAGAGATTTTCTAGCTCTTGATCCAATACAGCAAAAAATAGCTAGAGAATTAAAAGCCTGGGATAGAAGTAAAACCTATTTCTACAAGCGCTCAGCCGAAATGGTTAGTAGTGAAACTTCTTGTACATTGACTGAAGTAACAAAAGCGATAGCTTGTTGCTCAAGTGATGTAAAGCTAGCAGCAATTACCAAAAAAGATATATCTGAAATCTGGTCTGATACATCTAGCTCTCTATATAAAAGAATTTTCAATTCCAGTGTTTCTCCAATAAAGTTGTGGAGAAGTGTCGAGGTTTATAGATTTGTTGAAGACTATTTAAACCTTAAGGCAAAGGAATCTAAGATGCTAAAAAAAATTACTACGCATGCAGATCTTTTTATTATTCATCTTGTATTTGAGGAAATTAATAATAAACACATTAGTGTTTTTCAAGACGATCTTAAATCTGAAGATTATGATTTACTTTTACCTAGTATCATTGAATCTCAATTAGAAAATGTGCAGCAAAAGCTAGAGAAGTTTCCTGCTTCTACCAGGTTAGGAATTTTCTTTAAAAATCCAAATAAGTGTACAGCTCTAAAGAGGGAAATTATAGAATCTTAAACTAGATCTAAAAACAGAGATTGATTTATAGCGGTTCTCTATCTGGTGAGGTACATAATCGACTTTAAAGTGCTTGTCAGGCATGTTTTCTGGTGTACTTCATTCGAATAAAAACCGCTATAGCACTATATTACTGATTAGAGTTTGCCTGAAGACTCAGTGCTAGTTAAATTTTAGGTAAATCTTGACGAGTGATTTTGATTGTTTTCTGTCGCTGGTAATCAATTCATTTGAGATCGCACCCCCACTACACCCCATACAAACCCTCAACATCCCTAAATTCATAGCCTCTTCGTATCAAACCCTTGGCATAAAGCTAATGTATCTGATACAAATGAACTATCGTCATCCATAGTTCCCATGGGATTCCCTATCCCAGGCGATGCCATCGAGCAGCGCCTTGACCTAAACCAGTACCTAATCAAACGCTCAGCCGCCACATTTCTAATGCGAGTGAACAGTGCCATGGCCACCCATGACGACGTCCAATCCGGCGATTTACTCATCGTCGATCGCTCCCTCACCGGTCAACCCGGCACCCTGGTCGTCGCTGTACAAGACGGCGAACTGATGGTCACCCGTTTAGGCACAGACGACTCTCGCCCCATAGACCTCTGGGGAGTTGTCACATCCCTAATCCGTCAGTTCTCATGAGGGCAACAAAATGTTGGCCCTCGTAGATTGCAACAGTTTTTTCGTTTCCTGTGAAAGAGTCTTTCGACCAGACCTGGAAGGTAAGCCAGTAGCTGTATTGTCCAACAACGATGGCTGTGTCGTCGCCCGCTCTGCCGAAGCCAAAAAGCTCGTTCCCATGCAAGCAACATTGTACTCCATTCGTCACCTAGTACAACAAAAACGCCTCCATGTTTTCTCTTCTAACCCGGTCCTCTACAAAGACATGTCTCGCCGGGTCATCGAAACCTTACAACAGTTTAGTCCCGAGGTCGAACAATACTCCATTGACGAAGCCTTTCTTGGCCTGAGCGGCTTTACCCACCTGGATTTAACCGACTATGGTCACACCATTCGCCACACCGTAAAGCAGTGGACCAATATCCCAGTATCCGTCGGCATCGCCCCCACCAAAACCCTGGCCAAGATAGCGGCCCATGTAGCAAAGCGATCGCAACCCACAAACGGCGTCCTTAACCTGGAAACCGTAGATGACGTAGACGGATTGTTAGCAACTATCGATGTCGGAGAAGTCTGGGGTATTGGCCGTCGCAACAAAGCCAAGCTGCTCCAGGCAGGCATTAAAACCGCACTCCAGCTAAAGCAAGCACGGGATAGCTGGATCAAAAAACAGTTTGGTATTTTTGGTCTGCGGACAGTGCTAGAACTGCGGGGCACCTCCTGCTTTGCTATGGAGCCCGTGGCCCCGCCCAAGAAAATGCGCATTGTATCCCGGTCCTTTGGTCATCTGGTCACCGAACTCTCCGATTTGAAAGAAGCGATCGCAACCTACACCACCCGCTGTGCCGAAAAACTCCGCCAGGATAATCTACTAGCCGGTTGTTTTACCGTCATCATACGCACCAGTTATTACCGGAAAGAGAACCAATATTCAGCCGCGCGGACAGTACAGCTAGACCCACCCACCCATGACACTGGCCGGTTAATTCAGGTTGCCATGCAGCTGGCAGAACTGGCCTATGAACCCGGCTATGACTATCTCAAAGCCAAGGTAATTGCCACAGAATTGGTGCAGGCCGATGAAGTCCAAGGGAGTCTGCTAGGTGGGCCAGTCCATGATGAAAAGCGAGCTCGGCTAATGGCAACGCTGGACCAGATTAACAGCAAGCTATCGGCTGATGCCGTCAAGTATGGCGCAATGGGACTGGCACCCACCTGGGGTATGCGGTCGGAGTATTTCTCCCAGCGCTACACCACCCATTGGGATGAGCTACCCCTGGTGACCATTGGGTAATATTTTCTATTCTCACAAAAAAGCCTCTACCGACAAGGTAGAGGCTTGGAGTGTGTGTAGGAGAGTCTGATGAGAAAAAGGGTGCCCTGAAAATAATGAAGCTTCACAGATTAACGGAGTCTGCACCGGGCACCCAAGCTTGGGTACCGCAACAGCTCAGCAATCTGTTAGCGGATAGACTTAGTACGAGCATCCAGTGCATCTAGCCGAGCTTCCTGGATGTTGTCGATAGCTTTTGTCCGAGCATCTAATGCTTCCAAACGAGCGGCTTGAATATCCTCAACCGCTTTAGGTTGGTTGTTGAGGTGCTCAAGACGTAGCTTGTGAACGCTGTTCTTAGTGCGAGCATCGAGAGCGTTTAGGCGCTCAGCTTGGATATTTTCAACAGCTTTAGTGCGAGCATCCAGAGCATCTAGCCGAGCTTCTTGAATATTATCGATAGCCTTGGTTCGGGCATCTAGAGCATCCAGACGAGCGGCTTGGATATCTTCGATTGCCTTAGTCTGGTTGTTGAGGTGCTCAAGGCGTAGCTTATGAACGGAATTCTTAGTGCGACGGTCGAGTGCTTCGAGGCGAGCTTCTTGGATGTTGAAGTTAGCGGGCTCAACGGCAGAGGCAACGGGTGCGATCGCAGCAGCAGCAACGAGAACAGTTAAAGCAGAAAGAAGTGTGCGTTTCATAGTTAAAGCTCCTTTAGGAATCAGTGAATGAACTTCATTGACTTAAGAATGCCGGGGGTACCTGAACGCTATCTGACCGATAACTGAAGGTTGCTTAAGGGGTTTCTGAGCTTGGCTGAGGAAATGTGGTGATAGAGGTCACAAGGTGTGGTTAGCCGGTTGCGATCGCAACTCTAATTTGTTTTAACGGAGTGACTAAAGCTGAATGCACTGAACTTATTGGCTGTGATACCCATCCTGAAAATGAATCAATCTGATATTGAACATCGTGATCAAGTCCTGCGAGCTTACTTTAAGGGACGCAACTGGGACCAAGCCGGTGAGCAAGCACTAAAACGACGGTTTGTTTTGGATAGCAAAGCACTGTTGCCTGATTACCCTTTTGTTATTGATGACGAATGGGAAGTAGAGCCAGGCCGAGCAAACGAAGGACGCGGAGATTTAGTCTTTACTGATGGCAATGGCTGCTTTGCCGTTGTAGAGGTGAAATACATTGACCTGACTGGTGATAATCGGCTGGGGACTGGCAAAACCAGGAGAAAAAGTAATCAGGGGAAACGTAAGACTGTTAAAGACCAGGCTAAAAAATATGCAGCTCACCTTTTAGAAAAACTCGATGCTACTGCTTTAGTAGAGGCCTACTTTTTCACCAATGAACATGAGGTACCTCAGCGGGTAGAGCTGTTGGATGTGGACGAAAGATAGGATGCGATGCTCCGCTGGAGCGGCTCCTCCTTAGCGCAGCCATGCCCTTTGGGTTATACGCAACCGGCCAATATCAATTCAATATAAGAAGCCTCCATGAACCTTAGTGTCCATAGGGGCTTCGGTTTAGATATAGAGGCTTAAGTAATACAGTGTGCTGTTTACTTAGATATAGGGTTCGAGATAGGAAGTTATGCAATAGTATGCTTTGTCCGTGGATCCACTGTATGCCGATATGTGGCAGACCACCCCCTTAGCAGAATAATCCCACCGTCTGCTTACACAACCGTCATTTCTTCTTAGGTTAGGTGTGTGATCACAGCGTAATGAGTTGTTTTGATATTAACTGAAGGATTCTTGGGCTGCCTTATGCCATGGCTCAGTGAGGTGTAGCGTTGGGCGATTGGTCTAGGGGCACTTTAAAGCACAACAGCACCCAGAACGATCTACCTGAGGAACTCTTCTATATTAGACAATACGCTCAAGAGTTGTTGTTAGAAGAGTAATCTTGACTAAAAACAATGCTCTCTAGTGCAAGCAAGAAGAAATATCAGTGACCTGGTTGGGTGCTGGTATTGAGCCGTCAAACGATTCTGTTGAGATATCGATTGTTGACCTCCTTTGATGTAGTTACGAGCTTTTCAGCTCATGTGTTCAGCATATTCTTTGAGTGGATCAATGTCTCTCCTCTGACATAAACGTTAATGTTGTTAGTTTTTGTTACTGGTCAGTGAGGTAGGTCTCCAGGATGTTGTGGTTGATGATACTACAAGCGGTGATTTGATCCGTTTAAAATCGAACCGTTCAATCGTGGGTTAAGAGCCGATGCGCCTACTAAGACCGCAAATTGCTAGCCAAGGGGCAGACCCGTTGCCTAAATCGCAGAATGCGACGGGCAAGTTGAAGTACTTTCGACCATCAACTTGCGGTTACACTAAATGCCTACTTATTCAGGCTAAATAAAAGGGGGGAATTGAGTGAGAGCGTATCACCCCATTGGTCATATTCAAATGCTATGAATTCGTAAAGTGAAAGTGTGGCAAATGTATTGCCTAAATCGGGAATAAAGTAGTTTTCAGGGTGTTACAGGTCATTTGCTTTACACTTTGAAGTAACGTAGCCTCTACGTTTCAGCGTTTGGTATACTTGGCCCATGAAAATGTATGCGCTAAAAGCTCAGGTATTCAAACTTTGGCGGAAGCTCAATTCTTGGAAAGGCGAATTGACCAGTCCGCCGCAAAATTACGTGTCTGAAGTTCGTAGTTACGGAGATCGACGGTATAAGCGGACTTGGATCAATGCGTTGTGCCGGTTGTACTCTACCTGGCTGTATGAAACGACGCTCGATTCCCACATGTTGATTACCCACGGGTTGAATTTCCACGAGTCCGATTCGCTATATCCATACAGACATCAGATTTTAGATGAGTTCCTAATGTTCGAGGATGGTTTAGACATCATCCGTCATGGGTTAGAGGTTGTATTTACGACTGATGATTTCACTACCGAAGAACGCGAGGACGTAAAAAATAATGGGGTTCTTAGACTTTTGGCGGCAGGAGCAGGAAACGCAACCCTCGGAGCATCAATTAACCCTATCAGGTGATTCAGAGAGGCTACCTGACAAACGAGGTAGGACTGATGGTGGCAAGATATTCAAACGCTTCACTGATAGCATCAAGGCTAACGGTGGAGATTGTTACAACGATGCTGTACAAGAAGAAACTGCTGAACTTTTTGGATGTGGTGTACGTGAACTGTACAAGGCAACTGGTGGAAAACGTAGAGACCGATCAACTTTGCCTGAAATAGTTCAGCAGGCATACATGGCTAACGAAGTGCTCACCGCTGTAGAACTCGAAAGGTGGATCGGCAGTCTGCCCCATCAGGAACAAGAAGCGGTTAACGAAGCGATTCTCAATATTGTTAGGGATGAGTCTAAGAAGACCCGAAATCGTTTGCCCTGGTAGCTGGGTTAGGATTCATCTCTATACAAGCGCCAGTAACCACAGTAGCCATCTTTGATTCTAAAAATTAAATCGTACGATTAAACTAATCAATTAAGTTACTTAGGGCTTGCTGAAAAAGTCTACAGGACGATTCCAGAGGCCACACAGCACGAAAAACATCGGCTCTGTAGCCCGATTTCAGAATCTACTCAGAAATTCCCTATGCAGGTGCAAGGATTTTGAGCCTCTAGAAGCTATAACCTTGCACTTAACTGGCAAAAAAATGCTTGAAACTCTTATCTGAGGCCTTTGTATAGCAGTCGCGCAAAAATGTACGCTAAGCTGTCCAGTTTAGTGGACAAAACCAGCGAAGGCTATATATACTCTAAGTTATGGGATCCGCAGAGCAGTTTAAAGCGCAGGTATCGAAGGAAAAGCGGTTGAGAGCCCGTTTAGCTTTGGCAAGGACGCGTCTCGAAGAGGCTGAACGAGAGCACATCTGGGCGATCGCAGCGGCGCATTCCGAAGGTTTATCAATGCGCAAAATTGCGGCAGCTATGGGGCTCAGCTCAAGCCGAGTTCATCAACTGCTACATACCGATGAAGCTACTCAGATTCCCGAATGGCTAACATCACTGAACGAACCGAAGTTCAGTAATGATGAGCCATTAGTCGGTGATGAGCAGATCCACGCCCCCCAGGATCTGCAGGAACAGCTGGCCAATGAAGTCGAAGTTCTGCGCTGGTGCATTACCTGGTTGGAGCAGTTAGCCCGTGGTGAAAGAGTCGTCGTCAATCTGCGCGCTGAGTCAGATCCAAGAACCGCTTATGTGAGTGTCAATCAAGCGTGGGTATTGCGGGTGCTTAAGCGAGTCACGGCGGATCTGGATCGACTTTCAGGGAACCTGAGCCCCATTGAGGAGACTGATGGAAGAGAGGATCCGATTACTGCTGGCGTCAAGCATCGATATAGACTCGCAGAACCGGAGCCAGAGTTGTCCTCTCTCAGTCAACGCGAACAGCGAGCTATTCTCAGAGAAAAGATCGGCTTGCCTCCGTTGTAATTCCTATCAAACAAGGTTTTTCAGTATTCCGTCCACTAAATTGGACGGCTTAGCATATGTTTTGGAGCGGCTACTACACAAAGGCCTTAATAAGGTGTTTACCCCGGCTGAAGCTAGCCGAAAGTTGGACGATTTTTGTCGCCCACCGGGTAGATGTGTCATAATTTACGTGATTTGTTTGAATTTCAAATGGAAAGCTCAGAGCCTGCCAGCTCTGGGCTTTTTGCTTTTTTCTTCACACCACAGTCAGTATTGATACTGAGTCATTAAGGGCTACAGAACTGTCTCAGTCGTGTTTTTCCAGCGAATGACGACTTCCCCGTCTAGGGCCTCTACAATCTGTTTAATGTTAGATAGGATACGCCCATCAGGGTCGTCAATGGCCTTTTTGACCCGGCTTGTGAACGACGTTACGGGTCTGCCTTCACTATCAGCTTCTGCAATCAGCTTTGCAACTGCATAGGCTGTTAGATCCTTTTCTCGTAATCGAGCTTGCAACACCTCGGATAATGTCATGTTCGTGCTTGAATTAATGCGCTTATAGTCTATCCTAAAAACTGTCAGTCAGCTCTATAACTTGGCTCCTTCAGTAATTCATGCCCTGTAAAGCTACGTCTTTCAATCGTTCACGAATATGCTGGCCTACCTTAATAGATACGTGCCTCTTCGTTTGAGATTGCGGTAAACAATTAGGCTGATGTTTGATCTCGTGCGATCTCAATTTCATAAACTTGTATGTAATCCCAATCTAGATCGGGGATTACATCATCAGTGTGCAGAAAGCTAGTCATCGTCAAGCTCTTGTTAGTGCTGTAATTGGTTGCTCGTTTCACTCGCGCTATTTCGCTATTGTCATCAAGAGGCGACAGCTTATCACAGCAAAGCTGTGAGCGCTTCTGCTCTTGGGATGCCAATAGCTAGCTAAGGGGTCTAAGAGAGAAAAGAGAAGGAGAGGTAAGGGTATCTATCATTTTTTTAGATAAGATTGGCTCCTTGTCTGGGTGAATACTTATGCCTGTTCACGCTATGTCAGGCTATGGCCGTAAGGCCCCGTAATTGAGGCCGTTTACCTAGGAAAAATTAAAACTCCGGCTCGTCCTTCCGCCGCTGCATAAACAACGTGCTCGAAAACGCCCGTATCGTCGTTTCCTGTGCCTCCGGCAACGCCGCTTTCAGCTCCTGAAAGATATCCACGATTTCCACCACGTCCCGACTCGTCGGCTGCTTAGCCGGTGGCGCTGGCTGCGGTGGGCTTGGTATTGCGGCTAAGTTAGGCGGTGCGGTAGGGCGAGGGTCGCTAGCCGGTGGCATAAATTCATTTCTCTCATGGGGGGCAACCGTGCGGCTCTCTAGCGTCTGCATCAGCTCTGGCGGTTGCTCCTTGGCTACCCTCCATTTACCGGTACGATAGTGGCATAAAATCACATCCCCCTTTTTGAGCCTAGAAAATATCCCAGGATTGAAATAGATCCGCTGTTCGCCGCCAGTCTCAAAGACGACTAACGCAGAGTGCTGCGCCTGCCATTCTGGGTTGTTGGTCTTCGGCTCAGTCGGATCAAACTTCAGCGTGACCCATTGCCATACGCTTTGCTGCGATGCGTTTTTTAGTGGTGAATTATTCATTAGTCTTCTATGTGTCGTATTGCTGGCAGTGCGGGGCACCACTCCCGCCTAGGTGCGGGACTTAAAAAATTTCGTCGCAGCTGCAGGGGTTAGGATCGTCATACCCGCCAGTCAAATAGGCATGGCTAAGGATGCGCCAATCAAGTTTTGACTGGTCTTGCGTCACGTCTTGATGAATCCTGGCAAGGGCTCTCATTACCTGCCGACTGCCCCAACGCCTCAAGATTTGCTCCAAGGTCGCTTGATCCATCCCCCAGGCTTCCACCTTTTCTAAGTCCTGCTGTTCCCGCTTGTCCTGATCAGCAATAGAATCTATCTCGTACATCTTGTTTCCTTTTGTTTGGATTGGTAGGCAAGATGTGCACGGAGTGATCTGGTTGCCTCCAGATCACTCCACTTTTATGCACAACTCACTAAAGAAAGAGAGTTTTATTGATATCACCTAAAACACTGAAAAGCATTGATATAAATGAATTAAAGCGACTAAAAAAAACTCTCTTTCTACTCTTTTATTGTACCATTTTTAGCGCTAAAAATGGTACAATAGTACCAAGCGCACGAGGGCAAACGGCAAACGTAAGCGGCGAAGATCTAGAACGCAACCGCAGACGCCAGACGGCATGACGCCTAAGCAGGCAGCGGGGAAACCGGATAGTAGGGCGGTAACACCCTCAAAGTTGGCCCAGCGAGCCCAACCCACACCATTTGGAAACCGACCGGAGTAAAGGCGAGAGCCTTGCTAGCAGGCAGCAACCGAGCAACGGCAGCAGACACAAGAATAGGGAAACTCACCCTGGCCAAAGGCCACGACCAGGGGCGCAACAACAATAAACGGCAGGGCAACAGACTTTTTAAGGCACCCTGCCGTAACAACAACACTATGCAATGCAACAGCTAGAGCTAAAGCCCAAGCCTGACATACTCAACGCCTGCCCGTGGGCACGACCACACCGCGACGGTATCGCCTGCGGCGTAGTGCTCGCTGTACCCGCACCGCTGCCCTACGGGCTGGCGACGTGGCTACGCGCGGAGGGTTGGCAATGTAAAGCGGTAGCCGCCGACCGAGGGCAGTATGCGGCGTTGCTGGTCGGTGGGTGTGCTGTGGAGCTGCTGGGGTGGGTGCCCAGGCCGGAAAGCCACGGAAGTGAGACAGCGGGGAATTACTTGCCCTGGTAGCCGCTAGAGGTAGGAGAGGCCACAGCCAAGACCCGCCCGAGCACCGAGCGCCACGCAGCCACAGGTCACCGCACCAGCGTGGGGTCCCGTTGTCAAGGGCGTAGCGGATGCGGAGAGCGGAGCGTCCCTTGATCAATGGGCGCGGTGCGGTAGCCTATTTGGCAGTGGCGTAGAGGGTCGCAGGGCGGCAAATAAAAAAGAGCCCAACCACACCAATGGTGCGGGGAGCGGAGCGGACGCACAGAAAAATAAGTGGGCAACGTCTCAATGTCTTGGCTGTGGCCCACTAGCGAGGGACAAGCGAAACTGAGACGTGCCGGTGTGAATACACGGGCACAACAGCTTTTTTATAAGCCGTTAAACAAAGACGATGTAGTAGCCGGTGGTACTCCACGGGCTGCGGTTTTGGGTAGTTGAGGTGGTTGCGATCGCAAAGTCTAGAAGGCCTTGAATCGCTGCCCCTAGGAGCAACTACTCCACGATATCGAAATCAGTATGTTAGGCTGACACCTATCTATCTAACTCTCTTACTATCTAAATATTAGACAACATCGATACCTAATCTACTAAACCAAGAAATTAGATAAAAAATCTCCCTCTAATGATGTGTTATGTCGTCAAACAGCCCAAGACGCAGACAAACGAATAATATGGAAATCAAAGATCTAGCTGGGTTTAGTAAACCACTTACACGACTAATAGAAGTAATATCTAAGGGAATCGGTGCAGTCTTTGCATCATATCTAATTCGCGATACGGCAGACGCTCGATCTTACGAGATCCGTACAATATCAGCTGCATTGAGGGAAGTTGGAGAAAACCATAATCTTTCTGTTATCTATAAAAAAGGTGAAATCGAGATATGGCAGAAACCTAACGACCAGACGTTAATACTAGATGCCAAAGGAATTGATGAACGATCAAATCTTCGATTGAATTACCAAGAGCGGAAGCGGCAGGCAAATATTGAGAATGTGACATCCATTGCTGCAGCCGAACTCATAGACGACGAGTCAATTACCACCGAACAACCAGACGAAGATTGGATATCGCGATTCTTTAACTCTGCCCAGGATATTTCGTCTGAGCAAATGCAGAATTTATGGGGACTCATTCTCGCAGGCGAAATTCGACAACCAGGCACATATTCATTACGCACTCTCGACTTGCTTCGCAACCTGAA
Organism: Leptolyngbya sp. PCC 7375; assembly: GCF_000316115.1. Classification (GTDB taxonomy): domain Bacteria; phylum Cyanobacteriota; class Cyanobacteriia; order Phormidesmidales; family Phormidesmidaceae; genus Leptothoe. The sequence goes on from NZ_JH993795.1 coordinate 295,482, forward strand.
AACGCGCGAGGCTGAGGTGATAGCCAAGGTTGGAAAAATGGCATTAAACGGAGATAACAAGTCATTTTTTATAGATGCTCACGATAAACAATGGCTGGAAAAGGAACGCGGCTTAGTCGACAGTCATATTTTCGAACTTAGAGAACTTGCTATTTTGCACCCATCTGACCTTGATTTAGAACTATTTGACAAGTCTACTGTTGACGAACATATATTTTACTTCGGCAAACAATTGTTACGTATCCAACGCAGCGAAATCAAAACCCCAGTAAGAGTAAGGGGTTGGAAATTCACTACGGTGGGGCAGGAGCTTCTTTCGCTCTTACCATTTCATATCGATAACGAGTACCTGGAAAATCTAGGACGATTCTTTGTTAAACATAAAGGCAAAGCATTTATAGGATCGATCGTCGAGAGACATCCCGATGGGAAAATCGGATACAAAATCATTCGCGAGATTGTAGATTAGTTGCACCAGCCGCAGCCATTCAACTATCGATAGACAAATCCAAATTATTGCCAGTAAATAACTTCAGCCTATTAAGAGACTTTAGCGAGAATCTTAGGGCACACAGCGACATCAGGCTTTGAGGCAACTGGCACACTCCAATATAGCCCGTCTTTAGTCCAAAAATAAGACCAACTGTCACAGGGCTTATTACAGACACCCTGCCAGTGACGTTGCCACAGGCAAGCAGTGAAGCCGACGAAGTTCAAATGCTACCCTAATTTTCCATCATGCAGTAGTCGATTAAATAATGTGGGTAGATTGAGTCCTTCATACACACCTGAGGCAACATATCTATCAAGGTCCTCTGAGCTTTCAGGTAAATAAACACTCAGGCCAGAAAGCGATTCTAAATAACGGATGATCGGTTTGATCTCCGGCTCTGTGAGATATAAACGTTGGAAAGTAATAAATTCAAGTGGATCTGTATTTGGCAGATACTCAAAGACCTGCTCCAGCAGACTAACTAAATTATTTAGATAAACAGGTTCAGTTTGTGTTTGCTCGGACAGCGTAGATAGAAAAATAACAATATCGACGTAAGTATCACCAAAATAAGGAATTCGGGGGACCTGAGCTAGATCAAGATGCTCCCAAGGCTGTTGCAATATACTGTCTATCAACGTGTTGAGCGCGACTGTAATCTCTGAAATACGGTCGCAATCAACAACCGTATATCCCAAATACATGTCAGAAGTTTCAAATTCTCTAATTCTATGAGCTAACTGTTTTCCGCTGATATTGGGCGCAGTCCCAAGAAATTGAAATACATTTGAGTAATGGTAATTAGGAGCACCTAGCAAATCCTGAGAAGCTAAAATATAGTTTGCCGTAGGACTCATGATGTTACAGGCTTCTAGAGTGCCTTTATTGCAGTTTTGAAAGAAGAAAAGTTCTAGTGATTGACCTGTTTGTTGGTTAAAGCGCAAGATAACATCCCGAATATCAATAATTTCCATCCAGTTTCTTTGCTGGGACCCTGATTTTCCAGTGTTGTAATCTGGGCTGATCTGGGTTAATCGTCCGCCATGCCCCATAAAAGCAACAACCCAATTATCAGCTTGGTAAGACTGAGCGGCCCAATCCGTCAGAGCTGTAAACATTTCCGGATCAGAACTATCTTCACTATCTAGAAAATAGCTGTCTACGCCACTCGAAGAGATAATCGTCCTTGATAAAGTAGGCTGTTGAGCAAAATCAGCTTGCACAATAGCCAGTACATTATCTGTTTGAATGCTCTCTTTCAGCATCGTCATGACTGCATCGCCCAAATAGCTTAGGTCATTGTCGTAAGGTATCCAGTACAAAAATATCCAACTATACCTGGGAAGATTCAGATGATTCCTCGCTAGCACTTTATCTGCGGAAAGGCTTCCCAGCAATGTTAAACCGCCGACCGTAAGAGATTTAATTGCCGTTCTACGGTTAATCATCACCTACTGAGTTCCAGTCTACTACTTCATAGTAGAGGCCCTGAGCTAATTCCAGACTATAGAACGGTGGGGAGTTGCGATCGCAACTCCCACATCTAACACGCACCACCACATCCCGCAACGCAATAAACCGCACCACCGCTTCCGGTCACCTCGCCGCCAGCAAAGGCCGCTCATCCACCATCAGCACCTCATAGCGACGCTCAGGCTGCTAACGGTGGCCGACGACGAGGTCGCCTGAGCGTGGCACCGCATGACGACGTTGCGATCGCAATGTCCTATGCAGCAGTCAGACCTGATCCTGGGCAGCATGACTGAATAACTCTGACAGACCACTTATTTCAAAGAAAACGACGATGCCAATTAATCCATATGAGCCAGAACTCGCGAAGCGGAGAACGATCCTGACCATTGCAGATCGTCAGCTAAAGCAAGCAATGTCGGCCTTCTCAAATATGACCAAAGACAATTCACAGGACAAATTAAATGCGGTGTTGATTGCACTCAAAGACTATCAGGATGCCGCCAAAGGCTTAGCGGAGTGGGTCCAGCAAAAACACACCAAGTAATAACACCTCATCTAGCCGTGTCAGCTCATAGACGTATCTCACTGCTCAACAGCAACAATAGTGACAAATAACAAGTTAACGTTTGTATCACCCAAGAGATATCTCAGCACCACCGGAATATGCTGTACACATGAGTTGAAAAGCTCATAGCCACAACAAAAGGAGGTCTAACGATAGATAGCTTAATAGAATCGTTCGACGTTTCAAAAACAGTACCCAAACACATCACTGATATTTCTTCTTAATTGCACTAGAGAGCCCTGTTTATAATAGGTTCGCCTGATATAAAACAACTCTTAAAAGTTTTGTTTACCTTAGAAGAGTTCCTCGGTCGAGTGTTCTGGGTGCTGTTGTGTTTTAAAGCGCTCCTAGCTCCAGTCGCCCAACGCTACAACTCACTGGGCCACGATAAAAATAAGCCCTGAATCCTTTAGTCAATACCCCAGCAGCTCACACCACAGTGATCGCAGACACAAACCAAGGAAACTTGATGATTGTGTAAGCAGACCATAGGTTTATCTTGCCAAAGGATGGGTATGACCCCGCATCGGCCTACAGTGGACTCATAGACAAAAACGTTATTGCATAACGACCTATATCGAACCTTATATCTAAGTAGACAGAACTCTGTATGCTTACCCCTTATATCTAAACCGAAGCCCCCATGAGCCTTAGCGCCTGTGGGGGCTTCTTATATGGAATCGATGCTGGCTGGTTGCGATCGCAACGTTCTAGGGCGCAGTACCTGTTTCTATTCGCTTCAGCTCTTTTTCATCGTCACTGGTGAAGTAGTAAGCCTCTACAGACTGAGCATTACCTAATTTTGCTCGTAGCTTTTCAGCGTAATCACTCGCCTGACCCTCTACTTTACGACGCTTTTTAGTATTGCCGTTCCGTCTCGTACTCCCCTTCCTCCCAGCAGCTGAACCGTTCTCGTTCAGGACAAGATATTTCACTTCTACGACCGCAAACCGTCCTTTCCCATCCGTGAAAACGAAGTCTCCTCGTCCCTCGTTAGTCTGACCTGGTTCACACTCCCATTCATCATCAATTAAAAAAGGATAGTTGGGCAAAAGCTGAGAACTATTCAAAACCAACTTCCGCTTGAGGCCATACTCGCCAACCACATCCCAATCACGCCCAGCAAAATAGGCACGTAGCACTTGATCACGATGTTCAATATCAGATTGGTTCATTTTCAGGATGGGTACTAACGTCAGTCAGTCTAGCCATTCCGTTAAAACAAATCAGAGTTGCGATCGCAACCCCAAAACCACCCCTGTGACCCCCATCACCAACATTACTCAGCCAATCTCAGAAACCCCTTAAGCAACCCTCAGTTACCCGTCAGATAGCATTCAGGTAGCTCCCGCATTCTTGTAATCAATGAAGTCAATCACTGATTCCCCAAGGAGCTTTAACCATGAAACGCACACTGCTTTCCGCCTTAACTGTTCTCGTTGCTTCCGCTGCGATCGCACCCATCGCATCCGCCGCTGAGCCCGCTAGCTTCAATATTCAGTCCGCTCGCCTCGAAGCGCTTGACGCTCGCACCAAGAATTCAGTCCACAAACTACGCCTTGAGCACCTCAACAACCAAACCAAGGCCATCGAAGATATCCAAGCCGCTCGCTTAGATGCCCTAGACGCCCGCACTAAGGCTGTCGATAACATTCAAGCCGCTCGCTTAGATGCATTAGACGCTCGCACTAAAGCCGTTGAAAACATCCAAGAGACTCGCCTAAATGCTCTGAATGCTCGTACCAAGAACACCGTTCACAAGCTACGTCTGGAGCATCTCAACAACCAGACTAAAGCGGTTGAAGATATTCAAGCCGCACGTTTAGACGCCTTGGATGCTCGTACTAAAGCTATCGACAACATCCAGGAAGCTCGCCTAGATGCGCTCGACGCTCGTACTAAGTCCGTCGTTCGCTGAAAGAGCAGGTCCGCTAACAGCGGGGCGTAGCCAGGCTAACCAAGTTTGGGTGCCGAGTGCGTCTCCGTACATCCGTGAAGCTTCATTATCTTTCATGAGGCACCCTTCTCTACTCAGACTCTCCCTACAACACACACTTCAAGCCTTTGCCGAATTGGCAAAGGCTTGAAGTGCGAAGAGTCTCAACTTCCTAAAGAAGAACTGCAAAGTCTAAATAATTAAGCTTCCAAATAATAGTCCCAAAACACTGCAAATGAATTGCACTGCGATATTCAAAAGCCAGATTAGAAAACCAGCGAAAATAAACACCCTAAATTGGTATTGATGCCAGGGACCTGATCCTTTAGGCACACGTCCAAACAATTTAGGCGGAATGCCGTTATATCCATTAACCTGAAACAGTTTGCTAGGGATCTGATAAACAATCAATCTGACATTCCAAATCAATGGCGGAATACCGATAAGACCTATGAGCACACTAGTTTGAGCTAAAAAAGCTGAGTTAGTTACGGCAGCAATTTCAGTAACTTTAAGATATAAACTCGCCAGTACCACAGATAGCATCTGTGGCCATAGGCCATAGCATCCATCGAAGTAAAGATAGGCATTTTGCGCCATCGCCCTTTTTTCGGGGTTCATATCTTTTCCATACAAACTCCCCCAACCTGCCGCAAAAGATACCAGCAGTAATGAAAATGGGAAAATACCAGGACTGAGAATACTAGAAAATTTATGAGTTATCCTTGCGGCATGATCCACAAATTCCAGCGGATAAAAGATATCAATCGTCCAGAGTAAAGCGCTGGAAGGAAGAGAAACTAATAAGCTCTCGTAAAGGTTAACAGCCCAAGGGCCTAAGAGACCTCTCCGCTCAATCTCCTCTTTTGAAGCTAAATAAAGAGATTCGTCTCGATGGATAACGCGCCGTGTCGCCAAATACCGCTCTATTTGAATTAACTTATCTACAAAATCAAACATTACCCAGAAGCGCTCCCGCAAGGGCTTCTGAAGTCTTTTACGTTTCGCCATAGGTGAAATACAGGTAAACACAGACCGCATGCGTCAAGCACGCATGGATTTACACATCAATTTATGTTGATATTACGGACACGTAGCCTTCTTTGTGCCACTCAGACTCTCTGTCTACCTAGTTCAATGGATTACAAACTGAAGCTCTCCATTCAACAAACTAATATATCAACCACACTCGCCCCCACTCTGACTACTACATAACCACAAAAAAAGGGGCCGAAGCCCCACGCCGCTAGTAAGCCGACGGCGTATGAACCACCACCCGAACACGCCCCCCACGCTGGCCGCCAGACAACCGAATGGAGCCCTGAGGCACCGTGACCGGAACCGAAACCATAAAGCGACCTGGCCCACCAGCAGGAACCGACCGGACCAAAACCGAGTAACCAACCACCGCCGCCCAGCGCTGAGCGAAAAAGGTAGGCAAAAAGCCAAACCAGCACTCGGCCACGTAGCCGGTAAACGAGCGCTCGGACTCGCGCCAGCAGCACTCGACGGCACCGTACTCAGCCGCTAAACCAGACACAAACTCAAATGGGACAGAACGCATAACACTAAACCAACGCAACGCGATCCATTCACCCAATGCTTTGCATTGCTACCGCTGACTCATGTCAAGCGCACTGACAGACGGAGTACGATAGCGATCTCAACGGTCCAATCCCTTGTTAACGGAGGCTGGCAGCTTGGCTTGAACAGCGCGATGACGGGTAACCTTGAGCGGCTGTGGTGGTGGTAATTCTGTTGGCAACGCGCAGGCCTACAGACGATGCACATACAACGTTGTAACGAGAGTGCAAGCCAAGTTAGTAAACGTGTTGCAGTCATTTTTTGGAGCTGCTCCCAGAGAAGCTGATTGGTGAAGGAACAACGAATATAGGTAGCCCATGCCCAGCAAAAGAGTTAAAGATTGTAACAATCAATAGGTACCTAAGCGGGTACTTTTATCACCTGTTTCCTGGAAGTTTTAGAAATAACTAGTATCAACAATCAAATAGTATTAAAAGGACAAAATGTAATGAATGATTTTCTTAGTGCTTTCTTGCACAAAGCGGCTATAGGAACAGGTGCTGTTTCTGTTCTCACAGCTTTTTCTGGTCAAATTCTAGCAGGTATATTAGGATTAATTATTGCTTTTGGTTTCTATATTTTGGCAGAAAAAGTAAATCCTCAATAGATAAAACCCTTAGTTAGGTGGACTACCCCAACAACTCACCTAACTAAATCTGCTACTACATTGCTGCACCTTTTGAGGTAAAAACCTCAGCAAAAAGCCCCAGCGATGGCTAGGGCCAAGTTAGTACTATTCCATTAGCACTAGGTTAACAAGGAAGTTGAGATCGCAACGCCCAAACACTTACCAAGGTAACCACTTCCGCGTCTGCTTCGCCTGTTGTTTGACAACAGCCTGGATACGCTCGTTGACTTCCCTCTGCGTTTCACCACCAATGGAGACCTCTAACCGCTCTAGCTCATTAGCTGATAGGGATTCATTCACCATATAGGCTTCCTGAGCCGCCTGGGGTAGTGTATGCCGTCTACCCCGCTTAGCACCAGTCCCTTGGTAAAGCTCATCAACCTCACAGTCAAACAATTCTCTTGTTTCTTCAACAATAGAGTTTTGATAGGCATCCTCATCACCACCATTCGCCTGGATAGAATTGGTAAAGCGCCTGAAGACAATAGCTCCGTCAACGCGCTTACGCGGCGGTGTTAACTCCTGGGATTGCCCCAGCAAATCCATCTGTGTTTCCGAACCTTCGATTTCGTCCTTCTCGCTCTGCCACCAACTCAAAAAACCCATTGGCTTCTTCTCTCTCTTGATTGCTGAAATCTTGACTGTACAGATCTTCTAGACCACCTTTGATAATCTCTAGAGCATCGGGATACATCAAAAACTCATCTAGAATCTGATGCCGATATTCATAGTCCCAACGGTCGGGTCTGAAATTAAACGTGATAGTCAGCAATGACCAGGAATCTAAGCAGCTCTTGTAGGCCAGCATCGCCCGAAACCGACAGAGGGCTTTAATCCAGGTCTCTTTACGCCTACGATCACCAAAGCTAGACACTTCGCGCTTGAAATTCTCAGGCTGTAGAACACCGTCATCTTTCCAGGAGTTCAACGTATCCCAAGTCTCTCTAGCTCTGATTTTTAGCTCCGGCAGCTTCATAGCGTCCAATGGTTTTATCTTATGCATAGGTTAACGCGCTCCTAGTCGCCTGAATCACTGAATTTAAGGCCCGTTGCAGTTTTACCCGCATACTGAATCGCTGCCCATCGACCATTGGGCAATCCGTAATAGTCAGACGTACTATCCCGATAGGCTGGGAAGCCAAATCGGTCAGAGATAGCCTCATAGGACTGAGGGAACTGGAGATATAGCAATGCTTTTATGTCTGCCTCGCTCAGCTCACCGTCTACACCGTAAGGTTGAATACCAGCGGGCGGCACGGCGGAGGGTTCTACGGCTTCAACGGCTGGCGGCTGTAGAATCTGGTTTAGATCTTCTGGGCAGCTGGTTGTTGCGATCGCAATCCACAACAGTCCCACAATATTTCGCGTCACTGGCCACCTCCCATGCGTCGCTGCTTCAGGGAATTAATGGTCTGCAACTCGGCCTGTAGTTCGGCTTGATAGAGCATTACTGCCCGCTGCTTTCCTCGGGCTACAGCAGCCTTTAAATCGGCTTCCGATAGGTTGCCTTCGGCGGTGTTAGCCTGATCAATCAGGCTCTCTAAACTCTGAAGCTGCTGAGCAACGGATAGTTCTAGCTCATTGGTTTGGGTCTGGCGCAAAGCCAAAACATTACCCACCTCCTCGGGCATGAGTTCGCCTTCGATGACGCCAGCGCTTTCCCATTCATGGGCATAGCGGGCTTTGGTGTCGATGACCCATTGGTTGCGATCGCAAAGTTTCACCTCAGCAAACTCACCAAACAAGGTCCGGGCCAGCTCGGAATATCCCCGGTCATCCTTGAGTAATTCAGCCGGTGCCACCTTAACCAACCACTCAAACCATCGAGTTCGCACAGTAGACTCAGCCACATTGTGCGTTTGTGCGATTGACTGTGCGGAATAGTGCGCGGATGCGTGCGGTTGAATGTCCGCAACAGTGCGCGGATTTGTGCTATTCATAGATTAAATCCTTTTCCTACAAGGGTTTCAGCGTGTGAGCCAGATGCGCGCCTGATAGTGCTTGGTCGTGCGATCAGGTGTGCGGCTCACGCACAAATATCTTATATCAAAACTCCAGACACCTCACAAGACAATTTCTAAAACATCTATATACCAGTCACTACAAAGCCAGACAACAAAAAGGACATCTCGTTTCATTACCCTAGTCGATACACTATCCCTGTTGCATTGGTTGGACGATGAGTGAACTTGATGGGCTACCAGTTGCATCCCTGATGGAGCGATATGGGGTAAATCGGTCTCAAATTTACGTAAGGTTGGATGCTATCAAGAAAATTGATCCATCCCTGGTTCCCGTTAGACGTGGACGACGGTCCTTTGTCAGCAGTGAACTACTAGGCCACTTAGATAGCATTGCGGCACTACTACAGCAGGGGCTCACCACTGATGAAGCCGCTGAACAAGTGCTAGGAGCTACAGGCCAATCCTCTACTCAACCAGACGTCTGGCCGGACAGTCTGGCCAGACAGGACAGTTCAGACCTATCTACTCGTGATCTAATTGGATTACTGCTAGCCAATGCTCAGCGGCCAGTGGCTCCCAAAGATCGGCTAGCCATGTTTAAGGATCTTCAGGCCATTGTTGACCATGACTGGAGGCCAAGCACAAGCCAGCTATGCGAAATTCTTGAACTCTCTAGTCTCAGTGGAAATGAGTTTGAGCGTTACGGGTTCCGATTCATTCGACAAGGGAAAAATGGGACAGAATCGGCATGGAAAGTTGAAAGGGCTTAAATTTTGCGATTCTCTAAGGAGAGGCTTCGCCAACGCATCTTCAGCGGTCAATCACTCAACGCCCACTCGATCAAAGCTTCAATCACAGCCCGCTTACTCACCTGCTTTTCTGCACATCGACGCTTCAGGCGATTATGCAGACTCCGCCGAATCTCCACGTTTAAACGGTCGGTCGCTTCTGGCTCTTCATCATCAAACTGCGCCCAAAATTCACCTGCACCCTCACTGGCATCTACTGAAGTAACTTTATCCGTATCAGCTTCAACCGCTTTAGCATCGGTGCTAGCAACCCCTAACAGATCATCAAATCGAGTCTTTTTAGCCATGATTAAACCAATGATTAATCAAATGATTATTGGAGTATAGTTCCTAATTCCTTCCCAACTTCAACCCAATCACGCCAATAGGTCGGCATCCTTCCTGTCCCAGCCGACATGTCCGCCCCCGACTCACTCGCCTGAACATAGACCTTTGATTTACGAATTAATCGTTCGAAACAGGGGACACCTGCCCTCACCAATGCATCACGGGCATCGACGCCATCGCGTTGAGGATTAGGCGGCGTCATCGTAACGAGTGCCATCATGTGACCATTACCTGTTGCCTCAGCTGCAACTCTACCGGTAGATTTCAGCGCTAAAGGTTCCGGTGATGTTGGCACAATCAACAAATCCGAACCTTTGCAAAGTGCAGCCACTTCCCCCGCATCTGGTGCAGCCTGACTATCAATGACCACATGCTGATACTTGCCTGACATTAACAGCGGTCTTGCTTCAGCTTCTAATCGAACATCAAACGGTAGGTTGTCATAACTGGCCCACTGAATAGCGGATTTATTCTGATCGCTATCAATCAGCAGAACCTTGCCTTCTTTAGATAGCAAGATGGCTACCGCGATGGCCGTGGTCGTCTTACCAACGCCACCTTTGAAATTCGTAATTGCAACTATGGCCACGGTCTAGATACTCCCACAAGGAATATCTAAAAATACAGCATGAGTTCAATAGCGCAAACCATGCTGTAATCAAACAATCAATCAAATGATTATTGTAATAATCATTTGATTGATTAACGTTGTCATCTATTGTGCAGGATACTTACATGACAAATGAGACGTTGGCTAGCTTTGAACTGGAGCGGATGGAAGGCTCCAGCGGCGGTGAGTCGCAAGAAGCGGTGAACGATACAATCGTAGGCTCGGTGCGGCAGACGAGTAGGGAAACGAGAAGGAATTGGTTGCCTTGGTGATAGGTGGGGTTGCGATCGCAAATTTCATATCGCCTCCAAACTTGAGATCGCATGACTTTTACTCATGCGATCTCAACATAGGAAGTACCGTTCCGGACAATATCTAAATATTTTGTAGTATGCTCATAAGCCCCAAAAATATCTTCACATGTATTTTTTGGCTTGTTTGAATCCAGTGCATCTATCAGTTCCATTCCAATCACCATTCAAGGAAGGTACGCTTTGTTTAAAGCACTGTTGAGTTCAACATTACTGGCAGCTGTGAGTGTAGCCACGATAAGGGTTTCCCCTTCAAGTGCTGCAATTATTAAACCCCCATCTGGAAATAGCTATGAGGTTACTACATTTACTGGGACATTCTTGGAACTTGAAGCCTTCACTAAAGGGCTAGATAACTTAGCGCCATTAGGCTCTTTTGGACAGGGCGAAATAGCCAGCTTAGTAAAGACAGATCTTGGAACCCAAACGTTTCCAGATCCATCCTTTGGCAGCCGAACCGCTGGCCCATTATTTGTTTATAGACGCTCACCTGATTTACTCGCAGCTTTCTGGGATGTTACCCCTGGCACAGTAGTTCCTGAGTCATTGCAAACACGAAGATTTAGCAGACTAGAAACTCATCTCTACGGGGTTGTTAGAAGAGCCACCGATGAAGTACCCGGTGTCCCCGATCCCACACCAGGTCCATCACCCATACCAGGGGACCCTGACCCTATACCTACTCCAGCGCTTCTGCCTGGGCTAATCGGCATGGGTGCTGCTGCATTGCGAAAGAAAAGGAGCGAGATCAAAGCTTGATCTAACACAGTCACGTTGTTAGTACTCATTCATTATGAAAGCCTTCTCATTTAGGGGCTTTCATAATGGAAAAACATACTCACAGCTTAGAAATCGCATCCTCTAGCTGCTTCGGCTGCACGGCCAAATATCGTTGTAACGACCCCAAATCACTGTGCCCCGAAATCTCCTGCACCAACCGCAACGGAATCCCCGCATTCGACATCTTCGTCAACGCCGAACGTCGGAAACTATGGGTGCTATACCCCACCAATCCCAAACGGTCACAGGCAATTCGTAATGCCTTATCGCACGCCTGCCGCGAGATCGACCCTGCTCCACGCCCCCGATGACCACTGGGAAATAGATTCCCCGTCGTCGGTAACGCGGCCGTTTGCAATATTGCCCTCAACGTCGGATGCATCGGAGCCTCGCGGGTCTGTTTGGTCTTCGTATTCCCGCGTCGAAACACAATGGCATTGTTCACTAGATCTTCCGCTCGTAGCTGCCGCGCTTCACTGACTCGACAGCCGGTATAACGACAAATCGAAAATAACGCCCGCATCCGCAAACTCATTTCACCGAGCACCTGGTCCAACTGCTCATCGGTAAAAATTTCGGCTTGTCCGTTGCGATCGCACTTAGTCACGGTCTAAGTTGCTCTTTTATAGAAATTAGCAACTTTAGAATACCCAATTTTCAACTGGTTGGCTGAAACGACCAAAACTCGTGGTTTCTTATTGAGAATAGCCATAGGTAAAAATAAACTGTCACATAGGGCTTAGCTCAATGTACGCAGGTGTTTACACGGTTAACAGCGTTAACGGTTTTCAGCCATAAAAAGAATGCCTATGGTCGATGAACCATGGGTTAACGCTGTTTACACTGTTTACACCATGAGCAAGCCCATCGCCGCCGCCCGTATTCCCCATAGTTGGGACGAGCAGATACGTGCGATCGCAACCGAAACCGGTCGCACACCAAGTGAGGTGGTTAAAGAAGCCATTGGACTGTATCTAGAGAAAACAGACCCCAATGGTGTAGCATCCATGGCACGACGGCTTACTACCTTAGAAAAGCAGGTCAAAAAGTTGGTGCAGCTGGTGTAACAATGGCCTTGATCATCCCTGACACAATCCCATCAAAAGCTAGTCAGGGGGAGAAGCTGCTATTCAAAATTTTAAGTGCACAGCTGCCGGATGATTTCATCGTTTGGCATGAACCACGGGTTAACGGTCTCTATCCCGATTTCATCATTATTGGTCCTGAGTTTGGGTTACTGGTTTTAGAGGTCAAGGGGTGGTATGCCGCCCAAGTAGTGCGAGGCAACAACAACTTTTTTGATATTCGTTGGCAGCGTGGCGATGTCGTCAGGCTTGAAACGTGCCAACACCCACTAAAGCAAGGCCATGGTTACTTTGGGTCAGTGGCCGACAAGCTGAAAGGCTACCCCATCCTATGCAACCCAGACGGTAACTACCAGGGGCGTCTATGCTTTCCCGTGGGCATTGGCGCAGTGATGAGCAATATGACGGAGCCGCAGGCCCGCAATAACAGCCTCTATGTTCTGCTAAAGAAGCCAGCTGTTGCCTATCGGGATGAGTTACAGAGCTGGGTTAATCTGCCGAGTAGTGAGCTAATCCAACGACTCAAGGCGATGTTTACCAAGGCCGACTTTGCGTTTGCACCACTCACCTCGGACCAGGTCGGCACTATCAAAGGCATTCTGCATCCTGAAGTAGCGATCAAAGAGATCCCGGCTAAGCAGACCAGCCTATCGTTTGAGCCGGAGCAACCGTTACCATCCACAGCCACCATTTTGCTTAGCCTCGATGCAGAGCAGGAACGTATGGCCCGCGAGATAAAAAGCGGTCATCGGCTGATATCCGGCGTTGCTGGGTCTGGCAAAACGTTGATTCTGACGGCTCGCGCTAAGGCGTTGGCGAATCGTCTGACGCAGCATCGAATACTCATCCTGTGTTTCAACATTACGTTGGCAGCTCAGTTGCGATCGCAACTGCACAGCGACACCCGCAACCCGCAGTACAAAGAACGTATAGAGGTTCTGCACTTCCATGGTTGGGCCAGAACGCTACTGCGCAGCTTGCCCAATCCGCGCCAGTTCGCAAACGATGAAGACTACAACCAAGTCTTAGGGGAGAAAGTCTTAGCTAAGATGCAGTCATTACCACCAGAGCAGCGCTGGGATTCGGTGTTAGTCGATGAAGCGCATACGTTCTCTCAGAGCTGGTTTACGTGCTGTGTGGCAGCGCTGCAAGACCCGGTAGACGGTGACTTGCTGATTGTTAGTGATGGTAGTCAGAGCTTGTACAAGAGAAATAAATTTACCTGGAAGTCCGTTGGTATTAACGCAATTGGGGGACGTTCGAAGCGCTTAACCCAAAACTATCGCAACACCCAAGAGATTCTGACAGCCGCCTGGGGCGTTTTACAAACTAAAGGGAAAGCCGATGCAGATGCAACGTTCCCGGCTGTAGAACCCAGTGCAGCGATACGTAGCGGACCTAAACCAACCATTCACCTTACTCGGTCCAAAACAGCCGCTGGCAAAGCCGCTATTGCAAAAATAACAACGCTCTTAAACTCGGGCTATTCTCCATCAGATATTGCGATTCTGTATCGTTGGAAATCTAAAAAAGAAGAACATGCATTCAACTCTCTTTTGAGCCAGCTTCAGAGGCTCACCATCCCCTATTACTGGGTTACTCAGAATCAATCAACCAAACGAAACTACGATGTTCAGCGCCCTGGTGTCAGAGTCATCACAACGCTCTCATCGTTGGGATTAGAGTTTAAGGTGGTCTTGTTGTTGTGGGCTGAGCAGTTTTGGGACTGTCAGAGTCATGATGGTGATAAAGCCTCGTTAGCCCAGCGGCAGCTGTATGTCGCTATGACCAGGGCTCAGGATGAGTTGCATATATTTCTAGCAAGGCCCGTTCAGTTTTTGAGTCCTCATTCTTTCAATTCCGCACTCATCAGCTGAACTTATAGCTAAAAATCAGGGAAATTAGCTGTTTGGACTCAAATTGGACTACTTTTCTAACACTGTATGGCGAATCAAATTCTCTGAGCGAAAATCGAGGGGTATAGTCCTGATTCCGCCGTTGACTAGTTGCGCTCGCTGCAACTTTCAAAGCCCGTTTAAGGCATGAGCAACACTTATGCGTGAATCGGTTGAATTGAGTGATCACTCTCTCATTGAATTTGCCGATCCTGTAGTCTTTGTAAATTTCCTCGCACGACGTTAGTAGAGGGGTGATCCGGTCCGAGAAGCTTTTCATCAAGTGCCAGGGCCTCTTGATAAAGGGGTTCGGCCTTCGTGTAGCGCCCTTGATGCTCATAGAGTACAGCGAGATTGTTGAGGCTACGGGCTATATCGGGATGCTTGCCACCCAAGAATTGTTTACTCATAGCTAGGGCCTCTTGGAAGAGGGGTTCGGCCTCGCTGTAGCGCCCTTGATAGTCGTAGAGTGCAGCCAGATTGTTGAGGCTAGGGATCACATCAGGATGCTCGTCACCCAACAGCCGTTTACTCATAGCTAGGGCCTCTTGGAAGAGGGGTTCGGCCTCGCTGTAGCGCCCTTGATGCTCATAGAGTAAAGCGAGATTATTGAGGCTAAAGGCGACATTAGGATGCTCGTCATCCAACAGTTGTTTACTCATGACTAGGGCCTCTTGATAGAGGTATTCGGCCTCACTGTAGCGCCCTTGATTGTCGTAGAGCGCAGCCAGATTGTTGAGGCTACGGATCACATCGGGATGTTCGTCACCCAACAGCCGTCTACTCATGGCCAGGATTTTTTGATAGAGAGGTTCGGCCTTCGTGTAGCGCCCTTGAAGTTTGTAGAGCGTAGCGAGATTGTTGAGGCTAGGGATCACATCAGGATGCTCGTCACCCAACAGCCGTTTACTCATAGCTAGGGCCTCTTGGAAGAGGGGTTCGGCCTCGCTGTAGCGCCCTTGATGCTCATAGAGTAAAGCGAGATTATTGAGGCTAAAGGCGACATTAGGATGCTCGTCACCCAACAGTCGTTTACTCATAGCTAGGGCCTCTTGGAAGAGGGGTTCGGCCTCGCTGTATTGCGCACATTCATTTAAGTAGCAGCCCGTTCGAGCTAATAGCAAAGTGGTCGTTTTAGATTCAATTTGAGCAGCTGTGGCTAGCTGAATGCTGACTTTGGCATGGGGCAACAGACGATCACAGTCTGGCAAATTACCGTATTCAGCATTCGGGAATGCTTGGGTTACCGCTCCCAGTGTCCGCTCTACCCATAAGCGGCGTTGAGCTTCATCCATCTCAACTTTCACTACTTCCTGCACCAGGCGGTGAATTGTGTAACTGTCAGTGTCGGGGTCTACTTGAATCAAGGAATACTGACTTAACGGTTTCAGTAACTCAGCGATGACAAACCGTGCGTCCTCCTGATCCTCTGACTCCAGGGCCTTAGACAGTAAGCTTCCGAGCGACTCTCTGCCCAAAATGAGCAATTCATAAGGAATCCTATCTGGCGCGACAAAGGCACTGACCTGTAATAGTTCGGCTGAGGCTGGCTTAGTCTCTCGCACAGCCTCAAAATTCAGCTGCCACGTGGTCTGTACAGAACGAGCAGGTTGCTGCTCATTATCCACCGTTGGTAGTTGTCGCTCCAGGAGAGCTAACCGCTGCTTTCGATATTGACTGAGATAGGTGCTAAACCGCAGCTGCCATCGCAAAATAAAGGCACCGGCCTGTTCAAGGGCTAGGGGGAGAAACCCCAGTTCTTCGGCCAGAGCAGCAGCAGCGGCTTGCTCGGTGGGGTCATCAGCGTCCCGATTCGCGCGCTTGTACAGAAATGCGACAGCTTCTTGAGGCGGCATTTTTCGTAAGCTGACAGGCCGATCAATGCCAAGCATATCGAAGGTTTGAGCGCGTGAGGTTAAGAGGATATGACCTGGGGCCTGAGCCGGACGAAAGGGTTTGAGCAGAGAAGGGTGATCTGCATTGTCAAAGATGAGCAACCAGTCTGGGTTCGTCTCCAGCCAGTGCTTGACCGCTTGAATGGTGTCATTGGGGTCTTGAGCATCCTGCTGGGGCAGGTTGAGTAACCGGGCAATCTCCACGAAGCCGGTGCGTAGTTCTAGGTCTGTCTCTGCTCTGACCCAAAAAACAGCCTGATAGTCTTGACGGTGGCGATAAGCATACTCAACCGCAGCTTGGGTTTTACCAATACCCCCCAGACCATGAATTGCTTGAATTTGAGATAAGGCAGCTGCCTTATCCTGATTCAGTTGTTGGTGTAATGCGTGAAGAGTCTCTTCACGGCCCGTGAAAAAGACATTCCTTTCATAGGGTACATTCCAGGGCTTAGAGATTAATGGAGCTGGAAATTCAGGCGGCTCTTTAGCGGTCTGAGTCATCTCTGACCTTGGAAAAGGCGGCTCAGTTCCCGGCTTTAAGCGGTCAGGTAAGGCATCTAAAATGGCCTGACGAGCAGCATCCGGTTCTAGTCCAACCAGATCCACATAGACAATGGGTCGCAACAATCCAGCAGGCTTGCATTCCTGCACCCGAATGGGAATAATCTTACGCTGCAAGCTGGTAGGAGCGTCAGCAAAGGCAGCAGCCCATTCAGGCTGGGTAAACTCGGCATTCAGGTAGTCCTCTGATAACACCACGAGGGTCTTATCCGTTTCTGCGGCAGCTCGCTGCATATCGAGCACAAAGTTTCCACCTGGTCGGAAATCCCACGCTTGGATAACAACTGTATGACCTGCTTCTTCCAGGGTCCAGGCAATCCACTCGGCCCAAGCTTTATCGGCTCTGTTGTAACTCACAAAGAAGCTAGGCATGGGAGGCTTGAGGGAGGACGGATAGCACTCAATCCGAGGTAATTGCCACGATCATAAGCTATAAAAGCTGTTGACATGGAAAATTTCATCCCTGTTGTGTCAGTTGCCTAGCTGCTGCCCGGCGCAGCTAAACAGGCCTAAAACTGACATTAGTTGACGTTATTATTCGCGTCACGATCTCACGGAAAAAGTGTTTCTTGAGTCTTAGCAAGAGTCTCTGTACGGTCACTCATTTACCCCATCACCTCCGAGACTCACAAGCGATTCCATCCTTGTCGCCGTCCAGTCTATGTGGGTCTTCGCCAATTGTGACCACCGTAAAATTCTTCTCTTCAATATCAGCGCAGTCAACGTCATCTGCTTCCGTTCGATAGACGGGCACACAAGCACCTGAATAATGTGGATCACATTCAGCTTCCTGTGCGATCTCAACGCCCACAAACAGCTGAAACGTAGTCAAAACGGCTAGCAAGCCTTTCATAGCAACCTCTATACAGAATCATCCATCCACCCACACTCATGACAATCCCAATGCACACGGGGCGGCGTAGTCTCGCGTATGGGCATTTCGCAGTTAGGGCAACGGCCCGTAAACAGCGGATGCCAGTCTAACAACGCTAGCTGCTGCTCATCAGTGATTTGAGTACGCAGCTGCGGTATCCAATCGCCAGCGTAGTATCCACCTTCTAGCGGCTCACCACGGGGCGCTATAGCGTCAAAGTCGAGGCACTCGTCACCCGTTGGACCGCATGGGTTCACACCGCAGATCATGTAAGGACTATGCGCATAGAAACGACAGCGATCGCAATCGGGAATTTTAGGCATATCAGTTACGTTTGCGGTAGTCCCAGGGTTTTTCCGCGTCAGGGTTTGACCACACACCCGCTGATTGCTCCTTGGCAATATTTTCAGCCATCACTAACACCTCCGGCTGTGGGCAGTTGCCCGAGTATCTTTCATAGTGGTAGGCGTGACCATCCATCACCATTTGAGAGTTAAGGTGAACCTCTGAACCATCCGATTTCACGATGAACAGATCGGCTACTGCTCTCTTGTACTGGTCTTTCTCAATGGGAACAACTCTAATGAAGTCATCACCTTGAGCAACTAGCGATCTCAAATGGTCTCGCGCCTCAATCCCTCCCGGCTGCTCTATCTCAGGCGAATCCACCCCACAAAACCTAATTTTCAGCTCCTCGCCGCCACGCTCAACCCGTAGCGTATCGCCATCGTAGATAGAGCCTTCAACCACCTGATACCATTCAGTGTTTTGACTACCAGTTGCAGAATCAATGGCAGCGTTAATCTGTTTGGTGAAGAGTTTCGGTGAGATCGTAACCAACCCCATCACAATTACCGCTGGAATAAACCCTCTCCGCTTCCAAATCTTCACCACCGACCAAAACCTCAAACTCACAGACTATCTGAGCTTGCCCGTTCAGCGACAAAAGCTCATAGACTAGATGGGTATCAGCTAGGAAAGTCTCATGGCATAAGCTGCTTCAAGGTTTCACAATCCCGATTAGGATCTAGCCTAATGTCCTTAGGCAATTTCGTCTCGCATAAATAGACACCTTCCAAGTTTGCACCACTCAGGTCAGCACTCTCCAGATTTGCACGCCACAGGTTGGCAGCCGCCAAGTCCGCACCTTTCAAATTGGCATCCCTCAGATCAGCACTTCTCAGATTTGCATCCTTGAGGTTAGCATTCCTCAGATCAGCACTCCTTAGATTTGCACTCCTCAAATTAGAGCCCCATAAGAGGGCACTACGCAGGTTAGTACTCCATAGATCGGCATCCCTCAGATCAGCACCAGCTAGCTCGGCACCACTTAGATCAGCACCACTCAGATCGGTACTACTCAGATCAGCAAACAACAGATCGGCATCCTTCAGATCAACATCCTTCAGGTCAGCATCTTCTAAACTAATAATGAGAATCTTTTCCTCTGACCCCTGAGATCCCTGAATAGGCTCTGCCGGGATATTCTCTGTATTTATAAGACGCATCTGAGACAAAAACTTAACCACCTGACCTTTACGAGCACCATCTAGATTAGGGTCACGCAATAGAGTTAGTGTTGTTGCAGTGGTTAGCGTACGTAGTTCTTCATTCTGCGGATCACGTAGATCACTATCCCTCAAAGTTATGGATAGTTGATTGAGATAATCTGTGACGGCTTGCTGCTGAAAAAGACTCCGTTGATACAATTGCGTAGCAAAAAACAACACGAGTGGAATTGCAATCACACCAAGTGCTTCAATTGTTGGACTAAGTCTTTCAATAATCCGAAAGAAATCGGCTCGGTCTATCCAATTGGCGACAGGTTCAACCGCCCGTTTCTCGATACAGACAAAGAGCTGGTTAATCCAAAACAGTAATCGCCGGACTGAATTCTTACGAATTCGCTCGGCCTTATGCCAGTTACCATCGGTATTATTATCATGATGTATAGCTAATCGATTGCGATGTAGACGGTTTGCAATCTTACGGGTCGTCTCAGTCTTATCCGTGGGACGCAGACGCCGCGAAACGATAGCCCTAATAGTACGAAGATTCATGCTACACCTTGGTAGACACACTCCATTAACATAGGACTCTACCTACTATGCATCAAGAAAACTTTCTCTATTCTAGGTGAGCAATCTCATTAACCTTATCGATCTGCTTCTGTTGTCGTCGTTGGTCCTGGTGTATAAAACCTCCAGGCTACACAGGCACCAGCATTTACCGCTACACCGTGAAATTCCCTCTCGTCCTCAGTCAACACCTGTAGCTCTCGAATCACCTGAAGACTATCGGCCCTGTTTTCCTCACACCTGGCCTGCAAATCCCCAGTACGCTGCCACACCCGCAGCATCGCATCCGTACTACTCTGCCCCGTGCGATACTTCGTCTCCTGCACCGCCTGCCGCTGTTGCTGCGTTTCCAACTGAGCAGCCAGCAGCTTACCTTTACGAATCATCTGCTCATAGTCCAACACCAGATCTACCACCTCGTGCGTAATCTCCTCGGCTACCGCCTCACGCCGACGGATCAGGTTTGCCGTTTCGAGTTCGAGCGTTGCGATCGCAATCCGATCCCGCTGCACATCCCCACCTCCAAGAACGTTCTGCACCAACCGCACCGGGGCCAACGTCAGATAGTTCGTCCACTGCCGCACCTCTGCATAATCCTGTCGTTCAGCCGTAAGTGTTAATTGTTGGTTAATCGCCTCAATCTCCGACGATTGCGCTATCGCCTGCTGCGTCAGTATCTCCAGGCATTCCGTCGAACTGTCCAGGCACGGCAACGCCAGCACCGGCGCGCACCATGAGAGTAATCTCAGCGCTAAGCATCCCGTCAGCGCCCTGACCCAGCCATTTGATGCGTCTGATCCTTCCCGCGTAAGGACTGCGGACCACGGCCAAGTTTGCCAATGCATTTTCCACCTCGTCCACCCTGAGCTGCGTTTGGGCTAGTTGAAAACCTCGGTCCCGTAAACGCTGTTCATAGTTAGCCCACTGCTGTTGGTAACTGAGCATGGCATGGGTGCGGCTACTGACATCAGCAGCCATGGTGACGGAATGGTCATACTCAGCAGTGGACCGTTTACCCAGGGCCAACTGATAGTCACGCACAGCGGCAGTGTGGTCACGTTGCAGCTCCGCTAGCTTTGCGGTTTCGTGCTCCATCACCAGCGGTTCGAGGTGGGGCAGCTGACCCAGGTAGTCGATTTCTTGATGCTTCGCCGTTATCAGCGCTTCCGCCTGGTCTACGTCGGCTTTGGCACGGGCGATGGCGGCGGCTTCTTCGAGGTAGGTGGGCGTTGCAATCGGTGGCGGTGTAGCCGGTGGTAGTGGTGGCGTAATGGTGGAATGCTCCAGGCGTTGCAGCGTGAGGTCTAGCTGTCGGGCCTGGGCTTCGAGGCGGTTGCGATCGCGGGTGCGATCGGCGATCAGCTGGCCAACGGAGATGCGATCACCTTCGGTGACTTTGAGGTCGTCGGGGTCGGTGACGGAGACGTTGATGGTGAGGCGGCGAGGGGCTTCGTTAGGTTGGGTGGGTTGTTCTAGGGGGGAGGTAACGGGTTGAGCAACCGCTATACACGCGGAAGATATCAGGCTGACTACTAGCACGGAGACTATACGAACCAACACCACTATGCGTAAACGACGCCAAGCAATAGATTGCCCAAGCAAATATACAACGGAGAGATTAACCCCTCCAAAATCAAGAAAAACTGTTAAATTAGATGACTTTTCCGTACTAAAAGTCATCTGTCTTGAATGACTCTCTGAAAGCTATCTTTTTTAGGGAGCATGACACATGGCAAGGCTAGGAATCCTGACACTACATGGCATGGGTAATGTCGGACCTGATTTTGATAAAGCGCTCCAGGAAGAGCTGAGACAGCGCTGGAGCTCTTCAATTAGCGACGATATTGCATTTCAGAGTCTCCATTATCATCCTGCAATGCAAGGAAAACAGGAAGAAACCCTAGAAAGAATGAATGATGCTCACCGCTTGGGATGGGACAAACTACGAGCATTTTTCATCTATGCCTTTAGCGATGCTACGACTTATCATCTATTCCCCGAAAAGTCAGACAGTGTTTACCAAGAGGTACATCGCATCATTAAGCATGGTGTTGAGAATCTGCAACAACAATTGGAAAGCCCTGACAATCCCATCGTAATTATTGCTCAATCGTTAGGTGCTCAGGTCATTTCTAACTACATCTGGGATATCAAACCAAGAAAGGGCATTTGGCAGACAGAAGCCCCCTCTGATATCCATCAGTTAAAAAACCTGAAACTGATGATTACCACAGGATGTAATATCCCTATATTTGTCGCTGGACTAAAGACAATCACCCCTATCGATAAGCCTCATGATGATTTTCGTTGGCTCAACTTTTTCGATGAAGATGATGTTTTAGGATGGCCACTAAAACCCTTGAGTGAGGGCTATAGAAAGCTTGTAGAAGATCGCCCTATTCAGGCAGGGCCAACGCCATTTAGCCATGCTCGATATTGGAGTGATCGAGACTTTCTAAATCCAGCTGCCATTCAAATCGAAGATCTTTACAAACAACATTTCAACGAGTAAGGCTTCCATACAGTTTGCCAACGCTAGCTAGATTCTGGGGTTATCGTTGGCTAAACTGCAATACCGTTATGACGCCCGTTGCCCACTGGTCATCCAGCAACGAAATCGCAACGTCCAAATCACAATAAGCCAACTCCACCGACTTACCCACCACCGTCACCGCTGGCAACTGCCTCGGCAGCACCGTAGGCCGCACATCCTCAGGCCAATCCACCGTAATCGAACCGCTCACATAAATCCGCGCCGACGGATTCGCCATCCGCAACGCCTGCAACCGCGATACTACATCCTCATCATTCAACGTAAGCGTCTGCGTCGTCCGCGTCATCGCTGCGCCGGTCGCCGTGGTCAGCTTCTCCACCAACAGCTGCTTACCCGTCTGGTAAATGCCCTGGCCATCGGTCACCACAAACTCACTACCCACCGCATCGAGGATTAGATAGCGGCCACTGGCATTAGTACGGTCATCGGCCCAAACGCCGGTTATCTCAGCGTAGACCTCAGCGCTGGCGGCATTAGCGTTATACGTTGCCACCGCGCCATCCCGCAGACCGAGCCCCTGCGTCACCTGGGTCTGCACACCACCCGCACCGGCTAACCAGATACCCAGCAGCAATAACGCTACGGCTGCCGACAACACCCAATACTCACCCGGTCCACCCGTCCGCAGTCGTCGCTTCGGGTTCGATACGCTGATCGCCCAAGCTGGATCAGGCCAAAAGAGCTGAACGCCCTGCCGCGTAAAGCAGTCGCTAAAGCAGCTGAGCACATGACCCAACGGTAAGGCTAACCATGGTTTTACCGTCCCAACGGTAAAGCCAATGACCAGGGCAATCACGGTCAACGTCGCTGTGGCCGCTAACGAATGGGTGACGCTGCGATGGGGGAAGCGGTCTTCAATCCATGAGCTGATGGGGTAGAAGACCTGGCCGATGATGCTGGTCGTAGTATCGATGTCCGGCAGCTGGCTACCCAGGACGGCCAGCGCTAACGGGAGTGGTTGGGCGGTGCCGAGTAGTAAGGATGCACCTGCGGTTGCGATCGCAGCGTGGGTAATCGCCATCATGAGAATTTTCTACCTGCGTAGTACCCCGCTAAAAATGCCCGTGTCCGTTGCTGAGCATCATCTTTGCTAACGACAGGACATTGTTGAAAATACTCTCTAAGTGCCTGCTGAACAAATTTTTCCTCAGCCGCATTGGAACCGCAAATCATCACGTCTGGTGGATCCTTAAACCAGCATTCCACCTCAACCTTGAACGTCTCTAAGATGTGGTGCCTTATCTGCTCAGGGCTAGTCAGCGTTCCGTTACCAATGTGGCCTCTGGTCTCTTCCCAAATAATCTGCTTATCCCGCAGGCTCATACCATTCGGGAATTTGATTTGCACCTCTGCTGCCATTCGTTGCCTCCTCCAACTTGATTATGGCCATTTATTACGGCATGCCCAGATGATCGCAGCATGGGTAATCGCCATCATTAGCCCAGACTCTGCCACCGAGACCGAGACCACCAGACACCCGCCAGCAGCGCTACAACCAGACCAAACCACAGCGCCCACACAAAATTTGGCTCAGTCTGAGGACTACACCCTAGATACTCACCAATCGCAGCCCGTACAGCGCTTTCCCCCGCTTCTTTGCTCGTAAATTGCCGCCCCTGAAAACGCCGTTCTAGCTGGTGCATCAACACCCGCTGCTCCTGATGGCTCAGCTCACCAGGGTCTTTGCAAAGGCTATTCGTTGGCTTATCCATCCCTTCTGGCTCTGCTCCACTGCCCTAAGTTGCCCAGGGATAAGGGTTAGGTTGGGATTGAGGAGTTGCGATCGCAGTGTGGGTAATCGTCATTTTGGAAAAAGGCTAACTCTAAAAAGTAACTATCTAAAGATTGCCTAACCCCAATCAGAGAAGCGGCTTTAACTTGCTTTCTCAGGCTCACTGACAATTTTTAGAAACCCTAATCCCAATGTTGTTAGCCGAGGATTGCTGTAATATTTTGCCCCGTAATCTGGGTCACCAACTGCTATCAAATTAAGCTGCCCAAGATATCTAACACTTTCTGCAACTACTTCGTAGGCTATTTTTTTCCTTTAATATCTTTCAAATACTCCACAAAGCTTATAACAGCTAGGTTTCCTCGATAATCATCTGGATATTCAAATAGAAGATCTCCCGCATTTCTTTTCCGGTCTTCTTTGAACGGTGTGGAAGAATCAAAATATTTTCTGATTAGTGCATCTTGCTGGGATTTGTGTAGGCTAAATACCGTGTCCAGAATGACAGCATCTATACTATCTAGCTCTGAAAACAGTTTTATATATTTCGGGTGAACTGACCTTCCAGTAGCAGCATTACTGATTAGATTGACCCACTTGGCTTTTAGGTTTTCACTTTCGTCTTCGACTGAAATACCTTCCATGATGGGCATTAAGGTTTTAAGCGGTATCTGTCTCGGAGTTATTCCTTTATCAATCAGCATTTGGTTTACTTGCTCCATGATGGAAAGTGAATTTTTCCATCGCCAGTATCTAACTCGATCAGCTAATATCTGGCCCGCTTCATCTGTTGCCGGTCCGAACAATGTTTGTAACAGACCAATTAATCCCTTGGATATTGCCGTCGTTGTCTCTCCGATACCTAATAGGTCATCTGCCATGGGCTTGGTGGGGGTCACTGCCATTTTCAAAATCTTAGGGCAGTGTTTTTTTTTCGTAGGTAGAGTCAGCCGTTTAGTCTACTGTCCCAACCGCTTCCGCGCACCACGCACCTGCCCCAACTGCTTCATCGTCATCCCAGCAACCAGGGCCGTACCACCAAATATATATAAGCTCTTATTCTTCGTACCCATCCCAATAAACCGCACGATGCCAAACGCCATCAAACAGGCCACCACAATCGGCATCACCACCACGTACTGCGTATGCTGCGGACTCGCTGACCGATTCAGCCCCAGCCGTTCATTCCTAACCACCTTCCGCGCCAGCATCGGATTCCGACCCGCCAACGGTTGCAACGCCGCCAACCGCGACTTACTCAGCTGTAGTCCTTGCGCCTGGGCCTCGCGCTGCATCACCGTGCGTATATCCCGGTCGCTGGGCAGCTTTAGCTCAATCTCCAACAGATTTAAAAACACATCCTTCAACGGATTCGCAGCGGCAAAACAACATACCCGCACCCCTGCCACCATCGCATCCTCAAGCCAATACCGCATGCCCGTCGTCAATCGCTTTGCCTCGGGCAGTATCAGCAGCGTCTGGGGTCCAATATTTTCTAAAATCTCATCCTTCAGCGCATCCATGGTCATGGGCTTATCGCCCACCACCTCGCCGTTGCGGTCGTATCTCGGCTCTACGGTGGGGATATCCAGCTGCTCGGCCAGGGCCACAAAGAACCGCTTGCCAGAGCCTTTGTATGTCGTGGTTGCAACACTAAATTCCCCAGTCAGCCGCCTCGCTACCAGCCCAGGAAAATCATCAATCATTCCCAGCTCCGCCAACACCAGTACGCTACTACCCGACTGGATAGCAGCGCACACATGCTCAAAGCCTTGGGGGTCTATGCAGTTTGCAGTTCCTGTCGTTTCTGCCGCCACTGGCTGAGCAGATCGGTCGCCATCGACGACAGGTTTTGGTGCTTTGGGTTGGTCGCCTGCCTCACCGAGTCCACCTTCACCCGCACATGATCAGGTAAATCGTCATAGGTCATCTGCTCCGCCAGCTTCAAAACCATCTGCTGCCCTAGCGTCATCCGATGCCCCGCCAACTCCGCCGCTTCCGACATCAGCGCATCCAGGTCTAACCCATGCGCTGGATCAGCTGCTTGCTGGTCAGTCGCCTGACTAACGGAGTCCATCTCACCAGCGTTCATTGTCGCCAGGGCAGCTGGATCGGAATTACTAACAACAAACTCCTCAATCTTTCCGCCTTCAACGACGTGAGCCCGCAGCGCTCGCAT
The DNA here is from genome assembly GCF_000316115.1 of Leptolyngbya sp. PCC 7375. Taxonomy (GTDB): domain Bacteria; phylum Cyanobacteriota; class Cyanobacteriia; order Phormidesmidales; family Phormidesmidaceae; genus Leptothoe. The sequence goes on from NZ_JH993795.1 coordinate 321,815, forward strand.
TAAATTTGCCTGCCCTTCATTCAGAAATGCCTTACCATCAGAATCCTTTTCCGCCTTGAAACCCAAATGCTTTAAGTAACTGTAATAAGCATCCTTTTTAATACCTAATTCCTCCATCAGGGCATTCGGGCGAATCTGGTGCTCAACGGCAGAATTCTGATCAGTCATGGTAAACACAAATTTTTTCGCTACCCCATATAATGAAACTTCGAAAAATAAACCGTTTCCGAACTTCCACCAGAATTCTGGTGAAGATTGGGTAAGACCCGAAAAACGCCCCTACGTACATCGGGCGATCTGATGGGCTATTTTTCGGAGGAATGCTATCAGAATTGATGAGGTTTGAGTTACAAAGCAGCAAAAAATTAGAGCATCAGCCTAGGACTTTTCCTAGTAGCTAATACTCTATGAAATAGTTGGTTAGTGATAGTTAGCGGATGGTTGCTGCTGCAACTTATGGAGTGTTGGACGTCAGACTCTGAAGAGAGCAAAAGGGCAAGAGAGAAAAGGGCTATTGAAGAGCCCTGGGCGCGGAACACACTACTCGAAAACCGACATCGTTGCTGCGGAGGTCGGGATTGAAGTTGTAGCGGAGAGCGGAGCGGCAACCCCTCGGATAGGAGTTACAGGAGCCCCCGCGTAGGATGCGAGGATCGTCTTGATCCCTATCTTCCCAGGCGCTGCCGTTAGCGGGGGCTCTGTCATAACTTTTATGGTACTGATCCTGACACCATTCAAGAACATTACCGTGCATGTCGCTAAGACCAAAGGCGTTGGCAATACCAAAGTGGTTTACTGGGGTGGTTTCTTGGCGATATTCACCTTCGGGACCGTCGTTATAGGTGTAGTTGCCATCGTAATTGGCAATCTCAGGGGTGAGGGTTTTACCGAAATAGAACGGAGTGGTGGTACCAGCGCGGCAGGCGTATTCCCATTCGGCTTCGGTAGGTAAGCGGTATGGCCGACCGGTGTGTTTGGCCAGGCGCTGACAGAACTCAACGGCATCGTACCAGCTGACGTTCTCGACCGGACGGTTCTGCCCCTGAAAGTCAGACGGAGCAGACTCCAGGGAACGCTCGACCTGGTCCATTGATACCACGGCTCGCCACTGGGCCTGGGTGATGGGATAACGGGCCATGAAGAATGGGGGAACGGTTACCGGATGCTGAGGACCTTCGCGGTCTTCGCGCTCGGGTTCGTCAGCTGGGGAGCCCATGAGAAAGGTGCCCGCAGGGATAAGCACCATATGAAGGGGGAGGGCCTCGGGGAGTAGTTTTAATAATTGGGGTTCAATGTACCCACGACCGGTACGCTGGGTGCGGTACTGGGTAAGGGAAGGCTCTGCCGTTGAGATAGATACTTCTGAAGACTGTATATCTTGTGAAAACATGTCCTCATTAGAAGCTGAAGGACGCTGAGGACGAGCAAAAGCGGGATTTTGATATACCTTTTCCCTGGAAGATTGAGGTGAAGATGATTGGCGTCGTCTAACTTCTACAATTTGCTGCTTTCGAACCGGACGAGTCGGTTTTTGAAGAGACCGTTTGGAGACTCCTACTGAGGCCGCACGTATCCGCTCCGCATCTGATTCAGTAATAGTGCTGCTATGACTTTTGACAGCAATTGCTAAACGGTCACAGATAGCCAGAATATCTTTGTTGTCGAGGTCGAGTTCCCTGGAAAGCTCATATATTCTGACTTTTCCGTTATTCATGATTACTGGTTTCGGGCTAGGGCCAGCTAAGTTTTCGGTTTCCCTACCAAAGTAACTGACCCGGTTTGATTTTTGGATGACTCAATGGACATCGCTGGAATAGGCTCTGGACTCTCCTGAGGCACGCTCGACAGATTCCCACCTGACGATTCTGGCCAGCCTAATGGCAATAGAAGAGTGCTGGGCGCGGAACACACTACTCGAAAACCGATATTGTTGTTGCGGTTGTCGGGATTGTTGTTGTTGCGGAGAGCGGAGCGGCAATTCCTTGGATTGTTGTTCCAGGAGCCCCCGCTTCGCGGCCTACCCCAATGTAAGGATACAGGAGAAGGCGGAAGGTGGAAGGCGGAAGGCGGAAGGCGGAAGGCGGAAGGTGGAAGGTGGAAGGCGGAAGGCGGAAGGCGGAAAGGGGGAAAGGGGGATAAACTCATCTTCCGTATTCTGACTCCTTCTATCCGAGCTATGACCAACGAGCTACCGATTATTCAGAAAACTTACGACTTGATTAAGTGGTACATCCCTCTACTCAATAAATTGCCTCGTGAGCAACGGTTTCAACTGGGTGATCGCATGGTCACGGGTCTCTATGACCTACTCGAAAACCTGGTCATCATTCGCTATCAACAGCATAAACTTCCTCAGCTTCAGGCGGTGAATGGGAAGCTCGATATTCTTCGTTATCAAACCCGACTGTTATTAGATTTTGACCTGCTCTCTCACAAACGCTATCAGTACGCTGGTCAGCTCATTAATGCCATCGGCATAGACCTGGGCGGATGGATTAAGCAGCAGAAAAGCAAATCAGACGGTGGACGGCCAAAGCCAAAACCACCCGTGGCCCAACCATGAAACGACATGGTAATCTCTGGCCCCAGGTGATCGCGTTTGAAAACCTGCTGATGGCATCACGGCAAGCCCAGAAGGGAAAGCGATTTCGGCCCAACGTGCTGGAGTTTAATTACAGACTGGAGCTGGAGCTGCTGAGGCTACAGAATGAGCTGCAAAACCTCACCTACCGACCTGGAGGCTACCGCACCTTTCGCATCCGCGATCCAAAGCCTCGGATGATTTCGGCGGCTCCATATCGGGACCGGGTGGTACATCATGCATTGTGTAACGTGATTGTGCCGTTGCTAGACCGGACACTGATTGAGCATACCTATGCAAACCGGTCGGGCTATGGCACCCATCGAGCGCTGAAGCGGTTTACGGGGTGGGCGCGGCAGTACCGTTACTGCTTGCAATGCGACATTTCTAGGTATTTTCCATCCATCGATCATGAAATCCTCAAAGCCTTACTGAGAGAGCATCTGAAGTGTTCAGAGACACTGTGGCTGATTGATACGATCATCGATGCCAGCAATGAACAGATACCGGTAATCGAGTATTTTTCAGGGGATGATCTGCTGACACCAGCCTTACGCCGACGGGGGCTACCGATTGGCAATCTAACCAGCCAGTTCTTTGCGAATTTGTATCTGAGTCCGTTTGACCATTTTGTAAAGCGACAGCTGAAGCTCAAGCACTACCTGCGCTACGTGGATGATTACGCCGCCTTCTCAGAGGATCGTCAAGAACTGGCGGACGCACGGCAGGCGATGGAAGAGTTTCTGGGGACGCTGCGGCTAAAGATGCATCCGATTAAGAGTCAGCTGTTTGAGACGCGATACGGAGCTAACTTTGTCGGATTTCGGGTGCTGCCGGATCGGATACGGGTGCGGAATGATAATGTGCGGCGAGCCAGGCGACGGCTGAAGTTACTGCAGCGGCAGTATGCTGCTGGAGAGATTGACTTGGAGCCATTGGTACAGAGGCTACAGAGCTGGGAGGCCCATTTGAAGCATGGGGATACTTATCGGCTGAGGCAACGGGTGTTTGAGCGGCATACGTTTGTGAGGGAGGAGGAGTCAGGAGTCAGGGAGCAGGAATCAGAAGGGGAGACCTCCTCTGGTCCCTCCTGGGAAGAGGGGAAGCTCTAAGGTACCCAGACAGAGCCTGAAGCACCATAGAGCAAGAGAAGCAAAGTGCAGAAGGAACTGTACGGAATTTTGTGTAAGCGATCTATCATCCCAATACATCAGGAGATCGCCCCATGGCCCGCAAGAAAAAAGAACCCAATCGTGTCGATGAGCTTCTAGACGAACTGCTAGCAGACTGTGCCACGCCGGAGGACATCTTGGGTGAGTCCGGTCTGGCAAAACAGATCAAAAACGGTTGGTCGAACGTGCATTAGCCGGTGAACTCAACCACCATCTTCAATCAAGTCCAGACAATGAGCACCCTAAAAATAGTCGCAACGGCAGTTCAAAGAAAACGGTGCAATCGGAAGACGGAGAATTAGAACTGTCGATTCCTCGTGACCGAAACAGCAGCTTTGAGCCCATCCTGGTGCCAAAACACCAACGCCGCTTGGCCGGTCTCGATGAGAAAATACTGGCATTGTATGCCCGAGGAATGAGCACTCGTGATATCAGTGCACAACTCAAAGAATTGTATGGTGGCGCAACGATTTCAGCATCGGTGATCAGCGAGGTCATCGATACCGTTAGCGAGGATGTCAAAGCCTGGCAGTCCCGCCCCCTTGACGAGATTTATCCAATTGTCTATCTCGATGCCCTGTATGTGAATATCAAGGTCTCAGGGCGCGTCAGCAAACGAGCAGTCTATGTCGTCCTTGGCATCGACCGAGAGGGCGAGAAACAGCTTCTCGGTCTGTGGATAGGGGAGGCCGAAACCGAAGGTGCCAAATTCTGGTTGAAGGTGCTCACGGACCTGAAAAATAGAGGATTGAAGGATATTCTCATTGCCTGTTGCGACGGACTCAAAGGCTTTCCCCAAGCCATCGAAGCGGTTTATCCCCAGACACAAGTGCAATTATGCATTGTCCATCTGATGCGTAACTGCATGAAGTATGTCCCCTGGAAAGACCGAAAAGCTGTGGCCAAGGACCTCAAACCGATTTACCAAGCCCCCACCCTGGCTGAATCAGAAGCTGCTCTCGATGCCTTCAGCGAAAAATGGGATGAGGCCTATCCAGCTATCAGCCAGATCTGGATCCGTCACTGGGAAAATGTCATTCCTATTTTCGATTACCCCATGGAAATTCGTCGAGTGATTTACACCACCAATGCTATCGAATCCCTCAATCGCTCTTTGCGTAAGGTGATTAAGACCAAAGCGGTCTTCCCAGATGAAGCCGCTGTTTGTAGGCTCATGTATCTGGCAATGAATAATATTGCGAAAAAATGGAACCGACCCATTAAAAATTGGCGAGCAGCCCTGTCGCATTTTGCTATCCTGTTTCCAGAACGCTTTTCCGCGTAAGACAAAAGCGCTTACACAAAAATCAATACACTCTCGTGCAGAAATATCAACTGACCTTGGGCGCTGAACATACAACTCGAAAACCGATACCGTTATTACGGGCATTACGATTACTACTAGCCCGGTAAGCAGAACGACAATATCGAGGAGGATCAAACCAAGAACCACCACGCCGAATATGCTTGGCTTTTGCATACTTGGTTAACCAGGCACTGCCGTTTGTAGGAGCATCTTTATAGTTTTCGTGCCAGTGATCTTGGCACCACTCCCAGACATTTCCATGCATGTCTACTAGGCCAAAGGTATTGGTCCCTTCGAACTGATTCACAGGAGTCGTTTTTTTTCGATACTCTCCTTTGGCTCCCTCACCATAGATATCATCCCCACGATAATTGGCTAATTTTGCATCAATGGTTTCACCGAAATGAAATGGAGTGGTCGTTCCAGCTCGACAGGCATATTCCCACTCCGCTTCGGTCGGCAGACGGTATTGACGATTAGTATGAATCGTGAGCCTGTCGCAAAACTCGATAGCATCGTACCAAGACACCTGCTCGATAGGGTGTCGACCATCTTTAAACCTAGATGGATCGGATTGTAATTCTCGACGTACTCGATTCATGGCCGCCACTGCCCGCCACTGGGCCTGAGTGACTGGGTACTTGGCCATAAAGAACCGGCCCAGGGTAACTTCATGCTGGGGACGTTCGTTGTCTTCACTATCAAGCTCCTCCTTCGGGGAGCCCATGGTAAAGCTGCCTGCGGGTATCTGCATCATCCGTAGGGGCCCAACATCTTTGCCGATGGGTTCATCGTAGTAGAGGTTTTCGACCTGGCGACGGGTGAGGATGAAGGGCATAGGAGGGAAATTCTGTTTTCAAAGTGCAAGAGGGGAAAAGAGAAAAGGGCTAGGGGAGAATCCTGGGCGCGGAACACACTACTCGAAAACCGATAAGGTCGTTGCGGACGTCGGGATTGACGACGTTGCGGAGAGCGGAGCGGCAATACCATGGATCGGAGTCCCAGGAGCCCCCGCGTTGGACGCGCCTAGTCTCCTCCTCCTCCCGATCTTCCCAAGCACTACCATCGGTTGGGGCACCTTCATAATTGCCATGCCATTGATCCTGGCACCATTCCCACACGTTGCCATGCATATCGCTGAGGCCAAAGGCATTGGCAAAGCTAAAGTGGTCCACTGGGGTGGTTTCCTGGCGGTCTTCGCCTTCTGGCCCGTCTGCATAGGCACTACCGTCGTAGTTCGCAACTTCGGTGGTAATCATGTCACCAAAATGAAAGGGTGTGGTGGTTCCGGCTCGACAGGCGTATTCCCACTCGGCTTCGGTGGGTAAACGATACTCACGACCTGTGTGGGCTGAGAGACGGGCACAGAACTCAATTGCGTCATGCCAAGAGACCTGCTCGACAGGGCGATTATCACCTTTGAAATTAGATGGTTTAGCCTCTAGTTCGCGATTTACCTGGGGTAGATCAGCAACGCCACGCCACTGGGCCTGGGTAATGGGGTAACGGCCCATGAAAAAGGGATTAACGGTGACTTCGTGTTGGGGAGATTCATCGCCGCGTTCGGGCTCGTCTTCAGGAGAGCCCATGAGGAAAATACCACTGGGGATGGCAACCATTTCGAGGGGCAGTGCCTCGGTCAAGGATTCAGACAACTGCTCTATGTAGCGACGAGCTGTCTGTTGCTGACGTTGGAGCTGCCACTGGTTATCCTCCTGAACAAGCGTGGCAATGGTAATGTCAAACGCCTCTAGCGCCTCTGCAGGCTGCGTAACATCTTCAGCCGTTAGGGTGAGTATAGTAAACTCCTCAGTTTTTAGCGGCGGTGGAAATGAGTTCAGTGGGGAGATATCATTTAGGTTCCAGAGTCGGACTGTTTTGTCATCACTACCACTGACCAAGATGTTGCCATCAGGGCTATAGGCTACAGACAAGACAGAATCGGTATGGCCCTCTAGGATATGCAGCAGGATGCCATCGGCCACATTCCATATCCGCACGCTATTGTCGGCACTGCCGCTGGCCAGGGTGGTGCCATCAGGGCTATAGGCTACAGACAAGACAGAATCGGTATGGCCCTCTAGGATGCGCAGCAGGATGCCATCGGCCACATTCCATATCCGCACGCTATTGTCGGCACTGCCGCTGGCCAGGGTGGTGCCATCAGGGCTATAGGCTACAGACAAGACAGAATCGGTGTAGCCCTCTAGGATGCGCAGCAGGGTGCCATCGGCCACATTCCATATCCGCACGCTATTGTCGGCACTGCCGCTGGCTAGGGTGGTGCCATCAGGGCTATAGGCTACAGACAAGACAGAATCGGTATGGCCCTCTAGGATATGCAGCAGGATGCCATCGGCCACATTCCATATCCGCACGCTATTGTCGGCACTGCCGCTGGCCAGGGTGGTGCCATCGGGGCTATAGGCTACAGACAAGACAGAATCGGTATGGTCCTGAAAAGGCGCACCGATAGGAGCACCACTCAAATCCCAAAGGCGCACTGTGTTGTCATTACTACCGCTAACTATTCTCTGACCATCAGGGCTAATTGCAACAGCGCGAACCCTTTCAGAATGACCTAAAAATGGGGGCAACTCAGTGTCATCAGCAACGCTAATATCAAGAAAGTCGAAAGCTTCTAACGGAGGGAAATTGATATACTCAGCGACTTGATAAGTGATTTTTTGGTGGGTGAAGTCAGAGAGCCAAGCGTTGAAAGAAAGTGGTTTCTGAGCCCGCTGGCGCAAACCCTCGACAAATTCTGAGTAACTTCCTAGTTGTTCCAAAATGTCAGCCGTCACGCGAGCAAAGGAACGTAATCCCTCAAGTTCTTCTTTAACTTCAACATTTGGATCGGTCAGGAAGGCTCGAAAGTCTTGGTTAGTAATCTTGTTCCACCGACGCTCTACTGCTGCAGATACCCGGTTGATGACATCGATCGTATCGACTTCTGGCAAGAAATCTAGCAACACTGATCGCACCATAGGCGCGAAATCGTACTGGACAAAGTCTTCTGGATTAAACTTTACCTTTGGTACATCATCGGCATCTGACAAAGGTAGCCCTTCCACTGATTCGATAGTAGCTTTTTGCAACGCTTCCACGGCTTTTTCTTGACCGGGTAAACGCTGCAACAACCCACTCAAGAACACTTCTGCTAGCGGAAAGGGTGATTGGGTACCGGTGAGCATTGAGTCTCGAATGAGCCTGACTACTGGCAATGTCAGTACAGGAGCTGCTGCCAACAGCATAATAAGCCGCCGGGCGGGGAGAGAGGCTAAGTCTAAAAAATCTTCGACCCGCTCTCTTGCTAGCTGCCTCAATTCCTCGTTTTTCGCTGCTTCAAATACCTTTTGGTCGTCTTCGTCATAGGTTTCGCCGGCACGTTCCCGTGCAATCTCGTCATAGCTTTGAGAGCGCGGAACGTTCTCTAACTCATCTGCATAGGCCTGCTCTTGCGTTTGTTCTGCCCGGCTTAACTTAGCCAACTCAGTTTTCGATTTCGGCAACCTGGGTAGCAAAAAACCCGGCACAACTGCGCGGTGATCGCCTGCGATCATCCAGCTCCACTGCTGTAGATCATCCACTTCGCTCGTAATCACAGGCACCGGTAGACGGTAGGCCATATCGTCCGGATCATCCCAATCTTGGATACGGATTTTGACCTGTTGGTTAGCTCCTCCTGGCACACTATTGCGGATGGCAATCCCTGCACCTTCACCCAGAGCAGTCCGTTCCCAAGTTGCGGGTGGCAACATTTGCCAAATTGCGACGGGCATCACGTTGCCCCAGTCATATAGAGCGGGTAAGAGTGTGCCATTCCACCAATACTCTCCCGCACAATCACTCAAAATAATGACAATCCGCCGCCCCTGCTGATCAATCAACTCACGAGGAAGATGACCTGGTCGCCCAGGTTTAGAAACCAACAGGACTTTGTCGTTAGCAGTCTTCGCTTCCGAGTTAATCACCAGGTCAAAGGCACGGACATCTCGAAACGCACCATAGCGGCGGAGAATCCGCACCACATCTTTAACCAGTCGCTGCCAGATATGCATAGACGAGCCCCGATCCACCACCAGGACGAGGTCAAACCAGGATTCTTGCTCTGCTTCCAGAATCGGTAACAGCAATTGAGTTCGGGCCACAAAATCGACGGTGGCTGGCTCATCTAAATGTTTCCCGAAGCCTACATCAATCTTTTGCAACAGGGGGCGCAGCGCGCGAATAATCGCCAACGAGTCGGTCAACATTTCTGGGTCGGCCAACCAAATTGGTAGTGCTTTGGGCGGCAAGACACCTGCCTGCGGCATGGGTGCAGCAATGTTAGCCTTAGCTGGCTCCTTAGGCTCTTTGGGTGGATCCGGTTCGGTTGGTTCCTTGGGCTCTTTGGATGGATCTGGTTCGGTTGGTTCCTTGGGCTCTTTGGATGGATCCGGTTCGGTTGGTTCCTTGGACTCTCTGGGAGTAACTGGCTCAACTGGTGTAACCGACTTATGCGATTGCACCTCTATCTGCATTGCTAGCCATAGGGTCTCAGCAATCTCAATGCTGGTGAAATCTTGCACTTCCGCCAGCGATTGAATCAACGCGTCGGCCGCATTCAGGACTGCCTTGACCTCCGTCATTAACTTTCCTCACTGAGCCGACGGAATAACAGCCTTTTCAAGCGTTCCATTTCTTCCTCACTAGGCCTCTTTTCCCGCGTCATCAGATAAATCGCATTCAACAGCTGATCGGTCGCACGATCGGCCTTATTGTATGAGTCCAAAAACTGCGTGATCAACTCTGTGACGTTCTCCTTCGTTTTAGTCCAGCCATTCTCGTCAGCAGCGTCCTTAAAATGGGACTCTACAATGGGAACTAACGACTCAGAGGTGGGGTTCGGCATTTTGACGCGCAAACACCGACGATAGAACGCGGGGGGAAAGTCACGTTCACCATTGCTGGTCATGATGACGATGGGAAATTCGCAGCACTGCACCAAGCCATTTTTAATGGGTACCACCTCTTTATCCGCTGTACGCACATCAACGGTAGGGTCTGCTTCTGTTTCTTTGCCACGTCTGCGTTTGCGTCGCACAAGCTCACGAATCTCAAATTCCCCTTCTTCGAAAAGGTTGAGTAGATCATTGGGTAAGTTCAGATCGCTTTTATCAATTTCATCAATCAGTAAAACGCGGGGTAATAACGAGGGTAAGAAGGCCGTCCCAACTGGACCAAGCTGAAGATAATCGCCCAGATCGCCCTCTTCTTTTTCGAGATGTGGTTCTGGTGGCTCAGGCTTATTGGGATCCCCCTTTGCTTGTGGGTGACGAGTTCTATCAAGTTGAGCATCCTGCAACCGGGCGATCGCGTCGTAGCTGTAAAGCGCTTCCCTCAGGCTAGATCGGGCAGTAATCGGCCACTTCAAGACTGGTCCCAATTGCAACTCATGGGCGATTGCATAGGCTAGTGAGGTTTTGCCAGATCCTGGTGTCCCGGTCACCAGCAACGGTCGGCGCAGATGGATTGCCGCATTGACCGCATCTGCAACATCGGAGTGTCCATTTTTATCTTTCGGGATTTGAAAGCTTTGTCCCCGTTCGCGCGATCGTTCATTAGCCGGAGCCTGCGCTAACTCGCGTAGCTTTTTCCAATACTGCACATCTTGGGAACGATTTACATGATTTGGCGGTAGAAAGCATCGCCAGGGTGGTCGTGCAGGCAAGTTAGGCGATTCCGCTTCAGTATAGAGGAGCTCAAAAGATTGGCGCGTATCGTCACGTCTAAAGTATCTCCAGGCCATTACAACACCTCACCTCTCAATTTTCTATCACTTTTCATGGCTTTACCGTCAGTAGTATCTGGTAATGTCTTTGGCCAACGGTATGGACACTCGCACACAAGCCTAATATTTTTTACCAGGGTAGGTAACTCTTCAGACAATTCTCGATACCGATTCGCTAACTTAGAGAAGCTATAAGCAACGTCCGACTCAACCAGATCTTGAAATTTTGATTGGAGAAGAGCTTGCTTTCCATCAGGCGATTCGACCCCCCAGACGGCAATTAAAGCCGGGGATTTCCTAATATCCTTCAGCAACGCGATTTGATTGTCCTGTTCAAGACCTTCTTTAAACGTCAGCTGGACCCCGATCACTTCATTTTTATTGAGCTTTGTTGGAATTATGGTTTTCTCGTTTTCCGTAAAGCCTTGTTCAAAATGATTTGTATAAAATTCACCTTTTTCATTAACTAGAATTGGCCATTTATTCTTGATTTTCGCTTTTATCACTTTACTTGTCTTACTGGTAGCTCGATATATCGAGCGAACGATGAACGGACGATGCCGCCCAAAAGTAACATCGTCCTCATCTTCATCTTGCAGGATCCAATTTGAAATATCATGGATGATATAGTTGATCGGCAAGAATAGCTCAACAATTACTTGATTAGTAGCAAGTTCATTTGCCTCACACATTGCGCTTTCAGCCAATAAAATCCATTCCGATATATAAACCCAAATATCCTCTAAAGAACAGCGAGGGGTCGGAGATGCTTCAAAAGACTTGACCCGTTTTTCTGGATCTTCACCTTCGATTAGGTATAGCTCTGGAAAAGCCATTAATTTACCGCCATGTTCTTTTAGCGAGACAACAAGGTGTCCACTAACAGTCTTTTCGGATAGGGTGGGGTCTGCAGGCGAACTCGGGCTCCAATCTGGCACGTCAAAGGTAGCGGCAATCTCATTACGCCATTCTCTTAACGGCGAAACATCTTTTTTGATTGGGTTAATCCTTTTTGATTGACGCATCAAATTCCGGATTTTTTCAATCGCAAAATCTACGAAACGCACTGCCAATGTTGGGCCTTTATTTGCCTTTTTGTTATTGCTCCAAACTTCAAGTAAATTTTGGATCTCACCAATATCTTTGGGGACAGATTCAAATGGGGGGCTTTCTGAGTAGTCATATCCCATGACCTCCGAAAATGCATCTTCAAACGCTCGTTGCAACTCTAAGGTGTAATCATCATCCTGAAGGTGATTAAATAGGCTAGACCACTTCTGTTTTGTGATATTTTCTGGGCGGGGAAGGAGTTTTGATAAGACACTTTGACAGAACTGCTGAATGTCTACACGGTCTGGCTTTTCAGATGAAAATGCTGAAATCAGAACCTCGATATAGCCGTTCGATACAGCATTCTGAACAACACTAGTAACGACGACATCAAGCGGTCCTGAGCCACCAACTACATTTATGGACTTATCCAGCTTAAAGTTCAAAAAGTTACCGAATCGGGCATAAGCATTCTGACCATCATCGTAGGCCGAGATAATAAGTGCTACAAGCTCTTCTTTCTCTCTACCACTTAGCTTCAAAACTTGCGCCTCAAACAACCATCACCATACGTTGCTATTCGTCAGAAAACTGATACCCTAAATCAGTTTGATCAGATCAGCTATAAAGCCCTTAAAAAAGGTCAATACAGCTGAAACATTGTACCAAAGACAAATAAATATTGACCTAATCAAGATGTTTACACCTTAGGCTCCTTCACCTCACGTTCCTCTTCTTCCGGAATAACGAAACTGATCGCAACTGTGTAGGTAATCAGCAATAAGTTGCCGTAAAGCGGATGGTAGAACGATATGGTGTCTGTCAATGCTCCCCCAGTAGCCAAGACCCAGACGATGAATGCCCCACATGAAAGACCTATTTGCTTCCAAGCAGTCTTTAACCCGGCTTCAGTGGTGCCTTTTTTTGTAAATAAAAAGGTGAATACCAAGCCGATCACAAAAAATAGCCATAACAAACCAGCTGTTGGAACATTCCCAGCAGCACTTTGAATTGCATTACTAACCGCTAGCCAAAATCCGACGGCCTCGGCTGGAACGTACTTCCGCAGCCGAGCAATATAACCATCATTTTCTTTACTTGGTCCACCCTCTTCTAACCGGTTCGAGACAATTCGTAATCCCACCGTAAATCTCCCTTGACTTCAAATCTACGTAGTTTATCTAAACAGGCAATTCCAACTCGAACTCATCTATTAAACTCTTATAGATCTCTGAAAAGAGAATCCCCTCGTTAAGGGTGCGATTAGAGGTTTCCTTTTTGCTATGGTGCAGGGCGATGAGTTGCCAATCTTCATCAAAACAGGGAGAACCACTGGAGCCACCATCCGTTTCATTCACATAAAGGACTAATCCCTTTGCTTGCTTTACCTTTACCACGCCATTGTTACTAAGAGCTGCCTTCAAGGCACTGCCCGCGGGATGATGCAGGATATTTAGAGCAGACTTTTTGGGCTCAAGCTTATCAGTAGTGTTAAGCGGCACAGGACTTGCCTTAAAATCATCATTAGATTGCAAGCGAATCAAGGCGTAGTCTAACTTTCGAGTTCGACTATAGGCCACGACTGACTCCGCTGTAACTGCTCTCAATGGCATGGGCTCGGTAGAGCGATTACTAACATAGCCAAACTCGAATTGAGCTGTCTGGATGAATTCATGCAGTTCACTGTGGCTGAAGCTTTCATAGGCTCTATCCTTACCGGTCAAAACATGGTAATTGGTCAAGACCAGATCTGTATCCACCAAGACCCCAGTACCTGACTTATTGAGATCACGATCGGAGAAGGTAATCTTGCATACAGCGGGATTAACAAGCTCTAAAGCTTCTAATAATGAGCCAACGTCAGAGTTAAAGCTCAATTGTGGTGGGTCAAAGAGTTCGAGTTCCTCAGACCCAACGTCAAGCTCCCAGTCTTCAAGCTCCAGCTCTAGAGAAGTCGCCTCGATTGAGAGCTGTCGAGGATTCAGATCGAACCTTTGCCGTAGAATCTTGGCACAAAGCTGCTGAATGTCTTCGCGCCCTGGCTTATCAGACGCAAAGGCTAAAATTAGATCTTCGATATAACCATCTGCAATCGCATTCTGAACAACATTGGCAACGACGACATCAAGCGGTCCTGAGCCACCAACTACGCCTATAGACTTATCCAACTTAAAGCGCAAAAAGTTACCGAATCGGGCATAAGCAGCTTGACCGTCATAGGCTGAAATAAACGCCAAGACTAGTTTACTTTGTTCTCTCCCGTTTAGCCTTAACATCGCTCACTCCGAGTCAAAGCCATCAGAAACAACCGATCAAAACCGAGAATATAGGAGGATTTCATCCAACACTGAATAAAGCTGATTAACCTTTCATTAGAGAATACCTCTACAAAGGCTCTACACGCAAAAAATGGGATTCCCCAACGGCGAAGGGGTAGAAAATCTTACAAATTTGCATGAGAGATAAAGTGAAAAGAGGGCAAAGCGCTAAGAAGTCCTGGGCGCGGAACACACTACTCGAAAACCGACATAGTTGAAGCGGTCGTCGGGATTGAAGTCGTTGCGGAGAGCGGAGCGGCAATTCCTTGGATAGCTGACCCAGGAGCCCCCGCGTAGGATACGGCTGGCATCAGATTCTTGAGCCTCCCAGGCGCTGCCATCGATAGGAGCCCTTTCATAGTTCTTGTGCCACTGGTCCTGGCACCACTCTAAAACATTGCCATGCATATCGTGGAGTCCCCAGCGATTGGCGGGATAACGCCCTACAGCTGTAGTTTCATTTTCGGTGGATCCATAGTTAGCCAACTCCGATGTAAGCTGAGGGCCAAAATGATACTCCGTATCAGTCTCAGCACGACAGGCATATTCCCATTGGGCTTCACTGGGCAGACGGTAGTGCTTACCTGTGCGTTTGGACAGGCGCTTGCAAAACTCCGTAGCTTCATACCAATTCACTTGCTCCACGGGTAAGTTATCGCCTTTGAAATGCGACGGCTCTGGAGACAGCTCTATGTCTTCACGGCCATACCCTGCAACCACTCGCCATTGGTCCTGAGTGACGGGATAACGCCCGATTAAAAACGGAGATATATTTACCTGACGTTGAACTTGCTCACTTTCTGGGTCCCCCATTATGAATTGCCCTGCTGGAATTAGCATTAGCGTTAGCGTGACACCGTTGCCCAGCTCTTCGGTATAGCTGTCGTTTGTACATTCGTAACGATAAAGGGTGAGGTTAGCTGTGTTATTGGTGGTGCTACCGATTTGACCGCTCTCGACGGTTTCGGCGAAGCCTCCGGCAAACTGAGCACCTCGCATATCGTACTTAGGTGATTCAGACATATTGGAGCCTCGCAGCCAACATCTTGGCTATCTTCTGCCGTAGTCGTTCCCAATGATTCATACTAGCCACCTCATCACCCTCACCTCAACAACTCCGCCGACACACCCGAAACCTTTCTCTTTCCTTCAACAACAACCTTCAAAATTTCCAACGCAGGCCGCTCCGCCTCAATCAACCTTGCCACCCGCGTCACCTGACTCGCCCGTATATACTCGCTTACCCGGCCCTTATGGCTATCCCACCGGTAGTAATAACTGACGCTCGGATTCGCCCGCTTCCGGTTGCCTATGCGCTCCTCAATCCAGCCAGAGGCGTTACCAGGAGCCCTATGCTTACGCTTACTGCCCACCGCATCCAGCGTCTTTCGCACCATCGTCCGCCGTCCCCCAGAACGCGGATCTACACGCTGATAGACCACCGGCTCGGGCAACAACGCCAGCTGCGCACCGTTCAGAATGTCATCCGTCCGCAGCTGCCCATTGCGTTCAGCTTTGAGCACGCGCTTACGACCCATTTGCTTGAGGTCATAAGTACCGTGGCACGGAGCACAGAGCGCTTTTAGGTTTGTGCGATCGCAGTTCTGCGGCACATGATCCAAATGCGCCACGGTCAGATGAAATCGCCCCAACTTAGACACCGACACATCCGCACCGTTCTGCTCCCACAGCTCTGACACCGTGGGATGCTCAGTCAGCGTTAACCGAAAGATCGCCGCTTCGCGTGACTCGCCTGGACGGCGGCAGGGACGACCACATTCGGTACAGCACCAGTTCGCCTCGGTTTTAATTTGTAACGCTAGCTCATCCCAGTTATCAGGATATAGACGTCGATCCATCGGCATACGCTCAATCCCTCATGTTTCTAAACTGCGTATAGCCAGGGTCAAACAACAATCTGGCTGTGCCGGTAGCACCGCCGCGATGTTTAACCACGATCCATTCAGCAACGCCGACATCATCGCAGTCTGGGTCGTAGTACTCGTCGCGATACAGCATGATAATTTTGTCGGCATCCTGTTCTAAATTGCCACTTTCGCGTAAATCAGACATCATCGGACGTTTGTTAGTACGAGCCTCTACCCCCCGACTCAGCTGGGAGAGCGCCCACACGCTAATGTTTAACTCTCGGGCGAGACGCTTTAGCCCTCGGCTGATTCTGCCCAGTTCAACAACTCGGTTATTCGTGTCGGCCACCTCCATTAGCTGTAGGTAGTCGACCATCACCAGCAATAGTTTTTCGTTGCCAATCTCGGCTTGGAGTCGTTGAATCGTGGCCGTGAGCGCATCTACTGACTGCGCTGGTGCATCATCAAGCCAAAGCGGTAAACCCGCTAGCTGAGAAACGGAACCCTCTAGCCGATGCCATTGGGCTGAGTTGAGCTGGCCTGAGCGGACTTCGTTACTGCCTAAACGAGACTCAGCACTCAACAGACGATAGCCGAGTTCATCGCGGTCCATCTCTAAAGAAATGAGCAATACTCCATGACCGGCTGCCGCGATATTACGGGCAATGTTAGCCAATGCAGCGGTTTTACCCATGGCCGGACGCCCCGCTAGAATCGTCAGCTTGCCGCGCTGCACGCCGTTGATCAGAGCATCCACATCGTAGAAACCGGTGGGTACCCCTAAAGGTTTGCCCTGTTTAGCAGCTTCTAAATTAGCCGTCACCACCTCAGAGATATGAACGGCTTGCTGAGAGGACGTCGTCAGTTCAAGTAATTGGCGATAGCCTGCTTCAGCTTCGCGCAAACAGGCCGGTATGGGCTTCGCTACGTTCTGCCCCAGCTCTTGAATTGCCGCACCAAGGGCCACCATACAGCGCCGCTGATGTTTCTCTAGCACCAGTTCAGCATAGTGATCAATATTGGCCGCTGACACCACGGCATCGAGAAACTGCACTAGGGCGGCCTTACCACCGACCCGCTCCAGCTGCCCAGTATCGGCTAATACCGTGGTCAGCGTCATCAGGTCTACCGGTTTACCGCGATGGTGCAGCTGCAACGCCACTTGGTAAATCGTGCGGTGAGCAACGACGTAGAACGCCTCGACCGGTAGGGTATGGGCAATTCTAGCCATCGCGCCAGGGTCGAGAATGATGCCGCCGATAATCGCGAACTCAGCATCAATGTTGGCCGGTTCCAAAGGACTAAACGGAACGGACCACTCAGAATTGTTAGCAGGCATGGCACTCCTGAGTAGGACGACCGAATTGAGCCGCAATGTCGTCCCAGCTCATGGGCTGCAGGAGGTCATAGGGAATCCACCGATCACAGGCCATCAGCACTTTCAGGATGCCATCGACCCGCTGAGAGGCCACCACTAAGGCGCGTTTTCGGCCTTCATGAACCCACGCACCAAAGCCAGGTGTCTTGTTTTTCCGGGGTGCTTCCGGCTGCCAGCCTTCTTTAATCGCCCGGACTAAAAACCGAGTCGGTGACTGGACACGGTTAGCTTTTTCTTCCAGCGCTGCGATCGCATCTTCCACACGTCCCGGCCATTGCTTCACAGCCTGTCGCAGCGGTCGGTCATCAATATTCACCCCTAACTTTTTCGCTGACCGAAGAATATCGGCGGCGGAAGTTAAATCTTTTTCAATCGCTTTAGGTTCACTAACGGCCTCTGACTTTTCAGAAATTGCCATAGACCGATCAGGAACTTTGATATCGGGTCTGGCTTCTTCATTCATAGAAACAGACACACCACTACACTCCGACTCTACGTGTGTGGTTAGTTTATTTAGTTTTAAAGAGTTTAAAGCGATCTGAGGACCTTGCTCAGTATGGGTTTCAGACGTTAGGTGTTGCGTAGCGATCAACGGCGTTGTCTGACGATCGTCGCCGTTGTCTGTAGGCAACATGTGTGATCCTGAGGCAACACCGTTTCCTGCAAGAAACCCGTTGTCTGTAGACAACATCAGAACACTTGTACTGCTTTTCGTGTGGAGTTTTACGCTAGCGGTCGTGATTTCTAGATCGATCCAACCCGTGCGATCTAACTTTTTGAGCGCTCGGCTAACAGTGCCTTTATTGTATTTGAGCATTTTGGCAAGGTCAGTGACACCGATTTCTCGATGATTATCTCCCCAGGGGTCTAGCGTTCGAAGGTAGTACAGAAGCTTGACTTCAGCGGGCTTCAGCTCATCCCACGCCAATAACCATTCGTCCTTAGTGATTCTGTAGTGAACGGTATCGGAGTTGTATCTGTAATGCCGTGCAGAGGCTAGGCCTTGATTTTCTATACTTTGGTCGGTGGTAGACGTAGCCTGATCTGCTATTAATGGCCTTTGTATAGCAGTCGCGCAAAAATGTACGCTAAGCTGTCCAGTTTAGTGGACAAAACCAGCGAAGGCTATATATACTCTAAGTTATGGGATCCGCAGAGCAGTTTAAAGCGCAGGTATCGAAGGAAAAGCGGTTGAGAGCCCGTTTAGCTTTGGCAAGGACGCGTCTCGAAGAGGCTGAACGAGAGCACATCTGGGCGATCGCAGCGGCGCATTCCGAAGGTTTATCAATGCGCAAAATTGCGGCAGCTATGGGGCTCAGCTCAAGCCGAGTTCATCAACTGCTACATACCGATGAAGCTACTCAGATTCCCGAATGGCTAACATCACTGAACGAACCGAAGTTCAGTAATGATGAGCCATTAGTCGGTGATGAGCAGATCCACGCCCCCCAGGATCTGCAGGAACAGCTGGCCAATGAAGTCGAAGTTCTGCGCTGGTGCATTACCTGGTTGGAGCAGTTAGCCCGTGGTGAAAGAGTCGTCGTCAATCTGCGCGCTGAGTCAGATCCAAGAACCGCTTATGTGAGTGTCAATCAAGCGTGGGTATTGCGGGTGCTTAAGCGAGTCACGGCGGATCTGGATCGACTTTCAGGGAACCTGAGCCCCATTGAGGAGACTGATGGAAGAGAGGATCCGATTACTGCTGGCGTCAAGCATCGATATAGACTCGCAGAACCGGAGCCAGAGTTGTCCTCTCTCAGTCAACGCGAACAGCGAGCTATTCTCAGAGAAAAGATCGGCTTGCCTCCGTTGTAATTCCTATCAAACAAGGTTTTTCAGTATTCCGTCCACTAAATTGGACGGCTTAGCATATGTTTTGGAGCGGCTACTACACAAAGGCCATAGCCACCAACAGGCGCAGAACGGCTCTGGCACAAAGTCGAGCGGGAAAACCTTACTGTCTGAGACGGGGGAGGGAGGTTAGTGGGGTGGTGATGATGGTTGGGATCTCGAATCGCTAACTCCAGCTTCATCGGCTACCGATGCCACAAACACACACGGGTATTTCTTCATGCTCACTCATCAGCTCGCTCGACTCCGAAAAGCCCCATGGTTTGCTGTCGATCAATGCTGAGTGCCGGTGACTGCTGAGCACTGCTGAGCGACTGCCGGACCTGTACCCCCGATCTCATCTGCTCCACTGCTCCTACCGGCTATGCCGCTGGTTTATGGCGGTGCGACGCAATGAACTTAGGGGCTAGCCCAAAAAGATATTGGCATAGCAAGTTTTCAAGGGTAGCACAGAGTGCAAGGGCCACTTCGCTCGCCTAGGGGTAGGGTGCTCGGCTCAAAAGCTAGGAACTAGCTTTTGAGCCGAGCAAAAGAAGGTGCCGTATTTTTATTCTGATCAATCCTCTCTAAAACAGCTAATCCCTAGCTTTCTGTTTTACCTAATCAATCAATCCTTCTAATTCTTGAAGGTTTCTATGCCTATAAAATATCTCTTTTTATAACGTATCTTGATATATTAGTCTCTTATTAAGATAGCATTATATCTAACTGTCTGTATAATCTTCCTATGAGTGATTCAGACGATTACTTCAAAGATATTTTAGAACGAAACAGAAGGCTCCAGCCTGAAATTCAGCTGCATAAGCATGATTTTGACGAACCTGGAGATAAGTTAGAACAGCCCGAGATTTTCCATCCTGCAATTCAGTCTTTTCTTGAAAGGGCAGAAGTCATTGACGAGGGAATTCGCAAGTACAGATTAGATGCTACACCGAATGAATTAAAGGCAATAAAAAGATTTCGCTATGAATTAGAGGATGTTTGTAGAAATGCAAAATTGATTAACGATCAAATTTATCAAATTGAGAAAGCTGGATCATCAGAATATTCGACAGAAGCAGCACATGGATATATTGAAAAGCAAATAGATAAATTAAATGCCTACTTAGCAGATCTTGCTCAAGAAGGAAAACTTATTAAAAGTGCAATACGTAAGAATAGCTTACCTACTAATCCAAATCTGTCACTAGCCAAGCCTTCGCAGAAAAAGAAACTTTTCTCCAAAGACAACATGAATTATGTCTTAGGTTGGACTTTGGTTTCTGCTGCTCTAGTTGATGGCATTTTTGATCCGTTTAAGGTATTAACAGCTCCAGCACTTCTTTACTCGGGTTTAGCCTTACTTGGCGTGGATAAAGTCTCTGGAAAACGTGAATAAAATCTTGGATGTTGCAGTATGGAAACATATGATCGAGAAGTTAATATCCGGCCTAATTTAGAAGATCCTGAATATTCCCGGTATCAAAAAAAATCTCAAGGAAGTGTAAATTCACGAACACTGCCTCAGGCTATTGTCTTTTCAACACTTGTTATTTGTGGAGTAGCAGTGTTTGCAGTTGTCATATTCTCTGGTCTTAACTGGTTTCTACCAGCGCTAGCTTATGGTTTTGTTGTTTATATTGGATACATTAAGTTCTTAGCAGATTAACTTAAAAACAATTAAACATTTAACCGTTTAATCAATCAGATCAAAATACACCACCATAAACAATACGCATTATGTGAGATGCCTCTAGCCTAGGTGCGGGGTATGTTTCTGAAAAGTCAGCACATCAATATCAAAGCGCTTTCGCAATAGAAGTCTCAAGGTATGGCTGGCCATCTTCGCAGCCACATGGACACACAAGCCTCTTCGTGTTTTCCTGAGCAAATTCTCAAGGTGCCGTCCCGTATTTTGGACCTCATGAAAGACACCTTCAATCCGCTCTCGAAAATGCCCTAACAACCGTGCGAAGGCGGGTGGCGTTTGCTGATGCTGATTGTCTCGTTTGACGGTAAATACTCGATTTCCGGTAGTTCTAGAGATATCAGCTTGCCAGTCATCGCCAATAAACCCTTTATCGGCCAGAATGTCACACCCGTTGACAGCCGTCAAAACGGCTTCAGCTGCCTCGCGTTCATCAGTATGAGCAGGGACTAACGCATACACGACCGGAAGACCGCTCAACGTGCTCAACACCACCAGTTTGTAACCAAAGTACTTCAAGTTTCGACTGGCACAATGCCCATAACTGGCACTGCCGAGAAAATCACTATGGCGCTTGTTGCGCTTATAGCCAATCACGGGTACGGGCTTAGTATCGAGAAGAAACGTCGTCTCAAAAACACCATCGAGTTCTCTAACCCAGAACCGACGGACTTCTTCGAGCATGGCTTCTAGGCAACGGGCACGTCGATTGAACTGACTTTGATCCAGAAGATGAGGAAATAAACTCAAGTAATTCGCCCGAATAAACCCCAGAAACTGGGTCTCCCCAGGAAACGGAAAGTAATCCATTGCCAGCAGCAAGGTTAACATCTCGCTTTCACTAAAGTTGGGTTGAGGTCCAGGTGACTTAGGTTTGAGCTGATGACCATAGGCTTGATACCAGTCGTCTACCAGCACAAAGATAATCGTCAACAAGGTGGGGGCGTCTATCATAGTCATGAGGAGTTCTCAAGCTTTGGTGTGGTACCAGATATCTTGATGGCTCCTCGCCCTTTTGGCGATTTTCTAACTCACATAATCCGTACAATTATACCTAAACCGATTACACGGTGCTCAGCTACGCATCTAGCAACTAGCAAAAGCACCCCAGAGTCCAACATTTTCAAAAGGCAAATCACCCCGATTAAACGTTTAGACTTTGAGTTAGCTAATCCCAAGTTTTTAAATTTAGGTTATTGACATATGCTTCTAAGTTACTGGGACTAAAAGATTCAGGAAACCTTTTAGCTAACGCATCAGCAATCTGATTACAGTCTCTGTCTTTATCAATTTTTATGCCTAGCAGGAGAGAAGAATTACAAATCAGTAGTTTATCTTCACCCTCTAGTTGATCTTGAATCAGTTCCTCCATTTGTCATAGATCTATACCTAGAAGGAAGGCCCCGATGAGGTTGGTATCGAAGAAGCTAGCCCTACTGAAGTCGGCCACGCCGAGGTCGGCCACGCCGAGGTCGCAACCGCAGGCGTCTCTATAGGCCTTTGTATAGCAGTCGCGCAAAAATGTACGCTAAGCTGTCCAGTTTAGTGGACAAAACCAGCGAAGGCTATATGGACCAGCGGGGGGTCGGGTAGGTCGGGAGCGTTACCACTCCTTCCCCCTCAGAACCGGACGTGCGACTTTCACCGCATCCGGCTCAAGCAATGCACGGGTTATGGGATTTGTGAGTAATGCACCTGGTGGTGGCAGAACTCGTGTAGCCATACGAGGTTCTTGACCTCGTTAGTTCCTCCTTCGCATTGAG
>NZ_JH993796.1:0-85643 GCF_000316115.1 Leptolyngbya sp. PCC 7375
CAAATCGTTCATCAAAGCTCAGGTCATGATAGGTGGGCTGTTCGTGTTGTTCACACCAGGCGTCGAGTAGGCCATGGAGTTTGAGGTCTTTGAGTTGTTCAATGGTTTGTTGCATGATGGGGGTCACTATCGAGTTGTATTAGTTGTAGTAGGCACCGCCCCGAACATTGTCGTGGTCAATACTCGGGGGCGCAGGCACGTCAATTAGGACAGGGGTTTTATCAAGATGATGTTGGAGAATGTGCTTGAGTCGCTGATAGCCTGACATGGCGAAGATGTTGGCGCGTTTGCACGCATCTTCTAATCGGTCAGCTCCATAGCGGGTGGCTAAACTCTGGAGTCCTTTGAGGGAACGAAAGGCCTGCTCGTCATGGGATTTGCTCTCAAAAATCGTCTCTACCTGGGTGCGAGTTTGGGGGCCGATCTGGTGTGCCCACGCCAAAAAAGACTCCCGTGACTGACGCTTGTAGGCCCAATGCTCTGGCGGCATGTGATGATCCAAGGTGCTATGGCGATGGGCTAAGGTTGAACGAGGGTGGGCTGAAATTCGCTTATTTTCATAGAACACCTCCACCAGCTGCTCACTGGTTTTGACCATCACTTGGCGTCCGACATACCAGTAGGGCACCGACATCTACTAGCCATAATGCCCCCATCAATACAAATCGGTCGAAAAAGTTAATTGTGATTGGCATTGATGGATTGCAACGACTGGTTGCCTTAGTTGCCAAAATAAAGGCAGTGCAATTATCACCTGAGCCATCATGTATCAGCCAATCACCCCCCCCCGTCTATTTGCCAGAGTGTAGAGACGCTGTGGAGCAATCTACCCAAGGCGAATCAGAAACGACTTGTCAGTGTCCTGAGCCAAATGCTGGAGAGCCAGATGGCTATTCAAACTCAGGAGGAGGAAGAAGATGAACCTCAAAGATGAGATCAGTAGCTGGCCCTCCGACAAGATTCAGGCTTCACATCTTGACCGCTTAGCGGCGGTATACGTGCGTCAATCAACCTTACAACAGGTCTCCGAGCACCAAGAATCGACACGCCTTCAGTATGGTCTCGCCAATCGAGCAAAAGCTCTGGGCTGGCAACCGGAACGAGTTCTGATTATCGATGATGATTTAGGGAAGTCTGGTAGCAGTGTGGAGGGGCGAGTGGGCTTTCAGCGATTAGTGAGCGAGGTCGGGCTCAACCATGTTGGCCTGATATTAGGCATCGAAATGTCTCGCCTGGCCCGTTCCTCAAAAGATTGGCATCAACTGTTAGAAATCTGTGCACTGTTCGGTACGCTAATAGCAGATCTCGATGGCATTTATGATCCGAGTCATTACAACGACAGGCTCTTGTTGGGGTTGAAGGGATCTTTTTCGGAGATCGAGCTCCACGTCTTGAAACAACGAATGCTACAAGGACGACTCAACAAAGCTCAACGCGGTGAACTGGGATTTCATTTACCGATTGGGTATGTGCGTCGCCCATCGGGAGATATTTGCTTTGACCCGGATGAACAAGCTCAACAAGTCATTCGTCTCATCTTTCGCAAGTTTGAAGAATTAGGCACTGTCCATGCCGTATTACGTTACCTAGCCCTCCATCAAATTCAGCTTGGTGTGCGAGCCCTCCATGGGGCTAATAAGGGTGAACTAGAATGGCGACGTCCGAGTCGGTCTACGTTACTGAGTCTGCTCAATCATCCTGCGTACACGGGAGCCTATACCTATGGCCGTAAACAAATTGACCCACGCAAACACAAAGCCGGTCGACCTCATACGGGACTTGTTGTGAAACCACCTGAAGAGTGGTTAGTCCTGATTAAAAACCATCATCCTGCCTATATTTCTTGGGAACAATATCAACAGAACCGTGCTCAACTTAAAGCGAATCAAAATCGTGCCAATGAACGAGGTAATGCTCGTCAAGGCAGGGCACTGCTCTCTGGCCTGGTCGTTTGTCAACGATGCGGGAATCGAATGAGTGTGCAGTATCACAGGAGAGGTGCCCCTCGTTATGTTTGTAGGCGTGAAGCTGCTGAGCATGGTGGCCCCCTTTGTCAATGCTTATCAGGAGATTGTTTAGACGAATATGTGACTGAACAAGTATTGGCAGCCTTAAAACCAGCAGCTATAGAGTTATCTTTGTCGGTAGCAATGCAGGTAGAACAAAACCGTTATGAACTTGACCAGTTATGGAAACAGCGTTTAGAACGGGCTAAATTTGAGGCTGAGCGTGCAGGGAGACACTATCGTTTTATAGAACCGGAAAATCGCTTGGTCGCAAGACAGTTGGCTCAAGATTGGGAAGCAAAACTAAGTGCGCAAAAACAACTTCAAGAAGAATATCAAAGATTCTGTTGCCAACAACCTAGGCAGCTTTCTGAGACAGAAAAACACTCAATTCGACAACTGGCTAATAGTCTTCCGGCTTTGTGGAATGCAGAAACAACAACCCATGCTCAGCGCAAAGAAATTATCCGGCAAGTAATTCAAGCTATTAGGGTGAAGGTGGAAGGAGAGAGTGAGTTGGTTCATGTTAATATTGACTGGGCGGGAGGATTCTCTTCTCATGCTCGTATTATCCGACCTGTCGGAAAATGGTCTCAACTGAGTAACTACCCTCAGCTTTGCGAGTGTCTAACCCAATGTGCTCAGTCTAATATGACGGCTAACGAGATCATTACACGGCTTCACCAACAAGGGTTTTATCCCCCCAAACGCCAAAAAACATTTACTCAGGAAATGGTTCGAGCCTTAATGCGCCAGCTAGGCTTGGGAAAGCAGAGCCCCCCTAAACCACACATCCTTTTAGCTGATAATGAGTGGCGGCTTCCTGATTTAGCCAGAGAATTGGATATGCCTGCGGCAACATTGCATAGTTGGGTTCAACGAGGATGGGTTAAAAAAGCTAGACAACTAACTCAGCCACCCAAGTACTGGATTATCTGGGCCGACGACAATGAGCTTGAACGACTGAGGAAGCAGCGGCAACGTTCTGCACCCGACATCTTACATCAGCGGTGGAAAGGTGAAGACCCCACCGTTGCCCCTGACTCTGAAATGACTAAAACATCCCCTTGAAGGAATAGCCGAATGACACTATCTGAAAATAAGTCCTTACTTATGACACCTCAATATGATGATTTAGACATTGATGGAGGTATTGAGGCTAGTACATCGAATAATAATGGCGATTGACATCAATGTGATAATCCGGATTGACCTTCGCCCGCTTCCAGGCCGCAAAGACAAATGGACAGCGAGGTAATGGCTTCAGTGCGCCTTGATCTACCCGCTCAAACAGTTCACGACGAGACACCCCATAGGCGTACATCGTCCGGTCATTGAGTTGCTTGAGTAAGGGGCGCATCGCCGCATTGAGATCACCCACACTCCCGAATGACTGATGCCGTAAGGGGGCTAAAATTTGTCGTTCGACTTCCTGGACCGCTTTTTCCACTTTAGATTTATCTCGGGGGGCTTTCGGTCTAGCTGGGATAACTGCCACCTGATAGTGCTCGGCAAAGTCTTGATAGCTTCGATTGATACCCGGTTCATAGCGACACGGATCGGTTACCCCTGATTTCAAATTGTCAGGCACAATCGAGGCGGGTACTCCCCCAAAGAATGCTAAGGCCCGTTGGTGGGAGCCAATCCAATTCGGCAGAGTTTGACTGGCTGTGGCTTCGGCAAACGTATAGTTGCTCGCACCCAGACAAGCGACAAAGATTTGAGCGATTGTCACTTCACCGGTCACCGGCTGTGTGACGCGAACGGTAACCCCGCAATAATCTACAAACAGTTTCTCTCCGCCAGTATAGGTCTGCCGCATCGATAGATTCTGCCGCCCTTTCCAGCGGTTATAGCGACGGCAAAATTGTCCATAACTCAGCGTCCAATCACCTCGATCTAGCCCTTCTTGCCACAGCAATGACAGGGTGACGCCTTTCGGCCCTAATTCACGGTGAACCGAGTCAAAATCGATCTCTGTTTTGGTGATGGCTGTCGCTGTTTTTTTGCCTAAAAAGGCTTGGGCCTCACTATCGCTCATAGTCTGAAGCTGCTCATACCTCAGGCCTTTTGCACTCGCTCGACGGATATAGTCTTGCACCGTTGAACGAGCCACTACACAACTACGGGCGATCTCCGTTTGGTTATAACCGAGTTCATGAAGTCGGATGATTTCTCTAAATTTCACCATGGGCAGTAATTTTCCTTGTTGCTTGCCTGACATCGGGATCTCTATAGCCTCACGTTCTGATTCGAACGCAGTCTAATGGACCCGTAGCAGTCGGGATAAATTACCTGCCGAGGTAGACGTGATTTCGCTGCCGAAGCACCATCACTCAGGTGCCGAAGCTCGGCTCTTGGCGACTTTTGGTGATCGCGCTACCCTAGCCTGAACCATCGCCCCAGAAGACTATCTGTTTGTTAAAATTAGTCGCTTAGCCAATAGGTCTAGCTCTGCCCGTCCAAACATTTGTCGTTTCAGCATTTTTAATCGATTATTTTGGCCTTCAACGGGGCCATTGCTAACCTCTAATGTAACGCCAGCTTTGACCGCATCATAGTCTTCGTCCAATCCTTTGGCAAAGCTCTGAAATTCTTTCACTGTAGTATTCTTAGCTTTTTCTAACCAGTTATCTAACTGCGCAGGAAGTCGCTGTCGGACAAGGATGATAAAGTCCTGAGTGAGCCTTATGATCTCCAATAGTTCAGATCGTTGACTAAGGCGTTCCAAGAGCGTTTTTTGTTTATCTGTCAACGTGTCCGGTTTCTGGAGAACTAACCAAGCCGCTCGCCGAGCACTTAACGGTTTCTGGGACTTGATGGTGACCTTTGGGGCCGGACCTCGACCAGGCAAGTCCTTTAATGAGTCAGGGTTGGGGCTTAGCTGAGCTTGAGCTGACCGTAGCGTATGGGTATAGCGTGCAAGAGTTGCGTAGGTCCCTGAATAGCCCTTTTCTTGAATTGCCTTAAAGAGCTGTTTGGTGTGCTGACGTCCTTGGTTCCATTGATCGATGAGATATGACTTGTAGGGGTCTAAAATACTCCTGCGTTTTCGGCTGGATGGCTGCCATTCCGGAAACGTCTCATGCGATAGATAGGTATACACCGTACGCTCACCCATCCCTAGATGATAGGCAATATCTTTGACCTTGTATCCTTGCTTCCGTAAGCTGTGGACCTGCTCATAGTTTTCGAGGCGTTCAGCTCGCTTTTGGGCCGTTTTCTGTTGTTGGGCTGTTTGGGGAGTTGAATTCTGTGATGTCGAAACTTCAGACACCGTAGCTCCTTCGGATTGAAGCTGTTCTTGTTCAATCTGTTTGAGGATTTTTGAGTGACTCTTCAGAGCCTTTTCTAGAGTCTCTTCAAGATTGTGTAACAGATGAAAGCGATCTGCCACCTGAATGGCATCGGGAGCTCCCTGAGTCATCCCACGCTTGTACGTCTTGGAACGGTCCCGTGACAAGATTTCAATACCAGGGTGCTCTTCTAACCATGCGGCTAAGGTTTCTGCTGTCCGGTCTGGTAACAAAGCAATGGGATGGTGTGTTTCGAGATCCACCAAGATAGTTCCATAGTGATGACCTTTACGGAACGCAAAATCATCTACGCCCAGAATCCTAGGGGTAATCACCTCGGGTAGCGGCAAGCTGGAGAGAAGGCGCAGAAAGGTATTTCGGCTATAGGCGTAGCCTACTCTGTGACTTAATCTAGCGGCGGCTGACCCAGCCAATTCTAATCCTATGGCGATTAGATGGTCTGTGTAACGAGTCGTACGCCTAGCCCAAGGGGCGACAACACTGGGTATGCGCTCAGTAAAGATCCGTCGCTGACAGGTGTCATTGAGACAGAAAAACTTACACACCTCTAACAAGAGAGTCAGGCTGAACTGAACCAAGGGTAAATCCCTGAGCGTTCGTTGATAACGACTATGAACCCGTCCAGTGGGAGCTTGGCACAATGGGCAATGGGCAATCACCTGAGTGGATTCTACTGTAACGATGAACCGATGGGTTTGGGTATCTAAATCCCAGTGTTTCAGGGCTAAGGCTGATGAGTCAGGGAGTAGATGCTGTAGAAAGTCCATGATGGGATGCACGTGAAGGCCAATCCCTATTTACGGTTTGCCATCCCATTCGGATCACCAAAAGTCGCCAAGAGCCCGAAGTTAGGTGTGAATGCCTGCCGAAGTCAGGTGAATATGCAAGATCTAGAACAACAGAAGTTTCAAGTCATTGGTAAGGGCAACAAGCAGCGATGGTGTTTCTACAGCGATGATGCGGCCCGGATGCTCGACACCTATCTCAAGTATTATCGGCATCATAGCTGCCCTGCTCTATTCACCGCACAGCAACCAATAGCGGGCAGTATCGGTCGTCTGAGCTATCGCACGGTTCATCAAAACTGGCGGCGGTTGATTGCAGGTATTTCTGAGTTGAAAGGCGTAAGGTTGCACGACTTGCGTCATACCTTTGCCACTGAGAGAGTTGGATTAATGGGCATTGAGGAGTTGAGGGCTTTGATGGGGCATGAGTCCATTTTGACAACCTTGAGATATCAAAAAGTCACCTCAGCACGAGCTGAAACAGTGGCTCAAAATGCCTTAGAAAAACTGGCTAAAAAAGCTATGCAAATTTAGAACTTTACCGTCTGCTTTTGTCATATGTGAATTCCGGAAATTATGGCCGGAGTGATTCCGGAAATTATGGCCGCTGACAACAGTCTCTTTTTGTGCGTAATCTGCCTGTTTGGCAATTGCACGATGAGACTCTATACAGGTGTTCAGTTGCTAGGAGCGATAGATGGTTCAACGATTTAGAGACCCAGACAATTCTCTCGGGATCGTCCCGTCACAGACGGGATTGAGTCGGCGGCATCAGTGCTAGATCAGGCTGGAGTTCGGACTCAGGTGTGCCCCTGGAATCGCTTATTCCGGAAATTATGGCCGGAGTGATGCCGACAATGCTCAGTATGGATTCCGGAAATTATGGCCACCGTGGCTTCAGTCACCTGAGCCGTCGATTCCGGAAATTATGACCGGGGGTAAATTCCGGCAATGCTAGTGGTCGATTCCGGAAATTATGGCCAGGGTGATGCCGGTCATACAGGCTTCAGTGAAACAGGGGGTGCTTGCTTATATAGTGCCGTGTTGGCACCTCAGGCATCCGCCCCAATGTCGATGTTTAGTAATCAGGTCCGTTATATGGTTCAGCAACTCAGAAATGCCAATGTACCCCCGGAAAAAATCCACGACCTTACGGGTGTGAGTGAACGTAGTATCCGCCGGATAGTGCAAGAACCCGAGATCACCTGCGTAGAGGAACCGCCGTCAGGTCAGCGAAAAGGAGCGGGTCGTCCCAGCGAGGTGGTCCACTATAGCGAGACCATTCGTGAGTGGTTGAGTGAAGCCCGTGACCCAGCCGATGGTCCGATGAAAAGCCGAGAAGTCTTAGCCCGTCTACGTCAGCAAGGCTATAAAGGGGGTAAAACAGCGGTCTATGAGCTAGTCAAACAATTGCGTCCCGCCAAATCCGTGGTGCCGATAGTGCGATTCGAAGGACTGCCGGGTGAATTTACCCAACATGATTTTGGCCAACGCCGGGTGCAGTATGCCGATGGCCGCATTGAGGTGGTGAAATTCTTTGCCTCGCGCCTGAAGTACTCACGGTATGTGGATGTGCAGGTGGTGGCCAACGAACAACAAGAAACAGTGGTGCGGTGTTTACTCAAAGCATTTGAGACCTTTGGCGGCGTTCCGCTGATGGGGGTATTCGATAACATGAGTAGTGCGGTGAAGTCACGAGAAGTACTGGCTGATGGCACTGTTAAAGTGCATTGGACCGACCGCTTTGCCCAAGTGTGTATCGACTGTGGATTAATTCCCCTGGCCTGTTGGCCCTATCGCCCTCAGCAAAAAGGGTCGGTGGAAAATCTAGTGGGTTTTGTCAAGGGCAACTTCTTTTGTGGGCGACAGTTTAAGGACCGTGATGATCTCATCGAGCAGATGCAAGCATGGGTCACCTACGTCAATCGAGAACGCAAATGTGATGCGACTGGCGAGATTCCCCAAGTCCGCCTGCTGAAAGAATCGCTCAAGCCCTGTGCCCATAAGGCTGAAACCTATGCCTTCAAAGTCAGTGTGGTGGTTCGTCCCACGGCTCGGGCGCACTATCGAGGCATGGAATATTCGGTGCCAGCTGACGCCATCGGCCAGACGGTGACCCTACATCTCCAACAGACTCAGGTGTCGATCTATTTGGCAGAGCGTCACCTGGGTGACCATCCTCGGACACCCGCGAATGGCAAGTCCAGTGTTTTACATGAGCATGCCCAACAACTGTTTATCTTTAAGCGTGGTAAACCCTTTGCTCAGCGCCAAATTCTGTTGGACCTCGACCCGTTGGTGGAACCCTATTTGACTGAACTGGTGCATCGGCGTCCTCAAACTTGGCAACCCGATGTCGAGACCCTCTATGACCTTTATCAACACATTGGCCGAGCCGACTTCCTCGCGGCAATTGCCTTAGCCACTGAAGAACGCTGCTTTGGCAGTGAATATGTCCAGGCGATTGTTAACGCCACTCCCGAGGGACTGACACCGCCACCCTTGCCTATTTTGCTCACCTAGATCGATCCGATGACCCTGAGTTTAGACCCCATGCTCAAGTCCCTTGGCTTGAGTACCATTCAACGTGTCTTACCCGAGCTGATTCCCATCGCTGAACGGGAGGCCTGGTCCTATCAGCAGTTACTTGAGCGGCTCTTATCCGAAGAGGTGGCCCACCGCAGTGAGCGCCGCACCCAAACCTTTATTACTAAAGCTAAGTTCCCCTTTGAAGCCACCATTGACACCTTTGACTTCACCTTCAGAAGTAATCTCAAACGACAAATGTTAGGACGATTTCTCGGTCCCGAACTCGTCAGTGACCATCGTTCCTTAATTCTTGAAGGGCCGCCTGGTACTGGAAAAACCCATTTATGTATTGCCATTGCCTATAAAGCCATCCAAAACGGCTTTACTGCTCGTTTTACCACTGCTGCAGCCTTAATCAATGACCTCTGTGTTGCTCCTGAGCGTAACGTTGCTCTCCAACCCTATCTCAGGCCTCATGTCCTGGTGATTGATGAAATGGGCTATCTCGGCTACGGGCCGGGGGCTGCTGATGTTCTGTTTCAAGTCGTGGACCAGCGCTATCTCAAGGGCAAACCCATTTTGTTGACCACCAACAAACCGCTCAATCAGTGGGGCCGTGTGCTTCATGATGAGGAACTCGCCCGTGCCATCATTGACCGCACCTTGCATCATGGTGAGTATCTAAAGCTGACGGGGCCGTCGTTTCGGCTCAAAGGTCGAAAGCTCGACTTAGCTCTCAACTCAACTGAACAATCCACAGAAACGGTAGCTGAAAAATCTGGGAAAAAATCTCTCAGCACTTGACACAAAACACCACTGTTTGTTCAATGAGAG
This sequence comes from Leptolyngbya sp. PCC 7375, assembly GCF_000316115.1. Lineage (GTDB taxonomy): Bacteria > Cyanobacteriota > Cyanobacteriia > Phormidesmidales > Phormidesmidaceae > Leptothoe. The sequence continues at coordinate 9,472 of NZ_JH993796.1, forward strand.
AATGGCCATAATTTCCGGAATTACCCCCTCGTTTCGCGGCCATAATTTCCGGAAGCCACATCATATATACGTAGAATCCTCTCTACTCTGCATCAATTGACTATGACTAAGAGCAAATGTACTGATAAACCGAGATTCAGTATTGAGTCTCACCTGTCTCAATCTGGATTGCGACGTTTCGGGGGGTTATGCAAAAAGCCCCAGGATAGAGACGTCGATCCATTGGCATCGTTCTACCCTCCCGTTAACCGAGACATCGCCGCGAGAATCTTTTGTTGCTCCGGTGTTAGTTCCGCCGTCTCGGCAACAGCGCCCACCATCATCGGCTTTAGCTGGGCTTCTAGGTCATCCCAGGATTGAGATCGCAACTGCTCAAACGACACCCACCGCTCATCCACCAGACACACCAGCGTCACCTCGACCTGACGTTGAGACGCCAGCACTAAGCCTCGTCGCCGTGCCTCGTCATACCAGGTCGCCCATTCGCTGCTACCGGTCGGGGTCTCCTGAGCATCCAACGTTTCAGCGATTAGCTCTCCTAACGCGGGCATCGATGGCCCTGAGATATCGCGAGGACACGCGGTGAGTTCAATGCAATCGGTGATCGTTTCGTCGATCAAGTCGGCGGCGATCAGCGCTGCTTTGGCTTTATAAAACTGGCGTTCGGAGAGATTCCAGCGTTGGCAGAACTCAGACACTCTCTCGATTTTCCAGGGTTCTCCTGGAGGGCGATGGGCCAAGAGCAAATGATGCAGATAGCCCTTAGGGGTGTAGTGCTCTGCTTCCCATAGCTGTTTGATATCGTCTGGAGACAGATTCATGTCATCACCCCGCCTGGCGTATGTCGTCTGCAGCGTTGCCCGGTGGACTGGCTGCTAACTCCCATTCTGCCTGGAGTTTCGGGATATCGATATGGCAGCGTTCAGCGTCGGCCTGCAGCTGCGGAGTGATCGGGCTTTGGGCTGCGATGGCGTTGTTGACACGATGCAGTACCGCTGACGGTTCCGGCTCAGGCGATAGTTCTGAATTCTGTTCTGGGGGAGCGGTATTCACGGGTGGGGTATCGTCCGCAATCGGTTGCAGCTGAGCCGTTAGCGCTTCCCAACTCAGTTGGCGTAGCTCGTCAAACGGGACACAACACTCGTCGACGGTATAAACCATGATTTGACCGTCCACTCTCTGCGAACCAACGACTAAGCCGCGCTGACGGGCTTCTTTAAACCATACCCGGAAGTCGTCAGGGGCCTTCTCCTTAGCCAGCGCTTCCGGTTGCCATTGTTCTTCGATGGCTTTCTGTAGGAATCGCGTGGGGTGTTTGACGGTGAGTTCTTTTTCTTCAAGGCATGCGATCGCAACCTCAATCCGCTCCGGCCAGCGTTCCAGAGCCCTGCGTAGATGCGGATCGGCTAGGTTAATTTCAATTTTTTTCTTTGCCGCGAGTAAAATCGGCGGAGCATAAGTTTCCTTATCTGGGCTGATTGCCTCATTGAGAGACCCTGCATTCTCACCTTGAGACGTAAGCCGACCGTGATCGCCTACGTCTGTTCTTATTTCAGAATTTTTAACATTGGATTTTTGGTCTGCACTGACACACACATTTTGTGTAGTAGATGTAGTTAGTTGTTTTAAAGATATAGAGTCACAGGATTCTTGCCCTGAAAGGATTTCATTCGACAAGTGTGATCCATTTGGCACTGGTTGTGTCAGATCTGTCACTGAATGAGACTCATTTGGCACAGTGAATGCCTCGTCTGACTCACCTGTGCCGCCAGTGACACATACATTTGTACTAGTGGCCTTCAGCTCAATTGCTCCAAAGACTTCTTCTTCAATCAGGCCTGCTGCAACGAGGGCGGCCTTAGCTCGATAGAAGGTACGACGGGCAAAGCCCCATTGCTTGCAAAACTCTGAAATATTTTCGATGCGCCATACCCAGCCTGGTTTTCGATGCGCCAGTATCAGCTGGTATAGATAGCCTTTGGGGGCGTAGTGGCCCTGCTCCCATAGCCCTTTTACCTCCGGCGGAGACAGCCGAAGATGAGGCGATGTTTGTCGCCCGTTGGGATTATGTGTCGTAATTAACCTACGAAAATTTGATTAATTTGAAAGCTCAGAGCCTGCAAGCTCTGGGCTTTTTGCTTTTTTTCTCTGTATCCTGCGATACGTGGTTGTACGTAACTAGCGCACAGCCTGCTCGGTGGTATCGGTCCACCTAATGATGATTTCGCCTCCTAGCGCTTGAATGACTTCCTCCAAATTACCGAAAATTCGCCCCCTAGGATCGTCAAAAACCTTTGCAAGGCGACTCGTATACTGACTGGGTGGTTTTCCACTACCATCCATTTCAGCAAGAATCTTTGCTAAGGCATACTTGGTCAAGTCACGCTGCTTTAAGCGCTCCTGCAGCATTTCTGAGAGTTCCATGGGCGTGGCCTATTTAGATGACTATCGTTATACAGCATGTTCTTGATTTAGCCAAGCAATCTAAGTAATTCATTGCACTGTAAATTGACTTCCTTTAGCCGGTCTCTAATGCGTTGGTCTGCCTCGGGTGTACGATTTTCTTCGTTTGAGATTTGGCTGAACAGCCTGGTTGATTCTCGGTCGAGTGCGATCGCAATTTCGTAAATCCGGTAATAGTCCCAGCTTGGGTCAGGTACCGGGTAATCATCGTTTATCCAACTTGGATTTTTGGGGAGTTTTCAGTCATTGGTTCTGCACACAGGTAAAAGGTCTTCAGTTTTCTAATTCCCCCACCCGGGGGGCTAGGGGGGTGGGGAGGAGCAGGCGAAGCGAATGCGGAGCAAACTAGCCGGAGAGAGGGACGAACGCAGGCGTAACAATGCGCGATTAGCGCAACCATAACGGCGACGGGAATCACACGCACAGGGACATGATTGAAGTAACACTCTATAGAACTTCGACTTGTCTGTTAGTTAGTACTTTTTCTAACAAGGATGAAAATCAGGTTCTGAAACCCAATCAGGGCATTAGTTACAGCCTTATGGCCCATTTTCGTCAGGATCGGGGCCGTGGAATATACCTTACCCCTGGTCTGTGTCCGGGTGGGTGGGTGGGGGATTGGTGGTGGTAGTCTTTGGTTGTAGCAATACAATTCTAGTGCTCGAATGCCAGGTAAGAAGAAAGTTCAGCGGATGTTTCACAGTGATCGAGGAATGCAGCTTGAATTTGAAAACCCATTAGAAGCAAAAGACTTTTACGATGATGTAATTCATAAAAGTGGATGGAGTGAAACCACTGTGGAGCGCTCTATTCAGCTAGACAATACATTTGTTATTTTCACAGCCTCCAAGCTAAAAGCTCAACAGATAGCTGGGTAACTACCTGCTGAGCTATGGTTTTAGATGTCGCTGATTTCGCTGTATAAGATAATCACAGCCTGCTGATTGTTAGGTCGCTGTTTACTTGCAATTGAACGCTGTTGTAACTGCTGCACAAGCTCTTTAGCCTGATTCTCATCGTCATACGAGATTTCGATGCCTTCTGTCACAGCCTCAATATTGAGCGTCATCGATACCTTAAAAGCGATACCTAGCAATTCAGACTGAGTAATTGTTTGACCGTACATAATCCAAACTAAAAAACAACAATGCCACTAGGGCTATTAATGGCTACCGAAGAGAGTCAAGGGCGAGTTAATAAGCTTTGCTGTTGCCGTACCCTATGCCCTTGACTTCGAAAGTAAACTAGGAAAGCCTGGTGTCTGTCCGAAATATGGCGCGGAAAGCAGCCAGTGATAGAAAAGTAGAGTTGCGATCTCAACCGCAAGTAAGCCGCATTCCGTGGAGTGCCACCGAATGCTAATTGCTCTCTGTTTAACTCCTCAGATGAGATAAGGATGTGCCCGTAGAGTACCACCGGCACGTTAAAAGTTTCGTGTTTTTGGTCCTTGGTTAAGCGTAGCTCATTCCCTTCACTACAAAGGTTTTAGTGACTTGCGAGAGTCTCAGTAGATGGCGTTCCAGGAATGAGCTTTTTCAAGATATGGGACCAAAAACACTAGAGGGGAAGTTAAGAGCGAAGAAAAGAGAGAAGGGGTAAGGGTTCTTTGTGGCGCAGCCCTGAGCGGTTGTCAAGGCTGCGAACGTTTCTTAAAACTCCGGCTCCTCCTTGCTTCGCTGCATAAACAACGTGCTCGAAAACGCTCGTAGCGTCGTCTCCTGCGCCTCCGGCAACGCTGCTTTTAGCTCCTGGAAGATATCGACAATTTCCACCACATCGCGACTCGTCGGCTGCTTTGCTGGCGTTGACTGCGGTGGGCTTGGTATTGCAGCTAAGTTAGGCGGTGCTGTGGGACGAGGGTCACTAGCCGGTGGCATAAATTCATTTCTCTCATGGGAGGCAACGCTACGGCGCTCTAGCGTCTGCATCAGCTCCGGCGCTTGCTCCTTGGCCACTCTCCATTTACCCGTGCGGTAGTGGCATAAAATCATATCCCCCTTTCTAAGCCTGGAAAATATCCCAGGATTGAAATAGATGCGCTGTTCTCCACCGTTCTCAAAGACGACTAACACGGAGTGCTGCGCCTGCCATTCTGGGTTGTTGGTCTTCGGCTCAGTCGGATCAAACTTCAGCGTGACCCATTGCCATACGCTTTGCTGCGATGCGTTTTTTAGTGGTGAATTATTCATTAGTCTTCTATGTGTCGTATTGCTGGCAGTGCGGGGCACCACTCCCGCCTAGGTGCGGGACTTAAAAAATTTCGTCGCAGCTGCAGGGGTTAGGATCGTCATACCCGCCAGTCAAATAGGCATGGCTAAGGATGCGCCAATCAAGTTTTGACTGGTCTTGCGTCACGTCTTGATGAATCCTGGCAAGGGCTCTCATTACCTGCCGACTGCCCCAACGCCTCAAGATTTGCTCCAAGGTCGCTTGATCCATCCCCCAGGCTTCCACCTTTTCTAAGTCCTGCTGTTCCCGCTTGTCCTGATCAGCAATAGAATCTATCTCGTACATCTTGTTTCCTTTTGTTTGGATTGGTAGGCAAGATGTGCACGGAGTGATCTGGTTGCCTCCAGATCACTCCACTTTTATGCACAACTCACTAAAGAAAGAGAGTTTTATTGATATCACCTAAAACACTGAAAAGCATTGATATAAATGAATTAAAGCGACTAAAAAAAACTCTCTTTCTACTCTTTTATTGTACCATTTTTAGCGCTAAAAATGGTACAATAGTACCAAGCGCACGAGGGCAAACGGCAAACGTAAGCGGCGAAGATCTAGAACGCAACCGCAGACGCCAGACGGCATGACGCCTAAGCAGGCAGCGGGGAAACCGGATAGTAGGGCGGTAACACCCTCAAAGTTGGCCCAGCGAGCCCAACCCACACCATTTGGAAACCGACCGGAGTAAAGGCGAGAGCCTTGCTAGCAGGCAGCAACCGAGCAACGGCAGCAGACACAAGAATAGGGAAACTCACCCTGGCCAAAGGCCACGACCAGGGGCGCAACAACAATAAACGGCAGGGCAACAGACTTTTTAAGGCACCCTGCCGTAACAACAACACTATGCAATGCAACAGCTAGAGCTAAAGCCCAAGCCTGACATACTCAACGCCTGCCCGTGGGCACGACCACACCGCGACGGTATCGCCTGCGGCGTAGTGCTCGCTGTACCCGCACCGCTGCCCTACGGGCTGGCGACGTGGCTACGCGCGGAGGGTTGGCAATGTAAAGCGGTAGCCGCCGACCGAGGGCAGTATGCAACGCTGCTAGTCGGTGGTTGCGCTGTGGAGCTACTGGGATGGTTGCCCAGACCAGAGAGCCACGGGAGTCTAACAGCGGGGAATTACTTGCCCTGGTAGCCTCTAGCGGCGGGAGAGGACACGCTAACGCTACTTGGCAGCCGCCTTCGGCTGCGCCGTCGATACCCTTTCGCTCCTCTCCTCTCTTTCTCTTCTCTCCTGCAGGAGCTATGAGGCATCGCCAACCGACCAATCCCCTCTAATATTTTTGGTCCCATATTTTGAAAAAGCGCAGGAGTGAAGCGCCCTTTACAGTCGCTATCGCAATTAGCCAAAACCTTTGTAGCGGAACGGATGCGCTACGCTGAACCAAGGACCAAAAATATGAAACTTTCAACGTGCCGGTGGTACTCCACGGGCACAACAACTTATCTTTCTGGCAAGCTAACCAGAGAATAAATAGCATCCGGTGGTACTCCACGGAATGCGGCTTACATCAGATGAGATCGCAAGCCCATAACCTAGCCACAACCTTGGCCATTAATAGCTCTCCATCAATCGTGAAATTCTCTCTTTGTTCTTAAACTTGTTAGAAGTTAATGACTTAATCACCACCACAGCTGCTCAATTGTACCTCTGGGCTAGCGTCAAGCCAAGCTGCTAGCCTCCGTTATTCAGGGCCTGAAGAATTGCAAAAAGTTGTCTGACTCCGGCTATCAGTACGCTTGACACTACTCGATGGAAATAGATTATTCGATGTCAACGGTGAATAGAGCGCGTTGAGTTGGTTTTAGTGTTATGCAGTCAGTTCCATTTGAGTTTGTTAGTCAGCTTGCTTCTGAGTTTGGTGCGTTCGAGTGCTGCTGGCGCGAGTCTGACCTGTCGTTTACTGGTTACGTGGCCGAGTGTTGGTTTCATCAGTTGCCTGGGCCTTTTTGCGTCAAGTGGTCCTCTGTTGTTGGTTATCAGGTTCGTGTTCGTTGTTTCTCTCAGGGGTCGGTTCGTTGTTTCGTCGCTTCGGTGCCGGTCACAGTTCCGCAGGGGTCCATTCGGTTGGCCGGTGGGCAGCGGGGCGGTCGGGCTCGCGTAGTGTTTCATCCCGACTCTTACTAGTTTCCTGGGGGCTTCGGCTCCCTTTTTTTGTGGATGCGATCGCAATCAATAAACTCTCTTTGATGCAATCTATAAGCCTAGTTATTAAATAAGCGCTCAGTGATGTCTAGCATCGTCAGCAATCGCATTCATTTTGAATTTAGCTAGCTCCTGCAAATAAAACGGCTCCCCGCGCTAAAGCGCCAGGAGCCTTGATTGATGTTTGACTTTGCAGGCTACGTTTGCCGCCCGTGGCAATGCCACCGGCTAGACCGTCCCTACCAGGGGTAACTGAAGCGTCCGTGACACCAGGGGAAATTAGCTTAAAATCAATGCTTGAAACGTCGAAAACTCGTTAAACTAAGTAGCTATTTTCAATCAATTGGCACCGATTTCTTAATGCTTAATATAGAGGCTGTAAGCCTTGTACAGTAAGACTTTAAAGATTCTAATTGCCCCGTATGTCAGCTACGCTTCAATCACGCCTTGTCAAGGGCGTAGCGGATGCGGAGAGCGCAGCGTCCCTTGATCAATGGGCGCGGTGCGGTAGCCTATTCGGCGGTGGCGTAGAGGGTCGCAGGGCGGCAAAAGATAAGCGCCCAACCACACCAATGGTGCGGGGAGCGGAGCGGACGCACAGATAAACAGGGGGGCAACGTCTTAATGTCTTGGCTGTGGCCCACTAGCGAGGAACGAGCGAAACTGAGACGTGCCGGTGTGAGTACACGGGCACAACAGCTTTTTTTGGAGAAGCTAAACAGCGAATAGGTGCAGCTTAGTAAAGACTCAACCGAACTACATAGCATGAATAGCAATAATAACTGTCTTATGAGTCATTATCTAAGATAAAATCATTGCCTTCGTGGATTGGCTGAGTCGGTACAGGAGGTTGTGATTGCAGAGTATTGATTGGTATATGAGCCTCATAAGGTTGTGATTGCAAAGTATGGATTGGTGCATGAGCCTCATAGCTCTGAGGAGTATGTGGAACTGCAGCAATGCCGCGGACCTGCTGCGGAGAACTGGTATGTTGTAGGGGCCAAGAATGCCCAACCGAAGGTTGAAAAGAATGAACTCGCACCTTTCTCTTAATTTCCTGGACGTCTTCCAACAATTTATCTATTTTCCCCTGCATGGAAGATGCTGAACCACCCGTATTATCATCAGCCTCTGAAGCTTCAGAGGCCAGCTGAGGCTTGGCAGTCATTGCTAGACTCGTAATCATATATTGATTGAGACTAACATTTTCTTTTTGAGCTGCTTCCACAAGAATTTTATGCAGTAGTGGAGACATCCTCAACATTACTCTCCCACTATATTTTCCTTCTGTTGACGGCGCAGGAATTTTTTTACCTTGACTGCGCGCTGAGGCTATCCACAAATTGCGGGCATGCTGAACACTATTTATAGCCTCTTCAGGGCTAGAACTTTGAACCACACAGCCTGGTAGGTCCTTAATTGTGGCAACAAACTGACCATTTTCAGCAGGCAGAACAGTGATTGGATAATCAGGAGTTGGAAGCCGTGCCGATAATCCTTCAGTTTGTTGAACTCTGGCATTACGATGCTTCTTATTTTTTTCGTTCATGATATTACTTCAACTCCTAATCATGAAAAATTAACATGGCTATTTGAGAAAGATACTGGATTGTAAAGGACTTATTATTTGACACTGTAATTGGACCGCGCTGCCTAGCTTGACATTCGTAGACAAAACCCCAAGGAGTTTTTTTCGCAAGTTGATACCCAGAACACTCAACCAAGAGAAAATCCAGCTCTTCATACGTCATTTCTCTAGAACATTGAAGCAAAATTTTTCTTAGTTTATTGCAATTCATACTCTAGCCTTACAAAATAATGATATCATATGTGATATCACAGTGACAATCGTTTCATTCAAAGTCAGCGGCTCACATGATGGTTCCAGGTCTGGATCATCTATTTCTTGAGCTTCACGACGAATTGTATCCAGCTGCTTTCCCCATGTCTTACCTAGATCAGCTTTTGCTAACTGAGCTTCGTTCCACTGTGAGCCAGCAAGAAATGCTCCTCTCAGTACAGCAGTCTCTAGATTTGCAGAGTTTAGTTTTGCTAAATGCAGATTAGTTGAGTACAAGTGCGCACCTTGCAGCTGTGCTCCTGTTAGCCAAACTTCATTCAATTTCGCACCGTTCAAAACAGCCCCTTTTAATTTGGCATTCATGAAGAGAGCATTTGTCAGAACAGCGTCCTCAAAGTGCGCATCATTCAGAATAGCTCCCTGAAAACTTGCTCGTTTTAGATTAGTTTTTTTAAATTCAGCCATATTTAACCTGGTATGGTTAAACATGGCTCCCTCCAGCTTTAAGCCAGAGAAATTTAACCCTCGCAAATCTAATGAGCTGAAGTTTGGAGCATAATCCAATTGCCTTTCAAAGATTGACAAGGCGGCTTGTACATCAGGCCTTGAAGCATTTTCATCTGGAGGATCGTTATCCTTAGAAGAATGAGACGAGTTCTGAATAACATAATTTCTAATGTATCCTGTCAGAGCAGAGTCTTTCGATTGTGCGATGGAAGAGTGCTGTCTAATATACTCTGCCAAGATTTCTGCAACTGCATAGCAATCATTTTCTGAATCTTTAGCAATTCGCTTCAAGGCATATATACCTCCTAGACGAACCATCAAGGGATTATTTGACTGAATCTGATCGATGGCTCTAGTAAATCGATCAGTGATATTAGCCTCATCTGCTTCTCTCACATTTCGCCACGTTAGATACGCTGTGACGAAAAAAAAAGCACCTGCTAATATCTGAGCCCAGGTTTTACGGATCTCATTCTTTACCTCGATGAGCTCTTTCTCCGATACAACACCAGGCGTGCTGGCTGCGGGTGCGGATATTGTGAGATGTTCAGTCTGATAAGAAGGTATAACAAATAAAATTATTAGAGACGCAACTCCTAATACAGCCAAAACGCCGAGAAAGCTGTTTCGGCGTAGAGATTGAAATAGCTTGATCACGTTTATAAGTATTAAGCATGAGTAATTACTAGTTAATTAAGGCATAACACAAAAAATTGATGCATATCTACAATTAAGAAAATTAAAACGGCACCACCACGTCCCGCACCGCAATAAACCGCAGCGCCGCTTCCGCCAACCGCACCGCCAGCAAACGCTGCTCATCCACCGTCAGCACCTCATACTGACGCTCAGGCTGCTGACGGTGGCCAACGGAGTCGCCTACACGTAGCGATTGGATTACCTGTTTGCTGACAGAAGTTGCCTCCATGGGTGAAGCGTTCAACTTGGCTTCAGTCTAGGACGTCATCCCCATTCTCCTCATAATCTTCATCCGGATCCGGTGCTAAATCAGTCAACGCTCGCATCGTTTTACGAATCGCCTCCACCGATTCCAACATCGTAAATAGATGGGCCTCAATATCAAACGCCAGATCAAACATCTCCTCACACTGCGTTAACTGGCCCTGGTTCACAACGTCCATCGCCAGCTGATGGAGACGATGAAGGTCATCACGAATCTGAGGTGGCCGAAGGTTAGGACCATCGGAGAGGCGTTGTCTGAGAATATCGACATGCTCAACAGCCCCAAAAAGCTGGGTCGTCTCAAACCCGTCATAGAGTTTTTGGTAATACTCCTGAGTGTACTGAGGCATCTGACAGGCTCCTAATGGCAGTGGCGACCTGACGTTAGCATTGTTGAGGTAAATGGCTCAAGCGGTGAATAGACGCATAGGCGTTGCGATCTCAACGCCTATATAACAGTAAAACCTGATCCTGGGCATTCTGGCTGAATAACTCTGATAGCCCACTAATTTCACGGAAAAAGACGATGCCTATTGATCCATATCAGCCAGAGCTAGCAAAACGGAAAACAATCCTTACCATTGCAGATCGCCAGCTAAAACAAGTAATGGGCACATTCCCAAACGTGAACAAAGATAACTCACAGGAAAAACTAAATGAGGTACTCGTTGCTCTCAAGGATTATCAGGATGCAGCCAAAGGCTTAGCACAATGGATACAACAAAAACCTGATAAGTAATTGCGATGCTCCGCTGGAGCAGTTGCGCCAACGCAACGCCTCTACCATTCCATCAACCTCGGATCATAATCACTACTATCCACCGCCTCCGCTATCCCACCCACATCGCCCACATCCTGCATCCACGCCTCAAACCGTGCCGCCTGACTCAGCGCCACATGGTACGGCAACGGACGAAAGTACTTCAGCTTGCCCGTCGCTGGCCGCGACTTAGGCAACGGAGCGACGACTTGGCTAGCAATCAGCTGTTTCGGTCGGATCATCGGTTTTAACTCACGATGGAATCATCTGAGTCTAAAAGCATGGCATCACAGCCAGCAGTGTCATCAACCACCACACCCCATAGACCCACATCACTGACCCGTAACAAAACCCAACAACATTACCGTTTATGTCAGACAAGAGACACATAAACACGCATATGGGTATGCTCTATACATGAGCTGAAAGGCTTATAACCACAACAAAAGGAGGTCAACGATAGATATCTCCATTCCATCGTTTTCCAATTCAATACCAGCACCCAACCAGGTCACTGATATTTCTTCTTGCTTGCACTAGAGAGCCTTGTTTTTAGCGGGGTTACGTCTTCGTAAAACAACTCTAGAGAGTCTTGTCTAATGTAGAGAAATTCCTCAGGTAGATCGTTCTGGGTGCTGTTGTGTTTTAAAGCGCCCCTAGCTCCAGTCGCCCAACGCTACAACTCACTGGGCTACGATCCAAAATACGTCTTGAAATCCTCTAGTCAATACCCCATCAGCTCACACTACAGTGATCGCAGACACAAACCAAGGAAACTTGATGGTTGTGTAAGCAGACCATAGGTTTATCTTGCAAAGGGGTGGGTATGACCCCGCATCGGCCTACAGTGGATTCATAGACAAAAACGTTATTGCATAACGACCTATATCGAACCTTATATCTAAGTAGACAGAACGCTGTATTACTTACCCCTTATATCTAAACCGAAGCCCCCATGAGCCTTAGCCGCCGTGGGGGCTTCTTATATGGAGTGAGGCTAGGTGGTTGCGATCGCAACCTAGCTTTCGTCCACATCCGACAGATCCACCCGTTGGGGTAACTTGCATTGGTTAGTAAAAAAGTAAGCTTCTACTGATGCAGTGACATCCAGCTTTTCTGAAAGATACTCTGCGTATTTCTTGGCTTGCTTTCTCACTTTTGCTCGTTTTTTAGTATTGCTATTTTTAATGTTTTTCCATAACCCTGATCGCTTCTCGCCTGTCAGGTCAATGTATTTCACCTCTACAACAGCAAATCGACCATTGCCATCGGTAAAAACTAAGTCTCCACGTCCTTCGTCTGTTCGACCTGGATTCACTTCCCACTCATCATTGATGACAAAAGGATAGTCAGGTAATAGTGTTTTGCTGTCCGAAACAAACCGCTGTTTTAGCGCTTGCTCACCGGCTTGGTCCCAGTTGCGGCCCTCAAAGTAAGCTCGCAGCACTTGATCACGATGTGCGATATCAGATTGATTCATTTTCAGTAGAGGTCGTGTCGTCAGGCGGTCCAATGATTCCGTTAAAACAAATCAGATTTGCGATCGCAACCCCGCAACTACCTTGTGACCCCCATCACCAACATTCCTCAGTCAATCTCAGAAACCCCTTAAGCAACCCTCAGTTACCCGTCAGATGACGTTCAGGTAGCTCCCGCATTCTAGGAACCAATGAAGTCAAGCACTGATTCCCCCAAGGAGCTTTAACCATGAAACGCACACTTCTTTCCGCCTTAACTGTTCTCGTTGCATCCGCTGCCATTGCACCCATCGCTGCCGCCGCTGAGCCCGCTAGCTTCAATATTCAGTCAGCTCGCCTCGAAGCACTCGATGCCCGCACTAAGAATTCCGTCCACAAGCTACGCCTGGACCACCTCAACAATCAGTCCAAGGCCATCGAAGATATCCAAGCTACTCGGCTAGACGCACTTGATGCCCGCACTAAGGCTGTTGATAACATTCAAGAAGCTCGCTTAGACGCTTTAGACGCTCGCACCAAGAACAGCGTTCACAAGCTACGTCTTGAGCATCTCAACAACCAGTCCAAAGCGGTTGAGGACATTCAAGCTGCTCGTTTGGAAGCATTGGACGCTCGCACTAAAGCTGTCGACAACATCCAGGAAGCTCGCCTAGATGCGTTAGACGCTCGTACTAAGTCCATCCGCTAACAGATTGCTGAGCTGTTGCGGTACCCAAGCTTGGGTGCCCGGTGCAGACTCCGTAATCTGTGAAATGCTTCATTCTCAGGGCACCCTTTTCCCACTCAGACTCTCCCTACACATACACTCCAAGCCTCTGCCGATAGGGTGGGGGCTTTTTGTGGGGTTGGGAGTTATTAATGAGCTCAGACTACTCAAGAAAACATTAATGAGATGACATTATAGAACTGACTTGATTGGTACCTTACATGAAATCGAATGCAGCCGAGTACAGCGCTCTCAGAACAGAGTTGATTCACCATGATAGTGCCTGCTTAACGATTCTTGGCCTATTGTTAGCCGCAACTACTGCCATTTATGGTGTGGTTGCCAATCAACAGATTTCCCCTCTCTTAATAATGCTTTCAGTGCTTTGGGGAGTTGGTTTCTTGTATATCGTCGAAAAAAGAGCAACGATTCGCAGAATCTCTTTCTATATCCAAACTCAGCTCGAACAATCTAATAGCGACCTTAGCTGGGAAGCCTGGTCCCGCAAAAACCGGTCTGGCATGGATTTGCCAACCGTTAGTCCCCTAAAAATCGAGCGCACTTTACTCGTAATAGCTAATCTAGTCAACACGATTTGGCTTTGGAAATCAGCCTCAATTAGTCTGGCCATCATAGCCACTGTTATCGCATTAATATCTCTTATCTGGAGTCAACTCATTCTGAACAGATATTACAAATTTAGTCGTAAAAATGATGCAGAATAAATAGCAATCAGCTTCAGACTACGTGAATAATCCCAAAAGATAGGCAAAAGACTACCTAAATGCAATAAGGGGCCGAAGCCCCAACCCACTAACGCACCAACCGCACCCGCACGCGCCCCCCACGCTGACCACCAGACAACCGAATAGCCCCCTGCGGCACAGTAACCGGAACCGAGACAACGAACCGCGTAGGACCATCAGACACCGTACGAACCAGCACCGAATAACCCACCACCGCCGCCCAGCGCTGAGCGAAAAACGTAGGCAAGAACCCAAACCAGCACTCGGCCACGTAGCCCGTAAACGAGCGCTCAGACTCGCGCCAGCAGCACTCGACCGCGCCAAACTCAGCGGCTAAACCAGACACAAACTCAAATGGAACAGAACGCATAGGCCAAACCAACGCAACGCGCCCTATTCACCCAATGGAACTACGTTGGTTATTTGGGATAACGCAGTGTCAAGCGGACTTGTAGCCGGAGTTTAAACGCTGTTGCGATGCTACGGGTGCTAGATAACGGAGGCTGCAAGCTTGGCTTGACGCGTTGCCTATGACGGGTAAAATTGGGCGGCTGTGGTGGTGGTAAATCTGTTGGATGAGAGTAGGCCTGCAGGAAGATGCACATGCAACTTTGTAACGAGAGTGCAAGCCAATTTGATATAACATGCTACAATCACTGCGCTTAGGGCGCAGCGGCCCAGCAAAAAGCCCCAGCAACGGCCAGGGCCAAGTTAGTACTATTCCATTAGAACTAGGGTAGCGTAGACGTTGGTGTGACTGGGTTAACTGATGCGTTAGGAAGTTGCGATCGCAAAAAAATCGTCTAAATCTTAAATCCTGAAATAGCCCCTAGCAATTGCAGATTCTGTAATCTCTTGCCAGCTGCCATTGGATTTTCTAGATCCATTGCCTCAGCTAACTTTCCAATGGTAGTTACTGAATAAACAGCCCCTTCTTGAAGAGAGACAAGAATCTCATACAGACGTTGCTGTCCAGGGGAAAGATTTAGACAGTAATCTGTATCCACATAGATATAGTGAAATCCCTCTAAAACCCCTTCCTCTGTATGATTAAAGGCTATCTTGATATCTGCTACTGCATTGATAGCGTCTAGTACCTCTGGGGTTTGCTCCTCTGGATATCCAGAATCATGCTCTAGATACAGCTCTAGGTTTTCGAGATGATTTTCAACATCATATTCATACATGGTTAGTGCAGGAGTACTAGACCCCTACACTTTAACATGACTACCAGAATCTGTTTACGTCCCTGATAATTTCTTGATTATCCTTATGGGCTAATTGTTCTGAGTACTCAAAATCACTTTTATCTTCTTCTCGATCTCCGTTATCCTCCAACTCTTCTCCTTCATCTATCACACGTTCAGCCTTAAACCTATGCTGGTCGCTGTCCCTAGCTTCTACTATCTGCTCAGCATTAATATATTTGGCAACTGTCTCTTCATCCCTATCAGGTATGACTCCTGCGTCTTTTAGCTTCTGGGAGACATCATCAACAGCGCTGCTAGGAACATCGCCTACCCAATGATCTCCCTTATCATTGCTGACCTCAAACACACTACGGTCTTCCTCTTGCATAGTTAGTCTCCTGAATCACTGAATTTGAAGCCGGTCGCAGTTGCACCAGCGTACTGAATCGCTGCCCATCGACCATTGGGCAGCTTGTAATAGTCTGTGGTGCTATCTCGATAGGCTGGAAAGCCAAACCGTTGCGAGATGGCATCGTAACTCTGGGGAAATTGCAGATAAGTAGGTGTGCAAAATTTCTTACAAAAGACTTTGACGGAATAGCCTGATTTTAGGTAGCTGCTCAAGACCTGTTCTGTAACTAATTCTGCATAGGTACTTACAGCAACGCCTTGATATCTACTTCGTTTAGCTCACCGTCTACACCGTAAGGTTGCAACCCTGACGGTGGCACAGCAGAGGGCTCTACAGCTTCGACCGATGCAGGCTGAAAAAGTTCTAACTCAGGGCAGCTGGTTGTTACCAATGCAATCCACAACAACCCCACAATATTCCGCGTCATTGGTCACCTCCCATGCGCCGCTGCTTCAGCTGACCGTAGGTGTCCATCTCTGCCTGCAGTTCCAGCTTGTACCGCATCATGCCTCGGCGCTGACCTGCCGATTTAAATGACGCCAGCTCTGCATCGGAAAAGTCTGCCTCTGTCACCGCCAGCTGATCTACAAAGGACTCCAGGTCAGCCAGCTCCTCGGCAATGGACTGCTGCATCATGCCGTTCTGAGTTTGACGTAGGGCCAAGGCACTACTAACGCTATCGGGCATCAGTTCACCTTCGATCACTCCGGCGTTGCTCCACTCGTGGGAATAGCGAGATTTAGCATCGGCAACCCAGGTGTCTCGGTCACAATGTTTTACCTCGGCAAACTCACCAAACAGGGTGCGGGCCAGGTCGGTATACCCCTTCCCAGCTTTCAACAATGACTCGGGGGCTACCTTCTTTAACCACGGAAACCAGCGATTGCGGATGGTGGAATCAGAAACGTTGTACGCTTCGGCAATTGCTTGTGCGGTATGGTGTCCGCCTGTGTGCGGTTCAATGTCCGATAGGACGTCCTGCCGAACGTCCGAATATGTGCTATTCATTAGTGGAATCCTTCTGACTACAAGGGTTTTAACGTGTACGGGGTCTGTACGTTTGATGTGCGGTTCCAATGCGATCAAATGTACGCCCGTACACTCGACACTACATTAGGACAATAAAACAGACACGTCAAATACTATTGATTAATAGATAAACTCTTAGCTGTCTACATGACAGTAGATAGGTCAGGAGACGCAACAGAAGGAATTACAGTATTAGGCGTTCTTAGGTTTTGGTTGCCATGGATGCTGAGCTGGACGAAATACCCGTTGCTTCGCTACCGGATCGCTACGGTGTGCATCGTTCTCAGGTGTATACCCGCATGGATGCCTTAAAAAAACGAGATCGCAATCTGATTCCGACAAAACGAGGTAAGCGGTCTTTCATCACTCGACAGATGTTGGAATACCTGGATGGGATGGCAGCCCTTATACAGCAAGGGCAAACCACCCAGGAAGCAGCTGATCAAGTGTTGCGTCAGCTTCCTACACGTCGGGCCGACAGTCCAGTGGACATGAGACAGGTTCAGTCATCAGAACTGGCGATTGCGGCTCAAAACACTGCCTTTGACTTCGAGCAGTTACTCAGCAAACTACGGGGCTTACAAGAACTGGCCGATCAAAACTGGTGGCTTAGCAGTAGTCAGCTCGCCCAAGTTCTAGAACTAGAAACACTGCCACCAGGAGAAAAACTTGAATTCCATGGATTTCGGTTTAGCAAAGCAGGCACTCATGGCACTGAAACAGCCTGGAAAGTGGAAAAGCTGTAGGCGCGCCACCCTAAACAGACGTAAACGTTTGATCTCAATATTCAAATGATCCGGTACTCTAATCCCTGAGACCACAACTTCACCAGTGAATCTGTGGTTTTGTTCACAAGTTCACAAACACACTAGTGAGATGAAAGTTTATTCCATAGTCAGCAATAAGGGTGGTTGCGGGAAAACCAGCCTGGCGGTGAACATTGCGATCGCAATGCATGTAGAGGGTCAGTCTGGGTTAATCATCGATTGCGACCCACAGGCAACCGCTACCGTTTGGGGTCAACAAAGGGAAGAAGATGAACCGGGCACAATACCGGCTCAAGGGCATCAGATCAAAACCATCATTGAAGAAGCCGAAAGCCAGGGCTGTGATTATGTCGTGATCGACACTCCGCCCCATAGCGATCAAACATCGCTCGCAGCAGCAAGGGTGGCAGATGTCGTTTTAATCCCAGTTCGGCCCAGTCTGCCAGACATTGCCGCCCTCAGCTATACAGATGATTTAGTATCTCTGGCCAAAAAGAGAGAGCAAGCTCATGTAGTCATCAACTCTGCTCCGACAAAAGGAATGCAGAATGACGCCCAGAACGCTATCAAAGAAATCGGCCTAAATCTGGCTCCCGCCCAATTCTGGCAGCGGGTCGCCTTCAGCCATTCATTCAATAGCGGCCAGGGTGTGTTGGAATACGACCCCAGTGGAAAAGCCGCAGCCGAGGTAAAACGGCTTATGCGCTGGCTTTCACGGCTATGATATCTTGTGAACAATTGAACATTATCACTAATTCACAAGATGGCTAGAAAATCCATTGCCGATGCAATCAAGGCCAAGGTTGAACCTCAAGCGGAGGAACTCGTTACCACTGCAGCAGCGCCGGTAGCAAAGACCACCAAAAAACAAAGCTCTAGAGCTGGTCAAAAGCATATCGGCGGTTACTACCCCCCCGAATGTCTCAAAGCCCTGAAGCTGATCGCAGTAGAAGATGAGATGACCTTAGAAGACGTGATCGCCACAGCCATGAATCAGTTTCTATCCAGTCGAGGGAAGGCTCCCATATTCCCGATCAAAAGCGATGCGGGGTAAATCGGATTGCGATCGCGCAAGCGCTGGCTGGTCAGTTCGCAAAGGCAAGACCACATCATCACATTTGAACTTGTTCACAAGCCCACACCTGAACAAAAGTCACTGAAGAAACAAGCCTCAATTATCACATTTGAACTTGTTCACAACTTCACAACATATGCTAGAAACCGGTCAGATTATCCCCATCCAGTTCAAAGGCCGATCATTCAACGCAATTGTGATCGACCCCGACGGACTGGGAGCCGCTAAACCCACCATCGGCGTGGGCTATCGAGGCATGAGTCGCCATACCAATGTGCCCCTTTCCACCTTCGTTAAGAGGGTGATTCATAACGAGGGGGGTAGCCACCTCAAACTCCCATCTGGCAAGCTCTTTAGGGTGATTCAAATTGAGGCCAACGATAATAATATCTATAACGTCATTGAGGTATCAGACTGGGTAGATTTGGTCTCCGATTGGCTCAAGAATCCAGGCCGACTTGGCCCAAAAGCAAGAAACGGTCTAATTGACTTCCTCGCCTGGTATGCCGCTGAAGGTCTTTACGCCGCTGCATACACATTCTTAAAGCAGACCTACACCCGCGAGGATAATGAGGTTGTCCAACGCTGGTTAGTATCCCGCGAAGCTGGAAAACCTGCCCGTCAAGATTGGAGCTGGACAATTGCCGAGCAGGGGGAAGGCAGCCCTTATAAATACGGCAAGTGGACCAATTATGTCTATAACGGCCTCTTTGGAATGAACGCGGCTGAAATGAAGCAGCTTTGGGAAGAACCCGTTTCAGGTAGTAAAGCGATCGCACGCAACTACATCCCTGAGTCTGTTGGGATAGAAATGGTGGCTTACTGCGAAAAGCTGGTTTCGATTCTGGAATTAGAGGACCTGGAGAAGACCCACGATGAAGCGATCCGACTGACTCAGATGAAGTACCGGAAACGAATAACGCCCACAAGTGATTCAGCCAGTTAACTTGTTCACAAGATAACTGGTGAATAAAAATACAGATTCGTCCTGTTTTGAGGTCGCATCCCTAACCAATGACATTCTCCCTACCTCCAGACATCACCTTTAAGTAGTAAGCCATCGATGGTGGCATGGCCTACACGTTCAGGCACAAAACCCTAGGCGAGCTGGGCCGCATTGTTCTCAAGGATGCACCAGGCGGACAGTGTCAGATTATTTGCTCTGGGGCAACAACTTAAAAATTGGAATGATGCCTCAAACATTGGCGCAGTTTACTGCATCCGAGTGCCTTGACTTATTAGAACATAAGACCACAGAGTTAAATCTCAACCAACTCTGCGATTTTTATTACGATATCCTCCATTGAATCTTCAGAAGTATCCAAGCCGCTTCTGGAGGCGAGCAAAGGACTGACATTTCGTAGAGCTTCATAGGAAGTGTTGTGTACTATGGGAATGAGCCTGTTACCTGCCAACAGTGCTGAAAGCTCTTTGTCAGCGACACTCTCTTTTGGTAGGCGTTCCAGCATCGCTGGGGTTACCAACACAAGTCCTATTCGGGAATTTGCTAAACCCTTATCGATGGCGCGCATCATTGGTACGCCGAGTCCAAGATCCTTTTCACTGAACCAAACTTTTACGCCAGCAGCCTCAAGCAAATCGTGCAGATCTTTGGCTACCCCCTTACGATCGCCCCAAGCATGACATAGAAAAGCATCTCGAAGATCGGGTTGTAGTGCTGCTCCAGTCTCAACAGCTTCTCTGATCGGTGTGAGTGACTGAATTTGAGCAGGTGTGTATGATACAGACGAACTTGATTTTGACCAGCGTGGTCTTGAACTTCCGCTGGATCTACTACCAACGCTGCTGCTGTAGCTGCTCCTACTACTGCTATACGAAGGGTAGGATGAACTGTAACCACTATAGCCTCTAAACTTGTAACGGCATACGGGACAGCGTGCAGCTGCAGCTGCTGAACTATGTCCACGCACTGGTGCAGTGCATCTTGCCATGTCATTCTCTCCTGTGGTGATGGGTGGGGTTGCGATCTCATCAATTACTAAAAAGTCAATGCACAAGGCTGTTTTTCCTCAACTCTCACATGTTTAGAACCTAAAGGATGAGTCTGGGCATCGAAGAAAAAGACTTCAGGTTGATCGTTAGCGTAGATCTGATTACACAAGGAATATCTCAAGTTTGCTTTTCGCTGCAAAAGCTCTTCAGGGGAATGAGAACTCCTAAGTGAGATCGCTATTTTTTGAACTTCCCCGCTTCTAATAGCATTTCTGATTGCATTAATAAGATGAGCATCTGAATCGCTCAGAGAATGGCCAAAAATCACTAATGGACCATGATGGTTGAGTAACTGACTATAGGCAAATGATAGATAGTCAGAACCACGTATAGCCTTGAGTTTCACCTCTGGAGAACCTTCTGTTATAAACAAAGGAATTTCAGAAATTTCTAACAAATTTGAGTGCCCTTTGTTCTTAAATTTATATGTTTTCCCAGTGAATGGGTCGCGATATAAGTGTAAGGCACCATGCAAGTAAAAAACTCTTGTAGGGGGTACTTTGTAAGGCTCATAACGAATAGTAGAATCAGCAAGATCGAAATAAGTATCCTGATCTCTAGAGGCACCAGGATCTCTAGCCCAAAACAGATCTTTAAAGCCATCGCCACGATTTTGAGACATTATTGCCCAGCAGATCAAGAGATCATAGTTAGTTGAATATATGCACTGGAAACGCCTTAATTCTTGGCGAATAAAACTAACAACTGAGTCTGGCATTCTTCCCCAAGGAATATGCACCTCTTTAATCGCTTCTCCTAACGAAGTTTTGATATATTCATATCTCTCTTGAAGATACTGCGATTCTCTCGTGAAACGAAAAATCTGACTGATATCAGAGGTCTTTGCAAGACTAGAGAGTACCGATTCGAAGTTTGTGGTTTGCATCGACCGAAATAGCTGTTGATCTTCATCTGTCAAAGAATGATCAACATAACTAGAAGAGCAGGCAGCATCATATATCGAGGAATAACCAAATTTTCGCCAGACAGCCTGACTGAATCCGTTGCCGAGCAGTAGACCACTATTAGAAAATTCACTTGAGATATCAGGCCAAGAATGAAGAGCAGGGGTTATTGATGTAGTCATTAAGGTGCCTCCGTTATAAGATAGTGTCATAGAGACACATAAGTTATGTGTCATATTAACGCAAACTATTTAGTATCAACCATAGGACATGAGTACTAGTACGAAGGAGTACTGCTATAAATATCCAAGATCTGCTCTGGCAGTAGACTGTCTAGTTTTTGGGTTGGATGAGGACAATAGCCTTAAGCTATTACTGATCCAGCGGAGCCAGAAAACTTTCAAAGGCAAGTGGGCTTTACCTGGCGGGTTTGTGCAGCTAGATAAGGACGCATCATTAGAGGCCGCAGCTCGTAGAGTGTTGCGGAAAGAAACAGGTATAGATTCTAAAGGCGTTTTTTTAGAGCAACTCTACACGTTTGGCTCAGAAAAACGAGACCCTAGAGAGTGGACAACATCAGTCATCTACTATGCACTGATAAATCTGAATGAATATAAACTAAAAGCCTCAACTGATGCGAGTGATGTCCAGTGGTTTGTCATAGACAATCTGCCATCTCTAGCCTTTGACCATACCGAAATCGTCGAAATGGGCATCAATAGAATACGTGGCAAAGTACGATATCAACCAATTGGATTTGAGCTATTACCAAAGAAATTCACTCTTGGTCAGTTACAAACGTTATACGAAACAATTTTGAATGAAAAACTAGACAGAAGAAACTTTTTTCGTAAGCTTCGAAAGATGGATATTTTCATAGAGCTAGAGGAGTTTCAAGAAGGTGTATCCCATCGCCCAGCTAAGCTGTATCAATTTGATGAACAAAAATACAAACAGCTAAAAAAGAAAGGCTTCAACTTCGAAATCTAAACTGAATAGCAACAGCCATTACATCTAAATATTTGAAGCCCATCCTCTAATCTTCTGCCAATTAATCGGATGGAGCCATCCGATTCCACAACTTCCCAACCGCAGCCGCCACCTTACTCTGCGCCTCCAACCGAGGAATATCGATATATAGAGTGAGACTATCCAACGACTTATGCCCCGTCACCTGACGAATACTTTCCAAATCCACACCGGCTCGATAAAGATGCGTCGCCATCGACCGCCGAAAGCTGTGGGACGACGCGCCCTTAATCCCCAGATAATCACACGTCTTATCCAGCTGCTTTTGAAACGCCCGTAACGTAATGTGCGTTTTTCCACTCCGCCCCGGAAAGTAATAGGCCCCCTTCTGCGGAACCAGCTGCTGCACCACATCACTCAGCTCTGGATACAAATTGATTTCCTTCGTCGCCTTTGTCTTCGTTTGCTTGATCGAAATCGTATCGTGAGAGATTGCATTCACCGGTAATGCCACAATCTCTCCTGCTCGTGATGCGGTTAAGTAACACAGACGTGCGATCGCACTGTGGGGATAGTCCAGGTTTACGAACACCGCTTGCAACTGGTCCCGCGATAGTACTAATGCTTTACCGGCGCGATTGGACTTGGCCACGAGTTCGTCTTATCTAGAAACACGAACTCAAGTGTACCCAGTTTTCAAGGGTTTGGGCTGAAACGTCCAAAACTCGTCATTTCTTATTGAGAATTAGCATAGACAAAACCCAACTGTCACATGGGGTCTAACTCAATGTTCGTAGGTGTTTACACGGTTAACAGGGTTAACAGCTTTGGGCCATAACCAAACTATCTGTTCGTTACCTCGCCTGTGTTAACCCGATTAACACGGTTAACCACCATGAAAAAACCGCTTGTTGCCGGACGTATCCCACCCACCTGGCACGCTCAGTTGCTCAAGATTCAAGAGGAGACCGGCAAATCTCAAAGTGAACTCGTCAAAGAAGCGATCGGGCTGTATTTGGAGAAAACCGATGCGGAATCGGTCGCTGCCATGAATCGACGCTTGAACAAGCTTGAAAAGCAGTATAAGAAGTTGGCGCAGCTGATTTAGGAAAACTAGCGGCGATGCTTGCATTCCCCATAGTTGGGGTGAGCGGATACGTGCGATCTCACAAGAAACCGGTCGAACATAAAGTGATGTAGATAAGTGTTACGACCTGCAAACATAAACACCTGGACCCACAAACAAGGCAAATCTGGGACCAGATTAAATGCAAATAAAAGGGCACTCAGACCCACATTATTTACTAATAGACCCACAAACAGACACCTGGACCCAGATTAAATGCAAATCGGCCCACATTATCTGCAAATAGTGGACTTGTCTGGTGAAAACCCCTTCCAGCCTTAATTTAGACGCATAGCGTTTGAATTAATCCTAAACAGTCGGACATATCTGTTTGGATTAAACCAACGTTAAAGTCATACACTTAGCCACCATAAAACCCCTGAATAGCCTGTTCCCAAAGGGCTATGGCTTATTTGCAGATAATGTGGGTCCAACGCGCTGTTTGCGGGTTCGTTTGCATTTAATGTGAGCCTGTTTGCAGATAATGTGGTCTCAAACATGTCCGTATCTGCAAATAATGTGAGTCGAAAATCCCTTTGTTTGTGGGTCCTTAAGATTTCGTTTGCAGGTCGCAACAGATAAGGAGACGATTGATAGTATTTAGAGAAGACTGATCCTGAATCATGTACAAAGCTAGCTCAGCTGATTTAGAGTTCGTCAAAACTCATAAAGAGCTACCCTAATTTATTTCAAGTTGCGCGAAATGTTTCTGCAGTAATTCATGAATAAACCGATATCGACCGCCCACACGCTGAATAAATCGATGTCGATGAGCATACTCTAAAAAACGTGCATAATTCCAAGGGATATTACCCTTCCAATAAAGAGTAAAGCGTAAGGAGTAATGCTTAATAACATCTGCTAGACCAAAAAGAAGACTGAAAAGCAGACCGAAAAGAAGACCAATACTCAGCCCCACACTCAGCCCCACACTCGGCCTAACAATTAAACCTAAAAGCAGGCCAAGCCTTAGTTCGGTAATCGATTCGAAAAGAAGACCAAAAAGCAGACTCAAAACAACCCCAAAAATAAGTCCGATAAGCACCCCACCTATTAAGCCATTCTTGAAAGTTTGGTATATGCCCTGATTTGGTCTTATCTTTTCTGTGATATCTATATCAACCCGCTGTACGTTATCTCCCGTCAGCCCACCTAGCAAACCAGAAAGTAGACTTAAAAGCAGGCCTAAAATAGGCCCGAAAATAGGCCCGAAAATAAGCCCTAAAATAAGTAATCCGAAAAGCAATCCTCCTAGCAAAGAGCTAAGCACATTAGGCCAAACAATCCGGAGCCTTTCTTCAGTTTGAATATCACTAAGGCCACCCCCCAACTCATCACTCAAGGCGGAACCCAGCCCAACAACTATCGCAACAATTCTTCCGATATCCAAACCGAAACCTAACCCAACAAGGCTCCCAACAAGGCTTCCAAAGCTCAAACCAACAGTTAATCGGTACAGATACCTAGAAGGTTGGTCGTCTATCCATGAAGGCTGAAGTCGTTCGATGAGAAATTCAGCTTGGTGTGTTGTTTCCAATTTTCTTGCCAACCAAGACAGATAATATTTAGTTTTCTCAACGTCACCAAGATTCCTAAGTTGTGTTGCAATATACATATCAAACAACTGCTCAGGACTTCTAATTGGTTGCCCTTGATAGAAAGCGACCAACATCGTAAGAAACAGTGGAATTTGGACTAGCTTCCCTAACTCTGGATCAGCACCAAAATTACGCCATAAGTTTTCGCGGTTTAACTCCTTCAAATAGTGATGGATTTGCTTTCGACTAATGGGCTGTAAGTAAATCGCACTATTCAATTGGTGAACCTGGCGTTCTCCTTGCTCATATTCTTCCCGACGACAACAGACGACCAGAGAGAGCGCTGGGTATTCCTCTAGAAACTCATTGATAGCGTCAATGCACAAATCCTGGTTTGGCAAGCCAAGCTTATCTAACCCATCTAACAAGGGTAAAAGCTGAGCCTCTTGAATTAATTGCGATATAACCCTTTCAGAAATCTTGAATTCCTCATAGAACTGAAATCCAAGCCACTCTGATAGAGATTGCTCAGGTTTCCAGGTTGATAATTCAAAAATGATAGGTATTGGTTTATTTACCTCTTCCTCCGCATCTTCAATCAGTTGTTTTGCTAGCGTCAATAACTCAGTAGTTTTTCCCGCTCCAGGTTCTCCCAAAATTAGCAACCGACCTTGAATATCATCACGATGAAATATCTCATAGGTCTGATTAGCTCGTGAAATCAACTCTCGAAGCGAGCGGCTAGGATGATCTTCCTGAACTAAGGTGGGTTGCGGACGACCAACCCGCTGAAGCTGCTCTTCACGATTCAAGTCAATCAGTATCTGATTATGCAGTGAGTCAGCAAGTCGTTTCGACACATCTCTTTTAAGCACCAGTAATATCTGATGACGAAGCTTAACAAGCTGTTCCTGAGATGGTTCATCTCTTGGAGGGGTAAGAAAATGGAGAATATTCTCTTTGAGGTCGCGCAGGTTTCCTGTCACGGCTGCCAATGCAGCGATCACAGCCCCAATTGCAATACATCCAGCAAAAACCCAACCGAGCACTGAGTGCTTATCTACAAAGGTCAGTATCTGTTCTGTCTTAGTTGGCTGATTTGTAGGATCAGTTTGAACTAACAGCGTGATTAGACCTTGAGCTAATCGCATGATTGGAAACTGCTTACTCCATACATCGATATCCCACATATATCAGCCTCTAAAGCATGAAAACGTGAATATACATAGGATACTTAGCGATGACCTCCCCTCGTAAAAGCCTTTCACAAATCTCTACTCGTTACGATCTCAACTACCCCCCAGCCATCTCCTTCAGATACCACTACCCCCAAAGCTTCTAACTACTACTCAAAGAACTTCTTCACGAAAACCAATAGTCCCAAACCGATTAATGATGAAGGCTCTGGCGTTTTAGCTGAGTCTTTGCGTGGCACCGCTGCCCCGACCCTCTCCAACAAACTCACCCGCAGCTCTGACGTCCCAGACTTATCCACCGTATCCAACCCAATAAACCCCAGCTCATTGCCATAGATGTCAATGGTCGTCGTCACCCATTCCGAATCCCAACGGGTAGCACTGCGTTGATGCGTTGCGATCGCACGCGTCGCAAACTCCTGCAATCCCTCACCATCCCACAGGTAAAACGCATCCCGCTCCGCATCATCCTCACTGGCATACACCTGCCAGGTCAGCTCATAACGACCAGGCCGCAAGTCAGTCCACATCGCACCGCTACCCTCCGTACCCAGCGCCGATAGGTCCCGCCCCATCCACTCACTCACCGTCGATACCGCCCGATCCTTGCTGCCAGTAGTAATTGACGTATAGCCCTCTTTAAATCGGATATCACCCAAGACATCGCTAGCCGCCAGGGTAATTACCTGGGGCGCTTCATAGGCCAGCTCAGCAATCCGATTAATACCGTGGATTTTAATCTCACTGGTTCCTTTCTTATCCCCAACATCCAAGCCAAGTAAGGCCAGTTCGTTGTACATCACGTCCACAGTGGAGCGTTGGCGACCGCTCGTGAACTGAGCCGTGGAGCACTTGCCAGAGGCTAGCAGCACACAATCCTTGATCGAATTATCGGCTAAAACCTTTGTCTCACGACGGTTCCAGAAAGTCAGATTATCGCCATGCACCAGGTCCTTAGTGAAAATCTCCCACTCAATTTCATACACACCATTCTCAAGGTCTACCCACTTGGCTCCACTACCCTCAGTGCCGTAGTCAGCGAGACGATACTTATCCCCAGTAAGCCAGCTGCCCAGCGAGCTGATCGCCCGGTCGCCGGTGCCCGTACTCAAGCTCAGATAATCCGTGGAAGTAACAGCACCCAAGGAATCGGATGGGGTGAGGTGGAAGGCCTGGACAGGCAGACCGATAGACAAAAAAACACCCCCAAGTAGGGGGATAGCAAAGAATTTCATGGCCATGAATTAAGCGCTTTTAACCACACTTTATGGAGCCTGAACACGTTTATTCACAGGATATCTATGGATTTTTGGATAAAGACTTGATGAGCAGGCTGCCATACTCCAACGGGAAGACTCCACCAATGCCACTCCTATGCATTGCGATCGCACTAGAAACCGGGCGCACTCCCAGCGATGTGGTTAAAGAAGCCATCGGACTGTATTTAGAAAAAACAGATCCAGACAGTGTAGCTGTAATGACGCGACGACTCTCAGCCCTTAAAAAGCAAGTAAGAAAGTTGTTGCAGATAGTGTGAATACACAGCCCAACAAAGCTTGTGTTCATAGTCGAGCAGCTATTTAGCCAGTCTTCAAGAAATGGGTTTGACCAGAATTAACATCCAGGAATTTCGAATACCACATTCAATCAAAAAAATCAATGTATGTTCGTGTCAATCTAATTGCTGATTTAGCAGCTGTTTATCGAAAAGAAAATGGGTACCTTCTAGAAGCGACAATTACAAAGCTGCTTAGATGACATCTGTCTAGCGAAGCGAAGCAAATGCATCTAGCTTTTTGTAATGCCTCCTTGATGTTTAACATTAAGGAGGCTTTGTTTATTTTTATCCATTTTTGTTTTCAGACCGCAATATAAGTGCATCACATCTTGAGAATTGCGCTATGCCATGGCTTAGTCATATTTTCTAAATGTATTGACGGTTTAGAACATCTAAGTATGATTTGAATTATGTCGTTCGTTAATTCAGACGGCAAGTTTTGACAGATACAAGTGAAAGCAGCTTTGTAATTGTCGCGATTCTTAGCTAGCTTTTGACTCTGGATCTGGAAGAACACCCGTTGTTCAATGGATCTGCCAATGCAAATAAATCAAACTCCTCCCATGGGGGAAGTGACAGCTATAGCTATAGGTTATAGCTCTCCTGACTCTGGAACATTTGAACTCACCATGGATGCCAGTGTGTTTAATGGTGGCTTTGAACTCACATATGTAATTGCAACAATCTATTTGAGAGTGATCTGAATTTTGTGTAAGCGCTGTTGGGTTAGAGAGAGAAGCGTTCTGGGAACAGAATAGCAAAATGTGACAAGGCAGCCCGCCAATCTTTAATCGGTCGGTTCCATTTTTTCGAGATATTGTTCATCGCCAGATACATGAGTCTGAACACAGCGGCTTCATCTGGGAAGACCGCTTTGGTCTTAATCACCTTACGTAACGAGCGATTGAGGGACTCGATGGCGTTCGTGGTGTAGATCACCCGGCGAATCTCCATGGGGTAGTCGAAAATGGGGATCACATTCTCCCAGTGGCGAATCCAGACTTGGCTCACGGCTGGGTAGGTCTCATCCCATTTTTCAGCAAAGGCATCAAGGGCCGCTTCTGACTCAGCCAGAGTGGCGGCTTGGTAGATCGGCTTGAGGTCTTTTGCGACGGCCTTTCGGTCTTTCCAGGGGACATATTTCATACAGTTGCGCATGAGATGAACGATGCACAGCTGGACTTGAGTCTGGGGATAAACCGCTTCTATCGCTTGAGGAAAGCCTTTAAGCCCGTCACAGCAGGCAATCAGAATATCCTTCAATCCTCTGTTTTTAAGGTCGGTCAGGACCTTCAACCAGAACTTAGCCCCTTCGGTTTCGGCCTCACCTATCCATAGCCCGAGCAGCTGCTTTTCGCCTTCTCGGTCGATGCCGAGGACCACGTAAACAGCCCGCTTGCTGACACGACCGGACACTTTAATGTTCACGTATAGAGCATCCAGGTAGACAATCGGATAAATCTCGTCGAGTGGACGCGATTGCCACGCTTTGACGTCCTCGCTCACCGTGTCGATGACCTCGCTAATCACCGCCGCTGAGATCGTTGCTCCACCATACAAGTCTGCGAGTTGAGCACTGATGTCACGGGTGCTCATGCCTCGGGCATACAGGGCCAGTATCTTTTCATCAAGCCCCGACAAGCGGCGCTGATGTTTAGGGACCAGTATCGGTTCAAAGCTACCGTTGCGGTCACGCGGGATGGAGAGTTCGAGGGCACCCTCTTCGGATTGCACTGTCTTCTTAGAACGGGTATGACCTCAATTAGATGTCTATTAAAAAGTCAGAAATTCTAAGCCCTACAAGAAGCTTACAATCTCCATCACGCTGAAATTGAGAAAATTGATTCTTTGTTCAAATCTTTCTGAAACCCTTGCTGGATAAGCATTATAGCACTCTACATCGTGCCGAGGTCATACCCCTTAGAACTGCCGTTACGACTATTGTTAGGGCTTTCGTCATCTTGACTCGACTGAAGATGGTGAGTGAGTTCACCCGCTAGGGCTCGCTCAACCAAGCGCTTTTTGATTTGCTTCATCAGACCTGACTCGCCCAAAATATCCTCAGGCGTACTGCAATCTTCCAGTAGTTCGTCTAAGAAGTCGTCAACGCGGTTTGATGCTTTTTTCTTACGGGCCATGGGGCGATCTCCTGAATTACATGGATTCTAGATCGCTTACACAAAATTCTGTACAGTCCCTCTATTTGGTTAAAGCAATTTCAGCTTTGTTAAAAGTTAGTCAGTCGAAAAGCTAAGGAGGTCCTATGAAGGCATATCCTAAGCTGGGCATATTGGTATCTATAGCTTTCATTGGTTTCCTTCTTATGTCATTCACGACGCAAGAAGAAAGATGCCAAGGACTTCATTGCCTTCCCAATACCTCTGTTGTTGGAGGATTTCTCACAACGACAGGTGTAAGATAACGTCAAAAATCATTGCGATCTAAAGTGTTGACATTCTTCTCTTGAATGCGCTGAATCGCAGTGCTCTAGATAATACTGTCCCTGGAAGATTCTCTTCCAGGGACAGTATTTGCTGCAATCATTATTACCCTCCAGTCATATCATGTTGTCGATACTCCCAAGGCTTCACAGCAGCTGAATTCGTCCATACCCCCACTGACTGCTCCTTAGCCAGCTCCTCAGCACGTTCCAACACATCTGGCTGCGGGCAACTGCCCGAATACTTCTCATAGTGATAGGCCATTCCATCAGCTACCATCTGAGAATTTAAAGGGTATGACCTCAATTAGATGTCTATTAAAAAGTCAGAAATCCTAAGCCCTACAAGAAGCTTACAATCTCCATCACGCTGAAACTGAGAAAATTTATTCTTCGCTCAAATCTTCCTGAAACCCTTGCTGGATAAGCGTTATAGCACTCTACATCGTGTCGAGGTCATACCCAATTTAAATGGATTTCCGAGCCATCAGGACGGATAACAAACAGGTCTGCCACAGTCCGCTTATACTGGTCCTTCTCAATCGACACCACACCGATAGCCCCATCACCCTGGGCCACTAGCGATCGCAAATGGTCCCGCGCCTCAATCCCTCCCGGCTGCTCTATCTCAGGCGAATCCGTTCCGCAGAATCTGATTTTCAGCTCCTGACCACCACGTTCAACCCGTAGCGTATCGCCATCGTAGATAGAGCCTTCCACTACCTGATACCATTCAGTGTGAAGTGAACCCCTGAATTTGGACAGTAAAATCAGACAATAGCAAGTCTAGACTAACATGTATCAACCTGAGACATTCTACAATTCCTTCCTCCACTTTTCCTCAAATTCGTCTGGGTGTCAAATAGCCCAAAGAAGAGTGAATTCTTTTCTTCATATACACCTCGTCTAAAAACTCTTCTATTCTCTCATACACTTCATTAAAATTGCGATAGTCCGACAAATCAACCTCCTCTTCTTTTATTGTTCTCATGAGCCGTTCAGCATAACCATTCTCATAGGCCTTACCCACGCCTGCCATACTAATCGCTATCTCATTCTCCTCCAATATCTGAACATACGCATTGGCCGCATATTGCACCCCTTGGTCTGAATGGTGAATCTCTGGAATATACTGGTTCAGTCCTTTCTCCAACGCTGTTATCGTTAACTGTTTCTCCATCGTTCTATCCAAGTGCCAGCCTCGAATACTGCGGGTGAACACATCCATTAATACCGCTAAATAAACAAATTCGTCCTTCAATCGGATATAGGTGATGTCGCCGACCCATACCTGCTCTGGATACTCTACTACCAACCCTTTGACCAGATTAGGATACCGCTTATATCCATGGACACTATTGGTTGTTCGTTTCCGTCGTATTCGTCGCTTTTCCAGTAGTCCCAATTCTCTCATTAATCGGCTGATACGTTTGTGATTAACACGCCATCCCTCTCGCTGTAATTGTTTAGTAATCCGTCGATACCCATAGGTGGGATACCGTCCCGCCACATCAATGATCGCTTTTTTTAGTTCCTCTTCTTGCGTTTGTTTGTCTGATGTTGACCGATAGTAATAACGACTCCGACTGTAGCCAATGACATCACAGATGACCTGGATTGGATACTCGCCTTTCAACTGCTCTATCATGGTTCGTTTCCGCTCAGATTCCACAAGTCTGAAGCTTTTTTTGCCACCGCTAACTCCATCGTTAACCGACCCACCATTCGTTCCAATTCGGCTATTCGTTCGGCTGATTCATTTCCTCCTCCTTTGCCTCCAAACGCTAAATGCGCTTGTTTAAGAAATTCATTACGCCAACGATTGATCACTGACGTATGGACTTTATGGGCTCGACTGGCTGCGCTCACACTCCGTTGGCCGCTGACGATCTCCAGCACCACTTTTGCCTTAAATTCGCTACTGTAGTTTCTTGGCTTGCTGGCCATATTCCTTCCCCCGATTGGACTCTAGCTTACGCTCTCTCAGTCCTGTCCTAATTTTGGGGGTCACTACAGTGTTTTGGCCACCAGCTGCTGCATCAATAGCAGCTTCAATCTGCTGGTTGAATAGCCTGGGAGAGATCGCAACCACTCCCATCACGATTACCGCTGGGATAAACCCTCTACGCTGCCAAATCTTCACCACCGACAACACCTCTAGCTCACGTACTACCTGAGATTGCCCGATTCGTTCACCTGTTATTCTGCTGATGTATCTTCTTCAAGCCAAACTGCACTCCCCGATGGCAGCGTTAGAAACAGTAACTGATCCATACATACCCCCTGTATCAACCCCTCATGTGGGCCTCTCCCTGTCATCACCTCAAGCGTCTTAACCACGTGCTGCCCATCAATCCGGTGTTCATCACACCTAGCTTCTAAATCCGCAGTCCGTTGCCACACCCGCAACATCGCATCCGTACTACTCTGCCCCGTACGATATTTCGTTTCTTGCACCGCCTGACGTTGTCGTTGCGTTTCTAGCTGAGCCGCCAACAGCTGACCTTTACGAATCATCTGCTCATAGTCCAATACCAGGTCCACCACCTCACCGGCTATCTCATCGCCAACTGCTTCTAGTCGGCGAATCAGGTTGGCTGTTTCTAATTCAAGGGCTGCGATCGCAAGTCGCTCCTGCTGCACATCGCCACCCCCGAAAATGTTTTGCACCAGCCGCAACGGGTCCAACGTCATCAGATGCATCCAGGTCCGAGCCTCCGCATATTCCTGGCGCTCGTGGGCAAATACCAGCTCCTCACTGATCGCCTCAATCTCTGACGACTGATCCAGTGCCAGCTCAGTCAACTCCGCCAAACATGCCGGTCTGCTACTCAGACACGGTAAACCCTGCGCCAGCGCTGGACCGCACCATAAGAGTGATTTCAGCACTAAGCAGCCCATCGCTGCTCTGCCCCAGCCACTTGATACGCCGAATCCGTCCCGCGTAAGGACTTCTGACCACTGCCAAATTTGCCAACGCATGTTCCACCTCATCAACCCTGAGCTGCGTTTGGGCCAGTTGAAAATCCCGGTCCCGCAAACGCTGTTCATAGTTAGCCCACTGCTGTTGGTAACTCAGCACAGCATGACCTCGACTACTAACGTCAGCGGCCATCGTCACCGAGTGCTCATACTCCGCCGTCGAACGTTTACCCAACGCCAATTGGTACTCACGCACGGCGGCAGTGTGGTCACGTTGTAGCTCCGCTAGCTTGGCGGTTTCGTGCTCCATCACCAGCGGATCGAGGTTAGGCAGCTGGCCCAGGTAGTCGATTTCCTGATGCTTCGCCGTTATCAGCGCTTCGGCCTGGTCTACGTCAGCTTTAGCACGGGCGATGGCAGCATTTTGTTCTAGATACGTTGGGGTTGCGATCGCAGGCGGTTGCTGCGGTGGTAGTGGCGGCGTAATGGTGGAATGCTCCAGGCGTTGCAGCGTTAGGTGTAGCTGTCGGGCCTGGGCTTCGAGGCGGTTGCGATCGCGGGTGCGGTCGGCGATGAGTTGGCCGACAGTGATGCGGTCTCCGTCGGTGACTTTGAGGTCGGCGGGGTCGGTGACGGAGACGTTGATGGTGAGGCGGCGAGGGGCTTCGTGAGGTTGGTTGGGTTGTTCTGGGGGTGTGACAAAGCTGGATTGCTGAGCTGTAGCAACACTTGCGATCGCAACGCCTGCTAACACATAAGGAATGACCCTCTTCATACCTACCTTTAAAACAGAAAGCCCAATGAGAGCATGCCCAGAGCCACCCTTAGACTCCAACTAAAACCCACGGTTTTCTGACCAAAAATTAAGCAACAATAAGACTGGTTAACTAAGTAATTATGCTTAGAAAATAGTTTTTAAAATTGAGCATAAGGGCGTGTAGTAATGGGGTGCATACCATGACTGCTCAATGGTTCTCTTTCAAGAGTGTCAAGTGTTCCAAATGCAATGGCTCTGGTCTGATTCAACCACCATTCACCCCAGCTAGCACAAAAGACAGCCTAGGTACTCCCAGACTGCCTCAGCAGTGTCCTGCCTGCGGAGGCAAAGGCAAAGTACCATTTACCCCCCCCTCTACACCTCTAGTAAAAAATATTGACTTCTCTCTCAACAACATCAAGTCGTTCCAAACTGCAATCGGCGTCTGGTCTGATTCAACCACCATTCACCCCAGCTAGCACAAAAGACAGCCTAGGTACTCCCAGACTGCCTCAGCAGTGTCCTGCCTGCGGAGGCAAAGGCAAAGTACCATTGATAGGCTCCTCTACACCTCTAGTAAAAATATTGACTTCTCTCTCAACAACATCAAGTGTTCCAAATGCAATGGCTCTGGTCTGATTCAACCACCATTCACCCCAGCTAGCACAAAAGACAGCCTAGGTACTCCCAGACTGCCTCAGCAGTGTCCTGCCTGCGGAGGCAAAGGCAAAGTACCATTGATAGGCTCCTCTACGACTTCAGGAACAAATGATGGCTCCTCTGCCATGAGCATAATAGTTGCGATTGTTATTGGGTTGATTCTTTTGGCTGCGCTCTAAAATTAAGTCTTGCTTCAGCCACAAAAGATTTAGTTTGTATTAGAAGTAGCTATCTGAACTATGGCCTTTAAGCTTCCTGTCGCCCACTGGTCATCCAACAACGCGATCGCAACTTCCAGCTCGCAATACTCCAACTCCACCGCCTCACCCACCACCGTCACCGCTGGCAACTGCCTCGGCAGCACCGTAGGCCGCACATCCTCAGGAAAATCCACCGTAATCGAACCACTCAGATAAATCCGCGCCGCCGGATTCGCCATCCGCAGCGCCTGCAACCGAGTAACTACATCCTCATCATTCAACGTAAGCGTCTGCGTCGTCCGCGTCATCGCCGCGCCCGTCGCCGTCGTCAGCTTTTCCACCAGCAGCTGCTTACCCGTCTGGTAAACACCCTGGCCATCGGTGACGATAAACTCATTCCCCACCGCATCGAGGATTAGATAGCGGCCACTGGCATCAGTGCGGTCATCAGCCCACACACCTGTCACTTCCGCGTACACCTCAGCACTGGCCGCATTGGCGTTGTACATCGCTACCGCACCATCTCGTAGCCCGAGGCTTTGATTCACCTGGCCAGTAACGCCACCTGTACCCGCTAACCAGATACCGAGTAATAACAAACCCACGGCCACCGACAATACCCAATACTCACCCGGTCCACCCGTGCGTAGTCGTCGCTTCGGGTTGCTTACGCTAATGGACCAAGCAGGGTCAGGCCAAAACAGTTGAACGCCCTGGCGCGTAAAGCAATCGCTAAAGCAGCTGAGCACATGGCCCAACGGTAGGGCTAACCATGGTTTTACCGTCCCCACAGCAAAGCCAATGCCCAGAGCAGCCACGGTCAGCGCCGCTGTGGCCGCTAACGAATGGGTGACGCTGCGATGGGGAAAGCGATCTTCTATCCATGAGCTGATGGGGTAAAAGACCTGGCCGATGATGCTGGTCGTCGTGTCGATGTCCGGCAGCTGGCTACCCAAGACGGCAAGCGCTAACGGGAGTGGTTGGGCGGTGCCGAGTAGTAAGGATGCGCCTGCGGTTGCGATCGCAGCGTGGGTAATCGCCATCATGAGAATTTTCTACCTGCGTAGTACCCCGCTAAAAATGCCCGTGTCCGTTGCTGAGCATCATCTTTGCTAACGACAGGACATTGTTGAAAATACTCTCTAAGTGCCTGCTGAACAAATTTTTCCTCAGCCGCATTGGAACCGCAAATCATCACGTCTGGTGGATCCTTAAACCAGCATTCCACCTCAACCTTGAACGTCT
Source organism: Leptolyngbya sp. PCC 7375 (assembly GCF_000316115.1). GTDB lineage: Bacteria > Cyanobacteriota > Cyanobacteriia > Phormidesmidales > Phormidesmidaceae > Leptothoe. Next base: position 45,274 of record NZ_JH993796.1, read on the forward strand.
CTAAGATGTGGTGCCTTATCTGCTCAGGGCTAGTCAGCGTTCCGTTACCAATGTGGCCTCTGGTCTCTTCCCAAATAATCTGCTTATCCCGCAGGCTCATACCATTCGGGAATTTGATTTGCACCTCTGCTGCCATTCGTTGCCTCCTCCAACTTGATTATGGCCATTTATTACGGCATGCCCAGATGATCGCAGCATGGGTAATCGCCATCATTAGCCCAGACTCTGCCACCGAGACCGAGACCACCAGACACCCGCCAGCAGCGCTACAACCAGACCAAACCACAGCGCCCACACAAAATTTGGCTCAGTCTGAGGACTACACCCTAGATACTCACCAATCGCAGCCCGTACAGCGCTTTCCCCCGCTTCTTTGCTCGTAAATTGCCGCCCCTGAAAACGCCGTTCTAGCTGGTGCATCAACACCCGCTGCTCCTGATGGCTCAGCTCACCAGGGTCTTTGCAAAGGCTATTCGTTGGCTTATCCATCCCTTCTGGCTCTGCTCCACTGCCCTAAGTTGCCCAGGGATAAGGGTTAGGTTGGGATTTGTGGGGTTGCGATCGCAGTGTGGGTAATCGTCATTTTGGAAAAAGGCTAACTCTAAAAAGTAACTATCTAAAGATTGCCTAACCCCAATCAGAGAAGCGGCTTTAACTTGCTTTCTCAGGCTCACTGACAATTTTTAGAAACCCTAATCCCAATGTTGTTAGCCGAGGATTGCTGTAATATTTTGCCCCGTAATCTGGGTCACCAACTGCTATCAAATTAAGCTGCCCAAGATATCTAACACTTTCTGCAACTACTTCGTAGGCTATTTTTTTTCCTTTAATATCTTTCAAATACTCCACAAAGCTTATAACAGCTAGGTTTCCTCGATAATCATCTGGATATTCAAATAGAAGATCTCCCGCATTTCTTTTCCGGTCTTCTTTGAACGGTGTGGAAGAATCAAAATATTTTCTGATTAGTGCATCTTGCTGGGATTTGTGTAGGCTAAATACCGTGTCCAGAATGACAGCATCTATACTATCTAGCTCTGAAAACAGTTTTATATATTTCGGGTGAACTGACCTTCCAGTAGCAGCATTACTGATTAGTACTACAGTTGTAGATATTTAATTTTAAGGGGATACTGGTCAATGAACGCCAGCCAGCCTCTGATGCCAATCCTTGTCAGCCCATTGAATGAACAAGCTCAAGTGCAAGAGTGGGATTTTGCCTTTGAAGAACTCATGGACCGTATCCGCCCTTACTTTTCAAGGATTGAGGCAGAAGAGAGAGCCCGCAGCTATGTGCAAGGCTTACTGAGCCCCATCGAGCGAAAAAATGGTTGGCAACTCGCGGAAGAAGCCGGAGACAGTACCCCCTATGGAATTCAGAATTTGTTAGGACGCTCAGTCTGGGAAGCCGATGGGGTCAGAGGTGAGTTAATCGAGTATGCCCAAGAGCATCTGTTCAGTACCGATGGAGTGGGGGTATTGGATGAGACTGGATTTATCAAAAAGGAAAGCAGTCGGTAGGAGTCCAACGCCAATATAGTGGGACGGTCGGGAAAGTCGAAAATTGTCAAATCGGGGTGTTTTTGAGCTATGTGAGTGACCAAGGTCATACCTTTCTTGACCGAGCATTATATTTACCGGAAAGCTGGACCCAAGATCCAGACCGATGTCGTCGGGCCGGAGTACCAGACGACATCGAGTTTGCCACCAAACCGGCCTTGGCTCAGCAAATGGTCGCGCGAACAACGGACTTGGGAATGTGCTTTGCGTGGATCACGGGCGATGCCGTTTATGGGAATAACCCAGGGTTACGCCAGGCCTTGGAAGCCCAAGTGCAAGCCTATGTTTTGGGGATTGCGTGCAATGAATCGGTCGTCATTGGAACGACCTCGTTACCGGCCAGTGAGGCGATGGCCTACCTGAGAGTGACCGATTGGCACCGACTGAGTGCCGGCAATGGTACGAAAGGACCTCGGACGTATGATTGGGCGGTACTCACTTTGAGTGCCCCCTCCCCGGACGGCTGGGCCCATCGGCTGTTATTCAGACGCAGTCTGAAAGACCCCAACGAGATCGCCTATTATCGAGTGTTTTCCCCCACAGAGTGTACGTTAGGGATACGCAAATAAATAGAGTACCTATCCTTTAAGATAAGTTATGGTGAACACTTGTGCTTGCTTGTTGTGAGGGTTGCTGATGCTGGAAAGCCGTGTCAAAGAGACGATTCAAGATGCTGCTCAGAAACTGACGGGTGCTCGCAAACGCGCCTTTATGGCCAAAGTCGCTATCGACTACTTTGATGGGTCAGCGCGCAAAACAGAGACGTACCTCGGTTGGAATCGTAAAAGTGTCCAATTGGGGCTTCATGAACATCGCAGTGGCATCACCTGTATCGATAACTATCAGGCTAGAGGCCGTCAGTCTATCGAAGCAAAACTGCCGAGACTAGAGGCCGATATTCGAGACGTGGTGGGCGAGCACACTCAAGCGGATCCTAAATTTCAATCGACCTTTGGTTACCTTCAGGTGAGTGCTCGGGCGGTTCGAGAGGCCTTGATAGAGGTCAAAGGCTATGAGGACTCGGAGTTACCGACCCGCCAAACCATGGGGAATCTATTGAATCGGATGGGGTATCGCTTAAAAAAACACAAAAAGTAAAACCGCTGAAGAAACTCCCCGAAACGGATGCGATTTTTGAGAATATTGACGACGCTCATCGGAAAGCGGAGACCGCTCGCAATACCTTACGCATTTCGATTGACACGAAAGCCAAAGTCAAAATTGGTAATCTCTCAAGAGGCGGCAAAGCCCGGACTCTCAAAGCCAAACAAGCCCATGATCATGATGACCACTGGGAGACCCAATTAGTGCCCTTTGGGATTCTCGATGTGGCCGCCAGTCAATTGGCTATCTACTTTGGACAGTCTGCTGAAACAACCGATTTTATTATGGATTGTTTGGAAGCTTGGTGGGATGAATATCAGAGCTACTATCCGGGCATTGATACCCTAGCCATTGACCTGGATGGAGGCCCTTCTGTGCGCAGTAATCGCACCCAATTTATTAAACGCATGGTGGAGTTTGCCCACGCCACACACTTAAAGATTCATCTCATTTACTATCCTCCGTATCACAGCAAATATAATCCCATTGAGCGGTGTTGGGCGGCATTAGAACAGTATTGGAATGGTACGGTATTAACCTCAGTTGAAGATGCCTTGCGATGGGCCGCTAATATGCGATGGAATGATTTTCCTCCTATGGTTCACCTGGTCGATGGGATTTATCCCAAGAAGATTACTGTTCCTGATGATGAGTTAGAGCCCTATAAACAACACTGGCAACGGTCTGACGTACTGCCCAAATGGGATATCACGATTCAACCCGACTAGTGGGATGTTATTTGCTTGCACATCCCTTATCAGACATGGTTCGGGTGGCCGGTTGTCGGTGGACGATTGAGGAATGCTTTGAGACGGCTAAAGGGGAGGTGGGCTTGGACCAGTATGAAGTTCGCTCTTGGACCGGCTGGTATCGACATATCACCCTCGCTTGTTTAGCCCATGCCTTTTTGAGTGTGATGCGGACGCAATCTCTCGCCATCGCCACTGAAAAAGGGGCGCTGAAGTCACACAAATCAGCGGCAAACAGCTCGCTGGCGGTCTTCATGCACCAACGGGGGCTTTGATTCCACTAACATTGCCTGAAATTCGACGATTATTATGGTCGTTGTTATGGCAATGGTTACCGGATATTGACTTTGTGATTGGATGGTCCAGATGGCGACGGCAACATCAGGCCACGGCCCTGTTTTGGCATTACAAGAAGAGCATGATAACTAATTCTTCATAACTACAACTGTAGTGTTAGATTGACCCACTTGGCTTTTAGGTTTTCACTTTCGTCTTCGACTGAAATACCTTCCATGATGGGCATTAAGGTTTTAAGCGGTATCTGTCTCGGAGTTATTCCTTTATCAATCAGCATTTGGTTTACTTGCTCCATGATGGAAAGTGAATTTTTCCATCGCCAGTATCTAACTCGATCAGCTAATATCTGGCCCGCTTCATCTGTTGCCGGTCCGAACAATGTTTGTAACAGACCAATTAATCCCTTGGATATTGCCGTCGTTGTCTCTCCGATACCTAATAGGTCATCTGCCATGGGCTTGGTGGGGGTCACTGCCATTTTCAAAATCTTAGGGCAGTGTTTTTTTTCGTAGGTAGAGTCAGCCGTTTAGTCTACTGTCCCAACCGCTTCCGCGCACCACGCACCTGCCCCAACTGCTTCATCGTCATCCCAGCAACAAGAGCCGTACCACCAAAGATATATAGACTTTTATTACGCGTACCCATGCCAATAAACCGCACGATGCCAAACGCCATCAGACAGGCGATCACTATCGGCATCACCACCACATACTGCGTATGCTGCGGACTCGCTGACCGATTCAGCCCCAACCGCTCATTGCGCACCACCTTTCGCGCCAGCATCGGATTCCGTCCCGCCAGCGGTTGCAACGCCGCCAACCGCGACTTACTCAGCTGCAGCCCCATCCGCTCCGCCTCGGCCTGCATCGTCTCACGGATAATCTGATCGGTGGGTAGCTCCAGCTCGATTTCCAACATCTCTAAAAAGATGTCCTTTCCAGGGTTCGCCGCTGCAAAGCAAACCACTCGCACACCGGCATTAATCAAGTCTTCCAGCCAGTAACGAATCCCCGTAGACAGACGCTTTGCCTCCGGCAGGATGAGCAGCGTTTGCGGTCCCACGTTCTCGGCAATCTCATCCTTCAGCTGATCCATCGTCAGCGCCCGTTCTCCGCAGGGCTCACCATTCTTGTCGTACTTGGTTTCCTCAGTGGGGATATCCAGTTGCTCGGCCAGGCGCACGAAAAAGCGTTTACCACTGCCTTTGTAGACAGCGGACGCAATAGAAAACTCACTCGCATAGCGTTTCACCAGCTGTTTAGGCATGTCGCCCACCATCCCCAGCTCAGCCACGACTAAAACGCTGCTACCCGACTCGATAGCAGCGCACACCTTTTGGAAGTCTTCGGAATGATTATCTAGGCAACCTGCATCTGTTGACGGCATTGGTTGAGAAGATCGGCGGCTATCTTCTGAGCATTGAACTTTGGGGCAGATGCTGCCCGTACTTGGTCTACCTTCGCCTTTGTCGTCGGATGCAGGTCCTCGTAGCTCATCTGGTTGGCCATCGCCATCACCACCTGCTGACTCGCTGTTAGACGCTGCCCTGCCAGCTCAGATGCCTCTAAATACAGCGCTTCCATATTCAAGTTTTGAGCTGGGTCAACTTCAATCGGTTGCTCAGCCACATCACCGAGCGCCTTCTCACCCGCAATAGCCAGCGCTGACTGAATCGCCTCATGAATATCAAACTCGTCGATTTTGCCACCCGCTACCACATGCTCACGCAGCAACCGAATCGATTTTGCCTGAGCTTCTGTGAGAAATGCCTTACCATTTGAATCCTTCTCAGCGGTGATTCCCAAATGCTTTAGGTAGGCGTAGTAAGCGTCCTTTTTTATACCTAATTGGTCCTGCAAGACATTCGGGCGAATCTGCTGCTCAACGGTAGACTTCTGGTCGGTCATCGAAAATTTTTTCAAAACTCAGCACCCATATTATGGGAAATACTGAGTAAAAAATTTTACGGGGTTTTTCTGGTTTTCGGGTGAAGTTTGCGTAAACGCCAGAAAACCACTTTTGTTGAAATATTGTTTATATCCCTATCTTCTACGGTAGGAAACTATCAGAATGCTTGCGGTTTTGTTTAAGTAGACAGACAGAATTTAGGCTGCTCGCGTAGGGTAGTTGCTGCTAACTTAGAGCCTACAGAATAGCCGATAGGTAATAGTGAGAACGGTTGCTGCTGCAACTTATGGGGTATCAGACGGTGGCAGCTGCAATTGCTCGACAGGAATACCCAGCTGCTCCGTCAGCTCGATGACGTTGCCCGTAAACGTGGAAACGTCGCCCGAGACGGCGGCGGCTCCGCTGGCAATGGTGCCGATAGCAGCGCCCAAGGCAACCAGCTTTTTCAACCGCCGACCGATGCGGCCCTGGTCGGGCTCAGGCTTAGCGATATCGTCCTGCAACGCTTCGAGGGTATCGAGGGCTTCGTCTTTTTGGTCGATGGGAAAGGTTTGGGCCTGATCGCGGAGGGTGGTGAGGAGACGGGAATATCAGCAGCGCTGGGGCTGTAGATATTTTGGATGGCTGGACATATTGCCGTATTTGGTTCCGGTCACGTTACCGACAGGCACATCCAATGTTTAGTTATATTGAGCCCCTTATTCTGACACGGTGGTATCTCCTGGGTTATTTTTGTTGACTTGGGTTTTGGGTTGGGTGATGGCTGTTTCTACCAGTCCAGCTAGGATTTGGGATGTTTCTTCTTTCTCCATGAGGAGAGCTACGAGGGCATCAGGGGGCAGGGTTAGTAAATGCTCGTATTGCGAGAAGTATTGTTGATGGAGTTGCGATAGGTCGGCCTGGGGGCTAGTGCGGACTCGGATGTTGAACTTGTCTAAATTCTGGCCTCGTTTCTCCATGGAGATGATTTCCAGATCAGCGTTGGGGGTTTGCTGGCGGAGGTCGCTAAAGGCGATGGCCACAGCACAGGGGTCTACAGTTTGGTTGTGGTAGAGGTCGAGAGTTTCGACCATGGGGGCGATGAAATCGACAAACTCACCATTGGCAAAGGTCTTGTTCCAATCGTCGGGTTTGCGGCAGCGTTTTTGGTCGGATCTGCGGCCAGACAGCAGACGCATGAAGACGTAGTCGCAGCGGATGCCGTGGAGTTTAGTGCGGGTGGTGATATTCCAGCCTTCGATACAGGCTCCAGTGAGTTTGGTTCCGGTGAGGTCGGCCTCGTCAAGCTGGGTCTGGACTAGTTTAGTATTGGAGAGATCTGCGTCTTGTAGATAGGCACCGGTGAGGTTAGCACCGTTCAGACTGGCGTTAGCTAGTTTTGCTCCTTGCAACGTTCCATCCTTGAGATTGGAACCGGTGAAGTCAGCTTTGACCAGGTTGGCACCTTGTAAGTTGATGCCTGCGAGATTGAGGAGATAGTCATAGGATTGGCCCTGACCGTTGCCAGTGAGGACCAGATCGCGGACTTTAGGAGTGTTGAGATAGGTCTCGCCTGGGCGTACACGGTCTAGTTTTATAGCCTGTCGCCAACGGGTACGGAGTAAAACTGCGCCACGCAAGTCTGTGCTTTTAAGACACGCCTGAGAGAAATTAGCATCTGTTAGTTTTGCACCTCGAAAGCTGGTCCCCCCAATAGCCGCAAAGGCGATAGCAACAGACCATATCCCAGCATCTCGCTCATCCCCCTTCAACGCGCACCAACCGACATAAGCACTCACCAAGGTGACGGCTACGACTACGGTTACGGCCACGACTATGGCTACGACTCCGGCTCCGGCTCCGGCCACGATTCCGGCTCCGGCTAAGGCTGCAGCTACGGCTGCGGCTACGGTTATGGCTACGGTTATGGCTGCAGCTACGGCTACAACTAAAACTCCGACAGCGGCTCCGGATCCGGCCACGACTCCGGCGGCGGCCACGACCACGGATCCGGCTACGGATCCGGCTACGGCTACGACTAAGATTCCGGCTCCAACTACGGCTCCGGCTATGGCTATGGATCCGGCTAAGACTCTGGAGCTGACTACGGGTACGGCTACAGCTACGGCTACGGTTATGGTTGCAACTACGACTACGACTACAGCTACAGCTACGGCTACAGCTACGGCTACAACACCTTTACGAAGTAGCAAAAATAAGGCTACAACAATAGCCGATAATGAGATCCATCCAACAACTTGATTTTCTAAACCCCTGGGAATAAATATCTGTCCAACAAAATATCCAGAAAATGCACACAGGAATCCTGCGCAGAGTGATAACAGAAACAAGATAACAACTAATCCAATCGCCCAACGCTTCTGTAATCCAGCTTTAGCTTTGGTAAAGTTGGATCTATTTAAATTCGCATTGGTGAAGTTTGTACTACGGATATCAGATCCGCTGAAGTCTGCTCCTGATAAATCTTTACCTTTAAAGTTCTGACCTCTGAGATTTACACCCTTAAAGTCTCGCTTACCGGCTTTGTAGAGCCGCAATACCTCGGTAGCTTTCACGTTTTAGCTCCATACATTCAAAATCCACACACACTTACCCAATCCATCAAGTCTAATTGTTCCTTCTCCTGATAGGGTTGCGGTCATTGGTTCACTAATTCAGCTGGGGTATGACCTCAATTAGATGTCTATTAAAAAGTCAGAAATCCTAAGCCCTACAAGAAGCTTACAATCTCCATCACGCTGAAACTGAGAAAATTTATTCTTCGCTCAAATCTTCCTGAAACCCTTGCTGGATAAGCGTTATAGCACTCTACATCGTGTCGAGGTCATACCCTTCAGCTGACACACCTGAAATTTTGCGCTTTCCTTCTACGACCACTTTCAAAATCTCCAACGCAGGCCGCTCCGCTTCAATCAGCCCCACAACCCGCGTCACCTGACTCGCCCGTATATACTCACTCACCCGCCCCTTATGGCTATCCCACCGATAGTAATAACTCACGCTAGGATTCGCCCGCTTCCGGTTGCCCATCCGCTCCTCAATCCAGCCAGAAGCGTTACCAGGAGCCCGATGCTTCCGCCTACTGCCTTCCGCATCCAGCGGCTTACGCACCACCGTCCGCTTTCCCCCAGAACGCAGATCCACACGCTGATAGACCACTGGCTCAGGCAACAACGCCAGCTGCATACCATTCAGAGCATCATCGATCCGCAGCTGCCCCGCCCGTTCTGCTTTGAGCACGCGCTTACGGCCCATTTGCTTGAGGTCATAGGTGCCATGGCAGGGAGCACACAGGGCTTTTAGGTTGGTGAGATCGCAATTCTGCGGCTCATGGTCCAAATGCGCCACCGTCAACGTAAATCGCCCCAGCTTAGACACCACCGCATCAGCGCCGCTCAGCTCCCACAGCTCTGCCACCGTAGGATGTTCAGTCAGCGTCAGCCGAAAGATAGCCGCTTCTCGCGTTTCGCCAGGGCGGCGGCAGGGCCGCCCGCATTCAGTACAGCACCAGTTCGCTTCGGTTTTGATGGCTAGGGCTAGCTCATCCCAGTTGTCAGGGTAGAGACTGCGATCCATTGGCATCGTTCTATCCTCCTGTTAACCGAGACATGGCCGCTAGAATCTTTTGTTGCTCTGGCGTTAGCTCCGTCGCCTCGGCAACAGATTCCACCATCATCGGCTGTAGCTGGGCTTCTAGCTCGTCCCAGGATTGCGATCGCAACTCTTCAAACGGCATCCATCGCTCATCCGCCAGGCACACCATCGTTGTCTCTCCCTGACGTTGAGACGCTAGCACTAAGCCACGTCGCCTCGCTTCGTCGTACCAGGTCGCCCATTCACTGTTGCCGGTCGGCGGCCCTGGATGAGCATCCAGCGTTTCAGCGATTAACTCGCCTAACGCAGGCATGGACAACTCCGAGGTATCGAGAGAAAGAACGGTTAGCTCAACACAGTCGGTGATCGTTTCATCGATCAAGTCATCGGCGATCAGCGCAGCTTTGGCTTTATAAAACTGGCGCTCGGGAAAATTCCAGCGTTGGCAGAACTCAGGCACTCTCTCGATTTTCCACGGCTCGCCTAGGGGGCGATGGGTCAACAGCAGGTGATAGAGGTAGCCCTTGGGGGTATAATGCTCTGCTTCCCATAGCTGTTTCACATTGTCTGGAGATAGATTCATACCATCACCCCGCTTGCCGCATTTGGTCGTCAGCATGGCCCGGTGGGCTGGCTGCTAACTCCCATTCTGCCTGGAGCTGCGGAATATCGATATGGCAGCGTTCAGCGTCGGCCTGCAGCTGCGGCGTAATGGACCCTTGCGTTTCAATGGCGTTTTTTAGACGATGCAATACCTGGTCTGCTGAGGGTTCGGGTTCCGGATCTGGCGCAGCAATCTGTTCTGGGGGAGTAGGTTTCCAGCGGGGGCCATCGGGGCCAATGTCGATGTGCCATTCGGGATGATTTGCGATCGCATTTTGCATCCCTTTACGCATGGGCACTACAGCCCACTGACGCTGATAGCGTGCTAGCCGCGCGGCGATGCTTTCGTCTTCCGACTCAGACTGCTCTGGGGAACGCGGCGGCGGAAGGGGATCTATTTGCTGCTGTACCGATTGCCATGCATCGTATTCACGCAAATTAGCAGGATTTACGCTCTGTTTCTCTAACCACAGTTCCCGAAGTGCTGGCGGGTCTGGAAATCGACTGGCCTTAGCAAGCAACCAATCTTTGTAATCTGTCTCTATTTCAAAAATTGGAATTTGACTGTTTCTCTCTCTTACTGAATTATTCTGACTTTGATTGAGATCTATTGAATGATATTGAGAAGGCTTAGAGTCCTTGATTTCAGAAGGTTTCAGCGATTGGTTTTCCGAAACTTCGGACTGCGTTCCGATTTCTTGAACTAAAGTTTGATTTTCTGGACGATTTTCCGAAATTTCGGACTTAGGTTTAATTTTTCGGACTATTTTTTCGCTGAAGCATTTTTCGGGCGCTTTACTGCCAATTCTGCTTCTGACTCGTAAAGATACGTCCTCAAATTCAAAGAGCTGCTCACGTTCTAGAACGGCTAGAGCCTCGTAGTAAGTTGACTTGCTAATCCCTAAGCGTTGCCTGGCCATTTTGCCGCCGGTATCTACAAACCGATTGCCAAAGGGATCTACTAGGGAGAAATAAAGGACTGTACGGTACTGAGCAGCGGTTAACTTTGCATCGATCAAACGGTTAACCGTTGCTTCATCAAAAAGCACATAGCGCGAACTTTCTTCCGGGGGACTGGAAGAATTACGTATTTTTGCCATAGAATATGCACAGGTAATTTAATTGGTGCTTGACCGCAGTAATGCATCCAAGCATTTGCCCCATCTCTGGCCGGAGGTGGGGTTTTAACTTTTGGACCAGATCCTTGAAAAATGAGGAAGCCTATTTGACAAAGATGGCATAATAGAGTCATAAATTACTTTCTACAGTAATTTATAGTCCTATTCTAAAAGTTGATAGTAGTCATACACTAGTCGATTACTTTAAAGCGTAACCGTATGAATTTTTCAAAAGCATTTGATTTGACGTTGAAAGAATTCGGCTTAACTGGCAAGGCCGTTGCTGTCAACGCAGGTGTTCGAGAAGCTACGGTTAGCAACTTTCGGAATGGTAGTGATATTCGAACTGACAGCCTAGAAAAGCTAATCAAAGCTTTACCACCAGATGCAAAGCAGTTTCTATTCCTGAAAGTCTTTGTTGATGACTTAAACCCTCCCGCCATTGCGACCATGTTGGGACTCCTAGCAGGTCGTCTGAAAGAAACTCAAGGTGTTCCAGAACACAGTCAAGAATCCGTAATCTCTCAATCCCCCATTTCTGCATAATTCCGCATATTTACCCATATGTATTTGTAGGGTGCAAAGTTTTCATGGGTGATTTGGCTAGAAAGAGGATTCAGAACGTTACTGGAGAAAATCGCGAACAATCTATCACAGAGATTTACCAACGCATTGACCAGCTTTCGCTACTCGAAAAAGCTGCGCTGGCACAATACTTGCTGAATACAAAAGACATCAAAGTCGTTGCGACTAGCTGCACTGCAGTGGAAGAGGCAGTTAAAAACATGGATTATCTAGAACTCTGCCAAACCCTGGAGTTGATTGCAGATAAAGTGCGAAACCTGGGCTAAAACTTAATCTTTCATATCCCAACTTTCTGTTCTCGTGACGTGAGTTGTTGTTCGCAAAGCTCACGCTTCAGTTCCGTGCATTGAATTCAAGGCAACACTCTATCACAAGGGGTTGTGAGCCGCTCTGCCTTGGGATTCAATGCACTAGTGGGGGATTGTCGGTTGACTTCACCATTCATGCTTGCAGGAGAAGAGAGACAAGAGAGAAGGGGTAAGGGTATCTGATGGCGCAGCCCTGAGCCATTGTCAAGGCAGCGAACGCTTCTTAAAACTCCGGCTCCTCCTTCCGCCGCTGCATAAACAACGTGCTCGAAAACGCCCGTATCGTCGTTTCCTGCGCCTCTGGCAACGCTGCTTTCAGCTCCTGAAAGATATCCACAATCTCCGCCACATCGCGACTCGTCGGCTTAGCCGATGCAGCTGGCGGCGCTGAGGGCACCGCTGAAACGCTGGGAGCCTGCGGTACCGGATCAAACTCACTATGAGCAGGCGAGTCAATCCGGCGCTGCTCCAATTTTTGGATAAGTTCTGGTGGTTGCTCCGCCGCCATCCGCCATTTACCGCGACGATAATGACAAAGTACTGTATCCCCTCGCTTCAGCAGCGATAGCACGCCAGGATTGTAGTAAATGCGATGTTCTTGGCCATCGGTAAACACCACTAACACCCCATGTTGAGCCTGCCACTCAGGGTTAGACGTACGCGGTTCAGATGGATCGAATTTTAACTTGGCCCATTGCCAGACGGTTGCTGAGGTTGTTGCTAATGCAGTCATAGTCTTGTAGTTGATGTGGCGAACAGCGGGGCACCACTCCCGCATCGGTGCAACGGCATCTAAAACGGCGTATCCGGCTCGTAAAAACTGCACTTACCCGCGTAGTGTTGAGGCAGCTGCGCCAGGTCGCTAGCCGCTCGTAGCTCACAAAGCCCCAAGCTCATATGGGTGGTGCCATTGGATAGTGGAATAGGTCGCGGTGGCCGCCAGTTCACGCACTGAGCGCATAGAGGCTGATGCTGCATCGGTGAGGTGTCTGGTAACTTAGCTAGTTCGTTTGCGATGGCTTGCTTTCCCCAGCGCTTCACCAGCTCCGCCAGCTCCAGCGTGGCAAAGCCCCATTCTTCAGCTTCTGCCACATCCTGTTTTTCCCGCCGTTCCTGGCAGGTAATAGAATCTAATTCGTACATCTTGTTTCCTTTTCGTAGATTGGTAGGCAAGATGTGCACGGAATGATCTGGTTGCACCCAGGTCATTCCACCTATACACAAACTCACCAAAAGAGAGTTTTTATTAATCCTCCTCAAATACCTAAAAGCATTGATAATAAAGCTATTTAGATATCCCAAAAAACTCTCTTTCAATTCTTTTATTGTACCATTTCTAGCGCCAGAAATGGTACAATAGTACCAAGCGCAAGAGGGGAAACGGCAGACATAAGCGGCGAAGATCTAGAACAGAACCGCAAACGCCAGACGGCATGATGCCTATGCAGGCAGCGGGGACACCGGATAGTAGGGCGGTAACACCCTCAAAGTTGGCCCAGCGAGCCCAACCCAGACAACCAGAAACCGACCGGAGAAACGGCGAGAGCCAGCGTACGGGGCAGCAACCTAACAACGGCAGCAGACACACGGTGACCTTAAACTCACCCTGGCCAAAGGCCACGACCAGGGGCGCAACAACAATCAACGGCAGGGCAACAGACTGTATAAGGCACCCTGCCGTAACAACAACAATATGAAATGCAACAACTAGAGCTAACGCCCAAGCCTGACATACTCAACGCGTGCCCATGGGCACGACCACACCGCGACGGCATCGCCTGCGGCGTAGTGCTCGCCGTGCCCGCTCCGCTGCCCTACGGGCTAGCTACGTGGCTACGGGCACAGGGATGGCAGTCTAAAGCGGTGGCTACTGACCGGGGGCAGTATGCGGCGTTGCTGGTCGGTGGGTGCGCTGTGGAGCTGCTGAGCTGGCTACCCAGGCCGGAGAGCCACGGGAGTGAAACAGCTGGTAATTATCTGCCCTGGTAGCCGCTAGAGGCGGGAGAGGCCACAGCCGAGACCCGCCCGAGCACCGAGCGCCACGGAGCCACCTGGAACCGCGCTGGCGTGGGGACCCGTTGTCAAGGGCGTAGCGGATGCGGAGAGCGAAGCGTCCCTTGATCAATGGGCGCGGTGCGGTAGCCTATTCGGCGGTGGCGTAGAGGGTCGCAGGGCGGTAAATAAAAAGAGCCCAACGACACCAATGGTGCGGAGAGCGGAGCGGACGCACAAATAAACAGACGGGCAACGTCTCAATGTCTTGGCTGTGGCTCACTAGGGGTAAAACGAGTGAAGCTGTTACTAGCCGCCACAAGACTTCTAGCGATCATGTATTGACTGATGACAGTTAACTGAGCCTATTAGCAAACAATGTGAGCTTAAGGGCATTCTCATCTGCATACAGTTTGAGCCCCAAATTGGATTGCTTGTAAGCCCAGAGCTTCTTGTTTTCGAGCTGCTATAGTTAGTTCTTCTGAAGGGGGAATAGTTGTCTAATCCCGTTAATCCAGAACCCGATAATCTCTACATCCAAGTCCATCAACCCAAGCAAATCCTTCACGTGAGTTACAAGCTTGCCGACGCTGCTCCATTTCATTATCCAAAGATGACTGTCCAGAAATATATGGGTCAGAGGTATACGGGTCTGCATAGAGCTGAGATTCCATTTGCATCGCAGCATCAACGCATTGAATTTCCGCACTATACAAATCGTTTAACAGCATCTCTACAGCAGTTTGATAGTCTCCCCAATAAATTAAATATCCTTGGAAAATATCATCCGTAACCTGATAGGACAGATCACACTCAGGATAATACAGCAAATAGCTACGATCTATTTGCTGAGCAGTAGCAGGAGCAACTATGTTGAGAAATAAGATTGACATAGCAACAACACTCAACTTTTTCCATATATGTCCCATCAGTTAAAACCTCCTTTTTATGTAGCGACAGGAGGGGCATTAGTGATTTTCTTGCCACACCTAAAGTGTAGCTCTCTACAAAACGAATAACTCACCACAACACTAGTCTTCAAGACCAGAAACATAAGTATATATACTTATGTACTAGCCATAAATATCTTAATTCTCTGAACCTATCAAAGCTGCCATAACAAACCACTTCATCCTTTAAATCTTGTAGTTAAAGGATTTTAGGAAAAGAGTTTCTCGCGAAGATATGTCGTCTCAGCGATCATGTAGCAGTTGATCACACTCACTGGTGTTACTCCTTGTGGACTGCACTTTAAACCCCAAGCACTGCCCTAAAAGGAGGAGGGGGACGTTTTCCAAGTAGTTTTGTATTTTTAGGGCACCTCGATTAATCCCAAAAACAGAGTCTCAATATGAGATCATGGTTAAGGATTAGAGTTGGCAGGGAGATATCTCATGGGACAACAAGGATTTTGGGATTTTGAGACCCGTCATCAAAAACTGGAGTCCAAAAAGGACCTGTTGACCTGCCTGGACGAGATGATTCCGTGGGATGAGTTTCGACCAA
Source organism: Leptolyngbya sp. PCC 7375 (assembly GCF_000316115.1). Taxonomy (GTDB): domain Bacteria; phylum Cyanobacteriota; class Cyanobacteriia; order Phormidesmidales; family Phormidesmidaceae; genus Leptothoe. Next base: position 60,598 of record NZ_JH993796.1, read on the forward strand.
TTTTAGAAAGCGTGTATGCTAAGTCCCGTAAGCGTAAAGCGGGTCGTCCCCCGATCGATGTTATCGTCATGTTTAAGCTGCTAATCGTGCAACAGCTCTACAACATTAGCGATGATGAGCTGGAATACCAAGTGAATGATCGGTTATCGTTTATGCGGTTTCTCCATCTGGGACTTGAAGACTCGGTACCGGATGCTAAAACGGTGTGGTCGTTCCGAGAACGCTTACGTAAGGCCGAGCTAGTCGAGCCCTTGTTTGAGCAGTTTGGAGCATACTTGAACGCGACGGGCTACCAGGCCCAGTGTGGGCAAATCGTGGATGCCACCTTAGTTCCGGTTCCCAAACAACGGAACAGTCGGGATGATAATGCCACCCTCAAAGCGGGGAAGGTGCCAGACGATTGGCAAGATAAGCCGCATAAGCTAACGCAAAAGGATGTTGATGCCCGTTGGACCAAAAAGAATGGCACATCTCATTATGGCTATAAAAACCATATCAATCGAGATGCGGGGCATGGATTTATTCGTCGTTACACGGTCACCGAAGCCTCGGTGCATGATTCTCAAGTGTTGGGTCAGCTGCTGGATGCCGATAATGTCGATGATGAGCTCTGGGCTGATAGTGCCTATCTCTCGATAGCGATTGTCACGGTGCTAGAGATGATGGGCTTTGAGAGTCATATCAACGAACGGGCCTATCGCAATCGACCTCTGAGCGAGACGCAGATAGCGGATAATCGTGAGCGTTCAAAAACCCGTGCCAAGGTTGAACATGTGTTTGGCTCAATGGTCAATGAGATGGGAGGCAAAGTCATTCGGACCATTGGGTTGGCGAGAGCCGAAACCATGCTTGGCCTCAAAAATTTGGCTTATAATCTCAAACGCTACGTCTTCTGGCAAAAGCAGGACATGGCTGAAGCAGCCGCCTAAGCCATGGGATACCCAGATCTAAAACGGACAAAATAAGAGGATTGGGTTCACTTTTAAGATTGAATCTCCAGACCAAAGACTGGATAACAGTCTTATTTGAGACTGGATTTTCCAAAAAATCAATAAATAGAGGTGCCCTTTAGAGCAGGTATTGGGCTTTAGGGTGCGATCGCAACTTCCTTTCACCTAAAACGGCACCACCACATCCCGCAACGCAATAAACCGCACCACCAACTCCGGTAGCCTTGCTGCTAGCAAACGCTGCTCATCCATCGTCAGCACCTCATAGTGACGCTCAGGCCGCTGACGGTGGAGATGAGGTCGCTTGGGCGTAGCGATTGGATAACCTGTGTGCTGTGAGGCGTTGCGTTCACCTGTGCGTCAACGATCCACCTATTATCCTTATTTGCCCAAAAGCTGCCATGACTTGATGTATTGGATAAAATTCTTAGGGTATTGACGTTATTGCTAGTAAGCCTATTAGCTTTCCATACATCCCTTAAGGCAAATCGAAATTATGATTTATCGGAGTTCCATCAACGATCAGGAAAATATTACACCTCTCTCCACAACAATGTGGCGCTTTCTATCTATAGGGATTTTGAGTCTTGTACTTGGCATGTCTCCTTATATGTCAAAAGCCGTTTTAGCTCAAAACTTCTGGGTCAGACTTGCGCAAGAATTGTTTATAGAAGCTGCAAAGGAAAGCTTCAGAAATCACGGTAGGAACGAACTTCCTGTCCAACAGTCAGCCCCATTTGATGATGTAATTGCAACACATATTGCTGGGAAAAGAGTTGATTTTTCCAATGCCGACGATGGTCGTCATTTTACAGGGACTGTAACCAGCTCTTGGGTACAGCGAAATAATAATACAAGCAGATCTGGAGCAGCTGGTTCTATCTCTTGGGAAGATGGTGTAGTTTCATCAATTCTCTTTTTAGAAAACCAAAGAGTTCGTATATGGAGCGGTGACACAGAATATGGTGGACAATGGATTGCTAATGAGGGAATTTTATATGTCAAAACTGATGTTGGTTCACTATATCGGTTTTATTAATCTAGGAATTACGAGCTGATTCTAACTGATTAGCAATAAGGGTATAGGTGAATAATTGCTCCTTAAGCTGATCTGGCCTGAGGGGCAGTTCTATATTCAGAGGCCTGTTAACTAAAGAAGCCCTGTGACCCCCATCACCCAACTTACTCAGCTAAACTCAGAAACCCCTTAAGCAACCTTCAGTTACTGGTCAGATAGCGTTCAGCTACCCCCGGCATTCTTGTTATCAATGAAGCAAGTAAACACACTTCACTGATAACCAAGGAGCTTTAACCATGAAACGCACACTTCTTTCCGCCTTAACTGTTCTCGTTGCTTCCACTGCGATCTCACCCGTTGCTTCCGCCGTCGAGCCCGCTACCTTCAATATTCAGTCCGCCCGCCTCGAAGCGCTCGACGCTCGCACTAAGAATTCAGTCCATAAACTACGCCTTGAGCATCTCAACAATCAGACCAAGGCCATCGAAGATATCCAAGCCGCTCGTCTAGACGCCCTGGACGCTCGCACCAAAGCCGTTGACAACATCCAAGAGACTCGCTTAAACGCACTGGATGCTCGCACTAAGAACAGCGTTCACAAACTACGTCTTGAGCATCTAAACAACCAAACCAAAGCCGTTGAAGATATCCAAGCCGCTCGGTTGGAAGCGCTGGATGCTCGCACCAAAGCTATCGATAACATCCAGGAAGCTCGCTTAGATGCCCTAGACGCTCGTACTAAGTCCGTCGTCCGCTGACAGCGCGGGGCGTATTCAGGCTAACCAAGTTTGGGTGCCGAGTGCGTCTCCGTACATCCGTGAAGCTTCATTATCTTTCATGAGGCACCCTTCTCTACTCAGACTCTCCCTACACACACTCCAAGCCTCTGCCGATTGGTGGGGGCTTTTTATGCATTGAAACGAAAACAGACAATCTATTTCAGCGAACTTCACCTACCATCAATCATCATTTCTCCGTTTCCAAAATGAAACAGAATAAATCCATCCTTATTGGGGTAAAACTAACGAAGCTGTCATCAGCCGCCACATGATCGCTAGAAGTCTTTTATATCAGGTATATCAGTTCAAAAACGTAATTGGTCCAAAGTTGGCCTGAGTGATCGCTACAAGGCATGTGTCAGTTGCCTGAAAAGCTTATTTTACCGTTCATTGATACATCCCCATCGCATCAATCCCCTGAGAGGTGCCGCCTTTAAAAAACCACCTATGACCGAATCAGTCATAGGTGGCGTACACATCAGTTATCCCATTAGTTAGTCAATCAGCTGCATCCTTTAGCTATAAACAAAGTGGTTCGCATTGGCTAGATTCAACCCCTGCACATTCCTGACGATACCGATTAACTCATCGGTGGCCAACAGATTATCCTTGTAGATATAGGTGTCGTTGCCCACAGAGCCGAGACGGTAGTTAGACCCCTGGGCCAGCTGAATCCTGTCAAAGCTAGTCTCGCCAAAGAAGTCGAGCTTATCGAAGTCAGTAATCACCGCATAGTCGGACCCGACAGCTCCGCCATCGTAAAACACGCGACCATTTTGACCGAGCACAAAGGTATCGTTATCCAACAAGGATCCACTGGTGAGGGTATCAATCTCGCCGACACCAGGTCTCAGGGACAAAGTATTCACCCCGATGAGTCGGTCATTGCCGGTGCCGCCATTCAAGGTATCGTTGCCGGTGCCGCCATTGAGATAGTCATTGCCGCTGCCACCGAATAAGGTGTCATTACCACTGCCACCAAACAGAGAATCAAAACCGCTGCCGCCATTAAGGGTGTCATTGCCGCCAAGGCCAGACAGAATATTACGGAAACTGTTACCGTTAATCACGTTGCGGAAGTTGTTACCGGTGCCGCGAAATGCACTGCCAGTGAGGGTCAAGTTTTCCACATGGGTGCCCAGGGTGTAGCTAACAGAAGAGAACACCGTATCGATACCCTGACCAGCGAATTCAAACACCCGGTCAAAGGCACTGTTGACCACATAGCGGTCATTGCCGGTGCCACCATACATGGTGTCGCCACCGAGACCGCCATTGAGATAGTCATTGCCGCTGCCACCGAATAAGGTGTCATTGCCACTGCCACCGTAGAGAAAGTCGTTGCCACCATGGCCATACAGCCGGTCGTTGCCACCGAGGCCAAAGAGAGTGTCGTTTCCTTGGAAGGCACTGAGGGTACCATTGCTGTAGCGGTCGCCTGCTAGGTAATCGCCTTGGGCACCGCCAGTAAGCCGGTCGCTGCCGCCGCCGCCATACATATTCCAAGACTCCCAGAAACGGAAAAGCCCAAAGCCGGATTGAGTAGCCCGAGCGACGTTGTTACCGATGGTGCCGTTGTAGGTTCTAGCCATGATGATGAGTTCTTAAGTAGGAGTGACTAAATTTGGGAGCCTGTGGGACGACAACCGGTGGGTTTGGTTTCTCCGTGTTGTCTGTGTCCTGACAAGTCCTAAATTAGGGGAGTGCCATCAGAAACTCACGATCCCTTTGTGTAAGATGGCTGGCTGAAACTGCTCAGTTTCGGTTACACAAAACTGCACAGTGCTATGCCAACGTCCATGGGGCCTGGGATACAGCCCTAAACTTTCCCAATAGAGAATTGCCGGGTGACTGGGGTCACTCGGTTTCCTCAGCTGAATTCAGAGGAGCTTTAAGGGATTATTGAAGCGAAGCTATGAGCACGTGTCATACGCTCAAAATCCTTATCATTAGCGGAGCCTAAGTGGATGAAGCCGCTTTGGCTTGAACAGCGCGATTACGGGTAACCTTGGGCGGCTGTGGTGGTGGTATTCTGTTGGCAACGCGCAGGCCTACAGACGATGCACATACAACGTTGTAACGAGAGTGCAACCCAGTTCAAAGGCCCATGCTACAATCACTGCGCTTGAGGGCGCAGCCGCCCAGTCAAAAGCCCCAGCGATGCTAGGGCCAAGTTAGTACTATTCATCCAGCCTAAAACATTACTCGGAGCGATGCAGCTAAGCAGGTAACCTAGCTGCCAGGGTGCGATGCTCCGCTGGAGCGGCTTCGCCATCGCAACCCACCGCTACCAAACCCCGATATCCTTAAAACGTATTGACCCAAAAGATATAGGCACTTCCCTGGATGGACGACACAGCCAACGATATCCAGCCTTTGAGCGTCACTAAAGTGTCTCTCTACCTTCATGTACAAGGTCATAGCAAGTTTGTCGCTCGTTACGAAAAGCAGGTGAGACAAAGCATCGAACAGCACTACTTGAAGGACTATGACCTGCGAGAACAAGTGAAGTGAACCCCTGAATTTGGACAGTAAAATCAGACAATAGCAAGTCTAGACTAACATGTATCAACCTGAGACATTCTACAATTCCTTCCTCCACTTTTCCTCAAATTCGCTGGGTGTCAAATAGCCCAAAGAAGAGTGAATTCTTTTCTTCATATACACCTCGTCTAAAAACTCTTCTATTCTCTCATACACTTCATTAAAATTGCGATAGTCCGACAAATCAACCTCCTCTTCTTTTATTGTTCTCATGAGCCGTTCAGCATAACCATTCTCATAGGCCTTACCCACGCCTGCCATACTAATCGCTATCTCATTCTCCTCCAATATCTGAACATACGCATTGGCCGCATATTGCACCCCTTGGTCTGAATGGTGAATCTCTGGAATATACTGGTTCAGTCCTTTCTCCAACGCTGTTATCGTTAACTGTTTCTCCATCGTTCTATCCAAGTGCCAGCCTCGAATACTGCGGGTGAACACATCCATTAATACCGCTAAATAAACAAATTCGTCCTTCAATCGGATATAGGTGATGTCGCCGACCCATACCTGCTCTGGATACTCTACTACCAACCCTTTGACCAGATTAGGATACCGCTTATATCCATGGACACTATTGGTTGTTCGTTTCCGTCGTATTCGTCGCTTTTCCAGTAGTCCCAATTCTCTCATTAATCGGCTGATACGTTTGTGATTAACACGCCATCCCTCTCGCTGTAATTGTTTAGTAATCCGTCGATACCCATAGGTGGGATACCGTCCCGCCACATCAATGATCGCTTTTTTTAGTTCCTCTTCTTGCGTTTGTTTGTCTGATGTTGACCGATAGTAATAACGACTCCGACTGTAGCCAATGACATCACAGATGACCTGGATTGGATACTCGCCTTTCAACTGCTCTATCATGGTTCGTTTCCGCTCAGATTCCACAAGTCTGAAGCTTTTTTTGCCACCGCTAACTCCATCGTTAACCGACCCACCATTCGTTCCAATTCGGCTATTCGTTCGGCTGATTCATTTCCTCCTCCTTTGCCTCCAAACGCTAAATGCGCTTGTTTAAGAAATTCATTACGCCAACGATTGATCACTGACGTATGGACTTTATGGGCTCGACTGGCTGCGCTCACACTCCGTTGGCCGCTGACGATCTCCAGCACCACTTTTGCCTTAAATTCGCTACTGTAGTTTCTTGGCTTGCTGGCCATATTCCTTCCCCCGATTGGACTCTAGCTTACGCTCTCTCAGTCCTGTCCTAATTTTGGGGGTCACTACAAAGACCTCGGTGGCAATGATTACCTGCTGAGGTTTACCCATAGCGGCCTAGACGACCTCAGGCGGCAAATTGATTTACTACTGAGCTATGCGGATTCTGAAGCCGACATGTACGACTGCTTCATTGAAGCTGATATTGAGAATGCGGAAGAACTGGGGCTGGTTGAATAGCAGAAAGGCTATAGGGTTCCATAGGCTGGATTATCGTTATAGCCACAATAAGCATTGATAGCCTTTGTTGATGCGATCTCAAGTGTACGTCAGGCCATAGGATGCGCTGTGGTAGCCTGTGGCGTAGAGGGCGGAGGGTGGCCACTAGCGAGGGCCGAGCGAAACTGAGACGTGCCGGTGTGAGTACACGGGAACAACAGCTTGTTTAGAAGTGGTTAAACCTGGATGAGGTAGTAGCCGGTGGTACTCCATGGGCTGCGGTTTTGGGTGATGGATGGAGGTGATTGCGATCGCAAAGTCTAGAAGGCATTGAATTGCTGCGCTCAGGAGCAACTAGTCTCATAGAATCATTACGGTTATGCGTCTTATTCATGAGACCTCAGCCACTTTTGACCAATTTGGCGGGCAAATGATCTAGCCTCATGCTCTGTCATGGGTTTGGAAGGGGGAACTTTGTTCGATACAGCATGCCTAGCCTCCAAGCCCATAATATCTGGATGATTAATTGATCGATAAAACCTTTGAAGTTGCTTCTTCGTTGCGAATGCGCCTAAATCTCCATCAAGATCTTTTTTGATCAAATCCACTATGTGTCCCGCCTGAGTCATTGAAAGAGATGAAACTTTCAAAAGTTTCATTATTTGAACTACAACCGGGTTATCAATAGCCGCAGCAATACGAGATATTTGAGCCATTCGTTTCCGAGCATTTTCAACACGCTGGGCCTCTACCAATCTTGCCCGTTCTTCCTCGGATAAGTGCGGATTGGATGGTGGGCCAGATTTCATTGTTCCACCATCCACCTCTCCACCTACAAGCTTTGCAGACCTGTGATTAGTTACTGAGCCATCAGCATTCTGTTTCCAGAGATCTCCAACATCGACATTCAAATCAACTTCTTCAAGTAATCCGATTCGGAAGAGCTTAGTCTTGAGCTGGACTGCATCTTCGCGTACCAGAGTAGCTAATTCATATTCTTCATATTTTGGATGAGTCAATACCCAACTTACTTCTGGGTCAAATGTCGCTTCAGCAATTGCATACCCAGAATGAGCTAGTGCTGAGCGGATTAGCTCAATGTCATCTGGCGTCTTTAATAGCTCTACGCTCCATTTCATAATACAGACTTACCCAGATATATCTTCTCTTATTCTATTCTCCACAGAATAGTGGCTGAAATAGAGTTTTCTCTTAATCATCCAAGGCCTTATACAGTGGAATAGTTGCCGTGGCCGCAGCCAATCAACCACCGATAGAAAACCTAAAATCATTGCCAGGAAACAGCTTCAGCCTACTGAAAAGACTTTAGCAAGACTGTAAGGACAAACAGCAGCATCAGGCCTTGAGGCAACTGGCACACTCCCACACAGTCCATCTTCAGTCCCAAAATAAGACCAACTGCCACAGGGCTCATTACAGCCCCCCTGTCGGTGGCTTTGCGATCGCAAAGCCTCTCAGCCATTAAGCCAACGTATCTCAGCCTAATGGCCAATTAGGACCAGCGGGGGGTCGGGTAGGTCGGGAGCGTTACCACTCCCTTCCCCCCTCAGAACCGGACGTGCGACTTTCACCGCATCCGGCTCAAGCAATGCACGGGTTATGGGATTTGTGAGTAATGCACCTGGTGGTGGCAGAACTCGTGTAGCCATACAAGGTTCTTGACCTCGTTAGTTCCTCCTTCGCATTGAGGGATAATGTGATGGAGGTGAAGCGGTTCACTATTAAAGAGTGAGGCTCCACAGACAGGGCATTGAAAGTCCTGCTTTTTGGCTACTGTTCGGCGGATTTTCCCGAGTTTTTCTGCTTCAGTGGCTCCTTCCCGTCGATTGCGTTCCGCCCAATAGTCTTGGAGAGCAGGATCATCGGGGGAGCTGCGTTTACGGACGAGTCGATGTCGTTCGATTTTGAACCAGGAAAACTTAAGCATATAGGCCCCTGTTTCCTTATCTCCAAAGACCCATTTGTTATTGGGTCTCTGAAGGTTGAAACGACCCCAGTATCGATTGACTCGCCAAGTACTGTTTTTCCTTGGATGAGTCCGCTTGGCATGGCGAAACTGTCGTATGAAGAGATAGTGATCTAGGCTGCTGAACGCTTCACTAGAGACCATCGACTTCATATAGTTGGCCTTGCCACGAATGATGGGGTTCATCGCCGCTATCAACGTCAATGTTGATTTACCACGATGATTTAGGAAGACGTCTCTGATGTCGCGACGAGTGCGTTTCAGAAAGTCCTTACTGGGTTTGATGAGCAGTTTGTATCCGGTTCTCGTCTTGCTGGTTTTGTAGTGTCTTACATTGAATCCCAAGAAATCAAAGCCTTCCGTGAGGTGGACAATTCGAGTCTTTTCCTCAGAGAGTTCTAGACCGACTTCCTGGAGCCAGGATTGGGCTTCCTCTTTGGCCTTGATAGCATCAGGTTGGGATTCGCATAAGATGACAAAATCGTCAGCATATCTCACCAGAATTCTCGGTCCCCTGCTTTCGCCACAGGAATCGTATTTGACTCCCAGGGCTGCTTCCATCCCGTGTAACGCGATGTTGGCTAACAGCGGGCTGATAATTCCGCCTTGTGGGGTGCCCGTGGCAGATTGATGGAACACATTTTGGTCCACATACCCTGCTTTCAACCATTCCTTGATCAGTCGGCGACCGGGAAAATTCCCGATCTTAGACGTCAGATAGTCTTGGCTGATATTGTCAAAGCACCCTCGGATATCAGCATCGACCACCCATTTCTTTTTCCGATGCGGTGTTGCCGATACTTGTATCTTTTCCAACGCATCGTGGGGGCTTCTGCCTGGACGAAAGCCGTAGCTTGTGCCTTCAAACTGTGCTTCCCAGCAGGGTTCCAGTGCATTTTTGACCAGTGCTTGTAGGCAGCGATCTCGAATAGTTGGAATTCCTAAGGGACGTAGTTTGCCGTTGTTTTTGGGAATGTAAATTCGCCTGACGGGTTTAGGTTGCCAGTCTGGGTGGTTGATCAGGTCGTCCACCAATTTCCCTCGTTCTTTTGAGGTTTTCACCAGCACCCGGTCCACCCCTGCGGTCTTCTTTCCGGCGTTCTCTTGAGTCGCTCTGCGCACAGCCAGCAGCGTGTTGGAGTAACTCCGAAGCATCAGACGTTGGAGATTGCGGACCTTTCGCCAGTCTCCCGTTTCCGTTGCCTTAAAGATTCGTCGTCTCAGATTCCTCACCCTTCGCCGGACGTCACGCCAATTAACGCGATGCCAGTCAGTAGTGCTCTTGGTTACGTTTGCGCTCGCACGCATCCTAACTTTTCCCTTGAGTTCGGTTTCGTCACTCGGTCATCTTCAGCAAGCATCACCTGCCAAAGTCAGCTCCGTTTCCGGTTGGGTATTGCCCTATCCGTCCAGTTATCAAGGACTTGCCCTGTTTCCTGCTCCCTTTCGGGTGACGGCCTTCGCTTCTTTGACATCCTCTCCCCCCTTGGGTATTCGGCGTTCCTTGCGGTCTGCTTACCGAGGGAAACGACCTTTCTCCCTCGGACCCAGTGGGGGTTAGCCTGTTTTGCACTGTCGAGATACAACATCGTTAGGTCTCAACTCTATTCCGGGAAGGTTACGGTAGCCCAGGAGTTGCCCATTAGAGCTGGTCCCTTTTGTCTCCCTTCGAATGGTAGGAAGACCCTCCTTCCAACACACTCCCGAGCCATCGTTAGCGGAGTGTCTTCTGTTACGGAACCTCATCGTTGATTCACTTGCGTTGACCTTAGATGTTTTGCCCTTGCCCGTTGATAACCTTGGATGGCTTAGGTTCATTGGGCTTCTCCGTTTAGCTGTGAGAAACTTTCGTTACCAAAAGTCCCCCTTCTGGATGGGCACAGCCTTGGCTACTAGGCTGGGGTCTTTCTGAGGGACCCACTCTCAAGTGCAACTTTTCAGGTCGCACCATTCGCGCAGGAAGTTACGGTAGCGACCAAAATTTCTCTGATTCTATCCAGAAGCCATTTAGCCGTTTTACATCAGAATCAAGCATAAAAGGTACCGAAGACCCAAAAGTTTTCTGTACCAGTAAGAAGTGTGACTTAAGAGCGATATTTCAAATGATTCATCTTAGGAAGAGTTCTACTGCCATCCTCAATGAAATTATCACAAGAACTATTAACCACTGTATGAAATCATCCTTCTATTAGGCTGTCATATCATAGCATTGAGTTGGGTAGTTCTATTATGTGCAGGATAGAAAAAATAGCATTGCCCGTCATCCTTGAGAAATAAGGGTTTGAAGTAAGGTTGATTATTCTCTAGCCTTCCTGAAATAGGACTACCTTGAGTTAGCCATACAAGTAAACTAAATTCGGAGATTTTTAGGCAGCATGTTTGGCTGAAATAAAATAGGTCTTTCGAGCCAAGGAGAAAATAAAATGGCAGGAACAGTGGCTGATTATAAAGTCCTAAGAGATAAATCTTTCTTCCTCGAAGATAAGGCAGGCAAGGACACTAAGAGGTTTGGATTTGGCCTTCCAGGAAAGTTTCATGGAGGTTCAGGGCCATCCCATATGGGTATATTTTCCTTTGGGTTAGGCGAAGTTAAGGCCGATCTTAAATTCGATATATACTTGAATGGCGAAGTAGTTTATCACAGTGGGTACGTGAAAAGTCTTCCACTATCCCAATCAGATAGAACCATTCAAGAAGCATTCGACAGTAGCATTCTTAGAGTTCAAGACAATGAAGTGACAGTCCAAATCCGAGAAGGATCAGGTCGTTTTCATGACCTGATAATTTGGTTCCAACGAGATACCTGAAGATAGCGACGGTTGCGGCATCAGTGTCTATCAGTTTCCGCAACACACAAACATCTCTCGGACAACCGCTTATGCTCTCTACAACAATAGCTGAGCAGTAATTGTTTTGGACTAGATGACGGTTCATGACAGCTACCCTAGCATTAGGCCTATCTGAAGGATTTGTTGCTGAAGAATTTAGCTAAAAACCAGCACATCACCGGCGATTCTTTAGCGGCCTGATGTGCTGGTTTATTTCCGCTAATTTCTCTCACCATATTCCGTTTTATTCACCCCAATTCTTCTCATCGTTTCTAGGACTATGGTGAGTTCTTCGACAACCAGAGCACGGCTCCAACTCTCAGAGGCGAATGGGGCAAGCTTGGCGCAAATTTCAGATAGTACCTTGGCTTCCTCTAAGGTTTTGATTTTCTTTTTCCCGCTGGCGTATTGAGCTGTAAATGTTTCCAGTGCTCCAAGTAATTCACCACACATTTCCATGGCACCCCTACCGGCTTCCAGATGGGCAAGGCGATAGGCTTCCAGGTCTTGCCGGGGAGCTTCTGTAGGCCTTTGTATAGCAGTCGTTCCAAAATGTACGCTAAGCCGTCCAGTTCAGTGGACAAAACCAGCGAAAGCTATATATACTATGGGTTATGGGGTTTTCTGCATAACCCCTCGAAAAGGTATAGTCCAGAATGATACAAGTGAGTCTCGTTTCTGGAATATGTTTTCCATTCGTTCCACTCAAACTGAAACGATCTAATGAAAGGCTTTCATTTCAATGTTTTGAGTGTCTCGTAAAGCCTAAGAGGATTTGAGAATTGCGTAATGAGACATGAATTGAGACACACTTGTCACTACGTCTCAAAAAGTACACTTTCTGAGACACTCCTCAGCGGGAAGACCTGGTGCCGAGTGACGCCCATGTGAGCAAGGCAGATGATTAAATAAATGGCTACAAGCTTTGTAGAGAGAGGAATCAACCGTTACATCAATTCATCGGTATTACGCCAAGACTTAGTCGTCTCAAAGTGGAATATACCTTTTCGGGGGGATATGCAAATAACCCCTACAACGAACAACGACCGTCCACGACGTAGAGATGTGCAGTGTGGCTGGTTTTTGTGGTGGGTGGGTTGCGATCGCAAATTCGTTCTTTCTAGCACTTAGAATTCTGCTGAATACCCTGTTTCAGAGATTTTGAGGAAATATCTAAGCTGCACAAAAAGCTACTGCTAACAGAATCAGAAATAAGGTAGCCATAACTCCACCTATCCCTGAACCTGATTTAGATATGGGCTGATTTTGTTTGTTGATACGTGTTACGTTCACAGGTGCTCTACGCACTATTTCTGGTTGTCTTAAAAAGTCTTCGGAATCTGTGTCCGAGTCTTCATATACGACTCTAGGCGGTCTACGCACTATTTCTGGTTGTCTTAAAAAGTCTTCGGAATCTGTGTCCGAGTCTTCATATACGACTCTAGGCGGTCTACGCACTATTTCTGGTTGTCTTAAAAAGTCTTCGGAATCTGTATCGACCTCATCAAGTTCAATGTTTTCGAGTATTGTTAACCTTATCTGCTGCTCAATTTCGTCAAGCTGTCGCAACAGATCTGCTTTCTCAGCCCAAAGTCTTTCTAGGTAGATTCGCCGCTCATTGTATCTCATTCCTCCTCCTTGCCATCGCAGCGCTGAACGGGAATTCTAATTTAAGGATAAAAATTTATACTCACTACGGCGCATCTTTGCAACGGTGTGCATCATTGCTACATGCACTGTAATTAGTAAGTGAATGTGCGATCGCAACGCCCCACCTCTAAAACGGCACCACCACATCCCGCAATGCCTCAAACCACACCGCCTGACTCAGTGCCACGTGGTACGGCAAAGACCGAAAGTACTTCAATAGAGATATCTCACTGATAGGCAAGGATACCAGTGACAAATAACAACGTTACCGTTTGTATCAGAGAAGAGATTTTTAAGCACTACAGGAATATGCTGTACACATGAGTTGAAAAGCTCATAGCCGCTGCAAAAGGAGGTCTAACGATAGCTATTTCGATAGAATCATCTGAAGGATCAAAAACAGCACCCAAACACTTCACTGATATTTCTTCTTACTTGCACTAGAGAGTCCTGTTTATAGTAGGTTCGCCTGATATACAACAACTCTGAGCAGTCTTGTTTATCTTAGAAGAGTCCCTCAGCCGATTGTTCTGGGTGCTGTTGTAGTTTAAAGCTGTGATCGCAGACACACGCCAAGCAAACTTGATGGTTGTATGAGGAGACGATGGGATTGTCTGGCAAAGGCTCCTACATGAATCTCTTCGGCTTAGAGTGGACTCATAGAAGAACGATTTATTGAATACCACTCTATATCTAAACCGAAGCCTCCATGGACCTCAGCGTCCGTGGGGGCTTCTTATTGGCCTCTCTGTTGACCTGGCAAGGGAAGCACAACATCTAGGGTTTCCAGCACCCACCGGGCAGCAATAGCAATCTGCTCAGGGCTAAAGTAATCGCTCTCATAGGCGGCGTTCATTTCCTCATCGCTGAACAGATTGCCATCATCGGCGTATTCTCCCAAGTGATAGACCAACTGAAATAATTCATCAGGGGTAGGATTAGCCAGATAATCACGAATATATGGCCGCCAGTAGCGTGCTTCTTCCCCCGCCCGCTGCGCGGCAATTTTATCGGCCATCATCGCTACATAATCCGGATCCAACATATCGAGCCGCTCAATTTTTGGACTATTCAACTCAATCCGTTCACCCCTGGGCAGGTCAGGATTATCGATCCACTCAGCATCGCTAAATACATCTGGGATAGGATCGCGTTGCCGAAACACACAATTGCCGTCACTGCGGTAAGCCATTGTTTTACCACCGTCACGGACATCAAGGCTCCGATTTAGCACGATCACGGTGGGGGTGCCATGGATGGAGTCAACGTAGTGGTTTAGCACCTCGCCTTCTTGGAGAAAGTAATAAAACGGGTGATCGTTGGGTTGGCGGTCTTGCGGCGGCTTGAGAGCGGATTGAACGATGTAAACCTCATCCCCGATGTCAAATTCTTTAATCTTCGACATTGCGATTACGCCTGCTGCCACCCAACACCCCTTAGCTTAAAAGAATTGCGTTGCTTGGTTGCATAGAGTTGCGATCTCAACTTCCTAATCACTCAAGCCGATGGAATTTAGAGATTGCGACGAATAGCGCTTCTAACAATCCCAGAAACGTACACCGCAGCTTCAGAGGATTCAGATATCACGATTGGCTCATGATCTTCATTTTCTGATTTGAGCGTAATCACTTCATCTTCCTGGTGATAACACTTGACCATAACTTCGTCATTCACAGAGACAATCACAATATCCCCATTCTGCGGCGGCTGCAGAGAAGAATCAATCTCTTCCACAATCAACCAATCTCCCGGATGAATTCCAATGCCGGTCATAGAATCTCCTATAACGGACACGATAAAAGTCTTCTCAGGATTGTCAATCAATGCCTCGTGAAGATTGATTTGGTTATGCGCGATACCTCCGGACGATGGTGACGTTCCACCTAGCTCTGATGGGGCACTTGCGCCCGCTGAAACAGGATAATCATAGTGGTTTACTCTATTTTCCCTGCAGTTGTAGAGAGCATCAATGATGTCTTGTCCATCCTCTCCTGGGACCCAAACATCGTGCAATGCTGCGACAAGAGCATTCCCGAGTGATCTGGGGACACCCACCTTCATTAATTTCTCTCCCCACTTCAGTTTTTTGCCGGAGTTTTCTCTGTAACCACCACTAGGCATGACTTACTCACCGCTAAACATCTGCTCTACTGACTGTTCCATAGCAGCCTCAACGGGTTCAGACACAGGCAAGTCATAGAACTGAGCCCCAAGAATACATAGGACCACAATTGTACGTAAAAAAGAGCCTAGAGCCTGCTCAGACAAGCAAAGCTTCAAACCATGATCGGGCAGCTGATTATTTTTATCACTCATTTGAGTACCCTCAAGAACGTCACTCTTCAAAAATAGTATTTATGTACTAATAAATCTAGAGCTGTATGAAAAAGGTCCTTATATCAAAAGAGAAAGTATCTGAGATCGCAATCAAGCTGTCACGCTACAAATCACATTAAAACCCTTATTCCACCGTCCAGATCGCAACTCCCAACCATCCCTTGTGACCCCCATCACCAAACTTCCTCAGCCAATCTCAGAAATCCCTTAAGCAACTTTCAGTTACCCGTCACATAGCGTTCAGGTAGCCCCGGCATTCTTGTAATCAATGAAGCGAATCAAACACTTCACTGATACCCAAGGAGCTTTAACCATGAAACGCACACTTCTTTCCGCCTTAACCGTTCTCGTTGCGTCCGCTGCCGTCGCCCCCATCGCATCCGCCGCTGAGCCTGCGAGCTTCAACATTCAAGCCGCTCGCCTCGAAGCGCTAGACGCTCGCACTAAGAATACCGTTCACAAACTACGCCTTGAGCACCTCAACAATCAGACCAAGGCCATCGAAGATATTCAAGCTGCTCGTTTGGAAGCGTTGGATGCTCGTACCAAAGCTGTCGATAACATCCAGGAAGCACGCCTCGATGCGCTAGACGCTCGCACTAAGTCCATCCGCTAACAGATTGCTGAGCTGTTGCGGTACTCGGGCTGACAAGCTTGGGTGCCCGGTGCAAACTCCGTTAATCTGTGAAATGCTTCATTCCCAGGGCACCCTTTTCCCACTCAGACTCTCCACAC
Organism: Leptolyngbya sp. PCC 7375; assembly: GCF_000316115.1. Classification (GTDB taxonomy): domain Bacteria; phylum Cyanobacteriota; class Cyanobacteriia; order Phormidesmidales; family Phormidesmidaceae; genus Leptothoe. The sequence goes on from NZ_JH993796.1 coordinate 76,812, forward strand.
AACAAACACTCCAGAGCCTCTGCCAATTGGTAGGGGCTTCTTTGTGGATGGAAAAGTCATTATCAACTTCTGGCACTACAGCTAATCTATTGCTGAGGCTGAATTTCCGGCAGTTTTAGATTGTCACAATCACGATTAGGATTCAAATCAATTAATTCTCCGAAAATATCCTTGGGTAACTGAGTTTTACACAGAATAGTCTCATCATTTACCTGTTGCACTGTAAGATTTGTGTTTTTCAAATTTGCCTCTCTTAGATTGGCACCTTTTAGATTCGCATTGAACAGGTCTGCGCCTTCCAAATTCGCGTTGAATAAGTGCGCACCTTTTAGGTTTGTTGCCCTTAAGTCCATCCCCTCTAAATTCAGTGCATTTAAGGTGGCATTCTCCAAATTCGCGTTGAATAAGTGCGCACCTTCCAAATTTGCCTTTACAAGATTTGCCCCTCGAAGATTCGCCTCATATAGGATGGCCCCTCGGAGATTTGCCCCTCGAAGCTGAGCACATTCCAAGTTCGCCCCTAAAAGATTAGCGCCTTCCAAATTTGCATCATATAGGATGGCATTGGGAAGCTCAACATTAGTCAAATAAACCCCTGAACGATGCTGATATTCTTCTCCAAGCTCAGTTATGGATTCTCGATCTAGTTCTAATTCAACAGATAGATTGATACCAGCTAAACTTTCTTGAGGCCACAAACAAAACTGCAAAGGTGCGCAAAACCATGGAAATTTTCGACGCCAGTTAGCTCCAGGTGATGCATTCAAAAACTCTAATGCCCGTTTACGCCCTCCACTGCCTGATTGACCGTGAGCACTGGTAATTACTTGCCATGCCTGATAAATTTCTGCATCTCGCCTTTGCCTTTCTGATCCAAGATATATCGCTACTCCCAAAAGGATGCTTATATTACCAATAAGCCCTAAAAAAACTAGTAAATCCTGATTCTTTGCCCATTTCGACAACGGCTCCCAGCATTGCTTCTCTAGGCTAATCCATGGCTGATTACACTTAAAAAGTAAATATCTAACTACATTATTTGCGATACGCTCTGCAACATATCGCTCATTCTTCTGATCACCTTGTTTCTTTAATACCAGTCGATTAAAACGTAATTGGCGAGCAATTTCGTTAACTCTTTTTCTATGCTTCAAGTGTCGTTTCTTTAATTGATTTGCTTTATTTGAATGCAAAAAAATTAAACATTCCCTAATAGAGACTGCATTCTGTTTATCACACTTATAAAAGCTACCTAATCATTTAATGCAGAAGATCTTAAAAAATTGTAATTTTACGCTTGGATAACATCGTACTCAAGAATAGAAAAAAGGGGACCGCAGCCCCCACGCCACTAGCAAGCCGACGGAGGATGAACCACCACCCGAACCCGCCCACCCCGCTGGCCGCCAGACAACCGGATAGATCCCTGGGGCACAGTAACCGGAACCGAAACCATAAAGCGACCTGGCCCACCAGCAGCACTCGACCGCGCCAAACTCAGCCGCTAAACCAGACACAAACTCAAACGGAACAGAACGCATAACGCTAAACCAACGCAACGCGATCCATTCACCCAATGCTTTGCATTGCGATCTCTGACTTATGTCAAGCGCACTGACAGACGGAGTACGATTGCGATCTCAACGTTCCAACGCCTTGTTAACGGAGGCTGGCAGCTTGGCTTGAACAGCGCGATGACGGGTAACCTTGAGCGGCTGTGGTGGTGGTAATTCTGTTGGCAACGCGCAGGCCTACAGACGATGCACATACAACGTTGTAACGAGAATGCAACCCAATTCAAAGGCCCATGCTACAATCACTGCGCTTTAGGGCGCAGCAGCCCAGCAAAAAGCCCTAGCTGCTGCCAAGGAGTTAGAGAGGATTGCATTGCGATCTCAACTCAGAAGTCAGCTAACTGATAGTTAGGATTTTTCGCAATGTATTTTACACAGCATTACTCAAGCTTTTCTACATCCCGAAAATCCAATGTGATTAGACGAGGTCGAAAGCCATTTACCTTGATTGTAAACATAGTTTCATGACCTAACTTGATGCGTCCACGATAAACATGACCATCATTAGTACGGACTAAAAAAGTATCTTGCCTACGAGTTCGAGGCGCAACAAAGCCTTCTTCATCTGGCTCAGTTGAAGTATTCTCAATGTGGGTAAGTTTTAGTAATGCGTCTCTGTCAAGAGCTTTTTCGCGTGCTGCTTCTCGACGAGATATCATCAATTCTCTCTGTAACTCGCTCACATCTGAACGTGAGTCGGTAGCTTCTATTAAGGGATCTGTACCTTCAGCAGAGTCTATAAGACTACCTACAGGCTGATTATTCTCCGGGAATAGTTGTCTCAACAGCCAACCAGCCAATAGAAGAATTCCTAAGAATACCAATGGACTTTCCATAGCAGTTAGTTGAATTCCAGCTCACCTTAATTGTGGCAATCTTTCAGAGTTGCGACTCAATTTCCAACAAGTCTTATCATCTTGACTGCACTAAAAATAGGTCATAGATTCTGCCCAATGTTGAGTGTCTTGAAAATGTCCGATACTGCTTGCGATCTCAACTCCCAGACCGCCAAAAAAAACAGCGCTCAACCGGGGCCAAATTATTACTATTCATCAATCCTAATAAAAATAGGCTCAATAGCTGTTTTAGGGAGGTTGCTAAATTCAAGATGAGCAGAGTAGTGTCATGGAATAAAGCCCCCGGTCAGCCTACCTATGCTAACGCTTTCCAAGTTAATCGATGAGGACAAATGCTACGAGACTATTCGCACGATGCGTTGGCCCGATGGTGTTTGCTGCACTGATTGTGGAGCGAAAAACATTACCAAACGAGGGAAGCATGCAACCTATTCAGCGCGGCAACGCTATATCTGTGGCGAGTGTGGTCGCCACTTTGATGACTTAACCGACACCATCTTTGCGGGTCGTCATCAACCGTTAAAAACCTGGATAGCATGCTTATATTTGATGGGTCTCAATGTCTCCAATCAACAAATTGCCGACGAGTTGAGTCTGCACAAAGATGACGTGCATCAGATGACGAGTGAGTTACGCCAAGCGGTGGCCGACAAGCGCCCAGAAGTCCAGTTATCAGGGACGGTGGAGTTTGATGAAGTCTATGTGACAGCCGGTCATAAGGGGCAACCAGAGCAGGTTAAAAAAAGGGCGCAAGGGACGCAGACGTAAACTCAAAGGGCTTCGGGGGCGCGGTACGCTCGAAACGGAAAAACCCGCCGATCTTCGGGATGATTCAGCGAGGTGGAGAAGTGGTGATTAAAATGCTGGCAAATGTTCAACAACAAACCATCAAGCCCATCATTCAGTCCATGGTGAAACCGGGCACCCTCATCTATACCGACGAGTATGACATCTATGCTCGTTTAGAAACTTGGGGCTATGCTCACAAGAGTGTTTGCCACAGTGCCGGAGAATATGCCCGAGATGACGATGGAGATGGCTTCTGTGAAGTCCATGTCAATACGATGGAAGGTTTCTGGTCATTGCTGCGGTCATGGTTGAGACCTCATCGAGGGATCTCACAAGAAAAATTACCGATCTATTTGGGGTTCTTTGAATTTGTGCATAATGCTAGAAAAAGAGGGAAAGCCTTGCTGGGTAGTCTATTGAGCACCTTGCTTGTCTAACTCCCTGAAACGCCGATTGAGCCTAAAAATATTGCCCAGAGGGATACAGCCAAGCAGATAACCTTGACACCAAGTTGAGATCTCAACTCCAGCTCTCAGCCCTGATTAAATGCTTAATCAATTAATCGCTGAAGCGATTAACCGTTCTACCAAGGCAACCACTTTCGCGTCTGTTTAGACTGTTCTCTAACAACCGCTTTAATTTTGGCATTAACCTCTTCCTGAGATTCGCCGCCTATCGTGCCATGCATACGCTCCAGCTCATTTGCTGATAGCGATTCATTCACCATATAAGCCTCCTGAGCAGGCTGCGGTAACGTATCCCGATAGCCAGGTTTACCCCCCGTTTGCTCGTAGAGATCCTTCACATCACAGTCAAACAGCTCTAAGGTTTCCTCGTTGATCACCTCAGGATAAACCTGCTCATCACCACCATTGTCTTTAATTGATTGAGTAAATCGTCGAAAAACAATTGCACCGGTTACCCGTTTACGCGGTGGCGTGAGTTCCTGCGATTGCCCGCTGAGGTCCAACTGCGATGCTGAGCCCTCGATGTTGTGCTTCTCTTCCTTCCAGAAGTTTAAGAAACCCATAGGTATCTTCCCGTTCTTTATGACTAAAATCGTCGGTCGAAAATATCTGCTCTAGACCGGCCTTAATTAGCTCTAACCCTTCGGGATACAGTAAGAACTCGTCTACAATCTCGTAACGGTATTCATAATCCCAACGATCAGGGTGGTAGTTAAAGCTGATAGTGATCAAGGTCCAGGCATCTAAGCAACTGCGATGGAGCTGGGCAGCTTTGAAGCGAGCGAGTGCTTTTATCCACGTCTTCTTATAACGCCGGTCACCAATACCTTTGACTTCCTTGTCAAAGTTCTCAGGCTGAAGCACCACACCACCTTTCCAGGTGTTGAGGGCTTCCCATATTTGGCGGGTACGTCGTTTTAGCTCCTGCAGTTTCATGCGTGTATACGGGGACGCTCTAACCATAGATTACCTCTTATTTTCAGAATCATTAGACTGATAACCGGTGACCAACGCAGGATTTAATAAACCATTGGCCACCAGAGGAATACCAGGTCACTGGCCACCGCCCATACGTCGCTCTCTGAGCATGTTGGTAGTCTGCAATTCTGCCTGTAACTCCGCCTGATGCAGCACAATCGCTCGCTTCTGACCTCGGGCCGTCGCTGCTCGCAACTCCGTCTCGGATAGATTGACCTCTGCCGTATTCACCTGATCGATCATGGCTTCCAGATTGGCTAGCTGCTCCGCAACGGATAGTTCTAATGCGGTGGTCTGGGTTTGTCGTAGGGCAAGAACGCTACCAACCTCCTCGGGAACTAGCTCGCCTTCAATCACGCCAGCGCTGCCCCATTCGTGGGAGTAGCGTTCTTTGGCATCAGTTACCCAGGCTTTGCGATCGCAAAGTTTCACCTCAGCAAACTCACCGAAGAGAGTCCGAGCCAGCTCAGAATATCCCCGGTCATCCTTTAGCAACTCAGCTGGAGCCACCTTAACCAACCACTCAAACCATCGCGTCCGCACAGTTGACTCAGCCACATTGTGCGATTGTGCGATTTCCTGTGCGGAATAACGTGCGGCAGCGTGCGCCTGCATGTCCGCCAGGGTGCGCGAATCTGTGCTATTCATAGGTTAAATCCTTTAATTACAAGGGTTTCAGAGTGTGAGCCAACTGCACGCCTACTGTGCTTGACCGTGCGAGTAGGTGTGCGGCTCACGCACAAAATAGTACAACAATATTGCTTAATCAATTCATCACTTAACTGCTTAAGCGATTAAGCAAAACCAGAAAGCCCCATCCAAAAAGGATTTAAGGGCTAAAACTTATTTTAAATACTTTCCGCTTAAGCGATTAACCGGACAATCAATTAATCGGCTAAGTGAAGGATGCAGCACTTCATGGGTTAGCTGCGCTGTGCAATCATCGAAAGAAAATGGGCTATGTACACAGTGACACGTATAGAATTGAGCTTCCTATAGCCAAGTCAAGCTGCTTAAGCGATTAATCGCTTAAGCAGCTTGACTATTAAATATCAGCCTTTAGACCTCATTACACTGATTTAGCCTAAGTTTGGGTATGTGGACACTAGCGAAGGATCGAGGAGTTGCAATGTCAAAATATCTTCGGGTCAAAAGCTTGTCGCTGCCCATGCTGATTTTGTTTCTAGGGATGCAATCAATACCTCATGCCCTGGCAGAGCCATCCGTGGAAGACACCACTCCAATAGAACCAGCTGATGCTTTTGACGATATTAGTACTCACTGGAGCCGTCACATCATTAACTGGCTAGCTGGAAATAATCCGTCTGAAACGTCCTATTTAGACATTTCAGAGCAACGCTTTCGACCAGGATGCCCCATTACACGAGGGGAATGGATTGAACTCTCTGTAACTATTCTCGATTTGGATAACCGTCCCGATGCTGAAAGCAACCCAGCTGCCAAAGCCCCCACATGTCCAGATAGTCCCGAGTGGAAATGTCCGTTCTCAGATATACCCGCAACGCTGAACACTGACCCATCTTTAACAAACCCCTATTACCCAACCACGTTTCAGGCTTTTAGAACCGGCATGATATCCGGCTATCCAGATGGAACGTTTCGCCCTCAGCAACCGATCACCTATGCCGAAGCCATCGCATCATTAGCAGCGGGGCTAAACCTAGTCCCACAAATTGACAGCCTCAAAGAACAGCATGGGGAGAAACCCTCAACTATCGGTACTGATTACTTCATGAATGGCAGTGTGATGGAAGATGCCTGGTTTGCTGCAGCACTTCATGGATCGTTACTGGCCAACCTGGTCGCCCTAGACTGGCCGCTTGAGTTTTACCCCTACAGGCCACCGCTTAGCCGGGGTGAAGCCGCCGTCATGATGTATTTGAGCCTGGCCTATCAGGGCAAAGCTAGCTTAGATGACCCAATTCTCCGCGCAGAAACAGTACCCAATAGTAATGAATACGCGCTCAGGCATATTCGAATAGCTGGAGAACCTAGCTTTTCTTTCGGCCCCCCAGCTGTCAACAGACAATGCACAGAAGAACTGTGAGCACCTACAGAGCTAGATTCCGTCCAAAAACCTCTTGGCACCCAGCAATTGATTAACCACTTAATCAGCTAAGCAATTAATCGATTAATCATTAACCCATTGCTCTAAGAGTTCTGTGATCAGATCGCTAAAATCACCGCTATGCCTAACCAGTTTTATCTTGACGTCCTCATTCAACGTTTTAGGAATATAGGCCCCCACCTGAATGTAATTAGGATCTGAGCGCTTACCCGTCTTCTTACGTTTGCGCTGGGCTGGTGCAGGCGGTTCCGATACTTTTTTCGTCTCTGGCTCCTGGTCCAACGATTCAGCCAGGTTGCTAAACATATCGAACGTGTCTTTCTTTTTAGTCTTCGCCATAGGTCTCCTCCAGCTCTTTAGCTAGTGATTGATATTCACCCCAGGCGATGCGACCAAATCGATCACCCGATTCATAGACGGGCACCCCTTGCAAAGCAGCTTTTTCATAGGCCGTTAACCGCCTAATCTGCTGCTTAGCCACAGGTACCTGTAAACGCTCAAGGGTAGCCCTGGCCGCATCCGCCGTAGCTTTTTTTCGACTGTCTACCATCGTGAGCAGTACTGCATAATCGCTTAACTGCTTAAGCATTTTAACGGTTCCTAGCAAAGCTTCAAGGGCCAGGGCATCCGGAGTGGTGGGCAATAGCAGCAGGTCACAGCCAGACGCTAACTCCTCAAGCTGGTTATGGTCCGGGTGAGCTTCAGTGTCAATAATGATGTGGTCTTTCTTACGGGACGCTTTGGCAGCCCCCATCAAATCACAAACAGCAAACGGTAGATTTCCTCGCTTACTCCAGTTAAGGCTTGAGCGGTTGGGGTCACCATCGACAAGTAAGGTATTTGGCGACGTCTGAGCAAAGTAACAGGCTAGATGAACAGCAGTGGTGGTTTTTCCCACCCCTCCCTTAAATCCAGCAATGGTTATGATCATCTGCTGATTTGATTAACTGCTTAAGCGATTAGGCAATCAGAACAATAGCAGACAATGTTGATGTGTAGATGTTTTAAATGTGCAGGGTTGCTAGTCTCGACCGCGCCCCAAACGAATCTTAAAGCCTAGAAATCGCATCCTCTAACTGCTGCGGCTGCACTGCCAAATATCGTTGTAAGGACCCTAAATCACTGTGGCCTGAAATCTCCTGCACCAGTCGTAACGGAATCCCCGCATTGGACATCTTCGTCAACGCCGAACGCCGGAAACTATGAGTGCTGTATCCCTCCAGTCCCAATCGGTCGCAGGCGATCCGTAATGCTTTATCGCACGCCTGCCGAGACACTGCCCCCGAACCATGCCCCCGATGGCCACTGGGAAAGAGATACCCCGTTGTCGGTAATGCTGCCGTTTGTAATGTCGCTCTCAACGTCGGATGCATGGGAGCTTCGCGAGTCTTCTTTGTCTTCGTATTGCCACGCCGAAACACAATTCTGTTATTAATCAAATCTTCCGCTCGCAGCTGTCGCGCTTCACTAACTCGACACCCGGTATACCGACAAATGGAAAACAACGCTCGCATCCGCAGACTCATTTCATCGAGCACCAGATCCAACTGCTCGTCAGTGAAAATTTCGGCTTGTCCGTTGCGATCGCACTTAGCCACGGTCTAAGTTGCTCTTTTATGGCCTATGGCCCCGACCTTGACGAAACTGGGCCATAAGGCTAAAAGCGTTACCCAGCCTTGATTACAGGCCTCAAAATCAAGCAATCTCAGAAAAAATACTAACTAACAGACAAATGAACACCAGAAAATGGTTCATATGTACTTTTCTCTCAGTTTCCTGACACAGAGTACTCTCTATACTCCATGTCAATAGCTCAGCTTGTTTAAAGAAGTAGAGAGTATGCACCGATTTATACTGCCTCATTTGCTAATGTTTTAAGCGCACGTTTAGCAACCATTTCGGCTCTTGCAGAGGTGACTTTCTGATAGCGCAACGTGGTCTGAATTGACTGATGTCCCATTAAAGCCCGTAGTTCTTCAATCCCCATCAATCCCACCCGCTCGGTGGCAAAGGTATGCCGCAAATCATGTAGTCTCACTCCCTCCAGCTCAGGAATATCTGCAATCAATTGTCGCCAG
>NZ_JH993796.1:85743-156631 GCF_000316115.1 Leptolyngbya sp. PCC 7375
GCCACTGCCGATTTTCTATGACTTGCCATTCCTGACTGATCCAGAGGCGGTTGACTCAATAGAACCACAGCCTTGAATTGTCTGTTAGTTAGTACTTTTTCTGAGGTTGCTTATTTTTGAGGCTTATAACCTAGACTGGGTGATGCTTTCAGCCTTATGGCCCAGTTTCGTCAAGGTCGGGGCCATAGGCCATATAGTCCTTGACGGTGAGCCACTTGAAGAAGCTTTTGAGGGTGGCCAGGGCCTGATTAATTGTCGTTGGAGCCAGGGATCCCCCTCGTTTACTGGGTCGGTTCTTTAGATGCTGCTTGTAGCGGTCAATGTCGCGGTGGGTGATGTTCTGCCAGGGTTTATTCTGGGTCCAGGAGTAGAAGATCCGGATCTGCCGTTCGTAGGCTTTGAGGGTACTGGCGGATAGCTCGCGCGATCGCAAAAACTCCACCACCCGCTGCCAGCCCAAATCCTCAGCCACCCGCACCAGCCCCTTCGCTGCCTGGCCAAACTCAATAAAGATGGGCTCAGGGATATCACGAGCCATCGCCAACTCCCATTATTTGAAACAATCCGCAGGGCGAAAGCCCCAATCTACCGTGGGCATCTCCCCATGGTAGAAATTTTACCCTAACTAACAACCCTATAATTGCCTACACCAAAAATTACACTAAAAACTAATACGGATGACTAGGGGCTCAAACATACGGTGGAGCAGGGTGTTTGAGCCCATGGTGCTATGGTCGAGTCGGGTTAGCGATCGCAATGTCCATGGGATAGCGGGTCAGAGCAGTGTCTAATGGCAGCCACTCCTCATCCGCTGTTAGGACATGTTGAACGCCGTCAATTTGGGTGGCCGCTTTAACGTGCCCCCGGTCATAGGCCCACCGCCACCATTGGTTAAAGGTGGCTAACTCGGTGGCTTTGTTTAGGGGCTCATTGGGTTGCCAACAGTCTTTAATCGCGGCATATAGAAACCCACTAGGGTTGCTCACCGGCCCTCTACTCAAGGCATCTTCTAAAGCTTGAATTGCGGTGTCAACAATTGCGTTCGGTGTGGCACTGATCAGGTTTCGTAAGGTTGAATTGAGCGTGATACCCAAGGCATTGAGGGCATGCTGATAGTCCTGGGTGTTAGCGGTTATGCCTGCTTCAGGGTGTTTGAGCTGCTGGTTCTCTGTCTCTAGATGCTGAACCTGCTTCTCTAACTCCCGTATCCGCAAGAGATAGCCCCCAAAGATCTCATTTTGCCGCCGCAGTTCCCGATTTTCCGCCTCCACCGTCTGTAGTCGGGTGCGTAGGGTTTGATTTAACCCCCGTAAGGATTTCTCGCTGACCGACTCTCGTCGCTGGGATGGCCCGGTTTGTCGGCTCTGGTCTCGGAGCTGCTCAATCCGTTGTTTGACGCTGGCCTCTTTGTAGAGCCATGCCTTGGATACCCCAGCGACCTCTGCGACCGCCGAGAAGGTGATCGGGTGCTGGTTTTTGATGAGTTGTTGAATGCCCTTGTCAACCTTCTTAAAGGTTTCCTGCCGCTTGCGTTGGGCACTGTCAGTGAGTCCCTGGGTGTTACGCTTGGCTGTCATTGTCTGGTGCCTCTAATCCAGCAATGATGGCTTCTAGATTGGCTTGAACCGTCTGGTTCATTTCCACTTGCCGGGACCATCCGTTAGCTTGAGCTTTTTGAATTAATTGTTTGGTAGCCTCCAATTGCTGTTTGTGATCGTTGAGGTGGGCAGTGGTGGTGCGGAAATGGGTACAGGTGAGACAGGCATTGGCGTGGGGGCATCCTTTGGAGATGATGGGTAAGGCGCATGAGCCATTAGGCAGTGCTTGGGCTTGAATGGTCTGCTTAAACCACTGCAGATCCGGATCATTGGCCTGAGGGGTATTGGTATGAACGGCTTGGCCTGCAATATTGACGACCTTGCCATGAAAGAGGGAAATTTCCTCTTTCATGGTCTGATCATGGATATGGGCATAGGTCGCGGTCATTTCGGGGGATTCATGGCCAAGATAGCGCTGCACAATATGTTGTGGGACGCCATTATTGATCATGCGAGTGCCGACGGTGTGTCGAAACTGGTGGGTGCGAAAATGCCACAGCTGGCCATTTTCATCACAGATCATGTGTTTCTCTGCTAGTCGGTTGAGATGATCCGCATAGGTTGTCCCCGTAATGGGTTTAGGCTTAGGCCAAAAGCCACGTCTGCCCTTGAAACTGGTGCAGAAGAGATAATCGTAATCCTCCCCCACGTGTTCGACGATATATGCTTTTTGTTCTTGAATGACGCGAACAATTTCGCGTGAGACGGGAATGGTGATTTCTTTTTTCATTTTGAACTGGTAATACCTGAGGAACCAATCCCCTGCGTTGTCTTGCATTAGACAGTCGGGTGTTAAAGCAATCAGTTCAGAGATCCGCATGCCGCATTCCATGAGTAGAAGCGTCATGCGCATGATGGGAGGCGCTAAATCATCAAGATGAGTTTTAAGCTGCTGTAATACGTGGTCTGGGATGTAGCGAGGAATAATGGTTTTGGGCTTTGGGCAGTCCTCTCGTCGAATCAGATAGGTGCCAACTGGCAACCACTTATTTTGGCTACAGAGATCTAGAAAGGTGCGTAAGTCAACGATGAGGTGGGTTCGGGTGGAGGTCTGAAGTCCACTGCTGGCCAAGTAGGCGAAGTAATCAATGAGTGTGGTGCGAGATATCTGCTCAGGAGTAATCTCTGGATGGTGCGCCGTTAGAAACTTAGAAAATTTAGAGAGCGAGTTTAATCGGCAGCGTGCAGTACTTGCACTGAGGGTGCTGAGGGATAACTTGATAAATGTTTTTGCCGCCGCTTGCAGCCAAGGTTGAGAGATGTGAGTGAAATTAAGTTTGTAGAGGGTGTTGCCGGGTGGCAGTTCAAAGCCAAGTCTGCGGATATCCCAAATGTCACGAGCCAATTCATCGTCCAGGTTGATGGCCCATGATTCACGGGAGTTCCAATAGAGTTGTGTGCCACACCCACTACAGTAAACGCCTTTTGTGGCGGGAGTCATGGGGGCTTTGGGCTGAATACAATTCATGTGGTCACACTGCTCGCAGAAGATTAAAATCTCAGGGAGTGTCTTCTGGATGCCGGGAGTGTGTTGATATTTGGATATCATGCCGGGTGTCTAAATAGGTTTGATACGCCTGCTTGAGGTCATCGGTGTTGACATGCACATAGGTGTCAAGGGTGGTTTGAATGTGGGCATGTCCGAGACGTTTTTGAACAAAGGCCATGTCCATTCCTTCTGCGATCAGTTGGGTGGCGTGGGTATGGCGCAGCATGTGGGGGTGAATGGGGATACCGGTTTTTCGAGCCAAGCGTGAGAAGAGAGCCATGACAGTGCTGTAGGTCATGGGGGCTCCTTTTCGGCCTTCCCAGAGATTGACAAAGACATAGTCGCTGAGGTGATCGCCTAGAATGTCCATGAATTCATCGCAGACATAGCGCGTATAGAGCCCCATTAAGTCTTTGGTGACATGGACGATGTAGGAATTTTGGCTCTTGGAGCGGGCACCGTTTGCATTGTCATCACGCGGTTCAATGCGGATGAGGTTATCCATGGATTGGATGTCTTCATGCCGTAGTCCTAATGCCTGACCGATGCGCATGCCAGACTCATACAATAGGCAAATCAAGAATTGATCTCGCACCCGGTTGCAGGCCGTGATCAGGGTTTGAACCTGTTGAGGCTCAACCGTTTTGGGAACTCGTTTTGGGACCTTGAGTTTGAGTAAACGCGTTTTGACAGGTTTGCCTTTATTGATGTGATGGAGAAAGCTTTTATAGCGTTTTCCGGGTGTCAGAACGGTTTTATACAGGGGAATATGGGGAACATTCCCAGTCTTCTCATGGAAATCATAAAGTGTGCAAACGGCTGAGAGAATGTTGTTGATCGAGGCTTCTGAACGAGAGGATGATTTAGGTGAGATAGCTTGGATGGAATGGGGGTGAGGTGTTCTCAGCCAAAGGATGAAGTCCGCTAACTCTGGAAGTCCTACAGTAGTCCAATGGAGATGGCTTTGGTATAAGTAGTCCCAGTACAGCCGCAGATGATAAGCATAAGTTCTGAGTGTATTAGGAGAACGATCTAGATTGCGTAGATAATCGAGAAAATCTTGGACAGGTTCAATGAGCTGATAGTTGTCGTCTAAGACAAGCCACGTGACACTGGTGTCAGTCAGGGTGGCCTTCTGAACTTTCACCATGATTACGTTGTAGACGTTGTAGAAAGGCTGGTGTTTAACTGTCTACATCATAGTATAAATGTTCTATGATTTGTTGTTGTTTACTCTGTAGACATAAGAATATCCGCTAGAGTTTGGCTCTTTTATATTGACTTCACTAAAAATTACACTAAAACTAAGCCTGTCAAAGTACGCTACCCTAGACCTTGAATTTCAAGCAGTTCAGCTATCGCTCGATTTCTAAGGACGGATGCCACGGCGGATCAATCAGAAGTGTGTCGCGTGTGCTCAGTTGAGCGCAGCCCAAGCCCGGCAGCAGCACGGACCCAATGGGGATGGCTGCTGGGATGAAAAGCGCTGTCACCGGAAGCGATCGCACTACCGGAATCGACGGGACTCGAATGAAAAGCGGCGGGCTATCTACCAGCAGCAGGTCATGGCTACCAAAGCTGACGATGAGGTAGAGACCGTTTCTCTAGACGTGGCCGAATCCTCGATGCCCTATGCCAACCTCTATATCTGGCGAGAAAAGCGCAAGGATGCCCCGGTCCACGCCATCGGCGCGACGGTGATTCACGACGGCCAGAAGGTTTTGGAAGTGAAGCCAATTCACTGTGCCGGATATCGGCGACGACAGCTAGAACACTATGTCTCCCAAAAGATGCTGCCCTATCTCATGGAACGCTATGGGATCACCCACTTTTTCAATGAAATCCGGTTAGAGCCCATTGAGTGCCCTATTCCTGAATGCCCATTGACGGGATGCTTTGAGCATCGTGGAGGGGGCGATGGTTAGTGTTCGTCAGCTGGAGTTAGACCTGGGGGATGCCTTTGAGGATGCTGTCGATGTGCCGGAAGAAGCGAATATTTTAGAACTTTGGCAGCAGTTTGAGGGGGTAATGATTGAGCTACCGTGGCGTGAGCAGCTGCGACTCGGTGGGGAAGTACTGGCCCAGCTGGCTGACATTTGTGAGGCCAAGTCTGAAATCCTCTGGGACAACTGGCAGGATGCCCATAATATGGATGGCCCCGTGTTAGATGGTGACTGGTTCAAAGGCATCACTCGACAGACCCAGGAATTGGACTTTTCAGACCTGGTACAGCGTTCCAACCAACGCGATCTGCTTGAGCCCGTGGCCGATGATGAGTCTTTTGCAGGAGAAGTGGATAAAGCCTCAGTTCTGGCGTTAGTGGATGCGTTAACGGAGGAAGCGGTTAAGGAGCAAGCACTGGCCGTGGCGCATTCCGAGAATGTATCGGCTTGGATCGAGCATTTATCTGTGAAACGAACTGACGGTCCTCAGCGATTAATCGATCTACAGCGACAAGTGAAGATGCCATTGGTGGAGGTGTGGATGGCGGCACTCCTGGGTGACTTTATGTTGGAGCAGCGTGGCGGATTTTATGAGACGGAGCACCTTTGGATTGGTTAAGGTCCGTTTATAGTCGGCTGATGTAATTCCCCACTAGAGCTTTTCATACCGAGCGTGAAGGACAGAGAATGGAATAGTTTTGCGGCTTTCTCAACTGGAAGGAGGTGGTGCCGTGGATGGACTCAGGGAATTGGCCGTTGATAATCCTTTGGTGGCGTTTACTACGTTGTTGTTGGTGAGCCTGACTCTGCCGCCTTTGTTCGAGCGGTTGCGATTGCCCGGCTTAGTCGGCCTTTTGTTTGCCGGGGTGGTACTGGGACCCAGTGTTTTAGGACTACTCGACCCAGCGGGCGATATCGAAAAGCTCTTTGCCGATGTAGGCAAGGTTTATCTCATGTTTGTGGCCGCCTTGGAGATTGACCTGAAGGAATTTAGTCGCAACCGCGATCGCGCCATGAAATTTGGCTTCCTCACCTTTGCCATTCCCCTGATAGGGGGCATTTTGTTGGGGCGCTGGACGGGGTTTGGCTGGGTGGCGGCAGTGCTCATTGGCTCACTAATGTCATCTCACACGCTGTTGGCGTATCCTATCGTAATGCGACTGGGCGTCACCCGCGATGAGTCTGTCACCGTCACGGTCGGCGCGACGATTTTTACCGATATTGCGGCGTTACTGGTGCTGGCGGTGTGTGCCTCTCTACAGGGGGGTGATTTTTCGCCGTTATCGCTGACATTGCAAATGGTGGGGTTGGCAGTTTACGCCGCTGCCGTGCTCTTTGGCCTTAACTGGGCGGGTCGGCTCTACTTTCGCCGTACCGGCAGTGAACAGGGCAATCAATTTTTGTTCGTGCTGCTAGCGGTGTTTTTGGTGGCGGTCGGGGCACAGACGATTAACGTCGACAAGGTCGTGGGCGCATTTCTCGCGGGCTTAGCGGTCAATGGCGTAGTGGGCGATGGCCCGGTTAAAGAAAAGGTGGAATTTTTTGGCAGTGTCCTTTTCATTCCGTTCTTTTTTGTCTGCATGGGATTGCTGCTCGATGTACCGATTTTTATCGAAGCGCTCACCGATCGCCTGGGTTTGACCGTCGGCATTGTGCTCGTACTGTTGTTGACTAAGTTTTTGGCGGCGGCGATCGCGGGCCTATGGTTTCGCTATAGCCGCATGCAAATCTTGACCATGTGGTCACTGTCTTTGCCCCAGGTGGCTGCCACATTGGCCGCTGCTTTAGTCGGTTTGCAGGTGGGGCTGATCACCGCTCCGGTATTCAACGCGGTGATTGTGCTGATGTTGGTCACGTCTCTGGTGGGGTCGACGACAACTAGCCGTTTTGCCAGTCAATTGCCCCTCCCCGCCGGACCGTTAGTCACCGATGGCACGGATGACTGGCTCGAACCGGCGGGGACACCGTCAAAGCCGTTTGTTGTGGTCGTTCCGTTGTCAAATCCTTCAACGCAGCGTTATTTGATGGAGATGGCCGCCTTCATTGCCCAACATGAAAAAGGCTATGTGGTGCCGTTGGCGATCGCCCCCGCCCATGCGCACATGGACGATCCGCAATTGCTGAACGCTCTAACCTATCACCAAAAACTCCTGCAAACGGGCCAAGCCATTAGTGATGCGGTTGGCACTGAAGCCCGCCCGCACATCCGCATCGACGACGATATTGCCGAGGGCATCAGCCGCACCGCCCGTGAGTATGATGCGCAACTGGTGGTGATGGGCCGCAGTCAGACCGAAGGGTTGCGGGCACGCCTCTTGGGCAGCGTCATCGACAATGTGCTTTGGGCCTCTCACTGTCCGGTGGCGGTGACTCGGTTGAAGAAAGCCCCGATTGAGCTAAAACGCATCTTGATTCCCGTCAAGATTATGACCCCGCAAACCATCCGCACGATCCGTTTTGGGCAAGTGTTTGCGGCCACCCATGAGGCCTCCATTACCTTGCTGCACGTCAGCGATCGCATTCGTCCCGCCCAAGACCTTCAACGTTTAAAGGGCCAACTGCGCGCGATTATGGCCGAGGGAGACCAGGTCGAGTACGGTATCAAATGTGTCCGCCATGATGATCCGGCTGCCGTCATTTTGGCCGCTGCTCGCCATGTGGATCTCGTGATTTTGCGATCGATGCGTCGCCGCACTGCAGGCGGCCTGGCCGTCAGCGATGTCACTCATCAGGTGATTGATACCCTTACCTGCTCCGTCGTCCTGTTTGGCGAACCGCATTCCTGAAACTGCTGGAATGGAATATGACACCCTCGCTAGGCTTAGGTCAAGTAGAGCAAGTCCAACCAGGCCAGCTTCCACCGTCCAACATCCCATAAGTTGCTTCTGCAATCATTGAATTACTACCAGATCAGACCTAATTCTGAACCTGACGTGCGACGTCGCACGTCAGGTGAGCTCCTGGAGTTGAGCAACTAATTCATTGATCTGATCAAGGATAGTGCCGACCTGCTTATTCTTCTTTCTCAAGACATCGCCCTTTAACAACAGGCTCAACCCATCAACGGCTGTTGTGGCCCGTTTCATATTTGGAGATGGCTTTTTCTCTTTGGCAGTGTTCTTGGATTCTGCTTGTTGACGCTTGGCTTGACGGATTTCCTTGACTGGTGGATTCACGTCAATAATCCACGATAGTAAATCGTCGCGATCTTCATCGTCTTTGACGCTGCCGATCTCAAGGGCTTTCGATGCGTCAATTTGTCCTGCGTCTAATGCTTGCCTGACATCATCGGGTAGGCTTCTGAACTTAATTAGTTTTGTGCGGAAGCTGGTGAGTTTGCCACCGTTATATCGGTCAAGGATCGCCTGATATGTGTCCAGACGAGTTTTAATATCCTCTGATATGCCATTGCCACGCTTGGCAGAATTACTCATCTGGTTTAGCTCTTGCTCAACCTCATCTGGGGTGACGCCCGCTTCATCGGCCATCAGTTCCAGGTAGCCCAAAAGTACCTCAAAGGCATTGAGGTTTTTGCGCACCATGTTCTCATCGAAGCGGATGCGTCTGACTTGCTGTGGGGTCAATTCTTGAATTTCAGCACGAATGACTTCGTTGTCCAGTTCTTCACAAGCGGTGACGCGACTGGCACCAAAGACCAATTCATATTTATAGCCTTCGTTCAGGGCCTCACTGTTTGGAGGGAGGGGCGTGACTAAGACTGCTCCGCGAAATCCTTCTTCCTGGATGGCGATCTTTAGCTTTTCAATCTCATTTTGATCAAAGAAAAGACGCTGCTGTTTGGGCCGCCAGATTTCGGCAATTGGCAGTTCAACGAAGGATTTATCTGCTGTTGGATTTTCAACGGATGCTATGGTCTGGGCCGTATCCTCAGAGGTTAAATTGCCTAGAATGTTGCCTACCATTGAGGTAGAACGTAGTTTAGTCGCTGAATTCATACGGTCACCTCAATTTGCTGGGCAATGGTTTTAGAAATTGCTCGCATGACTTTAAGACAGTCATTTTTGGGATCGAATTGGGCCAGGGGTTGATGGGCTTCCTGTGAGTCGCTAACTGCAGTGCGCACGGGCATGGGATCAAATACATTCATGCCGTCAAACATGGGCAGCTGAAGCTGTGCTGCAATTTCATGAATGGCATCGTTGGCCCTGCGTGAACCAGATGTGCGTTTGTCGTACATGGTTGGAATAAGACCCAGGACTCTTAAGTCAGGATTTACTTTTTGCGCAAGCTCGATGCTGACTCGGAGGAGGCCCATAGTTGCCTCGACTGCTTTGTAATTGGTGCTAAGGGGGACCAGTAAGAAGTCGGCAGCCACCAGACAATTGATGGAAAGCAAGCCTAAACTAGGAGGACCATCAATAACGATGACATCGTATTTTTTGTCTACGTTCTCAAGGGTGTCTCTGAGGCGATACTCTCGACGTAGTTCGCCAGCTAGTAGTAATTCTGCCTGGGCCAGCTGAAGATTTGCGGGGACGAGATCGCACCAATGATTAGAATCGATGGGCAAGGGTGCTCGGTTCATTAAGCTGTCAAAGATGGTCGCTTCTAAACCGTAGGCGTCGAGTCCAAAAAAGGTGGTTAGTGAGGCTTGCGGATCCATGTCGATCGCAAGGGTGTTGACATGCTGCTCCCCAAGTAAATGGGAGATATTCATCGTCAGCGTAGTTTTGCCAACTCCCCCGGACATATTAAAGAAAGCTACTACTGTCGCCATGTTTAGGTATGGGGGATGAGGTGGAGGGATGACGTGCGACGTCGCACGTCATCAATTGATGGTCAACATACTAATGCAGGATGCGACATATGCGCGCACAAAATCCGAGAATTTTTAAATTGGAAAAACTTATCTAGTAAGGTGCTCGCTCACTCTAGAGTCGCTTCAGAATTCGCAGTACGCGATAAAAAAATCCCCTGATATGACTGCCAGGGGATACGGATTGTGCTGTTTAGAGGATTTGAGAGATAGGAGAGTGGGGGATGCCTCCCCAGGGATTTCTCACCGTTTATTGCTCTGTATAGGAATTCAGTTTGTTCCAAGTGCATTCCAAAGCGGTTTTCGTGATCTTCGTTTGCTTGTGTTGTGTTGTTGCTCACCTGCCTCCGTGCATTTCAATGGCCTGTTGCACAGCCTGTTGCCGTCTTGCCTGGTCCCAGCGGATAGAGTTTAGGGTATTGCCAAGACCAGGGGCATTCCAGCGACCGCTATCGGGATCGAGAAAGGCACGGGTTCTGGCCCAGACAATGCGGTCAGCTTCGCCCATGGATTGCTGTCGGGCAATGGCGAGCCAGTCAATATAGCCTCGGTCCAGGGCAGCCAGAGGTGCCTGATTGGCCAGGTCGATGCCATTAAGTTCTTCGGCTAGGGAAAGAGTGACCTGGTGTTGGCTGGCCTGTTGCCTTAGGGCAAGGGCCTGTTTGTATAGTCGCTTGAGCTGTTTGGTATCGGCAGCGGCGGGAGACTTGGCTCCATGCTGATAAGAAAAACTGCCCAGGTTCCACTTGTGGTTGCCGGGGTCCACATGGCCATAGTAGGCAGCGGTATAGCCACCATCGGGTGTGCGGGTACCTTCGGCACTGCCCACGGCGCGGGCAACGAGGGAGTTGCTGTTACCTTGGAATAAGGTTTCTAAGGCATGGCGGACAACCTGGATAACTGGTGTTGGGGAGGCCTGTGTGGGTTTGGGGGTAAAGCTGAGGCTAACTGCGCGGGCGGGTGCTTTTTCGATCTTAGCCGGTGGTGAATCAAAGGTCAGGGCGATGTCCTTGGCCGGGGCCGGAGTGGCCCATAGGAAAATGAGGCCGATGGGTATCGACCAGGGAAACGACCGGTGCATGGTATTTACTCCGTTAGAAATTGTTCAATTAGCTCAGTGGCGGGTTCGATCAGTGCCCAGGTGCCATCGGGTTCTTTTCTGAAGGTGGCAAAGACTAGCTGCTGTGCTCGACCAATGGTGTGACCTTGGGAATGCTGGCCCAGGTTGGGACGGTTGATGCCGCAGAGGCGAAACAGGTAGGCGGGTACCTCTGGACTGGTGAGGGCAATGCAGTGGTCATCCATGGGTTGGAGTTTGCCATCAAAGGGCATCCGCACCGGGTCGCCGCCCAGATCCAGGGTGATGTCGCCGAGACCGCTGCTAATGCGGTAGTTGCCTACCTGGTTGCCTACCTGGAGTTCCCAGGTTTGTTGAATTGTTAGATGTCAAGGGGGGTAGACGTGACGCGACAGTCGGGTTGGCGAGCTGACTGACACTTAATAGAGACTAACTGGTCTCATGCTGAGACTATCAAAGCAAACGACGGGTATCAATTTAAGCCGGGAAATCTTGGCTAGGACTGAAGTCGGAAGTCGGAAGTCGGAAGTCGGAAAGGGAGGGCATTCCGAACTCCGACTTCCGACTTCCGAACTCTAGATTCCTGAGGAAATCGTCCCGCTTTATGTTGGTACCTCAAACGACAGCTAGCGATCTAAATGACCAGGCGCGATCTAAATGACAGCGCCTGGTCACTGTCAAGCAATTAAAATCTCCAAGTATTTTGTGCGTCAATTATCCCTGATTGCGAGCCGCCGCCTGCTGCTGCCGATAGCTGTCAGCCTTAATCTCAAAGATGACAGCATGATGCACCAGTCGGTCAACGGCAGCCACGGTCATCATCGAATCGGGAAAGATGCTGTCCCACTTGCTGAATGGCTGATTAGCGGTGATCAGCAAACTCTTGCGTTCATAGCGGTGGGCAATGAGTTCGAAGAGTACGGAGGTTTCGGCTTCAGACTTTTGCACGTAGCCCAAGTCGTCGAGGATGAGCAGGTCAAAACGGTCGAGCTTCTTTAGTCTAGACTGTAGCAACAGTTGTTGTTTATCCTGCTGAAGCTGTTGAACTAAGGCAAGTGCGCTGAAGAACTTGATGCGCCGACCCGCTTCTAGCATGGCTTGCGACAACCCAAGAGCCAAATGAGTTTTCCCAACTCCGGACGCGCCGAAAAACAGGCAGTTGGTGGCGTTATCGAGCCAGGTATCGTCATCGGCCAATTGCATCAGAGGGGCCGGATTGAAGTTTGGGCAATGGTCAAACTCAAAGTTGGTCAAACTTTTTACGGCGGGCAGCTGAGCTTCCTTTTTTGCGCGCTCTAGCCGCATTTGTGCTCGTCTGTCGGCCTCTTGTTGACATAAGCTGAGTAAAAACTGTGCATAAGACCATTGTTGCTGCAAAGCGCGGCTCTCTGTAGCTTCCCAGTGGGTAAGCATGTTGGTGAGCTTGAGCTGTTTGAGCAGACGGCTCAACTGTTGGTACGGGCTGGTTGTTTGTGGTGTTTGTGATGAGGTTGGCGTCCGTGTCGTTTGAGCCACTGAGGAGTTGGTCATAGCTATCGAGAGCGTGTTGTTGGGTTGCGATTGGCGGCAAGGTGGCTACCGCATCGGGCATAAACTGTTGCTGTAGATGCCTCAACGTCAGCTGGTTCTTGGATAGGGCTTCGGCAAGATAGCTGGCGACGGTTTGTTCTTTGTCATAGGTGGCGGCAATGTAGAGCGCTTCGACCATGAGTACAGCGGCTTGGTCGCGCTCAAACTGAGCTTTCATCTGCGCCCAAAGCTGGCGAAACTCAGCAGTCGGTAACAAATCTGACTGCCACTGACAGAAGAGGAAGGCTCTGGGCTTTTTCCTGAGTCCACCTATCACATGGCGATAGTCGATGCAGCGCCCCCGCCGTCGTCCTTTGCCAGCCACACGCATGCGGGACAGCTCAAACACCTGCTGCCGCGCAAAGTAGCCGACTAAACGGTCATGATAGAGATGAATTTCTATCTGTTGACCTATCAGTCGTGATGGCACGCTGTAGAGAATGCAGCGCACCTCTATCGTGCTGTGACAGCTGACTTTGGCACCGAGAATCTCGTAGTCGGCCACTCGGCGTTTCGGCAGCGGTTGTAGGACGGCTTTTTCTGCTTCATACTTGGCCTCGCACTGCCGATTGAGACCAGCAGCGGCGTTGTCTATCACCGCCTGGTACTCGGCAATACTGGCAAAGTCGCTGCTGCCGCGCAGGTAGATAGCCTGTTTGATACGGTTCTTCAGGTGGCCGTGCGGACTTTCTACAGATCCGTTCTCGTTTGCTTTGCCTTTGTTGTTTCTCGTTGGCACCATCCGGTAGTGCTCACACAGGTCATCGTAGAACCGCGTCAGCTCCTGGATACGATGCCCCCCTGAATTACGGTAGGCCGCGCTCAGGCTGTCCGTGCGATGTTCTTGTGGGGCACCGCCAGCCGCAGCTAGGGCGTTCTGCAACCCTTCGGATAGGGCAATGAAGCTTTCGCCCCCCTGAATAATCTGCGCGTACTGCCAACCGCTGTAGGCGAGCCGGTAATGATAAATCAAGTGCTCAAATGGCTTGCCGTTGAGGGTGATTTCCATCCCTTTCAGTTTGGTGAAGTCTGAGAGTCCCATGACGCCTGGTTCATGGCGCAGTACGAACATGACCTCCGGCGCCGGCCCGTGCAGCGCTTTCCACTGCTGCACTCTTCTCTGTAAGGTGCGTAGCACCTGTGGGTACTTGCCTGGATACTGCTCTTGCAGGTATTCAAACAGCGTCATTGGTTTCAGTCTCGGTTCCTGGCGTAGCATCGGTTCTAGCTCGCTGGCCCAGACGCCAGCTAAGGGATCTTGGCTCCGGGATGATGCAACGACAGCTCCTCGGTTAGCGCGGTGATGGCCTGCATCAATCCGTTGCCCTGTCCGCTCTGATATCTCGGCTATCGTCGACGATGCCGTCTGGGTCAACCCCAGCTTTCTCGCGTTCATATAGGCTCTCTTTTGGTATAAGTGAATGGCTTTCGGCACAGGTCATCGCTCTCTTTCGCAGGAGATCTACCTGTGCCTTTTTCTTCGACTGGTGACAACCCAGCTAAGCTAACGCTTGCGCCGATAACCTTGTCTCACGCTCTTTGGGCGAAACCCGACAACCGCCTTGGCGTCACCTGCCTACCTTCACTGTCGCGCAACAGTTGAATGGTGATGGTGCGTGGTGATGGTTGACCTGACTGGCAGGCGGCTAGTAGAGTGAGCAGTGCTCCACCGGCTATCTGCAACATGCATCTAGTGTTGAAGCTTAAAGCCATAGCCCGCATACTCCTCATCTTCGTACAGCACCACTAGCCAGGTATTGGGATCAAAGGCCAGGGGATAGGCAACGCGTTCGGCGGTGACTCCGGCTCGCACTTCGATGGCCGTTAGAGTGCAGTAGGGATCTTCGGCTATGGCTTCGATGGCCTGGCGGTTTTCCCGTTCGGGGACGGTGAGTAGCTGGGTGAGTTGTTGTCGTGAGAGAACGGCCTGGCTGGATATTATGTTCTGGCAGAGGTCTTTCTTAGCGGAGGCGGCTTTGGCTTGGAATCGGAGGCCGAAGCCAAGGCTAAAGCTGAGTAGCATGAGTAGGCTGCTGGTGATGAGGCGGTAGCGTCGCTGTCGTCTAGGGCGTCGTTTGGATCGTTGTTTAGTTTTTGGGTTCATGGGGTGCTCCTTGCTGGCTGCGTCCAGGTGATGTGAGTATAGACGCAGTTTTCTACAAGAGACAAGGACTTAATCCTTATGAGGTAAGGGGTTTGGGATTTGTGCAATAAGTTTTAAGTCTGTGGCGACAAGGGTTGAGCAGTCGAGAAAATTTCTGGAATTATTTTTGCAACAACAGTGTTATGTAAGTACCATATGCCTACTGTTTGGATTTGTAATTAAGTTCTAGGGCATGACAAAAGCTATTAAGACTGTTTAGCAGCGCATTGTAATAAGCATAAGCATCATCCCGGTCATGTTGAAGACGGTCATATAGCGTTAGCTCTGGCTCTGGCAGTAAATTCTCCTTTGGAAAGTCTAAGCCTGCCGTGGCTAAACGTGTTGATGCGATCGCAATCAACAATGCCCCAATTGAATCTCTCTTGCCATTCTGTAAATCTTCAACTCCAGGTAAAATCAACTCTGCCCCTGGAAAATTCTCCAGGTTCATCAGACGTTCCGTCATTGGCGGTTGCCTCTCATTTGTTCAATAAAAGTCTCGACTCGATTTTTGAGAACGTCAGAATCAATAGAAGGAAATCGAATTAGGTCAGATTCAATCGCTTTAAAACAATTATCTAAATCTTCTAGTGAAAATAACTGTTGTGCGTACATGGCTTGAACATCACTGATGTCACGTTCATAACCCCTTGAAAGCTTAGAAAGCGCCTGGGCCGTAAAGTCGTAGTGATAGAACGAAACCTGACCTTGTTTCCCAATGAATACACTCCTATCTCGCCATCCTGGCAGTGGCGGTAAAAAATCTTGAGGAGATGCCAGTTCAATATTGATATTTAACTCTCGTTTGATTTTTGAAATAGCCTGGAAAACCCCTGATGGTTCAGGATCTAATCGGATATCGATATCAACTGTAGAACTACGCCATCCAATCAATAGCGCGCTAGCCCCGCCAGTAAAATAAACAGAGCCTGAACCCCTAGCTTCTTTGCCCAGGATGTTCATCAGCTGTTTTATTTTTTCAGGATCAACAGTTGAACGCATACCTGCAAGGTTCTAAGGGGACAGCCGTGAAGTCCACAGCCTACGATTACCACTACATCTTCGCTTATTGTACTGCCTGGCTCAAAAATAAAGTGAACCTGCGGTGACCGAGTTCCACGACCCTATTGGTAGGTTTTGCGATATCCTAAATGATCTATCCGTGGGCAGTTCATCAGTTTCAGAGCAGATAAGAAAAGCGTTAGCCATGTCCTTTGGGCTATACGCAACTCTACAGCTATCGCTAATGCAGTTCAAAAAATGACTCTTGCCCCAGATGGGGTAAGTAGGTCTTGACCAGCACGTCTAGAGAGTCTTCATGACCAATGTAGATCCAATCATCAATGCTGCCAAGGTAGCAATACCGCTCCGTTTGAAAACGCCGATTTTGCTTGTCAATCAGGGTAAAACGGAGGTCAGATGTATACCGCATTGACTGCTGGATAAGCTGTTCTATCGTATCGGCATCTCGATTAAACGGAACTGCGGTTGATCTGATCATTTCTGACAATTGGTCAGTGTTGCCCTTGGAGATAAAAATATAAATAATCTCTTTTTTGACATCGATTATAAAAGGCTTGACCTTAGAAAAGTTCTCCATCCCCTGCTTGACGACTTGCACTTCGGCATCTGTAATAATCTTTTTTGGAATCCTCCGCAAAAAGACCTGGGCATTAGGATTTTCATAAATTTCAAACCCATCAGGAATTTGCTCGACCAGATTTCCCTCGGATTTCTTTGAGAAAAAGTACTTGGGTTTGCCGGTTTTTGTGGTGCCCTGATGCAGATAGTAGGTTTGTAAACTGCGGTTGGTGTAGGTGATGGTCATTTGTCTATTTCTGCATGCCGCTAGCGGTAAGGTTCAGCTTCTCCCGCCGTGTTTCCGCTAGGATACAACAGTGTGGTTAGGAGACAGAATGTAGAAGTCAGAAGCCTCCTGTATTCTGCTCCTGACTTGAGCCCCTACCCCCAATGATGTTACCGTCAGGTCGCCTCGACGGATTAATGATTTTGTCCAACAAAAAAGCCCCCACCAATTGGCGGAGGCTCTAGAGGGTGTGTGTAGGGAGAGTCTGAGTGGAAAAGGGTGCCCTGAGAATGAAGCCTTTCACAGATTACGGAGTCTGCACCGGGCACCCAAGCTTGGGTACCGCAACAGCTCAGCAATCTGTTAGCGGATGGACTTAGTACGAGCATCCAGAGCATCCAGACGAGCTTCCTGGATGTTATCGACAGCTTTAGTCCGAGCGTCGATGCCTGTCCAAGTGTTAAATAGCAAACAGAGAAAAAGGGTTGAGAAGGTATCCGGTACGCTAAAGCCAGTCAAGGATAGAGAGGTGTGCCGTGTTATCCGAAATCGTTCAGAGATTTGCCCAAGAAAGCCCTATCAGCGTAATGATGCGAGGGGCGATGGAGTTGGTCTTCCGTCCTGAGCGGTTGGATGACATCTTTGAGCGCCATGCCAAAGTTCAGTATCAGCGAGAACTGCTCTTCTCGACCTTGGTGAACCTGTTGAGTTTAGTGGTGTGTGGCATTCATCCGTCGATGAATGCGGCCTACCGCAAAAAGGCCGACGAGATGAACGTCACCCGGAATGCAGTGTACGAGAAACTCAATGGCGTTGAACCGCAGGTGAGTCGTGCGGTACTCAAAGAAACGGCTGCCGAGTTGTCTACCTTGATGGATACGATGGGCGGTAAAAGTGCCCCACTCTTGCCAGGGTATGACATTCGTATTTTAGTATGGCAATGGGCTGGCGGCGACGGAACGGCGATTGAAAGTATTACGCGAGGTGGCCTCAGCCCCGTTGCCGGGAAAATCCCTAGTGGTGCTCGATCCAGAAAGACGTCTAGCCGTGGACATTTTTCCCTGTGAAGATGGTCATACTCAAGAACGTCGATTGTTTAGCCAGGTGCTGAGCGTGGTGCGCTCAGGAGAGGTCTGGGTCGCTGACCGTAACATGTGTACCCAACAGTTTTTGGTTGAAATTGCCCAGCACGATGCCGCTTTTGTGATTCGTGAGCATCAGAATCTACCCTACCAAGCGCTCAGTGATCTGATATTTATCGAGACCGGGGAAGCCGGGGAGATTTTTGAACAGGATATCGAAATACAGTACAACGGGCACCGGGTTGAATTGCGACGAGTTGTCCTCCGACTGGCAACGCCAACCCGGCATGACGATACTGAGATTGTCGTGCTCACCACCCTACCAACGGCGGTGGCAGATGCATCGACGAGTCTGCGATTGTATCGAAACCGTTGGCGAGTGGAAGGCTTATTTTGACGGTGACGATGAACTTTGAGGGGGAAATCAAGACCTTAGCCTACCCCAAAGCCGCTCTGTTCAGCTTTACCTTAGCGTTGGTGGCGTACAACATTCTGGCCATTATCAAAGGGGCATTGGCCAGTGTTCATGGGGTAGAGACTATTGAAGAGACGGTGTCTGATTTCTATGTAGTCGATGAGCTACAGGGGGTGTATCGAGGCATGATGATTGCCATTCCGCCTGAGCATTGGCAAGGGTTTCAGGCTCTTTCCTTAATCGCGATGGCTCAACAACTCAAAGCACTTGCCAAACAAGTCAATCTGAAGCGATTTCGAAAACAACCTCGCAAACCGAAGAAAAAGAAGAAGGCGCTCGTTCGCGATCCCAAAAAGCCACATGTTGCTACTGCTAGACTTTTATCTGACCAATAATTAACACTTGGACAGGCATCGTCCGAGCGTCTAAAGCGTCTAGTCGAGCGGCTTGAATGTCTTCAACAGCTTTAGTTTGGTTATTGAGATGCTCCAGACGCAGCTTGTGAACAGTGTTCTTAGTCCGAGCATCAAGAGCCTTAAAGGGTGACAAGGAACTTAAAGTCTATATTTGGCAATGATTTGGGAAAATAGGAAGGCAAAAAAATAGGGGACTATGCATCCCCCACAAAAATAAAATGTTGCCTTCAGTATACCAAACCATCTGCCGTAAGCATTTGAGCGAGCAGCAGTATCTAACCCTAGAGCTGGTGTTACTTTTGATACAAGCGCATCGTCAAGTCACCCTGGGTGCCTTAGCCAGTCTATTTCCTCAACCGATCAAATATGCGAGTCGTAAACGGAACCTACAACGGTTTTTAGTCCTCCCTCGTCTGAGTCTTAAAGTGTTGTGGTTTCCGTTGATCAAATATTGGATTCGCCAAGCTCAAACCGGTCATTGTCTCAATCGAGATCAGCGTCGTCGGTTAAAAAAAAGCTCATCAGAAGTATGGATATTGGTTGATTGCGATAGACCGAACGCAATGGAAAGAGCGTAATCTGTTTATGGTGACCCTGGTATGGGGCACCCATGCATTACCCCTATATTGGGAGCTATTAGATCATGTCGGCAACAGTAATCTGAGGACCCAAAAACGAGTCTTAAAAATCGCTCTGAAATTATTGAAACACTATCCAACGTTGGTGATAGGAGACCGAGAATTTCATAGTCCGAAATTGGCTGAATGGCTCGACCAACAAGGGGTATACTTTGCCTTGCGTCAGAAAAAAGACTTCCACTTCCAACCACACCCTGGTGACGAGTACCAAGTCCTCAAAGACCAAGGATTCAAGCCGGGCATGTCTCAATTTTTATGTCGGCATTAGAGGGAATAAAGGAGACGGATTTAGGTCCCTTTAATCTGGCGGTTTATTGGAAACGTAAGTACCGCAAGAAAGGACCGAAAGACCCCTGGTATATCCTGACAAATCTCCCCACCCTCAAACAAACCTTAAAGATTTTATCGTTGTCGCTGGGGGATAGAGATACGCCAGCCTCAATACCCCCATAGTCATCTCCCTCTTTATGCCGAGGTTGCTTAGTCATAGGCTGATGGTTTTCCATTTGTATTCTCCGGTGAAGAGTTAACAGTGACGGTGTGAGGAGGGTTACTCAGGTGGGATTGCAATCGTGGGCACTTTGCCTTTCCAACGTTGCCGTAGAATGTCACCGACAGGCCGTTGCCGATGGGTTCTTAATCGTTCCAGTTCAATCTCATCGGCCCAAATGATCCAGTGTTTTGGGGACGTGGGTTGCTGCCGGGCTTTGACCCAACCACGTCGCACCCAGTTGTATAGGGTCACGGTGGGCATCCCCAGCGTGACCGCTAACTCAGGGAGCCACCACTCATGCTCAGAAAGGGGGCTCTCTGGCTTTAGGCAATGGACGAGGCCGGAGTCCGAGATGGCGTATCAAGGTTTGGACGATTTCTCGAGTGAAGGTTTGACGTCGTTTGGGTGGACGAAACCCTTCTTGATGCAAGCAGTCAACTATTTCATCGGTTGTTAAATTGGCCTCGACCAGTTGCTCTAGCCGCTCACATAACTGAGGGTAGTAACTCAGTTGTGTCCATTTTGCCACCGGACGAATAATTTGAGCTTGACAGGAGAATCCTCCCGACCACTCAATCATAACCTGAACCTGTTCACTTGTGCCTTCAACAGTGACAATGATTTTATCAATCACCTGCCGGATGATTTCTTTGCGTTGAGCCTGAGTTGTTGTTGGCACAGACCATAAGGCAGGCAGGTCTTGAGCAAGTCTTCGAATCTGTTGTTGTTGGTCGGGTGATAGTTGTTTGGGCTTCTCGCAACAAAAACGTTCATAGTCTTCTTGGAGTTGTTGTTGAGCTTGCAATTTAGCTTCCCATTCTTGGGCTAATTGTCTGGCGACCAAACGGTTCTCTGGCTCTACTAACTGGTAATGTCGTCTGGCTCTATCAGTCTCAAATTGGGCTCTCTCAAGTCGTTGGTGCCACACCTTGTCGAGTTCTAATCGGTCTTCTTCAAGATGTCTTGCAGCGGCCAGTGACAACTCTAATGCGGCGGGTTCCAGGGCCTGTAAAACTTGGTCAACAACATACTCATCTAAACAAGCACCCGACAAGTGTTGGCAAATCTCACCCCCATAATCGACTTTCTCTCGGGCGCAGATATAGCGATGATGATCTTGTCCATGGGAATACTGAACCGCCATGCGACCCCCACATCGACCACACACTAACAACCCACACAGTAACCCAACCCCTTGACGGGGATGTCCTTGTTCATTACTGCGGTTCTGATTGGACTTGAGTTGAGCAATATTCTGCTGGTATTTTTCCCTAGCTAATGTACGCCGGATGGTGATCTTTGATCAAGACCAGCCATTCCTCGCAAGGCTTAACCACTCTGCCGGTATGAGGTCGTCCCGCTTTCTTTTTTCGAGGGTCTACTTGTCTGCGTCCATAGGCATAGGCCCCAGCATAGGTCGGATGTCTCAGGAGATTTTGCAATGTCGCTCGATTGGGCCGATGCCATTCTAAATCGCCTTTTGTCGGTCCCGATAATACCCGTACCCCAATCTGAATATGATGGGTCACTAGGTACTGGAGTACGGCATTGAGGGTCCCCAATTCCTCAAATTTTCTGAAGATCAGCTGCACCACCTGTTGTACTTGTTCGTCTGGGTCAAAGTGTATTTCCCCAGAGGGACGACGCACATAGCCGATGGGCACATTGAAGCCCAATTCCCCTCGTTCAGCTTTGTTACGCTTTCCCTGAATCATTCGCTGTTTGAGGATGTGGAGCTCTATCTCCGAGAACGATCCTTTCAACCCAAGCAAGAGCCTGTCGTTGTAATCACTCGGATTATAGATGCCGTCCAGGTCGGCTATCAGTGTGCCGAATAGGGCACAGATTTCCAACAGTTGATGCCAATCTTTCGATGAACGGGCCAACCGGGACATCTCTACTCCTAATATTAACCCCACATGATTGAGACCCACTTCACTGACAAGACGTTGAAAGCCTAAACGTCCTTCAGCGCTACTGCCTGACTTTCCTAAATCATCATCAATGGTCAGCACA
Organism: Leptolyngbya sp. PCC 7375; assembly: GCF_000316115.1. GTDB lineage: Bacteria > Cyanobacteriota > Cyanobacteriia > Phormidesmidales > Phormidesmidaceae > Leptothoe. The sequence continues at coordinate 107,208 of NZ_JH993796.1, forward strand.
CGCTCGGCTCTCCAGCCTAGGGCTTCGGCTCGCCCCACTAATCCATACTGGAGTCGGGTCGATTCTTGATGGTCGCTCACCTGCTGCAAGGTTGACTGACGAACATAGACCACCGCTAACCGGTCCAGATGATGGGCTTGTATTTTTCTGAAGGCCAGTGGCTGCTATTCGTTGGGAGACTCATTCGTCACCTCCTGTCCTGACTGGGCACTCAGATGATTCTCCAGCAGTTGGCTCAAGACATTGATCAGTCTCTGCCGCTTCAGTTGCGGCAACCGTTGCCACAGCTCCTTCCTCGGAGGACAGGCAGACGGGGGACTCGTTTCGCTCTGACATGGATATTCTTCCTTTTCGTGCAATGGCTCACTTGCCTTTATTTTGGCGACGAGTTCAACCAAGCGGAGTAACCCCCTCAATCTAACGGTAGGGTATTGAGAAGGCTTCGTCTTTATAGGGGTATTATGGCTGGCGCATTGAACAATTTTTTAAAGATTGTAAAACCGGGGGCTATCACCTGGAGGATACCAAGGTGAACGACCGTCGCTTTTTAGCCTTGGTGGTGGTCATTGTGCTCGCCTATAGTTTGGCTACAATGCACGGACAACGCATGCAAGCATTACGGATAGACGATTACGCTGGATGTATCAAAAAGCACTCAGGCAAGGCTCCCTATCACAGTGATTTTAGCTTGGGTTTGTATGGGCAACGGTGGATATATGCCATGGATATATGGGCGGATTCGGCCTTGAAATTGATTGCGCTCAAACCGAATAAACGACTCTATTTTCAACGTGGTTTTCTCGCTCTGTCCCTTATGGAACACGCTTTATAGCTACGCTGTCACCCTTTAAGATCCGTTGCTTGTTGATGATGAATGGGAATATGAACCAGGCCAAGCCAACGAGGGACGAGGAGATTTAGTTTTCACGGATGGAAAAGACCGGTTTGCTGTCGTGGAAGTGAAATACCTTGTGTTGAATGAAAACGGCTCAGCGACTGGTAGGAAGGGGCATACGAGACGGACTGGCAATACGAAAAAGCGTCGTAAGGTAGAGGGTCAGGCGCGTGATTACGCCGGAAAGCTACGAGCGAAATTAGGTGATGCTCAGTCGGTAGAGGCTTACTACTTCACCAATGACGATAAGACAGAGCTGAAACGAATAGAAACAGGCATTGCACCCTAGAAGATTGCGATCGCAACCGCCCAATATCGATTGAATATAAGAAGCCCCCACGGACGCTAAGGTTCATGGAGGCTTCGGTTTAGATATAGAATGGAATTCAATAAATCGTTCTTCTATGAGTCCACTCTAGGCTAGCGAGATTCGTATGTCAGCCTGTGCCGGATAGCCCTATCCCCTCATTACACAACCATCAAGTTTGCTGGGTTTGTGTCGGCGATCACAGCTTTAAAACACAACAGCACCCAGAACACTCAACTGAGGAACTCTTCTAAAATAAACAAGACTTTTTAGAGATGTTCACTGTAAGGCGAACCTATTGTAAACAGGGCTCTCTAGTGCAAGTAAGAAGAAATATCAGGGATGTGTTTGGGTGCTGTTTTTGAACTGTCGGATGATTCTATCGAAATATCTATCGTTAGACCTCCCTGTGTAGCGGCTATGAGCTTTTCAACTCATGTGTACAGAATAGTCCTGTAATGTCTCAAAATCTCTTCTCTGATACAAACGGTAACGTTGTTATTTGTCACTGTCATCCTTGTCTATCAGTGAGATAACTCTATGAGCTGCTGTGGTGGATATCACCGCGAGCGGTAATGCCATCCGTTTAGAATCAGGCAATTCAATCGTGGGATAAGCACTGATGCGCCGACCGAAACAGCTAATTGCTAGCCAAGTAGTCGCCTCGTTACCGAAATCGCAGCCAGCGACGGGCAAGCTGAAGTACTTTCGGCCCTTGCCGTACCATGTGGCACTGAGGCAGGCGGCGCAGTTTGAAGCGTGGATGCAGGATGTAGACGATGTGAGTGGTCCGGCGGAGGCTGTGGATAGTAGTGATTTTGATCCGAGGTTGATGGACTGGTAGGGGGGGTGCGTATAGCCTAAAGGGCATGGCTAACGTTAAGGCGAAGCCGCTCCAGCGGAGCAACGCAACGCAACCCGATAAACCCGATGCCCTTAAACTCCGTAGGTTTCGTGCTCGTACCTGTGGAGTACCGCCAGCAGCATTATCCAAGACACTGGAACTCCTCAATCAGTCCAAGGTGCTTTCTTATGAACTATAATTGGCCAAGAGAATAAAGATCGGTTGGTAACTTTTGTTTCTAGTATTAACGAGTTTTCGCGTTTTTCCATTGACATTCCCCTTCTCGAAACTTCCCTCTACATATCCCCTAAGTTTTGGAGAACATCTATGTCAATCTATGTCGGCAATCTATCCTACGATGCTACAAACGAAGATCTAACGGCTGTATTTGCAGAGTATGGAACGGTCAAAAGTGTTCATCTCCCCACTGATCGCGAAACGGGTCGTATGCGCGGCTTCGCTTTTGTGGAAATGGGTGCAGAGTCTGAAGAAACGGCTGCCATTGAAGCACTGGATGGTGCAGAGTGGATGGGTCGTGATCTAAAGGTCAATAAAGCGAAGCCTCGTGAAGAGCGCAGTGGTGGCCGCAAAAGTTGGTAAAAACTTTTGCCATAGCTACTAAACATTGACGTTAAGTCATTTTTAGTCATTTGGTTGTAAGGGCTAGATCTAACTAAAAGAGTTCGGGTAGAAATGCCTGAACTCTTTTAGTATCAACGGGAGGACTTAGTTGTCTGAATGTGAATCAGGGTAGCTATACATCGCTATGCTGTGGATGGTCGTTGTTCACGACATAGCTGCGACCTCGTCGGCCACCGTCAGCAGCCTGAGCGCCAGTATGAGGTGTTGATGGTGGATGAACAGGGTTTGCTAGCAGCATGGATGCCGGAAGTGGCGCTGCGGTTTATTGCGTTGCGGGATGTGGTGATGCCGTTTTAGGGGTGGGGCGTTGCGATCGCAACTTCCTGAGAAAGTTGTTAGTTTAAATTCTTGCTAGGGTGCTTGATAATCAGTTACACGAGTGGTTGAACGTGTCCAAACATGTATATCGTCGGCTCTACATACACACGCAATGACATCTACGCCATCCTTTCTCTTCCGGAAAATCAACAGGGTGGGGACTGGTTAAACGGTTATCATCGTCATGATTCTGACTACTACATCTTTTGCAATGTCGGCATTCCTGGTAGAACGGGGCATGACTACGACAACTATTGGGAAGGTGAGAAGCTGATATGGCACGGTAAGACTCAATCCCATTTTGAACAGAAAACTATTCAGAATCTTATTTCCGGAGACTATCGCGTTTTTATTTTCTATCGCAGCGCAGATAGAGCACCATTTACCTTTGCTGGAATTGGAAAACCTATCCCAAATCGGGTAACAACTTAAGCCGGGAAAAGCTCTACGTGCAAGGGGTTTGTCTGATGTGCTTTAGATGACCGTCTAGGCATGGGTAGCTCATTAATAGTACTGAGGATCCATTCAAATAGGTCTGGAAATGGGTGTCCAAAGAGTCTTTGAGCAGCGGTCGTGCCATCGGGACGTTTAAGGTCAAAATTGTGAATAATGGTGAGCACCTTCAAGGACTGTGCCGAAAAGCCACGATTGGCCTGATGACGTTGAGATAGATAGCCATTACGCCCCTCGACCGCCGAGGAGGTGCGTTGATACTTGGCACACATCCACTGGCACCAATGGACCCAGTATTGCCGTTGAGTGTCGTCTAGCTTTAGGGTCATGGCATCTGCCATGAGCTGATCATAGGCATCACTGGTGGCCTGTTGATAGCGTGCTTTGAGATGAGGTTTGCGGGTTTTATCAGTCTGTTGAGTCCAATACACCCAGGGCAACAAGGCAGTGAGAACCCAATTTTGAGTGTCAATCTCCTGAGTTTCAGTGGCTAAGGCCTGCATCACCCACTGCCACCAGGCATGAATCCCGTTGGCGAACTGAGGAATCTGAGCTTCAAAGGTGTCAATCGCGTGTTGCGCCTTATCCCCTCCATAGAGCTTTGCTAGGTGAGTCAGGGTCGTCAACGGAGCCGCTAACTGGGTTGTTAAGTCGTCAAACAGTTGCCATTGAGCGGTATCCAGGGTGAAAGGATGAACCGATTGGCTAATATCGGCCAAGGCGCGATGATAGGTAAACTGATCTTGTTCAAGCTGTTGATATTGCTGCGTCAGCGTCTCTAGCTGGACACACAAAGTTTGTTGTTTGACCTTGGGTTTGGTTTGGTTCACTTGCTGTTGGAGGGTGTCGAGTTGTTTTTCAACCTGAGCCAGTTGACGTCCCAATGCACTCCCGATAGGACGAGCTAAGGCTCGCATTCCATGGAACAAATCGGCCACACTGACGGTGCCCAGACCAGCGATGGCAAGTTTCACTAACGCACGAGCCCCATCACTGACCATAAAGTGGCATTCCCAGTCGGACGGATGCCACCACTGCTCTAGCTGGTGACACCAGGTTTCATACTGACGATTCTCACATTCAACTTCTGTAAAGATAAACCCACTCGCCAATTCCACCAGCACCAGGATCGGCAGTCCAAAAAAGGTTTCATCTCCCCCGAGGCAGATGCCGAGTTTGTTGAGAGGTTGACATTGCTCAGATTGAGAGACTTCGTAGATGACAATGACGTCTTCAACACGGTGTTTCAATTGACGCAGGGCATTGGCTGAAACACCCACATGGGTCTCTAAATGAACCGACTTAAAAAACTCGCATAGGCTCTCGGCTCCGATACCGTGCTTTATGCCAAAGTGGTAGAGCACACCTAGCACCAGACGTTTTAGCCAAGCTGACCCACTCGCGGTTTCCCACAGGTCCGATTCTGCATACTGGTTGCGACGCTCTATCCCCTGCTGATGACGGTGCACACTGCTTTTACTGATGCCAAGCGCCGACGCTATCGACTCGATGCCCAGATGTGTTTCCGTTTTGATATAACCAGCCACTTTTTGGCTGCGCTCTCGTATAGTAAGACTCATCGTTCCCGATTTTGTTTTGCATCGGACACGATACACGGCTCTGAGCATTGCTGCAGAGCTATTTTTTGGGCCATCGCAATTCAATGTGCTTATTTATACGCTCTCTAAGACCTGCTCGTTTCCCGGCTTAAAGAGTTACCCCCCAAATCCCTCAACTGAACGACCAGTTAGGATAGATTGGGCGTTTGGAGCCGATGAAATAGACGAAGTCCCTGTATTCACTGACGAGTATGTTCCTGGCACCAAGTTTAAGGAGGGGCAGCGTACCCAGGTTTTCGTTAATCGCTACGAACGAGATCGCAGAGCACGAGACACCTGCATCAAACACCACGGAACTAGTTGTGCAGCTTGTGGAATCAACTTTAGAACAAAGTACGGAGTACTCGGAGAAGGATTCATCCACGTCCATCACATTACGCCAATCAGCGAGCTTGGTGAGAGCTATATTGTAGACCCCGTCAATGACCTTGTACCTGTTTGTCCCAACTGTCATGCAATGCTTCATCGCCGGAATCCGCCTTTGAGTATTGATGAACTCAAGAAGATTATCTAACCAAATTTCACGTACCTGCACTGCAGACAAATACGGTCGCTACGTTGCTAGGGTTGCGATCTCAACCCACCCACCACCAAAACCAGCCACACCGCACATCGCTACGCCGTGGACGGTCGTTGTTTGCTGCGATTGAAGCGGTGCGATAAGTCTTAGTTAAGTAGGGTTGGCACAGCCACCATCATCTACCCAAAAACTGACAAAAAAGTCCCCACCAATCGGCAGAGGCTCTAGAGTGTGTGTAGGAGAGACTGAATGGAAAAAAGGTGCCCTGAGAATGAAGCTTTTCACAGATTACGGAGTCTGCACCGGGCACCCGAGCTTGTTAACCTGAGTACCGCAACAGGTCAGCAATATGTTAGCGGATGGACTTAGTACGAGCGTCTAGCGCATCGAGGCGAGCTTCCTGGATGTTATCGATAGCTTTAGTACGTGCGTCTAACGCTTCCAAACGAGCGGCTTGAATGTCCTCAACAGCTTTAGTCTGATTGTTGAGATGCTCCAGGCGTAGTTTGTGAACGGTGTTCTTAGTGCGAGCATCCAATGCGTCTAAGCGAGTCTCTTGGATGTTGTCAACAGCTTTAGTCCGAGCGTCAAGAGCATCTAAGCGGGCTTCTTGGATGTTATCGATTGCTTTAGTCCGAGCGTCAAGAGCGTCTAGGCGAGTAGCTTGAATATCTTCGATGGCCTTGGTCTGATTGTTGAGGTGCTCAAGGCGTAGCTTGTGGACTGAATTCTTAGTGCGTGCGTCTAGTTCTTCGAGGCGAGCGGCTTGAATATTGAAGCTAGCGGGCTCGACGGCGGCAGCGATAGGTGCAATGGCAGCGGAAGCAACGAGAACGGTTAAGGCGGAAAGAAGTGTGCGTTTCATGGTTAAAGCTCCTTGGGGAATCAGTGATTGACTTCATTGATTACAAGAATGCGGGAGCTACCTGAATGCTATCTGACGGCTAACTGAAAGTTGCTTAAGGGGTTTCTGAGATTGGCTGAGGAAGTCTGGTGATGGGGGTCACAGGTGGGGGGTGGAGTTTGCGATCTCAATGACTAATCAGGCTTCTGCTGTATCCACTGGGATAAACCTTTGGCGGAGTCCTGATAATCCTTGAGAGCAATTAGCACCTCATTTAGTTTTTCCTGTGCATTGTCTTTACTCAGGTTTGGGAATGTACCTATTGCTTGTTTTAGCTGGTAATCTGCAATAGCAAGGATTTTTTTTCGTTTTGCTAGCTCTGGCTCATATGGGTCAATCGGCATGGTCTTTGTCCTCGAAATGAGTAGGATGTCAGAGTTATTCAGCTATATTTTCCAAGATCAGGCACCGGTATTGCAATGGAGTTGAGATCGCAACCTTTACCCTTAAACCTATTCTGAATATGTAAAAGCTTGGGGAAAGTCTCCCCCCCCCCTCCTTCGGCTTCCCGCAGATCGCTAACGTTAGAAGCCCGTTAACGGTCCGTAGTGGCGGGGGGGGGGAGACCCTTCACTGCAAATATAGCTTATCTATTTTGAAAACGTCGAATGGATTCCGCTTCCAGCGCAACCAAGTAATCAAGTCGTTACGCCCTGGCGACCTCGTCGGCCACCGTCAGCAGCCTGAGCGCCAGTATGAGGGGTTCGAGTAGCAGAGGAACCAAAACGTACGCTAAGCAGTGATCGTTTTTTGTACCAATTAAACCCCTCTGACAAAAGGAGGCTGAAACCATTGATATACCGTTGTAATTCTGCGTACCAATTAGAGTAATGTCTAACTGGTACGTTAATACGTTAAATTGAGCCTAAATTAGCTCAAAAATACTGTGCTTGAAATTTTTATGTACCAACAGTTTCAGCCTTAGCGTACAAAACTGTTTCATTACTACTCAACCCCCCTAAAAGGGGTTTCATGAGTAGCAGTGGACGTTGAACAAAGAATTGGGTGGTTCAGAGTAAGCTTGCTTTAATTCGTGATTGTAACCAATGCCTTTAAGGGTTTGAGGGTACTGGACTAAGTATCATGGCCTGGCCGCCTCCTTCTTTTACTGCTATAACAGATGGCCTTATATCTTTCGTGGCACCTGGCGGTAAAGCAATATACAGATAAATCCATCCTCCATGATTTAACAACAATCGCCAAACTCTTGGCTGACCAGGATCAGTAATATCTGTATCTTCTTTACCGCGTAAAACATCAAATAACCCTTTATCACCAATTAGACCAAAGCCTTTAAGTGATGGATCAACAAATACATCCTCCAACTGTCTTCCTATAGGTAGACTATCTAAAGGGGTAATTAGACTTATAGCTGGCAATGTAGATGTTTGTTGATGAGCATCTCGCCATGCATCATTGTATCCTTGCCACCGAGATACCCAAAATAAAATTACTAGAACCCCACCAATAATCACTAATTCATCTAAAAGTGAGCTTAAAAATAGAATCGAATCCTTTTTTAGTGCGTTTGAACTAATCATCAATTGAAGAATCTGCCTCAAGCCTCTTGTGGGCTGAGTATCCGAACTTTCAATAGCCCTGAAGAATAGCTCAATACTCCTCCTGAGAAAGGCTCCAAACGCATGCAGAATCCACAAAGTCACATAAATCGCAACAACAGTCAACAACACAAAAAGAAAACTTCTGACTGCAATGCTAAAGCTTCCCAAAAATATCTGTACTGAGACAATAAGAAAAGATTGTGCAGGAAAGTTCAAGTTTGTGACATCCAGCTGAAAAAAAGCAAAGTAGCTCCATCTATAAATCCATCCCGCAAAAAATAGGGCTGCACCTAAGAGACCGGAAATACTTACAAACTTTCCTAAAAAAATCTGTGTTTTTTCTGGTTTAGGAGATGAAGGCTCTGGTTCAGGACTAGAAGGCATAATAGCTATGTAAAATTAAATATCTACCTAACTAGTCTAGAGTAGGTCCACATTGCAATTCTTATGAAGCCACTTACTAAAGCTAGAAGATTTTGCTTCTTTGCAATAATCATTTGCTTTTTAGTCCAATTTTACAGCGTACCCAATATAGCTTCTTCCTTTGGCACAAAGCCTGTCCTTGCTCAAAGTAGTGAAATCATGATCTCACTACCAAATGATGCTGAAGTGAGCCTGAAAGGCATCGATGGCAGTCGAAGTGGAAAAGTTATTGGCCTAGATAATCAGCACTTGACATTACAGCGCAGTGGCAATACCACAACAATTTCCTTGGATAGGATCGAGCAAGTAAGCTACGATCGTAATTCGCCATTTTATAGGTCCAGTGGAGAAATAGTTATGAGGGGTAGTCAAGTTTCTCCTATCGGTGCACAAGATACGTGGAGGGATTTACCGCTCAGTGACTTTATATTTCGAGATACGAACACTGGGCAAGCAGGAGTAATTCTAGATACAGTTCTTTCTTCCACAGAGTTGCGTGGTGTAAGTGCAGTAGCTCAAGATAGCACTTATGTTGTAGATGAGATGTATTTTGATATGCAACAAAGCTCAATAACCCTTGTTCTTACCCCCTATTAATCCAATTTCCATAAGGCAATTTTCTAACGCATTATTTCTGTTTCTCCTGAAGTTATACTCACCTTAATCAAGTAACTTAGAAAGAAGAGCATCCAAACAAAGTAGAATTCCTTGTCCTAGAAATGTAGGCAAATCATCTTATACAACCTTGCCAGCCAAAAACAAAACGGGCTCCAACTCTTACCATCTAGATATCAGAGCTCTTCAAAAAGACATTAAAGCAACTATATGCTCTTGCACCTATCCACTCTCATTTTATGCTACCACTTCAGCTAAAGAAAATAGTTCGTGTCTCTATAGGAGTAACTTTACTGCTTTTCTCGTCAATTGGGTTCTCTTCAGTTCAGGCGCAAACTTCAATAATTAGGAGTTGTAGCTCTGGCCAAAGAAAAGAGCCTTTTGATAAAACAGTAGAAGATATAATTCTCCGCACTGAAACCCTTGACGATGAAATAAGAGATTCTTTTGATGATTTTGGGCTTGAAAATATAGAAGAAGCCTTTGATGCATTTGTTGAAAGAGACTTTTTCACAAGAAGAGATGCAAATAATCTAAAAAGAGCGACTATTAGACTTTTTGAAGAGTATATAGAGTTGGTAGATCCTTATACAGATGAGCTAAATGAGACATTTAAGCCAATTTTGGAAGCTGTAAAATTTTACTCCCGCGGTGAACTTCAGAAGGCAATTAACACAGCGGAAGAGCTTCCTGATCTTTCAGAAAAGCTGGAGGAACAACTTGAATCCATTAGTGGTATTGAAGAAGCAATAGCCCGTGAGAGTCAAAATTATCAAGAGCTATTTTTACAGGCTGTTTTGAGATCACCTTTGGGTCGCCAGATTAATTCATCTCAACGGCAGCAACTAAGTAGACAAATACAAGGGTCGCAAGATGTTGTTCGCCAAAACATACGTAGTAATCTGCTGTTCCAGACCCGAGCTGCATACGCTGCTAGCTATGCCATGATTGGTAACATTTATATCTCCATAGGCAATACAGAGAAAGCTCTACCTTATCTAGAGCAGTCCCTAACACTCAGTCAGAAACTACCGAATCAGCTAATTCAAGGCCAAACACTTAAAGCGGGTAACTCTTTAAGCCGGGAAACGAGCAGGTCTTAGAGAGCGTATAAATAAGCACATTGGGGTTATTTGCATATCCCCCCGAAAAGGTATATTCCACTTTGAGACGACTAAGTCTTGGCGTAATACCGATGAATTGATGTAACGGTTGATTCCTCTCTCTACAAAGCTTGTAGCCATTTATTTAATCATCTGCCTTGCTCACATGGGCGTCACTCGGCACCAGGTCTTCCCGCTGAGGAGTGTCTCAGAAAGTGTACTTTTTGAGACGTAGTGACAAGTGTGTCTCAATTCATGTCTCATTACGCAATTCTCAAATCCTCTTAGGCTTTACGAGACACTCAAAACATTGAAATGAAAGCCTTTCATTAGATCGTTTCAGTTTGAGTGGAACGAATGGAAAACATATTCCAGAAACGAGACTCACTTGTATCATTCTGGACTATACCTTTTTCGAGGGGTTATGCAGAAAACCCCACATTGAATTGCGATGGCCCAAAAAATAGCTCTGCAGCAATGCTCAGAGCCGTGTATCGTGTCCGATGCAAAACAAAATCGGGAACGATGAGTCTTACTATACGAGAGCGCAGCCAAAAAGTGGCTGGTTATATCAAAACGGAAACACATCTGGGCATCGAGTCGATAGCGTCGGCGCTTGGCATCAGTAAAAAGCAGTGTGCACCGTCATCAGCAGGGGATAGAGCGTCGCAACCAGTATGCAGAATCGGACCTGTGGGAAACCGCGAGTGGGTCAGCTTGGCTAAAACGTCTGGTGCTAGGTGTGCTCTACCACTTTGGCATAAAGCACGGTATCGGAGCCGAGAGCCTATGCGAGTTTTTTAAGTCGGTTCATTTAGAGACCCATGTGGGTGTTTCAGCCAATGCCCTGCGTCAATTGAAACACCGTGTTGAAGACGTCATTGTCATCTACGAAGTCTCTCAATCTGAGCAATGTCAACCTCTCAACAAACTCGGCATCTGCCTCGGGGGAGATGAAACCTTTTTGGACTGCCGATCCTGGTGCTGGTGGAATTGGCGAGTGGGTTTATCTTTACAGAAGTTGAATGTGAGAATCGTCAGTATGAAACCTGGTGTCACCAGCTAGAGCAGTGGTGGCATCCGTCCGACTGGGAATGCCACTTTATGGTCAGTGATGGGGCTCGTGCGTTAGTGAAACTTGCCATCGCTGGTCTGGGCACCGTCAGTGTGGCCGATTTGTTCCATGGAATGCGAGCTTTAGCTCGTCCTATCGGGAGTGCATTGGGACGTCAACTGGCTCAGGTTGAAAAACAACTCGACACCCTCCAACAGCAAGTGAACCAAACCAAACCCAAGGTCAAACAACAAACTTTGTGTGTCCAGCTAGAGACGCTGACGCAGCAATATCAACAGCTTGAACAAGATCAGTTTACCTATCATCGCGCCTTGGCCGATATTAGCCAATCGGTTCATCCTTTCACCCTGGATACCGCTCAATGGCAACTGTTTGACGACTTAACAACCCAGTTAGCGGCTCCGTTGACGACCCTGACTCACCTAGCAAAGCTCTATGGAGGGGATAAGGCGCAACACGCGATTGACACCTTTGAAGCTCAGATTCCTCAGTTCGCCAACGGGATTCATGCCTGGTGGCAGTGGGTGATGCAGGCCTTAGCCACTGAAACTCAGGAGATTGACACTCAAAATTGGGTTCTCACTGCCTTGTTGCCCTGGGTGTATTGGACTCAACAGACTGATAAAACCCGCAAACCTCATCTCAAAGCACGCTATCAACAAGCCACCAGTGATGCCTATGATCAGCTCATGGCAGATGCCATGACCCTAAAGCTAGACGACACTCAACGGCAATACTGGGTCCATTGGTGCCAGTGGATGTGTGCCAAGTATCAACGCACCTCCTCGGCGGTCGAGGGGCGTAATGGCTATCTATCTCAACGCCATCAGGCCAATCGTGGCTTTTCGGCACAGTCCTTGAAGGTGCTCACCATTATTCACAATTTTGACCTTAAACGTCCCGATGGCACGACCGCTGCTCAAAGACTCTTTGGACACCCATTTCCAGACCTATTTGAATGGATCCTCAGTACTATTAATGAGCTACCCATGCCTAGACGGTCATCTAAAGCACATCAGACAAACCCCTTACACGTAGAGCTTTTCCCGGCTTAAGTTGTTACCCCTTAAAGCATCAATAATTAACGATATTGCTTCAGCTTTTGAAAGATTATCTCTTTACGAGAAAGCAGAGAAAATGTACAAAACTGCTTTGAATATCAGCATAGAGACTCGGGATCCAGTTAATGCAGCTTATGCTTTTCGTGGAATTGGCTCAATAAAGAATCAGATTGGAGAGTACAACACTGCACTCGAATACTATTCTGAGGCAATTAACATAGTTAATCTAGATTCGGTATGTGACGACATTCTTACAAGTAATATTCTTAGTTCGATAGGCCTTGCTTATTTTGAACTTGGCGAGTCACAAAAATCTTTAACATATCTCATTGCCGCAAAAGATCTATTTGAAACCAAAGTGGGAATTCCCTGGTTTCAAATAGATACATTAACTCACCTTGGCTTAGCATATAGAGATACCGAGCAGTATTCCAAAGCCATAGAAAATTTAGAGGAGGCGATGAATCTAATCCTCCAATTACGAAGAGGGCTATTAAGAGCTGATCGTGATATTTTTTTACAGTCGAAAGAAACTAGCGAAATCTTGGTTGATCTTCTTATCAAGCAAAATCGATTTGAAGAGGCATATGAGTGGGCTAGCAGCTCTGTAACATCTGAGCTTATTGATTACGCACGACTTATTAATGCTAATGTATCTGACATTGAATCTCAGCAGGTAATTGACCGCTGGAACCAGAAAAACCAGCAGCTGCAATTTTTGAGGAAACAGCTGCTTCAATATTTTTCTGAAGACTTATCTCTTCAAGTTCGTGAACTTGAAGAAGAGGTAAATCAAAGTGCAGAAAATATTGCTGAGCGGTTCCCTGAGGTAGCAGAGCTTTTTGAAACGACCCCGGCTGACATTGATGAACTTAGATCCGCGATCCCTGAAGGCACGTTAATTATTCAACCTACTCTCCTCACTAGTTCTGACAATACTTCTGATACGCTTGCTTTATTTTTATTATCCCCTAAAAAGCCACTTAGGGTTAAGCAAGTCTCATTGAATTCCCACGATTTTGATGCTTTGATCACCCAATATCGTCAGCAACTTCAAGATTGGCGTGATAGTGGTTATAGCTCTTCTCAGGAAAAACTTTACGAATTCCTAATTCGCCCCATCGTAGAAGAGATTGAAGTTATCTCTCCTAATCAACTTAGTTTCATTCTTGAAGGTAAGCTACGTTACATTCCTCTCGAAACTCTATTTGATCAGAAATCAAATAGTCATCTCATTGAGCAGTATCCTGTAAACTATCTTACTCGGCTTTCTGTTCGAGCTCTTAATCGTGCTCCAGTATCGAATCAAGTAGCCCTTAGTGCAGGAGCGCTAATAATAGGCAATCCAGTTCCAGTTCCACCTCAAAATCTTCCTGGAGCTGAAGCTGAAGCTAGAACAATTTTTGAGGGTATTCCGGGTAGTGAGTTATTGCTTAGAGAGGCAGCTACTCTTGAGAACTTTAGGATTCAAGCTTCTCGTTTCTCCTTTCTACACTTAGCAACACATGGATGCTTCAATCCTAATGGTTGTCCACAACTAGGATTGAAACCAAATACTCTCTTATTTTCAGATCAGCAGTATGATATTACTGATGCCGCCCTATTGGGATTAAATAACACGGAACTGATTGTTCTGAGTGCATGTCAGACCGCTCAAGAAACAGATTCTGATGGAAAGGAGATAGCTGGGCTAGCTTATCTCTTCGAACGTGCTGGTGCTAAAGCAGTGGTTGCTAGCATGTGGAATACGCCTGACGAAAAAACTAGAGATATTATGTTGCAGTTTTACCGAAATCTCAGTAGTGGAATGACTAAAGCGGAAGCATTACGTCAAGCTAAAGTAGAACACATCGATAGCCATCCTTTTTTCTGGGCTCCTCTTGTATTGATAGGTGATGCAAGATAAAAATTATTGAGGCATAGTGGGGTATGGCATGGATCCTGACAAAAAGGCGGCATAGGCTGTAACCCTTTGTTAGCAATCGTTTCAAACATCAAATTTAAAATCAGCCCTAAAAAGACCAGCGGGGACATTTGAACAGGATTATGGGGGTTTCTGCATAATCCCTTGAAAAGGTATAGTCCAGGATAAGATACATGCGTCTCATGCTGGGAAACAGCTTACTCTTTTAATTACGAAAGCAGCTAGCTACACGGTTCGGGAGTCTCATAAAGTCTAAGACGATCTGAGAAACGCATAACGAGACATGAATTGAGACACTCTTTAGCAGAAAGACCTGGAGCAATGCAATCACTCATTTAGCTAGGCAGGTGGGTCAATAAATGACTAGAAGCTTTGCAGAGAATGTAATCCAACGTCAAATTGCTTCATTAATACTAAGTTGAGACGGCTAAGTCTCAAGGTGGAATGTACCTTTTCGGGGAGATATGCAAATAACCCCAATTTTCAAAATCCCCAACCCAAGGGACACTTTGGGTGGAGCCCTAGTGTCCAATCACGGGTTTAACGCTAAGATTGTGAAAAACTCTCTTGGGGAATGATGCCAGCATAATTGGCAAGTTGGTCTCGTCAAAAATATCGACTTACCTTTTGACGAGGGGCAGTCTGGCAAAGCACTAACAAAAACGTCTGTATGTAGTTGGAAAGCAAAAATGGCAGGTCCGTAGCGCTAGAGGCTGTATCCATGGACACCGATTTACAGGGGCAACTGCGACGCTTCTACCAGAATGCGGCGGTCAATACGCCCCTTTCAGCAGATTTAGAAGGGTTGAAAGAGTCGATTCACTCGTTGCTACAGAAATTTATGGGGCTGTGGGAATTAGTTCCTATCGGTTCACGAATAACTCAGACTCATGTGGATGGCAGTAGCTCCTATGACTATATTGCCCTCATTCCTAGTTACCGAGAGGATAAGGCACGACCTCCGTTGGAATTAATTCAACACTGTGCCCAGTATTTCACTAGTGGTCTAAAGTCCAGTTTTGGGGTTACGGTCAAGGCTCCAACATTTCAATTTTGGTATAGGGGTGAGCCGGATCGAGTGTTGAGCGTTCATCCTGCCCTGTATCTGGTAAACCACAATGAGTGGTCACCGGGAAATCCGGCTCCATCCGCGATGGAACGGACCTGGCATTACCCCTCTAGCGAACGTCGGTGGTCAACGTTTGACCATGCAGCCAGAGGGGCTTGGATAGATCAACTAGATAATCGCACCGACGGACAGTTACGACGTATTATTCGGTTGCTTAAAGCATGGAAATATCAATCTGAATTTACTGTTCAGAGGTTCATACCTCAGCCGGGAGCCTGGGATATTCATAGAGTTGAATCTTTCGAGGGTTTACCCATATATTCCTATTTCCTTGAATGTGCCGCCTGTGAGTGGTTACAACAGCATCCGGATGAAGGGAGAACCTGGCGGGAGGATCTGGCGATTGTTCACCAGATTCTGAGCGTCTTGGCCAGAAGAGTGCGGCAAGCCTGTGAATCCCATCAGAATGTGTTTATTCAGGATCCATCAGAGGCTGTAAAACCAGGAATCTTGTCGGCTTCTGCATATGATGAACAGTCCATGGTGGCCAACCACCTAGAGGAATCGGCGGAAAAATTAGGCGAACTGATACCCCTTTTGAACAGTTCAGCGGCAGAGGTGGCTGTGATGGAGATGTTTGGTTTGCTGCCTCCGGTTACGGCTGAACCGAGCGTGATCGCTGAGCCGCCCATACAACCTGATGATGGCGATCCCTGTCTTCAGGGTACCCCTGTGACCGCATGGATCTGGCAACTAGATGATCAGTTACGAGTCCCTGACACGTCCGATCCCACTCAGGCAGATTTGATTGCTCGGGTTCGTAGTGAACTTTCTCACCATCGGGGACGGTATTGGTACGAAGCCGGGTCCACACACAATGGCACAGGCGTGCGAGGATATAGCGATCGCGATTTCTTGGCCGGACTGCCCATTGTTACCCGCAAGAATCCTCCCAGTAGTATGCTTTTGAGGTTTGAGGCGCTGCTGAAACCCTTGCTAGAGGAAGCTATCGAAGGCTATTTTGATGCGCCGGCATTTGTGCTATGGCCTGCGGGGCGACGGGAACTCGCGATCGACATTGTGCCAGTGGCTCGGATATCAGAGATTGAGCGACGCTGGACAGAACCATACATCCAGTTTGGACAACCCGAAATCAGTGCTTTTCAGGGACTCGGAGGGACGATACTGGAACCCTGGCCTGATCACCCGAAGGACTTGGTGTTCTGCATGAACGCCCAAACTTTTTATCCAATTGACCCGGAGCAACATTTAGACTGGCTCGGAAAGGCGGACAACAGTACAGATGGCTATGCCCGGATACTGATACGGTTATTGAAGTTATGGAAGTATCAACGGTCAGTCCCCATTTGCTCTTATTACTTAGAAATGTTTGTGGTGCGATGGCTAATGATGGGACACCACGTTGATGGACACAACATTTATGAGGTGGTCGCGAAATGCCCAAAGTCTGAAGCGGATTTGGAGAAGCTGCCTCGATTTATTGCTTGCGGTAACCCGAGTAAGGATCTGTCTCATATTGTGGTGGATTTGCATGAACATTTGCGGGAACCGCTGAGCCGAGGGGAAATGCCAGGGATACAGGATATGAGTACGGAGGACTGGTGGGCGCGGGCAATGCCCTGTCGTGATGTGGAGGAGGTCAGGACGATTTTGCGAGAGTTACGGAAAGGGTATGGGTTAACAGCGCAGGCCTGCAAGGCAGAACTAGCAGGACGGTTTGGGGAAGCGATTCAGCATTGGAAATGGTTCTTTAACATGGCTGAAAGTGAATAGATGAATCATAGAGATTGAACTCGGGACATGTCCCCTGGCTGACCAGCGAAGTTTCAGCAAAAAAGAGGTGTCAATTCTCTCACAAGGTGAGAGGGACTGACGACTTCTTTATGGTTTAGAAACTGAGAACTCCTTATTCGCGCAATCAAAGTGAGTAAAAATGCTTAGTGTATGCTCAGCAAGTGGTAACGCAAACGCTGAGTCATGGACCCTCAATTTTCTGTCATCACAGAACGCATTGATGATATCGTGCTGCTGCTACATGTGATGATGCAGATGGAACTGCCACAACTCCTGAATGAGCATCTCCCCCGTCATTGGAAGCAACAAGGATTGGACTGGGGCTGGGTGATTGTCATTTGGTTGGCCTACATTCTCTCAGAAGGAGACCACCGCAAAGTTGTTGTCCGTGAGTGGGTAAGGCAGCGTCGTCAGAGCCTTGAACAGGTTTGTGGTCTTGAGATTCGAGACACCGATTTCAGTGATGATAGATTGAGTATCGTGCTGACGCATTTGAGTGAGGCTCGGACTTGGCAGTTAATTGAGCAGAGTCTCAATCGCCGAACTATCCGCATTTATAGTTTGCCCTGTGAGATAGCCCGTTTAGATGCCACCACCCTTTCAGGGGAGCATGTGGTGAATGAGGATGGGCTCTTTCAGTTTGGTCACAGTAAAGATGATCCGAGTTTAGCGCAAGTGAAAGTCATGATGTCAGCGTTAGACCCATTGGGCATGCCACTAGCCACCCACGTTGTGTCGGGAGAGCAAGCCGACGATGGGTTATACATACCGGTCTTTGAACAAGCCCGAGCCCGTCTGCCGGTAGGGGTCCTGTGGGTGGGAGATTGTAAAATGGGTGCGGTTGCCACACGTGCTCATATTCATCATCACCACCATGATTATCTGATGCCATTGGCCCGCACCGGTCAGGTACCTAACTTGTTAGCTCAGTGGTTAGTGGAATTGCGCTCAGCAGAGCACCCGTTGGAAAGGGTAACCCTGCTCAAAGCAGATGGAGCAATCCGTCGGCAGTTAACGGGCTATGCCATCAGCCGAGTGGTTGAAGATAAGACCCCGACTGGGTATCCTGTTTGTTGGCGAGAACAAGTATTTCTGATTCACTCTGACACCCATCACCGACAACAACAACAAGGCTTAGAGAAGCGGTTGAAAACCGCAACAACAAAACTGTTGAAACTCACTCCTCCCGTCGGACGAGGACGTAAACAGATTCGTCAAGAGGCTGAACTGGTGCAAAAGGTCCAAACCATTCTCAAAGCGCATCATGTGGTCGGGTTGCTCGACTATAGCATCCAGTTTGAACCGCCCACCAAGACCCACAAAGCCCGTTATCAAATTACGAGTGTCACTCGCAATGAGACGGCAATTGAGCAACACCAACAGGACTTTGGTTGGCGGGTTTATGTCTCCAATTCATCCACCCAGTGTTTATCATTTGAACAAGCCGTTTTGATTTACCGAGATGAGTGGATTGTCGAACATGGGTTTCATCGGTTCAAGGGTAAATCTCTGGGAGCTCACCCGATGTTTGTCAAGCGTGATGACCAAGTACAGGGGTTGATGCATCTACTCAGTTTGGGGCTACGACTGTTGAGCTTGATTGACTGTGTTGTGCATCGGCAATTGGTTGATACCCAAGCGTCCTTAACGGGACTCTATCCAGAAAACCCGAAGAAATCGACGACAAAACCAAGAACAGAGAGATTACTGAAAGCCTTTGACAATATCACGTTAACCTACTTTGAAATGGAGGGACGATCTTATCAACATATTTCTCCGTTGACACCACTCCAGGAGAAGATCATCCAACTATTAGGATTCTCTCCTCGGATCTATACTGACTTGATCTGTAAACCTGGGTAGCCACAATTAGCAAGGATAGGTATTTTTTACTAGCTGGATTACGCGAATAAGGAGTGAGAAGCAGAATAGTCGCTCTAATTCTAGAGTTTCAGAATCTTGTCAGAAATATGCTTCTGAAGATCTGATTTTTGATATACGGAAAGGCATCTTTACTCTTTCCCAAAGAGTTTTAGCTTGTCCTCAAAAATTCCGATCTCTTGAAATTGAGAAGAAGGGCTCTTCTACCTATTCTTCATGATCAGATCAGGTCTGTTTCCAACAACTCCAATTTTGGGAAATCGGAAAGAGAAGATATCCCTGAAGTACACTTCGTGAAATTTAACGGACAGCTTGCAACAACTCCGATTTTGGGAAATTGGAAAGGGCACCACTCTGGAGTGCCTATGGTATAGTATCCGGGCAGATGGCATTCTTAACCGTGTCTGAGTTGATTGAACCCGAATGAACTCAATTCCCGAGCAACAAAATCAACCCCAACAACTCGAACAATTGGGATCCTTCAGCCAACTGTATTTGCAGGCCAAACGAATGTTGACCTTAAATACAATTTTGAGTGTACCCATGGTGATTGTCTGGGCGTTTTTGGTTGCAGTGTGGTCATCTCTAGAGGTTTACGCGGCTCTTTGGGGGATTACGGTCACACTATTGGGGGTGCTCGTGATCACACCTCGCCAGAAAAAACTGCAAGCGACCGCAGCGCAAGTGCAGCAATTATTCGACTGCGAACTCTTCCAACTGGATTGGAATGACTTTAATGTCGGGTCGCCTCCCCCCCCTGAAATCATTATCCAAGCCAACCAGCAATATATACGGCGCGTCAAGACCTATGACCGTTTGAAAGACTGGTACGATCCCGCCATTAAGCCCCTCCCCCTGGAACTTGCCCGCCTGGTGTGTCAACGCACCAACTGCTGGTGGGACTCCGATCTCCGACGACGCTACTCCGGTTGGGTCATTGCACTGCTTTCCATTCTCACCGTCGGCGTTTTACTCATTGGCTTTATCGGGGGCCTCACCCTGCCCAAATTCTTGCTGGCGGTAGTGGCCCCCCTATTGCCAGCCATCATTTTGGGCATCACCCAATATCGAGAAAACATGCAGACCGCCGAAACCCTGGACCGATTGAGAGAACAGGTGCAGGAGGTGTGGGCCTCTGCCCTGTACAAACAAACAACCTCCCTGGAATTGTATGACGCTTCTGTAAAACTGCAAGATGCGATTTTTGACAACCGCACCCAGAGCCCACTGATTTTCAACTGGTTCTATCGACACTTGAGAACAGAGAACCAAACACTGATGAATAAAAGCACCCAGACTCTGGTGGAAGAGGCATTAAAAGCTAAAGGGATAAATCTATAATCCACCACCTGGAAGTTAGCCCCCCGCCAAATACCCCTACCGCCGATCATATAGTTTTTAGGGAATCATGACCGCGTCTATCTTTCTGGCCTAAAAAAAGCGAAGCTGTAACGAGGGGCAATTAGACATTGGAAGGACCCTGAAACAACGCAAATTCGTTGATAAATGCTGACAATTTCTGTGCAATTTGAAATTTAGTAGTACTCATAAACTACGCTAAATCCCCTGCCCTGTAAATGTTTCAGACTAATTGCCCCATATCGTAGCTCCGCTTTCACTGGGCTTATAAGGTGGGTATATAGAGTATTGAAAACTAGACATAGCAAAGATTTTGCTATATTTCTACCCTTTTTTTGGGGTGCATTTTTCTGGTATTTGTATTACATAATGAATGGGATGGCTGTTAGATAGTTCTAGCTTGGATATTTCACCGTTATCGGTTCAGCCATACTCATCACTTAAATTAACTCGGTTGACTTTCTATGAATGAGCAATGCTTTGCCAAAGAATAAAGCTTGCATTTAGAAAATGGCAAGTCAGGAGACAATTCAACAAAGTTCACAATAAATATTCAGCAAAGTTACGTAAAGCTAGAAAAATAGGGGATTTAAAGGTCCGCTTGTTGTGGCAAAAGTATAGAAAAGACCAAATCACCGACTATTTAGTTTGTATAGACTATAGATTACATTTTATAAGTGGATTTTTTTCAGATGAGTTTCTTAGCTGAACAGTAAGAAGTTTTTGTTGCTTTTCAGAAGCGCTCTATAAAAAAGAACATTCCATCGCTCAGAGAGCCCGGAATGCCCGAAACTAGCTGAAGTGAAAGATTCAGCTGATTTTATTATGGAGCTCTACGAGCGTATCGAGCAAATTATCGTTACATTCCGTCCAGCCTTTAGTCGCAATGCTACATTCGGGTGGTTTGTGCTGCTGTTGTGGGGAGCCCTACTAACGACCCAGCCCCCTGCGGTGACCAGTTATTTGAATGCCCTGGGTCTGGGAGCGGAGTACTATCATCAAGCCCTCCATTGGTTTCATTCATCTGGATATGAGATGGACCGGGTGTGCCGTCGTTGGGGCCGTTGGCTCAGTCATCAGACCGATGGATATCGACTCAAGGGGCATCGAGTGTATGTCGGTGACGGCATTAAGGTCAGCAAAGAGGGGCGTAAAATGCCTGGGGTTAAAGGCCTGCATCAAGAGTCCGATAACCTCAGTAAACCAGAATGGATACGGGGGCATTATTTTAGTGCGTTGGGCCTTTTAATCGGACTCGACTCCGCGCTGTTTGTCAGTCTCATTGCGCTTAAACTTCATGATGGCATCATTGCGACCACTGACGATGCTGAGAGTCGTCTAACCGAGAAAATGGCGCAACTCTGTGTCACCCATATGGGGCAGGGCAGCTATGCCGTGTTGGATGCCTACTATGCGTGTCGGGTTGTATTACAGCGGTTTCGTCAACACCACCTCCATCTCATTAGTCGCAGTCGCATCTCAACGGTGGCACGGGCCGAGTTTTCAGCGAATCCACAGGTCGCAAAACGAGGACGCCCTCGACAATGGGGAGCCAAAATCAGGCTCAGAGACTTGTTCGAGGAGACCGATAGCTGGTTAAGCGAAACGGTCTCACTCTATGGTCAGCCCGTTTCACTGGTCTATCAGTGTTTTCAGTTTTACTGGGATAGCCCCACCGAGAAGGTCCTCTTTGTCCTCACCCAACAACCGTGTGGCAAACGGATGATCCTGCTCTCGTCAGACCTCAGCCTCACTGGACTAGAGGTCATTGAAACCTATACAAAGCGCTTCAAAATCGAGGTCGCTTTTCGCACCTTGGTTCATCTCCTGGGTGGGTTTGCCTATCGGTTCTGGCTCAAAGCACTCGACAAAATTGCTGACTGGCCTGACTCGATGTACCTGCTCGACTATGACACCGATATCCAGACCCAAATTCTTAGCAAAGTCGAGGCCTTTGAACGCTTTGTCAACCTCAATGCTATCGCCTTAGGACTACTGCAAGTGCTCGCTCTGGAAATGCCGAATCATATCTGGCGATACTTTCCGGGCTGGTTTCGTACCCTACCCAAGCATGGCTATCCCAGTGAACGGATTGTTCGAATGGCTCTCCAAGACCAGCAAGAGATCGTTTTATCCAAGAGTAGGCCTGCTCTACTGTTGAATAAATTATTGGCGGGTAAGATAGAGCAGGGCAAAACGTCCAAAACACCTTCGTTGGCAGCGTAGGAAAACGACAAAAAGGCAACATTAACTTGTTACTCAATAGTTTCTTAGGAAAATCGAAAAATACAAGAGAATTTATCTTAGAAGAGGCGACTTTGAAGCGCTTGTAATCTTAACCGACATATTATTCCAAAGTGATATTGATCGGATCGAAACGGATTTTATTGAGTTCATTAAATCGAGGAAAAGATCATGGCTGCCTTGGAAATAGCAAATAACTTGGCTAAAATCGTCTCTGAGTTGATGATTGCTGTAAAGAGCACAAATACTCACTGGATGGAAGAGAATCTTGAGGCAATATACAGAAATCAAAAAAATAAGGAGATGTATGAGCTTGAGCTTCAACGGCAAATCCAACTTAGAAAGGCAGAAATAAATCAAGAATTAAATGAGTTGGCTTTAGAGTATGAAGGAAAACTTGAAAGACTCAAAATGAAAATTGAGCAAGAGACAAGGGACTATACAAACTTTCTTAAAGAGCTAGATAGCCTCAAGTCTCAGATCATTGCAGTCTTTAAGGATATTCCTCCAGTTACAGCTCTACTTATTCATAGGCATGCATCTGAATTACTCAATGACATGTGGAATGAGCCAGAGATAGAAGCAAGAAGGGTTTTAGAAGCTAAGCTTTTAGATCTTTTCGGCAGTGTTAATGACGATGTCAAAACACTTAAATCTTCAGAGGATGGAACCTATTACCTTCCAGAGAAAACTATCGAACTTATTCGTAAGAGGTAGTAAGCGGTCGAAGCCGAATAACGCCTAGGCCCACCGACCGCCAAGAGAGATACTCAGTATGACACCAAAGAATATGGACCGGCGAGGGCATTTGAACAGGATTATACGGTTTCGCTTGAAACGCTTGTATAGAAAGGGTTGTATTCACCCATTTTTTCTTGATGATTTGCGGGGCATTGCAACTATGCTGAACGCTTGGTTTTGGGTGAAACTATTGGAGAACAGCAAGTAGTTCTCGAAGCAAGTCGATGCCATACAAACGACGTAAGGTACATGAATGGTATTTAAAGGGTGGAGCAAAGTTCCGACAAGAGTTATGGGACTGGCTATCAGACTATTCTAAGGGGGGTGAACTGGGACAGTATTTTATCTCTTTCTTTCGACGCCGGATTCGGCATCGAAATGGATTCTGCAAATCTCTTGATTTTAGAACCATGAGGTGCGCTGCTATAGTTCTGGTCATCACCTTTCTTGGATTATTAATTCAGGACGATGTAAAAATACCTTGGTATGAGACCATTTTCGAAAATCTAGAGTCTATCGCTCTAGGAGCAGCTGGAATCATTTTCTTATTTGAAATCAGAGAGCGACAAAAGAGAGAGCACTATGAAGCTTGGCGGGTTATCAACTCCGCTCAGGGGCAACCCGGCAGTGGAGGGCGAATACAGGCACTTGAGGACTTGAACAGGGATGGCGTTAATTTAGAAGGTGTTGCAGCCCCACGTGCAGATTTGTCTGGTATCAATCTTCGTGGTGCGAACCTCAAGCGTGCAAATTTTAAAAAAACTCAGCTCGATAAGGCTCATCTAGAAGGAGCTAACCTTGAGGGATCCAATCTAAAAGGGGCTTACCTACAAGGTGCCAATCTAGAAGGGGCTTACCTACGAGGTGCCAATCTAGAAGGGGCTTACCTACGAGGTGCCAATCTGAAAGGGGCTTACCTACAGGAGGCCAATCTGAAAGGGGCCTGTTTATATAGCGCTGATCTAGAAGGAGCTAACTTGTGGCACGCCTTTCTTGAGGAAGCTGTATTGGGGAGTCAGTGTTACCGTGTAGAGGTTCAGATGGTTGACCCATCTGTTGTCCGGAGAAGCAGAAGTAATATGGGTTATGTAGTGAAGCATGATGATATGCTGGCTGCTGCTGCCAAACCAGTCAATCTAAAAGGACCTAGTAGGGACGCCGCTCTGGCTACCAATCTTAAGCCAGCTAACCTGAAAGGGGCCAACTTGTTTAGGGCCCATCTCGAAGGAGCCAGCTTGGGACAGGTCCATCTCGATGGAGCCAACCTAGGATATGCTCTTTTGAAAGGGGCTAACCTGAGCCATGCCCATCTCGATGGAGCTAACTTGGGGCATGTGCATCTCGATGGAGCCAACCTGAATGGTGCCAATTTGGAAGGGGCTAAAATGAGGGAAGCTCATCTAAGTGGGGCAGAGCAATTGACTGACAACCAACTCACCAAAGCCAAGCTATGTGGAACTACCCTTCCCAAAAACAGCACCCTTAATCCAGACCGCGACTGTGAGGAACTATACCTTAATCCAGAAACAGGGGACTGTGTTCCCTCAAATTTCTGACTAGTTGCAACACACAGCAAAGTGTCAAGAGGATAGTGCGTTTTGAAAGCCTTGCCTTGAAGGCGTGATTGAAGCGTAGCTGACATACAGGGCAATTAGGATTTTCAAAGTCTTACTGTACAAAGCTTTCAGCCTCTACATTAATCATTGAGAAATCGGTGTTAATCGGCTAAAAATAGCCAATTTATTTCATGAGTTTTCAACGTTTCAGGTATTGCTTTTAAGCTAATTGCCTCTGGTGTCACGAACGTTTCAGTTACCCCTTGAAAGAGTTTCAAGCGAAACCGTAATTCTCAGTTTAAATGCCCCCGCGGGTCCATATAACCTTCGCTGATTTTGCCCACTAAACTGAACAGCTTAGCGTACATTTTTGCGCGGCTGCTACATAAAGGCCTATACCTTTCCGAGGAGTCATGAAGAAACCCCCTAGCACCCTGTAGAAGTATTATACTTTGACTCACAGTTCATCCTATCTATGCTGACAAATAAGCCCTAAATGAAGTTCTGGAATACCATTAGAGGTTTAGACAACACTTTTCCATGGTCGTTTCTTGGGACGATAACAGGAATTGGCTTTGGACTTTTTGGAATTTATGTGGCTTTTCTTTATGAGGAGAATCCCAAGATTGCTGTTGATATCATCAGCAATGCTCCGCTTGTCGATGTTCGAGAAGAAATCGAAGATGTTAAGATCCTTTATAAGGATACAGATATCACTAAAACAGACAAGGAATTACAACTAATCATCTTCAAAGTTTACAACAATAGCCGAATTGATATTCTCAAAAACTATTTTGATGAAAACGATCCATTTGGATTTCAACTTAGTTCAGGCGAGATCGTAAAGAGAGAAGTCATAGAAGCAAGTAGTGATTATCTATCAAAAAACCTACAAACAAATCTAGTAAACAAAAATACTATCTCCATAAATCCTTTCATCTTTGACGCCAATTCTTCTTTCACCTTGCAAATTATTGCAATTCTTCCTGAGAGAACCCATACGAGTCAGGGAAATACAGGGATAGTCTCTATTGGAAAAATTGCGGGTGTCAAAGAAGTAACAATATCAAAACCTTATAAGCAGTCTACAATATCGGTTAATAACGATGCTCTGTTCAATAGGTTCATCAGCCTATTCTCCCTTGCGATATTTGGAATAATAGCGATTCTAGCTCTTGTTTCCAGAGCTTTTGTCTCCCTCATAAAACAAAAGGAGTCAATGATAGATAATCTAAAGAACAGGATTTTCTATCAAGAAAAGGAATTAGAAGACGCAGCCAGAAATGTTGAGTCAACTTACAATTCTATTGCAGACCTATTAGAAGCTATTGATGAGCAATCGTTATCTGAAAGTGCCCTAATCAATCTAAATCTTTTTAAAAGGCTTAGAGCATCAACTGACTTATCAATGGGTGCGGCTCTTTCTCTGTAAAGCATTAAGCAGTCAAGAATCTCTCCGGTTCGAGAAACTTATTGGCATGATTGCGTTTGAACTCTTGGACTTTGTGAAACTCCCAATAGGCCTCGAAATCATCACTGGCTCTGAGTGCGCGAATCCGCAGAACGGCTTCAGCACGATCTAAGCGCCAGCGGGCACCGGTGATCTCCATGCGGTCATTGACTAAATGCCTGCACGCGCCTTCAATCACACCTGAGGCAATGGGATACCCCCGATCTAAGTACTCGTCATACAACAAATACGGCCGATTTTTCAACAAATAATCAGCGCACTTGTCAACGTTCTCTCGTGCTTTTGTGTCTAGATTTTGTAGGGTGGCGC
The DNA here is from genome assembly GCF_000316115.1 of Leptolyngbya sp. PCC 7375. Classification (GTDB taxonomy): domain Bacteria; phylum Cyanobacteriota; class Cyanobacteriia; order Phormidesmidales; family Phormidesmidaceae; genus Leptothoe. The sequence goes on from NZ_JH993796.1 coordinate 133,918, forward strand.
TACGCCGAATACCGGCCGCCACATCACTGGCTTTACCTTGTAGAATGCGTAAGGCTCTCTCTTGGACCCAAGTCTCGGCCTCCTCACTACCAGATGAGAAGAAACAAAAAGCCGCTTTCCAAACATATTCGAGAACATGAATGAAATCGAGCACGATAGTCACCGTCACGTCTTGCTTTCGGGCCATGGCGTTGAGTGTGGCTAATTGATGGAGTTCACCATCTACCAGGACAACCCAGTCGCGTTGATGGTCCGGGTCTCGAGTCGAGGCTTCGACAAACGCATGTTCAATGACCGTTTTAGCGTCTTGCTCAACACTGGCCCACACTCGTTTGTCACTAATCACTGGTCGCACGGGCGGGTCCCGTTGGTCACCGATGATATCGTCGGCTTGACGGGGGTATCGAGGCACATGATACACCTGCAAAATGATGTCCCCCTCGGCGGCGGAATGATGTGCGCTTCGGCGGCAAAATGATGCTCTCCTCGGCACCCTAATCGCATGAGCTTCGGGCTCTTGGCGACTTTTGGTGATCCGAATGGGATGGCAAACCGTAAATAGGGATTGGCCTTCACGTGCATCCCATCATGGACTTTCTACAGCATCTACTCCCTGACTCATCAGCCTTAGCCCTGAAACACTGGGATTTAGATACCCAAACCCATCGGTTCATCGTTACAGTAGAATCCACTCAGGTGATTGCCCATTGCCCATTGTGCCAAGCTCCCACTGGACGGGTTCATAGTCGTTATCAACGAACGCTCAGGGATTTACCCTTGGTTCAGTTCAGCCTGACTCTCTTGTTAGAGGTGTGTAAGTTTTTCTGTCTCAATGACACCTGTCAGCGACGGATCTTTACTGAGCGCATACCCAGTGTTGTCGCCCCTTGGGCTAGGCGTACGACTCGTTACACAGACCATCTAATCGCCATAGGATTAGAATTGGCTGGGTCAGCCGCCGCTAGATTAAGTCACAGAGTAGGCTACGCCTATAGCCGAAATACCTTTCTGCGCCTTCTCTCCAGCTTGCCGCTACCCGAGGTGATTACCCCTAGGATTCTGGGCGTAGATGATTTTGCGTTCCGTAAAGGTCATCACTATGGAACTATCTTGGTGGATCTCGAAACACACCATCCCATTGCTTTGTTACCAGACCGGACAGCAGAAACCTTAGCCGCATGGTTAGAAGAGCACCCTGGTATTGAAATCTTGTCACGGGACCGTTCCAAGACGTACAAGCGTGGGATGACTCAGGGAGCTCCCGATGCCATTCAGGTGGCAGATCGCTTTCATCTGTTACACAATCTTGAAGAGACTCTAGAAAAGGCTCTGAAGAGTCACTCAAAAATCCTCAAACAGATTGAACAAGAACAGCTTCAATCCGAAGGAGCTACGGTGTCTGAAGTTTCGACATCACAGAATTCAACTCCCCAAACAGCCCAACAACAGAAAACGGCCCAAAAGCGAGCTGAACGCCTCGAAAACTATGAGCAGGTCCACAGCTTACGGAAGCAAGGATACAAGGTCAAAGATATTGCCTATCATCTAGGGATGGGTGAGCGTACGGTGTATACCTATCTATCGCATGAGACGTTTCCGGAATGGCAGCCATCCAGCCGAAAACGCAGGAGTATTTTAGACCCCTACAAGTCATATCTCATCGATCAATGGAACCAAGGACGTCAGCACCTGACTGACTGACACATCTCAGATGCCCCCATTAATATCTCAAGTCCGACATCGTATTGACCGAATACGGGAAAACCAAATCAGGTCATAGTAACGTTGCTCAGCCTTGTTGGACGCAAAACAAGGGTCTGGGTCTTTGGGCAATAAGGGGACTGGTTTCAGAAGAGTCCGACCTTTGTGAACGACTCCCTTGAGCCACCGTAAGCCAATTTTGAGATAGCTGAGCCCTCGTCTCCAATGGGTATCCACCTGTTGACGTAAGCCTTCACACTGCACCGCCATGCCTTGAGTGGTGCCGCATAACAAGGCAATGGCGGCCACCAAATAGAGACGCTCTAGAGCTTGAGCGGATCGAATGCGAGAGTCTTCGAGTTCAAAGGCTCCTGATTTGCTATCTAAAAACAACTCCTCAACCCGAAACCGCAAGGCATATTGCCACAACGTTTGTAGACTCGGTGATTCATCCGTAATCACCGCCCGGGATTCCTTCGTCCCTCGCACGGTTGCCAAGACTAAATTACATCGATGCTCACCATCTTGCCAGAGCCCCACGTTCTCATAGAGAGTGGCTTCTCCTTTGGGAGGCCACAGCGCTTGTACTTCAATGGGATGACGGCATGGGCCGTGGAGATGAACATCACACGCAATGCGCAAACAATAGTGCCAACCACTCGCTTGCAACCAACTCATGAGGTCATGGTTGGCAAACCCTCGGTCAGCTAACAACATCGTGTTGGGATGCCGTCGCAACAGCCAACGGGCACGCCGTAACAAGGGTCGATATTCATCGAACGCAACCATGGCACTTTCATGCTCTAATACCCGCCATAGAAGTGGTACCGCTCGTCCACAACACACAACCGACAGGTGAATCATACAATAGCGATTCCACAGCATGGTCGTATCCAATGCTAGATAGAGTCGATGAGCCCGCCAGTTGGTGAGCGCTAACAACACCAGCGGCAGATACACCCCCTTGACATCAATGAATCGGTTGATGAAAAAGCGATGCCACCGACGTTCAAAGCTCTGGGCCTGAGTCGCCCGACTGGGGACGTAGGGTTCCCAAGCGGGGAGGCTGAGTTGGCCACTACAGATCAGGGCACTGACCATCCAAGCCAGTGTTTTCAGATGCCGGAGGTCTTTGTAACGGCTATGTTGACGCAGGAAGGGCAACAATTGATCATACAGTTGGGTAGAGGCTGACATGCATATCACGCTGATGGTTTGGTATCTTCAGCTTTGCATGCCCTCTGCCCATTTCCTTGTCGATCCTTATGGATTCTGGGTTACAGGATTTGTGTCAGGCAGTCAGCGTCAGCACACCAAACAGCTCTTTAAGGCAATTCAAGAAAAGGGCTATTCAGGGACCTACGCAACTCTTGCACGCTATACCCATACGCTACGGTCAGCTCAAGCTCAGCTAAGCCCCAACCCTGACTCATTAAAGGACTTGCCTGGTCGAGGTCCGGCCCCAAAGGTCACCATCAAGTCCCAGAAACCGTTAAGTGCTCGGCGAGCGGCTTGGTTAGTTCTCCAGAAACCGGACACGTTGACAGATAAACAAAAAACGCTCTTGGAACGCCTTAGTCAACGATCTGAACTATTGGAGATCATAAGGCTCACTCAGGACTTTATCATCCTTGTCCGACAGCGACTTCCTGCGCAGTTAGATAACTGGTTAGAAAAAGCTAAGAATACTACAGTGAAAGAATTTCAGAGCTTTGCCAAAGGATTGGACGAAGACTATGATGCGGTCAAAGCTGGCGTTACATTAGAGGTTAGCAATGGCCCCGTTGAAGGCCAAAATAATCGATTAAAAATGCTGAAACGACAAATGTTTGGACGGGCAGAGCTAGACCTATTGGCTAAGCGACTAATTTTAACAAACAGATAGTCTTCTGGGGCGATGGTTCAGGCTAGGGTAGCGCGATCACCAAAAGTCGCCAAGAGCCCGAAGTTAGTGTGATTTTGCACACCAACTGCATCATCTACTACAACATGGTGATCCTTTCCAACCTCTTTACCCATAGTGAGCGTCACCAGGATGCCGCCAGGATGGACTTGCTGAAGCTGGTTTCTCCGGTCGCTTGGCAGCACCTCATCTGGCATGGCCGCTATGAGTTCTATGCAGCGCCTGAACCCATCGATATGGATGCGATTCTACAGCAGCTTGTGCATAGGCCAATTCAGTGAGTCTCACCTGTCTCAATCTGGATTGCGACGTTTCGGGGGGTTATGCAAAAAGCCCCAACTTGGCATTGGAGTGGATGTGAGGGCGAGGGCATTTGGCCCATTGTAAAATCTCTCATTTAAGTTCTGATTTAATTTGAATAGTTGCACCGCTCAAAGCGATTCAAGGAGCATCAATCCTGCCAACTTGCGTGAATATGAGGCATGGCAATCGGTGCAGCAGCAAATAGACTCGCTTCCGCCGCCGCTTACCGGCAACGTCATTGAGCTTACGGAGCAGCTGGGCATTCCCGTCGAGCAAGTGCAGCTGCCACCGTCCAACACCCCATAAGTTGCACTAGCAACCCTTCAACCCAGGACCAGGCCTTGCGTAAGCGACTTCTGTAAAAGAGGTAAGCAGCTTGCCACCCTACCTTGTGGCGTTCCATAGCCTTAAGTTATGGATAGCATTGATCTTTCTTTGTCAAGTTAGTTTTCAATTCGTTACATATTGCGTTACATTGGTTTACATAAGAAAAGAACGCACACATAAAAGGACATCGGATTATGTACACCACTACTAACGAAACCGGGCAGCTCAATAACTACGCCACAGAGCCTGAGATGTATCTATCGTCCTATCCCGCGCCTGAGCAACAGCGTCGTTACATGCTCCAGGGTGGTCTAGCCACGTTACTCATCAGTGCGCTGATGCTGACTGCACTAGGTGTTAGCTAGGTCACGTAAACAGCCTTGACAATCAACGCGTGTCCACTTCACGACACGCTTTCCAGTAAGGAGACAAAATTATGTTTGGTATTTTATTAGCCGTCATTATTGTGGGTTGGTTGGCAGCCTCCATCATTGGCACCCAGGCCTACTTCTTCGGAGAGCAATCCAAGCCCATCCACGAACGCAACTGGAACTCTGACGGGTTTGAGGAGATTGCCAAGTTAGTCACCGGTCGTGAGACTGATTTCAACGAGCGTGTATATCCCTTTGGCGGTGACGCTTACACCAGCAACGTAGCCAACAGCTAACTACATTCGTTTCACCTGACATCTACAACCTATTTCATCGGTCCCTAGCGGTTCTCTCTCCGACCCTAGGGATCTTCTTTTTTTGCACTACCATAATCGAGCCAACTGAGACGCTGGGTTTCCCATTGAGCGAGTGCAGCTGCTAGCATCAGTTACTCCGTAGGGTGTTGTATTGAGCGTTGATTTATTACGAGAGTCGTTATTCAACCCCTGCGTAAGGCTTAGTGACCTAGCATAGGAGCGTCATCGTAGGTGTTGCTATTGAGCTGGTTTCCAATCAGGCCGAAGACAGACGCACAATTCCCGCGCTTGCAAACCACCGGAGTCAGCTAATGAGTGAATCCAGTATCGCCACCCGTGCCACCATCCAAATCGGGACCCAAGTCGGGACTCTAATCGTAGACGGCTTTATGTTGCCAGATGGCAGCTATCGCATGTCCCTGACCCAATCGTCGGGAGCCGTTGGTTTTGGGCCACAAAACGCTTCAGACTTTTTATCCTTAAAGGCCGTTAAGTCGTTGTTAGGTCAAGGGGATGCGGATAATAATTCTCAGATAGAACTGGCTCCCAGTCGTCACACCCGTGGCCGCAGTCAGCTTCGTGCCATGTCGTTAGATGCCGTGGCCGCCTACTGGCAATGGCAGGCCTCTAGAGGTAACCGCGAGGCCCTAGCCCTCTGCATGGCGTTGCAGAGTGAAACCTTGACCTGTCGGTTTGATACTGTCTTTGGTGTTGAGCATTCTGAACTTGACTATAACTAAGGAGCATAGGGAGTATTTGAGAGAAGCCTATGCTGAGGCCGCTGCCACCGTCCAACACCCCATAAGTTGCCGCTGCAACCATCCCAAACTATCACTAATCAACCATTCCATAGGGCATTAGCTAGCAGGAAATCCCCTGCACTAATGCCCTAAATTGTTGCCATCCTCCAGAACAAAATCATCAGCAATCTGATAGCTTGCTTCTAAAAAAGACACGAACAAAAAGAATATTCCAACAAAAGTTGTTTCCGGTGCTCATGGAATCTTCACCGGAAAACCGGAAATACTCGGTCATTTTTTTTGCCTGACGATTCGCATAAATCGATGCCCTTGCGGGTCCAATTAATAAGGCTCTGGTGGTTAATTGTAGGAATGGCCAGTGTCGGATTCCTGTGGTGCGTCCTGTGGTGCGTCTTCTCCTACTGTAGTGGCTTTACCATCGCGCCATATGACCGCATATTGGCCGAGCCGCTGCTTCTGCTCAAGCGTTTTGGTCGCAACCTTTTTGAGCGTTTCCAAAATTTGAAGCGTATCGTCTGAAACCATTGTCATAGTCCTGCTCTCTGTCTCAATACATTAAACAACCCGGCATCTATAATTGTGCGCTCACTACCTTGCTGAACGAAGACGAGCTTGGGAGCTTCTCCAGAATTCATAAAGCATCGAGTGCGATCGGTGATGCTTCCAAACTCGGTGAGCAAGTTACGTAAGCTGCGCGGAAACCGCCGTTCAATATCCTCAAGATGAAGTGCTGGCAGTTTGCCACTTCGGGTAAGTATTCCAGGGCAAAGGTGGTTTTACCAGCACCATTGGGACCGGCAATAATCCAGCATGTAGGCTGATGTGTCATAGCCCTACCTGTTCACCTCCTTGATGACAAAGGCACCAGTACTGTAGACGTTCTAGGCGTCTTATCGCTGAATAGTGTCTCAGAAACCATCAGCCTCACCCATTGCCGCTAGTCGCGATTTCGCCTCAGCCATGAGGATTGGATCGCCAGATCCGGCCCACTGCTTTAGCTGTGTTCTATAGTCTCGTTGAGCTCTATCCAGGCAGTCATCAATGTACGTGCGCTGTAGCTTTGCCTGAGCCTCCTGGGCTGATGCGATCGCTTGTTCAATTTCAAGCCGCAGCAGCTGAGGCATAGGGAGCCCTGATGTGGCCTCAGTATTACACCCTGCGCTATTGTTTTTGTCTACATGAATCGAGCTGTGATCTTTGCTATTAGGTTTATTACAATCAGTTTTGCAATAAGCTTGTGTGGATTGCGTTGGGGTTTTTGTCCCCAACGCATCCCTTGGAGAAGCAGGGGGGTCTGGGGGGATATCGGTTCCTGTTTCTGCAGCTGTGGAAACCATAAAACGTGGGTGCCAGAGATCCTTGTGTTTGTAAAGTGAACTTCCACTAATTCCTTGATCAGTGAGTCTGTCAAACCGTGCTGTGATTCCGTCTGTCCAGTTGTTTGCGGACTGCAATTCTGTAACCGCTTTGGTGATGCGTTCTCTTACTTCTGTTTGCTGTCTCTCATTCCATGATGGTCCTACTGGTACCGTGTCTATTGGGAGTTTGTCTGAGCCATATGGAAAATAGTGGCTTGCTTCAATGCACCTCACCCACTCTTTCACCTTGTCTTCGAGATCATTTTGATGACGACACCACAGCGTGAATCCTGGAAGGCTCTGAGCTGTTTGTATGGCATGTCCTATGAGTGCATCCCCTGTAAGGGGGGCTGGTGCTCCAAGGATGTGACCAAAGATGTAGGCCCGCATGGTAATTCGTCCCAGGAGCCGGTTTGTTTGTCCGTGGCCGGTCCAGCCAACCGCAATTTCTCCATTCAGGTCATTGAGGAATTTCTCAGCTTTGTGGGAGACCCGGTAGATTTTTCGCTGGGCCTGCTCAATGACTAACTCTAGGGTTTCGCTTGTGATGTCGTTGTGGGCTGTGGCCGTCTCCCAGTTATTGATGAAATGGAAGCTACTACTCTCTATTGGCTCTAGGTCAGCGTTGAGTAGATAACTCCCCTGCTGAAGCGGTAGCCGGTGTCCGTTGTAGAGACTATCTCCGGCTGGATTGTAGGCTTTGGCATTGGGGAAGACCTCTAACCATCCAGGCATTACTTTGAAGCCTTTGTTCTCAAGTAGTGTTGTGATCGCAAGGCCTACTTTCCAGGAAGGCAGTGGTGTTTCAAAGGGGAAATATATGTGGAGACCTCCGCTGTCTGAGCTGGTCAGTATCAGATGTTGGAGGAGTCCCAATGGTTCAAGAGCTTCGCTGATGCGTGAGATTGCTAACGGATCGCGTCTTGGATTGTAAGGACTGCCCGAGTCGATATCGAGCATGGCGTACTGGGTAACAGAGCCAAACCTGACGCCGTAGAGATAGGTGCCCTGGTTGATCAGTCTGTCGGAGAGCGGATGTCTGGTCTCTGTTTGCCACTGGGGTTTGGTGCCAGGGTCAGGATGGGGAGCGTAGAGGAAATCGAAACGGTGCGGCCACAGTGCCAGGAACTTATCGTCGAGTTCCTGAACGAACGTGGGCCGCTGCAAAGTGGATGCAACTGCCATTGGTTGGGTGGTTAGTAAGGGGGCAAAACCACCAGACAGAAAGGGATTAGGCAATGAGTTGCAGGAATGTCTAATCCCCGCTAAAATTGCACATAGAAATCCTGTCAACGTCTTAACTTGGTTTTCGGCCTGTCGTTAAAGACGTCGTGTCCAGTGGATAAATTAAATAACTAGAAAGCCTTCGTCCCCGCCAAGTTCAGAAGGTTTTTTAGTGTCTGTACATCGTTAGTTCATAGATACTCCTCCTTTCGTGATGCCCAAGATCTTACAACGCCTCGCCTGAGATCGCTGATTTGAGGGGGAAATTCCCAGCGATTTGCTGTGAGGTGTGCGGAATTGACACAAAACGTAATTGTGATTGCTGCATATCGTCTAGACATGGCTGTTTACTTAGAACTCCCCTGAGTTATCGATAAAGTCGTTGGGAGTGGCTACAGCGGATCGGGATGTGTGGCCGCTGGGCTGGACCTCGGTTTGTCGGTACCTTTCAAGACACATGCCAAGGGCGATCAGCGGGTTGAAATGAATATCCGAGAGGGTTGCCACCATGGTGCTGAGTTGTACCACGTCTTGATCGGCTAACTGACCGACTAAACTCCGCAGCTGCTCCAGCTCAGCCAGGAGTCGTTTGAGGGTGTCGGTGTCGGTTTCTGGGGTGTCAGGCTTGAGGGCAGCCCACTGGTCTATATCGACATACACTCGGATCTGTTTGCGATCGCCCATGGGTTAGTTCTGAGTGAAAAGTCTGTCAGCGACGGTTGATAGCCCAATCAGGGTGGCCCAGGTGGCTTCTGGCATGGTCTGGGCTTTTTGCTGGCTGTCGCTAAAGGCGTTGACCATGCCTGGCAGCATGGAGCCGCCACCCATCAGATAGACTGGCTTATCTCCGTATTGTCTGACAAAGGTTTGAGCGTCCTGCACACAGGCCAGGACGTGGGGTTCTATGCGGGTTGCTTGCTGCTTGCGGAGGGATTTTTTCGTTGTGGTATCGAGCAGAAACGCCATTACCTGTTCTGCATTGGGGAGGCGTTGGTTCATGCCCTTAAGCCCAATGAGACATTCTGACTGATAGACGCGCTCGGCAATACGGTGACAGCCGCAATCGTCTTTGGCAAAGCGGTTGAGGATGCGGCCCTGGGCGTCAACTACAGTGACCAAGATGGTGCGGCTGCCGATATCCACCATGACTGCTCCGTTTGGGCATTCAGACTTGACCAGTCTGTAGGCTTGATAGCCTTCCAGCTGTGGTATGGCTGAGTCGATTCGGATAGTCTGTTTTTGTTCATCGATGAGGGCGGCATCGTCAGGAGGTAGGGTGACTTTGTGTTCACCCACAAGCTTTGTCTGGATGTCTGAGCCGTAGGCTTTCACGCTTGGGCAAGTGAATATCAGATCTGCTGAGAGCGGTTTACCCATGCCAGCTGCTTTGATCAGGGCATGGATGGTTAATGGCAGCGCATTTAAGACTTTGCCGCTGTCGGTATTGCCGGTGCGATCGCACTGTACAGCGGTTGCTTCTTCACCGATAAGATACGACTGTTCACCCAGGAGTACTCGTGCTGGATGGTTATTGACCAGGGGGCTGGTTGAGACAACAGATTCAAATTTATGTCTGTGCCAGTCGTCTGAGTCATCACCGATGCGGTAGAGAAACTTGATGTCGGCATTGCCAAGGTCAATGATGCCCTGGATGTTGTTGCGTCGAAAGGATGTCATTGCAGTAGCTCCGGTAGGGTACATGAATGTTGTGAAAGGCGTTAAGGCAGAGATGAGGCATCCTTAAGGCGGTCTCTCTGTGAGGCATAAATAAGGCAACAAGAAGTCAGGTGGTTTCTTCATTGTTTTGATGAGAGGGTGGTCTACGAGTTATCTGAACGGCTCTGATGACTGAATTTTTAGGGTTGGATGCTAGGAAAAAAGAGATTTGGGTATTCGTTTGTGAGCTGCTATCGAGTTTTTTTTTGAGTGCTAACTGTGGTTTTCGGTATCACTAAAATCTGTTTTCTCTGCTTCTCATAGTTGCCTCATACGCTTATGAGAAATACCTCATACGTGTTCTGCGGATCATGCAAACCTCATGGCGTGTAACGCTTTCGGGGTATGGCTCATAGCGAAAACTCATAGATAGATATGAGGTTCTGGAGGACGTCATTTGTACCTATTTAGGGGATATCCTCTGGAAGGTTGTTTGTATGAGGCTTTTCAGGGAAACCGAGGAATCTAAACTGTTTGTCTTCGAGATTGGGGAAGGATATAACTCCAAGGGAGTCAAGATATTTGAGTGCTTTTCGCATCTGGGCTGTGTTGATTTTTTCTGGGCTGTCTTTGTCTATAAGTTTGTAGGAACCTGTTAGAAAGCCATTGGGAGTAAGCAGGATTCCAGGCTGTTTTTGGTCCAAATAAAAGAGGATGGTTTTGAAGATTTCGGGGGTTATCCCATCGGGCAAGGGGGCTAATTCTGGTATTATCTCCTTTCCCTCGGGCTTATCAGGAGGCGTCTTAGCTATAGGTTCTCTGATGAGCCATTGGTAGGAACCGATGGGTGTGGCTCCTTTGAGTCGCCAGGCTATCAGGCCTGTGTGTGGGTGTTCCTCAAAGGAGCCGTAGCCCAGTTCAGTGATGAGTTGCAGGATCAGTTCCATCTCTTCAACGCTTTTTACCCCATCAAAGGCATAGGAAACCGTCTCTGGATCGAGCAGACCCTGAGCGTCGATGAAGTCGTGGCGTCGCTGTTTTACCCAGCGGATAAATGCGGTTGCGGTCTCTTTTTGGGCGGCGGTGTAGTGCTGGCCCAGGTCAGAGCCAAGTTGTACTTCAAGCTGGTCGCGTACTGACTCAATTTCTGGCGGTGGTTTTGGTTCTGGCCGCGCTGGCTTTGCCTTGGGAGTTGTAGCGGGAGGATTGGTGATGCCCAGCTCTATGGGGTCAGGATCAGGGAGTTGTGGCAGGATAACCAGCCTCCACCCTTGGCTGCCACAGTTTGTAATAGCAAGCACGACGTTCACCGGGTTGCCGTATTCCTCATGGGCTTTAAGGTAGGCTTGCAGCTTTGCTACCAGTGCCTTACGGACGGAGGGGACGGCGATAAACCGATCATCTTTGAGGGGATTGGTGACAGCGCTATAGATACCATCACGGCCAAGGCCCACGTAGAAGACATTTTCTTTGATTTGGTGGGAGAGTCCGAGTGCTTCGTTTGTGTTTGCGTGACCAAACACCCAGGCTTTAACGCATTTTTCACGGCCATCCACCAGGAGGGTGGCCAGGTCATCTTTATAGGTTTGTTCCAGGTATGGGAAAAGTATTTCCCCATCGTCGTCTCGCAGGGCGTAGCGTTCCGCTTTGTTTGCTGCAACCAGCCCCTGATTGATTTGGTCTATGACGACCACACTGGGCACCTTTGAGCCCCGCTCCATGATGCCCTGGAGTGCTCTGAGCCGACAGTAGAGTCTGTAAGCCGCATCTTCGAGGACTCCACCGCTCATCGAGGCCGTGAGTAAGTAGAGGTCATCTGACTCCTCTAAACCACAGTAGTCCAGCTTTTCACCCCGAGCAGTATTGGCTGACTTGTGGGCAAAGACGGTGAAATCGGTGGTGGTGTCACAACGGTGCTGAGCTGAGATCGCCTGTTTAAGCAGTTGTGATTTACCAGTGCCGGTGGGACCAACACCCAGACATCCACGGGATTCCCGTGCCATTTCTGAGGCTAAATCTACGATGGGAAGCCCTGCGTAGTGGGTATGTCCTGTCAGGTCTACACAGCGTTCTTTCTGCCCAGTTTGAGGATTTCTACGGGTGTAAAAGCGGTACTTGCCCTGCTGATGGACATCGACAACGCCATCGCCATCGGTATCACCTTTGAGCAGCGCTGTTTGTTGTCCAGAAGAGTCTTCCGAGTCAGAAGCTCCGATCATGCGTTTGAACTCTTCAAACTCAGCTGCCTGGGTAAGCTTTGGGTCTTGGAGGTCTGGTTCTATCAGATATTCAGGCAGAACTTGGGAGGCATTAAGCCGTGCAGCGGTAACGTTGGCGTATTGCTGTGTGGTCAGCACTGCCTCGGTTGCTTGTCTGTGGAGTGCTGTTTGGTAGTCGGCATCGGCCTCAGTTGCCTCTATCTGTTTTTGCCACCGCTCTAACTCACTTTGGGTGGCAGCAAGAATGCCAGCTGCGGTGAGTGTGAGAGACAGTGTGAGTGTGGGCCGTACTTTGTAGCGAATGGGGACGAGCCAGAGAAACAGCGCTATCAGCGTTCCACCATAAAGAATGATGGCTCGTTTAGGAGCTGCCCGAAAAAGTGCGAGAAATAGCTGCGCAGTTTGTCCACCCAGCCATCTACGATCTTCGTTATCGAGCATATTTAGCTGAAGAATGCGTACCATGTTGGCACCCCACCGATAACGGCAAAAAGAAGAACAACAATGAATTGAATTAGGCCCTGGTTGAGTCTATGGATCTCAAAGTCTTTTGCCCATGTCCTTCCTGTAAATAGCCCGTAGTATTGGACACCGAGCATGAGTAGGATAAGCAGCCCTACACAACCGATAGCAACAAGACACCATATGACTGGCCCCCACATAGCGGTTAGTTGCACAAGGCTACTGCTGAGAAGAGAGAGCAGCAGATAGCGGGAGAGCTTAGCGATAGAACGATGGGTGAATATCATAGGGAGCCTGGTTTGCGGGGCCTTGTGGTATTCACCGGCCCCGCTGACGAAACAACAGTTAGGACACAAGCCGCAGGTGCCCACGTTTGACAGAACCCGCTTCCGTGCCGCTGCGTGACTCATCGGTCATGCCACGAAGCTTCATGGTGAGGCCCCGCTGGAACTTGGCAAAGCCGATATTTGCTTCTTCGACCTTAGAAGCGTGAAGGAGACCACTTTGACGTTTGGCCGTATTGACCTCGTGCTTGAGAGTTTGCCACTCGCTAAAGGCCTGCTCGATAGTGATTTCAAGCGCAGTTACCTTCGTTCGCAGCTTGCGGGTTGCCTTGTGGTATTTCTCGGCGGCTTCTACGAGGTGGGTGTACTCTTCCACAACCCTGGTGCTTTGGGCATAGAGTGTGGCTTGTTCTGTGATTTGGTCAATGGCTGCATCGGCAGCGGCCTGGTCTTGGTAGACCAGGAGATTATCGGGAATGGTAATCCCCGGTTGAAAGCCTATCCGTTCAAGGTTTGCCGGGTTGACGGTGCCATCGGCAAGCCCGTCTTTGGCAGAGAGGCTGGAGCGGATATCTTCTGTAAGTCCAAATGCCATAGATATGCGGGATAGAGGACAAAGAGAGTTTTGAGGAGTGCTGCATCACCTCCCATAGAGTTCGTTTCTTAGGATGTTGTCGTTCCCATAGAGAACTTGAATATCGTTTTGTATAGTGTTGAGCTGTTTTACGAGACCACCCTGTCTGAACTGCCCTATCCCAAGCAGCACCAGCACAAGGGAGGCTCCAGTAATACCGATCAGCTGAGAAATGGTGAGTCGCTTTTGCTCTAGGCGTTTGAGTGTGGCGCTCGTTCTCTCGACTTCCTCTGACGTTATCTCTTGCTTTTGGGTAAGGAGATCAACTTCAGCGCGTAGTCCCTGGTTTTCAGCGAGAATCTGTTCAATCTGGCTGACCAACAGATGAATGTTGTGATGATTGCGTTTGAGGTCACTATCTATTTCAGGCAGGAGCTGTTCTAGCTCGACAAGACGCCCGAGCACATCGCTGTACATTCGGTGGGTTACCCGGTTTGTAGTTTGCAGATCGATGTGGAGGTCTCGCTGTTGCCCCTGGAGCAGGGCTATTGCAGCGAGAGGATCGCCATTGGCCGCCTGTGCCCCCAGCGCTGGATGAGAGACGATGTTGCTTTTTAGCTCCTCCTCCTCTGGCTGTATTCGCCGTTGAATCCGGCGAATGCTTGTAGCCAGCTGCGAGATGCGATCAGGGTTTTGAGAGTTAGAGGAAGTCATGGGTTTGACCTCAGGGGTGGGTGTGACCGTTATTTCCAAAACTGGAGGGTATCGATGACTGAGGTGGTGACGATATCAGCGCACGCTTTAGCATCCATAAGTGGATCGGTGTGTGCCCGAGCTTTCCAGCCAAGCCAGAGACATGGAGCGCCCGAAAGAACGGCAATTAGGAGATAAGGGAGGAAGCGAAACATAGCTAGCGGTGGGATTTGGGGGCTGTGAGGACGGAGACGACTTCTAGGGGGCGGTGTGAACTGACAGCGCTGGTGATACTTACCGGGTCAGTGAGTTGACCTGCCAGTGTCCGCTTGAGGAGACGATTTTCGGTAAGAATCGCAAGAATCATGTCGCTAAAAGTACCTTCAAAGTCCTCTGGTAGTGACGCCTTGAGCTGTGCCAAGACAGGAGCACGGAGGCTCTGTTTTTGTGAAGTCATGGGGTGCGATCGTTGGCGGGTGTTTTTCCCGATAGTTGAACAGGTTGCAGTACTTGAGAAAGGATTGTGTTTACAAACTCTGTGACAGTACATTCATCACCCGCTAACCGTTTAGCCGCTGCATAATTCAGGGACGTGAGAGGTACACGCCTGTCAATAGGCTTGGTCGTGGATTGGGTCATATCTGGATTGATATCGGGGTGAATACAGAATGGAATTGGGAAGTTTCTCCACTTTCATCCCGTACTTATATTTGATCACCGATTTAGATTATGTCAACACCATCTTTAACCCAAAAAGGTTCTAAAGGGTTGTTGATTGAATGAAAGCCTTATACTTTGTGGCGTTGGGAGAATCTAATGCCGTGGCAAAGTTTAGTATTTCAATTAGTGCTGCGTATGATGTGGCTCTACAGGAATGGGCTGATATCGTTGCAGATGGTAGAAAATCAACGCTTGCAGGGCAGTTAATAGAACTTTCTCTAGAGAAAAAGTTTCCTAATCGTTTCCCCAGTGCTCCTGATGAGCTACCAGGAGACGCAGACCCTTATGAGCTTCCTCAAGACTTGAGATTGCAACGGATTGCAGCTCTGATTTTGAACCTCGGTGGTAGAGTGTCGAACCCCAGAGCATTAGCCGCCACATCAATAAGAGGACATTTCCAAAGATCGCTGCATGACTATGCAGAACAGATCGAGGAAATGGCTAGCGAGTACGGTTTAAGCTTTGCCCAGTGCTATGAAATGCTTACCAGGTTGGATGCCCCGTATGACGATAGTGATATCCAGTGGGCTAAAGTACAGACTGATTGCCCCATGACAATGGACAAATTCCTGAAAAAATCACCTGCTGCGGATGCTGGCCTGTAGCCTATGACCTAGATGAATAAGTGACTCCTAAGCAAATATCTGCAGTTCGGTGGGTGACCGAGTTTTCCAGCCCAGCCAGAGATATAGGGTGCCGGAAAGAATGGTCAGCAAGGAAAAAAAGAAGAATTGACGCATCGATATTGGTGGGATTTTGGTGCCGTTTTGACGTGGTTTAGGACCTTATGGAACCACGTTGGACCAATCCTATACCATTTTGGCTAAATATTACCAAAATGGTAAATTAATTTTCTTTCTGGTAATAAGCTCCATTACCTAAAAGTGCTATCGTGACACCTGTAGGTATTCCGTGACACCATTGTGGTAAACCCATGCCCACACAAGGCACACCACTATTTGAAGACTTGGAAGACGGCGGTCTGGAGGTATCCCTTAAATATCTCTATGCCGATGATGCGTATTGGGAGAAGTATGAGCTAGCGTGCAAGCATCTGATGTGGCTACGCACGACGCTGGTATCACAGCTGATTAACTCGTTTATTGCCCTCCACTGGGAGTACTACGCTGATTGCGCCGAGCTGGATGCTAAAGCTCGGGGGCTGTCAGTGCAAGACTTCTTTGATGAATGCTGCAATTTTGAGGCTGAGCTCACACCTTATATAAAAGAGCGGCCCACATTTAAGCCGTCGCCTTTGGATTCCATCATTGATTGTGAGTCCAGTAGCGCTTATCGAAGACGGGTTAGAACGATTCGGATTGGTCGCGCCAATGGAGCCTTACTCCGCATGGTTTCTGTGGTAGATCGCGCTAGCCTGACGGTGGTGGTCAGCCGGGTGCTGCGATGGCACTTTGATCGCTACTGGGAAAAGCTATACGTCCCGCAGATTCGTGCAGCGGAGGCAAAATCGTTCCGTCGTTTGTTTAGTAAAACTTAAGAGTAGGAGACATTTTCAATGGTTGCTACCCCGATAAAACCTGCGTTAAAGCCCGTGGCTGAAGTGGATACTGACACACTAATAGCCACATTTCTTGAGCAACTTGGAGCACCGTGGACTGATGCCCAAGAGCAAGCACTCTCAGCATTTAAGGCAGGCAGTGCCGATGGTGTGAGAGTTGCGGCTGCAACGAATCTGGATGATCCGTTTTGTAAGGCATTGGGCTACATGGCAAGTATTGCGAAGAAACCCCCTACGTTGGCGGTGCTGCTGGCTGAGTCGGCCAGGGCTATTGCAGATACGACTAGGGCGAGGACTATTGCTGAGTTGGAGGGTGCGATCTCATCTGCTTTTTCAGCCGAGTAGATTGGTTGCCCGGTATCATTAGAGTCTGGTACTAACTTGGCAAAGTATTTTAGAAACGCCCTGGCCTTTTGGTTTGGGCGTTCTTGACCATCTACTGGCAACGGAGCAATATTGCCAGTAGGGAACTAAGAGAGTGCCTGAAACCATTTGCTGACAATCATTACAGACGTTCTCTATTGTTGCTGTTCTTGAGCAGTTGGTCTAGCCTGTACCTTATTGATGGGACTGTTCTACTGATATGTGTTTGTGGGACAGTTAGTTGTCAAGAACCTCGGTATGTAAGGTTCTTGAGATTGAGCTGGGTAACTGCCAAATACTGAAAGTGGAACAGTTCTATCTGTACTGCCAAAATTGCTCCAATGTTATTGGAAGGCCTTGCTGATAAAGGTTTCTGATCGCAAACTGAGGGCTATAACCTCCTCTCATGATCTCTTGATTGCAGCCTCTATGAATGGTTGAGGGTCTCCTAGAAATAACAAACACAAACTTAGCCGAACTAGGAATTTTAGGCTTCTTCTAGGCGGTCAAGTAACTCGAATAGCATTCTCTGGAGACATGAGGACTCTTGCTTGGATAAGCTTTCTCCCCAAAAACTTCTAAGTATTAAAAACTCTATGCAAGAAATATAAAACCGTTTGTAATTCGCAATTTCTCTTCTTGTTGATTCAGAATAAGGTTTGCGTTCTGCAGGATACCCAAGATCCACTAATGAATCTGTGACCCATTCTAGACAGCCCCGGATGTCTTTCTTTATCTCTATTTCACTTCGAGAAAGGCGTAAATTGGGATACTTTTCTTTTGCAGCATTAAAAGCTTCATTGACCATATATTCCAAATTGGAAGATAGCCATTTCCCCGCAGTTTTGTATTGGTTTAATCCTATTGATAAGGGGTGTGATTCTTTTAGGGTAAAGGTTTGCAACGCAGATTAAGTCTATTGAATAGAATTTGGTAGATTTTAGGGGTCTGAAAGTTCAATCTATCTCTCAAAAAAGAGATAGATTCGACGAAAAAAATAATTGTCTCGTGTGCCTGTATCCTCTCCATTCGAATCATGCCAACAGACCTAAGTCTTAGCTTTTTTGAGTCAGCGTTAGCGCAGTTTAATGAACTCGTCGATAGGTTGAGTTCAGCTGATAGCCAAAATTGGGAGCATGGAAAACTAGAACGTTATATCCATGAGTCGGGCACAGAACTTTTGCGACTGTTAGATGTCAAGGGGGGTAGACGTGACGCGACAGTCGGGTTGGCGAGCTGACTGACACTTAATAGAGACTAACTGGTCTCATGCTGAGACTATCAAAGCAAACGACGGGTATCAATTTAAGCCGGGAAATCTTGGCTAGGACTGAAGTCGGAAGTCGGAAGTCGGAAAGGGAGGGCATTCCGAACTCCGACTTCCGACTTCCGAACTCTAGATTCCTGAGGAAATCGTCCCGCTTTATGTTGGTACCTCAAACGACAGCTAGCGATCTAAATGACCAGGCGCGATCTAAATGACAGCGCCTGGTCACTGTCAAGCAATTAAAATCTCCAAGTATTTTGTGCGTCAATTATCCCTGATTGCGAGCCGCCGCCTGCTGCTGCCGATAGCTGTCAGCCTTAATCTCAAAGATGACAGCATGATGCACCAGTCGGTCAACGGCAGCCACGGTCATCATCGAATCGGGAAAGATGCTGTCCCACTTGCTGAATGGCTGATTAGCGGTGATCAGCAAACTCTTGCGTTCATAGCGGTGGGCAATGAGTTCGAAGAGTACGGAGGTTTCGGCTTCAGACTTTTGCACGTAGCCCAAGTCGTCGAGGATGAGCAGGTCAAAACGGTCGAGCTTCTTTAGTCTAGACTGTAGCAACAGTTGTTGTTTATCCTGCTGAAGCTGTTGAACTAAGGCAAGTGCGCTGAAGAACTTGATGCGCCGACCCGCTTCTAGCATGGCTTGCGACAACCCAAGAGCCAAATGAGTTTTCCCAACTCCGGACGCGCCGAAAAACAGGCAGTTGGTGGCGTTATCGAGCCAGGTATCGTCATCGGCCAATTGCATCAGAGGGGCCGGATTGAAGTTTGGGCAATGGTCAAACTCAAAGTTGGTCAAACTTTTTACGGCGGGCAGCTGAGCTTCCTTTTTTGCGCGCTCTAGCCGCATTTGTGCTCGTCTGTCGGCCTCTTGTTGACATAAGCTGAGTAAAAACTGTGCATAAGACCATTGTTGCTGCAAAGCGCGGCTCTCTGTAGCTTCCCAGTGGGTAAGCATGTTGGTGAGCTTGAGCTGTTTGAGCAGACGGCTCAACTGTTGGTACGGGCTGGTTGTTTGTGGTGTTTGTGATGAGGTTGGCGTCCGTGTCGTTTGAGCCACTGAGGAGTTGGTCATAGCTATCGAGAGCGTGTTGTTGGGTTGCGATTGGCGGCAAGGTGGCTACCGCATCGGGCACAAACTGTTGCTGTAGATGCCTCAACGTCAGCTGGTTCTTGGATAGGGCTTCGGCAAGATAGCTGGCGACGGTTTGTTCTTTGTCATAGGTGGCGGCAATGTAGAGCGCTTCGACCATGAGTACAGCGGCTTGGTCGCGCTCAAACTGAGCTTTCATCTGCGCCCAAAGCTGGCGAAACTCAGCAGTCGGTAACAAATCTGACTGCCACTGACAGAAGAGGAAGGCTCTGGGCTTTTTCCTGAGTCCACCTATCACATGGCGATAGTCGATGCAGCGCCCCCGCCGTCGTCCTTTGCCAGCCACACGCATGCGGGACAGCTCAAACACCTGCTGCCGCGCAAAGTAGCCGACTAAACGGTCATGATAGAGATGAATTTCTATCTGTTGACCTATCAGTCGTGATGGCACGCTGTAGAGAATGCAGCGCACCTCTATCGTGCTGTGACAGCTGACTTTGGCACTGAGAATCTCGTAGTCGGCCACTCGGCGTTTCGGCAGCGGTTGTAGGACGGCTTTTTCTGCTTCATACTTGGCCTCGCACTGCCGATTGAGACCAGCAGCGGCGTTGTCTATCACCGCCTGGTACTCGGCAATACTGGCAAAGTCGCTGCTGCCGCGCAGGTAGATAGCCTGTTTGATACGGTTCTTCAGGTGGCCGTGCGGACTTTCTACAGATCCGTTCTCGTTTGCTTTGCCTTTGTTGTTTCTCGTTGGCACCATCCGGTAGTGCTCACACAGGTCATCGTAGAACCGCGTCAGCTCCTGGATACGATGCCCCCCTGAATTACGGTAGGCCGCGCTCAGGCTGTCCGTGCGATGTTCTTGTGGGGCACCGCCAGCCGCAGCTAGGGCGTTCTGCAACCCTTCGGATAGGGCAATGAAGCTTTCGCCCCCCTGAATAATCTGCGCGTACTGCCAACCGCTGTAGGCGAGCCGGTAATGATAAATCAAGTGCTCAAATGGCTTGCCGTTGAGGGTGATTTCCATCCCTTTCAGTTTGGTGAAGTCTGAGAGTCCCATGACGCCTGGTTCATGGCGCAGTACGAACATGACCTCCGGCGCCGGCCCGTGCAGCGCTTTCCACTGCTGCACTCTTCTCTGTAAGGTGCGTAGCACCTGTGGGTACTTGCCTGGATACTGCTCTTGCAGGTATTCAAACAGCGTCATTGGTTTCAGTCTCGGTTCCTGGCGTAGCATCGGTTCTAGCTCGCTGGCCCAGACGCCAGCTAAGGGATCTTGGCTCCGGGATGATGCAACGACAGCTCCTCGGTTAGCGCGGTGATGGCCTGCATCAATCCGTTGCCCTGTCCGCTCTGATATCTCGGCTATCGTCGACGATGCCGTCTGGGTCAACCCCAGCTTTCTCGCGTTCATATAGGCTCTCTTTTGGTATAAGTGAATGGCCTTCGGCACAGGTCATCGCTCTCTTTCGCAGGAGATCTACCTGTGCCTTTTTCTTCGACTGGTGACAACCCAGCTAAGCTAACGCTTGCGCCGATAACCTTGTCTCACGCTCTTTGGGCGAAACCCGACAACCGCCTTGGCGTCACCTGCCTACCTTCACTGTCGCGCAACATGCGACGGTTATATCAAGGCCATCTCGACTTGCGTTACGCATCAGAGGACTACCAAAGCGAGGTCGTCGGTAGCGATGGAGAAACCCGCCCCCATCGTCGAAAACAGACCCAACGGAACCTCGAAACGCTGTTTGGGGAAGTGACCTTAAACCGAGTGGGATACAGCACCCAAAAACCTGAGGTCAGTGCCCTGTACCCGTCAGATGGGATCTTGAATTTGCCGCCGGACAAATACTCGGATGAACTCCGAAAACGAGTCGCGGTGGAAGCGTCGAAAGTATCGTTTTCAGAAACGAGTCGGACCATAAGCTCGACGACAGGGGGGGCGATTGGTAAACGCCAATGTGAAGAGGTGACGGTAAAAGTGGCCCAAGACTTTGAGGACTTTTATGCTCAACGGGCGATAGACCGACGAGTTGCCAGTGATGAGCTATTAGTGATTACCACTGATGGTAAGGGGATTGTGATGCATCCATCAGATCTGCGAGAAGCCACGGCCAAAGCCGCTCAAAAGGCCAAGGACTCACCGTCAAAACGTACTCGCTTAAGTCCCGGTCAAAAGCGTCAGCGTAAACGAATGGCCACAGTCGCATCGGTGAAATGCATATTTGCATGACTTCGGCAGAATGATGTGAAGTGAACCCCTGAATTTGGACAGTAAAATCAGACAATAGCAAGTCTAGACTAACATGTATCAACCTGAGACATTCTACAATTCCTTCCTCCACTTTTCCTCAAATTCGCTGGGTGTCAAATAGCCCAAAGAAGAGTGAATTCTTTTCTTCATATACACCTCGTCTAAAAACTCTTCTATTCTCTCATACACTTCATTAAAATTGCGATAGTCCGACAAATCAACCTCCTCTTCTTTTATTGTTCTCATGAGCCGTTCAGCATAACCATTCTCATAGGCCTTACCCACGCCTGCCATACTAATCGCTATCTCATTCTCCTCCAATATCTGAACATACGCATTGGCCGCATATTGCACCCCTTGGTCTGAATGGTGAATCTCTGGAATATACTGGTTCAGTCCTTTCTCCAACGCTGTTATCGTTAACTGTTTCTCCATCGTTCTATCCAAGTGCCAGCCTCGAATACTGCGGGTGAACACATCCATTAATACCGCTAAATAAACAAATTCGTCCTTCAATCGGATATAGGTGATGTCGCCGACCCACACCTGCTCTGGATACTCTACTACCAACCCTTTGACCAGATTAGGATACCGCTTATATCCATGGACACTATTGGTTGTTCGTTTCCGTCGTATTCGTCGCTTTTCCAGTAGTCCCAATTCTCTCATTAATCGGCTGATACGTTTGTGATTAACACGCCATCCCTCTCGCTGTAATTGTTTAGTAATCCGTCGATACCCATAGGTGGGATACCGTCCCGCCACATCAATGATCGTCTTTTTTAGTTCCTCTTCTTGCGTTTGTTTGTCTGATGTTGACCGATAGTAATAACGACTCCGACTGTAGCCAATGACATCACAGATGACCTGGATTGGATACTCGCCTTTCAACTGCTCTATCATGGTTCGTTTCCGCTCAGATTCCACAAGTCTGAAGCTTTTTTTTGCCACCGCTAACTCCATCGTTAACCGACCCACCATTCGTTCCAATTCGGCTATTCGTTCGGCTGATTCATTTCCTCCTCCTTTTGCCTCCAAACGCTAAATGCGCTTGTTTAAGAAATTCATTACGCCAACGATTGATCACTGACGTATGGACTTTATGGGCTCGACTGGCTGCGCTCACACTCCGTTGGCCGCTGACGATCTCCAGCACCACTTTTGCCTTAAATTCGCTACTGTAGTTTCTTGGCTTGCTGGCCATATTCCTTCCCCCGATTGGACTCTAGCTTACGCTCTCTCAGTCCTGTCCTAATTTTGGGGGTCACTACAATGTCCACTTCGGCCCCCCCCACTTTAAGGCGTGAGATCAGGGTCCACCGAGACAGGTAAT
>NZ_JH993797.1:5859480-5863860 GCF_000316115.1 Leptolyngbya sp. PCC 7375
GATGATGGGCGGGTATTTATGGATTCCAGGTTTGTGCAAACGGCGGAGTTTGTACAGGAAGAACAGACCGATCGGTTTTTGTTTCGCTCCACCTTTGGGACTCGCAAACCTCAAGATAATCTGTTGGAGCTTTATCTGAAAAACCCGGCCAATGTAAACGCAGTGGCTTGGGGCGACAGACTGCTAGCGATGTACGAGGCTGTAAGGGGATTGTGATGCATCCATCAGATCTGCGAGAAGCCACGGCCAAAGCCGCTCAAAAGGCCAAGGACTCACCGTCAAAACGTACTCGCTTAAGTCCCGGTCAAAAGCGTCAGCGTAAACGAATGGCCACAGTCGCATCGGTGTATCATGTGCCTCGATACCCCCGTCAAGCCGACGATATCATCGGTGACCAACGGGACCCGCCCGTGCGACCAGTGATTAGTGACAAACGAGTGTGGGCCAGTGTTGAGCAAGACGCTAAAACGGTCATTGAACATGCGTTTGTCGAAGCCTCGACTCGAGACCCGGACCATCAACGCGACTGGGTTGTCCTGGTAGATGGTGAACTCCATCAATTAGCCACACTCAACGCCATGGCCCGAAAGCAAGACGTGACGGTGACTATCGTGCTCGATTTCATTCATGTTCTCGAATATGTTTGGAAAGCGGCTTTTTGTTTCTTCTCATCTGGTAGTGAGGAGGCCGAGACTTGGGTCCAAGAGAGAGCCTTACGCATTCTACAAGGTAAAGCCAGTGATGTGGCGGCCGGTATTCGGCGTAGCGCCACCCTACAAAATCTAGACACAAAAGCACGAGAGAACGTTGACAAGTGCGCTGATTATTTGTTGAAAAATCGGCCGTATTTGTTGTATGACGAGTACTTAGATCGGGGGTATCCCATTGCCTCAGGTGTGATTGAAGGCGCGTGCAGGCATTTAGTCAATGACCGCATGGAGATCACCGGTGCCCGCTGGCGCTTAGATCGTGCTGAAGCCGTTCTGCGGATTCGCGCACTCAGAGCCAGTGATGATTTCGAGGCCTATTGGGAGTTTCACAAAGTCCAAGAGTTCAAACGCAATCATGCCAATAAGTTTCTCGAACCGGAGAGATTCTTGACTGCTTAATGCTTTACAGAGAAAGAGCCGCACCCTTTGATGATTATGGGATAGGGTTTATCGGACGATGGCTGTGTCATATGCAATGTTGGGTTTTGGGTTGTCTGATAGTGCAATGAATATGGGATAGGGGGTATCGGACGATGACTGTGTCATATGCAATGTTGGGTTTTGGGTTGTCTGATAGTGCAATGAATATGGGATTTGGGAGCAACCCAACCTACCGGGGGTGGGCTCTGGCTAGGTGAGCGGAGTCGAACCTAGCTTTCGAGACGTTTTTGGATGGCGCTGATCAGGTCTGCAAAGCCTGATTCGGTATGAATCTCAGGGGTGAGGGTATTCATGTCTTTGAGGGTTTCGGTGAGTTCGGCAATGGCGGCGCGAATACGAGTGTAGAGGTCGATGGATTCGCGGCAGACTTGCATATTGGCAGTGCTAATGAGCGTAGTACATCACAGGATGTGCTTTATCCAATTAAAGTATGTATGGTTTATACACATTCCTCTGAATAAACGTTCCTACGGATTTATGCAAAGTAATATCCTTCCACCCAGGCAGAGATTTTTAGCATTCATGGGTTTATGCCTGTTGATCAGCATTACATCACTATTTGGGTCACTTCGATGGGGACTAATAGGAGGATTGCTGTCTCCATTACCTCTTTTAGTATTAGCCTTTATCTTGCGGTGGGTCTTTTTTCCTCGCTTTTCCGGACGTATACATTTGAAGGGATTCAAATCTGGCGCGATCGAGGGATTTCATAAGTTTGATGCGGCTTGTCTAAGAAAAGCAGCGAATGCCATCAACTCCTGACGTACCTGAGTAAACGTTGGATCGGCTAATTCAAGCAATTCCTCAATTGGGCTAGCCTCCAAGTCAAATGGATAAATATGGCGAACTACATGTCGAAAACTGCGATAGCGATTCAAATTCTGACAGCTATCTGACGAAATCACCGCAGGACGAACGCTATCAATTTGGGAAGCCATCTGCACTAAAAGCTGTTGATGCCACTTATCTCCACCAGGACGCTGTCCATCAACATCTTCTGCAATCATTTCAAAGATCACTTCCAATCCGTTATAGGCTGCCTGTAGATTCAGCGAAATGCTATCAATCAGCAAATCATAGCTAGAGCTTTGAAAATCATCCCAACCCCGATAAGCCCGTTGCAAAGCCGTTTCAATATTGCCAAGCTCCCTATGAATTCTGTCCGCTAAACGAAGATAATTTCCGGTCATACATCGATGCCTTCTGCTTCGATGACCTTGAGCAAACCAGGACGACAGAATCTAACATCAACAACATCAACCTTAAACGTTTCATCAAACTCATCAGCAGCTGTGGCCGCCAAGAAATACTGACTAGCAGGCATACCCCATACGGCTAGATCAATATCTGATGTCATCGAAAAATACTCTAGCTTAATAGCCGAACCAAAAACTTGAATCTTCTCAGCCCCATACTCTGCTCGTAGCAACTTTGCCAATTTAGGAATCAATTCCCAAGCCTGCTCCCATCGTGCTTTGATTTCTGGCGTGATAGACCGCTGAGGCAGTGAAAACTGCTTCCACTCGTCAGGGCTCAATTCTAGGGCTGTCTTTGCCATTAATCTCAATAGCAGAGGTCTAAGGCCATGATAGCCGATATCTAAAAGGTGTTTGCTAGCGATCCCTGAGCGAAGTCAAGTCGAGCGGAGTCGTAGGACTTGAGTGCTGGCTGGGTGTGGCTTCAACTGTACTACAAACTGCCCTAAAAGAAAAAATTACCACCAGGCACATTACCGCTTTCAAAACCTATAAACTTACGTTTCGCTGAAATAGCTTATAAGAACAGAGAATTAGAAAAACAGTAGTCCCCTTCCACGGGTAGCCCCTCCATGGCCCAGCTAATTGCGAACGAGCGAGTCGATGATATCCCCCTACTCCTGAATCAGATGCAGAAACTCAATCTGAGTGACCTTGTTGATGAGTACTTCAAGAGCCATGGCAACTGGAAAGGGATCAGTTTAGGCAAGGTAGTGGTGGGCTGGTTAGCGTATATTCTTTCACAAGGAGATCATCGACTCAATCAGGTAGAGGATTTGGGATTGATGGGCTCGAAAGAGACATTCAAGGTCGGCCTAGACCCGGCGGTGAGGAGCCTTGATTTCAGTGATGATCACTTAGAAACGGTGCTCGACCAATTCAGTAACGATGAGCAGTGGGATAGCTTTGAAGGGGCTTTGAGTCGTCATACCCTGCGGGTCTATCGCTTAAGCAGGGAGTGTATCCGACTAGATACCACGACAGCCTATGGGCACAGGGAGGTCGAGGCAGAAGGATTATTCCAATTTGGACATAGCAAAGACTATCGTCCCGATTTACCTCAAGTGAAGATATCTCAAGCGGCATTAGACCCGTTAGGGCTGCCTGTGAGCACCACCGTGGTCAGTGGTAATCGAGGCGATGACCCATTGTATATTCCTGAGATCGAGAAAGTTCAAGCGAGTGTGCAGTCGTCAGGGTTGCTGTATGTGGGCGATAGTAAGATGTCAGCGTTAGAAACCCGAGGGTACATTGCCCAGAGCGACAATCACTACTTGTGTCCGTTGCCTGCTGTGCAGGTATCGCAGGCGGATTTAGGTGAGTTGCTAGCGCCTATGTGGCGTGGGGAGGAATCCCTACGCCAAGTGGAATCTCAGATTAAGGGTAATGAACCGGCGTCAGAGGAGCCATCCGCTCCCCCTGAGGTGATTGCCGAGGGATTTGACGTGACCATGACGCAATCTCTCGGTGACGGGGTAGAGGCGTTCACCTGGAAAGAAAACTGGTTGGTGGTGCATTCCTTTAAGCAGGGTGACCGGCAACGAAAAGCCTGGATAAGCGCATTGAGAAAGCTACAGACTCCATTGCCGAACTTAATGTCACCGGTCGAGGACGTAAACGATTATCGGTGGATGAAACCGTCTGTGAATTCCGGAAATTATGGCCGGAGTGATTCCGGAAATTATGGCCGCTGACAACAGTCTCTTTTTGTGCGTAATCTGCCTGTTTGGCAATTGCACGATGAGACTCTATACAGGTGTTCAGTTGCTAGGAGCGATAGATGGTTCAACGATTTAGAGACCCAGACAATTCTCTCGGGATCGTCCCGTCACAGACGGGATTGAGTCGGCGGCATCAGTGCTAGATCAGGCTGGAGTTCGGACTCAGGTGTGCCCCTGGAATCGCTTATTCCGGAAATTATGGCCGGAGTGATGCCGACAATGCTCAGTATGGATTCCGGAAATTATGGCCAC
>NZ_JH993797.1:5863960-8155212 GCF_000316115.1 Leptolyngbya sp. PCC 7375
AGGGTGACAGCGTAGCTATAAAGCGTGTTCCATAAGGGACAGAGCGAGAAAACCACGTTGAAAATAGAGTCGTTTATTCGGTTTGAGCGCAATCAATTTCAAGGCCGAATCCGCCCATATATCCATGGCATATATCCACCGTTGCCCATACAAACCCAAGCTAAAATACACTGTGATAGGGAGCCTTGCCTGAGTACTTTTTGATACATCCAGCGTAATCGTCTATCCGTAATGCTTGCATGCGTTGTCCGTGCATTGTAGCCAAACTATAGGCGAGCACAATGACCACCACCAAGGCTAAAAAGCGACGGTCGTTCACCTTGGTATCCTCCAGGTGATAGCCCCCGGTTTTACAATCTTTAAAAAATTGTTCAATGCGCCAGCCATAATACCCCTATAAAGACGAAGCCTTCTCAATACCCTACCGTTAGATTGAGGGGGTTACTCCGCTTGGTTGAACTCGTCGCCAAAATAAAGGCAAGTGAGCCATTGCACGAAAAGGAAGAATATCCATGTCAGAGCGAAACGACGTCCCCCGTCTGCCTGTCCTCCGAGGAAGGAGCTGTGGCAACGGTTGCCGCAACTGAAGCGGCAGAGACTGATCAATGTCTTGAGCCAACTGCTGGAGAATCATCTGAGTGCCCAGTCAGGACAGGAGGTGACGAATGAGTCTCCCAACGAATAGCAGCCACTGGCCTTCAGAAAAATACAGCCCATCATCTGGACCGGTTAGCGGTGGTCTATGTTCGTCAGTCAACCTTGCAGCAGGTGAGCGACCATCAAGAATCGACCCGACTCCAGTATGGATTAGTGGGGCGAGCCGAAGCCCTAGGCTGGAGAGCCGAGCGTGTGCTGACCATTGATGATGATTTAGGAAAGTCAGGCAGTAGCGCTGAAGGACGTTTAGGCTTTCAACGTCTTGTCAGTGAAGTGGGTCTCAATCATGTGGGGTTAATATTAGGAGTAGAGATGTCCCGGTTGGCCCGTTCATCGAAAGATTGGCATCAACTGTTGGAAATCTGTGCCCTATTCGGCACACTGATAGCCGACCTGGACGGCATCTATAATCCGAGTGATTACAACGACAGGCTCTTGCTTGGGTTGAAAGGATCGTTCTCGGAGATAGAGCTCCACATCCTCAAACAGCGAATGATTCAGGGAAAGCGTAACAAAGCTGAACGAGGGGAATTGGGCTTCAATGTGCCCATCGGCTATGTGCGTCGTCCCTCTGGGGAAATACACTTTGACCCAGACGAACAAGTACAACAGGTGGTGCAGCTGATCTTCAGAAAATTTGAGGAATTGGGGACCCTCAATGCCGTACTCCAGTACCTAGTGACCCATCATATTCAGATTGGGGTACGGGTATTATCGGGACCGACAAAAGGCGATTTAGAATGGCATCGGCCCAATCGAGCGACATTGCAAAATCTCCTGAGACATCCAACCTATGCTGGGGCCTATGCCTATGGACGCAGACAAGTAGACCCTCGAAAAAAGAAAGCGGGACGACCTCATACCGGCAGAGTGGTTAAGCCTTGCGAGGAATGGCTGGTCTTGATCAAAGATCACCATCCGGCGTACATTAGCTGGGAAAAATACCAGCAGAATATTGCTCAACTCAAGTCCAATCAGAACCGCAGTAATGAACAAGGACATCCCCGTCAAGGGGTTGGGTTACTGTGTGGGTTGTTAGTGTGTGGTCGATGTGGGGGTCGCATGGCGGTTCAGTATTCCCATGGACAAGATCATCATCGCTATATCTGCGCCCGAGAGAAAGTCGATTATGGGGGTGAGATTTGCCAACACTTGTCGGGTGCTTGTTTAGATGAGTATGTTGTTGACCAAGTTTTACAGGCCCTGGAACCCGCCGCATTAGAGTTGTCACTGGCCGCTGCAAGACATCTTGAAGAAGACCGATTAGAACTCGACAAGGTGTGGCACCAACGACTTGAGAGAGCCCAATTTGAGACTGATAGAGCCAGACGACATTACCAGTTAGTAGAGCCAGAGAACCGTTTGGTCGCCAGACAATTAGCCCAAGAATGGGAAGCTAAATTGCAAGCTCAACAACAACTCCAAGAAGACTATGAACGTTTTTGTTGCGAGAAGCCCAAACAACTATCACCCGACCAACAACAACAGATTCGAAGACTTGCTCAAGACCTGCCTGCCTTATGGTCTGTGCCAACAACAACTCAGGCTCAACGCAAAGAAATCATCCGGCAGGTGATTGATAAAGTCATTGTCACTGTTGAAGGCACAAGTGAACAGGTTCAGGTTATGATTGAGTGGTCGGGAGGATTCTCCTGTCAAGCTCAAATTATTCGTCCGGTGGCAAAATGGACACAACTGAGTTACTACCCTCAGTTATGTGAGCGGCTAGAGCAACTGGTCGAGGCCAATTTAACAACCGATGAAATAGTTGACTGCTTGCATCAAGAAGGGTTTCGTCCACCCAAACGACGTCAAACCTTCACTCGAGAAATCGTCCAAACCTTGATACGCCATCTCGGACTCCGGCCTCGTCCATTGCCTAAAGCCAGAGAGCCCCTTTCTGAGCATGAGTGGTGGCTCCCTGAGTTAGCGGTCACGCTGGGGATGCCCACCGTGACCCTATACAACTGGGTGCGACGTGGTTGGGTCAAAGCCCGGCAGCAACCCACGTCCCCAAAACACTGGATCATTTGGGCCGATGAGATTGAACTGGAACGATTAAGAACCCATCGGCAACGGCCTGTCGGTGACATTCTACGGCAACGTTGGAAAGGCAAAGTGCCCACGATTGCAATCCCACCTGAGTAACCCTCCTCACACCGTCACTGTTAACTCTTCACCGGAGAATACAAATGGAAAACCATCAGCCTATGACTAAGCAACCTCGGCATAAAGAGGGAGATGACTATGGGGGTATTGAGGCTGGCGTATCTCTATCCCCCAGCGACAACGATAAATCTTTAAGGTTTGTTTGAGGGTGGGGAGATTTGTCAGGATATACCAGGGGTCTTTCGGTCCTTTCTTGCGGTACTTACGTTTCCAATAAACCGCCAGATTAAAGGGACCTAATCCGTCTCCTTTATTCCCTCTAATGCCGACATAAAATTGAGACATGCCCGGCTTGAATCCTTGGTCTTTGAGGACTTGGTACTCGTCACCAGGGTGTGGTTGGAAGTGGAAGTCTTTTTTCTGACGCAAGGCAAAGTATACCCCTTGTTGGTCGAGCCATTCAGCCAATTTCGGACTATGAAATTCTCGGTCTCCTATCACCAACGTTGGATAGTGTTTCAATAATTTCAGAGCGATTTTTAAGACTCGTTTTTGGGTCCTCAGATTACTGTTGCCGACATGATCTAATAGCTCCCAATATAGGGGTAATGCATGGGTGCCCCATACCAGGGTCACCATAAACAGATTACGCTCTTTCCATTGCGTTCGGTCTATCGCAATCAACCAATATCCATACTTCTGATGAGCTTTTTTTTAACCGACGACGCTGATCTCGATTGAGACAATGACCGGTTTGAGCTTGGCGAATCCAATATTTGATCAACGGAAACCACAACACTTTAAGGCTCAGACGAGGGAGGACTAAAAACCGTTGTAGGTTCCGTTTACGACTCGCATATTTGATCGGTTGAGGAAATAGACTGGCTAACGTTCCGAGCGTGACTTGACGATGCGCTTGTATCAAAAGTAACACCAGCTCTAGCGTTAGATACTGCGACTCGCTCAGATGCTTACGGCAGATGGTTTGGTATACTGAAGGCAACATTTTATTTTTTGTGGGGGATGCATAGTCCCCTATTTTTTTGCCTTCCTATTTTCCCAAATCATTGCCAAATATAGACTTTAAGTTCCTTGTCACCCTTTAAGCATTCAACGTGTCTTACCCGAGCTGATTCCCATCGCTGAACGGGAGGCCTGGTCCTATCAGCAGTTACTTGAGCGGCTCTTATCCGAAGAGGTGGCCCACCGCAGTGAGCGCCGCACCCAAACCTTTATTACTAAAGCTAAGTTCCCCTTTGAAGCCACCATTGACACCTTTGACTTCACCTTCAGAAGTAATCTCAAACGACAAATGTTAGGACGATTTCTCGGTCCCGAACTCGTCAGTGACCATCGTTCCTTAATTCTTGAAGGGCCGCCTGGTACTGGAAAAACCCATTTATGTATTGCCATTGCCTATAAAGCCATCCAAAACGGCTTTACTGCTCGTTTTACCACTGCTGCAGCCTTAATCAATGACCTCTGTGTTGCTCCTGAGCGTAACGTTGCTCTCCAACCCTATCTCAGGCCTCATGTCCTGGTGATTGATGAAATGGGCTATCTCGGCTACGGGCCGGGGGCTGCTGATGTTCTGTTTCAAGTCGTGGACCAGCGCTATCTCAAGGGCAAACCCATTTTGTTGACCACCAACAAACCGCTCAATCAGTGGGGCCGTGTGCTTCATGATGAGGAACTCGCCCGTGCCATCATTGACCGCACCTTGCATCATGGTGAGTATCTAAAGCTGACGGGGCCGTCGTTTCGGCTCAAAGGTCGAAAGCTCGACTTAGCTCTCAACTCAACTGAACAATCCACAGAAACGGTAGCTGAAAAATCTGGGAAAAAATCTCTCAGCACTTGACACAAAACACCACTGTTTGTTCAATGAGAGAATGGCCATAATTTCCGGAATTACCCCCTCGTTTCGCGGCCATAATTTCCGGAAGCCACACCGTCGACGCTGTCCAGCAGATTCTCAAACGCTACAAGGTCACTCAACTCGTGCAGGTGGACTATGAAACGACCACCCAGACGATACAAAAACGGGCTTATAAAGATAAACCGGCTCGAACGCTCACCGTAACCACCGTAACCGTAACTACTCGCCTCAACCCAGAGGCCTATCAGCACGCACTACAATTACTCGGGTGGCGAGTCTATGCTAGTAATGACCTTAATTTGACAGTGCCCGAAGCCGTCTATGGGTACCGCAACGAGTATCTCATTGAGCGATGCTTTGGGCGTTACAAAGGAAAATCGCTCGGGTTGACACCGATATATTTGACTACGGATGAACGAGTCAAGGGCTTGATTCGGCTATTAAGTCTGGGATTGCGCATCCTTTGCTTGCTTGAATTTTCAGTGCGCTGTGCGCTTGAGCTAGACTCGCAAAAACTGTCGGGTCTTTATGCGGGTAATCCAAAACGGGCAACCGTCCAACCCACTGCTGAGCTGCTACTACGGGCCTTTCGGGGGATTACTCTAACCATCATGGAGATTAATGGCGTGTGCCAACGATTCCTCTCTCCTTTATCTGAGCTGCAACAGCGTATCTTACGGCTGTTGGGGGTATCTGATGATATTTATCTTGCGCTAACAGGATAACTCTTCAACCCCTCTCTATTTTGAGCGAACCATGAGTATAAAAATTCAATATTGAAAATTAAGACTGGAAGAACCTTAGAAGAAGTTTACCAAGAAGCTCCTGAGATCCGATTGTTGACTTATACAGTTCTTATGAATCAATGCATCGGAAGGTTAATTACCCTTAAAATAAGGAACCTTTATGCAAGCAGCAACGTTTATTACCCAGGAGTTATCGGTGGTTTAACCATGCACTGCGCGCAATCTTCTGAAGGATATCAACTGAAGTCGATAAAGCTTAGGTAGATGGAGAATTAAGAAGTAGGAGGAGAAATTAGTGAAGCCCTCTATTCTGATGTCTACCGTCTGACTTTTATCCTTGGGAAAACATCCCACTCTAAATTGATACCCTGCTAAATCATTGTCATATTTAATGTTGAGTATATTTAAAAGCTATGTTGATCAATAGCTCAGTTAAAAAAAGAGAGAACCAGCCCCGCATTTTAGTCGCCTCCGTACGAGGTTTTCGCTTTCAAGTCGCTAACTGTGTGCTGTATGAATTCGAAGACTTTATCTGCGATTTAGAAGGAGCAGAACTCTACGCTCCTACCCAGGAATTCGACCTGGCTAGAAAAATATACCGCTTCTCTAAATACGCAACTCATTCTGACAAGATTGCCAGCTCTCTTGCACCGTTTCCAACTGAGGTATTGCTAGAAAACGAATACGACTTGCTATTTGTCGTTTGCGATAATCCCTGGCAACTCCATTTACTGGAAACCATTAAAAACTGGCGTGATAAATGTCGCTATAAGGCTTGCTACATCATGGAAACATGGAAGCCAAATTTTGATGACTGGCGTTTAGCCCAAGAACCATTCAAGAATTTTGACCATATTTTTGCAGGGACCGCCCACTGTGTTGAGATCTACTCAAACGTCACAGGTCTGCCTAGCAATTATCTGGCACCAGCCATTGATGCCCTTAAGTTTTGTCCCTATCCCAATCCACCTCAGAGGATGATAGATGTTTGCTGTGTGGGGCGTCGTCATCCAGAAACCCATCAATCATTGTTTCAACGTTCTCAGCAAGACGATAACTTTTTCTATTATTACGATACTGTCAACAATCGTGACTTAGAAGTTGGCAATCCTCAAGAGCATCGCGCTAAGTTAGTAAATCTCTTACAGAGAAGTCAATTTAATATTGCCGTCAATGCCAGGTTTGATGCCCTGAAAGAAACAGGAGGGTATCAAGAGATGGGCAGTCGTTATTTTGAAGCGGTCGCTGCGGGCACCGTGTTGCTGGGCATACCTCCCAAGGGCGATGTATTTCCCCGTTATTTTGATTGGGAAGATGCCATCGTTAACGTAGATCTTTATGAACAAGATATTCTGGCGGTGATTGCAGCGCTCAATGCCCAACCTGACAGGGTTGAAAGGATTAGGCGTCGTAATGTTGTGAATGCTTTACTCAAGCATGATTGGGTCTATCGCTGGCGAGAGGTTTTAGCGGCATTTGATTTGCAGCCGAGCCAGGCTGTTATTGAAAGGGAGAACCAGTTGCAACAGCTGGCGCACAGGGTTGATTCTATTGATATGTCTGTAGCGTGTTAATGCTGTTGTCAGCAACTCAGGTTCTTGTCGTTAACGTTAGGATAGTTATCTTTTTGAGGGTTGGATGGGTGCGGTGATAGTGTCGCCGCCCGTTTAGAGGTCGGGCTCAATAGCTGTTTTAGGGAGGTTGCTAAATTCAAGATGAGCAGAGTAGTGTCATGGAATAAAGCCCCCGGTCAGCCTACCTATGCTAACGCTTTCCAAGTTAATCGATGAGGACAAATGCTACGAGACTATTCGCACGATGCGTTGGCCCGATGGTGTTTGCTGCACTGATTGTGGAGCGAAAAACATTACCAAACGAGGGAAGCATGCAACCTATTCAGCGCGGCAACGCTATATCTGTGGCGAGTGTGGTCGCCACTTTGATGACTTAACCGACACCATCTTTGCGGGTCGTCATCAACCGTTAAAAACCTGGATAGCATGCTTATATTTGATGGGTCTCAATGTCTCCAATCAACAAATTGCCGACGAGTTGAGTCTGCACAAAGATGACGTGCATCAGATGACGAGTGAGTTACGCCAAGCGGTGGCCGACAAGCGCCCAGAAGTCCAGTTATCAGGGACGGTGGAGTTTGATGAAGTCTATGTGACAGCCGGTCATAAGGGGCAACCAGAGCAGGTTAAAAAAAAGGGCGCAAGGGACGCAGACGTAAACTCAAAGGGCTTCGGGGGCGCGGTACGCTCGAAACGGAAAAACCGCCGATCTTCGGGATGATTCAGCGAGGTGGAGAAGTGGTGATTAAAATGCTGGCAAATGTTCAACAACAAACCATCAAGCCCATCATTCAGTCCATGGTGAAACCGGGCACCCTCATCTGTACCGACGAGTATGACATCTATGCTCGTTTAGAAACTTGGGGCTATGCTCACAAGAGTGTTTGCCACAGTGCCGGAGAATATGCCCGAGATGACGATGGAGATGGCTTCTGTGAAGTCCATGTCAATACGATGGAAGGTTTCTGGTCATTGCTGCGGTCATGGTTGAGACCTCATCGAGGGATCTCACAAGAAAAATTACCGATCTATTTGGGGTTCTTTGAATTTGTGCATAATGCTAGTGTTGCGCGACAGTGAAGGTAGGCAGGTGACGCCAAGGCGGTTGTCGGGTTTCGCCCAAAGAGCGTGAGACAAGGTTATCGGCGCAAGCGTTAGCTTAGCTGGGTTGTCACCAGTCGAAGAAAAAGGCACAGGTAGATCTCCTGCGAAAGAGAGCGATGACCTGTGCCGAAAGCCATTCACTTATACCAAAAGAGAGCCTATATGAACGCGAGAAAGCTGGGGTTGACCTAGACGGCATCGTCGACGATAGCCGAGATATCAGAGCGGACAGGGCAACGGATTGATGCAGGCCATCACCGCGCTAACCGAGGAGCTGTCGTTGCATCATCCCGGAGCCAAGATCCCTTAGCTGGCGTCTGGGCCAGCGAGCTAGAACCGATGCTACGCCAGGAACCGAGACTGAAACCAATGACGCTGTTTGAATACCTGCAAGAGCAGTATCCAGGCAAGTACCCACAGGTGCTACGCACCTTACAGAGAAGAGTGCAGCAGTGGAAAGCGCTGCACGGGCCGGCGCCGGAGGTCATGTTCGTACTGCGCCATGAACCAGGCGTCATGGGACTCTCAGACTTCACCAAACTGAAAGGGATGGAAATCACCCTCAACGGCAAGCCATTTGAGCACTTGATTTATCATTACCGGCTCGCCTACAGCGGTTGGCAGTACGCGCAGATTATTCAGGGGGGCGAAAGCTTCATTGCCCTATCCGAAGGGTTGCAGAACGCCCTAGCTGCGGCTGGCGGTGCCCCACAAGAACATCGCACGGACAGCCTGAGCGCGGCCTACCGTAATTCAGGGGGGCATCGTATCCAGGAGCTGACGCGGTTCTACGATGACCTGTGTGAGCACTACCGGATGGTGCCAACGAGAAACAACAAAGGCAAAGCAAACGAGAACGGATCTGTAGAAAGTCCGCACGGCCACCTGAAGAACCGTATCAAACAGGCTATCTACCTGCGCGGCAGCAGCGACTTTGCCAGTATTGCCGAGTACCAGGCGGTGATAGACAACGCCGCTGCTGGTCTCAATCGGCAGTGCGAGGCCAAGTATGAAGCAGAAAAAGCCGTCCTACAACCGCTGCCGAAACGCCGAGTGGCCGACTACGAGATTCTCAGTGCCAAAGTCAGCTGTCACAGCACGATAGAGGTGCGCTGCATTCTCTACAGCGTGCCATCACGACTGATAGGTCAACAGATAGAAATTCATCTCTATCATGACCGTTTAGTCGGCTACTTTGCGCGGCAGCAGGTGTTTGAGCTGTCCCGCATGCGTGTGGCTGGCAAAGGACGACGGCGGGGGCGCTGCATCGACTATCGCCATGTGATAGGTGGACTCAGGAAAAAGCCCAGAGCCTTCCTCTTCTGTCAGTGGCAGTCAGATTTGTTACCGACTGCTGAGTTTCGCCAGCTTTGGGCGCAGATGAAAGCTCAGTTTGAGCGCGACCAAGCCGCTGTACTCATGGTCGAAGCGCTCTACATTGCCGCCACCTATGACAAAGAACAAACCGTCGCCAGCTATCTTGCCGAAGCCCTATCCAAGACCAGCTGACGTTGAGGCATCTACAGCAACAGTTTATGCCCGATGCGGTAGCCAACCTTGCCGCCAATCGCAACCCAACAACACGCTCTCGATAGCTATGACCAACTCCTCAGTGGCTCAAACGACACGGACGCCAACCTCATCACAAACACCACAAACAACCAGCCCGTACCAACAGTTGAGCCGTCTGCTCAAACAGCTCAAGCTCACCAACATGCTTACCCACTGGGAAGCTACAGAGAGCCGCGCTTTGCAGCAACAATGGTCTTATGCACAGTTTTTACTCAGCTTATGTCAACAAGAGGCCGACAGACGAGCACAAATGCGGCTAGAGCGCGCAAAAAAGGAAGCTCAGCTGCCCGCCGTAAAAAGTTTGACCAACTTTGAGTTTGACCATTGCCCAAACTTCAATCCGGCCCCTCTGATGCAATTGGCCGATGACGATACCTGGCTCGATAACGCCACCAACTGCCTGTTTTTCGGCGCGTCCGGAGTTGGGAAAACCCATTTGGCTCTTGGGTTGTCGCAAGCCATGCTAGAAGCGGGTCGGCGCATCAAGTTCTTCAGCGCACTTGCCTTAGTTCAACAGCTTCAGCAGGATAAACAACAACTGTTGCTACAGTCTAGACTAAAGAAGCTCGACCGTTTTGACCTGCTCATCCTCGACGACTTGGGCTACGTGCAAAAGTCTGAAGCCGAAACCTCCGTACTCTTCGAACTCATTGCCCACCGCTATGAACGCAAGAGTTTGCTGATCACCGCTAATCAGCCATTCAGCAAGTGGACAGCATCTTTCCCGATTCGATGATGACCGTGGCTGCCGTTGACCGACTGGTGCATCATGCTGTCACCTTTTGAGATTAAGGCTGACAGCTATCGGCAGCAGCAGGCGGCGGCTCGCAATCAGGGATAATTGACGCACAAAATACTTGGAGATTTTAATTGCTTGACAGTGACCAGGCGCTGTCATTTAGATCGCGCCCGGTCATTTAGATCGCTAGCTGTCGTTTGAGGTACCAACATAAAGCGGGACGATTTCCTCAGGAATCTAGAGTTCGGAAGTCGGAAGTCGGAGTTCGGAATGCCCTCCCTTTCCGACTTCCGACTTCCGACTTCCGACTTCAGTCCTAGCCAAGATTTCCCGGCTTAAATTGATACCCGTCGTTTGCTTTGATAGTCTCAGCATGAGACCAGTTAGTCTCTATTAAGTGTCAGTCAGCTCGCCAACCCGACTGTCGCGTCACGTCTACCCCCCTTGACATCTAACATGCTAGAAAAAGAGGGAAAGCCTTGCTGGGTAGTCTATTGAGCACCTTGCTTGTCTAACTCCCTGAAACGCCGATTGAGCCTAGAGGTCGATGGATGATGGTAAGTACAATCAAATTTAGCAACGGTGATCAAATGCCCATGTTGGGCTTAGGCACATGGACATCTACCCCCAGGAGTGTGCAGCATACCGTTAAGCGTGCGATCGCAGCTGGTTATCGTCTGTTGGGCTTAGGCTCATGGTCATTGGCCCCTGGCGATGTGTATAGCGCGGTTAAGGATGCGATCGCAGCGGGCTATCGCCACATTGACTGCGCCCAAATCTATGGCAACGAAGCCGATGTTGGTCGCGCCCTTGCGGATTCTTTTAAAACAGGTGTTGTCACCCGAGAAGAGATGTGGATCACCTCCAAACTGTGGAATGATTCCCATGCCCCGGAAGACGTACAACCTGCCTTAGCAGCGACTCTCTCCAATTTACAATTAGACTATCTAGATCTGTATCTCATCCATTGGCCTGTGGCCATGAGAAAAGGAAGCTCAGCCCCCCTAACGGCAGAGCACCTGATCTCCCTGGACACACTCCCTATTTTGACCACCTGGCGAGCAATGGAATCTCTTGTGGATAAAGGGCTGTGTCACCATATTGGAGTATCGAACTTTAGTATTGTCAAGTTACAAAATCTGTTGGATAATGCCCGACTTCAGCCAGAAATAAACCAGATTGAGCTGCATCCCTATTTACAGCAACCATCGATGTTAGATTTTTGTCAGGCCAACAATATTCACCTGACAGCTTACGCCCCCCTCGGTTCCTCGACGCGCCCTGATAACCTCAAGTCACAAGATGAGCCAGTTTTACTGAAAGAGCCCACCATTGCTGCCATTGCTAAGCGCCATGGCGTCACTTCTGCCCAGGTTCTCCTGAGCTGGGCTATGCAGCGGGGCACTGCTGCCATTCCCAAGTCCTTTAATCCAGAACGTATCCGCCAAAATTTGGCATCGGCTGATGTTGTGCTGACGCCAGAGGATATGCAAACTATTAAGGCGCTCGATTTGAATCGTCGCTATGTGGATGGTGCATTTTGGCAAGTCCCAGGGGGACCTTATACGGTAGACAGTATTTGGGATCTGTGACGTTGGCACATAGCAACCCGATCGAGACGCTTACATCAAGATAGCCTTGCGACAATAAAAGGCTTCCGCATATTTATCGGGTGCATTTGACTCAATTCCACGCAGTCTCAGGATTGATGAAAACGTTTCTTCGTCAAACCATTGCTTGTTAAACTGGGTTTGAAAATGCTGCATCAGGTAAGACACTTTTCGCCGATAGGTGGATGCATCAAGGTGTACAAAGAAATTGGGATTTCCTAAATCTCCATCATATTTAGGAATCTCATATTCTAAAATCATATGGTTGCGAAAGGCATTCCAAGTCAGTTCAGAGATTAATCGATGATCTTGATGTAAATCATTGCGATAATGGGTCAGAACCAGATCAGGAGAACAATTCTTACTTAACTGATCAAAAAACTCTTTGATTTCTATGCCAATGTATGGAAAAAATCGTTCTCTGAATTCTTTAATGACAATAGTCTTCTTGTTGACCGGTTTTAGGAAGCTATTTGCACTGGCTAGGGCCTCTTGCTGTCGATGTCCAGTTGCCGAAAAAACAACCCAATCAACTTCAATCTCTGGACAATGGTCAATCAATTGCAAGAGGGTGCCACCACAGCCGATTTCAATATCATCACTGTGGGCACCCAGGCAAAGGATGCGGCGGAATGTATGGTTATCCTGATGATTACCGATGAGTTTCATCATAAGATTGTACGATTTTTGAAGACTTAAGCGATTTTTAGTTCAGGCTTTGGGCTATTGCTTAATATTTCCGGGTAAGATTCCCATACAGTCCATGGAGTGTTTCCTTTGGCATACATATCGTCAAATAGTATCTTTTCTTTTAAAGTGTCCATACAGGCCCAAAAACCAGGATTTCTGTAGGCAATCAGTTGTTGTTGTCGAATCAATCGCTGGAATGGTTCAAGCACTAACTCTTCACCGGGAGAAATATAGTCAAAGATTTCTTTTCTAAGTACAAAGAATCCTCCATTGATCCATAAATCTGAATGGCCTACCGATCGAATGTTTTCCACGATGCCATCTTCATTGGTTAAAGAAACAACATGGAATGATTGTGAAGG
This sequence comes from Leptolyngbya sp. PCC 7375, assembly GCF_000316115.1. Classification (GTDB taxonomy): domain Bacteria; phylum Cyanobacteriota; class Cyanobacteriia; order Phormidesmidales; family Phormidesmidaceae; genus Leptothoe. The sequence goes on from NZ_JH993797.1 coordinate 5,877,003, forward strand.
TTGCACTGCTAAAAAGCTGGCAATCTTGTCTTGTTGTTGAAAATACTCAAGATATAAATTCAGATCAAGATCGCTGAGGCCATCTGAATAATTGGCTAGAAAGGTGTCCTCTCCTTCTAAATAAGGCTTGACCGCAGCTAAACGCTCGCCAATGTTTAAATTGAGCCCAGTATCAACAAAGGTGATTTTCCAGTCTTCTATGTCAGTGGTATGGAGTTGAATATCCTTGCCACCCTTAGATAAGGTGAAGTTGTTGGATAAACACTCGTCGTAGTTAAGAAAGTAATTCTTAATGTAGTCTCCTTTATAGCCAAGGCATAAAATAAATTCTTTATGGCCAAAGTGAGCGTAATACCGCATCAGGTGCCAAATAATTGGGCGATAGCCAATTTCAACCATTGGCTTGGGGATAGTTTCAGAATATTCTCTGAGTCGGGTGCCTAAGCCACCACAAAATAGAACAACTTTCATTTGGATTCTCCTTATGTCTTTTTACATGCTGAACTGGAATAACTGGTTAGCAAGCCATGGTTAGCAAGCTATGGTTGGCCAGGGTAAATGCCGCATTCTTGATGGTCGAAAAACTCAACTGAGATCGCTCAGCGATATCAAGCAATGTGTGTTCTCCATCGGAGAGATTTAACGTCCACAACATGGCCATGCGATCGTCAGGGGTTGTTTGTTTACCTCCCATGGTGCTGTAAAGACCCCGCTTACCTAACTGGGGCTCACATTTAGGATTAGTATTCAAGTAGGTGTGGTTGTTTTCTAAAACATCGATCACACTCACATAGGTTTCGAAGGAATTGACTAAAGCAGACGTTTGCACAAAGTCTAAATTGTCAGCCGAGGTGTGATATTCAGGGTAGGTGCCAAATTGACTTCTCGTGAGGCTACCAATGGGCAAGTTGAAGCCAGGTGAGCAAAATTGTCGTTCATCATATCCATAGGGTGAAAAATCAGAAACTTTATGGTCTTGGAACAAATTTTGTAGGATATGGATGACGGCCCTATCAATGTCTGCATTGCCACGACGGCTTTTCTTATAGGCTAAAGGGCCTGAGTCGCCAACATTAGAAACAGTTAAACCATGCTTAATCAATGAAACTCGATCCTCATTGAGGCTCAACCAAGTAATCGAGCCGATGGTCCCTGGAATAAACAGGAAACGGTAAGAATAGCGTAAGGATTGTTGTTGGCTAAGATGGTTTGCTAGAAACGTTACGAGTGCGATGCCCGATAGATTATCGTTGCATAGGGAGGGGTGGCAACTATGGCAGCACAATAAGACTTCGTCAGATGTTTGTCCTGGTAATAATAGCTCGCCATAGGTGAGAGAACCTGATTCTAAAGAAGAGTCAATATAGACTTCATAGTCACTCTCTGGTAGAGATTGCAGTACCCGATCCGACAGGCAAAACCCCCATGTCTCTTGATAGTAAGAGGTGCGATAAGGAATCCAATCGGGTCGATCGGGCATTGAGAAAAGATGCTCTTTTAACTGGGAAAGAGACATCGTTTGATGAATTGCAATGCTGTAGTTTAGTACATGTAAGTTGGATTCTTGAAAATCAACGATTTTCTTGCCCGTTTTATCCTTGATATAAGCATCCTTGATATTCCATTCTTTAGGAACCGTCCAATCAAAAACGGGTGTACCCGTAGGGACTTCATGAATTTCTAGGGGAATATGTTGCTGGATAATGTTGAGTGACTTTCGTACGCCATTGCCCGTGATGCTACGGCAAATTGGATATAAATCGCTGATCAGACTATACATGTCTAACCCTAGGCGATGTATATCATCGATTGATTTTGCATCAAGCTCCATATTCATGTTCATGCTCCTGGAATGCTTTAAGGAGTAGCGATCGCAAACTGTATTCAAAAAATGTTTAACGTTAAAACTTAAGAGACGCTGAAAGCTTGATATGTCTCAGCTCTGGGTTCAGCGCTTGGCGTGAGAACCCTGCCTTACAAGACTGGGGGTAAGGCCGCCTCACTCATCGTTAGCCCCTGTGGTTTTATTGTGTATGCATCCTGTAGACTGGCAGACGTCACACGTATCCCTAGCTAGGAATAGACGTTGACTATTCCCCTAGGAATAGACGTTTACTATTCCCCTAGGAATAGACGTTGACTTCAGGGATGGGCACAACAAATTTTCCACCCCATGCGCGGATCACACTCATTTGCTGCATAATTTCGTCTTTTACATTCCAAGGCAAAATCAACACATAATCGGGTTTTGTTTCTTTGATTTTATCGGGATGATAAACAGGAATATGGGTGCCCGGCAGGAATTTTCCATGCTTATAAGGGTTTCTATCCACCGTATAGTCAAGAAAGTCTGTGCGAATGCCACAATAGTTTAGGAGAGTATTCCCTTTGCCTGGTGCTCCATAGCCAACAATTGTTTTCCCGTCTCGCTTTGTTTTAATCAAAAAGTCTAGAAGCTTACGTTTGGTTTCGCGCACTTGTTCATCAAAATGAGTGTAGCGTTCTAGACTTGTAAACCCGGTGGCGGCTTCACGTTTTCTCAAGTCAATGACGCGCTCGCCCACTGGCTTGGAGATATCGTTTGTGTGTCGCGCATAGACACGTAACGAGCCGCCATGGGTGGGTAGTTCTTCCACATCAAAGATGGTCATGCCATGGGCTGCAAAGATGGTCTCTAGGGTGCTCAGGGTATGATAGAAAAAATGCTCGTGATAAATGGTATCAAATTGATTCAATTCCATGAGGCGCATCAAATGTTGAATCTCCCCAGTGAAAACGCCTTGGGGCTTCATTAAAATTTTGATGCCTGCAATAAAATCGTTGAGATTGGGCACATGGGCAATGACATTATTGGCAGCAACCAGATCGGCGGACTTTCCCTGTTGCACTAGTTTCTTCGCACAGTTTTCTCCAAAGAATTCATTCAGGGTGGGAATGCCTTTATCAATGGCAACCTTGGCGATGTTTGTTGCCGGTTCAACGCCTAGCACCGGAATCTTTTTTTCTACGAAATACTGTAGGAGATATCCGTCGTTACTGGCTAGTTCCACAACGTGACTTTCTTCATTGAGGTGAAACCGTTTAATAACCTGGTCTGTATATGCTTTGCACTGAGCCAGCCAAGTATCACTGTAGGACGAGAAATAGGCATACTCAGTAAAAATATGTTCTGGGCTGACGTATGCTTCTAGCTGTACCAGAAAACAATTGCTACATACCCGTACATGGAGAGGATAGAACGGCTCCATCTGGTTGACTTGATCCGCACTTAGGATGCGTTCACACAAGGGCGACATGCCCAAATCTACCAGGGTGTGGTTTAAAGACGTTCCGCAAAAGAGACACTGGGGCGTATTTTGCGGAGACGCTTTGATCGTTTTTTTCGTAGCCGTTTGCTGACTCATGTCTTAATTTCCAAGGGGTCTACAGGGGAAAGGTTTGAGGGCTTACATCAACTGAGCAATGGCCGCTTCAGTGACTTGCCGCATATCGGTTCCAGAGCCATCGGCTTGGCTCCAGGTGATGATTTGTTCCAAGCCTTGATCTAGGGAAATCTGAGGAGCCCAATCTAGCTTCAGCCGTGCTTTAGAACAATCTAAGCTCAGGGAGTGGGCCTCGTGGGGATGGTAGGCGTTATCTTGTTCCCAGGTCGCCCCCTTGCCCCAGAGTGATACGAGTTTATCCACTAATTCCTCTCCAAAAATTAGGATCCATTGCACCTCTGGGGATGGATTGTTGCCATTGGTTCTATTTCCTAAGAATTCACCAGGATTTATACGCGAAGACGGCAATGTTCGGATTTAAGTTTCCATAACTCAAATCTCGACCTAATATTTATGTTTGTTTTATACGTCAACAACTTTGTGGATGTCGGAGTATAGACAAATATCTGTTTTTTTAATTGACCACTCGCACAATAACAGGTTTTCGTTAATTTATATGACGTACCCGTAGTACATGATTAAAATGCTGCATTTCTCTTAAAGAAATGCTTTTTGTTAGATCTGGCCCATGCCCATCGGTGAGATGGTTGCTCGCAGTTGGCAGAAGATAGGCTGTCTAATGTTCACTGTTTACTGTTCGTTTAAGTACGGAAAAAAGGGACATTCTCAGGTTATGTCTGCAATATCCCCCTTCAGCTTTTTTTCTGTTCGATCCATGACGCCCACACTGATTCTTAGAAATTGCGCTTTGGTTAATGGTCCGGCTGACATTGCGATCGCAAACTCAACCATCATCGCCATTGAACCCAACCTACCGCTCACCGCCCCCACTGAAATCAACGTCGCAGGCAAACTCGTCAGTCCACCATTTGTCGAATCCCACATCCATCTAGACTCGGCCCTGACTGCCGGGCAACCCCGTCATAACCAAAGCGGAACATTGTTTGAAGGCATCGAGATTTGGAGAGAACGCAAACAATCCCTCACCCTGGATGACATCAAACACCGCGCCACCGACGCTCTCAAGCTAATGGCCAGCCAGGGCACCCTTTTTGTCCGTACCCATGCTGATGTCAGTGAAGCTAGCCTAACTGCGTTGCAAGGCTTGCTCGAAGTGCGTGACACCGTCAAAGACTGGATTACCGTCCAAGTTGTCGCCTTTCCCCAAGACGGCATTTATGGCGGCCCCAAAAACGACGACCTGATGGAAGAAGCCATCAAACAAGGAGCCGATGCCGTCGGCGGCATTCCCCATTACGAACTCACCCGCGAAGACGGTGTCCGCTCTGTCCACCGCATCTTCGAACTCGCCCAAAAATATGACCGTCTGATCGACATCCACTGCGACGAAATCGACGACGACCAAGCCCGCTTTCTCGAAGTCGTCTCCGCCTGCGCCTTGCGCACTGGTTTAAACGAAAAAGTCACCGCCAGTCACACCACCGCATTTGGCTCCTACAACGACGCCTATGCCTTCAAACTCATGGGCTTCCTAAAACGGTCCAAGATTAACTTCATCGCCAATCCCCTGATTAATATCACCCTTCAAGGCCGCACCGATACCTACCCCAAACGCCGTGGCCTCACCCGTGTTAAAGAACTGTGGCAAGCTGGTTTGAACGTCAGTCTCGGCAATGACTGTATCCAGGATCCCTGGTACGGTCTCGGCATGGGCCATATGCTCGATGTTGTCTCCATGGCTGTTCACGTTTGCCAAATGACGGGTCTTAAAGAACTGGATGCCTGCTACGACATGGCAACCACCTGCGGAGCCAACACCCTAAACCTGCAAGACTCCTACGGCATACAAGTGGGCAAACCCGCTAACCTGATTGTGTTGGACTGCACCAGCAAATATGAAGCCATCCGCTGTCGGCCCGTCGTCAGTCATGTGATTTCTCGCGGCAAAGTACTGGTGGAGACAACCACGCCTGAGGTTAAGTGGCAGCGCGGGGTGGGGTGATGTAGGGGTGTTACATACAACGCCCCTACTTGCCAAGCGTTTATGATTGAAATACTTCATTCTGCGGAGACAGGTCGATGACAGCAGCCAAGAAAGTTCGCTGGACGGTAGATGATCTGGAGAGTCTGCCTGAAACTAGCGATCGCTTTGAAATCATTGATGGAGACCTGCATGTGACTAGAGCACCCCATTGGAAACATCAGGATGTTGCCGGTGCCATGTATGCAGAACTTTTGGCTTGGTCTAAGAAATTGCCATTGGGAAAACCTATCTTTACTCCAGGAGTGATTTTTTCCCCTACCAATGCAGTCATTCCCGATCTCATTTGGGTCAGCAATGAGCGAATTGAAACATTGATGGACGATGCAGGTCATCTGACAGGGGCACCTGAACTGGTGATTGAGGTCCTGTCTCAGTCGCAGAAGGATAAAGATCGTGATAGAAAATCTAAACTTAAACTTTATTCTGTGGAAGGTGTCCAAGAATATTGGATCTTTGATCGTGAACAGCAGATGATTGAGGTTTTTCGTCGCGAAGACGGCATTTTGGTTAAAGTCCTTACTCTCTATGCTAAAGACACATTAACCAGTCCTTTATTGCCGGACTTTAGCTGCGGGGTTGCCTCCCTTTTTGATTAGCAACGCCCCTAACGCCATTGTCCGGTGGGCGGTGCCCACCCTACGAAAATTTTGCTTCCTGTACAGACGTTGCATGCAGCGTCTCGCTCCCTTTTGCCACACTCAACACCACACGGTTAAACTCTATGACTTACCATAAAGAAATGTTTTGCTAGTACTAGTACTGATTTATCAGTCTAGTTATGATTTACCTGCCTGAGCTGTAACCCTATCCGCCCCATGCCCCAGTCAAAGACCTCGAAAACGGCCAAGACACGCAAGTCGAGCGGCAACGGCAAAGCCGCTAATGGCAAGGCAACGACTAATGGCAGAGCAGCAAAAACTAAACTGACGAACCTATCGGACGACCTGATCCGCATTCGCGGTGCCCGTCAGCACAACCTAAAGAATATCGATCTGGACCTGCCCCGCAACCAGATGATCGTCTTCACGGGGGTTTCTGGTTCTGGTAAGTCATCCCTTGCCTTTGATACGATTTTTGCCGAGGGCCAGCGCCGCTATGTTGAATCCCTCAGTGCCTATGCCCGGCAGTTTCTAGGGCAGGTGGACAAGCCCGATGTGGATTCCATTGAAGGGCTGAGTCCGGCGATTTCCATTGACCAAAAGTCCACCTCCCATAACCCTCGCTCCACCGTAGGGACGGTAACTGAAATTTACGACTATCTGCGATTGCTTTATGGTCGGGCGGGGCAACCCCATTGTCCCCATTGCGATCGCTCCATTGCCCCCCAGGCTATCGACCAAATGCTGGATCGGGTGATGGCCTTGCCAGACCGTACCCGTTTTCAGATTTTGGCCCCGGTGGTGCGCGGCAAGAAAGGGACCCATGCCAAACTTCTGTCGGGGTTAGCGGCGGAAGGCTTTGTGCGGGTGCGGGTGGATGGCGAAATCCGTGATCTCAGCGACAACATTGAGCTATCGAAGAATAAGATCCACGATATTGAAGTGGTTGTGGACCGCCTGGTGAAGAAAGACGATATCCAGGAGCGTCTGGCGGATTCCTTGGCCACCTGTCTAAAGCGGGCTGAGGGCATTGCCATTATCGATCTCTTGCCCAGTGGCCAGGCAAAAGAACAGGCGGCGGATCGTAAAAAAGCGGATGTGGTGCCGCTAACGGGTAAGGGAAAAGGCAAGGCCGATGTGCCCATGGCGGCTGAGGCAGAAGGTGAGTATGGTTCTGACCTGCCTTCAGAGCTAGTCTTTTCTGAGAATTTTGCTTGTCCAGAGCATGGGGCGGTGATGGATGAACTGTCGCCTCGTTTGTTTTCGTTTAATTCACCCTATGGCGCTTGCCCCGATTGCCATGGGTTAGGGAGCCATCGGCGGTTTGCAGCGGACCTGGTGGTGCCTGATCCAAGTTTGCCGGTGTATGCTGCGATCGCACCCTGGTCCGATAAAGATAACACCTATTATTTCTCTCTTCTTTATAGCGTTGGTCAAGCCTACGGGTTTGAAATCCAATCCACCTGGTCTAGCCTTACCGACGAACAGCGCGACATAATTCTCCATGGTTCCCCCGATAAGATTTATATCGAAACCGACTCCCGTTACCGCGACAAAAAGGGCTACGAACGCAAATATGATGGAGTGCTTCCTATCCTTGACCGACAATACCGTGAGAGCACATCCGATCTCTACAAACAAAAGCTCGAAAAGTATTTGATCGATCAAGTGTGTGAAACCTGTAATGGAGCCAGGCTGCGGCCAGAATCTCTTGCAGTCAGAATGGGGCCGTACAACATTCTTGACTTTACCAGTGTTTCCATTCGTGATTGCCTGTACAACATCGAAGATGTTATGGGTGAGCACGGAGAAGACTCCCTTCTCAGTAAAAAACAACTTGCTATTGGTGAGTTGGTCCTTAAAGAAATCAAAGCCCGCCTTACATTTTTGTTGGATGTGGGGCTGGACTATCTCACCCTGGACCGCACTGCTATGACGTTGTCAGGTGGTGAAGCCCAGCGTATCCGCCTCGCAACTCAAATCGGTGCAGGTTTGACGGGGGTACTCTATGTTCTTGACGAGCCCAGTATCGGTTTACACCAACGTGATAACGCACGGCTATTAAAAACCCTCGATCGTCTTCGTAATTTGGGCAATACCCTAATTGTGGTCGAACATGACGAAGACACCATTCGTGCTGCCGACCATATTGTAGATATTGGGCCTAAGGCGGGTGTTCATGGTGGTGATATCGTTGTCAATGGCGATTTGAAGGCGCTATTGAAAAATAAAGAATCTCTGACAGGCGCTTATCTGTCAGGTCGAGAGAGTATTGATACACCCGCTGAACGCAGACCAGGTAATAGCCGCAAGCTACAAATTCGCAATGCCCATCGCAACAATCTGGAGAATATCGATGTTGATATTCCCCTAGGTAAGTTTGTCTGCATCACAGGTGTTTCAGGTTCTGGTAAATCCACCTTGATTAATGAGTTGCTTTACCCGGCTCTCCAACACACTTTTGGTAGCAAAGTTCCTGAACCTAATCAGATGGAGCCGATTAAGGGGCTTAAAGCCTTAGATAAAGCCATCGTCATTGATCAATCACCCATTGGTCGTACACCGCGCTCGAACCCGGCCACCTACACAGGAGTGTTCGATGTTATTCGCGATCTGTTTTCTGAGACTATTGAGGCTAAAGCAAGAGGTTATAAGCGCGGACAATTCTCTTTTAATGTAAAGGGTGGTCGCTGTGAAGCCTGCGGTGGCCAGGGTGTAAACGTGATTGCAATGAATTTTCTGCCCGATGTATACGTTCAGTGTGAGGTGTGCAAAGGTGCACGCTACAACCGCGAAACTTTGCAGGTGAAATACAAGGGCAAAACGGTTTCCGATGTGCTCAATATGACGGCTGAAGAGGCTCTGCACTTCTTTGAGAATATCCACAAGGCGGCTACTAGACTACAAACCATGGTGGATGTGGGTCTGGGCTATATTCGTTTGGGGCAGACGGCTCCTACACTTTCCGGTGGTGAAGCGCAACGGATGAAGCTGGCCTCTGAGCTGGCGCGTCGTTCGACGGGTAAGACGATGTATTTGATTGATGAGCCGACTACGGGCTTATCTTTCTACGATGTTCACAAGCTGCTGGATGTGGTGCAGCGTTTGGTGGATAAGGGTAATTCTGTGGTGATGATTGAGCACAACCTAGATGTGATTCGCTGCTGTGACTGGGTGATTGATCTAGGTCCTGAAGGGGGCGATCGCGGTGGTCAAATTATTGCTGAGGGTACACCCGAAGAGGTGGCCCAGATGGAAAATTCTTATACGGGGCATTATTTGAAGCATGTGCTGGAGCAACATCCACCTAAAGCGTAATTGAGGAGATATGGAGATTTTGGAGTGATGTGCAGCATGTGAGACGTCGGTTGGGTTGCAACAACACCGTAACTTTTGCAGATAAATCTACTGCTTCATTAACCCAACAAATTCGACACCCATTGTTTGAAGACGGTTGGCAATGTTGGGTTAATGAAAGGTTTTGATGGGTGCAAGAGATCAGGGTTTGAGATAACCCAACCTACGGGGAATTGAGACCTAAGCCGCTGACTCGGTAGAGGGTTCGCTATCTGCTGGGATTTGACTTTCAAGCTCGCCAATGGCTGCATTGATAGCAGCTAGCTGCACCTGTAGCCGGTTACGGCTGGTCTTTAGCCAATGGAGCTTCATCTTTTGGCAATTGGCATAGAAATTGGCGTAATCACTATTGGCACAGTTGTCAGACGTATAGGGCTTACAAAATGGGAAAACCATGGTGGCAGGTTAATGCAAAGAGGTACGCTTATAGGCTAACAACTTTCTAAAAAAGATGCGGCAAGACTCGCTAAACACCCAATCCTGACAACTGCGCCTGAAACGTGAATAGGCGTTGTAAAAGAATTAGTTCATATTTCAGCATATTAGAGTTGTTACTGTATCAACTACTAATCATGACAAAGAGGACAAAGCCGACGATCAGTAGAAAAATAAACCAGCTGCCATCAGAATCATTTTTCTTAGGCTTGTTGATATCTTTTGACAAATCTCGCTTGTAGTCGCATAGGATGCATGCGACGTGATTTTTGTCAGTTAGTACTAGTCCATGTTTTTCACAGGCAGGACAGTTAGGCATACCGTAGCTCAATGGTTGGAAATCAGCTTTCATGGTATTAGCTCTGATGATGACTGTTGGTAAATTGAGCATTTACCCATTTACCGTTGGTCATACGATAGACCCATAAAATATCCGTGCGGTTGAACGTGCGGTTGCTGCGGTTGTAAATTTTTGTATTTGTCGTTATTGATACATCAGAGCTTGTCTATGCACTAGCAATGCTATGTGATGTGTTGGCTAGTTTCTATACTGAAACCAAGGAATCGGAAAAGGGTGTGATTCTTTTAGGGTAAAGGTTTGCAACGCAGATTAAGTCTATTGAATAGAATTTGGTAGATTTTAGGGGTCTGAAAGTTCAATCTATCTCTCAAAAAAGAGATAGATTCGACGAAAAAAATAATTGTCTCGTGTGCCTGTATCCTCTCCATTCGAATCATGCCAACAGACCTAAGTCTTAGCTTTTTTGAGTCAGCGTTAGCGCAGTTTAATGAACTCGTCGATAGGTTGAGTTCAGCTGATAGCCAAAATTGGGAGCATGGAAAACTAGAACGTTATATCCATGAGTCGGGCACAGAACTTTTGCGACGGTTATATCAAGGCCATCTCGACTTGCGTTACGCATCAGAGGACTACCAAAGCGAGGTCGTCGGTAGCGATGGAGAAACCCGCCCCCATCGTCGAAAACAGACCCAACGGAACCTCGAAACGCTGTTTGGGGAAGTGACCTTAAACCGAGTGGGATACAGCACCCAAAAACCTGAGGTCAGTGCCCTGTACCCGTCAGATGGGATCTTGAATTTGCCGCCGGACAAATACTCGGATGAACTCCGAAAACGAGTCGCGGTGGAAGCGTCGAAAGTATCGTTTTCAGAAACGAGTCGGACCATAAGCTCGACGACAGGGGGGGCGATTGGTAAACGCCAATGTGAAGAGGTGACGGTAAAAGTGGCCCAAGACTTTGAGGACTTTTATGCTCAACGGGCGATAGACCGACGAGTTGCCAGTGATGAGCTATTAGTGATTACCACTGATGGTAAGGGGATTGTGATGCATCCATCAGATCTGCGAGAAGCCACGGCCAAAGCCGCTCAAAAGGCCAAGGACTCACCGTCAAAACGTACTCGCTTAAGTCCCGGTCAAAAGCGTCAGCGTAAACGAATGGCCACAGTCGCATCGGTGTATCATGTGCCTCGATACCCCCGTCAAGCCGACGATATCATCGGTGACCAACGGGACCCGCCCGTGCGACCAGTGATTAGTGACAAACGAGTGTGGGCCAGTGTTGAGCAAGACGCTAAAACGGTCATTGAACATGCGTTTGTCGAAGCCTCGACTCGAGACCCGGACCATCAACGCGACTGGGTTGTCCTGGTAGATGGTGAACTCCATCAATTAGCCACACTCAACGCCATGGCCCGAAAGCAAGACGTGACGGTGACTATCGTGCTCGATTTCATTCATGTTCTCGAATATGTTTGGAAAGCGGCTTTTTGTTTCTTCTCATCTGGTAGTGAGGAGGCCGAGACTTGGGTCCAAGAGAGAGCCTTACGCATTCTACAAGGTAAAGCCAGTGATGTGGCGGCCGGTATTCGGCGTAGCGCCACCCTACAAAATCTAGACACAAAAGCACGAGAGAACGTTGACAAGTGCGCTGATTATTTGTTGAAAAATCGGCCGTATTTGTTGTATGACGAGTACTTAGATCGGGGGTATCCCATTGCCTCAGGTGTGATTGAAGGCGCGTGCAGGCATTTAGTCAATGACCGCATGGAGATCACCGGTGCCCGCTGGCGCTTAGATCGTGCTGAAGCCGTTCTGCGGATTCGCGCACTCAGAGCCAGTGATGATTTCGAGGCCTATTGGGAGTTTCACAAAGTCCAAGAGTTCAAACGCAATCATGCCAATAAGTTTCTCGAACCGGAGAGATTCTTGACTGCTTAATGCTTTACAGAGAAAGAGCCGCACCCATCGGAAAAGCTTTCACGCATATTGTCCAGTTTCGAGAAAGGAGATTCACATTGATAGAAAAGCTGTAGCAATGAGCTGTGAAATAGCAAGTTGTCTACTTTCCTGGGGTGATGGTAAAGCTCCTTGAGGAAGTTGCTATTTTGTAGCGTTTTTGACGGTAGCATATCAAGCAGCAGATAGTCTAACGGCATCCATACTGATTTCTGCCATGGTTGCCCATAATACTCTTCAGTCCATTTGGTATGGATGCCCCTAATGGCGGGGAGTAACGCATCAATTAAGAATTTTGACTGGTAACCTTGGGTGTCGCTACTGGCTAGACGTCGGTTCTCTTTCTCCAGCACGATTATGGTTTTGATGTTGACTGGCCGTTTTTTATAAACCGCTATCAATTCCGCTAGACTGGCTGGATTTTGATAATCAGCAGCTAATGTCTTGGCTGGTGCATTACGACTATCAAAAATGCCCAAAATATCATCATCATCTATCTGAAATACATTGTGGAAGTTTCTGTTGCCTGTGTATCCACCACAGATGCCAAATGCATCAGCCCACTCTAAACCCTTGTAAAAGTTCTTGATACACCGAATGGCAATGGCTTTCTGTTCCTCGGTTATCCAGGCATTCATGCTATTTGCCTTGGGGTTTCCAGGAAAAAGATTATGCTGTGTCAGCATAGCTCTGCGGGCAATTTTCCATTCAATAGCTGTAAAACTACTGCATAAGTTACTCAAGTTTTCCGTATGTCCTTAACGTATGAACCAATTCTGTATAGGGAACATAAAAGCCATGCATACATAACCTAAAAGAGTAAAGCATTTTATCTTACGCAATTGCCAGTAGTTATTGTTTAACCCTGGATTTATTCCATCCATATGACCAGTAAAAGACTCACTGTATAAGCAGTAGACCTCAAGAAAAATGGTACTAGTGGACTGTATGGATAGAAAGACATTCAAAATGTAGGACAATTCACAATTTAGAATGTCCTAAGAGCTGAAAATATTTTTAGGAAAAATAATCAGTTCCTCAGGGTTCAGCCTTTAGTTAAACGCATGCCTTCAATCAACTACTCTTACCTTACGCTCAAGCCAGAATACCGTGAACAGTTTCTACAAAAGGCAAGATCTAGATTTCCAGGGAGACATATCAAAGGCACATGGGAAGCGGTCAATGAGATCCTAGACCCTGATAAGCCTAGGATTAGTGATGATACAATTCGCCGTATTCTAACAATCGATGGTCATCGAGGACTTGCGGACAAGGTAGATGCCGTTTGTAGCCTCTTTGGTCCACCTTGGTATGAGGCATGTATAGAGGGTAATAATTTATCCGATATTGAGGACCGTATTAGTGAGATTCGCAAGAAGGTTGAAGCTGATCTTTTTTCTAATACTCGAAGGCTCAATACTCAGCAACTTAACCGAAGACTCAATCATGACTTTATTGAGCTTTCTCTAATTGAGGTGACCTCTCTGCCGTCAGATTATCCACCAGTTGCGGATCCTAATGCCCTTGTCGATAGTTCGCACCTGACAGAAGAAGATTTTGATCGGATGGGCATTAATTTACTGCGGGGTAAAAAAAAGAAGATAAAAGAGGTTATCAATGGGCACCATAATATTTTTGTTTATGGAGATCCAGGCTCAGGTAAGACAACGTGTCTACAGTGGATGACTTTGAAGTGTTGTCAAAGAGAGGCTTTGCAAGCGGTCATTCCGGTATTTGTTGGGGCACGTTGGTTCGCATCAACCACTGAACATGAAACATTACAAGAGTGGATCGAAAAAAGATTCTCTCAATGGGGATGTACTCCTGCTGAACGCAATGAAATTTTGGAGTCTGGTCAAGCTGTTTTTATCTTGGATGGTATCGATGAAATAGCAGTTACAGAGCGAGAACGCATAGAGACCGAGATTGAGCGTTTGTTGCAGAATTATGAACGATGTCGTTTTATATTTAGTTCTCGCTTAGGGCGTGAATTTCCTTTTTCTGGTGGCTTTCAAAAGGTTATTATTGCTCCCTTGCAAAAGGCGCAAATCAGGAAATTTGTTGAGAACTGGTTTGGGCAACCTGGAAAGGATATAGCTTTAGCTGATCACATGTTGAAGAAGCTTCGTTCAAAAGCTTACAGGGGGATTAGAGAACTTTCTCAACGACCTATTTTATTAGATTTGTTATGTGTTGTTTTTGAGAGTCAAGCGGATCTTCCTCGTAGACGGTTTGAAGTTTTTCGTAAGGGTATTGACCTAATGACGCGGAAAAACGTGTCATTAGAAGAAGGGGGAAGCTCCTTTAAAACCCTGCGTGAATTGGATGTCCAAAATATACTATGCAAAATTGCTAATTACTTTTTCTTAAAACGCAAAATAATTTTCCCTACCCTGGAAGTAGAAAGCACTATTCAGGATTATTATGAGATTGCCTATAATAGGCCAAGAAGTTTGGTCCCTAGCAGGCTAATATTACAAGGAATTGAGCAGTCTAATGGTCTATTGGTACGTTGGGCCGACAATTTTTGTACGTTTTCTCATTTAACGTATCAAGAGTTTTTTACGGCTGATGAGTTAGTCAGAAATAATAGATATCAGGAGGTTTATGAACATATAGATAAAGCCCGTTGGAAATTTGTTATAGGACTGATATCTGAATGCCTTTCCTATGAATATATATGGGGCTTTCTGTGTGGCTTTAAGTTTAAAATTGATTCGACTATTTCAGATGAACCAGTTTTACTAAAATTTTTAGAGGAAGTCGAAAGAATAGCAGCTTCTACTGTTCAACAGTTAGATTCAAATCAGCCTCACCTTGAGAGTTATGCTCGTGCTTGGTATTTTGTATATGCTCTTAAAGATACAGGTCGTGTAACAAATGTAGGTGCAGTATATAGATATTTTGACTTGCCCGATTTTGAATTTGCGACCAGTATGATCGATGGAAAACTTTTGGAAACTCATGAATGTGTTTATAAGCTCTATCATGATTTTGAACAAAAGATTGAAACACCCCAGGGATTTATTAATGCTCTTCAGCGTTTGCAGGATCTATTGATCGATGATTTTCAAAATTATGAGGTGGTGAAAGGTTGGCTCGAATTTATTCGTCAACAATGTGGAGACTTTTCTGACCTTGAAGAGTGGTGGCAATATAAGCGTAATTATTGGCAAGGACGTATTATTCGATTTATAACAAAGTTAAAGTTACCTTGTGCTGTTGAGCTGACGCCAGAGCAGAGAGATAAATTGCATGCTTACTACAATGCGACGAAGCTTTTTTCGACATGCATGACCCGTTCTCTATTAGATGACCTTCAACGCGAGAAGGTTGTCGATTCAATGCTGTCAACTCAGACGCTTGTATCTGAGGAGTAATGGTCAGAACAAATACGGTCTTAACCTATGCTGCCCGTGATGGCTTTATAGATATTGCCCGCCTCCTCATTTTTGGATGGATATTAAGTTTTATCCAAAATTGATGTATTTCATGCTGTAGACGTCGAAGTATAAATGAATACCATGGGCTTACCATCGTTATGAGTCAGGAAAAAACAACTCCCTCAGTAGAAATTTTTCTCCATCTTTCCCTTCTGTTGAGTTGGGTTGTTCCTATACCCTTTATCGATATCTTGGTGCCAATTATTATTTGGCAAGCCACTAAAAAACAGTCCCCTCAAATTGAGCCCCATGCGCGTAATGCCATTAATTGGCTGATTTCATCGACAGTTTACAGCGTTGTTTTACTGGTTACGTTAGCCGGGACGATTTTACTGCCGGTGTTATGGGGGCTGCGCTTTGTATTTCCGATTATTGCGGCTATTCAAGCTAGTAAGGGAAAGGCGTGGAAATACCCTCTTGCTATTGATTTTCTAGGAAGTAAACCTGAAAAACAACTCCAAAGAGCAGCTATTGGTTTTTTGTCATTGGTGGTTATACCTGTATCAGCCTTGTTGGGTTCTATTGTTTGGCGAAATAATCGTGTCAGCTGGCTGGATAGCCTGTCACCTACTACGGGGACTGTCTCACAGGTCAATGAGAAGACAGATGAGTATGGTGATACTCTTTACCGGCCTGTGGTTGAATTTGAGGGACCTAATGGAGATTTGTATGATGTTTCTCCCTTAGGGTGGACAGGTTCCCCCACTTACAAGAAAGGAGAGTCTGTCGGAGTGCTGTATACGCCCACTGAACCGCAGAGGGCTATTATTGATAGCTGGTCTGAAAAATGGTTTATGATCACAATAGCCTTGGTGCTGAGTGCTATCGTGTTTGGGTTTTCGCTGATTCCCAGCATATTTTGTTTGATTGTTCAGCGTTTTTCCTAGTGAGGACTGTCTGTTAACGCGATATTCGACTATAGGTTTTAACCCACCAAGTTAAACCGCTGTAGTTTGGCATCTAGCATTTTAGGTAGGGCCTTTTGCAATGCGGATTTGCTGGTAAATTCCAGCTTATGCTGAGCGGCAATATCAAACGGAAACTGGCCCGGTAAGTCTCCCCGCTCCATTTGAGCCACAATCAATTGCTCAGGTCGCTTATTGCATAGGGCATACCCCAGCTCTACGCACACTGCTGGATTGGGCACTAGCAAGGGCAGGTCGCTATCGACTTCAAAAATTGGTGTGGCATCGGCAATAAACAGCAGGCTCCGGCGAATGTGGCGCATCAGGTTGCTGTTTAGTCGTACAGGGCCATTGCTGAGCCGGTGGGATTCGACTAGCTTGATGGGCAGCCGAGAGCGACGGTTAAACTTTTCGACGTAGGGTTCAAGGGCTGCCTGTAGCAAATCGCTGGATTCTGGATACTCCTCCTGGTAGCAAAGGAAAATAGTGGGATCGAGGTTGGCGAGGGAGTCGGCCTTGGCAAAGTAGATTTCGTGGCTGATCAGGTCGATATTTGCGATCGCATAGGTCCCGCTGCCTTCAATGTAAAACTCCACCGCATCCCCTTCCAGGTAACGCTGGAACCACTCTGCGTCGCGCACATCGGCAATATCATCCAAAAAATCAGCCCGCAACGCTGACTTCAGCAGACTATTCTTTGCCAGCCGCAGATCGTGGGGTCGCCTTTCTAAATCCCGAATTGGCTCATAATCCTGGAGATACCAAGCCTTAAGCGCAATTATCGCCATATTGCCTCAAACAGATTGATTTGCTGTGGTCTAGGGTATCCCAACTCTAAACCATCACAACATTGCTATGGCCATCAGAATTTGAAAAACCATGTATTAAATTATTTTAGATTATTTTAGATCATTTGTACTACTTCATTGGTAGTCTATCAAATCTTTGCCAAATACAAGGTCTTTATGATGTCTCAGCTAAAACGTTTAACCGAGTTTCTAAATCTTTCCCGTCCTTTAAGCAGCTATGAAACTACCTTGGCCATTCAATGGTCAGTCATATCGTCTTCCAGACGACATGACTGCCGAGGATTGGGCATTACGTGCCCTTGAGCAAGCTCAGGCGATGCGAGAGGGTGGCCGCGTTGGGGAAGATGCCAACGTTGACGCTGACGGATTCCCGACTGCTCGTGTTAAGCATGCGTTGATGCGTGGGCATGTCAGACCGATTAGACGAATATTGCCACCGGCACAGTCACATTGAACTAGTGGGATAAGTAAAAGTGGTAGGCCAAACACTTGCCAATTCTACTTTGATGGCACTGGCCATAGCTTCTTAAACTGGGTTTGTTGATTTTCTAAGAAGTATAGAAAATCACTCGCTTCTGGAACATCACCCGGAAAAATTGTAAGTAGCTCAAAGCATTCAAGTCTGGGGACAGGTGTGCGATTTTTAGGATTGTTTGGATCTACTTTGATACGAATCCAGGGGTACATGCGATGCCAGAGGCGACCGATTTGGCCCATTTGTCCGGTCAGACCAGACTTGTAGATAGATCCTTCGCGGATGCCAGCAGTGCGATCGCTTCGACGATAGGGGCCGTGGAGCCAATGGACGGCTTCGCTGTCTTCTTTTTCCTGGGCAAGGCGGCCCCAGACTTGGACCTGGTTAGGATGCCAGGCTTCCCGCCAGTTAGCGGGGCGGTTTTTGGGTGTATGTCCTTGTAGTGTCATCCACTCTCGTGCAGCCTGGCGTACTTGGTCGATGTAGGGACCTACTTGTTCTAGTTTGTGGGCACGGGTATCAAAGGTTTGAGCCTGATTCCACCTCAGTTTGTGTGAGAGGATTTAATCAACGGTCTCCGTCCATTGAGAGAAGAGGCAATTAACAAATTACGCATCCAGTCGTCATGATATCGGAAGCCATTGAGTTTCTCAAAGGGACACAAACAGCCTTCATTTTGCTGCTGAGTTTTACGACAGAATGGATGAAAATTCCACAGCATCGCCATGGAGCGAACGGATAACTCAGCGGCCTCCCAAGACCCATGAAAATCTTGCATGGCATAGAGTGCTCGGTCAAGATAGTTCATGGGGCGATCCACTTGATTACTGGTGCGATAGGCATCAGGAACGTCAAAGGCTCTCTGGAAAAATAGAGATTTTTCTCTGAGTCGTTGTAACCGGTCATTGATGGCGTTGGGAAGATCCACCGATTGTGTCCATTCGAGAAAACGACGCAATCGTTGAGCAAATTGACGTTTGCCAGTAGCGTGATAAATATGCCAAAGCTTGTCGGTTAAGCAGGTGCGTAAATCAGGCTTAGAGCGACACCAATCACGCACTTTAATTACCTCATGTAGAAAGCACAGAATCCAGGTAATGCCAGGGAATAGGGTTTCCCAGGCTCGACGAGTCGCGTCCCATCCATCCGTGGTGACCGTCTCAGGGCAATAGTCAGGGGCATGGTCGCTCATCTCTTGCTCAAAGTCCCCATAAGCCGCTTGCAAGTCCTCGTATCCAGCCGTTGGGCTCAAACCACTGCCTACAATACAGCCTTTAGCCGCTGTCACCGCCCAATAGATACGCTCTCCTTGATGGCTACAATGCTTTTCATCGGCCACTAGATGGGGGGAGCGACTCTTCTGTTTTCAACGTTGTTCCGACAATGGATGCTCTGCCAAGAGATTGACACAACCGATACCAATGCATCTCCGAGCGACCCAATACGTAAGCAATCCCATCATAGGAGAGGCCATGCTTTCTCAAATACATCGCTTTGCCCGCTAGCTCAGACGTTTCACTCATATAAGGGGTGACGAAATCGGGACGCAGTTGATAGGCCGTTTTTTGGTTGGGAAGATAAATACGACGTGTTTTTAGGTGCTGGCGAGCTGAGGTCACCCACCCATGAAACCGATATCCCTCCTCAATTCCCTCGGGGAACAGCTCCGGATAGCTGGCTATTTGCTCGTTCAGGTACTCTCGGTAGGCCTCACGGTCCTCAACCAACTGGTCATAATCAAGGGTATCGGCTATGGGCAGGCAGATCGTTTTATCCCCTGCTGTCCCTCGTTGCTTGCGTTTGGCCATCATACTTGGCCTCCAAACTCGATGACCTTATGATATCCAAACAAACTTAGTTGGAACTAGGTTTGAGCACGGGCACCGAGCCATTCCCAATGGCAGCCGATCAGGGGTTTATAGCCTTCGTCGTAATAGTCGGGATAGACCAGACGGTGATCGGCTCGTCGCCAGGATTTACCAAAGCCGCCGAGTATCATGGCAAAGCGGTTTAGGGCTCTAATTAGCTTAATCAGGGCCGCTTTTTGGGCGTCAGGGATAGTCTGGGTCAGCTGCCAGGTGAGCAGGCCTTTGACCCGATAGACGGGCTGTTGGTAGGAGCCTTGACCAAATTCGTCAAGGTCTAGCGATTCTTCCATGAACGCCATGCTGAGAAGACCGACTTGACCGGCACCACGGGTGATGCCGCCAAAGAGTTGTTCCACGATACGATCGGCGGTATCGCCATCTGTGAGACCGCCAAAGATGCGCAGAGCATGGCCACGAATGGCAGCGCGGAAAACGTTGGGTCTAAACTCTCCTGTGCCATCGATGAGTTTAGCGGCCTGGCCCTGGCCTTTGAGTCGGGTTTGGTAAAGGATCTGACCGCTGGCTTTGGTGGGTTGACCGTAACCAGCGCTAACGCGGCAGCCTAGGCCAGAGGCAATGGCTTTTTCCCATATTTTCCAGATGGTTTCCCATTCGCTATCGTCCAGAGTCTCTGTGGTGGAGATGCCAAATTTGAGTTCTGGCTTATAGAGAGAGACCTGGAAGAAAGCACTGGAGCGTTTGTTAGACTTTACCTGATTGTCTTGCTGGGGATGGATGATATCTAGCAGTTGATCAGTCCAGCGGGTATCGGTGGGATAGCCGCCGTGGAAGCGAAGGATACCAGGGTTAAAGTCTTTGGTGGAGAGTTCTTGACCACAGTAGCGATTTGACTGAGCTGCGGTACATGCCTGGCGGAAGAGGCCTTTCATGCTACTGCCAGGGTAGAAAGGCCAACCTTTAGCACCGACGACGGGACGAATGATACCGTCATCCTGGCCGCCGTTGGTGACAAATCGCCAGGAGAGAGTGTAGGTGCGGGTTTGGACTTCGTCGCTAAATGTGGGAGCGGTGGGATACGCTTTGATGATCCATTCGTCTACCCAGCGTTCGGCGTCTTGTTCGTCGGCATCGCTATAGCGGAGGTCCTGGATACGCTGTAACTGGCTGCGTCCGTTGACCTGTGCCCGAAACATCATCGGGACTTTTTTGTGGCCATCTGAAAGTGTTGTCATGGAAAATTTGGAGTGTGGGCTTACTTGTATCGCTGGGTCCACCAAACAATGGAGTCACAGAGCTGAGTTAATACGGCCAGAGCTACTCGTTGATCGGCAATACTGATTTTCCAAAGTTTTTCAGACATCACCTGGATCTCTTTTGTATTTTCTGCTTTTACGCTGTCGTTGGGCAGGGTAATACCTGATTTGGCCATGACCTTGACCAGCTCGTTCCAAGTCTCTTTCCAGTAAAGAGACTTATTTTCTTCCCTAGCTTGTAGTCGTAAATGTTCTCCCCAAAATCTTTCTAAACCATAGGGAACCGCCATGCGCATTTTATAGGACTGGTTGAGAGATTGTGGATCGCGCTCTCTAGCCATCAGCACTAGCTTTTGAGCAGATTGATCTAAACCGTAGGATTGCCAAGCCATAATTTAATAGTCTCCCTGTAGTGTGACGTTGCAACGACCAAAGCCAATGGATTCTAGTCCACCAAAGTACATTTCTTTGTCCGAATCTTTATCGAACGGTTGCCATCCTGTTTCTTTTAGGGCGACCGGGAAAACCATAATGCTACTTTCTGGTAAGGCTTCTACGTTAAAGAATGCACCAGTAGCCACTTTCTTTTCGTTATCGTCGAGTCTGACTCGGCTTTGACGGTAAAGGGCCATGTCGTGGATCATGGCGATGTCGTTGTCATCGACGACGACAACGCTGTCTTTACGAATGCCGATATTATCTGGAATCCAGGGTGTGAGGTCTGCTTCGTGCTCAATTTCGAGGAAACCGAGGTTGAAGAATAAGACTTTGCTGTTGGTATCGACAGGGCGGGCCTGGAGGTTTTTAGGGGCTGTGTAGGGGGCTGGAATATCCTGGTTAATACCGGCAATTTGTTTGTAGCGGCGCAGGAGCCAGGGGCAGCTGACCCAGACTATGGGCTGACCAGGGCAAAAGACAGGTAGCCAAACAAGAGAGGCATATTCAAATTTGACCAGGGCTTCGGTGGTGCCACCGTCTTCTTGACCGTCAACGGCTTCGTGGCCATACCAATGTTGTTCGTCTTGAGTTTGGTTTTCATTCTTCTCTTTTTCATTTCGCATGTCGGCGCGGAAGCGGCCTCGGATGGAGCTACCTGGAATGATGCCGGTTTGGGTGAACTGATCGCGAAAGATAAGATTCAGGTTACCGGTTTCTTCACCAGCGCTAGCGCCAACATGGACGGGGGCTAGGGTTTCGAGAATGCCGTAGGCTTTGTTGTACATAGGAAATTAGTAAAGACGGAGGACAGAGGGCGGAAGACGGAAAAAGGGGGCTAGCTGGCAATTGCACTGTCTAAAGGCAGTGCTAAACCACACCCCCAACGCTTAAGGGAAGGTCCTTCCTTAGGGAACCAATCATCTGGCCATTTTTGCCAGATGTTGTGGTCATCGGAGAAGGCATTTTGCAACACATAGACGCTACCAGCGGGCATTGCATAGCGTCCTCTCGACAGCCGTTTAGGTGGTTGAGACCGTTTAGGCTTGTCAGTATTGTCTGATGCGGCCTTGGCATCACCGAGACGATAACGAAAAGGAGAAGGACGTTTGGTTAATAGCCCGTCTACCTGCCATTGGGTAGAGAGATCACTATCAACATCTGCTAACTGATGACGTTGTTTATCTCCCTTTTTCAACTCTTGCGGATAGCGATAGGACAGACGATTAGAGCCCCAAATAGCCGGTGTAATCAAGGCAAAGCTCCGCTCAATTTTGGTTTCTAATAGAGTTTTGACTGGATCTCCAAGAGCATCGCAGATAATCTCTACCATGTGACCTTCACCACCAAAGCGATACCAGCCGTTCGTTAATTTTAAGTTGGAGAGATAAACCAGACAGGTGTCTGGATGAAGCTGGACACTGTTTTCTAGAAACAAACTGCCACGCTTACGATCTGTATCTACCTTACGCTGATCCTTCAAGAGATAAGGATGCAGATGAGGCGCAAACTGCCAGGGCTCACCATAGATGGAAATTGTTTTAGATGCCTTAATATCACCGTTAGAAATTGTGTCCCAATCACTTAGTTTGACCCATGTACCTCCACTGAACTTCTTATCAGGTGCTTTATCTGAAGAGTCACGCCACTGGATGTCAGTCTCTGCATGCCAGGCTAATCTATCTTCAACTACAGCTTCGGGAATTTGGGTCTTTTCTAGGTTTGGTTTAAATTTGGAAAGTAGGCTCATAGGAGCAGGAACACAAAAGTCTTGTGGGGCAGACTGCCAACCCCAAAAAGGGCCAGCTATTTGCAAGCAATGCAAGTGCTTAGGTTGTTCAGTAGAGCCGTAGTGGTGAGCAAATAAACCTGAGACTGTGGCAGCACTGGGGGGGAAGTGGGTACCTGAGCGACCCACTAGGTTCTCGGGGGAGAGAAATCGCCCAGAGCTACCGTAGAGTAAACCTAAGGGTTTAACAGTAATGAGATATTTGAACATGGTTGTGAGCGACTAACTAAGCAGCAACAGCTTGAGGCTGTCTGAGGGGACGGTTGAGATGAAAGCCTACTTTGGCCAGGTTAATGACCCAACTGTTGATGGCATGTTTGACATACCGGTTTTCGGGCATGGGTTTGCCATAGTCTGGATCGTTGGGGTCGGTAATGGTAAAGCTGGTTTTATTGCCTAAAATCCCTGCGGCCACCAGGGAATCATTATTGTCATATTGATTCCACCAGTAGCCTTCGTTGAGGATGGTGTTCTCTTCGCTAAAGTAAACTTGGAAAAGAGACCTGGCCACATCGATTTGATTGTCCTGCTCTACACCAAAGGCATGGCGGCCTTCGAGCATGGCAACATCCTTGTAAAAACGGGTCCATGCTTGTTTGGAGTCAGAAATTTTGAGTCGATTTCGGGTGATATCTATGTGCTGACTGCCTGACACAAATCCTGTAACCCAGAATCCATAAGGATCGACAAGGAAATGGGCAGAGGGCATGCAAAGCTGAAGATACCAAACCATCAGCGTGATATGCATGTCAGCCTCTACCCAACTGTATGATCAATTGTTGCCCTTCCTGCGTCAACATAGCCGTTACAAAGACCTCCGGCATCTGAAAACACTGGCTTGGATGGTCAGTGCCCTGATCTGTAGTGGCCAACTCAGCCTCCCCGCTTGGGAACCCTACGTCCCCAGTCGGGCGACTCAGGCCCAGAGCTTTGAACGTCGGTGGCATCGCTTTTTCATCAACCGATTCATTGATGTCAAGGGGTTGTATCTGCCGCTGGTGTTGTTAGCGCTCACCAACTGGCGGGCTCATCAACTCTATCTAGCATTGGATACGACCATGCTGTGGAATCGCTATTGTATGATTCACCTGTCGGTTGTGTGTTGTGGACGAGCGGTACCACTTCTATGGCGGGTATTAGAGCATGAAAGTGCCATGGTTGCGTTCGATGAATATCGACCCTTGTTACGGCGTGCCCGTTGGCTGTTGCGTCGGCATCCCAACACGATGTTGTTAGCTGACCGAGGGTTTGCCAACCATGACCTCACGAGTTGGTTGCAAGCGAGTGGTTGGCACTATTGTTTGCGCATTGCGTGTGATGTTCATCTCCACGGCCCATGCCGTCATCCATTGAAGTACAAGCGCTGTGGCCTCCTAAAAGGAGAAGCCACTCTCTATGAGAACGTGGGGCTCTGGCAAGATGGTGAGCATCGATGTAATTTAGCTTGGCAACCGTGCGAGGGACGAAGGAATCCTGGGCGGTGATTACGGATGAATCACCGAGTCTACAAACGTTGTGGCCAATATGCCTTGCGGTTTCGGGTTGAGGAGTTGTTTTTAGATAGCAAATCAGGAGCCTTTGAACTCGAAGACTCTCGCATTCGATCCGCTCAAGCTCTAGAGCGTCTCTATTTGGTGGCCGCCATTGCCTTGTTATACGGCACCACTCAAGGCATGGCGGTGCAGTGTGAAGGCTTACGTCAACAGGTGGATACCCATTGGAGACGAGGGCTCAGCTATCTCAAAATTGGCTTACGGTGGCTCAAGGGAGTCGTTCACAAAGGTCGGACTCTTCTGAAACCAGTCCCCTTATTGCCCAAAGACCCAGACCCTTGTTTTGCGTCCAACAAGGCTGAGCAACGTTACTATGACCTGATTTGGTTTTCCCGTATTCGGTCAATACGATGTCGGACTTGAGATATTAATGGGGGCATCTGAGATGTGTCAGTCAGTCAGGATGATAGGGGGGCATTACGTGTCGTTAACATTGCCCTACAACGTTTTGCTTTGCATAGTGGACATGACCATAGTAGTACTTGTATCCCGAATTAAGATCTCTACTATGAATTAGTCCGTCTTACCCTAATAAAAAGAATAGTTCAATGGATCGACTAAATGAGTATCGCCAGCTGATACGCGACCTTATGACGGAGCATACTAAGATCCCTTATAAACATGGTGATATCAGGTTTGAAACAGTTTTTGATAGTGAGTCTGATCGTTACTTGCTAATGATTTTAGGCCGTGAGAACAAACGTTATGAGCATGGTTGTTTGTTGCACGTTGATATTATCGATGGCAAAATCTGGATTCAACGAGATGGTACTGAAGAGGGGATTGCTGCACAGCTGGTTGAGGCGGGTGTTCCTAAAGATCAAATTGTTTTAGGGTTCAAATCACCGGAACGTCGAAAGGACACAGAGTTTGCTGTTACCTAAGGTAAATTGGTTATTCGTGAATGTTTGCCGATACCCTTTTCCCCGTCTTCCGTCTTCACATTTCCGTCCTGTAGATTCCGCTTAGTTGAAATCGGAATAGTTGGAAACCGCTCAGACATCCATGAACCGTTAGCGCCTAGCCCAACACCCTTTACCGATAAGTTGAAATCGGAATAGTTGGAAACGCAATGACAATGCAGGCTGCAAAGATGAAAGCATATGTCACTTTACCGATAAGTTGAAATCGGAATAGTTGAAAACTCAAACAGGTCGCCGCAATCAAAATTGATTACGTTGCCGTCTTTACCAATTAGTTGAAATCGGAATAGTTGTAAACACTTCGAAAGGCGAAAAACGGAGGGCGAAAATAGGAAATGGAAAAGCTTTTAGATTAGCTATAATCTAACTGAGTGAATACTGTAAACTTGAGCAATAACCAGCTTTCTTTTTTCCGTCTTCCGTCTTCACTTTTCTGTCCTTTAGACTCCGATTAGTTGAAATCGGAATAGTTGGAAACCGGCGTACTGCATCATCACTATCGAGAACAATAGGAGTATTCTTCATCGATTAGTTGAAATCGGAATAGTTGGAAACATTTTGGGGTCATAGTTTCGTGCGTCAATGCTCTGAATGAGCCTTCACCGATTAGTTGAAATCGGAATAGTTGGAAACTCTATCGTGTCTCCGGCGATCGCACCCAGTTCCACCGGCAATTTCTGTCAGCTTTACCGATTAGTTGAAATCGGAATAGTTGGAAACCGAAAACCATCCTCAGCTTCCCACCCATTGTCTAAATTCGACTTTACCGATTAGTTGAAATCGGAATAGTTGGAAACGTTATCAATTCCTTGTCTAGCCTATGGTAGTGGATAATTGTGCTTTACCGATAAGTTGAAATCGGAATAGTTGGAAACCGGAATACGTCACGGTCCTCTTCAGGGATGACCACGTTGTACCTTCACCGATAGTTGAAATCGAAATAGTTGGAAACGCTCCAGTCGCGGTAACGAACTGAATGCTGAGCGAAAGTATGTCTTCACCGATTAGTTGAAATCGGAATAGTTGGTAGAAAATTGAGCACTCTCAAAAAAGCCCATTTCATGATTTGAAATGGGCTTCCTTATTATTAAATTTAGCTTGCCTATATCAGCTAATAAACCCCAAAAACACCTGCTCCAAATCATCCACCATCCACCCAGATCTCACCGCCCCAAACAACCCCACATACTCCTCATACAACCACAACGTCCCCTCCCGTCCGCCCGAAAAATGCCCCCACACACCATCCCCATAAACCCGCAACAAACCCAACAACGACCGCCCATTATGCAACTTATCCGCTAACACAATCCGCTGTACTCCAGTGCCTGCCATCCGAATCTGTTCCAAATACAGCTGTTTCTGATCGCGCCAGCTGAGACCCGTCAAATTGTCAGGCTGCGTACACCCCAAAACCAACTCCGAAACAATCAACCCAAATTGCTCACGAATCTCTTGTAATGTCGCCAGCCCACCCTGATCCTCTACCGCATCATGTAATAGAGCTGCGATCGCCTCATCCTCAGTCCCCCCATCCTCCAACACCAACGCTGCCACCGCCATCAAATGCGCCATATACGGCACCCCCGTTAACTTTCGCCGCTGATGCCGATGCAGTTGCACCGCATATACCAACGCCGCTTCAAAGCGTTCCCCTAGAACAACACCAGACCCATCAAAACAAGACACTAAACAATATCCCGATAAAACCCACTCTCTGCCATCACCTCTCGCCCAAACTGTTGTCGTAACGGCCAGGGTAACAACACCTCAATATGAGGCCGCCAGGCCCGCAGGCGCTGCTTTACATTCGGGTCATTCCGCCGATAAACTGCCCGATAATACGCATCCTGCTCAGACCGAGATGCTAATAAATTCAACATCTGTTGCCGCAATTCTCCCCGTAATGTATGTGCGATCAGCGTCTGAGCCTGACCATAATCAACCCGCTTAAACGTCGGATGCCGTAACGAATTGCGGATATAACGCTGATCCCAAATCTGATCAAACCGCACCAGTAAAACATCTTTCGGCTGATAATAATCAAACCCCCATGCCTCCGCCATCCACACCTGAATATCATCCGGCGTTGGCAAATCATTCTCTAAGTATCGCTGTTTGAGCGCAGGCGGCAACAACGACGAATCCCAGGATAATTCTTCCAGGTCCTGAATCCGATCCAAACGATAATTACGCCAATCCACCACATCCGGTTGCTCAAACACCTCCCCAAAGCCACATAAATATGGCCCTCGCCGATAGTAATAAAGACACACCGGATATACCACCACCGTTGCCATCACCTGCCGCGACGCATGCCAATGGGTTAGCTTAACCGGTGGTACCTCAGATTGCTGCCATAGCTCCCCCAACGCCGCCTGCCAGTCCTCCACCCGATCATGCCGATCCTTCGGTACCACATAATCCACATGCACAAAAAAGCGCCGTTGATTTTCTAAAGCATGGGATAAATTGTCTGCAATGGCTGCCAAGTCCGGCTGTACCAAAAACGCCAGCTCATCCGCCGTAGCAGAACGAGTAGACCCATAGGGCAAAACAGGCCAATCTTTTACCCGACCATAACCACCCCCCACAGACGCCAACAACTGCAACTCTTGCAACCGCTTTAAATCGCCAGACAATGCCCGTCTCGTCACCCCAAAAAGCCGTGTCTCATCTAGAAACTGATCACACCGTTTTGGCAAAATATTATGCTGTTTTAGAGCTGTAATAAACTGTTGTCGTTTCTCTTCTACCTCATGGGGATAATCAGCCGCATAGACTTCCCATTGTGCCTGCCGGTAGTCTAAGTCAGGTGCAAATAACCATGCCGCCACTGTTTTGGTGCAAGGGCATAGCTCATTATGCTGCCCTGGCTTGTCATCATTACTCGGATGATCTGCCGTAAAAAATGCCTCTCGGCAATCCGCATAGGTAAACGGCTCAGGCAATGAAGATGACATTGCCCCATAAAAGTAGCGCAGCCAAATCCACATCCGTAACGCCTGAGTAAGATGCTGTTTCAGGCTGCCACGGGCCAGCCACTGTAGCAAAGCAATTTCTGGCAAATCTGACCAAAATACTTCAGGCATAGCCCCCTGGGTAGACAGTTTTCTGCTGATAGCCTGCATCAAAATAAACAGTAAATCAATTCCCTAATTTTGTCTGAAGCTGGAAGCAGCCTCTTCCTCCACTTGCTACACTGCCATCAAGCTTGTCAGGATGATGTTCCATGCCCGATGTAGAACTAACCATCGCCCCCAACAAAACCTCAGCTGGACTAACTTATCAGCATCTCCATATTCAGATCACCACTGATAATGGCCTGATCACCCCTGCTGATCTTAAAGGGCTGGATCTACCTAAAAACTTGATAGCTAGCCAGGGCATTGTAATTGAAGGAAAGGCCCCCATATGGCTATATGGCTACCTTGTCCATGCGTGCCATGCTTCAGCCTGGGTCGGTTGCTTTGACCCACGTCTTGGCGGCGACTCTCCCCGTGCAGGCGGTGCCGTCATCATCGAAACCCATTCGCCCCAAGTGGATGTTGGCCAGGTAATAGCAGTGGAGATTCCTGATGAATTTTATTCAACTTGAAGTCAATAGTTTGTCAGTGGGTGAGACCACCTATCAAACCCTTTATATCACCCTGACCAAGCCACAAAAATTGATTCCAGCATCATCCATTGTGCCCCTGCCATTGCCGGTCGATCTGGATCTAAGCCGAGAAGTGGTCATCTCTGGCCAGGCTCCCCTATGGCTACAAGTTCGATTAATGTGGCGCTGTCGAGAGGCCCCCTGGGTCGGCTGCCATGCCGCCCGTGATAATCAAATTGTAGTCGTCCATAGTAAAGTCGTATCACCGGCAGTTGGTGACAGTTTTCCTATCCGTCTAAACCGTCAACCCTGTCCCGCTATTTTGATTGGGGGACCACCGAACAGTGGCAAAAGCGTATTTTCCAATGCCCTCAGACGAGCACTCTTAGAACAAGGGAAACGCGTATTTCTCCATCGCGCTAGTTGGGATGGTGAAGGCAATTGGGCCTACGAAACAGAGAGTCCAGATTTGGTCGATTCTCTTGTTAGATATAACGAGTTTCGTATCCATGAAGATCCCGAAACAGCAAAACTAATTCCTGACTTTTTTGAAAAACAAGCTAGGACAGTTGCCAACCTACGACAGCTGACAGACTGTTTACTCGTAGATGTCGGAGGACCTGACTGCCTGACACAAATCCTGTAACCCAGAATCCATAAGGATCGACAAGGAAATGGGCAGAGGGCATGCAAAGCTGAAGATACCAAACCATCAGCGTGATATGCATGTCAGCCTCTACCCAACTGTATGATCAATTGTTGCCCTTCCTGCGTCAACATAGCCGTTACAAAGACCTCCGGCATCTGAAAACACTGGCTTGGATGGTCAGTGCCCTGATCTGTAGTGGCCAACTCAGCCTCCCCGCTTGGGAACCCTACGTCCCCAGTCGGGCGACTCAGGCCCAGAGCTTTGAACGTCGGTGGCATCGCTTTTTCATCAACCGATTCATTGATGTCAAGGGGTTGTATCTGCCGCTGGTGTTGTTAGCGCTCACCAACTGGCGGGCTCATCGACTCTATCTAGCATTGGATACGACCATGCTGTGGAATCGCTATTGTATGATTCACCTGTCGGTTGTGTGTTGTGGACGAGCGGTACCACTTCTATGGCGGGTATTAGAGCATGAAAGTGCCATGGTTGCGTTCGATGAATATCGACCCTTGTTACGGCGTGCCCGTTGGCTGTTGCGTCGGCATCCCAACACGATGTTGTTAGCTGACCGAGGGTTTGCCAACCATGACCTCATGAGTTGGTTGCAAGCGAGTGGTTGGCACTATTGTTTGCGCATTGCGTGTGATGTTCATCTCCACGGCCCATGCCGTCATCCCATTGAAGTACAAGCGCTGTGGCCTCCCAAAGGAGAAGCCACTCTCTATGAGAACGTGGGGCTCTGGCAAGATGGTGAGCATCGATGTAATTTAGTCTTGGCAACCGTGCGAGGGACGAAGGAATCCTGGGCGGTGATTACGGATGAATCACCGAGTCTACAAACGTTGTGGCAATATGCCTTGCGGTTTCGGGTTGAGGAGTTGTTTTTAGATAGCAAATCAGGAGCCTTTGAACTCGAAGACTCTCGCATTCGATCCGCTCAAGCTCTAGAGCGTCTCTATTTGGTGGCCGCCATTGCCTTGTTATACGGCACCACTCAAGGCATGGCGGTGCAGTGTGAAGGCTTACGTCAACAGGTGGATACCCATTGGAGACGAGGGCTCAGCTATCTCAAAATTGGCTTACGGTGGCTCAAGGGAGTCGTTCACAAAGGTCGGACTCTTCTGAAACCAGTCCCCTTATTGCCCAAAGACCCAGACCCTTGTTTTGCGTCCAACAAGGCTGAGCAACGTTACTATGACCTGATTTGGTTTTCCCGTATTCGGTCAATACGATGTCGGACTTGAGATATTAATGGGGGCATCTGAGATGTGTCAGTCAGTCAGGTCGGAGGACTGCCCCAACTCGAAAAAATACCACTCGTAAAACAATGCAGTCACTATATTGTTATTAGTCGGCTACCCAGTGAGGTAGGAAAGTGGCATAAGCTATGTGAGTCAGACCTGACAGCATTAGCCGTCATTCACAGCGTATTAGATACAGTTCAGCAGATTATTAGAGAGTTTCCCATACTAGAGATAAAAGCTGGCCCGTGGCTAATAGAAGAGGAACCCGTGATGCCCGATATAATCTTGGAAGCAGTGTTAAAATCTTGTAGGAAGTGCTATCCCACAGCATAGCGTCTCAGTTTTTTGTTGTCACTAAACAGACAAGGTCCAAACAAGGTGAAAATCAACGCAATCTCTAGGCGTATCGGTCAATTCCACTAACCATCGCCATATTGCCTCAAACAGATTGATTTGCTGTGGTCTAGGGTATCCCAACTCTAAACCATCAAAACATTGCTATGGCCATCAGAATTTGAAAAACCATGTATTAGATTATTGTAGATCATTTGTACTGTTTTTTCTGGCAGTCTGTCAAATCTTTGCCAAATACAAGGTCTTTATGGTGTTTCAGCTAAAAATGCTTAACCGAGTTTCTAACTCTTTCCCATCCTTTGAGCAGCGATCAGGTGGGTTTAAAAGCACAACACCCAACAGCCTTCCTGAGGAACATCCTTTCTAATCATTCGCTAGGACTTGGAGATACGTTCTGTTGTTGGCAATTACCCTTTGAGCATCTTACTCAACAACTTCAGCATGGCTCCCAAACTGTTAGCGATAGGATGTATCAGCTTGACCCGTTGGGTGTTGGGTTGAACGAGACAGAATATGCAACAGCGTTACCTCTTTGTTGTTTTCTCTAGCTGTTTTATCTGCCAGGGAAGCGATGTCATTTCGCTTCAATATCAATATAGCCTGCCTTGAATTCTGTGGGTGTTTTGTAGACCAAAGTTAACAATCTCAGAAAGAAAAGGGGTGCTATATATCTTCCTGGCTTTGCGAGAAGAGTAGTGTTTAAAGACTTTAAAAGCACAACACCCAACAGTCTTCCTGAGGAACATCCTTTCTAATCATTCGCTAGGACTTGGAGATACGTCTTGTTGTTGGCAATTACCCTTTGAGCATCTTACTCAACAACTTCAGCATGGCTCCCAAACTGTTAGCGATAGGATGTATCAGCTTGACCCGTTGGGTGTTGGGTTGAACGAGACAGAATATGCAACAGCGTTACCTCTTTGTTGTTTTCTCTAGCTGTTTTATCTGCCAGGGAAGCGATGTCATTTCGCTTCAATGACAATATAGATCATTGTGTTGCCGGTTAGGGGCTTGTAGACCAAAGTTAACAATGCCTGAGAGTGTATACTTCTCTCTTTAAAGGGGCTACGGTGTATATACAAGCATTGGAAACTAGCGTTCGCGATTGTCTAACCCCCTCTAACTCCCCCTTACCAAGGGGGAGGACCGGAGTTTCCCCCTTACCAAGGGGGGATTAAGGGGGGTAATGCAGGATTGTGAACTTCCCTTTCGAGATGTGTGTACACGGTACTTTAAAAGGGAGTGTGGCACATGCTGGGTGGGGGTTTGAGTTGTTTTTGGAGGAGGGTGAAACATAAACTTACGTCTTATAGAAGAGAATAGTTATGTCAGGTAAAACAGGTTTTTGTGTAAAAGTGTGTAACCTTCAAGAATTTTGATTAAATTACTGATCGATCGGCAGTCTTTTGTGGCAAATGCTTCTCGCTGATTGCGTCTTGTTCCATTTCTGCTACGTTGACTATCGATGGAAATGGAGAGGTTCTATGGGTGGAGTCGTCGCGGCGGGCCATGGGAAGACGGCAGCGGCTGCTGTCGAAATGCTGAAGCAAGGGGGCAATGCTTTTGATGCAGCAGTGGCGGGGGTGCTGGCCTCCTGTGTGGCAGAGTCGGTGCTGACATCCTTGGCGGGCGGTGGCTTTCTACTGGCCCATACAGGAGCGGGTGAGCATGTACTTTTTGATTTTTTTACCCAAACGCCTGCTGATAAAACCCTGGAGCATCCGCTAGATTTCTATCCCATCTGTGCAGATTTTGGCGATACGGTGCAGGAGTTTCACATTGGTTTAGGGGCCATGGCTGTGCCAGGGGTGTTGAAGGGGCTGGTGCATGTCCATCAGCGCCTGGGCCGATTGCCCTTAGAGAAGGTTGTTGCCCCAGCCATTTATCTGGCGCGTCGGGGTGTGGTGGTCAATGGGTTTCTGGCCTATGTATATGGTGTGCTTAAGCCAATTTTGCTGGCAACACCTGGGGCGCGAGCGATGTATGCACCCCAAGGTCAGTTATTGAAGGCGGGGGAAATGTTGCATATGCCTGCTTTTGCTGATGCCCTGGAGCGTTTGGTAAACCAGGGTATAGACGCCTTTTGGCAGGACATGGCCGCCCAGGTGACTGACTCTACAGGTGGGTATCTGACGGTTGAGGATTTTGAGCGATACCAGGTCATAGAGCGTCAGCCATTGTGCCTTGACTACCATGGCACTCAGTTACTGACCAATCCGCCACCTAGTGCTGGGGGTGGGCTAGTTGCCTGTTCATTGGCGCTACTGGCTGATTGTGCGTTGGCAGGTTACGGTAGCCCTGAGCACCTGCGGTCTCTCAGTCAGGTGATGCGATTTACCAATGTAGCCCGTCGCGATGGCTATGATACGCGACTCCATCAGTCCTGTGTGGCGGAAGAGTTTTTGTCGGCGGGGCATTTGGATCAGTATCGGGGGCAATTGGCGGATGCGATCGCATCCCTACAGTCACCCAAAGTGGCCAATAAACTTGGCAGCACCACCCACCTCAGTGTGATTGACCATGAGGGCAACGCCGCCAGTGTGACCACGTCTAACGGTGAGGGCTCCTCCTATGTGCTGCCGGGTACCGGCATTATGGTCAACAACATGCTGGGCGAAGAAGACCTCAATCCCCATGGCTTTCACCAGTGGACGCCTGACCAACGCATGTCGTCCATGATGGCCCCCACCATGGTGCTGCGCGACGGACATCCCTATTTAGTGTTAGGGTCTGGCGGCTCCAACCGCATCCGCACCGCTATTCTGCAGGTGATTTCCAATCTGGTGGACTTTCAGATGCCCCTAGAAGCCGCCGTGGCTGCCCCCCGTATCCATTGGGAAAATGATGTATTTCACCTGGAGCCAGGGTTTAATCAAGCGCTGCTAACCCCAATTATTGGCGATGCTCAACCACTCTGGTGGCAGGCTCAGAACATGTTTTTTGGGGGAGTCCATGCCGTGGGTCTGGATGAAAATGGTGTGCTGCACGGTGCCGGAGACAGTCGCCGCAGTGGAGCCGTAGCTGTGGCACAATAGGCTATTGGTCAAAATTTTTGCCTGAATTCCAGTATTTTCTTGAATAGACCCCATGGATAAGCGTCGTTATCACATCACTACGTTTGGTTGCCAGATGAATAAGGCCGACTCTGAGCGCATGGCTGGCATCCTCGATGACATGGGGATGAACTGGACAGAAAACCCATTGGAAGCGGATGTGGTGCTGTACAACACCTGCACCATTCGTGACAATGCCGAGCAGAAGGTGTATTCCTACCTGGGTAAGCAGGCGAAGCGTAAGCAGTCGGACCCCAATGTGACACTGATTGTGGCGGGTTGTGTGGCTCAGCAAGAGGGGGAATCGCTGCTGCGTCGCGTCCCTGAGCTGGACCTGGTCATGGGGCCGCAGCATGCCAACCGCCTGAGTGATTTGCTAGAGCAGGTCTTTAGCGGTAATCAGGTGGTGGCCACTGAGCCGGTCCACATTATGGAGGACATCACCAAGCCCCGGCGCGATAGCAAAATTAGTGCTTGGGTGAATGTCATCTATGGCTGTAACGAGCGCTGTACCTATTGTGTGGTACCCGGTGTGCGTGGCATTGAGCAATCCCGTACCCCTGAGGCTATCCGAGCTGAAATGGAGCTGCTGGGTCAGCAAGGCTACACCGAGGTAACGCTGCTGGGCCAAAACATTGATGCCTATGGCCGTGACTTGCCTGGCATTACCCCCGAGGGTCGCCGTCAGAATACCCTCACAGACTTGCTTTACTACGTCCATGATGTCCCCGGCATTGAGCGGATTCGCTTTGCCACCAGCCATCCCCGCTATTTTACAGAGCGTTTAATTAAGGCCTGTGCCGAGCTGCCCAAGGTATGTGAACATTTTCATATTCCTTTCCAGTCCGGTGATAACGATGTGCTCAAGGCCATGGCACGGGGCTACACCCAGGAGAAATATCGTCGCATTATCGACACGGTGCGTCGCTATGTGCCAGATGCGGCCATCAGCGCTGATGCCATTGTGGGTTTCCCTGGTGAAACCGAGGGGCAGTTTCAAAACACCCTGAAACTGGTGGAGGACATCGGCTTTGACCAGCTAAATACGGCTGCCTATTCCCCTCGCCCCAATACGCCAGCTGCCCTATGGGAGAGCCAGCTAGACGAACCCACTAAGAGCGATCGTCTACAGCGCCTGAATCATCTGGTGTCGATCCAAGCAGCGGAGCGGTCCCAGCGGTATGCAAATCGGATTGAACGGGTACTGATTGAAGATGTAAACCCCAAAAATCCCCACCAGGTGATGGGGCGGACCCGCACCAATCGTCTGACATTCTGTGAGGGTGATATCAATGAACTCAAGGGCAAAATTATCGAAGTAAACATTACCGAAGTGCGGGCCTTTAGTCTCACAGGGGAACGGGTGAACGTGTTGGTCGAGGCTTAATCAACTTCCGTTTATACGAAATTTTGCATCTGAGTTTGAAGTACTAACTTTGGGAATGATCTCAGCGTCTACAGGTAACTTCGGAGGATGTGATGCGAGCTTTACTTCAAAAGTTATTCAATCGGCAGCCCAGTAGTGTTAACCAGATGCAGCGGGAGGCCATGGTCGATTTATGTCTGCTAGGCATGTACTCAGACTCTAGGCTGTCCATTGATGAGCAAGACTTTTTGGATGAGGAGTTTAACAAGCTAACCTGGGAGTCCGGTATTTCCCTCGGTAGCTATCTGCAAAGAGCCGTGCCTAGGGTGCGCTCGGTGATTGACGATGCCCCGGAATTGGCTGCATTTTTGCAAGACATTGCTCAGCGTCTGGGGGAGGGAGACTTTAGGCAAACGGCCATGGATGCTTTGCAAGAACTGTTGGAGTCTGATGGCGTGGCCGAGAGCGAGTCAAAGTTTATGGCGGATGTTAGAAAAGCATTGACTATGTGAACTCGCTAACTCAAACCATGCTTCCTCGTGTTTATATTCGGTCCCCGGTCGATGATGATTGGTCAACGCTGCTCGATCTACATCAGCGTAGTGCTGACTACCATTCTCCTTGGGCTGAACCGGCCAAAAATGAGGAAGGATGTAGGCGCTATATCCATCGCTGTCACACGGAGCCCTTTGAAGGCATGCTGATCTGGCATGCCGTTGACCACCGCTTGGTAGGGGTGGCCAACTTAAGCCAGATTTTTTACGGCAGCTTTCAAAATGCCTATTTGGGCTATTACGGCAATGTGGACTACGCGGGTCAGGGATTGATGACTGAGGGGGTAAAGCTGGTGCTTAACCATGCCTTTAATTCCCTGAAGCTTCACCGTATCGAAGCGAATATTCAACCGGGTAACACAGCGTCTATTAAGTTGATCAAACGATTGGGATTTGCCAATGAGGGATTCTCACGCCAATATCTAAAAATCAATGGAGAGTGGCGCGACCATGAGCGCTGGGCATTGACGGTAGATAACTGGCTGCGATAGTACCGTTGTGTGATCACTCTCAGATACTTGGATATCAGAGTTTGAACTCAGGGGCACCCTAATCAAGATACGGAATACTGTTTCACTACAAGGATCCTGACGATGGTACATGCCAGTACTAGCCTGCCTGCACAGTTACAAAACCGTAATTACACGTTGATCTATGCCCCTACTCAGTTAAAGCGTCTGGGCATGACCCCTGGATTTGACCAGCGATGGCACCAGGCTCGCCCCCAGGTTTTAGAGATTGCTGCGCAGTGTCATGGACTGGCACCCAATGGATTAACGGTGTATCGAGGCACAGGCGATACTTTTCAGGCCCACCAAAATGTAAATGTTGAGAATTTTCAGTCCCTGATGGATTCGGCCCCCATGCCAGAGCAGGTGGCGTTGGCTCCAGTCCTACAGACGGTGTTAGATCGGTATTTTGATGAGAAGGCGGTGGGTCAGCAGCCTGAAAATGGTGAAATTGTTTTGATTCTGATCGATAATGAACCAACGGATCGGCTTGCGATCGCAAAACAAATCGTAGCCGCCTCCCAAAAGCTCGATCACAACAACGAGCTAGGCATTGGCTGGATCCAGGTCGGCGATGACTACATTACTAAAGGCTTTTTAGTTACCCTAGATAACAATCTCCGAGAGAAAGGTGCAAAATTTGACATTGTTGATCACAAGATAATTCAACAGATCGCCTCTGAGGACTTGGTCACATTCCTGATGGGGGTGTTGACGGACTAGTCGTGATGGCGGTTGCGCAAATATAATCTCTTTTTTCTTAAAACTCAGGCCTAAAACTCAGGCCTAAAACTCAGGCCTGTAGTCCAACAAGAAATATAGGCCATCTTCTTGTAGTGAATCGCCTGTGTTATCTACATCCACCAGGGGAATACCATAGTCAAGCCGCATGGATAGCCAGGGACTGACGGCCCAACGCACCCCTACCCCCAGACTGGCCAGAAAGGCAGGATCGGGATCTGGGATTTCATTGTTCCAGCCAACCCCAGCTTCAAAGAAAGGCGTCAGTTGGACCTTATTTGGGTCTTTGGTGATCGGAATCCGGAGCTCAATCGAACTGGTAATGGCATTATCAGTGACAATTTGGTTTTGGCTGTAGCCGCGTATGGTGCTAATACCGCCTAAGCTGAAACGCTCAATGGGTAATAGAGCATCTGGTGTCAGTTGAGCACCGACCCGGGTCAGCATCAAAAATCGAGGAGACACCTGCTTAATCCACTGAAACTGGCCTAGCCAACTAAAGAAACGACCATCAATGCCAGAATCATTGACGGTGGCATCAAACAAGTCTAACCCCACACTAAATTGAGAGCGGGCTGCCAAGACCTGAGACTGACTGCGTTTCACCCAGTCTTGATAAAATCGAACCGCACTGACCTGAGAGCGCCCATCTTCAGGACCCAGGGAGAATGAAAATGGAATGTCGTCAAGAATGAAACTGCGGCTACGTTTCCAATCAAAATCTAAACCCAGCGCAAACTCTTCTGCCGGTGTACGCACCAGAGGCTGACGAAATCCAGCGGATAATGTTGTGGTTTCACTGCGAATGTCGATATCGCGGAAGGCATCCTGCACAATGCGGCTATCGCTGTTGCTGGCCCTCAATCGCAGCGTACCGTCCTGGGCGTTCACCGGTACAGAATAGCTAACATCATATAGGTCGAGACCTTCCGTCCTTCCATAGCTAGCATTGAAGCGATCGCCGATGCCCAACGGATGACTAACGGACAGTCCTACATTAATACCTTCAGAGCCAATGCTGGGAGAACGATAGTTATCGCCAGCGAAAGAGAGACCAAATGTGTCAGCTTCTTCCAAATCTAAAATTAACAAGCTTTTGCCGGGACCATTGCCCGCTGTTAATTCTGCATTAACCCGCTGTAGCATCGGGTCAACCTGGAGTAACTGTAGCCCTCTCTCTAAATCTTGTTGTCTAAAAGGTGACTCCATGGCACGGGCTAGACGATCGCTCACATAACCCTTCCGCAAACGATCTAAGCCATTGATCTGGATCTCTTCGATTTCTCCTTCAATTACCTGAATCTCGACACTACCATTGCTCAAGTCCTGATTGTTGGGAACAAATGCGCCAGACGTAATATAGCCTTCGTCCAGGTAGAGTTTGGTGATGCGCGATCGCAAATTAAACAAATCCGATAATCGAATCTCTTGACCTAAATAACAATCAACCTGTTCAGCAATTTGGGCTGCTAGTACCGTATTACCAACCACCCTAATTTCAGTAGCCAGAAACGACAGTTCTGATGTATCGGCTAAGGGTGGACAGATATCTAGATTTAAGACATTTGGCGGATTGACAGATGGCTGTTCAATTTCTATGGGAACCTCTTCTGGAGACGATGGAACTTCTTCTGGAATCGTCTCTGGAGACGGTAGTGATTGCTCTTCGGGAGATGGAATATTGGGTGGAGGTGCAGGCTGTGCAGGGGCAACCGTCTGCGCGGTAACCGGCATGCCGTAACTCGTAAGGGCTAAATAGCTAAAGATGGCGAATACTATGGGAGGGCTATGCACAACCGTATTTGTCCGTACTAAGCAGGATGAATCGTTGCATATCATACGATATTCGCAAGATATGAACTATTTAGGAGCCTACTATTGTTGAAAAAATTGATGTAATGCTTCTAGATGTAATACCTCTATTAGGGTTTTGAACTGGATTTCAGTTAAGGGATACGCAAATAAATAGAGTACCTATCCTTTAAGATAAGTTATGGTGAACACTTGTGCTTGCTTGTTGTGAGGGTTGCTGATGCTGGAAAGCCGTGTCAAAGAGACGATTCAAGATGCTGCTCAGAAACTGACGGGTGCTCGCAAACGCGCCTTTATGGCCAAAGTCGCTATCGACTACTTTGATGGGTCAGCGCGCAAAACAGAGACGTACCTCGGTTGGAATCGTAAAAGTGTCCAATTGGGGCTTCATGAACATCGCAGTGGCATCACCTGTATCGATAACTATCAGGCTAGAGGCCGTCAGTCTATCGAAGCAAAACTGCCGAGACTAGAGGCCGATATTCGAGACGTGGTGGGCGAGCACACTCAAGCGGATCCTAAATTTCAATCGACCTTTGGTTACCTTCAGGTGAGTGCTCGGGCGGTTCGAGAGGCCTTGATAGAGGTCAAAGGCTATGAGGACTCGGAGTTACCGACCCGCCAAACCATGGGGAATCTATTGAATCGGATGGGGTATCGCTTAAAAAAACACAAAAAGTAAAACCGCTGAAGAAACTCCCCGAAACGGATGCGATTTTTGAGAATATTGACGACGCTCATCGGAAAGCGGAGACCGCTCGCAATACCTTACGCATTTCGATTGACACGAAAGCCAAAGTCAAAATTGGTAATCTCTCAAGAGGCGGCAAAGCCCGGACTCTCAAAGCCAAACAAGCCCATGATCATGATGACCACTGGGAGACCCAATTAGTGCCCTTTGGGATTCTCGATGTGGCCGCCAGTCAATTGGCTATCTACTTTGGACAGTCTGCTGAAACAACCGATTTTATTATGGATTGTTTGGAAGCTTGGTGGGATGAATATCAGAGCTACTATCCGGGCATTGATACCCTAGCCATTGACCTGGATGGAGGCCCTTCTGTGCGCAGTAATCGCACCCAATTTATTAAACGCATGGTGGAGTTTGCCCACGCCACACACTTAAAGATTCATCTCATTTACTATCCTCCGTATCACAGCAAATATAATCCCATTGAGCGGTGTTGGGCGGCATTAGAACAGTATTGGAATGGTACGGTATTAACCTCAGTTGAAGATGCCTTGCGATGGGCCGCTAATATGCGATGGAATGATTTTCCTCCTATGGTTCACCTGGTCGATGGGATTTATCCCAAGAAGATTACTGTTCCTGATGATGAGTTAGAGCCCTATAAACAACACTGGCAACGGTCTGACGTACTGCCCAAATGGGATATCACGATTCAACCCGACTAGTGGGATGTTATTTGCTTGCACATCCCTAAAAGTGCAAGCAGATCCCAATCGAATCTGTCATGCTCAGATGCCACGGAACTTATCTGAACATTGCCGATTTATGCCAGGAACGCTTCTGTTTTGGACAGCCATCGTTTCAGGATCCTGAGCTGACTAGGGGGTTCAATACTTTTATCGTTGCTACATAGCAATGAGATAACTCATTCTCATTGGTTGCTCCCCTAGCCTTTCCCATGAGAGAAAATAAGGTCAAACAAGTCTTGCCAGCTCTTGCAGTGATAGCTGGCATAGTCGCACTGTGCTGTGTTGTTTATGCAGAAATATCAACAGGAGATGTGCCTATGTCCCTGATAGATGCTGATTGTTATGATGCTCCATTAATTAGTCGGTAAAGCCCTCAGATATGGGTATGACCTCAATTAGATGTCTATTAAAAAGTCAGAAATCCTAAGCCCTACAAGAAGCTTACAATCTCCATCACGCTGAAACTGAGAAAATTTATTCTTCGCTCAAATCTTCCTGAAACCCTTGCTGGATAAGCGTTATAGCACTCTACATCGTGTCGAGGTCATACCCTCAGATATTGTATTGAGTGTTGGATTAAGGATTGCATAAACCTGCATAGCAGACGAGTAAATTATTGGTATCGTCTCTATGTACACTCTCTACTCATAACTAAGCGGCCATCAGCAGTCTGATAGATGCTAGTGGGCTCGATAATAGTTTCATTGGGTTGCAAGATAGATTCACTATATATCTCAGGAATAGTGTTAACGTCACCATTGGGATAAACTAAACTGGAGATATTGTCAGGCTGTTCTTCAAGCCCCTCTCCAGTAATGAGAAAAGAGCTTCCTGTTTCTTGATTTTGTCGAATGCAGCTGTTACTGATCAGGGTTTCAGCATTAAGGATATTATCAGGTAGTTCACTCAAACTATTTTGAACAAAACTAGTATCAAGAGTAGTGATTGTTCCTGAGGAAAGCTGTCCGTCTGCATTCAGGTCAACATTATTATCTTTGTCAAAAGGGGCTTGACTATCGGGTGGCACAGTTTCGCTGAAAAAGGAGCCTAACGCGATATTGCCTCCACTAGCATCTTGAGAACGTGCAAGAATATCACTATCATCAAAGGCAATTGTAATTCCTCCAATAGTGATGTTGCCTCCATTTCCCTGACTACTTGTCGTAATATCGCTATCACCAGAAAGGATTAGTAAACCAGTCTCTGATTCTGACAAGCTATTAATCAAAATATCTCCACCTGATGAGAAAGGAGCTTCTGTTAGAAGATTCCCGTCAACCAAGTTAATTTCTCTGGCAGAATCAATAATGATATCTCCAGCGATCCCAGAGCCCTCACTTACGGTTGAGA
Source organism: Leptolyngbya sp. PCC 7375 (assembly GCF_000316115.1). GTDB lineage: Bacteria > Cyanobacteriota > Cyanobacteriia > Phormidesmidales > Phormidesmidaceae > Leptothoe. The sequence goes on from NZ_JH993797.1 coordinate 5,919,189, forward strand.
TCGATGCACCATTTAGCACATTTAGTTCCTCAACTGTAAGCAATATTGTATTGCCTGTACCCTGCTGTGTTGTTCCTGCTGAAATTAATGCATCGTTTTGTACAGTCAACTTTGGAGTTTCAATCCTCAGCTGACCTGCATTACCCGTTGCTCTTGTTCGACTTGAAATACGACTTGGAGTTGAGTCTTCTGCACCAGTTACCGTAACTGAATCTTCAGCAATAATTGTAAGTACTCCTCCGTCTCCATTTCCAAATGATGCTTCTGTTGATATGCGACCACCTTGTTGGACCAGTAATCTTCCTGTATTAATTAATAGATCACCTGCGACTTTACCGGATCTGCTTCTGGTGATCGCCTCAGTGTCAATGCTAGCATCAGCACCGACTTCCACTGAGTCCGATGCAAAAATTTCAATATCACCAGCAACCCCTGAGCCAATGGCTGCTGTTGATATTCGACCTCTTCTGAGTAAACGAAGGGTAGGGGTTTGAATTGTTATATTGCCAGTGTCGCCACTTGCTAGTATCGAAAAACTGACTAACCCTCCTCTACCAACCTGTATTGATTCAGAGGCATTAATGGAAATATTGCCGGCTCTGCCTGAGTCTTCAGTTGAAGTTGTTGCTTCACTGTCGTCGATGATTAGTCGTTGAGTATTGATTGATAAGTTTCCGGCATTACCATTAGAACCTGTTTTAAGAATTAGGCGTCCATTTGATGATATCTCGACAGAATCCAACGCATTAATAGTGAGGTCCCCCCCATTTCCCCCTCTTGGTACATCAGTGAGAATCTCTGCTTCGTCGCTGACTTCTAGTGTATTGGTATTAATTACAATATCACCTGCGTTTCCCAACCCACCTCTGCTGTTACTGGCTAGAGTACTAGAAATACCTGATCTAGATGTACCTGTGATTTCTACAGTTTCCTTGATGTCTAAAATTATTTTGCCTGCATCACCTGAACCGAAGGTGCTAGTCAGAATTTGTCCCCCATTCTGGATGGAAAGATTATTTGTCGTGATGATCGTATTGCCTGCATTACCTGCATCTAAGGTAACTGTTGAAACAATGCCTAATGTTTCACCTTCAATCTGAATTTCGTTTGCATTAATACGAATATCGCCACCGATAGCTTCTGAAAATAATGATGAGCTTGAAATAATCCCATCATTAACAATAAGAGAATCATTTGCATAAATAGAAATTCCTTGGCCAGATGCGTTCCCGAACACATCTGCTATGATCGACCCTCTGTTTTCTAACAAGATATTTTCAGCATAGAGATTGATGCTACCTCCACTGCGACCAGTAACATCGAGTAAGCCAACATCAGCAATGCGAATTGTGCCTAATCTTGTTTGAGTCTCAAGAGGAGCTAGTCTAATGCGGTCATCCTGCTCAGTAATACCGACAGTTCCTGGCTCACTGAGACTTCCAACGTCAATGTAGCCGCCTGAAGTACTCGCAGTACCAAAATTGAGAAAAGAAATATCGCCCCCAAGAAAAATTATACTTTTACCATCGACAGCTTCTAGACCACCAGGTAATCGTTGAGGAGATGGTGTCCGGTCAATATTTACAAAGGAGCCTAAGATAGGCGTATTCTCAACAGCAAAGTTAAAAATAGGAGCAGGATTTTGTTGAGAGAAAATAAATACTGATGGATCTATGTTCAGTAATTGGCTGGTTTCAGGTTGAGAAGCGCTAAAAATAGCATTTGGACCTAGGTTGATTGCATTTGCAGTCGTTGCGGCAAAAGAAGCTCCTACATCTAAAACAGCATCGGGGCCAAATAAAATTCCGTTGGGATTAATGAGAAAAAGATTTGGCTCGGATACTCCAAACGTACCAAGGGTCCCTAGAATCAAAGAAAATCGTTCGCCAGTGACTCTACTAATGATATTTTCTACACTCTCATTGGGACTAAAGAAATAGGCTCCCCGATTCTCATCAACGTTGAAAAATGTAAAGCTATGAAATAAATTTTGTTCACGTAGTGCACCTCCAGAAATTACTTCAATAGGTAAACCACGAAAATTTTCTATTACTTGAGACTCCTCTGAACCAAGAGTGTTGTCTGGAACAATAATGCTCTGGGCAGTGGTCCTAGAATTGCTTGCAATGAACTCTGTTGATATTAGAGCAGTAATCAAACAAGTCAGTAAATAGTGGGGGCGTATCATTATCGTGTTATTAAAATCGATAATTACGCCCTACTATAAAACATCTATTTCACTGGCTAAACTCGTCTAAAGTCTGATTGTGAAGTAGCTAATCATGACAACCTATTGCGAAAAGTACTTCATGACTTTCAGGGCTAAAGCTATCTGATATTCTGGGTGAAAATTATCTGATATTCGCTTTTTTGTTTGCTGATGCGTTGCTCTCGTCTGCGATCATCTATCTATCGTGTCTATATAGGGTTATGTGCGTTGAGTTTGTGCGTGGCCCTATGGCTAGGGCCTTCGTTGACGAGATCTGCCCCCATTGCCCAGGCAACGGATGCACGTCAGCTGGTGCAAACGGGGGTTGACTACTATCAAGCTGGTAACTTTAGGGCAGCCATTGCCCCTTGGCTTGCGGCCCACAAGGCCTATGCAGCTACGCAAGACTTACCCGCCTTAGCCATTGTTAACGAGAACCTGGCACGGGCTTATCAACAAATGGGCCGCACATCGGCAGAAATTAGCCATTGGCAACAGGCCATGGATACCGTTCAAACCCTTGGGGATCGCCAGAAACTAGGTCGCTTAATCACTGAACAAGCCCAGGCCTATAGCCGTTTGGGCCAACACCGCCGAGCGATTGCCTTACTCTGTGGCACTGCCTTTAACCAGGGAGATTGTAAAACTGGCAGTGCACTCCAGATAGCCAGTGCATTAGAGGATGGTCTCGGTCAAATCACAGCTTTGGGGAGTTTAGGTGAAGCCTATCGGTCGAGTGGCAATACAGAAGCTGCGCAAACCTACCTCACGCAAGGATATGCCTTGAGCCGTGAGATGGGTGCCCAAGCGTTAGAGGCGTCACTGCTTAACAGTTTAGGAAATACCTATGTGAACCTGGCTTTAGTCAATTATCGTCGAGCAGAGGAAGCGGCAGAGCGAAAAGCTACAGAAAGAAGTATCGCTGTACTAAAGTCTAAAGCTGACGATTTCAATGGCCAAGCCATTGCTTATTTTGAAGAAAGCTATGGGCTAGCCACTGGTCAACAGCGAAGTGCAACAGAGTTATTGACGTTGCTGAATCTGATTTCAGCCTATGAAAGGGCGGACGATAATCATGCTGTTGATCGCTATCGTCAGTTGGCGTTATCGAGTCTCAAGCAGTTGCCCGATTCAAAAGCAAAGGCATTTGCGGCCATTAGACTCGCTGACTTGTTAGATCCGTTAAATGTACGGCAGTCCCAGGCAATTTTAAGCCGTGAACCGCTTTCTGCGGTGACTGAGAAGGAAGCTACGACACTGTTGGAACAGGCCTTAGCCATTGGTAAAGCAACTGAGAACCCCAGAATTACATCGTTTGCCTTGGGGAAACTAGGGACCTTAGATGAACGGGCTAAACGCTATGAAGCTGCGATCGCAAAAACTCAACAGGCCCGTCTAGCGGCGGATCAAGACCGGGCTGCCCAAGATAGCCTGTATCTTTGGGAATGGCAGTTAGGTCGAATCTACACAGAATTAGACAAGCAACGTGAAGCAGAACAGTCTTACAGTCAGGCTGTTGCCTTATTAGAAGAAATCCGTAGTGATATCTTGAATGCCAATCGCGATCTACAGTTTGATTTTCGAGATACGGTAGAGCCGATCTATCGGCAGTATGCGGCTCTAAGCCTGGCAAGTGTGCCTAAAGCAGTCACCCTAAATCAGGGTGACGTTGCCTTTGCAGAGTTAGAAAAGGTATTGACCACGCTGGATTCTCTCAAGGTGGCAGAGCTACAGAGTTACTTTGCCAATGACTGTGTGATTGTGCCTGCCGAAGTGCGAGCTGATGCAGTGGGCCAGAGCCATGCAACGGGTGTTGTGAGCACCGCACTATCTGATGATCAGCTCACGGTGATCATGAGTCTTCCGGGAGGAGCCCGAGAAATTGTGCAAATTCCAGTTGCTTCAGCTGTGGTCGAAGATCAGGTCAATGAATTTCGCCGTAGCTTAGAACTGGGGGCACGGGACTATAGCTTTAATACCGAGCCAGCTCAGCAGCTGTATCAGTGGCTAGTGCAACCGTTTGAGACAGATTTAACAGATGTAAAAACGCTGGTCTTTGTCAATGATGGACTGCTGCGTAGTGTGCCGATGGCTGCCTTATACGACGGCAGTCAGTTTTTGATTGAAAAGTTTGCAGTGGCGACAACCCCGAGTTTGACCCTAACTACGCCAGAAAAATTAGAACGCCGTGGGTTAAACGCCTTACTGGTGGGGGTGAGTGAACCCTCTGAAGTGCCCCAGCGACCCTTTGCTGCGTTACCTGCCGTAGAGCGAGAGCTGGACTTACTCTCTAAGCAGCTACCCAATACAAAAACGTTATTAAATGACAACTTTTCGATCGATACGCTGCAGGCGGCATTAGTTGCAGAAGATTACCGGATCTTGCATATGGCTACCCACGGTACCTTTGGCTTTGCACCGGAAGATAACTTTGTGGTGGTAGGCGCTAAGGATGTGACGGGGCAGTACAACGAGACTCTCACCATTGGACAATTAGATCAGTTGATTCGGAATGTCAATGACCCGACCCGAGAGCCCATTGAATTATTGACCCTCACAGCCTGTGATACCGCTATTGGCGGTAATCGGTCTACGTTAGGGCTGGCCGGTGTTGCGGTGCGAGCCGGTGTCCGTAGTGCGGTGGCCACACTATGGGCCGTCAGTGATGATTCCACCCCTGAGATTGTTTCGATGTTTTACGATCAGCTGCAACAGCCAGCATTAACTAAGGCTGAGGCTTTGCAACAGGCCCAGATAGCAATGTTAAAGTCAGGCGATATTTTGAAAGCCCACCCCTATCGTTGGGCTCCGTTTATCTTGATTGGCAATTGGCTTTAAGGGCTGGCTTTAAAGGACTGGCTTTAAGGCGCAGTTGCTTCGACGATTTCTAAAATGTCTTGACGGATCTGATCTGACTCTGGTGGCAGGGACATGGCTAAGTCGGTGAGCAGACCGCTGCGGGTTTCTTGTTCGCCTAAGCTTGTTGCCTGGGCAACCTGTGCGATCGCATCGTACCAAATCCCAGCCTGTCCATAGGCTACGGCTCTTTCAGTCGCTGTAGTAGCGGTTGCCAATGCCTGAGAGAGCTCAACAGTACCAGGGACCACCTCAAACGACAGCTCCTGTAGCATCGCCTGGGCTGGATACTCAGGATTACACTCAATAATCACCTGCCAACGATATTCCACACCCGTTGATAACGCGGCTACCGTGGGGGGTAGCTGATGTGTCATAAACCCAGCACTATAGGTGAGGCTGCTCTCATAGATGGGAATGGGAATATCGTTCTCATCTGGGGCCAACAGGCGAAAAATAATTGGAAACGTTGCGTCGATTTCAGGTAGATGCCAGACAAATAGAGGAGACTCAGATGTAGTACGACCCAAAATTGTGTCGGGAGTATTGGGTCCAAAGATGGTAAATGCAGTTGCTGTAGGGCCTAAGCAGCCGCCACGACGAGTGCCTGTAGACGTGCGGGGAGCCGATGTGGGTGTTGGATCCGTGGGGGGACGAAAATACGTGCCAGTGGAGGTAATAATGGAATCCCTGTCGATGTCAGCGTCATCAGGCGGTGTGAACTCAGCTTGAGCGTGATAATAGGTCTTGGTTTCTACGGTGTTAAGTGGCGGAGCCCCATCGCTTACAGGTGATAAATACCAACTACTAAGGATAAAAAACGACGTAAACCTTAGCAATGCAGAACGATATTGGGGCGCAATCATAGTCGTAGATGAGCTGACCTAAGCAACTAAACGATTTCAACTCTGGGCACACAGTGCTGATGTTGAAGATGTTTGCAGTATTTCCAGAGACGGATACTCCAATACACCAGGGTAATGATTAGCAAAGCTGTACTTAGCCACTCTAACCAAACCCACTGCCAACCTAAACGAGTCAGTGTAAAAATTGCAATGTCGTCCACAAAGTTTAACAGGAGTAAAAATCCTTTTTGAATTAGATCACTTAAACTGTCGATTTGCATGGCCTTAACTTCCTTACGTCGTTGACTTTACTGTACGGAAGCTGCTGGCTGAATACATGCAAGAAATCAGACAAATTCGTTGCCAAGTTTGTCTAACTTAGTGGCAGAAATGTGCAACTATCGGCTACTTAAGGCAACCATCGTTTCCAAAGCGGTTGATAAATAGGCCAGCGCAGCTCACAGCAAACGCCTTTAGGCTTGTTGTGGGTGCGGTTGAATGTGCCATTGAGACTACGGGCTAAGGTTTCTGCTTGTTTAGTGCCATACCCTCCTAAGGTCTTGGGTGCAGACGGTTTAAGGCCGTTCCCATTATCGAGGACGCGAATAATATTGTTGCCATCCTTTTGACGACAGTCGATGGTGAGCCGGGTTGTACCGTGAGCGTATTTCTGGATGTTGATCAAGGCTTCTTCTAAAAAGCGTCCCAAATTTCGTTTTTGATCAATACTCAACTGCTGATCGTCCAGGGGTTCAAAGGCAACAATTTTCAGTATGGGTTCAAAAAACTCTCGATGGCGCTCTAAGGTGATTTGGTATGCTTCTCGCAGTAACTCGTCTAAGGGCATTTGCAAATCAATGGATTGCTGCCCGGTTAATACCAGCTGGCCTGTGGGCAACAATATTTCCTGCCTCATGGTGTCATAGATGTCGCGCAGTTCCCGATTCAGGGTGTGTAGCTCAGTGCGTAGGGCGTCTGGGGCTGGCTGGCTTTCTGGCCAGGTGCTGATCATTTTGGCCAGGGTTTGCAGGGGGCCATTATGAATGGTGTTGTAGGTTTGGTTAATCAGCTTTTGACGATCGTTGAGTTGCGATCGCAACTGAGCCTGGGCTTGATAAAACGGGTACAGTACAGCTGCATTCAATAAAAATGCAGCCACGACGGGGACAACGGGCAGCCACCAACTCATGATCATCAGCCCGTAGCTAACGAGTAAAATGACGCCGCTGATGACGGTAATCACCAGAAAATGCAAGGCTGGTTTCCGTTCCCATTGGGCCAGAATCATACCGCCTAAGCCACTGCCCAAAATTAGAAGATATTCAATCCCATCTGGCATCCCACGCAAAAAAGGTCGACCGTCGATGACGGCACTCAAAATTTGGCTAACTGCATGGGCCTGAGCATCCATACCAGGCACCAGGCTGGGGGTTACCCCCGCAATGGCCGCTGAGCTGACAAAGTCTTTAATACTTTCTGCCGTGTAGCCAATGAGCACCAGGCGATCTTGTATTAGCGTTGATTCTACCTGACCCGCCATCAAGGCTTTATAGGTGATTTTTTCAAACGGTTGAGTCCCTGCTCGAAAATTGATTAAGGTTTGATTCCCACCTCGATCGGCACGAATATAGCCCCCTGTGTTGCTCTGAAAGCGAGGAATTTCTGTTGACCCAAATCGCATTGTTTCAAGATCGCGAATGCCATTCTCGATGCTGAGGCCATCGTTGGCCAAATAGGAGGACACTAACTGAATGGTGAATGAAAACTGATAGTTTCCCGCTTTGTCGGCTGCCCCCAACAGGCTCCGTCTTAAAAAACCATCTTGATCGACGAGGGCATCGGCAAACCCTACCTGACGGTCGGGTAACGATGGGGGCGGTGGAACGGTAGCTCGGGGATCGATTTTGTGAATGCCAACAACATTGTCGGAAGATTGTAGCGTTTGGGCCAAAGCTCCATAGCCATCACCCACCGGCTGATCTCGGAAAATATCCAGACCCACTACGCGAGGGTTATAGGATTGCACAGTTTCAAGAAATTCTGATAAGGCTTGATCCGAGATGGGATAATCAAGGGCTGTTTGAATGTCTTCTTCGGTAATCGCAAGTAGGGTAATACGCGGGTCAGTGGCTTCAGCAGGTCGCCATTTTAGACTGAGATCTAAGGTTTTCCACTCTAGGGGTTGCAGCAAACCCAGTAGTCTTGTCAAAACAATGAACCCAGTGATAGATAACCCAGGCAAAAGCCTGAGTTGCCAACTAGGAGAAGACCAGGAGACTTTCATCGGTCAGCTACACTCAGTCCAACAGACCCATCTGACGGGCCTTATTGTAGGTTTGGATGCGAATATTGGTGCCTTCATCAGGGTAAACGCCAAGGGCATCCTGCACTCTGGTCCAATAGTGACGGACGGTTCTTTCCGCCACATTCATTTGCTTGGCAATAGCTTTGTCAGTGAAGCCGTTGGTAAATGCTAGCTGTAGCACCTGCAACCATTCGGGTTTGACCTCGATACCCAATCGCATTTCGGGGGGTGTATATAGGAGTCCATTCAAAGCCCAATCAATTTTAATGAGCATTTCAGAACTCGATAGACTTTTGTCGGCAATGGTGAAGCCAGCTTGGTGTTTATCAATCATGGACTTGAGCCGCACCAGGCTTTTTACATGGGCACTTTGTACGACGAAGTGGAGTGTAGGATGATTTTGCAGTAGCGATCGCAATAAATGCAAGCCCGTCTCAGTCTGGGCTTTATCTCCTTCTCGTTCAGGAATTGACAAATCCATCACTACCAAATCAGGCTGAACATCCTGGATCAAAGCTTCAACCCCATCTGCTTGACCCGTAGTTGTAATGTGCGCATCCGGATATTGAGCCTTTAATACACGGCAGGTGCCCTCTAAGACCGAATCGTGATCATCTACCACCACAAATGTCTTTGTAGATGCTTGAGCCATGTTCCAGTGATCTCCTTGGAGTTACCCATCCTTTATATAGACAAGTGGCCTATCAAAATTAGTTAGATTGTAAAATAAAGAATACGATTAACCCCAGAGCTGCTGCTGGCATCCACACGGTAATTGTGACCGATTTAAGTCAGATGTCCGTGATATTTAACATCATGGAGTACCCATTTCAGCCACTCAAATTAACGGCTAGTCATCTGCTGGCCATTGCAGTTGGCCTTTGAGACCGAATTGATCAGTGACAATCCCTAAACGACCTGCTGCTAAGGTATGGAAAATTTCCTTAAGATGTTTTATCTCGGGGGTATTTATCAAAGATTTGCCATCCATAGATGGATAACCGGGGTATTTCAAGGTCAGAGTGTATCGCTTATGGTGATGCTCTAGGCTTATGGAAAGCTGCTGCGTGCAGTTTTCCATAGGTAGTAGTAGTAATTCAATCAATCCCGTAATCACTGAGAGAATAATCTGATTCTTGTTAAAGGATTGTTCAGGCCAGTCTGATAAAACCTCTAGCTTTATGTTCAGACCCGGTTGAGTGCATTGCCAATTTTGTATCATCAGCTGTAGTGCTAAAGGAAAACTGTCAGCAATAAACGGTGGAGATAGCTGATTACTCAGTTTTTCTAAGTCAGCGTAAAACAGTTGAAAGCGTTCCAACCATTTTTCGGCTTGTTCTGCATCGGGCTGAGTTGTTAACGTGGTTTCTAAATAGCGTCGAAAGGCAAACGTTTCTTGTAGTAAGTTATCCCGAATGGATTCTGCCTGTTTATGGAGTCGGGCGGTTTGTTGATCGTGCCACCACTGCCAGGCTTGACGCTGACGTAACCATCGTTGAATGAAGCGATAGAGTGCGGTTGGCCCTACAAGTGCTTTTATCACAAAAACCTCAACTTACTGATGTAACTCTTTGTTGCGATCGTAACGATCCCACAAACCTATGATGTTCAGCTTGTGCCCAAGCTCAGTGCTGATTTGAGCCAAGCCCCATTGCCTGTTTCTGCCATCGCCGCTGTTTATTTGTGCCTATGACCGCCTATTTGTGCATATGACGGCTCTATCATCCGTAAAATCAATGGTCATGATAAAAACAATAGATGCCTGCAACAGGTGCATACAACGTTTTGTTGAGTGGCATCTGTCCGTAGCATCGGGCATCAAAAAGCCATGGTAGATTTCTGTTATTGCCGGTTACTGACTTGTGTATGTCAAGCCCTCAATTATCTTGGTCCTGTCTGCTAGCAGCGGTTGCAGCCCTTTGGAGTGCGCCAATCCAGGCACAGCTCATTCCAGATCAAACCCTAGGGGCAGAAGGTTCTGTTATCTCAACTGACGTGTTGGTAAAAGGTGGCCTCGCAGACTTAATTGAGGGAGGTGCTGCACGAGGTCCAAATTTATTCCACAGCTTTGATGAGTTTACTGTCGCTAACGATCAGCGAGTTTACTTTGCCAACCCAGCAGAGATTGAATCCATTTTAAGTCGGGTGACTGGCAACAATCGCTCCGACATTTTTGGCACGTTGGGTGTGGATGGCACGGCTGATTTGTTTTTAATTAACCCCAATGGCATTGTGTTTGGGCCAGATGTCAGTTTAGATGTGACCGGTTCATTTTATGCAACAACAGCGGCAGCGGTTGATGTTGGTGACGGTGTGTTTAGTGCTGTTACGCCCGAGCAAAGTCAGCTGCTAGCCGTTAGCCCCAGCGTCTTATTTTGGAACCATCTAACTGATAATTCAGGCGATATCACGAACCGTGGTCAGGTAACAGCGGGCGCAGACTTAGTACTGGCAGGCCAGAATTTGGACCTGGCAGCTCAGGTGGCTGGTGTGGGCGATGTCTCGCTGTTAGCAACCGATATTGTTAAAATTCGAGATACGGCAAACAATCCATTTATTGCCCTGGCAGGCGGAGAATTGTTAGTGCAGGGCAACCAGCATGTGGATATTGTTGCCTTAACCCACCCAGACAGTCAGTTATTTTCCTATGGCAATATGGTGCTGCGCTCACCGGCACCCATTAATGGTGACGCCTACTTTTTTAGTGGTGGTAATTTCCGTATTGAGGACTTAGACAATACTCCAGGTAATTTGAATAGTCCGGTTGACCCCATTATTCGTAGCCTTGGGGATGTTGAGTTTGACAGTTATTTTGGTAGCTCGCTACATATTCTTGCTGGAGGGTCAGTAACGTTCACGAGTGCGACTATCACAGCATCCGACCCAGGCATTGCGGGTATTGATTTTTTGCAAGAAACCATTGAGCTGTCTGATGGAACAATTGTTGAGGTGGATGGTAGTGCACAGCCAACCATTGATATCAGAGCAGGCGTTAGGCCAGATGCTGTAGGTGTAATCCCTGCTGAAAACCCATCAGGCCAAGGGATCTTCGATTTATTTTTTGATAGTTTCTTTTTGCCACTCACCCCTTCCATAACAGCCAATCCATCTAGCGCTGATATTGAGATTGGGAGTATTCTGATTAACCAACCAAATGGAATAATACTGCTGACCAATCAGTATGAACCAAACATGTCACTACCCGGTGGCGATGTTCAAGTTATCGGTAATGATCCCACAGGATCAGGTTTGCTTAAATTAGGGATTAACATTACAGCTCCAGATAATGGCTCCATATTCTTAGACTCACGCAACGATATTACTGTTACTGATACAGATATCACCATATTAGGTTCACGCAGTACTGGAGATATTGTGTTAGTAGCGGATGAAAATGTCATCTTAGAAAACTCTGGTGGTTTTGTATTATCAGGTATTTTCAATAGGATTGATGTTGGAGGACAAGGAACGGCTGGAGATATTAGAATTTCTGCTAAAAACCTATCGGTGCTAAATGGCGCACAGATAGATAGTAGGCTATTGGGGAATGGTGAAACCAGCGATATCATTCTCGATATTGAGGATACTGTTCTATTCGATGGGATTGACCCTCTAACTAATGCTACTAGTGGTGTCTTTAGCAGTGTTCAGCGGAATAGTCAGGGGCAAGCTGGTGGTATCTATATTGAAGCTGGCAATTTTGAACTTCTCAATGGTGCAACCCTGCGTTCTTCTACATTTGGTATAGGAGACGCTGGAAATATTACTCTTAATATTCGTGGCACTGCTCGATTTGATAGCGATGATCCTGTAAATAATTTCAGTGGAGTTTTGGCGGATGTTCAACCCAATGCTCAGGGCCAGGCTGGAAATGTTTTTGTAGAGGCTACTGAGTTAGAGGTTCTCGGCGGCACCGTATTGTCTGCTTCTAACTTTGGCGGTCTTGGTAATGCAGGCAATGTTATCTTCAATATCCGTGGAAATGCTCGATTTGATCAAACAAGTCAGGCGACAAGTGAAGATGCATCAAATGCTCCAAGTCGGGGTGGAAATGTGATATTGAGTGCGACTAATTTAGACGTTCTAAACGGTTCAGTACTCAGTACTAATACCTTTGGAAAAGGTGATGCAGGTGATGTTATTTTAGATATCCGTGAAACCGCTCGATTTGACGGTAGAGATCCCAATCCCATAGGAAGAAATAGCGGAGCTACTAGTAATATTTCTGTTAGTAATGCTGGTAATCTTGTTGGTATGGGTAATGGCGGGAATGTACGGATTAATGCAGGTAATTTAGAAGTTTTGAATGGTGCTGAAATAAGCACTAGTATAGCTGGTGTAGGCAATGGAGGAGATGTTGTTTTAGATATTCGTGGCACTGCTCGGATCGAGGGGAGAGATCCTCGTAGTGGTTTCGCTAGCAGGGTATCTAGTGCTATTGCAACGGGTGGGCAAGGACAGGCGGGTAATGTTGAGCTTAAAGCGACTAACTTAGAACTGCTCGATGGAGCCCAGATTGGCAGTGGGACCATGGGTATTGGTGATGCCGGAGATGTGACTTTAGACATTCGTGAGACTGCACGAATCGAAGGTTTTGAAAATCGTCTTGGACTTTTCGGAACAGGGGTTTTCAGTAGTGTCGATGATGCTGGCAGAGGTCAAGGTGGAAATATTCAGTTTGATGCCAATAATCTAATTCTGAATGGAGCCCAGATTCTCAGTGGAATTAGAGGAAGAGGAGATGGAGGCGATATTACCTTAAATATTCGCGATACGCTTCGTTTAGAAAATAGTAACCCTGTCGATAATGTGCGTAGTGGAATTTTTAGTAGCTCTATCTCCACAGCAGTAGGTAGAAGCGGTGATATACGAGTAATATCTGACAAATTAGAAATTTTTGACAGTTTTATTGGGGCTAGTAGTGAAGGTGATGGAAATGCTGGGGATGTATTCATTATTGTGCAAGATGATATTCAAGCTCGTAATGGATCGATAACAACAGATTCTGCTTTTAATGCAGGAGGACAAATTCAAATCTCTTCGAGCAATATTTTTCTATTTGAGAACAGTGATATCCAAACGTTTGTTAACTCTGGTGCAGATGATGGGGGAGATATTGAGATTATCGCTGATGCGTTAGTGGCTTTTGATGATAGTGATATTCTTGCCTTTGCTGCTGATGGGAGAGGTGGTGATGTTGACCTAAGTCGCACTGCATTCTTTGGTGAAGACTTTCAGTTTGCCCAGCCAGGTACTGATCCAAATACTTTAGATGGTAACGATCGAGTAGATATCAATGCCACAGGGGGGATTGCTTCAGGAACAATTTCTCTAGCAGATGTTAGTTTTATTGAAAACAGCATTACCGAACTGCCAGATGAGCTGGTCAATCCTGAAACTCTGGTTGCCGCTAGCTGCATTGCCCAGAGTAGTGATATCGGTAGTAGTGTTGTTTTTACAGGGAACGATAGCCTACCCCAACAACCTGGCAGTGCTCAAACTAACTATAGTCTTAGTACCGTTCAGCCCATAGCCGAGATCAGCACTAATGTTGCTATCACCGAACCACACAACCTTTATCGCCTTGCCGATGGACGTTTAGTGATGAGTCGCGACTGTGCTGCACTTACCTCCCATGACTAACGGTTATTTGCCATCGCTGCATGATTGCACTAACGTTGCTGTTGCTGGATGCAACCCTAGTTTCTGAATCAGTTCTGTAGCAGTTTGAGATATTGGTTGCCGCAAATCTTCATTAAAGATGCGTTGCAATTCTGCATATTGGTGTTGAGCAGAAGACTGGTAACCTCTCGCCATATAGACCTTGATTAAATCAAGATGTGTGCGTTCATTATAGGGCTCAATATTAACAGCAAGTTGAGCATAAGCAGTCGCAGCAGAAAGCTTCTTCAGCTGCAAACAACTTTTAATCAGCTGATGTAATACGGCTAAATATACGCTATGTAAATGGCGACGTTCTGCAATAATCCAATCATCTTCAAACCGACTCAAGAGTGTGCCATAGTCTCGTTGGATAGCCTGCTGCAAATAGATTAGCTGTTGCTGTGGATCATCAGAGTTTCTGGCCTGGTGAATGAGCGTTTTGATTTCTAAAATATCGACATTAAAGTGACGAATATTGAGTTTGAGTTTATTGTCATGACAGACAATAACAGGTTCTTTTGCAGTGGAAAAAGGCTCTTTTAAAGAATTTAAAGCTGCTTGAAAAGCTTTCCTCCTTTCACTAAGAGTAAGGTGCGGCCATAGTGTTTCTGCCAGTTGTACACAAGGATGGGAGCGCTGATGAAAATAGAGAAGATAAGCCAGCAATTTGGTGGCTTCCGTAGATGCCAGGTTTTTTGTAACATTAGATGAGTCTTTTAGTTGAAACTCGCCCAATAATTTGACTGTCCAAGTGTTCATATGATGTCACCCCATTAACCTTGAATGGTTCCTTAAACTGTAGGAAACACCTGTGAGGTAGGTATTGCTGGTGTTACCAAACCTGTATGCAGTTTTCTGCAAGATTGGTGGTTGAAAAGTACAGCCAATATCACAGATAGATTACTTGATTTATAGGTGGAATCTTTCTACCTTTAGAGCCAAAGACATTGCTGGGTCAGGGATTCTAGGGGCTGCCGTATGTGTATTTATGGTTACCGTTATTGGACGTTAGGTGCCTTACATAGATTGTTTGGACAATTTGATATTGCACTAAACCACTACCAAAAAGCATTGGCTACATTTCGTAATACAAATGACATTCTCAACATGGGTAGGATGCTGAATTGTATTGGTGGCTTACATGGCTCTCAAGGTAATGTTGATTGTCGAAAATGGTTCTGTATGGAAGCTATTCGAACGGTTTGGCAGTTGCAACATGAAATTGCTGCAATTCCAGCACTCGCCAATGTAGCCATGGTCTATCACCATCAAGATTGTCATCGTTTAGCGATAAAGTTGCTAAAACAGGTGTCTGAACGTTGTCAGACAATGGGTGATTTATTGAATGAGGCGATTACTTTAATCTATATGGGGCAGGTGTATGCGGCTTCTCAGCAGTATTTGTTTGCGATCGCATGTCATCAGGCATCGCTAGAAATTCTGCAAAACTCTCTTGCACTGAAGCACCGTGAAGAAGCCGTTTGTTTGACGGTACTTAATTTATGCTACGCGGCCAGGCTCTATCAAGTTACCCATCACTCGGAGGCGGCTGAGCAAAACTATCGGCAAGCAATGTATCTGCTGGAAAAAATTGAGTTGAATGAAGGCAGCTATCTATTATTAAATCGGCCATCAAAAGGAAGTAGGTCAGCATAATCTTTTATAAAATGCAAACCCAAAACCCCCAATTCTGGCAGGGTGAATTCGTTTGGTCTGAAGATTTGTCCATGGTGGTGGTGCCAACGCCGCACCCTCGCGATAACCTGCGGGTACAGTTTGGGCAGATGTAATTTAGGTAGATCGTTTGTAGGGGCGCACGGGGGGTAGGGGCGCACGGCTGTGCGCCCCTACCCCCCCCCCGTGCGCCCCTACATTGCGCCCCTACGTGATGTATTAATTACTCGTAGATCCAGCTCTTAGCGCAGGAGTCCCAATTGGCTAGCTCTTCGTCGGAGAACCATAGGGCGATCTCAGTCTGAGCTGTTTCGATGGCGTCGGAACCATGGATAATATTGCGGCCAATGGTAACGCCGTAGTCGCCACGGATAGTTCCAGGGGCAGAACTAATGGGGTTGGTGGCACCGATCAGGGTGCGGGCAGAACCAACGACACCTTCACCTTCCCAAACCATAGCAACTACGGGGCTAGAGGTGATAAATTCCACCAGGCCGCCGAAAAAGGGACGCTCTTTATGAACGCCGTAGTGCTTTTCTGCCAGTTCACGGGAAACGGCCATGAACTTCATGCCTACTAGGGTAAATCCCTTAGTTTCAAAGCGGCTGATGATGTCGCCGATCAAACCACGTTGAACACCGTCAGGCTTGATCATGATGAAAGTGCGTTCCACAATTTTGCTCCTAACAATACATCTATTGAGTTAATGGGGTCACTAGACCCTTAGGTAGAGATGTGACCTACACTACGCTCAGCAGTAGGCAACTATGGTCTAACCAACCATAGGGACTATCTACTCGGCAATAGAGCCAGATCTAGGGTATATCCCTTTGTGGTCATTTTACGTAGGCACCTTTAAAGATCAGGTGTGATAGAGATTAAATCTGTGCATGGGCATGGGGATTTTGGGGGGAGTGGGGAGTGGAGCGCAGGGAGTAGTGGCGTGGCCTGTTGCCTCTAAATCCACCTACCACCTACCACCTACACAAGTTCTTTAGCTATGGATATTAGCCAAGCGGCAATGAGGCTGACCCAAATGGCGAGTTCCAGTTTGGGGCGATTGGTGAGTATGTGCCTCCAATGTGACCAGGTATCAAGTTGAAAATTTTTCCACCAGGCGGTGATGTGATTTTTCCAAAGTCGAGGACTATCTTGGGGGCGAAATTTCCATGTCATCATGGAGAGTAACAAGGGCGTGCCACCGACTTTTGCATTCATCAGAAGATGAATGGCGATCGCAACCACCATGACGACCCACGATCCCAAATGACCGTAATACCAAAAATGCTTCAGCTCTCCGTTCGGTAGCCATTTTTCATCCATCATTTTGCCGCTAAATAGGGCAAATGTGAGAGCTATCAGGGTCAGCGTATTGACAAAGCGACTGAGGTTAACCCACCAAATAGGCTGACCAATTTTCTGAGTCAACGTTGTTAATGCCTCGGGCTGCACCAGGCGATGTTTTCCACGGTTAAACGCGTAGAAAACAAATGCTGGAAAGATCAAGAGTGTATAAAGTCCGAAGGTGCCATGGATCCCTTCAATCGCTTTATAGGTTGGCAGTGGAATCGTGCCCCAACGACCATCGTACGTGTTATAGGTCCAAAAAGCAGTCAGGATTGCCAACACTAGGAATGCCCCAGTGAGGCCGTGTAAAAGGCGTAGGAGAAAAGGTTGATAGGGGTAAGTGGGCTTCATGGAAGCTTTAAGAGGAGGGCTTACACGTTGGCATAGGTTCAGTGACACTCAATGATAACAAAATGTTCCATAGATCAATATCAATGAGATTTTTAAGAGATCTCTATATTACGGATGTTTCTCTTAAAGTTTCTGGTTTACGTTGAATAATTATTTGAAGCTCAAGTGTTTATCTGGTGAAGTTGTTAAAAAGCCGCCCACAAATAAACGGATTGCCATCAACAATGGTGCCAGTAGGTGATAACCGTAAGTATTGTTGTTGCTGGTTTGCAGAGTGAGTGATCTGCAAAAATGGTTGTCTTTGTCTCTTTTTGGCTGATCAGCCCCCATAGGCCTTTATAGAGAAGCGTTACATCCAAACAGTTTTAACAATCGAAGTTCTTGAACTAAATCCTACTGATTTTTCCCTGTATTATCCTGTATTATTATGCCTTCTGAATTATCGAGTGCTACACGGGCTGGATCGTCTGCTGCTTCCGAGATATCTATTCAAACAAAACAGCAGCAGAGCCTAAATCAAACGTTGATGGGATGGCTGCAATTAAATTCGTTTGGTGGCCGTCTGTTTTGGATGATTATGGTGGGTGCCCTAACGGGTATCGGCGGCATGGCATTTCTCTTTAGTGAGATGATCAAGTATCAGGCTGAGGATCAGGTGCGGAGTACCCTGGATGGTAAAGTGAATGCGATCGCGTCGGTGACCGAAGCCGCTGAAACGTTGGCCAATAGTCTGGGCATTAGTGCAACTACGCTCCATGAGCGGCAGGCACAGTATGCCGATACCTATCGGGAACTGACGCTACAGCTCTTTGAGCGCCGTCCAGAGTTTATCGTGGGTCTTGGGTTAGGGCAGCGAGAAAATGGACTGATTGTGGATCAGTCCTGGTTATTTCCCTACTATTGGGTGGATGCTTCAGAAAACGAGCCTGCGTTTAATCAAAATATTCGCTATGAAGACTTTGCCGACGGTGAGGGCGAGTTTTATCCTAATAGCCAACGGTATCGAGACTACTTTGTTCCCCAGACGACTGTCTGGACAGAGCCCTATGAAAACGCTACCAACCAGTTGTTGACCTACTATGTGCCTCTATTTGCCGGTAATGGCCGCTGGTTGGGTACAACCCTGGTAGACATTGACGGACAGTATTTAGGCAACCTTCTCAATCAGCCTGTTTTTCGTCAGCAGGGACATTTTATATTGGTGACCCGTGAGGGAAATATCATTGCCGACCCGGCCAGTCCTGAGAACAATCTAAAAACCTATCAGGATATTCCTGAATTAACGGCTATCTGGCCGCAGATGAGCCTCAATGAGACCGGCTTCTTAGAAGGAGAAACTGGGTACTGGGCCTATGCGGTTGTGCCTGAGCACGATTGGTTAGTGTTGGGGTATGTCCCTTACTCAGCCGTATTTAACCGTATTGCTCTGATTACCCTGGCAGCGACAGCGATCATGGTGGTCCTGCTGTCAACAGCGATTTTCTTGGCAGTTCGCAGCCTCAACCGTCGCCTCAGACCTGTTCTGAATCAGTGTAATCAACTGGCTAAGACCGATGCTACGTTGTTGGCTCAATGGGATGAGCAAGATGATCTAAATCAGCTGTCCCTCGCTTTTTTCAATATGCTAGAGCAGCTCAATTTAAATGAAGAAACAATCCGTCGCCATGAGCTCAAACTTGAAAAAGAGACGTCCCGATCTACTCAAGTTTCTGCGCAGTTTACAGAATTCACAGACCTCTTGAATCGGTTGGCGGGTGAGCAACAGATACTGATGCGTGATTTGCAACAACTGATGGCCGATATTTCCAAGAGTTCCCAAACAATTGATATTCAAGTAGATGCCATTAACACCATGGGACGTGCATTGAACAGTGAATTGCGTCGGATACCAACCCATTCAACAGAAACATTAGCATTGGTAGAACAACAGGTTGGTGCTTTGACCCATGTCCTGAGCCATGGGGCTAGTGAACGGCAGTCCGAACAGTTACATACGCTGATAGAGCAACTGACGAAGAATATTGTTACGCTCAAAGCATTGGAACGCCGCTGGCCGTCTATAGATAACCTCCAAAAACAAATGGGGCATATTACCCAGGCTAGTGAAGTGGCGATATCAGAGTCTCGTTCTGTGGTGGATTCCTTGCAGTCGATTACCCCCATGTTGTCAGATATTGAGCAGATCTCAACAACATTATTGAAACGGGTAGAAGGTGTAAATTAAGACCCAAAGGCGATCGCAGTCATCATGTTCCCCGACAGAATATAGTTGTTGATTTAAAGGTATTTTGTCGGGTTTATTTATTTATATGATGAAGTCGCTCATTCTTGAACACATAGGGTGATCTAGTGAACCTCAATCTACAAGATTTATGAACTACTATGGGGAGTGGCCAAGTGTTTGCTCTATGGCTTGTGTCTGCTCTATAGCTTCATCTATATAGAACTTGATAGAACTTGTTATTCAACGAATATGTGTTCCTTTAAATTGTCAACGTCTAAGCAGTCAATTTCACCGTTTAAAGAACTCCCACGTACACCCCAAAGTTATCAGCCGACTTTAGTGGATAAGGCTAAAGGATGGTTCAAACTAAATTCATTTGGTGGTCGTCTGTTTTGGATGATCATGCTGGGTGCCCTTGCTGGCATGGGGGGCATGGCATTTCTCTTTAGTGAAATGTTAAGACGTCAGGCAGAAGACCAGGTGCGTAGCAGTATTGATAGTAAGGTCAATGCGATCGCATCAGTCACAGATTCAGCTGAAACTCTGGCCTATAGCTTGGGTGTCAGCGCCACTACGCTGCATGAGAGAGGGGCGCAGTTTCCTGATACCTATCGCGAGTTGGTGTTGCAGCTGTTTCAGCGTCGCCCAGAGTTTGTGGTTGGCTTGGGGCTAGGGCAGAGCAAAAATGGCATCCTGGAGGAGCAGCCCTGGTTATTTCCCTACTATTCAGCGATTACGTCTGCGGAGTCAACATCGTTTGATCCAGACGCTATCCGCTACGAAGACTTTGCCGATGACGTCGGCGAGTTTTACCCTGACACTGATCGCTACCGCGATTATTTTGAACCCCAGACCAGTGTGTGGACAGAGCCTTATCAAGGGGACCGAAATCGGTTACTGACTTACTACTATCCTCTGTTCAATTCTGACGGTCGTTGGTTGGGCACTAGCCTGGTGGAGATTGACAGCGCCTATTTAGGGAATTTGCTGGATGATGTTGTCTTTCAACAAGCCGGGTATTTCTTGCTACTTACCCAGTCAGGCCAGGTGATTGCCGATCCCACCAACCCAACGGCTGAAGCCCAAACCTACCAAACTATTCCTGAGCTGGAGGCGATTTGGCCGCAGATTGACACGGAGGCACCGGGCTTTTTGAAGACCGCTTCTGGCTACTGGGCCTACGCTACGGTACCTGGCCAGGACTGGTTACTGTTTGGTTTTGTGCCTTATAAAGCGATCTATGGTCGGATTCTACGCATTGCAGCTGTGACGACTGGGTTAATGGTGTTATTGCTGGCAGTGGTGGTCTATCTGGCCATTAGAAAGTTAAACCAGCGGATCAAACCCATCCTGCTGCAAGGCAAACAGTTTGTGGGTACCCATGGAAATTTACTGGAGGAAGTTGCGATCGCTCAGAAAGACGAGCTAGAGCAGCTATCGGTTTCGTTCTTTAACATTCTCAACCAGCTCAACATGCACCAGGAGACGATTCGTCGTCATGAAGAAACCATTACCCAAAGCTACTTTCATGCTGATCAACTGACTGAGAAATTTTTAGCGTTCACAGCGCAGGTGGATGAAGAAGCGCGTGAGCAACAGGCGTTGATTCAAAAGGTGCAGCAGCAGTTGGATGAGCAATCTAATCAGTATCAGTCTATAGACAGACGATTAGATGCTCTATTTAGCCTGGCCCAAACCCTGGGGGGGTATCTGGAGAGTATGCCGTCAGAATCGGAAGCAAACCAGATATTTGACATCCTAGATCAACGGATTATGGCGCTGACAGGCTCTGTAAATCAGTCTGCTCAGTCGGCAGACAAATCCCAGTTTCAAGCCTTGATTGCTCAACTGATTGCGGATGTGACCAATCTTAAGGCTTACGATCGCCAGCGTCACTCCTTAGAAAAGCTACATCATCAGACGAGCAATCTGACCCAATCTAGACAGGCAACTATTGCCAACTCGCAAGCGATGGCAACTGCGGCCCAAACGATTGCCCAGATCCTGACGGAAATTGATGCGATCACCGATACCCTCAACCGAGATGCTAAGCAAGTGTCAGAAATGCTTTGGGGCGATCTGCAGCAGGGTAGCTTAAAGCTGCCTGGTCAACCGGGCATATTGGCTCAGTCCCAAGAGACTGCATTGCCGCCAGCGATTGATCCGCTAGCTACGGAACACTATGGGGTGGAAAATTCATGGCCAGAGGGAACGGTTAATGCGGTTGAAAAAGCAGGCTAGCTGAATGTCGGTGTGAGCCACCTGCGGTCGAAAAAGCAGGCTAGCTGAATGTCAGTGTGGGCCACCTGCGGTCTCCTAAATTCGCCTATGATTAGAGCTGGAGCAGACAGGGAGTACTTGCAGATGATTAGGTGGCAGTGGCTGAGTCTCAAACTAGTCGGAATGCTCGTTGCGATTTCACTGCTGCTAACGACGTTGCCATCGGTTGCGATCGCAGAACCTGGCGTCGTCAACTACACCCTGACCGACCTCACCGGACGCAATTTCGAAAATGCCAATTTAGCGGGTACATCCTTAGCGGCAGCAGAGGTGCGAAACGCTAATTTTCGAGGTGCAGACCTCAGTGCCACCATTTTGACCAAGGCAAAATTTATCCGTACTGACCTCACCGGCGCTAACCTGTCAGAAACCTTTGCCGACCGGGTAGAGTTTACGGGGTCTGATTTAACCAATGCCGTTGTTACCGACGCCCTGATGACCAGCAGTACATTTGCTGACGCAACAATTACGGGGGCAGACTTTTCCTATACGATTCTGGACCGATTCCAGGTGAAGTACCTGTGCGAACGAGCTGACGGGATGAACCCAGTTACAGGTGTGTCAACGCGGGAAAGTCTAGGTTGCGATGGGTAACTTTACCTGACTTCTCTCATATCATACATTTGGCGTAGTTAAAATCAGCCAAATGTACTAGGTAAGTTCCCTACGTAGGCGCGTAGTGGGATGCATATTTCTTTTAAACCAACCGTAGTTACCGCAATAGAGGTGGCAAGACACGATTGCAATAAAAAGACTCGCCCCTTCACGCAAAGATGGCGAGTCTACGATAGCGAACATGTCAACGAAATGCGCTTGTTATTAGCGTAAGCCTTGACATCCCTGGGGCCAATTGGTCAAAGGTCTAATAGCTATAACGCCTATTCTGCTGCGTAGTGCATCTCAGCCTGAAAATCGAAGGAGGTTAAACGTTAAAAACAAGGCAACCCATCAGGAATTTCAAGGGCGAGAGAGGGGATGTTTTTATGAATTTGAAAGACTGCGTGTTTACACCCAAATTTCCTTTAGACGCTTGCATATTGACAAAAAAATGTTGATTCTAGATAAGGATACAGGTATTCATGATCAGCATAAACACCACAGTTCCCGGGTGAAGTAGGAGTGGATTCAGGATGTATACATCGCCTCCTTCAATAGCGAGCCACCAGTCAAAATTGGCATCTGCTGACATTCGCCAGCTGTGCCAAGCGCAAATTGATCGCCTAAGCGAGAAGTTATCAGCTTTAGACGTTTGGCTAGTTCGTTGGGATCAGCTTGAAAATAAGCGCGATATGATGTCTTATCGTCGCCATCATGTGATAAATAACGAAATTACGTCGTATCTTGAGCCAGAACGCTGGATTACTAAGAATTTGCCGTTTTTAGAGCTGATGCCCCTATCACTCAATTCAAGTGATTCCTGTGCCTATGTGTGTGGTTTGCGTCAAACAGAAACTCAATGTGAGTATCTACTGTTGTGGACCGAAAAGCATATTTCCCATCCACAGCAGACGTTAATTAAGGAGTACGCGCAGCTACTCCAGCAATATCTCATTTTGTATCAAGAGAACCTGCGTCAGCAGGAAAAGATTCAGTTATTAGAGCAGACATTGCAACAGGCTGACCATCAATTGCGTAATCCCCTCTCTTTGATTCAACTCTATGCAGAGACACTTGCTTTGGGTGCTGAAAACGAAACTCAAAAGGCTCAGGCGGACTGTATTCGTCGAACGTCTGAGACGCTTTTAGCCAATTTAGTAAACTTACTCAACTGTGGTAAACAAGCGTGTCTGAAAAAACGGGACCATGACTTACTCACCTTGTTGAAAAATGCACTCTCCTTATTGCAACCGCAGATTGAGCAAAAGCAGTTGAATATAGTGTGCCCTGGGCCATCTATTTCTGTTGTTGTTGATGGTTGGCAGTTTGAACAAGTTTTGCAAAACTTGCTTGACAATGCCGTGCACTTTAGTAATACGGGTGGGACTATTACCGTTGATTGGCAAATCGCTGACGAGGCGGTGTTGGTGACTGTCAGCGATCAGGGGCCTGGTCTGGAAGATATGGATATCTCTGAGCTGTTTAGACCGTTTTACTCACAACGATCTGGGGGGACTGGGTTAGGACTGGCGATCGCAAAGAAAATTATTTTGGACCATCAGGGTAGTATTGGAGCTGAAACTCTCCCCCAGGGAGGGGCTCAATTTTCGATTTTTCTGCCGCGCCCATAACTTACTTGTTTTTTGAATGCTCTCTTCATATGTTTTTCAGTGTTAGGTACATCCTCAATGACTGATGCTGTTTCTGTTTTATTAGTTGATGACAATGTTGACTTTAGGCAAGGTTTACGCACCTTGCTAGGGTTTTATGTCGATGGGCCTGCTAAGTTTGAGGTCGTGGCAGAAGCTGCCTCGGTGGAGCAAGCCATTGAGATGGTTGAGACCCATAATCCCGTCATCACGCTGCTAGATATGGAGTTAGACCAGGGGACTGGCATTGAGGTATTACGGCAGCTGAAAACCTTGGGGGCAGATACGCGCGTACTGAGTCTGTCGGCCCATCGAGAAGATAAATGGATCTTTCAGGCTATGCAGGCTGGAGCCAAGGGTTACGTCGCCAAGGATAAGCTAGGCAGCCAGCTCTATGAAGCCATACGAACAGTACTGCAAGATGAGGTGTATCTTGATCCTGCGTTAGCCAGTGGGTTTTTTCGGTTATTTCATGCTACTTCCAGCCCTCTGCCTCAAGTGTCTGAAGATATTCACTTAACAGAGCGAGAACAGGATGTGCTGCATTGGCTGGTGCAAGGGGCCTCGAATGAGACGATTGCAAAACAGTTATATATCACTGTTGCGACAGTGAAAGCCCATCTGACGGCCATTTTTGAGAAGCTTAAAGTGCGTAGCCGAACCCAGGCAATTGTAAAGGCGATCAAGCTGGGATTGGTGAAGGCTTAGGTTGGAGAGTTGTGAATTTTGAGTTGATGATGGTTTAACGGGTGTGAGCAAAGTAGATAATGATGACTCAACACTGAGCCTTTAAAACTCAAAACGTCTTCTTGTTATCCGTGCATTCTACTTTTTACAATTTTCTATCTCGACTGCGACGTTCTTATCAAGACTTCCTGAGCTTGCTGGGGAATACCCCCCGGCTCGTGCGGCTAGTATGGTCGGCGTCTCCAGGTTGGCTGGTGCTCAGTATCAGCATCACTTTGGTCAATGCGTTAATACCAACGGCACAGCTTTATGTGAGTAAGCTGATTGTTGATCAAGTGGTGTCGATTCTGGCCAGTGATACGTCTGGTTTTACATCTTATCTGTTGTTCCTGGTGATAGCAGGATTTAGTCTGTTGCTGTTGCAAGAAGTGCTGAATAAACTCAATAGCTATGTGAGCCGAGTGCTGAGCGATCAGTTTTTGCTCCATGCCAATGTGCAACTGTTGCAGCAGGCGATGCGTCTGGACCTGGCCCATTATGAATCACCTGAGTTCCATGATGTGCTAAATCGGGCGCAGCAAAGTGGCAGTAACTATCCGTTGCGGGTAGTGGAGCTACTATCTCGGCTGTTAGGTTCGATTACCCGGTTGGTGGGACTGCTGGCATTACTATTGCGGTTTAGCTCTGGGGTGATGGGCCTGTTGTTACTCAGTGTGTTGCCTACTTTCTGGGTGGGTATTCGTTACTCCTATCGGCGATTTTGGATGAACCGTCGCCAAACACCGTCTCGTCGTTTGTCAGACTACTTTTACGAGATTCTCACGGCTCCTCAGTATGTCAAAGAAGTACGGCTGTTTAACCTGGGACAACATATGGTGGAGCAGTACCGCACTATTCGTCATGAATTTAATCAAGAGTCACGGCGGTTGGCGCGGCAGCAGTCGCTAGCCCAGTTGAGCACTGAACTGCTGGGCGCTATTGGGTTTTATGGAGCCTATGGTTTAGTGCTATGGCAAACGCTACAGGGGATGGTGACCCTGGGTGATCTCACGCTATACACAGGTGCATTTCAACAGGCCCAGGGATTAATTGAGTCCACTCTCCTGAGTCTTGCCACCCTCTATGAATACAATCTCTACGTGTCGCAGTATTTTGAGCTATTGGATATCTCTCCCCAGGTGGTCAGTCCTCGTCACCCTAAACCCTTTCCCAAACCCATGGAACAGGGGTTGCGGTTTCAGGATGTGTACTTTACCTACCCAGGGGCAGAACAGCCCACACTACAGGGGATTAATCTGACGGTTGCACCAGGGGAGTGTATTGCGCTGGTGGGGCTAAATGGCTCTGGGAAGACAACCTTATTAAAACTGCTGACCCGTCTTTACGACATTGATCGAGGGCAAATTATCATTGATAATATTCCGTTGCAAAAATTTTCTCTCAGCGAACTGCGTAGTCAAATTGGCATTATGTTTCAAGACTTTGCACGCTATGCCTTGAATGTGCAAGACAATATTGGATTTGGTAACTTGCCCCAGCGACAGAATATTGATTTAGTGGCTCAAGCTGCTCAGGGAGCTGGTGCCACTGAGGTGATTGAGCGGCTAGAAGAGGGTTATCACACTATTCTTGGCAAAATGTTTTCAGGGGGGGTGGATCTTTCCGGGGGGCAGTGGCAAAAAATTGGTCTGGCGCGGGCATTTATGAGTGATGCCCAGATTCTGATTTTAGATGAACCGACAGCGGCGGTGGATGCGATCGCAGAGCATGATCTTTTCCAGCGTTTTCGGCAGCTGACCCAGGGCAAAATGACCTTCCTGGTCAGCCATCGGTTTTCCACCGTGCGCATGGCTGATCGCATTGTTGTGTTAGAGCAGGGGCAAATTGCCGAAGTGGGGACCCACGACCAGCTCATGGCCCAACAAGGTCGCTATGCTGAAATGTTTGACCTCCAAGCCGAGAGCTATTTGGGTGAGGCAAAATAATCCAATCGGCCCCCATGTAGGAGCGTTCCATGAAACGCCCCTACATTGGGCGATGTCACCGCCCCGTATAATAAATCTCCATGGAAATAATCTTTGTCCTTGTCGACCCCGAAGAATCCGAAAATATTGGAGCGGCAGCCCGTGCGATGCATACCATGGGCTACAACGCTTTACGTTTAGTACGACCCCAGGCCGATCACCTGGGTGAAAAGGCCTTTGCCCTGGCCCACGGTTCTCAACATGTGCTCGAAACCGCTCAGGTCTATGAAAATCTGGGGGATGCGATCGCAGATTGCGACTTTGCCTGTGCAACCACCGCCCGCCACCGCTACGAAAAACACCACTACACCTCCGTGCGAGACCTTCCCACCCATCTGCAAGCAAAGGGAGAATGGCTGCATCGAGTGGCCATTGTTTTTGGTGGGGAGCGCTCCGGACTGAAGTCTGCCGATATTGAAGCCTGTGATCTGTTAACAACCATTCCCCAGCATCAGCTACAGCCGTCCTTGAATCTCGCCCAGGCCGTCATGGTGTATAGCTTTGTGCTGTCAGCTGAGCAGACCCAGGTACAGATTACGGATCAACGGCTGAATAGTGAGCCGATGCCTGCTGCAGAATATGCCAGCCTTAAACAACTGTTGCAGCAACTCATGGCACGGGTGAGTTTACCAGAACGCTATCAAAGCTATGTCATGCATGGTATTGCCCGCTTAGACCGTGAAGATCTCTATGTTATCCATAAGCTGCGAGCGGCGTTCAACCACGCCTTAGATCAGGCCCTCACTGGGCAAGAAACCCCGTAAAAATTAAGGGCAGCAATATCAACAGAAAGCCAATAAACAACAGCGTTGCCGGGTCAACATCAATGACAGGAGGCTTCTTAGACATGGTTCTTATGGTGATGATTTAATGATCTGAGGGTACTGCATGTTAGCTATCCTAAACAATTCATCTGTTGGCATCGCCCATGGCCTAGGGGGGTGACGTCCCTAGCTAGCAGGTGATTTATGAAAAACTACGGATAAATTTGGCTCAGTTTTGCCACCTTGATCCATGATGGAATGGTCTAGGAGTGAGACATCTATGGTGCATCAGAAAAACGGTCTGCTTAGCGATGATGCCTTAACCCGCCCCTGGGATGGGGCCAGTTATGAGTGTTCAATTGCGGTTGTTGGGGGGTCAACGGCTGCCTATATGGCTGCTTTGACCGCCCTTAAGCTCAAATTAGATGTGTGTTTGGTGCAGCCCCAGCGGATGGTGGGGGGACAGTTTACCGCCCAGGCATTGCCCGCCTCTGACGATGGTGACCTATTGCGCCACAAGGCCGATCTGACCACGCTGAATGGAGAAGAATTTGCCATTTCCAAAAGCCAACGCCTGTTCCGTCGACGGCAGCGACAGTTACAGCCTGTGGCCGGTCAGATTGTAGAGGATCCAGGCGGCTCGTGGGTATGTCCCCTCTCGACTACTCCAGTGGCGGCGTCTACGGCCTTAAATGAAAAACTATTGCCCTATCTAAAGTCCGGCAAGCTCACCCTAATTCCCTATGCTGAGCCCACTTCATTAGTGCTGGCAGCCACCGGTAACGAGACGAGTGTGCGCCGTGTGACCGGGGTGATGTGTCAAGATACCAAAACCAAGCATGCGTTTACGGTGTATGCCAAGGTCGTAGTAGAAGCCACTGATTTAGGCGATCTGCTAGAGGTGGGTGATGTACCCTCACGGGTGGGACAAGAGGCTCGCAGCGAAACAGACGAAGCAATTTTGCCAGAGGACGCCCGACCCCAGTGTCAACAGTCATTTACCTTTGATGTGTTAGTGGAGCGTACGCAGCCTGGTAAAGGGGTTCCCATTGGTATGCCAACAGAATATGGCAGAGTACCATGGCTCAACCTACACGAATTTACTGGAGACTTTTGGGTCCGCAAAAACACAGTTTGGAAAAAACGCGATTTCTTTAATGCGTTTGGTATTTTTCGCTATCGTCGCTTGTTACGACGCTCTCTGTACAAAAAAACAATCTCCCCTGGCGATGTGGCCGTGATTAATTGGGGCACATCGAGCCACCCGGAGCGGGGTCAGTGCTGTGGTAATGACTATCGCACTGGCTACCTGGTGGGGCTTGATCGCTCAGAGCGACAACAACAGATTGCCCGGGCACGTACCCGAACGCAGGCTTATATTCACTTCTTGCAAACCAATGGCTCGCCTGATCTCAAACCCCGAGGAGATCTCACCTGGACCAAGGATGGCATTGCCCTGGAACCCTACATTCGAGAAGCCCGTCGAGGCATTGCTATGACCACCATTCGCCATGAAGACGTGGCTGCTAGCTTTTTTCCGAATCAGGCACGTGCCCGGACTTTTAACGATACGCTGGGCATTGGTCAATATCACTACTTAGACCTCCATGGCAATCTGGTGGATGGTCATGTGAGCCCTACCGGGAAAGATGTGATTGCCTTACCCTTCACTTTACCAGCGGGGGCACTGGTTCCTATCAATACAGATGGCTTAGTTTTATCAGCTAAAAGTATTGGCACCACCCACATTACCAATGCCGCCTATCGAATGCACCCGGTGGAATGGGCGATTGGTGAGGCCGGTGGCTTTTTGGCAGCCTTTAGTGTGTGGACTGGAAAACAACCCCGTGAGATTGTTCGGAATGAGTCCTTACTACGCAAGCTACAGGGCTTTTTGGCCCGCAACGGTATTCCCATTGTATGGTTTGATGATGTATCCCATACGGACCAAGATTTTGAAGCCATTCAGGTAATGGCAGCGGCGGGAATCATCAATAGCGAGAATGAGAAAAACCTGCATTTTCGCCCCTATGCCAGCGTTAGCCGTGCGGTTGTTTGTACAGCCTTAGTTAGTCTCTTAGGACTAGAAAAAAATACTCCAGCTCAGCCATCTTTCAGAGATGTGCAGCTTGGCCAGCACTGGGCCTATAGCAATATTGAAACCCTTAAGGCCAAAAATATGGTGGCGGGTGTAGGGCGGGGGCGGTTTGCTCCAGACCAGGCCATGACTCGTCAACAGCTGGGCTTCTTAGTCAAAAAAGCAATGCCTAAGCACCATGAAGCCGCCTTTGTCGGTACGCCAAGGGATCGGCGCATTGTTCAGCGTCGAGATCTCTCACGGGTCTTGTATGCGTTATTGAAAGCTAAGCTCGCGATCTGAACATTTTTTTGATAACAGGACTAGTTGCGCCTTTGTGACGACTAATATCGGCCATTTGCCCGTACTGTTGCCTAATTGAGTGTCCTAAACTCAATTTATAGGTCATAGCCAGAACGAACCATGCCAACTGAACAAATGACAATTTACGTACCCCCTCGGGTGAAGAAGGCAATCAAGCAACTAGCGTGTGATAAAGAACAGTCTATGAATACAGTTGTTGTTGAGGCGCTAGAATTAGCAATTGCCGCCTGGTCTGCTCAAAATGTTTAATAGACACCTAGCGTAAAAATGCCATGTAAGCTTAATTCTGGGCTCAGTTAGTTAACAACTCTGGGCCTAGTTAAACGACACTGTGTTTAGCTAGCAACAAACTCGTGTTCTACAAGCGAGAGCAAGGAGTAAAAGCGATGCACCCTAAATGGTTTGTGTCCTGCTCATAAGAGCTGCTTGTTGGTATGTACACCCTGAGTCCGAGCTCAGATGGCTTACTGAGCTTTTTACGCTTGTTAATAATAATAGGAGAAAACGATCTCCTGTAAACCCTCATGTCCGTTATTATGAGCATTCTTTATGGTTGCCTAAAGTAACTAGATGTAATGTCTAGGAACTGTGAAGTGTTACTAAGAGATTTGCTGTTGATGCCATTGGTGAGCATTCTCTCGTATTGCTGTATATTCTTCTGCGGACATTTTATCTAGGTTCTTGAGAATACAGTTCATCCGACCCTGGGTTTGTAGCACGTCTCGATGCCGGTGCGTTGCTTAGGGGTATACTGACACCCTTTACGGTAATCGCTCTTTTGTATACATTCTTTAACTTATGGTGTTTGGATGAGCACGCGCTAGTATTTGCGTAGTAATAGTCCGCGAATTTAAAGTTACAGTTTGCGATGCGCGTATACAAAGCGGGAGGTTGATCCTATGGGTGCATCTGATGCGGCCCCCTGTGTTTTACTAGTGGAGGCCAATGAAGAATTGGCCCAGGATGTCAGTAACGATCTGCGTGAGTCCGGTTACATTCCGTTGGTGGCGACCACGATAGATTCAGGCATTAAAGAAGTTCAAACTCGTCACCCGGCCCTGATTGTGGTCAATCGGATGTTGGCGGGCGAGTCGGGATTAGACCTGTGTCAGCAGTTGCGATCGCAAGGTGATCGTACCCCCATGCTGCTACTGATGGCTCGTGACAACCTGGACGACCGGGTGGCCTGTATTGAGTCTGGGGCCGACGATTATTTTCTCAAACCCTACCGCAGCGATGAATTTCTAGCCTTAGTCAGCGCGTATTTACAGCCTAGTGAGTACGGTGTTGAACAGTTAGTGTTTGGTGAGCTTACCCTCAACATCACCAACCGTCAGGCCATGCGCAGCAGCCGGGTCATTGACCTGACCATGAAAGAATTTGAGCTGCTCAAATATTTAATGGAGCACCCGCGCGAAGTCTTGACCCGCGAACAGATTCTAGAAAATGTGTGGGGCTACAACTTCATGGGTGAATCCAACGTGATTGAAGTGTATATTCGCTATTTGCGCTTAAAAATCGATGGAGAAGGCGAAAAGCGCTTAATCCAAACCGTTCGCGGGGTTGGATACGTATTGCGTGAAACGTAGGGTGGGCCAACCTGGTAGGGGCATACTCTTGTGGGTGCCCTGAGGTAACCAGAAGCTGAAGGGACACAGCAACGTAGCCCATCAAAAATTGTGATGTTCAGGAGAGGAAGACAAGCGTGGCCGATTGGCATAAGAAGCAATATTTTCTGTTACTCGCTCTATGTTGCCTGCTGCTGGCCTGCAGTAGCACAGAACCTACAGCTTCCTCTGGAACTTCTGTGGCAGACGCTGCCTCTGATTCAATCGTACTCACTGGACCTGGCCAAGTGCTTCCCATTACCGCTCAAGCGATCATTGTAGGTGAAACCTTTGACTTAGAGGTGGCTGCAACCCCGCGTCAGCAACAGCTAGGTCTGATGTTTCGCGAGGCTCTACCCGATCACCGAGGGATGTTATTTCCCTTTAGCCGACCACGTCCCGCCCGTTTCTGGATGAAAAACGTGCCCGTGGGGCTGGATATGGTGTTTTTATATCGAGGTGAAGTGCAGGGTATTTTCGAGGCTCCGCCCTGTGACTCAAACCCTTGTCCTACCTATGGTCCAGGCAATCTGCTGGTGGACAATGTAATTGAGCTACGCCTTGGCCGGGCAGCGGAGTTGGGATTAAAAGAAGGCGATCGGGTGGAGATTACGTTTTTGGCAGGGGAATAGGATGAGAGGGGGTGTCAAAAGGCGAACTTGGTTGGAGACCCCCAACCCCCAATAATGGGGGCTTCAGAAATTCAATTTCCTTGATATTTTTCTACCGCAATACCTGGCTTGCCGCCGATACGCCGCTGCCGGGGGCAAAACCTTCGTAGCCAAGGATTTGTAGCGTAGTTTCTAGGGACGCGATGGTGGTGAGGATGTCGCGATCGCACACAAACCCCAAGTGTCCAATTCTGAAGATCTTGCCCTTCAGATGGTCCTGACCGCCTGCTAGAGCAATGTCAAACTGCTTGCGCATAGTGGACCGAATATCCTCAGAACTGACAATGTCACCGGGAATAACAGACGTAACCGCCGGGCTGCTGTAATCATCGGGGGCCAGCAGTGGCAGACCCAGAGCCTTCATGGCCGCACGGCAAGCCTGCTTCTGACGTTCGTGGCGAGCGAAGATATTTTCTAACCCTTCTGCCTTCATCATTTCCAGAGCGACCTGGAGGCCAAAGTACAGGTTGACCGGCGGTGTGAAGGGCGTGCTGTTTTTGGCAAAGGACTTACGGTACTTACCCAGGTCCATATAGAACTTAGGCAGCGTAGCATTCCCATAGGCAGCCCAGGCTTTTTCACTGACGGAGACAAAACCCATGCCAGGGGGGAGCATAAAGCCTTTCTGAGAACCGGAAGCAACCACATCTAGACCCAGCTCATCCACCTTCAGATCGTAGGACGCCAGACTGGTCACAGCATCGACAATGATGATGGCTTCGCCATGGGCTTTGACGTGCTCATTGATAGCTTCTACGGGGTTGAGCACACCGCTGGAAGTTTCGCTGTGGGTGACGATGACGGCCTTAATCGCCTTGTCCGTATCGGCGGTCAGGGCTGCGCCAAAATCCTCGGGCTTTAAGGGGACGCCCCAGTCTTCTTGAATGACTTGTACATCCAGGCCAAAGGCTTTGGAAATCTGGGCCCAGCGATCGCCGAACTTACCGTTGCTACCTACCAGGACCTTATCGCCAGCGCTGAGGAAGTTGATAATGCCTGCTTCGACAACGCCGGTACCACTGGCGCATAGGGTTAAGACTTCATTTTTGGTTTGGAATAACCACTGAAGGCCTTCGTTGATTTCGCCGATGATTTTGCTAAAGTCGCCGCTGCGGTGGCCGATGGGGTGTTTGCCCATCGCTTGGAGGACCTTCTCGGGCACCGGTGTGGGTCCCGGAATCATTAGCATTGCTTTATTATCCATGGGGTTGGGAGAGCATATCAAAAGTGCATTCCCCAGAATCGCATAAGTTCTGACGTACCTTGCTGCATTTTTGATGTGTTGTAAGGTTTGGGTGCGATCTCAAATGGCACAAGCGACGTTGTCCCTTTATTGGACAGCAATCAAATTAGTGCTAGGTTTTGAACCTGGTGCGGGATTATGGCTCCTGACCGAGTCTCTGGATATATAAGCGTTAGTGGAAGATTACCTCCTTATTCGCGTAATCCAGCTAGTAAAAAATACCTATCCTTGCTAATTGTGGCTACCCAGGTTTACAGATCAAGTCAGTATAGATCCGAGGAGAGAATCCTAATAGTTGGATGATCTTCTCCTGGAGTGGTGTCAACGGAGAAATATGTTGATAAGATCGTCCCTCCATTTCAAAGTAGGTTAACGTGATATTGTCAAAGGCTTTCAGTAATCTCTCTGTTCTTGGTTTTGTCGTCGATTTCTTCGGGTTTTCTGGATAGAGTCCCGTTAAGGACGCTTGGGTATCAACCAATTGCCGATGCACAACACAGTCAATCAAGCTCAACAGTCGTAGCCCCAAACTGAGTAGATGCATCAACCCCTGTACTTGGTCATCACGCTTGACAAACATCGGGTGAGCTCCCAGAGATTTACCCTTGAACCGATGAAACCCATGTTCGACAATCCACTCATCTCGGTAAATCAAAACGGCTTGTTCAAATGATAAACACTGGGTGGATGAATTGGAGACATAAACCCGCCAACCAAAGTCCTGTTGGTGTTGCTCAATTGCCGTCTCATTGCGAGTGACACTCGTAATTTGATAACGGGCTTTGTGGGTCTTGGTGGGCGGTTCAAACTGGATGCTATAGTCGAGCAACCCGACCACATGATGCGCTTTGAGAATGGTTTGGACCTTTTGCACCAGTTCAGCCTCTTGACGAATCTGTTTACGTCCTCGTCCGACGGGAGGAGTGAGTTTCAACAGTTTTGTTGTTGCGGTTTTCAACCGCTTCTCTAAGCCTTGTTGTTGTTGTCGGTGATGGGTGTCAGAGTGAATCAGAAATACTTGTTCTCGCCAACAAACAGGATACCCAGTCGGGGTCTTATCTTCAACCACTCGGCTGATGGCATAGCCCGTTAACTGCCGACGGATTGCTCCATCTGCTTTGAGCAGGGTTACCCTTTCCAACGGGTGCTCTGCTGAGCGCAATTCCACTAACCACTGAGCTAACAAGTTAGGTACCTGACCGGTGCGGGCCAATGGCATCAGATAATCATGGTGGTGATGATGAATATGAGCACGTGTGGCAACCGCACCCATTTTACAATCTCCCACCCACAGGACCCCTACCGGCAGACGGGCTCGGGCTTGTTCAAAGACCGGTATGTATAACCCATCGTCGGCTTGCTCTCCCGACACAACGTGGGTGGCTAGTGGCATGCCCAATGGGTCTAACGCTGACATCATGACTTTCACTTGCGCTAAACTCGGATCATCTTTACTGTGACCAAACTGAAAGAGCCCATCCTCATTCACCACATGCTCCCCTGAAAGGGTGGTGGCATCTAAACGGGCTATCTCACAGGGCAAACTATAAATGCGGATAGTTCGGCGATTGAGACTCTGCTCAATTAACTGCCAAGTCCGAGCCTCACTCAAATGCGTCAGCACGATACTCAATCTATCATCACTGAAATCGGTGTCTCGAATCTCAAGACCACAAACCTGTTCAAGGCTCTGACGACGCTGCCTTACCCACTCACGGACAACAACTTTGCGGTGGTCTCCTTCTGAGAGAATGTAGGCCAACCAAATGACAATCACCCAGCCCCAGTCCAATCCTTGTTGCTTCCAATGACGGGGGAGATGCTCATTCAGGAGTTGTGGCAGTTCCATCTGCATCATCACATGTAGCAGCAGCACGATATCATCAATGCGTTCTGTGATGACAGAAAATTGAGGGTCCATGACTCAGCGTTTGCGTTACCACTTGCTGAGCATACACTAAGCATTTTTACTCACTTTGATTGCGCGAATAAGGAGGATTACGTACCGTCAAACTGACTTGTTGCAACTTGAAATAGTCAGCAAAATATAGGGGTTGCTCCCCTACGTCGCCATGGAAACTACTTTGCAACAGCTAACGGCTCAAGTTTTGACTGCTGAATCGTTTCGGCCCTTTGGGCAGGTGCTACGTCCCCAGTGGGATGGTAAATCCTATGACTCTGAGGAGGCCCAACTAAAGCTGGACGGGGGTATTCCGCGTTTTTACATCATGCAGCTGGAGCGTAAAGGCACCCGGTTTGATCAGATTACGCGGCATTTGGCCTGTACGCAGTGTTTGGGTTCGCTGGAGGGAAAAGCATGGCTGATGGCAGTGGCTCCTGCCTGTGAGGGCATTGCACCAGACCCAGAGCAAATTCGAGCGTTTAAGATTCCTGGAGATTGTTTTATTAAACTTGAAGTGGGCACCTGGCATGCAGGACCTTTGTTTGAGACAGATGTGATTAATTTTTATAACCTAGAGCTAAGTGATACAAATGTTGTGGATCACGATACGTGCAACTTGAGTCAGACCTATAGGATGAGTTTTGAGATTGTCTAAGTGGGCAGTGGGGTAGGGGTATTGCATGCAATGCCCGAAGAGTAGAGTTTTGACAGAAGCTGATTAATGATGATTGCTGTAAAAGAGAATTTTCCTCAACTAATGCCTGAAGAGTATTTGGCCTGGGAGGAGAAGCAGCTGGAGAAACATGAATATATTGACGGTCAGGTGCACGCCATGGGGGGCGGTACTGTCAACCATGGTCGTATGGCTATTCGCTTTACTTCTATGTTGGATACACATTTAGACAACAGCGGCTGCATCACCGGCAATTCTGACATTAAGATCAATATTGTTGATACCAAGAATTACACTTATCTTGATGCCTGCGTTACTTGCGATGAACGCGACAGGAGTACATCCAAGTACTTTACCTATCCTTGCCTGATTGTAGAGGTCTTGTCTGATAGTACTGAAGCCTATGACCGGGGAGGCAAGTTTAGGCTATATCAAAACAACCCTGTTTTACAGGATTATTTGTTGGTGAGTTCTACCCGGATGGAGATGGATTTGTACCACAAAAAAGAGACGGGGGAATGGATTATTCTTAAGGCTCAATAGCTGTTTTAGGGAGGTTGCTAAATTCAAGATGAGCAGAGTAGTGTCATGGAATAAAGCCCCCGGTCAGCCTACCTATGCTAACGCTTTCCAAGTTAATCGATGAGGACAAATGCTACGAGACTATTCGCACGATGCGTTGGCCCGATGGTGTTTGCTGCACTGATTGTGGAGCGAAAAACATTACCAAACGAGGGAAGCATGCAACCTATTCAGCGCGGCAACGCTATATCTGTGGCGAGTGTGGTCGCCACTTTGATGACTTAACCGACACCATCTTTGCGGGTCGTCATCAACCGTTAAAAACCTGGATAGCATGCTTATATTTGATGGGTCTCAATGTCTCCAATCAACAAATTGCCGACGAGTTGAGTCTGCACAAAGATGACGTGCATCAGATGACGAGTGAGTTACGCCAAGCGGTGGCCGACAAGCGCCCAGAAGTCCAGTTATCAGGGACGGTGGAGTTTGATGAAGTCTATGTGACAGCCGGTCATAAGGGGCAACCAGAGCAGGTTAAAAAAAAGGGCGCAAGGGACGCAGACGTAAACTCAAAGGGCTTCGGGGGCGCGGTACGCTCGAAACGGAAAAACCGCCGATCTTCGGGATGATTCAGCGAGGTGGAGAAGTGGTGATTAAAATGCTGGCAAATGTTCAACAACAAACCATCAAGCCCATCATTCAGTCCATGGTGAAACCGGGCACCCTCATCTATACCGACGAGTATGACATCTATGCTCGTTTAGAAACTTGGGGCTATGCTCACAAGAGTGTTTGCCACAGTGCCGGAGAATATGCCCGAGATGACGATGGAGATGGCTTCTGTGAAGTCCATGTCAATACGATGGAAGGTTTCTGGTCATTGCTGCGGTCATGGTTGAGACCTCATCGAGGGATCTCACAAGAAAAATTACCGATCTATTTGGGGTTCTTTGAATTTGTGCATAATGCTAGAAAAAGAGGGAAAGCCTTGCTGGGTAGTCTATTGAGCACCTTGCTTGTCTAACTCCCTGAAACGCCGATTGAGCCAAAAGCTTTTCGCTAAACACCCTATGGTTCGCTGGTTTAACACAACAGGTCCCTGTGATACCGAGATTCACTACACCGTGACATCCAGTAGCCGTCTGCCAAATCTAGAACGGCTCATCGCTCAGCGCAACTATTTTGTACTCCATGCCCCCCGGCAAGTGGGTAAAACCACCGCTATGCTTGCCCTGGCTAAAAAACTAACCGACTCAGGACAGTATGCCGCCTTGGTCGTCTCCGCAGAGCTAGGCGCTCCTTTTTCAGATGACCCAGGAGCCATGGAGTTGGCCATATTAGAAAGCTGGCGAATAGATGCCCAAACCTATTTGCCCGACGACTGCCTACCGCCACCCTGGCCAAAAACATCAGCTGGCCAGCAAATTGAAGCCGCCCTGAGCGCTTGGAGTGAAGCTGCTGCCCGTCCATTAGTTCTGTTTATCGACGAAATCGATACGCTGCAAGATGCTGCCCTGATTTCAGTGTTGCGCCAGTTGCGGAACGGATTTCGTCGTCGCCCCCGTGGGTTTCCCCAGTCGGTAACGCTGATCGGCTTGCGGGATGTGCGAGATTATAAAGTCGCTTCTGGTGGTAGTACCCGATTAACCACATCCAGCCCATTTAACATCAAAGCCGAATCCATCACGATGCGAAACTTTACAGCGGCTGAGGTGACCGAACTGTATCAACAGCATACGGATGACACCGGGCAACTATTTTCCCCAGCAGCAACAGAGCTAGTATTTGAATTAACCGATGGCCAACCCTGGTTAGTCAATGCCCTCGCCCGCCAGCTAGTGGAAGTATTGGCCCCGGACCCAACCACGACCATTAC
This sequence comes from Leptolyngbya sp. PCC 7375, assembly GCF_000316115.1. Taxonomy (GTDB): domain Bacteria; phylum Cyanobacteriota; class Cyanobacteriia; order Phormidesmidales; family Phormidesmidaceae; genus Leptothoe. Next base: position 5,957,561 of record NZ_JH993797.1, read on the forward strand.
GCCAGACCTGGTGCAACAGGCCAAAGAGATTCTCATCAAACGCCAGGACACGCATCTGGATAGCCTGGCCGAGCGCTTACAGGAAAAACGGATCAAGGCCATCATAGAACCCATGCTGGCGGGATTGCCGCTACCGGTTACCTCCAATGACGATCGACAGTATCTGGTGGATCTGGGGTTGCTGAAACGTTCTCAAGCTGGGGGATTAGTGGTCACAAACCCGATTTATCGGGAAGTACTGGTGCGATTTTTAGTGCAAGGCTCCCAGGATAGTTTGCCCATGATCTCTCCTACCTGGCTGACGACTGAGGGCAAACTGGATATACAAGCTCTACTGGATGCATTTTTAGCCTTCTGGCGACAGCATGGTGAACCATTGCTCAATAGTGCGGCTTATCATGAAATTGCTCCCCATCTGGTGTTGATGGCGTTTTTACACCGGGTGGTAAATGGTGGGAGCACATTGGATCGTGAATATGCCATTGGTAGCGATCGCATGGATCTTTGCCTACGCTACGGCGATGTCATCCTGGGTATTGAGTTAAAAGTATGGCGAGACAAAAAGGCCGATCCTCTAGAACAAGGTTTGGAACAGTTAGATTGCTATTTAGCCCGCTTAGATAAAGACCACGGTTGGCTAGTGATCTTTGATCGTCGTACTCAGGCACTCCCCATGGCAGAACGCTTAGCTACAGACACCATACGGTCAAATGGGCAGCGGTCAATTACCATCATTCGAGCGTAGAGATTAGAGTAATGAACTGGATATTCCAAACCTGATCACCCCATAGAGGTTTGCCTATCGTCGCCTTGTTATCGATAAAGTAGTTGTCGGGATTGGTGTTTGGCGAGCAAGCGCTGTTAAACAAAATCCTGAGAGCGACTACTCACCCCCAGGGAACAGGTGCGTTGCAGCAGCTAGAGCTGTTTTGCCGTGACTCTAGCTGCGTAATATAGACTACCCAATTGGCAGTCTATGTCCTATAGTACGATCATGCCGCTCACTTATGCGCAGATAGTACTAACGCCCGGCCAAGTGCTGGGCCTTTTCTTGTCTGCCTGTGCTTCATGCCCCACAAAAAAACAGGGCTTACTCGCTCCCAGGGGACAGGTGTGCTATGCAGGTTTTCCGCAGGCTTCAGTCCCGGTTGTCGGGCTTGGTGTTTGGCGAGTTATCTTTTAAGACATTCCAGGCTAGCTCATGGGTATATTTAAACGCCTGGATGAATCCTTGCTCCTCCAGTTCATTCAATTCACCCTTATCAATAAACTTGGTAAGCTGAGCCAGAGCTCGTTAATAGTTTGCAAAACGCTGTTTCCATCGAATATCTGGATCTGTCATCGGTTAGCCTGTCTAGCCAGTGTTAAATATCGTTTGGATCAATACCAAGGGCTTCTAATCGCTCTTCTAAAGCTTTGGCTCGATTTTCTGCCTTCTGAGACCGGCTTTCGGCTATATCTCGTTGCTTACTATCCGTCAAAAGGAGCTCATCGTTACTGCTGTACCAGCGTAGCCAACGTCGTTCGATACCTTGGTAATTGTCTTGCCAACTACCTAAACTCAGGTTCCATAGCAGAGTAGTTGGTCAGGCTTAGAGTGGTGCTCAGTAACTGGGGTTGTAGATAGTGAAACTCATCGGGCAAACCAGGCTCCTCCGGATTTTCGGATGGCAAGTCATACATCGTCGGCAGTGTCTCATGGGGATGCTCAGTACTATCCCACTTTTCAGGCCAGGTTTCAGCATCAATTCGTTTATGAATTCGCGCTAGTTCCTCTTGATTAATCCTCTTCATTAATCAGATGGACAATCAATACAGTCCGTCTGAGCATTTATCGGCTCAGTGCTAATTCACCCTAATCACAGCAATAACTCACCCCGCAAAACAGAGACAGCCTTGCCACTGATATAAATTCGCTTTGGTGTGCATTGTACGTGTAGTATGCCACCACGGGGTGATGCTTGGTAAGCGACCATGGTATCTTTGCCCAGTTTTGCTTGCCAATAGGGGGCTAAAGAACAGTGGGACGAACCAGTCACCGGATCTTCAGGAATACCGATGGCCGGTGCAAAATAACGGGAGACAAAATCGTAGGGAGAGTCTCCAGCACTGGTGACAATTAAACCTTGGTAGGGTAACTTTGCGAGTCTATCCAAATCTGGGGCGAGGTTAGCAACAGCTTGATGCGATCGCAACTCTACCAAATAATTCACATCATTACGCGCCCCATGGACAATATCCGCATGGTTCATGGCTGCCACCATAGCTGGAGAAATGGATGCATCATGGACAGGCTGAGCTGGAAAATCTAGCTGAATGAAATTACCATTGCGAGAGGCCAACAGCTCTCCGCTCCTTGTCTGAAAACGAGCTGTAATTTCAGGCGATAGGTGTCCTTCGCTCCAAAGTACATGGGCACTGGCCAAGGTGGCATGGCCACATAACTCAATTTCATCCGTTGGTGTAAACCATCGCAAACTATAGTTACCCTCATCTTTAAGGGCATAGAGAAACGCCGTTTCTGACAAATTCATTTCCTTGGCGATCTGCTGCATTAGAGATTCATCCAAAGGGGTTTCACTCACACATACGGCAGCTGGATTACCGCCAAAGGGGCGATCTGTAAAGGCGTCTACCTGAATAACGGGCTGTTTCATCGGTTAGCTGTTAGGGGGACCTGTGGGAAATAGTATCGCGCTGTGGGTAGGGATGGCGGGGAACGGAAAAAATGACAATCATAAAAAGGCCTGGTTTTCTCAAAAAAGAAAACCAAGCCTCAATCTGACCTAAACAAAGTTGTCATTAGAATAAACGAGAAGGGGGCACTCCTTTATCATCAAAGCTGCTTAAGACTTAAAACAGTTCTAACTGATTTCGGAGCGCTGTAGCACGATAGTCATGGCCTGTCGCTTCATTCATTTGAAGTATCTCACTAACAATGTCTGTCTGCGATAGATAGGCATCCCTGCGCTGGGCATAAAACTCAGCAATGTCAGGATTGAGATTAATGGCACGGGTGTAGGTTGAGATCGCACCTTCATAGTCCTGACTAATCTGCTGTGCTTGAGCCTCTAACAACAACCGCTGAGACACGGTTGCTGTTTCTACTGTCATTCGATAGCGCACCGTCGATGGCGAGGTTATCTCAGCAGCTGCAATATCAGTGTCTACGGCGAATTGAGGCTCAACTTCATAGTCAAACAGAGGCTCAATCTCGTAGCTCATCGGAGTACCCTTATGCTCACCGGGTAGGGTCAAAACAACAAGGTGACTAATCTGTGATTTCTGTGTGGGATCAACCGTGCGATAGCTCACCTGGTTCTCAACAAAAAGAGGCGTATGCTTGCCAGCAACATAAACTGCAACACGACTAACAATACCAGGATTGTTATTGGCTAACTTGAGTTTAATCGCCACCGTTTGCCCCACGTCAGCCGTCAGCTGATGCCTTAGGGGTTGGTAAGTATCCTCTGTTACCAACTTTGTTTCTGTTGCACCGGCCTGTAGCAGCACCTCGGCTGATACGGGCATGGCTAATCCCAGCAATACGCCGATCACACCTAAACTACTGACTATGGACCGCATGTTGGCCTCCTAAGGAACACTGAAGAACGTTGATATGGATTACTCCACATGGTAAAGCTACCGTTCCAGAACAATCGGGACGGTATTTGAAACTACATAGGAACTTTATGGCAAAACTTTATGGCAACAATCGTCCTTATGTAGGGACATTCCATGGAACGTCCCTACATGATTGAAACGACCCTTCATTTGCATCATTTACTCCGTTAGCTGTAACCCATTCTTACAAACCGTTGCGAATCGTTTAGCGATACCCGTGTCTGATGAAGGACTCCCATATTCTGAGGGTTGGGCTCCCCATCATCGGGACATTGCCCTCGCCCATCCCAGAATCTTTCCACCGGAGCGCTGTCTATGAAACTGGCCTATTGGATGTATGCAGGTCCCGCCCATATCGGCACCTTGCGTATTGCCAGCTCATTCAAAAACGTCCATGCCATCATGCATGCCCCCCTAGGGGATGATTATTTTAATGTCATGCGCTCTATGCTGTCTCGTGAGCGAGATTTTACGCCAGTAACGACTAGCGTTGTCGATCGTCATGTGTTAGCGCGAGGCTCTCAAGAGAAAGTTGTCGATAATATTACCCGTAAAGATAAGGAAGAAAATCCTGATCTGATTGTTCTTACACCGACCTGCACCTCCAGCATTCTGCAAGAAGACCTGGCTAACTTTGTTGAGCGTGCTCAGATGGACGCCCAGGGCGATGTCATGCTAGCAGATGTGAATCACTATCGCGCCCATGAGCTACAGGCGGCTGATCGCACGCTGCACCAGATTGTTGAATTTTATCTAAAGAAAGCGGCTAAGCAGGGAGACTTACCTGTAGAGAGAACGGAAAAGCCGTCGGTCAATATCATCGGCATTACCACCCTGGGTTTTCACAATAACCATGATGTGACCGAGCTAAAACGGCTGATGGCAGACCTGGGGATCGAGGTCAATGCCGTAATTCCTGAAGGTGCTTCGGTCCATGACCTTAAGAATTTGCCCAAAGCCTGGTTTAACTTGATCCCCTATCGGGAGATTGGCTCACTCACTGCCGAATATTTGCAGCGTGAGTTTGAGATGCCCTATGTGGATATTACGCCCATGGGTGTGGTAGAAACGGCCCGATGTATTCGGGCAATCCAAAAACTCTTAAATGAGCGCGGTGTTGCTGCCAATTATGATCAGTTTATTGATGACCAAACTCGGTTTGCGTCCCAGGCGGCCTGGTTTTCTCGCTCTATCGACTGTCAAAACCTGACGGGCAAACGCTGCGTTGTCTTTGGTGACAATACCCATGCTGCAGCCCTAACCAAAGTTCTCTCGCGGGAAATGGGGCTGAAGGTGGTATTAGCGGGTACTTATTGCAAGTATGACGAAGCTTGGTTCAGCCAGGAGGTGGAAGGGTACTGTGACGAGGTGCTGATTAGTGAGGATAATGGTGCGATCGCAGATAAAATTGCCCAGCTAGAACCCGCCGCCATTTTTGGTACCCAAATGGAACGCCATGTGGGTAAACGGCTCAACATCCCCTGTGGGGTGATTGCTGCTCCCATCCATGTCCAAAATTTCCCCGTTGGCTATCGTCCTTTCCTGGGCTACGAAGGCGCTAATCAGCTAGTGGACTTGATCTACAACTCCTTTACCCTGGGCATGGAAGATCACCTGCTAGAAATCTTCGGTGGTCACGACACCAAGGAAGTCATCACCCACACACTGTCTGCCGATGCCGACTTAAACTGGACAACCGATGGCCTCACCGAGTTGAAACGTGTTCCAGGTTTTGTCAGAGGCAAGGTCAAACGCAATACTGAAAAATTTGCACGCGAACAAGGCTATACGGAAATTACGGCTGAGGTGATTTACGCGGCCAAAGAAGCGGTTGGGGCCTAGAAATCGTGTAGGGATGTTCCATGGAACATCCCTACACGATTCGCCGTAAAATATCTGAGCACCAGGATATTAGACCAGAGACTAGCCGCAATGCCAAATGCAGCCAATCAACGTGCCCAAGCCGCCTTTCAATTGGGGCAACAGGCCTTTGAGCGGGGCCGCTATGCCGATGCCGTCAACGCTTTTAAACAGGGTATCGCTGAGCAACCGAGTATCGCTTTAGAGGGTGAGTTAAAACTATGGCTCGTGAATGCATTAGCCGCTTCAGACCGGCGTCAAGAAGCCATCGAGCTATGTGGCAAGCTGGCCCTGCATCCAGACTTGGACGTCAGAAAACAAAGCAAACGGGTGCTGTACATTATCCAGGCACCAAAACTACAGGCCAAAGAAGAATGGCTCACTAAGATCCCAGATCTGGCGACCCTGGAAAGTAGCGAGGAAAAACCCTGGCAAACCCGTCCACCCAAGCCCCGTCGCCTCAATCCACCGCCGCCGCCCCTGCCCCTCAGTGAAGTTAATACCGAAGATAATGGCTTTGTATGGTTTGCCTTAATTGGTAGCGTCATCGTACTGGGGGGGCTTTGGTGGTTAAGTTAAGACATCTGATCGTTCGATTACTGGTGATTACAGCCCTATCCCTGGGGTTAACAGGCTGTGTCGATTACCAATTGGGCATACAGTTTGGCAGTCAAACCCACGGTGTTTTAGTCCAAACTCTGCACCTTGACGATCAGTTTGTTGCCCTCAATAACAATGTCCGGCAGCAGTGGCTGGAGATTTTTATTGAAGAAGCTAAAGTCTTTTCAGGCAAGGTAACCTCTCTAGAGGATGGCGCACTCCAGATACGCATCGACTTCTACAACGGTGCTGACTTAGTGCAGAAATTTAATCAACTTTTTGCCGAAGATGGACTGATGACCCAGGTGCCAGGGGCTCCACCTGTACTGGCCCATTTGGACCTTACCCAACAAAATTGGGGTGTAGCTCTGCTCAATCATCTCCATGCTGAGATTGACCTGGGTGCCCTAAAAGCCGATAGCGCCATTGGTGATGGTGGAGCCTTAGATCGCTGGCGCACCTTAACCCTCAGTTTTCAGTTAGGTTCCCTGGGTAAAACCAACCAGTGGCCCTTGAAACCTGGCCAGGTGAACACCATCGACACCACATTTTGGCTCCCTAGCCCGATTGGACTTGGGGCTGTGGTCATTGCCCTGATCTGTGCCGCTGGCTATGGGGTGCGGTATGGATTTAATCGAAGGTAACGCCTGATAATTTTAGGGTTTGATCGAATAATGCCAGCCTGACAGTCTTTTAATAAATAAAAATGTTCTCCCGATTCTGACTGTCCTGTAGTAGCCTGTACCTGATCTATATGAAACACGATTTGAGGTGACTGCTATGCGGCAGATTAACTTTGTCGTCATCTTTGTCATGTGCTTAGCCCTCGTACTGTTTGGCATTGAGAATACAGAGTCCGCTACTATCCATGTTGTGCGTGGGGTGAATATTGAAGCACCGCTGTGTATCGAGCTCATGATTTCTCTGGGTGTCGGTGCGGTTCTTGCCTGGGTATTTAGCGTGTGGGTGCAGGTACAGGGATATTTCAATATCAACCCTCAAGTCCAGCAGCGGGAAATGCGCATTCAGCAGCTAGAAGAAGATGTCGAGCGCTATCGAGTAGAACTGGAAGACCTACAGCCCATGCTGCCAGGTGTTGCCAATAAAGATGCTGGTACTGAAGAAGCGGTTGCTTAGGTAGGCGTCGCTAGCAGGGGCGTCGCTATGCGGGTAGCCTGAGCGTTGCCCTACTCACATGAGGTAAAAAGGGACGTGAACAGGGCAATGGGATATTTCCCACCTGGCTCAGGTCTCTTTTTTCATTTTCGATAAATAATTGGCTGATCTAAACCTAGTGCTGTAGAACATTTGTTCAATGGTCATTTTTTACCCGTTTCTAAACCGGTCGATGGGTCTTTGTAGCTGAATTGGACAGTTTTTTTTGAATTTTCAATTCTTCTAAGCTATAGTGCATCTGTTCACGCTAGATGTAGCGTCAGCTAATAGTAGCGTCGGCTAAATAAAATACCAGGCTGTATTTATGGCTAATTCTTTAGCTCAACGTGCGATCGCATTTCTGATTGACCTTTCCGAACGCGGTGAAATTGATCCGTGGGATGTCAATGTCATCGACGTGGTTGACCGCTTTCTCAAAAGCCTCAAGGAGCAAGCGCCCATCGCCCATAACGGTCGGTCGCCCTACGAGAAAAATCTAGCTGAATCAGGTCAAGCCTTTCTTTACGCTGCAATGCTGGTGCTGCTTAAGGCTGACACCCTTATTCGCGCTGAGATTGAAGAAGAGGTTGTGGAGTTCGAAGATCCTGAAGAAGCGTTTGAACCCCAAGGCTACGCTAAACGCCTACCTCCCAATTTAGAACGCTACATCCATCGTCGGGCAGTGGCCAACCCACCGGAACAGCGTCAGGTCACCCTCCAAGAACTGATTTCCCAGCTGGAAATGATGGCCGTCGCCATGGCTAACCCCACACCCCGCAATCGTCATCGCGGTGCTAAGCCCCATTCCAAACGCAAGGCCATTAGCACCATTGCCCAGCTGGCCCACCAGGAAAACCTATCGGAAATTGCTGATGCTCTTTCCTCCTTTCTAGACCATTACTGGGAAGAGCTAGAAAGCGCCATTGAATGGATGGACTTTGAGCGCCTCTTAGAGCATTGGGCCCATTTCCGCCCCGATGTTTTAGGCGGTCCCATCACCACAGAACTAACCGACGAAGACTATCGCCATGAAAAAGTGGGTGTTTTTTGGGGGCTGTTATTCTTATCGTCCCAATCTAAGGTCGAGCTGGCTCAAGAACGGTTTTATCGCGACCTTAAAGTGAGGCAGCTAAATGAGGCCACCCTGAAAGATGTGCCGGCGTATGTACTACCTGATTAGGCAAGACATATTGATCTGGCGTCTAGTTGCATGTCCGCAAAAAAGGACGCCTGGCTAGTGTCGAGTGATGTCATAAATATACAAAAATCAATATTTGTCCGGGGCTCTGTAAGGCATCAATGAAGACCATCAATAAGCGTGGGTATACTATAAACATGCTTGCTACTATCTTGACATTGCCGAGCTTTTACTTGCTTGCGGGTGTCAGTTTTTGTCGGTAATGGCAAATTTTAGGAACTTGCTTAAATTTGTCTTTCGATAGCTCTTGTCAGTTCGTGCATTTAAGCCATGTGCTTGTTGCCATTGCAGGTTATTTGCAGCTGCAACGTTATTTATTTTTACCTCTTACGCTGTTAGTTAAGGAATAGAGAGAGCATTTATGAAAGCCATGATCTTGGCCGCAGGGAAAGGTACTCGTGTACGTCCCATCACGTACACCATTCCAAAGCCGATGATCCCCATCCTGCAAAAGCCAGTGATGGAGTTTCTATTAGAATTGCTAAAACAGCACGGCTTTACGCAGGTTGTGGCAAATGTGAGCCACCTCGCGAATGAAATTGAAGGCTACTTTAGAGATGGTCAACGCTTTGGTGTTGAACTGGCTTATTCCTTTGAAGGTCGCATTACCAATGGTGAGCTAGTGGGCGATGCCCTGGGTTCTGCCGGTGGTATGCGTAAAATTCAGGACTTTTCACCGTTTTTTGATGATACCTTTGTTGTTCTTTGCGGTGATGCACTCATTGACCTTGACCTCACTGAGGCGGTTCGGCAGCACAAGGAAAAGGGCTCCATCGCCACCATCGTGATGAAGTCAGTGCCTCTAAAGCAGGTGCCTAGCTATGGTGTGGTGGTAACTGATGATACGGGTCGTATCAAGTCTTTCCAAGAAAAGCCCAAGGTCGAGGAAGCTCTCAGCACCAGTATCAACACAGGTATTTACATTTTTGAACCTGAGATCTTTAAGTACATTCCCTCCGGTCAGGAGTTTGATATCGGTGGTGACCTGTTCCCCAAGCTGGTAGCAGCTAACGAAGCGTTCTACGGTATCACCATGGACTTTGAGTGGGTGGACATCGGTAAAGTGCCTGATTACTGGCAGGCAATCCAAGATGTTCTGACTGGTCAGGTAAAAGGTGTTGGCATTCCTGGTCAGGAAGTGAAACCTGGTGTATTCACGGGTCTGAATGTAAAGGCCAACTGGGACAAGATCACCATCGAAGGTCCTGTGTACATCGGTGGGATGGCTGAGATTGAAGATGGTGCCACCATCATCGGTCCTAGTATGATCGGTCCTAATTGCTGCATTTGCAGTGGTGCCCTGGTGGATAAGAGCGTGATCTTTGAATATTCACGCATCGGTCCTGGTGTGCGCCTAATGGACAAGCTGGTGTTTGGTCGTTACTGCGTGGATAAGACTGGCGCATCCATCGATATGCAAGAGGCCGCTCTCGACTGGTTGATTACTGATACCCGTCAAGAAGTGCTGGCTGAACCTCCCATTGAGCATCGGGCCATTACTGAGCTGCTAAACGAAGCGGTGGTATGAACGTTTCGTTTTAACCAGAGGTAAGAACATGTTAACCCCCCGAGTGCGATCGCACTCGGGGGGTGCTTTTTGCCTATCTCATCTCCCAGGCCTAATCTTCTAGGCCTAATTTTCCAGGCCTAATCTTTAACGAGCACACCGTAGCGTGCCGACCCAGCTGCAGCAATGGAAATCAAGACAATGGCAATTAGCGATCGCACTGTTAGCGTTTCGCCCAAAACCAAAAAGCCAGAGGCTGCCGCCAACATCGGCTCCACACTCAGTAAAACGCCAAACACATTCACCGGTATCCGTCGTAGCGCCACCAATTCCAGGGCATAGGTGGCCGAAGAGAGCGCGGCCACAGCCAGGCCAGTCACCAGTAGGCGTCCATCCAACAATGCTGTACCCGCTGCACTGATGCCAATGGGCATCAATATGCAGGTACCAAACACCATGGCCCAAGCCAATCCTTCGATCCCGGCCACCACATTCCCCGTTGCTGCCGCCAGCAGGATATAGCCAGCCCAAGCCATCGCTGCTAGACCCGCAAACCCTAACCCGAGAGGGTCTAAGCCGCTACCCTGCAAAGGTGCCAGCAAGATTATCCCCAAGGCTGCCAGGGTTACCCACACCATATCTAACCAGCGTCTCGACTTGATCACCGCCAGCCCCAACGGTCCAATAAACTCAATTGCCACCGCCACCCCTAATGGGATGCGGTCAATGGCCAGGTAGAAAGACGTATTCATCAACGTTAAGACACCGCCATAGGCCATCACTAAAGGCCAGTGTTTACGGGTCGCTTGCCAGCCTGGACGCCACAGCACAAACAACAACACTGCCGAGAGGGTCACCCGTAGAAATACTGTGCCCAAGGGACCCGCCAGTTCAAATACAGACTTTGCCAGGGCAGACCCTAGCTGCACCGTCACACCCGCCAAAATAACCAGCGTTGGCGCTGGAATGCGGTCTGCCAATGATTTCATGGATTGTCGTAATAAGAGTAATGAACCGTGGAGTTAATCGTATATCTGCCTGGTGACGGACTCTTATTCTATGCTTGACGCCAGCCTAGGCAGCAGACGACTGCTGGCCCGCATTATTTTGGTTGTTTTCTGCGGAGAGTCTGTTTTCTGAGACAACCTTACACAATGCCAGTAGCTGAGCCGGGGAGAGCCGCCCCTGCAGGTACAATAACCAAACGCGATCGCATGTAACAGCAGCTTTTCCTTCCATAGTGCACCTTCCAGGAACTCACGGGGTCATATCATCCACTCTAGCTAAGCCTCCGTAAATGGAAGGTTGAGACGTGCCAAATGCTACACCGGTCGATGTGAAACCAATAGAGCAGATTCCTATCGTTTCCCAAATGGGCTACAAGATTTTCACTCGCTGTTCCTGAATTGTTGTTGTTCAGATAGCCGAACCGCTTATAAAATTAGGTGTTCTAGGATTGTTTGTTAATTTTCCAAGAGAGCCATAGCGAGCCAACAATGCCAGCAAAGTGAGAAATCAAGGTATTGATTGTCGCTTGCACTAAAAACACATCCAGCGGTTCCACAGCCAGGGTGGGGTTTGCCACCGCAATGCTCGACTGGGGCTGAGAAATCACCTTTAGCATTAAGACCCCCACGACACCGCCAGCACCCAGCAAACCACAAAACATCCCTAAAACACTGATGATTAAACCTGTGGCAATCATCTTGGCCGCATTCTTAGGCTTCGGCCTTAAATCTGGGTTACTAGATTTGAGCCTATGGGCAAAGCGCGTGTATTGAAACGCCCAGAACACACCTACATAAACCGCAGCTAAACCGACGGCAGCCAGAAAGAAACCGCTGCCCGCAGCAGCATTCTCGGCACCACCGCGATTACTGACCGACTGTAGCCCCAACAAAGACGTGACAAATAACAGCGTGGCAATGACACCACTCACTATTTGCACCCAGAAGCTAACCCAGCCTACGAGGCGAAAATTGTTAGCAATCCGACGGACAGCTGGGGGTAAAGAATAACCAAGTTCACCGGTCATAATGTATTCCAGAAGCGTCTACATATCTTAGGCATTCTTGAACCAATTGGTAACCCTTGCTTGAACGTTACACTGGCCCAGCACAGATCCAGCACCCCTTAATGCCACAGACTATAGATCATAGCTAAGGCTAACCGTTAGTCCGTAGGCAGATACTTCTCCAGTAATAGCTTTAATTTATCTTTTGTAGTTGCAGGTGCCATGTCCAACGGCGTAATCACAGCATACTTCAGAGCGGCATGGGCTTCTGACGACGGTGGATTCTCTGTTAACCGACGCACAACATCACGAATGACAAGCTGGGCATTAACAGCATTCTTTTGTAAATTACCGATCACCATTTCCACTGTCACATTGTCATGATCGGGATGCCAACAATCGTAGTCAGTTGCCATGGCTAAGGTGGCATAGGCAATTTCCGCCTCCCGCGCCAGTTTTGCCTCCGTTAAATTGGTCATGCCAATCACCGTTGCTCCCCAGCTGCGATACAGATTAGACTCTGCCTTTGTAGAAAACGCAGGTCCTTCCATACACACATAGGTGCCACCTCGATGGAGTGTCACCCCATCCAGGTCTAGGCTTTCGACAGCATCACCTAGAATAGTCGCCAGATTTTTGCAAACCGGATCCCCAAAAGCAATGTGGGCAACAATGCCATCCCCAAAAAATGTGGCCGCCCGATTTTTTGTCCGGTCAATAAACTGATCCGGGATGACCATATCCACCGGTTTCACCTCTTCTTTTAGAGAGCCCACCGCCGATGCCGATACCAGATACTTCACCCCTAGACTCTTCATAGCGTAGATATTTGCCCGAAAGGGAAGCTCCGTAGGCATCAGCCGATGGCCCCGACCATGACGTGCCAAAAAAACGACGGGAGTACCGTCTAATTTGCCGTAAATAAAGGCATCGGAGGGGGCACCAAAGGGAGTATCGATTGTCATCTCTTCGACATCGGTCAAGGCATCCATTTTATAGAGACCGCTGCCGCCAATAATGCCAATATCTGCCTGCACCATAGAGATCCTGTTCTGAAACTGCGTTGGGTTACTCGCACGCCATAGTACAGGAGTGAGACCTGCTAAAGCCGATTTTTTGGGATCTGTTTATAGATGAGTGATGGCTAAGTTGCCTGAATAACGGCTGCTGGTAAGAGAACTTTCTGGGGTTGAAAAAGAAGCCAAACGCCAGAGCTATCAGTACCTATTGCTACTTACCAAAAACTTCCCCTCCTGGGAGGGGCTCCGGGGTGGGTTGACCGCTTACGCCATCAGTTGAACCCACCTCGTCTAACCAGCACCTCTCCCGAGAGGGGATGACCTTAGATCTGGTTGTCCTTAGGGGAACCAATCCCTATGCCATGCCGACTAGCTTCTCGCTTAGCTCCCACAGACGACGCGCTTTCACATCGTCTAGAGCCTCATTCGACATTTCTTGCACAAAGGACTTACGGCCTTCCTGCTGGCGGTTACCCCAGCTCCAGTAGTAACCCGATTGCTCATAACCAGGATCAGCAGCCACAGCAGCCACGCGATCGCCAGCGACGGCTTCGGTCACATAGCCCTTGGTGATGTTCTTTTGGAACCAGGGGAAAATGGTCCGAAATGCTGGGTAGTGGTTGCGGAAAAGCTGGGTTTCGGCAACGCAACCAGGATAGAGAGAACTAAATACAATATCGGTAGACTCGCTATAGCGACGATGCAGCTCGCGCATAGTTAGCACATTGCACAACTTGCTGTCTTTATAGGCCTTACCTGGCTTAAACTTTTTGCCGTTGGCCATGGTGACCGGTGCTTTGAAGCCCTGCTCGAAACCTTCGAGGTTACCCAGGTCTGGTGGTGCAGGGAATGGGATCTTGCCGCCTAGCTCCTTGGGATTAGCAGTGACAGTACCCAGGATTACCAGACGAGGATGGGACGATTTTTTCAGGTCCTCCAGCATCAGGTTGCACAGCAGGAAGTGCCCCAGGTGGTTGGTTGCCATGCTCAGCTCGTAACCGTCTTCGCTACGCATGGGTTCCTTGAGCAGTGGTAAATAGACAGCGGCATTGCAAACAAGGGAATCTAATGTTCTGCCACTGGCACGAAAGTCTTTTACAAAGCTACGTACACTATCTAAACTGGCCAAGTCTAACTTGATAATGGAATAGGAACCATCGGGCATACCGACTTCCTTCGCCACTTTTTCAGTTTTAGGCAGATTGCGACAGGCCATTACCACGTGCCAGCCTCTATCAGCCAAAGCCTTTGCTGCGTATAGGCCAACGCCGGAGGAGGCCCCGGTAACTACCGCCGTTGATTGCTGAGATTGGTCCATGGGTGTTGATGTCTAAAAGCGAGTCTAAAGTGGTTTTGATCCGTGAGTACCCTAGGATCTCATACGGTTGAGCGCTAATAGCTATCTGAAATAAACCTTAAGCAATGTGGGGCAAGGTTAGGGCTTGTGGAGATATGTGAAGTAATATTACGGCTTCGAGGATCGCACTAATTCTCTATTATTAAGCACCCCATTATCCCATCACTCATCCACCCATCTACAGCCCGAACCTGGGTCTTTATTTTTGTGCAATCCCCTTAACTCTTAGGTGATCGTGCAACTTTGCCGCCAGAACCACCGGTAGCGCCCCAAGACGGGGAAGAGCCTTTGCCTTGGGTCTTGCAAAAGGTGCCTTGAAATCGTTCGGGATCGCCAAAGACCAGTTTGGGCTGATGTTCGACTTTTTGTTCATTCGGTTCCTGTACCAAGCCCAGAGCTTGTAACGCCTTAGGGGTCCAGGGTTTACCCATAAACATAAACATGCCGGGGGAGTTAGAAATGGGCAGGTACATATGGCAACGGCGTTTGGTATGCCAAAAACGTTGTTGTTTCATGACAATGCGCTGTAGAAGAACGGAGAAAGATTTGCGGGCAATAGAAAGTTAAAGAGGCTAGAAATATACGTAAAAGTGTTGATGCCAGGAGAAAAATAGTCTGAGATAGTTAAATGATTGCAGACTATTTTCTAGCAGGTAGCACTAGCGTTTGCTTACCCAAATTAGGGCCAGCATTAACAAAAGAAAGAATTTTTTTGATGAATATCCAGCAGACGACAACAGCTATCGAATTCGATAGTGTTGGTTGGCGATCTCGGGCTTCCCGGGGCAAGGAAGTTGACTAAGCCGATGGATCATTAAGCCGGTGGTGATTAATTGGACATAATCAGGTAAGCTGACTATGTAAGGTTGACAAATGCTATTTGTGATACAACCTCATACGAGACTTTCTATCCGTTCTACTCTTCGTACAGCTACGGGTTTACCCGGATGTTTTTTCAAGTTTTTTACAAAGCCCTAAAGCCTTGCCTTATAAGCATTTGAAGTTTTAGGTATAAAGATATACTGGGATTTTTGCAGAATCACTGAAAGTTTCTTGGCGTGAACGTGCAAGCGATTCTATGCAGAAGGCTGATCTTTACAGATTGTGGCTAAACATTTTCCCGTTGGTCTATCTCACAGTTTTAGCGGTTTTTACTATGCAAGGGCCGGCTGGATACCCAACCGGCCCTTGCATGGGAATAGTTTAGAGTTCAATCATGCAGGCCCTAGCAAAAAGCTAGATAGTGGAGAATCGAACAACAACATCATCAAAGTCTCGATCACCAAGACCAGCTTGATCTTCGATGCCAAAGGCGTTGTCACCCAGATGTCTGATGTGGTCGTTATTGCCAGTATTAACACCACTGTGACTAAATACGACTTCGTCAACAGTTGGGTCTATGCCATCAATAATGACAAAGATGCCCAGGTGCAGACCGCCAGTGAGGGATGTTTCAAAGGTATTTGTCTGACCGTTAGTACCCGATAGGTTGATGTTTAATCGGTTTGCGATCGCAGCCTCTTCATACCCCATATCCCCAGGCATCAAGGTTTGTCCTGTGAAGGTGTCGATAATTCCACCATTGGCAAAGTCAGTGGTGTAAAAATCAATCGTATTGTCCATTGCGGCCTCTCGATATACCGAGAAGCTCATGGCAAGTTCGGAGGATTGAGCGGTTAAATCAATAGCCTGAGCATCGTTGACCAGCAGGTTTGTATTCACAGTTGCAGTGGCCAACTCAACACTCAAGCTGACACCATTGCTAAAGTCCAGCAGTACTTCAGAATCAGAAACTGAACTGGATGTTGCAAATAGAGTCTGACCGTTATCTCGGATAGCAAACTGGATTCGTTCACCGGGATCAATGCGATCGCTATCGACTGTAAACAGAGGCAGCGTATTAATGGCTAGCTCGTCATAGTTCAGTAACGAAAACTGGCCAATGGGCTCCCCAGAGTCCGTAGGTGATGTCCCAGCATCGAAAACCATAACATCCGTAACATCGGTTATCGTCCCCTGGAGAAACGTTAATCGAATAGTATTGTCATTACCAAGTTCCGTCACTTCCACCCCGTTGGTGGACGGCAAGACCGTAAGTAAGCCGTTCAATGGAGAATCATCATTGCCATTGTCAGGACCAGCCGTGGGAGGCTCTTCTGAAGACTCTTCAGGGTCTGGCTTAATGACTGGCACCTCGGGGTCAGGCACAGGCGGCTCCGGCACCACAGGCTCTTCTTCTTCCTCCACAGGGTCCGGGAGTTCCGGCTCAGTAATTGTATAAACCTCGTCAATGGTCGGTTCGCGCAACGTTAACCCATTGCCCACAATATCCGTAATGTCTAAATTCCCAGCTAAGTCAATGCCAACGACATTGTTAGGCGGGGCGCTCACATTAACCGTAACAGAAATTTCATAGCGAGTGCTGTCTATGGCCGTCACGGAATCAATTGTCGCTGTTGGGTCCCCATTAATCACAAAATCTTCTAGGCCAACGTTAGTCACTGCTTCACTAAACGTGGCTTCAAAGACCACTGTACCGCCGCTAACAACTTCATCGGTAGGAGCCTTGCGACGAATGCTCTCTAGTACAGGCGCAATCTCATCAACAACCTCGGGTGGTTCTCCCAACCGTTGCACAACAGCACCTTTAACAATAACTCCCTCAGCATCAAAAGTCTCTCGATAGAGGACATAGGGAATATTGTTAACATCAAATTCAAGATCGGGAAAGTTCATCGGCCCAATGGAAAACCCACTGTCCCCCAGATAAACCCAAGTGTCATTCTCTAGAACTCTAACCGAAACCTTATCTTTCTTGGCTTGATCAACAATGGCCAGATGTAAAACATTATTGTTGTCAAACTCGATATCAGGGTGAAATCCGCCTGCGGTGGAGGCATTATTGTTGCCAACCTGCACCCAATCAGTGCCGTTAAACGTTTCTACAATGGCTTTATTGCCTTCACCATTGCCCCGGGCGCGATAAACCACATAGGGCACATTGTTGTTATCAAACTCGATATCGGGCGCGTAGGACTCTGCCCCAATCGAAAATGCCTCTGTGCCAACAACGCTCCATTGCCCATTGATAAACCGTTGTACGGTTACCCTATTGGTGCGACCACTGGCCGAAAGATACGCAATATAAGGAACACCATTACCATCTACATTCAGGTCAGCGGCCTCAATTTCACCACTCGAAAATCCAGGCTGGCCAACATTTACCCAAGTAGTACCGTTAAATGTTTGAACAGTGGCTCGTCCATCCTGGTTTCTATCGGTGTAAGCAATGTAGGCCGTATCCCCATCAAAGGTCAGGCTAATATCTTTCAAACCACCTGCAGAAAACCCAGGTCTGCCGACATAGACCCAGTCATTCCCGTCAAACCGCATGACAGAAGCCCGGTTTCTGTTAGCGCTATCTTTGAAGACAACATAGGGCGTATCGTTAGAGTCAAACTCTAACCCTGCAAAACTTGCATTACCGCCAGGAAACCCTGGTGTCCCCACAGTTACCCAGTCGACACCATTAAACTGCTTGACCGTAAGTTTTAAGTCGTTGCCACCATCCTGAAAAATGATGTAGGGCCTACCTTGGCTATCCAGTTCAATATCAAAGTCATTGGCAATATCTTGAGAAATGGCACCAGAGCCCACCTGAGTCCATGCCAGAGTGCCTTGATAGCCCTGTAGTGTTTCTGGTGTAAACAGCGAGTTAGCAACAGGTAACCATTCACCATTACCGAGCACTTTGGCGCTAGCAACAATTGTAGCTGACGTGATCTCGGTAAGGCGATGTATAAAGTCTTGACCCACGTTGTCCTGGGCAACGTTACAGGCCATCAGGGTGAGCTTGGCCTGGTTAGTCGAGGCAAACCACCGTTCTAGCTGTTGTGCATAATTGTCTAAGTTCTTAAGCTCTAATGTGTCAGACCCAAGACCCATGCCACCAGGAAAACCATGGCCAATTAGGGTGAGATCGTGGGTTGGATTTTGCTGTAGAAATGTTGTTATTTGTTCTATGCCATCATGCTCTTTGGTCAGCACATAGGCTTGAACATTGGCCTGTAAACCATCTAACAGTAGGTTTAGGTTATCAATGTGTGGATCAAAAATAACAGTCTTTGGAGTAATAGATGTTTTTCCACGGCGGCAGGCCACCGATACTCGTGGGTTGACCACATCAACAATACGATTGTGGGTCAGCACATTTAGTAGTGGCATAGATTAAAAACTTGGGTTAGTATTGAGTTGAACCATCTTTGAAAATGAAAAACATAAAGCATAAAAATGAAGCATGAAAAGACTGTTTTTGATATGCAAAAACACACCACCTTTACCTAAGGCAGATAGGACTTTTCACGTGCTTTATGTTTGGAGATGCTGATCCTTGTGCTTTGAAATTAAGAATAAAAACAGAATTTATATCTGAGAACCCGGCGATAGCAAGTTCTACAACGTCTTAATATAAAGACATAATTATTGTGAATTTAATATTTAAAGCCAGAACATCTACAAGTAGAAAAACTTGATGAAATCTTTTAGACCAAGGCACAATACGGCAGTAGCGGATTTTTATGTTGTGTTTTTGGTCCTATAGTCCCTAAAGTTAACAACATTGCTCGGTAGATTTTTGCTGGTGTTTACCATGAACTGCTAAGGGGTTTCAGGTAAAGTCATTGCAGGCAACGACTCTACTACACGCCGAATCCCCTGTACTACATCCAGAAAGGCTTCGTCCTGATCATCCCATCGAGTCACTGGCTTTGCATCTTTGGGTAACGCCTGTAGCTTCTCAAATGGTGTTCCTTTAAAGTCCACCGGCTTCAAAATGATAGGAATCACCCGCGCAGTCCCAGCCTTATGACGCTCCATGGCCCGCGCCAGTTCAATATCATGGATATAGTTTGACGCCATAAATCGAGGCGTCACTAACAACAAAATAATCTGGGCAGCTTCCAATTCAGATTTGATTGCATCATCCCATTCTGTTCCTGCTTCAATCGCTCTATCCTGCCAGGGCTTAATCTTCTTTTGTCGCGTTAGTGCCGACAAGTGAATCTCTAGTTCTTCTTTAAGGCCCTCATCCTTATGGGAATAGGAAATAAATACACCTAGCGGTTCATTTGGAGCAGGTTTGGTCACGGGTGGAGATGCTGGTTGAGACGCTGGCTGGGTTTTGGTTTTCACATTCCCCTTCAACAGTACTGGCACATCCTCATCCCCCGTACTATTCAGTGCCATTGCCACCTTGCCTGACTCAAACGCAAAGTCCACCGACTCCCCAGCCCCCAGCGCATCATAAAACCCTACTGCAAACTCAATCGCAGCACGGTTACCCATAGAGTCACTCATCCCTATCACATAGGGTATATGCTCCACAATTGCCTGTGCCTGCGTCTGCGAGTAACACCCATTTAGTAGCACACAGTCAATCGGCGATTTCTGCCCGATCAGCTTAAACAAACCTGCTAAAGCAGTTCCCGTTACCAGCTGACTATTACCCGACACATCCTCAAAATACAGGCCTGCATCACCAGCACCATGCCCAGAAAAATGAACGATCTGCGGTGATTCTTCTAGCATCGCCCGCTGCAAATCACGAGGACGTACAGCCCAGCGCTGCACAATCTCAAACTCATCACGATGACTAGCCCGCTGCAGCCCCTCACTAATATCCCGAACTTCTTCACCTATCCGTAAACGTGCAGTATCATTCGGATTCGCCGCAAGCATCAGGATTTTAGGCATTGATAGAGCATGGAGTAAGTCGCTCTTAATATAGCCTGTTAGTTTTAGCCAGTCAGTGACTAGACACAGAAATTCGGAATGTTAGCCAAAAAAAATCTGCAGAGGTAAAGTCTATCTGCAGATTTCCCCTCCTCGGAGGGGGCTGTAAGCGGGGTGGGTTAAACGCCTGTGCCTGTCATTTTTCTCTCATATACAGCCATCTGCTCACCATCATTTGGACCCTTCGGAGGCTTAAACTGTTCGCTTAAACTCTTCACCACGATGTACAAAATTGGCACAACAAACAAACTCAAGAAGGTTGCCACAAACATGCCGCCAAATACTGCTGTCCCCAACGACTGACGACTGCCCGCGCCCGCACCTGTTGCAATTACCAGTGGGAAAATACTACTCAGTGTGGAAATTGCCGTCATCAAAATTGGTCGCATCCTTGACTGAGCGGCTTCTAACGACGCCTTGACAATGGGTAACCCCTGGTCGCGCAGCTGATTGGCAAACTCCACAATCAAAATCGAGTTCTTACTGGCTAAACCAATCAACATTACCAAACCAATCTGGCAATATACATCGTTCGGTAATCCTCGCATCGACTGAGCCAACAAGGCCCCAAATACCGCTAGCGGTACCGCAAAGAGAATAATCACCGGGTCCACATAGCTCTCGTACTGGGCTGCCAGTACCAGGAATACAAAGATAATCCCTAAGCCAAAGATAATCGGAGCCTGACTACCCGATTCAATCTCTTCTAATGCATTGCCCGTCCACTCATAGCCAAGACTGGCTGGCAACACCTGAGCGGCGACCTCTTCCATTGTGTCAATGGCCACACCAGAACTGACACCAGGTGCCGCCGCGCCATTAATTTCAATAGAGCGGAAGAGGTTGTAATGGTTAATCGTCTGGGCTCCAGTGGTCTCACTCAGACTCACCAGACTACCCATGGGAATCATCACGTCATTGTTAGAACGGACATAGAGTTTGTTGATATCGTCTGGAGCTGAACGATATTGCTGATCGGCCTGAACATATACCCGATAGGTGCGTCCCTGTAATGTAAAGTCGTTGACGTAACGCGACCCGAGATATGTCTGCAATGTGCCAAAGACTTCGTCGATGTCCACATCCAGGGCTTTAGCCTTATCGCGATCGACATCGATCTCAATCAGAGGAGAGTTCGCTGCATAGGTGCTAAACACTGCATTGAGGTTAGGGTTTTGATTGGCTGCCCCCAACAGGCCAAACATGTTTTGCACCAGGGTATCGATGGTCAGATTGCCGCGTCGATCCTGTAGTTGAAACTGGAAACCGCTAAAGCTGCTTAAACCCTGAATAGCGGGTGGGTTTACCGGAAAGACACGCGCTTCAGTAATGTTGCTAAATTCGCCAAAAAGCTGACCAATCAAACTAAAGGATGTTATGCCCGGTGGTCGCTCTTCCCAAGGTTCTAGCGTCGTGAAGACGACACCGTTGTTAGCAGTGTTACCGTTAAAGCTAAATCCACCCACAGCAAATGTGGCTCGTACACCGTCTTGGGCCAAAATGGTTTCTTCCACCTGACGCATGACCTTACTGGTCTGGTTTAGGGAAGACCCCTCTGGACCCTGGATCAAGGTAATGAAATACCCCTGGTCTTCATCGGGTAAAAACGCTGATGGCACACTGTTATATAGCCAGCCGGTCAACACCAAAGATGCTACAAATGCTGCTAAAACAAAGACTTTGAACCGGTTGAGAATCTGTAGGGCACCGCCATACTGGGCGCGTATATTGTCGAGTAAACGGTTAAAAGGATTGAAGATAATGTCTAGCCAGCCGTGGCTGCCGGTATGTTGGCGCAGTAGCAAACCGGCCAGGGTGGGGGTGAGTGTCAGGGCGTTGAAAGTGGAGAGTGCGATCGCAAACGCAATGGTCAGCGCAAACTGCCGATATAGCGCCCCCGTAGTCCCTGGGAAAAACGCCACCGGAATAAACACCGCCATCAGCACTAGGGACGTGGCAATGACCGCTCCGGTCAGCTCCCGCATCGCCTCCACCGCCGCCAGCTTCGGCGACATGCCCCGATTCTGAATCTTCGAGGCAATATCTTCCACCACCACAATGGCATCATCCACCACCATCCCTGTGGCCAGGGTGAGACCAAACAGCGTCAGACTGTTGATGGAAAAGCCAAAGATTTTAACAATGGCAAAGGTACCGATCAGAGCCACCGGAATGGTAATCGCCGGAATAAGCGTCGTTCGCCAGTCCTGGAGGAAGAGGTAAATCACCAGCACCACCAGACCCACTGCCTGAACCAGCGTCCAGACTACGCGAGCAAGAGACTGGCGGACAAACTCTGTAGTGTCGAAACCAACACCGTACTCCATGCCCTGGGGAAACTCGTCCGCCAGCTCTGCCATGACCTCTCGTATACCCTGGGCCACCTGCAAGGCATTACTGCCCGGCAGTTGGAAAATACCAAGACCTACCGATTCGTTGCCATTAAATCGCAGGAATGTGTTGTAGCTTTCTGCCCCCAGCTCGGCTCGTCCCACATCCTTGAGTTTTACCAAAGCGCCATTCTCTCCGGTTTGAATGACCAGTTCTTCGAACTCAGAGACTTCCTGCAAACGGCTGACAGCCCGCAGGTCAATCTGGAAGGTTTGGTCTTCCGGTGAGGGAGGCTGACCAATTTGACCCGCACCTATCTGAATATTCTGTTCTTGCAAAGCCTGGACTACGTCATCAGCCGTCAGCTCTCGTCTGGCCAAACGCTGCGGATCTAACCACAATCGCATCGCATAGGTACGTTCGCCAAAGATAACCACATCCCCAACACCGGGCACCCGTCGCAGGGCATCCACAATGTATAAATCGGCGTAGTTACTTAAAAACACACTGTCAAACGTGCCATCCTCTGAAAACAAACTCATGCCCAGCAGAATATTGCTGTTCTGCTTGGACACGACCACACCCGTCTGCCGCACTTCTTCCGGTAGCTGGGGCTCTGCCAGCGACACCCGGTTTTGCACGTCGACGGCTGCAATATCCTTGTCGCGGCTGGCGTCAAAGGTGACGACAATATTGCTAATGCCGCTATTACTACTGTTGGAAGAAATATAGCGCATCCCTTCCACCCCGTTAATCTCCCGCTCCAACACCGTGGTTACGGCTTTCTCAACGGTTTCGGCATCGGCACCAATATAGGTGGCCGTTACATTAACCTGGGTGGGACTAATGTCTGGATACTGGGCAATGGGCAGTGTAGGAATGCTCACCGCACCAATCAACAGAATGATAATGGCGCAGACGGTGGCAAAAACAGGCCGCTTAATAAAATAGTTGACCATGGAAAGATGCCAATAGGGTGGGGGTGGGGGTAGGGGCTGGTCTTGTACTTTTAATTGCTTAGGCAAAAAAGGCAACGTAGGGGCTGGTCTTGTACCTACCCTAGACGTAGGAGGTAGTCCTGTACTTCCCTTGGGCGGAAGAGGACTTTAAATGATCCAACAACAGACTTAAGGAGATACACCGGCCTCAGCCGCTTCTTCTTGGGGCGTAATCGGCACACCGTCCTGCAAATTCAATAGACCAGTGGTCACAATCTCTTCTCCGGCGGAGAGACCCTCTAGCACTTGAAAGTTGTTGCCCTGCATAGCGCCCAATGTAATCGGTCTTAGCTGAGCAACCGGTCCCTCAGTGGGTGGCTGCCCATCTTCTGGCGGTGGCGCATCGGCTGCTACATAGACAAAGGATTGTCCCCCTAAACGGGTAATGGCCGTCGCTGGGATCAATAGACCAGGACGTTCATCTAAAATAACGCGCACGTCTACGCGCTGGTTATCCTGTAAATTGCCTGCTAAATTCGAGAATCGAGCCTTTGCCAATACGGTTTGGGTTGAGACATCTGTTTGAGGTGAAATGAAACTTAGAGCACCAGTAGCCACAGGTTCATCAGCACCAAAGGTCAGTAGCTCCACCGGCATGCCCAGTTGAATTTCACCAAGCTGTTCAGCAGGAATATCTATCTCCAGCTCCAGCACTTCATTTTGGGTGATGGTGGTCAAGGTCCCCCCCACTCGCACATAATCCCCCAGTTCCACTGGAATATCGCCAACTACACCAGCAATCGGTGCGGTCACCGTTTTATCCAGCAAGTCTTCACGGGTGGCCTCTGCAGTGGCCTGGGACTGTTCTAGAAATGCCTCGGCCTGGCTCAGACTTGCCTGAGCCGCCTCAATTTCTTCTCTGGCAGCCTCTAAAGACGCAATGGCCGCGTCGCGATCGCGTTCTACCTCATCCAATTCCTGCTGCGACTGAGCACCTGCCTCCACAAGACGTTGTGTACGCCCAAATTCAGTGTTTTGCAACTTCACATCTGCTTCTATGCGAATACGCTGCGCCACCAACGACTGCAGTTGAGCCCGAGAGTTATCCCGAGCCGATTGCGCTGCACTGACACTGGCCAACGCTGCACTCAGCTCAGCTTGAGAGCGATCGGCACTCAGTTCCATAATGGGATCACCTGCCGCTATCTGATCACCTGATGAAACATAGATGCGAGTAATCCGACCATCGGCTTCCGGCTGTAGCACCACCCCCGCTTGGGCATCTAATGTGCCAACAAACGTAGCCTGATCGCGCAACGTTTCTGGCCGCATCTGCTCTAGTGTGACAGGAACAGCACCCCCCATGGGCATACCCGATGGTCCGCCACCTCTACCTAACAATCGCCACAGGGCAAAGCCTCCTCCAGCCAACACAATCAAAGCTGCCAGCCAAATCAACCAGTTACGCTGACTTGGAACCTGAGATGACACAGAGGAAGATTGCATGGAGGATGTCTCTAATGCTGTTGAAGAACCAGAGTGTGAAGTCATAAAAGCTAAAAAACTGACAGGAGCCGCTAGCAGCGATCCTTGACCGATAGTTCCATATTATCGAACTTTAACGGATTCAAACCGAAGTTCAGATAATGTTCAGACAATAAACAGGTGGAAAACGATGGGAGCACCTAAGGACCAAAAGACAAACCATCGTTCAATTTAACAAGTGCCCCATGGCATTGAACAATTACAACAACGTTGTATTTAAATTCTTGTGGGACTAAAAATAGGCTAGAAAGTAATGCTTAAAAACTCCGTACAACAAAAAAACGCGACTAGTGCAGGTTGAATGAGCCAAACGCCTAGTAAACACTGTACTAGGGCCTGATATGGTCCACCATAGCGCATATCTATTTTTTTATGGGGCGTGTTTTTTTGATGGAATCCCATGAGTGGCATTCATGATCAGGATTGGATTCAGTCAATGCTTGTGGGCCAGGGATATTAGCGATCTCACCGTTGATTTTTAGGCAGGCAGGGCCGATTTTTTAGGTGTGTATCATGCATTACCGATATCGGTCTGTTTTCATCTATATGTCTGGACAATAGTGGGAACGGCCAGCCTGATGGCTCTGGCAGCCGCTGGAGTTTCTAAAAGCTATTGGGGCTATTGGTTTCAGCGGCCAGATATCCTTGCAGAAACAGACTCATTAGTCACTGTTAAACACGTTATTCCCCTGACAACATCTGCTGCTAGACCACCTCAATTTATAGGGGACTCTAGCTACTCAAAAGAAGATGCCTATTCCTCTGGTGAGGATTACTTTCTCGATGAGCGTCATTTAGTGCAAAAACGTTCAAGACAGGCTTACTTAAGCCGCTCTAAGCTTTGGGTGATCTTGCATTAGATATTCCCATGACTATGGTCTCTAAGCTGACCCAGCGTCCCTGGCATGAGTTTTGGGCGGGGGCTCGGCAAACTATCCCCCTGATCGTCGGCGCAATTCCGTTTGGCATTATCTTTGGTACCCTGGCTCAGTCCAGCGGACTCTCCTTTGGGGGGGCGATGGGGATGTCAGCCGTTGTCTTTGCTGGTTCGTCCCAGTTTATTGCCTTGGGGCTGTTGGCGGCAGGTACCCCCATCGGTATTATCATTCTGACGACCTGGGTGGTCAATCTGCGACATCTGCTCTACGCCGTTAGCCTGGTTCCCTATGTCAAACACCTCAGCCAGACATGGAAATTACCGTTGGGGTTTTGGCTGACTGATGAAAATTTTATGGTGGCCATCCAACGCTATCGCCAAGACGATCCATCCCCTCACAAACATTGGTTTCAGTTTGGCTCAGCCCTGGCCATGTATGTTAGTTGGCAACTGTGCACCCTGCTGGGGCTGACACTGGGTCAAAGCATTCCCAATGCCAGTGCCTGGGGTTTGGACTTTGCCATGGTCGCCACCTTTATTGGCATGACAATTCCCTATTTAACGAATCGACCCATGGTGGCTACGGTTGTCACGGCAGGCGTTACGGCTCTGCTCGCCCGAGGCTTGCCCCATCAATTGGGTCTGATGGTCGCTGCGATCGCAGGCATCCTTGTGGGTGTCCTGCTCGAAAACTACTCAAAGAAGCTCAAAGAAGAACTATGACGAACGAAGTACTACTGCTGGGCGGCATGACCCTTGTCACCTTCCTGATCCGCTACCCGCTCCTCGCCATGAGTGGTCACATTACCTTGCCGCCTCGACTACTGCAGGCCCTAACCTATGTCCCCCCGGCGGTATTAACCGCCATTATTGTCCCCAGTGTCCTCATAGAAGGCGATAGCCTTTGGCTCGGGGTTGGTAATCCGCGTCTGATGGGTGCCCTAGCCGCGTTAGGGGTGGGGCTTTGGCAAAAGAATCTGCTGCTAACAATTCTTGTCGGCATGGGAGTCTTTTTGTTGTGGCAAACTCTCTTTAGCTGAAATCGCAGAATAGGCACACGTTATCTCTGGGCAGGCACAGGGCACTGCCCCTAAAGGTTTTCTGGGGTGGGTCTCCTCTCAACCCACTCTAACTTCACAACTTCAGCTATGCCATTTTTCACGGTCCAAAAGACGCTGTAATGGCTGACCTGCATATTCCAGAAATGCCCCTCTCGGCCATCTTTTCCGCGTTCATATCCTGGACGTGGATCCTGCGCTAGGGTCTCTTCAATTAAACGGCGTAGTTTCTCTGGTCCAGGCTCTAGGCTTTCAATTAAAACTGATTCAGCTTTGTTATTCCAGCGCACTGGCAACAATATCTGCTGCTCAACTGTCCAGGCTCCCTCAGCTGTGGGAATTGCATCTGCATAGGGCACATAGGGTTTGACATCAATAACCGGCGTACCATCTAAAAAATCTCCTCCCTGTACCTGTAAACGCAATTTTCTCTTTTTTTCAGTCATTCCCAACAGTTTGACAGCACTCATGCCAATGGCATTGGGCCGATTGGGGCTACGGGTGGCATAGACGCCAACACTCTTATTGCCCCCTAAGCGTGGGGGTCTCACCAAAGGCTTAAACCCACCATAGGACTGCCCATGAAACGTAAATAAAACCCACAGATGGGAAAACGCCTCAATCCCCCGCAGTGCTAATTTATTCTCTTCTGTAGCCTCAAAAACAATATCTGCGTAGGCCGACTCTACCAACCCCGCCTGTCGAGGAATGCCAAATCGATCGGGATAACAAGATTGAATATAAGCTATGGGGGTAAACGTAACCTCGGCAACCATCAGACAGCGGCATCAAACACCTCCCAAGCATAATCGATGTAGGGGTGTTGCATGCAACACCCCTACATCGCCTAAATTCACGCCCTTAAATTGCCCCCGTCATTACCCGCACACCCGAAGGGTTAGGGTTCGTTTGACGGCCATCAATGGTGACAAATAACTCCGTGGTTTTTACCCCCTCCGGGGGTGTTTCATTGGGGGTAAATCTGACAAATATAGAACCATCGTCTCCTGTATTAAACTCACCACAGTAAATAACTGTTCCGTTCTCTAACGCTAGCCACATCCGATACACCTCGTCTGGTGGCAGCGGTGGCAAATCGCCTAATGAGACAATCACCTCTTGCCAATTACCGGGGGTAAATAATAGTGTGCCAGCCGCGTTGGTGCCATTGCCCGTCAGCGCAATTAGCCGACTGTTGGGCTGTTGCAAAATGGCAGCCACTCGATCTTCTTCGAGCTGTTGGGCCAGCTGCTGCCGTAGTCTTAGATTGTCGGTGGCTAGGGCTAGGGTTGCGATCGCAGCCAGCCCCACCAAAATTTTCCAAATAACTCCCTTAGAACCCTGGGGCGAAACAGGTACCGTTTCAAGTGACTTAGAGGGTACTAAAAACCGCTCCCGCAAACTTTCCGGTGGCGATATCTGCGCTAATCCTTGGGGCAGCAGCTCAAAACTCGCCTCCAGAGAATGCAATTCTTTCAAAACTGCCGGATCATCAAGGGCCAGCTGCTCCACCTGCGCCCTCTCTTCCGAGGTTAAGTCCCCCAGCACATAACCTGAGAGCAACATATATTTTTCTTCTGGCAACGGACCGGGCCTGTTGTTGCTCATCATTCAACCACATCCCCTAATCGCTTCCTCAGTTCAATGAGCCCCTGACGCGCTCGCGTTTTTACAGTTCCCAAAGGCATATTTAACTGTCGAGCGATATCTGCATGGCTAATGCCCTGATAAAAGTTCATCTCTAGAACCTGACGCTGCTGATCTTTAAGTTGAGAGAGGGCCTGTCGCAAAGTCTCTTGCTGTTCCGATAGGGTGGCATTTTCCAGGGGCGTTATGGTGCGATTCGGTAAGGATTTTAATTGCTGTAGAGAACGCTTTTGGGTGCTGCGCTTAGCAATTCGGTCTAAGGCTCGCGAGCGAGTCACCAGACTTAGATACGTACTCAACACAGACCGCTGGGGGTCATACTTATCCTGTTTCCAAAAATTAAAGAATATTTCCTGGGTGAGGTCTTCAGCTTCAGCGGGTTGTTTTAAAAATCTCAAGGCAACCGTATAAACTAAACCACCATAGCGATCGTAGAGAACAGTAAGTGCTTCCTGGTGTCCAGCTCTCAAGCTACGAATTAACTCACTATCAGAGGCATCTGTAGAAAAACGAGCCATGTATTAGGGTACTGGGGTAATTGACCGCCTACCTAACGAGTATATAAAAAGGACCACACCCCAGGGGACATGATCCTGATCTCAGTTCAAACCAATCCAAATAAAGGACTAGCCCACTGAATTAGCCCAATCCTTAGCCCAGTTCAAGTGCTTGTGCACTTCTTCAAGGGTGGTTGCTTCAGAATAGAGACGCAGTACTGGCTCGGTGCCACTAAAGCGAATCAATAACCAGCTGCCATCCGCCAGGGTGAACTTATAACCATCAATGGAAAGCACATCGCCCACGACCTTACCGGCAACTTCAGTCGGTGTAGCATTTTGGAGTTGGTCCAGCAGCTTAGCCCGCACATCCATATTGGCCAGGGGCAAGTCAATCCGATCATAGGCTCCTTCAAAACCAGTCTGCTGGCGTAAAGCCTGGTTCAGCTGACCAAAATCTTTACCACTTTTCACCACAGCCTCTAGCAGATACAGCGCCGATAACAACGCATCCCGCTCAGGAATGTGATGGCCATAGCCAATGCCGCCAGACTCTTCACCGCCGATTAACACCTTGGTTTCCAGCATGCGATCGGCAATGTATTTATAGCCAATGGGTGTTTCATGGACCGATAGGCCATGGAGCTCAGCTACCTTTTGCATCAGGTTAGAGCCGCTAATGGTTTTGATCACTTCACCATCAAAACTGCGACGTTCCTTCAGGTGCTCAATCAAAATAGGAATGAGTACCTGGGAGCTCAAAAACTCGCCCTGGCCATCCATGCCAGCTACCCGGTCACTGTCACCATCAAAGATAATACCGACCGTCAAACCTTCGCCACCAGACTGGTAACGCTCTTTGATGGCCTTGTAGAGCTTGGGAATATACTTGGGCAAGGGCTCAGGAGCCCCCCCTTCAAACAGAGGGTCTGCGTCGCCATTAATTTCATGGATGGGCATGCCGAGGATTTTTTCAAACCCGCCTGCAGCAGAACCATGCATCACATCTGCAAATAGCGTTAGCTGGCCATCAGCAATGGCAGAGCGAATAGCGTCGATGTCCACCATGCCCTGAAGTGCCTGACAGTAACTAGGCCAGGGATCAAAAGATGTAATTGTGCCCGGCTTATCAGCCACGGGCTTCCCCTGGGGCAGCATCGCCTCTACTTTCTTAGTGACATCGGGGGAAACGGAACCACCAAATGCACCTTTAACCTTTAAGCCAGAGTAGGCAGCGGGGTTGTGACTCGCCGTGATCACAATGGCACCCAACGCGCCTTTTTCGTGAGCCGCCCAGCTAAAGGCAGGGGTGGGTGCAAAACATTCAGATAACAATACGTCGTAACCAGCCTGGGCAATTGCCTCAGCGGCATGGCCTGCAAATTCAGGGGATAGAAAACGACGGTCGTAACCCACAATCACTGTACGGCTGCCGTTGCTGCCGAAACAGTCTTCGAGAACTTTAGCGGACAGAGCGGCCACTAGCTCGACACGCTCAAAGGTAAAGTCGGCGGCAATCATGCCACGCCAACCATCTGTACCAAACTTAATCGATTTACCTACAAATACCGATGGAGATAATGCGGTTGCCATAATGATTTCAGTAATGCCACATCTAAGGAATTCACAGATGCTAAGGGAGATCCTGATCCCCTCAGCAGTTTAAACAGTGCCCTTAGCAAATGCCAGAGGGGAAAGCCCCATAACACAGTATTTTTCGAACCTAGCCTTACTGAAATAGACTGACGAGTGCTCTGAAGAGTTGCCTAGACAGCAAATTTGAGCAAATGCCGCAACCACGGCAGCGTTAGTAGGTATAGCTCGCTACACAGAGAGTCCTTCAATGGTAAATGGCGCATCGGCAAAGAGCTCGATCATGGCGATATTACTCATATTCTCTAGTTTCAGAATCTGGAGAGGGAGCAGTGCCGTTTCTGAGCTATTGGGCCACCGGAAGGCCTTATCGCTGTGGATTTGCAGCACCTTGCCGCCACTTTCTAATACCTTGAGCACCATAGGTTGTGTGCAACGACCCCAGAGGCAGAAGGCGTCGACGTCGTCGTCTAGGGCGATGGACAAGCGGTTGTCATTACCCGTTGGCATGATTATCCGCTCTCCCACTCGTGCCACAAACCTGGGGTTAGAAGGGATAAGTGCGATCGCACATCCAAAACTTACCCCGGTAAACTGGCTTGTTACCATTTCCAATGGCTTCAAAACTTGAAAATCAAACCCCGTAGGGACATTAGTTATGTTCAGTACATCTGCCTCTAATGCATCGGCAGTGGGTGAACAGTCAATATTGAGAGCAAACACGGATGGTCTCCTAAGCGGTTAACTTTCGCTACATTGGCAGACTCAGTAATTCCTTACCTGTCTGTCTCAAATCGCAGCGCATAGCAACAGCAACATGAATAGTGTGTCAGTAAAGTGGGAACAACTCACACCCTTAGGGTAAGGATGCACATATGAAACCAAATTGAAACGTTAGATATATAAAGAAACTAACGAACATAGGCTTAGAACCTTGAAAAATTAGTAAAGCCCTTGGCAATCATAGTGTATATCTCAGGTTTACTACGTTTCCCTCTAAGTTATGCCTATTAGCATGAACTAATAGGTCACTCTAAAAGTGAGTGTGATAACCTAGTTTGGTAGCAGTAATAACCTGTAGCAATAATTCAGGTATAAATCACTTGAATTAGCGACTGCTTAAGGTGAGCTGAGACGGGATGTAGCGCAGTTTGGTAGCGCACTTCGTTCGGGACGAAGGGGCCGCTGGTTCGAATCCAGTCATCCCGATTTTGTAACTGATCAACTGGCATGTGCATGTGTACTAAGAATTGCCAGGCAACTGGACTGCTAGTTCAGTTGTCCTAAAAAAGTGGAATAATCTAGCCGACAAACCCATAACTTCTGATATCCATCCAGAAATAGCTACAGATTTTGTCATATCAATCACAAACACTCGCTCACACATTTAACTAGCATCCCTATCAACGCTAGTAAGTCTGTTCAATCAAACCCTGATGTCTCGATACTTGAGGCAGTTTAGTAATATCCCCCAAAAACCTGGTAGTAACTACTACCTACGCAGGACATGTAGATATCACCAGTAAGCCAGCAACATATATTTATGTTGGTAGTGGGTATTGCGCTAATAAAAGCGTCATACCCATAAATTTAGCATCCTCAGCAAAAAAATGAGTAAGCTGTGTTACTAACCCCTCCAATCATATATAGCGTAAGCTCAGAGCCTCAAATAATAAGGTTTTTATTTGCACGACAATTGGCGTACGTATCTCTGCTAAATGCCTAGCTTCAGTGACCATTGTAACAATTGCCCCTGGTGAGTTTCACTATGGTCCAAAACTTTGAGCTGCCAACGTCCATGTATCCCAGCGTTCATCAACAAACTTAAGGCAGGCGTATTTTCAAAGGTATAGGTCTTGCGTAACTGGGTTTGTCGCCCCAATGTACGTCCTTGCACTAACACGGATTTTCCTTGGGGCGACATCACTGCAATGGACAGATCTCCCAAAAAGCCATGGCGAATCTCTACATAGATTTGAATATCTTGCAGCGTCCCTCGCTGATTGATCGTAATCCCAGCCTTCTGCATCGCGGTTCTATCAGCTGGGATAGTTAAGGTAACGGCACTTGACCGTTCAATCACCTTGCTGAGACGGCGATGGACCAGATGCCGATCTTGAGCTGCTTTAACTGCCTTGTAAGCATTCACTTTCCCATAACCAAACCATAGAGAATGGCCACGATTGTCGTAGCTGCCATAGGTCAATCCCAGCTGAGGATCAGGCGTTTTGTCTTCAATTTTGTCAGCAGTATCTTGCAAAATTTGCTTCACCTCACCCGCATCCAAGTCTGGATTGGCGGATAGCATCAAGCCCACCACGCCTGCCACGACAGGACAAGCACTCGATGTGCCACCAAATGAACGGGTATAGCTGGTCCGGCTATACCCCGTCGTACCTGTGCGATCGGCAGTGGTCATGCCCAAACCAGCAAACGATCCGTTCACTAAAGGCCCGGTTTCCACCTGTCCTACATCTGGTAACGCCATGCTCGGCGGTCCATTATTGCTGGGTGCTGCCACAGAGACATGTTTGCCCCAATTGCTGTAGACGGCCTTCTGATTCAAGCTAGTGCTGGCTGACACTGTGATCACATCCGGATGCATTGCAAACCCACCCAGCCATTGGGTCACTCCTCGTAAGGCATTTTTAGGCCAGCCGAGCTCACGCACCTTGCCGTTTAACGGTCGGTTGGCATTGCCAGCTGAAAACAGCACCACACACCCTTTACCATTACGTCCCTTGGTAGCAGCGCGATTGATGGCATTACGCTGGCGCAGTGACAGAGGGAAATAAACCGCTGCGGGGGACCAGCTACAGGAAATCACGGATGCGCCCCGACTAACCGCCCCTTCAAACAGTTGCTCGATCGATTCATCGTCGAGATACCCAGTCGTCTGAATCGGCATAAAGCTACAGCCTGGAGCCACCCCCACAACACCACTACCGGTTTCTTCTGCCACGGCTAAGCCAGCCACTGCTGTACCGTGATTCTCATGGGCCTGACTAGGCATGGGTAAACCATCACGATGCTTAAGATCGGACGGAGCAACTAATTTCCCCATGCCTTGTAAATCTGGGTGGTTGAGATCAAACGCATCATCGGTTACCGCAATGACCACTGAGCGGCTACCCCGAGTAATGTCCCAAGCTTTTTCTGCATCAATATGGGACTTTGAAGCCAGGCCACGACCCCCTTGATGCTGCAAATGCCACTGTTCACTATAAAGCGGGTCTTTGGGCCGATATAAGGGAGCTGTAGACACGACCACATTGGGCTCAGCCACTAACACCTGAGCATGACGCATCAGGCGATTTGCTAGTTTAATCGGATTCTCGGCTGCTGTCTTAGTGACCCGAAAAATATAGGTGCGTTCGGTCCCATCCAATCCTTTTTCGCGGATAAGGCCTAGCTCCCCTGCGAGTTCGTCAATGGTTCTTAAAGGGAACTCAGTCGTAAACTGTACAGTGAGCTGATCAAGTAAATAAATATGGGTCTTAGGACTGGCCGCTAACTCATATACATGACTGGCAAAGCGTATGCTGTCCAACTGACGCGCCATCTGTAGAGCGTTCTCTAGCTGCTGACGATGCACCTTCAAGGCTATGAGCTGTCCCCGCGCCACTGATTTCACAGCGAGGGGACGCCACTGCTGCTTAAGGTGCTCCAGCAAACTCGACTGTTCTTCCAGAGCTTCAATCCGAATTGTCAGCCAGTTGTGCACCTTATAGAGCAAGAGTTCCTCGCCACCCCGTTGCAAAATTACCCCTGCTTGCTCTGGGCTAACTCCTTGTAAGCTTTCTCCTGTAGTCATTTCAGGTACTTCACGGACAACATCCACTTTGACAATAGGCACAATGCCTGGAAATCTAAAATCTGTGTATTGATAACCTCTGTAACGATATATTAGGGTTCTAAAACCCAGATCCCTCTGTGAACCAAATCGTTACGCTTTGTTATCCCGCCTTGTTATCAATTGCCTTGTCATCAATTTAGTCGGCCCCATGGTTTCTTTATCACACATTGTTCAACCTGGTGTGTTCTCCTTTTTAGGAGCAGCCGCTAGTTTTGCTCTGTTGGCTCCTGTTGCCCCAGCAGCCCCCATAGCTACCTCAGACGCCACAGAAGAGACGTTATCTTCCCCCACTCTGTTGGCTCAGGGAGACATCGATGCAGGCTTAGGAATTGCACCTGGGGAAGGCCTCATGGCAGAGGCAGAAGCCGCCATTGAGAGTCAGGACTATGATCTAGCCGTCCTCAAACTTCAGGAAGCCAGAGAAATTTTAAACCAAACGTCCAACAGCTACCAAAATATTGCAGAAGCCTTTACAGGGGTGGATGCGGACATTAGCAGTAGCTTGCGCATCAGTGCCCGTGATGCCGCCCAGATGCGTGATCAGGCCACCTATAGACAGGCTCTGATCTATCGTGCCCAGGGGCAGGCAGAATTGGCCGTTCCACTGCTAGTGGAAATTGTAAAAAGCCAGGGGCCTAACCGCGATCTAGGTCTGGATGGCTATCAACAATTGTTTGAACTGGGTTTTGTCAGCCGACCTTATCGCCGCACGGGGTCTGAAGACCCCAGTAATGCCGTTGCCAACGTCGCTCGACCCCTGAATCAAGGGGATAGTCCTACGGGGATTCGTGCGGCTGAACTTTTGATCAACGAAGCGGATGCCGCCTACGCTGCTGCTGACTACGCCACTGCGGTGGCGCGCCTACAGGCTGCAAGGGAAACCTTAAATCAATCTTCTGGTTATTATCAAAGTCTATTGACCACGTTCTCAGGAATTGACCGTCGCGTTAGCAACGAGATGCGTCAACAAGCTCTGGAGGCAGCGGAGCTTAGGGATCAGGCCACCTTAAAACAAGCGCGTGCCTATCAGGCACAACAGCAGCCTACGTTAGCTATTCCCCTATTAGTGGAAGTACTTAGCAGCCAAAACCCCACCCGTGCTCTGGGACAGCAGGCTTACGATCAGCTCCTTGAAATTGGGTTTGTCGCTCAGCCTTACATTGTCAATGAAGAGACGGCAACATCTTCTGAGCAATAAGCCCTCATAACAGCTACCTCCACCTTATGTACATGGATTGGCCGAGTAGGATGAACCTAAGCCAAGATAGTTAGGGTAGGCAGTGTCTGCTGTTCACGTTTAATGTTGAACATCACCCACCGTCCATATCAAGCAGCTTCGAACTTTTCTCACAGGCTTTTTCCTATGATTCCTGCCAACCAAGTAGAGCAACTGATTAAAGCAAAGCTACCCGATGCCCAGGTAACCATCCAGGACCTGACGGGTACTCAAGATCACTATCAAGCCACGATCGTCTCCACATCATTTGAGGGACTCAATCTCGTTAAACAGCATCAGCTGATTTACGGCAGCGTTAATGCAGCGATGGTAACGGGTGATCTCCATGCGCTGACCCTTAAAACCTTTACTCCTGAGGAGTGGGCCCAGCAGGGTTAACACAATGGGACAAATCGTCCGATAAGATTACATAGAACAACTGGCGTTGTTGATTCTTAAAAGGACTCAAGCTCAAAAGGTCTGGCCAATAGCGTGTCGCCCCATAGCTTGATCCTGTAAATCAGCGACGTCAAACAGTTAGCTTAGTTTTAGCTTAGTTATTGAGTGCTATAGCCATGTCTCCAGAAGTCAAAGAAAAAATCGACAGCTTGCTCGCATCCAACAAAATTCTTGTGTTCATGAAGGGTACTAAGCTGATGCCCCAGTGCGGGTTTTCCAACAATGTTGCCCAAATTCTTAACTCTTTGGGCGCTCCTTATGAAACCATCGATGTGCTGGCAGATTACGACATTCGTCAGGGCATTAAAGAATATTCCAACTGGCCAACGATTCCCCAGGTTTACATCGGCGGTGAATTTATTGGTGGTTCAGACATCATGATCGAACTCTATCAAAGTGGCAAACTACAGGAAATGGTTGAAGTCGCTTTGGCATCCTAAATAATAAAAATAGGAGGGCATCGCTGATGGATGTCCTCCTGAAAGCTAAGAAATATTTGGCAAAATCCCTAGCTAAACATTAACGGTAGTCATGTTCGGGCTGGGGTTGTGCCACAGCGAAGTTTGACGAATCAAATAAAAACCGATTCACTTCATCCTCTAGGCGATGGATAAGGTAGGGCTCTAGGGCATCCGAGTGACGGAGCGCGGCTAAATACCCTTCGAGATAGCGTCGTAAATCGTCATTACGGTATCCACGATTCCACTGATCCACTAAGGCATCGGTAATTCTCTGGTAGTAGCGAATTGTTTTTGCATCTTGAAGCATTGTGTGTGAGCCTCCTCTAAACCGCTTGATCGGGACCTATCTGCTAGTGCTGTGGATGAGTCAATAATGGGGGGCTTGCTAGTCGACTTTCTGCTAAATAACCGACATTTATCCGATGGAGACAAATCACCGATGGAGTGACGGAAAAACAGTTGTAAGAATTAGAATTGCAGAGGGTAGATACAGCTATATTTATTCTTGCACTATTTATTCCAACGCTCAGGTTTATGTAAACTTTTTTTGTTTTTTCAGTATTCTTTCTAAGATTTTATCAGCTTAATTTGAGCCATTATTCGATCCTTTGCAAATTATATAGAGTTGACTAACGGGTTTACATTGCTAACTGTGGTGGTTCTGTCTCTGTAATAGTTGCATTATGGGTATATGAGTATCTACCCAAAGACCAGATATAAATACGGACGCATAATCAGCCCCGTAGCCGCAACTACAAAATATTCCTGAGGTCTTTGATACTCTTCTACGAGAGTGTTATGAAGCCTGGGCTTCTCAATTAGCTGTGGCCTCTACGTGTATTCAAATTATTGAGGGTAATCCTCACCTGCGATCGCTACTTAGTTGGCATCTTCAACAGGCAGGCTATCGAGTGAATCAGTCTGCTGACATTATGCGGGCTAAGGAAACCTTTCAGACGGCCCAGCCCAGCCTGGTGATTCTGGAAACAGAGCTGTCGGATGGTAATGGTTTAGAGCTTTGCCAATGGCTACAGCAGCGAGGGCGTCCTCTGGTGATGATCCTATCTGCTAAGTCGGGTGAGCCGGATGTGGTGGCAGGGTTACAGGCCGGAGCTGACGATTATCTAAAAAAGCCCTTTGGCATGCAAGAATTTTTGGCGAGGGTCGAAGCGCTGACGCGACGCAATCGTAAAATCACGGCCCCTGCGTCGTTGACCTATGGCGATTTGAATATCGACTTGATACAGCGTCGGGTGCGCTTTAAGGAGCAGTTTATTGACCTGACACCCCAAGAGTTTAGTTTGTTGTATGTGCTTACCCAAGCCGAAGGATCGCCTTTGAGCCGGGCTGATTTACTGCGACGGGCTTGGCCCGATGCCATCGATAATCCCCGCACGGTTGATACCCACGTGTTATCGCTGCGTAAAAAGATTGAGGTGGATCCCCGCCAGCCAAGTGTTATTCAGACCGTACGCAATGTGGGTTATCGGTTGAATATTGAGCGGTTGCATACCAATAACCATCATCCGGTGGGTGTAGGTGTGGCTAAGGCCGTTAATGCGGTTTGAGGGCATCTCAATTAAAAAATGTAGGGACGTTCCATGGAACGTCTCTACATTTTTTAACCAATAATTTTGGAACGTCTCTACGATTTTTCGTTCCAATCATCATCCCAATCGTCTTCTTTTTGGGCGTCTACAATTGCTTGCTTTAAGCGCCCCCAATCCACCTGACTAACTGGCTGGTAGCTTACCAGTTTGCCCCCCTGCACATATAAAACATGGGTGGCCCAATCCTTCATAAGTTCTAGTTGGTGGTTGACCATGACGACAGCACTGACCTTGTCTAGGGTGGCGAGATAACTGAGTAAGTACTGGGCGTAACCGGTATCTTGGGCGGCGGTGGGTTCATCGAGCAGTACGATGTCAGGTTCAGTGGCCAAGGTGCGTGCGATCGCAACCCGCTGGCGCTGCCCCACCGATAGTTCCATCGCCTGACGACCTAGCCAATCTTGGGGGATTTTTAACCGCTCTAGCCACGGCTGTAATGTACGTCTGGCAGAGGCGGCACCGATGCCACGCAGGCGGGCCGGGTAACACAGGCTTTCTTCTACAGACTGGTCCAGCAGCGTACTGTCTTGCATCACCAAGCCAACCTTGCGGCGCAGATCTACCACCGAATACTGGGTCAGGAGTTGCTGTTGATAGGTAATCTGACCGTCACTCGGATCGCTGAGACGGTTCATGAGTCGCAGAAGTGTCGTTTTACCTGCACCCGATGGTCCGACAATGGCGAGGCGAGAGTTGGATGCGATCGCAAACGATATGCGATCCAACAATAGACCCATCCCCACATTGGCCCGCAAAGACACGTCGGTAAATTCTAGGACGGCATGACTGCTGTGCAAAACACATTACCCAGGCTAATTGACTAATTTATTTCAAACTACACCGCCGTGGGTGGCTGTCCACACGGCCCAAGCATCCATCAACAGCAAAAAGACTGTCATTACCAGCAAAAACAGGTACATCCATGGCTGCGCCAACGGTGTTACATCCTGAGTATCAATCCCAGTTTTTGCTTCCACCGTACGCACCAGTCGAGCAAACCCGACCACCCGCATTGGCAATAAATAAGCTCGGTCAGCGGCTGCAGTAATAAAGTAATAGACCGTGCCATTCTGTCCGGTTGAACGTGGCTTTAGAGCTTTAATCTCAGACCATTGCAAAAACCAACCACGCCAGGGCAGCGGTGACACCATGGCAATCCCCTCGTCGGAGGTTTGTACCTGTTCACTTAACCCTGCCCCCAGAAAAAGAGCTCCCACCAGAGCGAGCACCACCAGTAGCTCAGGGCCAACGGGGGCATCTGTTGCCTGGGCTAAAAATGGCAGTGGTAACAGTAACGCCACATAAAAACTGAGTAACGTCACCTTAATGAGTGGTGAAATACGAAACCGGTCAATTGGCTTATCCGCCGAAGACATAGGTATAGAGTCAAAAGCCACAGTTTTTGAGCGTAACATTAGTTCAAAGAGTCTGGTCGTTGTGCTGCCATCCACAGGTAAACCACAGGCTCATATACCCTATGGTAAATACTGCTGCACCACATCCCAACCGCTATAGCTAACCGCCGCAAACGCAATGAAAAGTAGGGCATTGAGTGTCACATGCAGGGTACGAGCCCAGGGGCGGCTGGAAATCTGAGTAGCCGCCGCTAATGACGCTAGCACTAAACCGACAACTGACAGCCCGGCCCACAAATGCCAGGAATGTCCCAGATTGCCATGCTCGCCCAATGTGCCAATGATGCCAATACTCAGCAATAACAGCACTAAAGCAACCAGTACCCCGCCCAGCAAAAAATGTATCACTCTCACCCAACTAAGCTGAGGCTTTTGCTGAGTGCGTGCATACCAGACAAGGCCACCTGTCATTAGCAAACCCCCATACACCGTGACGGAGAGCCCCATAGACCAGGCCGCAATACGCCACAACCAAATAAACGATGGCAAGTCCATGAGCACTACCCTAAACTCTAAAGGTTCTGATATTTCTGAGCCTATCCAGAAATATCAGAACCTTTGTAAGCCTTACCATAGAGCAGTACTGCTAGGCCAGCTCAATCGCCTGCCTAAGAGCTAACTAAACCTGATGTGCAAGCCTGCCTCTAGCCCGCTCAACTGTGACATACCAAACGTGACGACTTGAGGCAGCGATTTAACCAATTGCTAGAGACAGCAGCACCATTAGCGGTAGAGCCTAAGAGCCTAACGGATATGACGAGTCCTAACCATGGACCGGCTGCATCGCATTCAAGGCAGCTGACGCCTCACTTTCTAAATCCAAAGCTGAACCAAGACTCTCGTCACCCACGGTATCTTCTGCGTGATCAATCCTTAGACGCGAACAGGGAACTGTATCTTCCAAAATAGAGCTTGCCATGGAGCCAGAATGAATCTCTAATTGCCCATCAATATGTGATTCAAACATTAATCGTTGCCCTGGAAAAACAACACGTTCAAAATACCAATTTGAAATATTTGTAATTCTAGCTACCTGAATCCTACTAGAGTCATTCACATAGCAACATAAGACTGTTTTCGTATCATCAAAGGGTACGGGATCGAGTATTTGTGTCATGGGAGGAGAAAAGAGTGTGGAGGGATGCCAACAGTATCCATAACACTAACATTTAGTGATCCCCAACAACTGTAAAAGCTGCTACCGATGAGGTTTTCAGAAAACTTTACACATTCAACATAAGGAGCTTTGATGGTTTATCAGTTCTATTACTATCTGCAAATAAAAAACATAATTATTTTGATAATGAACAATTAAAAGCAATGAAATAAGATATTCCAAAACTCAGCCTATTACTCTTAAAATACCCAATTATTTTTATTTTTTTAGCTAATGTAAGGGAATTTACGTACTACCTTTATGAGCTTATATGAGCTTAAGACGTGTCACTAAATGTTCAGATAAGATGACATTTATACTGCTTTAATCGATACAAAAAAATCACTAATGGATTGAGAAGTTAAATTGCTTGCCATCTGGTTTTTCAATCCTTTGCCTTAGACACCATGGTTTTGGGAGTGTTGGTCACCTTGGGGGATGTACGGCAGCGATGAAATCTCAGATCAGCAATGTTATCGTAACGATATGTGAAAAAACTGAAAACTCACTTCATTTTTTTTGCGCTACGTAACATTAGGCAACCAGTGCAGTAATGGCTAACCGCGTTCTCTACGTCCGACTTCCGTGTAACCCTATTTTTCCCATCGGGGTTGTGTACTTGGCAGACCACCTTCACAAGGTCTTTCCCGATATAGAGCAACGTATCTTTGATTTGGGGACATTCCCACCCCTGGACTTCGGCTCAGCACTAGATCGCTGCATTGATAATTTTCAGCCTAACGTTTTGGTCTTTTCTTGGCGGGATATTCAAATCTATGCACCGGTTGGTGGACGTGGTGGCAATCCATTGCAAAATGCCTTCGAGTTCAACTACGCCCGCAACCCCCTAGTTAAGATGCGTGGGGCCATGGGGGGAGTGCGAATGGTTGCCACCTACATGAATGAACTCTGGCAAAATACTGGCCTGATTAAACGAGGCTTTAAACGGGCTCAGCGCTACTGCCCTGATGCAAAATTGGTGGTGGGTGGTGGTGCTGTTAGTGTTTTCTATGAGCAAGTCGCCTCATGGATGCCTAAGGGCACGATTGTTTCCGTCGGTGAAGGCGAATTACTGCTAGAAAAACTAGTTCGCAAGGAATCCATCAGTGGTGAACGCTGCTACGTAGTTGGTGAAACAGAGCCCCGCGAACGTCTCATTCATGAATGGCCAACTGCTATTGAGAAAAGCGCGTGCGATTACGCTTATATCGAAAAAATCTGGCCTGAATTTACCTACTATCTCCAGGAAAACGATTTTTACATTGGCGTTCAAACCAAACGGGGCTGTCCCCATAACTGTTGCTACTGTGTCTACACCGTTGTAGAAGGCAAGCAGGTGCGCATTAATCCATCCGACGAAGTCGTTAAGGAAATTCAACAGCTATACGACCGTGGTATCCGTAACTTCTGGTTTACCGATGCTCAATTTATTCCGGCTCGTCGCTTTATTGACGATGCCGTTGAGCTACTACAAAAAATCATTGACTCAGGTATGGAGGATATCCACTGGGCCGCCTATATCCGGGCTGATAATCTCACACCTGAGCTGTGCGATCTGATGGTCAAAACCGGGATGAACTATTTTGAGATTGGCATTACCAGTGGCTCTCAAGAGCTGGTCCGTAAGATGCGCATGGGGTATAACCTACGTACTGTTTTGCAAAACTGCCGCGACCTTAAAGCCGCCGGGTTTAATGATCTAGTTTCGGTTAATTACTCCTTCAATGTGATCGATGAGCGGATGGAAACCGTACGCCAGACCCTGGCGTATCATCGTGCCCTAGAAGCAATTTTTGGTCGCGATAAGGTAGAACCCGCAATTTTCTTTATTGGTTTGCAGCCCCATACCCATTTAGAAACCTACGCGTTTGAGAACAATCTTCTCAAGAAGGACTACAATCCACTGGCCATTTATCTCCCCTGGGTTGCGAATAAACTGCTCTGGAATCCAGAACCCCTGGGTGCTTTCTTTGGCGATGTGTGCTTGCAGGCTTTTCGTCAAAACCCCAACGACTTTGGTCGAGAAGTGATGGATATTTTGGAGGACCGTCTCGGTCTGGCCCCGTTGGAAGAAGCGTTAACAGCTCCTGTGAAACCAACGTTAGTGGATAAGCAACCAGAACTCATCGCTCGATAGTCTCGATAGTGTGGTTATCTTCAAAGTTGGTTTCACTGTTGGGCATTCAAAAAGCCACCAAAGTAAATCATTAAGCAAATGTTAGGATCACTAGGCAGGAATTGACGGAGTGCCATGGTAGATAAACCAATTCTGAAGAAAGATCGTCCCCCAGAGGATAGGGACCGTAAACCTTCAGAGAATAAGGAAAGAGCTAAAGGCAAAGGCAGAGGTAAGGGCAAGGGTAAAGGCAAGGGCGATAAGGACGATCGGAAAAAGCCGCCTATCAACCCAGCTTTGATGCGAGGTCCTAAACCCACTCAGAAAGTTGAGCCTGAGCCTGAACCTGACGTTAGCGAAGAGGCTTCAGAAACTGAGGCTACAGAAACTGAAGCAGTAACTGCTGAAGCCGCCACCGATGAGGCTGATGGGGCTACTGCTGAAGCTGAAGCACCTGTAGCAGAGTAAGGCTGCTCCCTTCAATACCAGAAGGCACCTGGTGGCCCACCAGGTGCCTTCTGGTATTTAGCTCATAAAAATTTTTCAAACCCAGTCAAATCGCTACCAACGACTGGTTTGAGATGTCCATAAAAGCAAAAAAGCTCCCCAGTGGATTACTCTACTGGGGAGGACATCAGGGTGCATCTACCAATTAGGTCTTCTAAGAAATGGACAGTGGTCAGGAGAAATCCCATAGTGTTCTGGCTACAACTTTGCTGTGATTCGCCACCAGCAACTTGGTGGCAGCAGCAGCTACTATCAAACATGGTCACACTGATTCCATAACGTACACATGCTTTTTTCCTGGTCCCAATCCTTACGGCAACTGCCCCTCGTGCAAAAAAGGATGGCCAGTCTATTGGCATTATCAGTACTGATTACTGGATGCCAACAACCTGTACAGCCTGTGTCATCAACTGATTCTCCCCATGATGACTCCCTTGAAGAGTACGTAGCTCCTCCAGAGGTGTTAACGCTGATTTATGGTCGGGCTCCTGTTACCCTTAATCCTCACTTAGCGACTGGCTTCCAAGACTTCGAAGTGGCGCGTATTATCTATGAGCCGCTGGCCAGCTATGGCCCTGATGGGGAGCTTATCCCGGTTTTGGCGGCTGAAATCCCCTCTCTAGACAATGGGGGGGTCAGTGAGGATGGCCTCTCCATTACCTGGAAACTGAAAGAAACCCTCCGATGGTCAGATGGGGAAGCCTTAACTGCTGAAGATGTCGCTTTCACCTATAAATTTATTGCTAATCCCACCGTTGCTGCGGTTACGGCTCAGTACTACCAAGATATTGAATCGGTAGAAGCCACTGACGACCATACGGTAAAAATTACGTTTAAACAGCCGACAGCCAGCTGGCAAATGCCGTTTACTGGTCTAAATGGGTTGATTTTGCCAGAACATTTATTTAAAGATTTCAACAGCCGTAAGGCTCGGGAAGCTCCAGCTAACTTTCAACCGGTGGGCACTGGTCCCTATCGCTATTTGACTGAGGCCAATGGTCGTTTGTTGTTTGTCCCCAATGAGCTTTATCGTCAGCCTGTGGGGGGCTTTAAGCGCATTGAAATTTTGGGTAATGTTCCGCCCTATGTGGCTGCCCGCGATGTCCTGCGAGATGGAACAGCCGATTTTGCCCATAATATTCAGCTAGAGTCAGCGGCCTTAGTGGATTTAGTGCAAACCGGTGAAGCCGGTGGTCTCGTGCTGACCTTTGGTAGCCAGGTGGAGCGCATTATGTTGAATTTCGCTGATCCTGATCAAGAAACTGAGGCCAAAGAACGCGCGAGTAAGGAATTCCCTCACCCAATTTTGCAAGATGTGAGGGTCCGACAGGCGATTGACTATGGCATTGATCGACAGGCCATCGTTGACCAGCTCTATGGAGATTTGGGGATTCCCACCTCTCAGTTATTGATGGCACCAACGCCTGCGGAAGATGGGCTGATTGATTTTGAACATGATGTGGAGAAGGCCAAGGAGCTTTTGGAAGAAGCCGGTTGGGTTGATAGCGATGACGATGGTATTCGCGATCGCAACGACC
Organism: Leptolyngbya sp. PCC 7375; assembly: GCF_000316115.1. Lineage (GTDB taxonomy): Bacteria > Cyanobacteriota > Cyanobacteriia > Phormidesmidales > Phormidesmidaceae > Leptothoe. Next base: position 6,002,505 of record NZ_JH993797.1, read on the forward strand.
AACCCCTACAGCTACTCTTCCAAACCTCCATCGGTACTATTCGCCAGGCCACCCAAAGTCTTGTCCAAGAGCAGCTAGCAGCCATTGGCATTGACATCTTGATTGAGCGGGTCCGCACTGAGGACTTTTTCTCTGCTGACCCAGAGCAAACCAACAGCATCAACCATTTCTATGCCGACATGCAGGAATATGCCATCGGCAATGACATCCCTGACCCCACGATTTACATGGGCTGGTGGACCTGCGACAACATTGCGGCACTGGCCAACAACTGGCAAAAACCCAACAATGCCCGCTATTGCAATGCAGAGTACGACAAACTTTGGAATGCGGCCCGCCAGGAACGTGATGCCGATCAGCGCAACGAACTATTTCGGCAAATGGATCAGATGCTAGCGGACGATGTAGCAGTGTTACCCATCGTTCATCGGGCACTTTCTAATGCCGTTAGCTATCGTATTACTGGCTATAATTTTACGCCCTGGGATGCGAGTACCTGGGATATTGCCAACTGGCGACCCGTGGAATCCGTTGAAGAAGATGTAGATGTAAGCTCAGATGAGGCAAACGGAGAAGATACAGACGTTAATAGTCAGCAGGTAGAAAAAACCTCCGGAGAATCAATTGAACCAGACAAAAAATCGGAAGATCAATCCCCCTAATGGCTCATCACAAATCCCAATTTTCCCAATGGTTTAGGGGCGTTCCATGGAACGCCCCTAAACCATTGGGGGGATGCCCTAAATATCTGACGTTTTAAGGGATCTCTTGGGCTTTGACATCGACGACCACGCCTTCGTCATCTTCGTCGACTGTGGCCTGTTCTTTGGCAATATCCTCATCAGAAGGATTGAATCCCCCCTGGAACAGATAAAAAACCTCTGTCAAAAGCAAGGTAATCAAGACACCATCATCAATCCAACCCAAAATGGGAAGCACATCGGGCGAAATATCAATGGGGCTCAGTATATAGGTCAATGTCCCAAAGATAATCAGCCAGCGATATTTAGGATTTCGTAAGCCATTGCGATACAAGGCGTAAAACGATTCAACCAGTTGCTTCATAGGACTCTTTAGCACATTCTCCTATGATGCCATTTCCCTTAAGAAGACGAGATCATAGGGAAAAAATTTTCAGCTTTTTCAATACTGACTCTATGAAAAACTCTGCTCGCGGGCTCATTGGCTTTTCCTTGATAGGAACTCTTATCAGTTTGGGAGCCTGCCGTCCTGCCTCAAATACGCCTACGGCTATCAGCGATGACAATATTCTCAAACTGCTTTACTGGCAAGCACCGACAATTCTCAATCCGCATTTATCCAATGGATTTAAAGATGCAGAAGCTAGCCGCATTACCCTAGAGCCCTTGGCTAGCTTTGATGCCGTGGGCAACTTACGTCCATTTTTGGCGGTTGAAATTCCCTCAGTCGAAAATGGCGGAGTAGCCAGTGATGGCACCTCCGTCACCTGGACGCTACGGTCTGATGTGCTGTGGTCTGACGGCACTCCCTTCACCGCCGAAGATGTTGTTTTTACCTATGGGCTATTGAGTAATCCCAATGTGGGCAGTACTACGGCTGGAGTCTATGCAACCATTGACTCGGTGGAGGCGGTAAGTCCAACTGAGGTGAAAATCACATTTAAAGAGCCCAATCCTGCTTGGTCTTCAGTGTTTACTGGCACCACAGGGATGATTTTGCCAGCCCATGCCTTTGAGGATTTTAACGGTGCCAATGTTCGTTCTGCTCCAGCTAATTTACAGCCCATCGGCACCGGTCCTTACCAGGTGATCACCTTTAAACCAGGGGATGTTGTGGTTTACGAGCCCAATCCCCATTATCGTGACTCCGTAAGTTTTGAACGGGTGGAACTCAAAGGTGGTGGGGATGCCGCATCCGCTGCCCGAGCTGTCATGCAAACTGGTGATGCTGATTTTGCCTACAACATTCAAGTGGAGGCCCCTATACTCAAGCAGCTAGAAACAGGCGGTCAGGGGCAGTTTGTCAGTAGCTTTGGCTCCCAGGTTGAGCGCATTTTGTTTAACTTCACGGACCCTAATCAGGTCGCTGCCAGCGGCGAGCGCTCCAATATTGAATTTCCCCATCCATTTTTTACTGATGCCAAAGTGCGTCAAGCTTTTAGCCTGGCCATTGATCGAGACACTATTGCCAAACAGCTCTATGGCCCTGCCGGTCAGGGTACGGTGAACTTTTTGGTATCACCAGAAGTCTATCGTTCGCCTAACACCAGCTATGCTTTTGATTTAGGCCAAGCCAACCAGCTTTTGGATGAGACCGGTTGGATGGATAGTAATGGAGATGGGACTCGCGATCGCAACGGTACCGAAATGCAGGTTCTCTTTGTTACCTCGGTCAATCCTGTTCGACAAAAGACCCAGGAAATTATCAAACAAAACCTGGCCGCCATTGGCATTGGCACTGAGCTACGGTCCCTTGACCCCGCCGTTTACTTTGCTGGCGACCCCGCCAGTGAAGATACCGTAGAACATTTCTACGCTGACCTACAGATGTTTGCCACCGGCAACACGAATCCAGACCCTGGTGCTTATCTCAGAACCTACATCTGTGACGAGGCCAGCCAAAAAGCCAATAACTGGTCGGGCCGAAACTACAGTCGCTATTGTAACCCTCAGTATGACGCCCTCTGGCAGCAGTCCACGACAGAACTCGATCCCGCCAAGCGTGCCGAGTTACTGATCCAGATGAACGACATATTAATCGAAGACTATGCGGTACTGCCCATTGTGCATCGGGCCAATATTGACGCCGTTAGCAATCGCCTGACCGGCATTGATGTAACCCCATGGGATTTACACACCTGGAATATTGGCGAGTGGCAACGACCCTAAGCGTCAGACCCATAACAACGCAGATAACCGGCATATCATTCGCTACATCCTCACCAACTGAACTACGGAAACGAAGGCTGAACAAGCCTTCGCCGTCTTTCTCCGGCAATAACTACCAATCATAGAAGAATTTCATATCTTGCAAAGATTAGTTGAGTTCTTATTAAAGTTGCACACTCTGGGTTGTTGAAACCTGTTCATTTGAAATAAGTTGGCATTATCAGGCGAGCATATCATCTCAAACTACTGCTTTTAGATGTCTACCGTTGCTGCAGTAAACGCTTTTATATATTCATCACCTCACAGGCAAATCTACCCTACAGATCAGCAAGCAGCTGTCTAAGCGCCTAAACATTCCTTAAAAACAGTCTTATGAAACCATTGTCAGCCCTACTGGGGGTGGTCACTGGTGCGGTAGTGACCACGCTTGGTATGACTAGTGCAGCTTTGGCTGTCGATTTTTCCCTCCGTGGCACATTCGCTCAAGATGATGATGTACAGCTGTTTGATTTCAGCATAGCTACAGAGTCAGCAGTCACCCTCAGAACTTACTCTTACGCAGGTGGTACTCAAGCAGATGGAACGTTCATTGATGCAGGCGGTTTTGATCCTGTGTTGTCTTTGTTTGATGGTGACGGGAATTTTATCTTCTTAAGTGACGATGATGAGTCTGGCACAGTGGCTAATGACCCTACCACTGGTAGGGCCTATGACGGCTTCCTGGATATTATGCTAAAGGCTGGCGACTACACACTGGCGTTGACGCAGTATAACAACTTTAGCAACACCACCAACCTGGCTGATGGCTTCAGACAGGAGGGTAATGCCAACTTCACCAGTAACTTTGCACGGTGTACAACTGACAGTATGTTTTGTGACTTTACTGGTGATGTTCGTACCAATGAGTGGGCATTGGATATCCTTGGTGTCCGACCACCATCAGAACCTGATGAGGGAGAGCCTAACCCACCGACTCAGGTACCTGAGCCTGCAACCACATTGGCATTTGCTTTAGCCGGTGTAGGTGCACTTGTACATCGCCGTCGTCAAACGTAAATTCACCTCCCAATAATGCCGTTGCTGGTTCATTCTGTAGTCAGCAACGGTATTTTGTATATTAGCCTTGCTTTTGTCTGGCCTGAAGCTCTGCCCCGTAGTATGTGCCAATGGATATCGCTCAAGGAACTAATATCACAACTCAGCGGCATAAGAACCTACTACAACAGTTTTTGCTATTGTTGCTAATCTCTTCTGTTTTTCTCTTCAGTTGTTCTGCGGTACCAAAGAACGCGACAACAATTACCTCAGATCTTACTAGTGAGGTTTGTTTAGGGATGAGTTTAGAGGACGTTGAAACCTACCTGGGCAGACCTGGACAGCTCACAGAAGAAGAAACAGATGAAACTGAAGATGCTGCTACTTATCTTTTTACTCAACCGCCAGAGAAACTCGCTTACCACCAATACCCCGCAGGTCTGCCAGGAGTTTCGCTACATCGGCATAGGGCAATGTGCGATCTGCCTTTAGCATGACAAACCCATCAGGGTTTTCTGCAAAATAGCTTTGGATAATAGGGGCAAGTGCTGGAGTCGTCACTGGCTCATCTTCATAAACTGTCTGGCCATCTTCTCGTAGACCGATTACTAATGGCTCAATCTTTTCAACTACCTCTTCATCTACACCAGAGACCGCCTGGGGCAAACTCACCCCAAAAATCTGTACACCGCTGAGTTCCATGGTGATGATGACAAAAAATGTCAGCACTGTCATCAACACATCCATCATCGGTACCAAATTTACCTCAGGCACTCCAGAATTCCCATGGCGAGATCGTAAGCCCATCTTCTACTCCTCCTCAGCATCCTCTAACGCCAGAGAGACCTGGTCACCACCGACCGCACGCATATCTCCTAGAAACTGCATAACGTTCTCATAGGGCAGCTCCTGATCCGGTACTAGATAAACCGTCTTATCAGGATTCTTCTGCAGGTAGTTTTCAATCTCTAACGCTAGCTGTGTACTATCAATCGGCTGGCCATTGAGCGAAGTTTCCTGATTCTCATCCATCTCTACAATGAAAATCTCATCAGCAGAGGGTAACTGGTCTGGTGGCACATCCTCTGTCTGCTCTGGGGGTAGTTCTACTTCAATCAGCTGTTCACTGCCCAAAGAAACCGAAATCACCACAAAAAATGCCAGCACACCCATCATTACCGTGAGCATTGGCACCAAATCAATGGTGGGGATTTTACTTTCTCGGCGTTTACCTAAGGGCATAATTTCTTCTATTGCAATGGCATTGTAGGGGCGTTGCATGCAACGCCCCTACAATGCCGACACACGTTATTGGTAGGTTGCTGGTATTGGGGTTTCTTCAGGGGCATGGCCATTCTCTGAGGCTAGCAATGCGGGCTCGTACCAATTTTGACGGTAGATTAGCTCTAGCTCGTTACCGGCTTCTGAGAAATAGTCAGCCTGTTGGCTCTGGAGAGAGACCAAAATCCGCAGCACTAGCAGCGCTAAAATCGCGACCACCATGCCGGCGGCTGTCGTGATCAGCGCTTCACCAATACCCGCTGCGGCTTCACTGGCTCCTTCACCGCCGCCGCTGCCGGCGATATCTAAGCTATAGAAGGTGGCGATGAGACCCGTTACGGTACCTAACAGACCTAGCAGTGGCGAAATGGCAACGATGGTTTCTAGTAGTTTTTCACCTTGACGCATTTTAACGAATTCACGATCCGCTGCTGTTTCCATGGCCAGGCGGAAGGTTTCAGGGGAGGCGTTGTTTAGCCGCAGGGGGGCAAACAAAAACCGGCCAATGGGGGTATCGTGGTGTTGATTTGCGATCGCAGCTGCCTCATTTAAATCCCGTTTAGCTGCATCCAAGACATCACTGACAATTTTGCCTTCGCGGCGTAGCAGATCAGACCAAAAACGTGTCCGCTCTAGAGCGCATGAAATTGTTAGCACCGAAGCTCCAACAATGGGCACCATTACTGGGCCACCCTTAGCTAGAAAATCAAATACAGTTGCCATAGCCTAATTTCCTGGATTACGTTTGCCTGTCAGGTCTGCCGTTTACCGATTGAAACTATTAAAACGCGATTCAAAAATGTGGATGCAAACTGAATACAGCGCCGCTGAATCTACTGGCGCTCCCCTTCATCCTCCCCTGTCTCTTCACCCGCCGCACTCGACTCAGTGCCCGGATTTGATGCCGTCGTCGATGTATCTGGGAGATCTTCGTCTGCTGTTGCATCATCTGGTGTAGCTGCGGGTGTAGCGTTACCCTCAGTCCCTGGCTGGGTGGCAGCAGTTGGGATTGCTCCAACGATCACCTCTTGCCATTCCAAATTGCTTTCGCCGTTGACTTTGACCAGCACTGACTCAACTCGACCCGCAGCTACCGTGCCAGCACCCACTACGTCACACTCAAATGAATCGCCTCGTTGATTCATGCGATATGTATCGCGACAATCCACGGCCAAGCTTTTCCCCACCGCTTCCCTGATATCCGCTTGAATTTTTTCCTCAAGGGATGCCAAATTAATGATCACCTTAGAACTGGGCACATCCCACGCAATCGTGCCCTGATCATCCTGCTGAATCACATTAATGGTGAACTGGCCACCATCTGGCAGTTCACCAACACAGCGAAAATATGCTTCCGCCTGTTGCTTGACACGATTTGGACAAATTACATCCTTCAGGGTAAGCCGCCGCCCTTGGCGCTCAATGTTATCCTGGATATCTGTCTCTATCCGAGACATATTCAAATGTCGTGAGCAACTGCTGAGAAGAAGTAACCCTAGCAATGCCCCCAACCGAACGATGGCGACCATTCTGTGATAACGCAAATGTTGACCAAGATTCACTATAACGGGGGCTCCCAGATGCCAGGTAAAGGACCGGTTAAGAGAACCCAGAGTTATTGGGGAAAACCCTGAGATTCTCCTCAAAATCGATGCCTACACCGTTCCGAGGTAGAGATGTTCCATAGAACGTTTCTACATTAATAACCTATCCCTTCATCTGCCGTATCAAATGCCTTAGTTCCGGCAAAATCAAAGCATCCATGGCCAGGGCAACACCATTGCTAGAGCCCGGTAGCAAAAATACCAGGGTAGATTGATACACCCCGGCAGTAGCCCTAGAGGCAATGGCTCTAGAGCCAATTTCAGCATAGCTAAGGTGGCGAAAAATTTCGCCAAAGCCAGGTATTTCTTTTACTAATAGGGTTGCGATCGCATCGTATGTGGTATCCCTGGGGGCGATCCCAGTCCCGCCATTACAAATAATGACATCTACGGTCGGAGCCAGGCGCTTTACTAAGCCAGCTATTTGATCCGGCTCATCCTTCACCAACCGATACGCTTCTAATCGATGGCCTGCCTCTCGCAGTTTGACCTTAATCAGCTGTCCACTTTTATCAGTGTCAACCGTACGTGTATCACTGACAGTAATGACACCGCAGATAGCTGGGGTGAAATCTGGATCGGGATGGGGGGTAGCCATGGATGATAGTCAAAACGTTGAGAAGAGCGATCTCTACAAAACTCAAAACTAACTCTTCGTAAAGCCCAATCCTTTCTCTTCGGCATAGCGATTCATAAAGCGCATAAACCGATCCCACTCATCGCGGCTCTTAAGCAGTATACGTGCCTCTAAGCCAGCTGGTGCACCGTTGATAAACTTGGCGTTTACTTCGCGGCTAGTCATCATGCCTTCTTCGTCTACCAGGTAAAGACCCGTTACCTCAGATCCTTCTTCTATGAGGGCCTTGGGTTTATCAAAGTAGAACGTAGCAGTGCCGTCTGAACCATCCTTTGCACGGGTTAATCGTACGTCTGGAATGACTTCCTCAGCTACACCCTGAGAAAATTGGATTTCTGCCATTGCGCTGTCCTCTAACTAAATGACTATGGGCTATTTGTTAAAAAGCATTAAGCTCCATCATCCCATCATATGAGTGTTGTTTAAAACACTCTTTGAAAATCCTCGTCCATAGGTATTGATGTAGGGACGTTCCATGGGATGACCCTACATCTAGGGGGTCACCTGATAGTCAGACAAGATGGGGGGCATGCGCTTTCGCAGCACTAATCCTTGATAAACCATAGCGGCCACTTCACCATAGGTGGCCACCTGGTTAGGGGATAGCAGGTCTAGGTCAGGATAGTTAAAGATTAAACCAAGTTTTGTGGCGATTGCGATCGCGCTTTCTGCATAGCGAGGGACCTGGGATTTATCTTGATAACGGGCAAGCAATCCAGCCGGATCTTTAGCGGTAAGCTCTAAGCCGCTAACCAGAGCCAGCAGCACCTGAATTTTTAAGATGGGCTGCTCTGGCGCAAAGGTATAGTCGGGAAACCCTGAGAGGAACTTGGCGCGATAGGCGGTGTGGATGGCCTGGGATGCCCAGTGGGATGAAGGTACATCACGAAACGCAACCGGGTAACGTTTCGGTTTCGGTGCAAAGGCAGCCACCACTAAACTGGCAAACTGTGCACGGGTCATGGAGGCGTCGGGAGCACTGGTCCGCTCTAGAAAGTTGTGCGTCTTGAGGGACTGCCAGAAGTCATCGGCCCAGTGGCTGTGGGTGACAATTGTATTGCTGGCAGCAGCCACACTATTACTAACGGCGGTTCTGGCTGGCTCCACAATATATGGAGATGTCAGGGACTGCATCCGACCTAGATTGGTCAGACACTGATAAACCAAAGCCGTGGTTTCAGCTCGAGTAATGGGCTGCATCGGTCGCAGTTCTGCCACATCGGGATAGTTCACCACGATGCCTTGACGGGTAGCAATGGCAATTTCCTCAACGGCATAGGGGGGCACCTGGGCGCGATCCCTATATACTCCGAGTTCGGATGCCATCCCCTGGCCCAGTCGCAGACCATTAATCAGGGCCACCAGGGACTGGGCTCGGGTCATGGGGTCATTGGGCCGAAATGTATTGTCTGGAAAACCAGCGATAAAGCCCTGGGCCTGAGCCTGATAAATCACTGAACGGGCCCAAAAATTAGAAGAGACATCCCTAAAGGGCTTAAACCGGCGATTGTCACCGTCACTCGCAGCAAATGTCGCCATGACCAGAGCAGCGAACTCGGCTCTGGTCACCAATGCATTGGGGCGAAATGAACCGTCAAAAAAGCCTTTGACTAGTTCTGCTGCGGCCATGGCATCCACAAAGGGGGCGGCCCAATGCCCAATCACATCGCTAAAACGGCTATCTAAATTGAGGGTTGGGGGGGCAGGGGATTCCGGTGTCGGTGGTGCAGGTTGGGGGGACACTTTGCCTAATAGCATTGCTGGCACAGCTACCGGATCGGGAAGTTCACTGGCCACATAGCGAACGGATCCTTTAACTCGATTGGGGTTGATATGATTACCCGCACTGGTTAAGGGTTGCCGACTCTCGTTGCGGATATCCCACTGGCCATTGTCTCGAAACTCATTTTCGCCCAGGTCCTGACTCTGGCCTACATCGGGTTGCACGGTATCCTGTAGCCATAATCCCGACGTTTCGTTACGCCGAATGTGATTTTGCCGTAGCACTGGCCGAGCGGCACGGGACAGAACAATGCCCGCTTTGTTATTCACCACCTCGTTATCAATAATTAGCGGTGCTGCTTGATCGCTAATGGCCACCCCATAACCTGTCTGTTCAAAGCGATTTTGTCGGACTTCTCCTTTAGACCTGCGCACCATAAACAGACCGCTGGCCTGATTTTCGGTGAATTCATTGGCCAGTAACACCGGTAGGGCAGTTCCGGTGACAAAAACACCATCACGCCCACACCCCTTAAATCGACAGCGGGTGAGTAACGCTGATCCAGCTTCTAGCCACACACCTATACCTTGCGATTGGGGGTTTGTCACTGTGACATTGCGGATCTGGGAGCGGTCCTCTAACTTCATCGTGACGGACATGCCCCCAAATTCTTCCGTTGCCAGCACCCCTCCACCTCGAATGGTCACGGTGCCATGAATACCTACAACGGTTACTCCAGAGGCCACAATCAGCGGAAACGATTCGCCACTGCCATAGGTGCCCGCTTCTAGCTGTATGGTGGTGCCAGAACTGGCGCGATCCAAAGCCTGGGTTAAGGTTTTGAACGGCGATTGGCGAGTGCCATTACCTTGGGCACCGCTGACATGATTGACATATAAAACAGAGGCAGTAGCTTGCACCATGGCCACTAGACTGATTGATTAACCCACTCAGGGTAAAGGTAAACGCCAACGGTTGACCTATGATTGATAATTCTGACTGAAAAATTTATCTTCGTTGTAGTCTATTTCCGAATAAATCAGCACGTTAGCGTCTCTGTCTTCTAAAAAAGGGCACTTGCGATGCCTAAACTGCCATGCTTATTGTTATTGCCATAGCTAATGTTGCGATCGCGATTCTCTGCCTTGTTCTCACCTGGCATGTCGTTCGGTTTGGTCGCCAGGTTGCCCAGCTCAACCGAAATCTCCAACGTTGGACAGTACTATTAGAGGACAACTTGGCCCAACAAACCCTAGCCTTTACTGTACAACGCACCAACCTACGGCAATGGCAGCTGATTCATCTGCAATGGCAGCTACAACAGCGACGTCTCATTCAAACCGCAAAATTCCTACAGCGTGTTTGGCTAATCAGCCAACGTCGCCACCGCTTCTAACCCCTCACTCCCATTCCCTGCTCCCCACTCCCCGCATTCCCCATGGCCCAACACAACTCCGATCACTTCCTCAGTGGCCTGCTGGCTGGTACCGCCATCGGCACCGTCATCGGTTTACTGATCGCTCCCCGCAGCGGCAAACATACCCGTAGGGTGCTTAAAAAGTCAGCGGATGCCGTGCCTGACATCATTGAAGATTTATCCACTAGCCTGCAATTCCATGCCGATAGGCTGTCCAATACTACGTTGCAAAATTGGGACAGCACCCTGGAACGACTGAGAGAGGCCTTAATTGCTGGGCAAGCTGCTTCCCGAGAAGACTTTGCTCAAACGGTGGTCGAGCCCAAGCGTGACTGATCCTTTAATTTGGCTAGGGTTATCCATTCTGCTACTAGGTTTCGGTCTAGTCGCATTGGTGTGTGTGTCCATTCCTGCGTTGATTGGCCTGGCGCGGGCTGCCCGCAGTGCTGAAAAATTCTTTGATACCCTTGACCGCGAGTTACCCCGCACCCTAGAGGCAATGCGGCACACGGGTGCTGACCTGAGTGACCTGGCGGATGACATGACCGATAGTGTCAGCAGCGCTCGTAATATTGTTAAACAAGTGGATCAAAGTCTCAGCGATGTGCGTCTGCAAGCGTCTCAGGTAAAACGCTCAACTCGCAGCGTTGCTGTCGGCTTTAGGGCCGCCTGGCGGGTCCTCACCAAACCAGCTAATGCGCGTAAACGTAATAAACGTAAACGACGACCCCCCCCCAAACCTGTTGAGCCGCCGCATCCCCCCTCATCCCAAGTCCAACCAACATCGCCCCAGCGCCCTCCCAGCAATACGTCCGAGGATTGCTTTCCTGGTCAATGATTGACGGGAACCGGGCTTCTTCTCTACATTAAAGATAGGTAAACAAGTGTAAACATCATGACCGTACGCTTTAAGGATTGGTTGCAGGCTTCCTTATTAGGGGGGCTGTTGGTTTGTTGTATTGCATTCGTCACAGGGATTACGGCACCAGCTGCGTATGCTTACAACAATCCAGAACTGCTGCCAGATGAGCCGACTATGGTCATCGATTTAGCGAGAATTCTGACCAATTCTCAGGAAGAGTATTTGAATGAACATTTACCTGAGTTTGAGGCTGAGACGGGTTGGAAACTTAGGGTTTTAACCCAGTTTGATCAAACTCCAGGACGTGCTGTCAAAGATTTTTGGAACTTAGACGATAAGAGCATTATGCTGATTGCCGACCCACGGGGAGGCAATATCCTTAACTTTAGCGTTGGTGATACGGTCTATTCACTGTTGCCCAGAGTCTTCTGGATTGAGCTACAAACTCGCTTTGGTAATCAGTTTTTTGTGCGTGACAACGGTGAAGATCAGTCCATCATGCAATCCATTGCATCCTTAGAAACTTGCCTCGCTCGCGGTGGCTGTTCAGTTGTGCCTGGCCTACCTAGAGAGCAATGGATTTTAACCCTAATTACATCCATCCTTGGGGGGGTTATCTGTGGCTTTGCTGCCCATCCCCGCAAAGAGGGCCAGGTCTTTTCCTGGCAGTGGATGCTGATTTTCTCACCCCTGTGGGGCATGCTGTTCATTGCGTTTGGCATTGGCCCAGTGGTTTCTCGCACCCAGGACTGGCTACCCCTGGTTCGTAACATTGCTGGTTTTATGATTGGTGCCCTGGTTGCATTCTTGAGCCCTGCGTTTGCCAACTCATCAGCCAGTGGGGAAGCTTAGAGCGGTTTTACCCGTCTACCCTTGGGCAATTCTATGAATATGTCATAGCTGAGTGTGCGCTCATCTTGAGCACTGGTGGCAATTCCGATGCTTTTGATGGCTGAGACCATTGGGCCTTCAGGCAGTTTTGGAAAGGGCAGGGTGCCTTGCAAATCCTTCAGGCGATCAACATCAATAAAGAAGTAACCACTGTTTTCATCAGGGGAAATGTCTAGAAGGGTCTGGAAGGCTCGATTGGTTTGGATAGATTTAGACGGTTTAGGTGCGATCGCATCCAACACCTCTGGGCCAACGCCAAAAAAGGTGACATCGTTATCCAACCAACCATGTCCCATGGCAATGCCACCGTAATAAGACACCAGCTGATTAACAGGTTGATCCGCATCCAAAGGTTTCACATCAAAGCGAAATCGACTGGTCATGACTTCATCCAGTTGCTCCCAGGTGGCCTCAGCTGCCTGACGATCGGCGACCTCTGCCACTAAGGCTAGCTGTCCCATGGGCATGGGTGATTCTGCTGCCGTGCTTGGCGGTAACAGGCCAAAGGCAACTTCACCTGACAGCCAGGGCAATATATCATTTTCAAAATCCAGTCCCGTTTGGGTCTTGAGACCCTTGGTGAGGGAGCCCGACGAGATCGGTAACAGTGCATTTAACTGCTCAGCTTCGCTAAGGGCCTGCCAAAATGGACCAATGCTGCTGGTGGACAACATCAACACGGTTGAGTCCGGTAAACGTTGGGGCGTCATGGACTGGGTGTTGATCATATCGACATAAATTGGCTGATCTTCCGGCCCTAGCCAGGTTGAGGCTTCAATATCCAAACCATTGGGCAATGGCTCTACAGCGGCGACTAGGCCATTAATACTGGGTAAGCTATCACTGCCCAAAAATGTCTTGCCTGCCTCAGGGATATTGAGATACAGCTGGACTAAGGCAGAGGGCATCTGTACATGCTTAACGGCTTGGCGATAGGCATCGCTATTGAGCATCGAAGTCCCACCATCAAAGCTATCGATCACAGATTCAATACCGTTAGCACCTGACGCTAACACCAGCCATTGGTTACCTAAAACGGCACTCTCAAAGGTCTCACCTGCCGTAGTTTTAATGGACTGGATGCCAACACCGTTATAGTCACGGCCAACCCAAGTAGTGCCGTCCCGTGGCTCTGTCATCAGTTCCTGGGCTTTATCTGGGTCAGCAATGGGCACAATCAGCACCATCTCAGCAGCTGCTTCGCTATCACCTGCCTTGGGCAAAAAGACAAGGGTTACCTGCTCACCAATCCAGGGTTGAATGTCGGTTCTAAAGCGATAGCCGTTGGTGCTGAGGATGCGATCGCGCCAGGTGGTTAAAAATTGATCCAATACTTTTTGTGACTCGGGTGTCCCCAGCTGTCGTAAACGAGTCCACTGGGTTGCATCCGTTGACAGCGTTAGGGTTGCCAGGGCATTACCGGGCACGACTTCCATCCCCGTTGGTAGCTTGACACCCGTAGAGAGCCGCCGACCAAGCCCCAGATAGGCCGCTGCCCCACCCAGTATCAGTAAAACCGCTGTACTAACTGTGACCAACAAAGCAGGCCGTTGCTTGAGAACCATGGACCAGCAAGAAACAAACAACGCTTGCTAATCTACCATTGGTTTACAAAAACGGCACGGGTGGGCTGGCCCAAAAAATCTAGGGGCGTTCCATGGAACGCCCCTAGATTTTTATTCGGCGTTTATTCGGCGTCGCTATCGGTGCTCTTCTTTTTATGGGTTGTCGACTTACTTTTAGCCGTCGTGGACTTCTTAGCCGCAGCCGTAGTCCCGCTGGCCGTACTGGCCTTTTTGGTGGTGGATTTTTTAGTTGTAGCCTTCTTCGTTGTCGTCTTCTTAGCCGTCGTCTTTTTAGTGGTGGACTTTTTGGTCGTCGTCTTACGACGGGTTGTTTTTTTCTTAGTAGCTGCCTTAGCCGCAATAATCTCTAAGGCTTCTTCCAAGGTAACGTCCTCAACCTTCTTACCTTCCGGCAATGAAGCATTGACCTTTTCATACTTGATATAGGGACCGTAGGGGCCATCGTAAATGTTGATGGGCTCTTCCGACTCAGGGTGCTTACCCAATTCCCGCAACGGTTTAGCAGCTTTACGCCCCCGCCCCCGCTTAGGCTGTGCCAAAAGTTCCAGGGCTCGCTCCAGGGTCACGGTCAGAACGTTATCGTCTCCCTTCAAAGAGCGATAGTCCTTTCCTTCCTTACCTTGATCGTGAACCACATAGGGGCCAAAGCGACCCAAGCTGGCTTTGATCTTGGCACCAGTCTCTGGGTGCATCCCCAACAAACGCGGCAGAGATAGCAGTCCTACAGCCGTTTCTAGATCCACAGACTCACGCGTTACCCCCTTGGGCAGTGACACCTGTTTAGGCTTGGGATTCTCTTCTGTCTTATCTCCCAGCCGCACATAGGGACCGTAGGGGCCAATCAGAGCATAAATGGGTTCACCCGTTTCAGGGTGCAAACCTAGCTTTTCCGGACCTTCTGTTTTTTGCTTGAGGAGGACCTGTACCTGCTCGTCGTTGAGATCCGCTGGACTCACATCCAAAGGAATAGAAGCCCGTACGGTTTCATCACCCTCTTCTTCACTTATGGCCTCAATGTAGGGGCCATACTTGCCGATGCGAACCTTGGCGCTGAGATCAGCTAAGTCAACGGTGCGGGCCTCAGCGGGGTCAATCTGACTTTCTCTGGTCTGTACCTGCCCCGCTAGACCCGTATCTCCAGAATAAAAGTCCTTGAGGTACGGTAGCCAATCCGCTTCACCCATAGAAATTTCATCCAGGGTGCGTTCCATGCGGGCCGTAAATTTAACGTCCACCAGATCTGGAAAATGTTGATCCAGTAGCTCGGTCACCGCAAACGCCGTAAACGTAGGCATCAAGCTATTATTCAGCGGATGCACATAGCCTCGGTCGATAATGGTACCGATGACTGATGCATAGGTACTGGGACGACCGATACCCTCTTTCTCTAGGGTTTTAACCAATGTGGCCTCGGTATAACGAGCCGGTGGCTTAGTCTCATGGCCAATGGGCTCTAGCTCGGTGCAGCTTGGGGTATCTCCCACCTTCAGGGGCGGCAGAGTCACTTCACGATCCTCAAGGGCGGCATTGGGATCATCCGAACCCTCCACATAGGCCCGGAAAAAGCCTGGAAAATCAATTCGTTTGCCAGTGGCCTTAAACACCGCATCATCCACTTCTACGCTGACGGTGATATGGGTTTGGCGAGCATTGGCCATTTGGCAAGCCACTGTACGCTTCCAAATTAAGTCGTAAAGGCTAAGCTCACGGTCCTTTAGCCCGGTTTCCTGGGGAGTACGGAAAGTACTACCAGCGGGGCGGATTGCTTCGTGGGCTTCCTGGGCTCCCTTGCTCTTGGTGGCATATTGCCGGGGCTTGGGGCTGAGGTACTCTTTACCGTACTTTTGCTCTACACAGGTTCGAGCCGCTGTAATTGCCTGCTGTGACAAATTTACCGAGTCAGTACGCATGTAGGTAATAAACCCTTTTTCGTACAGAGATTGGGCCGTACGCATGGTGTCACGGGCAGACAGACGCAGTTTGCGGTTGGATTCTTGCTGCAGTGTGGAGGTGGTAAATGGCGGAGCTGGTTTGGGACTAGAGGGTCGCTCTTCTAGATTAGATACGGTCCAAATGCTGGCTTCCAAGCGCTGTTTTAATGCCTGGGCTTGGGTTTCATCCAAAAGCACCACATTGCGTCCAGCGGCAATTTGTCCGGTGTTTTCGTCAAAATCACTACCCGTAGCAACACGAGTACCATCCAGGCTGACCAGCTTAGCTTCAAAAGGGCTATCAGCCTGCTGTAGTGTGGCCTTGAGGTCCCAATAGGAACCTTGCTTAAAGGCTCTGCGATCGCGCTCCCGCTCCACCAGTAGCTTGACTGCCACCGACTGCACTCGACCAGCGGACAGACCCCAGGCAATTTTTTTCCACAGTAGTGGAGATAGGGTATAGCCCACTAAACGATCCAAGATTCGTCGAGTTTCCTGGGCCCTTACTAGCTGATCATCGATATCACGACAGCTTTCGAGGGCAGCCTGAATCGCATCTTCGGTGATCTCATGAAACACCATGCGCTTGGTGGGCACCTTAGGTTTTAGTAGCTGTAATAGGTGCCAGCTAATGCTTTCCCCTTCACGGTCTTCATCCGTAGCCAGGACTAGCTCATCGGCTTCCTTTAGGGCATCCTTCAGGGCCTTAACGACCTTCTTTTTATCCTTGGGTACCAAGTAAAGAGGTTCAAAATCTGCCTCTACATTCACACCCAGCTGTGCCCATTTCTCGCCCTTCACGCTGGCGGGAATCTCACTTGCCGATTTAGGCAGATCACGTACATGCCCCATGGAGGCTTCTACACGGTAGCCTTTGGGCAAATAGTTGCGAATTGTTTTTGCCTTTGTAGGTGACTCAACAATGACAAGTGTGGACATACAGCTGAACTGAAAGTAATGGTCGAACTACGTTTTAACTGAAAATTCGTCAACACCCTGATATCCAAGGCATTAACAAATCTCAAACCGCGTCTAGCGAAACGCTTGAACACTAGAGAGAATGCCCGATAAGTGGGGCAATGACGACGGTTTTTATTGGCTAACTATACATAACCATGGCATCTAGCTCAGAATTTATCAGAGGGAAGCACCGAGGGTTAGTGACAAAAGCCGTACCTGCATGTTCGCAGAGCTTTTCGTACAGTTGCCTTTATATATCGATAGATCGAAATGGCGAATTTCGTCCACCTCTGAATTAAGAAAAGGCTTTTATTTCATGACCATTGCCATGGGGGTAAAACTAACCCCATAGGGCCAAATTTGGCCTATAGCTATCGTCGAGGCATTAATTTGGCTGGTTGTGACCCCATTCATAAAAGAAATCTAGAGAAATTGAAGAAAGTGTTTTATTTAGAAAAATTGGTGCCCCAGACAGGTCATCTGAACGAAGTTCCTCTATGGTTTACATCCATAGAATTTAATCTGATTCAGAAAATTCCCTTTGGGAAACTACAAGATGAGCGAGAATACTAGGGTAAGATCCCAAATGGAAATACCAAACCACAGCACCAATGGACGTTGTCAGCCTCGCTGCTCAATTAAACACAGGTAAAATCCTGCCTGAACTGATCATCATTGCGACGATTGTAGTGATTTTGGTAGGTGATTTGATTGTAGGCCGAGCGTCATCGCGCTGGGTCCCCTATGTCTCTATCGGCGGTTGTTTGGCTGCCGTTGGGGCATTAGCTCTACAGTGGGACACAGGCAATCCCCTCGCCTTTTTTGGAGAGTTTAACAGCGATGCTCTCAGTATCGTATTTCGAGGCATTATCGTCCTGTCAGCGGCTGTGACCGTCCCTATGGCTATCCGCTACGTGGAAAAGTCAGGCACAGCCTTAGCTGAGTTTTTAGGGATTTTGCTGACCGCAACCCTGGGGGGCATGTTTCTGGCGGGTGCCGATGAGCTTGTCACTATTTTTGTGTCCCTTGAAACCCTAAGTATTTCGTCATACTTGTTGACGGGCTACATGAAGCGGGATCCGCGCTCAAACGAAGCCGCCCTGAAGTATTTGTTGATTGGGGCAGCGAGTTCAGCCATCTTTTTGTACGGCATTTCCCTGTTGTATGGTCTTTCGGGTGGTGAGACACGGTTGAGTGCGATCGCAGCCAACTTAGCGTCCAGCACTGGCAATAGCTCCATTGGTCTAATCGTTGCACTGGTATTTGTCATTGCCGGTATTGCCTTCAAGGTAGCCGCTGTGCCCTTTCATCAGTGGACCCCTGACGTTTATGAAGGCTCACCTACACCTGTGGTAGCGTTCCTATCCGTTGGTTCTAAGGCAGCTGGTTTTGCCCTAGCAATTCGCCTTTTAGTCAGCACATTCCCCCTAGTGGAAGACGAGTGGCGCTTTGTGTTCACTGCTCTGGCGATCCTGAGTATGGTGCTGGGCAATGTGGTGGCTTTAGCCCAGACCAGTATGAAGCGGATGCTAGCCTACTCCTCCATTGGCCAGGCGGGCTTTATGATGATTGGCTTGGTCATCGGTTCCGATGCAGGGTATGCCAGCATGATTTTCTACCTGATGGTCTATCTGTTTATGAACCTGGGTGGATTTACCTGCGTTATTCTCTTTTCCCTACGTACGGGTACAGACCAAATTAGTGAATATGCCGGGCTTTACCAAAAGGACCCCCTGCTCACCTTATGTCTGTGTCTGTGTCTGCTTTCCCTTGGCGGTATTCCGCCGCTAGCAGGGTTCTTTGGTAAGCTTTATATCTTTTGGGCAGGCTGGCAGGCCGGTGCTTACGGCCTGGTACTCATTGGTTTAATTACCAGTGTTATCTCCATCTACTACTACATCCGCGTAGTGAAAATGATGGTTGTTAAGGAGCCCCAGGAAATGTCCGAGTCTATCAAGAACTATCCACCGGTTCGCTGGGATTTGCCAGGCATGCGTCCGTTACAGCTGAGTTTGGTGGTAGCCGTGGTGGCCACTTCTCTAGCGGGTGTACTATCTAACCCTCTGTTTACCCTGGCTAACGACGCTGTCACCAAGACCCCTTTGCTACAAGCGTCTCAGGTGGAGAGCGTTGACGAGATTGCCAACACAGTTGCTAGCCCTGTGGCGGCTACTTTTCCAACCATGCTTGAGAATTCTCTTTGAAATTTAAGCATCATTGCTGGTTAGGGTTAGAGGTTTTGCGTTCAAAGCTCTCTAGTCCTGACCAATGGTATGAAGCCTATGCATTGGGAACATAACGGAGCTGCGAATCCGATTATCTTCCAGTTTTTCTAGGATGAACTCACCCCCCAAACGGATCATCAGGGACTGACAAATCGCCAGATTTAAACCCGGCGGTCTATCCAACGGTGATTCTGCTAAATGATCCCGCTGATGATTTCCTTCGCTCAGCGCTGTGATGATAGCTTCATCGACATCGCCATCATCCGTAATTGACAGCTCAATCCAATGCTGTTCAAGGGGACGGCTCCAAACATCTACCCGGCCTCTAGCTGGTGAACGTCGACAAGCTGCTGAAATAAGTTCATACAAAATAAACTCAATCTTCTGCATTTCACCCTGAAGGGCCAGGTTGCTATCGCAGTGCACCTGCGTCCAAAGCTGTTTCTTTTGCACCTGAGTTTGCACCCGCTTCATTAGACGGTTGAGTAAACCAATCAAGGGCACCTTTCGAGGATCGGACGCCATTGCCCACCGTTCTCGGCCCGTCAATCGTATTAATTCCTTTTCCATGCCTGCCAATCGACTTTCAACCGCATGGAAATAAGGTTGTTCGCTGATCTCAGGTAATTGTTTCAAATTAGCCAGCTGGCGGCGCGACTCTCGAACCTGCCGCCGAATGTCATCCATGTGGTGGTGCTTATACCAATTCAGCTCTGTGAGCTGAATTTTCTGTTCGCGCAAACGATTGGTTAGCAATAAATGACGCCGACACCAGGCCAACTGATGTACCAAAACCGCTAGCATACTCATTTGTTGGTCAGAAAAGCGACGATCACCATGATCGGCCAGTACCATCGTCCCATTGAGCGTATGCTCTGGTGATGTCCTGAGGGCCACTACCAACAGCTGGGCATGGGCCGGACACCGCAACCATTGGCGAGTGACATCAGGCAGATCTTCAAATTCAAGCTGAATCACACCATCGGTTTGAATGGCCCAGTTAATCACAGCATCGCTCTCGACCAAGATCGGTGGATTATCCTTAGCTACAAACTGCTGCTCCCGGATCACAGAGGAGGCTAACCGGGCTTCCTTTTGGCCATTTTCCCAAACGATCAAGGCCACCAGCGGCAAGCGTAAAAGCTGGCTAACGTGATGGGTGGCCGCCTGCTGAAGTTGCTCCACATCAAATGTACGCTGTAGGTTACGCAACCCCCACTGCATGGTTTCATTCATCTGGGATTGCTGCTGAGCCTGTCGCTGCAAGGACCACTGATGCAAAACTAATCCAATTTGCCGCCCAACTGACTGCAACAGATCCTGCTCTGTTTGATTCCAACGTCGGCCATGGCTATCGGTCACCACCAGCACCCCTTCTGGAGCCTGACCGGGCGAAAGATTACAGGCCATCGCCGACTTCATCCCCATCTGTAAGAACTGAGGATGCCACGCTCGCAGCTTCAGATCGTTATCTAAATTTTCGATACAGACTGGTGCAGACTTTCGGGCTAGGAGCTGCCAATCAACGTCGTGAAGTGAGCGCCACATTCCCTGAGTGGGCTTGCTTTGGGTGCCATGGTGCTGATAACCCACCTCAAAACCACCACATTCTAGATCGGGTATAAGCACCAGTAAGCCATCAATTTCAAGGGTGGCAATCAGTTGCTCAGCGCATTGGGACATGACCGACTGCCAATCGCGATCGCCATGGATACTTTGGGCAATACCTACCGACAGTTGATGGTTAGCTTCTAGATCGGCCACCCGTTCCTGCAAGACCGATGTGGGCATTCCCAAGCTGACCACTTGAGCTGCTGCGGTTAAATAGCGTTTTTCTGGCACACTCCACTGACGGGGTTGGGTGGACTCCACCACCAAAAAACCCAGCAAGTCTCCCTGCATTAAAATGGGTGCCACTAACAAAGAAGGCTTGCCAAAGGCCTGCTTCAGCGGTTCGATGACGGCCTCAGGATGAGAAAAGGTGTCTTCGCCAATAACAATGACATCACCACAAGATAGGGCCTGATAGACCTCTTGATAGCCACTGGCAGATAGCTGGGATACTCCAGGTTCTTGAGTCGCATAGGCATGGCGATTGTGGCCACCATTAGCTACCCGATGCCAGAAAAAGCGTTGTTGCGGCTCAAACCAATATCCACGAGTACGACTAGCCCCCACAAATCGGTGAGTGGCATCCACAATCGCCTGTAGTCTGGGCTCTAACTCTTGAATCGTCTCCAATTTAGCCAACAGCTGAAAGAATGGCTGGGAGGGACGTTTTTCTAGCTGCTGATAATAGTCTTTCTGATATCTGTGCAAGATGGTCGCAATGGTGGTGACCAAAATAGAAAACGTCTTTTTCTGCACACCAGATTTTAGAGACGCTCCCCGTCGACTGGCACCCAGCAATAAAATGCCTAGACACTCATTCTGCCGCTGAATCGGAAAAATAATGGCGTCATGAATGCCGAGGCGCTTAGCAATGGCTTTCCACTCACCAGCTCGATGGGACTCTTGTAAATCATAAACAGCCGCCGGAGCACCTCGCTCTATCACCTGCTGCACGGCATCATCGGTCTGAAGGTTGATCTTTTGCCATAAAAAATTCTTACCGTTGGCCAGAACGGCCATTTGAGTTGTCAAACTCTGGTCACCGGCATCATAGAGGCCAATCCAAGTGAGTTCATTGGGATAAAGCTGCTGCATATAGTCAGCAAGCTCAGTCAATTGGGTATCAACGGTATCCTGATCCCATACATTCTTGAGAACCTGACCCAAAGTGGCCAAATGCTGTTCACATGTCGCTGGGGGTATGGGGCTAACCATAAAAACTCAGATTTGGGAAACAGGCTACTGCCTGAATAGTAACGATGGAGGATATAGCTTAATTTAAGCTAGCCTGGTTCTCTAAATCATGCTATTTAATCAAATTGCTTAGGAAAATGAGTCACCATCGCGGCTCCAGCGGAATCACTATACTGCAACAGGATAGGGGTGGCATCAATCTATCGTTGACATTAGCTAGCTCTATCGTAACGGGGGCTAACGCTACTTATTGCCGATGGTTAAAAAGTCATACATCATGACTATCGTTCATCACAACTACCTAGTTATATCAGCAACCGACTCAACTAGCTGCTAACCCTAAACCAAATCAATCAACGCAGCTAGTTTTCAAATTCAACGATATAATCCACAGGGCCATTTAGAAGTATTGTTCGTGCTGCAAGACATCTATAAATTTAGCTTGCTTCCGTCGTTATTTCAGCACTTGAAAGCCGATCCAGAAGTGGTACATCACCAGACCATAAAGACATTGGCTTGGATAGCTGAACCACCTACCACCGCCCCCTACTGGACTCAACCTTTACGACGCTTTGCTCAGGCCTGGTGTGAAAATAGTTGCCAGGTTACTTCGCTGCGCCTGCGTCAGCAGCTATGGCAGCAATCTTTTGCCAACCCCCTGGGGTTAGCGGCTGGTTTTGATAAAGATGGGTTGGCAACTGCTTGTTGGCCTTTGATGGGGTTTGGCTTTGTAGAGTTAGGGACGGTTACGTGCCATGCCCAGTCGGGTAATCCTAAACCTCGTCTGTTTCGTCTGCCGCAGGACCAGGCAGCTTTAAATCGCATGGGGTTTAATAATCAGGGCTCGACAGTACTCGCGGAACGGCTTAAGGCCTTACCCCTTACCCCTGACTTTCCCAGGGGCATTAATTTAGGCAAGTCAAAGGTGACACCGCTAGAAGAGGCGGCAGGTGACTATTTGCAAAGCTTTCAAAGATTGCAGGAGCACGGCAATTACTTTGTGGTCAATGTGTCATCACCCAATACGCCTGGGTTGCGATCGCTCCAAGCTAAATCCCAACTCGAACCCATTCTTGCCACCCTACAAACCGCCAACACCCAGCAAAAACCTCTGCTAATCAAGATCGCTCCAGATCTAGCCTGGGCAGACATTGACGACATTTTGGACCTGGCCCAGCAGCACCAGTTGGCAGGAATTATTGCCACCAATACCACCATTGCCAAGGATCAACTGGTGACCAAGCATTTAAACCAAACTGGCAATCTGGTTGTTGATGAAGCTGGCGGTATTAGTGGGGTTCCCGTCCGTCAGCGGGCAACTGATGTCATTCGATACATTTATCAAAAGACCAACGGACAACTTCCCATCGTCGGCGTAGGGGGTATTTTCACCGCTGACGACGCCTGGGAAAAAATCACCGCAGGCGCATCTTTATTACAGGTATACACTGGCTGGATCTATGAAGGTCCATGGATGGTGAAAAATATCCTACAGGGCCTGTTGACCAAACTCGACGAACATGGCCTGAATTCCATACAAGAAGCCATTGGGCTACATACAGGACACCCCAGCACGTAGGTTGGGTAGAGGCACGAAACCCAACATTACCGATATCTCAAATACATATTTATGCGCATGAATGCATCGGCGATGTCGGGTTTCACATGAATGCATCGGGGATGTTGGGTTTCGCATGAATGCATCGGCGATGTTGGGTTTCACAAGTTCACATGAATGCATCGGGGATGTTGGGTTTCGCATGAATGTATCGGGGATGTCGGGTTTCGCATGAATGTATCGACGATGTCGGGTTTCACATGAATGCATCGGGGATGTTGGGTTTCACAAGTTCAACCCAACCTACAGGATTTTATCCAACCCGTACAAAAGGGATTTCAATGGCAATACCTTACGAATACTCAACAACACACCGGGCATAAAACATACCCGATCCATCGCATCGTGACGCAGGGTATACACCTGGCCAGGGGCACCAAACATCACCTCCTGGTGAGCCACCAATCCAGGCAGACGCACACTGTGGATGTTAATGCCTTCCTCAGTAGTGCCACCCCGTGAACCCTGGAGGGTTTCAGTTTCGTCCACTTGAGGTGGGTTAAAGGACGGTTTTACTTCCTGAAGCATTTGAGCCGTTTTAATCGCCGTACCGCTTGGGGCATCAGCCTTGCGATTGTGATGCAGCTCAATGATTTCCACGTGGTCAAAATACTCAGCCGCTTTCAGAGCCGCCTGCTGCATCAAAATTACCCCAATGGCAAAGTTAGGAATAATCAAACAGCCGACGCTGGCTTTTTCTGCAAACTCCGCTAGTTCAATAATTTGCTCAGATGTTAGACCAGTGGTACCCACTACAGGCCTCACACCATAGGCAATCGCCGCCCGCACCTGCTCATAAATTTTGGCTGGGTGAGTAACATCCACCATCACCGCATTGCCTGCACTTTGGGCCATCACCAGAGTGGCTTCCAAATCCGTCGTCACCGGTATTTCCAACGGACCACAACCCGCAATTTCACCAATATCCTGCCCCTCCTCCTCCGGTTTACGATCCACGGCACCCACCAATTGCATATCATCGGCACCCGCAATGGCCTTGACAATCTCGCGACCCATTCGCCCCATGGCACCATTAACTACGACAGGAATTTTCGACTGATTGCTCATGATGGTTCTGAGACGGAAGTACAGTCAGATATCTTACAACCGCAGTATGTAATTTTGAATTTTGAGTTCTTAGCTTTGAGGTTCAGGTGATTCCCAGGCTACTGAGGTCTCAAAGACCTAGTTCCAAACTTAAAACTCAAAACTCTACATTCAAAACTCCCCCTGTGGAGTCGTAATCGTTAATAATTAAGGCTGTTCATCACGCTGGAGTCGAAGCGGATGCTGGCAAATCTGTTGGCGGTGATTGTTGGATTAGGTAGCTTAGGGTTTTATTTGGCAGCTTTTATTTTGCCAGAGGTACATCGTCGATCAGACTTTTTCTGGAGCGGTGTCGGCATGTTTTATGCCGTGGTGCTGTGGTATTGCGCCAGGCAAATGAACGGTGCAGTACTGCTAGGGCAAACAGCTTCGGTTGGTCTACTGATATGGCTGGGATACCAAACCCTACTGCTCCGTCGCGAAACCACACCGACCGCACAGCAAACCCCCATACGATTAGGCAAAGCTGAACGCAGTCGCCTTAATGGCAGCGCCAGTCGTCCCATTGCCAAAGACTATGAATTTGTAGAAGATGGCGTGGAGGACGCAGTCGATCAGGAGTCAGATCCCAACAGTCCCATCTTGATCAAGCCGACGGCAGACGAATTTGCGCCCAAAATAGTTGTCCCTGCTGCAATTCCAAAGTCCCACATCGAGGAAGAAGACTCTTTGGAAGAAGCCCTTCCAAAGGTGGAGAACCCACCTATTTCTCAAACAACCAAAAAGCGAGAAATACCAAATCCCATTGCTGCTGTCGGTCTCTTCGTAGGCTGGCTTAAAGAAGTTGTCACGCCGAAAAAGAAAGAGCCCAAACCCATGATTGAGCTGCCACCCAGGCCACCGTCCATACCTAAAGCGGACACCTTGTCAGCAATAACCGACATAGCTAACATAACCAATATATCCGATACATTAGAGGCCGATACATTAGAGACTTCAGCTAGTGTTCCTGATGGTGACCAGCCAAACCCTCAGGAAGAAGCTCTCGACACCTCACCCGCCCCTTCAGGCACAGCAGCTTCAGCTAGTCTAGAACCTAGGGGCACAGATACTGAAGACAGCAACTGGCCCGATGATGACTTTTGGGACTAATTCTCTCCAATCAAAATCTCTTCAATTTCTATTGAACAACAACCTGCACCTAAACAAGCTGTAGAGATGTACCAGATATTTGCGAAGACGTTATAAAGTCTCTTTAATATTAAACCTCATATGAGATTACATAGACGTTTCTTAAGCCTTGCATGCCCGTAAATCGAACCATTTCTAGAGCTAAAAAATATACCAATCTCTCACTGACACAAACCATCTAAAAATGTTCCCCACGACTCAAACAGTCTGGCTTTACAAAGCTTATACCCAACACAGTAGTCGTAAAACTTTATGAACCGCCAGAGGAAAATACGCACATTAGCGTAATTATTATTTAAAGGAGCTTAAATACGAACATTCACTGTGTTCTTGTGGATTATAGTCAAATTGTTTACAAGAACGATTAAACAAGCCCGAGTATAGACAGTAAAAGTCATGAGAGCTGAAGTCGCTATCCCAAATGTAATTGTTTCCGAACTGGATAAAAAGATCCAGTTCGTTAAACAAAAGCATTTGACTGGCATCCTAGCGATTGAAAGTGACATGATCCATCAATGGCGCTTATATTTTTTGGCGGGGCAGTTAGTCTGGGCAAATACGCATACCCATGCAAAGCGTCGCTGGTGTCGCCAGTTACTGCAACATCGTCCTGAGTTGCTCAAATATGGCCTGAGTGCCTATCCCGCTGATTGGACCTATAGCCGGTTAGCTCGGCTCGTTATCTGTAAGAAATTCAATCGGCAGGTATTTTCAGATATCGTGTCCGGGTGTATCTCAGAAGCGTTGTTTGATCTTCAGCAGCAGGGGACTTTAAGCTTTCAACAAACTGGGAACGGATTAAAATATCGCATCAAATCTCAAAAAGCCTGCGATTTCTCCTATATAAATTTGCAAACTATCGGTATATGGGCCCAGGCAAAGCACGAGTGGCACCAGTGGGAAGAAGCCGGTCTTACCCCCATAGGTCCTAACGATGCTCTAGTGATACAAGATTTAGCCTCTCTAGAAGATCTAGCATCACCACGACTCTTCAAATTATTGAGTGCGTTGGCCAATGGTCAGCAAACATTGCGAGATATAGCATTGAAGGCTAATCAGCCGCTACAGCCATTTGTGATGTCGATTTTGCCTCACATTCACAATCAGTCACTGCGGCTTAAGTCTGTGGAAGATAAGATTCCTCGTTCGGTAATCGCGCATCAAGATGATGTTGTCTTTAAAATAGCGCAGGCAATTGTCCCTAAGGACGCCAGAATTGTTTATGTGGATAACAGTCTGGCCAACAGTCAAACAATGGCAACCATTGTTGAAGCGGCGGGCTTTCGCTATAGCAACATTTCCGATCCGCTTGAGGTGTTGAAACAGCTAGTTAAGCTAAAGCCAAAAGTAATCTTTTTGCAGCTGACGATGCCTGTGGTAAATGGTTACGAACTGTGTGCTCAAATTCGTCGGATATCAGGCTTTAAGGATACTCCCATTGTGATGGTAGGTAGTGAAAATAGTCTGGCTGAACGCATGCGGGCCAAGATGGTTGGGGCCTCGGAATTTGTGAGTAAACCAATTAAGCCCAAAAATGTGCTTAAGTCATTGATTGAACTCAACATGATTTAAGTTGTGCTGTTGAGAGATTATTTTTAAAGCAGGGTAGCTCCGCTGTGCTAGGTAGACTGACATCAAGCAGCTGAGAAATCATGGTCACATTTGTATGGCGATGGCCACTACACTATGTCCGAGTTAGAACCTGTAGCGTCTTGTCAAGGAAAGCTACAGCTTGGGCGTGGATAATAGGTATTCGTAGGTATTCATAGGTCAGGCCCCAGCAGGCTTTGTATCTAGAATTTCCAGTGGCTGCTCAACGTAAAAAAACTAAAACTATTGAAGCTATAGGAAGTTCTGAGGCAGAATGACTGGAGCGTAGTAAATCCCCTTAGTTTTTTCCTTACATCGTGACTGACCCCAAAAGCGCCGACGCTAAGAGCTATAAGGACACCGTCCTACTGCCCAAGACCGACTTTAGTATGCGGGCCAACGCTGTTAAGCGTGAGCCAGAGCTGCAGGCATTTTGGGATGACAGCAAGATTTATGAAACGCTTTCCCAGGAAAATTCTGGGGATGTCTTTGTACTGCATGATGGGCCGCCCTACGCCAATGGCAGTCTCCACATGGGCCATGCCTTAAATAAGGTGCTGAAGGACATCATCAATAAGTATCAGCTGCTGCGCGATCGCAAAGTCCGCTACGTCCCCGGTTGGGACTGCCACGGTCTACCCATCGAGCTAAAAGTCCTGCAAACCATCGACCGCAAAGAGCGAGCCAATCTGACACCGCTAGAGCTACGCCAAAAAGCCAAGGAATTTGCCCTAGACACCGTCGAGAAACAAGCCAAGGGATTCCGTCGCTTTGGCGTATGGGGCAACTGGGAAAAGCCCTACATGACTCTGCAGCCTGAGTATGAAGCCGCTCAGCTAGACGTATTTGGTCAGATGGTCCTCAAAGGCTACATCTATCGAGGGCTGAAATCCGTCCACTGGAGTCCGTCGTCACAAACCGCCTTAGCAGAAGCCGAGCTGGAATATCCCGAAGGCCATACCTCCCCCAGTATCTACGTCGGCTTCCCCATGGTGAGCGCCTCAGATACCGCAGAAAAAGCACTTTCCCCGTATCTTGATAATCTGGGTGTCGCCATCTGGACCACGACACCCTGGACAATTCCCGCCAATGTGGCCGTAGCGGTCAACTCAGACCTGGTTTACACCGTGGTAGAAGTCGCCTCCGGTGCCCCTTACAAATACCTAATCGTCGGTAAGGACCTGGTGGAAACCCTGGCCAATGTATTTGAAACAGACCTGACCCCCAAGGTCGACATCAACGGTGCGGACCTGGCAGGGTCTACCTATCACCATCCGCTCCACAGTAAAGAAGATACCTTCAATCGTGAAAGCCCCATTGTGATTGGCGGCGACTACATCACCACCGAATCCGGTACTGGTCTGGTGCACACTGCACCCGGTCACGGGATGGAAGACTTTGGCGTCGGTCAAAAGTACGGTCTCCCCATCCTCTGTCCAGTGGATGAGCGTGGTAATTTCACCGCTGAAGCCGGTAGCTTTGAAGGTTTGAACGTTCTAAAAACGGCTAACGAAGCACTGATCAAGGCACTGACCGAAGCCAATACACTTCTGAAACATGAACCCTACGTCCACAAGTACCCCTACGATTGGCGCACTAAAAAACCCACCATTTTCCGGGCTACCGAGCAGTGGTTTGCCTCTGTGGAAGGGTTCCGCGATGAAGCCCTGAAAGCCATCTCCGATGTGCAGTGGATTCCAGCCCAGGGCGAAAACCGGATCACACCGATGGTGGGCGACCGTTCTGACTGGTGCATCTCTCGTCAGCGCAACTGGGGTGTGCCCATCCCAGCCTTCTACGATGAAGAGACTGGTGAAGTGCTGATGAATCAGGAAACCATTGCCCATGTCAGGGGTATTTTCGCTGAGCATGGTTCTGATGCTTGGTGGAGTATGCCCGTTGAGGAACTACTGCCCGAGAGCTATCACAACAACGGCCATACCTATCGCAAAGGCTTCGACACCATGGACGTATGGTTTGACTCAGGTTCTTCCTGGGCAGCAGTCGCCGATCAGCGAGAGGCCTTGAAATATCCGGTAGACCTATACCTGGAAGGCTCTGACCAGCATAGAGGTTGGTTCCAGTCGAGCTTGCTCACCAGTGTGGCTACCCATGGCTGTGCCCCCTACAAAACTGTACTTACCCATGGCTTTGCCCTGGATGAAAAGGGCCGCAAGATGAGTAAGTCCATCGGTAACGTGGTCGACCCCTATGAAATCATTGAGGGTGGCAAGAACAAAAAACAGGATCCACCTTACGGTGCTGACGTACTACGGCTGTGGGTCTCCTCAGTGGACTATTCCTCTGATGTCCCCATCGGTAAAAACATCCTTAAGCAGCTGGCGGATGTGTACCGCAAGATTCGTAACACATCCCGATTTTTGTTGGGCAACTTGTATGATTTTGACCCAGCTAAGGATGCTGTCCCCTATGACCAGATGCCCTCGTTGGATCAGTATATGCTTCACCGCATGACGGAAATTTTTGCTGAGGTGGAATCAGCCTTTGACACCTATCAGTTCTTCCGGTTCTTCCAGACGGTGCAAAACTTCTGTGTGGTAGACCTATCTAACTTCTATCTGGATATTGCCAAGGATCGTCTGTACATCAGCGATGCGGTCTCTCAACGGCGACGCAGCTGTCAGACTGTTCTAGCAGTAGCCTTAGAGAATTTAGCCAAGTCTATTGCTCCGGTACTTTGTCACATGGCTGAGGATATCTGGCAGTTTATGCCCTATGAGACTGGTACAAAGTCTGTATTTGAGGCGGGGTGGTTAAAGATTGATCCACAGTGGAAAAAGCCTGAACTGGCGGATACCTGGAACCAGCTGCGGGAGCTGCGTGATGAGGTAAACCAAGTTCTGGAACAGGCTCGTTCTGCCAAGGATATTGGTTCGTCGTTGCAGGCAAAGGCGTTAATTTATGTGGCAGATGCTCAGCTGAGAGAACGGCTCAAGGCTATGAATCCGAGTGATGCTGTGGCAGCTGGATCTAGCCATGTGGATGAAGTGCGTTATTTGCTCCTGGTCTCTCAGGTGGAGATTTTGGATAGTGCTGATGGGCTCAAAGACATCAAGTATCGCAGTGAGTCGGATGCCTTTGGTATCGGTATTGTGGATGCGGATGGTGAGAAGTGCGATCGCTGCTGGAACTATTCCACCCATGTGGGCGAGTCGGCAGAGCATGAGACCATCTGCGAACGTTGCGTAGAGGCATTGGATGGCAAGTTCTAACCCTGAGCTATGATCAAGGCATAGTCCGGTTAGCTTGACTACAGATGCCGTATAGCAAATTTAGCTTACAGCAAGTACAGCAAGAGTTTGGCCTCAATTTTCATGAAGCCATTCACTTTTTACCACAGCTACCTACTGTCTCGCCTGATACCCTGGCTGTGTTACTAAGGGTGAACTCTGGAAATTTCTCAAGCTTCAGGAGACTGATTTGACCATTGATTTAGAAGCCTACAGCCTGGAACCACTAGAACGTTTGCTAGGTATTCTGATCTATTTGGCCTGTGAAGGATAGGAACATCAATATCTCCTTACCAGACCTTAGCCATCGGTAACGTGAATCCAGGTAATTCTGGATCGCCACTGACCGCATCAGGGTTTTCAAGTATTTGAGGAGTTTGACCAGGTTGATAAATCTGAACAGTACGGTGCTTGCGGTCAATCAACCAGCCCAGGGATACACCATTATCGATGTATTCCTGCATCTTACTTTGCAGGCCGCTCAAGGTATCGCTGGCTGACCGTAGCTCGATGACAAAGTCTGGCGCAATCGGGGCGAAGGAGGCTTTTTCTTCGTCGGTCAAGGTGTTCCAACGGTCGGCTTTGATCCAGGCGGCATCGGGTGAGCGGGTGGCTCCGTTGGGTAGGGTAAACCCTGCACTGGAGTCAAAACCGAGGCCAGTACCATTCTGCTCGGTCCATACCCAAAGGTAGGCGGCCAGGTTAAAGTTACGATTTCCGGTATCTGAAAAGGCGGGAGGCATAATCACGACATCCCCTGTGGCGGTGCGTTCGATGCGTAAGTCGCGGTTAGCCTGGCAAAAGGCGTAAAATTCTTCGCGGCTCATGGGGGCAACCGTAGGTAGTGAGACGGTTAAGGGATGGGTTTCGGTTTGGATGAGTAGGGTGGTGGTCATGGTTATGAGCCCTCATGCCAAGCGGTTATGTTTAGATTTTAGCTTGCCAATAGGTTGGGGTTGTTGGTTCTTGGTTTTCAGTAACTCGCGATCGCCTTTATATACTCTTTCTGATGAGAATATGTATTCCCTAAACCGTTAAATGCAGCAGCGTATTGTCCTTCGCTCAGTTCAATAGCCTTTTCAAGAGATTGAATCGCTTCCATCTGCGACCGCCGCAACATTGCCAGGGAAAAGGTGAGCTGCTTATCCGGCAGGGTCTCCGGTATATCCAAACAATGTTTTAAAAACCGTTCACAGGTCTCTTTAATCACCCGATCTCGCTCGCTAGTTTCTCCATCTTTTCTCGGCACCGGGGCCACAATTTCAGTGATGGGCTTTCCCTTTGCACACATCGCCGCCGCCAGATTCACCACAAAGGGAATCCCTAAACTAAACTCTGCAATGGATTTCGCTTCACTTTCGGTTAAAGATGTCTTTGGAACTTTCTCCTCAAAATACTCCTGGATCTCTCGAAAGCTAAACTGCAATAGCTCTCGCGGATAGATCTGTGCTTCAGAAAAATCATCTCCATACCCACGAAAGTATTGGTCACCCCACTTTCCACTCTTTGCCAGGTGAGACCGTCCCGAGATCGCCCAAATAACCCGATTTCTCCCCTGCTGAATCACCTGCCGCAGGGCATAGTCACACACCCGACGATCCACAATCTCATAGGTATCCAAAAAAATCACCGTGGGCTGCTGTTGTGTGGCCCTTGCAATATCTTTACCCAGACCTTCTACCAATTTCTCTAAAGGCTGCTGAAAAATTTTCTACATCTTCCTTGCTTAGAGACTTGGCCGCCAGCTGCCGCGCCTGACTTAGCAATGTGGACCCTACTTTAATGGCCACAGTCGCCCCCGTTGGGTCCACATTCATTATCCCCTCTGTGGACTTCTGCAAAATCCAGGCAATGGCCTTGCCACTATATTGGGCCGTTAACCTCCTTTAGTTCAGTATTATTAGAGACTGCTTTAGCTCTTTATGTAATACGTCTAAAATTGTCTGGGGTTCAATATTGCCGTGTCCCCGCTGTAGCGCCACATTGAGCTCCTTTTGTCGATCCCAGTCAATCAGCACCGTTTGATACTGGTCCTGAAACTCGTTAGCCGCTAATTCTTTTAGCCGACGAGTCAGTGTGGTTTTACCCATTCCCCCTGGACCATGGAATAAGAAAATATAGGGCTCATCCGGTAGTTTAGGCCCCTGCCCTGCTCCTTTTCTGAAATGTTAGTATATACTAAAAATATATACTTAGACTCATGATGAATACTGCAAAACTATTTCAAAATGGCCAAAGTCAAGCTGTTCGGCTACCTAAATCATTTCGGTTTGAAGGAGACCAGGTCTACATCAAACGTGTGGGCAATGCAGTTGTGCTCCTGCCCTACCAAAATCCCTGGCAGCTACTCATCGATAGCGTTGATCAATTTTCTGATGACTTTATGGAAGAACGCGAACAGCCTGACCATCAGGAACGCGAAGATTTGTTTGATTAGACCTGAGACTTCTAAAGAGTCGCTAGCTGAGCGGAGTCGAAGCTAGCGCCGACGTACCCTTCGACTCCGCTCAGGGTACGCCTGACAAATTATTCAGACGGTGCATGAAATATTTACTCGACACCAATCTTTGTATCTACATCATCAAACGCAAACCAACTGAAGTATTTAATCGTTTTCGAAACTGTAACATCGGAGATATTGGCATCTCCACCATTACCATCGCCGAACTTACCTACGGCACCCAAAAGAGTCAGCATCCAGAAAAAAATCAATCTGCCCTAGATCAATTTCTATTGCCGTTAGAGATTGTTGAGTTCGATATAGCTGCTGCCCAAGTCTATGGTTCTATCCGGGCTCAGCTTGAGAAAAAAGGGACACCTATTGGTCCGCTAGATTTTTTGATCGCAGCTCAAGCCCTCAGTCTAGGCATCAATTTAGTTACCAACAACGAAAGAGAGTTTCTACGTGTACCTGGACTCACGGTTGAAAATTGGGCATAGAGCTACGAGCTACGATTCACTTTTCCTCTAATAAATACGATATTACTCTTCGCCATCTGGCTCACCGCTGGCAGGCTGCACTTCTTCTTTGGTGACTTCCTGCACCTCGCTTACCTCAAAAATCAATCGAAACGGTCGGTTCATGCGATCAGTTACATATTGCTCAAGTAATCCCACCTGGGTAGGCGTTACCGGCTCTACGCTATATACCGTCAACCGCACCTCCGGTGGGCTGGGCAACCAATCAATATCAAGGTCAATCAGCTCTAACCGTTGAAACGTGACTGTGCCATTCACCAACGCATCGCGAACACTATCTTCGGCTCGGTTCTGACGCACTAATTCCACCAAACTCAGGGCCAGTGGAATCACTAATGCCCCTGTGATGATTAACACATATCGCAACGACTTACGCGCTTTTTGAAACGGTGCATACCCTGTTAGCCAAAAGGCCAACATACAGGCCAGGGTAATACCGATCAGATTGGTCACATACAGTAAGGTCGCACCCTGACTCAGGGCCATTTTGCCTTGGGCCAACCCTAACCCAATCACACAGACTGGCGGCATTAAGGCCACTGCGATCGCAGTGCCCGCCAACGTACTCGATATCTTCGGCTGCACCTTGGCAAATCCGCTAATTCCACCCGCCGTAATTGCAATGCCCAGATCCAGGAGCGTTGGTTCTGATCGCGCCCACACTTCTGAACCATATTCCGAGAGACCTAGCATGAAGCCTAGAGCCGTGGAGAGTGCGATCGCAATTACCGTACCCACTCCCAGCGCCTTGGCACCTTCTGTAATCAGCTCAATATCACCTTCCAAAAAACCAAAGGCCATGCCCCGAATCGGTAACATCAGCGGTGCCACCAGCATCGCCCCTATGATGACCGCCGCACTATTTGAAAGGAGACCCAGCGTCGCAATGATACAGGCACCAATTGTCATGACCACATAGTCACGATTTAGCTCTGAATCATCCATGAGGCTATCGCGCATGTGCTTTAGCGCCATGGGGGATACTCGTCGCCCACCAAAATAGCGATTCGTTACCGTTTTCAGCCCGTCTCGTACCATGGTTCGCTTCGGCGAAAACATCTATGCAACCGTGTTCAGACTATAACAAGTTCCTTAGCAAGTTCCTTCAATGTTCACCGTGACGATTACGTACTGTAGAAATTGCATACCCTAGAAAATCTGCCATCCGGCGCAGAAAAATACGCGATTAGACGTCATTAAGGTGATTTGTTTCTGAAAATGTCGATGGGATCAGAAGTCGACCGGTACCCTAATCAATGTGAGGCATTTGTTCTACTCACTTGTGGTATTCACGTAGGAAATTTTCATGGGTTTTCTAAAACGTATCTTTAAGCAGGACAAGCCTGCAGGCGCTAGTATTACCGCTGGTCGTCGCCCTGGTGCCAAAAAAGCTTCCACCCCTAAAAAGACAGCTGCTGCTCCCACTGCCGCTGCTGCCAATAGCGCACCTTCACCTTCACCCGCAGCAGAGAACGACATTCCACTGTGCAAAATTGGCCTCACGGGGGAATTTGATGAAAGTGGTCTAGCTAAGCGTGTCACCCTAGCTTTCGATGAAGATTCTCAGCTGGATGATGTTGAAACTCTATGGGTAGCTCAGCTCAGCAGCAAAGTAGTGCTCAAGGGCAAAGTTCCCAGCCAGGCTATCCTCGACAAAATGATTGCTGTTGCTAAAGACGTTGATGGTGCCACTGCCGTTGACACTAGCCAGGTAGACATTGGCTAATTTGAGCCTTTAAAAATTTTCAATTCAACAGAGAAGGGGGTGAACCCAAGTTCACCCCCTTCTTTTCATTTTTATCTAGGTGTTAATCTTAAAAGCTTTAGTGAGCTCCAGATTTTTTGCTAAACAAAACCAGAACCGTTTTGACAATTAGCTTAATGTCATAGAAGAAGCTCCAGTTTTCCTGATAGCGCAGGTCTAGCTTAATCACATCCTCAAACTTAGTGATGCTAGAGCGACCGTTAACCTGCCATTCTCCAGTCATTCCTGGCTTGACATTTAGACGTTGCCACTGGCCAACTTCATATTGCTCAATCTCATCAGGTGTGGGGGGTCTTGTACCCACAAGGCTCATATCCCCCTTGAGCACATTCCAAAATTGAGGAAACTCATCTAAGCTGGTTTTGCGAAGGAAACGCCCAATCTTAGTGATTCGGGGATCGTTTTCATTCTTAAATAGTGGGCCTTCCACCTGGTTAGAGACCTCGCTCTTACGAGATTCGGCATCCGTTACCATCGAGCGGAATTTCCAAATCTGAAACCGCTTACCTAGCCAAGAGCAGCGGGTCTGGGCAAAGAAAATAGGACCCCCATCATCCAGCTTAATAATGATTGCAACTGGTACATAAACCAGAGCAGTCAAGAATAATCCTACAAAGGCTCCTACGATGTCTAGCGCGCGTTTTGCTTTGGAATTTACCGAAGGATGAGTTTCAGGTAAAACCTGATCTTCAGGATTGGAATCTTCCTGAGCAAGGGTAATGTCAAATACCTTATCTAATTCAGTTAATGACAGCACCATCATGACCTGGGCGGGTACATTGACCAATCGCAGTCTGGCACCTTTAGCCGCACACAGGCGATGGCAAATCACCAAAGCGCCAATGCCACTACTGTCAATAAATCGGGTTGCCGAAAAATCCAGTGCCAACTCAGATAAATCAGGCTGCTCGGCAAAAAGCGTCTGACACTGCTGCTTAAATGCTGTTGCTTCAGCTACTGCCATACTGATGGGCAACTGAATAGTTTGAAACTCCGATTGGACCAACGCTGACATAGGAGAGGATGTCTTAACACTATCGACCATAATCTAATAGCAATATTTACAACAGACTAGTAGAACAATCGGCAACTCTAGATTGCCCAAAAGTTCCATCAGACGGGTTATCTATATACTGTTCGCCTTGTTTAGCCTAACGAATAAACATCGAGTGATCACTCACGCAATTCGGCATTTACTCGGTAGCCACCCTCTGCTTTATCCAATTTTAAGTAGTAACAACAAAACCCGACTTGATAAAAGGTAGTGTCTACAAAATCAATACAAACTTGCCCTTAGATTCGGTAGTTGTCTTCACAATGGGGGTTACTTTTGCATCACAGTGGAGGACGTGTCATTACTCAGAACGTTAATAGGCCGATGTCGATACCCATCAATACATGGTGAATCGTTAACTTTCCAGATTAAATCTGCTGCCATATCTGCAATGTTCTTGTAAAGCAGGTATTCTTGATGCTAGATACAGAGGTATGATTGTCTTCTAGAGGCATAATCACGCCATATATAGCGTCGAGCTTGGAGTAATTCCATGGGCAATCGCAACCAACCCTCCCTGCTGAATGATGAGGTTCAGCGGACTGTCAGTCAGTCTCGATTCCAAAATTTACAGCCTCAAACTACCTTGGGCCATAGCGAACTCGTTGCTTGGAAATGTAAAGTTGCTACATTTCAGATGTCCGTACAGGTGACACCCATAATGGAGCAAGCTTGTTTGTTTGAAGCAGCTAGTGATCCTGGCGAGGATATCGATCCGTTTACTTTACCTCAGCAAAATACGGAATTTTGGCGCTGGCAGTTTAGTGATGTGGGGGTGGCAGCCCTCTATTTTGTCATTGATTACAAAAGTGAGTTGCTGTTGTACGTGGGCGAAACCGTCAAATCAAATCAGCGTTGGAAAGGGGAACATGACTGTAAACGCTATTTAATGAACTATCGCCATGCGCATTATCATCATGGTCTTGACAGTCAGTTAGGTATAGCGTTTTGGCGTCATGCTCCTGCTGAACGCCGCCCTCGCCAAGCGATTGAATCAGCTCTCATATATAAGTGGCGCTCGCCATTTAATAAGGAAAATTGGAAATTTTGGGGAACTCCCTTTAT
This sequence comes from Leptolyngbya sp. PCC 7375, assembly GCF_000316115.1. GTDB lineage: Bacteria > Cyanobacteriota > Cyanobacteriia > Phormidesmidales > Phormidesmidaceae > Leptothoe. Next base: position 6,039,892 of record NZ_JH993797.1, read on the forward strand.
TGGTGAGGGTGGCTAATCTTCAGGTAAGGGGGGAGAGTTTTGATGGTGATGTTTTTAGTTGCGAACAATCTCAAGCCCAATATCAAATACTCGCCCAATGACATCTTCTATGGGGGGATCGGTAACGGTTAAATCATGGACTGGCAATTGGGCTAACACTTGGGATACGGTTTTGGTCAGGTCTTCTCTACGCACTAAAAGAACAACTTTGCAACCATCGATAGACTGAATTTCACCATAGGGTTCTAAAGAGGCAGCGGGAATTTCTTGGGCAAGCTCAGCGGTCACTTCACGATAGGGTGAAAACTGCTCAATCAGACTGTTCAAAGACCCATCATAAATAAGTTGTCCTTGATAGATGAGTAAGACGCGATCGCAAAGCGCCGTAATATCAGCCATATAATGACTGGTTAGAACAATGGTGGCCTGGTAGCGCTGGTTATAAGCCTGCAAAAATTTTCGCACCGCCATTTGGGCATTTACATCCAGTCCCAATGTGGGCTCATCTAAAAACAACACCTGAGGATGATGTAATAGAGCGGCTAACATTTCGGCCTTCATCCGTTCTCCCAGAGATAACTTACGGACAGGCTGTGTAAGTTTATCAGTCAGGTCAAGCATCTCAGACAGTTCATGGATGCGATCGCGTAGCTCTTGGTGGGATAGCCCATAGATCGCCCCATTAATCCGCAATGAATCTAGGGTAGGCAAATCCCAAATCAGCTGCTGCTTTTGTCCCATGACCAGAGTGATGTACTCCAAAAAAGAACGCTGACGCTGAAAGGGGATCTGCCCAGCCACGCTTACCTGGCCAGACGATGGATAAATTAATCCGGTCAGCATTTTTAACGTCGTGGTTTTACCGGCTCCATTGGGTCCCAAAAAACCAACCACTTCCCCTGGTTCTATGGAGAACGATACATTATTGACAGCCTTGACCTGACGATATTGACGCTGGAAAAAGTGACGCAATGTTCCAGCTAGACCAGGTTGCTTAATGGCCACTGGATAGACCTTGGTTAGGTTTTTCACTTCTATAGCAGGCATAGGTTCTGTAACATATTCAGTAGTAGGTTAGTAGCAATGAGTCTCCGACCGATGAATTCTGGTGTGGGCTCTTTATAATGATGCAACAACAATCTGATTTAAGCTGGCGTATTGCAGGCTGCTAGATACTTGCCGTCAGCATCGAAAGTCGATGTCGGTGTGAATACTAAGCACGACAACAGTCAACTGCATAGAAGAAAACCGATAAATCAGCGGATAGAATACCTCAAAGCATTGAGCACCTCTTCTAACTTACGGTCAGGCGCATTAGCATCTATTTTTGATTTTTTTAAACCACTAGCCATTAATAGGACAATTGAACTACAATACATTTGTCCTATACGATGTTGACCCATGGCTGTCCGCAAACCCCACGGAACTGTACTCAGCTTCATCGAAGCGTACTGGCGCAAACATCAGAACAGCCCTACGGTGAGAGAAATTACCACCGGTACAGCTCGTTCCCATGGCAGCATTCAAAACAGTCTGAAATGGTTAGAGCGAAACCAATATATTACTCGTCGCAAACGTACATCACGGGGTATTAAGGTCGTTAACTTTGAAGCTTACGACATTCCTCCCACTGAACTATCAGAGTTAGAAGGAATACCCATTCGCGGTGAAATTGCAGCCGGTTACTGCCACGAGCCTGCTACAGAAGACCATGGGTATCTCAACATTGAGTACAACGGGCGTAATCCCAACGATTACGTCCTGAAAATTTCAGGAGACAGTATGGTGGGTGCCGGTATTCCTGATGGAGCCTATGTCGGCATTCGGCCTGTAGCTGATGATTACCAACCTGGGCCTGGTGAGATTGTTGCAGTTTATGTAGAAGGCCAAGGTGCTACCCTAAAACATTTTTTTCAAAAAGAGTCAGTGGTTGTTTTAGACGCTGCCAATCCTAAGTATGAGCCGATGATCTTTGATCTGGATGATTGTGAGTTACGGGTGCAAGGGACTCACATTTTTACCCACTGGCAGTCAACAGCTCTTAGTTAAAAGACAGGTAGGTTCACCCTAAACGATGTCTTTTTTCTAGAACTGATCGATCAATTTTGTGTCAGAAAGTACTTTTTATACTGTAATTTTTTGAAGTTATCTATCGGCAGGTGACTACTCTGTCCATAAGTTCATCCATGGGCTCCTTAATGCCGTAGATATGCATTGGTAATGCTGCGGGCCATGGCTGGAATGACCGTATAGGTGGGTTCTAACTGACTATCAGGTAGCCACAAAAGACATGTTGCATTGTTATGAACTCCATAAGATGTGAGCAGGTTTAATCAAAAATTCTGGATTTGGTAAATTGCATGGGAATTCTATAGGTATAAGTTTCTTCGTCACTGATGCGGACTTCCCCCGGTCTGTATCCCTTTAGAACCATGCACCCAATCTTGAAAGACTGGTTACAGAACCTTGGCTGCCTTGTCCCCCTCGGCTTTTTGGGCCTTTGCATGGCCTTCATTATGCACTGGGTATCTACAGAAACAGGCCCAGCCAGGATAGTGATTATATGGCAAGCCAGAATTCTAGAAGGTCAGTATTTCCATAAGGTCACGATGGCGGCCTTCGTTTTGCCCGCACTCATCGGCGCATGGCTAGTATATGTTAGCTTCCGTCGATTTCTGACAAGACTCGGCGTCTATGATCGGCCAACAAATGCAGGCTTCAAACGTCCCAATGAGAAGATATATCGCTGATTTGACCGCACACGATTGCTGATTTAGGAGATGCACCGATCTAGATCTATGGCTATTTAAGGGTGTTTCACAACTAAAGTCATCCCGAGGATCAGCAATGCCGACTGAACTAGTGGAGGGTGGCTACCATGCCTTTATCATTCTTAATATTTTCCGTTAGCCAATGATGGGTCCAAACAGGTTGATTGAATAGCTTAGCCATGGTTGTACTATCGACCGGCTTAGAGAAGAAATAGCCTTGGCTTAATTGGCAGCCAACTGTTCTCAACTGCTGTAGCTGTAGCTCTGTTTCAATGCCTTCGGCAACAATATCCATTCCTAGGGTATTTGCCAGGGTGACAATTGCTTGGAAGATACCGATAAGTCAAATGCGATAGGCTCAATAGATGTCTGACCAGATTCAATCTTGGCCATTTCCAGAATGTCATTAATCAGTTGGATCAGCATCCCAACTTTTGAGTTCTAAGGTCTCCACCAACCGATTTAATGAGTCATAATTGACTGCTGGGATGAAGCTATCTGCTTTTAGTGCTGCTAAAGCCGAGTGATCAGCCGGTAGTCTGATGAGGGCAGCTTGCATTTGTTCAGCCAGCTGAGGATCGGTACCTGATAGGGCTGCGATGGGCCATTCAGGATACAGCTCGGTTGTGTGTGGATAAAAGAAGTCATCGTCTGCCGCATCAATAACTCGTACTTCACCTAAATCGTTAAGCAGTCCTTTATTGACCATTTTCTCTAGCTGCCCTGTGCGAATAAAGCCCACGTCGATTGTTCTATTAAGCACAGCGAGAACAATATTATCTTGGGATTTGTTTTCCACAAAGCTGCTGAACTCTTTATAGGGGTCAAAGTCGTTTTGCAACAGGTGATAAATCTGAAATGTACATCCTGCTGCTGCTGTTTGAAAATTAACACAGGCTGCTTTTCGGCCTTTCAGGTCTTGGATAGATGTAATATCACTATCAGCATTGACGACAATCAGACCGCTAAACTGAGCACCGGTTTTAGGGCGAGTGTGGGTCACCAAGAACTCAGTGTCATAAAGTCGCTGAATCTGTACGGCAGCCAAGGGATTATTCGTCGTGAAATCTAATGCTTCTTCTGCAACCTTAGTGAACTGACTTTCTTGAGATAAGATAACCAGTTCAACAGGTCGACCAATCTCAGTTGATAGATAATTGAGCAGGGGGCCGTAGCGCTCGTTTACAGAGACCGCACTGTCAATGGCTAATACTCCAAAGTACACAGGTTCTCCGATTACAGGAGCAGCATTTTGTGTTGGTTGGGTATCCGTAATCTCCACATCCGTGGAATCAAGCACAGGCGCACCGCAAGCTATTCCCAAGCTCAGTAAAACTAAAGGCACTGCCTGCAAACGAATACACCTGGAGAGGGTAAAGCGCATGGGTTGGAAATGAATACGAACGACAGAGGTCAGCAACAAACTGAGTGATAAATCAAGCTGCCCTATTATTAATAGTGCCTCCGGCGTTTTGCAAACTAACAGGGAGGATGCGATTAAGACCAGGGCTTATTTTTGAACGGTAGCTAGCACAGGTACAGACTCTAGGCGAGCAGGCCAGAGCCAGTTACAGAGGGGAACGAGGTAGAGATACACCGCAAACGGAATGAAGCCCGGACCAGCCATCAGTAATGTGGCGGGGACTAACCCCGCAATGTTCCAGGGAATCATGGGTGCCAGCACAACGGCTGTGTTCTCTAGGTCAATGGCTACTTGCTGGGCGTTATGGCCCTGTTGTTTATATTGACGTGATACCAGCTGATGGGTAAGCAAAATAGTAATGGTTTGGGTGCAGCCAAAGGCTCCTGAAAGCAGGCTAATTAAGGTTGTGCCCGCAAAGAGAGTGCGCTGTTGTTGCGCTATGCGTAACCAACGTCCTACACGGTCCAGGCTGTGGGTACTGCTCAAGAGTCCTGATAGGGCGGTTGACAATAAAACAACAGCACAAACTTTTAGCATGGGCCATAAACCGCCACCCAACAAAATAGTATCTAGTTCGGAACTAGATTCCAGTCGAAAACCCCAGAGGGTAAAGCGGAGAATATCTGTAAGAGAATAGTGTTGCAGACCGATCGCTAAGATAACGGCCACTCCCCAACCTAGACTGATCGTAAGTTTTACATTCACGCGTATCGCTGCCAGTGCCAACACCAGTAAAGCCGGGACAAGTGTTACACCATGGAGATCAAACGTAGCTGCAATTTGTCGACTAATGTCGGACTGTTGAGAGATTTCTAATGGATAGAACCAGGAAAATACGCCATAGGTCAGTAACGTTAGTGATAGGGGCAGCAGAGACGTTAACAGCATTTGTTTCAGATTCTGGTAAATGCGTGTGTCAGTAACTGTTGCGATCAAATGGGCGCTGGAAGAAAGCGGAGAACACCGATCGCCCACATAAGCTCCGGCAATAATGGCCCCAGCCACCAAATTAAGCTGGGGCATACCGCTGCTGCGGGCCATGATCATCAGGGCTAAACCAATGGTGCCAGCAGCCCCAAAGGAGGTGCCAAGTAAGGTGGATACTAATGCGGTCAAGATAAAGGCCGACAGTACAAAGTAGTGGGGGGCAATCAGCTGGGTGCCATAGTAAACCAGGGCTGGCACGGTACCCCCAGCGAGCCAGCTACTCATGAGGGCACCAATGAGTAGCAAAATGCTAAACACGGGCCAGGATTGTCTAGCTCCTTGCCAACAGAAACGTAGGAGTGTCAGTAGCCCATAGCCGCGACGTAGGTGGATCAGGATGAATAGTGCGATCGCACCTGTCAATGGCCACACTAGCGCTATTCCCTGTAGTGCACTGATCAACAGCAATGCAAATGCAGCTAACAAGCCAAATACAATATCCATAGAGGCATCCAATATTGGTTAATTTACCCATCCATTATGCGTCTGACATTTCTCAGCTTTGCCAGGCGCTAACGGATTTTTTGCGCAATTGGAGAATTTTTAGATAGATTTATTTCCTTAAATCAGCAACCGCTAAGCTTTTTCCCAGCTTATTCATAATTTCGATAGCTATAATGCCTCTGCTAATCGTTTAGCCCGCCTAACGACATAATCCTTGAATACATGAGCCTGTCTGACATTGTCACCAATGCCTATGACTTACTGCTATCCATCATTGCTCTCTATAGCGTCCATCGACTGATGATGATCTGGCGGTTTTATGGTCATCGTCATGTAGCATCTCAACCTCAGCAATACTATGCTGACGCTACGCTACCGAAAATCACGGTGCAGCTGCCCATCTTTAATGAAATGTATGTGGTAGAGCGGCTGTTAAAAGCGGTTAGTCAGCTGAACTATCCGGTCGAAAAATTAGAAATCCAGGTGCTTGATGACTCAACGGATGAAACTCAACACGTCTGTCAACAGCAGGTGCAGCAGCTCAAACAACAGAATCTAAGTATTCATCACATTCATCGCCAGCAACGTCGAGGCTTTAAAGCAGGAGCCCTGGCCCATGGTTTAACCCTGGCGAATGGGGAACTTGTCGCAATTTTTGACGCTGACTTTGTTCCACCACCGGACACGTTGCTCAATATGGTGCACTACTTTTCAGACCCCCAGGTGGGCATGGTGCAGGCTCGCTGGGGGCATCTAAACCGTGGCTATTCCCAGCTAACAGAATTACAGGCGCTGATGTTAGACGGACACTTTGTTGCCGAGCAAACCTCTCGCAGCCGCACAGGCTGTTTTTTTAACTTTAATGGCACCGCTGGCATTTGGCGGATCAATACCATTAAAGATGCAGGCGGTTGGCAACATTCTACGGTTACCGAAGATTTAGATCTGTCTTATCGAGCCCAAATGCAAGGGTGGCGGTGTATTTACTTACCAGATATCAGGGTACCTGCAGAGTTACCCATGGAGATGAATTCATTTAAATCCCAGCAGTTTCGTTGGGCTAAGGGGTCCAGCCAGGTGGCAAAGCTGCTATTACCGTCTATTTTACGGGCTGATTTTCCAGCCCATATTAAATGGGAGGCCTTCTTTCACTTAACCAACAACTTTAACTATTTGTTGATGTTGCTATTGCTTCTACTCTCCTTACCCTATCAGCTTTATGTTATGCCTTACCGTTGGCAGTATGCCCTATTTTTCTATGGGCCATTGTCTTTGGTGACTTGCATTAGTCTGATCAGTTTTTATCTGATCTCTTTACAACAACCTAAGAACACATGGTTCTCTTGGGATGTGTTACGGAACTTATTTTTACTAGTGGGTGTAGGTATTGGTCTGAGTATCAATCAATCGCTAGCTGTATGTGATGGTCTATTGCGTAACAATAGGGATTTTGTTCGCACCCCCAAGCATGGTGTGATTGGCAAAAAAGAAAGTTGGATCGATAAAAAATATCGGGCTGCTAAAAACTGGGTGCCCTATTTAGAGTTAGCCATGATGGTGTATTTGGTATTGACGATTGCGATCGCGCTCACCAACCACCACTACTTATCGCTTCCTTTCTTGGTGCTATTCCTGACAGGCTATGTCTACACATTCAGCCTGAGTGTGTTTCAAACTCGCTAGTCGCTAAGCTTGGTTACTGCTAACCGTAGACCTAACAAAATTAATAACGCTCCAGTTATCCGTTCTAACCAGTGAGATACATCCATCAATAGTTGTTTCACCCAGCGCTGAGAAATCAGTAATGCTAACAAAGCAAACCAGACCAGCGATTGCAAAGCTACTGTGCCACCATACAGTGCCTGAGCGGCTAAGGGAGTCTCTGGCTGCACAATTTGCGTAAATAAGGCTAAGAAAAACAAGGTAGCTTTAGGATTTAGTAAATTGCCAAACAGCCCCAATCGAAAAGCAGCAAATGCACTGACAATCCGTCGATTATCTTGTAGAGATTCGGTTCTGACAGGTTTGGCCTGCAGAGATTTGATTCCCAGGTAAATTAGATACCCGGCCCCCAGTAGCTTTAGCCCGTTGAATAACAAAATGGATTGGGAAATCAGTGCGCCAATGCCAATTAAACAGTATGTGGCGTGAATGGTATTCCCCAAACCAATACCCACAGCCGTGTATACACCTGCCCGTCGCGAATAGGCTAAGCTACTCCGCAATGTCAGCGCAAAATCGGGTCCAGGGGTGATAACAGCCACCAAACCCATAATAAATACCGTTAACCACCCAGCCCAAAATGTCATAGATAAATCCATAGAAAAATATAGTTTAATCTAAGCAAAAGTAATTACATTGACAGTATATTTAAATACGAACTCTCATACTTAATTCATAGGCTGTATATCAAGTAACTCATAGCTATCCAGGGCATCATACTGAGTATCCGTTAAAAATATATATCCGAAGGGGGTTTGATACTCATTTAAAACCTCATAGAATCGGCCTGATGGAATTTTACTATCAGCTAATGAGACAATAAAAGAGATTACACTCTCAATGAATACTTCCCAATCATAGTCACCATAATCATCTGTGAACTGAAACGAGTTACGATAGCGATCGCCGTCGAGTTCAAATGCATAATATTGTGTTTGAGATGCTTGATCATAAGAAACTTGAATTTGACTAGGCTGAAATGTCCCTCTTGAAACATTGGCAAATCCTAAAATGAGTCTTTCTTGATCCGAAAGCAATTCTTCACTGTCTTCTGCGAAAGGAATATAGAGAACATTATCAAATTGTTCAAGGATTTCATACCCTTGAGAAAGGTAGCTTTGAGCAATACGAGATTTACCAGCCGTAATTTGGCTGTCCTCTAACTCAGAGAATAGACCACTAGATTCCATGATATTGACGATTTCATTAATAGTGTTGCTTTGTAACCCAGGTTGATCGTCTCGAAACTCTGAATTGATAACATTTCCTGTAGCTCTAAAATAAGCATCATTAAAGAAAGCTTCAGCCTGAGCTTCAGTTAGGACAATAAAATTTGCATTCGTATCTTCAATATGTTCTGAGGATGATGCTTCATAGGAAGTACTTGAAAAAAGTCTGCCTGATGATGGCAACTTTAAGTGGTATAGCCGATAAACAGAGTCTTGATCACGCAGAATTTTATTAAAGAAATCAACTATGCCATTGAATGAATCTGTGTATGTATGTACTCTTCGCTCTAAAGAGCCGTAAAGCCCAGCTTGTTGGTAAATCTGATTTTTGAATTGAGCCGATATTGCCAATGCGCAAAATAGTTCACAGTCTAAAGATTGAGACTCAACATTTATTCCCTCAGGGGGTGTGTTATTCCTATAAAAAATAGGCTCTGTTGCCCCAGCGACTGCAGGCATCACCTCAAATATATCTGGGCTCTTCTCCAGAATGTCTGCATCATAGAGCATCTGAGCAATCTCTTGATGAAGCTGTGGCAAATAAAAATAGGGAAGTTTAGGATACTTATCCAATCTCACAATCGCTGCTTGTTCAATGTATTCCAAAAATTGAATGTCGTTGGTAATGTAACCTGCCTCTAGATCAGCTAAAATTTTTGCCTGGTTATCGGGTGATAAAATCCTGACTTGCTGCAAGGATTCTAGACGCTCATTTACATAAGGGAACTGGAGGTTTTCCATTGCAAAGGTCCAGTCTTCAGCACTTTGATACAGTTCAATCGTGTTATAGATTTCTTGGGTTGCGATCGCAGCCTGCAAACGTCCATGGACAGATTCATCTAAAATCCCTGTATCGTTGAGTTTATTCAAGTGTTGTTTAATTGTCGTGGTATATGTTTCAAGCGGTTCAGCCAGGAAGTCTTGAACGCTCTCAATTATAAGAGCATCAAATATTTCACGATTTACACCATGTGCTGCTTCAAGTTCCTCCAGAAATACCGCCATCGTTTCAGCAGAAAATCCATCTATTGCCGATTCTCCATGGGTCTTTTCAAACTCGACAATAAAGTCTGTCAGAAATTTGGGGAGTCGCGATAGAATCCCTTCAGACAGCTCTGCATCCTCAATGGAGAATACTACATACTGTTGGAGAGAGAAATAATCGTCACTCTCTTCTACTTCAATAGCCTGGGTAGCAAGTGCTTCTAAGAGCCTAGATTTGCGTGTTGTAACCCCCTGCTCTATCTCAATTCGCAGCCATCGATAAATGCGATCAGATAGTAATTCTGACCGATACAGGTTTTCGAGAACTTCCAATAGAGGATTTGAAATCTCTGCCTTCACTGCATCACTATCAGCTAACTTCTCGCCATGAATTTGAATATTAATATCCGATGGTTTATCCCAGTGCTCCTCAGCCTCAGTCACACGAACAAACTCACCTTCACTATTGAAAACCAGCATCAGGTTATCAGCACCCTGCTGGGGTGAATCCTTGTACCGAGCACTGGTGGCATGGTTGTACCATCCGTGCAGATAATCTCGCTTTTCTAGCGGACGTCCCATGCCTTGTACTGAAAAGTTATAGCGTCTACCGCCTTCAACAACCCAGTTCAAATCATAAAAATCAAGCTGCCAAACAGTGATATCTCGACCAAAATTATGGTAATTCGAGCCTGCAGCATTGGGATAGGTAACTCGGCTCAGCTCAATATTGGAATTATTGATCACACTTGAACCTTTGGTTAGCTCTCCCAAAGCTAGTACTGACAAAGGTTCAGCAGCTGGCAAGCCACCCAGCAATCTCACCTCACTAAACCAGTCACCCACTTCACCGGGTTCAGCCGGGAGATCGTCTTCTCGATAGCCCAGCACTACCCATGTGCGAATATGATCAATACGATAACGCTCTCCGGGTTCACCCATGGAAAAGTCGTCACCATAAAAATTTTGATTATCAAAGCCTGCGGACCAACGGACATTACTACGCCCTTCTCCAGCCTCATTGTTGATGTGCTTGAAGGGTAATCCTCGATCAAACAATAGCTCTGCACGGGCGGGTTGAGCTATCGATAGGGCAAGTAACACTATCACACTCGCAAGCTTCATAACTCTAGCTCTATTGAGAATCTACCCCAATAATGGCACATCTTCTTTGAGCTAGCGCTATCAGCGGCCTTTTAATATCCGCCCAAAATTCCCTTGCGTTTTGCCTGGCGCTCAGCCCAGCCAAACACTAGTAAACCGAGACCAAAATAAGCCGCACCATTAATTAGGGCAATACCAAGCAAAGATATATCCAATCCTTCTCCACGAGCCATCAGATCGCGCAGTAACCCTGTGCTTGGCAACATCGGCAAGAAATTTGCAACTATCCGAGCACGACCGCTCCATTCTTCAGTGGGGGCTGCCAGGAGGAACAATAAAGCAAACTGAAAGATTGGCAAAATCTGTTGCACACGCTTAAAAACCAATGCGCAGGACCCCATAACAAAAGCAAGACCGTAGGCTGCCATTAACAGTGTGAGCAATGGAAAAACTAACCCTAACGGAAACGATAGTTGGCTGCCGGTAATACTCATCAGGATAAACAGGATGAGGACAATGATGGTCATTCGTAGGGCTAGACTTGCGATCGCTCTTGCAAAAAAGATTGTCGGGGCCGCAAAGGGTGACAGAAAAATCTGCTCTAGAGTCCCGGTCTGAGCCTCAGCCTGAATATTAAACGCAATGTCATTGACGATATATAGCGCCAGCGTCCACAGCACATAGCCCACCACGACAGAATCTAGACGATCACCAAAGTTGATCGCCGGACCAGCCATATATTGTGCACTGACAAATAGACCGTAAAAAACGGTAGTGATAATAACAATGCCGCCAATGATCTCACTGGGGTAACGAATAAATTGAATCCACGTTCTTTTCAGCTCGCCGATGAGTAGGTTAAACATGCAGAATCTATATGGGATAGGCGTTTCTATATGATGACGGATAATGGAGTTTAGCCCAAGGACTGAGTTGAATCGTCAGTTTGGGAACTGGTAATTAACAAAGGTACCCCTTAGATCGCGCCTGTATTGAATTGCTTACCATCCATCAACTGGCTACCTATCCCCAGCCATACCCACAACAATACCCAAAGCTAGCTATCCTAGGAATACGGTCATACCCCATCGTGCAAGGATGACAGCCCATGCCTTCTCCTTTTCCAGGAATGGACCCCTACTTAGAAAATCCTGAAATTTGGCCAGAAGTGCATAGTCGCCTAATTGTAGCTATTGCAGACAGCCTTGCACCTAGCCTGCATCCTAAGTACTACGCTGCCATTGAAAAGCGCACCTACTTGGACACTCCAGAAGACAGCATTCTGGTTGGAATACCTGACGTTTCTGTTAGCACTCATCCGCCAGAACTCAAGACAGCAAACAGAACTGCTACCACACTCCCCCAAGCAGAAATCGTTACTTTGCCACTGCCTGAAGAAGTTACTGAACGCTACTTGGAAATTCGCGATACCCAAACCTCAACTGTCATCACAGCGATTGAGATTTTATCGCCCAAGAACAAACGGTCTGGTGAAGGTAGGACAGCCTACCTACGGAAACGCCAGCAGGTTTTGAGTACCCAAACCCATCTGGTAGAAATTGATCTGCTGCGAGGGCAAGCCCCTATGCCTCTGGGTACTCAAACTAAAACGGACTATCGCATCCTGGTCAGTCGTAGCAGCACTCGCCCCAAGGCAGAGCTATATAGTTTTGACTTGCAGACGCCAATACCAACGTTTTGCTTACCGCTTAAGACAGGTGAGCTAGAACCCGAAATTAATCTCAAAACTATTCTCGACGATATCCACGATCGGGCTGGATACAGCTTCCGGATTAATTATCAACAACCACCCAAACCGGCTTTAGGTAAAGAAAATCAACAGTGGGCTACGACTTTACTTAAGAATGAGGAATGAAATAAGTCAGGGCGTTCATGTGAACATTTTGGCAGATTTTGGATTAACCCTTCGGAAGAATATCAACTTTAGTTGAATTTTTTGCAGAGCATCACAGTTAGAGTCTGACTGTGGGAATAGTCTCTACTTGAGCGTACGCAAAGCCTGGGTAAGCAACCATGCAACCAGAGGAAAAGGCCCGACAAACAATTGACGCTCTGCTGATAGCAGCAGGATGGCAAGTTCAGGACTATACCCGTCCTTAAAGGGTGACAGCGTAGCTATAAAGCGTGTTCCATAAGGGACAGAGCGAGAAAACCACGTTGAAAATAGAGTCGTTTATTCGGTTTGAGCGCAATCAATTTCAAGGCCGAATCCGCCCATATATCCATGGCATATATCCACCGTTGCCCATACAAACCCAAGCTAAAATCACTGTGATAGGGAGCCTTGCCTGAGTGCTTTTTGATACATCCAGCGTAATCGTCTATCCGTAATGCTTGCATGCGTTGTCCGTGCATTGTAGCCAAACTATAGGCGAGCACAATGACCACCACCAAGGCTAAAAAGCGACGGTCGTTCACCTTGGTATCCTCCAGGTGATAGCCCCCGGTTTTACAATCTTTAAAAAATTGTTCAATGCGCCAGCCATAATACCCCTATAAAGACGAAGCCTTCTCAATACCCTACCGTTAGATTGAGGGGGTTACTCCGCTTGGTTGAACTCGTCGCCAAAATAAAGGCAAGTGAGCCATTGCACGAAAAGGAAGAATATCCATGTCAGAGCGAAACGAGTCCCCCCGTCTGCCTGTCCTCCGAGGAAGGAGCTGTGGCAACGGTTGCCGCAACTGAAGCGGCAGAGACTGATCAATGTCTTGAGCCAACTGCTGGAGAATCATCTGAGTGCCCAGTCAGGACAGGAGGTGACGAATGAGTCTCCCAACGAATAGCAGCCACTGGCCTTCAGAAAAAATACAAGCCCATCATCTGGACCGGTTAGCGGTGGTCTATGTTCGTCAGTCAACCTTGCAGCAGGTGAGCGACCATCAAGAATCGACCCGACTCCAGTATGGATTAGTGGGGCGAGCCGAAGCCCTAGGCTGGAGAGCCGAGCGTGTGCTGACCATTGATGATGATTTAGGAAAGTCAGGCAGTAGCGCTGAAGGACGTTTAGGCTTTCAACGTCTTGTCAGTGAAGTGGGTCTCAATCATGTGGGGTTAATATTAGGAGTAGAGATGTCCCGGTTGGCCCGTTCATCGAAAGATTGGCATCAACTGTTGGAAATCTGTGCCCTATTCGGCACACTGATAGCCGACCTGGACGGCATCTATAATCCGAGTGATTACAACGACAGGCTCTTGCTTGGGTTGAAAGGATCGTTCTCGGAGATAGAGCTCCACATCCTCAAACAGCGAATGATTCAGGGAAAGCGTAACAAAGCTGAACGAGGGGAATTGGGCTTCAATGTGCCCATCGGCTATGTGCGTCGTCCCTCTGGGGAAATACACTTTGACCCAGACGAACAAGTACAACAGGTGGTGCAGCTGATCTTCAGAAAATTTGAGGAATTGGGGACCCTCAATGCCGTACTCCAGTACCTAGTGACCCATCATATTCAGATTGGGGTACGGGTATTATCGGGACCGACAAAAGGCGATTTAGAATGGCATCGGCCCAATCGAGCGACATTGCAAAATCTCCTGAGACATCCAACCTATGCTGGGGCCTATGCCTATGGACGCAGACAAGTAGACCCTCGAAAAAAGAAAGCGGGACGACCTCATACCGGCAGAGTGGTTAAGCCTTGCGAGGAATGGCTGGTCTTGATCAAAGATCACCATCCGGCGTACATTAGCTGGGAAAAATACCAGCAGAATATTGCTCAACTCAAGTCCAATCAGAACCGCAGTAATGAACAAGGACATCCCCGTCAAGGGGTTGGGTTACTGTGTGGGTTGTTAGTGTGTGGTCGATGTGGGGGTCGCATGGCGGTTCAGTATTCCCATGGACAAGATCATCATCGCTATATCTGCGCCCGAGAGAAAGTCGATTATGGGGGTGAGATTTGCCAACACTTGTCGGGTGCTTGTTTAGATGAGTATGTTGTTGACCAAGTTTTACAGGCCCTGGAACCCGCCGCATTAGAGTTGTCACTGGCCGCTGCAAGACATCTTGAAGAAGACCGATTAGAACTCGACAAGGTGTGGCACCAACGACTTGAGAGAGCCCAATTTGAGACTGATAGAGCCAGACGACATTACCAGTTAGTAGAGCCAGAGAACCGTTTGGTCGCCAGACAATTAGCCCAAGAATGGGAAGCTAAATTGCAAGCTCAACAACAACTCCAAGAAGACTATGAACGTTTTTGTTGCGAGAAGCCCAAACAACTATCACCCGACCAACAACAACAGATTCGAAGACTTGCTCAAGACCTGCCTGCCTTATGGTCTGTGCCAACAACAACTCAGGCTCAACGCAAAGAAATCATCCGGCAGGTGATTGATAAAATCATTGTCACTGTTGAAGGCACAAGTGAACAGGTTCAGGTTATGATTGAGTGGTCGGGAGGATTCTCCTGTCAAGCTCAAATTATTCGTCCGGTGGCAAAATGGACACAACTGAGTTACTACCCTCAGTTATGTGAGCGGCTAGAGCAACTGGTCGAGGCCAATTTAACAACCGATGAAATAGTTGACTGCTTGCATCAAGAAGGGTTTCGTCCACCCAAACGACGTCAAACCTTCACTCGAGAAATCGTCCAAACCTTGATACGCCATCTCGGACTCCGGCCTCGTCCATTGCCTAAAGCCAGAGAGCCCCTTTCTGAGCATGAGTGGTGGCTCCCTGAGTTAGCGGTCACGCTGGGGATGCCCACCGTGACCCTATACAACTGGGTGCGACGTGGTTGGGTCAAAGCCCGGCAGCAACCCACGTCCCCAAAACACTGGATCATTTGGGCCGATGAGATTGAACTGGAACGATTAAGAACCCATCGGCAACGGCCTGTCGGTGACATTCTACGGCAACGTTGGAAAGGCAAAGTGCCCACGATTGCAATCCCACCTGAGTAACCCTCCTCACACCGTCACTGTTAACTCTTCACCGGAGAATACAAATGGAAAACCATCAGCCTATGACTAAGCAACCTCGGCATAAAGAGGGAGATGACTATGGGGGTATTGAGGCTGGCGTATCTCTATCCCCCAGCGACAACGATAAATCTTTAAGGTTTGTTTGAGGGTGGGGAGATTTGTCAGGATATACCAGGGGTCTTTCGGTCCTTTCTTGCGGTACTTACGTTTCCAATAAACCGCCAGATTAAAGGGACCTAATCCGTCTCCTTTATTCCCTCTAATGCCGACATAAAATTGAGACATGCCCGGCTTGAATCCTTGGTCTTTGAGGACTTGGTACTCGTCACCAGGGTGTGGTTGGAAGTGGAAGTCTTTTTTCTGACGCAAGGCAAAGTATACCCCTTGTTGGTCGAGCCATTCAGCCAATTTCGGACTATGAAATTCTCGGTCTCCTATCACCAACGTTGGATAGTGTTTCAATAATTTCAGAGCGATTTTTAAGACTCGTTTTTGGGTCCTCAGATTACTGTTGCCGACATGATCTAATAGCTCCCAATATAGGGGTAATGCATGGGTGCCCCATACCAGGGTCACCATAAACAGATTACGCTCTTTCCATTGCGTTCGGTCTATCGCAATCAACCAATATCCATACTTCTGATGAGCTTTTTTTTAACCGACGACGCTGATCTCGATTGAGACAATGACCGGTTTGAGCTTGGCGAATCCAATATTTGATCAACGGAAACCACAACACTTTAAGGCTCAGACGAGGGAGGACTAAAAACCGTTGTAGGTTCCGTTTACGACTCGCATATTTGATCGGTTGAGGAAATAGACTGGCTAACGTTCCGAGCGTGACTTGACGATGAGCTTGTATCAAAAGTAACACCAGCTCTAGCGTTAGATACTGCGACTCGCTCAGATGCTTACGGCAGATGGTTTGGTATACTGAAGGCAACATTTTATTTTTTGTGGGGGATGCATAGTCCCCTATTTTTTTGCCTTCCTATTTTCCCAAATCATTGCCAAATATAGACTTTAAGTTCCTTGTCACCCTTTAAGATACCCGTCTGAATCTGGGGGCGGGTGTGGGTGTCGCCGTTCGGGAATATCCGCTGGCCACGGGGGGCTTTGCCGATTACCTGCTGTTTGTGCAACGCAGGGCAGTTGGGGTAATTGAGGCCAAGAGTGAAGGGACTACATTAGGGGGTGTGGCAGAGCAGTCGGAATCTTATTTGGATGGCATTCCTACCAGGCTACGGTACGACCGCCAGCTGGCTCCCTTTGCCTATGAAAGCACGGGCACTGAAACGTTTTTTCGGGATGCGCGAGACCCGGACTATCGTTCTCGGCGGGTGTTTGCCTTTCATAAACCGGAAACCCTGGGGGAATGGCTGGCCCAAGCAGATACGTTACGATCGCGACTGCGCCAGTTGCCCTCACTGATGACCGATGGTCTGCGGGATTGCCAGATTGAGGCCATTACCAACCTGGAGCAGTCCTTTGCCCGGTCTCGGCCCAGGGCCTTAATCCAGATGGCGACGGGGAGCGGTAAGACCTACACGGCGGTGAGCTTTGTCTACCGTCTGATTAAGTTTGCTGGGGCAAAACGAATCTTGTTTCTGGTGGATCGGGGGAACCTGTCCCGGCAGGCGTTTAAGGAATTTCAGCAGTATGTGCCGCCGGATGATGGGCGCAAGTTTACGGACCTGTACAATGTGCAGCGGATGACCACCAACAGACTGGATCGGGTGAGTAAGGTGTGTATTACGACGATTCAGCGGCTGTACTCCATGCTGCGGGGTGAGGCAGAACTGGATGAATCGTTAGAAGAACAATCGCTATTTGAGACGGGAACGGACCTGGAACCGCCCAGGGAGGTGAGCTACAATCCCCACTTTCCCGTTGAGGACTTTGATTTCATCATTACCGATGAGTGCCACCGTTCGATCTATAACCTGTGGCGGCAGGTGCTGGAATATTACGATGCGTTTTTGATAGGTTTAACGGCAACACCCTCGAAGCAAACCTTTGGCTTTTTTAATCAGAATCTAGTGATGGAGTATGGCCATGAACGAGCCGTGGCCGATGGGGTGAATGTGCCCTACGATGTCTATCCCATTCGGACTCGGATTACGGAGCAGGGTAGTACGGTGGAAGCGGGCTTTTTGGTGGATAAGCGCAATCGGAAGACCCGTGTTGTGCGCTGGGAGGAGCTGGATGACAATCTTAGCTATACCGGCAAAAAGCTAGACCGGGATGTGGTGGCCATCGACCAAATTCGCACGGTGATTCGCACGTTCCGTGACCGGCTCCCCATCGAAATTTTTCCTGGCCGTACAGAGGTGCCCAAGACCCTGATTTTTGCCAAGAATGATGCCCATGCAGAGGACATTCTGGAGATGGTGCGGGAGGAGTTTGATAAGGGCAATGAGTTTTGCAAAAAGATTACTTACCAGGTCAAAAAAGCCGAAGATCTGATCAATCAGTTTCGCAATAGCTACAACCCACGCATTGCGGTCACGGTGGATATGGTGTCTACCGGGACGGATATTAAACCGCTGGAATGTTTGCTGTTTATGCGGGATGTAAAGTCGCGAAATTTCTTTGACCAGATGAAGGGGCGGGGCACCCGCACCATTCCGGATACGGACTTTCAGGCGATAACCCAGGGGGCACAGCACAAGACCCACTTTGTAATTGTGGATGCGGTGGGTGTGTGCGATCGCGATAAAACCGATTCTCGACCGCTAGAGCGCAAACGCTCGGTACCCTTTGACAAGCTAATGCTGGGAGTGGCCCAGGGACATCAGGATTGCGATCGCATCGTCTCTTTAGCAGGGCGACTGGCCCGGTTAGATCGTAAGCTATCCGATACTGACCGCAGCAGGATTGAGGCCACAGCGGGGCAGCCCCTGAAGCAGATTATCAATGGCCTTTTGGATGCGACGGACCCGGATTTGCAAATTGAACGGGCCAAAACTCAGTTTCAGACGGAATCGCCATCGGAAGCTGAGCAGGAGCAGGCGGCTGAGATACTGACAGAAGAAGCTTGTCTGCCCTTTGATTCGCCGGAGCTGCGTCAGCTACTAAAGGAGCTACAGTCGGATGCGGAGCAAACCATTGACCGGGTCAGTGCGGATGAGCTGATTTCTGCCGGGTTTGATGCGGCGGCGCGGGAGCGGGCGGAGTCGTTGGTGCAGAACTGGCGGCAGTTTATTGAGGACCATAAGGACGAGATTACGGCCCTGCAGATTTTGTATAACCTGCCCTATGGTCAGCGGCAGCTTTCCTATGATCAGATTCGGCAGCTGGCAGAGGCGATTCAGAAACCGCCCTATCGGTTTAAGCCAGAGCAGCTATGGCAGGCTTACGAGCAGCTGGAGGTATCAAAAGTTAAAGGTCGCCCGGAGAAAATTTTGACCAACCTGATTTCTCTGGTACGCTTTGCTATTGGCGAAACAGATGTACTGGAACCGTTTGGGGAGGTGGTAAATCGGCGATTTGAGACGTGGTTGGCACAGCAGGGTGAGGCAGGACGAGGGTTTTCGCCTGAGCAGCGGGAATGGCTAGGGATGATCCGCGATCATATTGCCACGAGTTTGGAGATTGGGTCGGAGGATTTTGAGGATGTGCCGTTTAATCAGAAAGGGGGGCCTTTGAAGGCGGTGCAGTTGTTTGGAACCGAGTTACCCACGATTCTGACAGAATTGAATCAGATATTAGCGGCATAACTGGGCGGTATGGAACAGGCAGGTGATGAAAGAACAACAGCGGTTAGCGTTGACATCTGAATATTTAGAAACTGTCTTAGAACGGATTGAGACAGTTTTAGAAACGGTGGCTAAGCATGACCGAGCCTCGTTTTTAGCCGATCCACTGATCTCATCGGCGGTGGAGTTTAAGCTGTCTCGGCTGGCAGTAGAGCTAGAGCGAATTTCTAAATATTTTAGACAGAGTTGCCCAGCGGTGGATTGGCAGATGTCGATTGACTTTGGTAATCGTTTGGTGGATGAGTATTATGCGGTGAGTGCTGAGCGGGTGTGGGAGTTTATCCAGAACACTATACCTGAGCTAAAGGCTCGGCTGATGGAGATATGGCCTAGATTGGATGACTTTGTGAGAGCCGGGTTAACGATGTTGGCACAACAGGAACCAACCAACCAGGTTCAACCAGCGGCTTACAGGCTGGATGATATTAAAGTGATGCTGCAGCAGCGGAAGCCCAAGATTCGGGAGAAATATCACATTGCTGAGCTGGGAATTTTCGGTTCCTATGTGCGGGGAGAGCAAACAGCAGCGAGCGATCTGGATATTTTGATTGAGCGACCTGAAGGGTTGAGTTTATTTCAGCTGTTGGAACTGGGCGATCAGCTCAGTGCTGAGCTGGGTGTGAAGGTGGACCTGGTAACAAAGCAGGGGTTGAAGCCAAAGGTAAAAGAGCGCGTTTTGGCTGAGGTGGTTTACGTATGACCCAGCGAGAGCTATCTGAGTTTTTGAATGATATTTTGAAAGCGCTGGGGGCGATTGAGCGATTGAGTACTGGGCTATCGTTGGCAGAGTTTGCTGAAGCAGAAGATGAACAGCTTTTAATTTTGAAGAATATTGAGATTGTTGGCGAAGCGGTGAAAAGTATTCCCCAGGAGATCAGAGAGCAGTATACTCAGATTCCTTGGAAACAGATTGTTGGTATGCGGGCTCGTTTGGTGCATCAGTATTGGAATGTGGATGTGGAGTTAGTTTGGGATACGATGCAAACGGATTTACCTTTGTTGAAAGCGGTTATTACTCAAATCAGAGAAGACTATGGTAATTAGGTTCGTATAACATGAATTTGAGTGAGATTTTGTCGGAGTTGAATGAGGTATTGGCAACTTGAGTGAAAATGGACAAAGTCTTCCTGAACTCCCCACGGGTTGGGTATGGGCAAATGCTGAAGAATGTACAACTCGAATAACTGATGGTGAGCATATTACACCCGACATTCCGCCCTCTCAAGTGGCACATTGACAATAATGCGTTTTTTCAACAAAGTAAGTAGTAGGCTTGTGAAGCGGAGCCCAGGAAACGCAGAATTTTTCGGTGGTGTTCGTTCAGGTTGACGATCTGCTGATGGCCATTGATAGTGACCACATGAATCGCCATGAAACATTGAAAGATCCATCGTAGCGTCGGTGTGTCAGTCAGCTTGCCCAGTTGGTTAGGCAGGGTCTCATGGGCGGCGTTCAAGGCATTTCGGAGTTGCCGTTGACCCAGATTATAGACCAGGAAACACAGCCCCATAATCATCCCCAAGGCCATGATGCGCTCAGGGGATTTGAGAAAGACACTGGAGGTGAAAAATAACGGGTCCTTTAAAAAACGAAACCCTCGTTCGGTGCCCTGTTGGGCCTTATATTCGGAGAGAATTTCATCGGTTGAGAGACGGATGGCGTCCGTGTCTGTCTCCTGCAGAGGGAACTCAGGGGAGCCCAAGACATTGGTGGCCAGGATAAAGCGGCCTGCTCTGCGTCGTTGTAGGGCATCGGCTATCGGATCGAGGTTCAAGATGGCCTGAACGTGATAGCTCACGGATGTGGGTGTGGCATTTTTGGCCGGTCGTCCGGGGCGGTCATAGTGCGGCTGTTCGACAATACTCGAATCAGAGATTCGATGGTATTTTAGGGTCTTCTCAAACCGCTCTAATGCCTGTTGAGCATCCGCTTCACACGCAAACGGCTGACGACTGAGTCGGTCCAATTCAGTTTGTTTGCGTTGAGTGGCATTGGCGAACCGCTTCTCCCAGTGCTTCACGTCTGAGGCTTGACGTTGACTCGATTCCACCACCACCCACCGCTGTTTGACACCGCCATAGGCGCAACATACCTCAGCGAGACGATACCCCTCGCGTTGAGAGGGGCGAAAGGCACTCTCGTCGATGTCCTCAATCAGGGCATTGGCTTGGGTGAGGGTTAATGGCACCCGAGAGATCCACTGCAAGCTCCCCAATTGCTGCACATTATCGGCACTGTAGAGTGCGGCATCGGCGACATGGACGCCCTCAAACTCCCATTGGTGCTGGAACTCACCAAGGAGTCCGGCAAAGCGCGCTTTATCCGATTGATTCCCATCGGCCAATTCGAGAAAGGCCGGAATATCCCCGTCTCCCCAGCACACCAGATTCATCACAAATTGCTTCAAGTCGGGGCGATGGTCACGCGAATAGCCATGGCAAACCTGAATCGGAACCGTAGCGGCTAGAGGCATGGCATCACTCGATTGGACGTATTCCCCAGACACACTCATCGAGGTGGCATCTAAGTGGGCGCGCTCACAGCGAATATCAAACCGTTTGACCGCTTCTAGGCAGATGGCCAAAAACACAGACGTGATACCTGTTTGATAGAGACGATCTAACACCCGACCTAAGCGGTCATCATTCAAATACTGAGGTAAGACACCGGCACCAAGCAGATGCTCGGTCGCTTTGCCCTCGAAAAACTGTTCGAACAAATACAATGGTGCGGACACAAACCCCAACCCATTCAAGATCATGGCTTTCACCGCTATCCCGGCGCTGATCTGCTCATGGGGATCTTGACCAAGACACTGATTGATGGTCTCAACCACACCCAGCTCATCGACAATACCCGCGACAATGCCCAGATGGTCTACGGTTTGGACGACGATATCGATAAGACGCTATCCCTTGCAATGACGTTGATGCGTATCATCGCTCATTATTCCGAATGTGACAATCCAGAGGGCGGAATGTGGGTTACACCCAAACGTTCAGAGACTGGCGTTTTGCTCTTGTCTGCACGAAATGTACAAAATGGTTTTCTCTCTTTTCATAAAGTTGACTATGTACCTACAGAAGTTTATGAGTCCTTGACTAAAAGATTGAAAATTAATTCTGGTGATGTTTTGATGTCCTGTTCAGGAACTGTGGGGCGTTCATGTGTTGCTCCTTCAAGCTTAGAGTTTGCTCTTGTCCGTAGTGTTGCTGTTCTGAAACCACTATTTGGAATGGGTGAATTTCTCTCTTATTCCATCAGATCACCACAGCTACAACGTCAAATCAACGAGAAAAAATCCCAAACAGCTCAAGCCAATATTTTTCAAGGAAAAATCAAACAGCTTTTGTTTGCTGTTCCTCCTCTTGCAGAACAGCATCGCATCGTCAACAAAATCGAGGAGCTTTTCACCCAACTAGATGCCGGGGTTGACCTGCTGAAAAAGCTCAAGGTCAAACTAAAACGCTACCGTCAGGCGGTGCTAAAGGCAGTAGTGGAGGGCAAGCTGACCCAAGCCTGGCGTGCAGCCCACCAGGATGAGTTAGAACCCGCCTCGGTGCTGCTAGACCGCATCCTCAAAGAACGCCGCGAAAAGTGGAAAGCCGACCAGTTGGCAAAGATGGAAACCAAAGGCAAAGTTCCCAAGGATGACAAGTGGAAACTGAAATACAAGGAACCCGCTGCACCAAATGCACCTGACTGGTTAGAAAATTTACCCAAAGAGTGGACTTTAGCAACGGTGGGGCAAATCGCGGTTCTTGTGCAGTATGGTTCTTCTTCTAAAACAAATTTGGATTCTTCTGGCATACCCGTTTTACGAATGGGCAATATCGTTGAAGGAAAACTGGTTTTTGACAAACTCAAATATCTCCCAAAAGATCATAAGGAATTCCCCGAACTATTACTTGAGCCCTACGACGTACTATTTAATCGAACAAATAGTGTTGAGCTAGTTGGTAAAACGTCTGTATACGAGGGCAGGCCATCAGTTTGTTCATTTGCCTCTTATTTAATTCGAGTTCGCATACATACAACTCTTGAGCCATCGTTCGTATCACATTACATCAACTCTATTTATGGACGGAAGTGGATTGGTTCGGTTGTTTCCCAACAGGTTGGACAAGCAAATGTGAATGGAACTAAGCTGCAAGCTCTTAGCATCCCACTACCTCCCAAACAGGAACAAGAAGAGATATTTGATCGTGTAGAGTATCTTTTCTCCATTATTGAAGAACTAGAGAAAATAATAGACAAAAATTTCAGACGTGCTGAAAAACTCCGTCAAAGCATTCTCAAAAAAGCTTTTGAGGGCAAGCTAGTGCCCCAAGACCCCAATGATGAACCAGCATCAGTCCTCTTAGAACGTATCCAGGCAGAAAAAGCCCAGCAGGAAGCAAAAAGTAAGAAGCGAAAGACAACAGCTAAGAAAAAGAAATCTCGAAAACCTACTAAAACAAAGCAGCTAGAAATCACCGATGACTCTAACGAGGATCAGGCTTCATGAACCGCAAATCATCAGGCATCAACCGATTTCTCAGGAGAGTAACCCAAAACTGTGACAACTGGATTGGTCCAGTCGGACTGATCCTAGGTGTTACCTTTGCCGTCACCATCGGCATCCCCACAGGCATTGACATTTACCAAAACTGGCAAAATCTCGACCCCAAAGACCGCTCCCAAGCAGGCATTACCCTGATTCAAACCGTAGCCACCATTGTCGGCGGCATCGCCATCTTTTGGAATATCGTCCTCTCCCGCCGCCAGCTAGCCGCCTCCCAAGAACAAAACATCACCGAACGTTTCTCCGTCGCCGTTGAACAACTAGGCCACGAACAAACCGCCGTACGCATTGGCGGTATCTATTCCCTGGAGCGTATCGCCCAAGATTCGCCCCGTGACTACTGGACCGTTATGGAAATCCTGGCCGCTTTTATTCGCGATCGACGTAACTGGATCGCCTGGGAAGACCTGCCCGAAGAACCCAAAATCGAGAAAGACATTACCCCGGCCATTATTGTGTTGGGACGTTGCGATCGCACTCGACAGCCACCCAACAGCCCAATTTACTTACAATCTTGCGATTTCAGACGCTGCGCCTTTATCAACGATAACTTTCCAAACACCCTCTTCCATAAATCCCACTTTGGACAAGCCAACCTCTCCGGCAGCAATTTCCAAGGATCTAGCTTTCGCAGAAGTAACCTTACCGACGCCAATCTCAAAAACGCTGATCTCAGTGAAACTAATTTGACTAAAGCCAAACTCACTAGAGCAGATGTCACCCACTGCAATTTTCAAAATGCTGACCTCAGCGAAGCTGACTTAAGCCATGCCAAAGGACTCACCGTCGAACAAGTCAAATTAGCTCACAACTGGCAAGCAGCCACTTACGATGATGCATTTGTGGCAAAACTCGGGATAACAGCCAACATTCCAGGGCACACTCCAGGTGAGTAGAATCTAGAAACCTAAAACCAGGAAAGCCTGTAGAGAATTACTCCGCCCATGCCTACCGCTGCTGATTACCAATCCAGAATTGAAACCTATGACCGGCCAGAACTGTTTCAGTTCTGGCAATCAATCCAAGATCGCAACACCCCAGATTGGGCACCTGGCAAAGCCTTCGAATACTTCATTCTGCGTGCCTTTCAACTCGAAAGGGCAGACATCACCTATCCCTACGGTGTGCAACTTAGCGACATGACCTCGCAGTATGCATTCAGCAACGAAAACCAAACTGTCGAGCAAATTGACGGTGTCGTCTATTGCGACGGTCTGACCTGCTTGATCGAAGCCAAAGACCAGGCCGAGCCTCTCAACGTCGAACCCATTGCCAAAATGCGAAACCAACTACTTCGCCGTCATGCTTCTACAATTGGAGTAGTCTTCAGCCGCAGCGGGTTCACACCACCCGCATCCATCCTGGCCCAGTACCTCAGCCCTCAAATGGTTTTACTTTGGAACGGTAGCGAAATCACCTATGCCCTAGAGCAAGGATGCATGCGGCAATCGTTGCTCAAAAAATATCGCGTCTGCATCGAAAAAGGTAAACCCGACTATGATCCCAGACCGGAGGAGGCCAAAACCCTATGACTAAAGCATATATCGTCGTTGAAGGTCCGTCTGATGCCCAAATCCTCCGGGCATTGCTAGATGAAACCTTGCTAGAGGATGTCAAATTTATCAATGGCGAAGGCAAGTACGGCGCAGAAACCATGGCCCGCAGCCTTCTACTAGATCGGCACATCCCCGTTTTGCTAGTGATCGATGCCGACACCAGTAACCCCGACGCCATCCATAGCTATCAGCAAGACCTGGACTTTCTAACCCGTAGTGCTGCGGTGGGCACACCCTATAAAATTTTGCAGGCCATTCCAACGATTGAAGCCGTTTTCTTACAGGATCGCCTCCTGTTTGAACAACTCATCGGTCGCCAATTCAGTGACCTAGAATGGCAACTGGGCCAAAAGGCTCCCAAGGAACTATTGAGCCAATATTCTGAAGGAGCCAAGAGCTTTATCCAAACCACCCTTAGCCAACTAGACGACCCAACAAAACACACGTTAAGCCAGCACCCTCTGATCCAAGACATCACCACATTTCTCACGACTCAGGTCCACTCATCTGATAGAGTCGCCCGTACCGCCAGCTAGCCGCTCCTAATGCCTAACGAATCCGCCTCCATTGTTCAAAAACTCTGGAACTACTGCAACGTCCTTCGCGACGATGGCGTTAGCTACAGCGACTACGTCGAACAGCTCACCTACCTGCTGTTCCTCAAAATGGCCGACGAGCAAACCACCCTGCTCGGCAAAACCGCCATTATCCCTAAAAAACACAACTGGCAAACCCTGCTCACCAAAGCCGGAACACCCCTAGAAGATCACTACCGTAAAACTCTCGAAACCCTCGGCAAATCCCAAGGACTCCTCGGCGTTATCTTCCGCAAATCCCAAAACAAAATCCAGGACCCCGCCAAGCTGGAACGCCTGCTCAAACTGATCAACGAAGAAACCTGGATCGGCCTCGATACCGATGTCAAAGGCGATATCTACGAAGGCCTGCTCCAGAAAAACGCCGAAGACACCAAAAGCGGTGCCGGTCAATACTTCACACCCCGCCCTCTGATCCAGGCCATGGTCGAAGTCATGCGCCCCCAACCCGGCGAAACCATCTGCGACCCCGCCTGCGGTACCGGCGGCTTCTTCCTCGTCGCCTACGACTACCTCACCAAAACCTACCCCCTGGACAAAGCCCAAAAACGCTTTCTCCGCTACAACACCTTTCGCGGTAATGACGTCGCCGACAGCGTCGTTCGCCTCTGCGCCATGAACCTCTACCTCCACGGCATCGAAGGCAAAGACAACGAAACCATCATCAAAGCCAAAGACAGCCTACTGTCACACCCTGGTGACTACTTCAAAATGGTGCTCACCAATCCCCCCTTCGGCAAAAAGAGCAGCATCACCATCTTTAACGAAGAAGGCAAAGCCAAAAAAGAAACCCTCACCTACGAACGTGACGGCTTCTACGCCACCACCTCCAACAAACAGCTCAACTTTCTACAGCACGTAAAAACCCTGCTAAAAATGCATGGCAGAGCCGCCGTTGTCGTTCCTGACAATGTTCTCTTTGAAGGCGGTGCAGGCGAAACCGTCCGCCGCGAGCTACTGCAAGAATGTGACGTCCACACCCTCCTGCGTCTCCCCACCGGCATCTTCTACGCCCAGGGCGTCAAAGCCAACGTGCTGTTTTTTGACCGCAAACCCGCCAGCGATACCCCCTGGACTCAAAAACTCTGGATTTACGACCTGCGCACCAATCAACACTTCACTCTCAAAACCAATCCCCTACGCTATCCGCAACTGCAAGACTTTATCAAGTGTTATAACATTGAGAACCGTTGCGATCGCAAAGAAACCGAACAGTTCAAGGCCTTCACCTATAACGAGTTAGTACAACGGGACAAAGCCAACCTTGACATCTTCTGGCTTCGTGACGAAAGCCTGGAAGACGCAGAGAACCTGCCTGATCCAGACGTTTTGGCCTTAGAAATTGCAGAAGACTTAGAAGCTGCACTAGAGTTGTTCTCCAGCATTACTGAACAATTAGGAGAAGAATCGAGTCAAATGGTGTAACGACTCCAAAATAAACTGATCTAAGGTTGCATGTCAGATAAAGCATGACTTTCGGAACTGAATCCACGTTCTTTTCAGCTCGCCGATGAGTAGGTTAAACATGCAAAATCTATATGGGACAGGGTGTCTATATTTTCCTGATAATCCCACTCGCCTCCATAATATGACGCAAAATCAATCATTGAAAGTGGCTACAAATTCAACATCTTCGTATAGGGATGCCATGGAAAACCTTATATCCACACTCATCAGTTTAACCTCATCACCCTTACCAAACGGATGCAACACCCATAATCCTGACTCATTCTTCCGAAACACTTCAACCTGTTTCTGGGCTTGACTTACCAAACCATACTCTCGCAATGTTTCCAGATGTCGGTAATGCTCAAATTTTTTACCCCGATCCTTAGCCTCAGTGCTCTCTGAAAGAACTTCAATAATTAGAGTTGGATATTTTTTAAAGTATTTAAACTCTCGATCACGCTGATCGCAGCTCACCATCACATCAGGATAATAATAGTGATTGACCGCATCGATCTGAATTTTCATATCAGATCCATAGGTACGACAGTTGCTACCTCGCAAAGCACTTCGCAGTAAGGACGTAATATTAATTCCAATGGTGACATGCTCATCGCTGGCACCCGCCATCGCATAAACATCACCATCATGGTATTCATGTTTAACCAGGCTTGATTTCTCTGCCTCAAGATAGTCTTCTGGTGACAAATAATTAGACTGCTTGATGGCTACCATGACAATGTCGTCTCAGATAAAACCGCTCCATTGTGACCTATGGGCAAAACAAGGGGCTAACCTTAATTTGAATCACAAGCCTGATGAAATTATAGCGATTACCGATTGAGTTAAAGGTCCATTAAATCCTAACCTCTTCTCTGCTCAAAAAAACTAGCCAAACCTCCGATCAATAATGGAGTGTAGCCTCAGCATGATCATCGTATTGAACTGATTGCATTTTGTAGGGTAAGTGGGTAATTCTGCGGGAGCGCTATCGCTAACCATCAGTAGCATTAAGACCGTGCAGCGTTTGGCATGTGTGGTCATATCTGCACCATAGCATTGACATCCGGGTTAAACGTTAATACTGGCGATCGCCTATGAAACCATTGAAACCATTTTTGTTGCTCATTGGTTGTAGCCTAAGCAGTCTGGCTGTTGTCCATGTTGCCTGTGCGGGTACCTTCCACCAAGGTTGGACCTATGGCATTGATGCGGCTAATGACGGGGTTGGAGGTGATGGCTATGGCCGCTTAACTGATCACAGCAACAGCGCTCAAGATATACCCGAATCATCCCCAATGATTAGCGTGCTCGTCATTGGTCTGTTAGCAACCCTTGTTCATCGCGATTATAGTTAGCATCACGAATCAACGACAGAAATACATCGGTCAAATCAGCCCGATCTTGCCGAATCTCTCTAATGGGTAAAGGCCGAAGAATATCTAGTAGCTCATAGAGGGCCTCACCTGGAAAATGCACCTGATTATCATGCACAGTACCGCCAATGCGCACAATTTTCTGGGTGCGCCCAACATCGATGGGTTGGCCACAGTCAATACGATAGGTCGTTCCAGAAAACTGTTGAATGAGAGAGTGTGTGGGCTGCTCCGCAATAATTTGACCTTGACGAATAATAGCAACCCGATGTGAAAGTTCCTCAGCTACATCTAACTGATGGGTGGTCAGTAAGATAGCGCAACCCGCTGCCGCAATGTCTTGCACCAGGGTTTTCACAGTTTCACTGGCTTCCACATCCAGCCCCAGGGTGGGCTCATCTAACAGTAACAGTGTCGGCTGATGTACTAAGGCAACTGCGATCGCAAGTTTTTGTTGCATCCCCCGCGACAGTTTTTGTACGGGTGTTTTACGTTTCTCGATGAGACCAAACTGTTCCAACAGTTGTTCACCGCGCTGTCGTGCCAAACGCCGAGGTACCTGCCGTAAACCACCAAAGTACTCAAGATTTTCTAAAGGCGTTAACCGCCAGTAAAGATTACGGTTACCTTCTAAAACGGCCCCAACGTGTTTGAGTGCGGCTGACTGACAATGGGGATCTAGACCATTAATGCTGACCTGCCCAGCATCAGGTCGCACCAGACCGCCAATCATCTTGATGGTCGTTGTTTTGCCAGCACCGTTGGGCCCTAAAAACGCCAGCACCTCACCGGCACAGATGCGCAGCGAGACATCCCGCACTGCCTCAAATCTTCGCTTACCGCGACCATAGGATTTCTTCAGGTGTTGAGCATCTAGGGTTACGCTGCTATCTAACTCGGGCTGAGGCCCCATTAAACCCATAGGCAAAGAAAGCGTCATTAAGCGTTACTCCATCCACTTGTTTGCCGTCAGCATTGCCAACCCATGGATATTTAATATTTTTTAATCGACAACCTTATCGTAACGCGAACAGTACACCGTTGCAGCGCTTAGGTAATTAGGTCACAGGCCCTTCATTTAGCCCATGCTGAACACCAATGAAAAAGCTCTGGCAGTAATACCAGAGCCCTAGAGGAGCATATCGATTCTCGATGAGCTTGACGTAATGAGCTGGGTAACAGCAACCGATTAGTTAGATCCAACTAGAAGAATAGGGGTCGCCTTCATAGGGCTGCACACCAATAGCTGGATAGGCATCATCATTGGGACCGAAAATACGAATGGCTGCGCCAAAAATATAGTCGAAACTAGTCGCTAACCAACGAAGAACATGCATGATTCCTAACCTCTCAATGAGTATTAACTGGGGTGGGAAATATATAGATACCTCAAATCAAGTCATTAGCTTTTAGTTAATTCATCAACCTGAAGTTTGGGGTATCACTAATTGTGGCTAAACAAGTAAACGAGAGTTGCAAAAGATCAGTTTTAAGGAATAGTAACCTAGAGCAATGGAGCTCTTTTACTATAATTTCTTGACCATTTGAACTGTTTGTATTCTAGGGTTCCAGATCCACGTTAAACAACGGTAAGCAAAGACTTGAAAGCATTGTTCATATTACTTATCAAGCATTGATAGCAAGTTCCATAGACGGTATTGATAGAATTAACAGTTAGAAAACTTGGTGGTTACAACTCTTTAGAGCTATTTTTATGGATGCAATCTATCCTTTATGTTGATTATATTTTTATTTAATCTAAAGGATGCTATGTCCTATGTTTTGCCCAAGCATTGTCGCTGTCTAGGAGCATAAACGATCTTTAAAAACTTAATATTTCTCAATTGATAGGTTGATTTTTTTAGTAACTACAGATTTTTTTAGAATCTTTGAGTAATAAGTAATCGATAATAAAAGCACGATTGTTTACCCCCACGCCGTTCGTGTATAGGAGAATAGTCGCTATGTTTCAACGAATTTTAGTAGCCTTAGATGGCAGTACCAGTAGCCGTAACGTCCTGGAAGAAGCCATTGCTTTAGCCAAGTCCAACGCTCAGCTAAACCTTGTTACGGTGATTCCACCTATGGATGTTGGGTATCCCGAGCCTATCTATTTAAGTATGGAAGGCATGCAGGGTGTTTGGACCAGCGAGTTATATCAAAGTCATATAGTTAGCTGGCAACAGCGCAAACAGGAAATTGAACACTGGCTGCGATCGCAAACGGAGTTTGTCCACCGCCAGGGTTTTAGGGCAGAATACGATTGCCCGCTAGGTACTGCGGGTACTGCCCTATGCGAGGTCGCAACCCGTTGGCAGGCTGACCTGATTATGATGGGTCGTCGCGGTCGCACTGGCTTTAGTGAGTTGTTACTGGGTAGCGTCAGCAACTATGTCATGCACCATGCCCCCTGTTCAGTGCTAACGGTCCAAGGCATTGGTCAACAAGCCGTGGAGCCTAGAGCTAAGGGGACTCCAAGCATCGCCACACCTGGCATTACACCAAAAAATACATAGGCATCGACGGGTAAAACGCCTGCCAGATATCTAATAGAGGGTCTATTAAGAGGCTACCGTGTATACATAAGTCGGAGAGCTAGCTCTAGATTTCGAGCCCTCATCCCCCAACCCCTTACTCCCTGAGGGAGAAGGGGGGCTAGCCTCAAAGTCCTTCGCCCCCAGGGAGAAGGATTTAGGATGAGGGCCAATGCAAGGCCAGGTCTACCTTTTGGGACATTATCTTCTAGTTGTGTATACACGGTAGCTTAATAGAGGGTCTATTAAGAGGGGGTCTATTAAGAGGGGGTCTATCAAACGTGAGCGGCAAGGTTTATCTCTTGGGCGCGGGGCCAGGCAATATCGACTACCTGACTGTGCGGGGACAACAGGTACTGCGGCAAGCGGACTGTTTAATTTACGATGCCCTGGTGGATAGGCGACTCTTGTTGCAGCTATCTCCTGTATGCGAAACCATCCATGTGGGCAAACGCGGCGGTCAGCCTAGTACACCCCAGGCCCAGATCAATCAGTTACTGGTCACCCACTGTCACCAGGGGAAACAGGTGGTGAGGCTCAAAAGTGGTGACCCGTTTATCTTTGGCCGTGCAGCTGCAGAAATTCAGGCCCTCAAAAGTGCCAACTGCAATTTTGAGGTGATTCCTGGGGTGTCATCGGCGCTAGCAGCTCCTCTGTTAAATGCCATTCCATTGACCGATCCAGCTCTCAGCCATGGATTTGGTGTTTTTACCGCCCATGACCTGCAAACCCTTGACTGGGCTAAGTTGGCCAATTTAGAAACCTTGGTTTTTCTAATGGGTGGGCGACATCTGGGGGAAATTTGCTATCAGCTGCAAATCCATGAACGACATGGTGATACCCCCATCGCCATCATTCAATGGGCTAGTCAGCCGCAACAGCGATGCTGGCAGGGGACATTGCTCAACATTACCCAGCTTACAAAGGGTGAACGGCTATCGCCCTGCATTATTGTCATCGGTGAGGTGGTACGCTTGCGAGAGTTTTTGCATCCGCCGATGACGACTGACAATCTGTCCCAGGACAAGCTGCCCCTAGATGACAAGATAATTTTCGTGACTCGTGCTGTGGGACAATCCAGCGCGTTTACTCAACTGCTCAATCACCAAGGTGCCACGGTGATTGATATGCCTGCGTTAGACATTCGACCACCATCCAGCTGGACTGCATTAGATCAGGCATTGGAAAACTTACAGCGGTTTGACTGGCTAATTTTAACCTCTGCCAATGCTGTTAATTTCTTTTTAGATCGGTTGTTAGAGAACAAGTATGATCTGCGGCAATTGGCCCATCTGAAACTGGCCGTTGTGGGTAAAAAAACGGCTAAGATTCTGACTGAACGGGGGTTAAGATCTGATTTCATTCCAGCTAATTATGTGGCTGATGATCTGGTAGAGAGTTTTCCGGTGCCTGTAGATGGCTTAGAGATTTTGTTTCCAAGGGTAGAGACGGGGGGACGAGATATTCTGGTTAAAGAATTCTCCAGTCAGGGGGCCATCGTCACGGAGGTGGCTACCTATGAGTCGGGCTGTCCTGAAACAATGGCTGTTGGGGCCGTAACAGCTCTGCAGCAAGGTCTGGTTAATGCTGTCACTTTTGCCAGTTCTAAAACTGTGCGACATTTTAAACAGCTGATGATGGCTCAGTTTGGTGAGGGGTGGATGACCTATATGGAAGGGGTTGCGATCGCATCCATTGGTCCCCAAACCACAAAAACTTGCCTGGAAGACCTGGGACGTGTAGATATTGAAGCCACGACTTACACCCTAGAGGGTCTGACCGATGCCCTAGTCGCCTGGGCTAATGTCCCATGAATGGATCGATAAACCAGCGCATCATTGGTTTGACCGGGGGCATCGCCACCGGTAAAACGACTGTTTCTGACTATCTTGCCACCACCCACCACCTGCCTATTCTCGACGCCGATGTTTATGCCCGTGAAGCAGTGGCCATCGGCTCTCCCATCTTGCGCACCTTAGCCCAGCGCTATGGGGATGACCTTTTGCTCGCTGATGGTTCCCTCAATCGTCCACAGCTGGGCACCATTATTTTTAATCAGCCCCATGAGAAACAATGGGTTGAGCAGCAAATCCACCCCTTTGTCCGCCAGCGATTCAACCAGGTGCGTCGTGAGTATCCTGCTAATCAAACCCTGGTCTACGCTATTCCACTGTTATTTGAAGCTAAACTAACCCATCTAGTCAGTGAAGTCTGGGTGGTTGTTTGTAACCTTGAACAACAAAAACAGCGACTGATGTCCCGTAATTCACTTTCCCTAAGTGCAGCAGCAGCACGCATTAACAATCAGCTTCCCCTTAGTGAAAAAGTCGCCCAGGCTGATTGGGTGCTCGATAATTCTAAGGATAGAAAATGCCTCTACCAGCAGGTTGATGTAGCGCTATTGTCTACCAAATCAACAAAACCGTAAATCAACCCTAAGAATCACAAACCAACGTCACAAATTTGCAGCACCTCACAACCGTTGCTCCACACTAGAAGTTCCCTATAACTGAACCGTGAGATGACTATGAGCGACTTTACCGATTTTCTTAAACACAAACAGGCCTACATTGCCATTGGCGAATTCCAACCCGGTCGTTTCTCTGAGGCCCGACAGCTTTATGAACAAGCTGTTGCCACCTATGGTAATGGTGATGGCTTTCAAGGAGCCTATCTTTTCCAAGAGCCAGGCACCGATAGAGGCATTGCAGTAATTTTGTGGGACAACGTCGAAGATATGGATGCCCATCAGAACCCTACCTATCAAAAAATTGTTAGGGAGCTATCCGGTCTATTTGCCGCACCACCAGACGTAAAGTTCTACGAAGTTTGCAGTGAAATTGGCTTACTGGGTCAGCTTGCCCATGCCGTTGTTGCTTAAACATAGACAACCTCAACAGGGCCCCGAGAGTTCATAATGCTAGATTGCCACTGGCGCATTTATCTGCAGTATTTGCTTAAGCCGAGCTAACTTGCGCATTACCTGTTTAAGATTATTCCAATCGCCAGTGGCCCGCAGTAAACGGGCAGCTGTTTCTAAGTCAGCAATTGCCTGCAACACCTTACCCTGTTTTTGATAAACTGCGCCCCGGTAGCAGTAGGGCAGTGCCAACTTAGGCTGTCGCTCAATTGCTAAGCCAAATTTTCCCACCGCCTGGCGGAGCTCTCCCTGAAATTGGAAAATTCGCCCTTGGTAAAAGTAAGGAATAGCACTCTGGGGGCAAAGCTCAGAAGCAGCGGCCAGGTCATCCAGGGCACCATCATAGTCCCGAATATCTATTCTCAGTACGCCTCGATTACAGCGAGCGGCAAACAATCCAGCGTTCAAGTGAATGGCATCGCCAAAGTCCTTAAGAGCTCTGGCATAGTCATTCATCTCCATCCAGGCAACACCACGACAATTGTAGGCAGCCGCACTAGGGCTACTGTCAATCACGTGGGTAAAGTCGTCAATTGCTCCGGCAAAGTCACGCATATCGTAGCGAGTAATGCCGCGATTAAAGTAAGCACCGGTATCTTCAGCGTTAATGACAGGATTCTCAAAACGCTGAATCAGGGGCTGAATCACACCGAGATCAGTCGTGTGCAGTTTAAGCTTTACGGTGGGAAAGAGACTGGTTTGGGTAGATAGGGCCTGCATACCAATCAGGGCAGAGGTGGAATCACACACCACAAAGTTCTCGGTGGTACCCAAAACCTTAAAAGAAAACAGATCTGGATAATCTTGCTTGAGGGGTAATAACTGATTAAGGGCATGTTTTAGCTGACGATGGCGAGCGTTACTTTCACTCCAACGTTGGCTAATGCTGCGTAGTAAAGGATGCTCACGATTCTCTCCTTGGTGGCACCAGCCAATATCCAAGCGACAGTTGCGATCGAGTACCTGACGTAGTTGTTGTAGCAGATCGGCATCAAGGTTAACACTGTCAGCCCAAGGCCAAACCAACACAACTCTTTTCTGAGCCTTGGCCAAAAGTTGTTCTAGGGCCCGTCGACTATTTGACTTACCTTCCACATTGTCAAAGTCGAATAGCCACTGACTCTCAGCCGCAGAGGACAGTGATGTTTGGAATGGCTCCAGGGTTTCAGACACCGCCTGTAGCACCGTTTCGGTGATGGTGCTCATTTGCTGATCCGTAGCGTCTAAACGCTCTTGCAGTTGGGCAAAGACATCACCTGTTGGATTGTGCAAGGGACCTAATGTTTCAGCCACAGCCTCTAACACAGAGTTAGTTACTGTGCTCATTTCTTGCTCTAAGGAATCAACCCGCCGTTGTAAGCGCGCTACCGGGACTGATGGCTCATTAGTAAAGCTGGGAACTGCCTGCAGCATAGCTGATTTATCAGCCTGTATTTCTTGCAATCGAGCTGACAGTGCCAAAAACTCATCCCGAGAGACCATATCTGAAACCGTTTTAACCAGCTCCTGCACCTCGGCTTTGAGTAACGATTGGCGCTCGTCAGTGGTGAGCTGTAGCACCTGCTGTTTCAAATATTGGAGCTTGTCATTTAGGCCAGAATAATTATTCTTTGTATCTGCCCCAAAGACTTCCAGATGAACTCGCAACTGCATCAACTCAGCCTTGAGCTTTGTCACCATCGACTCGGCTGTCTCAAGGCGGCTGGTGTCTGCAAGTTGCTGACAGCGAGACCTGACATCCTTGAGGTTAATCCCTAGCTTGGTGCAGTGCTCCTTCAGTTTCCCAATGTCCTGGTGCAGTTCCTGTAAGTCTGGAACTTCTTGCTGTTCAATTTTTTCCAGCAACATGTTCCGCGTGTATTCAAATAACTGGGATAAACTCAGAATATCTTGCTGGTTCTGAGCAACGACTGACTGCCGCACGGCCTGAAGTTGTTCATGGGTGGGCACATCTTCCAGTTGCTCTTGCATATCGTGCAACCGGTTATCTAAGGTGCTGTTGACCGACAACATCACTGACTCGCTCTGGGAAAGCCTCGATTGTAGCTGTCTGCGGCTGATTAACCCCAAACCAGCTAGTAGCGACAAAGGGGCCGCAGCTAACAGTGCCTGTTGTGTAGCCATGGAGGCAACTGTTCCAGCACCAGAGCCTACGAGCAGTGCGTATTCAGTCCAATTAAACCAGCGATCTTTATTCACAGGGGTTGCCGAATGGATTACGAAAAAAGCAGTCCGTTTAAGATGTTGGACTACTTACTTAAAGTATTCATCCTGGCCATAGACCCATCAGGAGATTAGTCA
The DNA here is from genome assembly GCF_000316115.1 of Leptolyngbya sp. PCC 7375. Classification (GTDB taxonomy): domain Bacteria; phylum Cyanobacteriota; class Cyanobacteriia; order Phormidesmidales; family Phormidesmidaceae; genus Leptothoe. Next base: position 6,076,555 of record NZ_JH993797.1, read on the forward strand.
AGTCTTTAAGTGTCAACAAATGATGAAATCGTCTCGGTATTTACTCGGGCACGAAAAAAAATATTTCAAGCTCAAGCTCTGATTTGTAAAGAGCTTGAGCAGAGATTTCTACGCTGACTTACAGAAAGCGAATAATAAATGGGTATTTAAAGGCACTATCAGGGTTACTGAAACTTCCCAAAATTGCGAACACTGGCATAACCCACTGAAAAATTAGTAGGGGAATGACAAGCAGCCAGCCAATCAGGATCCATACCAAAATACCTACGACAAAACTATAGATCCAGATATTCAGGTGAAAGTTCAAGGCTTCTTTAGAGTTTTCCTTCACAACTGGGTCATCAGAAACAATCCAAAGCGCAGCAGGAATGCCAGCTGAAAATATTAGCTGACTTAGAAAGATGGAGCCATGGGCCAGGGCTGACAAGACTTTGCGCTTATCGCTATCAAAGGTTGCATCCATGATGTTTACGGTTCTTTTTTGCTGTGACTTTATAGTAGTCGATACCCTCAAGGTATCTGTTAGGGAAAACCGTAGTCGGTGACAGTCAACGAAGCGGACCCACTATTTCAGGGCAATTACATCTGATCAGACGGTAGGATTGCAACGTATTTACATGCAGTTGCAATTATTTACAATAGGTAAGCCCTTCTAGGGTCGTGCTCCCGTTGGTACTGGCTGGTTGTCTAATCTTCTTTACGGATGGGTAATGTCGACCCGCCCGTACACGGTCTATTGATAACGCACGCCTAAATACTGGGATAATTTATCCAACAGCTCATCGCGGCGAAATGGCTTGCTGACAAAATCATCGCAACCAGCTCCCAGGCTTTGTTCTCGATCTTGAGCCAGAGCACTGGCAGTTAGTGCCACAATGGTAGGAGAGGAGATATTGGCCTCTTGGCTTTTTTGCCGAATTTGGCGAGTGGCTTCGCAGCCGTTCATCACGGGCATTTGCATATCCATCCAGATGAAGTGGGGGTGCCAACTTTCCCAAAGAGCAACAGCTTCTTGACCATTGGTGGCTTCACGGATCTGAAATCCTAACGATGTCAATAGTTTGTTGAGTAACTTACGACTAATCGGCTCATCATCAGCAATTAATATGCGTAAAGGTGCTTGATCCGCAGCCAGACTACTGACATTGTAGGCCGGTGGGGGTTGATGCTGAAGGGACGGTTCTAGACTGGCTGGAATATCAAACTTAAATGTTGTTCCTTGGTCTAAAACGGAACTAATGGTAATTTCTCCTCCCATTAAATTAACCAGTTGCTGGCTAATGGGTAAGCCCAGTCCTACCCCGTCTAAAAAAGTTTGCCCTACTTTACCTTGGGTAAAAATCTCAAACAGAGTAGATACTTCCTCCTTAGCGATACCGGGGCCAGTGTCTTCTACTGCAAAGTGCAACAGAAGTTGAGACTGTTTGCTCATGGTGCCTGAAAGTCGCAGAATAACAGTGCCGGCCTCAGTAAATTTAATCGAGTTATCTAATAGGTTAATTAATACTTGTCGTAATTTGCCTTCATCCGCCGTCACAAACTGGGGCACGTTGGGGTTTCGTTCAAAATAGAGTTTTAGCCCCTTAGCCATGGCCTTAGGCTCTAGCATGGCTTTGAGCATATCCAGCAGACTGTACAGGTCTACGTTGGTTTCATGTAATACAACCCGGTTAGCTTCAATTTTAGAAATCTCAAGAATATCGTTAATCAAATTGAGGAGATGCTCGCCGCTAAGATTAATAATGTCTAAAGACTTTTTTTGTTGTGTCGTTAATGATGGATCTTGTCCCATGAGCTGAGTAAAGCCTAAGATCGCGTTAAGCGGTGTCCGAAATTCATGGCTCATCTTGGCTAAAAACTGACTTTTGGCTTGGGATGCGGCTTCAGCTCGAATTTTGTCTTTCTCAAGTTTGAGATTTTGTTGGGCTAACTCGGTGCGATAGTGTTGTAATTTGAGGATTTCGTAGCCTGCGATCGCGCTTGCAGACCCAATCAGCGCTAAAAATGGAGGCACCACCGGAATCCACCAGCCACCGAGAAATGTTAGATAGCTACTGACTGACAAAACACCCCCTGCCAATACTACAGCGGTGATCAAAATCGCCAGACGGGTAAACCTCCGGGTACTATCTCGTTTGGATTCCAATAGCCATTGGTATCCCAGGGCCCCCACCCCAGACCAGATCAGAATCCAGACTGCCTCTATGGGGTCAGCCCACACCCGCAGCACTGCCCGGCCATCCAGGGCTGCACTCACTAGAGTGCTGGCCAGATTGGCATGGAGTACCATCCCTGCCGTCGCTTCTGGTGTATTGATCAGGCGACTGCTGTAGGGTGTATAAAACAAGTCATTGAGACTGGTGGCCATGCCGCCGACAAGTACGATGCGATCGCGCACCAAATCTGGCTCTAGACGATTATTCAGAGCTTCAGTTACCGATACCCGGGCAAATTGGTTCGCATGGCCGCGAAAATTAATCAGAATCTGATAACCACCAGCGTTAGTGCGAACGTAGCCACCAGCGTTACCGCGCAATGGCCTGAGGATCGCCTGTCCCAAACGATAAATTTTCTGGTCCGCATCCACCACTTCCTGGGGAACTCCCTGCATGGCTAAATAACGCACGGCCAGCTCTGCCCCCAACCCCAGTCGGAGCTCATCGTCTGCATTGGCATGGGACAACAAGCCTCGCCGAAACTTACCATCCGCATCCACCAGCAAGTCAGTCAGGGCCACCTGTCCCTGGCTCTCTAACTCAGCGGGGGGGGCCACTGTGCGGCCAATGGCTTTCTCGACACCAATCAGATTAGAGGTAGACGTCATCACCTCAACCCAGTCTTGATGCCCCGGCTCCACAGGTAGATCGCGATACAGGTCTAAACCGATGACAGCAGGTTGGTGTTGTCTGAGATTTCGAATCAGCTGGGCCAGTGTGGCATCAGAGAGAGGCCACTGACCGAGACGACTGATATCAGACTCCTCAATGGTGACCAGCAGAATCCTTTCGTCGATGGGTTCTACTGGTCGTAGTTGAAAGTATTGGTCATAGATCGCCCACTCTAATAACTGCAGTGCGCCTGTAAAGCGTATGGCGATGACGACACCAGCCATAATTGGCGTTGTTAACAGTGCAGCAATCCATCGCATCTAAGTCATCTGAAAAGTACTGTGCATTCTCTTCTTTTTATCAGCGCGACTCTTGCATTATTGCAGAGCAGGGTAGCTGATGTGTTTTCATACAGGCAAGGGGGCAAGTTAGCGGCTGTATCGTGGTCACTCAAGCGCAAATTGTAGGGTCAACAATGAGAAACAAGAAAACCCATTGATCAATGCTCTACCAGTTCCTTGGCCTAACTGATGGGAGACTTATCTGAGTTTTTTAGGGTAATGCAATGTTAGTTAAGAAATGGGGTGTTTGCGATCGCACCTAAATCTTCAGACCGGAGCAACTCAATCCAATTCTCATTGAGAGCATTGCTCTCAGGCTGGCGTTCCTTCAGAAGTGCCAGGCTTAGCAACATATCATGCCAAACACCAGCCTGTCCGTAAATAACCGCCTGGGACAACAAGGGCTGCTGAGGGGGCAAGTCATTATCAGACAGGTCAATGCGACGAATCTGACCACTGGTGATGGGCAGATCTGTTTGCGTGGGCTGACAGAGAAGTGCCAGAGACCAATGATACGTTTGCCCCACTATCAATTCAGGACTATCCATCGGTAAAGAAATCCTAAGAATCCCCCCGGTTTGAGGAATCTGTAGACGGCTTTGATATACGCCGTTTTGCTCGTCATCTCTTAACGTTAAATGGGCCTGATTGGCCATTGTGGGAGGCACATAAACCATCAGTGTGGGGTGGGAAGACGTCGTCAAACCTACCCCAGACTGAGGCACCAGTGCTGTCATCGGAAACGCATAGGATTCGTCATGCATACATTTTACGTCTGCAGGGCGAGAGGCTCCACCGCGAGAATTATCTACCTTTTCATCAGTAGGCGGTTCAAACATGATTAGGGGAGTGGCGGTTGCCGGACGCGACGCCCTCATGGGACCAGGAGATGGAGCAGGACTAGCCTGGGCTACTGTATTCATTACTGACCCAAAATTAATCACTGACCCAAACGACAAGATTCCTAGTAGGGCCAGACACAAGCGGTTATGCAGAGAACGTTTCATAGGTATCTGATATTAACGGAAAATGAAAAAGATTTGGCTGTACTGATGCTTGGGAGGATTCAATCTGAAAAATCAAGGATTTTGGACAATCCTGCTAGATCGATTTACCCTCTAAATCATCAACAGCAAAGATTTATAAGTAAAGGAGATTTTAAACAGTTATCTGAATGAAGCCGTTTGCACCATGTGCCTAATCAGTTATCCCTCCCTATGAGAGATATGGCATGGCCTGAGATGCCTCCTTATTTAATTTTTTTGTTTCATTCCTCCAGGTTTAGCATCGCTTCATAAACCACCTCCCACTACAACCAATTACCCACTAAAACAAACGGAGCCCAGTAGAAGGGCTGCTGATACTGTGGGTGTTTTAACAAGCTTAACTGTGCCGCTCTTAGGGCCGCCGCTTTACTCATGTCTGGGTTTTCTGCCAGCTGGCGATAAAACTCCACCATCAGGGTGGCCGTGGATTCATCTTTCACTTGCCAAAGTGTTGCCAGGGTACTGCGGGCACCAGACCGTAGGGCAATGCCCGCTAAACCTAGGGCGGCCCGTTTATCTCCCGTAGCCGTTTGACAGGCACTGAGTACCAAGAGTTCTAATGCTTGGTCCGGGGCTCGTTTTCTGGGCTGTAGTAAGGCCTCCAAATCTTGAACATTGATCCGACCATCCCATGTCACCAGAAACGTTTCCTCTGCCTTGGAGCTAAACTGGCCATGGGTCGCTAAATGCACCACTGAAAAGGGGATATCGTTGAGGGCGCGTTTGAGGCGATCGGTGGTAAAGCTTTGATTGAGTAGCGTTGTGGTGGGCAGTGTAGAGCCAATTTGATTGACTTCTGTGTTAACACCAGGCAACGCGGAGAACCCTTGTTGAGAAATACTCAATCCCCCCGTCAACACATCCAACTGCCCCGGATCGAGGGACTGGGGTTCAAGCAGCTGTAACCCTGGGCTGAGGGCAATGCCATAGCGCTCAATGAGGTAGCGTTTACCATCATGCAGTGCCGCCATGGGCAAATTTCGTAACGTGCCGTCCAGCACAAACACCAGTGTTTGGGTATCCGCTAAGAAGTGCTCAGCCGGACGGATCAGCCAGTCATAGAGCTGCTGTGACACCTGTAGGCGATCGGCTTCGAAAAAGTGAGGATTTAAGTAAAGTTGCAGCTGGGCAATGGCGGTTTCAATATCGGCCTGGGGCAGATGCGTTTCATAGTAAAACAGGGGGAGGTCGGGGCGAGAAACAATCACCGCCAGACGATCGGACAAGATAATTGGATAAATAACAGCCGCTGTCGCATCAATGGTGTCAATGAGTTGAGATTTTGCTTGTAAACAAGCATGACGAAAAAAGTTATCTAGTTCCGCCAGCTGTAGAGATTCAATCAACTGCCTGGCCTGTTGTAGCTGCGCCTGCTGAGGGTCCTGCTCTAGGAGTAGTGAGACGAGTTCTCGATACACTGGCTCAACGGTTTCAAGGAAGGAAAACTGTAGCTCAGGATTGAGGGCCACTAGCTCCTGTCTTAAGGACTGGAGGGATTTAACCGCATTACTGTAGGATGCGATCGCGGCTTTAGTCTCTCCCTGTTGTTTCAAAATGCGGCCCAACTGCCACTGCCAGGTGGTTTTCAAATCAGGTGCATTCAGCCCTTCTGCCAACTGCATTGCCCGTTGTGTCACCTGTTGAGCGTCTTGCCATTGCCCAGCGGACTCATAGAGGTGGCCCAGCTGTCCCAATGCAAAGGCTTCGGCCCGCGTATCCGATAGCATATGAGCAGATTGCACCGCATGCGCCAATAATTGGGCCATGGCTGCCCTCTGATCAGATAATTGCTGGCCGATGGGCGATTGGGCTGCCCGAATCCAGCTGGCAACAAAATTGACCTGGGCATAAATGGTGTCCCGACCCGGTGGCAGGGCCGTTAATGGGGCAGGTAACGTAGATAACAGAGACTGTGCTGACGACCACTGCCCTGTTTTGACCAACAGTTGCAGCTGATGAAGCTGGGCCTCCATGCGAGACATCGGCTGACTGGCCATATCCGCCGCTTGCCGATAGCGGGATAGGGCAGTTTCATAGTCGCCCCGGGCAGCCAGGGTATTACCTAGATTAACTAAAGTGGCACTGGCTTCATCAGCAAAGATTGGTGTGGTGGCCACCAGTGTCTGGGTAATTTCCAGACTTTCTGTGAGTAGGGATTGCGATCGCTCTAAATCTCCCACCGCCTGTAGGGCTGTGCCTAAAAGTTTGAGGCTAGTCGCTTTTACCGTTGGCTCTGAGAGGGTTTTTACTGTTGCCAGAGATTGTTCTAATAATTGCTGAGACTGTTGATAATATCCCAGAATTTGTAGCGCCTTCGCTTGATTGAGCTGAGCCCCTAGTTGACCAGTGGTATCGCCTACCGAAGCATAGGTAGCTGCCGCTTGCTGCCAGGTTTCGATTCCTTGCTCAGGCTGTCCTAAAACCAGTTGCAATTGTCCATGCAGGTTTAAGCTGGCTGCCAACAGTGTTGCATCCCGTTGGGATGTCTCTGCCAATAGGGTCTGACTTTTATGATTGGTTTGCTGGGCTAAGGCCCACTGGCCCAAATTAAAATAAGCCAGCGCCAGATAGTGTAGTGCCCTGGCCTGGTGTAGTTGCTGGCCCTGGCGTTCATAGTCCTTGGCCGCTTGCTGCCAAACATCTGCAGCCGATACTAACTGACCCGCTGCAAATAAGGCACTGCCCTGGCTGAGGGTACTGATGTTGGGATCCTCAAGATTGGGACCCGCAAGGTTGATGCCCTCAGCTAATGGTTCCCCTACAGTAGTCTGTGCCTGATGAATGGGGTTGGGGAGATAAAGCTCTCCCCTTGCTATCACGGGCGTCCCCCACATCCCTAGCCAACAGCTGACTATGGCCAACATAATTAGCCAGCTACGTCGCCAAAACCGTCTGCTACATATCTGCATAAGTCGCATCGCCGTTTAGCCTCTGTGACATTTCTAGGCAACGATGTCTAATAAGGTCATTCAACCCATCTCCGTAGAAATCGGGATATCCATCAGATAATTGGGGTTATAAATATATTTCTTAACCACCCAGGTCGCAATGGGATATCCACTCAAGCCAAGTTCCCTTGATTAGACCATAACGCTAGAATCTACCAGGATTCTAAGCCCTGATCAGTTAATTCTATGGGGTAGCTAACGCCTTGTTCTATCCAGGTGCTCCTTTAAAGACCGACTTAACCTTATAGTGAATCATCCGTAAATTAAAACCCATGATCCAACAATTCTCCCGATAGCTCTAGCTGTGTTTTGTAAGCTATGGCAAGAAGACAAAAGTTGTTTGTCTTTGGGCAAGCCAATCATGTTATGAACGCTCATAGAAGCAAGGCTCCCTATCATGTCTCGACTGGTAATGCCCCGACGAGTAATACCCCGATTAGACTGGTCTACTAAGCTGACGGGTTACGGCTGGATGATGGTAATGTTGCTGAGTGCGTTGGCACCCCCAGGGATTGTCCCAGCAGCCCAGGCCCAAACCCAGGACCCGATTGTGCCTGACAACACGACTAACTCGATGGTGCCCAAGGGCTGTACTACATGCCCTATTACGGGCGGTATCCTCAGCGACGATAGTCAAACTCTGTTTCACAGTTTTCAACAGTTTTCAGTACCTACTGGCGGGGCGGCTCTTTTCTTGAATGATCCGTCCCTGAGCACGATCATTACGCGGGTGACAGGGGGGCAACGTTCGAATATTGACGGTGCGATCTCAGTCCAGGGCAACGCTGATTTGTTTTTACTTAACCCCAACGGCATTATCTTTGGTCCCAATGCCGTGCTCCAGGTACCGGGTTCTTTTGTTGCCAGCAGCGCTGACAGTGTTGTCTTTGCCAATGGCGATGTTTTTAGCGCTGCTACAGCCAATGCTCCACCATTATTAACCGTGAGTACCCCTGTCGGGTTGCAGCTAGGGGCAACACCAGGAGATATCCGTGTGGACGGTTCAGGCGACTTTCCACCCACACGGCCTGGTTTATTTGTTTCTCCTGGTCATACCCTGGCTTTAGTGGGAGGTGATGTCACCGTAGTCGGTGGCACTGTGTCGGCACCATCGGGACGGTTAGAAATTGGTAGCGCGGCCCAGGGGACAGTCAAACTAAGACCTGTTACCAACGGTTTTGATCTGCAATACAACACCGTCTCAAGATTTGGTGCAATTGACCTGAGCCAGGGAGCCTTACTTAACACCAGTGGCCCTGGAGCCGGAGACATTGACTTACGGGGACAAACAGTTCTTGTGGAAGACGGTTCCCAGGTATTAGCTGTAACCCAAGGGCCATTACCAGGGGGAGATTTAAGGATAAGGGTCACTGACTCGGTCACCGTGCAAGGAGACTCGGCCAACGGTCAGATTATCAGCCGTTTAAGTACGGATACCATTGGTGATGGCATGGGCGGCGACCTGATTGTGGATACACGGCAGCTTCAGGTTCGCGATCGCGGTTTGCTATCGGCCTCCACGGCAGGGAATGGAGCTGGAGGTAATCTGATCCTGCGGGCTAGCGACGCGATTGAACTTAGTGGGTCTGGGTTTCAGGCATTACAAACCCTGATTATCGGTGCCCTTCAAGGCACATTAGACATTTCTGCTGCTGAAAGTGGACTATTAGCGGGCAGTGATGGAACCGGAGCAGCGGGTCAACTAAGGATCAATACGCCCCAGCTACGCCTGCAGGACGGAGCGTTAATCTCAACCACGACTAGTGGTAATGGTGCGGGTGGCGATGCGTTTATCAAGACCACTGAATCAGTTGAAATTATCGGTTCAGCCATCTTAACGGGCACTCTCCAAGGCACCACCCAGGATGCAGGTGATTTAACTCTCGATACTCGGCGTCTAGTATTGCGCGATGGCGGACTATTACAAACAATCACCTTTGGCGCAGGGGACGGCGGTGAATTGATCGTCAACGCCACTGAGTCAGTTGAATTGTTGGATACTCCGGTTGGAGCCGTTGCGCCTACGGGCATTTTTGCCAACAGTATTTTTGGCACGGGCTCAGGAGGAAATATCACGGTCAATACCCAAGATCTCACCATGATGGGAGGGGCACAGGTGAGTAATCAAACTGGGGCTTTTTTGGGGACCGCCGTTATTCCATTGGGCGGCCCCGCTGGAGATGTCATTCTCAACGTAGGCGGCACCACCAAAATCATTGGCTTATCCCCAAATGGTCGCTTTGGCAGTGGTCCGGGTACATCTAGCTTTAGCGGTGCTCCTGCCGGTGATGTCGTACTCAACACCGGTAATCTCTTTATTCGAGATGGGGCCAATATTTCGACCACCACCTTTAGCGATGGACCAGGGGGCACACTCACCGTCAATGTGGCCGATGTGTTAGAAATCAGCGGCACTGGTACAAGACAACCCTTAGGGGTAATCGTCGAGTTGCCCAGTAGCCTGGTCTCTTCGTCTGGACGAGCTGATTTTCCGGGGCTGGTGGGCAATGGGGCAGCGGGAGAGCTACAGGTCACTACAGGTGAGCTGATTATTCGAGATGGGGGTGCGATCGCAATCAATAGTCAAGGGCCTGGTGATGCGGGCACATTAAATGCCACCGCCAATCTGATTCGGCTAGAAAATGGCGGCACCATTGACGCCGCCACTACCACGGGGGCTGGCGGCAACATTGAGCTACAAACGCCTATTTTGTTACTGAGACAGGGCAGCAACATTAACACCGATGCTGGTAATGCCGACGGTGGCAACATTGACATTGATACTGTTTTTCTCATCGCCCTGGAAAACAGTGATATTACAGCCAATGCTCAACAAGGTAGAGGGGGAAGAGTTAGCATCACTGCCCAAAATATTCTCGGCACAGCCTTTAGAGATAATCTAACCCCTGCAAGTGACATTACAGCCACATCAGCATTGGGACCTGAGTTTAGCGGTGTGGTCGACCTCAACACGCCTGAGCTAGAACCCGACAGTGGCCTGGTGGAGTTGCCTGCCACCATTAACGATCCAACAGATCAAATTGTTGCAGGCTGTGCCGCTGATAGTAACAATAGTTTTGTTATTGGCGGCCAAAACGGACTACCGACAAACCCGACCCAGCGACTACAAACATCAGGTGGCTGGCAAGATTTACGTTTTTTGAATAATGTTGATGCGGCAACAACATCAGCACCTGAAAGCGAGACTGTTATCACCGAGCGACCAACAATCTCAAATTCTCAACCGATGCTTGAGGCTAGCCATGCTCAGGTTAACGACAACGGTCAGATTGTTTTAGCAGCTAAAACCCATGAGACATCTCGGTTTAATTCTCAGCATGACCCATCGGGTGAATGTGCTGCCCATCGTTACAATTCCCCATAGAACTTGGCTCAATAAGCGACATTGATGGTCTCCTTGCTTAAACTGTGTCTGGATCAATGCCCATAGCTCTCAGACGTTCTGCTAATTGTTCTGCCCGTTTTTCTGCTTGCTCGGTATCTGTTAGCAGCCAGTTGCCATTTACATCACACCACCGTAGCCATGGGCCAGGCAGCCCTTCAAAGTAGCCTTCCCATAGGCCCAATCCAATTTTTAGGTCATCTAGCCAAATCATAGGGGTGCCATCCTGGATGGATTGCTCTTCATAGCGGCGACCAATGAGCTTGAAATAGCGCAAGCGCTGGGTATAACGGCTATAGACCAGATAATGGGGAACTCGTAGATATTTTTCGTAAACGTCAACCTTACTGGGAGGACGTTCGGCACCATTGGCCGGAGTTTGAGCATTGCCCAAACTGCTTTCGGGGATTTTATTATCGTCATCAGGAATCTGATCGCTATCTTTGTAAAAACGTCCCAGGTCTTCCTGTTCTGTGCGGGGGGATAGAAATTCTACAACGATGGTGGGAGCTTGGCCTTCTTGCCAGACGACGTAGCTACGGCGTAGGTCATGACCATCGTAAAGGCGCGGAACGTCGAGTGCTAAAAACCAGTCGGGGCGTTTGTGCCAGAGGGGATGGTGAACATCGTAGTAAAGGTTGAGGTCGGAGCCGGTAAAGCGGTTTTCGGCTGCGTAATCTTGTAGGCGCAGGGTACGGCTCAGCAGTTGGGGTTGTAGGTCATGAAATTCGTCTGGCAAACCGGGTTCCTCTGGAAATTCGCTGGGTAGGTCATACATAGTAGGCAGCGTCTCGCGAGGAGAGCGAGGCTGCTCGGTTTGAGGGACGGAATGACCAGTGGTGAAGGGCATGGATAAACTCTCTACTAATCACGAAAGAGATTAATATTTATGACTTGAGCTGGCTCACTAGGTTCATGCTTTATCTTCAGACTTGGCCGCATAGGTAAATCCAAAACTTCTGCTGGCCTAAGATATCTAGGTGGCAAGCCACAAATTGCTTCAATATCATCGGGATTGAGCTTTAATCTGTGCAAAATATCAGAACGACTGCAAACATCATTCTCAATAATCAACTCAAATGCTTCTCGAAGTAATTGTGGTTTTTCAACTTCCAATTCTTCATCCAAGGGCTCAAACTTTCGCCAACCTTTTCGAGAATAGTATCTCCGTAGTAGTGAGTATTGCTTATCATCAACAAACCCTAGATCTTTAGCTCTTTGCAAAAAGAATGCAATGGAGAGCTTCCATTTCTTCTTCTTAAGTTTAAAGTAGTCTAAATCTATTGAAAGAAAATCTTCAGCAAAGGCTTGCTCTGGCACATGAAAAGCTCCTGAGAAACGATTAGCCTGAGATTCAATTAATTTAAGAATCTTGGGCTTTTTGATATCTTCAACAGTCAGGTTCCTGTGAAGAACTAAATGACCTAATTCATGTCCAGCACTAAATCTAGACCTCGCCGCACTACCCTTATCTGAACCAAGAATAATGTAAGGTCTATCGTACTGATACTGAGAAAACCCATCTAAAGTAGCTGCCTCTAAGCTGTAACAGCTTACAATAATTCCATTATTTTCTAAAAGCCAGACTATATTACTGATAGGACCTATGCCTAAATGCCAGTATTTTCGAAGCTCATATGCAGCATTCTCGATAACTTCACTAGTAATCAACTCAGGATTTTCAGGAATATTAAGATTAGGAATATTAGGCTTAGGAAAGTCAACTAAAGATATCAAATAAGCGACTATGTCTTGCAACCAAAGATATCTACGCTCTGCCCGTAGGCGCTCAGTTAGGGTAGCCGCTGCCATAGAACGGTAAAAGATAGCTTTTTGATGATTAACCGATCTCTTTCTAACTACCAGAAAATAATCTAGTGGAACTCTTAAGATTTCAGCAATTCTTTCTAGCACCTCGGGACTAGGATTTTGATCCCCATTTTCATATTTTGAGACAGATTGCCTAGATACACCTATCAGATCTGCTAATGCTGTCCCATTCAATCCTCTGGCTTCTCTAGCTTCTCTAAGTTTCTCTCCAATAAATCCAGGTGTGCTAGGACGTCTCATCAGTGCTTTCTCCGTCTTCATCCTCAATGTCCGGATTTTGTCGGACTCTTAATCTGGCCGATGGCTTAGGAATTTCTTGCAGCTCTACATCTTCCCTTGTTGAAGGCTGAATATTGCCATACTTTGCAAATAGATCAATTGTACCAATAATAAGTTTATAATCAGCATCAGGAACAACCAACTTAATAAATTCAGGCACTGCCTTATTCGTAGGCCCATGGACAATCAGAGTGAAGAGCATATCGCGTTCACGCTGCTCTTGACTTGCAAATGTTTTGTTTACAAAGTCCGCTTCCACCAAATTGCTATTAATTAACTCAAGTTGTCTGCATGTTGGATTATGTGAAGCGTTTTGTGTTCTAGGGATAGAAGGCCGTGGAAGGATTCCTGGAGAGCGCACAGAGGAAGAAGTCAATATTACTTTTTCCTCTACTACAAGCTCTGAAAAGGTATTACTCCTACTACTGTTGTCTTTCACGGTGCCCTGCACTTTAAAGTGTCGTCTGGCGACTTCTTCAAGTCTAGTATCCAAAATAGATACCCTTCGTTGAGAACGATCTCGTTTAACTAATTTGGAATGCACTGTGGCTGCACTACTGCTATGAGCATCCTGGTAGGCCCTAACTACACTGTGAGTAATATCAGCTAGAAACTTATCAGACAAATACCTTCGCATCATTGATATCACTTGTGCATTAGGGTCATACATGGAGACCTCCGTTAGGAAAAACGAGCAACGATTTTTCCTAAATTGGCATTTTTATCTGCTTTTGTCAACTAAGCGGCACTTATTTTGTTTTTTGTCTACCTATTTGAATATAGGTTCTGCATTTCTGTTCGGTTTCATTCAACATCTGAACAATACATCTTTGAGTCAGCTCAGCATCTATTCTCTAAATCTCTGGAGAATTCGTAAAATTATGTGGTTTTACAAGCTATCGATTAGAAGGAGACCGATGAAAATTAGACAAGGTGCTAGGGACAAGGCATCAGCTTTCAACAATCATGCTTAGATAAAGTCGAACCAACTCTCTAGCCGATTCAATATTCAAAGCTTTCAATGCCTCTGCAATAAGCATAATATTCTCCGCACTAGGATCCCATCCGTGATACCAGCGCCCCACATTCGTACGACTAATCCCCATAGTCACAGCCAACTTATTCTGACTTATACTGTAAATATCCAAACCTGCTTCAGCGCTATACTTGCCCATTCCATGCAGCAATCATCCTAGAGCTGACGGCCCAAAATCCTCTGGAATATCATCCAGCGACCACTGCAACACCTCGCATAGTCGCTTAAATTCCCGAGGTGTCATCTTCGGTTCGTAAATTCCAGTTTCCCAATTGCTGATCGTTTGATCTGTCTTACCCAACGTTTGACCAATATCTCGCTGAGTCAAACCCAGCTCTTCCCGCCGCCGCTTCAAGGGTGACTCATTAGACTGTGGGGCTTCATTGGTCATTGACTACAAGCAAACTTATACAAATAGACTTGACACGCTAATTACAAGCGTGCTTGGATAACGGTGTGGATTACAAGTTGGCTTGGATAAGCAAACCTGCGGTCCATGCCTAACAACTAGTTGCGACCCTAGCTGAACGTCATTAGTCTCTCATCCTGCGACTGTCTTTGGGGCATTCGTACAAGTTTTCATGCCCAAAATTTAGAACTCACCATGCAAGAATTCATCCCCAGCACCGATATTTGCGGTGGGACACCGCAAATTCCACCTGTTTCAGAAAACCCTCACCGCGAGTCAGTCCTCATCACCCTCATCGGTTCAACCATCGCCATGGACCTGATCATCAAGCACCTCCATAAGCTTGGTTTTGCCGATCCCGATGCCTGGAGCAAAGAGCAAACTGAACCTAAAAGCGGTCAGCCCATGCGAGTCCTGAAAAAATGGATGCGCGTATAAGTCAAACCTGTTGCCAAATGTTTACTAGAAGCTTCGCTATAGTTAAAGTGCTTTCTGTATTTCAGAGCCTTAGGTTAAAAGGTAAATTCAATGGCTAAACCACCAATCCTAGATCCTGAGCGTTCATATACCTTTCGGTCATACTTTGAAATGACCTATGATCCAGAAGATATCCTGGCTGAGTTTGGCTATCGCTTACAAAGAGCACGAATTGCTTTACCTCAAGGGAAACGTACTTTTCCTCAGCTGTCTGAATTAGAACAGCGCATTGAACGTACATTGCCAGTCGTGAGTTTGACCAGCGAAACCGCTCGTCGGGAAACCTTAGTAGCTCCTATCCTGATAGAAATAGCTGCTTTCTGCAATTGTCAGCTCAAAATTGAATATCCCCTCAACGTCAGTCAATGGCTTAAAGGTAATCTGGATTATCTCCTACGATCTGATCACGAGTTTTTAATTATTGAGGCAAAAAACGACGATCTGTCGCGGGGCTTTACACAGTTAGCCGTAGAACTCATTGCCCTGGCAAAACAACAAGAATCCTTAGCGCCCTTATTTGGTGCCGTAACCATTGGTGAAGTGTGGCGATTTGGTCGACTCGACCCACAGAAACAACAAATTACTCAAGACTTAGAATTGTTTAAACTACCAGGAGATTTAGACAGTTTAGTCTCCGTGCTCATTGGCATTATGGAAGAACAAACTGCTGTTGCAGTGTAGTCGCTAAACACTCAACAACTGACAGAGTTTATACAGCAGTGGTGTCAACAATAGCGCTGGTAAAAATGACGCCACTCGAATTGTTGCTACCTTCAACAAGTTCAGACCTAACCCTAGAATAATCACCCCACCCACACCGGTCACCAACAACACACTGGGTGAAGATGCTGGATCACCAATCCCACTGGCCAACAATCCAGCCAACAACGACATTCCCCCCTGATAGACCACCACGGGCAGCACCGAAAACCCAACACCAGCACCATAACTACCGGTCAACGCAATCGACACCAGGCCATCCATAGTGCCCTTGATAATCAAAATTGTGCCATCACCGCTGAGACCGTTGTTGAGACTGCCCAAAATTGCCATGGGGCCAATGCAAAACAACAAACTCGCGGCAACAAACCCTTCAGTAAACTGACCGCCACCGCCAAATCTGGCTTTTAAACCATCCCCAATGGCAATGAGTCGTCGTTCTATCTGCCACCACTCGCCCAGCAGACCACCGACAACCAAGGCCACCAAACCAACAATCACACCAGCAATGTTGCCAGCATCTACCTCAGTCAATGGCTGAGCCATTTGCATTCCGATAAATAGAGTGATCAGCCCCACCGCCTGGGTAATCACATCCTGCATCGCCCGGGGTAACCGTCCCCGCACAATTAGCCCACTCGTGGTACCCAATAGCACCAGCACCACGTTAATCCAGGTCCCACTTGTCTTTGCCCACAGGCTCAGCATTATTTTCTTATCTTCTACAGCATCCTGAGGGAATCATCGTCCCCTTGGACACCCTACAATCTCAAGCCCACCTTTTGTCGTCAATACTCTACTTGCGTCTCAGGATCAACCAGGCATTTCTTCATGTAGGGTCGTTCCATGGAACGACCCTACATCAGATATTGGATTGCGCTTTAGGGCCACCAGACTCACAATAAATAATGATATTGACCATTTTCTTGAATAATCTATGGTTTCCGTCAGTCTGCTCAAAGCCACCAGCTACGATGTCGATACCCTAGAGCGGCAGCTTCGTGACCTGCTGGCTCCTTTAGGTGGCATGGCAGCCTATGTCAAACCAGGCCAGCGAGTTCTTTTAAAACCTAATTTACTCACAGGCGCACGTCCTACTAAGGAATGCACTACGCGATCAGAACTGATTTATTGTGTGGCTAAATTGGTTCAAGAAGTTGGCGGCAAACCGTTTTTGGGTGATAGCCCAGCCTTTGGTAGCGCCCACGGGGTTGCTAAGGCCAATGGTCTACTGCAGTGGGCAGAGAAACTTGACTTACCCATTGTGGAACTCCACGGCAAACGCTATCAGCTTCAGCAAGAGGGTAATTTTGATAACCTGCTGCTCTCGAAAGAAGCAATGGAAGCCGATGTGGTGATCAATTTACCTAAGGTTAAATCCCACGTCCAGCTCACGCTAACATTGGGCGTCAAAAATCTCTTCGGCTGCGTGCCAGGAAAAATGAAAGCCTGGTGGCATATGGAATCAGGTAAAGACTGTCAGAAATTTGCTCAAATGTTGGTGGAAACTGCCCAAGCTATTGATCCAGACTTAACAATTTTAGATGGCATCATTGGTCATGAAGGTAACGGACCTAGCGGCGGTGAACCACGACGCCTTGGGGTATTAGGTGCATCACAGAATGTCTATGCTCTAGATCGGGCCATGGTAGATATTCTTCAGGTCAAGCCATCTCAAGTGCCAACTGTTGCAGCCTCCCAACGCCTCGGACTATGCCCCACTAACATTGATTTTGTTCTACAGTCACCGTCTGAGTTGTGCATCGATAATTGGCAACTCCCTGAGAAGCTAATGCCCATTGATTTCGGCATGCCACGGGTGATGAAATCCACCTTTAAGCACCTGTATATTCGATTTATCAAGGAGCCAATTGCTGCCTATGCCCAACGCTAGGTTGACATCAACCACACGCTCCCATAAAACAAAGGTCAGGCTGATCTATCAAGCCCGACCTTTGTTTATAAAATCGATTTGTCCCTCAATCAGACCGGTAATACCAAAGCCGAATTCATTAAACTCAATTAGAAATGGAAAATCCTGTAGTGGCACTCCCTTGTGGGGTTTGGCTGAGCGGTTCGGCTGAGCGGTTCGGCTGAGCTCACCGTCGAAGCCTCACCGTCGAAGCCTCACCGTCGAAGCCTCACCGTCGAAGCCCTGCCCTGCGATACCGGGCGCTATCAGTCAAGATTGCGTATAAAGAAAAGACCTTTACTAGAAACCAGCAGTAGTTCTCCTCATCGCTTTGGCCATGGACTTAAACGACGACATGCTGGGACCTGGACGACGACGACTCGCCTTAGCAACGGGGGTTGTGTAATCAAATGTGGGAGCTGGCTCTGGTTCAGGTGCTGGCGGTTGATTAGCTGAAGCTGCCAGTGCTGTACGAATTAGCTCTATAGGATCTGAAATGGATGCAGCTGGAGTGACAGCAGGGGCAGTGGGCTCGGATGCTTTGCTATCTTTCTTCTTCACTGTTTCAGCCGTAGGAGCTTTGGATTGTACAGCAGCGGGTGCTGGTGTAGCAGCGGGTACTGGCGTAGCAGCGGGTGCTGGCGTAGCAGCGGGCTCAGAAATAGCCGCGATTTCTTCTGCGGGCAATTCTAAATAGTATCCAGACTTTTTACCTAAAAGTTTGTCCAGCACTCTAACTATGCTCCTAATCAAACAGCAATGTTGTTGCTAATTTAAGGAAATACTTTTAGCTGCGTTGCCAAGAATTCCAAGAATTATTTAGCAACTTACAGATTAAGTTATTCCAAGAAACAGCAACGTTCATCAATAAATACACCGAATCCCATCGGCAATCATAACCTTGCAGCGACGTCGCTGTAGGTAAAACCATTATCAAATCTGACGCTTGTGGGAAGCAAGGAAGCATCAGGCCTGTTTACAATAGTTAATAACTTACTTATTTAAGCGATATCGTTTCCTCAAGCTGGCCCAAGCACGCCCATTAAAAATGACTTCTCGGAACTTCTCCAAGAAGTCATTTTTGCAATGAACTGAGACTAGAGCAGCTTAGTCGGCACCTTGGGTAAGTAGCTCACGCTTCTCCTTAGGTGCGATAATGACCTTGCCTTTCTCGTCCACATCGACAACGGCTGTATCTCCATCCCGCAAACGGCTGGATAGAATTTCCTCTGCTAAGGTATCCTCTAGCAGACGCATGATGGCGCGACGCAACGGTCGAGCACCATAGCTGGGGTTGTAGCCTTCTTCCACCAAACGCTCTTTGAATTTGTCCGTTACCTCCAGGGTGATTCCCTGTTCGGTTAACCGACCAAAGACTTCCTTGAGCAGAATGTCGGAAATTTCCTTAACCTCAGGCTTAGTAAGCTGACGGAAGACGATGATTTCGTCCAAACGGTTCAAGAATTCAGGACGGAAGTACTGCTTCAGCTCTTCATTGACTAGAGAACGAATGCGGTTGTACTGAGACTCAGCTGCATCTTCTTCTAGCTCAAAGCCAAGGCCACCGCCACCTTTCTCAATCACCTTAGAACCGATGTTGGAGGTCAAAATCAACAAGGTGTTCTTGAAGTCAACTGTACGGCCTTTGGCATCGGTGAGACGGCCATCTTCCAAAATCTGCAACAGCATGTTGAAGACATCGGGGTGGGCTTTTTCAATCTCATCAAAGAGAACGACTGTGTAAGGACGACGACGTACAGCCTCAGTCAGCTGACCGCCTTCGCTATAGCCGACATAGCCCGGAGGAGAACCAATCAGCTTAGAAACTGTGTGGCGTTCCATAAACTCGGACATGTCAAGGCGAATCATCGCTTCTTCTGAGCCGAAGAAGTAAGCGGCCAATGCCTTGGTTAACTCGGTCTTACCAACACCGGTAGGACCAGAGAATACGAAGCTAGCAATGGGCCGGTTGGGATTCTTTAAACCCACACGGGCTCGGCGGATTGCCCGAGAAATTGCTTTCACAGCTTCATCTTGGCCGATAACGCGCTGATGTAGCGTATCTTCCATGTGAAGCAGCTTCTCAGACTCAGTTTCGGTCAACTTGTTAACCGGTACGCCAGTCCAAGACGCCACGATGTGGGCAATGTCCTCTTCGGTAACCTCAGGAGAATCAGAACTACCAGCTTCATCAGTGCGCTTGCTTTGAGCGATCGCACGAATTTCAGCCTTAATTTCCATTTCGCGATCGCGAAGTTCACCCGCTTTGTCAAAGTCCTGAGAACGCACCGCATTGTCCTTATCTTTTAGAACACTGCGTAGCTCCCGATCCAATTCCTTAGCAGCAGGGGGAAGCTGGGAATTAATCAGGCGTACCCGAGAGCCTGCCTCGTCAATCAGGTCAATGGCTTTATCGGGAAGGAAACGGTCAGAGATATAACGATCCGCCAGCTTAGCCGCAGCTTCCAGGGACTCATCAAGAATCTTGAGTTTATGATGCTGTTCGTAGCGATCTCGTAGACCGTGCAGAATTTCGATGGTTTCCTCAACGCTGGGCTCACCCACCATCACAGGCTGAAAACGACGCTCTAGGGCAGCATCTCGCTCAATGTGCTTACGATACTCATCCAGGGTGGTGGCACCGATGCACTGTAACTCACCCCGAGCCAAGGCAGGCTTCAGGATGTTAGCAGCATCAATAGCGCCCTCAGCAGCACCCGCACCGATCAGGGTATGAACCTCATCGATTACCAGGATGACATTCGCAGCTGAGCGAATTTCGTCCATGATTTTTTTCAGGCGCTCTTCAAATTCACCGCGATACTTGGTTCCTGCCACTAACAGACCAATATCCAGGGTGACAACCCGCTTTTCTTCAAGGATATCGGGGATATCGCCGTTGGCAATGCGTTGGGCCAAACCCTCAGCAATTGCAGTTTTACCCACACCTGGCTCACCAATGAGAACAGGGTTATTTTTGGTACGACGGCCTAGAATCTGAATAACGCGCTCAATTTCTTTTTGACGGCCAACCACAGGGTCAAGCTTGCCCTCTGATGCCATCTGAGTCAGGTTAGAGCCAAATTCATCCAGGGTGGGTGTCTTCGTTCGACCTTGACTACCACCAGTGGATACCTCAGCGGTCTCACCTAGCATACGAATCACCTGGGTACGAACCTTAGACAGGTCGACACCAAGGTTTTCTAGTACACGAGCAGCCACGCCTTCGCCTTCGCGAATTAGGCCAAGCAGCAGATGCTCAGTGCCAATATAGTTATGGCCTAGCTGACGGGCCTCTTCCAGGGACAGCTCTAACACCCGCTTAGCACGTGGTGTGAAGGGAATTTCTACGGCGACAAACCCGGAACCGCGACCGATAATCTTTTCGACCTCGATCCGAGCATCTTTGAGATTTACCCCCATGGACTTCAGAACTTTGGCGGCCACACCGGTACCTTCACCGATGAGACCGAGGAGGATTTGCTCAGTTCCCACAAAGTTATGGCCCAGTCGGCGAGCCTCTTCCTGGGCGAGCATGATCACCTTAATGGCTTTTTCTGTAAAGCGTTCAAACATGGCGGCTTTTCATCACCTGGCTTGTGCGGAGTTGCCATGATTCTAGCACAGCCATTTTTGCTGAAACTGTGCCGGTATTCACGACTTGCAATGGATCTAGCGATAAAAAAAGACTCACTTAAACAATTTTGGGGTAGATCTGGGAGTGAAGTCAGGTGGCATTGTCCTTGGTCGCGCTCGCTACATCGTGTACCACCGATTACTGACATCCTTAACCAAGATTTAAGACTGACAGGGCCTTTGTTTAGGGGGCAAACGCCTTGAATTTAGAGAATTTACTCCACAGATTTTCCGTGACATTACGCACATAAATATTTGATACGTATTAATTAGCGATTGTTACATGGGTGCCATTGATATTGATGCTGACGAAATGTTTCTGTGCATTCAAGTTCTAAATGCTCTAGCTGTTGTAGAAACTCAGGGTTTTGCAACTGGCTGCGCCATAAAATGAGGGCATTTTCGCCGTCCTGGTAATATCGTTTACGTTGCCCTGCTGTGCGAAAGCCAAATTTTTGATACAGACTCAGGGCTTTTTGATTAGACGCTCGCACTTCTAACGTGGCATGGGTGAGTTCGCGTTGACGTGCCAGCTGTAGCAGCTGAATGAGCAAGAGCTGTCCTAAGTATTGTCGATGGTAATCGGGATGAATGGCTAATGTAGTGATATGGGCCTCATCTAAAATGGCCCATAGACAGCCTAGACCAATCGCATCTTGATTGGCCAAAAGTACAAGTAGATCGCTATTGGGACTGTCAATTTCACGTCGGTAGCCAGCTTCAGTCCACAGCCCCCCCAGGCAAACCTGATCGAGCCGCAATACAGCAGGCAGCAACTCATCGGTCAAAACTTGGTAGGTCAGTGTTGTCATCGCGAGTATGAAAAGGCCCAGGTAAATAAATACTTTCTCAGAAGAAGCCAGAGGGTGATCGGTGACGAATTGTACACTGGAAGCTTGCATTGGGTGATTTCACCCGCTGACAACCTCTGACAATAGCTATGGTTTCCACACTTCCTTCTGCAAATCAAACCACTCGTTCTAGCCTTGACTACCTGGAGACTAACGGGTCTGACTCACCCAATCAGCGGCTTTTACCCCTCAGTGTTCGGGTGAATGAACAGGATCATCTGCAAGTCGGCGGGTGTGATGTCATCGACCTAGTTAAGGAGTTTGGCTCTCCGTTATACATTCTTGATGAAGTGACGCTGCGAACGGCCTGTCAGCAGTATCGTCAGGCATTTGACCAATATTATCCGGGAGAGGCTCTAGTGATGTACGCCTCAAAGGCGTGGAACTGTTTGGCGGTGTGTGCGATCGCAACCCAAGAGGGCCTAGCCGTGGATGTGGTATCAGGCGGTGAACTCCTAACGGCGCTAACGGCTGGCGTTAATCCAGATAAGCTTTACTTTCACG
This sequence comes from Leptolyngbya sp. PCC 7375, assembly GCF_000316115.1. Classification (GTDB taxonomy): domain Bacteria; phylum Cyanobacteriota; class Cyanobacteriia; order Phormidesmidales; family Phormidesmidaceae; genus Leptothoe. The sequence continues at coordinate 6,098,775 of NZ_JH993797.1, forward strand.
GTAACAACAAATCCCACAGTGAGCTGCAGCGAGGCATCGACGCAGGCTGCCGCATTGTGGTTGATAACTGGCATGAGCTTAAAACCCTCAGCGCGCTAGCCAGTCCGCAAACCCTAGCAACTATTCTGCTACGAATCACACCAGGCATTGAATGCCACACCCACGACTATATTCGCACCGGACACATCGACAGCAAGTTTGGCTTTGATCCCGATCAATTAGAAGAGGTATTTACCTTCGTAGCTCAGCAGTCATCCTTAGTTTGTGTTGGTCTGCATGCCCATATCGGTTCTCAAATTTTTGAGCTGCAGCCCCATGAAGATTTATCTGCTGTCCTTGTAACTTGTATGGAAGCAGCAAAACGCCATGGTTTACCCATTAGCGAACTCGATGTGGGAGGTGGCCTTGGCATTCGCTACACCGAAACCGACGATCCCCCCAGCATTACTGATTGGGCACAGGTTGTTTGCGAAAACATGGTCAAAGCTTGCCAAGAGGCCAATGTGGCTTTACCCAAATTAATCTGCGAGCCAGGACGTTCTCTCATTGGCACAGCCTGTATCACTGCCTATACCATCGGTGGCCAGAAGACTGTCCCCGGCATTCGTGCCTATGCTGCGGTGGATGGTGGTATGTCTGACAATCCTCGTCCGATTACCTATCAGTCGCTTTACCGAGTGTTAGCGGCTAACAAAATGTCAGCCCCCCTCAGTGAAACCGTTACCTTGGCAGGTAAACACTGCGAATCGGGAGATGTGCTGATTCACGATGCCCAGCTGCCTGTTTTAGTAGCGGGCGACATCGTCGCTATTCCCGCCACTGGGGCTTACAACTACAGCATGGCCTCCAACTACAATCGCGTTCCTCGACCGGCAGCCGTATTGGTGAAAAACGGTGAGGCCTCATTAATAGTAGAGCGAGAAACCGATGCAGACTTAATCCGCTACGACCGTCTCCCCAGCTATTTGAGGAGCTGAGCTTGGCTATCTGGCGGCCAATGGAGCTGTTGCCTAGAATAGAAGCCAAGATACATGCTGCGGGCCATCTTGGGTAGTCTTTACAGTAGCCGCCGCTGTAGCAGCGAATCGTCCACAGTTGTTAACGCTATCTGTGGAGTCTCATCCTGTAAATCCTGATTTTTGAACTGGGTGCATCCTGAGATCTGCCGTGGCATCTCGTAAGTGCAATTAGAGTCGTAAGTGCAATTAGAGGAAGCGTTGGTTACCTTGGCAGGCCAACAATCAGGGTCCTTCTCAAAGCGATATGCAGGATACGTAGCTCCCGCTACCGTGAGTAGAAGAACGGTTTGAATGCTACAGCCGAGCGTCTAACGCAATGTCTAACGCACTCTTTAGATCCTTATATTGAAAACCCAGGTTGGGGCTGACATTTGCTAGGTCTGTTCATCCATATCATCGATATTGCCCTTGTTCTCGTTCTCATCTACCTAATGCTGGTGGTTATTGGCGAGCGCCGTAACCTATGGATGATTCGAGGACTTATTGTGCTGATGCTGGCAGCCGTTCTTAGCCATGCGCTAAAGCTATCGCTGCTTGGTTTTGTGCTGACTAATTTATCCTTTGGGGCCGCTGTGGCCATGGCCCTGATGCTACAAGCAGAAATTCGTCGATTTTTAGAACTGCTGGGACGGGGTGAACTTATTCAGCTGTTTTCTCCCACCAGTCGCCCCACATCCAGACCAGACGGTGTGATTGATGAACTGGTGGATGCCGTTCGGGAACTCTCTCAAAAACGTACGGGAGCGCTGATGATTTTAGAACTTGGCCCCCCCATTGATGAAAATGATTTCTCGGTTCCTGGAGTACGGCTGAACGCAGATCTATCCAAGGAACTGATTCAGACTATTTTCCAAACCAGTACCTTGCTCCATGACGGTGCTATTCTCATCCGTGCTTCTCGGATTGTAGCCGCCGGGGTCATTCTGCCCATTTCAGAAAGAATTGCCTCAAGACAGTTGGGGACTCGCCACAGGGCCGCCATGGGGATTACTGAACGCATTGAAAATTGCCTGTGTATAGTCGTTTCTGAAGAAACGGGTTCTATTTCCATTGCCCAACGGGGTCGCTTGAATCGCCCCCTGACTAGCAACCGACTGAGGGAGCTACTACAGGAACAATTCACACCTCTGGTAGAAAGCGACACTGTTGCCCCCGAATTGCTCAATCTCGGTCGTCGGTTGACCGGGCTATGGAAATGGGCTGGACAGTTACTGGATAGACGTTAGATATCTGGATATCTAGAGTTTTTCAGGTTTATTTTAGATCTCTGCTCAGGCCGTTACAAATGGGGCAGATTAAGTAAAAAAGCTAACAAACACGCCTCATCTTAAAAATGGTTATGATGTAATAAGCACTAAGCATATATACGCAGTGAGTGAAGGGTATTTCCATGTCAGCCAGCCAATCTTCCCAGGAAAAAGAGCAAACTCCCTTGTCAGAACGGGAATTGCAGATTGTTGAGCTGGTTGCCGCTGGCTTAACTAATCAAGAAATCTCAACTGAGCTTGATATTAGTAAGCGCACCGTTGATAACCACATCAGTAATGTTCTAAATAAAACAGCCACCGGTAATCGGGTGGCATTGGTCCGTTGGGCTCTGAAGTGGGGCAAGGTCTGCATCGATGATGTTAACTGTTGCAATCTGCCCACTACTAATGGTCAGCATCTGTCCAATGGCCAGCAGGAGCTAGTGTCTTAAACCAAAGTTGCCATCTGTGGTCTCTTCTGCGGAAAAATCTAATTCTGGTTGTGGATAAAGTTTAAGCTGGCGATCATTTGATAGGGTGGGCAATGCCCACTGCAAATTTTTAACAGTTCACTAATGAGCAATATCCAGGCACTGCGAGGTACCCGTGACATTCTGCCCGATGAGGTAACGGTGTGGCAGCATGTGGAATCAGTAGCTCGTGATATTCTCAATCGCGCTGCCTATCGAGAAATTCGCCCACCCATGTTTGAGCAAACAGAGTTGTTTGCTCGGGGCATTGGTGAGGCCACCGATGTCGTTGGTAAGGAAATGTACTCCTTTGAAGATCGGGGAGGACGCTCCATTACACTGCGGCCAGAAATTACTGCTGGTCTTGTGCGGGCCTTTATTAGTAATAAGTTGTACGCGAGCGGCGGTGTACAGCGTCTATGGCATACGGGGCCAGCTTTTCGTTATGAGCGTCCTCAAAAAGGACGGCAGCGACAGTTTCATCAGCTAGATGTAGAAATTTTGGGTAGTCGCGATCCACGGGCGGATGTGGAGGTGATTGCGATCGCAACCGACATCCTCCAAAGCCTGGGTTTAAAGTCTCTGACCTTGGATCTCAACTCAGTCGGTAGCGGAGCCGATCGCCAAGCCTATCGCGATGCTTTAGTGAACTACCTCACCCCTTACAGAGATGAACTTGACGGTGATTCCCAAGCTCGTCTAACGCGAAATCCCTTGCGTATTCTGGATAGTAAAGACAGTCGCACCCAGGAAATTGTCAACGATGCCCCCAGTTTACTGGATCATCTGAGTGATGATTCCCAGCGTCACTTTAACCAGGTGCAACAGCAGCTCAGTGCCCTGGGCATTGACTTCACTATTAATCCTCGGTTAGTGCGAGGTCTTGACTACTACACCCACACTGCCTTTGAAATTATGTCAGCGGATCTTGGAGCCCAGGCTACAGTCTGCGGTGGTGGTCGCTATGATGGTTTAGTCCAACAGTTGGGTGGCCCAGACGTTCCGGCCATTGGCTTTGCCATTGGTTTAGAACGACTCACCATTCTGCTTCAGCAACTGCAAAGTACACCGGTCCCTGCCTTAGATTTCTACATCGTTTCCCGGGGTGAAAAAGCAGAGCCTGCGACTACAGTCCTTGCTCAGCAGCTTCGCCATGCAGGATTTTCGGTAGAAATCGACTTGAGTGCTAGTGCCTTTGGTAAACAGTTTAAACGGGCTGATCGCAGCGGCGCTATTGGCTGTTTGATTCTGGGGGACGCCGAAGCTGAAGCGAACACTGTACAGCTAAAGTGGTTGAGTTCGGGAGACCAGTCAGAACTGTCTCAAACTGATTTAATTAGACAGGCTGACAGTCTAAAAAACAAACTTGCAACCTTGCGCCAGTAATAGAATTAGAGCTATTAGCCCATGTACAGACGTTGCCTGGAACGTCTCTTCACCCATTTATGTCAAGACTAGAGGTCACCACCACCTATCTAGAAATGCTGTCCGTGAGTCAGATTAACCCTGCCTCGCCCACGCCCATCACCCTGACAGAAGCTGTTGTTCCATGTCCAGAATTCCAACGATTCCTTTACACCGCAGTGGGAGGATCATGGTACTGGATGGACCGCCTGCGTTGGACCTACCAACAGTGGGCCGATTATCTCAACCAAGAGTCCGTTTGTGTCTGGGTTGGCTATGTCAACGGTGTACCAGCAGGCTACTTTGAGCTGTCAAAACAACCCGATCTCAGTGCCAAAATTGAGTATTTTGGTCTCTTGCCTCAATTTATTGGTCAAGGCCACGGGGGCTATCTTCTAACCCTGGCTCTCAAAACAGCCTGGGAACTCACCTCAACACGGGTCTGGGTGCATACCAACTCCATTGATGGTCCCCATGCCCTAAAAAATTATCAGGCGCGGGGGTTGATCATTTATGACCAACAGCGACATATTTTTGACTTGCCCCAAAGCTCACCAGGGCCATGGCCTGGAGCCCGTAGCCCTCACTAAAAGTACTAGACACAATTACTCCAGAGACAATTACTCCAGAGACAATTACTAAGAAATATCCTCACTTCCGTCACAGGCTCCAATGGCGATGCTAGCGTAAACGGAATCAAAGGCTAATTTAGAGTGTCCATGGCCCAAGATCCATCTAACGATATATCCGATAATTCTCCTCAGACCCCATTAAACCAGCCTAAAACCCGTTCAGAGCTGGTAAATTTTATCGCAGCCGCTCGCAGTCGAGGAGCCTCCGATGAGTTTATTAGTAGCCTACTACGCAATTTTGGCTGGCCCCAAAGAGAGATTGAGCGTGCCTATTTTGTCGTCTATGAAGAGTTAGTGGGCATGCCCATTCCTGCTCCCTCTGGTGGTCAAGGGGAAGCGGCGCAAGATGCCTTTATCTATCTGCTTTCGTTTGTCACGTTAGGGATTTGGACCCAAGCGCTGGGAGAAATTGGGTTTATTTTGATCAACCATGTCACCCTAGATCCCCTTGCCCCTCCCTATCGCGACTTGTCATCGAAGGTGGCGTTTTGCTTGGCCCGTCTGTTAGTGGCCTATCCGGTATATTTGCTGTTGATGCGCATTATTCTTAAGGATCTGGCTGTCTATCGCGAAAAAACCTACTCCGGCGTACGCAAGTGGCTCACCTACATAGCGTTACTCATAGTTGCCTTGGTGGGCATTAGCACTGTGATAGTCTTTCTCGCATCGTTTTTCAGTGGCGACTTCACCCTCCGACTTTTGCTCAAGGTGTTGGTCATCTTAGCCATTGACGGCAGCATCTTAACTTATTACTACCAATGGGTTCAACGACGTCCGGCCCAGGCCTAACTCCCCCTTCGATAGGCTCAGGGCAAGTTGCCCAATACCTACCTTGACCACTATGAACCATTCAGCATTTGATCGAACTTTTGTCACCCTGGCGACTGTCGCTGTCGCCGCTGGGGTCATAGCCGGTTTTTGGGTATTGGGCACCCCGAGCCAACAACGGCTGATTAAAAGCGATCAACAGCGGTTAGCAGATTTAACTGCGATCGCAAATACCCTTCACCTTTACTGGCAAAGTCAAGACCAAGAAGAATACGTCCTGCCCGACATCCTAAACCCTGACGATCAGCGTCAAGATCCCATTACTCAAGAGCCCTATGACTATAGCAAAGTTGACGAGAATCTATACCAGCTTTGCGCTAACTTTGCCACCGATAGCAGTACCTACAAGTTAGCCAATGCCAATAACGAAAACTGGCAACACCCTGAAGGATTTTACTGCTTCAAATTAGAAATTAGTCAACAGCCCCCCTCTCTCTATTAACCATTTCAAGATTAGAGAAATTAGAAAATCTATGGCATGATTCAAAGCCATCACGGCAGGTTCAGCCGATTTTCAGGAAATTTTCAGCTGTGTAGGCGTTAATAACAGCAGCCTAACCGCCTAAAATCAGACCTCTATCTCACCCCTTCGTTTTCTTTTAGGAGAATTACATGAGCTACCTTGAAACCACAGCTAAGTTCTATAGTGACGTGGCCGAAGACCCCATGGTAGGACTGTGCTGTGTCCAGAGCACCCCATTGCAGCTACCGGACTTAAATGTTCCTACCCTGATGCAGGAAATGAACTACGGTTGCGGTACAACCGTCCATCCGTCCGAATTATCAAGTGACCCTACCGTGCTCTATGTTGGCGTTGGTGGTGGCATTGAAGCCTTACAATTTGCCTATTTTTCACGGCGACCCCAGGGCGTCATTGCTGTGGATCCTGTAGATGCGATGAGGGATGCAGCCCAGCGCAATCTAGCCATCGCTGCCGAAGAAAACGACTGGTTTGACCCCAGCTTTGTCGACCTTCGTAAAGGTGATGCATTTGATTTGCCCATCCCCGACAATTCCGTCGATGTGATGGCACAGAACTGTCTGTTCAACATTTTTGAACCGGCGGATCTAGTCCGGGCTCTAAAAGAAGCCTATCGAGTGATTAAACCTGGCGGTCGTTTGGTCATGAGTGATCCCATTGCCACTCGCCCAATCCCCCCTCACTTGCAAGCAGACGAACGGTTGCGGGCTCTATGCCTGTCGGGAGCCCTCACCTATAACGAGTATATTCAGGCTTTAATTGACACGGGGTTTGGCCAGGTGGAAATCCGAACCCGTCGCCCCTACCGTCTACTGGGCAAAGAAACCTACAACCTAGATCAACCCCTATTGCTAGAAAGCTTAGACTCAGTTGCGTTCAAGGTTCCCCTTCCTCCTGATGGGGCCTGTGTCTTTACTGGCAAAACAGCTGTCTATGCTGGCACAGAAGAGTACCTTGACGATCAGTCCGGACATATCATGCAGCCAGGTATTCCCCTGGCAGTATGCGACAAAACTGCAGCTAATCTGGCCAGCAAGTTCCCTAATGAGATTGTTTTAACCCCATCCACCTGGTTCTATGACGGAGGGGGGTGTTGCTAACCTAGACGGCGCGTTAGCCAGCAGCCACAGCCCACTGTGGCAAAGCCTAACCAAACAGACGGCTCTGGCACCGACTGCCTATTTGGGCTAGTCGAGTTGGGGGGCAATGCATGATTAACAGTGTCTCCTCGGTAAAGATTTGCCCCCACAACATATCCAAATTCACTGTTGTCAATCGCAAATCCATCCACTGCGACATCGTTAATAAGCGGAATTTCTGCAGGGTTATTACCTAACCGAGAAACGATATAGGTGATACCCATAAACTGGCCATCTTGAAAGTTGACTTTTGGAGAGTTAGCATCAATATCTAAAACATCATTGTCATCAGTAAATGTGATGCCGCCAAAATCAAAGATAATTGACGTAGGCCGAACAGTTTCGTAACTCTCATCCAGTAAACTCGTGACATCAACGGATGTTAATCCTATATAGCGCTCTCCTGCGAGGGGGCCGGATGTAACATCTACAGTGAAGTCATAGGAAACAGTTTGAGCAAAAGCTACTTGTGCCTTAAAGAATGTCAATATGGCAGTTGTTGCCGCCATCAAACAAACGCGATTCATCATTACAAGATCACCTTAGCTCAGTCAATTTATGGTCTCTAAACATCTCTAAATCCTGTATGTATACCCTAAAGGAGAGTCATAACAAAAACGCCAGTAACAACAAGGAAGTTTGATGAGTGTTTATTTAAACTTGTAGTCAACTATTCTGAAAAATTGCGGACTTGAAAAACAAGAGGGAGTCCGACAAAAGATATTAAGTACTATTTTTTTCAGCCTAATGTCGGATTACATCCTTGAAAAACAAGGGGGAGTCCAACAAAAGATATTAAGTACTATTTTTTTCAGCCTAATGTCGGATTACATAATAGTTGTGGCAGTCATGAAGCCCTGGGCGTACTATTGAACTGTTGGCAAACAAATCTGCCTTGTGTCTAGCAACAGCTATGTGCGCCAAGCCATAAGTTCTGAGCGGCACCGTAGATCTCAGGGCCATGTATTCCATCGATAAAACAATGACGAACAATGCAGCTAACGCTTAAGGTTTGGCGACAGGCAGCTCCTGATCAGTCGGGGCATCTAGAGGACTATCGCCTTTCAGGCGTATCTCCCGATATGTCCTTTCTAGAATTACTTGATTTACTCAATGAACAGCTCACAGTATCGGGGCAAGAGCCGGTGGAATTTGATCACGATTGTAGAGAGGGAATTTGTGGCTCTTGTGACCTGATGATCAATGGTCAGGCCCATGGACCAGAGCGGCGTACTGCGACTTGCCAACTGTATATGCGTAACTTCAAAGATGGGGATACCATCGTCATCGAGCCTTGGAGGGCTCAGGCATTCCCAGTTGTTAAAGACTTAGTGGTAGATCGCAGTGCGTTTGACCGGATCATGGCAGCCGGGGGCTTTGTATCTGTAAAAACCGGGTCTGCGCCTGAAGCTAATAGTCTTCCTGTTGCCCCTGGTAAAGCGCAAACGGCCTTTGATTATGCCACCTGTATTGGCTGTGGAGCCTGTGTAGCGGCCTGCCCCAATGCGTCTGCCGCCCTATTTACTGCGGCGAAGGTGGCTCATCTGTCTTTACTTCCCCAGGGACATCCCGAACGCCGTCAACGTGTCATCAACATGACTGAACAAATGACAGCCGAAGGCTTTGGTGATTGCTCTAACCACGGAGAATGCCAGGCGGTCTGTCCTAAGGGAATTTCGATTGATGCGATCGCAACCATGCGCCGCGAATACTTCAAGACCATTTTTTAATGCCTATCATCCAATCGTGGGTGATCCAAATCGTAAAGCCATACCCCAAATCGTGTGGGGACGTTCCATGGAACGTCCCCACACGATTATTAGGCCTGGAGCTCGTCCAATCGGGCCAGGACCTCTTGGCTATGGATCGCCGGGCGCACACCGAGAAAACGCTCGCGCATGGTCCCATCTGGATCAATTAGATAAGTATGGCGCATCGACATGGGTTTCATCCAAGACCCATAGGTACGGCTCACCGCACCATCAGTATCTGCCAGTAAGGGAAACTTTAAGCCTTCGGAATCACAAAATTCAGCATGGCTATCCACATCGTCAGCGCTGACACCAATAACCTGGGTCTTGCGCTCAATAAACTCTGGTAAATCTCGCTGAAAGCGTTGTGCTTCCAACGTGCAACCAGGGGTAAAGTCCTTGGGGTAGAAATAGAGAACAACCCACTGTCCCAAATAATCTGTTAGGGAAATTTCCCCATCGCCTACATTTGTGGGGAGCGTAAAGGCAGGAGCAGGCTCCCCCAACGGCACTTGTTCACCACCGAGAGCTTGGGCCGGTAATGATGGCCCCAAAATCAGCACACCCACCAATAGCACCGACAAAGCCAGACGGCAAATACAACGACGGACAAACGAAAGCGTCATAACAAACAACAGCAAAGCAAATACTTTACTTAAGTTAACATTTCTGGCCAAGCTCACAGGGTGTCTCAAACACTAAGGAAATTAGATGAGATACAAAAAAAAGAAGGTTCGAAGTTAAACTTCGAACCTTCTTTTTTTCTTAAGTGGCGGGGGCCGGATTTGAACCAACGACCTTCGGGTTATGAGCCCGACGAGCTACCAGACTGCTCTACCCCGCGTCAGCGCTTTACTACTATAGCTATGGGTTGTGTAAAGTGCAATACTTTTTTGCCATTAATTTTTTATCCCCAGATTTTTTCATATCTAATTCTGCCAAAAGCCCATGACAGTAGGCTTTTCAAGAAACTAAACAAGGTCAATGTCACCAACCATATCGAGCCGCTTGTAGTCGCTCAAATTTAAATAGGTTTCGGCCATCGTGTCGGCAATATCTGGAGAAATCCATCCCAACTGTCGTAAAACATGGAGAGCCGCCGCATATTTAGCCCGCTTAGAGCCATCCACGACCTTCAGGGCTACCCCCAAGCCTTCCCCTACTCGACTAATACATTGAATCCCCTCTGCCCCAGACTTACTGAGGATTTCGCCATGGGTCAAGCACATTAATTCCGTATCAAATCCTCCGGGGCCTGACACCATCTCCGGATGGTGTGTCATGGCTCGCACAACTCGCTCCATCTCCAGGTTTTCTCCCGACGCCAATTTGGCATACAGCGTTGCCATTTGTCGCAGCTGCATGAAATAGGTGGGAGCACCACAGTCATCGTGGGCGCAAATAAACTCGTCAGATGGCATTCCCAATAAATTGGCAAAGCGATTGAGAATCAGCTGTTGCAAAGGATGATTGCGGTTCAGATAGGTATTGACTTCCCATCCTTGCTGTTTACAGCATGCCAGCATGCCCGCATGCTTACCCGAACAGTTGTGTTCTAACGGGCTCTTCTTGCCATCGGGCACCGGACATCGTAAACACGTAGGTTCTAAATCAGCACGCCACAAAATGCCAAATACTTGCCGGGCCTGGTGGGTCAGGCCTTTGTGAGAACCACAGATAATGGCCAAGTCTTTGTCAGTAAGCTTAAACGCATCCAAAGCCCCTGTAGATGCAATAGCCATCGCTTGGAAGGGCTTCAGGGCAGAACGTATAAAGCTGGCATTATCTGCATCACCAGCTCCTGATAGTAGTCTCCCGCGACTATCAGCCACTGCCGCGTGGACCTGATGAACAGACTCGACAATCCCTTCTCTCAACAGTTGGACTGCCAATGGAGTAGTGGAGATACGGCTTGGCCTAGGCATAAATTTTGATTGAAACAGCTAGAAAATGACGATATATAAGATATACAAAGATACCGGACCATCTGAACCGGGATCAGAATACACCGATAAAAACTGAATACCTGACTTATCTTGGCAAAACAGGAAAATAGTTAGAGGAGCGACCACCCCAGAATACTGGTTGCCAGGCAGCTGGCTATGATACCAAAGGTTTTTCTCAGGCGACTTAAAATTGGTTTCACCTGGTAATCCACGATCAGGCAATCGCGATTGAATACATCATCAGGTTTAGTCCATATCTGACCGTCATACCAACCCGATTCTTCGTAGGGCAGGTCCCTGGTTTGCAAGCGATGACCCACATGGGACCAACCCACATAAAGCTGTAGCAATGTTAGCGTTGGTATCACTAAAGCTCCCAGTGAGGCACTCATCAAAAACTGAGTCAAAAATTTGGTTGGAGCAAAACTGGCAGCGGCAATCGGTGCGGAGACTAACCAACTGAGCCCCCAAACCACTAGAACAGGGACGGTGTAACCACGCAAACTACGGGCACCCCAGCTATAAAACCAGGACTCCCGCATTTCCTCATATTCTCGAATAGGTAGCTGCTCAGCAGGAACAGGACAGCGTGGTGCAGAGCGTTTCATGGCCAATGGTTACGTTTTAATAACTTCATCATAGGATAAGCACTCGCTTTGACCTATTGCCCCATGCTAGGGGGGGGCGTAGGAATAAACTCAATGCGCTTAACGTGGCCCCAGAATGCCTCAAGATCGTAGTATTCGCGCTCACGTGGCTGAAAAATGTGGGCAATGACGTCACCATAGTCATAAATCACCCATTTCCCTTCTCCAACGCCCTCTATACGTAGAGGAGAGCGGCCATGGTCCGTTTCGATGGTGGACTCAATGGAGCGGGCGATCGCACGAACCTGGACATTGGTAAACCCGGTGGCAATTACAAAGTAATCAGCTAGATAGGAGGCATCGCCCACCTGTAGGATAGAAATATCCTCTGCTTTTCGGTCATCGGCGGCATTGGCAATGGCTGTCGCCAGCTCTAATGCCTTTTCGTCTATTTGTTCCGTTGCGATCGCATCTACACTATTTCCTGATGTATCCAATCTAAGTGCCTCAGTCAAAGATAATAAGCTCCCTCATCAAATCAACAATATCTACACGGTAATGCAAATTATTTGAAGCAGAACACATTAAGCAATTCTGCGGTCAATAGTGTAACGAGGTGTAATACATTACCAGTGGGTGTACCTAATGGCCATTACCAATGTCAAACTTTGGCATCATAGGGGATAATCCATCTGATTTTAGGGGATAATCCATCTGATTTAGAAAGTGAACCTATATGAGGAAGCGCTGTTATGGCGACGCAAGCAGGGATAGGCGTATTAATTGGATTAGGGATCGGTTCGGGTGTAACCGCCTTCTTAATGCAACGCATTATTCGTCGCCAGGATAATGCCTTACAGCAATCCATTAATCGCTTGAACCGCATCCAGGAAGATCATGCCCAAGATTTAAATGCAGCCCTGGAAAAGATGGCCGCTGACTACGAACAGCAATTGGCAGCCAAAATTGAGCGTTACCAAGACACCCATGAAGAACAACTCACCGAGCTAGACGCCGAATACGAAGCGCGTATTGCAGCATTGACCAGCATTGGCTTTCAAGAGGAAACCAATGCCGTGCCAGAAACGATGGCAGATGCAGTCAACGAGGTTTCAGCGCCCCCAATTGAAGCCACTCAACCCATTCCAGAACAAACCTTTACACCCATTCCAGATCCCTGGGCAGAGAGCAACAATCCACCTGGAACCATATCTGAACCCGTTGCACCACCAGAGACAGTGGCCACAACCCCGGTTGAGACAACGACCGCTCGTGGCCAGCCCAACGCCAGCCATGATCCTCAACTGACTCAAACCGTAGCTGAACTAGGTAAAACCGCCGCCCTCAATCGTAAGGAAGCTATTCGCGCTGTCCCCCAGCTTGGCAAGCTCACCAAAGATGCCGATGCTGATGTTCGTCTAGCAGCCATTACAGCCCTTCAACAATCTGGTTCCATCAAGGCAATTCCCTTTCTGCGGCAGGCACTTAGAGATACTGACAGCCGTGTTGTAGCTGCTGCCAGTGCCGCCCTCAATCGCTTTAAAGGCAGCAAGAAACCTGCGCCAAAAGCTAAAAAAACTAACAAAACCAAACGTCGTCGATAAGATATCTGCAACTCAGCTTGAGCCAAACTACGCTTGCTGCCATCATAGGCAAAGGTTTTAACCCGCTTTGCTATACGAGGATGCCTGCATGACTAAAGCAATCATGGAAACCGCAAAGGGAACTATCGCTATCGACTTTTTCGATAGCGATGCTCCCAATACAGTTGCAAACTTTGTCAAACTTGCCAAAGACGGATTCTACGACGGGCTCAATTTCCACCGCGTCATCCCCAACTTTATGATTCAGGGCGGTTGTCCCAATGGTACTGGTACTGGTGGCCCTGGCTATAAAATCAAGTGTGAAATCAACCCTAACAAGCACGAGGCAGGCAGTCTATCTATGGCCCATGCCGGTCGTGATACAGGAGGTAGTCAGTTCTTTATATGCCATTCTCCTCAACCTCACCTTGATGGAGTTCACACAGTCTTTGGTAAAACCACAGATATGGATGTTGTTAATGCCATTAAGGGTGGCGATAAGATAGTGTCCGTGACCATTCAAGACTAAAATTATTGCTTTGGTGGACCCCAGCCGCTAATAGATTAATAGTTTTAAGCTACAGCCCTGTCTTTTCATGACCAATGAAGAGACAGGGCTGGTTTTTTAGAGGCCCATCAATATGTAATACCAAATTAGTCAGAATCACGTATAAGTCAATAGGTCAGTCAATGCATCTAAAACAAACGCCATAATTTTCCGTTCAATTAATTGAACGGTTCAATAGAACACATCTGCATAGAGTGTTCGAGAGTAGGATGGTTAACCAAGCCCCACAGAGTTTACTAACAATAGAGAGATTAATCTCAAACTCCTATTGTGCAATGTGCTATCTCTTCATTTTTGGCCGATATGTTATTCAGATCTCTGTTTTTAAATGATTTTATTTCCTCTCATTCTTCTCATTAAATGCAGTCTTTTGTCTTATATTTCTCATCTTTAGAGAGATATCTAAATACCGAGTGATTTAACCCTGTTTTTGTCTTGCATTATCAGGATTTCTACGATTAGTATAGCTGTAAGATTCGTAATCTTTAACACAGCGTATTCCCATGGCTAACATCAAAAAAACACTCAGTATTGTATTGAGGATGGCAAGAACTATCGGAGTCGCTTTTGGTGATTGGAAAACGGGTTTTTCCTTATAGTTTTTTGATGAATAGTCATGGTTGAGATACCTTGTGATTCCCCGCCAGCTTCAGAAAAACTGAATATTGACCTACTTAAAATTTGGCTGATCCGCTATCTGCCCAAGCTGGGATTAATCTCTTTGCAAGCCCATAGCCATGTGAAGGCACGTCTTGCTGTTGCCGTGTCAGCAGAAGCCCGTCAAGAAACCCGTAGAAAAGTTTTGGGAAACCTAACAGCCCACTGCACAATGTCAGGGTTAAGGGCGCAATATCTGATGATGGATAGCCATATGCCATTGCAAATTCTTGAAGCTCAAAAAATCACTCATCAGATAGTGGCTATCTATCAATACTTAATGGAAGCCTATGTGAGAGATTTTGTATTTGCCCCGGTCTTACACCATTTGCACACCATTGATAGTAAACAGGTAGTTGCACTTCAGATACTGCCCAAGTTTCATGGATTGATGCAAGGATTAGCGCCGTTGCTCAAGGGTTTACAATCTCTGATTTCAACATCTACTAATCTTCGTGCCATTGGCTTTTTAAGTACACAGATTCATCTATCTCGACAACGGATCTTAAGTCGTTTAGATGTTTATGAGCGCATCTGGCTCTCTCCATATTTGCAATTGACTGAAGAACTGCTGTGTATGCCTTGGCAGCGCGTATGCATAGCAGCCGGCAACCATTCACCCAACAGCCCGGCAGCGGCACTTGTGACCAAAATGTTGCCCCTGACGGAACCTATCGCCAGTGCGGTTTATCATCGGGCATTACGCACTTTTCCAAATCATGTTAGTCGTCAGGGTTGCATCCAGTCAGATCCGGTACAAACCTCCAGTGTTCGCGATCTGAGCATGTTTCAAACCTACATCTGGCTCTCTTTGCTGGAGGGCAATATATCGGTTATTAAAAATGAGCTTCTGCCTCTATGTCTTCTAGTCTTCCCATGTTCCAAAGTTAGCTGGCAATTTGTGCAATATGGGATTCAGTGGCTTAGTGAAGAGATTTACTTGCACCTCACATCTCCAGAAACACTCATGTTTTCTAGCTACATTAAACCCATTCAACGACTGTTTAAGCAGGCTGACCCAGAGCAGGTTGATCTGGTGAAAGTCAACAGCAAGTTAACGATAAAAACCATGGGGCATCAACTTAAGCCAGTAAGTCTTGGCTAAGTAGTGTTGCTTTTACACTACTGATCAGCAGTATCAAACAAGGCTAGCAGCTGGGCTTCATTGAGTTGCGGGGTATTATGCTTTTCAGCTTTTTTGAGTTTACTGCCAGGGTTTTTGCCAACAATAATGTAATCAGTTTTTCCACTGGGCATTTTATTAAGCCGTCCGCCCGCATCAATAATTAGCTTGGTCACTTGCTCATAGGTAAGACCCTTGAGTGTGCCTGTAATTACAAAGCTTTTGCCCGTTATCCCCTTGGCTGTTGTCGTGTCCTGAGATGATTCTGTGGTGAGGCTGGCAGCTTGTGTCGATGGCTGTTCATTAGACTGCGTGGAAGTTGGAGGTGTTGTTGCCGAAACGGGAGATGGAGAAGACGGGGGGACGGCAACGGCAGGCGATGGTGCGGGAGTGGTTTGTTGTTTTTTGAGAGACGCAATTACAGTTTGGCTAATCTCTAGGGCTTCTTTCATAGCCACTTGCTCTTTAGCCGTTACTTTCAGCTGATCTGCCTGGGTTGTCATGGTTTGCTGAGCAGCTTGTAATTGTTGAGTCAGTTGAGCGTTCATTGCTGTCAACTCCTCCACCTGGCGACTTAATTGGGGAGTCTGCTGAGCTGTCTGTTGTGCCAATTGCTGATGAGCTTGGGTCAGTTCTTCTAGCTGATTGCGTAGAGCTGTTTCACGATCATGGGAAAGCTGGGCATCTACTAAAGACTTCTGTGCCTGGGCTAATTCTGCCTCTAATCCGGCAATCTGAGCCTGAGTTTGAGCTAATTGGGTCTGGCTGGTTGCCACTTCACGCTTTAACTGGTCACGTTCTTGCCCCAAGCTGGCTACCTTAGTTTGTTCACGCTGGGCGATCTGTTCTTGCTGCTGGATAGCCGTAGCCTGCTGTTCTCGTCCTTGCTCTAGTTGCTGAGTCAGCTGAGCAATCGTTGTCTCAGTCTGAGCAGACTCTGTTTGAGCAGCGGCTCTAACCTGCTCTAGTTGCTGGGTGAGTTGATCGATGGTCGATTGAGCCTGGGTTGCTTCCGTCTGAGACGTTGCCTGGGCTAGCTCTATCTGTTCTAACTGCTGGGTGAGGCGGGCGATGGTCGATTGAGCCTGGGTCGTTTCTGTTTGTGATGTTTCGCGCGCTTGCTCTAGTTGCTGGGTGAGTTCAGAGATGGTTGCTTGAGCTGCTTCGATTTGCGCCTGGGATGTTTCGCGTGTTTGTTCTAGTTGCTGTGTTAGCTGATTGATCGCTGTCTGAACTTGCTCATCTTCAGTTTGCACAGCCGCAAGGGACTGCTCTATCTGTCGTTTATTTTGTTCTAGAGTGGTAACGGTGTGGGCTAGCTGACTGTTTTCAGTCTCTAAATTCTTGAGCTGTTGCTGCTGAGTTGATGTCCGAGCCTGGAATTGGGCAAGCTGTAAGCTTACCTGCTCTAGCTGTTGCGTCAGCTCAGTAATGGTTGTCTGAGCCTGAGTAACTTCTGTTTGAGATGTTGCTCTGGTTTGTTCTAGCTGCTCTAACTGCTGGGTGAGTTGGGTAATCGTTTCTTGGGACTGGGTTGTCTCTGCCTGAGCCGTTGCTTGGGTTTGTTTTAACTGCTGCGTGAGCTGGGTGATGGTTGTCTGAGCTTGGGTCGTTTCTGTCTGGGCGGTCTCGCTTGCCGCTTCTGCCTGTTGCAGTTGCTGGGTGAGCTGATGAATGGTTGCTGCCGTTTGCTGTTGCTCTGTCTGGGCGGTTGCTTGGGCTTGTTCTAATTGCTGAGTCAGCTGAGTGATGGTTGCTTGGGCCTGAGTCGCTTCTGTTTGGGCTTGGGCTTGGGCTTGTTCTAATTGCTGGGTGAGTTGGGCTTGGGCTTGTTCTAATTGCTGCGTGAGCTGGGTGACGGTTGCTTGGGCTTGGGTTGCTTCTGCCTGGGCGTTAGTCAGGGTGTGCTCTAGCTGTTGCTTATTTTGTTCTAAGGTCTTAACGGTTTGAGCTAGCTGACGTTTTTCAGTCTCTAAATCCTTCAACTGCTGCTGCTGAGTTGAGGTTTGGGTCTGTAGTTGCCCCAGTTGGGTTTCAAAATCAGCTTGACGAGTCTGAGTCTCTTGGCGTAGCTGGCGTAACTGCTGCTCTGATTGTTCTAGTCTATGCAGACGTTGCTGGGTGGCTTTTAATGAGCGTTCTAAGTTGCTAGCGCGATCGCACTCCGTTTTATAAGTCTGCTCCAGTGTCTGTTTCTCTGAAGTCAGACCCGTTACTTGACCTTCTAGCTGAGCCGCTGTGCCTTCTAGCTGAGCCGCTGTGCCTTCTAGCTGTGTCGTTTTGCCTTCTAGCTGAGCCACTTTAGCTTCAGCGGCAGTGGCCGTTTTAGAGATGCGATCGCGTTCTGCCTTAAGCTCACTCACCTGTTGCTCCAGGCCCATGACCGCATCCTTAGCCAGGGCCATGGCCTCATTCAAGGTTTTATTTTGCGTCTGAGCCTGATTTACCTGTTGAGTTAGCTTGGTTTTTGTCCCCTCCAACTTAGAAAGCTCGGTCGCTTGCTGGGCCTTCTGTTTGCCCAGGCGACTCGCCATCACTGCACCCACCAATGCCGCTGTGCCTACAGCAGTACCCACCAGTTCTGAAACCAGGGTGTAGTCCATCAGTTCTGAAACCAGGGTGTAGTCCATGGCCTGCATTTCCCAACTCAATTAACATATCAACTCAACAGACTTTCTATAGTAAACAGCTATGGCAACGACTATGGCTCTTGGCAGAAATATTTTAGGCATTCGTCAGGGAACGGGTCGTTCGCTGTCCTAGGCAGGGGAAGGTGCAGTGGGCATTGGGCGATGGCCACTGCACCTTCTATACTTTTCCTGCGATTCTTCCAAAGGCTTTTCGTAAACCAGACACAATAGAACTAACCGCAGCATTAGCAACTATGACTTCTACGTCCTCGGCTGGGTCAAACCGCCTGCTTACCCTCTACAAGTCATCCATTGGCAAAAAGCTCATCACTGGCCTTAGTGGTTTAGCCTTGGTCACCTTTGTCATCATTCATATGACGGGCAATTTCGTGTTGTTAGTTAGCGCCGATGGCTATAACCGTTATGGTCACCTGATCGAGCAATTGGGGCCATTGACATGGCTGATTGAGCTGGGGTTGTTAGGGTTTGTGCTGATTCACGTTTTGATGGGCATACAGATTTTTTTGGGGCGGTTGCGGGCACGACCTCAGGGATATGCCATCTATACGTCTGCCGGAACGCCTAGTTACCAATCTATGAGTTCTCGCTCCATGATCATTACCGGGCTGGTTCTGGGCAGTTTTCTAGTCTGGCATCTGCTCACCTTTAAGTTTGGTGTGCGCTACACCGTACCAGGCTCAGATATCCGCGACTTATCGCGGCTGGTTATCGAAAAATTTCAGCAGCCCTTCTACTTGGTCAGCTACATCGGCTTCATGGTAATGCTTGCCAGTCACCTACGCCACGGCATCTGGAGTGCGTTTCAATCCTTAGGTGCCTTAAATGCTGCCCTACGCCCCATCATGTATGGGACAAGTTTTGTGTTAGCCATCGGCATCGCGTTGGGCTTTATTGTCTTACCCTTAGCCATATATTTTGGGCTCATTACCTAAAAAGTTTTGAATTTTGAGGTATGAATTTGGAATTTTTAGATCCACAATTGCCTGACCGCAACAGATTCTCAAAGCTCTAATTTTCTTGTGTTCTTACGCACCAAAAACCAGTAACTCAAAACCAAAACCCAATAACCAATAGCCAACAACCCTTTGCCTCAACCGACTCCTTATCGTTACACTTATGCCTTTAAACCCTCGCATTCCCCACGGTTCCCTAAAAGACAAGTGGAACAACTTTAAAGACCACTGCAAGCTGGTCAATCCCAACAACAAACGTAAGCATACAATTATCATTGTCGGCACGGGCTTGGCAGGAGCATCCGCAGCGGCCACACTAGCTGAACTGGGTTACCACGTAAAATCTTTCTGTATTCAAGATTCTCCTCGACGATGCCACAGTATTGCAGCCCAAGGTGGGATTAACGCCACTAAAAACTATCCCAATGATGGTGATAGTATTTGGCGGTTGTTTTACGACACCATCAAGGGGGGAGACTATCGCTCCCGAGAGGCGAATGTGTATCGTCTTGCCCAGATTAGTAATCACATTATTGATCACTGTGTTGCCCAGGGCGTACCCTTTGCCCGAGAGTATGGTGGGTTATTAGCCAATCGGTCTTTTGGGGGGGCTCAAGTATCGCGCACATTCTATGCCCGTGGACAAACGGGCCAACAGCTCTTGCTAGGGGCCTACAGTGCCATGATGAAAATGGCCCACCAGATTGAAATTTTCACCCGACGTGAACTGTTGGATTTGGTTGTCATTGACGGTCATGCCAGGGGAATTATTACCCGCAATTTAATTACTGGTGAGTTAGAGCGACACCAGGGTGATGCGGTACTCTTGTGTACCGGCGGCTATGGCAATGTGTTTTACCTATCTACCAATGGTCGCAACTCTAATGTGACAGCAGCATGGCGCTGTTATAAGCGTGGGGCTTATTTTGCCAACCCTTGCTATACCCAGATTCATCCCACCTGTATTCCAGTGTCAGGAGACTATCAGTCAAAACTCACCCTGATGAGTGAGAGTTTGCGGAATGATGGCCGTGTTTGGGTGCCGGTAAAACCAGGGGATAATCGTTCGCCCTATGAGATTCCTGAAGACGAGAGAGATTATTATCTGGAGAAACGCTACCCTAGCTTTGGCAATTTAGTGCCTCGGGATGTGGCCTCACGCAATGCTAAGCATATGATCGATGACGGTCGTGGTGTGGGTGCCACGGGGCTGTCAGTGTATCTAGATTTTCGGGATGCCATTGCGCGGGATGGTGAGGATGCGATCGCAAACCGCTATGGCAATCTTTTCCAGATGTATCAACGCATCACTGGCGAGAACCCCTACCAACAGCCCATGCGCATTTACCCAGCGGTGCACTATACCATGGGCGGTCTGTGGGTGGACTATCACCTGATGAGTACGGTACCTGGTTTATTTGTTCTGGGCGAAGCCAACTTTTCAGACCATGGAGCCAATCGTCTTGGGGCCAGTGCCCTGATGCAAGGATTGGCCGATGGCTACTTTGTGATTCCCTACACCCTGGGGGATTATCTGGCTCGTAACCCTTTACCAGCAGTAGAGACTACCGATGACGCCTTTGCTGAAGCTGAGGCCTCGGTGCAAACAAAAATTCAAAAGCTCCTCAGCATTCAGGGTGATAAAACCGTGATGCAGTTCCATCGCCAACTGGGGCAGCTGGTGTGGGACCATGTGGGCATGAGTCGCGATCGCAATAGTCTCAAAGCTGTAATTAGCCAAATCCAATCCCTACGAGCAGAATTCTGGCAAAATCTGCGGGTTCCTGGCAAAGCTAACACCCTCAACAAAAATCTAGAATATGCCGGTCGTCTGGCTGATTTTCTGGAACTGGGTGAACTTATGGCCCGTGATGCCCTCAATCGAGAAGAGTCCTGTGGCTGTCATTTCCGTGAAGAATATCAAACCAGTGATGGTGAAGCCCAACGAAATGATCAAGACTATGCTTATGTGGCGGCTTGGGCCTACAGTGGTGACGAACAACCCCCTGAGCTACATAAAGAGACACTGGCTTTTGATAACGTTGAACTGACGCAACGCAGTTATAAATAGGCTCGTTTAATTCTGGTTTCCCATCAGCGACAACGCTGCTAGTAAACCTTGATCGACTCTACCAATAGCTGAAACGGCCCTGCTTCGAAGTGGGGATTGAGCTGTCGATCATATTCAAACTTACTCAACATCATTTGCAGCGAATAGATGCTGCCCCTATTAATTGGAGGCCGTTGTACTACCCTTGCCCGTTGTACTGCCTTCATTTCAGCAAACGGGATGCGCACGGTTACCCACCCCCCATTAGCTGTATCAAAAGAATAGGCATAGGCCACAGTGTCCCAGCCCGCACCATCACGCAAAAAGAATTTATAGCGCTGGCCATCGCCCTTGACCCGTAGTTCAATTCCACTGTAGGTACTGAGGTCTAGCGGTGGTTCAAAGTTGCGTGTGCGCACCGAGGCAAACCCCCCGGAGTTAGCGGTTGAAACATATCCGGTAAACGCTAATCCCTCAGGCTGTAGCTGGGTTCCACTCTGGCTGACGCCCCCCATGACCACATCGTCAAGAGCGCCCCATAGTTGACGCATTTGCTCTGTAGGCTGACGGAAGTCAAACACTACATTGGCTTGAAGTTGGGGTGGCGGCGGTGGTGGTGAACCAAAGAACATGTTTTGTAGTGAGCTAATGATGGGAATGGCATCAAAATAGTTGAGGGTGTCAAAAAAGCGCCCAAAATCCCACGATTGACGGGTTTGCTCTGGCATGGCCTCAACCTCAGGTGACAGATACTTTTATTGTATATGTAGCGTCATGGATTTTGAGAGGGCAGATTCAGTGGACCGAGACCTGCTATACCTAGCTTAGGCGTTGCTGATTCTCCGCCCATAAACCGAACAAGGCAATTTACATCGTTGCCCTCGTCCTTATCAAGCCCCAATATCAGCTAGCTACAAAACAAATCCTGACAACACATCTTCTCCTGAGAGTTGTTTAGGATTGTTCAAAACCTCAGGAGATTTACGCGCACGATAAATCTCTACCTGTTTATTCTGAGGATCAATCAACCAACCCAGACGTACGCCACAGTCCTGATGCTCGGCCATCTTTTGTTGTAGTGGTGCCAATTTATCTGTTGCTGAACGTAGTTCAATAACAAAATACGGCATGGGTAATTGGCTTTGTATTCGCAACTTAAGTGCACCTATAAACCGGCTTGGGTGTTAGCAAATAGAGCCTTAAAGTCATTGTTTACTGGTGTTTGATTCGGTGCCTCTGGTTTCGAAACTACATCAAAGGC
The DNA here is from genome assembly GCF_000316115.1 of Leptolyngbya sp. PCC 7375. Taxonomy (GTDB): domain Bacteria; phylum Cyanobacteriota; class Cyanobacteriia; order Phormidesmidales; family Phormidesmidaceae; genus Leptothoe. The sequence continues at coordinate 6,121,125 of NZ_JH993797.1, forward strand.
CTTATTGCGGGCAGTGATCTCTAGCAAGGCTTGAACCACGACCTCCGCAACATCAGCCCGAGGAATCGACGTTGTGATGCCTTCTGGTGGATTTTTTAGCAAGACATCATTTTTGCTAACAACGAGTTCTCGCTTGCCACCTGGCTGGTCCAGTAACCCACCGGCTCGAATAATTGTGTAGTCAATACCAGAGTCAATCAAATGTTGCTCGGCTTTACGCTTCCAGATCAAGATATTGCCATTACCGATCGTGTTGAGAAAATGATTCTCATCTGTTCCTCCCATGGAGCCAACTAGAACAATCTGTTGTATACCTGCTCTTTTGGCTGCCTCAATCTGGTTGGTCTGGCCCTGATAGTCAATTTGTTCAGGCATTTCTCCAGGGGCAAATGTAAACTCTGGACGTTGTCCAGGCTGAGGTGGGGCCTTCATCTGCGGTACTGCACTGGTGAGAATAACCAGGGAATCACAGCCTTCCAAGGCAGGTACTAGATCATTCGGCTGAAGAATATTGCCAAAGAAGAAATTATCGGTTGAGTCAAAGAGGGATTTAGCTTTTTGAGGAGAACGGGCAAAACCTCTGACACGAAACGATTCAGGTAATGTTTGTAGTTTTTTGACAACTAAGGAGCCGGTTTGCCCAGTTGCACCTGTGACTAGAACGTTAAGAGGATGGGACATGAAAGATAGATACCATGGGGCTGTGTAATATTTAGTATAGGGATTTTTGAGAGTTGAGTATGGGGATGTAGGGGGAATGCGATCGCACCATCTGCTGAGAAGTGCGATCGCTCAGCTCTAGTTCACTCTGACCTTATTAGTCAAAGGTCCAGGATGAACTGTGGGCACACCTGCGCCCTGGGTTGGATCGTGAAACAGGGTTCTGGTTCTCCATTAGAAGCTACCGTGTATACATAAGTCGGAGAGTTGCTCCAAGTCTCGAGCCCTCATCCCCCAACCCCTTACTCCCTGATGGAGAAGGGGGCCTGGCCTCAAAATCCTTTGCCCCCAGGGAGAAGGATTTAGGATGAGGGCCAATTCAAGGTCAATGGCACTGACATAAGTCTAATCAAGCAGCCAGCTTAGCTTTGAGAATATTACGAGGTTGTCGCATTCTGGGAAACGGTTTTGGCCTACGTTTGACGACTCTAGGTTCATGCCGATTAGGCCGTTGAGGCAACGGGTCAGAGGCAATATCTTGGAGCAAATGGTCGTAGAGTCGTTGCCGTGTCGCGTTCGATGTTGTTGCTAATAATGCAAGAATTTGCTGAAAGTGTTGCCGAGCCCCCTGTAGGGAGAGACGATTACGCTCATAGTGCAATAATGGAGAGGCCTGTTCCATCACACTACGCAGCACATTGTAGGCTAGCATGTGAGACCAAATTTCCTTACGGACCATGTCCGGTGTTTTGGCTGTGAGCCTCTCCATTTTGAGTGTCGTTTTGAGATGACGTAAATTGACTTCTGCCGCATGCCACCGCCATCCATAAAGACGGGTTAATTGACTAGCAGGATACTGTTTGGCATCCAATAGGGTGGTAACAATGATGATGAACTGGTCTCGAAACCCGTTACGAGATAGCTTCAGACGCACTTCTCTAACCGTCAATGTCTGGGAAATGGCTGCAAACTCATCTGTATTCATATGACCCGGTCGTCGCTTGGGTTTGTGCCAGACGACTTGGTGGTCGCCAGGACCATGCCTGAGACCTTTACGAAAATCAGTGTGCCGAGCATGATGTTTACGCAAGACCCCATCGGCCTCTTGCTGCTGAATCAGGGCTAAGTCAACATAGCTGCCAAAGGCTTGGTCTCCCATGGCCACATCATCGGGCGCTAAGTCCTGATACAACAAACGGCTCATGACGATTTCACTGGTTGTCTTCGGTGCAATACACCCTGACACCACTGCCCCGGTTAGTAAACAGAAAAACACCACCACCCGAGCCAGTGGAAAGCCACATCCGACCGCTTGATTACCATGTTGAGGATAGACCGCTTGATTGGCCTCACTATCGGCCATCAATACCGTCGTTCCATCAAAGACTCTCACCCGACGACCACACCAGTAATGCGCCTTGGGCACCGTCTGTTCCAACTGCTCGGTTGTTTCGGGGATAAGACGTTGGAGGAGTGATTCCGGCAACCGGTCGCGAGCTTTGCTGTAAGCTCCGGTATCCGATGACGGAGGGGTAACGCCTGCGGCGGTTAACCAGGTGGTGAAGCACTTGACGGTGTTGCGGAGGCTTTTATCGGCTGATAACGCTTGATATAGCATGCCCCATACCGTCACGATGGGGGTATACAAACGATTTCGGTAGGTGATCCCTTCTTCAGCCAGAAGCTCATCGAGTCTTGCTTCCGGTAGGATATCTTGCCACGGCGAACCGATACTTTTGAATAACTGGTGCTTGAGAATTTCGGCTGACTTCGGCATAGTAGAAAGTGATTTATTGTTGGCTTGCAGGGCCTTGATATATATTTATCAAGCCTTGCAGCCTTTTTCTACTTTGTGCACTTTTAAGTCAGTGCCATTGAATTCAAGGTAGGTCTACCTTTTGGGACATTACCTTCTAGATGTGTATACACCGTAGCCATTAGAAGGGAAAAGGAAAGCCAGAACCTAATACCCCAGCCCCCCACAAAAAGTCATAGCAAATCGCAGAGGGTAGAGCATAATATCCCAATCCCATAGATTGCGTCAGAATCCGTGGGTAGCCATCGATTAGGTGGGCCAACACCTGCCGATGGTGCCAAGTTATTAGGTTCTAGTGGAACAGCTGCACTAGCAGCATTGGGTAGCTTTAGAACGGTCAACAGGCTTTCGTCAAGCAAAAGCCTGGAAAATGTTGTATCACAGTCATATAGGTCTATAGCGTTTCCCATGCAGATAAGGTAGAACTTTAGTATTGCTCAACAGTTTGATTATGTGACGTTATGAAGCCGTATTCAATTGACTTGCGTCAGAAAATTGTGGACTCCTATCTTGCTGGTGGGATTTCTCAACGTAAACTGGCAGAACACTTCAGAGTGGCTCCCAGCTTTGTGGGTAAATTGCTCAAGCAATATCGAGACACGGGCAGTGTTGCCCCCAAAGTCCGTACTCAGCAAACGCCGCCAAAACTTAATCCAGAGCAATTAGCAATCCTTGAACAATTGGTTCAGGATCATAATGATGCGACCCTAGCAGAATTACGTGAGCAACTCCATGAAGCCACTGGAGTGCTCATTGGCCGGTCCACTGTAGACCGCATGGTAAAACGGCTGAATTTGACCCTTAAAAAAAACACTACATCCCAGTGAAAAGGAAAGCGACCGTGTCCAGCGTAAACGCTTTGAATACTGGCAATTAGTACAGGGGATTCTAGCCAAAGACCTGATTTTTATCGATGAAGCCGGGATCAATCTGGCGATGACTCGTTTGTTTGCCAGAGCCCCGAAAGGCCAACGAGCCCATGGCCAACGTCCGAGTAAGCCTGATTCCACCTCAGTTTGTGTGAGAGGATTTAATCAACGGTCTCCGTCCATTGAGAGAAGAGGCAATTAACAAATTACGCATCCAGTCGTCATGATATCGGAAGCCATTGAGTTTCTCAAAGGGACACAAACAGCCTTCATTTTGCTGCTGAGTTTTACGACAGAATGGATGAAAATTCCACAGCATCGCCATGGAGCGAACGGATAACTCAGCGGCCTCCCAAGACCCATGAAAATCTTGCATGGCATAGAGTGCTCGGTCAAGATAGTTCATGGGGCGATCCACTTGATTACTGGTGCGATAGGCATCAGGAACGTCAAAGGCTCTCTGGAAAAATAGAGATTTTTCTCTGAGTCGTTGTAACCGGTCATTGATGGCGTTGGGAAGATCCACCGATTGTGTCCATTCGAGAAAACGACGCAATCGTTGAGCAAATTGACGTTTGCCAGTAGCGTGATAAATATGCCAAAGCTTGTCGGTTAAGCAGGTGCGTAAATCAGGCTTAGAGCGACACCAATCACGCACTTTAATTACCTCATGTAGAAAGCACAGAATCCAGGTAATGCCAGGGAATAGGGTTTCCCAGGCTCGACGAGTCGCGTCCCATCCATCCGTGGTGACCGTCTCAGGGCAATAGTCAGGGGCATGGTCGCTCATCTCTTGCTCAAAGTCCCCATAAGCCGCTTGCAAGTCCTCGTATCCAGCCGTTGGGCTCAAACCACTGCCTACAATACAGCCTTTAGCCGCTGTCACCGCCCAATACGATACGCTCTCCTTGATGGCTACAATGCTTTTCATCGGCCACTAGATGGGGGGGAGCGACTCTTCTGTTTTCAACGTTGTTCCGACAATGGATGCTCTGCCAAGAGATTGACACAACCGATACCAATGCATCTCCGAGCGACCCAATACGTAAGCAATCCCATCATAGGAGAGGCCATGCTTTCTCAAATACATCGCTTTGCCCGCTAGCTCAGACGTTTCACTCATATAAGGGGTGACGAAATCGGGACGCAGTTGATAGGCCGTTTTTTGGTTGGGAAGATAAATACGACGTGTTTTTAGGTGCTGGCGAGCTGAGGTCACCCACCCATGAAACCGATATCCCTCCTCAATTCCCTCGGGGAACAGCTCCGGATAGCTGGCTATTTGCTCGTTCAGGTACTCTCGGTAGGCCTCACGGTCCTCAACCAACTGGTCATAATCAAGGGTATCGGCTATGGGCAGGCAGATCGTTTTATCCCCTGCTGTCCCTCGTTGCTTGCGTTTGGCCATCATACTTGGCCTCCAAACTCGATGACCTTATGATATCCAAACAAACTTAGTTGGAACTAGGAGTAAGCGAGGGAAAAATGTGTCGTTAATCGGAGCCATTAGCCTGAATCGTGTGATTACTCAACTACCGATTCTGGGGGCAGTCGATGGTATTACCTTCGAGGCCTTCATCTCCCAAAAGCTGGTGCCCAAGTTATGGCAAGGCGCTTGTGTCATCCTAGACAACTGTAAGATCCATCTCGGAAAAGATGTTGAGGCCATGATTCAAGCGGCTGGAGCTCGACTAATTTATCTGCCGCCTTACTCTCCTGACTTTTCACCGATTGAAAACTGTTGGTCTAAGATCAAGGCACGGTTACGGGCTATCGGGGCAAGAACCTATCCTGACTTAGAGCAAGCTCTTGATGACGCCTTTGAAAGTGTGTCATTAGAAGATCTTTTAGGCTGGTTTACACATTGCTGTTATTGCACCTCACTAGACTAGGAAACGCTATAACTAATTCTTATAGACGTTGAATCAGACACGTAACTTTAAGTCGGATTTACCAGTTTTGATGCGGAATATAGCATTATCCAGAAACATACTTACGTTTCGCTGAAATAGCTTATAAGAACAGAGAATTAGAAAAACAGTAGTCCCCTTCCACGGGTAGCCCCTCCATGGCCCAGCTAATTGCGAACGAGCGAGTCGATGATATCCCCCTACTCCTGAATCAGATGCAGAAACTCAATCTGAGTGACCTTGTTGATGAGTACTTCAAGAGCCATGGCAACTGGAAAGGGATCAGTTTAGGCAAGGTAGTGGTGGGCTGGTTAGCGTATATTCTTTCACAAGGAGATCATCGACTCAATCAGGTAGAGGATTGGATTGATGGGCTCAAAGAGACATTCAAGGCTGACTGCCTGACACAAATCCTGTAACCCAGAATCCATAAGGATCGACAAGGAAATGGGCAGAGGGCATGCAAAGCTGAAGATACCAAACCATCAGCGTGATATGCATGTCAGCCTCTACCCAACTGTATGATCAATTGTTGCCCTTCCTGCGTCAACATAGCCGTTACAAAGACCTCCGGCATCTGAAAACACTGGCTTGGATGGTCAGTGCCCTGATCTGTAGTGGCCAACTCAGCCTCCCGCTTGGGAACCCTACGTCCCCAGTCGGGCGACTCAGGCCCAGAGCTTTGAACGTCGGTGGCATCGCTTTTTCATCAACCGATTCATTGATGTCAAGGGGTTGTATCTGCCGCTGGTGTTGTTAGCGCTCACCAACTGGCGGGCTCATCGACTCTATCTAGCATTGGATACGACCATGCTGTGGAATCGCTATTGTATGATTCACCTGTCGGTTGTGTGTTGTGGACGAGCGGTACCACTTCTATGGCGGGTATTAGAGCATGAAAGTGCCATGGTTGCGTTCGATGAATATCGACCCTTGTTACGGCGTGCCCGTTGGCTGTTGCGTCGGCATCCCAACACGATGTTGTTAGCTGACCGAGGGTTTGCCAACCATGACCTTATGAGTTGGTTGCAAGCGAGTGGTTGGCACTATTGTTTGCGCATTGCGTGTGATGTTCATCTCCACGGCCCATGCCGTCATCCCATTGAAGTACAAGCGCTGTGGCCTCCCAAAGGAGAAGCCACTCTCTATGAGAACGTGGGGCTCTGGCAAGATGGTGAGCATCGATGTAATTTAGTCTTGGCAACCGTGCGAGGGACGAAGGAATCCTGGGCGGTGATTACGGATGAATCACCGAGTCTACAAACGTTGTGGCCAATATGCCTTGCGGTTTCGGGTTGAGGAGTTGTTTTTAGATAGCAAATCAGGAGCCTTTGAACTCGAAGACTCTCGCATTCGATCCGCTCAAGCTCTAGAGCGTCTCTATTTGGTGGCCGCCATTGCCTTGTTATACGGCACCACTCAAGGCATGGCGGTGCAGTGTGAAGGCTTACGTCAACAGGTGGATACCCATTGGAGACGAGGGCTCAGCTATCTCAAAATTGGCTTACGGTGGCTCAAGGGAGTCGTTCACAAAGGTCGGACTCTTCTGAAACCAGTCCCCTTATTGCCCAAAGACCCAGACCCTTGTTTTGCGTCCAACAAGGCTGAGCAACGTTACTATGACCTGATTTGGTTTTCCCGTATTCGGTCAATACGATGTCGGACTTGAGATATTAATGGGGGCATCTGAGATGTGTCAGTCAGTCAGCATTCAAGGTCGGCCTAGACCCGGCGGTGAGGAGCCTTGATTTCAGTGATGATCACTTAGAAACGGTGCTCGACCAATTCAGTAACGATGAGCAGTGGGATAGCTTTGAAGGGGCTTTGAGTCGTCATACCCTGCGGGTCTATCGCTTAAGCAGGGAGTGTATCCGACTAGATACCACGACAGCCTATGGGCACAGGGAGGTCGAGGCAGAAGGATTATTCCAATTTGGACATAGCAAAGACTATCGTCCCGATTTACCTCAAGTGAAGATATCTCAAGCGGCATTAGACCCGTTAGGGCTGCCTGTGAGCACCACCGTGGTCAGTGGTAATCGAGGCGATGACCCATTGTATATTCCTGAGATCGAGAAAGTTCAAGCGAGTGTGCAGTCGTCAGGGTTGCTGTATGTGGGCGATAGTAAGATGTCAGCGTTAGAAACCCGAGGGTACATTGCCCAGAGCGACAATCACTACTTGTGTCCGTTGCCTGCTGTGCAGGTATCGCAGGCGGATTTAGGTGAGTTGCTAGCGCCTATGTGGCGTGGGGAGGAATCCCTACGCCAAGTGGAATACTCAGATTAAGGGTAATGAACCGGCGTCAGAGGAGCCATCCGCTCCCCCTGAGGTGATTGCCGAGGGATTTGACGTGACCATGACGCAATCTCTCGGTGACGGGGTAGAGGCGTTCACCTGGAAAGAAAACTGGTTGGTGGTGCATTCCTTTAAGCAGGGTGACCGGCAACGAAAAAGCCTGGATAAGCGCATTGAGAAAGCTACAGACTCCATTGCCGAACTTAATGTCACCGGTCGAGGACGTAAACGATTATCGGTGGATGAAACCGTCGACGCTGTCCAGCAGATTCTCAAACGCTACAAGGTCACTCAACTCGTGCAGGTGGACTATGAAACGACCACCCAGACGATACAAAAACGGGCTTATAAAGATAAACCGGCTCGAACGCTCACCGTAACCACCGTAACCGTAACTACTCGCCTCAACCCAGAGGCCTATCAGCACGCACTACAATTACTCGGGTGGCGAGTCTATGCTAGTAATGACCTTAATTTGACAGTGCCCGAAGCCGTCTATGGGTACCGCAACGAGTATCTCATTGAGCGATGCTTTGGGCGTTACAAAGGAAAATCGCTCGGGTTGACACCGATATATTTGACTACGGATGAACGAGTCAAGGGCTTGATTCGGCTATTAAGTCTGGGATTGCGCATCCTTTGCTTGCTTGAATTTTCAGTGCGCTGTGCGCTTGAGCTAGACTCGCAAAAACTGTCGGGTCTTTATGCGGGTAATCCAAAACGGGCAACCGTCCAACCCACTGCTGAGCTGCTACTACGGGCCTTTCGGGGGATTACTCTAACCATCATGGAGATTAATGGCGTGTGCCAACGATTCCTCTCTCCTTTATCTGAGCTGCAACAGCGTATCTTACGGCTGTTGGGGGTATCTGATGATATTTATCTTGCGCTAACAGGATAACTCTTCAACCCCTCTCTATTTTGAGCGAACCATGAGAACATACGGTATAACTCTCGAAGTGCGGATATTATCCAGAAACATGCGGTATACAAAAGTTATGCCATTCATCATGGCTAAAACCGTATTTGCCAGGAATATTAAGCTGAATACGATATGCTTCAAGATAAAAAGTCAGGACGATCGCCACTTCAGGATCTTAGAAAGAGGAGGTTGTTTGGCTTACTCGCAATCAGCTTGAGCGTTCTGTTTATTGTTATTCGTCAGCAAATCGCGTTTGTTTGGGAATTTTCAAGTCGAGTTTTCGGTCCTTTCTTGACAAATGTCTTTCTTGCTTTTCCTTATGTGGTTCTGGTTTTTGGTTTCTTATTATATTTTCAAACAGAGCAAGTTGGTTCCAAACTAGAGGAGAAGGCATACATACTTGCTCAGGAAAGACATAAGGAGGAGCCAAGTAAAGCAAAACCAGTATGGGATATGGCTCAAATTACGCTTGAAAGTTATTTCAGCCGAAATCTGAGTCAAATACGTTGGATATTCTGGCTCAGTGTAATCGTGATGTCTCTGGGGTTTATTCTTATTCTCTACGGGGTTGCACTAGGCTATCAAAACCCAAATGAGAACTGGATTGTAGCTGCTATAGGAGGAGTGGCTGGCGTTATCACAGAGTTTATTGGAGCAACTTTCTTATTTGTTTACAAATCGAGTATTAATCAGGCAGACAAATATGCTGAGATTTTGGAGAGAATGAACTTTGTCGGTATGGCTATGCAAATGCTAGACAGCATCGCAGAAGAAAATCAAGGTACACATACAAAGTCCTCTGAACCGAATTCAGCAGAATCGTTGCAAAAGGCTAAGATTGAGATGGCTAAAGCTCTATTGGAGAAGTTGCAGTCGGATTCCTAGCATGTTGCGCGACAGTGAAGGTAGGCAGGTGACGCCAAGGCGGTTGTCGGGTTTCGCCCAAAGAGCGTGAGACAAGGTTATCGGCGCAAGCGTTAGCTTAGCTGGGTTGTCACCAGTCGAAGAAAAAGGCACAGGTAGATCTCCTGCGAAAGAGAGCGATGACCTGTGCCGAAAGCCATTCACTTATACCAAAAGAGAGCCTATATGAACGCGAGAAAGCTGGGGTTGACCCAGACGGCATCGTCGACGATAGCCGAGATATCAGAGCGGACAGGGCAACGGATTGATGCAGGCCATCACCGCGCTAACCGAGGAGCTGTCGTTGCATCATCCCGGAGCCAAGATCCCTTAGCTGGCGTCTGGGCCAGCGAGCTAGAACCGATGCTACGCCAGGAACCGAGACTGAAACCAATGACGCTGTTTGAATACCTGCAAGAGCAGTATCCAGGCAAGTACCCACAGGTGCTACGCACCTTACAGAGAAGAGTGCAGCAGTGGAAAGCGCTGCACGGGCCGGCGCCGGAGGTCATGTTCGTACTGCGCCATGAACCAGGCGTCATGGGACTCTCAGACTTCACCAAACTGAAAGGGATGGAAATCACCCTCAACGGCAAGCCATTTGAGCACTTGATTTATCATTACCGGCTCGCCTACAGCGGTTGGCAGTACGCGCAGATTATTCAGGGGGGCGAAAGCTTCATTGCCCTATCCGAAGGGTTGCAGAACGCCCTAGCTGCGGCTGGCGGTGCCCCACAAGAACATCGCACGGACAGCCTGAGCGCGGCCTACCGTAATTCAGGGGGGCATCGTATCCAGGAGCTGACGCGGTTCTACGATGACCTGTGTGAGCACTACCGGATGGTGCCAACGAGAAACAACAAAGGCAAAGCAAACGAGAACGGATCTGTAGAAAGTCCGCACGGCCACCTGAAGAACCGTATCAAACAGGCTATCTACCTGCGCGGCAGCAGCGACTTTGCCAGTATTGCCGAGTACCAGGCGGTGATAGACAACGCCGCTGCTGGTCTCAATCGGCAGTGCGAGGCCAAGTATGAAGCAGAAAAAGCCGTCCTACAACCGCTGCCGAAACGCCGAGTGGCCGACTACGAGATTCTCAGTGCCAAAGTCAGCTGTCACAGCACGATAGAGGTGCGCTGCATTCTCTACAGCGTGCCATCACGACTGATAGGTCAACAGATAGAAATTCATCTCTATCATGACCGTTTAGTCGGCTACTTTGCGCGGCAGCAGGTGTTTGAGCTGTCCCGCATGCGTGTGGCTGGCAAAGGACGACGGCGGGGGCGCTGCATCGACTATCGCCATGTGATAGGTGGACTCAGGAAAAAGCCCAGAGCCTTCCTCTTCTGTCAGTGGCAGTCAGATTTGTTACCGACTGCTGAGTTTCGCCAGCTTTGGGCGCAGATGAAAGCTCAGTTTGAGCGCGACCAAGCCGCTGTACTCATGGTCGAAGCGCTCTACATTGCCGCCACCTATGACAAAGAACAAACCGTCGCCAGCTATCTTGCCGAAGCCCTATCCAAGAACCAGCTGACGTTGAGGCATCTACAGCAACAGTTTATGCCCGATGCGGTAGCCACCTTGCCGCCAATCGCAACCCAACAACACGCTCTCGATAGCTATGACCAACTCCTCAGTGGCTCAAACGACACGGACGCCAACCTCATCACAAACACCACAAACAACCAGCCCGTACCAACAGTTGAGCCGTCTGCTCAAACAGCTCAAGCTCACCAACATGCTTACCCACTGGGAAGCTACAGAGAGCCGCGCTTTGCAGCAACAATGGTCTTATGCACAGTTTTTACTCAGCTTATGTCAACAAGAGGCCGACAGACGAGCACAAATGCGGCTAGAGCGCGCAAAAAAGGAAGCTCAGCTGCCCGCCGTAAAAAGTTTGACCAACTTTGAGTTTGACCATTGCCCAAACTTCAATCCGGCCCCTCTGATGCAATTGGCCGATGACGATACCTGGCTCGATAACGCCACCAACTGCCTGTTTTTCGGCGCGTCCGGAGTTGGGAAAACTCATTTGGCTCTTGGGTTGTCGCAAGCCATGCTAGAAGCGGGTCGGCGCATCAAGTTCTTCAGCGCACTTGCCTTAGTTCAACAGCTTCAGCAGGATAAACAACAACTGTTGCTACAGTCTAGACTAAAGAAGCTCGACCGTTTTGACCTGCTCATCCTCGACGACTTGGGCTACGTGCAAAAGTCTGAAGCCGAAACCTCCGTACTCTTCGAACTCATTGCCCACCGCTATGAACGCAAGAGTTTGCTGATCACCGCTAATCAGCCATTCAGCAAGTGGGACAGCATCTTTCCCGATTCGATGATGACCGTGGCTGCCGTTGACCGACTGGTGCATCATGCTGTCATCTTTGAGATTAAGGCTGACAGCTATCGGCAGCAGCAGGCGGCGGCTCGCAATCAGGGATAATTGACGCACAAAATACTTGGAGATTTTAATTGCTTGACAGTGACCAGGCGCTGTCATTTAGATCGCGCCTGGTCATTTAGATCGCTAGCTGTCGTTTGAGGTACCAACATAAAGCGGGACGATTTCCTCAGGAATCTAGAGTTCGGAAGTCGGAAGTCGGAGTTCGGAATGCCCTCCCTTTCCGACTTCCGACTTCCGACTTCCGACTTCAGTCCTAGCCAAGATTTCCCGGCTTAAATTGATACCCGTCGTTTGCTTTGATAGTCTCAGCATGAGACCAGTTAGTCTCTATTAAGTGTCAGTCAGCTCGCCAACCCGACTGTCGCGTCACGTCTACCCCCCTTGACATCTAACACCTAGCAACCCAAGCAAAACTAAATATTCTTGAATAGGCTAAATAAACGTAGCATGACAACCTCGATGGAGCGGATTGACCAAAATTAATTGGGTTACTACAAATATCTCGGTAACCGCTGATCGCAGCCATTAATAGTAACGAAATCCAGTATTTTTTCTTATACTCATCCCACACTAGCAATGATCTTTGCAATATCTTGAGGAGTTGCACCCGTTGCTAATATTGCCCGAAGCAGTAATTCAATTGAGACCGAATTATCGCCATTTTCAGCTTTAGCAACCCGAGGTTGACTGGAGCTAATCTTAGAAGCAAGAGCACTTTGAGTCATCATTTTTTGACGACGTTCTTTCAAGCCTTGACTAAGGGCCAACTTAATTTCAACAAGAATAGTCTCCTCAGGTGTTAACTCCAAGAAATCTGAGACTGTTCCAACTTTCCAACCTTTAGATTTCAAACGTTCTTTTTTTGCCTGTTCCATCCTGTTATTCCTCTACATCTGCGTCGTATTTCCTGAGACGTTTTTGGCACATCTCAAGCACACTTTTTGGGGTCTTTCTGGTGGTTTTATTGAAGACTTCGACAATTAATATTGCATCTTCGTCAATTCGATCAATGATTCGCCAGTTTTTGTTGATATCTCGAATACGTAATTCATGGCAGTGGCGACTTATGCTTGGCATAGGTCGTGAGTGTGGTAGTTCAAGAGATAATCCCTCCTGTAACTGTCTTAATAAAACGCCCGCTTCTATGCGTGCTGCTTGACTGAAAGGCGGAGTTTTTACTGCACCATGCAACCAGACTAGAGGTTTACTTGTATTCTGCCTCATATATATTTATATCACATCTGATATAATGATGCCCGTCAAGTTAGGTAAAGTACATTTTGTTATTCATATTTTCTCAGTGATTAAAAAATACTCCATTAGGCTTGATCCATCAGCATGCTCAACGCCTTACTCATAAACGTTTTCGAGGCTGTATAAATATGGTGGTGTCCCACGAATATTAAAGCCAGTGCTAAGCTCAGGGTAGAGTTTCTCTGGGTTGAGTCTAATGGCAGACACTGAAGCGTTGGCGGGTGAAAGTGCCCAATCAATGAATGCTGAGCAGATAGACCTATATGAGCGCATTCAAGCGTTTTCATTAGATAAACCAGATGCCCAGCTACCCTTTAGTAAACGGCTAGCCAGAGATAATGGCTGGACCCTGCAGTATGCCCAGCGAGCCATTGAAGAATATAAGAAATTCACCTTTTTAGCATTAGCAGCAGGGCATCCAGTCACCCCTTCAGACCAGGTGGACCAAGTATGGCACCTACATTTGTCCTATACACACTCCTATTGGGAAGAATTCTGCTCTGGGGTTTTGCAAAACCCACTACACCACAGTCCCACCCTGGGGGGAGACGATGAAAGCCAAAAGTTCGATGATTGGTATCGTAAAACTCTAGAGAGCTATGAACAACTTTTTGACGAACCACCACCAGTAGAATTTTGGCCAGCACCCGAAGAACGTTTTGGCCGTGACTTACATTTTTTACGAGTTAACACCCAACAGAATTGGATACTGCCAAAATCACAAGTTCAAAAAGCAGCAATCGCCAGTGTAGCAACGCTTTTAGCTTTGATATTCAGTAGTTATTATCTAAGCAGTGCTGAAGGCAATATTAATCCATTGGCGGTGATTTTACTCACCGCTATGATTGTTGCTTCAGGGTTTGGCGCAACACGAATGATTATGGGACTCGTGGATTTTATCAAAGATCCCTCTCGCCCTCGACTTAAAGGAGATTGGAGCAGCTACGGTGTTGGTAGCGGCTGTGTTGGTTGTAGCGGCTGTGGCAGCGGCTGTGGCGGTGGTTAATCAAGATATCGCTTAGAAAGAGCCGATTACTCGTATCGCACCCCATTATGTTCTAGCCATCCATCTGCATGCCAATCTTTGGGATCATCATGGGTCCAGTGCAGCACACCGCCACGTTCATTCCATTCATATTCACCCCGAAATCGCACCTCATCACTGATGCGTAACGCATCGATACGAGAAGCGACATCCCTATCAATATTGTGACTGACCAGCAGTGATTGCCCTGAGGCTAGTCGCAAAATAAACTTTTGATGACGAGAGCCTTCCAAATCATCTGGTAGTAGCTTTTCGACACGTCCTGCCCCCTCTACAATCAGGTCAGACTCACCATTGCGATAAGCTTCCATCAAAGCATCATCACCTTTAACATCAGTCCGTCGAAAGTCGTCTCTTGCAGCAGCATCCGCCATAGGTACAGACAAAGGAAACAATAAAGACACTTTTACCACTGGCACAAGCAGGATTAAAACAGACAAAGTGATTACTATCAAAAACGATGAAAACGCTTTTATAGCCTTGTTTATAGCCATCTCAGTGGGAAACCGTATACGGTAGTGTCGGTGTAATTTTACCCCATCCCATGGGGGCATTCACCACCTGCGCCCATTCTCTCCCTTTGCGATGATGAATTTGTCGAACACGAGAGATACGGCCCATGAAGACATCTGCACAGCAACCTATGATCGAAGGGATTCGCAACTGGTACCGCAACGCCATTCGCAACTCTAAATATCGCTGGCTTGTGGTTTTTGGGAGTCTTCTATATCTTGTCAGTCCCTTGGATATCTTGCCTGATGTTTTGCCGATTATTGGCTGGCTCGACGATGGCATTATCGCTACTCTTCTAGTTACTGAAGTGTCTCAACTCTTGTTCGAACAGGTAAACGCCTCTAAGAAAAAGAATCATCAAGAGGCTAATAATTCCACTGATATCGCCAGCACAACCGAGCAGGTGGTTGATGTAGAGGTGGTATCCGTTAGCTAGCTCAGTCTTTGAGTAAGTTTGTCGCGCTCATCACGTTTCATTGTTCACTTTATTCAATAAGGCACAGAATCATGACTAATACCAACACCCAAGTAATCAACGAAAACTTCCAGTCCATCAAAGCAGAAGGCGGACGTCGTACTCAAAAGATTGGCGATATTCTTAAGTCCGCTTTCTCGGAGGCTATCAGTGAAGTAAAAGAAGGTGCCAGCACCGTTCACCCCCTTGCTAAAGATCTAGCCGATAACGCCGTTCAAGTAGTTAAAGAAAAAGGACAGGAAGCCTATGTAAATGCAAAACAAGCGGCACAGGAAACGGCTACTGATGAGCAAGATATTGTGACTCAGTTCAAGCTAAAACTGCAGGCTATTGTGGAAGCGATTAAGGCCACACTATTAGGTAAGGTAAAGACGGTAGATGAGGAGACTGCTGCTGAGACGGTCAAATTAATTGAGCAGGATACTGAGGTGCAAACCGTAGTTACGGTGGGTTCTACAGCTGCTTAGGAGTAAGCCATCAATAAATTCCAAAAGTAAATGTTGAAGAGACGTTCCATGGAACGTCTGTACGTCCAATAATTTGGAAGTTAATTGATTTTATTTCCTGAGTCTTGTAAGTTTTCTCTCCTCTTCCTAGAGTTTTGTTAGGTACGTAAACTAGACGCTAGTTTCCCTTAGGACTAGCGTTTTTTTATGGTTTACTGTAGGAGTATCGTAGGCAACGCCCCTACGGGGATGGGCCTTTATGTTTTGGCTAATGCTTCTTTTTTGCGTTCCTTGATTTCTAAATGTACTAGGAGCGCATTGATATCTGCAGGATTAACACCGCCAATCCGAGTGGCCTGACCTACGGTTAAGGGTTTAAAAGATGTTAGCTTCTCGCGAGCTTCCATCGATAACGTGTCAATGCTCATGTAGTTAATATCTTTCGGTAGCTTGCGGTTCTGTTGTTTGGCTACCTGCTCAATCTGACTTTGCTGACGCTGAATGTAGCCTGAATACTTAATATCGATTTCAGCACCTTCTTTTTCGGCCCTTGTTAGGTCTGACTTACCTAAATCGTATTGCTCCAGATGGGTGTAATGGAACCGGGGGCGACGGAGGAGATCGGCAAGTGCGATCGCATCCTTAATCTTCTGCCCCGTATCCGCCACAATCTGCTTGCCCACAGGCTCATGAGCCTTCACCCGTGTACTGTGCAGTCGCTTTTTTTCAGCCGCAATATTCTCCTGTTTGCGCAGATATAGTTCCCACCGTCGGTCATCCACCAGACCAATTTCACGTCCCAGAGGCGTCAACCGCTGATCCGCATTGTCTGAACGTAGGATCAACCGATATTCCGACCGTGATGTGAGCATCCGGTAGGGCTCTCGCAAATCCTTGGTACACAGGTCATCAATGAGCGTACCGATATAACTACCCTCACGGGGGAAGATAATCATCTCGTCACCACGGCCATAGCGAACAGAGTTAACACCAGCAACAAAACCTTGGGCTGCAGCTTCTTCATAGCCTGTTGTACCGTTGATTTGTCCCGCACAGAACAATCCCTCAATTTTTTTTGTCATCAGTGTGGGAAAACACTGGGTGGCAGGTAAATAGTCATACTCCACCGCATAGGCCGGGCGCAGCATGGCGCAGTTTTCCAAACCAGGTAGGCTGCGCAACATCGCCCGTTGAATACTTTCGGGCAACCCCGTAGAAAATCCCTGCACATAAATCTCAGGAATTGTACGACCTTCTGGCTCTAAAAAGATTTGGTGACTTTCTTTATCAGCAAAGCGAACAATCTTATCTTCAATGCTTGGACAATAGCGAGGTCCCTTAGAATCTACCCAGCCACCATAGATAGGAGACATGTGGAGATTCTCCTGGATGATGCGATGCGTTTCCGCTGTCGTACGAGTTAGGTGACAATCCATCGGCTCACGCTCAACCCACACCTCTGGGTCAAAGCTAAACCAGCGTACATCCGTGTCGCTTGGCTGCTTCTCTAAAACATCAAAATTGATCGTGCGTCGGTCAACACGGGCTGGAGTTCCTGTCTTGAGGCGACCTGTTTCAAACCCTAACTGGTTGAGAGTGTCAGTTAGACCAACAGCTGCAAACTCCCCCGCTCGACCCGCCGCCATTGATTTGTTGCCCACCCAGATAACACCCCCTAAGAAAGTACCTGTGGTGAGAATCACCGCTTTACAGCGAAAGGCAACACCAAAGTAGGTTTGGATACCGATAACCTCATCGTTGTCACCCAATACTAAATCTGTTGCCATCCCCTCACGTAGCACCAGATTCTCCTGGTTCTCTACGATGGTTTTCATGGTGGCGGCATATTCACGCTTGTCGGTCTGTGCCCGCAGAGCCCACACTGCCGGACCACGGGAATTATTTAGTACCCGCTTTTGTAAATAGGTGCGGTCGGCCATTTTGCCAATTTCCCCACCCAGGGCATCCACCTCATGGGTTAGCTGTGACTTCGCTGGCCCGCCGATCGCTGGGTTACAAGGCTGCCAGGCAATTCTGTCCAGGTTGAGGGTAAGCAGTAGCGTCCGAGCCCCTAACCGTGATGAAGCCAGTGCGGCTTCACAGCCCGAATGGCCTGCACCGATCACGACTACATCAAATTCATCTAAAAACTCTACCGAGCTGCTCATATGCCTATCCATCCAGCGTTTCCCGTTGCTGATTTTTGCAAGATACCGATCTGGATTGAGTGCAATCCAGCAAAACTTGTCAGCTTCAACCCGATCGGGGGATCAGCAGCGTCAAGCGTTATTTATTCTAAACCCTCAATCCTGCTACAGTTAGATTTCAAGATTGAGTTGATCAGAGTTAATCAATTGACAATTTTTACCAGCCCCCTTTGGTATAGATTAATGTGGGGTTTGGAATCGGGTGCTTCTACGCCCTCGGGCCTTGAGTTTTTATTTACTCAAGGCCTCTGTTTAGTGCCCCCACAGGAAATTCAACCATGCAACCAGATGTTCTGGCATTTGATTTCGATGGAGTAATTTGCGACGGGTTGATCGAATATTTTCAGACGGCGTGGCGGGCTTATTGCAAATTGTTTAAACCAGACAGCTTAGAGCCCCCTAAAGGACTAGCTAAGCAGTTTTATCCGCTGCGTCCCGTGATTGAGACCGGCTGGGAAATGCCCATGCTGTTACGCGCTTTAGTCTCAGGTAAAACAGCTGAGGAAATTATTCCAGGTTGGCCAACCCTGGCGCTGCCGTTTTTAGAAGAAACCCATCTTACCCAGGCTGAAGCTGCCAAAATTTTGGATGGTGAACGTGACCACTGGATTGCCACCGACTTAGACAACTGGCTAGCCCAGCATCGGTTCTATCCCAACATGTTAACCGTACTACAAGCCTCTCTGGAAAAACGCCCCACCTATATTGTCAGCACCAAAGAAGGCCGTTTTATCCAGCAGCTACTTAAACAAAGCAGTGTGGCCATGCCCGCTGAGAATATTCTGGGTAAAGAGGTTAAACGACCCAAATATGAAACGCTGCGATTGCTGACAGCAAGCCACATGGCTCAGACGAAAATTGATCAGGAAGCTAAAGGTTATCCTGATCCCCCTAGTATCTGGTTTATCGAAGACCGTATCAAGGCTCTCCAGTCCGTCAAGAAACAATCTGACCTAGACCACGTTGAACTATTCCTGGCCGACTGGGGCTACAACTTAGGGCCTGAACGCCAAGCGGCTCAGGAAGACAATCGAATTCATCTGCTATCGTTAGATTCGGTAGTACAAAGGTTCGATATCGTTTAGGCGGTTGGCAGCACCATGCTGGATCTATCAAAAATTGCACAGCAGATGCAGGGGATCAGTAATCACCTGGCAAAGGAGGCTGAGGCAGCGAAGACAAGGATTGCGATCGCAACCCAACTTCTCCACCAGGCCCATTTACAGCAACCCCATTTAATCCAGCAACTCCAAACCCATGGTCCGCAAATTGGTTTTGCCGCCGCCGCACCGGTTGAGCCACTGGATACCCGAGTCAACATCAAACCTGCCCCCGCAGCCCACACCGTCCTTGCCACCGACGGTTCACAGATCAACCCCAGCCATCACGAAATTGCCTATTGCTATTTGCTTAACATCGGTCGTATTGTGCTGCACTACGGCCAAAGTCGCTTCCCACTGCTCGATAGCCAGCCAGAAGTGATTTATCGTCCCGAAGACCTTTACACATCGCGACAGTGGGGCATTCGCACAGAAGAGTGGATGGGCTATCGCCGGACGGTATCAGAATCCGTGGTATTGGCAGAGTTAGGACTTGATGTGCATGGAGGGCAAGGAGAGCAGAGGCAGCAGGAGACGCAAGCAACCTTAGAAGCCAGGCAATCCTCACCCTCACCCCATGCATCCATCCCCACCCTGGCCATGACCGATGGGTCATTAATTTATTGGTTTCTCGATCAACTCCCCGCCCCCGCCAGGGACCAAATTCTTGAGCCCATCCTGGTGGCCTGGGATACCCTCCGTGCAGCCCAGGTCCCCCTGGTGGGATATCTCAGTGCCTCACGGAGCAGCGAAGCCCTCAACTTTCTACGCCTGCAGAGCTGTCCCTATGGGCAACCAGATTGTCAAAAGCACTGCGAAGGGCAAACCGACGGTGCCCCCTGTCAGGTATTTTCACCACTGCGAGACGTCACCTTGTGGGCCACACTGCTAGAACCGGGACAGCGCGGTCCCTTATTCAAAAGCTCGGCAGACATTTTGCAACTTTATGGTGACCATCAAGTGTATTTTTGCCACGTCCATGTGGGCGCTGAAATTGCCCGTGTCGAGTTTCCTGAGTGGGTGGTCAAGGACAATCAGCTATTTGAGAGCGCCCTGAGTCTGACGCTTACCCAAGTGCAGAAAGGCTTTGGCTACCCAGTTTCCCTGGCAGAAGCCCATAACCAGGCGGTGGTGCGGGGGGGCGATCGCAACCGATTTTTTGCCCTACTTGAGCAGCAAATGATTCGCGCTGGTTTGCAAAATGTTGGCACCTCCTATAAAGAAGCTCGCAAACGCGGCAGCATTGCCTGATTGACACCAGGGTTCGACTGCGCTCACCCCTGAAGAGTTGGGTTCAGCTGCGGCCAGCCGGTGGACGTCTCTGCCTCATCCGGAAAAATGCATGACAGCATTAAAATTTCCACTCAAGCTATCGGGAATTCTCCATAGAGGAATCGTTAGTAATAGTACGTTGTTGCAAACGGACACCCCCAAAGTCTTCGGTCTGTCAGACAACCCATAACAAATGTGATAATAACTACTCAGTACCTCTGATGCATGTAGTCACTAGAGCTGCGGCTGTGAACTCGTCTTCCCAACCACCGAGTCGCCATCTCTGGCAATGTACTCAAACGATTAACGCCCACAATAGCTGGATTCGTTCCATTGCCATTGATAGCCAAGCAAGATACATCGTCAGCGGTAGCGGTGACCGCTCCGTAAAACTGTGGCATTTCAACAGTGGGCAGCTACATCGAACCCTGCAAGGTCATCAGGGATGGGTTAGAGCATTAGCCATTAGTCCGGATGATTCATTGATTGCCAGCGGTGGCAATGAAAACAAGGTGTGTTTGTGGCAACTGGAGCAGGGCCAACAATTAGCCATTCTGAAAGGCCACACCGATAGCATCCGCACAGTGACGTTTAGTCCTGATGGGCAGTGGATATATACGGGTAGCCAAGATAAAACGGTGCGGCGTTGGTCAGCTGTCGATGGCACTTTACAAGGCATTCTAATTACCCATCAGCACTGGATTCGTACCCTGGTGCTGAGCCCCGATGGTTGTACCCTGGTCACCAGCACTCAAGATCGGGAGATTAATATCTGCGATGCCAAAACGGGTCGCATTATTCATCGTTTACAACGGCATACAGACGACATCGTATCCCTGGCCATCAGCCCCGATGGTGAGTTACTAGTTAGCGGCGGAGCTGACAATAAAGTTATGTTTTGGCGACTGGGGGACGGTCGGTTTCTAGCCGAACTTGATGCCCATAGCCAAGGGGTGAATAGCGTTAGTTTTAGTGGCGATGGCAAACTTTTGGCGACCGCCAGTCGCGATCGCACCATCCGCATTTGGAATATGACCACCCGCAAATTGCTCGATATCCTCGAAGGCCATGAAAGCGGCGTCTGGTCAGCCGTATTTGCCCCCGATAGCCGGACCCTGATCAGCGGAGACTGGGCCGGTCAACTTCGATGCTGGCAGTTATCTAAGTAGGGGATTGAAGAACTTAAGGCCAAGCTTTTCTACTCAAAAGCTAGTATTAAAATAGCTGTTTCACTCTTTTTAAGAACCGACTCTATGGAAACCCTAGCGCTAACCAACGACAACGTAGAAAAAGTACTTGACGAGCTCCGCCCTTACCTCATGGCTGACGGCGGCAACGTTGAGCTAGTTGACATCGATGGCCCTGTAGTTAAACTACGCCTCCAAGGTGCTTGTGGCTCTTGCCCTAGCTCTGCCATGACCCTACGCATGGGTATCGAGCGTCGCCTACGCGAATTTATCCCTGAAATTGCTGAGATCGAACAAGTAGCTTAGATCATCAAAGTCCCTCTCCCCAAGGGAGAGGGATTTAGGGAGAGGGATGTTATCCTGATTTACTGGGAAAACTCGGTGAACCACAGTGCTTGATCTAAAGCTGATTCGACAACATCCTGACCAAGTGGCAGCGGCCTTAGCCAAACGCAGCGGCGACTATGCAAAATCTCTATCTGAACTCCAGGCATTAGATAGTGAGCAGCGAGGCTTGGAGGGAGTGCGATCGCAACTCCAGGCTCGCAGTAATGAAATCGGCAAAGCCGTTGGCATGAAGATCAAGGGCGGTGCCGACCCTAAAGGTGACGAGGTCAAGGCATTGCGCGGCGAAGGCAACCAGGTCAAAAAAGAGCTTGCCGAGCTAGAGCCTCAGGAAAAGGAACTCAAGGCCAAGATTCAAGATATATTGCTAACCTTACCTAACTTGCCCAACGACACAACGCCAGAGGGTAAGGATGAAGAGGAGAATGTGGAAGTTCGTCGCTGGGGCGATGACCTGATTCCCCAGGGCGATGAGTTTCTTGCACACTATGAGCTAGGCGAAAAGCTTGGCATCATGAACTTTGAGCGTTCAGTCAAAATTGCCCAGAGTCGCTTTGTTACCTTGATCGGTGCTGGTGCAGCTCTAGAGCGAGCATTGATTCAGTTTATGCTCAACCGCCATACCAAGTCAGGCTACACCGAAATTTTGCCCCCCATCTTGGTCAACTCGGCCTCATTGACTGGCTCAGGGCAACTACCTAAGTTTGCTGAAGACAGCTTCAAATGTGCAGACGATGATCTTTGGCTCACACCAACAGCTGAGGTCCCCCTCACAAACTTTCACCGCAGTGAAATTCTCACAGAAGATCAGCTGCCCATTAACTACTGTGCCTATACCCCATGCTTTCGTCGAGAAGCAGGCAGCTATGGTCGCGATACCCGTGGTTTAATCCGCCTCCACCAATTTAATAAGGTGGAAATGTTTAAGTTTGTGCACCCAGACACCTCGTTTGATGAACTCGAAGCCTTGACGAAGGATGCTGAAGACATTTTGCAACAGCTGAAGCTACCTTATCGGGTCCTAGCCCTTTGTACCGGTGACATCGGCTTTTCAGCCACCAAAACCTACGACTTAGAAGTATGGCTACCCTCAGCCAATCGCTACCGAGAAATCTCCAGCTGCTCCAACTGCGTTGATTTCCAGGCTCGCCGCGCTGACATTCGCTTTAAAACCCCAGGGCAGAAAGGTACTCAGTTTGTCCACACACTCAATGGTTCAGGGCTAGCTATTGGTCGTACCATGGCCGCTATCCTTGAAAACTACCAGCAGCCTAATGGAGGCGTGAAAGTACCTGAGGTCCTTCAACCCTACATGGGTCGCGAGTTTCTTTGAAGCATTTAACCCACAGCTATTTAAAGGGAACGGTAGAATGGGAATCATAACAAACGTTTTTCGTTAATTGACTCGCTTGCTTGTCTTATTGACGTTGTCTGTCAATGCTTTTGTGGGTTTTCTGATTCCCAAGAGTAAGCCTACGTTCTAAACCAATCAAGCGACTTTTACTGACCTACTTACTGTCTTCTATGTCCGTTCTGGCCGTTATTTCTGTCATTGCCCTATTGATTTTCGTCCATGAGCTGGGCCACTTCCTAGCTGCTCGACTACAGGGCATTCACGTTAACCGGTTTTCCATCGGTTTTGGCCCCATCCTGTGGAAGTTTCAAGGCTCTCGAACAGAATACGCGCTGCGGGCACTTCCCCTCGGTGGGTTTGTGGGTTTTCCAATGGATGAGGATTCGGACACCAGTTTTGCCCCTGACGATCCGAACCTGCTGCAAAATCGTCCGGTGATGGATCGGGCCATTGTGATGAGCGCAGGCGTGATTGCTAACCTTCTGTTTGCTTACCTTGTCTTTGTCATCCAGTTCACCAGCGTTGGCGTCCCTCAAGACTTTATACCTGAGCCAGGTGTCTTGATTCCTCAGGTCATGTCCAATACATCCCCAGCCGCCCAAGCTGGAATCAAAGCGGGAGATATTATCCTCTCCGTTGAGAATCAACCCCTTAACCAAGGCGAAGAAAACGTACAGGTGTTGATTGATGCTATTCAAACTAGCCCCAATCAACCCGTCGATTTGCTCATCCAGCGGGGGAAACAGGAACTCAATCTAACGGTGACCCCTGACATATCCCCCGAAGGGAAGCCCATTATTGGTGTTCAGCTATATCCCAACGGTAGATTTAGCTATGAGCGTTCTGCTAATCCAATTGAGGTGCTGACGTTCGCCGCTGATGAATTTCAAAATGTATTTGTCCGCACAGCCGAGGGCTTCTTTGAATTAGCAACCAACTTTTCTGAAACATCCGACCAGGTATCCAGCCCTGTACGTATTGTTGAGCAGGGTAGCACCATGGCCGATGCCAATATTATCAGCCTGTTTCCTTTTACGGCCCTGATTAGCGTCAACCTAGCCATCATTAATATTCTGCCCTTACCCGCCCTAGACGGTGGTCAGCTGGCTTTTCTGCTGGTAGAAGCTCTACTGGGCAAACCGTTACCAAGACGAATTCAAGAGAGCGTCATGCAAACGGGCCTGCTGCTGTTTCTTTGCTTAGGCAGCATGTTGATTGTTCGGGATATATCACGCCTAGAAATTTTTCAGAATGTTTTTCAGTAGGTAATCTTCAGCCCCCAGCTCCTTCTCCTCCAGGGAGCTACTATGTATACACATCTAGAAGATAATGTCCCAAAAGGTAGACCTGGCCTTGAATTAGCCCTCATCCTAAATCCTTCTCCCTGGGGGCGAAGGACTTTGAGGCCAGACCCCCCTTATCCCTCAGAGAGTAAGGGGTTGGGGGCTGTAGAGCTTTGCTCTTCTCGCAGAGTGGGCTCGAGACTTGGAGCAGCTCTCCGACATATGTATACACCGTAGGCCCGGGGAGAGGGGTTTGGGGTGAGGACAAATCCTACGTCAAAAGCCACCCACTAAGACATTGTCAGCCTCCTAAATCACCGTGACCGCTGCCCAGACCAAACGCCCTCGCCTCACTAAAAAACGACGAGCCTTACTCATCCTCGAGCAGCTCAAAGAGCTTTATCCCGAAGCTCCTTGCTCCCTTGATTACGAAAATCCACTACAGCTACTAATCGCTACGATGCTGTCGGCTCAGTGTACTGATGCGCGGGTCAATATTGTCACACCCGATCTATTTGAGCGCTTTCCAACGGTCACAGACTACGCAGAAGCAGACGTCAGCGAGATTGAGTCATACATTAAATCAACCGGCTTCTATCGTAATAAGGCCAAAAATATCCGCGCCGCCTGTGAAAAGATTATTACCAATTTTGGTGGTGACGTGCCCCAATCAATGGAAGCACTCACCAGTCTTTCGGGAGTAGCCCGCAAAACAGCCAATGTGGTGCTGGCTCATGCTTTTGGAATCAATGCTGGAGTCACCGTAGATACTCACGTAAAACGCATTACCAATCGTCTTGGCCTGACTAAACACGACACTCCCATCAAAATTGAGCAAGATCTGATGAAGCTTTTGCCTCAACCAGACTGGGAAAACTGGTCTATTCGGCTGGTGTACCATGGCCGTGCTGTTTGTGATGCTCGCAATCCAGCCTGTGAGCGATGTCAATTGATTGAATGGTGCACCTCTGGCCCTAAACTAATTAAGGCCAGAGCTGTGGCTGCAAGCACCAAGAACTCTAAAAAGAAGAAATCCTAGACCGATACGTCCATATATTTTTCCTGAATAGATGGGAAATTTAATGCATGAAGACAACGATATTCAGGGTATGTACCTGACAGCTCAACGAGCTCAGCCCCCAAACCCTTGTAAAACCTATGAATAGTTTAGGTTGGTTCATACTCGGACTTGTTGGCATTAGCATTCTTATTGGAGCCGCTGGCATTCTTAATTGGCTGACTAAATTTGATATTGAAGATGATTTCGATCAACGAGAACGTTAATTTATTAACGTTAGCTTTGCCAAAGCAGAGGTTCTCCTTTAATATGGAAAGCTGTGATAAATATCGGTAACACCTAGGAAATTATCAGCCCAATGGCTAAAAAAGGCATGGTTGCGCGCCAGCGTAAGCGCGAAAAGGCAGTTGCAAAGTATGCAGCTAAGCGTCAGGAGCTTTTGGATACATTTAGGTCCGCTGGCTCTCAAGCAGAAAAGTTAGAAATTCATCGAAAAATTCAGCAGCTGCCTCGCGATAGTTCCCCTACGCGTTTGCATAACCGCTGCTGGTTGACGGGTCGTCCTCACGGCTATTATCGTGACTTCGGTCTTTGCCGCAACGCTCTTAGAGATATGGCTCACCAGGGCTTACTACCTGGCGTGGTGAAGTCTAGCTGGTAGTTTTTAGTTTTCCCAGGCTTTATCCCTGACTAAGCTGACGAAATAAACCCAGTTTAGTCAGCAAGTATCAGAAAGTTTTGGCTTTTAACCGGAGGGGTGTCATTAATACCTCTCCGGTTCTATTATTTATTTGTAGATTTCATGTAGATGTAAGACTTTCAGATAGCCAGTTTATCGCCTCCCAGTTCTTGCCTCCATAGCAAGTTCGCTCCAACCCCCAGGGGCATCCAGCCTATTCCACTAGTATTAAGCTCAACGGTCATTTTGCCCCCAGCGACCAGGTCACTGAATTATTAAGCTTTTTCATTCTCTGGTAGCCATTGCAATATAACCAGCAAACTGAGCCTCTAATTAACAGAGCCTTTCAGTCGTTACTAAACCATCGCCGAGTTACCTGTCTGCTTGTCAATCGGCAAAACTATTTACTACATGTCTGTGGCGATCCCCTCGGGCTGCTGAACCATCAGTCTGATGCCCAGACTGATGGTAGTAGTCGTCAAGACATCCTGAAATGTTTGCCAATTTCATTGCGGCAGCCGGTCAGCATAGCTCTCCAGCAAGCACACATCAATGCTGGCCATATCCAACGAGCTAGCGGCCAGATCAGCACAGTCGATGATGAACGACCCTATAGGGTGACCATAGAAGCGCACTTACACATGGCCAGTGCGTCAACGGAAGAGTTTTTAACACTTTTGGTTGAACGAGAGACCTATGACGCTTCATTAGAGAAGCTTGGCCAATGCGCCAGTACTGATTTATCAGTGCACAGTTTAACCCAATCCCATAACCCTAAAAACGAAACGACAGAACTGCTCGCAATTAATAAACGTCTGCGAGCAGAAGTATTGGAACGGCAACAAACAGAGCAAAAGTTAGCCCAGAAAGCTGAAGCATTAATCCGATCTAATGCGGATCTAGAGGAGTTTGCCTATGTCGTTTCCCACGATTTGCAGGAACCTCTGCGAGCCATGACAGCTTTTTCCCAGCTGTTGGCACAGCGTTATAAAGACAGCCTAGATGCATCAGCCCAACGATATATCACCCATATCGTTGACGGTGGCATTCGCATGAAAGCCATGATAGATGGCATTCTAGAGCTCTCTCGCATTAACAGTAAACAATTAAATAACAACCCCACCGACCTAGAACAAGCGCTTGCCACGGCACTCGAAAACCTCAAGCTTATACGTTTGGAAAATCAAGCAACTATTACTCATGGGGGCTTGCCCACCCTTGATGTAGATACAAATCATGTTGTACAGCTACTGCAAAACTTAATCAGTAACGCCATTAAATTTCGAGGACCGGAACCGCCCCATATCCATATTAGTGCTGAGCAGCAGGCGACTAAGTGGTTTTTTAGCGTACAAGACAATGGCATTGGTATTCCCCAAGACCAACAGAAACGTATTTTTAAGCTATTTCAGCGATTGCATAACCAACAAGAGCAAAAGGGCTATGGTATTGGCCTAGCTATCTGCAAAAAAATTGTCGAGCACTATCAAGGTAATATTTGGCTCAAATCATCTCCAGGAGAAGGCTCAATATTTTATTTCACTCTAGTCCCAGATAAGTATCAACATGAAGCTTAAAGTTTGCTTATGAGGACACCCTCAAGTCCACCGTCCTGGTTAGAATCATAGCCTTCGGGTGCACAATGGGTGTTAGCATGCCTGACCACTAAGATGGACGTAACTATTCTTCTTGTAGAAGATTCCCCTACTGACGCAGCTATCTTATCAGCTGCTTTTGATGATGTCGGCTGCCAATGGTCTATTCAACTGGCTCAAACCGGAGACGAAGCCTTAACCCTACTGAAGCAATTCGATAACAGTCACGCTCATCCTCAACTAATTTTGCTGGATCTCAATTTACCCGGTAAAACAGGGCACGAAGTTCTCGGAGAAATTAAGGGAAACTCAGTTTGGCAAGCCATTCCCACCATTGTCTTTTCAAGTTCTGCCACTCGTGACGATATCGATAAAAGCTATCAGCTCCATGCTAATGCTTACATTACTAAACCCACAAACTTTAGTGAATATCAGGTGATTGCTCAGAAAATCCTGGGTTTTTGGCTTGAGACCGCCCAGTTGCCCACCAGAATGTAACTTAAAATACTAACGAAGCAATCTTTGACCCAATATCTAGAGTAGAGTTAGCTCGATATATGTTTTTCGATGCTCTAGCAATTCCGTAATACCTGTGCTCTCTGTATAGGCAGCCATATCTTAAGAATAGGTATTTTTGCGATATACAAGTTATAACGACTTTTCTTACTATATCTCTAGAGCAATTGGGACGTTGCGTGTTGTTTTTGTAGAGACTCTTATTTATTCTTTTGTTGTTGCATAATTAACAGTTCTGATTACCACCTAGCTAGTCTATTTATAGGAGCTGCTATGCCTATGAATAAAACACTAGCTACTTCATTTTTACATTTTCTCCTTAGATATAACCTATACGGGCGTACCCATGACAACAGGTATAGATGCACTATTGATTGAAGACAACATATCGGATGCTCAACTCTTCCAAGAACTGTTATCCTCCTCTGAGTTGCTTGAAACAACATTGCATCATATTGAGCGCTTTAATGAAGCTATTAGGACTCTAGAGACTAATAACAATTTTGATGTGGTTTTATTAGACCTTTGTCTACCTGATGGTCAAGGTGTCGATTTAGTTAAGCAAATTAAAACACTTGTGCCCAAGGTGCCTGTGGTTGTTCTAACAGGCATTCAAGACCAAAATGTTGCCATAGCTGCCTTGCAGGAAGGTGCCCAAGACTATCTGGTAAAATCAGACACATTTTCACCCGAAAGATTACAGAGGTTAGGCTATGTTGATGTTGGTAATCTCTTGGCTAAGACCATTCAATATGCGATTGAGCGTACAGAACTCACAAAAAAGCTAGAAATTAGTGAGGAACGCTATGCTCTGGCGGTCCAAGGTGCCAACGATGGCATTTGGGACTGGGATTTGAGAACCAATACTATTTGTTATTCCCTCCGTTGGAAAACCATGCTGGGGCTTAACCACAGCAATCTTAGTGAGAGCCCTGAAGAGTGGTTGTCACGTATCCATGCTGATAGTCGGTCAGAGTTTGAACAAACACTACAAGAACACCTTGCTTTTCAGCGGTCTAATTTTCAATTTGAATATCGAATGCTTCATGCTGATGGCAGCTATCGCTGGATGTTAACGCGCGGTATGGCTTTATGGGATGATGAAGGACAGCCCTACCGGATCGCTGGGTCCCAAACCGATACCACTGAGCGCAAACACTTGGAGCAATCGCTCTATCAAGAGAAAGAGCTGGCCCAGATTACCCTCCACTCCATTGGCGATGCTGTTATTACAACCGATGCCCATGGCTATATTAAGGATTTTAATCCGGTGGCTGAGAAACTGACGGGGTGGAAAGCCAATGACGCAAAAAAACGCTCCATTTCAGAAGTTTGCACCATTGTTGATAGTGCGACCCAGCAGCCCCTGCAAAATCCAGCCTTACAGGCCATTAAGGAAAAGAAAGCCATTAGCCTCAGCAAGCATCCCACACTCATTTCTAAAACTGGTCAGGAATTTGCGATCGGAGATTCGGCAGCCCCCATTCGTGCCGATAACGGCGAGGTGCTGGGCACCGTTCTTGTCTTCCACGATGTCACTGAAGAACGGGGTAGGGCTAAACAGCTGGCCTGGCAAGCATCCCACGATCCACTGACCGAACTATTCAATCGCAAAAAGTTTATGCACGCTCTGGATAAGGCCATTGAGGAGCTGCATGGTGCAGAATCACAGCACATGCTGTGTTATATGGATTTAGATCATTTCAAGGCTGTGAATGATACCTGTGGCCATGCGGCTGGGGATCAGTTGTTGCAACAAGTGGCCGATCTGTGGCGGAGGCAAATTCGTCAAACTGATGTGTTGGCTCGACTTGGTGGTGATGAGTTCGGTCTGTTGCTGTACAACTGTAAATTGGAGCGTGCCACTGAAATTGCTAAGTCATTTTGTCAGGGTATTCAAGGGTTTCGCTTTGTGTTCGATGGCAAGATGTTCAACATTGGTGTCAGCATTGGGATTGTGCCGATGGTATCCAATACTGTCAGCAGTAAACAGGTTATGCAGCTGGCGGATAAGGCCTGTTATGTCGCCAAAAATAAGGGGCGTAATCGCGTGCAAATCTACCACTCAGACGATGTCGGCATTAGCCGACAAACTGAAGATGTGCAATGGTTTTCACGGGTGACGGAGGCCCTTGATGGGGACCAGTTTCAGCTTTATTATCAAACGATTGAATCCGCTGTCCCCAACTCTAGCGATATTCGCTTGTGTGAAATTTTACTACGCTTGCCCAATACTCGTACCGGTGAAATAGCACCACCGATGGCATTTTTACCAACAGCGGAACGCTATAACCTCATGCCCCGCATTGACCGTTGGGTCGTGGAAAGTTTCTTTAGTTATTTGACGTCCCATACCCCGATGCCTAAGACAATTTATAGTGTCAATCTATCGGGTGCTAGTATCAATGACGAAAATTTTATCGGTTTTTTGGAAGAGCAGCTACGAAAGTATCCCGTCAACCCCGCGATACTCTGTTTCGAAATAACGGAAACCCTAGCCATTGCTAATTTACAAAAAGCGGCGGATCTTATTTTGAAACTTAAAAAGATTGGCTGTCACTTTGCGCTAGATGACTTTGGTAGTGGTATGTCTTCTTTTAGCTATCTAAGGCATTTACCGGTAGACTACTTAAAAATTGATGGTAATTTTGTCAAGGAATCCCCCACAGATGATTTGCTCTGTGCCATGTTGGCAGCTATTAACAACATCGGTCACATCATGGGCTTAAAAACAATTGCTGAATATGTTGAAAGTCCAGCTGTGCTGAAAAAAGTTCAGGCATTGGGTGTAGATTATGTGCAGGGCTATGCTATTAGCCACCCCCAGCCACTGGTATAATGTCTTTTTAGAAAATTGCTGACATCACAAAACTTGTTTATTTGAACGTGTACTTCGCCATATTTCTTTAGTATTGCTATAGCTAACGTACAGAAAGCTTAGGGAAAGCGGTGACTCTGACGGAAAAAGGTGAGAATCGTAGCTATGTTTGCTAGGATTGCCCCTATGTTGTAGCTGTTTGTATAGAGCACACCAGTGGCTACAGGTGATACGGGCAGGTCTCTGACAGGTGTTTAAGTATGCGTTATTGGGAGTTTTTAATTCAGCAGGAAGGTGATCAGACCTGGCTACCGCTGGAAACAAGGCAGGTAGAAATCTTGGAAGGTCGCTATCGCATGGCTGCCCATACGAGCTATGACAGTACTTCTGTCGAAGTTCGGGTTAGTCAGCTGTTGCTAGATGAAATTCCTCCTCGCCGTCGTGTTCGTAAACGTAAGGCAAATACAAACGACTCGGGATTGCTGGCTATTTTCCCGTTTATAAAGCTGAGCCCTGGCCGCTGGGAAATTGAGTGTAACAGTCCCGATGTCATTGATGACTTTCTGGGGGAGGGGGGCTGGCACTATTCGGTGCAATTACAGGTCACACCGCGAGATGAGGATGATTGGGAACCTAACTGGTCAGAGGCTACAGTTGACCATCGGCGCTCGCTTGATGCAGAGGTCAGTGCGGAGCAACCAGCGGCTGGTATCTCTGATATTGCACTGGGTGATGCTCAATCACCTGACGTTCAGTTGCAGCTAAAGCAACAAGCCTATGTAACAGAGTTGGGACAAGCCTTAACCCTGACTGGCCATCTATCTCAAACGGCTGGGAGTCCTTTAGCCAATGGGCAGCTTTGGGTAGAGCTACGGGATCCACAAACGGCCAGTACGGTTACGGAAAAGGCGTTTGATTTACCCAAAGCATTGCCCTCTCCCTTTTCGGTCACGATCGCATTGCCAGAGGAACTATCTACTCAGGTTATTCTGGGGGCGATTTCGCTCCTTAGCCCAGATGGCTCGGTGGAGAAAACTGCGTTGGTGTCGGCGTCCTTTACGGTCACCATCGGTTTAGCGCAGATGCTGGATGCGATCGCAAATCAGCCGGACCTCGATTTTGAAGAAGAAATCTCCATTTTTCCAGGCTCCACTGAAGCCTTTGTTCCCTCCCCAGAGAAATCAGAGGCACTCCTTACCAGCGATACCCCCATCGTTCCCAAGGAAATTATCCCTTCTGAAGGCTTGACCCTACCTCCCCAAATCAAGCCACCCAGTGATGTAGACCTAGATCCCGACCGGCAGCCAGAACTGCCCACCTTTCAGGTAAACGCCGACAGCTCTCAAACCAAAGCTGAGGCAGAAAGTCTATTGACTGATCAGGCAGATGAAGTCGCAGACACTATTGCAGAAAATCCGTCAGAGGACTCTCCTGCGACGGCCCCAATCATTGATGATGATCCTGAGGCGATGCGTTCTATAGAACGGGGAACAGCTATGGAGGATACAAAAGTCGAAGAACCTCCTATGGAAGAGCCACTCCCCTTTGCCGAACCCCGAGTATTTGGGCTCAGTAGTATTGAAGATGATGACTTAGACCTTGAAGTAGCCAATGCCGCTCTTAAGCAGGATGTTGCTCCAGCCGTGGTGGTTAATCGCCCTACCCGTCTGCCTGAGCCAGACTCTGCTTCCAAAGAGTCCAAAGAGCCGCAGTGGGAGCCAGCCACTGACAGCATTGATCAGGCTTTTCAAAAGCTGCAATTACGGGAACGGTTCTGGCAAAAGCTTAACTTGCTAACTCAAGACGGTTATCGTCAATCCCTGGAGGTCAAGCAGGCGCTACACCCCTCTGAGGAGCAACAACCATTAGAGGACAAGGGCAATCAACAGACACAGACAAATGAGTTTGTGGCCTATGACCCCCCGAAGCGTTCTCCATGGCCTGAGCCAAGAAAGGCGGCTCAAGAGGTAGATGATCCGATCCAAGTATTTCCACCCATTCTGGACGTACCAGAGCAAGAATTAGTAGCTGGCGAATGGATGGCCATCAAAGTGCGTGTGCCTGCTGGAGATTATCAGCCCTATGTCAAAGTGTGGATGAACGATTTACAAACGCGAACAATGATTGATTCGCCGCGTTTGCTGATGCAGTTTATCCCCAACGACTCCAATGAATTGGAAACCCTTATGCGGGTGCAGATTCCCCATGGTTGTTTAGAGCTTCAGGTGGCTGCCATCTCAATTGACATGGCGACTTTGCAAGAAAGTCGCAAAGTCGTGCAAAATCGGCGAGTTATGCCACCAGACGACTCCCTATCAATATTTGATGGTTGGGATATTTGATGGAATTTTGTAGGGGCGTTCCATGGAACACCCCTACAAATGTGTACACATTCCATGCAAACTTTCTAAACAATTGACATATACCGCATCAAATCGCAGTAAATTAAGGGCTAGGTCCTAGACCCACCGTACAGTCAGAATGTGGAGTTTTCTCTTTGGAAAACCCTAGTTTTCTGGATGTGACAATGATTAATTCTTTAGAGCATTTGCTCACTATTGAGAGATAGGAGACTCGATATATGGATACATCCCTTTTGCCTCAGGTTATGGTCCCCATCGTTGCTATTCATGCATTTGCATTTATGATCGCGATGTTCCTTTATGTAGAGCAGGAAGAAACATCGGCATAGGTTGTCGATCTATCTGTGGAGCTATTCTAATCACATGTAATCTGTGGTAAGACCACCAAAAGTATTGAATGAGAAAAACCCCTCAAGCGTAATAGCCTGAGGGGTTTTTCAACGCCTATTTTTTATAGCTTTGTGCACATAGTTCATCACAAGATTAGTGATCGCTATAAACCTTAAATAGCAACAGCTATGTGCGGTACGATCTGCCAAATACATTGGGCAGATCCCTATGCCTTGCGCACATGAATAACAGACTCAAGGTGCGTAGAGAACCGACTGGGCAACCTAAATTGAAAAAGCACCGTGGGGTTCAAAGGCAGGTTGGTTATACACCTGAACCCACGCCAGCATAGGCACCATAGAAAAACAAACCAACAACCACTAGCACACCAGTGCCAGCAACAGTTGCCACAATCCAAAGGGGAATTCGGCCATCCTTAAACATGCATTTATCTCCTAGTTATCGCCTACTCTCATGAAAAATGAGCGTAGACAGCCATAGTATTGGCCACCTACACCCGTTACCTTTTAGTTAAAGAAATAGCTGGAAAACAACAGGCCCAACACAAAGACTAGAAGCAAACCAAGGAACAATGATGTCCGGTTTAACTCAACGGGCTGTTTATTTGGATTTGGGATTCTATCCACGGTGATCTCCTATCGCTGAATAAATTGCATTGCAGCAATGGCACCCAGGAAGAAGACCGAGGGAATGCCAAGGGCATGAACGGAAAGCCAACGTACCGTAAAAATTGGGTAAACGATGGGCTCGTTAGGATTACTGCTGGTCATAAGGGGATTCCAATCTCAATTGACAATCAACAAAGGGGACTAATTACCAAACTGGGTAATTTGATTATCCGCATCGTAGCGGTTCTCAAGAATCGGTACTTGAACCTGATTGTTGGGGAAGTACTCGTTAGGACGAGGGGTGCCAAAAACGTCATAGGCAAGGCCAGTGGATACAAACAACCAGCCTGCAATAAATAGTGCAGGGATGGTGATGCTGTGGATAATCCAGTAGCGAATACTTGTAATGATGTCTGAAAAAGGCCGTTCTCCAGTATTACCTGCCATTGCACAATCTCCTCTTAACAGCGAATAGGCGTGACTAATATCCAAGCTAGAACACAAAGTTTTCACTATCTGAAAACCAAAGTTCTATGGATGGAAAGTGTTTAGTAACATCATAGAGAACAGGGCATATCCCTATCAAGCAACGATTAAGGATTCCTTCACGTTTCCGCGCTCTTGATGTTTCTTCCATAACGAGCAAAACGGCTTAAGCCATAGCTTCTGGGGAATATCGCAGTAGATAACCACGCTGTCCCAAAATAAAGCCCTGATCCTGATTAAAGAACTTAACCCTATAAAGATTGGAAGGAACATCGCCAGCGGGCTCATCTTTAAGCCAGGTTTCGCCGCCGTCAGGACTCATCAGCAGGGTACCGCTACCACCACTTACCCATAGCTCATTATCGGTACGATAACCAACATCTAAGAACCCCCAGCTAGTACCGATCTCGGGTCGCAAAGGCTCGCCCCAGCTTTCGTATTTAACAGCATCCGGATCTTCATCGGTCTGGCTAAATTGCATCTGGCCACCTCGAGCAATCAACCAAAGATCGCCGTCACTGGTAAAGCCCATATTTTGTAGGCGCTTAGAGTTCTCACGGTTATGGGGCTGCCAGCTATCCTGGCCCGGTTCCCACGTGGAATAGAAATTGCCTCGAGACGAAACGGCTACGTAACGTCCGTCTTCACTACGAGTCATGTTACGAACCACACCTACTGCTGCTTGGACGAGCGCAGACCAGTGACGACCGCTATCTTCAGTACGATAAATAGCACCTACATCCGTCGCCAGTTCCACAGCTCCTTTGGCTAGGGCCGTCACCATCAAAGGGCTACCAGGTAGCTGATTGCTCAATGGCACGTTGGCCCAGGACTTACCGCCATCGGTTGTATGCAACAACACGCTGGGCAAACCTGAAACCCAGCCTTCATCACC
Organism: Leptolyngbya sp. PCC 7375; assembly: GCF_000316115.1. GTDB lineage: Bacteria > Cyanobacteriota > Cyanobacteriia > Phormidesmidales > Phormidesmidaceae > Leptothoe. The sequence goes on from NZ_JH993797.1 coordinate 6,156,711, forward strand.
GACAAAGCTAACAGAGGTAAATGTGTAGCGCTGATCGCCCAGGTCCAGTGTTCTTTGCCCCCAGGTCTCGCCACCGTCATTTGTTTCAAACAAAGAAGTCCGACTACCCACCAGCCAACCATGGCTAGCATCTGCAGTAAACGCGACATCGGAGAATGTGGCGTCGGTTTCCAGGGCAATCATTTGCCAGGGATTACCTTCCAAAGCTGGCAGGAAGAACTTGGTACAGCCGACGCTGAGAACTGCGATCGCAACCAGCATCAGTCGCTTCAGCCCGATGGCCAATCGCTCATTGAAAAAGTCTGTTAAAACCGTTTGCATTTCTATGAAATCAAGACAAATAAACAAATTCAGGTATGAAAATCAGACTCAGCGCCCTGGCTGAACAAGCCTGTTTTTCAAAGCTTATTTAAGGCCGTACAAACTCATAAAGAACATGAACGCTACGGCCAAAGCTCCGAAAATCAAAATATTTTTCTGCCCAGGTGTCAGTGTGTTTACCCCCAATCCATATCCCAGATTTTCACTAAATCCTGACGGTTTACCTGCAGGGCCAATATTGGCGAACATCTTGGGGCGGGCACCGCACACCGGACAGCGCCACTTGATAGGCAGTTCATCAAAGGGCACTCCAGGCGGAATATCTGCTTTACCATCCCCCTTCACAGGCTCATAAACATAGCCACAAGGACGACATTCGTAGCGATTTAACTCGTAAGGTGTCAGTGGTGCAGACGGTTCTTCAGTCTCAGGCACATCAGTCTCGGGCGCATCCACTATTGGATTAGCATCAGGCTCAGTACTCATGGGGGGGTCCGATAGCGTCATGTAAACAATTATTACACACTGAGTTGCGTCTCCTGACATGTATAGGTATCAGGGCGATCATCATGCACCTATCCATAGAAACGTCCTATAGAAATGTCTCGATTTTTTTATCGTCGGATCTCTTTATCACGATGGGATTAACCTACACAGCTGTCTAGAATAGAAGTAAGCTTATTGGGGGCAGTTAGCCCTCTACGAGAAAACCATAAAGCGCGCGTGTTTGTACTAACTGGATACGAATACTTCCTACTCTTTTTAATTATTTGCAGCCTGGTGCCAGTCTTGGCCCTGGGGGCAGCTAAGCTTCTCGGAGCCAGAGGTACGGGTGCGGCTCGACGCACCACATATGAATCAGGTATGGAACCCATCGGTGGGGCCTGGATTCAGTTCAACATTCGTTACTACATGTTTGCCCTGGTCTTTGTCATTTTTGATGTAGAAACTGTTTTTCTATATCCCTGGGCAGTCGCCTTCCACAAGCTAGGTGTATTGGCCTTTGTGGAAGCTCTGATTTTTATCGCAATCTTACTTATTGGTCTGGTTTACGCGTGGCGTAAAGGAGCATTGGAATGGTCATAAAGTCTCCCGCAGAGAGTTCCTTAATCAGTGACAATGAGCGGGTTATGAATCCGGCAGCCCCGCCAACTGTGACTCAGGATTTATCGGAAAATGTCATTCTCACCACTGTTGATGACATTTATAACTGGACACGTTTGTCCAGCTTATTTCCGTTGCTCTATGGCACAGCCTGCTGTTTTATTGAGTTTGCCGCCCTTTTAGGTTCTCGATTTGACTTTGACCGCTTTGGCTTGGCCCCTCGTTCCAGCCCGCGTCAAGCAGATCTGCTGATCACCGCTGGTACGGTCACCATGAAAATGGCTCCGGCGTTGGTCCGGCTCTATGAGCAAATGCCTGAGCCAAAGTACGTGATCGCCATGGGTGCATGCACTATTACTGGCGGTATGTTCAGTGTTGATTCTCCCTCAGCCGTGCGCGGTGTGGACAAGCTGATTCCCGTGGATGTTTATATTCCTGGTTGCCCACCTCGACCTGAAGCTATTTTTGATGCCGTAGTCAAATTGCGTAAGAAAGTGGCGAATGAGTCCATGCGGGAGCGGGGCATCCTGGAGCAGACCCATCGCTACTATACCCGTTCCCACAAGATGGAAGCGGTTGAACCCATTCTTACTGGCAAATATATTCGTTCTGACAGTCGTGAGGCTCCCTCTAAGGAGCTAATGCAGTCCATGGGCATGCCTATGAACGTTGCTGAGTCGGAAAAATTAGGTGAGGAGAAGCAGACTAATGGCTGATGAAGAAATTAAGCCTGCCGCTGAAGCCGCAGGTGTGCTGTCTGAAGCTGGTCCTGTATCAAGTTGGCTAACGCAGCAGGGGTTTGCCCATGAAATCATGGAGCGTGATCATTTAGGTGTGGAATTGCTTAAAGTTGATTCTGCCTTTTTGATTCCCTTTTGCACGGCACTCTATGCCTATGGCTTTAACTATCTTCAGTGTCAGGGCGCATACGATGCCGGCCCTGGTAAACCTTTAGTTAGTTTTTACCACCTTCTGAAGGTTAGCGATAATGCTGATGGCCCTGAGGAAGTACGCATTAAGGTCTACGTTCCACGGGATAATCCCAAGATTCCTTCGGTTTATTGGATCTGGAAGGCGGCTGACTGGCAAGAGCGTGAAAGCTATGACATGTACGGCATTATCTATGAGGGACATCCCAATCTAAAGCGATTGCTTATGCCTGAGGACTGGGTGGGTTGGCCCATGCGCAAAGATTACATTTCCCCAGACTTCTACGAGCTACAGGATGCCTATTAATGACTTTGATAGTACTCTTTGGAGACCAAGCTTGGTAGCAGATCTATGGTTTGCTACCACGGCATTTGGTTATTTAGGTAAGAGTTGAAGAGTAAATCATGTTACTTGGGAGCTCTTGACTATTAGTAGGAACACTGATGGCTGGTTCCCATGTCGTTTAAGGATTCCATCACGCCAGAGTTATTGCCAACCAAAAGTATCGTTATATGTTCTACAGGTAGATCTGGGAGTACTCTTCTGGGGCTTACTTTGGGGGATATTGGCTATGCTGGTAAGTCCAGGGAATTTTTTAGGCCCGATGTATTGACTGCAAATGGTGTGAATTCGCATGTCAGTACGTTATATCCATACTTAGCCAACGTGTATGCTCAGGGAAAAACGCCAAACCAGGTATTTGGCGTCAAGTTACATTGGGACCATATGATCAATTTGATCAAAATTGTCCGCACAGATCCGGCCTTGCAGACAGGGTCAGATATTGAAATCCTCTCTACACTTTTCCCAAACCCTAGATTTATTTTTATTCGCCGTCAGAACCTTATTAAGCAGGCTATTTCTATGGAAATTGGTAAGCAAACGGGGGTGTACGTTGTGCGAAGCGAAGATACCGACAAAGAACGCGCTAATAAAACGCACAAACTCTTCTTTAAACCCCTCAATATCTATCGCTATAAACAAGGTCTCGCAGGGCGCAATCAGAAATGGCGGTCGTTTTTTCAACACAATGATTTGCCCTTTTTGGAAGTGGTCTACGAGAGTTTAGTCGAAGATTTTGATGGCATCATGCATCAGGTCCTTGAATTTTCTGATGTTGCACTGCCTGAGGCAGGCGTTGAAATTACCAAAGCCACTAGTAAACAGGGCAATCGGATCAACGAACGCTGGCTCAAATATTACCAATTTATACCTGAAGGGCTTTTAGGATATTACTCGGCCATCAGAAGCTATGTGCGGAAAGCCCTGGTAAGCAGGTAAATTACTCTGCCCAACGTCTGAGCAGGTTTGACACGCTTTTAGAGAGCAGATCAAATTCTGCTGTCTTGCCATGTTGGGCAAAAATTGATCGCCGCACCGTATCAATATCAAACAGGAGCTCACGCTCAGCAGGGGCGCGTACCAGACTTTGTGCCCAACCCACCACCACCAAACGCTGTCCCTGGGTCACTTCATTGACCCGGTGCAGTGTGGACGAAGGATAGACAATTGCATGGCCCGCTGACAGCTTATAGTGCTGCTCGTCGTCAGCTCCTTCTATGACTAATTCTCCCCCTGCGTAATCAGTGGGGTCATTCAGAAACAGCGTAAAGGACACATCTGAACGGTACCCCCCCATCATGGCATTGTCTGCATGGGTGCCGTAGGACATACCAGCGCTGTAGCGACTAAATCGCAAACTGTGAACATGTTTGGGCCGAACCGCTACTTGAAATAAAGGATGACGGGTTAAGGCAGCCTTAACCGTTGCTTCTAGTGGTTGCCCGGCACCAGGCTTGAGCTGTTGGTTGTGTTTTACTTGTTTGGCATACCAGCCAGCTGTGACTTTGCCATCCACAAATTCAGCCTTGGCTAAGGCTGTGTGGAGCTGGGTTAACTCATGCCCAGAGAGCACATCAGGAATTTGAAACAGCATTGTGCAACAGCGTTGAGATATAGGCCAAATCTAGCCAGGCAGTTTACCGGGAATGAATCCCTGATTCAACGTGATAAGGCGGTGAACATCCCATGCACAGCACTGATATCCCATAACTCACCGCGCGTCATCCCATTTTGACTAACTAAGCTGAGGCCTACTGCCAACCAGCTCGGTCAACTATTTTGACAACTTCGGGGTTGTTACGACCATAGGCAGAGACATTGACTTCATCTACCTTGAACTCGCCTAGTTCTGCCACGATCGGGTCCATGGTGATCCCTTCGACAACCGGATATTCATTATTGCTGCTGGCAAAGACTTCCTGGGCTTCAGAACCCACAAGAAACTCCAGGAATGCGATCGCATTCTCCTTATTTTCAGCCCCTGTCACGACACCTACGCCGCTAATATTCACATGGGTGCCCCGATCGTCTTGATTTGGGAAAAAGACAGCGGTCTTTGCGATCACATCCTGGCTCTCAGGCTCATCGGACTTAGCCAGTCGTGCCCAATAATAATGATTAGCAATAGCCACATCACATTGGCCCGCTGCCACCGCCTTGATCTGATTAACATCTCCACCATCGGGGTCCCGGGCAAAATTATTCACCAAGCCATTGGCCCAAGCCTCCGTTTCCTCTGGGCCAATGGTTTCAATTAATGATCCCACCAGGGACTGATTGTAAATATTGCTAGAACTGCGCACACACACCCGTCCATTCCATGCAGGCTCCGCTAACGCCTCATAGGTTGACAGCTCAGCTGCATCTACTGTATCCACGTTGTAGATTAGGACCCGCGCCCGTTTTGTGAGGCCATACCACAGTCCATCGGGATGGCGTAAATTCTCAGGTACTTTTTCATCTAATACAGCGGAGGATATTGGCTGAAAAATCCCTGCCTGCTCAGCGCGCCATAGTCGCCCTGCATCTACGGTGATAAATACATCAGCCGGGCTGGCATCACCCTCTACCGTAATCCGCTCAATTAGCTCATCCGACTTACCTTCGACCACATTGACCTCAATCCCTGTCTGCTCGGTAAAGCTGTCAAACAACTCATCATCCACTTCATAATGACGCGCGGAGTAGACATTGACGACGGCAGCCGCAGTCTCAGATGAAGGGGTATCAGACCCAGACGTCTCTTGCGACTGATTACCACAGCTTGCGATCGCAAATGACATGAGTGCCATGCATAAGAAAACAGGTTTGTAGGACATAGCCAGCAGTTAATGCGAAAAGTTCCTAAATAATCATATTAGGGGAAAACTGACCTACTTGATAATTAAGAACATCCTTGAACGGCTTGTAGCTCAAAAAATTCCTTGCGCAGAGGCAAACTTATGTTTGCGGAAGTTTCGCTACTAATCCACTGACATTCAACGAGTTAGCAAGTGTTGTCGCCATCCGAAGGCCATTACAGCCTCAATTATTCTTTTATAAACTTTTAGATATTATTTGCAATAGAGTAAAACTATTGCAAATAACTTGAGAGTTCGCTATATTCTCATTAAGCTCTTATTAATGACATCCTCCAGAGGAACGATTATGGTCTCCTACACTCCCGCAGCAATGAAAGCTGAGCTTCACGAACGGGGATGGCGCATGACTCCACAGCGGGAAACTATTCTAAATACATTCCAAAATATTGATAAGGGGCAACACCTTAGCGCAGAGGAGCTGTGTGAGCTACTCAAAGATGAGGGTGAGCCCATTAGCCTTTCCACTATTTATCGCAACCTTAAGCTTATGTCCCGCATGGGCATTTTACGCGAACTAGAGCTAGCGGAAGGGCAGAAGCGCTACGAAATCAACCAGCCCTCTCCCCATCACCACCATCACCTGATCTGTGTACGGTGTAATAAAACTATTGAGTTTAAAAACGACTCCGTACTCAAAGCTGGAGCCAAAATGGCTGATAAATCAGGCTATCACTTGCTGGATTGTCAACTGCTGATTCACGCTGTATGTCCGGCTTGTCAGCGCTCAATCATGCCGGTTTAGGGTAAAAAATAGCAGGGCATTTAGCCCTGCTGCTTAGTAAGCGCAACGCCAGCGCTACTTGCCAATAACGTCTTCTTCATAATCTTCATAGGGGCCACCAATGCTGATGGGGGTGCCCACGACTTCGGCATCCGCGATATCAATGTTCTCCAGCGATGCATTCGTGACATCGGTAAAGTAGAGGGCTGAGCCAGATAGGTTCGCGCCATCTAACGTTGCTGACTCAAAAACTGCATTGGTTAGAAAGGCGTTACTTAGGTTTGCGCCCTTCAAATTTGCCCCCGTTAGGTCAGCTCCTTCAAGATTGCTGTCTGACAAATTGGTCCCTTGTAAATTAGCCCCTCGCAGATCTGCGCCAATTAGGTGGGAGGATTGCAAATCAGCCCCTGAGAGATCGCAGTCAGGGCAGATACCCGTCATGACCAAACGTTGCAGATCTTCTTCGGATGCTGCATGGCCTGGAAACGCCACAAAAATGGGTAAAGCTAGAGCCAATAATGCATTTCGCACTAACATAAGCAATCTCCTTAATAGGTCTAAACAGTTCAGCCTTCGGAGAAACTGGGGGTCATTGAAATTGACACACTCAATGTGTTGGATTTTTCTCAGAACCCAGCTGTTTTAAGCAGCCTTTTGTGTATCTCGTATCGATCTTGACACAGCCTTTCGGTAATTGACTAGGATCTTAACAAGCAATAATTATTCGGTTTTCAGTACAAATCCCCGCAGTCGCATGAGCGTTGACTATGCTGGTTTTCCAGAGTGTTAGCAGTGGATTTAAGTGACAATATTCTTTAACAGTAACAGCGTGAAATTTGGTCTGTATTCGTGACAGTTTTGCGAGCGTCACCATCAATGTTATTTCGGAGAAATAGAGTCAAATAGATGGGGCAACGAGGTGGGATGAGAGAGGGATGTCTTTGCATCCTTCTTGGCGTCTTTAATGTGGAGTTAACGATAGTTTACTCTGGATCTGCCCTTGTCGAATAGGCTGCCCCACCCGCTCTAAAGTCTATAATCCCTGGGTATCTAAGGTTGTCATCTCGTTCAACAACTCCTTCATAAATTTTTCGGGATCCTTCAGATTCATTTCTGAAAGTGCAACCATTTCTTCCACACTGTAGCGATCATCGCTATCAACGACATCTGAAATCCAGGTGGAGATTGTTTCAGGATATTGTAGTAGCTCTTCAGCAAACTCTAACGGACTCTTGCCTGAGTGTTTAGCATCCACTTTGGATGCTAAACATAATCCCAATAGTTTACCGAGTGTAGTTTCTGGGGTTGTACATAAGAGAAACGCCATTGTTTGAGTCAAAAGCTGTTCCTTCTGCATTAGAAAATCTCCTGGATTGACTATTTATGGATGATTTTGGGGTGTATATGTTCGCTGCGCGTAAACTATACCATGGAGGTTAAATTTCAAGTTGTGCGTAGCGATAAGGATAGTTCAGCATGAACAATCTAAAGGTGATTGTTGTTGGTGCAGGCATGGGGGGATTGACGGCTGCGATCTCACTGCGCCAAGCAGGCTACGACGTCGAGATCTATGACCGTGTTCGGCAACTACGACCGGCAGGAGCAGGCATTTCCCTTTGGTCCAATGGCATTAAAGTGCTAAATCGACTGGGCTTAGGGGCTGAAATTGCCCATATTGGTGGTTCGATGCAGCACATGGCGTATTTCACCCAAGCTGGACGGACTCTGACCAATTTTAGCCTGACACCGCTGGTAGAAGCGGTTGGTCAGTGCCCCTATCCTGTTGCCCGCACAGACTTGCAACAGATGTTGTTAACAGCCTTTGGTGTAGAGAATGTTCAGCTTAATTCTCAATGTGTCGGCATCGAACAATCGGATACAGACGCTACCGCTATTTTTGCGGATGGACGACGGGCAACGGGCGATCTTGTCGTTGCCGCCGATGGCACCCATTCTGTTCTTCGCAACTATGTGGTGGGGAAAACCATAGAGCGGCGCTATGCAGGCTATGTCAATTGGAACGGTCTGATACCTATCGCCCCTGAGCTGGCTCCGAGCCATAGCTGGGTGATTTATGTTGGCAAGGGTCAGCGGGCCTCCATGATGCCTGTGGGTGATAATCGGTTTTACTTTTTCTTGGATGTGCCCTTACCCAAAGATGCTCAACCCCAAGCTAATATGCGAGCGGAATTAAACTATCACTTCGACGGTTGGGCGGCACCAGTTCAAGCATTAATCCAGCGTTTGAATCCAGAAAAGACCAATCGCATTCCCATTCATGATGTGGATCCGCTGCCCCAGCTGGTAAAAGGGCGTGTGGCGTTACTGGGAGATGCGGCCCACAGTACGTCCCCTGACCTGGGGCAAGGGGGCTGTCAGGCTATCGAAGATGCTTGGGCTTTAACAACCCACTTGGTAACGACCAATATCAGTGTGGTAGATGCCCTGAAACGCTACGAAACTGAGAGGAAAGATCGGACAGCTGAGATTATCCTTAAAGCGCGGGAGCGGGCGGATATGATTCATGGCAAAGTCGCGGCCAAGACTGAGCAGTGGTACGAGGAGTTGGCCCAGGAAGATGGCGGTAGGATTATGGGTGCGATCGCAAAAATCATCCAAAAAGGCCCCTTTCACTAGACCATTTCACTAGACCATTTCACTAGACCGTTTCACTAGACCCTTTCACTAGACTGCAAATCACCATGGCAGGCAAACTTACAACCCATGTTCTCGATACAGCCCAGGGCTGCCCTGCTGTAGGCCTGACCATCGAACTCTGGTGGGTAGAAGGTCTACTCAAAGCAGAGCACCTGCTCAAAACGGTAACCACCAATGCCGATGGTCGCACCGATGCCCCTTTGCTAATGGACAATGAATTCACTATTGGCGTCTATGAACTGCGATTTGCGGTTGGTGACTACTTCAAACAACAATCCGGCGATTTGCCAGACCCTCTTTTTCTGGACAACGTACCAATTCGGTTTGGGATTGCCGATGCCACAGCCCACTACCATGTCCCGCTACTCTGCTCTCCTTGGTCCTACAGCACCTATCGAGGCAGTTAGCTATGGGATATAGCATCATTGAGATTAACCACATGACTCAGCCGGCGTTTGTTCAAGTTTTTGGCAGCGTGTTCGAGAACACACCCAGCATTGCAGCCCAGACCTGGCATCATCGTCCGTTTCTGGATTTGGCTAGTCTCCACCAGGCCATGGTAACTCTGGTGGAACAGATGCCCGAAGACGAGCAGTTAACGCTGATTAGAGCCCATCCTGACTTAGGCAGTCGGGTGCAAATGGCTCCTGTCTCTGTGCAAGAACAAACCAGTGTTGGACTTGATCGCCTAAGCCCAGCTGAGTATGGACAGTTTCAGCAATTGAATGCCACCTACCAAACAAAATTTGGCTTTCCCTTTATCATGGCAGTCAAAGGTCAGACCAAGGCGGCGATATTAATTGCATTTGCCAAACGTTTGAACCATACGACGGTCAGAGAAAAACAGCAAGCGATTTTGGAAATCGAAAAAATTGCTAGATTGCGCTTAGAAGACTTACTCCATTAGTTAGTTAGAGATAAAGAGGATGGCAGAGGCATCTCCACCAGCTTGGCTAGGAAAGTGCTTGAATAATCGCTATGAAATTCGCAAAGAGCTGGGTAAAGCTGTTGGACGTAGGACATTACTGGCTGATGATACCCAAGCGCAATGTCCTGTCGTAATTAAAGTCATTACATTCGGCAACGATTTTGAATGGACTAATTTACGTTTATTTGAGCGAGAAGGGGAAGTTCTCAAATCGCTTAACCACGCTGGTATCCCTAGATATCTAGACTATTTTGAGATAGATCTGCCATCCGCAAAGGGATATGCGCTAGTGCAAAGCTACGTCCATGGACAATCACTACAAGAGCACCTGCAAACAGGACGGAGTTTTAGTGAGGCAGATATCATCGACATTGCCCAGCGGTTATTGACTATTTTGCAATACCTCCATAGTCAAATGCCGCCAATTATTCACCGTGACCTGAAACCCAGTAATATTCTGCTCAGTGATCGTACTGGCCACAGTCAGGGGCAGCTCTATTTGGTAGATTTTGGCTCTGTCCAGGTCCCGTTTCTAAATCCATCTGGCACGTTAACCATTGTGGGCACCTATGGCTATATGCCACCCGAGCAGTTTGGTGGACGGGCCACACCTGCTTCAGATTTATACAGTTTGGGAGCTACATTAATTTTTCTGATGACAGGATGCCATCCTGCGGATTTACCCCAAAACAAGATGCGCATCTAGTTTGAGAGCAAAGCCAAACATATCAGTTCTCCCATACGCCAGTGGTTGCGCTGGTTGATACACCCTGATGTCAGCCAGCGACCTGCCTCAGCCACAGAGGCCCTAACTGGCTTACAGACGGTTTTAGAAAAGGGTACTTTAAGCGCTTTATCTGAACGCCCTTTTGAGCAAAATCGAATTTTAGTGAATCAGCGGGACGGCACCTTAGATACTGTTATTCGTCCCTATGGTTTTCGCCGGAAACAAGTGGGTTCATGGCTAGATCTATTGATTCTTGGAGTCACCTTTAGTATCTCTTCTTATGTGGTGGGAATAGCTGTAGGGATTTTCATTCCATTGATAGAGGGTTTCTCAGGGATTTATATCTTGTTCTGGTTTGCTTCCAGCGTTGTTAGTGCTATTGCAGGGTTTATAGGTATGGTCCTGCTACCTACCTCCTCCAGGAATCGTTTGCTGAGTCAGTTACATATATGTCTCAGTGATGACAATCTCATCGTTTATCGAGAAACTATACTGTTGATGCGATCGCGCAAAGTTCTGTTTCAGACTCAGCGAGAAGATATCTTGCATTTAAGGCTAGAGACAACTAAAAACATCCTTGAAATTCACACGAATCATCGTTCTTATAACCTTAAATGCAAGACCTTAGGCTTAACCACAAGAGAATCCCAGTGGTTGGCTCAGGAACTGAGCAATAATTTAGGTGTTAGCCTAAGTGCCACTTGAACAGATGTGATTGATTTGTAGGCGGTAACGGTTAGGCAAACACCACTGTGCGATTGCCATACACCAGTACGCGGTTTTGCAAATGCAGGCGCACAGCACGGGCTAGGACCACCCGTTCTAAATCCTTACCTTTACGAATTAAATCACTGACCTGGTCGCGATGGCTAACATGCACCACATCCTGCTCAATAATCGGCCCTGCATCTAAATCTGAGGTGACATAGTGACCGGTCGCACCAATGATTTTGACGCCTCGATCATAGGCTCGATGATAGGGATTGGCTCCCACAAAGGCGGGTAAAAACGAATGATGAATATTAATCACCCTGGGAAACTGCTCGATAAAATCAGGGCTCAGAATTTGCATGTACTTGGCCAGCACGACCAAATCAATGGAATGCTCTTTTAGCAATGCCAATTGTTTGGCTTCTTGGTCAGCTTTAGTCGCCTTAGTAATTGGAATATGGTAGAAAGCGATATTAAACTGCTCAGCAATGGACCGTAATGTTTCATGATTGCTGATAATCAGCGGAATTTCTGCTGCTATCTCTCCCGCTTGATATCGCCAAAGCAAGTCTAACAAACAGTGATTCTGCTTACTCACCCAGAGGGCAACGCGAGGGACTTCATCCGAGAAGTGGAGCTCCCATGTTGCCTCTAAAGGTTTAGCAATGGAATCAAAGGCTGCTCCAATCAGATCGCGTTGCAGATTAAATCCATCCAGTTGCCATTCAATGCGTGACAAAAAGAGCTCTGATGGCTCATCGCGATGTTGATCAGCATGGACAACATTGCCCCCATTGGCGTAGATGAAGTTTGCAATTTTAGCCACAAGTCCTTGCTGATCGGGGCAAGAAATCAGAAGTGTTGCAGTCGGTGAAGTCACAGTTAGTAGTTCCTACACATGAAATTAAACAATATTGATATTTCTACAGCAGTTACCAATTGAGATGAATATAATATCGCCTGGTGGTGTAAGTGATACATAAAAACAGCGAGTCGAGGCAATAATGTGCTCGACTCGCTGCTAAAATCATTGATTCAAAATGTAACCCATCCAGCCAATAGGCCTCAACGCCTACATCCGCTGCTCCAAGAAACCCGTGAGGCGACCCAACGTATCGTTTAGCTTTTCATCAGTGGAAGGACCAGCATCCACTTCTTCAGTACGCTTCATACGCTCAAATGTACGAATTAGTACGAACAAAATAAAGGCAATCACAACAAAGTTGATCACGGTCGATAAGAACAGACCATACTTGACGCCATTGGCAGATAGCTCTGCAATATCTGCAACGCCAGCCTTATTGAGTGCAGGGCTTAATAACAGAGGAGTGATGATGTCCCCAATAAAAGAGGTGATGACAGCACCAAAAGCACCACCAATAACAACTGCCACGGCTAAATCGACAACGTTACCACGCAGCAAAAACTCACGAAAATTGTTCATAAAACTACCGGCAGAATTCACTGCACGGGAGCGAGCCTGATTACTAACCATAACTGTGTTTTCCTTAAATGCAACAATCCAGTGTGTAGGCTAAATCACATTGAGGTGCAGCTTAGCTCCTCAATAGAGCCAACTAAAGCGCCACGGCTGTAACGTACAGCCTGCCTAAGCTTTTGCGACCATCAAAGTGAATTGTTTGGAAGTATATCAGTGTTTTTAACAAACGGGTAGGTATTCTAGGTTACGTTAACCTTTGTGGGCGTCACCCTCACTTCTTGAACTGACTGAGAGGGAATCGAACCACAAACTTGAGTGTATTGTCTTAATGTTGATAGACAATTTGCGTAAAAATCGTAAGCAGCTTGTTGTTTTTCTGGAGCGAAGACAGCGTCATTTAGCGTCAGTTGATGAAACTTTTTACGCAGAATCTTACCTGCTTGAATTGCCTTGGAGTTATCTCCATACTTTAGACGAGATGTATGTTTTGCCACCGTATAGCTATCGGAAAATGGAGAACTCGTCCCAAGAAATGTCTGGAAGGCATCCAACGTAGCGTCGGTATCGGCTAGTAAATCCTTGTATTTCAGTGTTAGGCAGCGGCTGGGGTCATTAATTTGCATCACTAACCTTTCAAAGCACTCTAGCCGCCTCCGGTAATAATTAAGCCATTTATCGACACCTTCTGGGGACTCTTGTCCTGAAAAGGACTTCACTGTACTTGTGTAAGTAGCTGCGGGATCTCGTAGAAGAAATATAAATTTAATCTGTTTATTTTGCAGAATGTTGTCCGCAATCGGATAATTTCGAACAATTTTATCCACGATGTAGGTATGTTCCATCGGATCAAAATTGTCCAGAACTGCAGCTGTTCTCCAAGTTAACTGGCGTAGATCCGTCTCTGATGCATACCCCACATGGCTTTCACCATAACCTGCCACTTCCGGATGGCTGTAGAGTATGTGGCCTAGTAATGTAGAACCAGACCGTGCGGGAGCCATAACAAAAAGATATTTTGATGGCTGTTGCCGCTGGTTCAACTTTTTGCTGAGGGATGGACCCAAAATACGGTAGGCGTAAATATCAAATAGTAAAAAGCTTTCGATTTTTGAAATAAACGTTCTAATGCTGACTGGAACGAACTTTCTTATGTAGCGTTTGAACATGGTGAGTGCTTCCTATAAAAATCCTCAGCCAGAAGCAGTAAAAAGCATCTTGTGCGTGACAACAAACGCATTTCACTGATTGTTGTTGATTCTTCTGTGCTGTGTATCTGCCAATGTTCAGATACCTCTTAATACGCGCCTATAAGAAGTGACATAGCTGTACACGACTAAGTGGATATGCCAACAAACAATACGACGTGATTAAGTCAACTCTAGTTTCTAAAATTAACGGGCAATGACATTATGCAACATATCTTTAATTACCTATCTATGCATAGGCATAGGTGAAATCGTGTAAACATCACAAAGGGTCGACTCCTCATTAGAAAAGCCGAAACTAATAACTATGACTGAGCGTACTAGCAGTATGCCCGCAGAGACTATGTTAAACCGCTAGGAATTAAACCGCTAGGAATTAGACTGCTAAGAACTCTTGAATCACATCATTACTGAGTTGATCCGTTGACCCCGATGCAACAATACCACCTTTCTGCATGGCATAGTAATAGTCGGCTTGACGGACGAAATGTAAGTGCTGTTCTACTAATAGGACGGAAATGCCCGTAGTTTCAATAATCCGTCGTACCGCATTTTCAATGTCTAGAATAATTGAGGGTTGGATACCTTCGGTTGGCTCGTCTAAGAGTAATAACTGAGGTTGCCCCATAAGCGCACGGGCGATGGATAGTTGTTGTTGTTGTCCACCACTTAGATCTCCGCCCATCCGTGACAGCATTGTTTTCAAGACGGGAAAAAGTTCAAAGATTAGATCGGGAATTTCTTTTTTAGCCTTGGGGGCACGCTTTCCTAGCGCTTCTAAACCAATAAGAAGATTCTCTTTGACCGTTAAGCGGGGAATGATCTCTCGTCCTTGGGGGACGTAGCCAATGCCGATGCGGGCTCGGTTATCGGCAGTCAACGTATGAATATTTTGTCCGTCATATGCGATCGCACCACCACGGGGCGACAATAACCCAATAATATTTTTCAATAAGGTCGTTTTACCTACTCCATTACGCCCAATCAAACACACCATTTGTCCCCTGGGTACCGTGAGATCGACATCCCGTAAAATATGGCTCTCACCGTAATAGAAGTTAAGGCTGGAAATCTTCAGCATTGGAGCCGTGGAGGTGACTTTATGGGTAGGCGGGTAGGCTGTCTCTGTCATGGATGAGGATTGTTTAAGAGAAGTAAGAGGAATAAAGACTGTCTAGATCGAAGTTTCGAATAAAGCGCAGTTGGGTACCTAATTAGCGTTTTCAAATTGTTCTAGAGCAGCGTTTTCCAAACGACTTACGGTTTCTTCAGGCAGCGCTAACAGGTTTAACAGTTGCTGATATGCTGATGCTTCTGCCTGGTTAATTTGGTTAGCCTTAATGACGTCATAGCTCAGCATCAATGCCTGTTCACGCTGGCCGGGTGTTTGCAGCTGAGGAACCAACTCTTGTAAAGGAATTCTCTTCGCTAACAAATCTTTTAACTCTGTTTTCAGTGCAACTTGTTCCTCTGGTTCATGGGCAAACTGACGACTCAGGCGATCAAGAATAATCTCTTGTTCTATGGGTTCAAAGTTGCCATCGGCCCAGGCCATAGTTGCAGCGATACGTAACAACAACATCTGGTCTGGTGTAATGGACGTCTCGGTACCTAAATATACTTCAATCACCCGAGGATCATTCTGTACCTCATCCATCGTGCCTTCACAGAGCACAGAACCTTCGTGCAGCACGGTCACCTGACGGGCAATCTGACGCACAAATTCCATGTCGTGCTCAATCACGATTACAGAGTGGCTTTCGGCTAAGGCAATCAACAGTTCACCGGTGCGTTCAGTTTCTTCGTCAGTAAGTCCGGCAACCGGTTCATCCACCAGGAGTAAATCTGGGGACTGGGCCACTAGCATGCCAATCTCCAGCCACTGTTTTTCGCCATGGGAGAGGAGCGCAGCGGGCTTGTCGGCCTTATGGTCAAGGCCGATAGTTTCCAGCAACCCACCCACGGTACGGCGTTCCGCTTTGGGTGTGGGCTTAAACAGAGTAGATAATACGTTCTTATCCTGGTTGCAGCATAGCTCCAGATTTTCGCGCGGGGTCAGATTAAGGTAGATGCGTGGGGTTTGGAACTTGCGGCCTATGCCTAGACGGGCAATGTTATGTTCTGAACGACCGCTGAGCTTTTTGCCTTTGAATCGGACCTTGCCGTGGGTGGGTTGGACTTTGCCAGTGATGACATCTAGGAATGTGGTTTTACCTGCGCCGTTGGGGCCAATGATGACTCGCAGCTCACCTTCGTTCATGGAGAAGGTGAGCTTATTGAGAGCTTTGAAGCCGTCGAAGCTGACGGTGAGGTTATCGATTTCGAGGATTGGGTTGGCCATGATCGGGTGTGCAATGATGGTCGCTTGCAGAGATTGGAGAAAGTGGGATGGAGGGATGTTGGATTGAGCGGTGTTGGCGTAGCAATCAATAAAAGAGCTAGCGCTTAGGCTCAACCCAACCAAGGCTTTTGGTGGTTATTTACCGGCTAATTCGCGCTGTTCGCGTTTGACATCGGGATCTAGCTCCAGATCTGGATAGGTGCTGAGTTGGGGTTGTAGGCCAAATAAATCACGAATCTGGCGGACGGCATCATCACGGACCCAACCAACGATCCCCTTAGGTAGCACCGTCACCACTAGCAAGAACAGGGCTCCTTGAAAGAATAGCCACACCTCTGGAAATTGTTCACTCAGGAGAGCTTGAGCCCAGTTAACCACCAAGGCACCCAAAATCGCACCGCCAAGGGTGGCGCGACCACCCACGGCAACCCAAATCACCATTTCAATCGAGAAGGCAACGCTCATGTACTGTGGCGTGATACCGCTAGATTGAACGGTATACAAAGCACCCGCTGCTCCAGCAATACCACCTGCCACGGCGAATACCAGGACCTTAAACATGGCAGGGTTATACCCTGAAAATCTGAGGCGGTTCTCATCATCGCGAATGGCAATGAGTAGACGACCAAAGCGACCACGGGTCAACCATCGGCAAAGACCATAGGTAAGGGCAAGGACAATAACGGTGGCAACATAGAAGGCAAACTGCATGCGATCGCTACCCACCTGCTGACCAAACAGAACCGTGGTATCAGTAGTGAGACCGTTCGTACCATTGATCAGCTTTTGTTGGCCATTAAAGAAGTTAAAAAACACCACCAGCATGGCCTGGGTCAAAATCGAGAAATAGACGCCTCGAATCCGGTTACGAAAGACCAGATACCCCAGTAAACCAGCCACTAAACCAGGTAAGGCCACAATGGCAATGAGGGTAACCGGCAGTGAATAGAACGGCTGCCAGAACCAGGGCAGCTCTGACACACCATATAAGCCAAAAAATTCTGGCAGACCATCGCCAGCAAGATTGAGCTGCAAATGCATCGCAAATGCATAGCCTCCCAGGGCAAAGAAAATCCCCTGGCCAAGACTCAGCAACCCGGTGTAGCCCCAAATCAGGTCAACCCCCAGGGCCACAATCGCTAATGCTAAAAACCGCCCTAGCAACCCTAAACGGAAACCAGACAGTACTAACGGCGCAACAAAGATCAGGGCAAAGGCCAGACCAATAACAATACTTGCTTCGAGGGCACGTCTGCGCTTTTTGCCGACGGGTTTTGTCTCCAACATTGTTACACCTCCACCGAACGGCCTTTTTGTGGGAATAAGCCCGCTGGCTTAATCTGCAGAAAGGCAATAATCAGGGCAAATACTAAGACCTTGGCCATACTCGTTGTGGCAAAGAATGTAGCCGTATCAATCAGAGGCTGTAGAGACTCGCTAGAGGGCAATATCAGTACTAAAGTGCCGGAACCCACGATGTAGGTAATGATGCCAATCAACAGAGCCGCGACAATGCTACCGATGAGCTTACCAACCCCGCCAACGACCACCACCATAAAGGCGTCAACAATATAGTTACTACCTAGGTTCGGACCTACAGAGCCCAGCAGTGTAACAGCGCAACCGGCAATGCCAGCCAGTCCGGACCCTAAGGCAAAGGTCAGGGCATCCACTCGCTTTGTAGGAATTCCCAAACAGGCACTCATGTCACGGTTTTGGGTCACCGCTCGAATCCGCAAACCCCAGGCAGATTTATTGAGGAACCAGAATGTACCTAGCAGGCAAATAATTGTCAGTGCAATGATAAAAATACGCGCGGCTGGAAATGAAAGCGTATCCGTAACACTAATACTATCCTGGAGCCACTTGGGAGCCGTCACATCCACGTTACGAGCACTAAACCAAGGTTTAGACATGGTGGGATTACCATTCAGAGAACGCCCAAATGTGATGCCAATGGCGGCAGAAAGTATTAAAACAACAAAGTTAGCCAGCTTTTGACGCGGCCCTAAGTTAGCAAACTTGTTCAAAACAGCCCGTCCACCAAAAAGCAACCCACAAATAGCCAGGATGCCAAAGGTCATGGCCCAACTAACACTGCGCACAAACTGCTGCAAAATGAGGCTGACACCCCAGGTAGCCAAGAGCGTTTCCAAGGGTCGCCCATAGAGCAATCGAATGACGCTGCGTTCTAGCAAGAGCCCTACCAGGGCTGCCACGATAAAAGAGAGGGGTAAAGCTAACCAAATGTAGAAGTCTTGAGCCCCATCACCTAGGGACTTAAAGCTGTTCTGGACCACATAGGTGGTGTAAGCCCCTAGCATCATTAGCTCTCCATGGGCCAGATTAATTACACCCATGAGACCAAACACAATGGCCAGACCCAGGGCAACAATCAGTAGCACTGCCCCAATGCTGATGCCGTTAAATATGCCGTTGATTAAACCGTCGAGCACGACAATTACCTGTCAAAAAAGTAAACTCTTCTTCCCTTGAATGAAAAAAGGGAAGAGCCACAGTGACTCTCCCCTGTCAGCTAACCTACAAAAGCTTTAGGCTGCTTTAAACTTGCCACCCTTAGCAGGGTCAGACCAGTCGCACGCATAGCCCTTAGTATCAGGAACAAACTGATTCCAAGGAATTGGATCAACCGGACCATCAGTCTCGGAAACAATTTCAAATAGACCGTCTTCACGGATTTCACCAATGCGAACAGTCTTAGAAATGTGATGGTTGGGGTTCATGGTAACCGTACCACCTGGGGCGTCGAAGGTCTGGCCATAGGCTGCCTCACGTACTGCGGCAATATCAGTAGAACCCGCTTTCTCAACCGCTTGTTTCCATAGGTAAACCATGATGTAAGCGGCTTCCATGGGATCGTTGGTTACGCGCTCATCGCCATACTCAGCTTTAAAATCGGAAACCCACTTCTCGTTAGCAGGGCTTTCGACAGTCTGGAAGTAGTTCCAAGCCGCATAGTGGCCTGTCAGGAAGTCGGGGCCGATGGTGCGAACTTCTTCTTCTGCAATACTTACAGACATGACAGGGTAAGTATCAGGCCCCATGCCTGCACCCTTAAGCTGCTTAAAGAAGGCGACGTTACTGTCACCGTTAAGGCTGTTAAAGATCACACCGCCATCGGGTAAAGCAGCCTTAATTTTAGTGATGATGGGAGTGACCTCAGTGTTACCCAAAGGTAAATAGTCTTCACCGACAGTGTTGCCACCCTTGGCCTTGAGCTGCTCTTTAATAATGGTGTTAGCAGTACGGGGGAATACGTAGTCAGAACCCACTAGGAAGAAGTCTGTGCCCTTGTTCTCAAGCAGCCAATCTACAGCGGGCTCAATCTGTTGATTAGGTGCCGCCCCCGTGTAGAAAATGTTCTTGGAGCATTCCTGACCTTCGTACTGTACGGGGTACCACAGCATGTGGTCCTTTGCTTCAAATACGGGGAGTACCTTCTTACGGCTAGCAGAGGTCCAGCAGCCGAATACCACGGATACCTGGTCTTGGTCGATGAGCTTTTCAGCTTTCTCAGCAAAGGTATCCCAATCAGAGGCACCGTCTTCCTTAACGGCAACAATCTGTTTGCCGAGGACACCACCAGCTGCGTTAATTTCTTTAATTGCTAGTTCTTCAGCGTCTACCACGGTGGTCTCACTAATGGCCATCGTGCCACTTAGAGAGTGCAGAATACCGACTTTAATGGTGTCGCCATCACCAGCGGCCGCTATCGTAGTTTCGCCTTCGGCTGGTGCAGTATCTGCAGTGGGCTCAGAAGTCCCACCACAGGCCTTTAGCAAAATGCTGGTACCCACGGCAGTGGAGCCGTACACCAAAAATTTACGTCTATTAATCCTCGTCATTGGGCGTTCCTTTCTAAAGACTCACACACCTATGGCATCAAGAACCGGCCACTGCCACAAATCAAGTGTTGCAGTTACCGTAGATACACTTATTCGCTTCGTGATGGTAAGTCCTGGGGAAAACGACGATTGTAGCCTTTGATACTTTTTAAGTTTCTGCAGATTTATTTGTTTTTGTTTGCGTTGGATCCCCGGTATTAAATGAAGCGATTATGGCTCCAATAAAGACTTGAATGTCATGTCTCAATAACCTTATCTTTTGCAAAATGAATTATTTAACTTTCTAAACTCTTGTTTAGAAACAAGAGTTTAGAAACAAGAGAAGTTTTGGCAAGAACATTACGCATCCCTATGTAGGATTTTTAACTGGCAACCGCCCGTGAAACTGAATAAATTGCTGAATGGTTTCTAGCCCCTGGCTTATTTTAAGGTTTGTAAAGACAAAGGGTTTATCGCCACGCATGGTTTTAGCGTCGTGATCCATCACCGATAAATCAGCGCCGACCATGGGAGCCAGGTCAATTTTGTTAATCACCAGCAGGTCAGATTTAGTAATCCCTGGACCGCCTTTGCGGGGGATTTTGTCGCCAGCGGACACATCAATGACATAGAGTGTCAGATCTACCAGCTCTGGGCTAAAGGTAGCTGCTAAATTATCGCCACCGCTCTCTACAAAGATTAGGTCTAGGTCATCAAACCGGGTCTCTAGCTCCTCAATTGCTACCAGGTTAAGGGAAGCATCCTCGCGGATGGCGGTATGGGGACATCCACCGGTTTCTACGCCAACAATGCGGTTATGGTCCAGTAGGGCCTGACTGCGCACTAAAAATTGGGCGTCTTCTTGGGTATAGATATCGTTGGTAACCACGGCAATGGAATAGTCATTGCGCATGGATTTGCACAGGGCATCGACGAGGGCAGTTTTACCAGAACCGACGGGGCCGGCAACACCGACACGGTAGGGGGAGGAAGTCATGGGAGCATTCCGGAATCCGTTTTGTAGAGGCGTTCCATGGAACGCCTCTACAAAACGGATTCCGGATAGGTAATAGAACAAATCCCAGGATAAAACCCCTATTTAATGAGCCTAGAATTTACCTTCAAAATTTTAGATTTTACGTTAGCTACGGAAGAGTCGGGTGTATAGCGTTTCGTGTTGCATGCTTGCGATCGCACCGCCCCACCCACTCACATACAGCTGATCATCTTGCAGTGCCACCATGGTGACTGCTGCCGTCCTCAGTTCAGGAATCAGCTGTAGCAGACAGCGTTGGCCGTCGGTTTGGCCCAGGGGCACCAGCTTAACGGCTGCCCCGATCAGGTTAGCAGCCCAGCTTTGCAGATAGCCGAGGGCCATGGTGTGGGTATCGATCTGCCAGTGGGCGGCGATGATGCCAAAGGCAACGGCAAAATTGCAGGGAGTGCCACAGGCGTTAAATGTGACCTGAAGCTCTGGGTGAAGTATGCAAACCAGACGCACCAGGGCGCGACCCATGTGCCAGCTTTGCTGTCGTAGTTCAGCGGTGTCGCGGCTGGCGGTGAGCCATTGATTCCAGTAGGCAAGCTGATCAGGGCTGTTAAGGTTCTGGTGGATGCGGGTTGCGATCGCAACATCTAAACGCACCGCCCCATAGCGTAGCTCCTGCAGCAGCCAGCTGTGTAACGCCTCACCATCGGCAAGATGCCCCTGCATAACTAACGTTTCTAAGCCTTCTGAGTAGCTGAAGGCACCGACCGGTAAAGCTGGACTGCTCAACTGCAGCAGCTTTAGCAGCGCTTGCTCATCAATGGTGATGGCCATAGGCCCCCGACTCTGGTTGAAAGGGAACAGTTTCTTCCGTGACCGTTACACCCAGCTGATGCAACATCGCTGCCAAAACCGGATCTGGCGCTAAGCGTAAGTAATCAGCCCCCACTTCCAGGGCTACATGACGATTACCCAAATGATACGCCGCCTGCAAAAGTCGCAAGGACGCCTGAGCGTTAGTCGATGGGGGCTGAGCGTTAGTCGATGGGGGCTGAGCGTTAGTCGATGGGGGCTGAGCGTTAGTCGAAGCCCTCACGGTCAGTACTGGCTCAGGCTTTGCCACAATTTTTAATACCTGACTATGGTTGCGGCCTCCCAGGCAATCACCGTGTCGTAGCGTCGTTCCACGAGGTAGTTCTAGATAGATTTCATCCGCCTGGGTAGTCTCTGGCTGGGTTGTACTAAAGTCTATAGTCTCCCCTTTAGTGTCCGTAATACCACCGGAGAGACTGTAGCGATATCGTGAGCGGGTACGCTCGTCCGCCGTTAGTGCTAGTGCCAATGTTGGCTCCAGTGCTGAAGATACTTTTTGAGTAAAAACGTACACCGAGATTCTATCTACGCATTGCTTTTACAGCATGCCACATGCTCACCCTATCCCCTAATCAAAACACGCGCGCTTATCTATGCCGCCCGCCAAACTGTCACAAATTCATGCGGATTTTCCAAATTAGGAAATGAGGTAAACACCAACAGCGGCATCCGTATTTTCTACTAGTTTAATTCAGCATTTGATACGAATCTCACAGACGCCACTAGCACAGTCAACGAAGTTCAGATTTTCATCCGCCAATTACTTCTCGTTAGTTATGGCTTCTCAGACTCAACTCGTTCCCTCAATGGCTCCTTCTCCAGTTGCAGTAATCGATGATTCTAATGACTCTTTTAACATGCGGGCAGCTCTACTAGTAGCTGCCATTGAAAATTCCACGTTTGGCCTTGTGATTGTTTCTCAAAATGGAACTATCCTTCTCAAAAACAAACGTGCTCAAACACTACTTAAGAAGATGTCGTGCCCATCATCCAGCAATATTCCTGATATTCTCTGGCAGTCATGCCAAAGTCTCATGGAAAACCACAATGAAGTCTCAGATCTCTTTCCCACAGATTACACCATTGTTTTAGAAGATGAGCTTGTCACTGAGCACGGCAGTATCCATTTGCGAGCCCAATGGTTTGATTGGGAGAATACTGGCTATCAGCCTAGTAATTGTTTCCTAATTACATTAGAAGACCGCCAACATTCTCTCACTGTAATTGCTAATCAAGAAGCCCTGCGTTATGGTCTAACCACCCGTGAAACCGATGTATGGTGTCTAAAACGCATGGGTAACAGTTATAAAGAGATTGCCAATGCACTGTTCATTTCTGAAAACACCGTCAAGAAACACCTAAAGAATATTTATTCAAAGAAAGAACAGTCTACTTGGTAGACGTAGTCAACCTAGTAGATTTAAACAGAAAGAAAACAGCATGTACCCATGATAGGTCCCATGCTGTTTTTTCTTGCTTCACCTCAAAGGCACTCAACACCCTGTTTCGTCAGCTGTTTCAAGTGATTTTAGAAAGCCTGATGTCAAACGGTATCAGGCTTTCGCCAGTAGCTTAAACGTACTGGAAGCTAGAACTCGATAGATTCAGGTTGCCTGCGCCTTGAATGACAGCAATCAGCTCATCCTTTTGGCCAGCCCCATTATCAATAAATAGAGCTTGACCACTGGCCACACCCTTTGGAGAAGATCCTAAACGATAGTCATGATCGTTGCTCAGCTGAATGATATCGCCTTGACCAGCCTTGAAATCCTTGATTAGGGCGTAGTTGTTTAGCCCACTGGTTTTGGCTTTGCCATCATCGTAGAAAGCGCCAGCTTTGTTACCTACAACAAAGATATCGCGACCGTTACCACCCGTCATAATGTCTTTCTCGGTTGCACGCTTTCTAAAGGAGGTCCCTTGTAAACGGTCATTACCGTCACCGCCGACTAGAACATCCGACTGTGTTCCGCCTAGCAGCCGATCATTGCCAGCACCACCATAGAGCTTGTCATTTAAAGAGCCACCATGGAGCGTGTCATCGCCATCTCCACCTTTCAGGATATCTTTTCCGGCATTACCGTAAATCGTATCATTGCCCCCTTTTCCGTCGATGACGTCATTGCCGCTCTTGCCAAAAATTCGTTGGCTTTTGGAGCTACCAAACAATTTGTCAGCCTTGTTAGTTCCTCTAATAACAGAGTTGTTATTTGAGTTGGAAGGCGGTTTGGGGTTGGTGGGATTTGAGGGTGGCTTGGGTGTAGTGGGGTTTGAAGGTGGATTAGGTGAAGATGTTTCAATTGTTCCCTTACCAAATACCTGGGTCCAATAACTGTTGTAGTTAACACTACCCGTATCATTTTCTAAGAAATAATACCCGATGCCAATTTCGTTATAGTTAGAATTTAGCAGGTTGGCGCGGTGGCCAGGGCTGTTAATCCATCCATCAACTACAGCTTGAGCAGAACGATATCCCGCTGCAATATTCTCTCCAACAAATCCAGATTCATAGCCTGCATTTTTAGCCCGAGCTGCAGGGCTTGAGCCATTTGCACCCTGATGGCTAAAAAAGTCTTTTTTGGCCATGTCCTCACTATGCTGATCCGCAGCTTTGTTCAAGCTTTGATCGAAAACAAGAGGCTTTAAACCATTTTGCGCACGAAACTCATTGGTAAGTTCAAGAACTTCCCGTTCAAATGCGTTGATTTGCATGTTCTTTGCTTTTTTAAAGGATTAGGTTGAAAAGTGGTACCTGTACCCCGTTGAGAATTCACTACTTCCCCTAGCCCTTAAATCTCAGTTAGTATAACTAACTCGATTTAACTTAACTGCCGCAGATGCGGCACCGTTGTTCATAGCAAAACCGTCAGGGGGGCTCTAGCGTTGAACACACTGAGTAGAATGAGTCACCTATGCGATCGCAACAATTGCAACCTTGCCACTGCCTCAGGTCATCACAATATGAAATATCCAACTCTGGAGGCAATTGGGAACTTTTGTATGGCCCTAATACCTATCAATCTATAAAGGCATTAGGTTGAGAGTAAACTAGTCAGCTAGGATCTCCCCTTTGTTGTTGTGGCGATCTGCACCTGTGATTCATCATAGAAACTGATTCTCATAAATGTCAACAGTTCAAGACTATTTGACAGTGATTTAAATCTTTTCAGGCTTAAAAAGCCTTGTGAATAAAAGGTTTTTGCTATTTATAAGTATAGCTGATGAGAGTTTTTAGTAAGCTGCAAATGTCCCATGACATTGAGACGCATACTTTAAAAAAAACCTTTTGACCCACGTGCCAGTTTGAGAAGTCATACAAACACCTCCGGATTGTTAATCCTATTGTCAGACTGACCTTGAATCCATCATTTAAGCATTAACCCAAAGCAGAAACAAACACCTTCAATAGCCATGGAGAGCGCTCTTCAAGCATATTGTCCCCATAAAATGTCATGGGCTTCCCAGAGCCAGACTAAAGCAGCATAACCAAACACCGCTTAATATAAGAAGATAGCCATTGTATAGCTAGCTCACGCCTATGCTGCCCAAAGACGACCTACTCAAGGGTGTTGAAAACACCGAAACCCTAACCCGTGTAATTGATCAAGCCGATCAGTCTATTCGTACATGGGAGCCGGTCACAACTGATTTTCTGTCACCACCAGAGCTTTACGAAGCCCAAGCCATATTTGGTCGTCTTACCGATATTCATACCCAGGTCCACGGAGGGTACCCCCAGGCCGAACGGCAGCGCCTGACCATAGCACGCACTGAAATTCCGTTAGAAGGACAAGAGCTTCCCTTAGCATTACTTAGCGTAGCGGGTAACTTTTTGTTTGATACAGCAACTCATCGGGACTTTTTGGGCGCATTATTGGGCACCGGCATTGTGCGGGAAAAAGTGGGGGACATCATTGTCTTGGGTGAACGCGGTGCCCAGCTAATTGTTGTTCCAGAGCTGGTGGAATTTTTAGAAATAAGCCTGACCCAGGTACGCTCAGTACCCGTTAAAACAAAACCGATTGACTGGAGTGAGTTAAGAGTACGTGAACCCAAGAAAAAAGAAATCACAACTGTCGAAGCTTCTATGCGGTTAGATGCGGTAGCGTCAGCAGGATTTGGCATGTCCCGCAGCAAAATGGCAGATATGATTACTGCGGGCGATGTTCGAGTCAATTGGAAAACGATTTCCCAATCCAGTCATGGGCTAAAATCCGGTGATCTAGTCGCTATTCGCGGCAAAGGTAGACTTGAAATTGGCGATGTGATGATCACCAAAAAACAGCGCTACCGCATAGGCTTGACTCGGTATGTTTAGGCGGTCGCTATATAGGCAAAATAAATTAATGACTGTGCACCCGAGGCTGACTCACAATCAAGGCGTGTGAGAAATGCTACATTGAATAACAAAACTGCGAGGGGTAAAGGCAGAACCCATGGCTCTTCCTTTACCCCTCGCAAGTAAACCAGACTTGATTACAAAAGTGAGAATAGGCAAGCCTAAACCTAAAACGCCTATCGTTTAGTTTCCTAAGATTTAGTTTTCTCGAACAGCCATACCAAACACATTAATATTGGCAATCCGCAGTTGCTCCAGAGCCTGGTTGATTAGATTTTGCTTGATCTGACCAGGGTTCGTAACAATCAACATGCCATCTGCTTGCTCAGCAACCAGATATGCATCGGATTGACCCAGCAATGATGGTGCATCAAAGACAACTAAGTCAAATTTGGTTTTCAACTGTTGAAGTAGGCCTTGAACACGCTTAGTTGTTAAGATATGGCCCGCATCGTGACCTTTTGTGCCGGCACAGAGAACCTTAAGCCCATCAATAGGTTCATGGAGAAACGTATTTTTGGTAATGGAACTGGGATCAATCGAAGCCAGATCAGTGAGACCTGCATCATGGGGTAATTTAAGATAGCTGTGAATCTTAGGATTACGTAGATTAGTATCCACCAGCAGTACCCGTTGCCCCATCAAGGCAGCTGCTTCAGCCAAGTGAATGGCAGCAATTGATTTACCCTCATTATCCATCACAGAGCTAACCACGACCGACGTTAATGGTTGCTCTACACTGCTTAGTCTCAGGTTGGTGTAAAGGGAGCGAAACGCCTCCATAAATGGATCCTCAGTGTAAGATGCCGAACCGTTGTTTAAAGACGTTTTCGCTTGGGCATCGCCTACAGAAGACTTATTGACAGACAACTGTAACGCTTTGACAGGTTCTAGAATATCTTTCTCAACCAGTTGAGGTGTGGGGATCTTGCCTAAGATAGGCAATTGTATGACCCGTTGAATTTCTTTATCTGAATACAGAACCCCGGATGATTTATCCATCAATAGGGCCATGATCGAACCCACTAATAATCCCAGGGTGCCGCCCAGTAATAAGTTTTGCACCATGCTCACAGACTGAGAGCTAGGTTGTGTCGGCGGTGTGACAATTTCCCAGGGGATTTCTCGCTGAGCCTCATCAATTTCTAAAGCCGCTTGCTTTGCTAAAAACTGATTCAGGTTTTCTGTGGCAATGCCTAGCTCCCGTTGAATTTCTAAATAGTCTCGCGAAATTCCTGAAAGGTCATCAACACCTGAGCTCAAACCCTGCAATGTTTGATTCAATGCCCGTTCCTGTGATTCTAGCTCTTGCAGCTGACTGATCAGATCTCTCTGGGATTGTTCCCCCTGTTGTTGCAGTAGCGCTAATAAATTCTGACGTTGCTCTTTGAGCACTTCCATATCAGGGCTACTGTCTAGATAAAGTGTGGAGGCCTCAGCAATTTGTGTATCTAGATCCAACAACTGATTAAGTAGCGTCTGATATCTGGGGTTTTGAGCTAATGCAGAGGAAGACGCCTGTTCTTGAGGCCCACTCAGCTGGCTGCGGAGACTATCGTAGGTCGCACGATTTTGCTCCAGCTGTATTTGTAAATCCAGCTGTTGTTTAGAGAAGGCATTTACCTGCCCTGATAGTTGAGCTCCACGGGAGTTGGGATCAATAATATTGTGCTCTAAACGCAGTGATTGCAGCTGATCTTGCAAAGAATCCACCTTATTGACCAGATCAGGTAGCTTTTTCTCAACAAACTCAATTGCCCGGCGAATATCAGCCTGCTTTGACTCTAGGCTATAGGCAAGATAGGCTTGAGACACTAGGTCTAAGATAACCTGCACTGTCTGTGGATCAGGATCTTGCAGTGTTATCTGAATGATGTCTGAATTCTTGCCAAGCTGCTTTACCTTTAAACGACTAGTAACCAGCTGATAGCAAGGATCATAACTGAACTCCAATGGTTCTGATGGAGTAGCTGCTGGAGGACAGAAATTAGGATATCGATCTCTAATGCCTTCAATAACAGGTTGTAAGACCTTAGGTCCTCTTAAAATCTTGAGTAAGTCTCCATCAACGGCCACCTGCTCTTGGCTTGTGATAGTTTCAGGTACGTTCGAGATGACCTCGGTTTCAGTACTTTGAGCCTGTACTAAAATTTCAAAACTGCCATTATAGACGGGTTTGGTGCTTATTACTTTAACCGCAGCCAAGCCCATGGTCACAACTGTCATGCCAGCGATGATCCACCACTTACGCTGTAGTGTTTTAAGGAGACCGCCAACATTTAGACCCCCTTCATCTTCTGTCGTTGGTAGACGATCTTGAGGGGTCCACGGGGGTGAAGAGGGGAGGGTATCGGCTCTCATAGGTAGAAGATAATTATAATAGAGGTGAATTGTGCAAGATTAAACGTGAAAATCCAGAGTTCTTGACTATCTTTGCCTAATCGAGTATATCCAGGAATCTTAGGGGAGAGAAGACATTCCTAATCACTTGTCCAACTGGCTCTAGTACAGCGCCAATATCATCTGTTACACGAGCTAGAGCATTGGGATTAACGATAACGACATCGTTATTTTGCAAGATAGGATTATTCTCGTCATTAATTGCTTGAGCAAAGTCCACCGGAATCGTTTCACGGGCAACGGTGCCATCCGCGTTGAGTCTGATCAATTCCGCTTCACCTTTTCTGGCACGACGGTTAAACCCACCAGCCGCAAGAATCGCTTGGCTGAGAGAGGTATCAGGGGGCAACTCAATGACTCCTGACCGGCTTACTTCCCCGACAACGTTAACGCGAATTGAGTTAGGTGATAGGCTGGAACCTGCAACTGTCGGTACTTCAGCAGGGTTCAAAGCTGTTGCTACTGGAACAAAGATAGTATCGTTAGGCTGCAGCACGACATCTTGATAGATATCCCCTACTTCCAGCAATTTCCACAAATCAACATCAATCACCTGGGTCTCACCAGAACGGGTTGGGCGCACAACTTGCACCTTGCGAATATCGGCTCTAGGTTTGATGCCGCCAGCCAATTGTAGCGCTCGCGTCACCGTAGTGGGGGTTGACGAGCTAGACGAGGCACCCGGGACACCAGCATCTCCAGTACTAGCCCGACCTCCTTGCAGTGTATATGGACCTGGACGATAAACCTCACCAATCACAGCCACATTAATGGGCTGACTAACGCTGGCAGCAAAACTAGCATCTGCTAAAAAAGAGGCTTCTTGTAGAGAGAGCGTACCTGTAGGGATAAAAATAGAATCTCCATCTCTTAACGATATATCGTACTGGGAGTTACCAGTTTCTAGCAGTTCCCACAGATCAACTGTGAATGTCTGTTGTTCTCCATTACGTCCAGGGCGCTGAATCTGAATTTCCCGAATAGCTGCAACTTGCGTAACCCCCCCAGCCCGTTCTAGTAACTGGCTTAATCTGGGAGCCTGGGTCTCGGTTTGAGTCAAGGTGTAGGAGCCAGGGCTGTTGATTTCACCTGAAATGCCAACTTGTAGAGGACGTCTATTTAATAGACTGAGGGTAATTAAGGGACGCTTGAGATACTGACCGTACTGACTAGACAACAACTCTGTGGTTTCGTCTAAAGTTAGACCCGCTACGTTTATAGGCCCCACGAGGGGTAAGTTAAGAGTGCCATCCACAAGGACTTCACTCTCGCCACTGTATTGCGGCACTCTAAAGATATCGACACGAACTACATCACCAGCACCTAATGTATAAGATGTTTCAGATGGTGGTGCAATGGCCTCTGATGTGGGTGCAGCACTACGGCTTGTGGGTACTTCTCTATTACGATCCAACCCTGGCAATGGTTGAAGCTGAGCATTTGCTGGAGAGGTAGAGATACCCATTGCACAGAGTGCAAAACAGAGTAGGGCTAGGTTTTGCTGGGACAGGTGACGATTAAACATAGGTATCAAACAGATTGCAATGTGAGAAGTTAGAACACAAGCTTCGAACACACTGTATTCAGGCCATAAGCTATAAGCCTTTAGGGGTGTATCAGTTTTCTGTGTGAATCTACACCAATCCGTTTAATTTTGAAATCGCTGCAATTAATTTCATATATTTTCTGACAGCAAAATCCTTGTAACCCTTGATCTGCCGTACATTATTGCCTGTTGTTATCTATATAAGTAAATAGGTCTCATCAAGAAAATAGCCGTAGTCACAAAAAACCCCGTAAAACTGAACAATCGATTTGTAGAGATCCATTGTGCAACTTAAATAGATGACCACTGCCGATAATGACAAATCATTTTTTTTTGTCTATACTGGCTGCAAAGCAAGGGTGTTTATGAAATAAAAACGTGTGTTTATAAAGCAATTATGAAATATAGATTGCTTTCCCACTGAAAAAAATGTGTTTTTATCATATGACGACACCTATTAGCAAGGAATTTGTCGATATGTACGTAGGATAAATCGGCAGGTTTATCTTCGTGTACCCAACCCCAAATCTACAACGGCTAGAAGGTCTACCATATTCGTTTCAGGGTCTCTGAGTTTTATCGCGTTAATTAAACATGACTGACAGATAATTCTCCTGAGGTTGCTACCAGCCATTGAATAGAGAGTTGTTCTGTGTATTATCTACCTAAATCTTTGGTGAAGATTTACACAGGACTCAGGGTTTACGCTACCAAGGAAGTTTTTCCAGAGGTCTTTTAGTCTAAATCAGTCTTTTAGACTAAACAGATTTATCTAAGTAAATGGATAAAATGCTTGGATTAAGGGTGTTCTGAAGATAATCTTCCAAACTTCGTCAGTCTTACGTTCAAGGCAACAGTAACGCAGCAGTGACTTTTATTACATGTAGATGCTCTAGTGCATCACTGCGAATAAACCTTCTTAACTCATTTAGTTCTCTTAATGTACTTACAGTAGTGCAAGTTTGATAAATTTGATTTTAAGAAAGCAGATTTATCAATAAAGATTCATAGGTTTATTCGATTTTGTGCGATCGCATTAGAAACAGAAGTTTTTGTAATCCGCCCTCAACAAAAATCGAGAATCATTATGCTGTATTCGACTACTAAGTCTAACCTTACTGGTCTTTGGAAGAGAAGCACAAAAAAACTGGAAAAGCAGAGTGTGATTGGTTTTCCAGTTACAGCAGAACCCTTTGAGGCCCAAATTAATACGATGTTAGGTTGGGCACGTCAGCGACTCAGTAAAGTCGTGTGTGTGGCAAATGTCCACATGCTAGTTGAGGCCAAATATAATGAAGGCTTTGCCTGGGTCTTACATAGAGCCGATATGCTCACGCCGGATGGTATGCCCCTAGTATGGTTAACCAGTCGCCTGAGAAAGCGCAAGCAAGATCGAGTCGCAGGGATGGATATTTTTCTTAGCCTGTGCGAAAAAGCGTCTAAAGAAAATATCAGCATCTTTTTCTTAGGCTCTACTCCTGATGTGCTGTGGAGTATGGAACAACGGCTCAAGCGAGAGTATCCTAACTTAAAGATTGCAGGTATGGTATCGCCACCCTTTAGACCACTCACCCGGGATGAAGATACGGCCTTAGTTAAGGAGATCAACGATAGTGGAGCTGGCTTGGTACTGATATCGTTGGGCTGTCCTAAACAAGAGTGGTGGATGCATCAGCACAAAGGCCGGATCCAGTCAGTTATGGTGGGTATAGGTGGTGTATTTCCGATTTTTGCTGGTGAGAAGAAGTGGGCTCCTGTTTGGGTTCAAAAGAACGGCCTGGAATGGCTGTATCGGTTAGTACAAGAGCCAGGCAGACTTTGGAAGCGCTATGCCAAAACAATCCCCTTATTTTTGTTGTTGGCCTTTAAGCAACTGGTTAAAGTGAAGTTAGGATTAGAGCCTAGATTTGGCTGCCCTCAAGTAAACGTTGCTTTTGGGATGAATGGTAGACGATAGCCCAAAACATTAGGTGATTTGATAGAACGCTTTCAGTAGAACGCTTTCTATCGCTTGTAGCCCATTGAGGACATGGAACAGCTCGATGGGCTATTTGAGCTGTCTGGAGAAGTGCTGAAAATCAGATAGTTGCTTGATGAAGCAACTGTTTTAGTGATAGCTAAATGATGTGGTTTAGGTAAAGCTATGGGTTGCTTTTCGGTATTTCTGACCTTTCCCGAAAATCGCTTTACATTAGGAAAACTATAGTGTGATGCGTATAGGCTCAGATTAACGTTTGTGGGTTATAAACTGCTTCCCAGAAATATTTTCTATATTTTGACTTCATGAAAATAAAGCTACCTGGTGCCCTTCGTACACTGATCAAAACAACTCAGATCTGGAAGGAACATCATTTAATTCTTAGGGAATTTAAATATTTTCGAAGAATCGTCTTTCTAGCGATCCTCTTTGCTCTGATTGCAGCTGCCTTTGAAGGGATAACGGTTGGATTTATTGCCTCCTTTCTACAAGGACTCACTAACCCTGGAGAGCCTCCTATTCAAACAGGAATTCAGTGGTTTGATACCATTTTTTTGGCAACCCAGGCTTCTGCAACGGAAAGGATCTACAGACTGTCTGGTCTATTGCTGGTGGGAGTTTGGTTACGGGGTTGCTTTGACTATTTAAGCACCATCTATGCTAAGAAGTCTTCTTTGACTCTTGTCAATCGCTTACGTGGTCGAATTTTTGATCAGCTAGAAAGCTTGCGACTCAGCTACTACACCACCGTGAGTCCTGGAGCTTTGATGAGCACTATCCGGGGGGAAGTTAATCAGGTTCAGCAGGCATTTAATGTTCTTGCAACGTCTGTTGTCCAAGGCTCTAAGGTTTTGGCCTATTTAACGTCCATGTTGCTGTTATCCTGGCAGCTATTTTTAATCTCCACCCTTGTCTTTGCTCTAATATCCGTTGGGTTAACCTCTCTAACGGCCAAGGTGAGAGAGGCTAGCTTTGCAGTCCCAGCTGCTAACAAAGCCTTTACTAACCGAGCGCTTACATTTATTAATGGCATCCGCACCGTTCACGCCTCAGGCACACAGGATTTTGAACGAAAGCGCTTTTATGCAGCTGCCCAGCAAATTCACGATTCTCAGCTTGCAGTCATTAATCTCTCCGCATTAGTAAGACCCTTAATTGAAGGTCTGGGCGTTACCCTTCTGGTAGGCATGGTTGTCATATCCTTTAGCTTACTAATTGCTAGGGGACAACTCAAAGCAGCAGAGCTACTGACATTCTTATTTGTACTGATTCGTACCACACCGCTGATTTCATCCTTAAACGGCATCCGTGTCGGCTTTCTCTCATCTCAAGGTGCCTTACATTCAGTCAATGACCTACTCCGACGCGATGATAAGCCCTATTTCCAAGATGGCCATCAAGAATTTCATCGGTTAGAGCGCTCAATCGATTTTGTTTCGGTTGACTTCTCCTATAATCCGGGTGAGCCGATACTCCACGACATTACGCTCTCCATTAAGCGAGGAGAAACGACGGCCTTGGTAGGTGCTTCGGGAGCGGGTAAAACTACGTTG
Organism: Leptolyngbya sp. PCC 7375; assembly: GCF_000316115.1. Lineage (GTDB taxonomy): Bacteria > Cyanobacteriota > Cyanobacteriia > Phormidesmidales > Phormidesmidaceae > Leptothoe. The sequence continues at coordinate 6,190,523 of NZ_JH993797.1, forward strand.
GCAGATTTAATTCCACGTTTTTATGATCCCACACGCGGTCGAATTTTGATTGATGGCGTAGATCTAAACGAACTAAAAATTAATTCGTTTAGAAAGCGCATGGCTATCGTCAGCCAGGATACGTTTATCTTCAACACAACAGTAGCCGAAAATTTGGCGTACGGCGTTGAAGACATTAACGACACGGATATTATCGAAGCGACTAAGGCAGCCAATGCCCTTGAATTTATTCAAGAATTGCCACAGGGGTTTGAGACAATCTTGGGTAATCGGGGTGTTCGATTGTCAGGAGGACAACGTCAGAGAATTGCGATCGCACGTGCTCTCCTCCGCAATCCTGAAATCCTGATCCTAGATGAGGCTACCAGTGCCCTGGACTCAGTTACTGAGAAGTTAATCCAGGATTCTCTGGAAAAACTCTCTAAAGGACGGACAGTTATCGCCATTGCACACCGTCTATCCACCATTGCCAATGCTGATAAGGTAGTCGTAATGGAGAAAGGACGGATTGTAGAACAAGGAAAATATCAAGACTTACTAGAAGAAGAAGGCAAACTTTGGAAATATCACAAAATGCAGTTTGAGATAGGAACAGCAAGTTAACTGAAATCCTTGGCTTAGGTAATACTTTTCTAGTAGCTTAATTTGCCAAAATCTTCAAAAAAAATAACTGAATTGAGTTCTTATAGAGCCCATTTGAGATCTTTTGAGATGAGTAAGGCCGTACTGTAGAGCATGTCCGATATCAGAAGCTACTGCAAGCCCGTTGGAAACTTTAGTAGTACCATCGTATATAGTTTAATCTAGAGTCTGCCTAAGAAAATAGGTGGCTATCAGTAAACGTTGTCGTTAATGGCTATGGTATTGGTTGGTTATCATTGATAATCCAAAAAGCTTGGAGACCCTGACTTAGCAAGTAATTGATGAGACAGCGAGATAGTAATCGTACTAATTAGTATTGGAGAAATTCATGGATTCCTTAACATCAATGGTGACAATCGTTGTGACTCAGCGAGAGCGGTTTAGCTATAGTCAGAAGTCACTCGAAAATCTTTACGCGAATACGACTTATCCTTTTCGTCTGATTTATGTTGATGGCAATTCGCCTAAACCTGTTCAAAGCTACCTGGAAGAACAATCTAAAGTTAAGGGCTTTCGGCTCATCCGGAAAGAACGTTATCTATTTCCTAATGAGGCTCGAAACCTAGTATTACCTGAAGTGGATACCCGATACGTTGTTTTTTTAGATAATGACGTTGAGTTTAAACTAGGCTGGCTCAAGACACTCGTGGATTGTGCTGAGGAGACTGGGGCTTGGTTAGTCGGGCCGCTGTACTGTGAGGGGCCTTTGGATCCCAGTGGCCCTCGGAAAGACCAAAATATTCACATGGCAGGAGGAGATGTTCACTTTCGAGAGACTGCTGGCAAGCGACGGCTGAGAACCTCCCATCGATTTCTTAAGCGTCCTTTTTTCAAGCATCAGCATGAGTTTAAACGTCAGCCCACCGAGATGATTGAATATCATTGTGTATTGGTAAGAACTGAGAGCTTTGAAAAAATTGGATATCCTGATGAGAAACTACTGACACTGACTGAGCATTTAGATATTTGTATGGCCGTTCGAAATGCTGGAGGGGAGGTTTACTTTGAACCTGACTCTATAGTTTCCTATGTGACACCACCTCCCTTTGAACACTATGACAGACCGTTTTACTTAAGTCGCTGGAGCGATGAAAATAACCTGAAATCTTTGATCCATTTCCAAAAGAAATGGGATTTAGCTGAAGATGATCCTTACCTTGTTAACCGAGTTAAATGGGGCATGAAGCATCGCCTAATGGCTTGTCAACTGCCCTTAAATGGTTTGCTACAGTACAGGCCGAAATCAAGACGCCTTAAAAAGATCATCTCCTTTCCTCAAAGAGCTTATACAAGGCTTGTCGCTAGAAAGTCATCTAAGTTGATAAAAAGGTTGGTTGAACTCACACGGTCTGCTCAACTGTCGTCACTGTTTTAATTCTGGGGTGATTAAGTGAAACGAGTTAAACACACCTACGCTCAAACAAACATTCAGCTGTATAACCAGATGGAGAGTTTTGGTTACTCCAGAACTGAAATAGCACAAGTTGCAGCAGGCTATAGACTAGCAGCGAAGCTATTTACAGGTCAGTTTAGGAGTAATGGTAAGCCTTTTATTAACCACTTAGTCGGGACAGCCAGTATTCTGGTAACGCTACATCAGAGTTTAGATGTTGTTATTGCTGGTCTACTTCATGCTGTCTATGTTCAGGGCGACTTTGGTAGGAGAAAGGTAGGAACTTCCTCTACTAAAACTAAACAGATTCAGTTAGCGGTGGGGCTATCTACTGAGCGCTACATCGCAGCTTATACAGTCACCAAATGGCCAATTCAGAAATCAGTGGAAGACTTACGTGAGTTTGAACGGTCAGTCATTATTATGAGGCTGGCTGACACACTGGAGGATCATCTTGATCTAGGAATTCTGTATTCATCTCAGGCAAAACGTAGAAACGCTGGAAAACATATTGAACACCAAATTGAGTTGGCCCAAAAGTTGAACCTTCTGGACATCGTAAATCATTTATCTGAGATAAATAGTTTGGAAAAAACGACGGTTAATAAAGTAACTGAGTTTACAAACGAGCATAATTATTCTCATCTTGTCATCCCAAAGTCTTGTCGCAGGCGGTTAATTTCCTTCATATGAAAAGGCAATTAGAACTGATTTCTAAAGTTTGGTTGAAGAAATGAGAGTGTATCTCAGCATACCTTTTGAATAGGGACGTTGACACTATTTCTCTGGCTTCAATTAGGCGCAGCCGATATTCCGAATCCACACCACCCAACCTACCCCAGCAACTGATGACAAGACGACTCGCAGCTGAACTGAACCAACGGTAAATCCCAGAGTATTCGCTGATAACGACTATGAACTCGTCCAGTAGTAGCTTGGCATAACGGGCAATGCGCAATTACTTGGGTGGATTTTATGGTGACGACAAACTGATGGGTTGTCGTATCTAACTCCCAGTGTTTCAAGGTCTGGGCTGATGAGTCAGGGCATAGATGCTGTAGGAGGTCCATGATGGGATGCACGCAAAGGCCAATTCCTATCTACGCCTGGGTCACCCTGTTTAGATCACCCAAAATGGACATAAGCCTACAGATATTGACATGGCGTATGGAGGGAAACATCAAGGTTCTAGAAACCGAAACAAGTATTGGTCATTGAACTGAACTATGTGGAAAAACGAGGAACTTACGCCTTGAATGTAAAAAAATATAAGAAGCATCCTGGGAAAAGGTCTACTGGAGGCAAAAAGATGTTGTAGGCCATAATTGCTGCTAGCAATGTTTTCCAAACATGAAACTCCAAAAGGAAATCTCAACCTCGCTTAAATCAGCATTAAGCCATACTCTTTTAAGTAGAGGCTCAATTAACCAACTAGATGGTTTCTCAAAGGAGTCTTATCAAACATATCCTGAATTATCGGAATATGTCTCAACCAACGATTCTAGCAGCATTAATTTTCTACCGGATGCCAAGGCGCTTAAATCGTCAAGATATACAACACCGAATATCTTTACGCTGAGGCTAAACGATCTATACTTCTGTCCAAAGTACAGTATACTTCACACCAAATCGCGGCAGATAATTGAAGAATCCATCAGTACTCAAAAAGAGTTAAAACAGTTTGACGCTAAAGCTTTTTATCTAAGGAAAACAAACACTATTTCGGGGGTATGCAGCACGTTCCGCTCTCATAAAAATGGCTACTATCATACGCTGATTGATAACCTACCAAGGCTTTATTTACTGCATTATTCTAAATTTCAAGAAATTGATGAGATTAATATCTTGCTTTCTAGTCAGCCTACAAAGGCAGAAAGTTTTTATCTTGATAGGCTTTTACCTAAAAACGCAAGCATTTTATTAGTTAATAAAAACGAAACATACAAACTAACGGATTTAATCTTTCCCAGCTTTTTAAGCCGTCGATTTTCAGGTTATTTGCCTTCTGCATGCTTAGCATGGTTTACCAATAGAGTATCTCCCAGTAGACCTCGAAAAAAAGTTAATCGGATCTTTATTTCACGCATTCCAACCCATAAAGGCCGCCAGCGGTGCATTTTGAACGAAGACGAACTGTTTAAGCTACTTGAGTCTTACGGATTTAAGCGATACGTGCTCGATCATATGACGATTGAAGAACAAGTCGAGCTCTTTTATGACGCTGAAGCTGTGGTTGCTGCCCACGGAGCCGGATTAACAAACACTATTTTTTCTGAGGAAATACATATCCTAGAGCTATTTCCTACAAAGTTTGTTGTTCCTCACTATTATTTTCTATCTAAATCTCTTGGCCATACCTATAACTATTGGTGTGGTAAGAAAATTGGTAAGTCTTCCAATTTTGAAGTGGATCTTTCAGCCGTTTCCAATATTATTCAGCGTTTATAGCGTTTCTCAGTCACATGAGGTACATTCTCAGAGCTAAAGCTTGCCAGTAAAAGGACCGGCTGCACCTCACCAGGTTAGGAAACGCTATAAGTCTATCATTCTAATAGACGTATCTATTGTTAGAAAAATCAGAAAACTCCCGGTGTTGCAGAGATATTTTGGTTTCAATCCTGACATTAAGACTTTATATGTGAAAAATGTGATCGGAAGTTGCTTCCAGTAACGATATTGCTATGCCACAATAAACGGTTAAGCCGATTCGGTGGTCTAACACCTTAACTTGGGTGTGTAAAACTGCGTTCACGGATTGCGAACATTATCACACTCAGAATAGGCCCATGTCAGTCAATCGGTTTTGGCATTAGATAGTACATAATCTCAAGGAACCGATATTTATCGTCGGAGATCCGTACTTTGGAACAGCTTTTCTGGGGACATGCGTTACAGAAATATCTGAAATCTATTACCAACTTGAACCGATAGCCACTAGACGCTGTATCTATTCAAGAATGGGAGCTTAGTAAGACTAAACAATTTTAATAAACTCATCTATGACTATCTTATGTGACTTCATGTGAATGGTAATTTGCGCTAAGTCTCGATGCTAGGTCACCTTTTTGCTAGAAGAATAGGTGGGCTTTTGTAGGCTCGAACGATTAGAAAAATGCAGAAGACATCTTGCTGATATCGAGTTATGGACCTACTAAGTAGATAAAGCAAACCTAATCATTAAATTAATGGGAGCTAATGACTATGATTAACTCACCGAGTAAGCCACCCATTTTTCTTGCTGGCTTGCCCAGAAGCGGAACAACCTGGTTGGCTTCCGTGCTCAGTACGGCCACTAAAGTGAAGCATCTTCATGAGCCTTTCAATAAGGATCATGTCCCTGAAGCTGCACCTCACTGGCTGAAGTATTTGCGGGCTGATGATAGTGATTCTGCCTTTAAAGAGTATTGTCAGACGGTATTTTCTGGTCGTAGCAATCACAATTACATCAAGGGGAAACTAGCTAAACCCTATAGTCTTTTAGGCAATCGACTAAGTTGGCTACCCGGTCGCATCATGGTCAAAGACGTGCATTCGTGCATGGCATTGGACTGGATTAATAAAAACATTGCACCTCAAATTGTCATAATCACCCGCCATCCGTGTGGTCTAGCATCTAGTTGGCTACGAACCTTTGAATCAGATCCGAGGACGGGTCGTGGCAAAGCGCTTACCCGACTTTTGAGTCAACCAAAATTAATCGAGGACTATCTATCTCCATTTGAGGAGACTTTACGCAATAGCAATGATTTCTTTCATAACGTAGCACTTTACTGGGGAGCAACTCATTATGTTTTGCATAAACAGCGGCAAACCCATCCTAACTGGATATTCATTAGTCATGAAGACTTATGCAGAGAACCGATTAAAGAGTACAAGACGCTTTTCAGAAAGCTGAATCTTGAATGGACTGCTAAAACAGATCAAATTCTTCAAACATCCACGGCTGCTGATAGTGGTAATTCCTATTCACCCATTCGCGTATCTGCCAATGAACCCAATAAATGGTTAAAACACTTGACTCCTGAGCAGATTGAGACAGTACAACAATGGTCTAGTATTTTTGAGGTTCCTTTTTATACAGAGGAGGGATCTACTAAAGAGCTGTTGTAGCTATTACTCTAGTTGGTCATGCAAGATAGTTGAATTGATTTAGCAACACTTGAATTGCTACAGCTATAAATTTTAGGTTTGGGCCAGATAAACGCTTCTTAAATCCTGAGCTAAAGGTTTTAGAAATGAAAGATTTGAATGAAGTCGCCTCGGGAAACATGGCTGGCATGTCACGTGAAGTGGTTAAACCTATTAGCTGGTTTGACTTTTTAGATTGGGTCCGTCAGACAGTGTCGGTGGACCGTAAATATTATCAGAGTCAACATCGGCCTCTATCGAGAAATAGACTACGGCATCTAGTCTTTCCCAACCTTGGTCGCCCTATCTTTATTGTGGGGTCTCCTCGTTCTGGTACAACCTTTTTAGGCTCATGCATTGCACAATTACCAGAAATTTCTTACCATTTTGAACCTGTTGCAACAAAAGCAGCTGCTCGCTACATTCACAATCAGCAGTGGAGCTTTACCAAGGCCAAACAGTTTTATCAGCGGGTTTATGCATGGCTGATGCGGCTGCATGCTGATGGTGACTTGCGCTTTGCTGAGAAAACTCCCCGCAATTGCTTTTTAATAGATTTTCTCTATCAAGCGTTTCCTGATGCTCAGTTTATTCATATTATTCGAGATGGTAGAGATGCGGCCCTTTCCCATAGTAAAAAGCCCTGGCTGCAAGCGGCGACGGCTCAATCCGGTAAGCGAGAATCTAGTGGATACCGCCATGGCCCCTATGCTCGGTTCTGGGTAGAAGCTGAACGGGTTCGCGAGTTTGAAACTACGAGTGATATTCATCGGTGCATTTGGGCCTGGCGACGTCATGTCAGCACGATTCTTGACCAAGCCCAAGCTCTACCTACAGGTCAGTACTACGAGCTGTGCTATGAAAATCTGGTAACTCAACCTCAACAAGAGGCCCAGAAACTACTCGACTATTTGGGAATTCAAAATGTAGTCTCTAGTCAAAAGCTTTGTCAGGCATTTTCTCAGGCTAAAACTACATCCGTTGGCGGTTGGCAAAGAGAGCTTTCTGCAGAGCAGATTCAGCAGATAAATCAAGAGGCTGGTAGCCTGCTACAGCAGTTGGGCTATTCTCAGTAGCGCTATGGAAAACAGTAAGCAAATGCAGACCCTAAATTCTATTTTTTTAGTCGGGTGCCCTCGCTCTGGTACAACGCTGCTGCAACAAATGTTGGATGCTCATCCAGATGTTGCGATCGCACCCGAAACTCATTTCATCCGAAATTTTTGGCTGAAGCGGGAGCAGTACGGTGACCTAGCAGAAGATTCCAATTACCAAGCCTTGCTTAACGCCATTGCCGACATCCCAGAATTTGCGGAAATGGAGCTAGACTTGTCAACTTTTCAAGATGCCGCTCAAAAGCTCGATAGAAGCTATGCCGTGCTGTTCAATTTGCTGCTAGATCAGTTTCGACAAGATCGCAACACCCAAATTGTAGGAGAAAAAACCCCTAACCATCTGCTCTATATGCAGATCCTGCAGACATTCTTTCCTAATGCTCGCTTTATACACATCGTGCGGGATCCCAGAGCCGTTGTTAACTCTTGGAAAACTGTGCCATGGAGCACAGGCAGTATAGCGGGTGATGCTGAAGTCTGGCGACGATACATGGCCACAGCGCGTCAGTCCCCACCAGACAATGGTGCTATTTTCACACTGTATTATGAGCAACTTATCTCCACTTCAGAAGACTGTCTCAAAAAGCTTTGCAACTTTTTAGAACTATCTTTTGATGCCAGCATGTTGGACTATTACACTCACCAATCCAAACGGGTCAACGTAAACCGTGAACCGTGGAAGGGGAATGCTGTTAGACCGGTTAGTAGCAAATCACTAACACGCTGGCAAAGAGAATTATCCACAGCAGAAATTGCCACTATCGAATCAGTTGCGGGTAGCGAAATGTGTCAGCTTGGATATGAGTTGCAATCTGGCAGTTGGCACCTCTTAAGAGCTAATGCTCAAAAGCATACTCAACAAAAATTAAAGCTTGCCAAACGATATATGAACAGGCTAGTAAAATTATGAAAATTGGTTATTTACATGTAGGCCCTCAAGAGCATGGTTTGCATCGGTATGGTCGCCTACTAGCTGAGGAAGCTAAAACACGAGATAATTGTGCTGTCATTGAAGCAAACATCCTCTTAAGCAAGAATTGGTGGCAGAACCTGATAACTCTATATCGGGCAGCTCAGCAATTTGCTGACGTAGATGTTGTTCATTTTCAATATAACAAAGCTATCTGGGGTGAAGCACTTAGTATCCTAAACCTCATCATTTTTGCATGCAGTTGCAAAGCTTCTCTAGTTGTAACTATGCATGATGTTTATTGGGAACAGTTCCCTTTCACATGGTCTAGGCCTATAACTTACTTGAAGGCTATGTATGGCCCCAAAGCCTTAGCAATCCGATTCCTAATCAGCCAAATGAATAAGGTATTTGTTTGCACTGAGCAAGAATTAAATAGGTTACAGTCAGTCTCTAGTATGAGACATTCCATCGAGAAAAAAGTAGTTACCATACCCCATTTTGTTGAAGACAGAAAAATTTATTTAAATACTGACCAAATTCGCCAATCATTACAACTTGAGCAAAAAAGAGTGATTACCTTGCTAGGGTGGATTCATTTTAGGAAGGGGCACCATCTTTTGCTGGAAGCTCTGCCTAAACTTCCTGCGGATACAGAGGTTATTTTTGCTGGGAAAGCCAATAAAAGAGCTGAAGATTTTCTAGAAAAATTAGTAACGACTGCCAAGGAATTCAATGTAGCAGATAGACTAAAAATAACAGGCTATCTTTCTGAAGAAGATCTTGAAAGATACATAACTGTCACAGATATAGCCGTGTGTCCGTTTTCCAAATGTTCAGCGTCTGGCTCTTTATCTACCTGGATATCTATCTCACATCCTAAAATAGTGGCCTATAAAATCCCTCAGATTGAGGAATACAATAAACTAGAACCAGGTGCGATACACACATTTGAATCATATAATTCTGACTCTTTAGTAGATATATTAATGGAGCTTTTATCCGACAAGAAAAAGACTGAAAATACTGCTGTCAAAAGATTACAGGATAGGCTTAATATGGCCAATATTTTCGACAGGCATTTAAATTCCTATGCACAAATATTTGATTTAAAGAAACAAAAATTAAGTTATAAAATACTCAAAATCTAAATTTACTTCACCTTTAATCAATTTTAAAGTTTTTAAGTATCGATATTTTTACTGGCTTATTTTCAAACTTTCTACATCAGATTAAGGCGTGTCTTATTTCTTCATCCTTTACTAGTGCAGAAAATCCATGAAAAATTTTATGGAAAGAAATCTCATAAAAACAATGAATTTATTAAGACTAAAATCTTCAAATCCGTCCATACTTTTCATGCATCTTTCTAAAACAAGAGGAATCTCTGTATCAAGGAATACTATTTTGTCTTTATTTCAATTAATAGATTGCCATAATAAATGCAAGATTAATCATTTTATATTGCATTTACAGATATTTTTTAAAGAAATTAAAAAATATCATAAGAACTCTCTCGTTTTCAATCAGTTTCATATTGGCCAATGTAGGTGCGCTATCAAATGTATCGTTTGAAATACATCGTTTTGAGTTTAAATGGATTGTTTCTCTAATTCAGAGTCGAAATTTTTATCCAGAAAAATGCTATCAAATGATTTCAATAATTTCGCACTTATCATAGGTGCTATGAAAAGTGGGACAACTACACTATTTGACTACTTAGCTCAGCACCCTGAGATATCACAAAGTACTCCCAAAGAACCAAACTTCTTTGCGTGTGATACTAATTTCTCTCAGGGCATAGATTGGTATAGAGGTCTATGGAATTTTGATCCAAACCACCACAAGATTGCTCTGGAAGCATCCACACATTACACCAAAATTCCGGGTTTTCCTAATGCAGCTGAAAGAATCGAATCTGTGGAAGGAAATTTCAAGTTTATCTACATTTTGAGAGATCCAATTGAGAGAATAGAATCTCAATACACCCACAGCTTATCAGCCACATGGAAACTTAATGATGATCCTTCCTCTCAATTAGTCAATTCTCATGCAATTAATGTATCGAGATATGCAAAACAAATTAAGGAATACTATAACCGCTTTCCTGCTGAATCCATTCTTTTATTAGACTTTAACGATCTAAAACAGCGACCACTTCAACTTTTAGCTGAAGTCTGTAGATTTCTTGAAATAGACCCAGATTTTCAATTCACCTTAAAGGCAGCATCCAATAAATCAAAAGGCAAAATAATTGATGGCCCTATGTGGCATTTAGTAGGACCTTTGACAAAGTTTTTGCCAGATCATCAGCGCAATCAAACACGAAGATTTCTGGGAAAAACAATCAATCAAAAGGTTCATCTTTCTGATAAGCAACGAGAGTTTGTTCTCAACGAGCTAAAAGACGACTTATTAAAGCTAAAGTCGGAATACAGTTTCGATATATCCAAGTGGAAAATGTATTTTTGAATTAATTGAAGTCAAATATTAGCTTTATGCTTCTTATGACATTCGATGAGTAAGACTAAAAATGAAAAATATTCTTGCTCTATATATTGAGTAGACCAGCAATTATGAATACATGTTTTATTCCTAAATTTACATCAATTAATCCTTATCAAGAAAAGCTTTCTCAAGGCTTGGAAAGACTTGGTATTAAATCGGAAGGCATCGAAGAAAGGAAACCGTATTTACCTGAAGAAATTCAGCATAGAAATGCGCAACTTTTACATATTCACTGGTTGCATGAGTTTTATAGTGCCAACTCATTAATTGGTACTATAAAACCTCTAATTAAATTTATTTTAGGGCTTATTATAGTTAAGCTTCAAGGCATAAAAATCATCTGGACTGCTCATAATATTCGACATCATGAGCAAAAATACCCACTTATAGACCGTATTTGTACTTTGTCAGTTGTCCTGGTAGCTAATGCCATCATTGTGCACTCGGAGGCTGCTAAAAAAGAACTGATTAAAGATTTACCCTTTGATATCGCCCATAAGGCCTATGTGATTCCCCATGCCAACTACATCGAGCAATATCAAAATAGTATTAGCCATTCTGAAGCTCGCAAACAGCTAGATATTCCAGACTCTAAAATAGTTTTTCTGTTCCTTGGCTTAATTCGTCCATACAAAGGGGTTGTTGAACTGATTGAAGCCTTTGAAGAGCTTAATCATCCTGAAGCTTTCCTGCTAATAGCAGGAAAATCCAGAGACCAACAACTCACTAACACCATTCAAGCAAAAGCCGATACCAACCCGGCGGTTCAGTTTATCCCTGGCTTTGTTGCTGATGATGACATCCAAACGTATATGAATGCTGCAGATGTCGTTACCTTCCCCTATAAAAATATTTTGACCTCAGGAGCAGTCATGCTCGCTATGTCTTTTGGGCGGGCTTGCCTGGCTCCTAAGAAGGACTGCATCACGGAGGTCCTAGATACCGAAGGAGCATTTTTATATGATCCAGCCTTAAAGGCAGGTTTGCTCTCAGCCATGCAGGAAGCTATCCGGAAAAAAGACCTGGCGTCAGGAATGGGTGAGTATAACTACCGTAAAGCAAAAGCGTGGGATTGGAACCATGTGGCCAAGAGCACTCTAGCAGTTTATGAAACATGTCTGACAGACTAAATAAAATGGAAACTCATTTTGTTTCGATCATTATTCCTGTATATAACGATTCTCAGCGACTCAAAGAGTGCCTGAGCTTATTAGAGAATCAGACATATCCTAAGAATGCCTATGAAGTTATCGTTGTTGATAATAATTCCACAGAGGATCTAAAATCTGTTGTTGCTGAATTGCCCCAGGCTCAATACGCCTTTGAATCAAAACCTGGTTCCTACAGTGCTCGTAATAAAGGTCTCGATATCGCCAAAGGGGACATTCTAGGGTTCACCGACTCAGACTGCTCCCCTGCCCTCGACTGGATTGAAAAAGGTGTTGCTCAAATCCGCAATCATCCCGATTGTGGATTTATCGCAGGTGCCATAAACTTCTCCTTCCAAAATCCTCAAAAGCCTACTCCGGCAGAAATTTACGACAGCTTGCACTTTCTGCAGCAACAAAAGTACGTTAAAGAGAATCACTATGGAGCTACGGCTAATCTATTTACAACTTCTCAAATATTTGATGTCGTAGGCCGGTTCAATTCTGACTTAAAGTCTGGTGGAGATCGTGAATGGGGAGAGCGAGTTTATCAGGCAGGCTATGAACAAATTTATGCTGTCGATGTAGCCATTACTCACCCTGCCCGTGCAGACTTTGACGAATTAAATAGGAAACTCCGTCGAGTTTATGAAGGCACGTTTAAGAAAAATGATAGAGCTAAAACACCCCTTCTCAAATTTATGAAGGAAGTGCTCTTAGAGGCTAAGCCACCCATTAGATATTTGCTGGAAATTTTGAAAAACCAAAATATCGCAGCACTTCAAAGTCGTATCGCCGTAGTTTATATCTACGTTCGGCTTAGATTTGCTAGAGCATCTGTCAATTTGAGGCTCTATCTAAAAGAGTATTCAAAATCTAGATCTATCGGTTAGTGCCATGAATATTAACGCACAAGTCCACATAAGGACTACAAAGCTAATTATTGAAACCAGGCAACCATTCCTAAAGCGCCTTACAGTGCATTGATAAAAAACGGACCTTCATCCTAAATATATTCTTGCAGAGAAAAAATAACAAATTATGGCAAACCGTGAAATTGATAATTTTCTACTTATTGTTGGCGCAATGAAATGTGGCACTACAAGCCTTTTTCATTATTTAGCTAAGCATCCACAAATTTCAGCATGCAAAGCTAAGGAACCTAATTTCTTCATCAAGAATAATTTATACGAAAAAGGATTTGATTTCTATGAAAATCTCTGGGAGTACAATAAAACCAAACATAAATTTGCTTTAGAAGCCTCAACAAGCTATTCAAAATTACCGCACAAAGCTCATGCTGTAGAAAGAATTTACGAAGCTAAAGCTAAACACAAGGTGAACTTTAAATTCATATATATTATTAGAAATCCAATTGATAGAATTATTTCTCATTGTACCCATGATTTACAGGAACGCTGGTCAGTTAAAAACAAACAATTAATAGTACATGGTATTCCCTACAGAGCAATTGAAATTTCTAAGTATGCAATGCAATTGGAAGCCTATTATAAGAGGTTTCCTCATGAAGATATTCTACTCTTGAACTTTGATGACCTTAAAACTAGGCCAAAAGAGCTGTTGAATCAGATTTATGAATTTACAGGAATAGATTCTAATTTTGAATCTTCTAGTATTGCTAAACAGCATAATCGATCAAAAGAAAAGATGATGACGAATTCACTTTGGCCAAAGGTTGATAAATTTCTCGTATCTCCAATAGTCAACTATTTGCCTCCCGCCAAAAGACGAAAAACTGTCAATACTGTTCGAAAATATTTTGAGACTGAGAAAATCATTCAAAAAGTAGAATTGTCAGAGCTTCAAATCGATTATATTTTGCAAGAGTTAAAAGATGACTTATTAAAACTGGAAAAAGAATATGGTGTAGATATTTCTAAGTGGAGATTGGAGATATAAGTTTTGATGTCTTAAGTTAAAGTAGAGAGTCTATCTAGATATCTTCCTCTTTACTCTGAGAGTAACCGCAAACTCAGACTTATTAGCAAATACTGCAACTATTGAGCTTAAACAGATGAAGTTTGTTTCTATTATTATTCCGGTCTACAACGATAATAAATTATTGCCAACTTGTTTAACGGCTCTGACGAAGCAAACATATTCAAAAGAGCACTATGAAATTATTGTCGTTGACAATAACTCTGACGAAAACGTTAGTGAGGTTACCGATCAATTTGAACAGGTCACTTTAGCCCATGAAGCTAGGGCTGGCTCATATATTGCTCGAAATAAAGGCTTATCCTTGGCAAAAGGAGAGATTATTGCCTTTACAGATGCTGACTGTATTCCGCAAACTGACTGGCTCGAACACGGTGTCTTGGCCTTAAATAAGCAACCAAACATCGGATTAGTTGCTGGACGCATCGAACTATTTTTTAAGAACCCTAATAAGCCCAGGTCTTTTGAGCTATACGATAGTCTGACCATGGGATTCCCTCAAGAGCAGTTTGTGCAGGATGGTCATTTTGGCGCGACGGCTAATCTTTTTACGTTTCGAACTATTTTAGAAGACGTTGGCTATTTTGATGAGAACTTGAAGTCCGCTGGCGACCGGCAATGGGGGCGACGTGTTTATGAAAGTGGCTATCGGCAAGTCTATGCGGATGAAGTCTGCATTCGCCATCCTGCTAGATACTCATGGGCTGATGTCAAAAAACGTGCCATCAGAATTGCAGGTGGCAAATACGATTTAGCTAAAAGAACTTGGAATTCTGAATGGGATGGTGTTAAAGATTTAGTTTCGTATCTGAAGCCACCCTTTAGAAGCTTCTTTACAATTTGGACTGATACACGATTGAAAGGGTTTCAGCAAAAGCTTCAATTTACTATTTTGATGCTACGAATTCGTGATGCTTCCATCAAAGAAAGATTCAGACTTCAGCTTCAGGGTGGCAGTCCAGAGCGCAGCTAATCAGCTTTAGATCGTTTGGTTATTGCTCTTTAAGGCTCATTATCATTGACGTTGAAACATGACTGTAAGTAACACTCGCCCCCTCGTCAGTATCATAATCAACAATTACAATTACGGCTCTTTTCTAGATCAGGCAATTGAGAGCGCTCTCCATCAGACCTATGAAAATGTCGAAGTTATTGTCGTGGACGATGGCTCTAAAGACGAATCTCCAGATATTATTCGTAGCTATGGAGAGCAAATAATAGCAGTCCTTAAAGATAATGGTGGCCAGGCATCAGCCTTAAATGCAGGATTTGTCAAGAGCAGTGGAGAGATTATCTGTCTACTAGATGCAGATGACCTGTATTTACCTAATAAAGTTGCAGACGTCGTTGAGATATTTAGAAAAGATAACAAGACTGACTGGTTTTTCCATCGGTCAATCCCCTATCGTTCTGATCAACTCGTCAACAATCAACTAACAGCTTACTTTCAAGAGGTCAATCAAAATAATACGACTGAAGATCCTAAAAAAATTGACTTTAGACGTGAGCTCAGTAGCGGCAAAGCTCCTGACTTTGCCCCGGCAACATCTAATATCTGTTTATCTAGAGCCTTAGCTGAAAAAATTTTTCCAATGCCTGAAGTTCGTGGTAAATCAGGTGTTGCTATTTCAGATTTATATATAAAACTCTTAGCAGTTGGGCTAGGCACAGGTTATCAGACAGAAAGAAACCTATGCATTTTTAGACTGCATAATAATATTTTTTCAGAAACCGACTTTACCAATAAACGGAAAATTGGAGCTGAGATATCTATCGCCACTGGCTATTGGATTAGAACTAAAGGTCCTGACTTTGAGAGTCTGAGCAATAAGCTTCTAGCAAAAGGGGTTAGTCTTAAGAAAAAAAGTCAGGTCAATGATCAAAGCTTTAGCAAGTTAATCGAAGACTATTTTTCCCAAAGCAACTTGTTAGAAAAAATAAAACTAAATTTTCTGATTACCTATTATCTTTTAAAGCTCTCCTTCGTGAAGATGGTTTAAAGGATATTTTCTGTTGCAATTAAATGAATTGAGAATAGGACTAACGTTATGAATATGCCAAATTTTCTGATTATTGGTTCTGCCAAAGCCGGCACTAGTTCACTCCATTATTATTTAAGGCAGCACCCACAAATTTTTATGCCCTTCTCAAAAGAGCCTAAATTTTTTGCTTTGGAAGGAGAAGAAATCAACTTTCAAAACCCCGACAAGGGTATTAATCTATACTCTATAAATAATCTAGAAGACTATCAAAAGCTATTCGAAGACGTAACTGATGAGATCGCAATTGGTGAGGCATCTCCTATCTATTTATATAGCGAAAAGGCTGCCGATCGAATCAAACACTACATTCCCGATGTCAAGATGATCGTTATCTTACGACATCCTGTCGATAGAGCCTTTTCTTGTTACACCCACTTAAAACGTGAAGACTATGAGCCCCTATCTTTTGAAGAAGGGCTCAAGGCAGAGCCATCGAGAATTGCTAATAATTGGTCTCATTTGTGGCATTACCAAACAGCTGGATATTACTATACGCAGCTTAAACCGTACTTTGAACGGTTTGATGAAAAGCAATTCAGAATCTATCTATTTGAAGATTTATGCCGTGATTCCCTCAGTATCTTGAGGGATATCTTTGAGTTTTTAGGTGTTGATCCTGACTTTAACCCAGATATGACTAAACAAAATGTATCTGGGATGCCTAAAAGCATGTTGCTACAGAAGTTCTTCTCTAAGGATAACGTTCTAAGATCAGCAATTCAAACCATTGTCCCTGAAGATTTACGACACAATGCTGCCAAGCGCATCAAACAGTGGAATATCGGTAAGAAACCTGAATTATTGCCTCAAACGCGGCAACAGCTTGCTGCTATTTACCACGACGATATTTTAAAGCTACAGGACCTAGTTGATAAGGACCTATCTGCATGGTTGAAGTAGGTGAGGTGTCCCATAAATTCTATTATAGGAATCGGATATGAGTAGTAAATCGCTGGTTAGCATTATTATCAACAACTATAATTATGAAAAATTTGTTGAGAAAGCGATCGACAGTGCATTGAGTCAAACCTATGACAATATTGAAGTCATTGTGGTAGATGATGGCTCTACAGATAATTCAAAAGACTTAATTCAGCAATATGATTCGCGTGTCAAAACTATCTTTAAAGAAAATGGTGGACAAGCTTCAGCCTTAAATGCTGGCTTTTTTGCTAGCCAGGGCGATATCATCATTTTCCTTGATTCAGATGATTATCTTTTTGACAATGCTGTTGCAGAGGTCATGGAACACTGGCGAGATGATCTATCTAAGCTTCATTACAGGCTAGGCGTTGTAGACAGTGAAAATAACTCGCTAGACTATACCTATCCTAGGAACGCTAAGTTGGCCATTGGCGATGTCTATAAGACACTTCTTTCAAAAACAACCTATGCTACCGTTCCTACGTCTGGTAATGCTATTAGTCGAAAAGCACTAACCGAAATTTTTCCCATTCCAGAAGATGATTTTAAGTTAGCTGCTGATAATTATTTAACAACACTCGTTCCCTTTTATGGTTCGGTGGCTTCCATAGAAACTGCTTTAGCAGGCTACAGAATACATCAAAACAATAGGTGGGTTTCTGCCACATTTGATGAAGGAAAACTGGGCAAATACGTACAGCATGATTTGCTAAGAGATAGGCTCTTAATAGAAAAGGCAGAACAGTTTGGTTACGAGATGCCAAAGGACTTTGAGCTAAGATTTTTTGGACGTCTCTGGTCTCGCCTAGCGTCATTGCGTTTGAATTTTAGCAATCATCCTATTCCATCCGATAATCGTCTCAATCTAACCTTTTCTGGCTTGATTTCGCTTTGGAAATACTCAGATTTAACACCTCTCAGACGGGCAATTTATAGCGTATGGTTTGTTTGGGTCGGTATCATGCCGTTATCGTTAGCTAGGCCAGCAGTGATCTGGTTATTTTCACCTCAGGCAAGACCTAAACTCCTCAAGATGATGGTATCGAATTGAGCAAAGACTACTGGCACTCAGCTCTCAGATTGAGCCGTTATCCCGGATGAGTCCGGATCTATTGCTAATATTGCCGAAAGTGATGTTACAGGTTGGCTAACACCACCATTACATACTGAATGATTGACAAGTTGCATCAATGGTGCAATTCAAAATTCAGAAAAGATATCCCTACAAGGGGCTCACCGTTAAACAAGTGCCTAAGCAAGCTAAATGAGAAGAGATAGGTCAAACTATCGTTTAGGAAAATTTTCAAGGAAACAATGTTTCTGGTCATCCTCTCAATTAGCTTTCTCTTGAGTTAAGAGCGCTGGTCTAGGAATTCTTCTCTGAGTGACCTTATCGCTTTTTATTTGTCTTTTACTAAATCATTAGTGTTAGGTGGTTAGACACATGTCAACTGATAACTTTCGCTTAGGCGTTGTTTTTACTCATCCGACTCAGCACCATGCTCCTCTCTGGCGTCAGTTGAATGCTCAACCAGGAGTCGATGTCTCAGCCTTTTATCTGTGTACTGAAAACCAGGCCCAAGGGGCTAAAGGTGTGGGTAATACAGCCGCTTGGGACGTGGATTTGACCAGTGGCTATACCTATGAGTATCTGAAGAATTGGAATGGTAGTGTTGCCCCAAAAATTAAGCGTGGACTGTTTACTCCAGGCTTGATCAATCGGCTTAAGGCAAAAAACTTTGACGCTGTCTTTGTCAGTAGCTTTTTCACCTATTCCTATCGACTGGCAATCTTGCTGTGTAAGCAGCAGGGCATCCCCGTTATTATGCAAAATGATGCCACGATTATTACAGACTCACATTTTAGCTACTTAAGAAAGCTGGCCACTACTTTACTGTATCCATCCATGTATGGGCTGGTAGATCATTGGATCTCCAGTGGTGACCACAATGAAATATATCTCCGTCACTATGGCGTTTCCGCTGACAAGATTGTACGGGGATGTTATCCGGTTGATCGCGATCGCTACGAGCAGACACTGGCCCAAAACCCAGAAGAGATCAAGAAAATTCGGGCAGAGCTAGCCTGGGATGACGATACGATTCTGTATAGTTTTGTTGGCAAATATATTGAGCGCAAAAACCCCTTTGAGTTCATCGATGCCGTTGTGCAAGCCCATCGCAAAGATCCACGGGTTCGAGGCATTATGCTAGGCGGTGGTGAACTCAACGCTGCCATTAATGAGCGCCTGAGTGAGTTAAATGGAGAGGTGATCAACGTTGGCTTTATTAACCAAAGTAAGCTGCCCTTATACTATGCAGCTCTAGATGTATTTGTTGCTAGCTCATGGTCAGACCCCCATCCTCTGGTGGTTTCTGAGGCCATGGCCTGCGGTTGTACCGCCATTATTAGCGATCGCTGTGGCAACTGGGGCTATAGCGATACCGTTCGTCACCACTATAACGGTCTTGTCTACCCCTGTGGGGATGTGGATGCCCTGACCAACGCCATTCTCTCGCTGACCTGTACCCAAACTCGTCAAACCTATAGCCAACGTGCGCGAGAAGTGTTTGCTAATCAAGACTTAAATTGCGAAGTCAATGCCTTCTTGACGGTTATTGAGCGCATCCAGCGGCAAAAAACTGGACAAAAATTGAATTTACATCCTGTTTCGTCTTAGTATTTCGAGATTTAACGAGATGAAGTTGTCTGTAAATACTAAGGACCTATACCTGAAATGCGCATAACAATATTAAGGCGTTCTCCCGGCGTTTCTTTTAGTATGGATGTGTATGCCGATGCCGTGGTGGAAGGACTTAGAGCTGTTCGACCGAATTGGGACATTGTGGAAAATTTTCCTGATAACCCTGTTCAGGGCAAGCGTACAAACTCGTTGCTCAAAGGCATACAAAAATATCACCAGAGATATTGGCAATATCCTAAAGACTTACAAAATTGTGAGTCCGACATTTTTCATATTATTGACCACAGTGATGGCTATCTCGTGAACTGGCTTAAAACAGCCCAGGTGCCTGTCGTTGTTACCTGTCACGATTTGATCAATCTGGTCCATCCGGAGTTATTTCGTGATCGAGCTCTGATGCCTTGGTTAAGTTTAGCCACATGGAAATATTCGCTGCGCAGCATGTGTGAAGCCCATCGCATTGTTTCAGTCTCGGACTATACTGCCCAAGATATTATTAGGTATCTGGATGTGGGTGCAGCGAAAATCCAAACTGTTCCCAACGGGGTAGACAATATTTTTCAGGCGATAACTTCCCAGGCAGAGGGCCATTTTCGTCAAGATTTAAACATACCTGCGGAAACATGCTGTTTACTCAATGTTGGTTCTAACAACCCACGCAAGAATATCATTACAATTTTGAAGGTTGTGGCTCAGTTGCAAACTAAAGGATTCCCCATTCACTTTTGGAAGGCAGGGGATGACTTTACCCATGACCAGAAAAAATTTATTGCGGAACATCAACTTGACGGTCGTATATCTTATCTAGGCAAACCTGACAAGGAGACTTTGATCAAAATTTATAATGCAGCTGACATATTAGTTGCGCCTTCAACATATGAAGGTTTTGGGATCACGGTTTTAGAAGCAATGGCCTGTGGTCTGCCTGTAATTGCTTCGAATGTCACCTCACTACCAGAGGTGGTTGACGATGCCGCTATCCTTGTAGAACCTCTGGATATTAATGGTATTGCTAAATCAGTAGAAGCAATCTTTAAAGATCCAGATATAAAACGTGAGCTGATAACTAAGGGGACAACACGCGCAGCGAAATTTACTTGGAAAAACACCGCCGAGCAAATTGCTCAGATATATGAATCGCTATTAGCTAGTGCTGCTGAAACAAATATTGCTTAAATTTAAGGAATTATAGGATGAGCTATCAACTCAGAAATGTTCTAGGCTTACATGCTAGAGATGCTGTTTTTTTGACTAGGACGCTTACAGCGAAAGCTCTTTCAGGTAATCGTCCTAAGAATTTCGTTATCTGTAATTCCTATCCTAAAAGTGGCACTCACTTACTGTATCAGATTCTTTATTCAACCCCTGGCCTCAAGCGATGGGATGACATTATTTCTGTTCAAGCCCTTTGCGGCATTATGAACACGCCGAACCATATTCGATGGAAGTTAGGGTCTGCCCCTAATCAATCTATTGTGCGATCGCATCTAATGCATTCACAAGAGATTTTAGACATCTTAGGTGAGCACCATTGCAAGCCTTTATTTATCTATCGCGATCTCAGAGACGTAGCGGTTTCCCATGCTCGCTGGGTAACCAAAGAGAAACGCATATTTTTGCACGATATTTATCAGCAACAATCTAACTTTGACCAGCAGTTAATGCACTCCATTGTCGGTGTCCCTGTCGGGTCACCGTTTGGTTCAAACCTTTCCCAGCCTAATATTGCTCAAGACTTCTCACGCTGGCATGGCTGGCTTCAAGATTCACAAACCCTGGCGGTTAAGTTTGAAGATCTGGTGGGAGAAAGGGGGGGGGGCTCTGAAGACAAGCGGCTACACCTTATTGGTCAAATTATGGATCATCTTCAGGTCAACCTTTCCTCTGAAGAAATCAAGGCTAAATTTGGCTCCTATGCCATGAACCCAGAAGAATCACACACATTTAAGAAAGGTGGAAAAGGCGCTATTGGAGGATGGCAACAGTACTTCAAAGCAGACCATAAGACAGCATTCAAGAAAGTTGCTGGAGATTTACTGATTGAACTCGGTTATGAAACGGGTCTTGATTGGTAGTCACAAGAGCTAAAAATTGTTCGACTGTTAACCTTAAGGCTGTATTCCAGATGAAAGTTCTTATATCAGCATATTCTTGTGAACCTGGCAAAGGCTCAGAACCTGGTGTGGGCTGGAATATTGCCCGAGAAGTTGCGCAACATCATCAGGTTTGGGTGCTGACTCGCCCTGATGAGAGCAAAGAGGCCATCGAAGCTGAGCTGGCTCGCAACCCCATTCCCAACCTGAAATTCGTTTACTTTACGCTGCCCTTTTGGCAAGATAGCATGCGCCTGGGACAATCGGGTGCCATGCAAATTCACTATTATCTGTGGCAGATTCAAGCCTACTTTGTTGCCCGGCGCTTACATCAAGACATTAATTTTGACGTGGCTCACCATGTCACCTTTGTCCGTTATTCAACGCCTAGCTGGCTATCCCTATTGCCTGTTCCCTTTGTTTGGGGGCCGGTGGGCGGTGGCGAACAGGCTCCTCAGAGTTTCTTCAAAGACTTTAGCGACAAAGCAAAACAGTATGAAACCCTGCGTAAGCTAGCCCATAAAATGGGTGAAATGGATCCCTTTACCCGGTTAACGGCGCAACGTAGTGCTGTTGTGCGAGCAACCACCCATGACACGGCTAAACAACTAAGCAAAATGGGCGCATCCCATGTGCAAATCGCTTCAGAGTCTGGTCTGGCTCCAGAAGAGATAGAAAAGTTAAATCGTTGTCCCTTGCCAGAGACTGGCCCCTTCCGCTTGATCAGCATGGGACGTTTACTCCATTGGAAAGGATTTTATCTGGGTATTCAGGCGTTTGCGAAAGCGAATTTGCCCAATGCTGAATATTGGATTTTGGGAGAAGGACCGGAGCTGGAGAACTTTCAGGCACTAGCCAAGGACCTGGGAGTAGCCGACAAAGTCAAGTTTTGGGGACGGCTACCCCGTAAGGAAACCCTGGAAAAGCTAGCTCAAAGTCACGTGTTGGTACACCCTAGCCTGCATGATTCTGGCGGTTGGGTCTGTTTAGAGGGGATGGCGGCAGGTCGTCCGATTCTCTGCTTAGATCTAGGCGGTCCAGCGGTCCAGGTGACCGATGAAACTGGGTTTAGAATCGCAGCCCATACACCAGAGCAAGCGACCCAAGACCTCAGTCAGGCAATGCTTAAGCTGGCACAAGATCCTGACCTACGAAAAACCATGGGTGAGGCTGGGAAAAAGCTAGTGCGTGAGCACTATAGCTGGCAGGCAAAAGCGTCACAGCTAAGTCAGCTGTATCAAGAACTCTGTGCTGTGTCACCAGATATGTAACGTAAGCCCTTTCACAAAAACTGCCGACCTCTTTCAAACTATTCCGACTTGGCATTAAGGACTCGTAAATTTAGACAGTAGGGAGTTAGATTACAAATGCGTATTCTAGGGGTTCACAATCGCTACCAGATTCGTGGTGGCGAAGAAGAATGCTACGAAGCTGAAATGGGTCTACTGCAAGAGCAGGGGCACCAGGTGGATCTCTATGAGGAAACCAATGACAGCATTGCTGAGGTGAGTAAGTTATCCCTGGCAGCACAAACTGTGTGGTCACAGGCTACCTATAACGCAGTGCGTAAGCGCCTGGCACAACAACCTTACGATATTGTGCATGTGCAAAACTTTTTCCCTCTGATTTCTCCCTCCATCTATTACGCTGCTAAAGCTGAGAATATTCCTGTTGTTCAAACTCTCCATAACTATCGTCTTGTCTGTCCTAACGGCTTGTTCTTCCGCCAGGGACAGGTGTGTGAAGACTGTGTCGGTAAGCCAATTCCCTATCCGGGCATGGTCCATGGCTGTTACCGAGAAAATCGTGTAGCCAGTGCTGGAGTTGCGGCCATGCTCTCCACCCATCGAGCCATGGGCACATGGAAAAATAAAGTTGATTGCTATATTGCGTTAACAGAGTTTGCACGACAAAAGTTCATTGAGGGGGGACTGCCTGCTGACAAAATTGTCGTCAAGCCCAACTTTGTTGCCCCAGAGCCGCAGGTGGGTACTGGCAAAGGCGGTTATGCTCTGTATGTCGGACGTCTTTCTGTGGAAAAAGGGCTGGATACCTTGCTAGACGCCTGGAAACAGCTCAAAACACCTTTACCCCTCAAAGTTGTAGGGGATGGGCCACTGTCGACACTGGTGACCGCAGCAGTTGAACAGATGCCCCACATAGAATGGCTGGGCCGTAGACCGATGGCTGAAGTGCATCAGCTGATGGGGGAGGCCCAGTTTTTGATCTTTCCATCTAAGTGGTATGAAACCTTCGGTCGAGTTGCCGTCGAGGCATTTGCCACGGGCACTCCTGTGATCGCATCTAAGATTGGTGCCATCACAGAAATTGTTAAATCTGGCCATACTGGTTTACATTTCACCCCCGGCAATCCTGACGATCTGGCCCGTCAGGTGCATTGGATGTTAGACCATCCTGAACCTCAGGGCCAGATGCGTCAAAATGCTCGTGCTGAGTTTGAGGCCAACTATACAGCAACCGCTAACTATTCTCAGCTGATGGCCATTTACTCCAAACTTGTGCCCGTTTCTCCATCGGCTCCATCGGCCACACCGGTTACTTTACGCTAATAATGCAGACTCAGACTCTACCTCGTCCTAAAGCGCCTGCGGGTTTCATTTCAAGCTCTCGCTTGTTACTAATTTCATTTGCGACGGTTTTTTTTCCCAGACTCCTTGAGTCAATGGGGGCTCCAGCACCGATCAATTTTGTTCACTTTATTGTGCTACCTGCGGCTTGCAGTCTAGTGATGTTGAGCAGTCGGCATCAATCCCGCAGGCAGTTGGCTACTGTACAGGCTCTACTTGTTGGATTGGTGGCGTTGTTTGCGATCGCAACCGCCAGCGCCTTACTAAATAACGCAGGCCTGATCAATGTCTTTTTAGGGCTCATGATTATCTCAGAGCCTTTTATCTTTTTGGCCGCCCTTATTTCCGTTCCATTTACACAAGACTCCTTAGACCAATTCAAAAACTGGATTCTTCGCTTTGGAGCCATCCACCTGGGGCTAGCCGTGCTTCAGAAAGTAGGTTTAACAACCGGTCTGTTAGCCCACACTCGGATGACCATAGAAGACAATATCCAAGGTGTTTTTTATCTCTCCTCCGGTGGTCACGTAGTGGGGGCGAGTGCATCCTTAGTATTTGGTCTTTACTATTACGTCAGTGCTAAGACAATGCCCGTTTGGATACGTACTTCTGTTCTTGCCGCAGTGATGGCACAGGTCTTATTTGCTGATGCGAAACAGGTGATATTAGTAGCATTTTTAGCCTGGGGCTGTCTAATTTTTAGCAAAATCACCGATTTCAAAGTAGCCTTCCAATATATTATTGCAGCCGGTCTACTTGGGTACACCTTCTATTGGTGTATTTACAATGTCGATTTTTTTAGCGCCTATAGAGGCTGGATTCGCCCTCATATCTATGGCCCTAACGGCGATGCAACCGTTCTCAAAACCACCCCTTTTAGAGTTATTCCCAACCACTACAATTCATTCTTAAACTGGTTCTTTGGTTTGGGGCCTGGGCACACCATTGGCCGCATAGGAGGCTGGATGATCAGAGACTATTGGTCTCTTGTTGGACCCATGGGTGCAACGACCCATCCGGTCACTGACCTAGTTTGGTCAAGGTGGCGTGGTAATTATTTAGATTCCAGTTTTTTCTCTCCCCTATGGGGCTGGGCCGGTATCTGGGGAGACTTAGGTCTTTTAGGTCTAGCCAGCTACATCTATTTATGGTTTGTTACCTTAACTAGAATTACTAAAGACGATGTATCTCGTTTCTTCGTCCTCAATATCATCGTTAATGGTTTTATCTTTACTCTTATGGAAGAACCTGGCTTCACACTGACGAGTATAGTGTTAGTTGGGCTACGCTGGCACGAGTTGCGAATTAAAGGTCGTGGATAATTTAGAGCACGGGACCGATCAACCTAGTACTTTGTGGCGTAATTTTGATCATTATCAATCCTCATACTATCCACTACCCAGCCTATGTCAACACAAAAATTATTTGATATAAAGCAGCTTATAACGGTGGTTTATGCTCAGTTACAACAGGCCATAAAGACTAACCATGGTAGGTTGATGCTCCTGGGCTCAGTTATGGGGTTAGTATACCTACCAGTATGGGTTGGCTATCTCTTTCCCCGAGCACTGAAGGGAAAAATTGGCTGGTTTTTAGTGTTAAGTATGCTACTCATAGCAGCTTGGAAGCTATGGCAGCGTCGCCAGGTGTTTAGCACCTTAAAAGCATCGGAAGAAGATCGAGCTTTAGGCTATTTATTAATTGTTGTCGGCACAGTCGTATTCCCATTTTGTCGATTTGCCATGTGGCCCCAAGCGTTATTGTGGCTACTTATTATTATCGGTATGGCCTGTAGTACCTGGGGGCTCAAAATCTTTACCAAGTTCATGCTGCCAACCTTTTTTATTGGTTTAACCGTATATCCTCGCATTGGCATTATTTCTCGGGGGCTGTGGGACTTTTTCGTTCCTGATCAAGGGTTAGAGAAAGTTATGGCCTGGGCAGGCACACACTCAATGCAGTGGATTGGATTCCCAGCAACGCAGCAGGGCATCTTTATCACATTTCCTGAAGGAGCTGTGGAGGTGGGCTGGGGGTGTAATGGTTTAGATATGGCAATTACCATTGCCGCAGCAGGTTTATTTATGGGGTTGTTGTACAAACAAGATCGCCGTCAAATGGTGCTGTTAATTAGCGCTGCTGCAATCATTGCCATGATCGCTAATGTGCCCAGACTCATGTTGGTAACCATTGCCCATGTGTATTGGGGGCCAGAGTGGTTTAAATTCTGGCATGGTTTTTGGGGTGGTCAAATTTTCTCGGGCATTTTGTTTACGGCTTATTACTATATTGTTGAGGCACTAATGAAGTCTCAATCTCGACAGGTGAACGGCTAAAAAATCATAGCAGTCTCAGCCAGGTTATCCAAAGCATTTACCCCAAACACGTTATTCATAGACCTTAAAAGAGATAGACTGTAGAGGAACTAGAGCCTATCTCTTTTTTCGACTTCGCTTAGTCAACTATCTCGGCCAGCGTCCCCTATCATTTGCAGAATCAGCTTGTGCCAGAAAACTTGCAACTAAAGTACTTGCAAACAGGGCACCTGTACGCTACATCCACACCGATAAAATCTCGCTTACTATCAGACTCAACGCCGTCCAGCATCCTCCTTAGGATTGACCAAAGACTATTTGCTATACAATAGTCTTAAAATAAGAAGCCCCTATCAACGCTCACCTAGCAGTTAACAGGGACTCAACGACTATTCAGTTATGTGATGACAATAGCTATTGAACGATCAGTTGTATCAATATCAACTAGACTTATCCACGCTTAATCCCCAGGCGACCTAATCCCACCAGTCCTAGTCCGACTGCTATAAGATTACCGAGGCTAGCCACACTATTTTTAGTAATACCCTGACGAGCATTTTGCTTGAGCGCTTGAGCCTGACTCGACAATTGTTGAGATGCTTGCTGTAATTGTTCAAGAGTAACGTTTTCTGGTAGGCTGCCACCAGCTTGGACCTGTTCAATCTGAGTCTGGATCTGTTGTTCCTGATTGTTGATATTTTGCAAAGCTTGTTTTTGAAAGACCAAGTTATCCCGGATTACTACGCCACAGGACAAGACAAAGGCAACTCCTAAAGCTAGGCAAGCATACCCCAATGAACGTTTTAACTGGCGCTGTTCAAAAGTGGCAAATAGTAGCATCCCAACTGCCAGCAGCAATACAATACTGCGATCGCCAACCTGTTGCATCACATTGATACGCCATTCTAAAGCAAAGACATTGAGTGGTGTAGCCAACACCAACATGTCAACTAAAAATCCCAGCAAACAGGTAAAGCCAACAACTAAACAAATATTCTTAGCAGCAGGCATTTGTGGATTTTGGCCAACATCTGTTTGATTAGCTTTAGAAGGAAAGGGTCTAGGAAGGCTTGTCATGGCAAAAAAGAATAAATCAAGTGGTGTCGTCGGAACATAAGTTAGGCGCTTAGGTCTTAATATTAAAGCGATACTAACGAATGATATATCGCGTTGTCCCCATACATGAGAGTAGATATTATTTCGGAATCTAAGCAGGAGCAATGGGAAGATAAATCTTCAAATGCGGTAGACTAGTCTCTATAAAGTTCGTATGTCACCTCTCGATCGCCTCCTTTGTTTAATCGCAACAAAAACGATAGTCTTACTAATCAAGAAATAGGTATAACGTACTAATTATTTTCTCTGGCCATAAGGAGCTATCCGTAAAGTTCCTGACATTTTTCTACGTTGGCATGTCCGTATGGCCATTATTTGCTAAGTTGCATCACCCGGAAAGGTCGCAACAAATAATATATAAAAAATAAAGATTTAGGCAGCGATACTGTAGCGATATCTGCAAGAGTAGGCTGCATAAGCGTTAGGATAAATTTAATACGATTTTTCCACTGGCTCATAAGTCGCAGTTGATATGCAGCGTTGAGAAGATCCAACTTTGACTTAGAATTTATATTACTCTTTAGTATTATTTGTTGTTGTAATGCCTCAGCAAGTTTTTGAATAAAGGCACAATTCTGCAACTGCTGTTCAATCTGGTCGGGCAAAGTGAACCCATATAGTTGACGAATCAAACACAGTCCCAATAAAAGCCTAGGAAACACATCCATCTGCTTTGATAGTTTCACTAGCTTATCCCAATCTAAATCAGGTTGGTTCTTGATCAAGATTGCAACATCAAAAAGCTTCCCTAGATGATTCCAGCAATCTTCAACACCTTGTGCGCATAACACAAGTATCTGAACCTCTGGTGTCAAACCTAAGACTTGATGTCCTCCGATTTTAACCTGCTGAGTGTGCTCCCAAATCCATTGAGTGTTAAATAATGGAGAGAATTGCTTAGATAAAACTCCTTGATGAATATCAAGGAAAATACGATTTTTGACATTCACTAAACTATACTCTTTTTGTGAATTGAAATATAGTTCTTGGTCTTGAAAGCTAAGTTTAGCCAAACACTCTCTTTCTTCTTTAGCCATCAACAAATCACACGTATAACCATGATTTTTGGCAATATCTCTAAGTTTAAAAAAATCATGGGAATGTACTAGTAAATCTAGATCATAGAAGGTGCGCAATGATAAATCGCCATAGGCAACCATTGCGGTCATTGGCCCCTTAAATGTAATTGCATCAATTTGATGCTTTTTTAGGATATCTAAAAATCTAATGAGCTCTTGTAATAGAAAAAAGTTACGTTTAATATTTTTAAAATGTAGTTGATGTAACTTTGGAAGGACAAAATCTGGCAGTTCCTGTGGGGATACTAGAGTAAGAGTCTTATGGAGTATGGGCAATACCCTATGAACCTGCGCCATTTTAATGACTTCATCCCAGTTTAAGCTGGTTTGTTGGATTAGCTGGTTAATCTTGCACGGGTCATCGATATTTAGATATACTCTGGCGCATTTTAGTAGAAATGAGATTTCTGGATTTAGCTCAGTTATTCTTAAAGTACTCACAGCTCTAAAGTAGTTAATTGAAAATTAAATAATAGATACTACCTCTACCAATAGTTTTTAGCTTGAATTTCAAATAAATGGGCGTAATTCCCCTGTTTCTCCATTAATTCTTGATGTGTACCGTTTTCTATGAGTTTGCCGTTGTCCATGACATAAATACGATCAGCCATTTTGACTGTAGACAAACGATGGGTAATTAAAATTGCTGACTGGTCTTGAATTAACTCACGAAACCTACTAAAAAGTTCGTACTCAGCCTTGGGGTCCATGGCACTGGTGGGTTCATCTAGAACAATCACCTGAGACTGACGTAAGAAAGCTCTTGCTAAGGCAACCTTCTGCCACTGACCAATACTAAGTTCTTCTCCACCCTGGAATAATTTGCCTAGCATAGTGTCATACCCATGGGGTAACTGGGTAATGACCTCATGGGCTCCTGCATGTTTAGCGGCTTCGATAATAGGTTGATCGTCCAGCGGCAGCTGAACATTACCTAACCAAATATTGTCTTGGGCTGAAAGATTATATTTAGCGTAGTCTTGAAAAATAACGCTAATCTGTTGTCGCAAATGGGGAACATCGAGATCTCGCAGATCGATGCCATTCAGTGTGATTCGTCCTTCAGTCGGATCGTACAGGCGACATAATAATTTAATCAGTGTTGTCTTACCTGAACCGTTTTCTCCCACCAGAGCAACGGTTTCTCCAGGTTTGATATTGAAAGATATATCTTGAAGTGCTTGTCGAGACGTTCCTTCATACTGGAAATTAACGTTCTCAAACGTAATGCCCTGCGCTTTTACAGGGGGGCAGAATTTGGGCTGTGCTGGTGTCACAATCTGGGACTTTAAATCTAGAAATTCATAGAGATTTGCTAGAAATAGATTGTCTTCATGCAGGCCAGAGAGTCCAGCAATAAATGATTTGAGCCCCTTTTGACCTCGCTGTAATGCCTGATGGTAAAGTACAAGATCCCCGAGCTTTAATATGCCCTGAAATGTTTGATAGAGGATAAAGGCATAAATTGCACCAACCATCACCCCCGCTATTATATTGGCAGCTAAAAACGAGAGTGAACGCCATGTCATCAGTTTGAGCTTGGCGTGGTAAATTTGCGATCGCAGCCGATTAAACCGCTGACTAAATAGTTCACCTAAGCCAAACAATCGAATTTCTTTGGCAAACTGATCCCCTATCAACAACCAGGAAAGATACGCTGATTTCCGTTCAATAGGGGTCCAGGTACGCTGCCAAGCATATAACCTACGCGTATAGTGTAGCCGAACCAATACAGTTGGAATAATTGCAACTAATAAGGCGCTAGTGATACCCCAATGGAGGGTTAATAACAAACCCACCATGGCAACCAATAAAATACCGTTTTGGCCAACCAGCGCCAGCCGCTTTAAAATCTGATTAGGGCGATAAGTTGCTTCTTGCTGAGCCCGCTGTAATGTGTCGTGATAACGCGGATTCTCATAATAGCTAAGATCAATCTCAATGGACTTAGCATGCAAAATACCCCGCATGTAGTCAGAGACCTTTTGAGATTGTGACGACGTGACTAGCTCTGAGAGTGAAGTTGCTATCATGCCAGTCAACAGGACTACCGCTAGCCCGATAAATAGCAATTTATTTTGACTAAAAAACTGTGGTGATGTGGTCAACTCAGATTGAGTCGTCACGACATCAACTAACAGCTTGATTAGATAAATCTGTAGTAATGGCTGTAGCCCCTGAATCACCAATAAGCTAAGTTTAGCCATGGTCCAACCAGGGCTACTACGCCAAACCAGGCGCAAAGCTGGCATCAATCGCTGGGTTTTCTTAAAAAATGCCGCTAATGGCTTAGCAAATTGCACGGTAGGTTAACCCCTAGTGGTTAAATAGATGGTTCTTGCACATGTTCCTCTACCATTCGCACTAAATCCGGCAATTCTTCTAAACCAGGTTTCCGAGTAAACCGGTAGTATGACACTTGTTTAAGCAATTGGGTACATTGTTGAAAATGAGCCTTTAAGGACTGATTATCCCGCAGCACATCCATAGCACGGGTATGGCTCACCAAATATGCAAATGCATCCTTGAAACTTAGGGGAGTGATACTGTGGCTATCGCCTTTGGATAACAGATAAATACTTTGTAATGGAAGTTGCTCTTGTTGAAATCCCGTTTGCAAGTGATAGGCCCGTTTAGAAGAGTGGGCGTAGAGAAACTCTAAGTTAGCCGGATCTTTACCTAATGCGCTGGCAGCTTGCGGAGTAAGCTTACATTGAGGAAACGATGGAACCACTATAGGATTCTCCATATCCTCTAAACTAATCGCCAAGACATCGTCGGTAATCACACTGTGGCCATGGGTATGCAGTGCTGCAGCCAGAGTGGATTTTCCCCACCCAGAATGTCCTAAAAAAGCGACTACTTTACCTTGTACTGCAACGCTGCTTGCATGTAGAACTAGAAACCCGCGCTGTCTTAGAATAACCGACATGCAGCCCCCTAAAACATTGGGGTCAATCATCTCATGGGTAACTCCCTCAAACGGAGTGATAGTAATAAATTTTCCATCTGAGATTCGACATTTTCCTATCCCTGCTAGCCGACCCCAAATATCCTGTGCTGGATTGATCAAGTCAGGATCAGGATGTTCTTTAGAATCTTTTAAACGGATAATGACATCTGGCTCACCGTTAGCACTAGGCAGTCCCGACAGCGGAATTTCTGAGTGGAGACACAGCTGATAAGCAGAATAACAGTACATGATTTAGCAAAAATACGTCTATTTAGACGTGAGATACAGTTTTGCAACAAAGTGCCAGAAAAATATGATTAAGAATATCGCGATTGCTGATTTAGGAGATGAATCAATCTAGAGCTATTGCTATTTGGCGATATCTCACAACTAAAATCATCCCGAGGATCAGCAATGCCAGAATATTTTCTATTACAGATTAACGAGATACCTATTCACTATGTTGGCATCTACCAAAGTATGATGGAGAAGGGGGATCTAATAAGAATACATTTCGAATCTATTCAACAAATCGCTAAGGTTATAGGAGATAATCTTCCATCGACCTTTAACAAATATGAACAGCAAGAAATTTTCGCCTACTAGATCCTCCCAACAATTAGTCAGAAAGCTTAGCCTTTGAGGCTAAGCTTCGATGGAGATCTCCGAATCTATAGATTCAAAATCATCAATAGCTAATAGCTAACCATCCAGACCAATCAAATTGAAGAAGACTATGACCTCTTCAACAGCGATGTCCTATGTTGGTTAGCTTTTGTAAGCTAACGCGATTAGATGGCACCTTCAACATCGATCTCGATATCTATAGAGCCCTGGCCGTCAGCCGTAATTGGATCAGGCTGCTCACCAGGTAGGTTAGATAGGATGAAGACATCCGCAAGATTGATAGAGCCATTAGCTTTAGTTAGTTTTTCTACACTACCGTAAGCTGTCAGGCTAGGCTGAGTATATGTTTTCTTAGTCATTGTAAGACCTCTAATTACATTAGTTGAGTTAACAGTTGGTGATACCCCCTGGTTTGGACTTACAGTCAGGGATATATTTCCTAACCCGCCAAGATTAAGGTTTGTCTTGACAACCAAATGTCTCTACATACGCTGAAACCAAAGCGCCAGAACTGTTGCTCGCCACACCATAAAACAGTCCTGAGTGGTTGAACTTACTTTTTTCTTTGATTCAGGATACTGCTTGATTCGATGCCAAGCATTCTCCCAATCGTCAAGATTAACGTATCTAAGTACAGAGTGACTGTACTTATTAAGTACTTGCTCAAATAATGGGCGATTAATATTAAGTAACCCATTTACAAAATTAGCGGTCATATTAGCTTTATCACCCCGCCATTGGACTGCTGGGGGTAATATATTATTCAGGCCTTGACGCATAATCATCCGCCCAAATCCTCTCCTGAATTTTTGGTCAGATGGAACAGCTAGACAGAATTCAACTAACCGACGATCTAAAAATGGGTGGCGCGCCTCTAATCCAAAGGCGGCTGCACAACGATCCACTGCCTCAAGGTTCACAGCCATTACACCTCCTGTCATTGACTGCCAGTGCTCCTGCCGCACCGTTCCTGGAGAAACCGGTTTAGGAGTGTATCTCCGAACTCGTTCCTTTAGATGAATCTGTTCTGCAAAATCAGCGTTTACTATTTCTCTTGCCTTACCTAAATTATCGGCTGACTTCTTTGGCGTTCGATCAAGTTTGTGTAAAACTTTGTTGAAAATTGGCTTAATACCTTGTCGAATTAGTAAACTACGCCGTGAGTATTGAAAGCGATGGTGAATGTAATTAACCGCTTTAAGAAAGCCGAACCACTGTCCTTGCGTACTTAGCTGCCTCAAAGCTGGCAACCCATAATACGTCAGCATGTAGTTAACAGAAAATTTATAATTTTTGCTGGCAACTTCTATAGCCTCTGCAAATTCTGACCATTTTTGCTGCAATGCTAACTCTCGTAACCGATCTAGGCCATGGGATACGACGGAATCTCCGTCAAAGCCGTCAAAAACGATGCGTACATCTTCTTCATGGGCCGCTTGATTTAAGCGCCAGGGATAATGATGACTAGGACCTAAGATTGGCTCATCTTCATAGTTCCAAATCTGCTCCACATCCGTTAAAGGGCCAAATGCATCGGCATGAATGTAGTGGGGGGTATAGCCACCCTGTTTTAGGACTTCATCAATATAGGAACGTTCATCACATTCTTTGACTGTGTCAAAAATGTTTGAAAACGTATGCAGTGTTTCTCCTGTTGTTTCACTCAGGATTTTACGGGCGACACAGCTAACAGAAGAAGAGTCTAAACCACCACTGAGATGGGAACCAACTGAGAAAGCACTTCTTAGGCGACACCTGACCGCTTCAATAAAAATCTCACGGAAAGCTTCTGCATAGGCATCATCTGAGTCTAGTTTTAACTCATAGTTTGAATTGAGTTGCCAATAGGTCTCAACTCTAATGCCTGAAGCGTCTGCCCATAGTCTAGAGGCAGGGGGCAACCGAACAATATCCTCAAAGGTAGTAACTACCTTATCCTCGAACATCAGGGCTAGATAGTCGGCAATACGCACCTCATTAATTTGTTGAGGAATCCAGTCCAGGCAAAGCAATCCTTTAATCTCTGATGCAAATGCAAACGTGTTGCTTTCTTGATGAAAATAATAAAATGGCTTCACACCTAAATGGTCGCGGGCACAGAATAGCTGCTGCTTTTGTCCGTCCCAAATGCCAAAAGCAAAATCCCCTAGTAAATGTTCAGGGCACTCACTTCCCCATTTTTCATAGGCTGCCAAGATAAACTCACTATCAGTTACCTTTTCTAAAGGTCGATCGGGTAAGTTCAAAACCTGGGCTAGTTCATCTCGGTTATCAATGCGAGCATCTGCAGTGATAGTCAAATCACCCTTAACTAAAGGTAGCTGTTCATGGAGCGATTCTGGTGTTGTCCACAGCATACGATGCCCCATACCTATGGCTTCCTGACACCAGACATCTGTACCGTCAGGGCCACGATGCATCAAGACATCTACCATCTGATGCAGATCACTGGATTCCACTAGACGTTGATCGAGATGGTAAATCCCTACAATGCCACTCATTGCTTCGCTCCTACAGCAGAAAGCGGTTTAAATTGACTCAAGTTATGTAGACCACCAACAATGACTCGTCCTTTGTATTCAATCCAAGCATGGGCGGTCAAATTACCGTT
This sequence comes from Leptolyngbya sp. PCC 7375, assembly GCF_000316115.1. Classification (GTDB taxonomy): domain Bacteria; phylum Cyanobacteriota; class Cyanobacteriia; order Phormidesmidales; family Phormidesmidaceae; genus Leptothoe. The sequence continues at coordinate 6,225,378 of NZ_JH993797.1, forward strand.
TTCACTCTTGGCAACACCAATGTGGAATTGGTGCGTATACCCGTAGCGAGTTAAGAGTAGCTGGGTTGTTAATGCCCGCACTAAACACATTGCTCCTCCTGGTGTATAGCGACTGGCAATATCAACACTCCAGACAATCTTTCCTACGGAAACAGGGGACGTCAATTTGTGGCATACCCACACAGAAGCAAGGTGCGATATTCTTTGCCTGACCATATTGAAAGGCAACAACCACAGAGCCAATCGAATTCCATTAAGCAACAGGCATGCGTAGAGTAAAACTCGTCGCTCAACTCCTGAAAGCCTTAGGAGACTATTCAACTGTTTCATCACTTACCTCAATCAGATGGGCATGCTGCATTTCTGAGAGGATCGTATTTAGATCGTGTTCGCAAATGTCGGGTTGTACGTCATATTCTGCCAGTAAGCGCTCAAGTATACTGGCGAATGTACACGGCTTTTGAATCAATTCCCAAACACTTGCGCCTACTTCGTTCAGGCCATAATACATGCCTGACTCTAAGTTTAGAATCACCGCTTCACCACCTAATTCAGAGGCAATTTGGTTCTGTGCAGGTGAGATCATCGATTCTGGCGATATTTTTAATGTTTGAGAAGTCATAAAAACCTCAATATAGACAAGTTGTTAACTTCGAAATAGGAAAGCGTTATATAAAGGCTGCAACTTAAACTCGCGAGAAAACGTTCATGTTTTCATGACTATTGAGCTTCATTTAGTTAGGAATGGGCACTTTTGCCTTGATTGAGCGGTCTAAAATAGTGGGTGTTAGTATGCTCCCTGTCTGTTAAAAACAACAGTGAACGTTTGCAAGATTAGTAGAAGATCATAAGTTATTGACCATTTTCTCTGATAATTGAGATCCATCCGCACAATTTCGTCAAAATTTTCTACATTAGAACGTCCATAAACTTGCCATTCACCCGTAATGCCGGGTTTGACATTCAATCGCTGGAGATGGTATCTAGAGTATTGTTCGACTTCATCAAAGGTAGGCGGACGGGTGCCAACTAAGCTCATATCGCCTTTTAATACATTGAAGAACTGTGGCAGTTCGTCCAAGCTTGTTTTTCTTAAAAATTGTCCTACACGAGTGATTCTAGGATCATTCCGATTTTTGAAGATGTGTCCAGCAGCTTCATTCTTGACCAGGTGCTTCATGCTATCTGCATTGGTCACCATCGAACGGAATTTCCAAATCTTAAACTGCCTACCCTTTAATCCACATCGTTGTTGATTATAAAAAATGGGACCAGCGGAATCTAAGCGAATTGCTAATACTATTGGCAAAAATAAGATAGAGGTAATCGTTAAACCCAGCAAAGCACCAACTATATCTATAAGGCGCTTACGTTTACTACGCACTGAAGGATGCGTCGCAGGTGTAACTACCTGTGGGGTGGGGGAGTATGTCGAGAGTCGCATAACGCAAAAAGTTATTTGGGTGCAACGGGAGAGATCGGTATACTTTCAAAATCCAAAGGGCTTCTGTTTGAGTCAAGATGTTCAACGTCAACAGAAACCCTTAGTGCATCTAATAAGCGAATAACTTGCGTGCTATATCTCATGTTTGAGCTGTTTCAACCTTCCAGATAAGGCGTTCTTATCTGGAAAAAAACACTTGCTTTATGTAAGCTTTGTTAACTTCATGGAGTGCTTACATTGTTTGCAGTGTTTTTACACTGAACAGCCATATCTCTATAGGTAAACAACAGTATGCTGATTTTGTTGGCTGATTTATCAAGGTTATTGGTTTGAATGTCATCGTTTACAGTTTGAGTTTTATAGCTCAGGACGAAGTTACACTGTAATTTTGATGAATAGATGGCGTTAAGTATTCCTACAGCCATGGTTTTTTGTGTAAATCCCCGGACATTTGCTTAAAACCTTGTAGAAGTCTGTAAGCCAAGCCATGTTGTTTCTGTCTTCGTTGGTATGACTTCTTTCTGTAACACAACCCAACCCACCAAGTCCTGGCAGCAGCTAATCGCTGATTGTCTAGGAGATGAAACGCTCTACCAACGTCAAGATGGCGATCTGGACTCTGATCTCTCTACGTCTGATAAATCCGATCAGGTTTATTGGGTAGATGACTTATCGGTTCCTGCTCCACCATCTTCGCCTTGGCAATATCATACAGCCTTAGCCATTGGTGCAACGGTGGTATGCTCTGCCGGAGCTCTGATGCAACATACGGAAACAGGTTTTTGGCATCAGCCAGAGGATTCTGCTTCAAACGACAACACAGCCACTGTAACAGACGCAGAGTCTACCGCCGCTGAAGCTGACGTGTCTACACCGCCAATTGCTAGCCCACAAGCGTCATCGACTGTGGCGTTTAGTGCTGGTGCTGGTGAGCGAGATACTACTTGCAAAGACAGTACTTGTAAAGGGCTTGAGTTTATTGATCAACAGGTACCTCAAATTCAAGAGCAAGTTCGTGCACTGAGATCAGACATGCAGATGTTTCAAGCGAAGCATACAACGCAGAATCTGCAAACACATCGCACAGTCTTGGCGTATCGCAGTAGCGATCTCTCCCATAGACAGGCTGAGTTAACGGTGCGATCGCAACAGCTACAGCAAAAGCTTTCTAACGTTACTTCTATCTTGGCTTTAGACTCAGATGAAGTTAACTATATCAGCCATCTGCTAGTAACAGACCGCGTATATCAAGAGCAACTGCAACAACTTAAAGCATTAGAAACCGACATTGCTGTTGAATTTAGCAATCCTGACTTAGACAACACTCAGCTTGGGGAGCTTTATGCAGCCTACTACCAACTTGAAGGTCAGCTACGTCAGACTGCTCAAGTTATCTTGGCAGACTATGCCTATGTAGCAAGTCTACAGTCTCCCGATCCACTATGGCAGGAAGCCGTCTATGAAGCGCCTTTGCAGGAGCTAATGGATATATCCCACCACCAGCAAATGTTGGTGATAGAGCAACAGACACTCGATCAAATTGCCACAAAACTAACTGAGCGACGTACTGAACTAGCTACCCTGCTAAGACAATATGCTGTCATGCAACGTGAGCTGGATGGTCACAATCAGGTGCTTCAACAATATGTTGCTGAACGTCAAGAACTCGCAAGTGAGCTTACTTAGACAAGCACGTGTTAGGAAACAATAAATGGGGTCTATAACCTCATTTATTGGCGAGAACGGAGCTTCCCTTGATGCGGAAGCTCCGTTTTTTTGTATTAAGTGCCCCTACAGGATGGTCCATGTAATCGGGGTTAATGAATTTGGATTGGGTATCAGGAGTCAGGATCTAGGATCTCACTGACTCCTGACTCCTGGCCCCGGACTTGCCATTTGTTTGAAAAACGTCCTACTTTAAACGGCCACTCTGTTCTTTTCGTATTGAGAATTCATGCCCCATTAAAATAAAAAATGTCTATATCATGTTTTAAGTCATGTTTTGATATCTGGTATTTCCTAAAAGTAATCAGAATTTTTTAGGGATAAAAATGTGATTTTAGTTAGTAATTAAGTACGTCAAAAAAACAAAGATAACTAATAATTAAAGTCGATAAAAAGTAAACATCAAGAATTTTAGTAAAAGGCGGTAAAGATAAAATCTATGCAGAATAAACTTAGCTTCAATGCCCGGTATTGTGGCTTTTGAAGACACAAGTCGACTTATTGTACAGTTCTAGGAACGATTGACGGTAGGAACCTAAAGTAAGAAAATAATCCTTGGATGACTTTAAATTGTGTCAGGCTATGGGTAATTCATCCTTGACTTTGTCTAGATGAAAAATCTATTTGCTAAGACAATGCTGGAGGTTTTCGATTTCTGTTAAGTTTTGATGATGGCAAGACATTTCAATTCTTATCCTTCTGAAATTTATAAAAGATTTCGGATAAAGAGGTTGAGGTAAGACTATCAGGTTTAATTTTCATTAATCTAGTAAAAACTCAACCTAGCTTGAGAAATCGCACATATTTGATGTGTAGCCCTAATTAGGGTATTTGTTTCAAACTGTCTGCCATCTGAGGGTCTTTCATTTTATGGTTTTGTTGTTCTTCTTGTTGCTTGATGATTATGTTCAAAAGATTTTCTTGTGTGATCCTGGGAGCTTTAGCAGCCTCCCTCACTGCATCAGTTGAGCCAGCCCAAGCATTTAGGCTCGGTTCTGGTAGCTCTAATAGTTTTACAACACCCAGTGCTTCTAACTCCTTCAGTAGTTCAACGGGTAGCTTCGATCAATCAGTATATGGTGGTAGCTCTTCAAACTATATCTCTCAAGGAGTGTCGACTGCATCCCAGGGAGATTCGAATTCTTGGGCAGAGATCCTGGCATTAATGATGATGTTGTACTTCGTAGCAGAGGGATTAGATACTACTGGTGGAAGTAACAAAACTGTTGTCGTAGATAAAGAAACAGGGCAGCCTGGCAAGCCCAGTAATCCTGGTAATCCAGGTAATCCAGGTAATCCCGGTAATCCTGGCAACCCCGGTAAGCCCCCCGCTCCTGTGCCGACACCAGCTCTCTTACCTGGTCTCATCGGTATGGGTGTCGCAGCCTGCCGTAAACGGAATCTAACGTCGGCTAATCAAGCTTAAATAGCTTAGAGTTGAACCCATACGATAAATGTATTGGAGTATCAGCTCGATCAGAGGGGTAGCCAAACTCCTATAATTAGCCTCTAGATTAAGGGGGAGAAACTTGAATAGGCATATTTAAGGCTGATCTAAGCCTTATTAACAACACATTAAAAAGAACAATATCTCTAATTCTTCTGAGATATTGTTCTTTCTTGCAAATTAGTTCTATGGTAAACCGAGACTATTAAATGGTGATATTGTGATTTTTGTGGTTGTTCTATTGGTCGAACAGGTGTCCAGCCTGACTCGCAAGAGAATCATTGAGCGAAAAAATAGCAAATGATCACAGGGCTCAATCTCTAGCGAATAGTCATCTAGCGAATAGTCATGCGGAGACCAACCACAATTAATGAGATGCCAAACAGCCTGCGTAGAAACTGTTCCGGCAAATCAACAGCAAACTTAGCCCCAATTAAACCACCTAATACAAACCCAAGACAGATGAGGGTCGCTGCTCTAATATCCACATATCCCTGTTGAAAGTAGGTCCAGGCTCCCAATAAACCAATGGGAGGCACCAGCAAAGCGAGGGTAGTACCTTGGGCACTGTGTTGCGAAAAACCAAACCAATAAATAAGAGCAGGGGTAATGAGTACACCACCACCAATACCGATGAGACCGCTAAGGGTCCCTACCGCAAGACCTAATCCTAGATATAGAAACAGGGCCATAAAGCTTTCCTGCTAGAACTTGCTAAATGAGGCGCTGACGAATTTTAGCAGATATGGTGTCAATTAAAGCGACAGCCACGATGAGAATCAGCAAAATGGCGGAGACTTTTCCGTATTTGAAGGCTCGAAAACTTTGATAGAGTGACACACCAATACCCCCTGCACCGACAATTCCTAATACGGAAGCAGAGCGAACGTTAGCTTCAAAGCGATATAGGGTGAAAGAGGTCCACAGGGGAATAACTTGGGGAATCACACCAAAGATAATTTCCTGTAGCTTGGATGCTCCGGTTGCCCGAATGCCTTCGACTGGACCAGGCTCAATGGCTTCAATGGCTTCTGAGAACAATTTGCCCAGGGTGCCAGTGGTATGTACAAACAGAGCTAACACACCTGCAAAAGGGCCCAGACCTACAGCGACAACAAAAATTAGGGCAAAAACAACTTCATTAATGGCGCGCATGGCGTCCAGAAATCGCCGAATAATAAAGACCATCCACAGTGGTGCAACGTTCTCAGCAGCCATAACGGCTAAGGGAACGGCAATAATTGCGGCCATCAGGGTGCCCCAAATACCCATGCCGATGGTTTCTAGGATGTCTGATAGATAAAACTTCCAGTCGGTAAAGTCCGGGGGGAAATAGCGGCTGATATATTCCGCCATATTGCCAGTGCCTTCGGCTAGTTCGACAAAGTTAATGTCGCTCTTTTGGGCGGCATAGATCAGGACTGCGATCGCAATCAATAGCCACACAATCCGTAGGGGGGTAACCAGCTTCTTTTCTTCAGCCAACACCCGCATGACCTCAGTTGACACATTACCGTCATCACGAGTTTGGGACCTAATCACCGACTTAGACATATTTAAAAACGTAAATAATGAACCGCCGCCACGTCTAAAATGCCAATTTCTTTGTAGAAAACACTACAGATTTTGACTGAGACATGGTTAAAAAACACGGGCAGCCCAGGGGCTGCCTATGTTACCAGTTTTAGATCAATGCGCTCTCAGGTAAGAAGAACTTACTTAAGCGCCTCAAGCTTCTTGTTGAGCTCGTCAAGCTTAGTTTGCTTGTCAGCATCGCTCAGGTTCTCATCATTTTGAACTTCCAGCAGATCCTTAGCAATTTGCAATTCACGAATAGTGTTCCAATCTTCATCCTTTGCAGAATCTAGACCAGACCACTGTAGACCTTCTAGAACTTCAGCATTGTCATAGTTGATAAAGAAGTCCTTCATGGAATCCTTTAAACAATCGGGCAGGTCCTTACGATAAGCAAGAGGATCGCTAGGAATGACAGGAGACGTCCAGATAATCTGAATGTTTTCAAGGGCGTCAGGAGCAGTCTCTTCTAAACGAGCCAAGTTTTCGTTGTTGTTAGTGGCAACATCCACCTGGTTCTCAGCTATAGCCAAAGCAGTTGCTTCGTGGCTACCAGCAAAGACAAGCTCGCTAAAAATTCTGTCGGCATTAGCACCCTGTTGAGCAAATACGTAGTAGGTAGGCACTAAGAAACCAGAGGTGGAATTGGGATCGTTAAAAGCAAACGTAAGGTCAGCAGCATTCTCAACCACATACTTGTCACCGTCACCCGCTTCTAGATCAATTTCACCAACAATTGGGTTCTCTACGTTAGTGATCAGGTGAGAGTAATAACCTTTGGAACCATCAAGCGCTACAGTCTGAACAAATGCTTCTGCTTCGGAACGCTCAGCCGCCTCAATGTAGGACTTACCACCGTACCAAGCAACCTGTACCTTACCCGCACCCATGCCTTCAATCACACCAGCATAGTCAGTGGCGTAGAAACCCTTTACAGGACGACCTATGGCCTCAGACATATCAGTCAAGAGTGGTTCCCATTGAGGCTTAAGATTGTCAGCAGACTCAGTGGAAATAATACCAAACTCAATTTCTTTAATATCAGCTGCACAAATGCCGCCTTCAGTCACTGAAGTGGCTGCATCTTCTGCAGCATCAGTTGCTGTATCAACAACATCACCAGCACCGCTACAAGCAGCCAAAGAACTAACCATCATGGTAGAAGCTGCAAGTAACGATGCGAATCGACGCAAGGAAATAGTAGACATGATTTTGTGTTCCTTTGATCTTATCCGTTTTTGTAACCGTGTGTGGGAGAACCCCAGATAATGAGCAGTTGTCAGCTTGCAAACACCTCGCTGTGACCGCTCATTACCAACTCTTCAACCGCCGATCCATAGATACTGTTGAGGCGAGTCGCATCTAGATCAACTGTATAACCGTCAAAACAAACCTCTCCCTGGCGTAGCGCAAGAGAACGCTCGAAATAGCGCTGTACGACCTGCACCTGGTGCAGCGAGGTCACTATTGTGATTCCTTGTTCTCTATTGAGACTGGTCAGTAGCTCCATAACCTTACGGGCTGAGTCTGGGTCTAAAGACGCAATCGGCTCATCTGCCAAGATAATTTTGGCTCCCTGCATTAGGCAGCGGGCAATAGCCACACGCTGCTGCTGGCCACCGGATAACGTCGATGCCCGCTTATGAGCTTGGTCTAAAATACCAACCCGCTCTAGGGCCGACAACGCTCGCATTTTCTCTACCTTAGTGAAATTGTGGCTGAAGGAGCGCCATAGGGACACTTGAGACAAATTTCCCACCAGAACATTTTCTAGAGCCGTCAGCCGGTTGACTAGATTGAACTGTTGAAAGATAAATCCCATTTGGCTACGAATCTGGCGAGTTTTGGAATGGAGTTCGCCCTCTATCTGTAAGATATTTCCAAAAATTTCTACTCGCCCTGCATCCGCCTGCTGTAGACCATTGAGATTACGCAGTAATGTGGACTTACCAGAACCCGATGCGCCTACGAGAGCAATCATTTCCCCCGTGTGCACCCGCATGTTGACATTCTGCAAAGCAGGTTGCCCCTTAAACGCTTTTGATACCCCCATTACCTGCACAGCAATCTGGGGGGATATCATATTCGAGTTCATTTCTGCGATTGATTGCATTGCCTCTCCGCCGAATTAAATTATTTATTTGTCGATGACACCTATTTAGGAAAACGCCCTAAGCCATTTTTAACAAGGGTTTGACACAGCCCTGGAAATCCTTAGCCCCGAAGGCATTCATTCCACTGAACCACTCAGCCAAACCTATCAATGCCAAATTCATAAGCATTTTAGATGTCTAGACATCTATAACTAGAAATGTTCAATGTCATTGTCATCGTTAGCAGCTTAAGAGATAAACCAAGGTAAGTTAAGGTTTAGATAAAGTCAGGTTAAGGATTAAGAGCACAGACTCTGTTAGTAATCTTCTGTAATCCTTTTCTTGTAAGGGGTTGATGTTAGCTGAGGTTCTTACTCTCTGGAAACTGTCCGCTGCGTTTTTACACGTCGTGTTCCATGACCAGTTCCATGCGATCTCCTCGGAAGCGGGTAACACCATACTCAATGACGTTACCGCCAGCTTGATCAGCGTTAATGGATTCTGATAACAAAATAGGGCTATTGGCAGGCATTTTGAGGAGTCTTGCATCCCGAGGGCGAGCCACCCGCGCAGAGATGCGTGTGGACCGACGCAGGTGGTCACAGTTATATTCTTTGAGCAGCATCTGGGAAATAGAACGATAGGTTTCGCAGTAGGTAGCTAGCTCTGGAAATCGTTCACCAGGAAAATAACTGCTGCTGATGTTAATCGGTAGATTGTCAATCAGACCGAGGCGCTCGTATAAGATCACCGAAGCTCCCAGCTCCAGTTCAAGATGCTTCGATAGTTTTGGATCAGCTTGAATGTCAACGATTCTAAGCACCTGCCAGGAAGGTGTTAACGCTTGAGCCTTGAGGGCCTCGTTAAAGCGCACGCGCTTGCCAATGGGTAGGGCAATGGGCGCTACTACAAATGTGCCGCGACCGCGTTCTACATCGACTAATCCTTCTTGACGGAGGACTTCTACAGCCCGACGTAGGGTGTGGCGATGGACCCCGAACCGCTTACTAAGTTCTAGTTCTGTGGGTAGCTGATCGCCGACATTAAACACCGATTCTTCGATGTTACGGCGTAGTTCGTCAGCAATTTGAAGATAAAGAGGCAAGGCGTCTTGGCGCATCATTTCTTTTGTCGTTACCCACAGTTTAACCCGCTTTTAACCTATCTAATTTTTAGCTGTATTAGGGTGAGCAGGGAGTTATGTTTTGCACACTACCTTAAGGGTTGCCTTAAGAAAAGTACGTCAAGTTCTACAGCGGACTGTTTTGTTGTTTAGCCTGACATGAGAATGGGCGTTATTCTCGTTATTCTAGACGGTTTGCGCTTTGATGTGTCCCAGACCTCTTGGCGATCGATCATGGATTGACGACAGCGGCGGCGGCCTACTCTTGGTTTAGTGAGCTTTATAATCAGGCTCCGTTTGATCCGTTTACGGAGCGGCAACAACATAATGAGTAGCCGCCAATTCAGCATGGCCTGCCGTTCCTCTGGTGCCTCAAGCATTGCTGATGGCGGTTGCCCCACGGCTACCGTAGCCGATGCTCAAGGCCTTGAGGGGGCTTATCCCCAGCAGCTAGAGCTGACTGAGCTGGAGTCTGTCGGTAGCTGCGGCCTTGCCTTTAGCGAGAACCCTGAAATCTCTGCCCTTAACGAGCAGATTGCCGGGAATGAAAAGCTACCCGCTGTGGCAGATCGCCTACCGGAAGAGCCCCTAGTGGTTATGCTCTATGGGGAAATGGGTACCTACGGTGGCACCCTCGCAGGTGGTGTACACCTTTAATGTGAATCACACGGATGAAGGTCTGCGGGAAATCTTTGGTGACCTGCGTTTCCGTCAGGCAGTTAGCCATGCCCTCAACCGTGAGGAGATGAATGAGCTCGTGTACTTTGGTCTGGGTGAGCCCGCTCAGTATACGGCCTTTGAACCTGGCACTGTTAACTTTGTCGCTGATGAGCAGAAAGCTTATCTCACTGAGGTTGACACTGATAAGGCCAACGGTTTACTGGATGAGATGGGACTGGTAGATGCCGATGGTGATGGCAATCGCGATCGCTTAAATGGCAGTGCCCTGGTGGTGAACCTACAGTACTCCAGTCAGGGTGCCCCTGTGCAGATGGCTGAAACCAAACCAAGCTGCTGCATAACTTCTAACAAATTGCACTCGTATTGAGATAATGGTCCGTGCCCGCCTTCTTAAGATATTAGTAGCGGCAGTTCGACTCACTATCATTTCCATGCCCTCTTTCCCAAAACCCACAAAAGCTGAAATTCAGGCAGCCTATGGTAAAACTGTTCCCGATATCATTGCTCCCAATCTCAATGTGCTCTTTTGTGGAATTAATCCCAGCATTTATAGTGCTGCAGTGGGGTATCATTTTGCCCGTCCAGGTAATCGCCTTTGGAAAACGCTCCATGCTGCAGGGTTCACCCCTCGATTGTTTCATCCGTCAGAAGATCGAGATCTGCTATCCCTGGGACTGGGTATGACGAACATTGGTGAACGTGCTACAGCTAGGGCTGACGAACTCTCAAAAGAAGAGTTATTGGCGGGACGGCAGACCCTTGAGCAAAAGATCAGACACTATCGGCCTAAGGTGTTGGCTATTCTGGGTATCACAGCCTATCGCACGGCGTTTCATCAGCCCAAGGCGGTAATTGGGCGGCAGCCCCATGGGTTACATGGCGCTATCCTGTGGGTGTTGCCTAATCCGAGTGGTCTTAACGCCCATTATCAGGTTGATGACCTGGCACGGGTATATATTGAGCTGAAGCAATTTAGCGATGGCTGATTTATGGGATGACCCCGTCTAGCGCCGTTGTTATGTGTTGAGTGAGATGTTTTGGGTGGGCTTTAGTCAAAGCCACTGAGTCACATTGTTGAAAATGACAGAATTGTTTGATGGCGTCTACAAATGCAGCAATGACTAAATCTTCATCAAAATTATGTTGTTCCAAATGGAGTAATTTGATCTCTAAATGGCTGTTTTTTCGATGGGCTTTACAATCCATCCGCCCAATAAATTCATCGCGGTAAAGGAGTGGCAGGCAAAAGTAACCATACTGACGTTTGGCTGCGGGGACATAACATTCTAACCGGTAGTCATATTGAAACAGTGCGTTGAGCCGTTCTCGCTGAATGACACTATTGTCGAATGGCGAAAGAATCAACATGCGGTTGTTCAATCGAGGAAGAGGGCGTTCGAAGGCACCCGTTTCCAATAAAAATACTTCGCCGCTGCTCATGTGTACTTGTTCTAACGTGCGCTGTGCCAACCGTTCGTTTACCAAAGCTTTTACAGCCTTGCGTAGGTCAGCGTTGCGGCGCTGATAGGTCAGCCCTTTAAGTGAAACCAACCCATGACAGCGTAACTGTTGATCGACAATGTGCGTCGCAAATTCTTCCAGGCTGGGCATTTGTGAATTTACGTGAGATGGCAGTACCCGCTCGGTCAGGTCATAGGTTTTCTGGAAACCTTTGCGATCGCTGACCATGAGGTCACCTTCCATATACAACTGTTCGAGTGCTTTTTTAGCAGGCTTCCAGTCCCACCAACCTGCACGTTTTTGGGTGTTAGTTTCTATATCTCGGGAGCGTATTGGGCCATCTGAACGTATGCGTGCCAACAGTTCACCCATGAGCTTTGTATCACGATTTCTATACCAATGGGTTTGGCCGCTTTTAATGGCGTGTTTGTAGGGTAAGGAGAAGCGAAAATCGGCGATGGGGAGAAAAGCTGCCGCATGTGCCCAATACTCAAAAATGTCTCCATTGAGCAACATTTGATTGGTCATGGTTGGCTTAAACTTAGGCACCCTAGAGTGGAAAACATGATGGTGTGCTCGTTCTACCACCGATATGGTGTCGATCTGTACATAACCTAGGTGGTTAATGGCTTTACGTGCCCCTGCCAAACCACGTCCATAGGGCTGAGCCTGCAACAACCCTTGTGCAGCCAGGGCAAGGCGGCGTAAACGCGCCTGCTCTTGTGGGTGTTTAATTTCAATCATGATCATACTTGCCACATAACGACATGCATCACCGGCAGTAAAAAGCAGAGCGAGGAACGAGCAGCACTTTTTACTGTCCGAGTGCATTCGATTGTTAGATGGATATAATCTATTGTTTGGTTAGAACACAAACAGACTGTCCTAGATTTCCATATTCAACCATTTCATGCCCATTATCCCATTTCACAATGTCGTTGAGTTTAATATGTGGCTTATCTCCATCATCTGAACAGTAAGAAGTTTTTGTTGCTTTTCAGAAGCGCTCTATAAAAAAGAACATTCCATCGCTCAGAGAGCCCGGAATGCCCGAAACTAGCTGAAGTGAAAGATTCAGCTGATTTTATTATGGAGCTCTACGAGCGTATCGAGCAAATTATCGTTACATTCCGTCCAGCCTTTAGTCGCAATGCTACATTCGGGTGGTTTGTGCTGCTGTTGTGGGGAGCCCTACTAACGACCCAGCCCCCTGCGGTGACCAGTTATTTGAATGCCCTGGGTCTGGGAGCGGAGTACTATCATCAAGCCCTCCATTGGTTTCATTCATCTGGATATGAGATGGACCGGGTGTGCCGTCGTTGGGGCCGTTGGCTCAGTCATCAGACCGATGGATATCGACTCAAGGGGCATCGAGTGTATGTCGGTGACGGCATTAAGGTCAGCAAAGAGGGGCGTAAAATGCCTGGGGTTAAAGGCCTGCATCAAGAGTCCGATAACCTCAGTAAACCAGAATGGATACGGGGGCATTATTTTAGTGCGTTGGGCCTTTTAATCGGACTCGACTCCGCGCTGTTTGTCAGTCTCATTGCGCTTAAACTTCATGATGGCATCATTGCGACCACTGACGATGCTGAGAGTCGTCTAACCGAGAAAATGGCGCAACTCTGTGTCACCCATATGGGGCAGGGCAGCTATGCCGTGTTGGATGCCTACTATGCGTGTCGGGTTGTATTACAGCGGTTTCGTCAACACCACCTCCATCTCATTAGTCGCAGTCGCATCTCAACGGTGGCACGGGCCGAGTTTTCAGCGAATCCACAGGTCGCAAAACGAGGACGCCCTCGACAATGGGGAGCCAAAATCAGGCTCAGAGACTTGTTCGAGGAGACCGATAGCTGGTTAAGCGAAACGGTCTCACTCTATGGTCAGCCCGTTTCACTGGTCTATCAGTGTTTTCAGTTTTACTGGGATAGCCCCACCGAGAAGGTCCTCTTTGTCCTCACCCAACAACCGTGTGGCAAACGGATGATCCTGCTCTCGTCAGACCTCAGCCTCACTGGACTAGAGGTCATTGAAACCTATACAAAGCGCTTCAAAATCGAGGTCGCTTTTCGCACCTTGGTTCATCTCCTGGGTGGGTTTGCCTATCGGTTCTGGCTCAAAGCACTCGACAAAATTGCTGACTGGCCTGACTCGATGTACCTGCTCGACTATGACACCGATATCCAGACCCAAATTCTTAGCAAAGTCGAGGCCTTTGAACGCTTTGTCAACCTCAATGCTATCGCCTTAGGACTACTGCAAGTGCTCGCTCTGGAAATGCCGAATCATATCTGGCGATACTTTCCGGGCTGGTTTCGTACCCTACCCAAGCATGGCTATCCCAGTGAACGGATTGTTCGAATGGCTCTCCAAGACCAGCAAGAGATCGTTTTATCCAAGAGTAGGCCTGCTCTACTGTTGAATAAATTATTGGCGGGTAAGATAGAGCAGGGCAAAACGTCCAAAACACCTTCGTTGGCAGCGTAGGAAAACGACAAAAAGGCAACATTAACTTGTTACTCAATAGTCCATCATAAATAGCTACAATATCTAAGCCTAAATGTGTAACCCACGATTCAATCGCATCTCGGCTGAGAAATTGATTTAAAACCTTGTCTGGTCGTTTGTCAGCAAGGACTTGTTCAAATATCCACCAGTGTGATGGAATTTTAAATTCTAAAAATGAAAATACAATTTTACCCTTTGGCTTAATAATCCTTGCAGCTTCCTCTAAATATCTATATGACTCTTCATGCAAAAGATGAGTAAAAACGGAAAAGAAACAGATAAAGTCCGCGTAATCATTTTTCTCAGGTATTGATAAACCTGGTGCTTCGTAGAATGACCAATCAGGGCGTTTACAAACGCTTTCAGCATACTTGAACAACTCTTTTACAACATCAATTCCTATGTATTTTCCATCTAAATATTCCCGCAGTTGAAAGGCTAGACGGCCACTACCACACCCTACATCAATAACAGTATGAGCTTTTTGTAATCCACATTGAAGTAATAGCGCATACTCAAGTTGCCCAACCGCATTGAAGTCTCCACCAACTGCATCACTCATTGCTTTTTCTGTGTCATGAGTGTCTATTAGGTTTTTTGTTTGTTTTTCGTAACTGGTTTTAAAGTTTGGCAATTGCATGTAAAGCCTCCGATTTGTGAAAAAGTAGATCTAACGGCAGAGTTGTGCGGCTGTGCAGTACCTTTCAAGCTTAGCCGATATTTTCGCTCAGACAGCGCCAACGCCGTGTTCGGGGGCAAAACCTCTGGCGGGGACTGCCATAATAGACTAATTGAGTTGTGTTCAAGAACGTACCTTAGAGCTTGCTTGCTCAATAGGCATTGTATGCTTCATTGGCTGATAGGACATACGTAGTGGAATTTCTTGATGGTCTTGCGGCACACCCCAAAATTCTCTTAATGTTGGTCCATTTGTTATTCGAGAGTCGTGAAATAGAAAGTTCCAAAATTCATGGACTATAACCCGTCGCCCCATGCGGGTAAACCAATTCATGCCATGCCGTGCAGCTTGATCTGGCTGCAGAAATGATCTCCATAACGCCTTAGGGCGGGCCTGCAGAACTATTTCAATAAATTTCACCCACAGAAAGATACGCCAGGGAGGCATGTAGCGAGTTTCTAATACCTGATGTTTGTAGTCCCACTTACGTTGATCGGGTTGGATAATTCGCCTCTCAGAAGCTATTCGATAATATCCAGTCCAGCGATGGGGTGTAACATATAACGACATAAGTTGGTCAGGATCGTACCAGAGTAGCTGTTTGAGCGAACGAATAAAGTCATAGTCAGTAACCTCCTCAAAATCAGTCACCCATGTGGCTAGAGAAAGAATGCCATGCTGTCGAAGGAGGCGAATGGCTTCACGATCAGTGCTAGTTTTACTGCCTTTACGAATTGCCTTGAGTGTGACTTCATCGGTATTTTCCATGCCCAGAAGAAATCGCTCAACGCCTGCCTGACGATACAAATGCAGGATATCCGCATCTCGTACAATATCGTCTGCGCGGGTCGAGCCGATAATACTGATCTGTAGATTTTCAGCAATAATAGCTTCACACAGTTCACGCCAGATGGCTTTACTTACTGTTGGGTTTTCGTCGGCTAAGTTGAAGAGTTCTACGCCATGGGTTCGATGAAGCCAAGCAATTTCCTTTGCAAATTTCTTTGGGTCACGATGTCGCCAACGAGCCCAGAAGCCTCTTTGTCCACAGTAGTTGCATAGGTGTGGGCAGCCTCGGGAAAACTGTATGACGACAGCTTGCTTACCGCCGTAGTAGCTGTAGTTCTTCAGGTCGACTAATTCCCAGCCGATGCGATAGGCATCAAGATCTTGGATCATAGGAGCAGGGAGTGTTTCAATGACCTGATTATTACGACGGAAGGCAATACCTTCTACGTTAGCAAGATCATTCTCCTCTTCAATAGCTGCCATCAGCTTAGGAACAGTAGCTTCACCTTCGCCTCGAACAATCACGTTAATCTGGGATTCTTGGGTGAGTATGTCGTGGAAGTGATATGTGGGAAAGACTCCGCCGTAAACAATCGTGAGGGAGGGCAACTCTTGCCGAAAGCGAAGAGTAAGGTCAACAATAATTGGGTGGGCTGAGGTTGAGCCTGAGTGGCCGATAAGCAATACTTGTGGACTGTGAGTAACAACTTGCTGAACAATTTCATCATCAGAAAGTGGGCCAAGTTCAGCGTCAAGCAGCGTAACGTCATGACCAGCGTCCAATAATGCTCCACCGACACACAATAGTCCCAGAGGGGGCAGTTGCTCCCGTGGGATACGGCTGCCAATGGCGTGGTGCGGTGGATTTACGATGAGAATACGCATAAACTCTGCACTGTGGCTACCCCGAAAGTATAGCGATTGGTCGGGCGGCAAAGAGCAGCAGATGCAGCTAACGTTCGTGTTGAGCGGCTGTAAGTATCTTTCGTATCCACATCGAGTCTTTTTAGACAGTCCGCTCCGACACGATTGTTAGACAGTACCAAAGAGCACGATTCAAACGTCACTTAAGATAAGCTTCAAATTCTCTACGACGTTCGGCAATTGTCTGCGCTTGCTTTAGGGCTGGAGCAATGACGTTCTCTTCAAGGGAAACTAACAACTGTTCTACACATTGATAACGATGAGGTGGTAGCACAGATAGAAATGCCCCAAAGTCCCTAAACATAGCATATTCAAACTGTGAATCAAGAATGATAGGCTGAATTGGAACTGAAGGTAAAGAAGGTATTATGCGTTGCAGTTCTTGCGGTATGCTCTTTGCATCTGTAATATCTGCAATTACAAATCTCGAAAGATGAGCAAGAGTAGACACGGTTTCAGTTAAGTCTCTCTCAGAAGGCTTCTCGAAATCGAAAACAACTGCTGAATAGTTTCTGCTACTAAGTGCTTCACGTAAAGCATCCAAAACAGCTTTTCTTTCGGATGTAAAACGCCCAAGTATTAGTACAACCTTTGACGCAATTGTGTCAATGACTCTACGAATTTTCTGATTAGTCAGTAGTATATGAATGAATTGAGCAATTTCCAAATCATCTACTGTAATAATTGGTTCATCGTTGCTAGTAATAATCAGGTTCTTTTGAGTTGCTGTATCTAAATTTTTAATTTTCCAAGCTGAAATACCATATACCTGGCAATCCACTAGGATGGCTTCTGCAAAATCTGCTTCACTAATTTGCGAATTCAAGAGTTTAGCTCTCGTGAGATTCGCCTTACAGAATTTTGTGTTTCTCAACCAGGCTCCACACAATTCTGCCTCAGTTAAATCGGCTTCACTAAGATCTGAATTACTAAGATCTGATCTAATAAGTCCTGATTGAATAAGATTCGCTGAATTAAGTTTTGCCAAGCTCAGAATTGCCTGGTGGAGTGCTGCTTGATTCAAATTGGATTTTTCTAAATTCGCTTTGTAAAAGTTTGTTCCTCTTGACAAAACTCTCTCTAAGTTGACACTCTGCAGATTACTCTTTTGAAAATCTGCGCCATCAAGCTTAGCCGACATGAATTTAGTGTTACGAAGATCTAAGTCATTAAGATAAGCATTAGTTAGATCAGAAGAACTAAAATCAACGTCTTCAAAGCTAGCTTCTCGAAAATTAGCTTGAAAAAGATTGGCTTGCCGAAGATTTATCTCACGGAGATTTGCACCACCAAAATCTATGCCATTGAGGTTTGCGCCCTGCAAATCTAAGCCGTTAAGATCTTGTCCTCGGAAATTTATGTTTCCAACAACAAGCTTTTTCTCAGGGTTTTCTAAACGCCAATTATTCCAATATTTGCCACCTTTCTTGAGAATATCAGTATATTGATTTCCGGACACTTAGATCACCTTGTAAGAAAAAGATTAACCAAACTCAATGCCGATATTTAGGGATTTTTTCTGTAAAGCTTGATGAGCTTATGCTTCACTCGATTTGTCTGTCTAACTATTATTAGATCGACTTTTTCAGTCTATCTCCCTTTGTCGGCATACTATACTGCAAACTTTCAGCCTATCCACCCGAATCAGCAGGATAGACTGACAGTTGTCCATATAGCCCAATGGCACTGACATAAGTCTAATCAAGCAGCCAGCTTAGCTTTGAGAATATTACGAGGTTGTCGCATTCTGGGAAACGGTTTTGGCCTACGTTTGACGACTCTAGGTTCATGCCGATTAGGCCGTTGAGGCAACGGGTCAGAGGCAATATCTTGGAGCAAATGGTCGTAGAGTCGTTGCCGTGTCGCGTTCGATGTTGTTGCTAATAATGCAAGAATTTGCTGAAAGTGTTGCCGAGCCCCCTGTAGGGAGAGACGATTACGCTCATAGTGCAATAATGGAGAGGCCTGTTCCATCACACTACGCAGCACATTGTAGGCTAGCATGTGAGACCAAATTTCCTTACGGACCATGTCCGGTGTTTTGGCTGTGAGCCTCTCCATTTTGAGTGTCGTTTTGAGATGACGTAAATTGACTTCTGCCGCATGCCACCGCCATCCATAAAGACGGGTTAATTGACTAGCAGGATACTGTTTGGCATCCAATAGGGTGGTAACAATGATGATGAACTGGTCTCGAAACCCGTTACGAGATAGCTTCAGACGCACTTCTCTAACCGTCAATGTCTGGGAAATGGCTGCAAACTCATCTGTATTCATATGACCCGGTCGTCGCTTGGGTTTGTGCCAGACGACTTGGTGGTCGCCAGGACCATGCCTGAGACCTTTACGAAAATCAGTGTGCCGAGCATGATGTTTACGCAAGACCCCATCGGCCTCTTGCTGCTGAATCAGGGCTAAGTCAACATAGCTGCCAAAGGCTTGGTCTCCCATGGCCACATCATCGGGCGCTAAGTCCTGATACAACAAACGGCTCATGACGATTTCACTGGTTGTCTTCGGTGCAATACACCCTGACACCACTGCCCCGGTTAGTAAACAGAAAAACACCACCACCCGAGCCAGTGGAAAGCCACATCCGACCGCTTGATTACCATGTTGAGGATAGACCGCTTGATTGGCCTCACTATCGGCCATCAATACCGTCGTTCCATCAAAGACTCTCACCCGACGACCACACCAGTAATGCGCCTTGGGCACCGTCTGTTCCAACTGCTCGGTTGTTTCGGGGATAAGACGTTGGAGGAGTGATTCCGGCAACCGGTCGCGAGCTTTGCTGTAAGCTCCGGTATCCGATGACGGAGGGGTAACGCCTGCGGCGGTTAACCAGGTGGTGAAGCACTTGACGGTGTTGCGGAGGCTTTTATCGGCTGATAACGCTTGATATAGCATGCCCCATACCGTCACGATGGGGGTATACAAACGATTTCGGTAGGTGATCCCTTCTTCAGCCAGAAGCTCATCGAGTCTTGCTTCCGGTAGGATATCTTGCCACGGCGAACCGATACTTTTGAATAACTGGTGCTTGAGAATTTCGGCTGACTTCGGCATAGTAGAAAGTGATTTATTGTTGGCTTGCAGGGCCTTGATATATATTTATCAAGCCTTGCAGCCTTTTTCTACTTTGTGCACTTTTAAGTCAGTGCCATTGGTCCATATAGCCCACTAATATTGGTGAGATATACAGAAAAATTCAGTATAGTTAACCTTTGAACACAGTAGAAACTGATGAAAATGAGTAAAAAAGGATACATGCATTATTCGTGAAAGTGTTACATTTTGTAGTCTAACCCTTAAAGTTCGGCTAATCTAAGAATTACACTGTCTCCAATTTGTAGAGGACGCTATGAAGCTGTTCCGAGTTTTACTCACTACAGCCATTATCCTTCTAGTACTTCAGGCTGAAACACCCCTGAGAGTCCTTGCCTTAAGGGCGACTAAAAATTGTTCCGGGTGCCGGTTAAAAGGAGTACGCATTCAGCATGCGGATTTGACTGGTGCGGATTTGAGTAATGCGGATCTCAGATGGGCACAGCTGGATTCTGTGAATCTTAACCACGCGAATTTACAAGGGGCAAATTTGCGCCATGCCCGCCTCTACAATGTGACCACCTGACTGACTGACACATCTCAGATGCCCCCATTAATATCTCAAGTCCGACATCGTATTGACCGAATACGGGAAAACCAAATCAGGTCATAGTAACGTTGCTCAGCCTTGTTGGACGCAAAACAAGGGTCTGGGTCTTTGGGCAATAAGGGGACTGGTTTCAGAAGAGTCCGACCTTTGTGAACGACTCCCTTGAGCCACCGTAAGCCAATTTTGAGATAGCTGAGCCCTCGTCTCCAATGGGTATCCACCTGTTGACGTAAGCCTTCACACTGCACCGCCATGCCTTGAGTGGTGCCGTATAACAAGGCAATGGCGGCCACCAAATAGAGACGCTCTAGAGCTTGAGCGGATCGAATGCGAGAGTCTTCGAGTTCAAAGGCTCCTGATTTGCTATCTAAAAACAACTCCTCAACCCGAAACCGCAAGGCATATTGCCACAACGTTTGTAGACTCGGTGATTCATCCGTAATCACCGCCCAGGATTCCTTCGTCCCTCGCACGGTTGCCAAGACTAAATTACATCGATGCTCACCATCTTGCCAGAGCCCCACGTTCTCATAGAGAGTGGCTTCTCCTTTGGGAGGCCACAGCGCTTGTACTTCAATGGGATGACGGCATGGGCCGTGGAGATGAACATCACACGCAATGCGCAAACAATAGTGCCAACCACTCGCTTGCAACCAACTCATGAGGTCATGGTTGGCAAACCCTCGGTCAGCTAACAACATCGTGTTGGGATGCCGACGCAACAGCCAACGGGCACGCCGTAACAAGGGTCGATATTCATCGAACGCAACCATGGCACTTTCATGCTCTAATACCCGCCATAGAAGTGGTACCGCTCGTCCACAACACACAACCGACAGGTGAATCATACAATAGCGATTCCACAGCATGGTCGTATCCAATGCTAGATAGAGTCGATGAGCCCGCCAGTTGGTGAGCGCTAACAACACCAGCGGCAGATACAACCCCTTGACATCAATGAATCGGTTGATGAAAAAGCGATGCCACCGACGTTCAAAGCTCTGGGCCTGAGTCGCCCGACTGGGGACGTAGGGTTCCCAAGCGGGGAGGCTGAGTTGGCCACTACAGATCAGGGCACTGACCATCCAAGCCAGTGTTTTCAGATGCCGGAGGTCTTTGTAACGGCTATGTTGACGCAGGAAGGGCAACAATTGATCATACAGTTGGGTAGAGGCTGACATGCATATCACGCTGATGGTTTGGTATCTTCAGCTTTGCATGCCCTCTGCCCATTTCCTTGTCGATCCTTATGGATTCTGGGTTACAGGATTTGTGTCAGGCAGTCAGGGGCCATTGTTATAGTTTTCACGAGCTTTATCTCCTATAAACGAAGTGGACCAACAATGATTAAAAATATTGGCAATGGTCAGCCTTGATCGCCTTTTCCTCTAGAAACCAGAGCGGATCGGCAATGCCATTGGCTTCAGGGATAAGTTGAGATGCTTCAACGCCAAATGTGGCTGCGGCCAGGCGGCAACCATAGAAATTGACGGGTCCTGCTTGTTTAACCACCATGATAAAGTCGTGGATACTAAGCGGATCACCATCACGGCGTACTTGCTGCTTAAACCACTCTTCTTGAGAGGCATGTTGAGGATCCATTTTGACGGTTTTAGCGCCTTGTTTTGTCAACACTCGCACTGCCCAGAGCACAAATAATATGTCAACCTCAATCCCTTTCTTAGCGGCGGTATAGGCAAACGTTAAAGGGGTGTATAGCTGGTCGTAGCCGTCGTTACGGATAACAATAGATAATCTTTTCATGGGTGTTTTTACTCCTATAAAAAAGAGAGACAATCGCCCTGTTTTCTGGATAAAACAGGGTCATGGTCAGCAGAAATCAGCCGCTACTGAGAGCTTGACCTAGCTCCACAGTGACGATGGTTGCTGAACGCTGGTGATTAGCACATGAACCCAGCGTTGTTAAGAAAGATTAATGACTTGAATTGCGATCGCATTTCCTCAGACAGGATTAGCAACACATTTCAATCATCAATTCGGCTAACCCTATACTGGTGTACACACCCTGAATGGACAATGGCTCAAACACCGGGATCTTTGACCAAAACGCCGTACTACAAAACGCCACATTAATGGATGACTTCGATGGATATTCTTTCTGAAGTACTTCGCACCGTTCGTTTTGCCAGCGCCCTTGATCTGAGGGCTGAGTTTTCAGCGCCCTGGACGGTTGAAACAGAATCCTGTCATGAGTTCAGCGAGGTGGGGCAGTTGGGTGCTAAACAGATTGTCCAGTTTCACATCATTGCTGAAGGACACTGTTGGGTACAAACGACTCAAGGAATTCGTCAGGCTCTCTCACCCGGCGATATCATTATTTTTTCCCATGGTGATTCCCACATTTTAGGCGATTGCTTAGACCGCCCCACCACCCCGATGACCGAGATATTGCCTGAACCACCGTGGGAGCCGCCACCGTTCCTGGCCCATGGCGGTGGTGGAGAGATCACCCGTATTGTCTGCGGTTTTTTGGAATGTGAAGAACTGATCGCCCATCCATTTCTAAAGGCACTGCCAGCGTTTATGCATGTGCCAGCCTTTGCTGAACCCACAGTCCCCCTATTAGAAACCGGAGTACGGCACATCATCCAAGAAGCAGACTGCACCCAGCCCGGTAGCTTATGTTTGCTCACCCGTCTCATTGAGATGATGTTTATTGAAATTCTGCGTGGTCAGCTGCAAGCCCAAGCCACTAGCCAATCCAGTAGTTTGGCTGCCCTTAATGATCCAATCGTGGGGCAGGTCCTAACTCGATTCCATAGCGATCCTGCTTATCCTTGGACAGTGCCAGAGTTAGCCAGCCAGATAAACCTGTCGCGATCGGCCCTCGCCCAGCGCTTCACACAGTTGCTAGGACACCCACCTATGCAGTACTTGACCCAGTGGCGACTACAGCTGGCATCGCAGTATCTGCAAAACTCCAATGCTGGCATCGCCAAGATTGCTACCCAGGTAGGCTACGAATCTGAGGCCGCTTTTAACCGAGCTTTTAAGCGCTATGTGGGTATGCCACCCGGCACCTGGCGCAATCGCAAGTCAGCATAATCGGCAAATTGTTCTAAGAAGCAACCACAACTGTCTGTTAAGCATCATGACAAGATTGTGGAGCCATTTTCAGTGAATAACCCTAGTTCACGATTGATCAACTTATTTGTAGTCTACAAAAATTGTTGCCAATACTGATCTAAGGCCTGTCTTGCTTCTTTATTGGGAAATTCATAGTCATGTAACACATTATCAATGTCTGCTTGTGACAAACCACCTTTTGACAAAGACTCCTGTAAATATTGTCTTTCAATTGCCTCTTCTCGCTCTACATCAAATAAAAGAAAACGTGCTGTAGCTTTAGATTGAGCAGGGGTGAACAATCCAAATTTTGAAGAGATATAATCCTCTACATCTATTTGATAGGTCAAATGAAAGATTACCGAGTCAAACGTATTTGACCAATAATCAGGGTCTTCATGATCGATATTGCGTAAATACCAAACCATGTAGGCTGGAAGGTAATAGTGAAAACCCTTCGAGTCTAGAAAACTCAGAACCGCATCAGAAAATCGAATGTCATTTTCTGAAACGTCTTGCCACTGGTCTTCTGTATCCTGTGCTCTAGCCTCAGCCCGCTCTGCCGGGCTACCGTAATCATCGATCACCATCGCCTCATGGAGCGTGACGCCATCTTCACGGGCAATACCATCAAATGCCTCGTTAATTTCTTTAATTAGGGCAAGCTTCTTGTTTTCATAGGCTATTTTCTCATCCGGGTTAGAAAAGGAAATACACATTAGCCTTCAGCCTCTGCTTGCATCTGTTCAGCTACTGCGATCGCGTCATCAAATACTCGCATCAAATTGCCGCCCCAGATCTTGCGAATATCATCAGGCTGATACCCCCGAGCCAATAACTCTTGGGTAATGTTAGGCATCTGAGAGACATCTGCAATATCAACTAAGCCACCACCGCCATCAAAATCAGAGCCAATGCCCACATGGTCAATTCCCATCACAGCTACCATGTGGTCAAGATGATCTATGGCATCCGCCAGGGTCGGTTTAATTTCAGGATATTGGGCATTGATAGCCCGATACTGATTCAACAAATCAGCCACCTCTGCTTCGCTCAGATCACCCCGAAGCCAGGCGGCCTGTTGATCTGACAATGCCTCCAATGCAGCTTCTCGTCTTGGATCTTGGTCAATCTCTTTAATATAATCTCCTAGCAAACATAACTGTACTACACCCCCATTCTCCTTCACTGCCCTCAGCATGGTGTCATCCATATTACGGGGGACATCTCGCAGGGCACGGGCACTGGAATGGGAAGCAATGATGGGTGCTTTAGTGAGACGCATGACATCCCAAAACGTATCGTCATGCACATGGGAAATATCGACCATCATGCCCAGACGATTCATTTCATGCACCACAGCTGCGCCAAATGGGCTTAACCCTTGCCAATCCTGCTGGTCATCTGTGGAGGAATCCCCCAGCTGATTGTTTTTAGAGTGGGTTAAGGTAATGTAGCGAATTCCGCGATTGTAAAAAGCGTTGACTGCCTCAATATCGGTGCCTAAGGGATAGCCGTTTTCCATACCTAGAAAAATGACTCGTTTTCCCTCCCGTTCTAGCCGATAGGCATCGTTTGGGGTAAGTGCGATCGCAACCCGCTCTGGATAATCAACTGTCAGTTGATAGGTCCAATCAATCATCTGATTCGCCAAGGTTGTTGCCTGGGCATATCCCTGGTCTGTCAGCTCTCGCTGTGGGGTAAAGATAGAGATAAACGCCCCATCAAGCCCGCCCCTCGCCATCCGCACCAAATCCCATTGGCCACTGCCAGAGGCTCCTGTCTCATGGCTTATACCTGGGTCAAATCCAGGATTCACCGACTGCCGAATGGGCCAATCAATATGGCTGTCGATGGTTAATACCGTCTGATGAATGATTTTGGCCCGAGTACTGGCCAGGTTAGAAGAGAGATCGATGGGGGATAGGTTACTAGCATAAACAGTCTTCCATCCCAAGATAGCCATCACCGCCAGGATAAAGGGGATTACTCGCTTGAGAAAAGAGGACGTCATGACTGTGGTAGATAGCACTCCCCGTATTTTAGTCTGACTTTATCAATGAGAGAGCACCGCGATAAAGACCGGAAAACTTAAGCTCGTCAATGCCATCAGGATTGTTCCAGGGGGCGGCAATACAGTAATGGTGGCCATCCGCATCTTGCAATCGGTCGTGATTCCACACCAGGTTCAGAACCTCCCTTAAAGGCCACACGCTGCCAGTTAGCTGAGTCGGCAATGCCAGGATTGACCTGCATGGGGGGTAAATCAGCAACGGTTGCGATCGCATCACACAACTCTCACCCGCTCATAACCCATTCCACATCCAGGGCTAACGGGCCATTGTTAAAAATAGTGACAGCAGGCAGCGGCAGATCGGCCATGGCTCTCAAAATGCCGTACCGTTCCTGCTCATTGGCCTGGCGATAGCGATTCAACAACTGCTGATTTTGTGGATCTTTAAGAATGAAAGCTTCTCGCGTCGATAGAAAAGGACGGTTGCGTTCGGTTAGCACTCTGATACTGACCCAGGGTAGCGGTAATGCCCTGCAAAATCTGTTCAATTTGGGCCAGAGAAATCTGGGATAAAAAACTATTTGCAAACCAGCTAACCTGAATTTCTGGAGACGTAATTTGATAATTGCTTGCATATAGGGGACAGAGTTAGCATTGCTCGCCTGAGGTAGATAACCGCTAAAATGAGAGCCAGAGTCTTGGCATAACTGTAGTGCAAATCAGTCTTCAAAAAGTTAGTAGTTTCCTTTTGACTACGTTGCTGACATTTAGTTTAGTGGGCTGTCGCACGGCTACCTCAACCGCTCCATCTCAGTCGACTAACACATCAGATTCAGTCGACACTACTTCTGTAGCCTCTACTCCTCAGGAAATAAACGAGACTCCCATACCTGAACCATCTGCTGAAGAGAAAGCTAAGGCGGCCCAGAATCGTCAGATGGGGCTGGAGTATCGCGGTCAGGGGCGCTACAAAGAAGCAATTGCAGCCCTGCAGGACGCTGTGACGTTAGACCCACAGAATTTTTCTGGCCAGGTGATATTGGGGTGGACCCTGCATTTAGATGGGCAGGCAGAAAATGCCATCGATGTTTTGCAACGTGCATTGGACCAAGATCATAACCACGTACCTGCTTTAAATGCATTGGGCATTGTGTACTTGGTGGATGGTCAATTAGAAGCTGCCGTGGAAACCCATACCCAAGCGATCGCACTGAAGCCTGACAACGAAATTGGGTACTACAACTTAAGCTTGGCTTATCATCGTCTACAGGAGTATGACAAGGCCATTGACCATGCAGAACAAGCAACGGTTTTAGAACCGGGCAACCCCCATCCTTGGGTAGCTTTAGCCCTAGCCCAATGGGACAGCCAAGCAACTGAAGCCGCTCAACAAACCTATCAGCAGGCGGTTGCTTTAGACCCCCAATATCGAGAGTCGTGGTTTTTAGATCATCTACAACAGGCTGGCTTCAGTCCAGAACAAATCCAACAAACTGAAGCGATCCGACAGGCATCCTGATTTTTAGTCACAATATTTCATCTAGACTTTTCTCTTTCTAGAGGATCAGTTCCACACGGGCATTAGAAGATTTCAAAGACTAATTTGTCTGTGCGATCGCAACCTTCCCCCTTGACGCCATCTTTTAAGCTGGATAGTATTTAGGAGTTCTAATTATTAGGAATCCTAAATAAATAAAGGAGGTCGTTTATGCGACGTTTTATTGGGTTGCTTGTTTTAGCTGTCAGTTTGATTATCTTTGCAGGGGTATCCCAGCCCGTTCGAGCAGTTCAGGCAACTGACAAAAACCCAGCTTTGGAGATTCAATTGGCACAGGTGCAATATCTGGACGATCTGGACCTGTTGGTGTTTGAGCAACAGGTGAATGGCACGGTAGGAGCTACATTGCCTCAAGCCGCTGGTCAGTTAGATGGTGCTCCTGTCTTGGGCTATGTTTTTCCAACAACATTGGTCCCTGAAGATGTGGGTTTCAATGCCACTGACGGTATTGTTGCCCTGGCTGTTACCTCACATCCTGATTTTGATGACACACCTCTATGGGATGAAAACAATGATCGTAATTTCGCTAATGACGGAGTTATCTGGCATAGCCACTGGGTTGTGCTAACA
Source organism: Leptolyngbya sp. PCC 7375 (assembly GCF_000316115.1). Taxonomy (GTDB): domain Bacteria; phylum Cyanobacteriota; class Cyanobacteriia; order Phormidesmidales; family Phormidesmidaceae; genus Leptothoe. The sequence goes on from NZ_JH993797.1 coordinate 6,252,717, forward strand.
CCTGATGACCGTGTGTCTGGCGGTTTGTCCGTACTGGAATTTGCCCAAGAAGATGAGAGTGTTGTATTACCGCCGACTAATCCAGGTATGCCTATGTATATGGATTCTCCTGGGTTCTCAGTCATAACCGATCAGAGCACATTGCGAGTATTGGTGCCTGCACAACGGGTCAACCATGTCACGGAGTTTAACTTTGACGGTGTTGCTGCCTACATGGAGGTCAACACATCCGACTCTAACCGCCCTCTGCTCGGAGTTTACGAGGTTTATAGTGTGGTTTCAGGGGATTTGAGTTTGCCCTATGCGGTTCAGGCCCGTTGAGACTGTTGTCGGGTGCATTAACACTGCACCCACAGTGTAGATATTTTTCGATAAATCAAAGGAGGTGACTCTTGTGGCTAAATTTCAAATGACCATTGACCAAGTTCTACAGGGCGATTTTCAGGTCAAGGATTTAAATCTTTTGTTAGTCTTTCAGGTCAATTGCCCCGGCTGTTTTATCCATGCCCTACCCCTGGCAGAACAACTACACCATACCTATGTTAATCGTCTCAACATTTTAGGACTTTCAACCGCATTCGAGGACTTTGATCTAAACACCGTCGACTACACCCAATGTCTGCTGGAAACAGGTGAAGTTGTTGGAGCCACTAGACTATACTTTCAACACCATGGTCAGCGATCCTACACCGTCCCCATTACCTTCCCTGTAGCCTTTGACCAGGTAGGCGACGCGGCTGAGCTTTTTGATGACAACGATGTCGAGCACGTATGTCATCTCACACCCTCATTCCCTCATATGGATGAAACAACCCAAGCCCGTGCCCGCGCTAGGATAAGGCAAGTTCTACAGAGACTATCACTTGGCGCATATACCTTTCGTGTCAATCAGCTTCAAGGGACTCCATCTTGGATTCTATTTGATGGAGACTTCACTATCCTGGCACAATGGTTTGGACATAAAACCGAAACAGAGGTGAGTAAAATCATTAACCATGTGTTAGAACCTGTCGCGATCATACCACCGTACACTTAATGGATAATCCATTTGACACCATTAATGAACCCATTGGCCAACGGGTCATCACAGGGCTTTCCAAAATTGGTATAGCCCTGCGTAGTCAGTCCTGGCAAGGAGCGGAAGCTCAAGGGTTAACTCCCACACAAGGGCAGATTTTGGCATTGCTCCAATCCAGCCCAGAAAGGGGAATTCGCCTTTCTGCCATTGCTAAAGGACTGGCTACCAGTGCAGCGACGGCAAGTGATGCGGTCTCATCCTTAGTAAAAAAGGGGTTGGTGTCTCGGGAAAAGGCAACGGATGATCGTCGAGCCATCGCCATTCGACTGACGCCTGAAGGTCAAAAACAAGCGGAAAAAGCTGCTAGCTGGCCAGATTTCTTATTAAGTGCAGTCACAGAACTCTCTGAAGAAGAGCAAACGATTTTCTTTAGGGGCTTAACTAAAATGATTCAGAAGCTGCAGTCACAGGGAAAGATTCCTCCGTCACGGATGTGTGTGACTTGTGAATATTTTAGGGCTAATGTGTATGAGGATGCTGATCGTCCTCATCACTGTATGTTAGTGGATGCGCCGTTTGGTGAACGTGATCTGCGTTTGGATTGTCCTGAGCATCAGGAGAAAGAGGCTGCTACTGTTTGAGACCGTGAAAATATTTCATGTAACGGCTTGGAATAACTGATTATCAAGGTGGCGAAGATAATCAAGGCCGTAATCGCCATTTTCAAGGGTCTCGATTAAAACAGGTGGAATATTTTGTTCTACTTCTTGGCAGCAAGAGGCTGCACCAAGGGCAATGGTGGCAACTGTGTCTACATCACCTGTAAATGCAATACAAGTTTTGAGAATTTCGCTGAGGGAATCGTCGGCCATGACAGCCGTTAGGGCCGCATGAACACTCATCATACCTTTGGAGCCAACCTTGCCTTGCCAGGGGGTTATCCATGGTCCAGGTACACGTTTATGAATAAACTGTGGCAACTCCGACTTGGGGCCAAGCTGGTAGATAAAGTAATGGGACATTAAACTGGCAGCAACTGCAGCATTTATGCCATCTGGTGTGTCGTGAGTTAGGGTTGCCTGTAGTTTGCAGCGTTCAATCACAGTTTTAACAGTTGGGAAAATGCCAATGGGAACTGCTCGCATGGCGGCTCCACTTTTGTCACTGTGGGGTCTGATTTTGGCAAGGAATTCATCCCCATCGTTGATTGCTTGCAAAAACCCATAAAAGCCACGGGCATAGCCTTCACGAGGGTCACGCTTAAAGGCTGAAACAAAATAATGGGCTAGATTCTCACGAGTCCAGGGTGCACCCGACACAATTGCTTCGGCAATTGCAATACTCATCTGGGCATCGTCGGTATAGTAACCTGGCTGAATCTGATGTCGTGGATGTTGCACATACCCACTGAGATCATTCTGTTCACGGATCATACTGCTGGGGGAATATTCAAACCCAGCACCATAGGCATCACCAATCGCAAGTTCTACCAACATTGGCTATGTGTAAGCCTCAGTAACGATGAAACTCAACCATAGCAAACGTGTATTGCGACTGCCTAGGTAAGGCGCTTGCGCTTAAATAATCACCCCATTCCCCATTACTCATCCACCCATCTACAGCCCCAACCTGGGTCTTTATTTTTGTGCAGTCCCCTAAGCCTGTGGGCAACTCTCTCAGCGCAGTGCACGCAGTGCATCTAAAATCGATGGCCGCACCCCTACATGCCGCACCACTAAACAATATAGCCAAACATTCCACATGGCCATGGAAAAGGCGGTGGCCATGGCGGCTCCAACAATTCCGAAAATATGAATGCCAACTAAATTCAGAATGACATTAACCAGGGCACTGATTGCCATAACAACGGCGGACTGGCTTTGATAGCCGGTCATTGTTAGGATATAGCCCACTGAACCAGCTCCTACATTCACTAACTGGCCTAGGATCAAAATGGTTAATGCGCCCTTAGCAGCCACAAATTCGGAGCCAAATAACTGTAGTACAGGTCCTGCAAAACTAATCAGCCCAATCGATGTTATGAAGGCTGGATAAAACATCCATCGGGCCACAGTAGAGACTAATTGTTGCAACCTCTCGTGATCGCCCTGGGCATAGAGGGAGGCAATTAATGGTGCTGCGATCGCATTTACAGAGGCCAAAATAAACGGTACCCATAATGCGGTTTTGAGGGCTGCGCCATAAATGCCCACCTGTTTGGCATCTAAAAACACACCGATCATTAATGTGTCTGTTTGGCTTAGCACCATGAATGAACCACCAAACAACATTAAGGGTACAGCCGCTTTCCACCATCGAGAAATCTCATAGGCCGGTCGAGCATGACGGATTTTGGTATCTACACTTTGTTGAAATAACAGCCATTGCAACCCCAGGGTTAACAATGCAGAGAGTAAGGAGAGTGCGATCGCCATTGTGCTGGTCAGCCCATACAAACTTTGCCAAACAGCTGCCATGATGATCAGCAATAGTGGCTGCATAACCAGTGACGGCGCATAGGACAATACAATTCTTTGAAACCCACGGATAATCTCTTTTTGGAGACTCACCAGGGCAACGGTCGGAATTGTCCAAATCCCAATAATGACAGGCATGGTATAAGCACCTAAATCACGGTTAGCATTGAGCCACAACAAAATGCCAGTGCCACACAGAGAGGTGAGAATACCAATCAACAATGTCTGTAGCCAGCTGCCCCAGATGATTCCCTTTAAATGGGACCAATCTTCCTGGGCATTGTAGGCTGAAATAAACCGTAGAACTGCCGTTGGCAAGCCAAATCCAGCAATAAAGGCCCAGAAGATGCCAATGGCTGTAGCATAGTCATAAATCCCATAGGCGGCTGTGCCCATCCAGCGCGCCAGCAACACTTGAGAGCCATATAAAACACCCGCACTGATCATCTGCACTGTCAATGCGGCCCCTGCCCCTCGCACTAGCTTGGCGAATACATTTGGTTCCTGCAAGCTGCCTCCCTGGTTAGTCACTAGGCACCATGATAGTCAGAGAATTCTCGTCACCTGTGCCCAGGGGACTGAAGCTACCGCCATGGAGCACGCCGAACTAACCTCTATAAAACAAACAGACATGCACCTGACTGGGAGCAACAGGAAACGGAAGATCCTGTTGCCAAAAGCGATTGGAATTAAGGCCAAACTGGTAGGATGATTTTAGCTGTGAGAGGCGGTCAGATAACAATGGCTCTAGACCGGTTCATCCCCTAAATCAGCAATCGCAAAATATCTTTGATTGTCAGGTTTTATTAACTTATTGCCATAGAGTAATCGTTATAACCTCTATTTTGTAAAATTGAATACATAAATAACTGCGAAGTGGAGAATGAGTATGCTCCTTCAGGCTAGCGCTCCCACATGTCCATTGGTATCCGAACCAGAAGTAGAGCCTGCGCCAAGCTGGTATTCAGTTTGCCAGCTTAATTACACCCGCGATACCTGGGTTAAGCTGCTGCAACCACCTAGTTATTTTGCTTATGACAAGGCTAAATTACTCTGCCAGGCATCAGACGACACTTGGGCTGCTTGGGTCCCTGACCACGGTGAAGTGCTATTGGATAGAAGTCATTTCTATTGCTGATAAACAAGAGTGAACCTCTAAAACCTATATTCTTGCTGACAATACCGAAGTTTCTCGTAGCTGACGAGGCGTTAGCGGCCCTGGATGTGTCAATTCAGGCCAACACTCTCAACCTGATGAAGTCGCTGCAGGACGATATGCAGCTCACTTTCTTGTTTATTAGTCACGATCTCTCGGTGGTGGCCCATGTAATCGAATGACCACGGTGCAGCCTGTCACCTAGTGGCTGATAAAATACCTGCTGCTAAGGGACAGGGGAGGGGACATGGGGTTACTAATCTAAAGGCACCTATGCCCCATCAGCGCTCTTTCAACCTTTAACGCTCATTTGCTTTAGGATCCGGCCCAAACTTGTTAGACCCTGCGGTCCCATCCGTTACAGCAAAGACCAAATTTACAATTGGACATAGAATCCACCACCCACTACGGTCAACATCATGCATACGACGAATACCGACAGCAATGGATGGAATTAGAACAGCTAAATTATAAATAAAGCTGAGGATACTTTGATCCGTATTACTGAATGCTCCCAGAAAGCCTTCTATGAAGCCTAAACATAAGACGGCGAGAAAATTGAATAGGACAAACATCCAGTATTCTTTTCGGCGCGCACGTCCTTCAAATACTGCATAGTTCTTTAAAACCTTGATATACCATTCCATAAATGTTTACTCTCTACGTATCTTTCAGTGTCTTAGACCTTGGTTAGACCTTTAATTTGGTCTAATTTTGCCCTAGAGTGTACCCAGCCACTAACCAGTAATATAATTCTTGATTTATGGCTAAACGATACTATTTAGGATTTATTTCGCATCTGATTAACGTTTATCCTCAATCTACAAAACCGTAGCTTAGGAATAGGCCACCATGAAACACGCATCTGCAGAAACAATAGCCTTCCTCAACGCGCTACTAGAACAAATCCGTTCTTTACCTGGTCTCAAAGAGAAAAAGCTCGGTATTTTCTATCGAAAGTCTAGAGCATTTCTCCACTTCCATGAAGACAATGATAAAATTTACGCTGATGTAAGGCTAGAAGAACCAGACTTTCAACGCTTTCCCATAACAACAGAAGAGGAACAGTCCGCATTCATAAAAACCCTTCAAACCTCTCTTAATCCCTGAAGAATCAGAATCATGTACAGACGTTCCATGGAAAGCCTTTCCAGCCCTTATACTGCTTCATTCTGCACACCAAACTTCTCAAAACCACTCTTGAGAACCAATTTTGTATCCATCGAGCCTACTTCAATATCCTCTTTCAAAAGTGCAACCAGACAACGCTGACGTAGCACACGTTGAATCTTCAGATGCTTGCCAGGCTTAACTTTAGTTTGGGTATAAATTAAACAAATCTCTTCCGAGAACGTTTCTACGCCTTCAATATGAGTTGGCTCTAGGACATCGTCCTCTTCCTGACACAATTCTATTCCCACGCGTTCAATAATTTCAAAGGCCTTTTCCGGATCTACCTCATAGGTGATAGACACCTCTACCGCTGCATTAATCGGATGTTTAGAGTAGTTAATAATCGACCCAATATCACCATTTCTCAGAATCTGCACCTGGCCATCGGGATGCAGAATGCGTGTCGTCCGCAGCTCAATCGATTGAACAGTCCCCTGGGCTTCGGCAGTTTCAATAAAATCACCCACTAAGTAATAGTCTTCAAACAGGATAAAGAAACCGCTGACCACATCCTTCACCAGGTTTTGCGCCCCTAAACCAACGGTTAGACCCACAATCCCGGCACCTGCTAAGATTGGCCCTGGATCAATATTGAGAGCTTTTAACAAAAATAAAGCCGTGCCAAAGTAAATAATATATCTAAGTGAACTTACAATGAGTGGGGTAATGGTCACCCGTCGCTGATAAATTGCAGTTGATGTTTCCTCCGTGGACAGCAATACCTCTGAGACAAGTAATTGTGCGATATTGGCAGCTAATCGCCCTAAAAAAACTAAGACAATGACCTTCACAGCCATTGTCCCATAGCCTGCTAAGTTAGCAATTAAGTCAATTTGCCTGACTACTAATATACCTACATAGAGCCAGACAACATATTCCAAACAGCGCTTCAAAAAAGGAACAAGATGTTGTAAACGCTCGTAAAACCGCAACAGATTACTAGGGCTAGAATACTTTTTACTCAAAGCATCCAAGCTATCAACAACAACACTTACAGATCTAAAAACGATAACGCCAATGGAACTAATCAAATAGATTCGCCAGGTCGCATAGAGATAAGGAGATATCTCTTCGGGTAGATGCAAAAAACGAGCACACCATATCAAGGCCAAAAGCCACATACCCACACGTAATACGGTACTTAAGGCCTTAAACAAATGTTCAATACTCTGATCGTTCGCCGTGATTTGCTCTATCTGCTTAACGCGGCGACTAATCTGAGCTAACCCGCGTTTGAGGGGACGCTGCAAAATACCGACCAGGACCAGCAAACATATACTTTTGGCAACACCTGCTGCTATGCCCAGCCAAACTTCCTGAGGTGTGTTTTGAACTAAAGACAGGGTATACGTATCTGGCTTGTCACCCTGTAGTAGTATCCATCCGTTGAATCCTGCTACTAATAGAACGAGCAAGCAGCCTGAAATCAGAACGATGCCAAATACGTTTTGTCGTAGCGTTTGCAAGCCTGCATCATCCATCTGTAGTGGAGATGCTTGTAAAACCCAACGAGAACCCCAATTAAAAGAAATATATAAAAAACCACAAAGAATAATAATTAAGGCTAGCTCAATGGAAAATAGCACTAACGCAGCCATAATTTAGCGGCCTCTCAAACAGGCAAGTAAACGGACAGATAGGGCGTTTGCCCCATGTTCTAGACATCTTAGGGCATCGTTATACGCACCATACAAAACTTGCTGATTAAGTGGCAATTAGGAGCTGCTATTTAATTGAGAATTCAGAATGCCTGGTAGGGGCGCACGACAGTGCGCCCTTCAGATATAGGCAAATGCACCATATCCTGCGTAGGGGCGCATTGCTATGCGCCCCTACGTAACAGATTCTAGAAAAGACTGTGGTTACTGAGGAGGCAGAATTACCGCATCAACAACGTGAATAATGCCATTGCTGGCTTCAATGTCAGCTGAAACCACGTTAGAGTCATTTACGGTCACTCCAGAACCCACAGAGATATCTAAAGGAATTCCAGCAACAGAATCAACGCTACCCGATGCCAGATCGGTAGACCGCACACTGCCGGGCACCACATGGTAAGTCAAAATGGTTGTCAATAGCTCTCTGTTTTCGGGCTGATAAAGACTCTCAATTGTGCCTTGAGGCAAACGGCCAAATGCATCATCGGTAGGGGCAAACACTGTAAATTCTGTTTCCCCATTTAGCACACCTACTAACTTGGCGTGTTTCAGTAGCGCAGTCAAAACATCAAAGGAATCATTGGTAGATGCAATACTAACAATAGTGTTTCCAGTGTGTCCATCTTTGGACTGAGCAGAGGCTGTCTCTTTAGCCTGAACCGGAGACATCGCAAATGTGGCAGCCAATAGGCTGGTGAGTATCATTACCTTCTTCATGAATTAATACCTTCCTAACAGGTGTTCATTAGAGATACGACACCTAACCATAATTGGATCACTTTTATTTATAAAGCGGGTGTCAACTCAACGCGGGACGCGTTCTCAAGGATAGAGGTCAGGCGGCAGAAGTCAGGAAGCAGGCGGCAGAAGTCAGGCGGCAAGGCATCACTGATTTCCCAAAACCAGGTTCAAACGCCGATGAAATCGCTATAAGGGAAATAGGCAAATTTAAACCCCTGATTCATCCCTGAACTTTTGAGTGCCATACGCCTATGCCATCCCGACACACTACTACAAATTAGTTGCATTTTAAGCCTAAAAGAGCAATAATTTGTCTAGACGTCTACACAAATTTAACAACCGGTTAAAGTTTGGTTAAGTTATGGTAAAAGCGGTACTACAACCATCTAGAGCCGTCTGGATGTCAGTCCTAGCTAAAGCGCCCTTGATGCTTTTAGAAGAGTGCGTTGCGACACTTGACGATGTGCCTGGGTATGGATTTTTGCGATCGCCCGAAGTTGGTTTGACCATGGTGCGAGGTCGAGCCGAGGGGACTGGGCAACCCTTTAACCTTGGTGAAATGACGCTGACTCGTTGTGTAGTACAGCTGGATGAGCTGACTGGCTTTGGCTATGTAGCGGGTCGTTCTAAGCGCCATGCAGAGCTAGCAGCTGTGTGTGATGGGCTGCTACAGCACCCTGGTTGGCATGATCGGGTGCAGGCCCAGGTGATTATCCCTTTGCAGGCGGCGGCCCAGGCAAAACGAGAGCGGCAAGCGGCTGAAGTTGAATCCACCCGTGTCAATTTTTTCACAATGCTGCGGGGGGAAAGCTAATTATGATTACTCAGCTAACCGGATTTACAGATACGGTTTACGACGCCCAGAAAACCTTCCGAGCGTTGTTAGATGCCTTGGCAAGACCCGGTATTCTGCAATCAACTGTTTCCCTGACCACACCTAATGGTCTTGAGCTAAGTTGCGCCGCTGCCTGCCTCACCCTGTTCGATTTAGAAACTGTAGTGTGGCTACAGCCAGGATTTACCGAAGATGTGCGTCAGTGGCTAGTGTTTCATACGGGCTGTCGCTTGACCGACAATCCCCAGGCTGCTGATTTTGCCTTGATTAAGGAAATCGCCACCGCCCCTAAGCTTGCTGAATTCTCCTGGGGCAATGCTGAATATCCAGAAGCGTCCACATCGTTATTGATCCAACTGCCTGAGTTAACGGGGGGATTACCTATGAAACTCAAAGGACCCGGGATTTTGGATGAAATTGCGGTGAGTCTGCCTCTGAATTCTGATTTTTGGCAACAGTGGCAAATGATGACAGTAGACTATCCCTTGGGTTTAGACTGCTGGTGTTTTGTCGACGATCAAGTGCTTGGGCTGCCTCGCACAGCTCACCCCATTATAGAATCTCAAGGGGTCATATGACGCTAACGATTCGTCCTGGCAGCCGCGAAGATTTACCTCAAGTTTTGGATATCTATAATCATTCGGGTCTGGAGCATGGCGCTGTTTTGACCTTAGCTGATGCCGAGAAATGGTTTGCACGGGTTCAACAGTATCCAAATTACACGCTGTGGGTCGCCTGTTTCTCCGAGAAAGTTGTTGGCACGTTTGCCTTGCTGATTATGGATAATCTGGTTCACCATAGCAGCCCGTCTGGCATTGTCGAAGCTGTGGGGGTGGCTCCTGATTTGCAAGGCCAGGGGATTGGTCGGCAGATGATGGACGTTGCGATCTCACGGTGTCGTTCTGCCGGATGCTACAAACTTACCATTTCCACTAACCTTCGCAGAACAGCTGCCCACGCCTTCTACGAATCCTTAGGATTCACCCAACACGGATACAGTTACCGAGTCGAACTTAGTTAACGAGATCTTCAGGAGAAAATCCATGCCCTACGTTGCGGTCAAAGGTGGAGAACAAGCCATTCGCAATGCCGAAGCCTTACTCAAGGCAAAGCGGCGAGGCGATGAGACTGTGCCGGAGCTTTCCGTGGAGCAGATCAAGCAACAGATGCAGCTGGCGGTAAATCGAGTGATGGCTGAAGGCAGTTTGTATGATCCGGACCTGGCAGCATTGGCCATAAAACAAGCTTGGGGAGATTTGGTCGAAGCGGCTTTTTTGCTGCGGGCATATCGAACAACCTTGCCTCGGCTGTATTATAGTGAACCGCTGGATACGAGTGCCATGGCGATTCAGCGGCGCATTTCGGCCATCTTTAAGGAGGCTCCGGGTGGGCAGAAGCTCGGTCCCACATTTGACTACATTCATCGACTGTTGGACTTTAAGCTGGCGGCTGAGGATAATACATTTTCTGCACCCACCAGTGAACAGGTTGATGTCGATGAAACGACACCTCGGGTGGCTCATACGTTGCAGCAGGAGGGATTGGTGATGCCTCCTGGCAATGGAACGGTGGGTCATGGGTATAGGATGGGAGATGATAAATCTGGGACAGGGAGCATTACCCACCCTATGGGGCATGGGTGTGATCAACAGCAGGACACTGCACCGTTTGACATTACGCGACAATCACTCACCACACCCACCCATCGAGATGCTCGTTTGCAGAACTTAGCCCGGGGTGATGAAGGCTTTTTGTTGTCTATGGCCTATTCCACCCAGCGGGGGTATGGCAAAAATCATCCCTTTGCTGGTGAGATTCGCATGGGTGAGGTGGACGTGATCATATGTCCTGAGGAACTAGGATTTGAAATTGCCATTGCTGACATAACAGTCACCGAAGTGCAAATGGTGAATCAGTTTAAGGGCAGTAAAGAAATTCCGCCACAGTTTACCCAAGGGTACGGCCTTACGTTTGGCTACAACGAACGCAAGACCATGGCCATGGCTCTCGTGGATCGAGCGCTTCAGGCTCAGGATTTAGGAGAATCTCTGGATGGCCCAGCCCAGGATGAAGAATTTGTTCTCTTTCATTCTGACAATATTGAAGCTCAGGGCTTTGTGCAGCACCTTAAGTTACCCCATTACATCGATTTTCAGGCGGAGCTAAATCTGATTCGTAAGCTACGCCGTGATTATGAACGGACCCAGGAGGTAACAAACCCACCGTTGACTCAAGTTGAGAGTCATTCACTTGTTTCCCAGGAGGCGACAACAGCATGATTAAAGGGTTAAATCATGTCACCCTGGCAGTCTTAGCCTTGGAGATGTCTTTTAGTTTGGTTTAGATTGTTGGGTTTCGTTTCTCAACCAACCTACGGCATTGTCTGACGGTCTAATTGATCATTCTTCCTCTATTGGCCGTTGTGCCAGGGCAGGTGTAAGACCGACCGATCCATTTCTTTTTCCTCCCTACTAATATCATGACCCCCTCTACTTCCCCTACTTCCCCTACTTCCCCTACTTCCCCTACTTCCCCTACTTCCCCTACCTGCTCTCCCCCATCTAACCTCGAGCCAGGGTTTAACTTTGCTTATCTGGACGAACAAACTAAACGATCTATCCGTCGGGCCATTCTTAAGGCCGTTACGATCCCTGGACATCAGATTCCCTTTAGCTCGCGGGAAATGCCAATGTCCTATGGCTGGGGGACTGGCGGTATTCAGGTGACGGCCTCGGTGATTGGTAAAGAAGATACCTTGAAGGTGATTGACCAGGGGGCTGACGACACCACTAATGCCGTAAATATCCGACGTTTTTTTAAGAAGGTGTGTGGTGTGGCGACGACTGAACGTACAGAGGAAGCGACCCTGATTCAGACCCGTCACCGGATTCCTGAAACCCCCCTCAAAGCAGGGCAGGTGTTTGTGTATCAGGTGCCCATGCCTGAGCCGCTGTACTTTATTGAGCCGTCTCGGACTGAAGCCAACAAAATGCATGCATTAGAAGAATATGGCCCCATGTACGTCAAACTCTATGAGGACATTACCAAGTTTGGACGGATTTCTTTGGCCTATGACTATCCGGTCATGGTGAATGAGCGACATCTGATGAACCCCAGCCCGATTCCCCGGTTTGATAATCCGAAAATGGATATGAACCCGGCGTTGCAACTATTTGGGGCAGGACGAGAGAAACGAATTTACGCCATACCGCCCTACACCAAAGTGAAAAGCCTGGATTTTGAAGATCATCCGTTTTCGGTGGAGCACTGGGAGCAGCCCTGTGAGTTTTGTGGGGCCACTGACAGTTATCTGGATGAGGTGGTCATCGATGACCAGGGGGGGCGCATGTGGATTTGTTCGGATACGGACTATTGTGAGCAGCGTCAGCGATCGCAATCGGGTAGTGCACAAAAACTAGGGCAATAGGAGAAAGACATGATGCAGCCGCTACTGACGGTTAATAATTTAAGTAAGTATTATGGCGATCTGTGTGCCTGCGATCGCATCTCCTTCAACCTTTACCCAGGTCAGGTTCTTGGCATCATCGGCGAGTCTGGCTCAGGCAAAAGTACCCTGCTGGATAGCATTGCCGGTCGTATCCCCTTTGAAATGGGAGAGATGTCCTATTGTGACCGAGATAACAACGTCATCGACCTGCGTACGCTATCTGAACCCCGTCGTCGTCGGTTGATGAAAACCGAGTGGGGCTTTGTCCGCCAGAATCCCCGTGACGGGTTGCGCATGAACGTGACCGCTGGGGCCAATATTGGCGAACGGCTGCTCGACGTTGGCCAGCGACACTATGGCAATATTCGTACCGAAGCCCTCCAATGGTTAAGTGAAGTTGAAATTCCGGCTGCCCGGCTCGATAACTTTCCCCGTACCTTTTCCGGCGGTATGCAACAGCGTCTTCAGTTGGCCCGCATTCTGGTCACACGCCCCCGCATTGTGCTGATGGATGAACCCACAGGCGGTCTCGATGTCTCTGTCCAGGCCAGGCTGTTAGACCTGATGCGATCGCTGGTACGCACCCTTAACCTCAGCGTCATCCTGGTCACCCATGATATCGGCGTCGTGCGGCTGCTGGCCCATCGACTGATGGTGATGCAAAACGGTCAGGTCGTCGAAGCCGGACTCACCGACCAGGTGTTGGATGATCCCCATCATCCCTATACGCAACAGCTTGTGAATGCCACGTTAGTGCCTTAAATAAGATGATGAGCTTACTCAAGGAGATCATGTCATGGTCAGCAAACCGATTAATAAATTCTGTCCCCGCTCTGGCAAATATGTACGCGAGGATTCGTTAACAACCTATCGAGGCAATACCGTCGGCTTTTGTAATCCTCAATGTTGCCAGGAATTTGCTGCCAATCCGGCAGCGTATCCCAGCGATCGGACCTATTTTGACACATTGCTCAAAGAATATGAGTTGGCGACAGATTTGGATTAGGAGGAAAAAGAGTCTTGGATAAAAAAATCTAGTCACACTCATACTCTTTTAAGAACACTGTCCCCCTTACGATATGGAAACCTTAAAGCTCTCATCTCCAGCAACAGCCCCAACCAATACAACAGCCCTGCTGCAAGCAGACCGGCTCCACAAAAGCTTTGTGCTTCATCACCAGGGCAGTGTCAAACTGCCCGTGCTCGAAGGTGTTTCCCTCACCGTTAACCCTGGTGAATGTGTTGCCCTCCAAGGGGCCTCAGGTTCAGGGAAATCCACCTTTATGCGCTCTCTATACGCCAACTACCGTGTGGATAGCGGCTCTATCTGGGTAAAACACCAAGGGGAGTGGGTTGATCTGCCCCAGCTCGAAGCCCACAAATTAATTGAAGTACGCCAATATACCCTCGGCTATGTCAGCCAGTTTCTGCGGGTTATTCCTCGGGTGCCAGCGGTAGACGTTGCTACAGAACCCCTGATGGAGCTGGGTCTAGATGCAGATGAGGCTAAAGATAAGGTGCGAGACTTATTGTCTCGGCTGAACTTACCAGAGCGACTATGGGAACTGTCACCCACCACCTTTTCTGGTGGTGAGAAACAGCGGGTCAATATCGCTCGTGCGTTCTCCATGGACTATCCCATTCTGCTTTTGGATGAACCCACATCAGCGCTAGATGCTGCCAATCGAGACGTCGTGATGCAGTTAATCGAAGAACGTAAAGCCCAGGGCTGTGCCATGGTAGGGATTTTCCATGATGACGAAGTCAGGGAAAGGGTTTGCGATCGCACCCTCATCTTTGGCTAACCCTCGCTTGCTTGGTCAGTCAAAATAGCCACCAAGATACTCATTAGAGGTTCTACATCAGCGGGTACTCGATATAGCTCTAAATCTTGAGAAATTTTTCTTTGCTGTCGATCAAGCACAGCAAACTGCCAGATACGCCCAATCGAAACTGCACCATAAAGGAGATTCCCCGACGATGAGTCCGTGACTTTATCCAATGCAATGAGTTCAGCCGCCAGCTGTTTAAATCCTCGTTCCAGATTTTCATCTTTGGCCTCGATAATCAGCAAACTATGGCCAGACTGAAGATAATAATCTAAAAGGCCCTTCAACTGATCCGTCGCCTTAAGAGAATAGCTAACCTTAACCTTGACATGGATTAAATGCACTAACTCTAAAACCAGAGGCGCAATCAAAAATTCTCGGCGCGCCGATTCACTATCTAATGTGACGAACGGTAAACTCTCCTCCAAACGCTGCCTAAGTCGATCGATAGTGTCTACTGGTTTTTCTGACTGAGGCAAAACCAGCGACGTCAGCTCTAAGCTATACCCAAAGTGGGTCACGATATCTTCCAGATAATAATTCAGCTTGAAATAGTCAGAAAAATAACAGGACTCTGGAAGTTCAATGATCTGAGCCATTTTTTGTCTCCTAACCCTAAAGATAACGTTAACTTAACCTTGGTTAGATATCAGTTAGAGATGTCTAGACATTTTCTAGTTGTATCTAATTGCTAGACATTTTCTAGCTGTATCTAATTGGTAGAGAAGCCCGTTTACCCAAATAAATCCAGACCATACGCCCCATGATTGAAACCATCTACACCAATTATCGCTTGCAGCTTCCACACCAGGAGCTACTGGGCACCCTTGTCGTCAAGGACGGTCGAATTGCAGACATTCAGCCAGGTACTGTGGAGCAAGGGCAGAATGGCAACGGCGACTATCTACTGCCAGGGCTGATCGAACTCCACACGGATAACCTGGAGCGGTGCATGTCACCTCGCCCCAAGGTGAGCTGGCCTCTGGATGTAGCTGCCGTACACCATGATCGAGATTTAGCGGGGGCCGGTATTACAACCGTGTGTGACGCCATATCTATTGGCGATCTGACCCCTGGCTCTCTGCGCATGACCCAGTTTGGCCCCATGATCAATACGATTCATAAGGGACAAAGCGACGGGCGCTTCTCGGTGGACCATCGACTACACCTACGCTGTGAGCTGGGATACAACCAGGTATACGATCTGGTGGAAACCTATGCCGATCACCCGCTGCTGTCACTGATGTCCCTAATGGACCACACCCCCGGACAGCGACAGTTTGTAAAACTTGATAAGTACAAAGAGTATTACCAGGGCAAACATGGGGTAACAGCTGAGGAAATGGATGGCTTTATTCGCGATCGCATCGAAGCCCAACAGTGCCATGCCGTCGATAACCGTCGCAGGTTGGTGGAACTGGCCCAGCAGCAAGACATTTGTCTGGCCAGTCACGATGATGCCACCCCGGAGCATGTCCAAGAAGCCATTGAAGACGGGGCGGCGATTGCCGAATTTCCCACCACATTGGATGCGGCAAAAGAAGCTCACACCCATGGTCTACAGGTGCTGATGGGAGCCCCTAATTTAATCTTGGGTGGATCCCATTCAGGCAATGTGTCCGCCATGGATTTAATCGAGCGAGATTTAGCCGATATTATCTCGTCAGACTATGTGCCCCAAAGTTTAGTTCAAGCGATGTTCCTGATTGTGGAGAAGGCTCAAGTACCACTCCATCAAGCAATGCGTCTGTTTACCTTAAATCCAGCTAAGGCGATTGGGTTGGATTGCGATCGCGGCAGTCTAGAGATAGGCAAACGGGCTGACATGATTACCTTGCACCATGATGGTGTGATTCCCCGGCTAACATCCGCTGTCCGTCAGGGATATCGCATTGCTTAGATGCAAGGGAATTCAAGGGGATGGGAGAGTTTCCTCACCGAAACCTGATTTTTCTCTCTCCCCTTTTCCTGGTTAAGTCATTGAGACGCTTTATTGAAGGTCTTTATACCTATCAACAAGGTTGTTAGGTGATAAAAAATATGGCGATTTCGTCCTGTTAAACAATCGCATTAATCCATTGTAGGGACGTTCCATGGAACGTCCCTACAATGGATTATCTCTTTTCTTGCAATGAACATAACAACTCTAGACCCAATTCTCGATCTTTATCGCCAACGTGGCCAAGCCCAATATGGTGGTGAAGCCGTCAGTCAGTTAGAACATGCCCTCCAATGCGCCACCCTCGCTGAAGAGAATGGTGAATCACCAGAGCTGATCGCCGCTTGCTTACTCCATGACCTGGGACATCTGGTCCATCATCTTGGTGACAACCCAGCAGTGCGGGGCATTGATGATGGTCATGAATATCGTGCAATTCCAGTATTAGAACCCCTATTTCCAGAAGCTGTTACCACACCCATTCGTTTGCACGTAGCCGCCAAACGCTATCTTTGTGCGATAGATGAGAACTATTGGGCATCACTCTCGCCCTCATCTAAGCTGAGTTTGGAGCTTCAGGGAGGTATTTTCTCACAGTCGATGGCACAAGCTTTTATTGACCAGCCGAATGCAGAAAGTGCCGTCAAACTGCGTCGCTGGGATGATTTAGCTAAGATTAAAAACCTAAAAACGCCTGACTTAGATCATTTTCAACCTATTCTAACAACTGCGTGTCGGGGACCTGTCGTATGATCCTCATCGCCCAAATCAGCGATCTCCATGTGCAGAGGTCGGGCAAACTCGCCTATGGCATCGTAGATACTAATTCCTTAGTTGCCGAGGCTATTGCCCGATTGAGCAGGCTTAATCCTCAACCAGACGTTGTGGTGGCATCAGGCGATCTGATTCAAGACGGCACTGTGGAGGAATATGAG
Organism: Leptolyngbya sp. PCC 7375; assembly: GCF_000316115.1. Lineage (GTDB taxonomy): Bacteria > Cyanobacteriota > Cyanobacteriia > Phormidesmidales > Phormidesmidaceae > Leptothoe. The sequence continues at coordinate 6,269,926 of NZ_JH993797.1, forward strand.
CTGCTAAAAGCCATGCTCGCACCATTGCAGTGTCCCGTGTATTTAATGCCAGGCAATCACGATCATCGCGATCATCTACGACAGGTATTTAATACTCACACCTATCTGCCAAGGGCGAGTTCTCACCTTAGTTATGCTGTCGATAACTATCCAATGCGCATGCTCATGCTCGACAGCATTATCCCAGGAAAAGGTGGAGGCTGTATCGATGCCGAGCGTTTGGCATGGCTAGGGCAACAACTGTCAGCAGCACCTGAAACACCCACACTCATGTTTATGCACCATCCTCCATTTGCCACTGGCATTCCCTGGATGGATCGCAAACGGTTTCAAGGCCGTGGGGCGCTAGCAGAATTAATTCGCCAACACCCCCAGGTAAAACGCATTAGCTGTGGCCATTTACACCGCACTATCTACTGCCCATGGGCCGGGACGGTGGCCAGCAGCCAGCCTAGCTTAGTCCATCAAAGTGCTATAGATTTTGACCCTGACAGCTCTAGCCAATTTGTGATGGAACCACCCGCCTATCAGCTCCATGTATGGACAAAGGAGACGTTAGTTTCCCACACCATGTATGTTGGCGAGTTTGATGGTCCCTATCGGTTTTCTGATGGGAAAAAGGTTGTTGTGGCAGCTTTATAACGATGGATCAACCATAGGCAACTCACAATCAGTCAGTCTGTATGTTGTACAATCTATAGCCCACACCATAGGCCTGGTAGCTAGCATCAGAGCAAGATTTATGACTGCCCTCAGTGTTAATCTCAACAAGATCGCCCTTGTCCGGAATTCCCGCACCATTGGTATCCCGAGTGTCGTGAAGGCGGGGGAAACCTGCATTCAAGCTGGAGCCTATGGCCTCACGGTGCATCCTCGCCCAGATGAGCGTCATATCCGGCGTCACGATGTTTATGACCTGGCGGAGATGCTCAAGGCACACCCGACGATCGAATTTAATATTGAAGGGAATCCTTTAGAAGCTAGGTTCATGGACATTGTGCGGGATGTAAACCCCCATCAGGTGACGTTAGTTCCTGACGATCCCAATCAATTTACCTCCGACCATGGCTGGGATATTGCCAAGCACGGTGAGACTCTGATCCCGATTATTAAGGAAATTCAAGGGCTAGGGGCGCGGGTTAGCTTGTTTATGGATCCTGACCCAGAGCAAATTCGGCTGATCCCCACATTAGGTTCGATGCAGGGGCCGACGGAGACTCGTATTGAACTCTACACCGAACCCTATGCTACGGCATTCCGCGAAGGAACTGAGGAGGAGTTAGAAACACTGCATACCAGTTATGCGGTGGCGGCAAAAGTGGCAAAGGATTGTAGTCTAGGGGTAAATGCAGGTCATGATTTGAACCTCGAAAACTTGCCTCAGTTTTTGCGGATTCCCAATATCTTAGAGGTGTCCATTGGCCATGCTCTCACAGTGGATGCGTTAATGATGGGTCTGGGGAATGCGGTCAAGGCTTATTTGGATGTCATTGCAGCGGCAAATCAGTAATACATATAAAGATAGTCATGGATGACCCAGCTATTGTTCGTCATTTTACTGACACTCCTTGGGAGCCAGCGGTAGGTTACTGTCGAGCGATTCGAGCGGGCAACCAAATTTTTATGTCGGGGACTGCTCCGGTGGATGATCAGGGGAATACCTTTGCTCCAGGAGATGGTTATGCCCAGGCAAAACGGTGTTTTCAGATAATTCAAAAGACGCTCCGGGCTATGGGTGCGGATTTATCGAATATTGTGCGGACCCGCATGTATGTGACGGATATTAGCCGCTGGCAAGAATATGGTCAGGCCCATCAAGAGTTTATGGGGGCTTATCCCCCTACGACGGCGATGGTGGAGGTTAGGGCGCTGATTAATCCTGATATGCTGATTGAGATTGAGGTGGACGCATTAGTCTTTGAGTAACCTTCCAGGTCGATTCCTTAGCTGTCTTACTCAGCCGCACTTTGTTAGTTGATGCGTGTAGGCATCAGCATTTGCTTTTTGCTTCAGATGAATGTTTTGCATGTGTTTTTTAACGGTATTGGGAGCAATAAAAAGTTCAGATGCAATTTGTTTGTAGGTATAGTTTGCTCGCTGCAACAACCAGATTTCAGTTTCCCGTTCGGTTAAACCATATTGATTGGCTTCCTCAATCGCAATGTTTTTGATCAGCTGATAATGATCTCTCATTTCCAAAACAATGCAGTGTTTTCCTAGGGTCTCTATTTTCATGTAACGAGCAGTCACCGTGAAATTGATTGAGTTGTTGATACAAATCTTTGTTTTCATAATCCAGTGCTGTCCAGGGAACTGGCGATGAACCTCTGCGATTGATTTGCATAGGTAATTGATTTCATTGGGGACCGCTCTTGGTGACTGCCGATCTCGATTGATTTGGCGTAAAAGGCGGCAGGCACATTCGTTGGCATATAGAAGTTTTATGCCTTCCGTGATGATCAAAACCCCGTTAGTTAATTTTGTGAGAGCTTCTTCAATGACAGGATCTTGAATATCAATCTGTTCTTGTTCCGCCAAGTCCAACGGATTTTGCGATTTGATCTGTTCTTTTAGCAGATTTTCTACAGGAACCCGAATAAACAACATGGTAGTGTCACCCCATCATCAATTCATTTCAAAAAATGTCATGAATGCGATTATTGACTGCATCTGTGATTTTTGATGCCAACAGATAGAATACTCAATCACTCTGAGGATTTTATGTGGATAGACCCTCTATACGTTAGATATACAGGCTTAGAGGCACGGTCTGCTGCTGATTAGGTTGTCTGGCTTTAGTTCAACGGTGCTGTGATTCAATCGAAATTAGTGATTGTCATGCGTGACTATTCAGTCTTGTCGTATCGGTTGCCTAAATGTCATAGTATCTTTTTGCTCTGATAGTTGCTCACTATCCGTTTGAGAAGAATTATCTAAGTTGGTCAAGAAACGTCGACTCAGTTATTTTGAACCTATCTCCGATGGTGGTATTGCTGAGCTTCCTGTTTACAATCTAAGTATATCAAGCTTCTCAGTCAGAATATTACTGCTAGTGGTATTACTCCTTAAGTGAGTAGTCAGAGGTCCATTTTTCAGGAAAATCACCTATAAGGCCAAGTAGAATACCCTAAAACTATCAATTCGCAACAGTTCGTAATATGGAACAAAAGGGATTCAAGTCCTGTTTGCATTCAAAATTCCTATGCTACAAGCCCATTTTGAACAATTTCCTGGCAAAGCTCTCGACTATATAGTCCTAGAGTGAGTATTTCGGCTTAAGCAATCCTTGCGAGTATGGACTTGTGGATGAGCAAAGCACAATACAGCTTTCAAATAAGCCTAAAAGAAAGTCTTGATAAGTTGTTGTGCTTAAGTGCTTAGCCCAAAAAAAGTTTGAAAACTCATAAGGAGAAAAGATATGGCAGGCCAACCTAAAGGACTGTTTGATGTATCCACCATTGAAATCTTTGAGCCAGCACAACCTGGGTTCCCACCAACCCTTCTGCCGGCAAAAATCCTGGATGCAGGAGACCCATTTAGTCTTGCAGTCAAGTTTAATTTCAATAACCCGCCGCTTGCTGGTGCTGATCCCAACTCAGGTTGGATCTTTGGCTTTCTCCAGTGGCTTCAGTGTGGTGGAATTGCCAATATCACCTATACCGTAACCTATACGGCTGAGGCGATGGATAGTGCTAATTTCTATAACCTTGGGTCAGTGAGCGGTAATTTGACCTGTTCAGCAGGTGGTTCATTGAATCTAAACTATAGCGATCCTGACACAAGGGTAACTGTTGCCGGTGGTATTCCAGCCAATGGGGTGTATAAGCTGATTGCAACGGTGTCTTTCAATGCGCCAGGCATCATTGGATATGCCGAAGACGTGATCCAAGTTCATGCACAATCACAGATCTAGCTTTTTCAGCGTGAAAGAGACCTCTCATCAGAATCACCCATCCAATCGGTTGTCTTTCATAGGTGAATAGCGACAACAGTATTTCCGTAGGTTGTATGTTTATATCGTTAATCAACCTACGGAAATCATTATCTTCTCAAGATCTATCTCTCACAAAATACCTTATTTATTTGGTGTTATTTACCCCTGCCAAATCTCATGTCTATGGAGGTAAAACATGGTATCTAAGAAGCGTCCGAGCAAAGAAAATAAACCCTTACAAGTAGAGAATACTGATGCTCAAGCTACAGACGCTATGAGTTTAACAAATGATGACCTGCAAGAAACATCTGACCCTGTGCCATCTTCTGAAGCCGCTGCGATTGACGATCACCCCCAGGTATTGGCAGAATCAGGGGCCGACGAGGAAATACAAGCACCAGAATCAGTAGCCGCAGTGGTTCCAAAGGAGACGCCAACACAGGACACTAAATCATTGACTGACCAGCCTTGGTCGTCAGTTGCGTCATTTCGGCTTGAATTTCAATCTCGTAAATCCGCAGGGCTGTCCAGCTCTGACGAACAGTATGAGCGGCAGGTGATGGTTAAACATATGGGCGGCGGGCAAAAGGGTTGGGCGCAGCTGGATGATGACGAGGTTTATGCCTGGATCCTCGATCAGGTTAAGGGGGTGGATTCACTGTTCTCCGAAGATCAATCCATCATTTCGCAGCCTACGCTTGAGATTACTCAGGTGCGGTTTCTTCAGCCTGCTTTAGCTGGCATGGTGGTTGATGGTGAGCGGGCTATTCTGAATAGCGTTCTCCGCAGCAATGACCCTGTGGCCTTAGAGGTCTCTTTTCAGCTGACTAGGGGGAATGTAGCTGACCTGGCGGGACAAGCCCTGGCCTATCAAATTCAGGGTAATTTTCATAATCTCATGACTGGGATGGATAGTCCCCTACGGGAAGGACCCTTGGGACACCTGGTTGAGAATCAACGCCGTTACACTGTGCGCCTGCCAGAGGTTACCTTGTCTCCGGGGTCATATCGGCTACAAATGGCTACTACGTTGCAGCATTCGCCCATTGCTCCAGCTATGTTTGAAGTGCCTATTTTGCAGGTTATTTAGCTAACGTGTCAAAATACGCTCTACCGTCGATGGGGATCGGATAAAATTCCTTCGAACCATCCAAGACTTCATAGCTGACTGAGGGGAGATAAGGTGTCATGGGTACCTTCAACTGGGAAAGCTTTTTAAGGCAATGGAGTCAGGATGTTCTGGAGTCTATGGATGATGCCGAAAAGAGCCGTCTTTGTCCAGAGATTGTGGAGTCAGGCTGGTTAGGTTATCCGGGGGCCACCGAAGCTCAATTGCTCAGAGCTGAGGCTCGATTAAGGGTCAAACTACCGCCGTCCTACCGAGCATTTCTCAAGGTCACCAATGGTTGGCGAACGACCCCTGGCAAAATCGATAATTTCAACCATCGCTTCTGGTCTACAGAAGACATCGAGCGGTTTGCCGTGCGTCATTCCCGATGGATAAAAGCGTTTGCTACGCGCACTGATACGTTAGATATCAGTCTGGAGGAAGACTTTCACGAGTTCGATGATCATTGGCAGCCCATGGGTACTTCAGATGAGGATTACTTTGTCTACGGAGATGAGCAAGATCCTAGAAGTATTCGTCCTCGGTATCTAAAGACCGTGATTGAAATTAGCGATGTTGGATTTGATTCGATTTACCTGCTGAATCCCCAAGTCATTACTCCAGACGGTGAGTGGGAAGCGTGGTTTTTTGCTGAGTACCTGCCAGGGGCCGATCGCTATCGCTCTTTTCAAGCCATGATGGCAGCGGAATATCGCAATTTTTTAGAATTGCGAGAATCGCAGGACGTCAGTGAGTTCTCAATGGCTGGGCCTAAGCTAGCTGGTGCTGAGCTACAAGTAACCGCTGGTTCTGGGGAAAGCTTAGGGGATGAGTCTAACCAGCACGCTCTGGCTGAAACACAGAGCGCCTCCCAACCAGAATCACCAGCTGAAGCAGCCCCGATCACCTGGCAATCTCTCAGCCGCTTAACGGTCGAGTTCCAGGGCAGACAGTTAGATAACCAGGCTGAATATCGCACCATTGTCAGTTCCAATGAGTTTGCTCATCCTCAAACCTGGCCTGGCTTGATGGAACATCAGCTGCAGCAATGGTTATGGCAACAAGTGTCAGAGATGAAAAATATCTCGTTGGTAGAATCAAAGCTTACTGCCATCTCTACGGTTGCGCCTCAAGCAGTTGAAATAGGTGCTTCTGAACAGTCCAGCTCTGCTGAATTAGTGTCTGAAAGCTCGGTCACGGCTCCAGAGCAACCGCCGCCCCCAGGGAAAATCCCTGCCCTGGCCCTAGATGTGGACCAATTGGTGATACGACAACCGGTTTACCCAATAGTGCAAGTTGTTGTGCGTCCATCTATGTTGGGCAATTCTAATCAACTCAGGATCAATTCTCTGGTTAGTCAAGAGCTATTTGCCATTGAGGTTGAGTTTCATTTGGCTGGGGAACAACTGGACACCTTAACTGAACAAGCAATTTTCTATAAAGCTCGATTTTTTGCGCAAAATCGCATTACCCAACAGCAGATAGATCTGGGTGAAACATTGCCGGAACCTGTAGGAAAGGGACAATTTACCTACACAGCTACCCTGTTTAATCAGGCTTTAGAACCCGGTATCTATCGTGTGCAGGTCGTTACGAGCCTTTCTGGGACAGTAGAGGCGCTCGGTGCCTTTGAACTCCCGCTGTTGAATGTGGCTTGATCCCTGTACTGACCTCTCGATTTTTCTCTTTGAAAAAATATAGTTCTAACTGTGAGTAGGGTTACTTTTTCAGGAGTAATTATCTTTAGCCAATGTTTAAGTTAGTAACGAAAAAACAATACAAAATTGGAGATATGGCCATATAGCCTGGGGTTCTGAACATGATTCTGTGCTCTAGTGGACGCTAACAGTATCTTACATTTGCTAGGTGGAGATGTTGGTCGGGTGAGCACAAAGACGATCAATAAGAGCGAACTTTTTTGGGTAATCTGGGATACACCTTCGGTTTCAACATGGCACTACTTTGCTATGAAATCGGCCAGCGACTAGTGCAATGCTGCATTGGTTCGCTATGTTACTTTAGCTACTGAACCCTTTATGGATATTGATCCTAGAACCTATCCGTCTCGCACATTTGTTCGTTTTACTGCCCATAACCAACTGCAAGCTGATGCCACGGGTGTACCGGTTACGGCGTCTGTACAGCGATTAGGTGGCGATAGTTATACACAGCAAGCTATTCCAGATGGAGATTCCCCATCTATTATGCATGGCTCTAGCGGTTTCAGTATGGGGTTTTCAGTGAGCCCAGCCAATGATGAAAATCCTATTGAAGAGCCTACGCATGGGGGTGGAGAAAACGACCAAACGTTAATGCCCTTTGAAGAGCCAGCTGATCTGGAGTGTGAGAATCAGGCCTCCATTAGCGGTGTTGATGAAGCTTTGTTCGAAGACATTATCAAAACCACGATTAACCCCAATTCCTGTCCAGAACTGTTCCAGAGTTGTGGCACCCAAGAGGCTGCTAAGGCACTAGAAGCCAGGATCGCGGCTAGAATTGTTGCGGCTTATCGGAAAATTAAGCAGCAGCAAGATTGCCCGATTGTGCAGCGCTTTAATAATTTGCTATAGCAGAAAACGGGTGGGCCCATGTCGATGTCGTGCAATGGCACTAGACCTGCTGGCAATGGATATAAGCCCTCGGTTTCAAGGTAGTATGATGCCTCGGGTAGTTCTTTATACCTAGGTGCTATCTTGTCGGCTTTGCATTTACCCTATGCCTAATGAGTGACTGCCATATCAACATTGGCCCAATTGAATGTCAACTGCTTAATCTAATTGCGTCTACGGTTAATTCCAAATCAGGGTTTGCCGATACCCGTTTGCAGTGTCATCAGCCTTTTTCTCTGGGGGTTACTGTCGAATTTTCAGGACCGGGTGCGATCGCACTTATGTCCCTGTCGCCAACGATTCAGGTTGAATTTTATGCTAAACCCCTCAGTCCAGAACCGTCTAAAGCATTGGGCAGTATTGTGGTTCAAGCCCTTCCAGACGTCTTAGTCTATACCCCCACTCTGATGTTATCGGCTCCCCAATCGATTGGCTTATCTGCCAAGGTCATTTACCGAATTGGTGCCGTGTTACGAGTCGGTGCACCTGAAGGGCCTTCGATCGTTCATGGGTTTACGGAGGCACTGACGATTGAAATTTACAAGCCCAAAAAATCTAAATAACAACCTATGACATCATAGCCCAATGGCTAGGGCACGCTCAGCAAACCAGATGCCGCCAATCATCATCATCAGTATTGAAACTCCATGGCGAAGAAGGGTTACGCTTTGATACTTCTGTAAAAGATGTAGCCCATAGAAGACGAGTAACACAATGGCCACCTGACCCAGTTCTACGCCTAGATTGAAGCTGGCCAGGGATAATAATAGGTGGCTCTGGCTCTGGGTGAGGCCCCTTAAAATATTGGCAAACCCGAGGCCATGAATTAGGCCAAAGCCAAATGTTAACCAAGGCCGGTGGCTTATCTGTTTCCGCCACAGATTTTCGGCGGCTACGTAGACAATCGATAGGGCGATGGCACTTTCTACCAAGACAGTTGGCAAGGTAGCAATATTCAGGACAGCAAGGGTAAGCGTGAGAGAATGGGCAATGGTAAAAGCAGTCACAATTTTGAGTAATTGCGATAGATTGCCACCTGGCAAGAGCAAGGCAACTAAAAATAGGATGTGGTCGTAGCCAGTGAAGATATGTTCTACACCCAGTTTGAGAAAACTCAAAAACTGGTGTTGCCAGGGGATTGTGTCTGCTAGTTCTATTGTGTTGTTTTCAGGGGTGAACACGATATTCCGTGTCCGGTTACCTTGAGTAATGGTGGCTAGAGCCTGGGCCTGTTCATGTTCAGGAAAAAATAAATTATATTGAATGGTGAGTTTTTGGAGGGTTGTTGGCCACTTATACCTTAATAAGAAGGTGCTATGGGTAATTGTGTCTTCAGGCTGCTGAGCTGTTGTTGAGGTGAGGGTGAATTGTCCTGATTCATCTGTTTGATTTTTTAAAGTAATGCCATTGCCCAATTGTTGTTCTAGCTGGGTACGATGCTGTTCAATTTCTGATGGCGACAGCGTTTGATTGCCGTCGTCATCGGCAAAACTGAGCAGTACTGTGGGCATCGTCAACGTGATTTGGGCGTCGGTGTCGGTGACAATGATGTCGGCTACGGTGAGGTCGTTCCAGTGGGCTTGGGCGGGTGTGATCGCAACATTCCCCAGCCATACACTAGCCAACAAACCAACAATACCGACCTGTAAAAAGCGAACAAACTGTTTCATTTGAACCTCCTAATAATTTAAGGCATCAAAAAGCCATAAAAGTCTATGGAGAGGGCTAATTCAATCCCCTCCTGGGAAGGTGCCTGAAAGGCGGGGGGGGGTAACCGCAAACGCTAATCAGCAACCAGCCCCCAAATCTGCTGATCCCGTTCACCAAAGCTGGGATCGACCATCTGGGCAGTCTCAAAATATTGATTCGCCTGAGACCCATTGCCCAACTGTTGTTCAACTAACCCAGCCCGATAAAAAATCACCGCATTGCGAGTGCCCTGCTCAAGGGTTCTTTGCAATGCTCGTTGAGCATCCTGCCAACGCCCCAACTGCATGAGCACTCGGGCGTAAGTATCTAAGGTGTCTGCATCCTGACGTATTTTTACGTCAGCTTCCATCAGTGCCAAAGCTTCCGGTAGATCAGCCGCATCACCTCGGTCCAATAACAGCTGTGCTAAGGCACGACGATGCCCAAAGGTATCTAAGTCTTCATGTTGTCTAAACTGTTCTTCGGCTTGTTGCCACAACTGCTGAGCTTTTGCCCGATTGCCCTGGAGACTCGCAACTTGAGCCATGCCTTGAAGCGCAACATGGTCCCACACATGGGGATAGTCTTGGGAGGTAAACACCTGAGAGTAGAACTTTGTCGCAGCTCGATAATGCCCTTGGCGAGTTTTTAGCTTAGCCATATGGACTAGAGCTAAAGGGTATCGAGGTAAAATGTCTAGGGCTTCTTGGTAGAGTTTTTGAGCAGTTTGATAATCTCCTCGACTAGCGTAAAAACGCCCCATCAAAGTACGAGTCCAGGCAGAACTTCCTGATTCCTGCGGTTCTTCCGCGTTGAGGGCGGCTTCAAAGTCTTTAATCGCCAATGCATCCTCTCCTTGGGCCCTATGAACCAGCCCCCGCAGCGTGAGGGAGCCTAGGGTGGGTATTTGCTGCACCAGATTGTCTGCGATGGCCCTGGCTTTGGTGAGATTGCCCTTGCCTAAGTATGCTGTAATCAAGATAGACTGAGCTGGTTCAGAATAGGCTTGAGTGGCAAGCACCTGGTTCGCTAGAAGAATAGCGCGGTCGAAGTCATGCTGAGCTTCGGCGACTTTGGCTTGAACAATTTGCGCCCCTTCGTTGTTAAACGTCAGCTTTTGTAGAGATTGTTGAGCCGCTTGGTCAGCAAGAAGATACCAGTTGGCATCACCAGTGGCACGAGCCAGTTTTAAGTAAGTGCTAGCGAGGGCCGCTTGACTAAGACCGTCTTCTGGAGTTTGGCGGATGCGATTTTTATAGAAGGTAATCTCCTGTTCGAGTTGGCCAGTGATGTCGGTTTGGTTTGGAGGCGAGAAAGAGTAGTCGTAGGGGCTGGTGTTGAGGAGAGGTTTGAGTTGATGGACGGTAGTGGCAATCAGGAGTATGCCAATGCCCCACAGCAGCTGTCGACGACGCTGGGTAAAACGAAGATTGAGAGGTAATAACATGGGTTTATGTTGTTGCGTAAGGGCGCATGGCCATGCGCCCTGCTGAATTAGGAAATTGTTAATCCTCTTTGACGTCCCTCTTGCTAGCAAAGATAGCAAGAGGGACGTTGGGGGCGGGCTAATTAGGCAATGCCAAGTAAGGAAACGTATGCTCTAATGGCTGATGTCCCTGGGCCGGATTTCCAGGAGTGCCGTCATAGGAAACATTGTCGGTTGTGATTGCTCCATTAGACAGAACACTCAGCGTGATATCAATGACATCATCCTCTAACATGCGTCCGCGCACAGGGCTACCTGCAGTATTTAGATCATTGGCATAGCCACTGGGACCGCTGGTGTCGATGCGCATAACGTCGGGTAAGAAGGCTCCTAATAACGCATTAGCACGTTCTTCACTATTGCCTAGGGCCAGCAAGGTTTTCTTAGCTTCACCCACAATGGGGCCAGCAATATCGGCGGCGGGTTGTTCACCTGCTAACGCGGCGGCTTCGAAGTCAGGGCCAACACTATTTAGAGCATTTAGGAAATCGTTGGTAATCACTAACCCTTCGTTAATACCAGGGCGGGCCAGGCGTTCAACTTGGACATAGTTGCCACTGGCATCAGGGGTGGAAATCGTCGTCCAGACATCAAAAACATCGGCACTTGTGGAGCCTCGTAAGACCTTTTTCGGGATACGCACAGCGATAGTATTGACATTGTATCCAGCAGCAAAGTCAACCGCTTCATTGGCACTGCGGAAACCAACAGCAGGGCCAATGCCAGCCGCTCCAGCACGGACACGGAAGAATTGCTCTACATCAAAGAAGAAAGGATCTTCTCGTAATCCGGCAAAGACAGTCAGACGCTCGCCACCTAATTTAACATTGTTGATATTGGGTGAGGAATCGAACAAAGAGGTTGTGACAGCTTTCCGAACTCTGGTTTTACCGTCTCTGATAGTCGTGACGGTAACCTCCTGTTCTTGGTTTTCATTGGGAGGACCAAACTCGAAGCGCAGCGTTAGATCCGGCTGACCAGCAACCTTGGCATCTTTATTGGCAACAGAGTCAATATGAAATTCATAGCGAGCATTGGTGCTGAAATAATATTGTTGTCGCGCTAGAGAGCGAGGATTGGTATTCATCATGAGGATGAGGTCATCTTCAGATGCATTAGGATTTTGATCTTTTTCTCTAAATGCATAAACGTCAGTAATGTTGAGGTTACGACCTTTAACATCTACTTCTCCATCATCGTGGTCAGACGCGTTAATTAATGTTGCGGCTCCCCCTAAGGTTAGGGTGGTGGCTAGGAACACTCCGCTGAGTTTTAGCCAAGTTTGGTGCTTAGACAGTTGACCTAGAGTGTTTTGTAAAGACTTCAGCATGGTTCAATTTCTCCTTTTGGGAAATGAATAGAATGGGGTTTTCGTTAAACCACGGCCAAAGCTGGTGTTTTCTCTACTGAAAACTTACAATTCTGGACGTGGGCAAATTGCACGCATTTCAAAGCAGACCCGGTTGCTAGGGAGCATAGGCCATGACAACATATAAAAATCGTCAATATTGTCGGAGCAGAGGTTTTCTGCCCTATTTGTAAGCAATGATTTTGTGCAATCTGAAAAGGTATACGCCAGGCTTGGCGGATTGGATCTCTCGGTTTCAAAAAAAAGGTGAGCGTTGCTGAGCTGAACTATGATTTCATCTGTCAAATCTAGGCTGTGGGCAAGTTTTACAGATTGATTCATCCTCTAAATTCGCAACGGCAAAAGTTGAAATAAATGGCAAAACTGCAATCTAAGGATGAAACCGAACTGATTAGCCGCATGGTGCAAGGAGACCAGGCGGCACTCAGTCAGCTTTATGATCGCTACGCCCGAGTCATGTATTCGTTGGCCTTCAAAATACTTGGCTCTGTGGAAGAAGCGGAGGAAGTTGTCCTGGATGTCTTTGCCAAGGCTTGGCGAACGGCTGCTCGCTATGATTCCAGTCGCAGCCGTGTGGATTCTTGGTTATTTTTAATGACCCGCAGTCGGTCGTTGGACCGGTTACGGCAGCGGCAACGGCAGACTAAGGTCGTCGAAGCGGCTACGAAGACGGTCGAGACGAGTGCTTCTGATAGGCCGGATGAAGCTCTGATGGTTGCTGAGCGCCGGACAGTCGTGATGCAGGCCCTGGGTGAGCTGCCAGACGAACAGCGCCTAGTGATTGAGTTGGCCTATTACCAGGGCTATAGTCAATCGGAAATTGCCAAACGAACCGGTCTGGCCTTAGGCACGGTCAAAACGCGGATTCGGTTGGGATTGCGCAAACTAAAACAGGCTTTGGGAACAGGTTAAAAAATATGAGATCCAAGCTGGGATGGCTAGCGTATACCTATATAGCTATCCTCTAATCCTATAGGTTTCAAATGCCGAGTTAGTATAAGAACATGACATCTCCTGAGCGCTATCACAATGCCGATGCAGCTGCCCTCTATGCCCTTGATGCACTAGAGGCAGATGAGCGTAGGCAATTTGAGCAGGCGCTATTGGATAGCGTAGAGCTGGAGCAGGAGGTGCGTGAGTGTGAAGAGGTGGCGGCTAATTTGGCCTATGGTGCCTCACCTGTGCCGATGGCAGCAGATTTAAAGGATCGCTTATCTCAACGGATCGCTCAGGAGTCTATCGGGCCGAGTTCAGATTTAGTGGAGTTGCTAGATTTGCCGATTGCTGAGCTGAAGCACCAGGCGGCTGAGTTAGACTGGGCGTTGATGCCTGGCAACTCGGGGGCAGAAATTGCCATGTGGCGAGTTGATGATTGCGATCGCGAAGTTGCCTTTTTTGTACGCAAAGCCACAGGCGGGTTATTTCCTAACCATGCCCATGCTAGTGGCGAAACGGTGCTGGTGTTGGACGGAGATTTTGTTGTTGACCACCAGGTATATCGGTCAGGGGAATGTGTATCGTCTCCTGGTAATACAAGCCATCAGCCAAAAACGTTGAACGGTTGCCTATTATTCTGTGTGTCTTCCATGGACGATGACATTTTGGAGTCTTAAGAATAAAGATTTTTTAAGATGATCACCCCAATTCCGTAGGGGCGAACGGCTATGCGCCCGTCAGCCTATATGCAAGCTCTCAACCCTGCCCAGTTCGTTTTTTATTGTACGTAGTCTTAAGCTTTGAAGCGACAGCAGAGCGCTGTTAGCATTCGTGTCACCACACTAGTTCTTAATTAACCGAGCTAACATGAAGCCATGAACCCTCCTGAGTCCTACTCAAATGCCGATGCAGCCGCCCTCTATGCCCTTGATGCGCTAGAGGCAGACGAGCGTGCCCAGTTTGAGCAGGATTTGTTAGACAGTACAGAGTTAGAGCAGGCAGTTCGTGAGTTTGAAGAGACAGCAGCGACATTGGCCTATGCGGCCAAGCCGATGCCAATGACGGTGGATCTAAAGGAGCGCCTATGGCAACGGATCGCTGCTCAGCCTGTGGGAGCGAGCTCAGAATTGTTGCAGCTGTTGGATGTGCCCATTAATCAGCTAAAACAAAAGGCAGCTGAGTTAAGCTGGTCTCTGGTACCTGGTAAGTCGGGTGTGGAAGTGGCCCCCTGGCAAACAGAAGAAACCTCTCGTGAAGCAGCCTTTTTTGCAAGAAAGATTGGTGCTGGCCTGTTTCCGAATCATTATCATGCCAGTGGAGAGACCGTACTGGTATTGGATGGGGACTTTGTAGTAGATGGTCAGGTATACCATCCAGGTGAACAAGTTTCTGCACCTGGTAAGACGAGCCATCAGCCGAAATCGCTGACAGGTTGTTTGTTATTATGCGTGTCGTCGATGGACGATGACATTTTAGATGTTTAAAGGCTCTCCATGTTTCTCAGGGCCTAAATTCTATTTGGGCATTGCTGAGTAACGCTACACACTATAAACACTCTAAATGGATTTCTATGGCAAAAAAACATTTCCTCTGGTTCTCCAATGGAAAAACTGAGGAGAATTCTTTTCTGAGATTCGTCCTGCTTGTCCTTTTGTAGAAGTATCACGGTTTATTAAAGAAGATTGGTTGGTGGAAAATGAAGCAGATTGCGTCGTTATGTGAAAGAGAGATGACTCAATGGATTTTCACCGCCCGCCAACGCTTTATTTCATCCCAAACTCAAGACTGGCATAGCTACATTAAGTTTTCTGGCTTCACCCACATCACTGAAGTTGTCACCCTTGACTATATTCTCTGTCCTGATCTGATCGATGATCTTATGGATGAAGACTGGTCTTACAATGTCCAAGCAGATTGTCGCATTACCTGGTTCACTAATCTCGCTTACCTCCGCCAACGCATTCGCTGGCGTATAGGACAAGATCAGCTACTGGCTATCCTTGAGCAGCCAACCCACATCCACGCAGTACCCCCAAAATTTGAATTCTGTGGTTTTGACATTGTCGATGATGCGGATGGTAATAGCGTTTTGACCAACTGCGGGCAATTTTCAGATCGAGATGCTGGTTTTATCCCCTCAGATGTTAATCAATTTGGACTGTTATCAAACCTGGACCATGCAAATGCGGTCGCTGCTCAGCTTCGTTTATCATTTCCAGATGATCCCCATTGTCGCAACTGTCGCGTTTGGCAAATTGCCCGTGATCTAGAGCCTGATGACTGATGGCCTATTCTGTGGAACATTAGCCGACATCCCGAAGGGATTGCCCCTACAGATGGGTTGATCGGGTTATTTGCGATCGCAACTCTGCAACCAAAGATTGCTACCTGTGCAATTACTTTACGGGATGAGGTACCAACTTAAAATTGAGCTTCCCGGTCCTGAACCAATGGATAGCTTCTTGATTCGAAACAAGCGCTGTTAAAGCAGCCAAGGCAACTGACCCCGTTTTAGACCAACTCATCCCATTGTGTTTTTGTCGTGAGGAGACCAATAAATCATTCGCCTTTTCACCTCGGTTGCTGGAATTTCTCAATCCCAGCTGTTTACGCACACAATAACAAGGAATGTGAGGTTTGTTCCGACGCAGATAGCCTTGGAGTTTATCGATAGCGGTTGTATCTTTGAGATGGTCTGGGTCAATGAACTCAAGGTAAACCAAAGCTGCATCGACTAATCCATGCCAGAGCAGGGCTGCCAGGTGAGTCAAGTGTGTATTACGCAGACGTCTACCCTGACAGGCAAGACTAAGCAGTTGTTTACATTTCTCATGGAGATGATACCAGTCCAAGATCAACTGTAGTGCAGACACCCCAGCAAAGGTGGTCAGAATCGCGCCATGCAAGCTACGCTGACCATCGGCAAAGAATACGATAGGGCCTTGAAGGAGGTCATTATGGAGTAAAAAGGCCAACAACATCGTTATCATGACCTGCAAGCCACGGGCATTCAAGCGATAGCTACCGAGTTGATTTTCGATATGGACCACTGTTTGATAGGCATACTTGCGTGAGGTGGGTGTCTCGGGAACACTGGCGGGTCGTTGATCACTCTGACGTTTCACCCCGACATCATCCATCGAAATGTTGAGGCTATGGTGTGGGTCTTCATAAGAGATGGGATTGGCCGTCATCTGTTGGCGAATCAACTCGGTTTTGCCACATTGCTTGATGACAGCCGATACAGTGTCTGGAGCTAGATGAACAGATTCACTCTCATTGGCAGAGGTAACAACAGCCGCAGGCAGTGTGTTGTCGATGACACCATGGGTTTTCAGGATGGCGTCACTAGTCTGAGTCAAGTGATTGAGCACACGAGTGCCTTCTCGTTCACTACTGTCTTGCATCGTTCTTGACGGGGTTCCTCCGGTCACTTGATGACGGATTCGATTGAGCCAAGCACTCGTTTTCCGATATGACTCAACTGTACTCCTATGGGTGTAGGCAATCTCCTTAAAGCCCACCGTGCGATACCAGCTTTTGCCGGGTAGGGATCCATATAGTGTGTTGACTCGGTTCGATGGTTGATTCCCAGAAGATTCAACGGCTGTATACGACATAAACTCAAAGCGACCGATTTCCCCATCCACCCGATACGGGCTCTTGGTTATTTCCCAAATCCCTGCGGTTGATGCCGTTTTCGTTTTTTTTGAGAGAGTGTTTCAAGGTGATGAGCCAATGCTGAGCGTAATGCTGGATAATTCGTACTTAACAAGGCTTGTTCACACGCATCAATGCTAGTAGCGGCCTCTGGGCTTATATTAAACTCAAACACACCGGTCTCTATTTCTTCGGGACCAGAACTAATGGCCTCATCGCTTTCTACGATTTCAATATTGACTTTGATTTTGTAGTTCCCCATGGCCTCAACCCCATGTCGTCTGATGATCTCTAGGATAGGTGAGCAACTTCCAAAAATCGACTGGCTAGAACCCTATCTCAAGTAGGGCAGTGGTTTTAGTCTTAAGCTATTTGAATTGCACAGGTAGAAAGATTGTGGACTTAGAATTCCAATGATCGGCACTCTGACAGATTTACCAAAGTTAAAAGAGAGTTCGAACAATGGCGAAGCCGAACATTGATGGCCAAAAAACAACCCCCATGCTATCTGAATCGAATCGCACGAGGGTTCAGTTTGTCTATAACGATAGCGGTTTTTTCCCTGAACCGTTATGTCTATTTCACCTTACGGACAAGCGCTACGCTTTTAACACTAGACGTGAAATACTAGCAATTTGTCATAAGTTTCACCGTACAAAGTGCTTAGTCTGTATTAGTAACTTAAGTGTTGTACTCTGCCGAGATAAAAATC
Source organism: Leptolyngbya sp. PCC 7375 (assembly GCF_000316115.1). Taxonomy (GTDB): domain Bacteria; phylum Cyanobacteriota; class Cyanobacteriia; order Phormidesmidales; family Phormidesmidaceae; genus Leptothoe. The sequence continues at coordinate 6,287,429 of NZ_JH993797.1, forward strand.
ATCAGACTGAGTCTATGGTAAAACGGTAGGCAGTTTCAGGGTCTTGCCCCATCAGGTTCATGCAATTGCCCATCGTTGCCCCTGCCCCACTTGTGAGTGAACATGCTAAAGCGTTTCGGCATTTGTTCTGTGACGAACGTCAGTATCAGCATTTTCAGAATTACTTGACGGGGTTGATGGTGCTGGAGAATAAAAGCCTTGCCAATATTAGTCGGTGTACGTTAGAGAGTTCGGATAAGAGCAATATATCTCGCTTCCTATCTTCGGTACCCTGGCATCCGCCGGTCGCCAACGAGACTCGAATTCAGTACATGCTGAATCAAACAACATCGCTACGTCTGAGTGAAGGCGGCTCAAACCTCATTCTGGACGATACGTTGTGTGAGCATGTGGGCAGTTTGTTTGAGTATGTAGACCGTCATTACAACCATAGTCAGCACACGTATCCATTGGCTCATAACCTAGTCACCAGTCACTATTTAAGTGGAGCTGTTCGGTTTCCAGTGGATTTTGAGCTCTATCGTCGGTATGAGGAGGTGACGGAATGGGAAACCTTTGTGACCCAGCACTTTCCAGACCAGAAGATTCCCAAGACCCGCAAAGCACGGACAAAATTACACAAACAGGTAGACCCAACGCTTCTGCAAGATCCAGCCTTTGCCAAGCTCGATAAATTGTTTTGCACTAAAATCGACCTTGGGATGCTGTTGGTCGACCAAGCTATTGAGCGAGGGTTACCCTTCAAAACAGTACTGATGGATAGTTGGTACCTTTCGCGTGAGGTGGTTGAACATCTTGAGGCACATCATAAAGATTGGGTGAGTTTGCTCAAAGCGAATCGGAATCTAGAGGCTTACAGCATTCGCCTGAAGGACGATACGGGACAACGACTCGTCTTCAACAAACCGCATATCAAGGTTGAGGACCTGATCCCATGGATCCCAAAAACAGCCTTTAAGCCATGCCAAGTCGGGGCTCATGTCTATTGGTGTTTTACCCTGTGTGCGCGCATTCCGGGGATGGGTAAAGTCCGTCTAGTGATTAGTTTTGAAACAGCAGACCTGAGTGGCACCTATGCTGTCTTAGTCACTAACCGGAAAGACTGGTCGGCGAAACAAGTGCTGGCCAAATATTTGAACAGATGGCCGATAGAGATGTGCCAGCCTCAGTACCCCCATAGGCATCTAGTTGATTCTGCCGGGGTAGGTTTTCTAGAGGCTGTTTTTTGAGCATATATCTTCTCCTACAGATGATTCAAACAGTTGTCACTCATTGTTTTGGGGTATGGTGGGCGGAACAGTGATGTCAAGCACTTCTCCCTGCCAAAGCTGTCGTCGCACGTCACCGACAGGGCGTTCTCGATGGGCACGAAGTCGTCCTAGCTCGGCTTCATCCGCCCAGATAACCCAGTGTTTAGGTGGTTCAGGCAGTTGTCGTGCATTGACCCAGCCTCGTTGCACCCAATTATAAAGGGTTACCTCCGGCATCTCTAAAGCAAGCGCTAAGTAGGTGAACTAAATTAATTACAATAGAAGAGTGTAAAAGATATCCATTCAGGCTTGTGAGCGAGCCTGTTTCAGTGCCATGAAATTGCAACGAGTGGTGACTCCCGAAACCCGTCATCTGCTTGAGCGGATCTATCGTCACAGCCGCCATCATCAGGTTCGTCAACGGGCGCATTGTCTACTGCTGTACAGCCAAGATTTCAGTATTTCGCAGCTGATGACGATTTTCTCAGTCGGTCAGAAGACGATCTACAACTGGCTCAATGAGTGGGAAGACCGCAGCGTCGCCGGTCTATACAATCGTCCGGGACGGGGGCGCAAGCCGACCTTCGATGCAGACCAAAAAGCGCAAATCAAGCAATGGGCCAAGCAATATCCCCGGCAACTCAAACGCATCGTTCAGAAGGTTCAAGCAACCTGGAACATCACGGTCAGCACTCAGACGATCAAACGGGTCCTGAAATCGTTGAGAATGAGTTGGCATCGGTTTCGTCGCGGCTTGGGGAGACGGCCTAACCCACAGGAATATGCTCGCAAACAGGTAGCTTTGGAGATCTTGAAGCGTTTGGAGGAGTTAGGGCACATAGCGTTGTATTACATGGATGAAACCGGCTTTAGCCTGACTCCGACGATTCCTTATGGCTGGCAATCGATAGGCGAAACTGAGGTCATTCCGAGTACGCGCAGTCGTCACTTGAATATCCTCGGGTTTATGCAACGTCAGGGCGTGCTAGAGAGCTATGTTTCGACTCAGAGCATCACCAGTGATGTGGTGATTGCTTGTATTGAGACCTTTTTCTCAACGGTGGATAAAGCAACCGTCATTGTGATGGACCAAGCCCCGATTCATACCAGTTACGCCATGCAGGACAAACGCGAGGAATGGAAGGCGAACGATATCTACATTTTTGAGTTACCCACCTATTCACCTGAGTTAAATCAGATCGAAATTGTATGGCGATTCATGAAGTATGACTGGTTAGAAGCCAAAGCCTACGAGAGTTGGCAAAGCCTAAGAAATCATGTGGAAGAGATGTTACGCGGATTTGGACAAGACTTTGTAATTAATTTTGCATAGCTACTTAAATCAGGCAACCACCACTCATGCGTAGCCAAGGGTTTTCTGGGTTTCGGGCTACGGCGAGCACCGAGTCCGAGTCGCCGCATTAATGACCGCAGAATCTCTCGGTTGAACGTTTTGCGCCGCTTCGGTGGATGAAAGCCTTCTTGGTGGAGCTGCGCAATTATTTCATCGGTGCTTAGCTGTGCTTCGGCCATTTGTCTAAGGCGCTCACAAAGCTGTGAGTAGTTGCTTAGCTGAGTCCATTTGGCCACGGGGCGAATGACGCTCGCTTTTCCAATAAAACCACCACTCCACTCAATACTAACCTGAACGTGTTCACTTTTACCTTCAATGTTTACAACAATCTTCTGAATTACTTGACGGACAATTTCTTTTCGTTGCGCATGGCTTGTTGTTTCAGCAAACCACAAGGTAGGTAGGCATTCTGAGAGTTGGCGAATCTGTTCCTTCTCTTCATCCGTGAGCCGTTTAGGTTGTTCATGAGAGAATCTTTCATACTCTTCTTTGAGCTGTTGCTCTGCTTGTAAGGCATTTTCCCATTCCTGAGCCAGTTGCCTAGCAACGAGACGATTTTCGGGCTCTACAAGATGATAATGCCGACCAGCGCGCCCTGACTCAAAACTGGCACGTTCTAATCGCTGATGCCATAGCTTGTCTAATTCGGCACGGTCTTGTTCGATGTGGGTTGCAGCGCTCAACGATAGCTCTAATGCCGCTGGTTCTAATGCTCGTAGGACTTGTTCCGTGACAGATTCATCTAAACACGCCCCTGCCAACTGCTGACAAAGTTCTCCGCCATAGTCTGCCATCTCACGGTTACAGACATAGCAATGAGAGGCTGGCCCTCGATGGTAGCGAACCGTCATGCGAGCGCCACAGCGACCGCAGGTCAGCAGCCCTGATAGCAAGGCTACGCCTGAGCGGGCATGGCCACATTCATCAGCTCTGGCTCGATTCGATTTGAGCTGGGCCAGATGTTGTTCATATTGCGCCCAGGAAATGTAAGCAGGATGATGGTCTTTAATCAACACGAGCCACTCATCCATTGGTTTTACGACTAAGCCGCTATGAGGGTGTTCAACCTTTTTTCGTCTCGCATCCATCTGCTTGCGACCATAGGCGTAAGCACCTGCATAGACCGGGCTTCTCAGCAGATTTTGTAAGGTGGGTCGATTCGGTCTGCGCCACTCTAAATCTCCTTTGTTGAGACCCGATAGAACCCTGACACCGACTTGGATGTGATTGCTAACAAGATAGCGCAGTACCGCGTTCAGTGTGCCTAGCTCCTCAAACTTACGAAAGATGAGCTTGACCACTTGCTGGACCTGTTCGTCTGGGTCAAGGCGAATTTCTCCTGAGGGGCGACGAACAAAGCCAATCGGGACGCTGAAGCCTAGTTCGCCTCGCTTGGCTTTGTTGCGCTTCCCTTGAACCATGCGCTGTTTGAGGATATGGAGTTCTGCTTCGCTCATGGTGCCTTTTAAGCCCAGCAGTAAGCGGTCGTTATACCCGCTGGGGTCATAGATGCCATCAAGGTCTGCTATTAGCGTACCGAACAGTGCACAGATTTCCAGCAGTTGATGCCAATCTTTAGAGCAGCGAGCCAGACGGGACATTTCCACACCTAATATCAGACCCACGTGGTTGAGACCGACTTCGGTGACCAGACGCTGAAAGCCCAAACGACCTTCGGCGCTGCTACCCGACTTACCCAAGTCTTCATCTATCGTCAGGATGCGTTCTGGTTGCCAGCCCAGCGCTTGGGCGCGATCTCCCAAGCTGTACTGAATCCGGGTCGATTCTTGATGGTCTAGCACTTGTTGCAAGGTGGACTGGCGCACGTACACGACAGCCAATCGCTCTAGGTGATGCGCTTGAAGCTTTTCGGAAACCCAGATGGGTTCAGTGTTCAGGCTCATTGCTCGCCTCCTTTGTCACAGAGACGCTCAGATGACTCTCTAGCATCTGACTCAGGATGCTGATTAACCGTTGCCGCTGCGGCTCCGGCAGTGTTTGCCATAGGTGCTTGGGGTGCACACGAGTTGGCGGGGGGGCTCAGGGCACTTTGGCATGAAGGCACTTCCTCTATTGACAACAGGGAATGAGTTTTCATTTTCGCGATCGTCTTTACTAATCGCAATAGGCCTGTTAATCCAATCGTTGGGGACGAAGTAGATTTCGTTCTTATGGGGGTGTTATGGCTGGCACATTGAAACATTTTATCGAGATGGAAAGCAACATCTAGGGCTCGATGAGTATCGAGTACGAACATTTGAAGCCATTCAAACCCATTGGTGTTTAGTGTTGGTAGCCTATTCAATCTTGCATTTAGCCTGTCTGCCTCCACCCCCGAAAAATGCAATGGGCAAACGTCCCACCCAGCCCATCAAAACCATTGGGCAAGTCTGTCGCCAGCAAGGACAAGCGTTGATAGAAAAGCTCATTCTGTTTGTTCATGATTGCTTACAGCAGGGGGAAACGGCTGCCGATGTGTTTCGCAAATTGTTTGCTAAACAAAATAAGGAGGTCCCTGCCTAAACTCACGAATAACACCACACCCTATTTTTCTACGGAGAGAGTGCAACACTCAAGTTAGTAACTTACTCAGCGCAGGGCAAAAATGAATCTTTGATGGTGCCCCCATAGCTGAAGGCACCATCAAAGATTCATTTTCTATGTGTTGATGGGTACTGGTTCCGTGCAGTGGGATAACCAAAGAGATTGCTGTGTATAGTTTTGAGGGATAATAGCTACCAGTAAAGTTCCTCTAAATCTGTGGTGTTATGGATCTATTTTTCCATCCGTATTCGGACGGGAAAACCGGGACGTCCTAAAAAGCGATTGCCGAGCAGCTGCCTCAAAGTTCGATGCGCAAAAGGTGGCCACCGACCTGCTAATACCAAATCTGAATTCATTAAGCCCGATTAAAAATGGACAATCCTGTAATGGAACCATCAAGGATGCTTGTTCGTCTTTCCATACAGTTGCTATTTATTGCAAAACAATGCAAAGACTCATAAAGTTTGGCCTAGCTGCTCTTGGAGTAGCTACGGCTAGTGGTTTTTCAACTCAAGCTCAAGCAGGCGTGATTTTTGATAATGGCGTGTTGGGTGATAATGGCTTCCTCGATAGGGGGGGGAGTGTAACTAGTGGGCTAATAAGCGATTTTAATTTTGGCATTTCAGCAGCCGATGATTTCCGCTTAAGTGACGGCAACAACGTTATTACGGATATTCACTGGTTTGGCACCTACAATGAAATTCCAGAGGTAGACAACTTTACGATTGAAATCTATGAGGAGGATGCAGCCCCTGGACCTACCCCCTTCTTTTCACTCAATCTCGGTGATGTGGGACGACAACAAGAGACTGATCTGCTTTGTTGCGGTCTAAACGGCCTTGATCCTGTATTCAAGTATTCGGCTAGGATTCCAGCTTTAGAACTCACCCCGAATGATACTTACTGGCTTTCGATTAGAAATGTGAACTGGGCCTGGTCTTCTCCCTTTGGTATCCCTGGAAATGCTCATAGCCGACGGGATGGTGGGGACTGGGAAAATAATGATTCAGAAGCAGCTTTTTTCCTGACCGATGATTTTGTGGAGGACGGCCCTACGTCTGTTCCCGAGCCTTTCGGTTTAGTTGGCATGACACTTTTGCCGTTATTAGGGCTGAGCCTGAAACGTAAAAAGTGAGTAAGGTTTCTGTTTCTGAAGACTGCTCAGAATTAATGATGTAATTCGCAGTATATGCCAGAAAATGGGGGACACCGCCGCCACCAGGGGCGTTGGCTCAGAAAGGGGATGAGTATACGACCCGGAAGCCAATATTACGGGTGCGGCCCATTGACCCAAAATAATTGCGATTAGCGGACCGACACTTATTAGGGCGATAAATCCATGAGCCTCCACGTATGACACGAAGGGATATTCTTTCCTTCGTATCCAGCAGCCAAGCACTACCATCCGTAGGGGCGTTTTTATAGTTCTCGTGCCAATGATCCTGACACCATTCATAAACGTTCCCATGCATGTCACTGAGCCCAAAACCGTTGGTTACATCAAAGTGATCTACTGAAGTTGTTCCAGGAGAGTATTGAGCTTTGGGACCATATGGATATTTTTTAGGAGCACGATAGTTTACTAGATCAGGTGTGATTTGGTCACCAAAAGCAAAGCGAGTTGTTGTGCCAGCTCGACAGGCATATTCCCATTCAGCTTCGGTTGGCAGTCGATAGGAACGGCCCGTGTAAGCAGAGAGTCGAGAACAAAACTCCACCGCGTCATCCCAAGAGACTTTTTCAACAGGCCGATGATCACCGTTAAAATCAGATGGTTCTGCATGGAGAGTGTGATAATGACGAGGCATGGCTGCCACTAATCTCCACTGAGCTTGAGTGATAGGATACTTCGCCATAAAAAAAGCAGAAATCATGACTTCATGCTGAGGACTTTCAAAGTCAGTACGCTCTAATTCTTCATCTGGAGAGCCCATAAGGAATTTTCCAGAAGGAATAAACAGCATTTTGAGGGAGATGTGTTGCTCTTCGCTAAGCGTTTCTTGATGGCTCTGTTGCTTCATTGGCCACGCAGTTATTTTTTGCTCTACTTATTTTGCTCTACTTATATTGTATCGAGAAGACATTACCAATACTTTCGATGCTGGCAAATTGTGCGGGTAAACGACGCAATCGGGAAAAACAATCCAATACCGCAGAGGATCGGTAAAAGCGATTTTTATTCGCTAGCACGGGGTATGCCTAGACAAGAATGAGATCGCTCAATGACGGCTGGCACTGTCTGGCACTCTGCAAGCCATAACAGCAATCCTTAAATTCCAGTCAATGCCTAGCAAGCTACCTATCTAAAGCGGTGAGATTGGCTTGCCACGATGTTGCACGTCAATCCATAGCCTTGATGCAAATTTCTGATAAAAGTATTTTTGTCAAGTTAGTTTGCAATTTGTAATAACTTGCGTTACATTAGTTTACATAAGAACACCCACTTAAAGGACATCGCATTATGTACACCACCATTAACGAATCCGGGCAGCTCAATAACTACGCCACAGAGCCTGAAATGTATCTAGCTTCCTATCCTGCACCTGAGCAACAGCGTCGTTACATGCTCCAGGGAGGTATAGCCATGTTACTGATCAGCGCACTGATGCTGACTGCACTCGGTGTTAGCTAGATCACGTAAACAGTATTGATAGTCAACGTGTGATTGATAGTCAACGCGTGACCACTTCACGACACACTTTCAAGTAAGGAGACAAAATTATGTTTGGTATCTTATTAGCTGTCATTATTGTTGGTTGGGTAGCCGCATCCATTATTGGAACCCAAGCCTACTTCTTCGGAGAGCAGTCTAAGCCTATCCACGAACGCAACTGGAACTCTGAGGGCTTTGAGAATCTGGCCAAGCTGGTCACCGGTCGGGAAACTGATTTCAACGAACGTGTTCATCAATTTGGTGGTGATGCTTACACTAGCAAAGCTGCTAACAGCTAATTATGCTAATTTCAAGTTTCACTAAAGTTTAGTTTGAAGGGCATTAGCAAGCAGGAGATTTCCTGGGCTAATGCCTTAACTTTTTACAGAATGTCAAACAACCTCTAATTTATGATCTGAGGTAATCACCTTGGAGCAATGACATTGCAGAAAAAGTGAGCCTGGCTAGTCTTACTCCTTGGACTCACTACAGTGAGTATTCTGATTAGCCATAAGGTTAAGCAAGGATATCAGGTCTCTGCAGAAGTTCTTCTACCTGGCCCAAAACAACCTGTCACAGAAATTCCTCAACGATTAGTAGAGTTTGTCTACGGTGAGAATGGCATTACTTTTACCAACAATGCCCCTATTCAACTTGAGCTAAGTCAAGACAGTAGACATTGGGAAGGGATGGTACGCCTTGATGATCAAGGCTTTCTGGTAATGACTGACAAGTTTCCCGAGACTATCCTTGGCTTTGTTGCCATGCCCCCTGTGGAGGCGTAATAGTCGCGATATACGGAGCGCAGGCAGTACAGAGCGGGGGCAGTGCGGAGATCTGGCGACAAGCACTATCGGGCGTGGCTCATGCTGGGAGTTAAGCATCGGGCAATGACTGTTCGCCCTTCATGACCATGAACGCGCTCTACCATGGCAACACTCTCATACCAAAATGTAGAGCCGTGGGGGTCGAGCCAGTGGAGCATCACCCAACGATCAAACTCAAACCCTACAGCCACTAAGCCTGTACCACTGATACCGCTCCAGTCTTCATTACGCTGTAGATAAAACGTTCTCGCATAGCCGGTTGTGGTTAAAGGGGCATCCATTGTTTTAACAGTTCGCCCAGGACGTTTATCCTGCATTGCCTTAAAGATTTCAAAGCTAGGAAACACCCCATGACTATGACAAAGACCAAACCAGCTGAGGGCAAACTGACCTGACGGTAATTTTACCCCTGCTGCTATGGGTCTATTGTCCTGGAACACTTGAACGTACTCTAGATGCTGCATAGGGATAGTGCACTCCGAACTCATATCAGATTCACAAACTAGGACAGCAACACTGGCTACCCCAGTTCGTCCCAAAATGCCCATAAAGCGTCAAAACATGGCTCAATCGGCGTTTCAGGGAGTTAGACAAGCAAGGTGCTCAATAGACTACCCAGCAAGGCTTTCCCTCTTTTTCTAGCATTATGCACAAATTCAAAGAACCCCAAATAGATCGGTAATTTTTCTTGTGAGATCCCTCGATGAGGTCTCAACCATGACCGCAGCAATGACCAGAAACCTTCCATCGTATTGACATGGACTTCACAGAAGCCATCTCCATCGTCATCTCGGGCATATTCTCCGGCACTGTGGCAAACACTCTTGTGAGCATAGCCCCAAGTTTCTAAACGAGCATAGATGTCATACTCGTCGGTATAGATGAGGGTGCCCGGTTTCACCATGGACTGAATGATGGGCTTGATGGTTTGTTGTTGAACATTTGCCAGCATTTTAATCACCACTTCTCCACCTCGCTGAATCATCCCGAAGATCGGCGGTTTTTCCGTTTCGAGCGTACCGCGCCCCCGAAGCCCTTTGAGTTTACGTCTGCGTCCCTTGCGCCCTTTTTTTTAACCTGCTCTGGTTGCCCCTTATGACCGGCTGTCACATAGACTTCATCAAACTCCACCGTCCCTGATAACTGGACTTCTGGGCGCTTGTCGGCCACCGCTTGGCGTAACTCACTCGTCATCTGATGCACGTCATCTTTGTGCAGACTCAACTCGTCGGCAATTTGTTGATTGGAGACATTGAGACCCATCAAATATAAGCATGCTATCCAGGTTTTTAACGGTTGATGACGACCCGCAAAGATGGTGTCGGTTAAGTCATCAAAGTGGCGACCACACTCGCCACAGATATAGCGTTGCCGCGCTGAATAGGTTGCATGCTTCCCTCGTTTGGTAATGTTTTTCGCTCCACAATCAGTGCAGCAAACACCATCGGGCCAACGCATCGTGCGAATAGTCTCGTAGCATTTGTCCTCATCGATTAACTTGGAAAGCGTTAGCATAGGTAGGCTGACCGGGGGCTTTATTCCATGACACTACTCTGCTCATCTTGAATTTAGCAACCTCCCTAAAACAGCTATTGAGCCACATAACAACTTGATATGAATGAGAATCAAGCTTAAGCATTTCTTTCTACTGTGCTCAATCTAGTAGCCCTCTGAATGCTGGCTCAGGATTTATGGATTGGTGCCCATAGTTCACAACATCGGGTATTGCTGAACGCAGCAACAGCTATATGCGCAGCTCATGGCTGAAGAGAGTTTTAGCCAAAATAAAACGGTATAGCTTTAATAGCTACACCGTATTAACTGAAGCTTGGGTCTCAGACTACAGCCTTTGACCTAAATCGGTTTTTTATCTTAGGCAGCAACTTTTTCCTTGAATGCTTTACCTGCAGAGAAGGCAGGTACTGTTGTCGCGGGGATGGTCATAGTTTCACCAGTCTTGGGATTGCGACCTTCCCGCTGTTTGCGATCGCGAGGTTCAAAGCTACCGAACCCCACTAGGGTCACCTTATCACCGCCGGAAACAGCCTCCATAATGGAATCAATGGTTGCGGATACAACAGCATCTGCAACTTTCTTTGAAACACCGGCCTTTTCAGCCACAGTATCTAACAGTTCACCTTTGTTCATAGCAAGAGAAATCAATACTTCCAGGTATTTTTAGCACAGGTCCAAATCGAACACAAGTACTAAATCAACTAAAACGTCCATGATACAGAGGTTTCCGCATCACGAACGCCTTCGTTTTTTAAACTGAGCCTACATTAGCTCAAATTAAACCGGGGTTTTCTGTAAATCAGGTTTTTCTTCAGGTAATATCGCGCCTTCTACGGGGCAAACCTGCATACAGATACCACAATCAATGCACACATCGAAGTCGATCCAGTACCAGTCAGTCCCTTTCTTATTTTTCTTGGGACCCTCGTGAATACAGGCTACAGGGCAGGCATCAACACAATCAGCAACGCCTTCACAAACGTCAGTAACAATAGAATGGGCCACGGCGCTCCTTGGAGTAATTGTCCTTAAAAGCGTACATCCATCCAAGCAACAGACTTGAAGGATCTACGGATAAATAGTTACATTTGTTTATCTTAAAGGGCGATTGGACTGAGTGCTGGGTGAGTTAGGGTTACTCGGCCAACTTCTCTACCTTGACATCCCCTTGAGCTGATACCCATGCAATATTGGCAACTTTACATTCAGTAGCAAATTGACGTAGCTGATCCTCGGGTAGGGATGGATCCAGGCTCAGCTCTACTCGGGTAAGGGTATCTGTCTGCCGCAGGGTTTGGGCATGGGTAATGGCAGCTGCGGCAGCTGAGTGGTTAATGGGAACCACTAGCCACTCACTCTCGGCCACTACAGCGGGTAAGTGGGGTTGCAAAATTTGCTGTAGGGTTTCACCATTGAGCACAAAGCCCACACCTGGATAGGACTTGTGGTCAGGGTGGAAGAGGCTCAGTAAGTTATCATAGCGGCCCCCCTGACCTACCACTTCACAGGTATGCTCGGTGCGGACCACCGCTTCAAATACAACACCTGTGTAGTATTCAAAGGTTTGCATTAGGCTCAGATCGAGCACGAGCCGAGGCGGATTCTCTAGGGTGTTTTCCAACAGGTCAATCAGATTCTTTAGAGCGCTGACGCTCTGTCGTTGCTGAGCGCTGAGATCAAGCTGGCTAACTTTAGTCAGCACTGAACGGGGCTCCCCGCGTAAATCCATGATAGTGAGGGCTAATGCCTTCAGATCATTAGATAGAGATAGGGTTTCTAAGGTGACCCGGTCTAGATTTGCGATCGCCACCTTCACCTGCTGCCGCACCCCAGGCGGAAACGGTTCTAGCAACGAGCTGGTTAAACTCGCTTCACTTAATAACAAATGCCAATGCTCCAGCCCTAATGCCTTCAGGCAATCGGCCATAATCAGCAAGACTTCTACATCGGCCAGGGAGCCGCTCGCGCCCAACAACTCTACCCCCGCCTGGTAAGCCTCGTGCTGCCCGCCCTGGCTACCCGTGGACGACCGTCGAAACACATTGGCATGGTAATAAAGCCGCTGGGGATAGTTACTAATGCGGGTAACTGCAGCCCGAGCGATCGACGCTGTTAGCTCAGGTCGCAATCCTAGCCGTTCACCTCGACTGTTGAGCTCGATCACTTCAGACTGTTGAATCGCACCGCCCGCCATCAGCGTATCCATGCTTTCAACGGTCGACGTAATAATCCGTTGATAGCTCCACCGTTGAAAAACGGCCTCAATGCGATCTTCAATCCAGCGCTTTTGCGCTACATCTACCGGGAAGAGATCGCGTCCACCCGTGGGGGGTTGGTAGGTCATAGCTTTACTAGCTGCGGTTTCTGAGTGCTATACCAGCTTAAAGCTTTAAGGGGATGACAGACTAGCGCTCCAAACTACTTACGTTTCTTGCCGCCAAACAAACCACCAAACAGGCCACTGCCACCACTGGGCTTTTTAGGTCCCTTACTGGGGCGCTTACCAGTCGAAGGAGCATCCGGGGGAGGATTGCGCCTATTGTAGGTATCTAACTTCTTTTTCACATCGGCGGCCATCTCGTTATCGGGCTCTAACTCTAACGCTCGTTTAGTGTGGATACCGGCCATGGTGAGCTGCTTACTACGCATGTACATTCGTCCTAGCTCAGCATGGCATTTGGGATTTTGAGGATGGGCTTTAACGGCTTCTCGCAACTCAATGATTGCCCTTGAGAAATTTCCCTTATATTCAAACTCCTTCGCCCGGTTGATAAAGCTTTCAATCAGCTGGGCACGACGCTCACGGGAAGACACCACTGTCACTGTGCCCTCATCGTTGGCAGCCACTCCACCCTCTTGATTGGGGGGCTGAGGGTCTTTACTCGCCTCAATTTGACCAAGAGCCCCCCCCTGGCGCATTACATAAATAGCGTTGAGTTCGCTAATCTCACCGATGGCATCAACGACATCCCCCAGGGACTCATACTGTTCAAGAGCCAACGGTTTTAGAGCATTGCTATAGGCATATTCAATATTGTTACTACTGGCAACTTTCTTAAGGTGATCTGTGGAAAGTGCCAGCAAAGACGGCTGAGATTGAAGCTGCTGCCCCTTGAGTTTCAAACTCACCTTATGTTCTACTGAGGACTTTTCTTGAGTGAGGACCTCATAGGCTGGGTTGACCAGCTTAGACAACAATTCGCTAGCCTGCTGCTTCTGTTCGTCAGTGGCAGTTCGCAAACTATCGGGGTGTAGCTTACGCGCAATCTTGAGATAACGCTTTCTCACCTGCTTCGCATCAGCATCTAGAGGCACCCCTAAAATTGCGTGGTGGTCGACTAGATCTAATTTGAATAGTCCGCGGTTTACCTGCATCTTTGCGATCGCTGTTTGTGACAACTTATTTTAGTTTATTCGTCTTGGCATTTAATACCTGCAATGAGATTGACGCCAAACATATGCAGATTGTGTCTAGAAAATCTCAGAAATATGAAGATTAGAAATATGAAGGCATTATGCTGGCTTAAACTGCGGCAGTGGTTGTACCTTGGCCAATTCCTGAACAATCGGCTGGTGCAACGGGCCATTGGTAGCCACCAATCGACCGGAATAAATATCAAAGGAACTGCCATCATAGGCACTTAATTGTCCACCTGCTTCTTCCACTAGGACAGCGCCTGCTGCCAGGTCCCAGGGAGATAACCCCCGCTCCCAATAGCCATCCAGACACCCACAGGCCACATGGGCCAAATCAATGGATGCCGACCCCCCTCGACGCACACCCTGGGTGAGATGGGTTAAGTGACAGAATTCAGCATAGTTATTGTCACTAGTTTCTCTACGATCGTAGGCAAATCCTGTCACCAATAAACTGTCTGACAGCTGAGCCGTCGCCGATACTTGCATGGGCTGACGATTGTGGGTAGCACCCAATCCTTTGGCGGCCCGATAGAGGTCATTCAGAATTGGGTTATACACCACACCCACCGTGGGCACCCCAGCCACCAGCAAACCAATGGAAACCGCACACAGAGGGTATTGATGGGCATAGTTGGTGGTACCATCTAGCGGATCAATGGCCCAGAGAAAACGATTATCACGCTGCCCAAGTTGACCAGACTCTTCGGCCAAAATGGCATGGTCAGGAAAATGACGTTTGATCACGTTCAGTACGTCTACTTCAGACGCCCGATCTGCTTCAGTCACCAAATCGCCGGACCGTCCTTTTTCTTGGATCGATGACAGATTGCCCCAATATTTCTGCAAAACAGCACCACCAGCCATGGCTGCTTCGGTGGCGACATCGAGAAAACGCCGCAAGTCTTCGGGGGCAGGGGTAGTGCTCATGGGTGATTTTAGGAATTATGGGGTCGGGCTCTGATGCTCTAATGCGACTCTTGGGAATAAATAAAGATCAGTGATGTCCGTCTTCGCTAATCATCGTCTAATGGCAAGCCAACCCGCACCTTACCTTTGCCAAAGTAACGGCCAAACTGCTGCTCATAGACTTCGTCTTCGTCTTGGGTTTCAACCTCTAGGTCGGTACGAGGATAGCTGACACAGAGAAGGGCATACCCTTTTTCTCGCAAAGCGGGAGATAGGCCCATGGCTTCTGGCTGATCCACTTCACCGGATAAGATTCGCACCGCACAGGTAGTGCAAGCGCCATTCCGACAGGAAAAGGGAAGATCAACCCCCTGATTTTCTGCTGTATGTAAAATGTAGTGATCGTCAGGCACTTGCGCTGTGTAATGGCAATTTTTCTGACGGTGATGGATAGAAATATTGTGAGTTTGGGTCATTGAATAAAAAAAGAAGCGGTGCCTTGCAATCGTCCCATGAAATACGTCCCACTTTCTGTTAGTATATTTTGGCTACAAGGAATTAATCCTCGTGGCTAAAATATCCCTGGAGAGATGGCCGAGTGGTCGAAGGCGCAGCACTGGAAATGCTGTAATGGGGTGACTCATTCGAGGGTTCGAATCCCTCTCTCTCCGTTGTCTGAATTTAATTCATAGTCAGTTATCTGTAGGCCATTTCTGTAGACAATTGTAGGCAATTACTGTCTGTAAACAATTACTGTCGACTTAGCCGATCCAACGCTAATGTCATGCCGCCAAGGGTAATAAGAATAATGCCAGGCCACTGAATTATCTGTAGAGAAGGCTGGTTAATGAGCGTGAATATCGCCAGCAGGGCAGTCACAATCGGGGTAGCCGCAGCGACTAGGGCTGTCCGTAAACCACCCACGAGCCTTAAGCCCGTGTAGTGGAAAAAGTAGCTAACACCAGCCACCAAGCCTAAGGCCAAACCGCCTAGCACAAACTGACCGGTGAGATCTTGAGTCACGGCCATAGGGCGTATTAATAGAATAATGCTGCTCAGGATAGCCATGATGCAGTGCTGAATCAGGCCAGCCGAGATGGGATGGCTTTGGCGACTATTCAGACTATTGGTGACTACATACAAAGAAAAAGCGACTGCCGACAATAGGGCCGGGCCGGCATTAGCCAGCGCTAAAGGACGCAGAATTAATACCACCCCCATGGCAATTGCCAACATCACCACGCTTCTCAACAGATTGGGACGATCGCCATTAAGCCACCACAACAGCGGTACTGCCAAGAGTGGATAGGAAAACAACAGGGGTGCTGCTACTGCTGGCCCCAAGGTCGCCGCTGCTTGAAACAAAAAAACTTGGGCAAAAAAGTAAAAGACACCGCCGCCGACCAGGGCAAAAAGTCGTGGCCTTGAGCGGATCGATTGACCAACATCACGCCAAACTGAGCGATATAGTTGAGGGGCTAACAGGGCCAAAATCGGTATCAAGATGACTAACTGTAGCCATAGCAGGGTGTTGGCATTGAAGAAATTAAAGGTGTCAAGACCGGTCAACACAAGGTCAAACACATTGGCTCCCAGACTCAGTGCCCCCACTAGCACCGTTATTGCGCTAAAGCCGAGGGTGGCAATCCCACAGAGCACCATGCCTTTTTTTAAGGTGCGATCGCGCTTTGGTTCATCCACCAAAACGGGAGCGGGGCCAATAGTCTGGCCATCGTAGGATGGCACCACTCGACGGGTAGCACCGGCCACCTGATCAAGGCGAGGACGCTCTACATAGGCACGTCCCCCGACAACATCACTGCCATCCCTCAGGGGTCGATTATCTAACCCACTCGGGAGTGTAGTACCGGCACGGGTTGGCGCTTGCCCCAACTGATAATTGCCCAACTGATCGCTGATACGCGCCACCAGACTCTCTAGAATGACTTCCCCTTGCTGCTCCATAGCTTGCATACGTGTCAGCTGCTGAGCAATGGCGCTCTGATAGCTGCTGAGATCTTGCTGTAGCGATCTGACACTGCGATTGAGCGTGTCATCCAAAGCATGCAGCCAGTCTTGGCTGGGATTGGGTAATTCTGATGAGTTAGTCACATAGGCATGGAGATCATCGCGGAGGTTTTGAGCGAGTACACGAGCCAGGCGTTTAGCCCAGGCATTTTGCTGAGACAGCTCTCGCTTAGATAGGGCAACCTCCGACTCATTCTTAAGAGATTGATAGTCAATATAAAGCTGGTCGTACTCTACACGCAGCGCATCCAGATCGCTCATCAGGCGTTGCTTTTCCGACTGCAAATATTCAATATCTTTAGCCAGCTGATCAGCAAAGTGCCGCTGCAATGCTTGAAAGTCATCATCCAGTGATTGCATTAGTGGGTCATTCCTGCCCTGGCTATCAGACTCACCCATGTTGCTCCCTCTTATTTATGCTTCACCGACGACAGGAACCTTTTATATGCCACCTATATATCACCCCGAGCGAAGCCATACCCTGCTTTATACCCAAGTTTCGTATTGGTGTCGACACTGTACCAGGCAACCAAAGATAACGGAACAATCGCTTTAATAAAAACGGCATCCAATCCAAAAAGCATCACAACATCTAAACTTGGGAATACAGGTCCTATTTAACACTTAGAGAATCTTAATCCTGAGCCATAATCGCAGCACATTCTAGAACTTTTGGGCATCATATTGACCGTAATAGATATGCAATAGCTATGCGTAGCTTAACTAACAATCTATAAGGTCATCTTTATTTAGAAGCGTTTATAAGCGCTTCTTTGCCGTGGGTTGATCCAAAACAAGTTTCATTGCAAAAGTTATGGCGTATCTGTAATGCAGGACGTGCAATCCAGTTTCGGAGTTGTAGGATTGATAAAATAAAGTTGTGCTATACATGCCCATGGCGTTCGGTTCAAAAGTTTAGCAAGTATTCTGAGGCAGCTGACATCAGGATGAAAAAAATCCTTATTGTTGATGATGACATTACACTACGGTCTGCGTTGACCCGCTATCTGCGAGAGCGAGGCTTTCAAGTGAGCCATGCATCCTCTGGCACGGAAGGACTAGCTTTATTTGAACAAGACCAACCCGACCTCGTTGTCTCAGATGTGATGATGCCTGAGATGGATGGCTATGAGTTCTGTACCAAGCTCAGGGAAATTCGTTCGGGTCAACTCGTTCCCTTTATTTTCCTATCGGGCCGTGGTGAATTAGATGACCGGATTCAGGGCCACTCCAAAGGTGCCGATGACTACATTGTTAAGCCTTTCCATCCTAAGGAGCTGATTGCCAAAATTGATGCTCAGCTGGAACGTTCTCGGCGCATGCATGCTGAAATTATTCGTCTGGTACAGCAGATGCCAGCGCCAGAGTCAGCTCAACCACCGCCGCCAGAACCTCTGCCGTTAACCCCTGCTGAAGAAAAGGTATTTTGGGAAGTTATTCAGGGCTTTACCAATAAACAGATCGGTGAACATTTGTTCATCAGCCCCAGGACCGTCCAAACTCACCTGAGTAATATTCTGAGCAAGCTATCGTTGGAAAATCGCTCCCAGCTGATTCGCTATGCCTTTGAAAATGGCTATCGACCCGTTTCTGGCGAATCCAAATAAATAGTTATAACTAACCTGTTTTGTCTTGTGCTGCTAAGACATTGTGAGGTAGCCTGAGATTTGGCTCATTATAAAAACAACGCTTAAAACAACGCCAGAGTCTGGTGTTGTAGATGCCCCAACATGACTAATGCATCCGCTGATTCTCCAACGGTTCTTCCGATGGACGATGACAAAACGGCTAAGCTTGCCGAACAACTCCGCTCTAATAACTTAAAGCGCCAGTTAAGTGCCGTCACAGAATTAATCAGTGCTGGTGACTCTGGCGTTGCCGTCCTCATGGGCTTCCTTAAGGAAGTGGACGAACCATCGGTCGCTACTGGTAAAACCTATCAGGTACTCAGCACTAGTGATTCCGTGGCAGCCCAAACCTTTTTAGCGGAAACCTATCCCAATGGTGTTGTGCCAGCAATCTCTGATAAGGGGGTTGACTATCAGCCATTGCAAGCATTATTGATTGCCCAAGAATTTGAAGAAGCAGACCGCTTAACGTTACAAAAGCTCTGTGAACTGGCTGGTCCGGCTGCTGTGCAGCGGAAGTGGGTTTATTTTACTGAGGTAGATAGCTTTCCTGTCGTTGATCTACGCGCCATTGATCAGCTGTGGCGCGTGTATTCAGAAGATCGGTTTGGCTTCTCAAAACAACGAGAGTTGTGGCTCGGTCTCAACCAGGATTGGAACCGACTTTGGGAAAAGCTAGCTTGGAAGTCTGACAATATTTGGACTCGCTATCCGGGTGAGTTTGTCTGGGATTTGTCAGCTCCCGTTGGGCATTTGCCACTTTCTAATCAGCTACGTGGGGTACGTATGATGGAGTTTCTGCTCTCTCACCCCGCTTGGAACCCATAAAGAAGAATCGTCGCTGACTTCTATGGAATTCACCAACTGCTCGATATAGATCCTCTGGGGTATCGATTAGAAACGTAGGTCCCTGGGCTTCAAGGGCGGTGCGATCGCTAAATCCCCAACTCACAGCCGCCACCGCCACTCCTTGGCAATGGGCGGCTTCAATATCGCGTGTTTCATCACCCACGTAGAGGATCTCCTCAGGTGTTAGGCGATGACGACGCATGATACGGCGTAGGCTGCGGGCCTTACCCAGCAGGCCAATGTTGCCATAGACCTGACTAAACACCTGGCTTAAACCGTAACGTTCTAAAAATGGTCGAATGGTTGAAGGCGCATTGGAACTGGCAATCAGAATGGTGTGACCATCCCCTTGTAGCGCCCTTAAGACATCACTCAAATGCTGGAAGATGTGAATCGAGTCAATGTCTTGATTCAGCTCGCGTCTGACCCGACGCATCAGAAACGGCACTTGAAACAGAGGCACATTGGATTGCGCTAATAGCTCAGCTGTACTCAAGGCACGCAGATATTTCAGTCGCTCCGGTGTCGTTTGCGGATAGCCATAGTGGCTTGCCAAGCGGTTAGTAATAGTAACGATCGTCTCCAATGTGTCAGCGATCGTACCGTCAAAATCAAAAATGAGAACGGTCACGCGTGTGTGGTGTAAAAAACAGTCTTGAAAGTAGTTAAGGAATAGTGGTGAAGTGGGGCGATCCTATATCTATCTATGCCCAAACCTAGAATATGGCTAAAGAAAATGCTAAGCCAAGATAGATGGCTATAAATCTTCCATATCCAGGTTGTCCCTTAGCCAGTCGTCACCAGTGTAAATGCTCTACCTATAAACACTGTAGCCTCCGGTAAGCTTTATTGTGGTAAAAAATTATCCTACTGAGAGCAGTGGTGAGCTGATTTAGCCTCAGCAGGGGACCAGTATTATCGCCAGCGACCTGAACGAAGAATACTAATAATTAACCAAATACCCAGCAGGGTGGCAGCGGCAAAGAGGCTGGTACTCAACCATTGCAGTTGCACATTGGTTTGATTGCTGGAAATAATGGCAGCACCAATAATCAGGGCGGCGACTACTGTACTAAACGAACGACGGTTGGCCGCTTGCTCGATACTTCGCTGCACGTTAGTGAGGTCTTTGATATTGACATTCCAAGTCAGGGTCTCCTCGCTTAAGCGATCGAGCAGGAAACCAAACTGACGCGGTGCTGACAGGGACAGGTTACGAAATTCTAGCCCCGTTCGCAGTAATGCTTGCAGGGGGTCATCTCCAATCAGCTGCTGGCGGAACAGGTCGACCATTAATGGTCGAATCTCAGCAATCAGATTAATTTGAGGATTAAACTGACGGGCAACGCCTTCTAAATTGGCCAAGGACTTGGTAAATAGCCCAATATTGGCGGGCCAACGCAAATGATTACGGGTCCCTGCTTCTAAAATTTCGGCAAAGGCAGCGGCGGTATTGAAGCTTTGCAGGGATAGGCCATAATAGCGGGCCAGCAAGCGGCTGTAGTCGAACTCTAACTTCGCCAAATCGACATCCTGGAGCGGCTCTGCCAACTGCAATGTGAGCTGCGCACACCGTTGGGCATCGGAACTAACCACGGCTAATACCATCTCAGTCAACGTCGTGCGCGTACGCGGATCTAAGCGACCCATCATGCCACAGTCTAGGAGGGCAATGCGACCATCGCTGAGATAAAAAATATTGCCCGGGTGGGGGTCGGCATGGAAGAAGCCATCGATAAAGTACTGTTGGAAAAAAGCGCGAAACAGCAGCCGACTTAGGAGATTACGGCTTTCTGATGGTGCTTCGGACGTTGCTGGATCGGTACCGATGGCAGCTGATAGAATGGGCTGCCCATCCAGCCATTGCATCACGAGTACTTTGGGCTGGGTCAGGGGCCAGATAATTTCAGGGATGGCCAACTGATGGGTGTCAAACCAGCGACCTTTAGCCAGATTTTGACGCAGCTGGTCAGTGTAGGTGGCCTCCGTTGTAAAGTCCAGCTCGGCATTGAGGGCACTGCTAAATTCATCGGCCAGGGCAACCACGTTATAGCGTTGGCCAAACTGGGTGGTAGACACTAGCTTGGCGATATCCCGAATCAGCGCCATGTCTCGCCGTACCTGTATATCGATACCAGGACGCTGAATTTTTAGGGCGACGGGCTGACCGTTTTTGAGCACGGCTCGATGGACCTGGCCGATGGACCCGGATGCGATCGCACCATAATCCACCTCTGAAAACACCACATCTGGATCTAATTGTTCTTTAAGAAACACCCGAATGGTCGCTGCATCTACGGGCGGCACCGTCGATTGCAAAGCGCTTAGCGCTTCGATATAGGCCGGTGGCACGAGGTCAGGACGCGTACTCAGCAACTGACCAAACTTGATATAAACCGGTCCTAAATCCGTCAAAATATTTCGCAACACTGCCGGGGGTGGAATATCGGGTTCTTCTGAAGCCTTACCCACCAGCAAACGCCGCATATAATCCCAACCGTGGCGTAAAAACACCTCCACAATTTCACCCTGGCGGGAAATAAGATTTGGCGTTAACATGCAGCCCTTCGTTAAAGTAGTGTCGGTTTGATGCTAGCAAAGGGTTATAAGAATTATGAGTTATGAGTTATGAGTTCCCAGTTATTGGTTCGGTGTATCTAGTACGCATTGAAAGACAACTCGCACCCAAAATTCCCAACCAATAACCAATAACCAATAACAAACAACTCTCCCTTGCTCCCCTTCTAACCTATGTGGCTACGTAACCTCATCCTCATTTGCACAACGGCGTACCACATCTGGTGTTGTCGCCAAGAAGCTCAAACGCCGCCGCCAGGGAAGGTTTATGACATTGGAGATTGCAAACTCCACCTGTATCGTCGGGGACGACCACGGCCTCACCAACCGACGGTAATTTTGGATCACAGTCTGGGGGGGGTGGAAGGTTATCTGCTAATTGACGAAATTGCTGAATTTGCTGATGTCTGCATTTATGACCGCGCCGGTTATGGCTGGAGTTCTAACAGCCCCAATCCACGCAACAGCAACGAAATGATGCAGGAATTTGAAGCCTTAATGCGTCAAGCGGATATTCGTCCACCCTATGTGCTGGTTGGGGACTCGTTGGCTAGCTACACCATGCGTCTTTATGCCCATACCTACCCCGACAATGTGGCCGGATTGATTTTGACCGATGGTCTCCATGAAGACGGCATGGCCAGACTACCTGGCAGCCTCAAGCTGATGAAAGCTGTTTTTACGGCGGGCTTTTTGATGTCGGTGGTAGGCTCCGCCCTGGGATTTATTCGGATTATGCAGCAGTTGGGACTGTTCCAGGTGATTAGCCCTCGACTCAGACAGTACAGTCAGGAGCAATTGGCCCCTGTTCTACGTTCCTTTGTACGCCCCAAACATTGGTTTACCATGGCCCGCGAAATGATCAACCTCAATACCAGCCATGAACAGCTACGTAAAACAGGAAATTTGGGGTCCTTACCCGTAATTAATATCAAGGCCAGCCACTTCTTTACGCCAGCACCCCTCGTCAAACCCTTGCCCCTGGAAACTGCGGATCATCTCTGGACCCAGATGCATCACAATCTCATGAGACTTTCAACCCAAAGCCTCAGCTTGCCCGCTCAGAGTAGTAGTCACTTTGTTTGGGTTGATCAGCCTGAGGCCATGATTGAAGCTATTGATCGGATGTTGCTCAAGTTGCAGAGGGAGCGTCAAAGCTAGAATTTTTCTATTTTTTGAAGTTTTGTAACTCTCCACTCCCTAGTCCCTAAAGCTTGCTAAAGCGAAATAACTATGGGTTAGCGATTACAATAAAACGTGGCTGGTAATAGTTCGTTAGCCTTTACTTCAGTATCGGGGTAAAGGCGCTAGGTCATAGCTAGCCAAAGCTATATATAGTAAGCCTCTACATAGCGGTAACCTGCAATGAGTACACAGCCTGATCGAGTCTTAATTTTTGACACTACCCTACGGGATGGGGAGCAATCTCCTGGTGCGACAATGAATGTCGAAGAAAAGCTAGCGGTGGCTCGTCAGCTGGCTCGGCTTGGTGTAGACATCATTGAGGCAGGGTTTCCCTACGCGAGTCCTGGTGATTTTGAGGCGGTGCAGCGCATTGCCCAGGAAGTGGGAATTGCTGATGGACCGACTATTTGTGGCTTAGCTCGGGCGACTAAACAGGATATCGAAGCCGCTGCTCGGGCAATTGAGCCTGCCAATAAAGGTCGGATCCATACCTTTATCGCCACGTCCGATATCCACATGAAATATAAGCTCAAGAAATCGCGGGATGAGGTGCTAGCCATCACCGATGAGATGGTGCGCTTTGCCAAGGGCTTTACGGACGATGTGGAGTTTTCGCCAGAGGATGCGGGTCGCTCAGAGCCAGCATTTTTGTACCAGGTGTTGGAGGCTGCGATCGCAGCCGGAGCCACCACCATCAATATTCCTGACACCGTTGGCTACCTCACCCCCAGCGAATTTGGCGGTTTAATCAAAGGCATTGCCGAAAACGTACCCAACGTGGACCAGGCGGTTATTTCTGTGCACGGTCACAACGATCTGGGGTTGGCTGTGGCCAACTTTTTAGAAGCCGTTAAAAACGGCGCTCGCCAGCTAGAGTGCACCATTAACGGCATCGGTGAGCGGGCGGGTAACGCCGCCCTCGAAGAGCTAGTGATGGCCATGCATGTGCGTCGGCAGTACTTTAATCCTTTCTTTGGTCGTCCCGCTGACTCGGAAGCGCCCCTGACCCATATCAACACCCAGGAAATTTACAAGACCTCCCGGCTGATCTCCAGCGTCACTGGCATGCTAGTGCAGCCTAATAAGGCCATTGTCGGGGCCAATGCCTTTGCCCATGAGTCCGGCATTCACCAGGATGGCGTTCTGAAGAATAAGCTCACCTATGAGATTATGGACGCCCAAACCATCGGTCTCAACGATAATCTGATCGTGCTGGGTAAGCACTCAGGCCGTAATGCATTCCGCACCCGCCTGCAGGAACTGGGCTATGAGCTATCGGACCAGGATTTAAACAAGGCATTTTTGCGGTTTAAGGAGCTGGCGGATAAGAAAAAGGAAATTAGCGATCGCGACCTGGAAGCCATCGTCAATGACGAAACCCAACAGGTGGTTGAGCACTTCAAACTTGAACTTGTCCAGGTTTCCTGTGGTAGCAGCGCTCGACCTACCGCCACAGTCACTATCCTCACCCCCAACGGCAAAGAATTAATGGATGCTGCCATCGGCACGGGTCCCGTCGATGCCGTGTACAAAGCCATCAATCGGGTGGTTGATATTCCCAACGACCTGATCGAATACTCCGTCCAGTCAGTGACCGCCGGCATTGACGCCATGGGTGAGGTGACCATTCGGCTGCGCCATAACCAGCACATTTACTCGGGTCATGCAGCGAATACGGACATTGTGGTGGCCTCAGCCGACGCCTACATGCAGGCCTTAAACCGTCTGTACAGCGCCACTCAAGTGGGTGAGTCTCTGCATCCACAGCGGATGGCCGTACCCGCTGGCACTGGCGTTTAGGTCAGTATTACATCACACAAATCCTAAATTACCTGAGGCTCTCCCTTGGCTGAGATTACTCTCAATGCCAAAATAGAGCCTTGGAGTTGCCGTGCGTTGATGCAATTAACGTGGCGACAACCCCAAACCCACGCAGGTAGTAGGAAGAACATGAGCCACCCCACAGCAAAAATTATTTACACCCTGACTGATGAAGCCCCGGCACTGGCCACCTATTCCTTACTACCCATCATCCAAGCCTTTACCCAAGCCGCCAATGTCATTGTAGAAACCAGTGACATTTCTCTGGCGGGGCGGATCATTGCCAATTTCCCAGAAACCTTGACAGAAGCCCAACGTTTACCCGATGCCCTGACTGAACTGGGTGCCCTGGCCAAAACACCGGAAGCCAATATTATCAAGCTACCTAATATCAGTGCTTCTATCCCACAGCTAACGGCAGCCATTAAGGAACTACAAGACAAGGGATATAACGTTCCCGACTATCCTGCTGAACCCAAAAATGAGGCCGAAGCTGAGATTAAATCTCGCTATGCCAAAGTGTTAGGCAGCGCGGTGAATCCTGTCTTACGGGAAGGCAACTCAGACCGGCGGGTGGCAGCAGCCGTGAAACAATATGCCCAGAAAAATCCTCACCGAGTTGGCGCATGGGCATTGGATTCTAAATCCCATGTGGCCCACATGGACAGTGAAGATTTTTATGGCAGTGAGAAATCCGTTGTCATTCAAGGTGCCGACAGCATCAGCATTGAGCTAGTTACTGAAGATGGTGACATCACAGTCTTAAAAGAGAAAATGACTGTCCTGTCAGGGGAGGTGATTGACGCAGCTGTGATGAGCGTTAAAGCGCTGCGGGCTTTTTATGAAAAAGAGATTGATAGTGCTCAAAAAGAGAACATTCTGCTTTCTCTCCATGTGAAAGCAACCATGATGAAAGTCTCTGACCCCATTTTGTTTGGCCATGCTGTCACCGTTTACTTTAAAGACGTATTTAAAAAGTATGCTGACACCTTTGCCCAACTGGGTGTCAACCCCAACAATGGCCTGGGCGATGTATATGCCAAAATTAAAACATTGCCCGATGACCAACGTGCTGCCATTGAAGCCGATTTACAAGCAACCTATGGCAAGCGGCCTGATCTCGCCATGGTCAACTCCGATCAGGGCATTACCAATCTCCATGTGCCCAGCGACGTGATCATCGATGCCTCTATGGCAGCTGCCATTCGTTCCTCTGGCCAAATGTGGGGGACGGACGGCAAGCTTCATGATACTAAGGCCATCATCCCCGATCGATGCTATGCCACCATGTACCAAGAGTGCATTAGCTTCTGCCAAGAAAATGGAGCCTTTGATGTGACCACCATGGGTAATGTCGCCAATGTGGGTCTGATGGCGCAGAAAGCTGAAGAATATGGTTCCCACGATAAAACATTTGAGATTCCTGCCAATGGTATCGTGCGCGTCGTAAGTGCCGATGGGCAAACGCTGATGGAGCATGGCGTCGAAAAGGGTGATATCTGGCGCATGTGCCAAACCAAAGATATTCCCATTCAGGACTGGGTAAAACTTGCCGTTAGTCGTGCCAGAGCAACCGGTGCACCTGCCGTCTTCTGGTTAGACGAACATCGTGCCCATGATGCAAATATCCTTAAAAAGGTTAAGCAGTATCTCCCCCACCACGACACCACAGGTCTGGACATCAAGATTTTGCCACCTGCGGACGCCATGCGTTTCACCTGTGAGCAGATCAAGATTGGCAAAAATGTTATCTCAGTTACCGGTAATGTTCTGCGTGACTATTTAACGGATCTCTTCCCCATTCTTGAGCTGGGTACGAGCGCAAAAATGCTCTCCATTGTGCCGTTGTTAGCAGGCGGTGGTTTGTTTGAGACAGGGGCGGGTGGTTCTGCCCCCAAGCATGTACAACAGTTTATTAGTGAAGGGCATTTGCGGTGGGACTCACTGGGGGAGTTTCTAGCCTTGGCCGTGACCCTGGAGGATGTGGGGCGTAAAACCAATAATGAAAACGCCTTGATCTTGGCTGAAACCCTGAACAAAGCCAATAGCCAATATTTGCAAAATGCCAAGACCCCGTCCCGTAAAGTCCATGAGTTAGATAATCGCGGCAGTCATTTTTACCTGGCCATGTACTGGGCCCAGGCTTTGGCTGAACAAGATAAAAATCTAGAGCTCAAAGCTAAATTTGCCAAGCTAGCGCAGCACCTGAGTGAAAACGAAGACAAAATTGTTGATGAACTCAATGCCGCTCAAGGAACATCCATGGATATTGGCGGTTACTATCTGGCAGATGCAGAGAAAACCAGCCAGGCCATGCGCCCTAGTCAGACGCTAAATGCAGCCTTGGCAACAGTTTAGCAGAGTACCTGATGTAGGGGCTGTGCCTGGTGCCAGCCCTTTACGAAACCATATGTTTCACCAGGTAAAACATCCAGGCACAACATATGTGTTGAGGCTCAATCGTTTAATTTTAGAGCCACATATTTACCGTGAAATTGGCCGACGAGTAGACCATTTGAATACACTTCAGATGAGAGGCTTATGCGCCCTTTTCCACGTTTAGTCAGTGTATTGATAAAGCACTGCCAGGCACTAGAATCAGGTGCGAAACAACGGGCCTGAACATCTCCTGTAGCAGGATTTGTATATTCCAGGCTATTGCTTTGAATAACAATACGACTGGGTATATTCAACGTCTTTAACTGCACATGGACAAACGTCCAGGCAGAAAGAATTGCTAATGTCGAAATACTGCCACCAAATACTGTATTACGGTGATTGATATTGGGTGCTAAGGGTGCCGATAGCAGAACACCGCTGTCATTGATGGAGGTAACTGTTACCTCCATCGCTTTAGACATGGGAATGTGTTCGTGAAGGTACTGTTCTATGGTGATGCAATCAATGGCCATGTATGCTGAACTGTTCTTGGGCTTGCCGTAATGGCAATCATCAGAATAGCTGAAAAGCCTGTAGTCATCCTAAAGCAACAAATTTTGGAAGGGGTGGGTGTTTTTCCAGCGGTAGGTATTAAAATCTCGCTGATCGACGGAGAGGATGCGCCCATGACCAAGATTTTCGGCCAAAATCACCAATGACGCATCCGCTAAATCCATTGGTAAGTCACGATATTGGTCCATAAGACTGAGTATTCTGACGCAGTGGTCAGGGGTTAGGTCAAAGACCTGGAGAGCATAGTTTGAGACCTTATTCAGTAAAGCGGCAGGTGCATCTATGCCAACCCTTTGCTGCAAGAGATAACAGGTTTCTGTGATCACACACCAGGTTGTGATAAATCCTTCTGGTTGGAATTCAGGAAAGCGGGCTATGGCCTTTTGATGAAATGTGTCGCGTTTATTTGCCAGCGCTAACCAAAAGCCAGAGTCAACGATAACCATATTTTTGCTCTAGCCCCTCTGCTAGATAGTTTTTGTAATTGACTGATAGATCTTCTTCAGCATCAACACAGCCAATAAGGTCAGACCAATCTGTAGCATCTGGAGCCGAGATCATAGGGGCCAAAGAAGGTTGAGGAGTCTGAGTAATTTGAGAGGTTTGGCTACCTTTTTTGAGAAGCTGAATGAACTGATAGACGAGATTTAGCGCCTCTTGGGGCAGGATTTGGAGGTCTTGCTGGATTTGATCAAGGGATGCCATAGGGAGAACTGCCAATTGGGTAAATGGGCGGTTTGCTTTAATTTTAGCAATTGGTTGGGTGATCTACCCTATAACTATCACAGCCACATAACCTGAAATACCCATATAACCCGTAAAACCCTCGTAAAATATATGCTCACGATACCTGCTGTGGCTTGCCGTAATGGTATACGGCATTGATCAGATTTTCGGGGGTGCCAATGTCGAGGTAATGGCCAGTTTCAAACGGAATAGCCTCTACCCGTAGGTTATTTGCGATCGCACTCACAATCACATCCCCAATCGGCGTTTCAGCATAGTCTGGCATCTCCTTGAGCAATATCGGAGACTGATCGCCAATCAGCGCCTTACGCTTGGTCTCAACAAACTGGTGGAGAAACGCCGTAAAGCTAGGCCGCCATACAGCAATGGCCCACATGTAGCGCAGATGGGTGAGGCTCGATTTTTCATAAATGCCAGAGACTACACCATCCTGGCCAAACTCCACTAAACCCACCTTATCAGGCTGATCCGTTGGGAACAGTCCTAACACCACATCGGCTTGGGTCGTTTGCAACCGAGCTATGAGCTGGACATAGGCATCAGTCGGGCTAAACAAGATATCGGGAAAACCCATGGCAACAATGGCATCTTTCACAAAAGGATAGGCCTGGTTGAGGCTAAAGGGCACCCCAAAGGGCACATGCACCGTCAAATAGGCCAATCGCATCTTGAGTTGGGAGCCATCACCGAAATAATTGGGAATATCCCACTTACCAGGTCGCAAAATCAAAAAGGACTCTTGCACTCCGCCTTTACCCATGGCCTCCAGCAAATATTGACAGACCACCTTAGGCCGTAGCCCTTTGTCAGCCAGGCTTTGAAAGCCAATGGGGAACAGTTCTTTGCTCATGGATAATGGACTAATGCGGCTA
Organism: Leptolyngbya sp. PCC 7375; assembly: GCF_000316115.1. Lineage (GTDB taxonomy): Bacteria > Cyanobacteriota > Cyanobacteriia > Phormidesmidales > Phormidesmidaceae > Leptothoe. Next base: position 6,316,557 of record NZ_JH993797.1, read on the forward strand.
CCCTGGCCAGCAGCGGGGAGCAAACCAATGATTCTGGGGGAATGTGCAGTCATGATAGAGTCAGCAATTTGCTATGGACACAGCGTAAACTTGCGACGTGAGATTGCGTCTCAAAGTTCTGGGGCGCAGCAATTACCTGGATTTGATCAAACTGGATGGTGGAGCGCGGCAGGGTGATCGTTTCTGTCAGCGTTTGTTGGGTAGCTGCATCAATGCGGTGATATAGCAGGCTGAGATGGGGATCTAGCCTAGGCTGTGGAGCATCGGGAATGGCTGCAACCAGATCTCTCACCAACTGCGTGAAATCAACTGTCTGCTTTAGCTGAACATAGAGGGTTTTGGAAAAGCGGGTTTCGTGGTTGAGCGTCATCACCTCCAGCTCCAGCGATTGTGTTAATGACAGCCCTTTAACCACGTCTGTCACGGCTAGAGAGGCGGGTAGAGAACCACTGTACAGGGTCACATGGGGATAAAAGGGTTCGGTCTCGAAACGTTCTGCCAAACTATTAATCAGGTCTTGAAAATAGGTTAAATCTGGTTCTTGGGGGACTAACCAAAAGGAATAGTACGATGCTGCCATGGCTCAGGGATTCACAGGAGCGATCGCATTGTGGCTGTGCGATCCTCAATTAAACGTACAGTACTCAGCGAAATAGTGATTGCGATCGCAATTAAACGTACAGCACTCGGCTAAGCAGCGATAAAGAACACATCAAAAATTTACGAAAAGCTCATAAAAGTAGTCGCTAGAGCACACCGGCACTTCGGGAATCCTCCAGACCTTCATCGTAGTCATACTGTGAGTTTTAGCCTCACGCGCATTCTAAGCAAATGAAGAAATGAGATTTAACCTTTACTACTTTTACTGGTTTGCCCTTTTATTGATTACAGAGATTTATATCGGCATTTTTGTTAAGGATGACTTTATTCGTCCATACATGGGAGATTTCCTGGTTGTCATCTTGATTTATGCATTTGTGCGATCATTCTTTAAATACTCAATGAATCTCACCGCCATAGGTGTTTTATTATTTTCGTTTTTAGTTGAGATTCTGCAACATTTCAACATTGTGGACGTACTTGGTCTCGGGTCTTCTCGCCTCGCTAGAACCGTAATTGGTACATCGTTTAGCTGGGAAGATTTTATTGCCTATAGTCTTGGCATTGTCATGGTTTTAGTGTCTGAGAAATTCATCGGCCCTAGCCTCAGAAAAGAATCTCCCAGCAGCACTTGAGTTAAAAGCCCGTGTATTACACACCATCAAAATGTCCTTACCCCCTGTAAATAGATATCATTCACAGGGATGTAAAGTTATTCACACTGCATTATGGTCTAACGTCTAGATCCTTATCAGCATTGGGATACAAGTGTTATGGGCATACCTCCTTTTGGGGCCATGACGATATCAGCTGGCAAAGCCACTTGATTCACCTCAAAAAGGAAAATCATAGTCAAACGTTTGCTCAAGATAGTCCTTGGCTTCCGTCACCACCATGCCCGTTCGACGTTGGACTAAGTGGATGGCATCCATATGTCTTCTGTCAGCTAGTAGTTGCTTGAGGTGTTGTTTGACAGGCCCATGTTCGGTAATCGGCAGAGGAGCAACATCAGGGTAGTGATCGATATAGTTTTTCGCCTTTTTGAGACTCCAGTTTGTTACAGTTTTTACCAGCTTAATGGCATCAATCTTGCGCCCTCGCTGCATAAACAACCGCACACGGTCATTAATATCATGGCGGTCTATATCGAAGGATTCTATAGGGGGTGTAGGATTGCCTTTACCCATGCCCTCGGTGATAGGTAAGGGGGCCAAATAAGGAAAAGCATCTAAATAATCTTTAGATTGTTTTAATCCCCATCCTGTTGTAGACCGAATGAGCTTAATGGCATCAATTTTACGATTCTGTTGCATAAGCGTTCTTATGCGATCTTCGACTTTAGAACTATCAGCAGCCTTTGCTTCAACTGATTGTGTATCCAACGGTGTTAGTTCAGAGGGTGCTTCATAGGATACTTGACGCAGCTGTGGAGTAGCTGGCGATGGACGAGATAATGGTGTTGCTGGGTTACCAGATGGGTCTTGAGGTTTGGGTAACTGATAGGTAGAGTCATCAATGGGCTCAGGGGCATTCGAGGCTTTGGTCCCCTGTTTGGGCTGTAGCGCTAGCCAAATGATGATTAGGATGAAGAGTAGTGCGATCGCAATATACATCAGTGGCATAACGCTCTCTCCTTCAAAGGCCTCAACAACACACAGATAGCCTGTATCCACGGGGCTATTTTAGTCCCACTATTAACACACAGGCTACGTATAACTCTATCAGCCCACCTGATAGTGAAGCATCAGCACACCATTGTTATAATTTTCCCTATCAATGAGCTGCAAAGCTGTTTGATTAATTACTCCAGAAAATAGTGGAATACCGTCCCCCATCAAAAATGGGTTTACCTTCAAAATCAACTTATCAATCAGCTTCTCAGACAAAAGTGCTGTCGCTAAAACACCCCCACCACATAGCCAAATTCCTTTACCCTCTTCTTGTTTTAATTGCCTAACAGTGTCAGCAATATCCTCTGAAACAAGAACAACATCTGTATGGGGACTCGCGTGCATACTACGAGAGAACAGATATTGTTTCAGATGAGAATAAGGACTGAGCCCCCCTTCCTGCAAACCAATTTCATAGGTTTTACGCCCCATCAAAACAACATCAAACCATTTATTTTCAGCATGCACACCCATAACATCACGCAAATGAGAGGGCACAGTTTCGGGGAAGGAGGTAAATACTTCCGTAAGATATTCAGAATCCTGGGAAAAGCCATCGTGGGAACCATCTCTGTGGGCAATAAAACCATCCACGCTACAGGCTACGTAGTAAGTTAGTTCTCGCATTATGCGTTCCTCCTATTAGATGCACGTCAATTGAGCTAATGTGAGCTGCAAAATGTGCAGCGTAGTCAATGCACCTCCTTTAATCGCATCACTATGGCCTAAAACATGGCAGTATCCGTATTAGTGAATCGCCCTATAACAAGGCAATTCCGCAAAATCACTGATTCAACCTTCACAATCCCTCAAATATAGTGATTTCCAGCAAAAAATACTTCAAATTTAGTAATTCTCTTAAATTTACTCCCCTAAAGATAGGGGAACTTTGAGATAGCCCTGAAAATTGAATATGAGATATGACAATCCCTATAGTGCACATTGTAAACACTAGCTACAGTCTATATTATTGATGCGTATAGCCCCTGCATAAAATAGCACAAGTACAATCTTCTTTAAAGATTATTCTCTGTCAAGCTATCTCATGCCTTAGCATCGCTCAAATACTTCTGTGCTTCAACAAAATTAGGGCCTACAAAGAGAATTAAAATCCTGCTTTGCGGTATAGGTATTGGGGGTTTTTAAAAGAAAAAGTAATTGTAGATCAACAAACAAGCCAACTTCACATACAACAAGCCGTAGCTTTTCAGCTTCCACTGTAGAACACACCGAAGCATCTTACGGGTTCACAAAAATTACCGAGGCGTTGCGTTTAGAAACATGCCCTCATGTTTTTACGCTAAGCTCACCCAGAATATCTCCAGGGCATGCCTATGATGAGAACAGACTGGGACCCCCAAAATGTAGCAGAGCAGGCAAAAAAAGAATTTACCAAATTTTGTCACACTATTGAAAGCTAATTGATTTTGCTTTTTCTAAGTCAGTGCGCTAGTTAATTTCAATACTTTCAATCATCCAGTTTCCTGGCGAATGGTTAAATGTAGCGACAAAATCAGTTTCGCTCCATGGGTTAACTGTATCGATAGCAACGGTTTTAACAGTCTCTGATTGATCGTCCTGTTGAGAACGGATAGTTAAGGTGACATTCTTAGCTGCTGTCAGTCCATTATTCAAGACAGTCCCTCTAATACTGTTGCCGTCCACCCGAGTACCTACCGTCCACAAACTGGAAAGAGTAGTGCCATACAAAGACTTTACCGATGTCGTTCCTACGGAGACACTAGACCGATTACGATTGGAAAATCGTGGAGTAGACCCTTCATAGAGAGGAGCCTGTGTTGCAATGGAAGGGCGCTTTACAATACCTTTACAGCTAACTGTTTCCTCAGGTTTAGTCCCATCTTTAAGGTGGTCATACAAATTGCGTCTTAACTCTACAAGTGTCTGACGTTCGTCAGGGGTAATCGTTGCAGACGCAATTAACGTACTCGATAATTCTATGGCCTCATACCAGTCTCGATGGCAGATAGCTTCTCTCAGATTATTTGGAATCTCTACATCTGAAACCGCAGCATCAGCACTTTCGGCAGCGGCAGCAGTACCAGCTAACGCTAATAATGAAACAAAAACAGTCGAGGCTTTCATAGTAGAAGAGCTGGAAGAACACTACTTGCTTAAGCATTCAAAAAGAAAGCAGTAAGCACAGGATTAAGTCTATGAAGATACGATGTGATTGCTGCTTTACATTCGGAATTGCTTCAAAAATCGGCATTGCTGATGCTCGGGATAACTTTAAATGTGAGATACCGTTAAATAGCAATGGATCTAGACCGGTTCATCCCCTCACTTAGCAATCACAAAAATCTTGTGCACCATCGTTGGCGTGCGCCCCGTGATATAAATATACCCGTAAAACAGCTTAATAAGTTGATAGCGCATCCACTTTTAGTACTGTAACGCTTAATTGCTCACAAGTAAGTTCTATATCACGAGCAGCCTATGCAAAATCGCTCTTTGCTTACATATGCTTGGCCTATTCTTAACTAACTATGGCGATTCAACTCTCCATAACAAGAATGTTTGTTAATAGCTCAGTCCTCAGATTAAGGTTCAAACAGTGGGGTAATAGGAGTCCCCGTTAGGGAGATAGTTGGCTCAAGGTCACATAGTCCAATCATCGCTTCCCAGCGAGAGGGGAAATCTGGGTCGATAAATGTGATTTCAAATCCGCCCCAAAAGTAGGTGGGCTCACCATTGGTATCTTCTCTAAAGGTGTCGCAGCGTAGGGAAGAAGACTCTTGCACCCAGTAACCAGAATAGGAACCTCGATCAGTATAAACTCCTGCTAAACCATCTATAAAAACAGTACCGAAACCATCACCATAGGTCCAGATAGCGGTTCTATTTCGTTCGTCTTGATAGATAACGTCATATTCTTCCGTAGACCATTTTTCGTCAGCTATAGCTTTGTGGGGCAACAATGCAGTAGACAGCACAAATGCAGCAAGAAATATAATGTTCTTTTTCATCATAGTGACCTCGATAGATGGCGCAACCCAGCCTAAGTCAATAGGCAGGCAACTGTGGATAATTTTAGCTGTCTTTTGCTAAGAGAATGCAAACTATTGTTGTCAAACATCGCAATCGAGACAGAATCAGGGCATTTGGGACAGCTTTTGAATCCAGTTTTCTTTAGTAAGTCCCTACTCTCCAGGCCTTTAGTTTCTGCATTGTCAGTCTGGTATTTTTTTGCGCATCACGATCACAATTATGATTAGGACAGTTTCAAGCAGCCATCGGCTTTGGTGCGTGAATAAGGAAGTTGCGAAGCCCTAGGAGTCGGTAAAGTATTGACAATTCTTTTCCCTGAGGGTGAGCTAGGCAGATGCGAGATATTTCCTCTAGCTTTTGGGTCCAATTAAGTCCCTCAGGTAGTTTGTGACAAATGACTTGTGCTCCGGCATTCGTGGACTGAATGCTGGTGAGAACAGTTTCTGGAGCGCGACGAATTTTAGGCAATTGCTCGTGGGTCTGCTGTATTTTGAATTTGTCTGTTATCTTTTTCATAATCAGTTGCTGCAATTAGTTTTCAAGGCTGAAATAAGCGGAGTTGTCTTTGGTCGGAGCACTTCGCTTTGTTGTAGATGCTCTGGTTTAAAACTCTTTCCAGGGATCGCTCATGCCGAGTGTGATGGCTCCATTGCTGTCTTGTTCGAAATAGATCATCCTAAAATCGTTGATAAGCTGTAATCCCCGGCCCTGTTCCATATGTGCTGTTCTGAGTTCATCATGGAATCGCTGGGTGCCTTTATGTTTAATTTATCCACAGGTCATTCGCTACGAGCCTGTAGAAAGCGGGTAAGTCAGTAGCAGAGATCAGTCAATTTTTGGGGCTATTCCAGGGCATAGAGGAAATGTCGCACCGTATTTTGCCATGGTGGGCCGCCAGTAGGTAAGCCACGATAAATGGCATCCCCTGATTGAGTGCGGCGATCGCACTGGCTAGCTCATGCCGAAATCCAGGGCGCTCATAACGTCTGAGCTCTGTAAAGGATACAGACGATTTGAAGACTTTTGAACCTGGACAACTTAATAGAAAGCAGTCGATCCGCGCAAATGGTACCTGAAAGCATTGCACTGTAAACCCTCTTAGGGATTGCAGCTGAAACCCTCGCACAGTCGAGGGCTAAATTGAAACAGGCAACCAATGAACGAACAATTAGATTTACTTGGCTGAAACCCTCGCACAGTCGAGGGCTGAATTGTTGGGGCTTTGGCCCCTTTTTGGGGTTGCGATCGCACAGGCGCAGGCTTGTCAGTTCACACTTCCTCAGTTGCCACCTAGAGTGTCCTTCAGCTGGTTGATGACTTGTTTGGGTAAGCGTCGGTCTAGACTACTGAGGGTTACCAACCATTGGCATAGTGTTGCTGGTGGCGAGAGCTTGCGTTGGTAGGCTTCTTGAATAACCCATAGGGTGCCGTGGACGGTTACGTTTTGCTGTTGGCAAAGAGTCCGGAGTGGTTTCTCATTTGTTAGGAGTAGACGTCTCTGCGTTTTGGCATAGTAAAAGTTCAGTAGGTCAGGGATGCTTAGATTGCCTTGTCGATAGGCTTGTGCAGCTTGCAACCATTCGACTTTAGTCTCAATAAGCTGAATCCCTGCTTCTAGAATTTTGGCTATTAAATCGGGTATGACCTCAATTAGATGTCTATTAAAAAGTCAGAAATTCTAAGCCCTACAAGAAGCTTACAATCTCCATCACGCTGAAATTGAGAAAATTGATTCTTTGTTCAAATCTTTCTGAAACCCTTGCTGGATAAGCATTATAGCACTCTACATCGTGCCGAGGTCATACCCATTAAATCAGGCTGTGAGGGGTGATCGCACTCTTCTAAAACAACATCAAGCACTTCTACTGTCTCTAATTGACACAGAACATCCAAGCCTTGTACGTGCCCGAGGTCGATTAGGACATTGGCATCTGACAGTAAAATCAATCGCCGTTTTCCTCCATCCAGTTTGCTAACTGTTGGCGAATATCCATTAGATGTCTATCCAGAACCTCAGCGGCCCTTGATGTGGTGAGTTCTTCTCTCAGTAAAGCTAGAAATACTAACCTTTCTAACCGTGTCAGGTGCTCAGGAGTTGGTAGCTTAGGTTTTTCGTGGACACCATATTTTTTCTTGAGAATGCCGATTTGTTGTCCCTGTTGCTTTTTGGTGATGAGACCTAGCTGACCTGTTCTATACAGAATGGTCATTAGGCTGACACCATATCGGCGTTTGATGTCTGCCAGAAGCGGTTCAGGTATCCAACGGTTCCGATAGGCGCGTAGTTCTCGATGAATAATGTCACGGGAAAGGAGAATGGCTCCGGCTAGGTGATTAGCTGCTTTCTCTCGTGGATCGTTTTTACGTGTTTGGTTATGGGCTTGATGATATTCCTGACGATGGAAAATTAGATGGCCGAGTTCGTGTAATGCGGTGAAAAACTGGCGTTCAGTCGGGTGATTGGCATTAACAAAAATGACAGCTCCAGCTGTGTCAGTGTAGGCAGAGAAGCCAGAGATGGTTTCTGGTAAAGGATGCAGAATGATTTTTAATCCCTTAGCTTCTAGCAAAGCCAGGACATCTCCTAGGGGATAGGTTTCGCCCACACCTAACCAATCACGGATTTCCTTAGCAACTTCTTCAACGACATCCTCGTTATAGCCAGTCAGCGGTCGCATTTCTGGCAGTGTGGGTACTTCGCCTACAATCTGCTCAACCGTGGAATAGTCTACGGACTTTTGAGTGAGGTGGGCTCTTAGGGTAGGCGTCAGCATAGAGGGTTGATCGGCACGAAACATGAGTCCCATACCTGGAGCTGGTGCAGAGGTTGCAGGCTCTTCCGTAGAGCCAATCAGTAGTTCCAGGGCAATACCCAAAGTTTTGGCAATTTTAGAGAGTTGAACCAGGGATATAGTGCGTTCTCCCTTTTCCCAAGCCGCAATGGTTTGACGAGTTACACCCAGGGATTCACCCAATTGGTCTTGGGAAAGCCCCTTTTGCTCTCGATAGGTTTTTATAGAATTAACATTTGTCATATAAAAATATTGGCTATAATCAATCTATTGTTAGATAAACATAACACTGGAGGTGTTTTATGGCTAAGGGTAAAAACCAGCATATTGTCCCTCATCCTGACGGATGGGCTGTGAAAGCTGCAGGCGCGAAGCGAGCTACTCGGGTTACTAAAATTCAGCAAGAAGCGATTAATATTGCTCGATCTATTGCTACTAATCAGCAGTCTGAGATGATTGTGCATCGGCCTAATGGTCAGATCAGGCAAAAGAATAGCTATGGTAATGATCCTCATCCACCTAAGGGTTAATAGACTTCTTGGAATGCTTCATGACCACAGGAGGTCCACCCATACTCGGTCTCAACGGCTGATATGGTGTGGGCTTTGTATTACTCCAGGTAAGTTGTTCCCGATGGGGATAGCCTATTAAATTCAATGGATACTGACTTGTCAAAAATTCAGCAATTGGTTGAAAGGCCAGGTGAAAGCCTCTCTGTTGAGTTGAAACGGTGGATTGACCCAGATCAGCCAGAAGGAAAAGCAAAAATTGCACGGGCAGCAATTGCTCTACGTAACTTTAACGGTGGCTATTTAGTTATTGGTTTCGACAATGACACTTTAGAGCCAGATGTTAGAAATGCTCCCAATGACGTTAAATCTGTGTTCCATATCGACAAGATTCAAGGGATAGTATCTCGTTTATCTGATCTACACCCGAGACCATCATCCACCCCATGTCCATGTCAAACCCAGTCCCACTCGGCCAGAATGGGAACTGCTCATTTATCTTGGCAGACGCAAGGATGGCGGTCCCGACAACTACGGTAAATCATTTGGTGAAACCGATATAGGAGTTACGCATTGACAAAAGTCCATCCATAGTATCAAGCGAAGGTGGCTTCTGTTGCATGGTCCAGAATAAACTGACGGATGACTGGCACAAACAACTGTCTCGATATCTCGTAACAGTTTCCAATCACCCCTTGAATACACAAGGTTTGTAACTTACCAAATGCTCGCAGTGCACAATAGAAATGATTGCGAATAGCCTGTTCATCTCGAACATAGAATCTCTCAATATTGCATACTTGTTTGATCACTCGATGAAAACACTCGATTTGCCAATGCTCGTCATGGACTTGCTTGAATTCAGCCCGAGTCAAGTGATTCAATTGCTCTAGGGTAGGCTGGTAGATGATGTAATAACGGGGTTCGTTTTTGAACGACTGACAAAACACCTTAACCCAGCCAAACTCCTTGAGATACACCACTAATCCCGATTCTGGAATCTCTAAACTCTTTACCTGCACTAGCTTGCCACGTTCCAAAGAGACCTTTCGATTATCGGCAATCCCGAATAGAAAACCCACTTTCTCGTTTCTGAGAAACTTCAGATTCTCAAGACTTGAATACCAACTATCGCCCGTCACCCAGGTCGGTTTAATACCCCACTGCTTGACGTCGAGCACCATCTCTCTGAAATAGTCGTTTTTGGTTTTACCCTCCCGTTTATCGTAAATGCGAAAGTTAACGGGATATGAATGCCCGGATAGATCAGTGTAGTACAATGTAATGAGATTAATCCCTTTGACTGTCCGTTTATGTTTGCCTGACCAAAAATAGCCCACGAAGGCACTCTTTTTCTGGTCTCGATAGGGTTTATCTTCAACGCTATCATCCACACTCAACGTGCCACCGACTAATGTGATCTCCTCTTTTACTTCGTTGAATAAATCTTCGGGTGTGTAACGTTCTCGTAATAAAAACCGATTCACACTATCGTGACTCACGTCTTCCAGGATTTCCGCTAACCGAACACAGCTGACATATTTGGGCTCTGCCATCAGGAATAAGGTGTAGAGGCTACAGTTGCAATGCGCCGTTGACGGTTTGGATAGCTCACGCATCGCTGGGTTAGACAGGAACAGATAGGGACACCTATATCACTTCATAGCTTTGCTATTTTGTCAATGCGTAAGTTCTACGATATTCTATCGGGAAAAATCAAAGCCTCTAAAATAGATGAGTACGTCTAGTTCCAACTAAGTTTGTTTGGATATCATAAGGTCATCGAGTTTGGAGGCCAAGTATGATGGCCAAACGCAAGCAACGAGGGACAGCAGGGGATAAAACGATCTGCCTGCCCATAGCCGATACCCTTGATTATGACCAGTTGGTTGAGGACCGTGAGGCCTACCGAGAGTACCTGAACGAGCAAATAGCCAGCTATCCGGAGCTGTTCCCCGAGGGAATTGAGGAGGGATATCGGTTTCATGGGTGGGTGACCTCAGCTCGCCAGCACCTAAAAACACGTCGTATTTATCTTCCCAACCAAAAAACGGCCTATCAACTGCGTCCCGATTTCGTCACCCCTTATATGAGTGAAACGTCTGAGCTAGCGGGCAAAGCGATGTATTTGAGAAAGCATGGCCTCTCCTATGATGGGATTGCTTACGTATTGGGTCGCTCGGAGATGCATTGGTATCGGTTGTGTCAATCTCTTGGCAGAGCATCCATTGTCGGAACAACGTTGAAAACAGAAGAGTCGCTCCCCCCCATCTAGTGGCCGATGAAAAGCATTGTAGCCATCAAGGAGAGCGTATCTATTGGGCGGTGACAGCGGCTAAAGGCTGTATTGTAGGCAGTGGTTTGAGCCCAACGGCTGGATACGAGGACTTGCAAGCGGCTTATGGGGACTTTGAGCAAGAGATGAGCGACCATGCCCCTGACTATTGCCCTGAGACGGTCACCACGGATGGATGGGACGCGACTCGTCGAGCCTGGGAAACCCTATTCCCTGGCATTACCTGGATTCTGTGCTTTCTACATGAGGTAATTAAAGTGCGTGATTGGTGTCGCTCTAAGCCTGATTTACGCACCTGCTTAACCGACAAGCTTTGGCATATTTATCACGCTACTGGCAAACGTCAATTTGCTCAACGATTGCGTCGTTTTCTCGAATGGACACAATCGGTGGATCTTCCCAACGCCATCAATGACCGGTTACAACGACTCAGAGAAAAATCTCTATTTTTCCAGAGAGCCTTTGACGTTCCTGATGCCTATCGCACCAGTAATCAAGTGGATCGCCCCATGAACTATCTTGACCGAGCACTCTATGCCATGCAAGATTTTCATGGGTCTTGGGAGGCCGCTGAGTTATCCGTTCGCTCCATGGCGATGCTGTGGAATTTTCATCCATTCTGTCGTAAAACTCAGCAGCAAAATGAAGGCTGTTTGTGTCCCTTTGAGAAACTCAATGGCTTCCGATATCATGACGACTGGATGCGTAATTTGTTAATTGCCTCTTCTCTCAATGGACGGAGACCGTTGATTAAATCCTCTCACACAAACTGAGGTGGAATCAGAGTACGTTAACCTGCTTGCCCAAAATCTTGACCAAGCCTGGGAAGTCTGGGATTCAATTTACGGAGATACCCAATTGATTTTGCCGTCGCAGCTAGCTGGTGGCGGGAACAAGCTATTTGACGATAGGAAAGTAAGGGGGAATTGGCGGTTGCGATCTCAGCATGGGTAATCGCCATCATTAGCCCAAATCCTGGCGACCGTTACCTTTAATCGTTGTGGGCTGCTCCATCGTTGCTGTCAGTTGTGAACAGCTCTAAGTTGCCCAGGGATGGTGGTGAGGTTAGGATTGAGGAAGTTGCGAACGCAGAATGGATAGTCATCATTTTGATTTGCTTGTATCACCATCTTCCTCAGACGAGAGTTGATTATTATCTGGATGTAAAACAGAATCACTAGGATAGGGCACTCGTCCTGAAGGTACAACAGCAGAAGCAAGACCCAAATGGACCTCTTGATCATCAAAAAAGATTTGGGCTTTGAATGCTTTCAAAATCTTGTCCTTAGAAACCCCGCCAAGGAAAAAAGCTGCGTCAACTCGTACTCCCCATGTTCTCAATGTTTTGATTACTCGTTCGTGAGCTGGGCTGTTACGAGCAGTTACAATCGCAATACGTACTGGAGCATCAGCGGGTTCAAATTCTTGCTGTATAAAACCTAAGGTCTTGAGCAGCTTAGCAAATGGACCTTCTGGCAAAGGTCTATCCACATTCTTCAATTCGTTTTCATAGAAAGCCTCTAATCCTTTATCTCGATAGATTGCTTCAGACTCTTCAGAAAAGAGAACGGCATCCGCATCAAAGGCAATTCGAACTTTATCTCCATCAACAGAGTTGTCGTCAGGTGGGTTATAGAGCATTGCAGCTGCAACACCTGCATCAACTGCAACTTGTACATCTTTTTCGGCTTTAGATAAAAATAGATCGATATCAAAAGCTTCTAAGTAAGGAGCTAAAGCTTCTCCCCCGGACAAAGCAGCTCTCGTGATATCTAAGTTGTAGTGCTCGATAGAATTAAAAATACGAAGACCAGTATCTGGACTATTTCTGGACATAATAATGACCTCAACCAACCGATCTTTCTTCAGATCATTAAGGGCAAGGAGCCCTTTGACTAAGGGGAATGCAGTTCCAGGCTGTAAAATCTCATTTTCGTTTTCCAACTGATATTGGATATATTTCTCAAGTCCCTGTTCGTTATAAATTTGATTCTCTGTCTCTAAATTGAACAGCGCGCGAGATGAGATACCTATTACCAATAAGTCAGATAAGTTATAAGGCATACTTCAAGGACTCTTGAATCTACTGTCTATGTAATAACCTCTTTACTGCCCCAACCGCTTTCTATCCCCCCGAACCTGGCCCACTTGCTTTAAAGTCATCCCTGCAATCAAAGCCACACCACCAAAGATATACAGCGACTTATTCCTCGTCCCCATCCCAATAAATCGCACCACTCCAACCGCCATCAGGCAAGCAATCAGAATCGGCATGATCACCACATATTGAGTATGTTGAGGACTCGCTGACTGATTCAACCCTAACCGCTCATTCCTGATCACTTTCTTAGCCAGCATCGGATTGCGACCTGCTAGCGGTTGCAATTCCTCCAACCGAGACCGACTCAACTGCAACCCCAATCCGCTCCCCTCGGCCTGCATCGTCTCGCGGATCAACTTATCGCTGGGAAGCTCTAATTCAACCTCCAGTATCTCCAAGAAAATATCCCGACCAGGATTTGCCGCTGCAAAGCAGATGATCTTTACGCCATTTGCGATCGCATCCTCTAATCAATACCTCACCCCCGTCGTCAATCGCTTTGCCTCAAGAAAAAGCAGTAACGTCTGAGAACCAATATTTTCAGCGATTTCATCCTTGAGCGCATCCATGGTCATCGCCAGTTTTACTATTAGCTAATAAGCTCTGGACTGATTTTGAAAGCTTTTTCTTGCCCTTAACCACATACCTCAATATCTCCAGCGCTGGGCAGTTCTCCGCCAGCATTCGGGACACTTCAGACAGTTTTGAAGTACTTACGTACTCAGTGATACGACCCTGGGGAGAATCCCACCGATAGTAGTAGCTGATACTCGGCGTCTTTCGTTTTCGATTGCCAGTTCGGGACTCCAGCCAGCCGCTAGCTTGTCCCTTCTGATTATGCTTTCGGTTCTTAGACTGACTGCTGTCAGTGATTACCGACTTTGCTATAGTCGGAGGCTGCTGTCGACAGTTCTTTGATATCACAGCATTCCAGTGGTGGTATGCCGTGATGGGCTCCCCGTTTGTATGAGCGTGGATCTCAATAAAACCGTCAGATTCGCCAGTCTCCCATAGGCCATACAGTAAAATTCACGGCTACGAGTGCCCGGTTTAGACCCCTTTAAAAGCTCTGACCGCAATAGATCTAGCGTCAGTATCTTCTCCTGCGGCAGACGATTAAAAAACAACCGATAGTTCTGCTGATACGAGTTTTCCTTCGTCAGCGTTCTAGGTGTAGAAGCCCAGTGGTCAGCCTCATATTTCTCAACCCACTCCGCCACCGTCTTTGCTGGCCTCTGCTTTCCCTTCAAGTAAGGTCCCCAGTCAAACCGACTCCAAACAGCTGACTGTCTATCTTCTGGGCTTTCGCCTTCGCTACCTTAAGCCCCGCCATCGAAGCATTACAGTTCAGCGCCAGTTCCACCCGTCGCGGCTTATACTGTCCCGGCCTCGGCGGAAATGAATCATCCGCCTTGCCTCGGATATACAATTTTTCCCCTTTTTGCCGCAAACTGACCTTTTCCAGTTGCTGGTTAATCGCTTGCAGGCGGGGGCCTATATCGACTTTTTCAGGTGCAAAATTCTTCCCCATATCTTCCCCAAAAACAGTCCACAATCACCTGTTTTCGGCTCAAAAAAGCTGCTTTGAGGAAGTCTTTCTCAGTTTGTTGTCAAAGGCCGAAACCCTTGCTATTAAACGGAGAGGGGGGGATTCGAACCCCCGATGAACCGAAGCCCATAATAGATTTCGAATCTGTGAAGGCGGTGATTGAAAGCCTTGTCGGATAAGGGCTCTAGGTTTTAACCTAGTTCGTTTCCCCAGAACTTCCCTAAAACTAGTCTATTATATAGCGCTGGTTTTCTGAGCTGAGTGGGGTTGAGTACTTGAAGGGCTAGTATTCCCGAATGGTGAAGATCTGCTGGCTGGATTTGGGTTGGTTTTGCTTTAGAACCCTGATGAGTCGGTTAGTAAGGCTGGTTTGGGTTTCTAGGTAGACATGTAGAGTCTGGACCTGATCGGTATAGCTGCGGTCGTCTTTACAGATGATGATGCCGCTGTGATCAGGGCTTTTGCGGTGCAAGTTGATGAAGTCTTGGCGGTTGAGGGTGATGACGACTCGGTTATTTTGGGTGGCGTAGGTGAGGACGTCTTTGTCGGGGATGCCTTGGTTGGCTTGACCTGCGTCGTAGGAGGTGAGGACGTCGTAGCCGAGATTGCGGAGGAGGACCACCATGTCGATGGGGAAATTTTCGTTGGAGTAGAGATCAACCATGGGCTAGGTCGTCTTGGATGATTTGGTCGATTTCGGTTTGGTTTTCTTGGTAGTAGGCCCAGGCGGCGTCGAGGTCGGCGGGGATGAGGCTGGGGTAGTTGCGGAGGAGTTCTGTGGAGTCGGCTCCTTGTTGGTGGAAGGATACGAGGGTCCAGACGGGGATGCGCGTGTTGCGGATGCGGGCCTGACCGCCACAAACGCCGGGGGTTTTTTGGATACTGCGAGCGTGGAGTTTAGTGCGCAGTAGTTTATTTTCCTCAGGGGTGAGGGATTCGATGACTTGGATAAGGGAGTCGATCAGCTGGGTGTTCATGGAATACTCCGCAGCACTGGTTTGGTCGGGTGTGTTGCTATGAATGACTTTCAAATGATAATTGGATTTTATGGGGCCTGGGGTGTTGGTGGTTGAGTCCGTGGTCCATTGGGACCGATTTCTAAGTGCCATTCGGGGTGGGTTTGGATGGCGGTGCGGACGCCTTTGCGGCAGGTGGGATTTTGCCAAAGCATTTGATAGCGCTGTAGGCGCTGGTCTGGGGTCTCCTCATTTGGGGGAATGGGAGTGAGACGTTGCTGAACTTGGCGCTGGTTTTCGAGCCATTGGAGGTATTCGGTGTAAAGGCGATTACCGTATTTGCGAATCCAGCCTTGGGCGGCGCTTTGTTTGGAGGCGGGTGGCTCAGGGAGGAGGGGGATTTTGTTTTTTATTACGAACGCGAAAAAATCGGGGTCATCCTCGGCGGAAAAATCTAACCATTGCTGAGGTCCGGGAAGTGATGCCTCACCCGTTTGGGGTTGCTCAGGTGCATCTGGGGATAGCGTGATGCCTTGGCTATTGGGCTGCTCTAGCTCTGGGGAAAGCGAAGCGATTTTCTCTCTCTTTTTTAAAGAAGAGTTGGAAGGAAGCTGAGAAGGATCTGGGGAGTTGGGAAATGCTTGCTGGGATTCGGTTTCGTCGGCTGATTGTGTCTGGGCTGTCTCAGGTTGTGTCAAATTGATCACTTGGGGTGACAGGTTTGTCACAGGTGAGTCAATTTGCCTCAGGGTGGGGACGCGCAAATTAACGCTGCCTTTGATATGTTCTTCTAGTTTGCCGTTGGCGATCAGTTCGGCTTTGGCGCGGTAGAAGGTACGACGGTTGATGTGCCATTCGCGGCAGAACTGGGAGATGTTTTCGACGCGGAACCACCAGCCTTGCTTTCTGAGGGCAAGGATGAGGTGGTAGAGGTACCCAGCGGGGGTGTAGAAGTGGTCGAGCCAGTTTTGGTGAACGGCTTCTGGGGTAAGTCTGAGGTGTGAGCGGGTAGTGCTTTTTGCAGGCTGCAGACTATGTCCTCCGTCGTAGGCACTCGGAGAATTTTCTGTCATCATAGGACTAGTTAATTTTACGGATGCCCCGGAGCTGTGTCAGGCGTGGGGCATTTTTTATGGAATTTGGTGGTGGCTAGGCGGCTCGTTCTTGGCGGTTAAGCAGGGTTTCGAGAGCTTCTTCAATCAGGTCTGAGAGTGAGCGTTTTTGTTGGATGGCGCTGATCTGTGCCCGTTGTTTGAGCTCGGGCGTCATGCGGATGGTTAAGTTTTGCCGAGGGGGCTTCGGGAGAAGGGCGCTTTTTATGACCGACATATAAATCTAAATTGTTTGACTAATCGATCATGTTAATTATGAGTGATTATTTAGTCAAGCAATTATGTGATGTCTGGCTTTATTATTTGGAGGTCAATCTTTGAAAGCACGTAAGAAGTCGGCTGTAGCGTTTGTGGACGAGGGTTTTTTGAAGCGATTGGGTGAGGTGGTGCACGAAATTCGTGGCGACCAATCGCAGCGGCAGTTTGCGCGGAAGATGGAGGTGTCGCAGTCTACGGTGCAGCAGTGGGAGAATGGGCGAAATGTGCCGAGTTTGGAGAATCTGGAGAAGATTGCTCGGTTAAAGGGGATGCTGGTGGAGGATTTTATTGCTTTCCTTTATGGCCGCAGCCACGGGCCGACGCGGACTGACATCATGGCGCGGATTGGGGTGATGCAGCCGCAGGATTTTAGTCAGATTTTGCATATTATTGGGGACCGGATCGCGCCGCCTGGGGAGGAGACGTCGCCGGGAAAGCCGAAGGCCAAGAGTAAGAAGACATCCGCTAAGAGGAAGATGCGGGTGCCATTAGTGCTGGAGCAATACCTCGATCAGGATAAATCTGAGTCTCGGGCGATGGCTGCTGATATTCGTGATTCGGATAATTCTTAGATGCTGGGTATCTCTTGGTTGCCACTGCTATGGGGCTGGGATAAGCGGTTTGTGACTAGGCATATTCTGGGATTGCGATCGCAAGTCAATACGCTGTCTTATGGCGTTACCAGTAGCAAACATTTTGATGTAGAGAATCTGCTATGACCTCGGAGTTTACAGCTGAAGAATGGAATCGGATTAATGCTGTATTCGCGGCAGACCCTACTAAGTATGGTTTTCCTAAACGCATCTATGGGTCAGTGCTGCTGGCTTCTTTCAATATTCGTAAGTTAGGCAAACGGAGTAAGCGTTCTGCCAATACCTGGAAGTTTCTTGCGACGCTCTGCCGTCAGTTTGATTTACTGGCAGTTCAAGAAATTATGGATGACCTGGAAGGATTTAATTATTTGCGCGAGCTGATGGGGCCAGATTTTCATGCTGTGGTCTCAGATCGTACGGGTGTTTTTCCCGGTGAATCTGGCATGGGGGAGCGTCTGGGATTTATTTATAACACCCGAGTCATCGAGCGGGGGGATGTGGTCTCTGATATTTCATTTGACCGCAGTAAGCTGATCAAGACCGTTATTGATAACTACGATGTCCTGCGGGATGAGTTGTTGCCTTATTTGCAATATCTCGATAAGCACAAAGCCTGGCAACAGAATCAGGTGGGTGCAGAGCCGAAACCGCCTAAGGTGCAAATTCCTGTTTTTCTGTCATTTATTCGACAGCCCTTCTGCGCTAGCTTTCGCATTGTCGGCCATCCGGGTACTGAGCCTTACAAGCTGATGGCGATCAATGCTCATCTTTACTTTGGTGAGTCGGTTACGGACCGGCGGCAAGAGTTTGATGCTCTGATGGAGTGGATTCTTGGACGAGTGGAGGAAAAGGATACTGCCTATTACCCTAATTTTGTGTTGATGGGAGATCTAAATCTCGACTTTGACAATCCGAAGACAGACCGTGAACGGATTACTGCGCATATCAAAACGTTTAATGCGCAGGGAAGAACATCGGATTCAAGAGCTAATGTGTATTTCCCGTTTTTAGATCCTCATCCTGTTCACAACCAATTGTTTAGAACCAATGCTCGTCTGAAGGAGACCTTTGATCATGTTGCTTTCTTTAGCCATGATGAGCGTTTGCCTCAGTCAGTTCAGAAAGAGGTGATGGGGGCTCAAGAGCGTGGTCCTGATTATGGCATGGTGAACTTTGTGCAGTTGTTTAATGATGCTCTGAATGACCAGCCGTTGCAGGAGTTAATGAGTGCTGAAAAGGCGGTGTTTTATAGGAAGTTTGAGCATGAGGTGAGTGATCATATGCCGATTTGGGTGAGGCTTCCTTTGCCAACGCCTTTTCAAATCATTAGCTAAAGATTTGGTCTGGAGTTGCGATCACATCCTTGAGCAGCCCTTTTCAGAAGCTGCTTTTCTGAAATTAGTTTTTTTGAACTACCCCCTTGTCAAACATTGAATGCCGTATCTATACTTTGAATACGGTATTCAACTTATGTATATAGGTATTGGTGGGTATGGCAGACAAAATTGATTTGAAGCTCACACCAACTCAGCGGACCATTCTCTCTACACTGCGTCATCATGAGCGTTTTGGGCTGGAAATCCTAGACGCGATTGAGGAGTGTGGGGGTAAGCGTCTTGGCTTTTCCGCGTTGTATCCAAATCTGAAGAAGCTAGAAGAAAAAGGATTTGTAACATCTCGCTGGGAAGATACTTCTGCTGAAGATAACAAAGCGCGTAGAAAGTTCTTCAAAATTACGGGGCTTGGGGTTCAAGCTCTGTCACAGCGCGAAAAGTTTTTGAATGCAATTGCTGAATGGCAGCCTAGCTTTGGATAGCTGCAATAGCTCTTGTGAGTAATGGAGAAAGTGAAAAGGATGCAAAGTCTTGAGGAAAATAAGAGCTCTATTGCTCAATGGTGTAAACACTTGATTAAACGGGTGAAGTCATCATCGCTGATGCTATCCACAATAGTTGGATTGATGGGGCTACTGTATCCTTTTGGTGCTCAGGGAAATAAATCTTTTGATGATTTATTGATGCTGTTACAGTTATTGTTTCTACTGTTGTGGATTGGATCCCAATTACAGATATTAGACGAAAAACGGCAGGTATTAAGTGAAAAACAGGAGCTAGTGGATATTAATCGACAAGCAATAGTTCAGCAGGAGTTTAAACTTCAGGAGGTGGAACTACAGCTTCAAAAAATAGACTTGCTAGAGCCAGTATTTTCTGGGGCAAGCCAGATAAAAGTAATTCAGAAAAAATTAGAGAGCCTGCAAAAAGAGTCTTTTGAAATATCCAGGCGGAGGCAGGAAATTGACGATTGGCTAAATCAACAGAGTGTGCAAGTTTTACGTAAAAATTTAATTTCAAAAACTTCTCTCAGCTTTTCCCTATTGACACACCTTAGGTATCGATTTCCAAGTCAGTGGGACGACTTTGAACATATTTTTCGTGACTTGAGCGAAGCTCAGGAGTGGGAACTCAGAAAAGGCAAGTCTCTATGGATCGTGAAATTAACCTACTACTATGATTTCACGTGTATATGGTCTATGTTCCTGTGGGCAATTATTTGGAACTCTTTCAATCAGGCAATCTTTCGCCAAACTGAATAATCAATTTACGGCTTGCAAATGTTTTTGGCTCAATAGCTGTTTTAGGGAGGTTGCTAAATTCAAGATGAGCAGAGTAGTGTCATGGAATAAAGCCCCCGGTCAGCCTACCTATGCTAACGCTTTCCAAGTTAATCGATGAGGACAAATGCTACGAGACTATTCGCACGATGCGTTGGCCCGATGGTGTTTGCTGCACTGATTGTGGAGCGAAAAACATTACCAAACGAGGGAAGCATGCAACCTATTCAGCGCGGCAACGCTATATCTGTGGCGAGTGTGGTCGCCACTTTGATGACTTAACCGACACCATCTTTGCGGGTCGTCATCAACCGTTAAAAACCTGGATAGCATGCTTATATTTGATGGGTCTCAATGTCTCCAATCAACAAATTGCCGACGAGTTGAGTCTGCACAAAGATGACGTGCATCAGATGACGAGTGAGTTACGCCAAGCGGTGGCCGACAAGCGCCCAGAAGTCCAGTTATCAGGGACGGTGGAGTTTGATGAAGTCTATGTGACAGCCGGTCATAAGGGGCAACCAGAGCAGGTTAAAAAAAAGGGCGCAAGGGACGCAGACGTAAACTCAAAGGGCTTCGGGGGCGCGGTACGCTCGAAACGGAAAAACCGCCGATCTTCGGGATGATTCAGCGAGGTGGAGAAGTGGTGATTAAAATGCTGGCAAATGTTCAACAACAAACCATCAAGCCCATCATTCAGTCCATGGTGAAACCGGGCACCCTCATCTATACCGACGAGTATGACATCTATGCTCGTTTAGAAACTTGGGGCTATGCTCACAAGAGTGTTTGCCACAGTGCCGGAGAATATGCCCGAGATGACGATGGAGATGGCTTCTGTGAAGTCCATGTCAATACGATGGAAGGTTTCTGGTCATTGCTGCGGTCATGGTTGAGACCTCATCGAGGGATCTCACAAGAAAAATTACCGATCTATTTGGGGTTCTTTGAATTTGTGCATAATGCTAGAAAAAGAGGGAAAGCCTTGCTGGGTAGTCTATTGAGCACCTTGCTTGTCTAACTCCCTGAAACGCCGATTGAGCCATGTTTTTTATCGGGCAGTAAAGCATTTTTGAGTACTACCATTTAACATCAGATTAGCTCTAAATAAGCTAAAAAGCTGTATTTTATGAGTGAGAGGATCAATAGAATGAGCAAGTCCAGAAAGGATTTCAAAACCACAATAAATTTCATCCTCCTGAGCATTTTTTATGAACTCATTCTCTGGCTCATTGTGGCAATAATGCTATTCATCCTTTGGGGGATTGTGAGAATAAATCCATCAATGATGATACTCAATAAAGTTTTTATAGGTTTACTAGCTGCCTCTTTTGTATTGGTTGCCTCATTTAGTTCAATTTATTCCATCCTACGCTTGCTTAAAGAAATTACAGATATTGTCACAACGCAAACTGATCAAGAAATCTCCTTGTCAATGCAGTTTGGACATAAATTTCCAAAACAGTGGAATGATTTTGAGCATGTCTTTTGTGACCTAAGCGATTATCAAGAGTGGATGCTAAAAAAAGGAAAATCTTCATGGAGAGTGAGCTATGAATATTACATCAATTTTGTATGGATATGGCTAATGTTTTTATGGGCAATTGCCTTTGGGATTGTAAATAAAATCTTGCTTCGACAACCCTAATAGTCAAAAAGACAAAAGCACCAGTGTTGACGCACCAGTGCTTCCAAAATGCATTCATCGCCTGTTGACGCAGGCAATGACGCTACTTTCATCTTCTGGAGAAGATTAATCGTGTTAGATTCCAATCATAGCAATTCGCAAGCATCACCACCACCTATTAGCCGTCGTGTTATAGCATGGACGTTCTGTATAGGAACAGTCTTTGGTACGGGCATCGCATATGGTTTTCAAAAGACAATAGCAGCTACACAGCCCGATGCAGCTGCCGTTGCGAGTCAATACAATCTGATTCATCGAGGGATGACGTTAACAGAGGCACGGTCAATCCTTGGGCCTGGTACTGAGGTTCGACAATCAGAATCCAGTAGGGTTATGGAGTGGCATGATGCTCAAGGCTATAAGCTCACAGCCACCTTCAAAGAGAACCTGCTGGTGGAGAAGCAGCAATCCAGTATTAGATCTGTGCGCCAGGTCGAAGAATAATGCTAGCTTCCGTAATTTCTTCGGCTGCACAGTACAGGTAAAACATGTCTCTGAAAATGAGCTGCTTAATCGAGGACCTCCTCTGTAAACTCAGTTTTTTTCTGGACGACCTTCTCATCCTTCCAGCGAATAATGATTTCGCCATCGAGTAATTCAATCAGTTCTTTAACGCCTTTAAATACTCGTGATTCGGGGGCTTCAAGAATTTTGGTTACCTTGCTGCTAAAGCTGGTGGCAGGTTTGCCGTTGCCGTCTGCTTCGGCCATGGCCTTGGCTAAGGAGTATTTGGTTTTACCTTGCTGCTCAAGGCGGGCTTGGAGTAGCTCACTCAGTTGACTCATGGCGGTAGTGTATTTTCTAGCTTTAATCGTAGTGCATTAAAGCTATAAGTCAACTTTCTAAGGTTGAAATGTGTTTGCCGGATTGGAGCGGATGCGATCGCAATTTCATCAGCAATCTTCAGTAAAGCCGCATTCCGTGGGGTACCACCGGATGCTATGTATTCGTTGTTTAGCAATTTAGAGAATGTACTGTTGTGCCCGTGGAGTACCACCGGCACGTTAAAAGTTTCGTTTTTTGGGTCCTTAGTTGAGGGTAGCTCATGCCTTTCACTGCGATGGTTTTGCTTACTAGCGAAGGTGCTTCTAGGGGCGTTCCAGGAATGAGCTTTTGAAAGATATGGGACCCAAAAAACTAGAAGGGGAAGTAGTGAGAGAAAGAAGAAAAGGGGTAAGGGTTGTCCATGGTGCAGCCTTAGGCGGCTGTCAAGATTGAAAATGCATTCTGCTGGAAATGTGGCCCCAGGGTTGGGGCCTGGCAGTTTATGCTGCAATTGAAAGCTGGCGAGCGGTGGCGGCTCGGGCTTCAATTTTGGCAACTGTGAACTGGTTTACCAAGAGGTTAAGCCTGATTTCTGCGCGGGACTTAGTTCTTTTGGTACTGTCTAGCCTGCCGGTTAGCAGGTCATAGCCTGGGTCTTGGGCTAGCAGTTCCTTACGCTTGGCCTTACGTTGGCCATCGTTTTTCAGCTCCTTATCAAAGGCAATTTGCTGATCAATGGTTTGCTCTACCACTGTGATTTCTGCCTTGGTTGCTGCGATATCCTGCTCAAGGTTAGTGATATAGGTTTGAGCTTTGGCTATGGCATGGGGATATTCATCTAAGGCATAGCCTGGGCGCTGTGGTGTTTTGATTTTGGGTAGTTCTGACATGGCTATACTCCTATGCTGCGTGGTCTTGGTCGATGTCTGTGGCTGGCTGTAGCTCGGTGTATGGTTTCCGGTCCAGCAAATCTTTGAAGGTGCGTCTCCCTATGGCTTGGCTGATGTCTCCGCTGAGGCAGTGATAAAGCGCTTCTGTAGCCAGTTCTTCAATGCTCAACTCCAGCCAGTTGACTAAAACGTCTTCAATCGCTGACAGTTCATAAACCAGGCTGTCGTTTTCTATGAGCCATTGCCTGATTAGTGGAGCAGCCAGCCTGAGCGGTGCGATCGCTTGGCTAGTGTCAATGTTTTTAATTCCGGTTCCTGTTAGATTGTCCATAGCTCGTTTCCTTGGTTGGGTTTCGGGTGAATGGGCGATCCAAATGCCATTGGATCGCCTGCTGTCTATCTCGCTAAATAGTCTCGTAGGGTGCAATAGCCAAGGCTGAGCAGAACTGCATAGCCATGTTTGCAAACTCCTTTACCGAGGGTTGCAATCTGATTTTTGTAATCTTCACAGGCGCATTCGGGGCCGGTGGATTCAATCACTACGGGGTAATTGTTGTTTTGTCCTCCGACTTCGTACCAGTTAGGCATGTTTGGCCATTGCTGCACAGGTAACTCTCTACCCTGTTGCTGTCGGTGCTCTGCAAAGTGTTGTAGAAACAGTTTTTTGGAGATAAAGCGTGGACGCGATCCACACACCCACACCCAGCAAACGCGAAAGAATCTCTTGAATCCAGCGATAAGAGCTTTAGGAACTCCTAGAATCCTTGATGCAGCTGATTTTGAAAAGACTAAATTTGATTTAGAAACCATGAAATATCCTATCCAAACTACTCTGATTATAGCTTAAAAAACCTATAAAAATAGCCTAAAAAAGATATAATAAAAATAAGCACATGGAAGTAGATGCCCTCGTGGGACCATACGGAAACGCAGCCGGTAACGGTGGAACTAGACGGATAACGGGTCAGTTGGGGCGGAACCCCACGAAGTCGGAGAAGGCAAGCTTAGATCGGGTGACAGCCGAGAAAACCAGCCTAGTCGGTGGCCAACGGCTAGGTGTGCTAACAACCTGACAGGTAATAACAATGGAACAGTTAGAACTTGACCCAAAACCCGGCCAGCTAAAGCCTTGCCCTTGGGCACGTCCCCATAGGGATGGTGTGGGCATTGGTGTGGTGCTGGCGGTGCCTTGTCCGCTGCCCTATGGGTTAGCTCCGTGGTTGCGATCGCAAGGCTGGATCATGGAGGCGGCATGTGACCGCAATCAATGGGCTGTACTCGTAAAAGGCCCAGGCTGTGAGAGGTTGCTGCACTGGTTGAAACCGCCTGCAGGCCATGGGAGCTACACAGCTGGAAATTATTTGCCCTGGTAGCTGCTAGGCAGTTTAGATGCAGCATTGAGGGGGACAAACGCCATAGGCTGCGCCATCGATACCCTTTCGCTTCTTTCTTTTCTCTTCTCTTCTCCTGCAAGAGCTATGAGGCATAGCCAAGCGACCCCACTAGATTTTTTGGCCCCATATCTATTAAAAGCGCAGGAATGAAGCGTCCTGTGCAGGAGCTTTCGTAAATGATTAAAACTTTTGTAGCGGAATGGATGCGCTACGCTCAACCAAGGGCCAAAAAAACGAAACTTTTAACGTGCCGGTGGTACTCCACGGGCACAACAGCTTTTCTTCTGAGTTGCTAAACAGAGAGTGGATAGTATCTGGTGGTACTCCACGGGCTACGGCTTACGGTGATGTGCGATCGCAAACCCCTAACCTAGCCGTAACCTGGTCAGCTATGAACCTATAGCCGATACTCATATTCTCCCCATCGCTGTTAGACCATTCGAACTGAACAGATTAATCACCACCACAGCTGCTCAAGTCTACCGTTGATAGGCATCGCGTCAAGTCAAGCTGCCATCCTCCGTTATCGAGGGGCTGATGTATTGCGATCGCTGTCGTACTCCGGCTGTCAGTACGCTTGACACTGTATATCGGAATAATGCCAATGTTTTGCATTCGGTGAATGGTACGCGTTGCGTTGGTTTTAGTTTTATGCGTTCTGTTCCATTTGAGTTTGTTAGTCAGCTGGCGTCTGAGTTTGGTGTGGTCGAGTGCTGCTGGCGCGAGTCTGAGCGCTCGTTTACTGGCTATGTGGCTGAGTGCTGGTTTGCGCAGCTGCCGTCAGCGTTTGCGGGCAAGTGGTCTGCTGTGGTTGGTTACTCGGTTCTGGTGCGGTCGGTTTCGTCTGGGCCTGGTCGGTTTGCGGTCTCGGTTCCGGTTACTGTGCCACAGGGGTCTATTCGGTTGTCTGGTGGGCAGCGTGGGGGGCGTGTGCGGGTCGTGGTGCATCCGCCTGAGTCTTACTAGCTTGTTGGGGCTTTGGCCCCTTTTTGGGTTGCGATCTCAAACATCCCCCACCAAAAGGACTTGATGTGCTACAACGGTCTGGTACAAGTGTTTTAGCCTCTATGGCCTCTGTAAACCCTGATTGAATGAAACGAAGACAAGGGGCTCTTGTTAAGCCTAGTCGGCATATCAAAAAGCAAACCACCTTATTCCTCTACACACAGGCTGGAGGGCGCTGTGAGTTTGATGGTTGCAATAAATATCTACTGGAGCATTATCCAACTGAAACTGTTGGCAACTTTGCTGAACAAGCTCATATTTGGGCTTTTAGCGAAGGTGGCCCTAGAGGTCAAGAAACTGGAAGGCCTTTAGATATCAATGGATTGTCTAACTTGATGTTGCTGTGCAAAGACTGTCATGACTTAGTGGATAAAAATTCTAAGAGTTATCCAGTTGAGGTTCTAAAAAAGTTTAAGAAGGAGCACGAAGATCGTATATTTTCTCTGACTGGTATTGCTAAAAATAGGGATACTGTTCCATTAGTGCTTAAGAGTCTCATTAGCGGCCGTCCAATGAATATCTCCGTAGAGGAGATGCAGGCGGCAGTTGCACCCAACTACCTCAAGCGACGGGAAATAGTTGAGATTGATCTGAGTAGTATTTCCGACAGACCTAATTCTTCGTTTTGGGGAGTTGCGCAAGACGCTATTGATCGAAAAGTAAACCGGCTTCACGAAGCACAATTTAACTCTGGTCAGACATTCAGAGTTTCTATTTTCGCACTTGCTCCAATTCCATTGCTTATTCATTTAGGTACGCGACTCAGTGACAAAATCCATATTGATCTTTACCAGCGGCATAGGGATACAGAAAGCTGGCTATGGAAAGAAGGTGCAGGTGATGTCGTTTATATTACTGAACGTATTTTACAAGGAGAGCAGAGTGGACCTGTTTTACTCTTGGTGAATCTAAGTGGAAAGAATCAACTCGACAGTTTGCCAAAAGAATTAACGGAGAATGGAACTGCGTATGAAATCACCTTGGAAGGACAACAATGTTCCCCACTCTTTCTTAACACCAGAGATGATTTGGCACGTTTTACTAGTGAATATCACCGGGCTCTGGCTACAATTCGTCAAGCTCATCCTGAAATAAAGGTTATTCACCTATTCTCAGCAGTTCCAGCACCTATAGCAATTACTCTAGGACGGGCTCGGCTACCGAAGATTGACCCAGTATTTAGAGTATATGACTACGACAAAAGGGCAAATGGTTTTGTATGCGCTTTGGAGGCTTCATGAATCCTGACCAGTATTTAGAAAAAGTTTTAGATCAACAAACTTTCAAAGATGATGATTCAAGATTAAAGGATTTGAGAGAGGAACGTAACAGGATTGATAAAATACTTCGCTTATATTTCTGGGACTCTAGTCCTTCAATTAGATGGGCTGGTTCTATGGCTAAAGGAACCATGATTATTGCGTCATACGATGGTGATATGACATGCTATTTCCCGGAAGATGAAGAAAAAGCAGGAAAAACGTTAGCAGAAATTTCTACCTCTGTGAAAGAAGCACTGCAAGATGACTATTCAATTGAGGTCAAGGCATCGGCTTTAAGAGTTAAAAGTAAGGAGAGCTGTGATGATCTACATATAGACGTTGTTCCAGGTAGATATGTAGATGAATCTAAGTCAGATGTCTTTTTACATCGAACTAAAGGGGATAAGTCACGACTTAAAACGAATCTTCAGAAGCACATTGATCATATCAAAGACAGCGGTTTTCAAAGTGCTATTCGTCTTATGAAACTTTGGAAAGTTCGTAATGGTATTGAATCCGCTAAGACATTCGTGTTAGAGCTGCTTGTTGTTAAGCTGCTTCAAGGGCAAGAATCATTAAGCTTATCTTCTCAGCTTGAACACATCTGGACTAAGTTTCGGGATGATGCCAATAATCTCTTAGTCGAAGATCCTGCAAATTCTAATAATGACTTGAAGCCGATACTCGATGAATGCCGAAATTTCCTTTCTAGCGTCGCATCTTCAACCCTCTGGCAAATAGAGCATCATGGATGGGAGCAAGTGTTTGGTGAACTTGAAGACGAAGAAAATCAATCATCTAACGGGCAAAACGTTAGTGCTCTGAACATAGCTGTAGCAAGTGTCATAACACCAACAAAGCCTTGGGGAGGTAATTAATCTCTTGTCGGTTCTAGACCACTCTGAGTTTGACAAAATTCAGGTTGATTTGCGTAATAATTACCCCAACCTACACATATTCAAAAATCAGGATGGGCTGATAGAGGTAGCTGGCGCTTTTCCACTACGTGGAGAGAGTGGGCAAGAGCTTGACCGATACAGTATTTCAATTATTTTGCCTCCTTCCTATCCTGAAGACCTTCCCATAGTTTATGAAGTTGGAGGTCGAATTCCTCGCGTAGCTGATCGCCATTTCTTTAAGAATGGCTCTGCATGCATCTTTATTCCAGATGATAGGTGGAGATGCTTTCCTTCTGGTTCAGAATTCATCGACTATCTAAAAGGTCCATTACACAATTTCTTTTTAAGTCAGACCTACTATGATCGGACTGGTAAATGGCCTTTTGGTGAGTGGGGGCATGACTCACAAGGAATTCTTGAGTATTATCAGCACCTAATCGATACTCAGGATATATGGACAGTTTTTCGATTCCTCTTCGTTCTAGCAGAGAAAAAGCTTAAGAAAGAACATGAATGTCCCTGTGGCAGTAAGAGGAAAATTAAGAGATGCTGTATTGTCAAAATTCGTGATTTACGTAAAAAGATACAACCAACAGTTGCTTTAAATGCGCTACGAAGATTGTTGGTCTAACTTGTTTCTTTGTTCCAGATTACAGCTAATCTAAAGTATTGTGCGATCGCAACCAACTACGACCGCAACCCAAACCCAACTAACGCACCAAGCGCACCCGCACGCGCCTACCACGCTGGTCACCCTTGAACGCCATCTGACCCTCAGGCACCACCACCGGTACCGACACCGCAAACCGACCAGGCCCAGACGAAACCGACCGCACCAGAACCGAGTAACCAACCACAGCAGACCACTTGCCCGCAAACGCTGACGGCAGCTGCGCAAACCAGCACTCGGCTACATAGCCGTAAAGGAACGCTCAGACTCGCGCCAGCAGCACTCGACCGCACTAAACTCAGCGGCTAAACCAGACACAAACTCAAAAGGGACAGAACGCATAAACCAAACCAATGCAACGCGCCCTATTCACCCAATGGCAATGGGTTGGTTATTTGGGATAACTCAGTGTCAAGTGGACTTGTAGCTGGAGTTGCGATCTCTATGGCAATGCTGCAGTTGCTGGATAACAGAGGCTGCAAGCTTGGCTTGACGCGATGCTTTGACGGGTAAACTTGAGCGGCTGTGGTGGTGGTAATTCTGTTGGGTGGGTGCAGGCCTGTAAAGAGTTACAAGCTGGACCAGCAGGAGCTATTTGTCCTGAGCCTCCGTCGTGTTTTCAGGTGATAACACCCCTAGGTTAATGAGACGAGGTTTCAGAGAGGCGGGAATGTTTATCGCGGTATCGAGGCCTTTAGCGTTTCTCCATTTTGTCTCGTCATTCGAGTCAATCTCTGCGAGGTCAGCTCCATCGAGATTAGCAAAGCTGAGATCAGAGCCATTGAGATTGGCACAACTCAGCTTGGTACCTTTAAGATTGGTTTGCCACAAACTAGTGCCTTCAAGATTGGCACCTATTAGATTGCTCCCTTCGAGGTTAGCGTCTGCTAGTTCAGTATTGTTTAAGTGGGCTCTTTCAAAGTTGGTGTTTTGGAGATTTGCTACCGTTAGCCTAGCGTTTCGGAGATTTGCTCCTGTGAGAATAGCATTTTGGAGGTTTGCTTCTACTAAGCTAGCATTCTGGAGGTTTGCTCCTGTGAGGATAGTATTTTGAAGGTTTGCTCCTGCTAAGCTAGCGTTTTGGAGATTTGCTTGCGCCAGGCTGGCGTTTTGGAGATTTGCTTCCGACAGACAAACGCTATCAAGATTGGCATACATCAGAATAGCGCTATCAAGATTGGCTTTCCACAGGTCGGCACCGCTGAGACATGCTCCATATAAGTCAGCGTCTTGGAGCTTTATTCCTCTGCCCGGAAATGTAAAATTGAATAATTCTCGTGATTCTGACAGAAACTGTATTAACTGAACCTGTCTGCCTTTATCTAACTCGTTTAGGGCTGCAAGGGTTCGGGCTTTCGCAATAGCCAATACCTTTTGATTGTCTGTTTTATTGCTCAGAGATTTATCCTCTCGTTTTTCAAGTTTTTCTTGAATAGCTTTAGCCCAGTTATCGCTTAGAAAAAGTACGGTTATGTCATCCAGATAATCCTTGAGCGCATCATGCTTTCGACGTTCGTCTTCCCGACGTTCTTCTAATTGGCGACGCTCTTCTTCTTGTTTTTCCAACAATTGGCGAATTAAGAAACCAGCTATTGCAAAGACTGTAGGAGCCACCATTAGTTCTAGCCAGTCTTTGAAAGATATGCCCCAGAAGTTTTGGCTTAGGTCTAACCAGCTGTTGTTACGAAACCAGTTTTTGGCAATTGCGACACCTAAAAACGTCGTGATCCCTAATATCACAACACATCTGCACCATACGGAAGAAAACGCGTTGGTCAAGTTCTTGACTGGACGACTAGCTTTTACCATCTTCTATCCCAATAACTTGTTTCAAATGTTCTTTCCCTGACGGCAAAATGAGGAATTAAGTCTAGGATAATGTGATCAAGACAATATCATTCTAGAAACCGTACCTTATCGCACCCCATAAAAAAGCCCCAGTCTCAACCAGGGCCAAGTTATTACTATTCATTAGCGTTAGCCTATCCTACCTACCAGGGCAACCACTTTCGCGTTTGTTTCGAAGTCTGCTCAACAGATGCCAAAATCCGACTATTCACCTCATCCTGAGACTCGCCACCAAGCGTCCCAATCTGCCGATCCAGCTCATTGGCCGCCAACGATTCGTTTACCATATACGCCTCCTGGGCAGGCTGGGGTAATGTATCCCGCCGACCTTTCTTGCCACCGGTCTCCCGATACAGGTCATTTACCGTGCAGCCAAATAACTCCCTCGTCTGAGTCACAGCGGCCTGTTCATACACATCGCCTGCGCCGCCATTCTCCTTAATCGACTTATTAAACCGCCGATTTACCAGGGCTCCATCCACCCGTTTACGCGGCGGAATAAGTGCTTGCGAGTGTCCGCTCAAATCCAATTGGGAGGCGGTCTCTTCCTGGTTGGGTGCCTCGCTCTTCCACCAATTCAAAAAAGCCATGGGCTTCGTCCTGTTCTTGGGGCGTAAATTCTAAAAGTTGTTCCAAACCGGTTTTGATCAGCTCTAGACCATCGGGATACATCAAAAACGCATCCAGAATCTCGTGCCGATACTCGTAGTCCCAACGGTCTGGAGTGAAGTTAAAACTGTTTAACACCAGCATGTAGGCGTCTAAACAGCTTTCGTAACTTGCCTGGGCTGAGAGATGAGCTAATGCCTTAATCCAGGTGACCTTATAGCGACGGTCCCCAAACTGTTTAACGTCTTGAACGTAGTTTTGGGGCTGCGTCACCACACCACTGGCCTCGTTAAACCGGGTCCAGGCGTTCCAAACTCGTTTTTTTAGCTCGGGCAGCTTCATCGCTTCCAATGATTTGGCGTTATCCATAGGGTAACGCGCTCCTGGTTGTCTGAAGCAGTGAATTTGGGCTCACGACTGGCCCCCTTCCATACGGCGCTGTTTGAGATGGCCGTAGGTATCCATTTCTGCCTGTAGCTCTAGCTTGTAGCGCATAATGCCCCGACGTTGGCCAGCGGCTTTAAATGAGGCCAGCTCTGCCTCTGAGAAGTCAGCTTCGGTAATGGCTAGCTGATCGACAAAATTCTCCAGGTCGGCTAGCTCGGCAGCGATAGACTGTTGCATCATGCCATTCTGGGTTTGGCGGAGGGCCAGGGCACTGCTAACGCTATCGGGCATGAGCTCTCCTTCAATGACTCCGGCATTGCTCCATTCGTGGGCATAGCGGGCTTTGGTATTGGCCACCCATTGGTTGCGATCGCAATGCTTGACTCGACTGAATTCATCAAACAGCGTCCGCGCCAGCTCGGTATAGGTGGAACCCTGCTTTAGTAGCGGTTCAGGAGCCACCTGCACAATCCATTGATACCAGCGATTACGGATGGTGGCATCGCTTACCCCCAGTTGTTCGCCTAGCTGTACGGCTGTGTACGTTCCCTGTTCTGTTGCCGTTCGATTAACGGACAAATTGGGTATATCATTCATGGCGGAATCCTTGTATTTAAAGGGTTCTAGATCCGTTCGCACGCTGTTCGTTTAAGGTTCGACTGGCGTTCTGATGTGTACAGTACAAGTGTACGGATAAGGTGAAAATAATTCAACTGTTGTTCGGCAAATATGTGCAAATAAGTTTGAATTAAAAGCCTGTGGATAAATGACTGAGAGACCAAACAGGAAATCATATAAATGAGAAAACAAGATACAGATTTCCCGGTGGCTCAGTTGATGGAGCGTTATGGATTGGTGCGATCGCAAGTCTATGCTCGCATTAATGCTCTTAAGTCAAAAAATCCTGCCTTGGCTCCATTCAAAGCAGGGGTGAGATCCTATGTCAGTCAGGCTGCTTTGGAGTGTCTTGATGAGATCCATCGGTTGATTAATGAGGATGGGCTGACCACTGAGGATGCGGCGGATGTGGTTACCGGTCACCCAAGGACAACGGCAGCTAAACCACTGGCGGCTAGACAAAACAGTGAGTTGTTTGCCCTGGCTGATGTATCCGCCGAACAAGCACCCCTAATTGCAATTCGACGGGCGTTACAGACGGAGCCCCTAGCTCGGTATGAACTGCTGGATAAGGTGGCTGACCGGGGTTGGTGGTTGCCTGTTGGCGAGTTAGCGCTGTTGCTGGGGATGGAAGACCTGCCAGGAGAAGCGTTTGAATGCTACGGCTATCGGTTTACCCGAGGGGATGAGGGGGACCTGGAGATTTCCTGGCGGGTGGAGAAGGTTTAGCTATCTAGATAGCCAGCTATTTAGATATTCAGATAGCTGATTAACTGGCGATTGAATGTCGGTGTAGGCTAGCTGCCAGACCACTGGTTTTGCTATGAGAATCGCCATTGTCAGCTTAAAGGGAGGGGTGAGTAAATCGACGCTGTGTGTGAATATTGGGGCGGCGCTGTCAAAGCTGGGCCGTTCGGTGGTGGTGGTGGATGCGGACCCCCAGGGTTCAATTAATGATTGGGCGGCCATTCGCGATGAGGTGTCGAGACCGCCGTTTACGGTGCTGGCGGCAGCTAGAAAAACGCTGAATCGGGATATTGATGCGTTGCAGGGCAGCCATGATGATTGTTTGATTGATACGCCAGGGCGGGCGGAGGCGATTACGTTATCTGCGATCGCAGCGGCGGATTTGGTGTTAATTCCCATCAGTCCATCGTCCTATGACCTGTGGGCTGCTGAGCAAACGTTAGAACGGATGGACCCGATCCGGGCGATCTACACTGACATCAAGATTGCCTATGTGGTGAGTAAGGCGGTGGTGGGGTCTTCGTTGGATCGGGAGTTGCGCCAGGTGATTAAAGAGATGGAGGGTGACTTGCTAAAAACGGGGTGGTGCATCAGCGGGTGGCGTTTCAGCGCTGTGCCGATGGGGTCACCATCTACGAGCTAAAGGATGAAAAGGCCCAGCGAGAGGTGACCAATCTGACTAAGGAAATTCTGAAACTGATGGGGGTTGGCTAATGCCGCAACCAAGACCCAAACGGGATGCTAAGGCGATTGAGCAGTTGATCAATGCGGCCTCTGACGATGGGGCGGATTTAGGGCCGAGGGTACCGGTGTCGAAGGGGGTGGGTAAGAATAAACGCCCGGATTATCAGAAGCTGTTGGTTTATATTCCAGTGGATTTGCACAGGGCGCTGAAGCGGGAGGCGTTTGATAGTGATGGGGATGTGGATATGAGTGATATTATCGCTGAGCTTTTGGCTGAACGGTATCAAGTGGATTTGGATCGGCTGATTACTAAATAGTCAGACAGTTGGATATCTGGCTATTTAGCAATCAGCCAAGCAATGTTGGGGTATCAGTTGAGGGTGGAATTGCGTTCTTAGCCCCTGACCATGCGGTTTACTTAAAATTTTTAGCAGCCTATTTGCTTTTCAGGAAGGGCGTTTGAGGGATTAGCCAAAAGTTTTTATAGAAAAGCATGCACAATTATATGTTTTTACAATAGTATGTAGATGTCAATACTAATTCGATGTCTATATTGAGGTTGGTGTTATGCCTTCCAGGAAGAAGAAAGATTCTGATGATAAGGATCAAAAACCAGTACGCATCTCAGCCATAGATGAGGATGTTCTCACCGCATTGATGGGGCGTGAGCTGTATGGTCTGGAGATTTTGGACCAGTTGAATTTGGATCGTCCTAGTGAGCTGAAGTTTGGCAGCTTATATCCTGCGCTGAATCGCCTTGAGAAGAAAGGGCTAGTGTCCTGGAAGTGGGGTGATGAGGTGGATGAGTCAGGGGGAGCGCGTCGGAAATATTACAAGGTGACTGGCTTAGGAGCCAAATCTCTCAGAGCTGTTCAGGTATATCGGGCAGCTTTAGCAAAACGAGCAGTTCAATCTCAAGCTATTTTAGGAGACGCTTGAGATGAATAAAAAAAGACTGAGTAAGGCTGTTTTTATTGCTTCTGAGTTAATTAGCGAGCAGATGCTCAATGAATTTATATCTGTTGTATTGAAAGTAAAATCCAAGTCAAAAACAGAAATTGAAGCATGGATACAGAGATCCTATTTGAGTAAGTTGATTTTTATACAGATTGTTCTCGGATGGGTTTTTTACCACTCAGTTGTCACGCCTTTTATTAAGAGATACATCTTTGATTTTTGTTTGCCAGAAGAGTGTATTGCAGAAATAGGTGTACTCAAGCAGCGTATGAATAGAGCAAATGCTGCACCTTGGCACATTCGTCAACGTATCGTGCAAGAGTATTTACTTCTAATTTGGGCTGTTCACATCCAAGCTAAATTAGAAAATTTGTTTTTGCCTTCTAGTAACCATCAGATTGATGACTAAGTTCTAGCTTTCATACTCTGTGTAAGGAGTCGATCTATGCTTATTCGAAAGCACATTACTACTTCATCTCCAGAAATGACACAGGACTGTATCGAACTGAAAGTTCGGTTATCTGGCCCGACGCTTATTAAGCTTGTGTCGATTGCTATGGCAGTCATTTTTGGCTCCAGTGTGTGTGGAGAGTTTTGAGATGGATAAAAATCTTAAGCGCAAAATACGAAAGTTCTGGCGAGATCGTTTGATAATAGGTTTAGGTAGCCTTAGTATTTTAGGATTTGCTTCTGTACAAGCATTAAGCGTTTTCAATTATCGTCCTGTACAACCCTCGTGGGTTTTAGAATTTTCTCAATCAGTAGAGGTTTTAACTCAAGAGCGTAGATCTAGAGAAGAAAAAGAAAAAGCAATCTTAGATATTAAAAAGATTTCTAGTGAACATAATTTACAGACTACTGAGGCAGTATTTCACTATTTAGAAAGAAATTTAGCTTTGGATTGGGATCTAACTTTGGCTCTGTCAACAGCTTTAGAGTTGAACCTGGCAATAGAACAGGATTTCGCTTTAGATCAGAATCTGACTCAGGCTCTGGAGCAAAATCAGGGTTTGATTCAGGATTTAGATTGGGCGCTAGCTCTAGATCGAGCCCTGGATAAATCCCAAAATCAAAATGAAGGATTGACTCCAGATTTAGTTCAGGATTTGTCTCGGGATAGGCCTTCTAATCTAATTGATGAGTTGGTTAACAGATTAGAGCAGGCTAATAACAGCTTATTGATGTTCACCATAAATGAAGATCTGGAACAAGCTTATGGTTTCACCTTGAAAACAGGTAACATCTTAAAAAATCTTCTAGAAAATGAACCAATACGGGCTGGTGCCTTTACAACATCAATGATCTTGTTAGGAGTATCTTTGTTGGTGTTATTGAGTTTTCTAGTGTTCTTTGGCCGAGTGAAAGGCTCGCTAAGACTTCCTGGTGTGGCTCATATCATTGCATTTCTTCCAGAGGAATATGTTGCTGAATTAGGTTATTTACAACATCGATTAAAGAAATCAAAAGCTACTCCCTGGCAAATTCGACGACGGTTAATTCACGAGTTTGTACTCCTAATCTGGGCCTATTACATCCAAGTGCAGCTAGACAATCTATTTTTAGATTCCAACCAAGACCACACTATTGACGACTGAGTTTCAAATCACTTGCCATACACCAAGGAGTAAACCCTATGTTTTTTGGCCAAAAGCAACCAACGCCAACACCACCTACACCAGAACTTGACAGTCTTGAATTTAATCTCCGACTTTCTGGTCCAACAATCGTTAAACTGTTATCTATAGCAGTAGCAATATTGTGTGGTTCCGGTGTTCTGGTGCATACCACATCAAATATCATACCTTTAGATGCACCGTCTCCAAAAGTACAGACAACTCCATAGAGGGATAAAAAAATCTAAGGAACAAAATCTCAATCCAAAACCTCAATTGCTGCAGCCATTTCAGCCTCCGATACATCCAAATAACGCTGTAATGCCGCCATCGATGACCAGCCCCCTAGCTCCTTAATCGCCTTCATCCGTACCCCAGCCCGGTCTAACCGAGTTGCCCAGGTACGACGATTACTATGGCTACTAAATCCTTCCAACCCCAAATAATCACAGGCTCGACGTAATGACTTATCGCAAGCCTGCCGTGAGATGGGTTTATCCTTCTCACGACCAGGGAACAGATATCCTGTTGTCGGCAAATTCGACTCACTCAAAATCGTTTTCAGTGTTGAGTGCATGGGCACTGAGCGAGTACGTTTCGTCTTAGTGGTGATCTTCTTAAAGACGATGGTGTCTCCCACCAAACTTTCTGCCCGCAGCTGCCGCGCTTCACTGATTCGGCAGCCGGTGTAGTAGCAAATTGAGAATAGCGCTCGCATATTGGGATTCAACTCAGCCGCCACCTGCCGAAATTGCTCGGCGGTCCACAGCTCAGATTTGCCATTACGCTCGCACTTGGGCATAGTTGCTGATATTTAAGAAAGAGCAACTTTAGAATACCGAATTCTCAATGGCCTGGCTCAAACGCCCAAAATACGTGGCTGCTTATTGAGAATTGACTCCGGCAAATTTCAACTGTCACATGAGGCCTAACTCAATGTTCGTAGGTGTTTACACGGTTAACAGTGTAAACAGTTTCAGCGACAAATAAAGTAGCCGACGTCTTACCCGGCAACCGTTAACGCTGTTTACACCGTCTACACCATGAGCAAACCCATCGCCTCGGCCCGGATTCCCCATAGTTGGCATGACCAGATACGTGCGATCGCAACCGAAACCGGACGCACTCCCAGCGAGGTAGTTAAGGAAGCTATTGGGCTGTACTTAGAAAAAACAGATCCTGAATCGGTAGCCTCTATGGGGCGTCGTCTGAACCGACTGGAATCACAGTTCAAGAAACTAGCTCAGTTAGTCTAAATTTTATGGCTCAGTAACCTAGCCCTCTCGATAAGCCTTGAGAAAGTCCTGCCATTTTTCGGCAACTTTTTGCTCTGCTGCTATTGCTTCATCATTGGCATGAATTTCCTCTTTGTGGGCTTCGTAGTATGCTACTTGCCTTTGCACATATTCAGGATCAGACCATAGGTCAGACCATAGCTCCTTATCTTTCTGCGTCATATACTCTAAATGAGCTAATGCTTTCTGACTTTCCTCGCCTATAAGTCGTCTTAATCGCTCATCTATCTCAATTTTCTGACTTAGAAAATGTTCTAAAGTGCCCTCACGAATCCAATCCTGATAATTGGGATTATGCGCTATGAAGTCGATGACCGACTTACCCCAAAAGCTTTCTACAAGAGGATCTAGAACTTCAACGACATAGCTTAACGTCAGCACGTCCGGTTCTTGGGTGCTCGTCATTGATAGGTGGACAATCTGATTTCTGATGCGTCCAAACTCACGATATTTTGCAAGTTTCTCTTTTTCGAGTTTAATTCCTGTTGTTGCCCAAAGTCTATCAGGTAGCTCTTCGTAGGTTAGAGTTCGCCCTTTTTCTAACAAGTCCAGTAGCGTGAGGAGATCGTCAGTGTTTTCTTGTTTAGGAAATTTGGAGAAAATTAGCAGCGGATGTTCTTCAGCTATTCGAGCTTTTAGCAGTATTTCTGCGGCTTGTGCTGTATGAACCACACATCTCAGGTTTCTACGTTGTGCAGCTTCTAAAAAAGCTTCGTGTAAAAGGAGCATCCCCGTTACTCGCATATTAACGGGTACATCTTTCATGGAGTTTCGATCCATTGTCCTAAATCTGGAGACCTAAATTACTTAATATTCACTAAACACCCTGCATATCTGGCTTATCTGATGATATTTGAATTATTTTGACTCGGCTTGCCGGAAACTATTTCTTTTGGCGATAATTCCAAGGTTTCTCAGCGTCAGGAGTTGTCCAAACCCCTGCGGACTGCTCTTTTGCCATCTTCTCAGCACGCACTAAAACATCTGGCTGTGGGCAACTGTCCGAATACTTCTCATAGTGATAAGCCATCCCATCCATCACCATCTGAGAATTGAGATGAATTTCTGAGCCATCAGGACGGATAACAAACAGGTCGGCCACTGTGCGACCATAGCGATCTTTCTCAATCGGCACTACACCGATAGCCCCATCACCTTGAGCGACTAGCGATCGCAAATGGTCCCGTGCCTCAATTCCTCCTGGCTGCTCTATCTCAGGCGAATCCGTCCCACAAAATCTGATTTTCAGCTCCTGGCCACCACGTTCAACTCGCAGCGTATCACCATCGTAAATAGAGCCTTCTACCACCTGATACCACTCAGTATTCTGATTGCTGAAAATCGCCTGTTTCAGGGCCAACCCAATTTGCTCTGGGAATAGACGCGGCAGGACGGCTACCACACCCACCAACACGAGTGGTATGACTCCGCGTTTCACTTTCACCGATCAGTATCTCCAGGTTTCGTACGTCCTGAGCTTGCCCGATACGATGCTCAGAGCACCGAGCCGTCAGCTCGGCGGTCCGCTGCCATAGACCAATCATGCTAGTCGTTGCCCCCTGTCCCGTTCGGTATCTAGCCTCGGCCACCGCCACCTGTAGTTGATGACTCTCCAGCTGCGATGCCAGCAGCATGGCCTGTCGGTCCAGGTGCTCATAGTTTAGTACTAGGTCAACGATCTCACGGGTAATGCCCTCGGCCACTTCCTCACGACGGCGAATCAGATTGGCGGCTTCGAGTTCGAGCGTTGCGATCGCAAGCCGATCTCGCTGCACATCCCCACCGCCCAAAACGTTCTGTATTAACCGCACCGGGTCCATTGTCAGATAGTTGGTCCATTGCCGCGCTTCTGCATAATCCTGTCGTTCAGCCGTAAGTTCAAGCTGTTGATTGATCGCCTCAATTTCTGATGACTGCGCTATCGCCTGCTGAGTCAGCCTCTCTAAACAATCCATCGAACTGTTCAGACAAGGAAGGGCCAGTGCTGGTGCGGACCATGAGAGTAATTTCAACATTGAGCAGACCGCTAGCATCCTGACCCAGCCACTTAACCCGCCGAATCCTGCCAGCGTAGGGACTGCGGATGATGGCCAAGTTTGCGATCGCATTGTCAATTTCATCCAGCTTCAATCGAGTTTGAGATATCTGATAATCACGGTCCCTGAGCCGCTGTTCATACTGTGCCCATTGGTTTTGATAACTCAGCTGGTCACGATTGCGAGCGCTAGCATCGACGGCCACAGCCCGCGAGTGCTCATACTCCGCCGTCGAGCGTTTACCCAGGGCTAGCTGATAATCCCGCACAGCGGCAGTATGCTCTCGCTGCAGCTCCGCCAGGTTCGCTGACTCATGTTCCAATACCAATGGG
The DNA here is from genome assembly GCF_000316115.1 of Leptolyngbya sp. PCC 7375. Lineage (GTDB taxonomy): Bacteria > Cyanobacteriota > Cyanobacteriia > Phormidesmidales > Phormidesmidaceae > Leptothoe. Next base: position 6,356,317 of record NZ_JH993797.1, read on the forward strand.
TTAAGGTTCGGTAGCTCCGCTAGGTAGGCCATTTCCTGATGCTTTGCCTGTATCGCTGCTTCAGCCTGGTCTACATCAGCCTTCGCTCTATCAATCGCCGCATTCTGCTCCAAATACGTCGGTCTTTCAATAGCTGGTGGGGTAGCCGGTGGCAGTGGCGGAGTGATGGTAGCTACCTCTAGCCGGTGTAGTGCCAGGTCAAGCTGTTTTGCCTGAGCCTCCAGTTGTCTACGTTCCCGTCCACGGTCGGCCAGTAGCTGGGTAGCAAATACCCGGTCGCCTTCCTTGACTTTTAAATCTTCTGGGTCAGCCACCGAGACACTAATGGTTAGCCGTTTGGGGTCGTCGCTTGCAGTGGTTGAGAATACTGGTTCTGGGGGATACGGGCCATAAATCTCCCCAAAGGCAGTCATCCCCGTCAACACTGCTGTGCTCAGTAGATAAGAGAGGGTGCGTCGAATCATTCCAGAATCAGAGCGGTGATGGTGCCGGTAGCCCACTGGTCGTTGAGCTGTGCGATCTCAAGCTCTACCGGATGGTAGCTAAGCGTCACGGATTCACCAGATACGGCTATGGTTTCCAGCTGCCGCCCGTCGCTAACGGTCTGGATCTCTTCTGGAAAATCAACAACAATCGAACCGCTGAGATAAATGCTGTTGCCGGGATAGGAATTCATCAGATTTCCCAACGCTGCAGCTATGTCTTGATCATTTAACGAGAGAGTCTTTGTTAATCGCTGTGTTAGCTTACCTGCCTTAGTTATGAGCTTTTCAGTAATGATGCTTTCACCAGTTTTATAGACGCCTTTGCCATTCGTGACAATAAATTCTGAGCCTTCATTGCCGAGGATCAGATAGCTGCCAGTGGCGTCTGTACGGTCATGATTCCACACACCGATAATGTCGGCATACACCTCGGCGGTGGCAGCATTGCGGTTGTAGGTTGCGATCGCACCATCCCGCAGACCCAAACCTTGATTTACCTGAGTTTGTACACCACCTGCACCCGCCAGCCACAGGCCAGTTACCAGAATCGCGACGGCAACAGAGAGCACCCAATATTCACCAGGGCCGCCCGTGCAGATTCTGCGCTTAGGATTGCCAACGCTGATGGCCCATACTGGCACCGGCCAAAATAGCTGGACTCCCTGACGAGTGAAGCAATCGGCAAAGCAGGCCAGCACATGACCTAATGGCAGTGCTAGCCATGGTTTTATGGCCCCCAGTGCAAACCCGATCCCTATGGATATCGCTGCTAGTGTGACCGTCGCTAATAGGGAATGGGTGATGGACCGATGGGGATAACGATCTTCAATCCATGAGCTGATGGGAAAGCAGATTTGGCCGATCAGACTGGTGGTGGTATCGATATCGGGCAGCTGGGAGCCCAATACTGCCAACCCTAAGGGCAGAGGGGCCGCTGTACCTAGGAATAAGGAAGCGCCTGCGGTTGCGATCGCGGCGTGGGTAATCGCCATCATGGACAATCTTGCAGATAACCAGTAGGGTCAGAATTCCCGCTGGAATGCACTGCCCAAAGCACCATGGTTACCATTTTTAGGCTCGGTGGAGTCCTGTATCTGATCTACACCCGAGACCATCATCCACCCCATGTCCATGGAAGTCTGGGATTCAATTTATGGAGATACCCAATGAACACAAGCCAGACTCTGCATGATGCCGTGGTTGTCGCCCCCTCGGTTAGGCCAGAGGATGTCATTGATGCCCATTATGATGCTGATACCCGTGAAATCGTCGTCAGCTTTCAAGATGGCAAAGTAGCCCGAGTACTCACCACCGAGTTTGAAGAACTTGCCGCCGCCACTGCCACCGACTACGAGCATCTAGATGGTACCCGCTCAGGCGTGACCTGTATTACTGATACGGTTGATTTTGCCGTTGCAGCTAGCTGGTGGCGAGAACAGGCTGTTTGACGATAGGAAAGTAAGGGGTATTGGCGGTTGAGATCGCAACTATAGATAGTTATTGATTAGACCGACTATCCTATAGACTCAGCCCCCTGGATGAGGTCAGCCATGCTCGTAGAAAGTGCCATCGGTGGCATTGCCGTTCCACTATTTGAACAACTCTGGAAAGCTGGTGGTTACGTAGCAAAACAGGTCGGCCAAGCTCGCCAGGACGTCAGGGACGTAGAAGCAATCCTCACCGCATCCCAGAACTATCACCAAAAATACGAAAACAATCACGGACAGGTAAAGGTGATGCCAGGGCTAATGAAGGAGCCCGTATCCCTAGCCTCTATCTACACCGCCGTTGAATTTCTCGACGAGCGTAGTATTCGTCAATTCGACGGTCCAGATGAACTAGAGCAGCTTTACCGAGACCAGGGTAGGCGAAATTTTCAAACTGCCAAGCAGCGTCACGATGGCATCACCATTGCCAAAGAAAAGCAATATCTAATGGTCTTGGGCGGTCCCGGTGTCGGTAAAAGTACCTTTCTCAGAAAGTTGGGACTAGAAGCCCTCAAAGGACAACAAGGACAACTCCAGCGTGACCAAATTCCCGTTTTTATTGAACTCCAACCCTTTAGAAACGACACCATTGATCTCATAACCGTCATCGCCCACCAATTTGAAATCCACGGCTTTCCTGATGCCCAGGTATTTACAGAACTCTCCCTCGCCCAAGGAAAGCTGCTAATTTTACTCGATGGCCTGGATGAAGTCCCCACCGACAATGTGAATCAAGTGATTGAACATATTGAAGACTTCGCTATCCAACACGACAAAAACACATTTGTTGCCTCCTGCCGTACCGCCGCCTATCGCAGTAGTTTTCAACAGTTCTCCGATGTTACCATCGCCGACTTTGATGATGACCAAATACAGCAATTTATCCAGCACTGGTTTAACTCTAAGCTAGATCAGGAAGCAGGTACCGCTAACGAGTACTGGCAGCTGCTACAACAACCCGAAAATAAAGCAGCCAAAGAGCTTGCCCAGACGCCTCTATTGCTCACATTTTTATGTTTAATTTATGAGAGAGAACAAACACTACCCAACCGATGCAGCACCCTCTACGGGAGCGCTCTAAATATCCTACTCAGTGAGTGGTCAGCCCAAAAGAATTTACCTAAAACATCTATCTATAAAGACTTTCACCCAGAATTAGAAAAAGAAATGCTGAGTGAAATTGCCTACAACAGCTTCAAAGAAGACCGTCTATTCTTTTCAAAATCAGACATTACCGACTGCATCACCACCTTCCTAGCAGACACTCTGGATGCCCCAGAGTATTTGGATGGTCCTGCCGTTCTACACGCTATTGAAGTCCAGCAAGGCATCCTGGTAAAGCGAGCTACTGATACTTACTCGTTCTCTCATCTCACACTGCAGGAATACCTCACAGCTCTGTATATTGTTAACAATCAACTAACGTCGGAATTAGTCAGTCAGCATCTCATCGATCGACGTTGGCGCGAAGTCTTCTTACTAGTAATTGGTCTAATGGGACGACGAGGGCATGAACTTCTCGAAGCCATGGATCAAAAAGCTCGAATACATATCAATACTCGATTCAAACCACGTGTTTTAGTCCAATGGGCAGGTCGAATTACACAAGGGGATACACCTAAATATGAGAACTTTGAAAAGATAGCGATCACTATCGACATCACCATCGCCAGTGACAGATTCAAAGCCATCGACAATGTCAGAGGCAGAGCTAGCAGCAGAGCCATCGGCAGAGCTAGCGCCAGTGCCAGCAGCAGAGCCATTAGCCCTAGAACCATTGCTAGAATCGAGGCCAGAATCGGAACCAGAGGCAGAACTAGAACCAGAGCTAGTGCCAGTGCCAGCGCTATCGACAGAGCCAGAAAGGCTGCTATTTACTTAAGGGAAACCAAAATCCTTAATACGCTAGCGTTCCAAGAGCTACCCAACCAGTTAAAAAAGCTTAAGGACAAAATACCCCAAGCATCGGCACCAGGTAGTGCATGGGAAAGCTACGCTGACGAGATTGAAACAATTTTTCTTAATGCCTTAGAACTGACAATTGAGGATATCTCATTATCGAGAGAAGAATGGCAGTGTTTAAGCGATTACTTATATGCCAACGAACTCTTGCTCAGCTGCCAACGGTCATCTATCGGCATTTCACGCAAAGCCTGGGAATCTCTCAAAGAACGATTGCTGACAGTTGACTAACGTCACTGCCCCAGCCGCTTCCGCGCCCCTCGCACCTGGCCCACCTGCTTTAAAGTCATCCCTGCTATCAAAGCAACGCCACCAAAGATATACAAGCTCTTATTCCGCGTCCCCATCCCAATAAATCGCACCACTCCAAACGCCATCAGGCAAGCAATCAGAATCGGCATTATCACCACATATTGAGTATGTTGCGGACTCGCTTCCCGATTCAATCCAAGCCGCTCATTACGAATTACCTTCCGCGCCAGCATCGGATTACGTCCGGCCAACGGCTGCAACTCCGCCAACCGAGACCGACTCAATTGCAATCCCATCCGCTCCGCCTCGGCCTGCATCGTCTCACGGATCAACTTATCGCTGGGCAGCTCTAACTCAACCTCCAGCATCTCCAAAAAAATATCCCGACCAGGATTCGCCGCTGCAAAGCAGATGACCTTTACGCCGTTTGAGATCGCATCCTCCAACCAATACCTCACCCCTGTCGTCAACCGCTTTGCCTCAGGGAAAACCAGCAATGTCTGAGGGCCAATATTTTCAGCGATTTCATCCTTGAGCGCATCCATGGTCATCGCCTTCTCACCGACCGGCTCACCCTCCTTGTTGTACTTCGGCTCAGTCGTTGGGATATCCAGCTGTTCAGCTATGGAGACGAAAAACTTCTTACCACTGCCCTTATAAATAGCGGTTGCGATCTCATACTCACCCCCATAATGCTTTGCCAGGTCCTGGGGCATCGTCCCCACCATCCCCAACTCGGCCAGCACCAAAACACTGCTACCCGAATCGATAGCAGCGCATACATGCTTAAACCCCTCGGTTGTCTGCCCTAAGCCACCTGCATCTGCTGACGACACTGATTCAGAAGGTTTTCCGCCACCTCCTGAGCATTGAACTTTGGGACAGCGACCGTCCGCACATGGTCAACCTTAGCCTTAGCTGTAGGGTGCAAATCTTCATAGGTCATGCGGCTAGCCATCGCCATCACCACCTGTTGCCCCGCCGTGAGTCGCTGAGCCGCAAGCTCAGAAGCCTCCAGATATAGCGCCTCCATATCTAACCCCTGGGCTGGATTGATGTCCTCAACGGGTTGCTCAGTGACCTGTCCCAGTTCGCCACCATCGGCTACAGCCAGCGCTGCCGGTTGCTCATTAACCTTAAAAGCCTCAATCTTTCCACCAGCAACCACATGCTTACGGAGCGCTCGAATTAATTTTTCCTGCTCAGAATTCAGAAATGCCTTACCCGTAGAATCCTTCTCAGCTGTGATGCCCAAGTGCTTTAGATAGGCATAGTAAGCATCCTTTTTAATACCAAGCTGGTCCTGCAAGACAGTCGGACGAATCTGGTGCTCAACGGTAGAATTCTGCTCAGTCATGGAAAAAGTTTTTTATTTTCAGCTCCCATATTATGGAAAGCTCTGAGAAAAAAAAGTCACAGCCATTTCCCCGAATTCTGGTAAAGATTCTGTGAATCACCAGAAAACAAGTTTTCTCAGAATGTTGATTTTAGATTGCAATAAATCAGTAGGCACTCAACACAAATATTCCTGTTTGTTCTGAGTGAAATTTAAGAACTCTGTTTATACTTCTACAGTGTTGCTATTAGCTAATAAGCTCTGAACTGATTTTGAAAGCTTTTTCTTTCCCTTAACCACATATCTCAATATCTCCAGTGCTGGGTAGTTCTCGGCCAACATTCGAGACACTTCAGACAGTTTTGAAGTACTTACATACTCAGTGATACGACCCTGGGGAGAATCCCACCGGTAGTAGTAGCTGATGCTTGGAGTCTTCCGTTTTCGATTGCCAGTGCGAGACTCCAGCCAGCCGCTGGCTTGCCCTTTCTGATTATGCTTTCGGTGCTTAGACTGATTGCTATCAGTGATTACCGACGTTGCTGTAGCCGTAGGCTGCTGTCGGCAGTTTTTTGATATCACAGCATTCCAGTCATGGTACGCCGTGATAGGCACCCCGTTTGTATGGGCGTGAATCTCAATCAAACCGTCAGATCTAACTAAGCTAGGAGCCCAAACACACTTGTCGCCAAAGGATAAAGGCAGATAGATCCGTTCACCCGCAGTGGGCTTAAGCCAAAGGCATTCCGTCCGTAATCCCTGACGAGTCTGGATTTGCTTCTTGACACAGCGCCAGCCGGGATACAGTTCAGCGTAAAGAGCAGACTCATAACCGCTGAGCACCACCATTCCTTTAGCCGAGTGCAGCTGCTCAGCTAGCTGCCGATGGCCGTCATCATCCATTTCATAGGCATACTGCCGTCTGGGGGCTCCATTAATGTGACGTGTGTCCTTACTGCCGCGCGTACTCTGCACGTAGGGCGGATCAATATAGAACAGCGTTTCTGGACTGTCGTATTTTGCGATCGCAACCTCAGCCAAATCATGCGTGATTTGTACATTTGCCAATCGTTGAGAAACGGCCATTAGATAATCACAGTCCTGGCTTTGCACCAGGCGCAATCGCTCCTCACTCGTGCCACTGCTCCAGCGCCCGCCACCATTGCTAAAACTCATCTGACAAAAGAGATAGAAACGCCTTGCTCGCTCGAAAGCATTCCCCTCGATCACCATGCATCGCTTGAACTCATCCCGTGTTTTAGGCGATGCATTCAGTGCTGTGATTAATTCCTGTGGCCAATCCTTCAAAACTTCAAAGAAATTCGTCACCCCCGGATTGCGCTCGTTAAGTACATCCACAGCAGCTGGGCGCTTGCGTAAGCCAACACTAAAAGCGCCCGCATACGGTTCACAGTAGATCCGATGCTCTGGAAAATGCTGCAAAATCCATGGAGCCAATCGCCACTTCCCACCGAAGTAACGCAGTGCCGGACGCTCAATCGTTCCCCCAGAACAGGGATTTGGCATTTCATCCGGTTTTACCTTGGGCCGAGTTCTTATTAGCATCAATCCTCTCCAGCCTGAGTTAGCCTTTTTGCATTCGCTTTGAATGCCCGTTTTTAGCCCATGGATCTCAGGTCACAGTGCTGGGGGATTTGATTTAAATGGTTAACTATCAGCTAAAACTGCCACAACGTAGATACTGACGATTTCCGAGGCTTCGCTTCCTACTGCTCAGGCACTCTTCAATAGTTAGAAAGGATCAGCCTAAAAACCGTAGTCAGCCCAGCTCAGCGCAGGATATGTGCTTCTGATTGAATGATCGAATATAATTGACTGAACGATCAATCACTTGTTTTCTGCTTACCAGCTGCTGAGTCAGAATTCAACCACTCTGCCCCTTTTTCCTGTAGCCCAAAGTATTCCAGGCTAACCGTTTTAGCGGTATAGCTCAATTATCAACGCGCGTATTATGCCTAGAACCCTCGCCGCCCTCGAACAGCGACTGGAGTTATTAGAAACTCGCTACACTCAACTAGAAGAGCGGCAAAAATGGGTTGAACGCATCTTCGAAAGCTATGGCATCCGTGGCCTCTGGCTATCCCCCGCCAAAGCATCACCCCTATTAGGCGTCAGCCGAGATCGCATCATGGCCGAAATCGAACGGGCAGAAAAACTCCGCATCTTCGAAAAGCCCAGCGATGCTGAATAACGTCAGTTCGATGGCGATTAAAAGATAGCAGAGGGTAATGCGTTCAAGCCTTTGTACTCTAAATCCAGAGAGGGCTTTTTGGGTTGATAGGTATAAGCAATCAAGCCCGCCAAGATATTCACCATGAAGTTCCAAACACTGCGATGTCTGGAATGTTCAATCTGGCAGATATTCTTGAGCTGGTCATTGACCGTTTCAATTAACGAGCGTTTTCTGAGCATGATTTTATCGATCAGTTTGACGAGCTTCTGTTTCATTTTCTTCTTGTGATTGGTAATGAGCTGCAGTCCTTGTTCAAAGAGCTCTTCAAATAAGGCTTGCGAGATATAGCCTCGGTCACCAAAGAGCTTACCGAACAGATCCTGGGTTAAATCAGGGACTGAGTTGCGATCATCGACATTGCCTGGGGTGAGCTTGAAGGCCAACAGTTCACCTCGGTCATTGATAATCAGATGCAGCTTGAAGCCATAGTGCCAGCCCATAGAATTTTTACCCCAACCGACTAAACCTTCAAACACTTGGTGAGACTTAGACCGGTTGGGATGACAGACTTCTATCGGGGTGGAATCGACAAAGCTAATACCGGTAATTTCGCCCCGACGAGTATGCAAGAAACAGGCCAGCAGCAATACAGCCCAGGGCATCAGTTCTACAAATCGGGTGTAGCTCACGAGCTGGGGAAAGGCCTTGCGCCAGTGGGGCAAAACTTGGAAGGTATAGAAATCCTTAAACGTTCGAAATCCAGACGTATGAAAGGCGATGGCAATCGTCATCACTTCGCTCAAGCTCAGGCGAGACCGATAAAAGCGAGGTTGCTCAGTGCCCATGAGCAGGGGGGACTGCTGATAGTGATGTTCAAACGTTTGATAAAAATCGTCGAGTTGGCAGAAAAGTTCGGTAATATCAAGACGATTATTAATATCCATGGCTGACATCTATGGAGGCTTTCTTCAGCATAGGTTTCAGCCTCTTTTTATGTCATTTTTTTTCGTCGAACTGACGTTGAATACGGCGTCCACTATCGCAATATCCAGGACCCCAGCGTCGCAACCTCCACCTGGCAGGTCCACGTAGCTAACTTTGACCGCCTGCTTATGATTCCACCCGATCAGCGCCTGATTCCCTAACCCTCTGCTCAGCCCGCTTCATCCGCTCAAATACCTGCTGATGCTGCACCTCACTAATCGCCTGGTGATACGTCTGGGTCCTAACCGCCACACTATGGCCCGCCCATTTCGCTGCAATGGCATCCGGTACCCCTAGCAACGCCGTCCGAATACACCAGGCATGTCTCAGCGCATAGGGATTATGACCAATCCCAATTTCCCGAAACCGTTGCGAAACCTTCTCCCCCAGCTTGCCATTACTGCGCCCTTCTCGCTGAATATTCGGATACCGTACATTCCACAGCTTGAACGTAGTCCGCCAACTAGCCGGACAGGGATACACCAACCGCGTCCCCGTCTTAGTACTATCCGCCACCCTCAACACCTCAGTGTCAGGCGTAAACCGCTCCACATCAATATGAAACACTTCATGGGGCCGTAAACCATAAGTCGCAATCATTCCGTAAATCCATTGCCAGCTAGGATTTTTCAGCGACTTCCATATCTCAACGATCTGCTCGTCAGTCGGTAAGTCCTCGGGCAGTATCTTCTTTGGGCTATACCCCTGTTTCAGAGATTTGAGCTCGGCTTGGAAGTTGGTTAAGTCTGTGGTTGCGATCGCATCCTGCTTCTCCATAAACTTCGCCAGTCTACCGTAAGCCATACAGTAAAATTCCCGGCTACGAGTTCCCGGTTTAGACCCCTTCAAAATCTCAGACCGCAACAGATCCAGCGTTAAAACCCTCTCCTGCGGCAGACGCTTAAAAAACAACCGATAGTTCTGCTGATAAGAGTTTTCCTTAGTCAGCGTTCTAGGCGTAGACGCCCAGTGATCAGCCTCATACTTCTCAATCCACTCCGCCACCGTTTTCGCTGGCCTCTGCTTTCCCTTCAGGTATGGCCCCCAGTCAAACCGCCCCCAAAGCAGCTGACTGTCTATCTCCTGTGCCTTTGCCTTCGCCACCTTTAGCCCCGCCAACGAAGCATTACAATTCAGCGCCAGCTCCACCCGCTGCCGCTTCTGCTCTCCCGGTTTAGGTGGAAATGAATTCTCAGCCTTGCCCCGGACATAGAGTTTCCCACGACGTTGGCGCAAACTTACCTTTTCCAGCTGTTGGTTAAACCTTTGCAAGTGAGGGGTTAGATCAGTTTTCATGCTTCCTCAAGCGTGCCCCAGAACGGCACCCATAACAGTGCATCAATCACCTGTTTTCAGCTCAAAAAAGCTGTGTTGAGGAAGTTCTTCTCTATATATTAGCTATAGCCGAAAGCTTTGCTATTCAACGGAGAGGGGGGGATTCGAACCCCCGATGAACCGAAGCCCATAATAGATTTCGAGTCTACCGCATTCAACCACTCTGCCACCTCTCCAGGGGCCTATTCAATTAGGTTCGCCCATATTTTGGGCTTGTTTATTCTACACCGAGGCGAACATTCCAGACCTAGACTTCCTGATTTCGACGAGCTAGCCAAATGGTGATGCTACCGTAGAGGCCATAGGCTAATACTACGAGCCAAACAGATATATTTCCGATAGTTACTTGGTTTCCTGGCAATTGGTTAAAGAACTTCACTAAGGTAATTAAAAGCTGTAATGGTATAGCCAAGAGCCATGCGATCGCACCCCCCACTAAAGGCCAAATCAAACTAACCATTGCACTGATAAATCCACCTAAGCTAATGACTATGACCAGTGGTGTAGCAAAAATATTTAAAACAATGCTGTAGGACGGAACAGTGCCAAAGTGATAGAGCTGTAGCGGTAACGTCCAAATATAAGCTGCGATGGGAACCGCTAGAAGAGCTGCGATCGCGCTGGGCAACCAATCCAAACGTTTGGCTAGGGCAGTAGCCATGACTATTAAACCTAGGGTAGCCATCACACTTAGCTGAAAGCCGATATCCCATATCCAGCGAGGGTTCCAAACCAATAATAAAAAGGCAGCTACCCCTAAACAGGCCAAAGGTTTGACCTTGCGTTCTAACGCTAACCCCAGCATGGCCCCAAGACCCATAATGGCTGCGCGCATTACGCTGGCCTGCAAGCCGGTCAGGCCTACATAAATAAACAGAGCAATGCTACCGCCGATTGCTTGAGTGCGGTTCGAGTATCTTTTTAATAACGCCAATACCATCCCCAGGACTAGTGCGACATGAAAGCCAGATGCTGCCAGAGTATGAGCTAAACCTGCTGTGATAAACGCATCTCGAATGTCGTAGGGTAAATCAACAGCCCCACGGCCCAACACCATGGCACTGACTAAATGACCTTTAGTGTCACCAAGCCAGCGAGCTTGAGCATTAGCAATCCGCTGCCGCACCTGCCAGAGCCCATATTTAGACTGTTCTGTGTTGACTAAGTCATCAATATAGTTAGCACTCAGTCCAGCAAAACTACCCTGTCTGGCTAAATAGGCTTTGAAATCAAACTCTTCTGTGGAACTGGGTTCATATAGCCGACCGGTTGCTTTAATGTCTTGACCTGGATATAGATTGGCGCTGCGCTCAGGTAGAGCCGTGACATATAGTTTGCCGCTAGCAGGCTGTCGACTAAGATAGTTTGCCTGCTCAGAACGGTTTTGGACTCCATGGGGTTTGATCCAAAACTTGTGTTTACCGTTACGGTTGAGCTGGGGGAGTGATGTGACTTCTCCATAGACGCTATAGGTGCCAGGGGCATAGCGGCTGATATCGTCAATTGCAGGTTGTGGAATGCGCCATAGGCAGTAGATTGCTCCGATCAGGCTGATGATTCCGGCAAATAGCCACTGACGTCCTGTGGGTCCTAACCGCCATTGTTTGGGTAGCCAAATGCTTAGGACTAAACTAAGCATTAAAAGACCGTAGCCTGCAATAGGCTGGTTGGATTGACTGACAGCGATACCTGTGGAGAGCAGACCTAAAATGTAGCTTAGGCAGATAACAATGAATCCCCAGGGTGTCATGGTAGTTGAGTAAGAGACAACGTAAAAAGCGCTGCCTCAATTCGTTAGAAGCAGCGCCTTGGGTTATCGTTCCCCAGCTATTGGCAGGAGTAAGGTCTTTGGATTTTGGTTAGATAGACAACCCCAGCTTTAATCCTAAAGCGGCGTGGACGACCATGAGGGCTACAGCGGCTGTACCGATGTAAGCATGGGCATTTCTGAGAGAATCTTGACCACCACCAAACTTACTCATGGAAATAGCACCGTTGAGACCGAGCAATCCAAGCACCGCTGACCCTGTCCAGAAATGTGGGCTTTCTAGAATAGGCTGGCCTTGCATAACTAGGGAGAGAAGCCCCCCGGTATAACCCATAGCAATAAATGTAGTCATCCACAGGGCTACTTTTTTATGGAATTTGCGTACAGGCATAGAACCCATGGTGGCGTCTGGCGCACCGGTACGAATTTTCCAGCCTGCAATGGCGGCACTGCTGCCCATGGCAAAGACAACAATAGCCATCATGGCGGGATGACCCCAGTGGGTAATGGATTCTGGTAAGCCAAACTGGGCAAACCAGGCGGCAATCGGTTCTAAATATGCTCTTAAACTAGACGCCATAATCAAATATTCCTAACGCGTTTGTTATCTGCCCTTATTTTAGGCAGGTACGGCGTTTTCTTTATGGCTTGTTGCCTGTGAATTTTCCCTATTGTCATCATTTAATAGGGGAAAGCCAAGTTTCTCGCGTTGTTCATAGTAAAGCTGAGCAACTTTACGGGCGAGTGAACGGACCTGACGAATATAACGGGTGCGCTCGGTGACTGAGATGACGCCACGGGCATCTAATAAGTTGAAAGTATGGGAGCACTTGAGGACAAAGTCATAAGCGGGCAGTACAAGTTCTCGCTCCATCAGCTGCTCGGCTTCTTGCTGATATAGGTTGAACAGGTTCAACAGTAGCTCTGGACTTGAGGCTTCAAAGTTATAGGTGGAGCATTCGATTTCACCTTGCATGTGAACATCGCCATAGGTGACGGTATCGCTCCATTGGATTTTTGCGATCGCATCCACCTCTTGCAGATACATCGTCAATCGCTCTAGACCATAGGTAATCTCAATGGACACCGGTTTACAATCCAGACCACCACACTGCTGGAAATACGTAAACTGAGTCACCTCCATACCATCTAACCAAACCTCCCAGCCAACGCCCCAAGCGCCAACCGCAGCATCTTCCCAATTATCCTCCACAAACCGAATATCATGATCCTCCGGTTTGATACCCAATGCTCGTAGGGATTCTAGATACAGATCCTGAATGTTGCCAGGAGAGGGTTTGATTAGTACCTGGTACTGATAGTAATGCTGATAACGGTTTGGATTTTCCCCGTAGCGGCCATCAGCTGGGCGACGACAAGGCTCAACATAAGCGACAGACCAAGGCTCTGGGCCAATAGCCCTCAAAAACGTGTGAGGGCTTTTAGTCCCTGCCCCCTTCTCAGTGTCATAGGGCTGAACAATCAAACATCCCTGCGCCGACCAAAACTCATGCAGCGTAGCAATGACAGACTGAAAATTCACCGCGCTTTCCTCGAATCATATATATGTCCGTCACATTCTCCTCTGAAGTGAGGCAAAAACCTAGTACCTATCGCAAAATCAGTTAATCAGTAGTTTTACCAGTCCATAAAACCCGTTCGCATCTATAGCAGCAGCTATAGAACTGGCCATTAACCAGCTCCTAAAACTCAACTCTGACGTCCGAAGAATTTGTATAAAAGGAGACGAAAAAATGTAGCGCTCGCCAGAGAAAATTGATTCGAAATAGTCGAATGCCTTGCAGAACAAGGGAAATAGCTCAAAAAAATAAATTTGCCCAAGGTGTTGACTTAGGTTTATCAGGTCGCTATATTAGTAAAGCGCTCGACGGAGAAGCGGTTAAAACCGGTCACCAAAAAGCGCAGAACCTAGACAAATCAATAGTTTGAGATTCTAACAAAATCCTGTTAATTTCTTTAGTTTGAAATTGGTTAGACCTTATCACGAGGTTGAGGCCGATGTCAAACGACCGGATACTTAGATAACACTGAGTGTCAGGTCAATACTTGACGAAAGAATCTGAGTGCTTCTGTTAGGGAGCTGAGGATTACCATGGAGAGTTTGATCCTGGCTCAGGATGAACGCTGGCGGCGTGCTTAACACATGCAAGTCGAACGAACCTTTCGGGGTGAGTGGCGGACGGGTGAGTAACGCGTGAGGATCTGCCCTTAGGCGGGGGACAACTTTTGGAAACGGAAGCTAATACCCCATATGGCGGGAGCTGAAAGCTTAATGTGCCTGAGGATGAACTCGCGTCTGATTAGCTAGTTGGTGGGGTAAGAGCTTACCAAGGCGACGATCAGTAGCTGTTCTGAGAGGAAGATCAGCCACACTGGGACTGAGACACGGCCCAGACTCCTACGGGAGGCAGCAGTGGGGAATTTTCCGCAATGGGCGCAAGCCTGACGGAGCAACGCCGCGTGAGGGAGGAATGTCTGTGGATTGTAAACCTCTTTTCTCTGGGAAGAAGATCTGACGGTACCAGAGGAATCAGCATCGGCTAACTCCGTGCCAGCAGCCGCGGTAAGACGGAGGATGCAAGCGTTATCCGGAATTATTGGGCGTAAAGCGTCCGTAGGCGGTTAATTAAGTCAGTTGTTAAAGACTGCAGCTCAACTGTGGGAGAGCAACTGAAACTGGTTAACTAGAGTATGGTAGGGGTAGAGGGAATTCCTAGTGTAGCGGTGAAATGCGTAGATATTAGGAAGAACACCAGTGGCGAAGGCGCTCTACTGGGCCAAGACTGACGCTGATGGACGAAAGCTAGGGGAGCGAAAGGGATTAGATACCCCTGTAGTCCTAGCTGTAAACGATGGATACTAGGTGTTGTGCGTATCGACCCGTGCAGTACCGAAGCAAACGCGTTAAGTATCCCGCCTGGGGAGTACGCACGCAAGTGTGAAACTCAAAGGAATTGACGGGGGCCCGCACAAGCGGTGGAGTATGTGGTTTAATTCGATGCAACGCGAAGAACCTTACCAGGACTTGACATCCCTCGAATATCTAAGAAATTAGGTAGTGCCTTCGGGAGCGAGGAGACAGGTGGTGCATGGCTGTCGTCAGCTCGTGTCGTGAGATGTTGGGTTAAGTCCCGCAACGAGCGCAACCCACGTCTTTAGTTGCCATCATTCAGTTGGGCACTCTGGAGAGACTGCCGGGGACAACTCGGAGGAAGGTGTGGACGACGTCAAGTCATCATGCCCCTTACGTTCTGGGCTACACACGTACTACAATGCAACGGACAAAGGGCAGCCAGCTAGCGATAGTGAGCTAATCCCATAAACCGTTGCTCAGTTCAGATTGCAGGCTGCAACTCGCCTGCATGAAGGAGGAATCGCTAGTAATCGCAGGTCAGCATACTGCGGTGAATACGTTCCCGGGCCTTGTACACACCGCCCGTCACACCATGGAAGTTGGCCATGCCCGAAGTCGTTACCCTAACCGTTCGCGGAGGGGGGTGCCGAAGGCAGGGCTGATGACTGGGGTGAAGTCGTAACAAGGTAGCCGTACCGGAAGGTGTGGCTGGATCACCTCCTTTAAGGGAGACCTACCGAATCGACTCCGAACGAATGCCTATTAGGAGCGATTTTGGTCACTCTAGGTCGTGACAGGATTGCGAGAATTTCAAACTATTGTTTAGGTTTCATAGACTGGGGCTATTAGCTCAGGTGGTTAGAGCGCACCCCTGATAAGGGTGAGGTCCCTGGTTCGAGTCCAGGATGGCCCACTGAGGGGGTATAGCTCAGTTGGTAGAGCGCCTGCTTTGCAAGCAGGATGTCAGCGGTTCGAGTCCGCTTACCTCCACCAAATACTGTCAGTCTGCCGGAGAAAGGAATAATTTCAGCACCCTGTTTAGGTCTGTCAAGGGATGGGCTAATGGAATAGGCTGCTGGATTTAGGTCTAGCGAGAACCTTGACAACTGCATAGATTAGTCGAATAGGTAGTTCGACACAGAGAACCTTTAGTAAAAAGACTGAGAGGTCAAGCTACAAAGGGCTCATGGTGGATACCTAGGCACACAGAGGCGAAGAAGGACGCGGTTACCGGCGATATGCCACGGGGAGCAGGAAGCATGCATTGATCCGTGGGTTTCCGAATGGGGCAACCCTATGTACGGCCCACTGAATCTATAGGTGGGTACGAGCGAACGCAGCGAATTGAAACATCTTAGTAGCTGTAGGAAGAGAAAGAAAACTCGATTCCCTTAGTAGCGGCGAGCGAAGCGGGAAGAGCCTAAACCAATTCTTATAAGAGTTGGGGTCGTGGGACAGCGATATGGAATCTGAAGGATAGACGAATCACTTGAGAGGTGAACCAAAGAAGGTGAGAGTCCTGTAGTCGAAATTTGAAGGATACTAGCTGAATCCCGAGTAGGTTGGGGCACGTGGAATCCCGATTGAATCAGCGAGGACCACCTCGTAAGGCTAAATACTCCTGTGTGACCGATAGCGAATAGTACCGCGAGGGAACGGTGAAAAGAACCCCGGGAGGGGAGTGAAATAGAACATGAAACCATGAGCTTACAAGCAGTTAGAGCACGATTAAACGTGTGATAGCGTGCCTGTTGAAGAATGAGCCGGCGACTTATAAGCACTGGCAGGTTAAATCGAGAATGATGGAGCCAAAGGGAAACCGAGTCTGATAAGGGCGCTAGTCAGTGTTTATAGACCCGAACCCGGGTGATCTAACCATGTCCAGGTTGAAGCTTAGGTAACACTAAGTGGAGGACCGAACCGACTTCTGTTGAAAAAGGAGCGGATGAGGTGTGGTTAGGGGTGAAATGCCAATCGAACCCGGAGCTAGCTGGATCTCCTCGAAATGTGTTTAGGCGCAGCGGTAACGATTATAGCTGGGGGGTAAAGCACTGTTTCGGTGCGGGCTGCGAGAGCGGTACCAAATCGAGACAAACTCAGAATACCCAGTGAATACGTTGCCAGTGAGACGGTGGGGGATAAGCTTCATCGTCGAGAGGGAAACAGCCCAGACCACCAGCTAAGGTCCCCAAATCATCTCTAAGTGATAAAGGAGGTGAGAATGCTGAGACAACCAGGAGGTTTGCCTAGAAGCAGCCATCCTTGAAAGAGTGCGTAATAGCTCACTGGTCAAGCGTTCTTGCGCCGAAAATGAACGGGGCTAAGAGATGTACCGAAGCTGTGGACTTGATATATCAAGTGGTAGAGGAGCGTTCTGTAGTAGTGAGAAGCATTAGCGAGAGCAGGTGTGGACGAAGCAGAAGTGAGAATGTCGGCTTGAGTAGCGAAAATAGATGTGAGAATCATCTACCCCGAAAACCTAAGGCTTCCTCCGGAAGGCTCGTCCGCGGAGGGTTAGTCGGGACCTAAGGCGAGGCCGAAAGGCGTAGTCGATGGATATCAGGTTAATATTCCTGAACTTTGTTTGTGGAGCATTGCAGGGACGCATGACAACTAGCTACACCCTAAATGGATTGGGAAGTTTCTACGGAAGCTGCGTAGTGAACGATAGTGCCTAGAAAAGCTGTGGATGTAATGAAGCAAATAGACCCGTACTGTAAACCGACACAGGTGGGTGGGTTGAGTATACTAAGGGGCGCGAGATAACTCTCTCTAAGGAACTCGGCAAAATGGCCCCGTAACTTCGGGAGAAGGGGTACCCCTTAACGGGGGTCGCAGTGAAGAGATCCAGGCGACTGTTTACCAAAAACACAGGTTTCTGCAAACTCGAAAGAGGAAGTATAGGAGCTGACGCCTGCCCAGTGCCGGAAGGTTAAGGAAGCTGGTCAGTCTTCGGATGAAGCTAGCGACCGAAGCCCCGGTGAACGGCGGCCGTAACTATAACGGTCCTAAGGTAGCGAAATTCCTTGTCGGGTAAGTTCCGACCCGCACGAAAGGCGTAACGATCTGGATGCTGTCTCGGAGAGAGGCTCGGCGAAATAGGATTGTCTGTGAAGATACGGACTACCTGCACCTGGACAGAAAGACCCTATGAAGCTTTACTGTAGCTTGGTATTGGGTTCGGGCTTTGATTGCGCAGGATAGGTGGGAGACTTGGAGCTAATGCTTGTGGGTGTTAGTGAGTCGCTGGTGAGATACCACTCTATCAAGGCTAGGATTCTAACATTGACCGTGACCCGGTTAGTGGACAGTATCAGGTGGGCAGTTTGACTGGGGCGGTCGCCTCCTAAAAGGTAACGGAGGCGCGCAAAGGTTCCCTCAGGCTGGTTGGAAATCAGCCTTTGAGTGTAAAGGCATAAGGGAGCTTGACTGCGAGAGTGACAACTCGAGCAGGGTGGAAACACGGCCTTAGTGATCCGACGGTACCGAGTGGAAGGGCCGTCGCTCAACGGATAAAAGTTACTCTAGGGATAACAGGCTGATCTCCCCCAAGAGTTCACATCGACGGGGAGGTTTGGCACCTCGATGTCGGCTCGTCGCAACCTGGGGCGGTAGTACGTCCCAAGGGTTGGGCTGTTCGCCCATTAAAGCGGCACGCGAGCTGGGTTCAGAACGTCGTGAGACAGTTCGGTCCATATCCGGTGCAGGCGTAAGAGCATTGAGAGGAGTCTTCCTTAGTACGAGAGGACCGGGAAGAACGCACCTCTGGTGTACCTGTTATCGTGCCAACGGTAAACGCAGGGTAGCCAAGTGCGGAGCGGATAACCGCTGAAAGCATCTAAGTGGGAAGCCCACCTCAAGATGAGTGCTCTCATGGAGTTAATCCAGTAAGGTCACGGGAAGACGACCCGTTGATAGGTTCTAAGTGGAAGTGCAGCAATGTATGAAGCTGAGGAATACTAACAGACCGAGGGCTTGTCCTATCAGTCATGGGTTCTTATGAATGAACCCTTATTCGATCTAATACTAATCTATGCAGTCTTTCAGGGCTCTACTGAGAGATTAACAGTAAGCTCAATAGCTTTCCTGGTGCCAATGGCGGTGTGGTCCCACTCCGACCCATCCCGAACTCGGTTGTGAAACGCACCTGCGGTGAAGATAGTGAGGGGGTTGCCCCTTGTGAAAATAGCTCGGTGCCAGGGTCCTAATCTAGAAAGCGCGTCTTGTATAGAACAAGACGCGCTTTTTCCATGGCCCATGCATTCTGAGTAAATTCCAGCCGATGTGATGCAGTTTGCATGTTTACACCAACCGGTTTTGATTCACGGAGATGATAACTCCTAGAATAGTTAATTTATTCTTTTTGATGAATACTGTTTGCTAGGGATGCAATTCGGGTTTTTCTCCATTTTGCGTCTGCTTTTCGGTCAGTGCAAAGTTCGATTATCTGTAAATTTGGTTGTTGGTTTATCTGTAAATTTTTTAACTGGTCAACTAGTTGTTCCCAGGTTTTGATGAGCTTATGTTTGATGCTATAGGCTGCGCATAGGTTTGAAATATTTACCGTTTGAGGAGTAGCGAAGTATTTTTCAAACGGTGGGTCAAAATTTGAAATTGGCAACATTTCAAAAATACCACCTCCTTGATTATTTACGATTATGATAGTTAGGGAGCCCTTTAAGTGAGGATGATTTAGTAGACCATTTGTGTCATGGAGAAAAGCAAGATCGCCTGTGAGCAAGACGTTGTTTTGACCCTTATTCGCTACCCCCATAGCTGTAGATAATGTGCCGTCTATACCGTTAGCGCCTCGGCTAAAGTATGGCTGAAAGTGTTGGTCATTGGGCTGCCAAAAAGAGTCAATATCTCTTACAGGCATACTGTTAGCAATGATTACTGAAGTGTTTTTAGGCAGGTATCGTGAGAGAATCCAGGAGATTTTTCCCTCAAAAGGACTGTCGAGTGTTTGTAGTGTGTGAGCAATTTTTTGACTAAGAGCTTGCTCATAATCTATCCATTGTTGACAATATTGACTAATACTTTGGCTAGAGGTTGGTACGTCTGCTGAGGTTACAAGTCTTCCCAAGCATTCAATTGATGTCTCAAGGGTTTGGGTTTTTCCATGTAGAGCATCAACATTCACGGTATGGGAGGTAACTTGCCAGGTGTGTGGCTGATGTTGTTGCAGCCATTGTCTTAGCACTTTACTAGTTGGTAGTGGCCCTAACTGTATGGCTTGTTTAGGAGCCAGTTGTTGTGCAACAATATTGTTTCTCAGTAAACTGTCGTAGGTGCTGATTAAATATGGATTAAAAGATCGATAATTTCGAAGAGGTGAAAGCCCTTCTGCAAGGACAGGCCAACCTAATGTTTTAGATAGTTGGGCGATAGCTTGGCAGTAAGACTCAGCATGTTCAGGTTGGGCAGGACCTGCAATAATAATTCCTTGTTCAGTTTTAGCCCAGCGCTGTAAAAGAGTTGAAGGTAGTCTCTGAAGCGTTCTTTCTCCTAATATGGGAGGGGAAACAGCTGTAAAAAAACCTGTTTCTGGTAATTGGAGGACTGGCGAATTTGCTGGCGAATTTGCTGTAGGAGCCAACGGATCTCTAAACGGGCAGTTGATATGTACGGGACCAGGACTTGGAGAGAGTGCCTTTCTCCAAGTTTGCACCATAGTCTGTCTGGCGTAGTCTAAGAGAGAAATGTCTGGCACGGCCATTTCGATGTACCAGTTAATAAAACTGCCAAAGAGTTTCTGTTGATCGATGGTTTGCCCTGATGTACAAGCGCGCATCTCTGGGGGGCGATCGGCAGTGAATACCAGTAAAGGAATATGGCTTTCGTGCGCTTCAATTACGGCAGGATAAAAGTTTGCGCCGGCTGTTCCTGATGTACATACGAGGGCCACAGGTTGGTGTGATCGCTTAGCACGACCTAGGGCAAAGAAGGATGCCGAACGCTCGTCTAGAATTGGCAGAGTCTCGATTTTAGGATGGCGAACCAATGCGACGGTCAGTAGTGTAGATCGAGAGCCTGGACAAATTATCGCGGTGGTTAACCCAAGTCGACTAAGGGTTTCTACAATGACCGATGCCCACAGGGTGTTTGTATTGCGATAGTCTAATGTATTCACACCAAAGCCCCTAGAAGTGCTTGTAGTTTAAGCTTAACTTCGGCTAGTTCACTACGCGGATTTGACTGTGCAACAATTCCAGCTCCTGCAAATAGTCTTGCCTGGCGACCTTGAATTAAAGCAGAACGAATACCCACAACAAATTCACTGTTGCCTTTTGCATCAATCCAGCCGATGGGAGATGCATAAAGCCCTCGATCAAAGGATTCTGTTGTCTTGAGTAGTTGACTGGCACTAGGTCTAGGTAACCCGGCTACAGCAGGAGTAGGATGTAGTGTTTTAACTAAAGTTAGGGGTTTAATATTATGGGGGAGAGATGCCTGGATGGGAGTGTGTAAATGTTGAATGTTGGCTAAGCGGAGTATTTCTGGAGAGACTGCAAACTGAGGATTCAGGCCTAATTTGATTAGTTGCTCTATAATAAATTCGACAACAACCTGATGTTCATAACGCTCCTTCGGGTTGTTGAGCAATTGTTCAGCGATGAGCTGATCACTGTTAAGAGTGTCTCCTCGAGGTGCAGAACCTGCTAGAGCATCAGTCGTAAGCTGTTTACCATTCACTGATGTGGTGATACTCAACAATCTTTCTGGACTTGCGCCTATAAAAACAGACCCTTCGCCGTTGCTAAATGAAAAGATGCAGCAATCACTGTAGGCTATACCTAAGGTTTTCAGAGAGGCTGGGATATTAAAAGGACTGGCTGATAATACATCTAAAGCATCAGCAAGGACTACTTTGTGGAGCGTAGATCGTTTCAGGGCAGGGAGTACACTGCCCACCATCTGTTCGAAGTTGCCTACATCTCTGATAACCTTTGGGGTTTGTAAGGTTCTAGAGGACGTTGTGAAGGTTGTATGGGAAGTCTTTTCTGCTGCTGTTTCAATTGCCTGGATCTGTTGTCTAATGTCATCAACTACACGAGTGATATTGACAGCATCGTCGATGAGGTAGTTTAAGCTGGCGGTTGTTTGTCCATTACGCTGAAGAATTTGTAGCTGTGGAACAAATACCTGAGCTGGATCAAAGAGACCATTGGCTTGCTCAAAAAAGGTAAACCCACAAAGGAAATAGGGTTGAATAATCGAGCCACTCTGATTTGATGAAAGAATGCGACGTTTCCAGACGTCTACAAACTGTTGCATACGCTCAAATCGATCAGGTCCAGCAGCTTGCTGAGCAACGGTTATGCCTAATCCTAAAAGGGTATATTGGGGTGTGGAATAGTAAAAATGTATTGGGTATGTTTTTTCTAGCTGCTGTAGAGCTAACCACGGTTCAATGGGGCTAATGGGAACTGTAAAGTTAGCTAGCTTCGCATGCTGACTATAGGTTGCTTGTCGCTGGCAATCTGACAAGAAGCCATAAATTTCTTTACACCTTTTGAATAGATCAGACTGATACGGCGCAACGGTCATAAATTGATATTGAACAGTGTAATTTTAAGGGAATGAAATATTTCTACAGGTAACATATTTTTAGGCGTATGGGCTAGCTTGCTAATTGACATGTAAAGAGTCATGAATCCTTGTGAGGAATACTAGCCAAGCATTGAATTTAGTGCTTCTACTCTAGAGTGAAACATCTGTAGGCCTAGGTATCTGGAAAACTTTGCGTTTCAATAGATTGTTTGTCGCTATGCAGAAGAATAGATAGCGATTAGCAGTGCCATTTGCTACGCCCATAGGTATAAGCAATAGTAAAACGTGCTAGATCTATGAATATAGGGATGCTGCTCAGTAATCAATGACTCTCGTTTCTAGGTAATGGAAATTCCATCTTTGAGCCGGCCAAGAGAGGCTGGAAGAGAGGCTGGAAGAGAGTTGAGATGTTAAAGCATATTCCTTTTCTTAGAAAAGTGCTTAGCAGGTAAGAAAATCGGAGCTTTGGTAAGAGTCTCGACTGATCCTTGAGACTCTAAGTTTTAGCTTCTAATGCAAGATTAGTAATGGTTGCCGGATTTGCGATGGTGAACAGCCGTCTTAGCATTGTTATCGAGGACCTGGCCGCTATCAATTGTGGCATAGACAACCCAGTGATCCCCACAGTCCATACGATGTTTGACTGTACATTCTAGATACGCGATCGCATCTTTGAGAATGTAAGCGCCATTATCGGCAACTTCAATATCAATACCCTCAAATCGGTTTTCACCGGGGGTGAAGGACTTGAGAAATTGTTTCATGGGACCTAGATGCTTGCCTTCACCCAAGATATTGAGCACAAAAGGATTGCCTGGATAGATCAACGTTTCGATGGCGCGCTCCTTGGCGACAGCAACGGTGAAACCAGGCGGTGTAAATGTCGCTTGGGCAACCCATGAAGCCAACATGGCGCTGGCAACTTCACTTTGTTTAGCCGTCATGACACATAGGGAGCCGACTAACCTACCAACGGCCTTTTCAACGTTGCTGGCGGGGGTACGGGGTGCTTTTGCACGTTTTGCTTTTTTCAAAGCTTGGGCAAAGTCGGTACCCGCTTCTTCGCAATACTTGAGGGTGACTTCGTCCGGTTTAAATTTGACACGGATGGGATCAAAGCCAAAACTATAGCCGCCATCCCGTAATTTACTTTCAAGGAGGTCGATGGCTTCACCACTCCAGCCGTAGGAGCCAAATACACCGGCTAGTTTATTTTTAGAGGCCGTGGAGAGCAGTAAACCCAGTGCTGTTTGAATTTGGGTCGGTGCATGACCACCGAGGGTGGGAGAACCAATGATAAACCCGGCACAGGTTTCGGCGGCGGTTTTGATGTCGCTTTGGGGAGCCTGTTCAGCATTGATAGATTCAACTGCGACACCCGCTTTAGTAATGCCTCGGGCAATGGCTTGACCAATGGTGGCAGTGTTGCCGTAGGCCGACGCATAGATTAAAGCAACACTAAGGGTTTGTTGCTTTTGCTGGGCACACCATTGTTGATACTGGTGAGTGAGTTCATGGATGCCATACTTCACCATGGGGCCATGACCAGCTCCATAAAGGTGGGCTGGAAACTCACTAAGCTTTTCCAGAGCGGTGGCAACCTGTTTAGCGTTAGGGGCCATCACTGTATCAAAGTAGTAACGCCGATCGTCTAACAAATCTTCCCAGTGGAGATCGTAGGCGTCATCATTACAAATATGAGTGCTAAAAAATTTATCGGTATAAAGGGTGCAACTGGCAGGATCGTAGGTAGTCAGTCCGTCAGGCCAACGGGGGGTGGGCACTGGCATAAATTGCAGCTTATGGCCCTGACCGAGATCGAGAACCTCATCGGCATTCTTGATAACAAATAAAGGGTTTTGTAGGGACAGCTCCGCTGCTTTGATGGCGATCGCACCTGGATTAGAACAAACAATTGTTACCTGGGGGGCTTCATTAATCAGGTGTTGTAAGGTTTCCAATCGGTTGGGATTAATGTGACCCAGGATAATGTAATCAAGTTGGTCGAGGGCAACGTGCGATCTCAACGCGTCTAAAAAGATAGTGGTGAATGAGCCACCCGGAGGATCGATTAATGCGATTCGATCAGCATTAATCAAATAAGAGTTAGCCGTTGTTCCCTTTTCGAGCGCATACTCAATTTCAAAACGCAGTCGATTCCAGCTGCGGGAGCGCAGGGCCAGTGTATTCGTTGCGATGGGCAATACCTGAACATCTCTCTGCTTAGTCTCGGTCATAGTACGCCTCGCTATCCCCAGTGATGAGTCTGAAGGACTCATCAACTCATCAGTAAATGATTCTTAATCTATCTTAAAGGTATCTACCACTCACCACTATTGATTCCTTTAATAGCAATCTGCCTTAAGTTACATGATAGTTATCATCTGCCCCTATAGAGCGATTCCATGAAGCGATCTCAAGCCATTAATCATCCTGAGTTGGGGCAGCAGCGTTTCTGGTATTGGCGAGGATGGCGTATTCGCTACACCTACATTCGCCCCCATGAACTGGAGGCCCAACAGCGGACACCACTGCTATTGGTTCACGGCTTTGGGGCCAATTTGGAACAGTGGCGCTCCAATTTACAGCTATGGGGGCAACAGCGACCGATATACGCTCTGGACCTTCTGGGATTTGGTCATTCCCAGAAGGCGGCAGCGGTTCTAGGGGCGGAGGTGTGGCAGGAGCAAGTCTACGATTTTTGGCAAATGCTCATGGGGCAACCCGTAATTTTGATAGGACATTCCTTGGGAGCTTTGGTGACTCTGACGGCAGCTGCTCGGCATCCAGACATGGTAGAGAGGCTGATTTTGCTCACATTACCGCTGGCCCGTCAGGAACTTGTATCTGGTTGGGCAGACCGTCTATCACGGGGAGTGGAGGGGGTATTTGCAACGCCATTACTATTGCGTCCTTTATTTGCACTAGTGCGGCAGCCTTATTTTATTCGCCAGGTGCTCACTAACATTTATCAGCAGCCTGAGCGAGTAGATGATGAACTTGTGGAGATATTTACGCGACCTACCTTGGAACGTGGTGCAGCCCGTACACTTTGTTACTTAGTGAAATCGCGCACTAAAGCAGAGTTTAGTGATGTTACCGCTGATTTAATTCAGCAGGTATCTGCCCCAATTCTCCTGCTATGGGGTTCGAAGGACAATATCTTACCGACGGCGTGGGCGAAGCAAATCCTGGCGGCAAATCCAGAAATCAGCTATCGAGCCATTGATCATGGAGGCCACTGCTTTTATGACGAGGTGCCTGAAGTCATTGATAGGACAATGCAGGCCTGGTTCAATCATTTGGCGGATGTAGAGGCTAATTAAAGCGGGAACGCAGGCCCTCCTGTGCTCGGTCGGTTTTTCATATGCTGACGTTGGCGTAGTCGACGAATAGCGGCTGCTCGGCGTTGAATTGGCGATTTATTTTGATCCAACTCAATGACGTTTTCTTTGCTGGATACTTCCTGTGCCTTGGGTACGCGATTGAGGCAGAGTTCTAAATTGCTGTAGTGGGCATCTAATTGGAGGGCACTCTGCACTTCATCAATGCGTTTGAATCGCTCTGATAAGTCGGTGGTCAGCATTTTAGCCAGTAATCGTTCAAAGGACGTACTGATATTGACAGAGCGCTGCCAGCTGATTTCTTGAGTATTGGGATCGATGTCAAATTCTAAGGGAGATTTACCTGTCAGTAGATATAAACAAGTAACACCTAGGGCATAAATATCACTGCTATAGGTGGGACGTAGTGCCAATTGCTCAGGTGGAGCAAACCCCATGGTGCCCACAAAATGTGTTGTAGGACTCGCGGCATGGTCCCCAGGGTCATCATCATAATGAAGACATTCACGTACGGCCCCAAAGTCTAGCAGTACCAAACGGTTGTCATCTCGACTGCGAATGATATTAGGGGGTTTGATATCCCGATGGATCACTCGATTGCGATGGATGTAGCGGATTGCTGGCAGCACTTCGATGAGGAACTGCTTAACGGCAGGTTCCTTTTGAGCACCGTTTTTGCGAACTTCGCGACTCAGGGTATCTCCATGGACATACTCTTGTACTAGAAAAAACTCCCCCTTAAAGGTGAAGTAATCCAGCAGCATTGGTAACTGAGAATGGCTGCCTAACCGTCCGAGAATTCTAGCCTCACGGCGAAATCGCTGCTTAGCTCGCTCTAGGGCAATGGGATGGCTGACTTTTGGAAATAGCTGTTTGATCACACAAAGTGGTGAACCTGGCAGCATGCGATCGCGCGCTAGATGGGTGACCCCAAAACCACCGCGCCCCAAAATGCGCACAACCTCATAACGCTCCCGAAAAAGCTGACCTGAATCACACAGCTTTTTACTAAGGCGAGGATCTTGACGACCTGGGGAGTTGGATTCAGACATGAGCGAAAGGAAGCGGACGATTACTAGCCGCGGTTAAGAAGGGCTCAATTGGATAAACCGTGATGCTAGCAATAGTCTCTCATCAATTGAGTGTCCGCAGTCACGGTCATTGATAATAATTATTATGGCCTATCGGTTGAAGGATTGTAATCGGTGGGTTGGCTATCTACGTCAAAACTTAGCGGGTTTGCGTAGCTTTGGGTAACCAAAATTTAAATGTGCTGCCCCGATTGACTTCACTACTGACATAAATTTCGCCACCCTGTAGTTCGACTAGACGTTTGCAGATGGCGAGGCCAATACCGGTACCACCAGAACCACGACTGCGGGAACGGTCGGCACGCCAAAAACGTTCGAAAACATGGGGTAAATCAGCAGCAGCGATGCCTATGCCAGTATCCTGGACCGCTAGCCAAACTTGGCTTTCATTTTGCCAGGTTTTCACAGTAATTTGTCCGGTTTCGGTATATTTCAGGGCATTACTCAGTAAATTAACGAGAACCTGTTCGGTACGGGCAGGGTCAGCTTCAACGGCGGGTAAATCAGGAGTCGTATCTACGACAATTTGCGGTTTGTCTGATGCTAGCTGCTGATCGAGGAAACGCTGGGTGACCTGCTCCGTCAGGGCTGTCAGATCGGTGGATTGCCGTTGAATGGGTAGATACCCTGCCTCTAGTTTAGAGAGTTCTTGTAAATCTTCGACGAGACGTTGCAGTCGTTGGGTTTCACCCATGAGCTTGGCATAGGTTTCAGGGGTGGCAGGCAATTTTTGATCGCTCAGAGCTTCCAGGTAGCCCCGGAGGATGGTGAGCGGTGTCCGCAATTCATGGGATAGATCGCTGACTAAGTCCCGTCGCTGTTGCTCTACTTGTTCCAGTTCGCTAGCCATGCGGTTAAAGCTATGGCCAAGCTGATGGAGTTCTGGGATATCGGATGGAGGAACGCGGGCGGCCCAGTCTCCAGCGGCAAATCGTTGGGTAATTCCCTCCATGCGCGTCAGTGGACGAATAATACGTCGCGATAGCAAATAGCTAATACCACCAGCGGCTCCTCCTCCTAAGAGAACTGACCAGACCATCCCCCGAGCCCAAGCATCGGTGAAACTTTCTAAAATTTGGCCGCGCACCTGCTGAATACGAATCCCCCGACCTTCTAAACGCTCAAGCGTCACCACAAAGTATCGGGGAGTGGACAGACGGCTGACACCGGCCAAAGCGATGATTGCAACTGCCATGACAATCAGGTGGGACAGCAGCAATCTGGTGCGTAAGCTAATGTTTGTTGGGACTTTGGCCATGGACTAAAGGCAATGGGGAATTTGGGGTTTTGAATTTTGAATTGAGCCTTGAACTCAAACCTTAAAATTCAAAATTAAGAACGTTGATGGTTATCTTCAAACCGGTAGCCGACACCGACAACGGTTTTGATGAATGTAGGCTGAGCCGGGTTCGGTTCAATTTTTTTGCGGAGACGGGCAATGTGGGTATCGACTACCCGCTCATCGCCAAAAAAATTGTCTCCCCAGAGCTTTTCGATGAGTTGTGATCGGTTCCAAACGCGACCAGGGTAGCTCAAAAATGTGGCGAGCAAGTCAAACTCTAGCGGTGTAAGGTCAAGGGCAATGGAGTCTGAATTTTGCTCTGAATCTTGGTACAGTGCAGAGCGCTGATCAAAGTCAATGGCAAAGTGGGCGGTTCGATAGGTGTGGCTGGCAGGTGCCCCACGCAGACTACGGCGTAATAAGGCTCTTACCCGCGCAACTAACTCGCGGGGACTAAAGGGTTTGACCATGTAGTCATCGGCTCCGGTGGATAGGCCGATGATGCGATCCAACTCTTCCCCTTTGGCCGTCAACATTAATATGTAGGGATCTTTGGTGCCAGGTGTTTGACGAATGCGGGCGCATACTTCTAGGCCGTCTAATCCGGGAATCATTAAATCCAAGATGATCAGGTCTGGTTGAAAAATAGGGAAACGTTCAAGGGCCGCTGTGCCGCTGCTACAGATTTCGGTGGTGAAGTTCTCATTGGTTAAGTACAGCTGAATCAGGTCAGCAATGTCAGTTTCGTCTTCAACGATTAGAACGTTCATGGGGTAATCGATGGAGCCATCAATGATATTAGGATTCTACAAATGGATGCTGAACAAAGAAGAAAAGGGCTTGCGAAAACGTAAACAATAGGCCACTATTCAATAGCTTTAATACCCCTTGACCCTCTGAGCCCAAGGAAATCATGTGGGTAAGCTAAGGCCTAATGATTGCATCACAGATGCGTTGTGAATAGTTGTTTATTAGGGCACTTGTCCTGTTGGTTAACTTTGTGGAGGCGTAGAGCATGAGTCTAGCGTCGGCGTTTACTCTAAGTCGCCTATCGGCTGATTTGACTTACGATTTAAGTCGCTCACCGGAGGTCCCTGAAGCAGTAGCGATACAGTGTGCTGTTAGCCGAGGCAAGCTTATGGTGCTGGTGGAAAGCCCTAATGTGGACACAGTGCCTGTCAACTATGTCTTTGCGGAGGTAGAAACCTCGATTCGCCATCGGTTGGAGATTGATGGGTTGCCTGTTGAAGCAGAGCATCTGGGCGCAACGGGAGACCCCATTCCAATTAAAGTCTATTTAAAGCAGCCATTTATGGCGAAACCCATTGCGGTTCATCGGTTTAATTGGCTCCTGCAAGATAGTTCAGGTCCCATATTGTTGGATGATGTGGTGCTTGACGATCAGGTGTTTGAACCTTTGTTGAACAATCAGCCGGAAATAGCTCCTGAAAGCCTGTTTGAGGAGGATGACGGAGAGGATGAGGCAACGGGTGATCTATCAGAGGAAGAGTTTTTATCTGGAGAAGAATTATTATTTGGTGAAGAACTGCCCCCCATGGAGGGAGACCTGCCGGTCGATCAGCCATCAGTCGATGAGCACTTAAACTTGGATGGGTTTTACGAGAAGTCTCCAGAAGATATCTCAGAGGATGTGGGAGAAGCGGCGTCAGTTGCTGTGGATGACACACCTGAGACTATTGCGGATACGCCTGCGGTGAGTCGTGGTTTGATTGCGGCGGGTATTGGCATGGCAGCTGTATTTGGCGCTTTGGGGTACGGGTTAAGTCGACCCTGTGTGATGGGTGGATGCGATCGCATCCAGCAAGCCCAAGCCTTAGGAGATGCTGCCTTAATCGCTTTGCAGGATCAGCCGACTCCGCAAACTGTA
Source organism: Leptolyngbya sp. PCC 7375 (assembly GCF_000316115.1). Taxonomy (GTDB): domain Bacteria; phylum Cyanobacteriota; class Cyanobacteriia; order Phormidesmidales; family Phormidesmidaceae; genus Leptothoe. Next base: position 6,386,154 of record NZ_JH993797.1, read on the forward strand.
CTGGATATGGGGGACCAGCTGAACACCGCTGTGAATACCCTCAAGCCAATTCCCCCATGGTCAAGGCATCATGCCAGTGCGCAAGCGTTATTAGATGACTATCAGGGTGAGGCTGACCTGCTTAATGCAGTGGCTGCCGCCCAGGAAAATGCCCTGACCGCTGCCAAGGAGAGTCAAAATCCACCCCACCCCATTGCCCATTGGGAAAGCATTGCAGAACGCTGGCGTGCAACCATTGCTCAGCTAGAGGAGATTCCTGCCGGAAGCCCTATCTATGAGGTGTTTGTTTCACCAAAGGTGCAGGAATACCGCAATAACTTAACTACGATTGAAGGACGGGTGACGGCGGAGCAGCAGGCAGAAGAAAACTTGAATCAGGCACAGCTGACGGCCTCTTTAGCTAAGGACCAAGCGGAAATTGCCAATACAATGTCTGCTTGGAAAACGGCGTTAGACTCTTGGAATAAATCTGTTAAACAGCTAAAACAGATTCCCAGAGGCACCATGGCCCATGGGGAGGCGAATGAGCTGTTAGCTAATTATGAGACTGATTTAGCCAAGGTGCGTACCCGCTATCAACAAGAGCAGGCTGCCGACCAGTTTTACAACGAAGCTGTGCGCTATGCAGCTACGGCCCGTCAATATGAATCAGAGGAACAGTGGACCCTGGCTATGCTGGGCTGGCGCGATGCGATTACCCAAGTTAAGGGGGTGCCGGTGGGCACGTCTCGCTATACCGATGGTCAGACCCTTTTAAAAAACTATGAACCGGCGCTGTCTCAGGCTCAGGAAAATCTGCGTTTAGCCCTTCGATTCGATAAGGCCAAAGAGGATTTCTCTAGTATTTGTAAGCCCACGTTTTGTCAGTTTGGGATGAAGCGGGGGGCAGTACAGCTCAAATTGGCCAAAGATTATGATGCATTGGCAGATTTCTCCATTGCCGATCCGAATAATCGTGTGAGTGTACCGGCCTCTGATCAGATGATTGTTGAAGTCAACCAGCTTTTGCAAGAGGTGATCAATATTGGCAAGCGCACCCAGCTACCGATTGAACTGTATGGTGCCGACGGCGGTTTTATCGCTCGGTTTAGCCCTGAGTTAGAAGGCTATGTCAAAACGTTAGTGGTGAAATAAGACTTACACTGCCTCATCTAACCAGGGTGTTTCCAGGGGTAACACCTGAGCCTGCTCTGAAGGCATCGCTTGACGGAAGGACTGATAATAATCCTTGCAAGACTCTTCAAAGACAGTGCGCAGGGTGACCAGGGGCTGCTCGTCATGGTCGACCCGCTGACCAGGTGCAACTGTCGCTGCTCACGATCTGGATCATGTCGCAGGAGGCGCTGTAGTACTCGATTTGGTGAGGTATGACGGCTATGCTCTAAGACATGTAAACCCTGAATACCTAATAAGGGTTTAGTCTGGGCCTGGGTTGCGATCGCAAAGACAAATACATCCTGCGGGAGACCATGAAAGCGTTGCTGCCCGAAACCCTCTACAACCGTCAGAAGTTTGCCTTTATGGCTCCGCCTGCCCATACCGACCCAGTAAAACAGCAAGCGATGTTGGGATTAGCGAAACAGTATTTGTCAGCAGGTGCGATCGCCACAGCTGGTTTACTCAATGCCCCTGCCGTGGCGGCATTGTTTAATCGCCATCAGCACCCGAGTACACCCGTTGCCGAGCAAGTACAGATTGACGCCATGATCAATCATCTCCTTAGCGTTCAGATCCTCCATGAACAATTTATTGCTGCAGATGTGCCTAAAATTGCTCAGGAGCGAGCCCGCACTCTGGGTTGGCAAGTAACAACAGTCACGGCTTAGGATGCATAGATAAATAATGACCTATCGGTTTCAGTTTCAAGTCATTTGGGATAATTGGGATCTGTTACTGGCCGGCGTGGGCCTCACCCTGCAGCTGTCAGCTTTGGCCATTGTTTTAGGGTTAATGATAGGGATAGTTGGCGCTCTTTGCCGTACCTCTGACAATCGTTATTTCGGTATGTTAGCAGCTGCCTATGTGGAGGCCATTCGCAATACGCCCTTCCTGGTGCAACTGCTGTTTATTTTCTTTGGTATTTCTAGCTTGGGGCCACGGTTGGGCAGCAGTCAGGCCGCTTTGCTGGCGCTTACCATTAATTTTGGAGCCTACTCCACCGAGATCATTCGATCCGGCATTCAGTCCATTGAGCAAAGCCAGATTGAGGCAGGTATGTCCCTTGGTTTAAACAGATGGCAGATTTTTCGTCTGGTGATCCTTAAGCCCGCCATTGCCAATATTTACCCGGCACTCACCAGCCAAATGGTGTTGCTATTGCTACTAACCAGTGTAGTGTCGCAAATTTCAGCTAAAGAGCTCACGTTTATGGGAAATTTTTTGCGATCGCGCACCTTCCGAGACTTTGAAGTGTACTTTGCCCTGGCCCTGATTTATGTGGTGCTGGCCCTCAGCTTTAAACTCGTCGCTCAGCTCTGTCACCGCCGCCTTTTCACCTTCACCCGCTACATTTGAGGGATTACATGAGAAATTTTAGTCACCTAGATATTGTCTTTGCTCTATTATGGGCCGCCCGCTGGACGTTGCTGTTATCCACCATTGCGTTTATTTGTGGAGGCGTAGCTGGTTTCCTCCTTATGCTGATGAGAATCTCTCCATTTCGTCCTCTTAAGGGCATCAGCTGGGTCTATCTAGAAATTGTTCAGGGCACACCCCTGCTCATTCAATTTTTACTGGCGTTCTTTGGAGTCAGCATCTTGGGCATTGACATTAGTCCTTGGATGTCTGCAACGCTCGCCTTAACTACCTTTACCAGTGCCTTCCTGGGAGACATCTGGCGCGGCTCGGTGGAGTCGATTCCCTCTGGCCAGTGGGAGGCATCCAAGGCATTAAGTATGAATTACTTTCAACAGTTAGGGCTAGTGATTTTGCCCCAGGCTGTCCGTCGGTCTATTGCTCCCACTGTAGGTTTTCTAGCACAGGTGATCAAAGGAACCTCTCTTGCTTCTGCCATTGGCTTTGTTGAACTGGCCCGTTCAGCTACCAATATTACAAATGTGACCTTCGAACCCTTTTTTGTATATTTGATTACAGCTATCGTTTACTTCGGCATTTGTTTTCCAATTTCTGTTGCCAGCCGAAAACTAGAGAAATCCTTAGCATACTGAGATAAAAAAGTAACCCAGGATACAGTGAGTGCTATTCAGCCTGCTACGGTGGGCCTATCGTACATTCCTTAGCCCCATAAGGATTTGAGTGAGGATTCTTTAATTATGGGTTTTTCTATCCCAAGACGATGGCTGCAAACCATCTCCATTGCAGTGATCGCCTGTGTGTTTTCGTTAGTTGCTGTAGCCTGTGCTGGTGGTGGCAACTCCCCCAGTGTGACAGCTCAGGACGACGCTGCTGTTGTTTCCAGTCTGGACCGCATCATTGAAGCAGGGACAATTAAAATTGCGGTACCCCAAGATTTTGCCCCCTTTGGTTCCGTGGATGCTAGCGGTAATTTGGAAGGCTATGACATCGATGTGGCTAACCTGATTGCTGAAGATTTGGGCGTTGAGCTAGAGCTGATACCAGTGACCAGTGACAACCGAATTCCCTTTTTACAAACAAATAAGGTGGATTTGGTCATCTCCAGTATGGGAGCTAATCCTGAGCGGGCTAAGTCTATCTTTTTCTCCATTCCCTATGCGCCGTTTTTCTCTGGGATTTACGGCTCATCAGAGATTTCTGGTGTGGGTGAATTTGGCGATTTAGGTGGTTATAAGGTCGGGGTGACCCAGGGGACTTTAGAGGATCTGGAACTGACCGATGCGGTGGGCGACGATGTACAGATAGAGCGCTTTGCTGACAACAGTCTGACTGCGTCTTCCTTAATTTCTGGTCAGGTAGATATGATTGCCACAGGCAATGTGGTTGCATCTGAGCTATCAAAGAACAACCCTGACAAGACTATTGAGGGCAAATTTATTATCAAAGAATCTCCAGCCCACATTGGCCTACGTCGTGGTGAGGTTGATTTACTCCAGTGGGTGAACACGTTTGTCTATCACAAGCGTTTAGGTGGTCAATTAGATGACTTTTCCCAGAAGTGGTTAGGAGAGCCGTTGCCTGCTTTACCTGCGTTCTAGGGAATTCATCGCTTTTGTAACAAGTCAGTCATAAAAACACCGGTTGCTGAGTACAGTATTTTTCAGCAACCGGTATTTTCTTGATGTTGTTGTATGGAAAAATCCGAAATATTCTTCTGAAGGTCTGTAGATAACAATGGCTCTTCAGGTGATCGTAACTATGCTTAGTATACCTAACATGCCTGTGCATTGGATGCGGCGAGGGGTGATAGTGACAGTGGTTGCGATCGCAATCATTCTATTCTCTCATCTTAGTGCGTTACCATCCTGGGCTCAAACGGGGTATCCCACAGCCAGCGATCCATACCTCAACGACTATGCTCAATTGATGCGCCCAGAGGATGCGATCAGCATTCGGCAATCGTTGGCGAACCTGGAGGCTAACCATGGCATTGAAGCTACGGTTGTCACCCTTAATTCAATTCAGGACTATGGGACTGGGGACAGTACGATTGAGTCGTTTGCTACCAACTTATTTAATACCTGGGGCATTGGTGATGCTGAGAAGAATAATGGCATTCTGACGTTGGTGGCTGTGAATGATCGAAAAGTAAGGATAGAAGTGGGGGCTGGCTACGGCACATCTCTGGACTCTGCGATGAAGTCTGTGATTGATGAGTATATGGTGCCGCGCTTTAAGCAAGACGACTATAGTGGTGGAATTTTGCAGGGGACTGAAGCAATTATCCGGCGTGTAACTCAACCTGAGGAGACATCAACAACAACATCGTCATCACCAGCAGCAGCATCTCGGTCAAGTAACCCTGTCGGCAGCCGTGACACTGCGCCTTCTTACGATGGCCATGGCAATCATAAGAACTGGTTATTGGGGGGTGGTCTGACTAGTTTGGGTGGTGTTGGTTTGATAATGAGGCAATTTTTACGCTACCGTCGTCGTCGCTGTCCGGACTGTGGTGCTGATATGGTGCGTCTGGATGAGGACAGTGACAATCAGTATTTGGAACAAGGGCAAAATGTGGAGGAACAACTAGGCTCTGTTGATTATGATGTTTGGCAATGCCCTAGCTGTCAAAGCCATGATATTAATCGCTATGGCAGTTTGTTGTCTCAGTATAAAACCTGTAGGGGGTGTCGCTACAAAACTCTTTTATCTAGACGAGATGTCATTCGCCCAGCCACTTATTATTCTTCAGGAACTGCTCGGGTAACGGAGACATGTCAGCACTGTTCTTATGAGAATACCTACACAGTGACGATTCCCAGAAAGAAAAGGTCAAGTAGCAGTAATAGCTCGTTTGGAGGGGGCTCTTCTTCAGGAGGAGGGGGAGGTCGTTCTTCAGGGGGTGGAGCCAGTGGGAGCTGGTAATAACCAGTGGGAGTTGGTAATAAAACGTCGCAAGTTGCCTAAACAGGTTTGTATGGTCCAACTATCAGAATTATTTGGGAGAACCAGGGGTGTTATCGATTACTCCCCTCTAGGTCCCAGGCTCTGCCTGGACCGATTTCGAGAGACTCTGCCTATTCGTGGCGGAGCCACCAGTAGAGCTGCCCAGGCAGAGCCTAGGGGCGAGTAAAAGAGAAGAGGGCAAAAGTGTAAAGAGCTAAATATTATGTCCTGGGGGGAAACAAACCACTCGAAAACCAATAGGGTCGTAGTAGTAGCCGAGGACGCTCCTGTAGCGGTAGGCAGAGCGGCAGCGGTCCGGATAGTCGTTCCAGGAACCACCCCGCAGTACTTTTCTCTCATCAGAGGTTTTCCAGTCGCTGCCATCATTAGGGGCGTCTTTGTAGTTCTCGTGCCATCCATCCAGGCACCATTCCCAGACATTGCCGTGCATGTCGTACAGGCCAAATGGGTTTGCGATCGCAAAACTTCCTACTTCAGTTGTTTCTTCCCGATATATACCTTTAGGGCCTTTTCCATAGTTTCCAGGATAGGTCTTATTCTGAACGATCCAGTCTGTACCCCGATAGTTTGCTAAGTTTGTTGTGATTGTTAGTCCAAAATGAAACGGTGTTTCAGTTCTAGCTCGGCAGGCATATTCCCACTGCGCTTCGCTAGGTAGTTTATACTCCTTCTCTGTCTTTTTCGATAATCGCTTACAAAACTCTTCAGCATCTTCCCAACTAACCTGTTCAACTGGTCGCTTTGCCCCTTTGAAATTCGCTGGATCAGTCTCCAAATCCCGCTCAATTTTCTTAAGTCTTGCCACCGCCTGCCATTGCTCCTGAGTGATCGCAAATTTCCCCATCCAAAACTCAGGCACTGTCACCTTATGTTGCGGGTACTCATCCCCACTCGCACCTTGTTCTCCTTCGGCAGTTCCCATCATAAACGTGCCACTTGGAATACGCACCATCTCTAGGGTAAGACCATGACCCAAGTCTTCAGCAAAACATTCTGCCTTGCCTTCCGTAGTTTCAATGACATTTCCTTTATCGTCTACCCTCACTGTCTCAAAAGAAAATGTAGGATACTGTGACTTTGGTTGACGTTGTTGTTCTTGATATGCCTGAGCTGATAAAGTTGTCTGCTTATTGAGCTTGAGCCAAACATAATTCTGAAATAATTCAATTCTCTCCCAAGATTTCCAAAAGCTTGAGAAATTCTTACTCCGAAATGACAGAGTTGCCCCACCTACAATCGTTGGTGGATCAAAACCTAATATATCCCGTTGATGAGGTAGTTGTGACCAATCTGTTTTAGACGGCGGCATCCATAAAGCTCTAACCCAACGCCAGGTTCCCTCTTCATTGCTATAAGCATTAATATCTAAAATCTCAACAATATGAGTGATCTTGGCTCGCTGATGAAGTATGATTAGTTCCCCAGGTGATGGAGCTTGCGCACCTCTGCTACTCGCTAGCCAGAAAAGTTCAAACACTCTCGAATCTGTAGATCCTCCAATCTCATTTATATGCTCTAGATTGTATGCCCAACCGTTGGATGCTTTTACATTTTTCATATAAAAGATCCTTGATATATCTTCCTGGGTTAGTTCTTTGTACGTAAAGTTGGGGGCAGGATTTGAAGTTTCTCGTGATTTATGTTCTTCAATCCTTGTCTCTATTTTTGGTACATTTTCATCTGGTAACGTAATCGTCTGTCCAACCAGCTCTGTCTCTATTGACTGAACGTCATTATCCTTCAAGTTCAAATGCTTCTGATAATCTTTAAGGTCAACAATCGTTTCCCAACTGAGCTTATCTTCCGCTGCCAAGCAATCTTGTAGCGTTTCACGATATTCAGCTAACTTGCGCTGATATTCTCGATAAGGCTGTAAGACCTCCTCTTCAATAGCCTTTGTTACCTCTTCTGCTAAACCATATTGCTTACGTAGTGAGTTCAATTTGCGTCGAGCAGGAATCGTAAACTTGCCCTTGCGTGCTTTTTTCTCAACTTCTTTGCGATATTTCACCTCTGGTTTGTCCTGAGGTGACCGCGCCACAATTAACTTATACCCTTCATCCTTCAGAGTAATAATCTTTGGGCTCATTGCCGGAGACTCTTCCTGTACCTTGCCACTAGCAAACTCATGCAGCTCACCTATCGAAATCCAGCCATCTCCATTCAGGTCAGCAGCTCCTTTTTCAATACCTTGTACTAAATATCGAGTATAGATAGATGGCCCTTCTCCGCCTTCTTCACTGAAGGAATACCCTACAGAGCTAGTCGATGTCAGGACCACTCGACCCTCTGCCCCGAGAACATCTTGAATAGGGACTTCACCATCATCTTTTGCAAGTAGATCACCAAAGGCACCACTGAAGCAGCAATCTAAGATCACGATTTGGTGCTTGCAACGACTGTAGCGAATAGAGTCATGAATAGTACGCGCGGCAACAGCTGTTGCCCTTACCAACTGCTCACGATCTTTTTCAGTGTTGTTAGTTGCAAAATAAAGATCACGACGCTCATCTTTCAGACCATGACCTGAGAAAAAGAGCAATGCCATATCCTTAGCCTGGAGCTTTCGGTACCAAAGCTCAATTTCTCGCCTCATCTGCTCAGCAGATAAATTGATTAAAGGCTTAACCTCATCAAATCCCCCTAAGGTTTTATCCTGTAGCACTTGCTGTAATGCGCTCACATCCTCAACCGCTGCGGGTAAGTTCGTTAACCCGTCTGGATACTCAGATATACCAATGAGGAGTGCATATTTTCCCATAAGGATTAGACTTCTTACCTAGGTAAAGATGACCAACATAAATCCATACCAATATAAATCATTTTTATCGGGGACAAATCTTGAAAACTTCGTCAAATGGTTGATTGCAGTTTAACTTTGGCTCAATAGCTGTTTTAGGGAGGTTGCTAAATTCAAGATGAGCAGAGTAGTGTCATGGAATAAAGCCCCCGGTCAGCCTACCTATGCTAACGCTTTCCAAGTTAATCGATGAGGACAAATGCTACGAGACTATTCGCACGATGCGTTGGCCCGATGGTGTTTGCTGCACTGATTGTGGAGCGAAAAACATTACCAAACGAGGGAAGCATGCAACCTATTCAGCGCGGCAACGCTATATCTGTGGCGAGTGTGGTCGCCACTTTGATGACTTAACCGACACCATCTTTGCGGGTCGTCATCAACCGTTAAAAACCTGGATAGCATGCTTATATTTGATGGGTCTCAATGTCTCCAATCAACAAATTGCCGACGAGTTGAGTCTGCACAAAGATGACGTGCATCAGATGACGAGTGAGTTACGCCAAGCGGTGGCCGACAAGCGCCCAGAAGTCCAGTTATCAGGGACGGTGGAGTTTGATGAAGTCTATGTGACAGCCGGTCATAAGGGGCAACCAGAGCAGGTTAAAAAAAAGGGCGCAAGGGACGCAGACGTAAACTCAAAGGGCTTCGGGGGCGCGGTACGCTCGAAACGGAAAAACCGCCGATCTTCGGGATGATTCAGCGAGGTGGAGAAGTGGTGATTAAAATGCTGGCAAATGTTCAACAACAAACCATCAAGCCCATCATTCAGTCCATGGTGAAACCGGGCACCCTCATCTATACCGACGAGTATGACATCTATGCTCGTTTAGAAACTTGGGGCTATGCTCACAAGAGTGTTTGCCACAGTGCCGGAGAATATGCCCGAGATGACGATGGAGATGGCTTCTGTGAAGTCCATGTCAATACGATGGAAGGTTTCTGGTCATTGCTGCGGTCATGGTTGAGACCTCATCGAGGGATCTCACAAGAAAAATTACCGATCTATTTGGGGTTCTTTGAATTTGTGCATAATGCTAGAAAAAGAGGGAAAGCCTTGCTGGGTAGTCTATTGAGCACCTTGCTTGTCTAACTCCCTGAAACGCCGATTGAGCCTTAACTTTTAGCAACATTTAGGGTGCACTCATCCCCAATGCTTCTACGATTTTCCTCTGAGCGGAGTTGAAGTGGACGGTTACTAAACGCCTATGATTTTTCCTTAATCTGGATACGTATATTTTCCAGCTTTTGTACTGCTGCCAGAGCAACTTCCAAATCCTTTGTATTTTTATACTCCAGTATTGTCTTTAAACCATCCGCTTCATACTCAAGGGTCAACGTTTTGCCATAAAAGCGATTACCCAAAAAATCTAGTGCCTTCTTAAGGTTTTCACCATTGACTTCTGCTGTCAGTACACCCCCAATGAAGGCAAGTAATCCTGATTTTGCACCCCCGGGCAAATCCGTTTCGCGAGCCAGTCGTGCAGTATCTGCTAGATCTCCCGATCTCAACTCATCCGCTAAATCCAAGCTACGAGACTCTAGTTCTTCTGGTTCTAGCCCAGCTTCAGCCTCAGTTAGATCGATAAGGATAGTTAGAGTGTCTGCCATAGGGATTAAGTTGCCAAATCTTTTGCACCAATCAACTTACATCAACTTACCCATGCTAAGCATTCACACGATCTAGACTAAAGTCAAGCTCTAGCAACCTCCCTCGCTATACTAGACCCAAACCCAGTTGCAATTTCTATGGCTCCCAACCCCATACGCTGGACAGTTCGAGACCTCGACGTCATGCCCGACGACGGTGGTTGGAAACGCTATGAAATCATCAATGGAGAACTACTTGTGACCCGCGCGCGCCATATTCGTCATCAAAGCGCAGCGGGTAAAATACAGGTCCGATTAGAAGTCTGGTCAGAAGAAACTGGTTTGGGTAGCGCTTTCCAAACACCAGGTGTAATTTTTCCCCCACCGATGCAGTCATTCCAGATGTGGTGTGGATCAGCAAAGAACGTTTAGTCAGTGGTATTGATGAAGCTGGTCATCTAGTGGTCACCCCAGAGCTGATGGTAGCAATTCTGTCCCCTGGCGAACGCAATGAACAACGTGACAAAGAATTTAAACTAAAGCTTTACTCACTTTATGGGGTTCAAGAATACTGGATTGTAAACTGGCAACGTCAGACGATGGAAGTCTATCGCCGCAGTGAAGCTCAGCTAGAACTTGTAGCCACTTTATTATCAAAAGACAATCTGAAATCCCCAATTTTGCCAGAGTTTTTAATGCCCATGGAAAAAGTTTTTATGTGAAACTAAGAGAGTTAGGCGAAGTTAAAGATTTGGCAGACAAATAAAACACCAGCCTGAAATTATGATTGAGGACTTCCTCACCTTATGAAGGCTACCGTGTATACATAAGTCGGAGAGTTGCTCATAGTTTCGAGCCCTCATCCCCCAACCCCTTGCTCCCTGAGGGAGAAGGGGGGCCTGGACTCAAAGTCCTTCGCCCCCAGGGAGAAGGATTTAGGATGAGGGCCAATTCAAGGCCGGGTCTACCTTTTAGGACAATTATCTTTTAGATGTGTATACACAGTGGGCCTTACGAAGGGGAGATGCCGTAGGCGGAGGGGTTTCTAATCATCCTCGCCAAAATCAATCGCCTCAATCATCTCTGGCGGCGGCTGCCAGCGATACTTGCTCAGGTTAATCTTGTTGCCCTCAAACTCAATCCCTTCTTCCTCCAGCAATACTCGCTGTAGGTCATCTGAGCCATCGCGAAAGGCAGATGTGGAAATCTCTCCCTTTGCATTGATAACCCGCTGCCATGGAATCTCATCTTCAGGGGTTACCTTATAAAGCGCATAGCCAACCACCCGAGGTTTGCCCATAAGCCCCGCCAGCTCAGCCACCTGACCGTAGGTGGCGACTTTACCTGCGGGAATTTGGCGCACCACTGCATAGATGAGATCGTAACTGTTGGCCATAATCTACCCTCGCTTAGGCAACGTGCATGTAGCCCCATCAGCACCAGAAGTCGTATCAAAACAGTGGGGACAGGCTAGTAACACTAGCGATCGGGCAGCAACCGGGACGTTCTGAGTATGGTCATATATGGGGCCATCATCTATAAATCCAGTGGGATTTTTGGTGTCTAAGATGACCCGCCATTCTTTGCGATCGACTGATGGCGGCAGGGTGAATTCTTGAAACTCAGGATAGGCATTGAAAAAGACAAGAAAACTATCATCAATAATGCGCTGACCTTGCTTATCGGTGGTGAGAATTTCTTCTCCATTGAGAAAGATGCTGATGGCTTTGGAACTACCATCGTGCCAATCTTCCTCACTGATGATGCTGCCGTCAGGATTGAACCAGCCGATATCAATGACGCCAGAGCCATGGATCTCGCGACCCAGAAACCATTGACGACGACAGAAGATAGGGTGCTGTTTTCGAAATGCAATCAGGCGTTGGGTAAAGGTTAGTAGCTCTTTGTTTTGGTGACATAGATTCCAGTCAAACCAGGCGATCTCATTATCCTGGCAGTAGGTGTTGTTGTTGCCATGCTGGGTGCGGCCCATCTCGTCGCCACCCAATATCATGGGCACTCCCTGGGAGATAAAGAGCGTTGTTAGAAGATTCCGCTGCTGTTGCGATCGCAACGCCAAAATCTCCTCATTTTCAGTCTCACCTTCAACACCACAGTTCCAGGACCGGTTATAGCTCTCACCATCCCGATTGCCTTCACCGTTAGACTCATTATGTTTTTCGTTGTAGCTCACCAGGTCTCGCAGGGTGAAGCCATCGTGGGCGGTAATAAAGTTGACGCTAGCGTGGGGGAGTTTCCCATTCGCTTGATAGAGATCAGAACTGCCCGTAAACCGAAACGCAAACTCTCCCAGGCGACAATGATGGTCTCGCCAGAAGTCTCGCACGGTATCACGATATTTGCCGTTCCACTCAGACCAGAGTAATGGGAAGTTACCCACCTGATAACCGCCCTCACCCAGGTCCCAGGGTTCTGCAATTAGCTTTGTGGTGGACAACACCGGATCCTGGTGGATGATGTCAAAAAAGGCAGCGAGGCTATCGACTTCATACAGTTCGCGCGCCAGGGCTGACGCTAAGTCAAACCGAAAGCCGTCTACGTGCATTTCCTGCACCCAGTAGCGCAAACTGTCCATGATCAGTTTGAGCACCTGGGGATGGCGGACATTGAGAGAGTTACCGCAGCCGGTAAAGTCCATATAGTGGCGAGGACTGCGCTCAACTAATCGATAGTAAGCTTCATTGTCGATACCCCGCAGAGATAGCGTCGGGCCAAAGTGATTGCCCTCGCCCGTGTGGTTATAGACCACATCTAAAATCACTTCAATGCCTGCCTGGTGGAGGGCTTTGACCATTGCCTTAAACTCGTTGACCTGGTCACCCGCATCCCCACCGGCACTGTAGCTTGCAAAGGGCGCAAAGTAGTTAATGGAATCATAGCCCCAGTAGTTGTGGAGCCCCACAGCGACAAGGTGACTAGGGTAGGCATTGTAGTGATGGATCGGTAGGAGCTCTACCGCAGTAACCCCTAATGTCTTCAGGTGCTCAATGGCGGCGGGGTGACCTAAACCTGCATAGGTACCTTGTAGGTCTGGTGGAATGTTTGGATGCTGACGCGTAAACCCTTTGACGTGCACTTCGTAGATAACTGTTTCATGCCAGGGTGTCTCAGGATGGCGATCATTCCCCCAATCAAAACTTTGATCCACCACGATACCCTTGGGCACGCATTGCATATCATCCAGCGTGGATTTCTCTAAGTCGCGATCGCTATTGGCAAAGTGCTCCATCGGATAACCAAAAATAGCGGGGCTAAATTGCATATCGCCGCTAATGGCCAGAGCATAGGGATCAAGCAGTAATTTATCAGCATTAAACCGTTTACCCTGTTTAGGTTTATGGGGGCCATATACCCGATACCCGTAGCGCTGACCGGGGCCGACGTCTGGTAAATATCCATGCCATACGTGGTTCGTTACCTCTGGTAACATTAGCCGATGCTCGTTTCCATTCGCATCAAATAGGCACAGCTCGATTGCTGTGGCATTTTCTGAGAAAACTGCAAAATTTGTTCCCTGACCGTCCCAGGTAGCTCCCAAGGGATGAGAACGACCGGGCCATAGTATTGCCGACATGGTGGATCACGCCAAAACTGTCTTATATAGTAAGCCCCCTGCGTTTTTCGCCGCTACCTTAAACGCATAAGTCTTGACTTGAGAACATGATTCTGACCCGATTGTGTGGGGATGGCAGAGTAATTTTACACGTAAGGAATGAAGGCGTAAGTTCCTATAGACCGCTTTGATGAGCTTTTCAGGAGAGACTCATTCATCAATTCCTAAAAATCTTCTCTGAAATGAATGCCCATGCTTTATTAAACTTTGAGCAATAAATTTTCTGGGTAAGCTCTCTACAGGGTGTGGCTAAATGATCAGGGGTGCATGCTATTGAGTTGACGCCCAAATTGGTTAAGTTACTGGCTTATCTGGTTCTGATTGATTTGATTATGTCATTGAAATTGCTAAGCTTAGACCCATTTCAGGTGTAGACCGATACCTGGCACTACTCTGTAACTCCTGGATACAATGGGGAAACCACCAGGATTTTTTGTTCTTTTGTGACAAAAATCACATGGTACTTAAGGATTGATCACTCAATTTTTTTGGGAAATCGAGCCACAATATGTGAATTGATCTACACAAGAATCGTGAAAATCGCTAAGTCAATGCCCAAAACTTGCACTAAACCGCTGAAACAGCAGCCGTTTCATACCTATCGTGATCCGAAAACTGGGCGTTGGTATGTGGTGCGGAAGCCGGTTTCTGTGAAATAAACGGAATCGGGGGCAATTTGGGTGCGACAATGACGGGGCAAATCGTTGCTAAGCCCCTCTATGCGTCAACCCTATCCTCCTATCGAGCCTTATCGCATCGGTCAGTTATCTGTCTCTTCAATCCATACCCTTTATTTTGAAGAAGTCGGAAATCCACAGGGGAAACCGGTCGTGTTTTTGCACGGTGGACCAGGCGGCGGAACGGTTCCTATCTATCGACAGTTCTTTGACCCTGACCGTTGGCGCATAGTTCTGTTTGATCAGCGGGGCTGTGGTCAGAGTACACCCCACGCTGAGCTTACGGAGAATACCACCTGGGATTTAGTGGATGATATTGAAAGATTGCGATCGCATCTCGCCATCGATCAATGGACGGTCTTTGGTGGCAGTTGGGGCAGCACCCTGGCCTTGGCCTATGCTCAGCGCTATCCGCAGCAATGTGCAGGGCTAATTTTGCGGGGGATTTTTATGCTGCGCCCCCAGGAAATCCGATGGTTTTACCAGGAGGGAGCGAGTTATATTTTCCCTGATGCCTGGGAGCACTACCTTGCGCCCATTCCTGAAGAGGAGCGCAACAATCTGGTGGCAGCTTACTACCAACGTTTAACGAGCCCTAATCCTGACATTCGACAGCAGGTTGCCCGTGCCTGGGCTATTTGGGAAGCAAGTACCAGTTATTTAATTCAGAACCCGCAGATCATTGAGCGGTTTGGCAATGATGCCTTTGCCGATGCCTTTGCCCGCATTGAGTGCCACTACTTTTTCAATGGTGGCTTTTTCAACCCACCTGATCAGCTGCTGCAAAACGTCGCTAAAATTCGCCACATTCCAGCGGTGCTCGTACAAGGCCGTTATGATGTCGTTTGTCCCATGACGTCTGCTTGGGAGTTGCATCGTGCTTGGCCTGAAGCTGAATTAATCATTGTCCCGAATGCAGGCCATTCGGCTACAGAACCAGGTATCTTGAGTGCTTTGGTGGAGGCAACCGATAAATTTGTGCGGATGTAGAGATGTCTACACAACTGCTCATCCAAAAAATACTACAGCTACAGAAACCATTGTGATTACTAGGGCCAGACTAACAATGCGCTTTAATGCCATAGCCCGTCGATAGTGATTCAGGGTTGGTAATGGGTCACCTAAATAGCCGCAACGTTGATGAGTAGCCTCGTAGTGGTGAATCGTTTGATTGGCCCAGGGATCGACACTGTATAAGCAGGGTTTAAGCAGAGAGTCGAGTTCTCGCTCTACCCACCCAGCAGATTCTAGGAGCTGTCTAGCACGGCAAAGGGTGGTCGGGGTGACGTCTGTAGCTTTAATCACATCGCTGTTAAGTATCTGATGATTTTTACTACCTAGCTGGCTAAATGCAGCGCTAGGCAGAGGAAAAACGAGAATTCCATTAATTTCTTCAGGAAACCATCCTTTACTTAATAAAAACTCTGCGACATCCAATTCTGTTTTCAGCGAGAGAACGGTCATTGACCATAGCGTATAGGTGTTCTTACTGACGCTAACATAGGCCCCTTTTGGGCTTCCATGCCTGTTCATTCGAATTACATAGGTTTCATCGAAGTGTCTGTAGAAACTGACGAGGCTTCATCGCCATTTCATAGCAATGGATTTCTGGAACTTCCCTCTACGCCAATTGTCGTAGGACTTTAGGTGCAATGGCATAGGTGAATTTTTCCCAGAAAATAATTTCGACATTGGAAAGTTTTTTAGGAAACAAGCAAAATTGGTGTGAAGGATTGGGTAATCGCCATGAATCGAACTGCTTAATTTTGTAACGGTAAGTACTGAACAAATTATTTATTGACTATTCAAGCTTCCGTTATCACTCTGACTTTATTTCCTCTGAAGGATGGTTAGGCTACGGATAGCTTGGGATTAATAACGGCAGGGATAATTTAATTAATTATGGATAAGCAAAGTTGGTACGCACGGCAGCGAGCACGTTTAGCCTATCGACGTGGGTGTACGCTAGCACGACAGGACAATCATCAGAGTGCGATCGCAACCCTATCCAAAGCATTAAGTCATCATCCTGATGTGGCTGCGGTTTATATTACACGCGGCTTAAGTTATTGCGCGTTAGACCAGTTGGATAACGCCCAACAGGACTTTATTGCTGCAATTGAGTGTGCTGAGAATCCCGCAGTTGCTTATTTTGAATATGGTCAGCTTGCCTATGCTCAAGGCAATATGGCAAATGCTCTGAGCAATTGGCAACAGGCAATCATCGCTAATCCCAAATATGCCCGGGCCTATTATCAGTTGGGTGTTATCCAAAGTCAGGGAGATGACTTGGATGCGGCGCTGGTCAATTTTAACCAGACTCTGGAGCTCAACCCTAATTGGGCAGAGGCGTATTTGCAGCGAGGTAACGTACGCCAACAGCTGGGCGATATGGAGGGTGCGATCGCTGATTGGCAACTGGCGGTCCTGAATGATCCATCCTTAACTGAATTGGTCCCACCCCCTGCAAAACCAGATGGTTTAGCCCCGGTTAGAGATTTACTGCAGGATGCCTTACAGCCTGTGGAGGTTGATGTAAAACAACGGGGTAAAAACCTAGAAATCTTCCTCAAGCGACAGGTGGGTGAAGGTATTAGCTATTTTTCGCTACCCAATCAGATTCGTGACCTGTTGTTGCCCCTGGAACTCTCAGAAATCACTGAGTTTACCCTGATTGGCTATGTTGGTAAGGTCCGTGGACCTGAGTGGGAAAAAACATATGATCTCTATAAGGATCAGCCCTGCCCCCCCAGTCACTGGTCCACAGCTCTAGCTGCGCTCATCACGTTTCCACCCCTTGGAGTAACGGCGTTACTCTATGCCTGGCAAGTTAGACAATTCTACCGCCAGGGACAATATCCCGATGCTCGTCGAGCTTCCAAAGCCGTGAGACAGCTGTCGTTGGTTGGGACTGGTGCGATGTGTCTGCTGGCGTCACTGCCCCTAGGGTATACAGCGATCAAGGCCATTCAAAACGAACCTGCTCCACCTGTGAGAACAGCCCGAGCAATTGACTATGACGTTATTCAATAGATAACCCTCAGTACTGTTCAATTTCAGGGCCTGACTAAACGACCTACAGCTGTTGAAGCTCAAATGATTAGCGAGGTATGGCGACCCTGGCGGGCTGTAGCTGCGAGGCTGCTATGGCATTTTTACTTGGGTGAACGCAAGCAATCGTATCCTTAATATTATCCAAAACTAATTTTGGGATACATCCGGAATCCACAATTGTTAGGGTGTTGCTGACTATAGCTCTCCCAGAGAATGTAGCTCTAACAAGCATTTATGGTTTTAATGGAGGCTTTTTTCGTTAAAACCATAAAGTTACTCAAAGAGGGTAGACATTCTTGTATTACATATGTAGTATAAGAGGTAAGACAGAAAGGCAGTCAGGTCGAATTGCTTTGGGCAAGTGCACTAGAGGCACTTTTTAATTGTCACACCAGAGGTTTGGATACCATGAAAAACTCTATAGAAACCATAGTCGTGAAAAGATATTTCCAATTATTTGGTCATGTATCCATGGCGTTGGTGGTGCGGTGTCTAGAATCTAGTAACGTTCCCACGATTATGGGTGGCACTGTGGCCAAAGCGATTTCTGGCGCTGGTTTAGATCGTTTTGTATTTAGCGAAATATGCCATAGCTTGATGGGCGATGATCTCAATCGACCAGAACTAACAAGATATAGACGAAGCGGGGGACGCAGGCGCTTAGCCATGTTACCTACCTAACTCCAAAACCAGTCAGGTTTTTGGCCCCCGCTTCCCGAACCCGGAAGCGGGGGCCATTGTTTGTGGACTTTTTTACGAATTTCAGAGTTGTAAGGGCTTAGCCATGACATTACGACCATATAAGTACGTATTGCCTACGTATCGACCCATCGTACTTTTTTCCAGAAACTACTTACCCATGGTGCGAATTAACCTAAAGCGAGCAACAGTTCTTTTAGTAACAGGCCGGGCAGAACCTGTAGACCTACTGGGGAAAACCTGGCAGATGCGCTCGCCCAGTCTGACCCTTGAGATTCCTGAGCACCTTCGTCTGCGGGCTGGGGATAGCGAGCACATTTGGAAAACACCACCGGTTAACCGTCGCGAAGTTCTGCGGCGTGATAGCCATAGTTGCCAATATTGCGGTAGTAAGCGACAGCTCACGCTGGACCATGTGGTACCGCGATCGCAAGGTGGTGCTCACACGTGGGATAACGTGGTTACCGCGTGCGCCCCCTGCAATTCTCGCAAGGGTGCCCGTACCCCTGAGCTTGCCAATATGCCGCTCAAACAACGACCTAAAGCGCCCATGCATCCAGTAGTTGCTTTTGCAGAGCAATTCTGGAAAGAACAAAAAAATTAACCCTGTGCCGCCGTCGGCATGTGACTGACCCAACCATCCATGGAGATTGTCAGCCGTGTTGAAGCTGAACTATACCGATTACGGCTTATTTCTTGAACAAGTAACTGCATCGTTGGATGCGGTTGCTACCCAACGAGTTATGTTAGCAGTTCATGTTGGTGAACCCTTACATCTAGAACCCAGTCGAGCTTCCTTTTTACTGCCTGTTAAATTGCCTGGTATTAATCAGCTTGAGTATCTACTACGGCAAAATGTAACAGACGTCATTGATCTAGCAAGTGTTGATGACGAGTTTGTTGAAGTAAGCCTTAAGGGAACCTGGATTGCAAATAGTGCTAACGCTGAATCTGGCACTTTTATAACTGCCCTTACACCTGAAAGTGAAATGCTTATCTACGAACTGTGGCGAGTAACCCAGCGACAGACGGCATATTTCATGTAGCTGTTGAATGGAGACTTAAAAATAGTCTTTTGCTGTGAAAATCAGTAAAAGTTGTGCCACGTTGAATAACACTTTGAGTCTCCCCCTTTGGTAAAAGTCCTTTTACAAGGCCCCTTGCCAAAGGGGCTGGTAGGGCTTGTCAATCACTAATGTAAGGTGAGATCCCTCCTAAATCTCCTTCATAGAAGGGAGGCTTTGAGCTGGGCTAAATTTTCTCTGTGTTGAGCATATGGGCTGTGCAACAACGGCTTACAGCGCCAGAAAATAATCGAGAAATATCGCTATACCTTGGAATTTCAAAATCCTACATTTTCCAATTCCACAGATGTCATAAATCTAGTTTGTCGATCGCATAACTGTAAAAATCTGCTTTCCCACCAGGAGTATTACTATGTATTTTGTCTCACCATTTTTTCTCGCTTGGAGCCGTAAGTCATTTAAATATTGGCGATTTTCTCGGCGACAACAACCATCCAATTTCAGTGCATCTAATGAGAGAAGCTTGACGGTATCTACTGATAAACATCATGTTGATGCCGTAAGTGAAGTGCAAAAAGTGAAACGGCTTTATTTCCTTGAGCGCGGTCCCTTTATGTAAAATCCGAGAAGATTCCAATAAGATTGTTTTGTCATCTTATTGATTTTAATTGAAAGCCATTAAAGATGTTCAAACCCTCTCTGTATATGACCTTAAAAATCTCTCAAAAAATCTCTCGAAAGCCCTTGACGTTGTGTAGTGTATTTTGTAGTATATAAATAACGCAGGAGTGCTACGAATTTAAGTCTCAAAGATAAGTGCTTAACAAGTCATTAAGACTCAAACCAGAACCTTGAAAACTAAATATTTCCCTTTCTGGGGGTGTAACTCAGTGGTCTAGAGTGCCTGTCTGTCGAACAGGAAGTCGCGAGTTCAAATCTCGCCACCCCCGTGTAGTTTAAGTCCAGGTGGCCAAGTTGGTTTAAGGCATCGGTCTGCAAAACCGATGATCTGGTTACCCTTCGGGAAGCCTGGCGTCTATGAATCTTAGTCTCTGCGTTTTAGGGTGGCGTAGGCAAATTGGTAAAGCCCCACGACTTTCACTCGTGTGTTTGCGGGTTCGACTCCCGTCGCCACTGCCAAGGGTCGGCTCCTATTGGCGCAGGTAAAGGTCTGTAAAACCGGAGTTCTTTAACACTGTGGGTTCAACTCCCACCCGACCCTCTTTGGAGAGATCGCCATTGGTAAAGCAAACTGCCTGCTAAGCAGTCGTGGGATAGCAAATCTCACTATGGGTTCGACTCCCATTCTCTCCGCCAGAGAACGTGGTGCAATGGATAACACGTCGGTTTGCGTTCGCGAAGCGTTTCCGAAGGAATTAACCGAAGATTGCAGGTACCCTTCGGGAAGCCTTATGTCTACAAGTCCTGCCGTTCTCGTTGTTTTTTAACATGGGTTGAAAAACATATATTGAATCCCCTGGTAGCTCAGTCAGGTAAGAGCGCTTGTCTGAAAAACAAGAGGTCATCCGTTCAAATCGGATCTGGGGGGCTTGCACTCAATTATGAGTGCTCAATGGGGTGTAGTTCAATTGGCAGAGCGCCTGGTTGTTACCCAGGAAGTTGGAGGTTCGACTCCTCTCGCCCCAGCCATTGATTGTCGGGTGTTGCTGATCCCCGATTAAGTCAAGTTAAACATATTCTGCTAGTGACGAGGTTACTGACAGAATATGCTTCAAATCAGCAACAACTATTGCCGAGTGGACGAATTAGCAAGTCGCCTGACTCTGAATCAGGAAGTTGTAGGTGCAAATCCTACCTCGGCATCCAATCCCCTGTGGTGTAACTGGCAACATCTCGCACTTTGACTGCGAAGATTCTAGGTTCAAACCCTAGCGGGGGAATTGGAGAGATTTGATCATGCTTGGGTCGATTTAATGTCTCCATTTCTTGCTCCTGTAGCCCAACTGGAAGAGGCGGCTGATTCAAAACCAGCTTACGTGTGGGTTCGACTCCCATCAGGAGTACCAAATCGGGATGTAATTCAGTGGTGAGACGGCCTCACTGGGAGCGAGGAGGCCATAGGTACTCTTCGAGAAGCCTGGCGTCTACAAATCCTACCATCCCGACCATTTGCCCTTGTGATGCAACTGGTAGACATGCCGTGCTTAGAACGCGGTTGTTGTGGGTTCGACTCCCACCAAGGGTACCAAATCGGGATGTAATTCAGTGGTCAGAAGCCTTGTTTTGGGGACAAAGAGCCGCAGGTACTCTTCGAGAAGCCTGGCGTCTACAAATCCTGCCATCCCGACCATTTGCCCTTGTGACGGAACCGGTATACGTGCTGGCTTCAGAGACCAGATTTTGTGGGTTCGACTCCCACCAAGGGTACTGGGCGTTTGCCCAAATATGCTCTCGTGGCGGAACGGCATACGCACTAGACCGAGGATCTAGTTTTTGTGGGTTCGACTCCCACCGAGAGTACCAGGGTCGTTAGCTCAATGATAGAGTGGCTGCCTTTTAAGCAGACAGATCAGAGTAACTCCTAGCGGAGACGCTTCGCGAACGAATCTCTGACGGCCCACCAAATTTTGGATGGTGGGAATCTTTTTAATGTTGGCTATGAGATTTACGTTATCCAGGCCCCCAAACCCCTAATGTTGGGGGCTTTAGGGGGCTTGCGAAAGAGTCGCGATTTTACGAAGTCATTTTCAGCGGTCTTAATTCGGGTTGTTAGCTAAGTGGTACAGCAGCCGTCTCTTAAACGGAAGAGCGTAGGTTCGAATCCTACACAACCCATGGACTTTTAAGTCCCTTGCCCCTGTGATGCAACTGGTAGACATGATCCGCTTAAAACGGATTTGTTGCAGGTTCGACTCCTGTCAGGGGTATGGCAGTAATGCCAATAGCAACAAACTTACAAAAGGAGGTGAATCCGATGAAGCTTGCAGAAGCCCTAATGCAACGGGCAGATTGTCAGAAGAGAATTGCTCAGCTGCGTCAGCGTTTGACCCGCAGTGCCAAGGTCCAGGAAGGTGAACAGCCCCCTGAGAATCCTCAAGAGCTTTTGTCAGAGGTGGATACTGCAATTACTGAACTTACCCGTTTGGTGCAGCGGATTAATCAGACTAATGCTAATACAGTATTTGCTGATGGTTCTCTATCAGATGCCCTGGCTCAGCGGGATACTCTATTCACTAAGCGAAGTGTTTTGGAAAACTTAATCCAAGCCGCCTCCATTACCCATGATCGGTACAGTCGTTCAGAGGTGAGATTTGTGAGTACAGTAGATATTGGCAGTCTACAGCGTCAGTTAGATGGTATCTCACGGGATTATCGTCTATTAGATGCCCAGATTCAATTGCTAAACTGGCAGGTTGATTTGATAGATAGTTAAAACAAATAGTCGGTAGCTAAATTCAACAGAAGCGAACACAACCCGCCAACTGGGCAAGTTGGAACACATCGTCTCGCAAACGATTCCTTGGTGCGCTGGGGGCAAGTGCAAATGGGTTCGATTCCCGTTTATAAATTACGCCCAGCATTGTGACAAGTGCACATCCTATTGTGACTGCTTACTACCCTGTGTTGATCGGTTGAATTTAGTGAGGGTGGGTTCGGGGACTATTGCTGGTGTAGCTCAATTGACAGAGCAGCTGTTTTGTAAACAGAAGATTGCAGGTTCAACTCCTGTCGCCAGCCCCATTTACTGACAGGAGGTTGCAGGTATCCTTCGGGAAGTCTGACGCCTACCAATTCTGTCAGGACTACCACTTGCCTCCATAGCTCAGCGGATTCAGAGCAGCGCCCTTCGAAGGCGATGGTCCTAGGTATTCTGCGAGAAGGCAAAGCCTACAAATCTTAGTGGAGGTGCTTGTTATTAACCAGTAAGGAGGTTGTTTTCATTGAAATTCATGTTATTTAGAAATTACCCTGAAGAGACGTTCCATGGAACGTCTCTTCAGGAGGCCAGGATCATAATGTGTGCCCCCATGGTTAGAGTCTACATACTTTAAGTAGGAGAGGAACGGCAATACCAAAACGGTGTGCGTTTGCAAACAGGGATCGCGAAGAATCTGAAAGGTCGGCTTTAAAGTAGCCATCCTCTAAGGAGTGTGTAAAAACTCATCACAAGATTCTGCAACAGGGCAGGCACAAGGCGCTGCCCCTACAAGGATTTCCTGAATGAAGGTGGAGGCTTTTATGACGATTTATTTTTACAGTAGTCGCGAAGAACCTTACGGGTGTTTCTCAAATTTTTCGAGACATGGTGTATTGTTGGATGGTCGATGGTGGCCGACAACAGAACATTATTTCCAGGCTCAGAAATTTATAGACACCGATCCTGACTGGGCCGACAAAATTGGCAATGCGAAAGCGCCAAAGATTGCTGCGGTGATGGGTCGCGATCGCAACCATCCCCTTCGCTCTGATTGGGAACAAGTCAAAGATGACATCATGCATCGAGGTGTGCTTACCAAGTTCCGCACACATGCAGATATTCAAGCTATTTTGCTAGGGACTGGCAATGAGACATTGGTTGAAAATGCTCCTGGAGATTACTACTGGGGGTGTGGAAAAGATGGCAGCGGTCTGAACAAATTAGGTCAAATTTTAGAAGCTGTGAGGTCAACAATTCGAACAACAACTTAGCAAGGGAGTGTCGCCTAAAGGATGGGCATCGATCTTCTAAATCGACTGTGTAGGTTCAAATCCTACCACTCCTGCCACTGCAAACAATGGGTCTGTAGCTTAACTGGAAAAGCATCTGCCTTGCAAGCAGAAAGACGTCGGTACTCTAGCGAGAAGGCTTACGCCTACAATTCCGACCAGTGTCCACCCAATAATCTCTTCGAATTTATTATGTTGGCCGAATCCGAAGTGGACGAGGAGCTGGTCTGTGAAACCAGTGTTAGCGGGTTCAAGCCCCGTCGGTCAACCCAAGGGGAGGTAGCCTAAATTGGACAAGGCAGCCGTAAAAACGTTGGAAGACGGTTCCCATAAGGACGACCAGGTTTACCAAAGTAAGGTTTATAGTTGCATCGCGACGTTCCCCGAAAACCGTAAACGGATAACAGGTTGCAGAAGCACTAAAAGGAATTCATTGTCTGAGATGGGGGAAGTTCCCATCTGCCTGCGGGTAGTAAGGAAGCGCGTTTCCTTAAAGTTATCGTTGGTCGATGCGGGTTCGAGTCCCGTCCTCTCCATTAAGCACAGCCTTACATAAGATTGTTATTGAGTTTGCATTATGAGCGAACATCGACTGAGTGAAATTGTGATTGAGCGTCCCCGAGGTGGGATGCGTATTAGTTCTAAAAAACTCAAAGGATATCGCAAAGAGCTAGAGCAGATTACGCGGGTAGCAACCGAAGATGGGTTGTTGAGTCCCTGTTTGATTAAGCCACGACGGAAATCGAAGTGGTTATCGGATCATCTAGGACCGTTGCGTAAGTTGTTGCAATCGCAAGTGGGTCAACCCTGGGATCAGGTGTATAGTCGCCTCTGTCGTGATCTTAATCCTCGTACCATGGCTGGTCAGCATGTGATTGATCACCTTTGGAATTTTGTAGAACAGCATGTGGAAATTATTGATGGTCTACCGTATGCCAAAAATAACCGTTGGTCCTGGCGTGGCGAACGGCCTTCTTTAGCAGACAGCTATGGAACAAAATTCTATGTGCACCCTGAAACGAGATTGCTGTGTGTGGCTCCCCTGACGTGTCGTAGACGAGAACCTACCCCCCCTAAACGTGAGATTGAAATCAGTGCTTATGAACAGTATCGTCAAATAGAGAATATCTGGTATCAGTGAGTATTTGCCTTTCGTAGACCCTAGCAAGGGTAATTAGCTTAGTTACACTCGTGACTCAACACTAGCCGACCATCATTCAGTTCATAGGCACCAGTGGGTTCTAGTACAGCGTGGCTCCGTTGCTCAACCACGTCCTGGACTTGCTCTGAGATCGCCCCATCACTGCCTCGCACCTCACCCGTCGGGAACCCCGCGACATCATCAGTCCCCGGTTGCGGCGGCAGCCCATCCGCCCCCGTGACGATAAAGGAGCCGTCGGTGCCGTCAGTGTGGACAATGCAACTGCCAGCAATCAGGGTGGTGGTGGTGACTAAATCGTCAGAAAGCTCGGTGAGGCTATTTTCAATGAAGCTGACATCGGGGAGAGAGATGGTGCCAGAGGCAATTCTTCCAGTGGCGTTGATATCGACGCGATCGTTGCCGTCGAGAGCTTGCAGTTCTGCGAGACTGACCAGTTGCGGCGTGGGTTGGAAATTTTCGACAAAGAAGGCCGGGGTATCCAGGAAAATATTGCCTCCGATACCGTCGGCAGAGAAGGCAAGAATATCGCTGTCATCAAGGACGATGATGAACTCAGCCGTCAGGGTAATATTGCCGCCAGTCCCTGTGCCAGTATTGACGAAGGTGGTAATGTCGCTGTCTCCTTCTAGGAAAATGTTATCTGCAGAGGCTTCAATGCGTCCTCCCGATCCGGAACTTGCCACCGTAGAAATTGTTCCATTATTGGCTCGTAATTGATTCTGAAGGTTGAGAATGATACTCCCGGCATTCCCTCTCCCTAAATTTTCGGTAGACAGTACTGCTCCATTTGATAGATCTAAACTAACAGCAGTAATCTGCACATCGCCACCAGTACCAACGCCACTTTCTGTGATAAGGCTAAAGGCTCCACTGGCATTGCCGTTATCGACAGAAACCCCATCAAAGCGGACAACATCCGCAATCTCTAAAGTCAATCTCCCTGCATTACCAATTCCTGAGTTGGAGACATTAAGCCGAGCACCATTAGTTACAGATAGAGAAGCAGCTCGGATATCAATTTTGCCGCCTCTTCCTGTTGACTCCTGCCCTGTTTCGGCGGGTATGACCTCAATTAGATGTCTATTAAAAAGTCAGAAATCCTAAGCCCTACAAGAAGCTTACAATCTCCATCACGCTGAAACTGAGAAAATTTATTCTTCGCTCAAATCTTCCTGAAACCCTTGCTGGATAAGCGTTATAGCACTCTACATCGTGTCGAGGTCATACCCGTTTCGGCAGCGATTTCAGTGATAATTTCCTCTATTCCGATACCATTTACTAGAATTGGCCCAGTTGCTGTGATTAAAATATCTCCTGCATCACCGCTGCCCCCTGTCCCAACTGCAAGTTGAGCACCACTATTCATAGTAAGTGTGTCAATTTGGAGCTCAATACTGCCACTATCACCATCTGCTTCAGGTTGAGAGGTTGCAAAGATACCACTAACTGATGCCTTATTGCTTCCCTCTAAGAAATTTCCACCTTCAATTAGTACTTGCTCAGCATCAATAAAGATATCTCCACCCTGACCTGTTGAAAGAGTGTCTGCCGAAATTTGTGCGCCATCAGTTATCGACAAAAGTCTCGAATTAAAAATGATGCTACCACTATTACCTTCAGCAGCAGTAGCTACAAGTGCACTAGATGGTATGGTACCTACACCTGAAAAGGAGATGATATCCTCAGCAAGAATGATGATGTTACCTCCACTACCTTTTCCTCTAAGATTGCCAGTAGAAAGACCTGCACCATTCTCAGCAAAAAAAGAACCTGTATTGATTGCGATATTGCCAGCAGCCCCATCTCCAGAGGTATCAGCTCGAATCTCAACATCCGCACCACTTAAGATAATATCGTCTTTTACAGTAATAGAAATATTGCCAGAGGGTAATACAGGCGTGATACCCAAACTATTAGTTGATAATCGAGTATTACCATCTGAACAGTAAGAAGTTTTTGTTGCTTTTCAGAAGCGCTCTATAAAAAAGAACATTCCATCGCTCAGAGAGCCCGGAATGCCCGAAACTAGCTGAAGTGAAAGATTCAGCTGATTTTATTATGGAGCTCTACGAGCGTATCGAGCAAATTATCGTTACATTCCGTCCAGCCTTTAGTCGCAATGCTACATTCGGGTGGTTTGTGCTGCTGTTGTGGGGAGCCCTACTAACGACCCAGCCCCCTGCGGTGACCAGTTATTTGAATGCCCTGGGTCTGGGAGCGGAGTACTATCATCAAGCCCTCCATTGGTTTCATTCATCTGGATATGAGATGGACCGGGTGTGCCGTCGTTGGGGCCGTTGGCTCAGTCATCAGACCGATGGATATCGACTCAAGGGGCATCGAGTGTATGTCGGTGACGGCATTAAGGTCAGCAAAGAGGGGCGTAAAATGCCTGGGGTTAAAGGCCTGCATCAAGAGTCCGATAACCTCAGTAAACCAGAATGGATACGGGGGCATTATTTTAGTGCGTTGGGCCTTTTAATCGGACTCGACTCCGCGCTGTTTGTCAGTCTCATTGCGCTTAAACTTCATGATGGCATCATTGCGACCACTGACGATGCTGAGAGTCGTCTAACCGAGAAAATGGCGCAACTCTGTGTCACCCATATGGGGCAGGGCAGCTATGCCGTGTTGGATGCCTACTATGCGTGTCGGGTTGTATTACAGCGGTTTCGTCAACACCACCTCCATCTCATTAGTCGCAGTCGCATCTCAACGGTGGCACGGGCCGAGTTTTCAGCGAATCCACAGGTCGCAAAACGAGGACGCCCTCGACAATGGGGAGCCAAAATCAGGCTCAGAGACTTGTTCGAGGAGACCGATAGCTGGTTAAGCGAAACGGTCTCACTCTATGGTCAGCCCGTTTCACTGGTCTATCAGTGTTTTCAGTTTTACTGGGATAGCCCCACCGAGAAGGTCCTCTTTGTCCTCACCCAACAACCGTGTGGCAAACGGATGATCCTGCTCTCGTCAGACCTCAGCCTCACTGGACTAGAGGTCATTGAAACCTATACAAAGCGCTTCAAAATCGAGGTCGCTTTTCGCACCTTGGTTCATCTCCTGGGTGGGTTTGCCTATCGGTTCTGGCTCAAAGCACTCGACAAAATTGCTGACTGGCCTGACTCGATGTACCTGCTCGACTATGACACCGATATCCAGACCCAAATTCTTAGCAAAGTCGAGGCCTTTGAACGCTTTGTCAACCTCAATGCTATCGCCTTAGGACTACTGCAAGTGCTCGCTCTGGAAATGCCGAATCATATCTGGCGATACTTTCCGGGCTGGTTTCGTACCCTACCCAAGCATGGCTATCCCAGTGAACGGATTGTTCGAATGGCTCTCCAAGACCAGCAAGAGATCGTTTTATCCAAGAGTAGGCCTGCTCTACTGTTGAATAAATTATTGGCGGGTAAGATAGAGCAGGGCAAAACGTCCAAAACACCTTCGTTGGCAGCGTAGGAAAACGACAAAAAGGCAACATTAACTTGTTACTCAATAGTTACCATCTATCGATAAGTTTTGGGCAAAAATGATTAAATCACCATTGGTAGTATCTTCAGGCAGAGAGGCACTATCCAAGGTAAAGACAGATGTCACCACCACCTGATCAAAGCCTTGGATAGTGATATCTTCGATTGCTTGAATCTTGATGTCGCCGGAACTACCTAATCCTTGGTTGACAGCTGTAATTTCAGCACCGTCAAAAAGCTCCAGGTTATTTCCAGCGATGAAAATGTTTCCTGTATCACCAGTACTGCCGGAGTTGACAATGCTTTGAATCTTGCCAGTCGCTGAAAGAATAAAATCTCCATCAGTAGCAATGCTAATATTGCCAGCATTTCCATCAGCAAGGAAGCTTATTGAGTTGCTAATCGTACTGTTATTCGAGATATCTATTCTTTCTCTGCCTTTAATTAAAATATTGCCAGAGTTTCCAATAGAAAGAAAACCTACTGAGTTGAGAATTTCACTTCCATCGGTTATATCTACGTTTCTATCAGCATCAATCAGAATATCCCCCGCTTGATCAAAAGCCAATTCCAAAAAACCTATTCCAGAGGAGATTATACTCTGATTGCCTAAAAGAAAATTATCTGCAAAGATTTCAATTTCGCCTCCGCCAGTGCCTACTGTACTCAATTGAGAGTTATTGGTCAGCGTGATGTCACCTCTAGCAATATCCTCAGGAAAAGTCATACGGAGAGAACCACCTTCAAAAATCACTGGCACTGTCCCGACGGATTGAATACTACCGATTCCTATATAGCCGCTAGGTGCATTTAGTTGTCCTCCATTAATCAGAATCTCGCCACCTACTAGCATTAGCGCTTCTCTGGGGGGAACTTGCAAGTTTGCTCCGGCAACTTCGATTCCTCTTGACTGTACTAGTTCACTAAACCAAAAAACTGAGGGGTCAACCATCAGCAAATTGTCTGATGTAGGATCTATTGCACTAAAGCTCCCGTCCACACCCAATTGGATATAATCCGCAGTAGTGATTGCTAATGAACCTTGGACATCTAAGGTGGCATTTGGACCAAACACAAAGCCGTTAGGATTCATGAGAAAGAGGTCTGCGGGACCATCTACTCCCAAGGTGCCAAAAATCAGCGATGGATCGCTGCCGGTAATACGGCTCAAGATGGATTCAATGCCTGCGGGGGTGGCGAAGTAGACGCGCTGGGCTTCATTAACGTTGAACTCTAGGAAGCTGTGAAAGAGATTGCTCCCTCGCAGCGCTCCCCCTTCGATCAGATCGGCAACGTCGCCTTGGACAATCGCTCCCGGCGTAACCGTTGAATTCTCAGATCCCAGCGTAGTATCTGGGGCGATCTGCGCCTGAGCGGCCACGGGTAGAGTGGCCGTTGTGACCAGTGCCAATACTATCCCAACACTCAAAGATGGATACCTGGAAAGTAGCGTCCAGCTTAAGCCAGCATAAGTAGCCATAGTAACGAAGGGGCTATGGGATTACTGCAAAATTACCACAGGTTCTGAACTTTGTACAAATATGTAGAGAGTGATGTACTAAGAAGCGGCAATAGGCGATAAAGAGCAAACAAAAACACACTCTGCCTATTACCATGACTACTGCAGATTTTATCAACCCCCTTGTCCAATTTCGGGAGCAGCTTTAGCTTGTGCTCTGGCTTCAGCCTCGGTGACCGCGATCTCAAGCACCTCAATCTCTTCGTTCTCTCCAAAGTAGCCCCGCCGGGGCAGCAGCTCACCACTAGGGATAAGGTTATTGGTCTCCAGGTATTCCATCAATAAAAACCGAGTGAGAAAACTGAGTGGATAACCTATCTGCTCAGTGTGCCCCCGATAGATTGTGTCTAAGGGTGAAGGTAACCGGGTAGCGACCTCAGGCCCTAGCGGCTCAGCTGGATTAGGCACAGTCACAGTCATAGCAAAACAAGACATGTTAACAACAACATACCCAAAACCATTGTAAATCGCGTTAACGGACTGCTGAGACTTATTGACAGACTTCACATGGATTCTGAACAAGGTGAACAAGGTCTCAGACTTTGTTGACAGAATTTGACTGCTCACCTCAGTCGCTGTTTTGTTGTCAAGAATCCGATCCAGATCGCCGCATTACCTTTGAGGTACTATCATCTTCCTTTGTCTGGGATATGTTACTCAAAGAGACAATTGATGCTAAAAAAGCTTTGCGAACATATGGTCGAAGGATCTATGCTGCAAAGAAACGTCAGTGTGGTAAGCGAGACCTGAAAAAAGTTCGTGACTTGCTTTCTTAGATAGAGAACCTGAGGGCTTAGTTATGAGTTTTGGATTTAGCATTGTGGTTCTTAACTTTTGGGCAGTGAAGAATCTATAGAAACTGTAGACAAGCAGCCATGGATAATGGAATGCTCAAACAGAGAGCTATCTGGATGTAATTCTATGGACCGTGAATCCCTACTAAAATTTCCTCGTTATGCGTTCTATACGGTTTTAGTATGTGGTTTGTTGTATATCCTGATTCCAATGGATCCCCCTGCACTGCAGGGTTCTATTCTTAAGATTGTTATCCAGCAGCTGACAATCCTGATAGTTATAGCTCTTTTTTTAGAGCGTGCCCTAGAGGTATACAAGCTTTCATATTTATCACCGGAGAAAGAGCGATTAGCTGTTCAGGTAGAGCAGATGCAGCTAGAGCTTCAGGGGCTATTCGCTCAGGCTGAGGCGAGTTCGAAGAGTGTAGTTATTGAAGCAACTCAGCTGCGTTTATTTAATGCAGAGGAAAAGCTTCGGGTTTATAGAATCTACATGCGCCAGAATCTTTTGCAAGTGGCTATTGTTTTTGGGGCGCTGATTAGTTTAGTGGGTGTGCGATCGCTAGAAAATGCATTTAACTTTCCAACACCAGAGTCTGTGTTGGAGATCTTTCGCTTTTATTTGTTTCGAGTGTTGGATGTCATCTTAACAGCCGGTTTAATTGCTGGAGGCAGTGAAGGCATCCATAACGTTATTAAAAAACTCGGTAGCCTTTTTCCGGACGTGCCGCAGAAAATTGTGGAATTTGTCCAAGCAATTAAGCAAGATCCCGTATAGCTTGGGATATCCGTTAGGAATTCACACCGGGGTCACTGTTAAAGATATTCAGGAGGTGACCCCATGGTAAGTATCCATCAGCTACTGAATCACTTAATCGATACTGAACAGACTGTTAGTCAGTCAGACTTTTTAGCCCCCTGTGTACGCCAGGGCTATTTGCGTACCTGTGTGAATGGATTGGTATATACGTTTACATTAAAGGGATGGCCTTTTGAAGGTTGGGGACTGTTTCGCCCGATGACCTATGAGACTGTTACCTTGGTTAAGGAAGCAGGAGTATCTGAGATAGAGCAATATTTACGGCGATTGCAGCCGTTTCGATTTTATTTAGTGCATCGGTTACATTATCGTAGCTGGTTAGCCTATCCAATTAATGAAGCTGATGTGCAGCGGCGGCTAGGGGCAGTGAGGCCTGTGGTGGTGCATTTGGTGACCGGTGCGTTTGCCTTTGATCAGGTGATTGCTCGCTGGGATGGACATGCTTTTTGGTTTGAGCAGGGAGAGCGGCCAGCAGAGCATGCAATCTCACCCTACCTTGCTCAATCTCTTGCTGAGGGTACTGCGCCCGATGAGTTGCATATGGCAGGCTTAACCCCAGAGGCTCTTACGGCCTATAGCTTAGCTATTCAAACTGGCGATGGTAATTTGCAACATTGTCAGGAGCAAGGAGACTTTTGGACAGTTCATTGGGCTACGGCGGATGGTGAGTCTCACACAAGTGCCATTGCTAAGGATGATCTAGCGGTGATTAGTGCAGGAATTTGCCTGAGGGATTGCGATCGCGACTATGACTTGCAATCCCTGGTGGGGGTTGCTGCGCAGACCTAGTGGGTATGACGTAAGCAGGGCATGATTCTCTTGGGACAATGGTCAGGTCTAATTGCTCCCACGAGCTGAAATGAGCTGAGGCTGTAGATGCATAGAGCAGGTTTAGTTTTGCAACACTGGAAACTCTAATGGCTGAGGTGTTTCCATCGATGTTGTCGGTTTGTCAATCGGGCCAATGCCTGCCCGGTCCAAAATTTCTGGAATCAGATCTTCGCGGCGAATGGCCATAATATGCAC
Organism: Leptolyngbya sp. PCC 7375; assembly: GCF_000316115.1. Classification (GTDB taxonomy): domain Bacteria; phylum Cyanobacteriota; class Cyanobacteriia; order Phormidesmidales; family Phormidesmidaceae; genus Leptothoe. The sequence goes on from NZ_JH993797.1 coordinate 6,418,594, forward strand.
ACCCTGGCACAGGCCTTGGGCCAGTTTGATTTGCTCAGCCGCGATCGCAATTCCTTCTTGCAATGGTTCTTTAGCTGTGGCCAGACGGTTGATAATGTCGTCTGGAATGTGAACGCCAGGCACATTGCGATTTAGAAAAGCTGCATTCTTAGCCGACTTGAGCAGGAAGATGCCAGCCAAAATGGGCTTTTGGGCCTGGGCTGCAATCTGGGTCATAAACTTTTCTAGACGCTCAAAGTCAGAGATTAGCTGGCTTTGGAAAAATTGGGCTCCAGCTTCGACCTTACGCTCAAAGCGCTTTTGTAAGCCAGACCAGCTGGGGCTCTGGGGGTCAACGGCGGCTCCGGCAAAAATGTTCAGGGGGCCGTCGGGTAATGTTTTCTCGTTGAGGTCAATACCCTGGTTGAGCTGGCCAATGGTCCGCAACAGCCGCACAGATTCGAGATCAAAAACGCTTCGCGCTTTAGGGTGGTCACCCGCTTTAACGGGGTCACCGGTTAAGGCTAAAACATTATGAATACCTAGGGCATGGGCTCCCATCAGATCAGCCTGAAGGGCAATGCGGTTGCGATCGCGACAGGCCATCTGACAAATGGGTTCAACATCCGCTTGCTTAAGCAATACTGCCGATGCTAGCGAGGACATCCGCAACACGGCCCGGCTGCCATCGGTGATATTGACACCGTGCACCCGTCCTTTTAACATCTGCGCCATTTTGATCATGTGGCTGGGGTTACCGCCCTTGGGGGGCATCACCTCGGCGGTAATGATAAATTTATGGTTTGCGATCGCAGACCGCAACAGCGAAGGTGCTGAATGGAAGCCGTTAGATGTGCTCATCGAAAAAAATTATTTAAGCAAGATTGTAGAGAGATGGAACATCGCTCCCCTGGGAAATGCTTCACCTGGGGAATAGTCAACAGATGTCTAGTGGATATCCTCCATGGTACGGGACAGTGGGACAGTAATCTTTATAGCGGTTTTGAATAGCCTAACGCGTCCTTAACCTTAGCTAAGGTGCTATTGGCAATGACTGTAGCCTTCTCATTACCCTTTTTGAGCACCGATTCAAGATAGCTACGATCGTCCATCAGGGCCTGGTACTTTTCTTGAATTGGCTGTAGGGCTGCGATCGCAGTTTCCGTTAATAACGGCTTAAACTGACCCCAACCCATATCGGCGCATTCCTCTGCTACGGCTGCTTTTTCTTGACCCGATAGCAGCATATACAGCGTCAGTAAGTTATTGCATTCGGGACGCTCTGGGTTACCAAATTCCAACCCACGCATGGGGTCAGTCTTACATTTTTTGATCTTCTTCTTAATCAAATCAGGGGTATCGCCAATTTCAATGCGGCTGAGTTCAGATGGGTCTGACTTGGACATTTTCTTAGTGCCATCGGTTAAACTCATGACCCGTGCTCCATCAGTACGAATCAAGGCATCGGGCACTTTGAGTACCGGTTCTTTTTTCTTGCCAAACTGATGGTTTAGTCTGACCGCGATATCGCGGGTTAGCTCAATATGCTGCTTTTGGTCTTCACCAACGGGCACCAGGTCGGGTTCATACAACAAAATATCTGCAGACTGTAGTACCGGATAATCCAGCAATCCGACGCTAACGTTTTCTCCTTGCTTGACAGCCTTTTCCTTAAACTGAATCATCCGTTCCAACCAGTTTAGGGGGGTGATGCAGTTGAACAGCCAAGCTAGTTCACTATGGGCACTGATGTGGGACTGCACAAAGACCGTTGAGCGATCTGGATCAATGCCGCAGGCCAAGTAAGCCGCCGCAACTTTATAGGTATTTTCTGCCAGCAGTTTTGAATCGTGGGGAACGGTGATGGCATGCAGGTCGGCCAAAAATAAGAAGCAATCATACTCATCCTGCATCTCTACCCAGTTACGAATTGCGCCGAGATAGTTCCCCAAGTGCAAATTGCCAGTGGTTTGAATGCCTGAAAGGATACGCTTTTTAGTCATGGATGAGGGGATGGAGAAAATTGCGGTTCTGATTCGTGGGTAGTCTTTGGCAGGACAAGACTTAAATGTCTACGCCCAAGATAAAGGGGGTACCCAACATTGAATGTCGTTCGCTTGACCTAGCATCAAGCACTTCTGAAAGATTCTATAAGACCATTGAGGGTTTCAGGCATAGAAATTCAGCTTTGGGTCTGAGGGAAGCCTTGGTTGCTCAAATGTTGGTGTCTAGCTCGACGGTAAGACCTTGATGTGGAATGTAGGCAAACATTCAGCCACATCGCTTAGTCAACACTTCGTTTCCTAGCTAAACAAATGTAAAAATTTTATGTAGTTTATCGTTTGCCCTTGGCAGTTGACGGATTTTTTACTTTTTCTGGTGAGTACGGCTGAGCGTTGGATCACGCTGAACGTATAGTTGCTGAAAACTCTATGTATCAATTGTTTTCGCTGTAACTGTTCAATTGATAAGACGCTAATTACCCCTGTATAACCCATACACTTACCGACACAAGGGTACGTATTTGTGAATACCTGGTAAAAATTCCTGAGAGGTATCTAGTTAAATTTGCTGATGCCTTTTAATTACTTTGCAAAGATTATGTGAACAATGTTGCCTAAAAAATACGCACGCATGTGGATAATCACCACGATTCTAGACGGTGGCGATATAGAAGAAGCCATTATTAAAGCAATGGCTATGAATGCCAAGCGCCCAAGCCATCTCCCTCCCCAAGGGTTTTTGCTGGCGATGTTGGCCAGGATCAGTAAGGCGAGGCCAGAAGTTCAGGAGTCGATTGAGGTTCCCGTGGTTGAAGGGGGACAAGCGCCTTAAGCTTAGGTTTTACAAGAATTCCAGGTAACTGACGACGTATCCTTTAGGTGCCTTTTTGTGACTGGGTTTGGTAAACAACTTACTTTGTGGAGCTAGATCTCGTAGCCGCTCAGCCATGGATTCTAAGGTGTCTTTTACTTGCTGGCTGTAGCCTTCTTTGGCTCTCAGTTTTGTTTCTATACCCATCCATTCGGCGACCGCCATCATTTGTGCTGGCGTCAGCGAGTTGAGCAGTACCTGCTCGCTGGAATGAAGGGGGGTTTCTGTACGCATAGTTCAAGGGGAAATTAACGGGGGATTAAGATTAAGTCTAGTTTTTTGAGTCGTTATGTTTGGAAAAATAGGGGAAATGTACGTAAAAAGTACAGTAAAACTACGCAAATTATGAACTTAAGGTGTTGCTAATCTTTGCATTTGCCAAAAATAAATCCCCGATAGCTGACCGCATATAGCTATTGGGGATTTTGTTTGTTGGATGACAATATCCAAAGCTTGTGACTCATCCAGGCTAGTGACCAGACCATATCAGGATGCCTATAGCCTTCTTCAAACCGATGCTCTAATTCGGATAATAGCCAGGTTGCTACCAGGGCTAACTGTTGCGAATCTAAGGATTGGATTAACTGCTGTTCTGCCAGGTTTTTAGGGTCTTGATTTACCATGCTCGTGGATACTTTAGATTTCTAGTATTTTCAGTGTGTGATATTTTCCTGTTGAAGTGTTAAAGCTAAAAGACGAGATGTTGCGATCTCATCGTCATCGTAGACCTACAACTCAGGTTGTAGTGATTTGTGAATTATCATGGGAAATTGCCTATCAGTTTTCCAGCACCCATGGCCAAGTGGACTCTCAAAACAGAATTTACCTTTGATGCTGCGCACTTCATCAAAGACTATGACGGCCCCTGCGGACGTATGCATGGCCACACCTATCGAGTTCGTATGGAAGCGGCTGCCGCTAAGCTCCACAGCTCTGAATATTGTCCCCATGAGGTGATGGTGACAGATTTTCGGACCCTGCGTTGGGCTAAACGCGATGTGGAAAAAGGGGGGCTGGATCATTGCCTACTCAACGAGGTGCTGCCGGAGGGGTATGAAACGACCGCTGAGATGATTGCCAAATTCATCTACGACAAGACCTGTAAGTCTCTACCTGTCGGGGTGACGTTAAAGGTGGCGGTGTCCGAAACTCCCGATTCTTGGGTTGAATACGATGAGGGTGCATGATGCTGAGCGAACTAACCTTGTCTCCTACGGCAGATATTGCCGAGACGACTTACCCGATAGTTGAAACCTTTCACTCTGTGCAAGGCGAAGGAACCTGGACCGGGGCCAGCGCATTTTTTATTCGTTTGGCCGGGTGTGATGTGGGCTGTCCCTGGTGTGATACCAAAATTTCCTGGAGCACCCAGCCCCATCCGCAGCAGGCCATGGGTGATTTGGTAAAACAGGCGCACACAGCACAGCCCTTTATGGTGGTCGTTACTGGGGGCGAACCCCTGATGCACGATCTGGCCCCCCTCACCCAGGCCCTGCGACAGGCGGGGTTACGCATTCATCTAGAAACCTCAGGGGCTCATCCCTTTAGCGGTGAGTTTGACTGGGTCTCATTGTCTCCGAAACGCTTTAAGCCACCCCAGTCCAGTATCTATGCCCAGGCAGATGAGCTGAAAGTGGTGATTAGCACCGAAGACGATCTGATTTGGGCCCAGGAGCAAGCGGCCCAGGTGCCGGTGACCACCATTAAGCTACTGCAGCCGGAATGGACCAGTGAACATAGTCAGCAGCTGGTATTTGACTATGTAAAACGACATTCTGACTGGCGTATGAGCTTGCAAACCCACAAATTCTTGGGAGTTAGGTAGAAATATAGGGGAGATGAGATGAAAAAGGCCGTTGTTTTACTCTCCGGTGGGTTAGATTCTGCCACTGTCGCTGCCCAGGCGATCGCAGATGGTTATGGTGTGATTGCCCTATCGTTTCGCTATGGTCAGCGTCACAGTCGCGAGTTAGTGGCGGCTAAGGTAATTGCCAGTCATCTAGGCATTAACCAGCATTTCATTGTGGATGTGAATCTATCCCAGTGGGGGGGCTCTTCTCTCACGGATACTCAGCAAACGTTGCCTCAAGATGGGGTGGCACCGGATGTGATTCCATCTACCTATGTGCCAGGGCGCAATACGGTGTTTATTTCCCTGGCCCTATCGCTGGCTGAAGCTCAAGGGGCTGAGGCGATTTATCTAGGGATCAACGCGGTGGACTATTCAGGATATCCAGACTGTCGACCTGAGTATCTAGACGCGTTTCAAACCCTGGCCAATTTATCGTCAAAAGTGGGGGTTGAGGGCAACTCGATTACGCTGAAGGCACCTTTAGTGATGGATTCTAAAGTTGATATTGTCAAGCGGGCGGTGGCGCTCAAGGTGCCAATTCCCCAAACCTGGTCCTGTTATGCCGGTGGAGATACCCCCTGCGGACGATGCGATTCTTGCCGCATTCGCGATCAGGCCCTAATTGAAGCAGGCTATCCCCAATGGGCCAGCAACCCGTAGGTTGGGTTGAGCTGCCCCGCAATCCCCCTTGTCTCTGCCCGAACCTATCATGCGAAACCCAACAAGCGATATCCTTTGCCTCTGCCCGAACCCAATCAACGCGAAACCCAACAAGCGATACCCTTTGCTATCCCCAGTGGGCCAGCCCCCCGTAGGTTGGGTTGAGCTGCCCCGCAATCCCCCTTGTCTCTGCCCGAACCTATCATGCGAAACCCAACAAGCGATATCCTTTGCCTCTGACCAAGCCCAATCAACGCGAAACCCAACAAGCGATACCCATTAATGGTAACCAGGCCCCTTCATGGCCAACGAAATATCAAAATGTCGATTTGTTGGGTTTCGCGGGCTCAACCCAACCTACAATGAAATGCCAAAATGTCGATTTGTTGGGTTTCGCGGGCTCAACCCAACCTACAATGATGAATCCTGCACTACTTGCGCTATGACGGATCACCCTACCAAACCTATCCACGTTATTGGCGGTGGCCTTGCCGGTACTGAGGCCACCTGGCAGATTGCCCAGGCGGGGATTCCCGTGGTGCTCCACGAAATGCGTCCGGTCAAGCTCAGTCCGGCTCACCACTCAGAGCATGTGGCAGAGCTGGTGTGCAGTAACTCCTTTGGGGCCAAGGCCACCGATCGCGCATCAGGATTGCTGCATGAGGAGCTACGGCAGCTAGGATCGGTGGTGATTGCCCGGGCTGATGAACATGCGGTCCCTGCAGGCGGTGCCCTGGCGGTGGATCGGGGTGTATTTAGTCGCGACTTGACAGAAACATTAGAGCAGCATCCATTAATTGAGTTGCGTCGTCATGAGGTCACCGCGATTCCGACCGATGGCCCGGTGGTGCTGACCACCGGGCCACTGACCAGCGATGCTCTGGCGGCAGACTTGCGCCAGTTTACAGGCCAGGACTACATGAGCTTTTTTGATGCGGCCAGCCCAATTGTGGTAGGCGAGTCCATCAATCGGGATATTGCGTTTATGGCCTCTCGTTATGACCGTGGCGAGGCGGCCTATCTCAACTGTCCGATGAATCGGGAGCAGTATCTAGCTTTCTGGCAGGCACTGTGCGAGGCAGAACAGGCAGAACTAAAAGACTTTGAACAGGAAACGGCCAAGTTTTTCGAGGGCTGTTTGCCCATTGAGGAAATGGGACGTCGCGGTGAAGACACCATGCGCTACGGGCCTCTAAAGCCCGTCGGTTTGTTTGATACTCAGCGTTATGGTGCGTTTGATGCACCGGAAAATAAAACCAAAAAGCCCTATGGGGTGGTGCAGCTGCGCCAGGAAGATAAAGGTGGTCAGCTGTGGAATATGGTTGGGTTTCAGACAAATCTGCGCTGGGGCGAACAAAAGCGAGTATTTCGCATGATTCCAGGTCTGGAGAATGCTGAATTTGTCCGCATGGGGGTGATGCATCGCAACACCTTTATCAATTCACCGGAACTGTTGAGCAGTGCGCTGCAGTTTCATCAGCGGACCAACTTATTTGCAGCCGGTCAGCTGGTGGGAACTGAAGGGTACACGGCGGCCTGTGCAGGCGGCTGGTTAGCGGGCACCAATGCTGCTCGATCTGTGCTGGGGCTGCCCCTGGTGTCGCTGCCGGTGACGACGATGATGGGGGCGCTGTTTGACTTTATTAGCTCTGCAGAACCTAAGCATTTTCAGCCGATGCCGCCAAACTTTGGTATTTTTCCAGCATTACCCCAGCGGATTCGTAATAAGCGAGAACGGTATGGGAAATATCGAGATCGCAGCTTCTCCGATCTCCACACCTGGGCCGAGGCTAATCAAATCCACTTAAAGAAACCGGTACTGGCAACCGCATAGGAGGGGGACAGGCTCACCCAACACCAGACCATGGGCACACCCCAATTCATTCTGTTGTTTTTAGATGGTCTAGGTTTAGGCACCCCTGGACCCCATAACCCTGTGAGTAATCCTGCCGCGATGCCCCACTGGCAATCCCTGTGCGGCCAACCCTTGCTGGCTGGGGCCTATGCCCAACGCCCTAACCTATTGCTCAAACCCATAGACGCCACCCTGGGGGTGCCAGGACTTCCCCAGAGCGCCACCGGACAAACCACCATCTATACAGGCCACAATGCCGCCAGGTTTCGCGGGAAGCACCAGACCGGTTTTGCCAATGGCTCCCTCCGTCAGCTGATTGAACCCTATGGGTTGTTCAAACAGATACTCGCCCTGGGAGAAACAGCCACCCTAGCAAATCTCTATTCCCCAGCTTACTTTGAAGCCATTGCTCAGCGGCGATGGCGCTATTCCGTCTGTACGCTGTTGAATATGACCGCAGGGCTGCCGTTTCGTATGCAGTACGAATATGAAGCAGGAGAAGCAATTTTTTGGGATATTACGGGAGAAATCGCCAGCTCTCGGGGTGTGGCTACACCACCCATCACCCCTGAGGTGGCGGGTAACTATCTGGCCGCACTGGGCAACAGCCATAGCGTCACCTTGTTTGAGTGCTATCTCAGTGACTATGCAGGCCATGCCCAACACTATGACCGAGCCGTAACCGTATTGCAGCGGATTGATCGGTTTCTGGCTGCCGTCATTGCAGCCTTAGCCGCAGATGCAACACTCATTGTGGTCAGTGACCATGGCAATGTAGAAGACTTATCTACAAAATGCCATACCCTCAATGCCGTACCGTTATGGGTGGTTGGTCCTGCGGCTAACAACTTTAGTCATGTGGATGATCTCACAGATATTACACCCACTATTTTGGATTGCCTGAGTAATGCGATTGCAGTGGGAGAGAATTAAATTAATGCAGGAATGTTTGGGCCGCTTTCCTGTAGATACTTGTTAACGACCGTTAATAGTATTTCAGGATTGATGGGTTTAGGCAAATAATCCGCAGCATCTGGAGAAACGCCATTATTCTGGGCTGCTGTTGAAGTCTGTAAAATGATAGGCGTCTTCCTGAGGTTAGAATTCTGTCTGATGGCCTCAATCGCTCGCCAACCATTAATATCCAATGTCATTGGATCCAGGATGATCAGGTCAGGTAAGAGCTGATCGGCCATTTTTGCCCCCTTGCGACTATTGTGGGTTAAAACAACAAAAAAACCTTGACTGACAAGGGTTTTCCAAATCAACTCACAGGTTGTTGTATCCTCATCGATAACCAATACACATCCCGAACAGGGTGCTTTTATTAAAGAGAAATTGAAAATGTCAGCGGTCGATTCTGGGCTATGTCCATTGGTATGTGGAGTGAGACGGGTGGATTCTATGGTTGGCTCAGTTATAATTTCCTCCGATAAGGGGCGGGTTATTTCCTGAATAGTTTTCGGGATTTGCATCGTGAATGTTGTGCCTTTGCCAACTTCACTTTGAACATTGACGTTACCCCCCATCATCTGGACAAATCGTTTGGTGATAGTGAGCCCCAGTCCGGTGCCACCATATTTCCTGGTGGTTGAAGAATCTGCTTGAGAAAAAGCATTGAAGACTTTTTGTAACTGCTCTGGCATCATGCCGATACCCGTATCTTGAATGCAAAAGTCTATGTAGCTGTTATTGTCAGTCTGGGTTGAAGTCACATTGACGGTAATGGTGCCATTTTGAGTGAATTTACTAGCATTACTCAACAGGTTAAAGAGACTTTGTCGGACCTTAACTGGGTCTGCATGCATCTTGTCAATATCATCTGAATATTGAATCTTTAAAATATTGTTATTCTTTGCGACCATCGGCTGCATTGTTGCGGCTACATCCTGCACCAAAGGTTTGATGTTAAATGTTTCTAAATACATCTCCATGCGACCAGCTTCCACTTTAGAGAGATCTAGAACATCGTTGATCAGGCCCAATAGATGTTTGCCAGCACCATGAATCTTCTGTAGTTCAGGGATAAAACCATCTTGACCCAGATCCTCTGCATCTTCCTCAAGCATTTCGCTATAACCGATAATAGCGTTGAGCGGTGTGCGTAGCTCATGGCTCATATTGGCAAGAAATTCACTTTTGGCCTGGCTGGCTTCTTCCGCTTTTAGACGCTCTACTTCTGCTTTTAGACGCTCTGCTTCTGCTTTTTTCTGGGCTTCGTGAGCTTTTCTTAGGGCTTCATCATTGGCTTCAAGGCTCAGGGCCAGTTGAAACTCGGCCTTCTTATGGGTGCTGATATCTTTCCAAAATATCGAAAGCCCATCCATGCTAGGGCTAAGGCGGAACTCAAGCCAGCGAGCCTTCGAGGTGAGGCGAGCCTCAAATGTCACCGTAGACTGTTGATTACACGCTTCTTTGTAGTAATGTTCCTGGTCTTTGCCAAGCTCTGGCGGTAATGCACTCCAGAGTGTTTGGCCGATGAGTTCGTCTGGTGACTTGTCTAAATCTCTTGCTGCATGGGCATTAACATAGGTCATGACCCACTGATTATCGACATCGATAAAGGCATCATCCAGGCTCTCGGATAGAAAATTGCTGATTTTTTCAGCTTTATGGGATTGTTGCTTTTTTAGCTTGAAATAAATGGGAACCCCTACCATGCCGATGCTCCATAGCAGAGCGGCTAGCTGAAACAGTTTAGCCCTGGTATGTGCTTTAGAGTGAGCGTCTTCATAGGTATTAGATAGATTCTGTAACTGTTGTGTGGTGGGTAATGCTAATAGCGATTGGCTCAGCTGATCGATCTGAGGTTTCTGTTCTAAGATAATGCGGGAGTAATTGAGCACCCTCTCGACGGTGGCGCGATCGCGAACATTGCCAGCATCAACCAACGCCTGCAACTGGTCAATTTGGCCCTGAAGTTCAGTGAGTGATACCTCGCTTGGCGCAAAAGTATAGATCACGATCTGTTCGAGCAGGTCTGTGACAGCGGGATAAGCCTGTTTTCCCACCTTTTCAGAACCTGCTGTCTTAATGTCTTTATTTAAGGTGAGTAGGGCAGATAGCGTATCTTTTATAATTAAGTTCTGTGCTTGAAACTGTTCTGCAAGTTCAGCTTTTGCAGTGACACTGTCGCCATAGTCATCCAAAATTCCTTGCAGTTGCTGACTGCTCCGATTGCTCAGAAAGTTAGGAATATTTTGAAGCTCACCGTGCAGTTTATCTATCTGCTTTAATCCTTGGGCGAGTTCCTTTGAAGACGGTTGTAGCGATTGTCGGTTTTTAAGAACAGTTTCGTTGACACTTAAATCGTGTTGAAGTTGCTCCGATAGATGCCCTTGATAGAGCACATGGGGGGCACCATTAACTGAATGCCCTTTTACTAGCAACCCTATCCAAACTAGCAGTGCGCCAATTGCAGCTGACAGTATGATTGGTTTGTATTTCATACTCCATTCCCTAGGAGACTAATGAGCCGCGAGCATGGGGGTACAGAGTCCTGATCAATTCCTTTTGTTTCAGAATATGGACAAATGGACACTGGAACATGATTTTGGCTGCTTAAGCATGAACTGGCAAGCGCCTACTGTGAGGATCGGATTTGATGGGAATTACTTTGATTAGTGGTGATTGCGGTAAATACAAATATAAATACATACGACCCTGATAAATATCTGGAAAGAATCAAGAATACATAGATAAAACCCTATATTTACCCTTTTACTTGAGAAAACGTGCTGCTCTGAATCGATATCTGCTAAGAAATACTGTAATTATTGGCTATGGTTCATAACATTAAGTCTAGTTGCTTAAGATTGTGAAGAGTCTAAGATTTTTTGTAGATCTGGGGAACAAATATAAATATTAAGTAACCGTCCCAGAAAATATGTTGGCTGAGCGTTGGCTGAATGTTGGCTGAGCGTTGGCTGAATGTTGGCTGAGCGAAGTCGAAGCCAACCCCCACGAAAAAGTCCCCTTCGACTCCGCTCAGGGGACGCTTACAAGATGAGAGGCATTGGCTGAGCAGAAACTCATCAGCCAATGCCATTACACCTATCTGATGCTGTTATGCGATGGTGATGTCATTGTCTAGATAGACATCTTGAATTAAGTGAAACAGTTTGATTCCTTCTTTGAAATCTCTCTGAAATGTCTTACGCCCAGAAATGAGTCCGCAACCACCGGCTCGTTTATTAATGACTGCAGTCCGCACGGCCTCAGCAAAGTCATTTTCTCCTGATGCACCGCCTGAGTTAATTAACCCAGCACGACCGGCATAGCAGTTGAGTACTTGGTAGCGAGTTAAGTCGATGGGGTGCTCCGTAGTCAGTTCTGAATAGACTAAATCGTGGGTTTTGCCATATTTTTCGCCGGTTGCCTGGGTAACTGCTTTGTAGCCACCGTTGTTGAGCGGTAGCTTCTGCTTGATAATGTCGGCTTCAATGGTGACGCCCAGGTGGTTTGCCTGCCCAGTCAGGTCAGCGGAGAGGTGATAGTCCTGATCTTGCTTAAAAACGCTGCTACGCAGGTAGCACCATAAGATTGTTGCTAAACCTAGCTCATGGGCGCGGGCAAAGGCCTTGCTAACGTCTTGAATCTGTCTTGCCGCCCCAGGTGAGCCAAAATAGATGGTTGCGCCAACGGCAACGGCTCCCAGATTCCAGGCTTGTTCCACAGAGGCAAACATCAGCTGGTCAAACTGGTTAGGGTAGGTGAGTAGTTCGTTGTGGTTCAGCTTGACGATAAAGGGAATCTTGTGGGCATATTTGCGGGACGTCATGCCCAGGACACCCAGGGTAGTGGCAACGGCGTTGCAGCTGCCTGCGATCGCAAGCTCAATAATATTTTGTGGGTCAAAATAAATGGGATTGGGGGCAAACGAGGCCGCTCCTGAATGCTCGATGCCTTGATCTACAGGCAAAATTGACAGGTAGCCTGTATTCGCAAGGCGTCCAGTACTATATAGCTGCTGTAAGCTCCGCAATACCTGTGGATTGCGGTCGGTCTGGGTAAAAATGCGATCTACCCAATCAGCTCCAGGCAGATGTAGTTGACTTTTGGGAACTTTAGCTGTGTAGCCCAGCAGATCATCAGCTTCTGGACCCAGCCACTCAGCAATGGACGGGGATGACGAGGTTACAACCATGGTTATTTCACCGCGTACGATACCAAATCAGTTATTTCCCACGTTAACGTGACCCTCTAGATTTGAGATATAGCCCAGATTAGAATTGTCTTAAAGGTTGTTTACTATTGTGCTGAGATGGCTATTGATTAAAAAGTTACATTTGAAAATATCTAGGTGACAATTTATCAGGCTGCATCGGTACCCGATTAAGAGTGCTCTAACGAGGTAGATAAATGTATCGTATGTGATTGGACCGGACCTAGTTTGCTTTGGGCTGGAGATTTAGATCGCGATGGCAAGCTTGATTTTTTGTTAGATACTTCTCGCCATTATAACGTTTCTGACCCTACACTATTTCTCTCCTCATTAGCACGAGAAGGAGAAATTGCTCGTCCAGTTGCGAGGAGGCATTCGGTCGGAGGTTAATTGACAAATTAAAGTAAATGTTGAAGAGACGTTCCATGGAACGCCTGTACAGTCAAAAAATGGAAATTAATTGATTTTGCTGCCTAAGAAAGTAGAGGCTCATTTTGGATAATTGGTGAGGCAAGGATGATTGGCTTAAAATTGGAGGACTGTTAATAGATAGGCACTTTATGAGCGATGAGCTGTACAAACTTGCCTATCTCACTCAATACCCTAAAATCAACCAGATTCTTCAGGGTGTGATCGGTGTATTTGAAAAAGTTTTTTTAGGGCGGATTCGAGGCTATTACTTGCAGGGCAGCTTCGGGAACCGGAGCACAGTCATTAACAGCGACCTCGATATGTATGTCATCTTCAAAGAGAACTTTAGCAGTTCGGATGAAGCCATGACAGCGTTGAGCGTAAGTCGCTCCTGTGCTCAAATTAGCCCATTACTTTTGGAAATCAAACCCGGAGCTGAGCTTGATCTTTATCGGGCTGAACATGCAGGAATTGCCTTAAATTTCAAATATTCAACCCAGTTCCTTTACGGTGAGGATATTCGTGCTCAAATCCCTACTTTTACTTCCGATGCCTGGGTATGGTGGGCGATGAAAGCGCCTCAGGCATCTTTGAGAGTCACACGGTCGGCCAAGGTTTTGATTTTTCCTTTGCAACAACCAGACACTCAAGCAGAGTTTTATGGTTACGAGCGCCAATCAATTCCCAGTGCCGACGGCGTTGACTGTCAAAGTAGTAAATGGTTAGTTGCGACTGTAGGATGGATTGCCACTGCACTTGTGGCCCACCGAACAAAGCAGTATGTCGGCAGCAAGGGAGAAGCAGTTCAGTTATATAAAACACAAATCAATGATCAGTGGACAACCATGGTTGAGCAGGTATATGAACAGTGTCGAAATCGTTGGCATTATCTCATCCCTGAAGGAGAAGCAGACCGGCAGATATTGCAATCGCTGTGTTGGCATGCCCTTGATTTCAGTAACCATTACTTAACTATCTATCGCAATTTTGTGCTGCATAAGTTAAGTGAAGGAACGTCTCAGCAACAGCTTTTTGCTACTGAGAATCTTGCTCAAGTGATTTATCCAGACGATCAAGAAATTGCCAATGCCTTAGAGGAATTACAACAATCGAACCACGAAAAACTTAGAAAAGCAGCTTATAAAACTGAAGATACAATCAAGCAGATTTTAGATGTAAAGTAGTGAGTTCATTTGAACCTTTTAAGTATTAGTTGTGAACTTAACGTGTGTTGGACATCTCCGTAACGCGCTCATAGGGTAATAGATAGAGGGCCATTTAATTAAATTGTCAATGGTTTTATCTTTGACCATTGCTTGTGCAATAGTAGTTTCCCCTCTTCTTAGCAAAACATGCTCAATCGCTACAGCAGGTGATGATGGTGTCGTTAGGATCTGGGCTACTGATGACTGATATCAAGCGTCAAGTAATAGCGTTGTTAACTGTGTGTGCATAAGGTTGTTATGCTGCTTTTCTGGATACGAAAATATTGCGATAAGCTATGAGTCCCCATGAAGACGCCTACCACGAAATGTGCTGTTATACGCTTGCACACAGTGATCCGTCGTTTATCCATCAACATGTGGTTGATGCTTTTGGTGCGCAAAATGCCCCAGAGCATGATCGGTCCATCGGATTTACGTTTGCTCTGATTGGCTTATATTTGTATGTCGAAAAGGGATTCACGGGTAAACAAGTTCAGCAGGCCCATGCGCAGCTTGCCCGCAACAAAATTCAATGGCCGGACTTTCAAATGCCAAAGGACCGTGGTGAAATCAATGTTATCGATGTTCTTATGGCAGCAGCAGGGGCAGAGCGTGATCAAATGATTCATAATTGGTGTGTTGCAGTCTGGAAGGCATTTTCGAGCAACCGGGAATTGGTCAATAGTCTTTTGCAAAATTCCGATATTTTATGAGTGAGATACCAAGGCAATAATTGACTTGTGGAACTACCGTGCCCGTAATGAGACCTGATTTTGTGTCTGTGCTTGAGGAGCTTGACCTAATGGCAGAACGTCAATCATTTCAACCATTTGTTATTGACACTCCGTCACTTGGTATTGCGATCGCACTCTTTACATTTGAGTTGGACCCATGGCCAACGGCCTGTATGGTCAGTATCAAAACTATTGACGGTAAAAAAGTTGATTCAGCTGTATGCATTAATGGCAAATGTTTGCCGTATAAGAGCCTGAGCATACCAAATGGAGGGCTTTTCTCACAGTGATAGATAAGGCTCTTACGTACCGCCCTTTGAACGTGACAGATGCACGTGAAGTCAGTGAATTGGTGGCTCGTGGTTTCAATGAGTTCGTTGCCCCGGAATGTTCATCTGAAGGGATTCAAGAGTTTTACCGCTATATTCAGCCAAATGCCTTTCGAACACGTGTTCAAACCAATCATTTCAGCCTCATCACTTTGGTGCAAGACAAAATTGTGGGAGTGATTGAAATGCGAGACCATAATCATATTTCCTTGCTTTTCGTCACGTCGGAATTTCAGCATCGGGGAATTGCCAAAGAACTTCTGCGCCAGGCTTTGCAGATTTGCCGAGCCAACGAGCCAAGGCTTTCAGAAATCAGCGTCAATTCTTCGTCGTATGCAGTGCCGATTTACGAGAAGTTGGGCTTTCATCGAGCCGGGGAGAGACAAGTCAGAAACGGTATTGGCTTCATTCCTATGGTGCTGAAACTAACAAATCAGCATGACGACTCACATAGTCTTTGAAGCAAACCGCTAAAAATTTCGCGAAATAACGTGGTTGATGCCTTTGTCGCACAAAATGCATCCAAGAGTGATACGTCAAAAGTCAGTCAATCGTTTCATAGACAGGAACACACCTGAGAGTCAAAAAAACTCTGATGTATTTATTCCATTAACTTCCGACTACGCCAAGCTCCCGGCGGCACACCCACATACCGCTTAAAGGCTCGATTAAAAGCCGCTTCCGATTCATACCCTACTTGCGTTGCAATTTTAGCAATGCCATCGTTAGTCGTTTGCAACTGCCGTGAGGCCAACTGTAGTCGCCATTGGGTCAAATACTGCATAGGCGGTTGTCCCAACAGCTCCGAGAAACGCTGGGCTAAAGCAGAACGCGACATACCAACTCGTTTTGCCAACTCTGGGACTGTCCAGTTACGGGCTGGCTCAGCATGAAACCATTCCAAAACCTGCCCTATCATCGGATCGTTTAATGCCGCCAATCCAGTTGCCTGTTCTTGAGATGATAAGGACTGCATGTGGCCGCGCAAAATCTCAACAAACATCAGCTCCACCAGCCGATTTAACAAACATAAACTCCCTGGTTGAGAACAGTTTGCCTCTTGGATAATGTGACGCACCCCTGTCTCTAATAACGGTATGGTCGGTTCTGCAAAAGCTCGAACATGCATAAATGCTGGCAGCGTTTTCAAAAATGGATGGGATAAGAAGTCTTCACACTGTAAAAAACCGCAAACTAAACGGGTTAAGTCTCCTCCTCCTCCATGTTTCAATAGGGGTGGAGGTTCCCACGGCGGGGCAGGCAACAATTCAGTTATCGGCGTAGGTGTACCCTCTAACTGATTGCCCAAGATGTGCGAATCTCCATGGGGAAAAATAATAATGTCGCCAGGTGAGAGATCTTGACAAATACCTTGGTTGGTTTTTACCCAGCAATGGCCTTCTGCAACAATATGGAATGGAACAATATGCTTATTCCCCAATTGGAGAGAATCAGCAAAGGCATTGCCAGGGTCCGCTGTAACTAACCAGGGAGCTGAAAACTCAGGCCGCAGGTCAAGGGAACCGAAAAAACGAACGGTGCGAAGTACCTCAGAAAGAATGTCCATAAGCGTGTTTCAGCATGGCCCTGGCGTTTTGAACAAAAGGTTTGGAGTTTTAGTCATTGCATATTTTGGCTAATTGGTCAAGTATAGCCTTATACACTTCTGGAATGGCTTGGGTCAATGTTGTAGCTGTTAGGCCCAGGCATTAACCGCATCTGTAAGGAGCAATTTTCTATGCTTGAACTTATGACACCTGCTGTATCTCAGCAGCAAGATTGGTCAGCTTTGGCCCAATCTTTAGGGAAACAGTTTAAGCCTGTTGACCAGGCTGCTGATGCTTCCGACGCCTTCGTCGCCGAGAATTTTGTAACACTACGGGAATCTGGGCTCTCCGCCATGGGGGTTCCTAAGGAGTTTGGTGGTGGTGGTGCTAGCTATACCGAAGTATGTGAAGTATTACAAATTTTAGGCCGCTATTGTAGCTCAACAGCCTTAGCCTTTGCGATGCATACCCATCAGGTGATGATACCCACCTGGAAATGGCAGCATAAGCAAGCACCTGTAGAGAGCTTGCTTAGACGAGTTACTCAAGAGCAACTCATTCTCCTGAGCAGCGGTGGCGGTGACTGGCTAAATGGCTCTGGTATTGCCAATTGTAGTATGGGCGGTTTTGTGATCAATGCCCGTAAGGGCTTTGTGAGTGGTGCCCCAGCTGGGGATGTCCTTATGACCAGTGCTGTCTATGATGATCCGACCGATGGTCCAACGGTGCTACATTTTGCTGTGCCTATGCAGGGCAATGGTGTCTCGATTGAACCTGTTTGGCAGGCCATGGGTATGCGCGGTACGGGCTCTCACAATGTTGTTTTATCGGATGTATTTATTCCAGAGCAGTCGATTGCTCTGCGTCGTCCCGCTGGGAAATGGCATCCAGCCTTCCATCTTGTTAGCATGATTGCTCTACCGCTGATTTATTCGGTGTATGTAGGTGTGGCGGAAGCAGCCAGAGATTTGGCGGTTCAACAGGCTAGCAAAAATTGTGATGATGAACAGATGTGCTATCTAGTCGGTGGTTTGGACAATGAACTTACCGCTGCCAGAATAGCCCTACAGCACATAGTGTCTACGGCTGTTGCCAGCCAGCCTGGTTTTGATGTTACTAACCAAGTCCTTACCGGGCGTACGTTGATTGCTAAAGCTGTCCTCAATGTAGTGGATATGGCAATGGAAGTTGCCGGAGGTCGTGCTTTCCATCGACCGTTTGGACTAGAGAAACTCTTCCGCGATGCCCAAGGTGTGCGTTATCATCCCATGCGAGAAAAAGACCAGCGAAAGCTATCAGGGCAGCTGGCCATGGGCTGTGATCGGAGCTTGTTGTAATTAGGAAAACCAAAAATGATATTAACCCAGACTGAATTTCGACCGGCAAAGAAGTCGGATTGTGGTGCGATCGCATCCCTCTATAGCATTTCTTCTGACGGTGTTGCTGACTATATTTGGGCAAAACTAGCCCAGCCAGGCGAAACCCTGCTGAAAGTAGGTCAGCGCCGTTATGAGCGAGAAAATACTCTTTTTAGTTATCAAAACTGTACTCTGGCGTTTCAAGGTGACACCATTGTGGGCATGTTAGTCGCATTCCCCATGACCGTTGATGAAGATGCTGAGCCAGAAGACGATCCTGTATTAGTGCCCTACAACAAACTAGAAGAAGATAATAGCTACTACATTTGTGGTGTTGCACTGTTTCCTGACTATCGCAATCAGGGTATTGGCACCCAGCTGATGCAGCTGGCAGAAAACCACGCTGTTGCCAAAGGGTTTACTCAGTTAAGCCTGATTGTGTTCGAACAGAATGTGGATGCTAAGCGTCTTTACGCTCGCTTAGGTTATCAGGAAATCGACCGCGAGACGGTTGTGCCTCATCCCCTGATTCACTATGTCGGTGATGCTATTTTGATGGTGAAAACTGTCGGGTAATATGCGGTTTCATTGGCAGATGCCATCAAGGTCTAACGACTACCTTTAGGATCTAGCGCATCTCGCAGCCCATCACCTAACAGGTTAAAGGCCAAAACAGTCAGGGTAATAAACAACCCCGGAAAAACAATGGTCCAGGGGGCTGAGAGGGAATAGCCACCCTTGAACGCATCGGATAACATTGTGCCCAGTTCTGGTGTAGGGGG
The DNA here is from genome assembly GCF_000316115.1 of Leptolyngbya sp. PCC 7375. Classification (GTDB taxonomy): domain Bacteria; phylum Cyanobacteriota; class Cyanobacteriia; order Phormidesmidales; family Phormidesmidaceae; genus Leptothoe. The sequence continues at coordinate 6,437,344 of NZ_JH993797.1, forward strand.
CTGAGCGCCTAAGCCTAAGAATCCTAAACCGGCAGCTTCTAACGTAGAGGTGCCAATGGCCAATGTTGCCTGTACTACAAGGGGGGCTAAGCTGGCAGGCAATATATGCAAGAAAACAATTCGGGGTGACTTAGCGCCAAATGCCCGAACAGTTTGGATAAATTCTTGTTCCCGTAGCGAAAGCACCATGCTACGGGTCAGGCGTATAAACTTGGGTACCTGAACAACGCCAACGGCAAACATGACGCTGAGCACACTAGGGCCAGTGACGGTGACGACTGCGATCGCAAGCAAAATTGACGGAAACGCTAGCAATACATCCGTGATCCAGCCAATCACCGTTTCGACCCACCCCCGAAAGTAACCGGCTGATAACCCCAGCGTCACCCCGATCAATAAACCAATCAGAACCGAGATGAGGCCAATCACCAGCGATGTCCTGAGACCGTACCAGACTAAGGTGAGAATGTCCCGCCCCAGACCATCCGCTCCAAACCAATGCTCTAAGCTAGGCCCCTGTAACCGAATGGCATAGTTGCGATCGGAGGCCGGATCGTAGGGATTGAGCACCGGAGCTAATAGGGCAGCCAGCACAATAAAAATTGTGATGCCTAGACCAATGAGTCCAGAGGTTGATTCCAAGAATCGCTGCACGGCAAGATTTTTGAGGAATTTGGGAATGCGTCTAGTGGCGGTAACAGGCGTCATGATGGTGGGATAAAACAGGGGGTTGGTACAAAAAAACTGATGGAAATGCCTCCGTAGGAGCGCCCTACGGTGCGCCCCTACTTGTATTGAATTCTGGGATCTAGGAAGGCATAGGAAATATCCACAATCAAGTTCACCAAGACAAAAACAAAGGCCACAAATATAACACCACCCTGGACTACTGGGTAGTCGCGCTGCAAAATGCCCTCATAAATCCATTTGCCAATACCGGGCCAAGAGAAAATTGTTTCTGTTAAAATCGCTCCCCCTAAAAGGGTGCCAAATTCCAAACCCACAATTGTAACCACAGGCAGCATGGCATTTTTAAGGGCGTGTTTGCCAATGACAAACAGTTCTACCAACCCCTTAGCCCTGGCTGTACGAATATAATCCTGAGAGAGCACTTCTAACATGGCACTGCGGGTAATCCTTGCCAAAATGGCGAGAGGGATGGTGCTGAGGGTAACAGCAGGCAGCACTAAATGAGACAAAATGTTTTTTAATGCGGCAAAATCACCCTGAACCAGGGCATCAAAGATAAAAAAGCCGGTGATCGGTTCAAAGGCCAAACCTGTCTCAATGCCAATACGACCGCTGGGCGGCAGCCATTGCAAATTGACGGCAAAGAGATAGACCAGCAATAATCCCAGCCAGTAGACCGGCATCGAGACTCCTAGCAACGAGCCGCTCATTGTGAGATTGTCGATCCAACTGTTTTTGCGAACAGCGGCGATCACTCCAGCAGGAATACCCAATATAAGAGCAATGAGCATGGCTGAGACGGACAGCTCAAATGTGGCAGGCCATCGTAGCTTAATCTCATCCCAAATGGGGATGCCGGTAAAAATACTCTCTCCTAGATCAAACTTTAACAAGCTGCCCAGGAAGGATAGATATTGTAGCGGTAGTGGTTCATTGAGGCCCATGCGCTCTCGCAGAGCGGCTACCTGGTCAGGGTTAGCTCGGTCACCTAATAAAACTAAGGCCGGATCGCCGGGAATCAGATGTAAAAAAGCAAAGACTAGGAGTGAAATGCCCAGCAGTACTGGGACTAGATGGAGTAAGCGTTTGAGAATATATCTACCCATGGAGATTCTGTTGAGGGTACGTGGGTTGAGGAAAGTGGATGGGGCTGGTCTGATTTTTGAAGAAGGTAATACCTTGAAAGGTATGTCTAACCTTGGATTAGCCCTCATCCCCCGGCCCCTTCTCCCTAGGGAGAAGGCTACGGTGTACACACAAGTACTGGAAACTAGCGTTTGCGGTGACATTACCCCCTCTAACTCCCCCTAAAGCCCTCCGGGCATGGGCTAAAGCCTAAGGTAAGGGGGAGAACTGGAGTTTCCCCCCTTACCAAGGGGGGATTAAGGGGGGTAATGCAGGATTTTGAACTCACTTCCGAGATGTGTATACATGGTAGCTAGGGAGAAGGGGAGATGACTTAATTTTTGCTATCTGAGGGAAAAACTTTTGAAGATCACTCTCAAAGTCCTTCTCCCCCAGGGAGAAGGACTTTGGATGTAAACGCCAAAGCGGTTTCTCGCAGAGTGGGCTAATTCAAGGTCAGCTCTACTCTTTGGGACATATCCTCTAGATCTGTATACACAGTAGTCCTTAGGGAGAAAGACTTAGGATGTGGACGGCAAAGCGGCTTCTCGAAGGGTGGTCTAATTTAAGGTCAAGACCACCTTTCGGGCCATTGTCTTTAAAGACTGTCCTAAGGCTTCTCCACCTCAGGAAAAGGTTCATTCCCTAGCGGACTGGGACTCCAGCCTTCTAGACCCACGCGCTGAGCCAGTAATGGCTGAGAGTGCACAATGGGAATCCGCAATGCCTTATCAAACAACATGGTATCCACATTTTGGTACAGTTTTTCGCGCTCTTTTGGTTCCGTTTCAGCCCGGGCCTTGTTAAGCAACTCAAACATTTCAGGACTCTCGTAGTTGCCTATATCTTGAGTTGCGCCAGGGCCAAAGTGAGAGTAGAGAAAGTTGTCAGGGTCACCGTAGTCACCGGTCCAACCCAGCATAAAGGATTGATACCCAGGTGGTGTGTTGCGATCTTCTAAATAAGCCGCCCAGTCTTTGGTTTGCAAATTCACTGTGATACCGATTTGGCTGAGTTCTGCGGCAAAGGCTTCGGCGATCGGCTTTGGGTTAGGGAAATAGGGCCGACTGACTGGCATGTACCATAGGTCCAGGTCAAAGCCATTGGGGTAGCCTGCTGCTGCGATCGCAGCCTTAGCTGCCTCCGGATCGTACTCATAATCTTCCACGCTATCGCTGGTAAAGGCTTCCATGGAAGGGGGGACAAAATGGGCATCAGTCACGCCCAACTCTCCCCAAAACGCTTCAACAATGGCAGGCTTGTTGATGGCCTGGGCAATGGCTTGTCTCACCTCTGGTGTTGATAGCGGTTCGTAACTGGGATTCAGCGCTAGAAAACCCACGTTAAAGGAGGGACGGAACACCGCTTCCACATTGGCATCTGCTTCGATTTCTGCCAGCTGATCGGGGGTGAGGTCAACGGTAAAGTCAAGGGCTCCGGCTCGCAGCTGTGCCAGTCGAGCCGCAGGATCTTCAATAAAGCTAATGACGAGCTGATCGACTTTGGGCAGCCCTTCTTGCCAATAGTCGTCAAATTTAGTCAGGGTAATGCGGTCGCCGCTCAACCATTCTTCAAATACAAACGGTCCGGTACCCACGGCTAAACCAGAGGGGGTGCCGTAGTCTGCGCCAGATTCTTGAATGGCGGTGGGGCTGGCAATGCCAAAATAGGCGGATGCGATCGCAGCTGGAAACGCGGCAAAGGGTTCAAATAGCTTAAACTCCACCGTCATATCATCCACGGCACTGACGCCAGCTAGAACGGATGCGTCGTCGCCCTTAAACCCGCCAAAGAGGTAGCTCCAAATTTCGTATAGCTTACCTTCGTCGCGGAAACCGTACTCAAAATCAGGGTCCCACCAGCGGTTGACGTTAAACACCACGGCTTCAGCGTTGAAATCGGTACCATCATGGAATTTAATGCCTTCCTGTAGCTTAAAGGTCCAGGTCAAGGCATCTTCAGACGTAGTCCATTCGGTGGCCAGCTCAGGAACAAGATCGGTTGAGCCCGGCTCGTTACCCATCAGGTGGTTGTAAATCTGTAGCTGCACATATAGGGAGTTCCCATCTGTAATGTCGCCAGGAGAGAGGTTATCGGGCTGTCCTCCTGAGCCAAAAACCAGGGTGCCTGTATCTGTTGTTGTCGTGGTTACTTCGTCACCCCCAGGCGTATCACCGGCACTATCGGGAGTGCCACCGCAGTTGACCAATACAGCCGTGAGTGTGAGGGCAAAGATAATTGCCAGAATTCTGCGGAAGCGTCGCCGGAAAAAATTTCGTTGACGAATCATAAATGACTCCTATTAGCAGAGAAGAGTTTTAGGGAGACGTGTGTAAAAACCCTAAACTTTTAACGTGGTTCCTTAGAACAAACGCTACATTAACTATCTCAGAAAGAATGAGTAAATTTATACACGTAACAACATGTCAAATTTTTCGTATTTCTATGACAAAAGTAAAAAAGAGCCCGTAATCGGGACAACAAATACATAAACAACGGCCTAAACATTGTGTAATGGTAATGAAAAAGTCGCCCTGGTCTCTGCCCATTACTTATCAGACTGAATATGCCTCTTCCCATTCTTGATGTTAGAAATCTCTCTGTGACATTCCCAGCCAAGGCCGGTGACGTGTCAGCGGTTAAGTCTATTTCGTTTTCCCTAACCGCAGGTGAGACATTGAGTCTTGTCGGTGAATCGGGGTCGGGTAAATCGGTGACATCCCTGGCTTTAATTGGGCTGCTGGCATCAGGCACAAGGCAATCGGGAGAAATCTGGTTTCGAGATCCCTCGTTGTCGGATGCGCAACCGGTGGATCTGCTTAAGCTCTCCCGTGAAGAGCGCAGACAGTATCGGGGCAAATTGGTTTCCATGATTTTTCAGGAGCCGCTGACATCCCTCAATCCGGTGTATACCTGTGGAGACCAGCTGATTGAGGCCTTACGATTACATCAGGACCTCGATCGTCAAGGGGCTAAGGTTAGGGCACTGGAGCTATGTGCCGAGGTCAAACTGCCTGAGCCTGAACAGATACTAGGGCGCTATCCCCATCAGCTGTCGGGTGGGCAACAGCAGCGGGTGATGATTGCGATCGCACTTGCAGGTGATCCGGCTGTCCTCATTGCCGATGAACCCACCACAGCTCTGGATGTTACCATTCAGGCCACCATTCTTGATCTCCTCAGGGATTTACAGGCCTCGCGGGGAACGGCAATTGTGTTTATCACCCACGATATGGGGGTGGTGGCTGAGATTGCCGATCGGGTCGCTGTCATGTATAAAGGTGACCTGGTGGAAATTGCCTCAGTCTATGATCTGTTTGCCGACCCGCAGCATCCCTACACCCAAGGGTTATTAAACTGTCGACCCAGACCGCAGCAACAGCTGCGTCGATTGCCAACCGTGAGCGACTTTATGGAAGTGGGGTCAGGGACAGATGCTGGGAAAATTGTTGCCAAAGTGAGTACAGAAGCTGAGAAAGCTGAGTTACTAGCTGAGGTCAGCCCCCACGAAATTGAACAGCATCGTCAAACATTGGTGCAGCAAACGCCTCTTTTACGGGTCCAGAACTTAACCAAGGCGTTTCCAATGCGGGCAGGGTTGTTTGGGAAAAGAGAAGAGTTTCGTGCTGTGGATGCTGTCAGCTTTGAGGTTTACCCTGGCGAAACGCTAGGTTTAGTGGGGGAGTCCGGCTGTGGTAAATCCACCCTGAGCCGTTGTTTGTTGCGTCTTATTGACTCCACATCTGGCCTGATTGAATTTGATAAACAGTCTGTTCTAGATCTTGATGCTGAGGCTATGCGTCGTCTCCGTCGAGAAATGCAAATTGTGTTTCAAAACCCCTACGGGTCTTTAGACGCCCGCCAGACGATTGGTGCCGCCATCACAGAACCCATGCAAATTCACGGTTTGGGTGGCACTAAGGCGGAGCGTCAAGCACGAGCTATCCATCTGTTAGAGCGGGTGGGGCTGGATGCCAGTGCCCTGCGTCGTATGCCCCATGAGTTTTCCGGTGGTCAGCGTCAGCGCATCTGCATTGCCCGTACCCTGGCCTGTGAACCTAAATTTATCATCTGTGATGAGTCGGTTTCCGCCTTGGATGTTTCAGTACAGGCCCAAGTCCTTAACCTCCTCAAAGATCTACAAAAGGACTTTAAGCTTACCTACATCTTTATTTCCCACGATCTGAGTGTGGTGAAATTTATTAGCGATCGCATCATGGTCATGAATCAGGGGCGAGTAGAAGAAATTGGTCCCGCTGAGGAGATTTACAACACCCCGCAAAAGCCCTATACCCAGAAACTGATTGCCGCGATTCCTGATGCCCAACTTGATGACATTCGCCAGCGTCAACGAGCCACAGCTGACATTCATTCATAACCAGGATTGTAGGGGCGCACAGCAGTGCGCCCCTACGGTGCGCCCCTACAAAAAAATCTTTTACGCCAGGAAATCAATCAATGTTTTGCTAAAATTTTCCGGTTCAACTAAAAATGCCCAATGGTTTCCAGGAATTGTCTCAACCCTCAAATTCTTTAAATATTTCCGATAAGGCTTTAGCTGCCAGTCAAACCGATTCACACCAGCTTGCGGCTGCATAAACAAACTGGGCACCTGAATCTCCTGGGTCAGTCCTGGTACTCGCAACACCGCATCAAAAATCTCATCCCGTGCGGCCTTAGTGAACTTACTACCTATAGTCCCATCTGGGTTCTCTGCCAAACTCTCCCGAAAAACAGATTCCTGTAAACTATTCCAGTCTCGGTACTGCTTCATTTGTTTACCCTGTTGGATAGCAGCATCCCAATCTGCAAACGGTCCCATGCCCTTTAAAAACGGCAGGATCCCATAAAATAGTGGAAACGTCAGGCGAAAAATGCCGGGCATCCCATATACAAAAATTGGGTCTACCAACACCATAGTCAGAAAGTGCTCCGGTTGACGGGTTGCCCAGTAGGTGGCCACCTTCCCTGACCAGGAATGTCCGACAATGTGAGCCGCCGACCAGCCCAGATGCTCCATCAGCTGTACTAGATCGCTCATCACCGTATCAAAGTCATAACCGTCATTGGGTTTACTGCTTTGCCCATGTCCTCGCATATCCACAGCAACCGGATGATAGTGCTGGGCTATGTGCTCTCCCACTGCTGACCAACCCAAGGCATGATCCGCTAACCCATGGAGCAGCAAAACGGGTTCACCATCAGTTTGCCAGTCTAGATATGACAGTTCAATCTGGTTGAAGGAGACGGTTTTTCGAATAACCATACTAATGAGGCTGCATAGTCAAGTCATCCTAATCATCGCATCGTTTTAACAGACTGAGGCCGTATTTTACTGAGGTGCCGCCCACTAGATCTTCCCACTGACCGCTCGTTACTGGAATGTCTAGACTTACGAACTATGGAACTATCAACGCTTTGATCCGGTCTGTCCAAAGGTGCCACTGCCAGGTTATGGGATGCTTGAATCTACAATGAGTGAGTTTGCTAACACTTTTTTGGCTAACACTTTATAGTGTAAATTCTCTGAATATCTACATCCCTAAGGAAAAAGGTATTAACAGGCTCGGATGAAATGCAATCCATCCCCAGATTTAGCAACGCAAAACAACCAATCAGTTACCAAACGGTTGCCGCTGGGGACTCCCAGAAAGAAAAGGATTTGGCAGGTAACCTTTGTGATTCTGGTCACCCATTAGATCTTGACACTATCTTTAAAGATACGACAACAGAAGTTAGACAGCTTCTGAATATAGATCGCGTTTCTATTTTTCGGTTTTATTCAGATACAAGCTGGCACGGTGAGTTCATCGCTGAAGCTGTGGTTGAAGGGTGTGTGTCCTTACTCACAGAAGAATGTTATGAATATTTTGGAGATGGACAAGTCCAGTATCATCTGGGGCATGTAGAGGCTGTAGCAGATATTTACACCGCTGATTTAAGCCCTCAGCATCTAGATATTCTAGAACAACTACAGGTGCGAGCTAGTTTGGCGGTGCCCATTCTCAAACATCAGTCCTTATGGGGGATACTGTGTCTGCATCACTGCCAGTCTCCCCGATTGTGGTCTGCTGAAGAAATTGGTTTGGTTCAGCAAATTGTTGAACGGCTCAAGGACTCAGTACAACAGACAGAGAATATTTCTCAATCGTATTCTCAAACGAAGGTGTTTTCCAATAATATTAATCGCGAAAAAGCTATTGCTAAAACCATTAGCAAGATTCGCCAGTCCCTTGATATAGGCGTCTTATTTCAATCTGTTACCACCGAAATTAAACAGCTTTTAGAAGCAGATCGAGTTGCTATATTCCAATTCACACCTGATCAAGATTGGGAAGGAGAGTTTGTCTCTGAAGATGTATCAGAGGATTGGCGCTCTGTTTTAGCTCAGCGAGTATATGAGCATAGCTTTGAGACACAATTCGCCGATCAGTATGATGAAAGGCGAGTTCAGGTCATAACCGATATTTACACGACTCAGCTGAGTGGCGACTATATCAATGTTTTAGAACGATTTGAGGTCAGGGCAAGCCTTGCTGTTCCTATTTCGCAAGGTGAGCAGCTTTGGGGATTACTTTGCGTTCATCAGTGTGAGCATGTTCGCCATTGGAGTTTAGATGATATTAAATTTGTTCAGCAAATTGTTGAATATTTAAGCTTTGCCTTGCAACAGCTTAAGCTGCTAGAGCAGCTACGTTATCAAACTGAACAACAAAAATCTCTGACAGGTGTGATTACCCGTATTCGTGAATCCCTGGATTTAGAAACCATTTTCCAAACCACTGCTCAAGAAGTTAGGCATCTGCTGAAAGCAGATCAGGTGGGTATTTTCTTCTTCCAAAACGAACAATATTGGGAAGGGCAGTTTGTTGCTGAAGACTGTGGTGAAGGCATTTCATCGATCTTAGAAGAGAAAGTCTATGATCGACATTTTGGTGAGAGATATGCTCCACTTTATCAGGAAGGACGCATGTACATCTCCCATAACATCTTTGAGGGTGATATCCAGAATAACGATGTTCAAAAATTAGAGCGTTTGGGTATTAAGGCCAATGTAGTCTCATCCATTATGAATGGTGATGAATTATGGGGACTACTCTGTATTCATCATTGTCAAGGTCCTCGACAGTGGCAGTTGTCTGAGATTGAATTTATCGATCAGATTGCCAAGCATTTGGGTGTGGCCCTTGAGCAATGGAGTCAGGTAGAGCAGTTACGGTTGCAAGCCGCTCAGTTGGCTCATGTTTCTTCGCGTGAGCTAGCGCTTGAACAACAGCAGCTATTGTCCCAGACGATTAACGCGATTCGTGATTCTCTGCAAATTGAAGAGATCTTTGATACGACTACCAAAAGTATCCAATCATTATTTAAAACTGACCGAGTTGTTATTTATCAATTTAACGCTGACTGGAGTGGTCAGTTTGTGGCGGAATCTGTAGCCGATGGCTGGCCTGTACTAGTCGGGTCTCAAGGGATTAATCAAGATCCCTATTTAATGGAGACCCAGGGAGGTCGTTATGCGCGCCAAGAAACATTAGCCGTTGATGATATCTATCAGACTGACTATAAAGCCCACCACATGAGCCTGTTGGCTGATTCCGATGCTCGTGCCTATATGATTGTGCCGATCATGGAAGGTAATCGGCTGTGGGGGCTATTGGCAGCTTGTCAAAATTCTCGCCCGCGCCATTGGGAAACCGATGAAATTGACTTCTTAGCTCAAGTAAGTACTCAGTTAGGGGTGGCCCTGAATCAAGCCGAGGCCGTTGCCCGGGTGCGTGAGCAAGCCGCAGCTCTACAAAAGGCCACAGACCGTCAGCGCGCGCTGACCATGACCATTGATAAAATTCGTCAATCGTTAGACATTGACATAATTTTCACGACAACGACCCAAGAGGTGCGTCAACTGCTTGAAGTAGAGCGAGTCGCTATCTATCGATTTAATGCTGACTGGAGCGGGGCCTTTGTCGCAGACTCCATTGTGGATGGCTGGCAACCTGCTGTGCCAAATCAGACCATCATTCAGGATGTATTTTCTAGACCCGATCAAGACGGTCAGTTACCACGTAATGAGGTTTTTGTGCCTATTTCCCAAGGTGAAAAACTTTGGGGTTTGCTGATGGCCTATCAAACGTCTAAGCCTCGCTATTGGGATGATGATGAAGTGGGCTTACTGGCCCAAGTTGGCACTCAACTGGGTATAGCCTTACAGCAGGCAGAGCTGTTGAAGAAGACACAGCAGCAGACTGCAAAATTAAACCAAACCTTGGAAACGTTAAAAAGCACTCAAGCTCGGTTGGTGCAGGGTGAGAAGATGGCTGGTTTGGGTCAGCTAGCAGCGGGTATTGCCCATGAAATTAATAATCCAGTGGGCTTTATCTCTAGCAATCTAGAGCCAATGCAAGGCTATATTACGGGACTTCTGGAGTTACTAACGCTTTATCAACAGCATTACCCTGAACCGGAACAGCTGATTCAAAACAAAATCGATGATATTGAAGTGGATTTTATCTTAGAGGACTTACCTAAGATCATGGCGTCCATGAAAATGGGCACCAACCGCATTGTCGATATCGTTCAGAGTATGCAGAACTTTTCTCGAGTGGATGAAGCGGCTATCAAAGATGTGGATATTCATCAAGGGATTGACAGTGCGTTACTCATTTTGAAGCACCGTTTAAAGGCCTGTAAACAACGACCTACGATCAATGTTGTTAAGTCCTATGGAGAGTTGCCGGCAATTCAGTGTTATGCTAGCCATCTCAATCAGGTATTTATGAATATTCTGGTGAACGCTGTTGATGCGTTTGACGAACTGGATAAGCCGGATGATCAGGTGCCAACAATTGAGATCTCCACTCGTTGGCAGGAGAGTCAGAATACTTTATTAGTCGCAATCTCCGATAATGGTCGTGGTATTTCTGAGGAGGTTTTGGCAAACATTTTTAATCCCTTTTTCACGACAAAGCCTGTAGGTAAAGGGACTGGCTTAGGGTTGTCTATCAGTTACCAAATTGTAACGGAAATGCATGGTGGTAAATTATATTGTCAATCCACGATAGGCCAGGGCACAATTTTCTGTATTGAAATTCCGTTGACGATCTCAAAAAAGATGGACAGGTAGTCCAAAAACTGACATAAGAGGTGCTCATCATGTCTTCTCAGAAATTTCCATGGGGTTGAAGGCTGATAGAGAAGATTCTATCGAAACAATGCTTTTTTGAATTCTACGGCCCAGAAAATGACTGTGCCTAGGAGAAGTGCGATCGCAAATTCCTGTCCATTCAACGCTACGGTTGAGAAAAAGACCTGGCATACGGGCACATAAATCACCACCAGCTGTAGGCAGAAGGTGACAATCACTGCCCCCAAAAGTTTTGTATTGGATAGTAGACCAATTCGAAACAGAGACTCTGATGAAGAACGCACTCCCTCTGACAGGGCAATGCGAGAAAATGCCAGGGTTGTAAATACCATGGTTTGCCAGGCAGGGTTGCCGCTACTTTGGTAGTCATAGGCAACGAGGATTAAAATCAGACCCAAGAATAAACCAATCCATAGGATATCCGTTCCCATGCCTCGGCTAAAAATACTTTCATTGGGATGGTAGGGCGGTCTTTCCATGACGTGTCGTTCCGCTGGTTCAAAACTCAGCGCCAGGGCTAATAAACCATCGGCAATTAAGTTGATCCATAAAATCTGGATGGGCACCAACGGAATCGGCATCCCCAAGAATGGTGCTAAAAACAACAACCATAACTGGCCCACATTCCCTGCCAGCGTGTACTTGATAAACTTGCGAATATTGTCATAGATCACCCGCCCTTCCCTGACCGCAGCAACAATGGAGGCAAAGTTGTCGTCTTGCAGCACAATGTCTGCGGCTTCTTTAGCGACGTCGGTGCCGGTGATACCCATGGCGACACCAATGTCGGCCTGTTTTAGGGCCGGGGCATCGTTGACACCATCGCCCGTCATGGCAACAATGTGACCGCGTCGCTGTAGGGCTTGAACAATTTTCAGCTTGTCTTCTGGTGTGACCCGTGCATAGACCCCGATCTTGGTGACGACGGTTTCCAATTCGTCGACGGGCATTTTGCTGAGGTCCTGGCCTGTGAGTAGGGGATTGCTGCCAATGCCTAAGTCCTGGGCAATGTGTTTGGCCGTTAAGGGGTGATCGCCGGTAATCATCACCACCTGGATACCAGCGGTTTGGCATAGGCCAATGGCATCCTTAACCTCTGGACGGGCAGGGTCCATCAGACCCATCATGCCGAGAAATACCAGCTGATGCTCCAGTTTTTCTGGAGCACTGGCCAGGGGACGGAAGGCCAGACCCAGCACCCGCAACCCCTGATTGGCTAGATGATCATGGGCACTGCAAATTTGCTGACGCAGATCGTCTGTGAGGGGCTGTACCTGATCATCAATCCACACCCGATCTAGGGTGGGTATGAGGCTGTGGAGTGCCCCTTTACTAAAAACAACGGTATTAGTATTACTGGGGGCTACCTGCTGCCATGTCTGTTGTAGGAAGGTTGGCAACGGTTGTTCACAGCGGTGGTAGGTGGTCATGCGCTTGCGGTCTGAGTCAAAGGGGACCTCGTCGATGCGGGGCCACAGCTGATCGAGCTTGCGTTTGGGTAATCCCACTTGAGCGGCAGCTGTGATTAGGGCAGTTTCAGTGGGGTCGCCAATGGCGTGGTCATTATCTAAAGAGGCGTCATTACATAGGGCACCGCTCAGCAATAACAGACTCAGGGACGAATTATTCAGGGCATCCTCCAGCGCCACTTGTTTGCCAGCCATGTCCAATACGGTGACCGTCATGCGGTTTGCCGTGAGGGTACCGGTTTTGTCAGAACAAATTGTTGTTACCGAACCCAACGTTTCGACCGCTGGTAAATGGCGAATCAGTGCTTGGCGCTTGAGCATACGTTCTGCCCCTAGGGCCAGGGCAATGGTGACGACCGCTGGCAGTCCTTCGGGCACGGCGGCTACGGCAATGCTAACGGCGGTGATCAGCATTTGCCGTAGCGGTTCTCCATGGATAAAGCCCATGGTGGCAATCACCAGGGAAATGGCAATGGCTCCTGCGCCGAGAGCCTTACCAAGCTGGGCCAAACGTTTTTGTAGAGGTGTGGCCTCCACATCAACTGACTGCAGCATCCGGGCAATGTGGCCAATCTCAGTCTCCATACCGGTTTCGGTCACCACAAAAGCACCGCGACCACGGGTGATGGTGGTGCTGTGGTAAACCATGTTGCAGCGATCACCGAGGGGTTGTTCCTCCGTCAACACAGCGGTTGCTTGCTTGTCTACGGGGGCACTCTCACCCGTGAGGGTCGCTTCTTGCACCTGGAGGTTCACTGTTTCCACTAAACGTCCATCGGCAGGAACAACGTTGCCAGTCTCTAGAAGCACTAAGTCGCCGCGTACAACAGAGACCATGGAGCATTCCTGGATCTGGCCATCCCGTTTTACACGCACTGTTGGTACGGCTAGCTTTTTAAGGGCAGCCAGGGCGCGTTCAGCCTTGCGTTCTTGGCGAAATCCTAAGGTTGCATTAAAAATGACGATGGCGAGAATTGCGATCGCATCGCGTAAATCCCCCACTATCCCAGAAATAACCGCCGCCACAATCAGCATCACCACCAGGGGTTCACTGATCTGACCCCACAGTACCTGCCAGGGAGATTTACCCTTGGCCGTCATGAGCTCATTCGGACCATCTCGCAACAACCGCTGTTGAGCTGTTGCAGTGGTTAATCCGTCCTCTAGATCGCTGTTAATCTGCCGTGCCACGACATCGGCTTCCAGTTGATACCAGTGACTCACAGTTACCCATGTGGTGAGTGGTGAATGGTGAGTGGTGAGGGATAAACAACAACCTCTCACCATATAAAAATCGATTTAACGATTTTTGCCCGCCAGAGTTCCAGTTTAGCTCTCTGACAGATAAAGGTTTTATACTCTTAACAGAGAATACTAAAGGTGAAAATCATTAACGGCCTGGCTGATTTTTGGGGTAGCTTTATCGGTTAAACCCAGACCGTTAGGGTATCTCGTCGCTAGATTTATCGTCTAAATCAATAATGGCAAAAAACTGCGGCAAAAATCTTCTTTTGCCGCAGTTATAGTCTGTATCTAAATATGCTGGAGCACTAATTATGCTTGCGAAAGATAACATTCTGCTAAGTCGCAAGCTTAATTAACCCGACTTAGTGCTGACTTAGTCTTGATACAACAGGATCGATTGATCGGGCTCAATGACAACGACGCTAGGTGCTGTGACGTTACCCACAACAACCCCCGCTGCTGCACCCCCTAAAATCTCTAGGAAGTCAATATCCCCAAGGATTTCACCCACAATCAATCCCCCTGCTGCACCGATGGCTGCATCTTCGATAATGTCGTCGACGTCAGTTTGGCGTGGGTCTTTGCGATCGGCGAGAGTTTCAGATGTGGCATCAATGTCAAAGATGCGGTCTCCTACCTCGGCAGACGTCGCCACATAGCGCAGGCCGCCGTCCACTGGCTCAAACTGCCCTCGAATAATGCTGCCTTCTGGCAAGAAGCGATCGCCGACGGACGTACGGTTTTCTAAGACAAGGTTATATTCATGGACTTCATCTTTATTTAGATAAAGTGTTTCGTCGCTACTAATGGTAGTGGTTAAGGTTTGCTCGGTCTGGGCGACAATAACAGGTTCAGTCTGCTCAACAGTAGTAGTCTCTTGAGCCAGAGCCGGACTAATGATGGCACCGAGAGAAATGAGCGCACTGGCAATTGCAACAGCCTTCATGGTGGATACCCCCATTGGTTAACTTGGCCTTTTCTAACACAGTATTTACTACAAAAATGAGCAAGTTATGGAACCCGTGTACTTAATCCCTGGGTTGATAAGGGGTAAGGGGGACACATTAACTGTTATGTAACCCATGACTAATAGCGCCTACTCAAAAAAATGATTTTTAGGCGTTAAATAAGCCATGTAGTCAATACTGGGAACAGATTGATTAAACCAATCTAAACTACAACTAAACAAATGGCTATGACAGTTGAAGTGCTGTCATAGCCGTTTTTTGACAGGTTTATAGAAAGTTGCAAAAGGGCTTATAAAAAGCTTTTATAAGCTTGCTAGAAAACTATTAAGCTGCTCTAGAAAAATAGGATTATAGGCCGCAAGTACGCCTCCTAAAAAACCAAACATATGAGCCTCCCACGACAATGTGGTCTCTTCTGAGTCCGGTAGCATGGTCCAAAATTGATCACCATAGAGCAGCATGACGACAAATGCTAACCCAATAGTCATAAGGGTGACTTCTAGATATCCTCGCGCGATTAAATAGCCTAGATATCCAAAAATTAAACCGCTGGCTCCCAGGTGAATGGCAGACCGGCCAAAGATCCAGGTGCCTAAGCCACTTACCAACAAAATCGCCAGGCTGATGGCATAAAAATTGTCGATGCCTTGCAGTAGGACGAGCCAACCCAAAATGGCAAAGGGCAGTGTGTTGGCAATCAAATGCCCAGCATTGCGATGGAGGAGAGGGGAAAACACAATCCCCAATAGCCCTAACGGTTCACGGGGACGAATGCCCAGTAACCGATTTAAGCCACCTCCTAGATAGGCAAAATTAACAACACCCACCACCCAAGCCATGATAATGCAGTCCCGCAGGACCTTAGCTTGGGTTTGCCAGTCGATGGGAACAAACATCGAGAGTATAACTGTGCCCAAAATCATGTAGATAAGGACAAGCTGTTGCTTAACCCCGGTCATGACACAAACCTGCTGTTATAAATATTAGATTTTGTGAATCTGAACGAGTAGAAGCACCCTATGGCCGTATCCCAATGGGATGAGACACACCTACGTAGATAGACGTAGGTAGATGGTTGTATTTTACTTTACTTAGATTTTTGTAAAAGATGCACAAAAACTTTGAACGTAAACAAAATTCAACACCAACCGGAGTCTAGGCTTGGCTAGCACATTGGCAATGCACAGAATGCTGCTTTTTGTAGGTGTTTTCAGATACTGGGTATGGCTTAGCTAAGATTTCGTATGGCGGCCATGCATATCGGCTGCCAATGGATGGGAAAATGCTATGGGTCTGGTGTCATTGTTATAGGGTTGCTGGTTGAGAAGTCCGTCAGCTCTTAGGATGGAGTAGGTGACATCGATGTCTGGAACCAGTCTGAATTCACACTTGGAAAAAGGATGAACTTAAAATCGTTGGCGACGGGCTTTGGTGCGGTCTTTGGGGCACTATCAATTATTTTTTTGGGGCTATTGAGTTTTGCGTCTCCTAGCTGGGCGTACATTCAAGACGATGTGGATATGCTGTTAGAGCTGAGGGAATGTCCCGTCTGCATCCTCAATGAGGCTGATCTGTCAGGGGAAGATTTTGCCCGGGTCAATCTCAAAATTGCAGAGCTTTCCGATGCAAATTTAAGCAAGACCAATTTGCAAGAAGCTAATTTGATGCTGACGGCACTACAGGGCGCTGATCTGCGTGAGGCGAATCTTGCCGGTGCCTCTATGAACGGGGCCCGTTTACAGGGCGCTGATCTGCGCGGGGCCGATCTGACGGGGACTGTGCTGACCCAGGCCAATATTGAAGGGGCGAATTTTCAGGGGGCGAATCTTCAGAAGGCGGACCTGACAGCTGCCGTCATTGGTGATGCTGATTGGCGTGGAGCCAATCTCAAAGGCGCAAATCTGCGTGGGGCTACCTGGGCAGGGGCGATTATCTGTGACACGGTGCTACCCGATGGCACGTTGGGCGATCGCAACTGCTAATCCTGGTCTAAATCCTGTCCTCGTCCTCACCCAGCATTGCCGCTACGGTAAACCGGCAGGTCGAGGTCTGAGGACACCCTGGTTGCACCTTCGCATTGTCCCAGTTGTATCGGTCAAACTATGAGTGAAATCACCCTAAATCTCATCGCCGTCTCGGTTTTTTCGGTGACGATGTTAATTTTGCTAGGCCCATTACTGGCGATTTCGCCGGAAGGGCTAGCCACAGTTACGGCGACTCTATTGGGTTTGATCACCATTGATCAGTTGGGTTGGCAAGGGCGCGGTGGTCGTCTGCTGGTGGATTGGCTATCGCAGCGGTCGCCGGAATATTGCGATCGCATTGTCCGCCACGAAGCAGGTCACTTTTTAACCGCCTATCTGTTGGGCATTCCCATCGCTGCCTACACCCTGACAGCCTGGGAAACCCTGCGTTCCGGAGTTGATGGCAGTGGCGGCGTGATTTTCAAAACCGACGGCATCGATCGAGCGGTGGAGAACGGCAAAATCAGCCAGCAAGAAATCGATCGCTACTGCACCGTTTGGATGGCCGGCATTGCCGCCGAAGAAATCGTCTATGGTATCGCCCAAGGTGGCCGGGACGATCGGCTGAAACTAAATTTATTGTGGCGGCAAATAAATCGCCCCTTAGCGGAAGTGCCCCTAAAGCAGCGCTGGTCCATGCTCCAGGCCAAAACCCTCATTGAAAAAGAATCTGATGCCTACGGGGCCTTAATCGATGCCATGGCCGAGCGTCGTCCCGTAAACGAGTGTTGCGAGCTGATTGAGCAGCATCTGCAATCGGCAGAGGTCTAGCCCCTCGTTCTACGGAACACATTAATTCATTAATGAATACCTACAAAACCATTGCCGTTTCATCAAACTTGATGCAACATCGGTCAGAATAGTAAAGCCTGGTATCAACTTGGGCTGAAAAGCCTGATTAGGTGAGAAATCAGAATCTAGGAGTCAGAAGTCAGAGTGAACTGGCTCCTAACCTCTTTCCTTAGGATATCTTTCACCTTTAAGTTGTTAACCCCTTATCCACGCAAACCTAAGTCCGCCAAGCGCGCCTGTTAAAAAATGTCTACGTCAAAGCCTGGGTTAAAAAAATCAGTTACCACTGGCGCTGGGATTCGCCAAGCCTTTCTCAAGTTTTACGAAGCGAAAGGTCATAAGATCCTGCCCAGTGCGTCACTGGTGCCCGAAGATCCCACGGTTTTGTTGACCATTGCCGGTATGCTGCCCTTTAAGCCCATTTTTCTAGGCCAGCGCAAGGCACCCGTAGACCGAGCTACCACGTCTCAGAAATGTATTCGCACCAACGACATTGAGAACGTGGGCCGCACCGCACGCCACCATACCTTCTTTGAAATGCTAGGCAACTTTAGCTTTGGCGATTATTTCAAAGAGCAGGCCGTGGCTTGGGCTTGGGAACTTTCCACTGAAGTCTTTAAACTCGCCCCTCAGAACTTGGTGGTCAGCGTCTTTCGCGAAGATGACGAGGCCTATGCCATCTGGCGCGACCAGGTCGGTGTGCCTGAAAAACGTATCATCCGCATGGGGGAAGAGGATAATTTCTGGAAGTCGGGGCCTACAGGTCCCTGTGGCCCCTGTTCTGAAATTTACTATGACTTCCACCCCGAAAAAGGGGATGACGACATTGATCTCGAAGACGATACCCGGTTTATCGAGTTCTACAACCTGGTATTTATGCAGTACAACCGGGATGCCGAAGGCAACCTGACGCCGCTACAGGCCCAGAACATCGACACCGGCATGGGTCTAGAGCGCATGGCCCAAATCCTCCAGAAGAAGCCCAATAATTACGAAACGGATCTAATTTTTCCGATTATTCAGACGGCTGCAGACATCGCTAAGGTGGACTACTTTAAGCAGGATGAGTCTGCCAAGGTCTCGCTGAAGGTGATTGGTGACCATGTGCGGTCTGTGGTGCACATGATTTCCGACGGCATTACCGCATCCAACGTAGGCCGAGGGTATATTCTGCGCCGCTTGATTCGTCGCGTGGTGCGCCATGGTCGCCTGTTGGGTATGGACGGGGCTTTCATTAATCAAGTGGCCGAGAGTGCCATTGCCCTTTGCGAGTCCGCCTATCCTGACCTACGGGAGCGAGAAGACATCATCAAAGCTGAGCTGCAGCGTGAAGAAGACCAGTTCCTCAAAACCCTGGAGCGGGGTGAAAAGCTGCTGGCTGAAATCCTTGAGCGCAAGCCCAAGCAGATTTCTGGTGTAGAGGCCTTTAAGCTGTTTGACACCTTTGGCTTCCCCCTGGAACTGACCCAAGAAATTGCCGAAGAAAACGGCTTGACCGTCGATGTAGAAGGGTTCGAAGTAGAAATGGCAGCCCAGCGGGAGCGCTCTAAGAGTGCCCATGAAACCATTGATCTACTGGCCCAGGGCAACCTCAGCGAGTTGGGCCTCGACTCTACTGACTTCCTTGGCTATACCAATGCCACTAGCCAAAGTACGGTGAGGGCCATTTTGGTCAATGGCGAAACGGTGGAAACCGCAGAAGCAGGGACTGAAGTGCAGTTGATTCTAGACCAGACTCCCTTCTACGCCGAGTCCGGTGGTCAAATTGGCGATCGCGGCTTTCTCTCCGGCGATACTCTGGTGATACGCATTGAGGATGTGCAAAAGGACAATACCCTGTTTATCCATCTAGGTCGGGTGGAGCGTGGCACCCTGAAGGTGGGCGATAGCGTTAGTGCCCAGATTGATCGCGCCTGCCGTCGTCGTGCCCAGGCCAACCATACCGCCACTCATCTACTGCAGGCTGCCCTGAAAAAGCTAGTGGACGATAACATTTCCCAGGCGGGTTCGCTGGTGAGCTTTGACCGCTTGCGGTTTGACTTTAACTGCCCCCGTGCGTTGACGGCTGCTGAGGTGCAGCAGGTAGAGGCCCAGGTAAACACCTGGATTGCTGAGGCCCATGGTGCCCAGGTGGACGTCATGCCCATTGACGATGCCAAGGCTAAGGGTGCGATCGCTATGTTTGGCGAAAAATATGGCGATGAGGTGCGCGTTGTCGATTTTCCTGGTGTATCCATGGAGCTGTGCGGCGGCACCCATGTGGGCAATACAGCTGAGATCGGTGTGTTTAAGATTATTGCCGAATCAGGGATTGCCGCTGGCGTGCGACGCATTGAGGCAGTGGCTGGTCCGGCGGTGCTGGAATACTTAAACGTGCGCGATCAGATTGTGAAGGATCTGAGCGATCGGTTTAAGGCAAAGCCTGAGGACCTGGTGGACCGAATTACTAACCTCCAGAGTGAGCTTAAGACCACACAGAAAACCGTTGATGGTCTTAAGTCTGAGTTAGCGTTACTGAAGTCTGATCAGCTGTTAGACCAGGCAGAAACCCTGGGTGACTTCCAGGTGCTGGTGGCCAACATGGGCGCAGTGGATGCAGATTCTCTGAAGACTGCGGCTGAGCGTTTGTTACAGAAGCTAGGCGATGGCGCTGTGGTGTTGGGGTCTATCCCCGCTGAGGGCAAGGTGAGCCTGGTGGCAACCTTTAGTCAGCCTGTCATGGGTAAAGGTTTGAAGGCGGGTAAATTTATCGGCGGTATTGCCAAGATTACCGGCGGCGGCGGTGGCGGTCGGCCAAACTTTGCCCAGGCAGGCGGTCGCGATGCCTCGAAATTACCCGAGGCATTGGATGCTGCAAAAGCACAATTGAAAGAGGCCTTAGCGTAGCGATGTATCGCACCATTCGGGTTTGAACGCCCCAAACTCCTTGGGATAACTGGTTCCCCTTTAGAAGGTTACGGTGTATATACATCTCGGAAGATGGTTCAAAATCCTGCATTACCCCCCTTATTCCCCCCTTATTCCCCTCTTACCAAGGGGTAAAACTCCAGTCCTCCCCCTTACCTTAGGCTTTAGCCCATGCCCGGAGGGCTTTAGGGGGAGTTAGAGGGGGTTAGCCAACCGCGATCGCTAGTTTCCAGGACTTGTGTGTACACCGTAGCCTAAGGGGGAGGACGACACATTTCCCATTATCAATTTTCCATTATCCATTGATTCCCATGAATCTTCCCCCTGATGAAGAGTCTCGCCTGACTATCAGCATCGTGCCGATGATCGATGTGGTCTTCGCAATTCTGGCGTTTTTTATTCTCTCTACGCTGTACCTGACACGGGCGGAGGGTTTGCCGGTGACGCTACCCACAGCAACCACCTCGGTCAGTCAGGATGAGGCCGCGCTGACCCTAACGATTACGGCAGAGGGGGCATTGTTTTTGGGGGATGAGCCAGTGACGCTAGAGGCCTTGCCGGCTGATGTGCAGGCGCTAATTGCACCAGGGCAGCCTGCCATGGTGACCATCCGGGCCGATGCGGCGACGCCCCATGGTCAGGTGGTGGCGGTGATGGATCGGATTCGGAATTTGGCAGGTGTACGGTTGGGGATTGCGACGCAACAACCGTGAGATTAATTTTGAAATGATTAATTTTGAAATGATAGGGTGGGCACGACCCACCGTCTGGATATCTTATGCAGCCGCTGCTAACAATGTCTGGAATAGATTTATAAACGGTTGGCCTGAGGTTTCCTCCCGGTTTTCAATGGTGACGATGGTGAGCTGTTGTTCTGGCAGAAAGTACATAAAGCTGCCAGCGCCTGGAAAACCACCATTGTGACCCAGCAGGGGGCCGCCAGAGGTACTGCGTATTTCCAGACCGAGACCATAGCGATCGCGATCGCCTTCCTCCATCACGAGACTCTCCTGCTGCATTAGATTAAAGGTGTTAGGGGTTAACAGTTCTCCATTGTGCAGGGCTTCAGAAAAGCGGGCCAGGTCCGCCACCGACGCAATGACACCCCCTTCGCCAAAGCCCTGGGCGGTGGGATGAAAGAAGACGGGAACAAGTTGTGATTCTGCGGATGGGTCGATTTCTTGGATGTCAACATACCCACGCAGCACGTTATCGGCCATTTCATTGTCATAAACCACCGAAGATGCATCCATGCCCAGGGGTTCAAAGAGGCGCGATCGCAGTTGTCCCCCTAAGCTATCCCCCGTAGCCGCCTCAATAATCAGCCCCAACAGCGTATAGTTTGTGTTGCTATAGCTGTAGCGTTCTCCTGGTGTAAAGTTGCCAGGTTCTCCATAGGCCAGCTGCAAAAAATCTTCCGGTTGCCAAATGCGATGGGGATCTGACAATATTGCCGCTGCAAAATCATCATCTAAAGCCTCGGGAATACCACTGCTGTGGTTAAGCAACTGGCGCAGGGTAATCGTTTCGCTATATTCAATTTGGCCGATGGTGTTGGGCAGCCACTGGCTGAGGGTATCATCCAGGTTTAGTTTGCCTTCCTGCATCAGTTGCAAGGTGATGACGGCCACCATCGGTTTGGTAATGCTGCCGATGTCCATGGCGGCATCCGCAGGCATGGGGGTGCCATTTTCCAGGTTAGCCAGTCCGGCTGCACCATTCCAAACGGAGCCATTCTCTGTGATGACGTACATGGCGGCACCGGGGGACTCGGTGGTTTGTAGGGCCGTTTGCAGGGTGGAAATCAAACTGGTGTCGCCAAATTCAAAGTTGTTGGCCCTGAGCTGATGGGGGCGAATATTGTGGAGTTTTACCAGTTGTTGGTCCTGGTGGGAAATAATTGTATGGCGGCCCTGGCGGTGAAAGGTGAGATTGTTGTAGGTAAGCCCTAACTGGGTAAATTTGATGCGATCGCGACCCCTTTGAAAATCTCGGATGCGGGTAATGCCGTTGGTACCGTTGCCGATCCAAAATTCATCGGCTCCGGCCCCGCCCATGAGTACATCACCGCCATCGCGATCAATTAAGCGATCGCGACCGGCTCCGCCAAACAGCCGGTCTTGCCCGGTGCCACCGTCGAGCCGATCGTGACCCAGACCACCGCGTATGCGATCGCGACCCGCTTGCCCAAAGAGGTGATCATTTCCCTGGCCCCCCAGCAGGACATCGTTGCCGCTGCCGCCGATAAGCTGGTCATGGCCCGCTTCTCCCAGCAGTCGATCATGGTCTGCTCCACCATGGAGATAATCATCCCCCTGGCCCCCCAGCAGTCGATCGTGACCAGCCTTGCCCAACAGGTGATCCTCACCGGCTTTACCCTGAATGATGTCATTATTCGCGGTGCCTACCAGATTGTCGTTTTTAGCGGTGCCCTTAATGCGATGGATCTGTTTAGGGTTGGCCGTCAAACTAGGGGCCGTTTCATGGTTAATTTCATGGGCAACCATGGGGCTATAGAGGGCAAGCGGTATGGAGGGGTGGCGTATGGGGGCAATGCTGTTATGGGCTGTTGAGGGGAGTAGGTCAGCACCGACTGCAACCGGAGGTGTAACAGTCTGAGGTGTTTCAGGGATAAACATAATGAACTGGCGGCATGTGTGATTGTTAGTTTGGCAATGACAAGATCGCTTTCACATCATGCGATTGGGTCACCCAATCAGGTGATCCGTAGTTGTAGGCGCGTTATTTTTTGGAGCCTGGGGTTGGATTGTTGTGGGGATATGGACCCTATAGGATTGGGTATTGTAGCGTAGCTGTGGGAAAGGTGAATTATTCGGAACTGTTGGACAACAGATTTTTTAGAATGGTTTGGGTGAGGGGATGCTCGGAAAGTTGTTGTGTTTGGTTTGTTTCAACTATCTTTTGTAAGAAACTAACAAAGTTTTTTATAAAGATTGTTGTGTGTGGATGGTCTTGACCTAAAACATTTTGGGCAATGATCAAAGCTCGAACATACATCTTTTCGGCTTCACTATAACGTTCCATTTGTCCATAAAAGTAAGCAAAATTATGCAAGCTTATTGCGGTGGAGGGATGATCAGGACCGAGTTGGGCTTCGCTGATTTCTAAGGATCGCGCATAGAGTGGTTCGGCGTCGGTGTAGCGGCCCATAGATCGATACAGCCCAGCCAGATTATTCAGACTCGTGGCGGTGGAGGGATGATCAGGACCGAGTTGGGCTTCGCTGATTTCTAAGGATCGCGCATAGAGTGGTTCGGCGTCGGTGTAGCGGCCCATAGATCGATACAGCAATGCCAGATTATTCAGACTCGTGGCGGTGGAGGGATGATCAGGACCGAGTTGGGCTTCGCTGATTTCTAAGGATCGCGCATAGAGTGGTTCGGCGTCGGTGTAGCGGCCCATAGAGTCGTACAGCAATGCCAGATTATTCAGACTCGTGGCGGTGGAGGGATGATCAGGACCGAGTTGGGCTTCGCTGATTTCTAAGGATCGCGCATAGAGTGGTTCGGCGTCGGTGTAGCGGCCCATAGAGTCGTACAGCCCAGCCAGATTATTCAGACTCGTGGCGGTGGAGGGATGATCAGGACCGAGTTGGGCTTCGCTGATTTCTAAGGATCGCGCATAGAGTGGTTCGGCGTCGGTGTAGCGGCCCATAGAGTCGTACAGCAATGCCAGATTATTCAGACTCGTGGCGGTGGAGGGATGATCAGGACCGAGTTGGGCTTCGCTGATTTCTAAGGATCGCGCATAGAGTGGTTCGGCGTCGGTGTAGCGGCCCACTAGATCGATACAGCAATGCCAGATTATTCAGACTCGTGGCGGTGGAGGGATGATCAGGACCGAGTTCGGGCTTCGCTGATTTCTAAGGATCGCGCATAGAGTGGTTCGGCGTCGGTGTAGCGGCCCATAGAGTCGTACAGCCCAGCCAGATTATTCAGACTCGTGGCGGTGGAGGGATGATCAGGACCGAGTTGGGCTTCGCTGATTTCTAAGGATCGCGCATAGAGTGGTTCGGCGTCGGTGTAGCGGCCCATAGATCGATACAGCCCAGCCAGATTATTCAGACTCGTGGCGGTGGAGGGATGAGTCAGGACCGAGTTTGGGCTTCTCTGATTTCTAAGGGATCGCGCATAGAGTGGTTCGGCGTCGGTGTAGCGGCCCATAGAGTCATACAGCCCAGCCAGATTATTCAGACTCGTGGCGGTGGAGGGATGATCAGGACCGAGTTGGGCTTCTCTGATTTCTAAGGATCGCGCATAGAGTGGTTCGGCGTCGGTGTAGCGGCCCATAGAGTCGTACAGCAATGCCAGATTATTCAGACTCGTGGCGGTGGAGGGATGATCGGAGCCAAACCGTTCCTCCGTCATTTCCAAGCAAGATTGCCACCAATGCTCGGTTTCTGGCCATAGGCTTTGACTTTCGTAAAACCGACCCAGACTTACAAATGGCCAAAGCCTATCTGTACTGTCTTCAATAACATGACTCAGTTCCCGTGCGACCAGTTCCATATGGGGAACCGCTTCACTCAATGCCTGTCGTGCACTAACGGTAACAATCTGCTCTATTCGCTGAGCAAAATTAACCAGCGAGTCGGCCACGCCTTTTTGCAATGCAGACGTTTGATCACTGAGTTCAGTTTCTAACATGCCCACCGTAAATTCACGGATCAACTGATGTAATTGATAACTTCCATCCGCATCCCTCTGTAATAAATTACGCTGCACCAATACCTCATCCAGCGCCTCTTCCAAGTCTTCCTCATCCCACTCCGGCAGTGCCCCCGCAATCAACCCCTGGGGTATGGGCGCTGCTGCAAAAATACTTAATACCCCCATCAGCGTTTTTGCCTCAGCTTTCAAATCTTGCCAGCTCAGCTCAAACGCCGCTTTAATGGGTTCTTCATACTCTTCTATTTGGTCATAGGCCACTTCTGCCGATGCCTGTTTTAGGGCCTTAGTCTCTAAACGTTTCCGGTGCAGTCTCTCTTGCAACTTGGCAAATGTAATCGTTGGGTGCAAGGCCAGGTATCGAGCCACAAGCTCCACCCCCAATGGCAACCGTCCCACCCACTCACATAAGTCCTCTGCCTCGGTTTGTTGTGCCCTAACCCGGTTTTCATTACCCATTAGCTGCACCATTAAGGCTATCGCCTCATCCAGCGGCAATAGCCCCAGGTCCAACCGCTCCACCGGTCTACCAAACCGCCGTCGCGACGTCATCAACACCCGAAAGCTAGCATCTTCTGCGGGCAAAAAGTTCCTTACATCCCCATACTGTGGCACATCATCCAGCAACAACAATCTTGGCCCTGGATATTGGCGACACCAACACTCATAACACCACTGTGCCCGCGCCCCATCATCCGTCAGGCTATCTGGCAACTGCCAACCAAAAATTGTTGCCGCATTCACCAACTGCGTCACCAAACCCTGGTCTCGCACCTTAAAATACCAGCGCCCACCCGGATACTCAGCCTTCGCCTCCCGCACATACTGTTGCGCCAGTGCGGTTTTACCAATGCCACCCATGCCTGCCAGGGCGGCAATCGCCACCTGGTCAGAGCCCTTTAGTGTCTGCGCCAGTTGTTGCAGCTCAGCACGTCGCCCGACAAACTCGCGGGCAACTAAATTCTCAAGACCAAAATCTGGGGTAGTTTTCCTTGGCGGTTCCCGTCCCGGCGGCTGTAGCTAACCGTTGTTGTAGGTAATGTTGATGGGGCTATCCTTTGCCTGGATTACAGGCGCTTGGGCATCATTCACCTGTAATCCCTGACCGCCTATCACCTGTTGCACATTGCGGGCGCTGATATCCTGATTCTCAAATATAACCTGGCGAATCTCACCAGCCATTTGCTTAACACTGTTGGCAAAGGCCTCATCACTGGCAATTTCCTGGTCGATATAGTCTTTGAGAACTTTAATATCTGTTTCAGAACCTTCAGCCGCCGCTTCTAACCGTTGATCGATTCCTTTACCTTTGAAACAGCGTTGCCAAACCAAATTACCCAGCTGTAGGATCTTTTCATTAGCCTTTTCAACCACGGTACCGCCCAACTTCGTAGCGGTTTCTTCAAGCTTTTGCCCAGCACCGTCAAAGAACTTATCGAGGACGATTTTGGCTAAGGTAGTGGCAGCGGTTAGGGAAAGCGCTTCGAGCATAGGGCATTTACAGATAGTGATGGCACCTAAGTTTTAGCAATTCTGATTGATATTTGTCAGGTACCTGCAAGGGGGATTTTGGGGCGATTGTGACTGTCCTCCCCTTACCAAGGGGAGGTGCCGCAGGCGGCGGGGTCTCGCTCGCTCGCGCCAGTTGTCGATCACCCCTCCCTGACGGTTCCCCTTGGTAAGCTACGGTGTATACACATCTAGGAAATAATGTCCTAAAAAGTAGACCTGACCTTGAATTGGCCCTCATCCTAAATCCTTCTCCCTGGGGGCGAAGGACTTTGAGGCCAGGCCCCCCTTCTCCCTTAGGGAGTAAGGGGTTGGGGGATGAGGGCTCGGAATTTGGAGCAACTCTCCGACTTATACGTATACACGGCAGCCTTACCAAGGGGAACCAGTTTATTCTTCACCCCCCATCCCTTTGCTACAAATATTTTCACTCTGGGCAACGAATTTTATCCGTCGCCTAAGCTGATATCCAACACACTGACAGGGTCGCATGTATCAGCTACTAGAATTAGTTCACTTAATTTTGCTGCACATTATGAAATGGCTGCAGCCATACCTGGGACCCATTTGCTTTGTCCTTGCCTGGTCCGTCGTTATCCTGGGTCTCTGGCAAATGATTGCCGCCACCCGTGATAGCGTGCAGCGCGCCCAGACAATGCACCGTATTCCCTGCGCTGACTGTGCATTCTTTACCAATCAGGCCGTCCTCAAGTGCTCGCTCCATCCCACCACCGCACTGTCAGAAGACGCCATCGACTGCTCCGATTATGAGGCTTCTAATCCTACAGTTGCAGCCTATCAACGTCTCAAAATCTCCGACTGATCTGCACCCATAACCCATAACCCATAACTCCCACACCCAATCTGCTAGTGCAAACCTCCACACCTTGATGCCTAGTACGAATACATTAAATTTGGCTGAATTTACGGATGCCTTTATGGGTTCGTCAACCTAAACCAAATATTCTGTAGTAAGTCTGTCTTTTTGACTTGCCCATGGCCAATTCAGGGCAATCTGAGCAGAAGAGCTGGCAGTAATGCTGGTTGAGTGTTTCTTGATAAGTTGATCGCTGAGTGATTTCTAGGATATCGCGATGATTTCGATTTTTATTTTGACTCACAATGAAGAACGAGACATTGCCGCATGCATAGAGTCAGCTCTGGTCTCGGATGATGTCATTGTGGTCGACTCGATTAGTTGCGATCGCACCCTAGAAATTGCTCAGCGTTATCCTGTTCGTACAGTGCAGCATGCCTTCGAAAGTCATGGCAAACAACGCACCTGGATGCTGCGCAATGTCCCCACCAAGCACCCATGGGTCTACATCCTAGAAGCCGATGAGCGCATGACGCCAGAGCTGTTCAACGAATGTATCGCCGCCGCCCAGTCTGGTCAGCATGTGGGCTATTATGCCGCCGAGCGCGTCATGTTCATGAACCACTGGATTCGCTACAGCACCCAGTATCCCCGCTACCAGCTACGGCTGCTCGACAAACAACAGGTATGGTTCGACGACTACGGCCACACCGAGCGTGAAGTGTGTGAGGGGTCCACCGATTTTCTTCAGGCCACCTACCCCCATTACACCTGTAGCAAAGGCTTTGACCGCTGGATTGAAAAGCATAACCGCTACTCCAGTGACGAAGCTGCCGAAACCATCAAGCAACTATCGGACCATGGCGTAGACTGGCGTGCCCTGCTCCTGGGTCGCTCCGAAGTAGAACGCCGTCGCGCCCTGAAGGACCTGTCCCTGCGTTTGCCCCTACGCCCGTTGGTGCGGTTTATCTACATGTACTTTGTCCTGGGCGGCATTCTAGACGGTCGGGCTGGATTTACCTGGTGTATGCTCCAGGCATTTTATGAGTATCTGATCACCCTTAAGGTTTGGGAATTGCAAAATGGCTGCACGTCAGATGTGAGTGTGCTGGCTGACTCGTCTGCTGTTGATCAACCCACTAAAGAACTGGCCCGCTCCACGTAGGGGCGCATTATGGGGGCACATTTAATTTTCAGTCCAGTGATCAGATCATAGTCTGGGGAGCATAATAGCTGTGTTTTCCTAACTCTGGGAAAACTAGGCCTGAGGTGCATGATGGGGAAATATCGCTCCCTATTCAAACTCATTAGCTTGACGCCGTACTAGAGGCGAGCCCGAAGCCTCCAAGTATATTAATATGCTGACCCAGGCCCAATCCTTACCCCAGTATTTATTAACCCTTGCTCAGCAACATCGCACGGGTGAGCTGGTGATCGGTGCAAAAACTACTGAACCCTGGAAGCTTTACTTTTATTCTGGACGATTGATTTATGCCACGGGAGGGCCGCATCCAGTGCGACGCTGGTATCGCTCTCTGCGTCGCCATAGTGAACAGTTTTCCAGTAGCTGGTTCGCGGCGATGCGCACCCCTGATGATTACTGGGAGGTGGATTTTATTAATCAAGCCGTCCGGTGTGAACACATTTCCCTCAATCAGGCTAAGGCCGCCATCCAAAGCATTGTGGATGAGGTGATACTGACATTGCTTACCTCTCCAGCCGATGATGTGCAATGGCACCCAAATCGCATGGTGGCTCAGCAGATGGTGTTTTTGTCGGTGCAGCGGGCGTTGGTGCGATCGCAAAAAAACCATGATCAGTGGCCTAAAAAATTAAACGACCCCCTCACCACCGTTGCCCCTCACGACCTGCCTTACCTATCCCCTATTGTGATCAATCCACGGGGACTACAGGTGCATCTGACAGCGTCTAGATATAAGCGTTTGAGTCGTTGGATGCAGGGCAACATTACCCTTTGGGATATGGCGGCCCAAACCCAGCATTCACTGCCGGATGTGATTAAGCTGCTGTTGCCACTGATCTATCAAGGTTGGGTCGATCTACAGCCCGTGCAAGATATTCCCGCCCCCTATGTCCCCCCCCGCTCTTTAGCCGCCCAGGGGCTGACCAAAGGGCTGATTGCTTGTATTGACGACAGCCCCTTAGTCAGCAAAGTCATGGCAGAGCTGGTGCAACCTCTAGGCTACGAAGTGCTGCCCGTAACCAAGCCCGTTGAGCAAATTTCCATCCTGACCCAGCACCGGCCTGACCTGATTTTTTTGGATATCACCATGCCCAATATCAGCGGCTATGAACTGTGCAAGTTTCTACGTCGGACTGAAGCATTTTATAAAACACCCATTATCATTTTGACGGGACGGGACGGCATGATTGATCGGATGCGCGCCAAAATGGTAGGTGCAGATGACTTTTTACCCAAACCGCCAGTGCCTGAAAAAGTAGCTCAGTTGCTGGATAAGTATATTTCTGATGCCCGGTGATGAGGGATTGCCCATTCCCCATCACCCCCATACAATTAACAACTGCACAATTACTTCTGACCCTTAACGCATGGCTAGCTCCCAGCCCAATGATCAAAGTCCTCGCGAAATTCGCGCTGCTCGCTTACAGAAAATAAGTGAATTAAAAAAACTGGGACTCAATCCATATGCCTACAAATGGGATGTGACCCATCAGGCCGCCATCCTTCAGAAGAAATTTGCTGATCTGCCCACAGGAGAAGAGACCGAGGTTGAAGTCAGCATTGCCGGTCGCATCATGGCCCGACGCGTATTGGGTAAGCTTGCGTTCTTCAAGCTTCAGGATGAAACTGGCTCAATTCAGCTATTTCTTGATAAAAAGACCATCCAGGCGGGGATGGCCGACATCGATGAGCAAGCATTTACCCATCTCAAACAGCTGACGGATGTGGGCGACTTTCTCGGTGTGAAGGGCATCGTTAAGCGCACTGATAAAGGGGAGCTGTCAGTGAAGGTGAACACCTACGCCATTCTCACCAAGGCGCTGCTGCCGCTGCCAGATAAATGGCACGGCCTCACCGATGTGGCCAAGCGCTACCGCCAGCGCTCCGTTGACCTGATTGTGAACCCTGAGGTTCGGGATACCTTTCGGAAGCGGGCGCGAATTACGGCCTCAATTCGTCGCTATCTGGACCAGCAAGATTTTATTGAAATTGAGACGCCGGTTTTACAGACAGAGCCTGGCGGTGCCGATGCCCGTCCGTTTGTGACCTATCACAACACACTAGACATGCAGCTTTATCTGCGGATTGCTACGGAACTGCACCTGAAGCGCCTGATTGTGGGTGGTTTTGAACGTGTGTTTGAAATGGGTCGCATTTTCCGGAATGAAGGCATTTCCACCCGTCATAATCCAGAATTTACGTCGATTGAACTGTACCAGGCCTACGCTGATTACCACGACATGATGGATATCACCGAGGCGCTGATCCTTAATGCTGCAGACGAGGTGCTGGGCACTACGAAAATTACCTATCAAGGCGATGCCATTGACCTCAGCACTCCATGGAAGCGCATCACGATGCATGATGCCGTCCAGGAAAAAACCGGGGTTAACTTTGCTGAGTTCACTGACCTAGATGAGGCGAAAGCGGCGGCAAAAGCGGCGGGCTTGCACGGTATCGATGACTGCCCCAGCATTGGCTATGTCTTAAATGAAGCGTTTGAGCAGACGGTAGAACCGACGTTGATTCAGCCCACCTTTATTACCGACTATCCGGTGGAAATTTCTCCATTGGCTAAACCCCATCGACATAAGCCTGGTCTAGTGGAACGATTTGAATTGTTTATCGTCGGTCGAGAAACCGCTAATAGCTTTTCAGAGCTTACGGATCCTGTGGATCAACGTCAACGTCTAGAGGCCCAGGCGGCTAAAAAAGCAGCGGGTGATCTGGAGGCCCATAGCCTAGATGAAGATTTTGTTACTGCCCTGGAATATGGTATGCCACCCACAGGGGGGATGGGCATGGGGATCGACCGGCTGGTGATGCTCCTGACGGATTCGCCCAGCATTCGGGATGTGATTGCATTCCCTTTGCTGAAGCCTGAGCAAGGCAGTAGTGATTAGTTAATCTTGCCAAACTGATTAAACTATAGGGGAAGGTGTTGAGGGCAAACTATTGTAATTGCAGTCTTCTGTCAGTATTTAGAGAATGCACCAGTGCATTCTCTGAGTTTCTGCACCATAAAGGCTCAATAACTCCCGTTAATTTATAATTTTGGCTAACCCGTATAAATAACTATGGCTCAGTCATCTGCAGATAGCACGTTGGCCCGCTTGTCGCAGGGCACCATGCCCGGTCGTCTTAAGGCTCAGGTTCGGCATTTATCTAAGCCTAGATTTATTGAGCTTTTAGAGTTGATCATTCAAGAATTTGAGTATTTTCTCAAAGCGATCAACCTGATTAATAATCAATCGCTGGAAACGCTTCTAGAAGAGCTGTTGGAGGCGTTTACCTTAAAAATCGGTCAGATTCTGCAGGCCGACCGCACTACTATCTTCATCGTAGATGAAGAGAATCAAGAACTTTGGTCAAAAATTGCTCAAGGTGCAGGGGAGAAGGCGGTCGAGATCAGAATACCAATGGGTAAAGGGATTGCTGGCTATGTTGCTGAGACTAGAAAAACCCTTAACATTCCCAGTGCCTACGACGATCCTAGATTTAACCGGGCAACGGACGAAGAAACGGGATATCACACTAAAAATATTCTGTGTATGCCCATCTTTAGCGACGGTGTCAACGTCGTTGCGGTGGTGCAGTTGCTCAATAAAATTGGTGGCAACCGGTTTACGCTCCAGGATGAAAAGGAGTTTGAATCCTTTGCTCGTTCCATTGGTGTACTCCTGGAAAGCTGTAACTCGTTTTATACGGCTGCCCGCACGCAGAAAGGCCTCAATGCGCTACTCAATGCCATTTCATCGTTAGAGCAGAGTTTGGAGCTGGAAGTGACTCTGCAGTCGGTCATGGCTGAAGCGCGAAAACTCATGCAGGCGGATCGCAGCACCCTGTGGCTGATGGATGGTAATCAGCTATGGTCTAAAGTGCAAAGTGCCGATGGTACAGAGCTGATGGAGTTACGCCAGGCCAATGATAAGGACAGTATTGTGGGCTATGTGGCGTCCACTGGCGAAACTCTGAACATTCCTGATGCCTACAAGGATAGTCGGTTTAATCGCTCAGCAGATGAGCGCACTGGCTATCGCACCCACAGTATTTTGTGCATGCCGGTGTTTAATTCATCGGGCAAAATCATGGGGGTGACCCAGCTGATTAATAAGATGCAGGGGGCCTTCACTCGCTCGGATGAGTCGTTTATGCGGGCGTTTAATACCCAGGCGGGGATTGCTTTAGAAAATGCCCAGCTGTTTGAAAATGTGCTGGTGGAGAAGCAATATCAGAAGGATATTCTTCAGAGTCTTTCGGATGCCGTTATTTCCACAGATATGGGGGGCCGGATCGTCACCATCAATGAGACAGCCCTGAGCTTGCTGGGGTGTCCCATGGACGAGTCATTGATTGGTGAGGGTGAATCTCTGGAGGCGTTACAGAAAACCTGGGAAGAAAAGCTGATCGGGCGATTGCTTTGGGAAGTGGTGCCGATTGAAAATTTGCGATCGCGCCTGGCTGACAGTTTAGAGTTTGGTACACATCAGTATGTACCTGAGCAAACCCTACAGGTGGCGCTAACTACGGTTAAAGACCAGTTAGTCATGTTAGTGCCTGCCGAAATCCGGCGCAAATCCTCCACGTTTATTCCCCGAGAACATGACGATACTAACCAGACTTATTACCTCTGGGGGCAACGATCTGACGCGATCAAGGCCTACGAAGACGTACACCACCTTGAACATAGCATTAACCTCACGGTCAATCCCCTGACCGATCCCGGTGGCGGTGTCAGGGGTGGTCTTGTGGTTCTGGAAGACATCAGCCAGGAGAAGCGGATGAAAACGACGCTGTATCGCTACATGACCCCCAGTGTGGCAGATCAGGTCATGGCCCTTGGGGAAGATTCCCTGATGGTGGGTAAACGTCGGGATGTCACCGTACTATTCTCCGATATTCGTGGCTACACCACCCTGACTGAGAGACTGGAGGCATCTCAGGTGGTCTCCATGCTGAATGAGTACTTTGAGACCATGGTGGAAGCCGTCTTTAATCACCAAGGCACCTTAGATAAATTTATCGGTGATGCCCTGATGGCTGTGTTTGGTGCCCCGTTGCCCCTGGAAAACCATGGTTGGTCAGCCGTGGAAGCGGCCCTCGATATGCGGGAGCGGCTGGTGCACTTTAACCGGTCACGCCAGGCGAATAGCCAACCCAAAATCAACATTGGTATTGGTCTGAGCTCTGGCGAGGTGGTTTCTGGCAATATCGGCTCCCGTCGCAAGATGGAATATACGGTGATCGGTGATGGTGTGAATCTCAGCTCCCGGTTGGAGGGGGTGACCAAACAGTATGGCTGTGACATTGTCATGAGCGAACATACCTATGCTCGATGTCGTGATTTAGTCTGGGTGCGAGAGCTGGATCTAACGCGTGTGAAGGGTAAGACAAAGCCTGTGAAAATCTATGAGCTGATTGGCAGCCGACAAAATCACCAGTTAGATCAGGCAACCCAGGACTTTCTAGACCTTTACAAGCAAGCCCGTAAGGCCTACACCTCGCAAAAGTTTACGCGGGCATTAGACCTATTCACACGGGCAAAGGTGATGCGACCTCAGGATAAAGCTGTATCGGTGCACATTGCCCGTATTCATTCCTATTTAGAGAATCCACCGCCAGCGGATTGGGATGGGGTATATGTCATGACCACCAAATAAAAATAGGTTTTCCATTTTTCCGTAATTTGTAGAGACGTTCCATGGAACGCCTCTACAAATTTTTAGGACGCCTCTACAAATTTTTGGAACGCCCCTGTAACACCCATCCACGCTAAAATGAGCGATGCAAATTTTCCTTGGGAGGCCCCATGGCTGAGCGCAAGAAGCTCTATGAAGGCAAGGCAAAAATTCTTTATGCCACTGAGGATCCAGCGGTATTGGTTACGTACTTCAAGGATGATGCCACGGCGTTTAATGCTCAGAAGCGAGGGACCATTACCAATAAAGGGTGTATTAACAATGCCGTGTCCACCCACTTGTTTAAGCTGCTAGAAGCCCAGGGCGTGCCCACCCATTGGATTGATTCTCCAAATGGGCGGGAGATGTGGGTGAAGCCGGTGACCATTGTGCCCCTGGAAGTGGTGGTGCGTAATCTGGCTGCTGGCAGTCTTTGTCGGCAAACGGGGTTAGCCCTGGGCACACCGCTGACGCCGCCGCTGGTGGAGTTTTACTACAAGAACGATGACCTGGGGGATCCGCTGCTGACTTGCGATCGCATCCGTGCCATGAATATCGCCAGCGATGATACCGTGGCTGAGCTAGATCGCATGGCTTGCAGTATTAACCAAATTCTCAAAGACTTTTTCAATAGCTGTAGTATTACCCTGGTTGACTTCAAACTTGAATTTGGTACCCTTGCCGACGGCACCCTGGTTTTGGCCGATGAGATTAGCCCCGACACCTGCCGCCTATGGAATCAAGAGGAAACGGATGAATCCCGTCGAGTGATGGACAAAGACCGATTTCGCCAGGACTTAGGGGATGTGGAATCAGGATATCAGCAGGTGTTGGATCGAATTCTGGCACATACAAATTGAGCACTGAGGGATGCGGTGCGGTAGAATCTTTCAGAAAAATATTAAATTCTGTTCACATTTTTCTAGCGCAATCAGACGTGCGTTTGGAAAAGTAAAGGGTTACTAGAACCTTAGTTATAGACCCCTAAGCCGGATTTAGTGTATGTCATTAACAGGGGCTTTTTTAGAGCGTCTGTTCCTATTTGGTGTAAGGAGTACGTTTTCTGCCTATGCGCTTTTCGCCGACTCTATTGGCTTGTTGCACCGTTGCGACATTGTTTGGGTTGCCCGTACTCGCAGTCGATGCGGCTGATGTAGTGGAGGCTGCCACAGCGGATGCTATGGCGGATGATGCCACAGCTAATGCTGCGGTTGATCAATCAGAGCTAGCCTCAACAGAGGTTTTGCCTCAGCAGCAAACAGTAACTGCCTCTGAAACCTCTGAGGATGTGGCTGTTGAGTTACCCGTGGCCGCAGCCGAATCGACTGATAGCGCTACCTTATTGGTTCAAGAATCTGAAGAAACTCCCGAAGACACGTTAGATCGCCTTTTAGACGGCATTAATAATCAACCCTCTGAACCAGCCGAACCCGTTGAGGCCGCGCCAGAACCTGAGGATACGCCACAGACTGAGAGTCCTGAGAGTCCTGAGAGTCCAACACCCGATGAAGAGGTTGTGGAAGAGGAGCCCGCAGACGAAGAAGTTCAGGTGCTTGTGGCTGAGCTAGATGTCATTACCCTGGACGGTAGTCCCCTCGCTCCAGAACTTGAAGACATTGTCTATCAGGCAATCACCCTGCGTCCTGGTCGTACAGCCACCCGTAGCCAGCTGCAAGAAGACATTAACAACGTCTTTGCCACGGGCTTTTTTGCCAATGTTAGGGCCAGACCCGAGGATACTGATTTGGGGGTGCGGGTTACCTTTGGGGTACAACCCAACCCAGTACTAACCGGTGTAGATGTGCGCACTGACGCTGAAACAGCAAGTGTATTGCCGGATGAGAAAATTGATGAAATCTTTGGCGATCAATATGGCAAAATCCTCAATCTGATTGATTTCCAAGACGGTATTTTAGAACTTAACGAGTGGTACCGTGACCAGGGATATGTACTGGCTCAGGTGACGGCAGCTCCCCAGGTTTCAGACGATGGTGTGGCCACCCTGATCGTTGCTGAGGGTGTGATTGAATCTATCGAAGTTCGCTACATTGATGCGGATGGTAATAGCGTTGATGCAGAGGGAGAACCCATCGACGGTAGAACCCGCCCGTTTATCGTTACCCGAGAATTCGAAACCCAGCCCGGTGATGTTTTCCGGCAGGACAGAATCCAGTCGGATCTGCAGCGAGTCTTTGGTCTAGGGATTTTTGATGATGTCCGTCTCTCGCTGGACCCTGGTGATGACGATCCTCGCAAAGTCAAGGTGGTCGTCAATGTTGATGAAGGCAATACAGGAGCTGTCGGTGCTGCCGTTGGCTTTAACCTCAGTGGCGATGTCTTTGGTAGTGTCAGCTATCAGCAGGACAACCTGGGCGGTAATAATCAGACGCTGCGCACCGAAGTACAGCTAAGTGAACGCGAGCTGTTGTTTGATGTCAGTTTTACGGATCCTTGGATTGCTGGAGACCCACATCGTACGTCCTACACGGTGAATGGCTTTAACCGCCGCTCAATTTCTCTCATCTTTGACGGGGGGGACACCGATGTTGATCTGCCTAATGGGGATACTCCTCGGGTCAATCGTTTGGGTGGGGGTGTCACCTTTGGACGTCCTTTAGATAACGGTTGGAGTGGTTCAGTTGGTCTGGAATATCAGCGTATTTCCATTCGAGATAGCGATGGCGATTTATCTCCTGAAGACCAGTTTGGTAACGATCTAAGCTTTAGTGGCGATGGTCGTGATGATCTCTTGAGTATTCCCATCGGCTTTGTTTGGGACCAGCGTAATAACCCCTTAGCTCCCACTAGTGGGAGTTTGCTGCGGCTTGGTTCAGAGCAGACTATTCCGGTTGGTCAAGGCACAATTTTCTTTAATCGATTACGGGCTAGCTATAGTCGCTATGTGCCGGTTAATTTCATCAAATTGGGTGATGGTCCCCAAACCATTGCCTTTAATGTGCAAGGGGGAACCGTGCTTGGTGACTTGCCTCCCTATGAAGCATTCTCTCTCGGGGGAACCAACTCAGTGCGCGGGTTTGATGAGGGCGATTTAGGGAGTGGTCGTTCTTTTGTGCAGGCAACTGCTGAATATCGCTTCCCATTGTTCACGTCTTTTCTCGGCGGTGCTTTGTTTGTTGACTATGGTACTGACCTGGGGTCAGGGGATAATGTCCCTGGTGATCCGGCGATTATTCGTGATAAGCCTGGAGATGGCTTTGGCTACGGTGCCGGTATCCGAGTGCAAACACCTTTAGGCGCGCTCAGGCTTGACTATGGCTTAGGTGACGGCGGTGATGGTCGCATTCACTTTGGGATTGGAGAACGCTTCTAATGACAGAGGGAGCAGGCATGCAACATACTTTGGCTGCTCCGGTTACCGCTACGGGAGTGGGGCTACATTTAGGGCAGATAACCCATGTAACGGTGTTGCCTGCCGCTGCTAATACGGGTCGTCATTTTGTTCGCACAGATGCGGGTGCTGAATTGATTCCAGCTGATGTCTCAGCTGTGAGTCAAACGCGTCTTTCAACACAGTTGGGTAGCCCTGAAGGGCCATATGTGCGCACCGTGGAGCATTTATTGGCAGCACTGTGGGCTGCCGACGTGGACAATGCTCGTATTGAAATTGACGGTCCAGAAGTGCCTCTCATGGACGGGTCCTCACTTGATTGGAGTCGTCTTGTGCAATCGGTGGGAACGGTAGAACAAGAGTCCCCACGCAGCTGTGGAATACTCTCTGAGCCCGTTATTGTGCGGGATGGGGATGCCTATGTGATGGCGTTGCCCGCCTCAGCGCTTCGTTTTAGCTATGGCATTGACTTTCCGGTGTCTGCCATTGGTAATCAGTGGCATAGTTGGTCTCCCACCGCTGGAGACTTTGCTGAGCTGGTGGCTCCGGCCCGTACCTTTGCCATGGCCCATCAAATTGACGGTTTGCGATCGCAAGGTCTGATCAAAGGCGGCAGTCTTGAAAACGCCCTAGTTTGTGATGAAGAGGGCTGGCTTAATCCCCCGCTGCGATTTGCAAATGAACCGGCACGTCATAAACTTTTAGACTTAGTAGGGGATCTCAGTTTATTAGGTGTTCTCCCTACGATGCATGTGACAGCTTATCGAGCTAGTCATAGTCTGCACGTGCAGCTAGCTCGTCAGTTGGCCGCTATCTGTTTGGCAGAAACATCGGCTCCCGCTTAGCCGAGAACACCTACGCCGTTGCTGTTCAAAAACGTCTATGGCCACCACCGTTATTAAAGATAAAGCTCATCCTACCAATCAGGAATCTCAACCGACTGCCGACGAGAATCCTACCCCTATTACCCTTAATCTAGAGCAGATTCAAGCGTTGTTACCCCATCGCTATCCGTTTGCCCTGGTTGATCGCATCATCGACTATGTTCCTGGCAAACATGCAGTTGGTTTAAAAAATGTCACGTTCAATGAACCCCATTTCCAAGGACACTTTCCGGGGCGTCCTATTATGCCAGGGGTCCTGATTGTTGAAGCCATGGCTCAGGTGGGCGGTATTGTACTGACCCAAATGCCTGGTGTGAATGGCTTATGTATGTTTGCTGGTATCGATAAAGTTCGGTTTCGGCGACCAGTTGTGCCAGGTG
Organism: Leptolyngbya sp. PCC 7375; assembly: GCF_000316115.1. Lineage (GTDB taxonomy): Bacteria > Cyanobacteriota > Cyanobacteriia > Phormidesmidales > Phormidesmidaceae > Leptothoe. The sequence continues at coordinate 6,476,218 of NZ_JH993797.1, forward strand.
ACCAGCTGGTTATCACAACAGAGTTGCTTAGCGTGCGCGGGCTAAAATTCGGCAAAATGCAGGCTAAGGCTGAAGTTGATGGTCAACTGGTGTGCGAAGGTACCCTGATGTTTTCTGTGGTGGAATAACAAATAACCAATGTTCCCAACTGCTCTGATTCATCCCACGGCGGTCATTCATCCGAGGGCCCAGGTCCACTCCAGTGTGAAAGTGGGCCCCTACGCTGTTATCGGGGAAAAAGTCAGTGTTGGTAAAGACACCGAAATTGGTCCCCATGTGGTACTGGATGGTCACACCGAAATTGGCCAGCGCAATCGCATTTTTACTGGAGCTGCTATTGGTTTAGAGCCTCAGGACCTCAAGTATGACGGTTCTGAGAGCTTGGTTTCCATCGGCGACGATAACAACATTCGTGAATATGTCACCATCAATCGACCCACTCGATTTGGTGAAATTACCCGTTTAGGCAATGGCAATCTTTTGATGGCCTATGTGCACATAGCACATAACTGCCTTATTCAAGACAGCGTTATCATTGCAAATTCGGTGGCACTGGCCGGTCACGTTCACATTGAATCTAATGTCCGCATCAGCGGTCTTGTTGGCATTCATCAATTTGTTCACATTGGTCGCCATGCCATGGTTGGTGGCATGAGTCGGATTGAGCGCGATGTGCCTCCCTACATGATGGTGGAAGGCAATCCATCAAGGGTAAGGGGACTCAATCAGGTCGGTCTGAAGCGATCAGGCATTGGCGATCTAGAATCTGGGCGTGTATACGATGGTCTCAAACAGGCCTATCGTTTGCTTTATCGCTCGGGGCTCACATTTAGCGAGGCTCTCAATAAATTGGACTCTGTTGCTAACAACGAGTATGTGCAACATCTCCATAGATTCTTAGTGGCTTCCCAAGGCGACAGCCGACGAGGTGTTATTCCAGGACGGCATATCTCACGCAAATAAGGTTCTGGCCTTAAAGCTTCGGTGCTACAACCGGTCTTAGCATGCAGCATAACGACGATACTGACACCAACATTCCCGTTGCCGTGAGACGTGCTCCTGCGTCCCCTGTTCGGGTGTTTATTCACACTGGGGAAGTCTCTGGTGATTTACAAGGAGCGTTGCTGGTGGAGGGGCTTAAACGCCAAGCTGCTCAGCAGGGCATTGAGGTGGAAATCAGTGCCATGGGGGGAGACCGCATGGCTGCTGCTGGGGCGAAACTGATTGGTAATACGGTGCCTGTGAGCTCTATCGGCATTTTTGAAGCCTTACCCCATGCTTGGGCAGCGCTTAAAATGCAGCGCCAGGCTAAGCAGCATTTACTGGAATCGCCCCCCGATGTAGTCGTGTTGATTGACTACATGGGACCTAATGTCGCCATTGGGCAGTTCATTCGTCGACAGTTTCCTACGGTGCCGATCACCTATTTCATTGCACCACAGCTGTGGGTCTGGGCCATGATGCCGAGCGATACTGAGAAGATCTTGTCTATTTCTGATCGGGTTTTGGCCATCTTTCCAGGCGAAGCTCGCTACTATCGTGAAAAAGGTGGCCAGGTCTCTTGGGTGGGTCATCCCCTGTTGGATAAATTTGCCGACTATCATCCAGCGTCTGAAAAACAACAGGCTCGTCAACAGTTGGGGGTAGCTGACTCTGATTGTGTTGTTACCCTGTTGCCCGCTTCACGCCCCCAGGAGTTAACCTATGTGCTGCCGATCATGTTGACGGCGGCTCAGCAGATTCAGACCCAAATCCCTCAGATCAAGTTTTTAATCCCGCTGGCTCGGGAGGCCTTTCGTTCAAGGCTAGAAGCGGCCCTGAAAGAGTATGGTTTGAAAGGACAGGTTGTGGCTCAGCAAGAACAGGCCCTGGCCATTGCCGCCGCCGATTTAGCCATTGCTAAGTCAGGCACCGCTAACCTGGAGATCGCCTTGATGGAAGTCCCTCAGGTGGTGATGTATCGGCTTAATCGTTTAACTGCCTGGGTGGCGGAGTTTGTGCTTAAATTTTCGGTGACCTACGTTTCACCTGTAAATCTGGTTAATATGGAGCCGATTGTGCCAGAGTTTGTGCAGTGGGATGCCAAACCTGACACCATTAGCCAAATGGCGCTAAATCTACTGAACAATCCGGATCAGCGTCAAAAAATGGTGGAGGGCTACAGGACAATGCGAAAGCATTTGGGCTCCGTGGGAGTTTGCGATCGCGCCGCCAACGAAATTCTAGACTTGGCCACTGGCAAGGCAGCTTGTGCTAAAAGATAGTGGCCGATCTGGGACCCGAGCAGGTAACATGCGTCTGAGAAAGCGTAGGGGAGAAAACGAGTGAACATTACTGAATTATTTGCCAGAGGTGGGATAGCCATGTGGCCCCTGCTAGTCCTATCAGTAATTGCCCTCGGCACAATTATTGAGCGTATTTGGTTTTGGTCGCGCATCATTACCCGCGAACGGGAGATCGCCGGTCGTGTGCTCGAAGCCGCCCGGCGAGAATGGACTGCCGCCACTGAAATTGCTCAACGGGCCCACCGTTTGCCCATGGGGCGTTTTCTCTATGCTGCCCTGAAGCTCAAAGACCAAGATCCTGAAGTGTTTCGTCTGGCCCTAGAAACGGCTGCCAATGAAGAATTAGCCGCTATGCGTCGAGGCGATAAGGTGCTAGAACTCGTTATCGCTGTTTCTCCAATGTTGGGGTTGTTAGGTACCGTTTTAGGTTTGATGAATTCCCTTGGGTCGCTCAATCTCAATGATTTGGCTATTGGTAGTGCAACGAGTGGTGCGGCTGAAGGTATTGGTCAGTCCTTGATCACCACGGCTACTGGATTGATTATTGCCATTGTTAGCCTGATGTTTTATCGCCTCTTTCAAGGTTTGGTGTTTGGTCAAGCCAAAGTCTTTCGCCAGTCCGGTAGCGAGCTAGAGTTACTTTACCGTCAGGCCTGGTCCCTAAGCGGGGGTAAGCCCAGCGAACTGGGTGCTTCAGTTAATTAAGGTGGAATAGGTTTTGAACTTTGAATGTTGAATTTTCAGTTCTGAACCTGTGGCTTGGGTCGTTCTGATAACACAGCAATCACCTCAAAACTATTCTTCTCCCCTCCCATCCAATCTCCCCCAACCCCCTGAGCATCGCCATGAAACTAGACCTAGACGATCAACAAAACGGCATTGTCATCGAACTACTTCCCCTAGTCGATGTTGTCTTTTGTATTCTGACCTTCTTTATTTTGGCGGCAGTGGGTAGCCGCCAACAGGCGATTAGTTTAGATCTGCCCAATGCGAATACCGGGTCGGCATTACCGCCTGCGGCCTTAACCACTGGTCGCGATCGCTTATATGTGAGTGTTGATCCCATTGGCCGCATATATCTTGACCAAGACCCCATTTTGGAACAGAACCTCTTGGGGCTTGTGGGTGATTTTTATGCAGGTAACCCGGAGGGGATTGTGGTGCTGTATGCAGCCAAAGACTCTCGTTATGACGATGTTGTGCGAGTGCTAGACATCCTGCGGACGGTGGGGGGAAACCGTGTGGCTCTGGCAACGTTACCGCCAGGTACGCAGTCGTCACAAGATACATTGCCCGGTGAACTACCGGCTGATATTCAAGACTTAATCAACGGTTCAGACTCCAGTCTGCCAGGAAGTGAATTACCCAGCGATCCCCTGAATCCATCCACCACTACGCCCATCCCAACAACACCGGGCAGTTCATTGCCGGACAGCTCACTCACTCCCAGCAGCCCATCTCCTTTGCCAACCGACGACGAATAACCCTCAAAACGTTTACTCTCACAATTTCTTAAGGAGAACCCACAACGGTTACCCCGTTGTGGGCTCGAAACAATCAGTTTCCCGAAGAGACATTAACCCTGACCGGGGCCCATGCCAACGGCACCAGCATAGACGGCTTGTTCTGCTAGCTCATCCTCAATGCGTAGCAGACGATTGTATTTTGCAACCCGCTCACTACGGCATAGGGAACCTGTTTTAATTTGGCCTGCACGGGTAGCCACTGCCAAATCAGCAATAGTTGTATCTTCAGTCTCACCAGAACGGTGGCTAATCACCGATGTCAGCTTGTTGCGAGTCGCCAAGTCGATGGCTTCCAAAGTTTCAGTCAACGAGCCAATCTGGTTTAACTTGATCAAGATGGAGTTAGCCGCTCCCTGATCAATGCCCTTTTGCAAGCGGGTGGGGTTAGTCACAAACAAATCATCGCCCACTAGCTGTACCCGATTACCCATCTTTGTGGTTAGCGCTTTCCAGCTATCCCAGTCCTCCTCATGGAGACCATCCTCAATGGACACAATGGGGTATTGACTGGCTAGCTTATCGAGATACTCGATGGTCTCCGCTGGAGAGTGGGCCTTCCCATCAAAGGTGTACTTACCATCCTTATAGAATTCGCTGGCAGCTACATCCAAAGCCAAGGAAATTTGTTCACCCGGCTTGTACCCTGCTGACTCAATGGCAGCGATCAAAATTTCTAGCGCTTCTTGATTTGAACCCAGATTAGGGGCAAAACCACCTTCATCCCCAACACCGCCAAGCAAACCTTTTTGATCTAAAACTTTGCTCAAACTAGCAAAAACTTCTGCACCCCAACGCAGAGCTTCTTTAAAGCTGCTAGCACCGCTGGGCACAATCATGAATTCTTGAATGTCTACATTATTATTGGCGTGGGCTCCACCATTGATCACATTCATCAGGGGAACGGGGAGTACGTTGGCTAATGGTCCACCCAGATACCGGTAGAGCGGTAGTCCCAATGCTTGAGCCGCCGCTTTCGCATTGGCCAAAGATACAGCCAGAATAGCGTTGGCACCTAAATTTGCCTTATTGTCTGAGCCATCCAGGGCAATCATGGTGCGATCAATGACCATCTGATCTAAAGCATCTAGACCCATCAGCTCACGAGCAATGGTTTCATGCACATTGTTGACCGCTTTGAGCACCCCCTTACCCCCGTAGCGAGTATCACCATCTCTGAGTTCGTGGGCTTCAAAGGTGCCTGTGGATGCCCCACTAGGGACTTGGGCGAGGCCCATTGCACCCACCGATAAATAAACTTCAGCCTCAATCGTGGGGCGACCCCGAGAGTCCAAGATTTCGCGGGCGCGAATCTCTTCAATAGTGGTTTCGAGTAGGTCAATCATCAAATCTACGCTTCCTTGTGGATTAACTACGGTTAAACGATGGGGGTGTAGGACTCACTGGTCATTATGTGCAATCTTTCAATGCCGATGGCGGCTGAACGATTGCACGATAAACAAGCATACGGTGCTATCCTGCATCAACGATAGGGTTGCAGAGCAAAAATGTAAGGAAAAGCACATCAATCTGCCTAGATATACCGGTCTAGGCCATCATAGAAACTAACCAACGCTAGGATTAGAACCAACTGAGCTTAAGGAAAGAAAGGCCATGCGTTTATTGCATACAATGTTGCGGGTTGGCAATTTAGAGAAATCCCTGCAATTCTATTGCGATGTTTTAGGTATGACCCTACTGCGCCAGAAGGACTACCCAGGTGGTAAGTTTACCCTTGCGTTTGTGGGCTATGGCGATGAAAGCGATCATACCGTCATCGAGCTCACCCATAACTGGGGCGTAGAGTCCTACGATCTCGGTGAAGGGTATGGCCATATCGCCCTTGGGGTAGACGATATTTATCAGACCTGCGAAGCGATCAAAGCACGGGGCGGGCAAGTCGTTCGTGAGCCTGGGCCGATGAAGCATGGTTCAACCGTGATTGCTTTTGTGACTGACCCTGATGGCTATAAGGTTGAGTTGATTCAGCTGAAGCAAGAGGCTGAGACTGAGGTGCCAACGGCAGCGGCAACGGTTTGATGTAGAGCGGGGATCGGGAATAGGCCGTGGGGAATGGGGGGGAACCCACTATCAGGTTGAACTACGGCTCCATTAGTTTGAGACTTGCGGGCTTTCTCGCTGCCCCCTACTGCCTAGCTCAGCGCCCCCCACTGCCCCAGCGCAGCGAACGCCCCCCACCCCCAATTGATATACTGATTACTCGTTTCCCTGCCGAACCATTTAGACCCCATGCAGCCATCTAATCCTGATAAATTTACCGCTAAGGCATGGGATGCCATTGTTGAAGCTCAAGATGTGGCACGACGTTTTCGTCAGCAATATCTTGAGGTTGAGCATGTCATGGTGGCGCTAATTGAGCAGCAGGGGTTGGCGGATACCATTTTGTCCAAAGCTGGTTTGGATCCTGAGCTGGTGCTGCAAGAGTTGGAAGCGTTTGCCCAGCGTCAGGCGCGTGCCAGGGTGTCAGCAGATAGTAGCTTGTATCTGGGGCAAAGTCTGGACCGGCTGCTTGACCAGGCAGAGGCAGCTCGTCAACTGCTACAGGACGACATCATTTCTGTTGAGCATGTGCTGCTGGGGTTTGCTGAGGACGAGCGCATTGGTCGACGGCTACTGCGTGGTTTTGAGTTAGATGTAGCTGGCATTCGTGCGGCCATTAATCAAGTGCGTGGTAAGCAAAAAGCCACCGGTCAGAATCCGGAGGAGTCTTACGAAGCGTTAGAGAAATATGGTCGCGATTTAACGGAAGAGGCTAAACACGGTAAGCTTGACCCGGTTATTGGCCGTGATGAAGAAATTCGGCGGGTTATTCAGGTTGTTTCACGACGCACTAAGAACAACCCTGTTTTAATCGGTGAACCCGGTGTGGGTAAAACCGCCATTGCGGAAGGGTTAGCCCAACGTATTGTCAATGGCGATGTGCCCGAATCCCTTAAGGATCGCCAGCTGATTTCTTTGGATATTGGTAGCCTAATTGCTGGAGCTAAATACCGTGGTGAATTTGAAGAACGGCTGCGCTCAGTGCTAAAGGAAGTGGCTGAGTCTGATGGTCAGGTCGTGTTATTCATTGACGAACTGCATACCGTCGTTGGCGCTGGTGGTGGTAACAGTAATGTGGATGCCGGCAACCTGCTCAAGCCGATTTTGGCACGGGGAGAGCTGCGCTGTATTGGTGCCACGACTCTCGACGAGTATCGTAAGCACATTGAGAAAGATGCGGCCCTAGAGCGACGGTTTCAGCAGGTCTACATTGGTCAGCCTAGTGTGGACGATGCCATTTCGATTCTGCGTGGTTTAAAAGAACGCTATGAGGCACATCATGGTGTGAAGATCGTGGATTCGGCGTTGGTGGCTGCAGCGACGCTATCGGATCGTTACATTAGCGATCGCTTTTTACCCGATAAAGCAATCGATCTGATCGATGAGGCGGCGGCCAAGCTCAAAATGGAGATTACGTCCAAACCGGTGGAGTTGGAGACCATTGATCGGCGATTGCGCCAGCTAGAAATGGAAAAACTCTCCTTACAAGGGGAAGAGTCCACATCCCGGACCTCGAAACAACGGCTATCTCGCATTAATAAAGAGATCGAAAAACTCTCTGTTAAACAACAGAAATTTACGGCACAGTGGCAGTCTGAAAAACAAGCCCTCGATGCCATTAAGGCGCTGAAACAAGAAGAAGATCAGCTGCGGGTACAAGTGGAGCAAGCTGAGCGGGCCTATGATTTGAATCGGGCTGCCCAAATTAAGTATGGACGCTTGGAAGCTGTACAACAGGAGCTGGAGATTTTAGACGGGCAGCTGCAAGATATGCAGGATAAGGGATCTACTCTGTTGCGCGAACAGGTAAGTGAAGCGGATATTGCCGAGATTGTTGCCAATTGGACGGGGATTCCCGTCAATCGCTTGATGGAAACTGAGCGGCAAAAGCTGTTGCAGTTAGAGGGGTATTTGCATCAGCGTGTGGTTGGGCAAAGTGAAGCGGTGACGGCTGTAGCGGCCGCTATTCGCCGGGCCCGCGCAGGCATGAAAGACCCGGGCAGACCCATCGGCTCATTTTTATTTATGGGACCGACAGGGGTGGGTAAGACTGAGTTGGCCCGTGCGTTAGCTGACTGTTTGTTTGATACCGAGGAGGCCCTGGTGCGGGTGGACATGTCGGAGTATATGGAAAAGCATTCCGTCGCTCGACTGATCGGTGCACCGCCTGGATATGTTGGCTATGAAGAAGGTGGGCAGCTATCTGAGGCTGTCAGACGTCATCCCTATGCTGTGGTGCTGCTGGATGAGGTGGAAAAGGCCCACCCCGATGTATTTAACATTTTGCTACAGGTACTCGATGATGGTCGGATTACCGATTCTCAAGGACGAACGGTGGACTTTCGCAACACAGTCATTGTCATGACTAGCAACATTGGGAGCGATCACATTCTTGATGTAGCGGGAGATGAATCGCAGTTTGTAGAAATGCAGGAGCGAGTGCTGAGTGCCCTGCGTGGTCATTTTCGTCCAGAGTTTCTCAATCGTGTGGATGATTTGATTATCTTCCATCCGTTGAGTAAAGATGAACTCCGTTCTATTGTGTCGATTCAGCTGAAGCGTCTGTATAAACTCCTGGCAGATCAAAAGATTGCCTTACATGTTTCAGAGTCAGCCATTGACTACGTGGCGGAAAAGGGCTACGACCCTGTTTATGGAGCCAGACCGCTGAAGCGGGCGATTCAGCGAGAATTGGAGAATCCCATCGCCACCAAAATTTTAGAAAATACCTTTGTTGAAGGCTGCAAGGTCGTTATCGATTACATTGAAGACCGTCTCAAGTTTCAGGTTAAAAAAGCTGACGCCTTAGACGACAAGGCTGCTTAGGCGGGGTAATCATAATTTGATAGTTATTAAAAACCCCTATGTCGATAAGGACATAGGGGTTTAAGTACTATTAAATGTCAAAATCATGGATCAAATGGCAATAGTAGATGCTGCTTTGCGGTAAATCCTCTGATCTTACTCACTACGTTTGAGTGCCAGGTTAGGAGGTACGACCACCTTCAATCACACACACATCGATTGCATTGGATAACCCTGAATTCACTTGGCTAAGGCTTTCTAACATCGTTAGAACGAACCCTTGAGGCGGGAAGTAGCTTGGGCGCTTCGCATTCATAACCACGGTTTTCACAATGGCGTCTTCTATACTGCCGCCCTCTAGTAACGTGCTGAGTATCCACATAGAAATGTAGTCTGGGGAACATATTCACATAATCTTTGTAAAAGGAGTAAAAAGCATCAGCCAATTTAACTAGATGTATATCCGGTACTTTGACATAAATGTTCATGAATACGAGCGTCGCTGAAGGCCCTTGGATTAAGGGTTTCAGAGGATAACATCAGAGTAAAGGCTTGATGTATAAGGATTTTTACGGGGATACTTTTCAGAATTATCCAGGAATAACTGGGGAAAATTTGGACCCAGATAGGCCTTTTGATCTAAAGATTGAACGGAGAGCTACATCAAAAGATCATATTTTGTGGCTAGACGTTAGAGATTATAGGAGCCTAAAACCATATTTTTTGCCAGGAAAGTAATGTGCCACTTATTTAAGTTGGTCGCGAGGGAGTCAATAATTGCGATCGCAATGCTATGCAAATGGCTGTCCCTTAAAACTACTGCCTGCTTGAATACTCAAGAGGATTTTGGTTGATGTACGTGTGAACGTCTAGTGGGTGAATGTAAAGTTGATGCGAAGGAAACGAGTGTGCCACTTAAACCAACACCCCAAAGGTGGCACATTGGCCTCTGGCAAGGTTGATACGTTAGGGGGGCGTTAGCAACCTGCGATAAATGGCTGAGGCATCAGTTATTTACCATTAGATTTAAGCTCGTTGTGACGCCCACACATCAGGGGAAATAACCAACGGAGACTTAAAGTTCTATATATAGGGAATTTCAAGCAAATGATGACGACAGTAGCCTCACCCCTGACCCAAGATCAAATGCTTGTTGTAGTCGACGAGCCAACGCGGCAGCCAAGTTCCTGGCGTAAGTGGGTGGTAAAAATAGTTTTACAGCCGTTTCTATGGGCTGCCTGGGTACGCTCCAAAGTAATTCTTCGCGAAGATTGGTAAGCTGCTGAGCTACATAAGCTGCTGAGCTACATTTTGGTCACTAAGATTTAGAAAGCTTTGTTGGTAGCAGCTCTAGAATCGTTAACTCACTAAATGCTGCTTATGAAAATGGTCTAGGGGTCTCAGATAGGAGCCCTTAGACCATTTTTTGATGATACTAAGATACTAAAATGGGGGTTGCCGTTTAAATCCCTACTGAATGAGAGCGCACCCTCACCCACGGCGTTGGGCTTCTGTACTGCTAGAGGATCGACGCAGTTTGCCTCAGACATCAGGTGTTTATGCGGTCATTAAACAGAAGAAAATTTACTACATTGGCTTTTCCAGTAATCTAAATCGAAGATGGCGGGGTACAGGGCATCATCGGTTTGCTCAAGCCGATAAACTCGGGCGTCCTAGCCTGCACTATTTGCCATTGCCCAAGCAAGCTGCACGCACCCTAGAAAAGCGACTCATTTCTGAATACAGTCCGCCATGGAACTATTCAAAGATACCGGCACTATCTAAGGTCCATTGGCTACAGCGGGTGTTGATGGCAGCCACCTGCTTATGGGTGCTATTTATTTCAAGTCGTAGTTTTATGTTGGGGGTGATGGCAGCAGCGGTTGCGATCGCTCTATTTCATTGATTCTGTCTATCAAAGCAGCAGCGGTTGCGATCGCTCTATTTCATTGATTCTGTCTATCAAATTAGGGCAGGACTACATTTTTGTTAAAGCTTCTCCAAAGCCAAAGACTATTACGGGGTAGACGGGCGAAATAGTTGTAAAACTAGACCTATTCAGTAGTTTCTAATGCCCTATCGCATTAGGAAAATTACTTCTTATAAGAGTTTAATCATTACCATTAAAGATTAATGAAATCCAGTTGTCTCTCCAGTATTCTTATCGTTGAAGATAATCAAGGCCGAAGAGAGATTGTTCTTGATGATTCTCTCTACTCTCTCGGGCGTGATACTAAATGCGATGTTCGCTTAACGTCACAGTTTGTTAGTCGACACCATGCCACCTTAGTTCAGCTTCCTAAGGAAGACGGGAGTTTGTTCTATCGAATTTTAGATGGCAACCTCCAGGGGAGAGCCAGTGCTAACGGCATGCTAGTCAATGGTCGTAAGCTCGAGTCCCATGATCTGCAAAACGAGGATGAAATTATCTTTGGCCCTCAGGCTCGGGCCGTCTACTATCAGCGCCAAAAAGATACCACCTCAGGCGTTGCATCTGACTCTGTTGCATCAGATGGCTCAACAAAGTCCAATTGGCTCCGTAATCCATATCCACTACTGCCTGAATTAAAGGCAGATGCTGGGTTAGAGGATGTAATTAGGTGTATTCCATAGACCGTTGCAATGGATACTATCTAAATCCGTAAAAACCCGTATGAATAGAGACTAACTAGAAACACCTTCACGCTCTACTGGTGAGGTAACTTAATGTCTCTATCTACAGAACCGAATGTACTCGAAACCTCGGTGGCCGAGGACTATCCGCTCAGTGCGGTACCTAAAACAGCACGTAAACCTTTTTGGTCGCTGTGCCTATTGCTGATGGGATTTGCCCTGACATCGACCACTCTGTTTGCAGGTGGTGCCCTCGGACCGGCATTTAGTGTCCCGCAGCTGATGACCATCATTATCATTGGCAACCTGATTCTCGGCTGCTACTGTGCAGCACTGGGCTACATTGCTGCCCAAAGTGGTCTGACCACGGTACTTATGGCCCGGTTTAGCTTTGGTAACGTGGGCTCTCGCTGGGTAGATTTCATTATGGGCTTTACCCAGATTGGCTGGTATGCCTTTACCACGGCCATTGTGGTGCAGGTGTTATTAGAGCTGTTGGGGGTCCCGAACCAGGGCTTTCTGTATGTGGTGCTGGTATTGTTTTTTAACTATGCCTTTTGTGCCACTGCCTATGTAGGCTATCGAGCCATTGACTGGCTGAGTCGATTAGCTGTGCCTGCCATGTTGATCTTGGTAGCCATTAGCTTGTTTCTAGCATTTAGAGACTTTAATGGCACTCTCCCTGAACCTACGGGTGAGATGAACATGGGAGCTGCCTTGGCCATAGTCATTGGCACCTTTATCTCAGGGGGAACCCAATCCACTAACTGGAGCCGCTTTGCTGATTCTGGTAAAAGTGCCATCATTTCCACATTGAGCGCCTTTATGGTGGTTAATGGCATTTTGGTGTTTGCAGGCGCATTTTGCACCCTGGTCTATGGGTCAGAAGATCTGATCAAGGCGATGGCGACCCAGGGCATTTTGGCAGGTGGTGTGATTCTTTTAATCCTTAACGTTTGGACCACTCAAGACAACACCATCTATGCCTTTTCAGTGGCAGGGGCCAACATGTTCCGCACTCGCAAACGTCATGCGTTTGTACTGGGTGGGGCAACGTTAGCACTGGCCTTTACTCTTTCAGGCATTTACGAGCTATTACCCCAATATCTGATTTTCCTGGGTACTGTGATTCCTCCCGTAGGCGGCATCATTATGGTGGACTTCTGGCTGCGCCATGGGGGCCGTTTCCCTAAGCTGTCATCCCGTTTACCTGCATTTAACTGGATCGGTGTGATCGCCTATGTAATCGGGTCTATTGTGGCCTACGTGACGGGTAATGCTGGTATAGGCATTGGTCCAGTCAATGGAATTGTGACTGCAGCTGTGATTTACGGTATTTTGTGCCGGGTACTGCGGTAGTCGCGAGACAGTGCTCCGAAAAGACAGTGCCCCGAAAAGACAGTGCCCCGAAAAGACAGTGCCCCCTTTTCCTGAGTACTCCTCAAAGTCCTTCTCCCCCAGGGAGAAGGATTTAGGATGAGGGCTAAAATCCGACGGAAAAACCTACCAGCAGGGACTATCTTTATGCAGCCAAACGACCTAGAGATAGACAAAAAGCAATCATTGCTTACTTCGAGAAGAAGCTATCCTTCTTGCGCACAAACAAGTCTGTAAAGAACGAAATCACCGTGCGCTTCTCGGTCTTAATATTGACATTGAGCGACATACCAGACCGTAGCGTATAGGTTTCACCTCTGGATTCCAATACCTGGGACTTAAGCTGAATCTCAGCTGGGAACCGGTAGAACGGATAAATTTCATCGGGAGGTAAGGCATCTGAGCCGATACTGACCAAGTGGCCGTCAATGTCGCCATATTCACTGTAGGTAAAGGCATCGATTCTGACATCCACTGGCTTGCATTCAGCTTCGATCCCGGCTTGGTCTTCTGCACGGACGACTGCACGACAATCATCCGTCAACTGGACAAAACCAATGTCCTTATTGGGGATAAAGACGCGGGCAGTCAGGTTATCTTGAGGGACAATTTCTAGAATCGGCTCGGTTGAATTGGCCGCATACCCTGGTTGATTGGCTTTTAAATTAAACACCTCACCACTGACTGGAGCCGTCAGTTCGCGGAACTGTAGTTGCTCTTCAAGTTGGGCAATGCGGCTGCCTAGCTCCTGACGCTGGGTCTCGTTTTGCAAGACTGTTTGCCCTAAATCACTGTCAATCGATGAAATCCGCTCGCGGTTATTGCGGATCTGATCACGGCGGGTGCGCTCAAATTCGAAATCGGCCCGCTCAATTTCGGCTTCAGCTTGATTAATTTGGGCATCAAGACGGCTAATTTCATCTTTGAGAGTACTGACTCGGGTAATCCGAGTGCTGACTTCCTGCTCTTGTTGTAATCGGCTCAGTTCGGCTACGGCTCCTTCTTTTTCTAGCCACTGTAATCGGCTGAGAATTTCTTCGTTCGTGTCTAAGTCATTTTCAGCGTTGACCAGTTCGGAACGAGCCTGGCTGAGACGAGCTTTGAGGTCTTTAATTTGCTCTTGGTTTTGGGTTTGCTGTGCTTGGGATTCCCCGATGGCACTGTTAACGTCGGCAGCAGCCTCGGCGGATAAACCACTGGTATTGCCATTAATTTGAGCTTGATAGATACGATTGCTAGCTTCTAGCTGATTTCTTTCTTCTAGTCGCTGCTGTAGATCGTTTGCTGTCATGCCACTGACTGCTTCTCCATTACCATTGCCATTCTGGGACCGATAAATTTCAGTTTGGTCGGCGAGGTAGCCACGAATGCGTAATAAAGAATCTAGTTCAGCTTTGGCCGCTGATTGGTTGAAGGTAATGAGCACATCACCTTTTTCTACCAGGTCACCTTCTTTTACGTGAATTGTTTCGATGACGCCACCACTGGGGGTTTGTACGGGCTGTACCACACCCACGGGTTCTAACTTGCCTTGGGCGGGAATGGTTTCTTCTACCTTGGCTAAAAAGGCCCAGAGTACACTGATGCTGGTGACACCAAGGATGGCCCACACAATTGCCCGTGACCATAGGGGCGATTGACGTAAGATGACGGGTTGATCAAAAGGCTGGGCCTGACTGCTGGGAGCATTCGGGACACCGCTGTTGGGTATTTGTTGAGATGTCATTTAACTAACCGTTCCCTTGTTGCTGGTGTAGACAGTAGTAGCGCCCTTTGAGAGCAAGAAGCTCTTTGTGGGTACCTTCTTCAACGATAGAGCCCTGGTCCATGACTAGGATGTTATCGGCTGTCCGTAACGCCCCTAGCCGGTGGGTGATAAAGAAGACTGTACGGCCTTTAGACCATTTCATCAGGTTGGCCGAGACCTGGGCCTCGGTGTCATAGTCCAGGGCACTGGTGGCCTCGTCCAAAATTAATAGACGGGGATTTTGCAGAATTGTGCGTGCGATCGCAATCCGCTGGCGCTGTCCCCCCGATAAGGAAGAACCCCGCTCACCCACCCGAGTGTTGTATCCCACCGGTAGACCCATGATGAAATCATGGCAGCAGGCAATCTTGGCAACTTGAATCACCTCTTCAGTGGTGGCTTCTGGATTTGTCAGGGCGATATTTTCCTGAATGGTGCCCTCAAACAGCAGACTATCCTGGGGCACAATACCCACCTGTCGCCGCAACGAGTACAGCTCAACCTTGTTGATGTCGTAGTTATCAATCAAGATCCGGCCTGAGTTGGGTTCATAAAGTCTGGGCAATAGTTTCATCATGGTACTTTTACCGGAACCACTCTGACCCACTAAGCCGACAAACTGCCCCACCGGAAACTCCACATTAATATTAGATAGCTGGAGCGGACCCGATGCGCCGAATCGGAAGGAGAGATTCTCATAGCGAACATGGCCTTTGATATCCGGCATGGGAATCTGGCTACGCTGCTCTTCCTCTTGCTCCTGGGGATGATCGATAATGTCGCTCAAACGCTCTAAGGACAAGGCAGTTTCTTGGAAGTTCTGCCATAGCTGAGTCAGACGGAGCAGGGGCTGGGTTACGTAGCCTGCAATGATTCGGAAGGCGATTAATTCACCTAGGGTCAAATCACCTTCGAGCACCAAAAATGCACCAAACCAGAGCACGAGCAAACCCGAAATTTTATTGAGGAAGTTACTGGCTGAGCTGGCAGTGGTGGATGTGAGTACAGTCTTAAAGCCATCGCTGACGTAGCGACTGTAGCGATCCTGCCATTTCCAACGGGTGTTGAGCTCAATGTTTTGGGCCTTAACCGTTTGAATACCCGATAGCGCCTCCACCAAGAACGATTGGGTCTTAGCATTTTGCTCTGCCTTAGCCCGTAGCTGACGGCGCACAATGGGTGAAACAAAAAACGTGAGACCTAAAAATAGAGGAATGGTTGCCAGGGACACCACCGTCAGCTTGATGCTGTAGATCAGCATCACGATGATGTACACCACCGAGAAAACCGCATCCAACACTACGGTTAGGGCGGTACCGGTGAGAAACTGCCGGATATTTTCCAACTCGTTAACACGGCTGGACAGTTCACCCACAGGCCGCCGGTCAAAGTATTTGAGTGGCAACCTCAGTAAGTGATCAATGGTTTGGGATGCCAGGGTCATGTCGATCCGGTTAGTGGTATCGACAAACAGATAGGTGCGCAGACTGCCTAGAATCGCCTCAAACACTGCCACAATCACCAGGAAAATGCCCAGCACATGGAGCGTATCGACACTTTGCTGCACAATAACCCGGTCAATAATCACCTGAATCATCAGGGGATTAGCCAGTCCAAAGATTTGATAGAAGAATGAGGCGGCTAGGACCTCGACCAAAATCCACTTGTACTTCTGTAGGGATGGGGCAAACCAGGACAGACCGAAGCGCTGCTGGGGTGTTTGGGTCGTGGTTTCTAGCAGCAGAACTTCACCCTCTTGCCCCCAAATTTCCTCAAAGGCTTGGGGAGAATGGTGGACGATTTCCCGATCTTCAGGGCAGCCGATGACGTATTTCTTCGCTGAGGTTTCATATAGCAGGGCGTAGCTATCACGCCACTTGATCAGCGCTAACTTTGGCAGTCGTCCAATGGCACTGGCGGGTACCTTAGCCAACTGAGGCTTTAGGCCCAACATGTCAGCCACGGCTCCGCAGGACGCTAGCGACATCTGACCCAAACGAGCCTTTTGGTTAACCAGCACTCGGCGTACCACATCCCTTTTAAAAGGCATACCAAAATGTTTGGACAACATTTCAAAGCATGCAATTAAGGCGTCGATTTCGCCGCGAGCGCGGATGTGGGGATAGGTCTGATTGCTGCGGCTGGGCTCTGTCTCTGGACCCAGGTCTTGGGGGAGCGCATCGGCGTAGGGAATAGCGGCAGCCGTTGTTTCAGCCTCCCAGGGATCATCTTCGACGATTTCTGCCGCCTTGGTTTCAACCTGGGCCGCAATAATGGCATGGGGAATCCCCAGCAGGCGAGCACCATTGGCACTTTGCACTTCGGTGGAGGCCATGGTGGGGCTCAGCTGGCCACCCTGCTCATGGAAGGCAACGTTGCCCCGACTAATGAACCAAAGATTTTGGCCGTCAAGGTCGCTGTGCTTTAAGGGACCCGCAGGTACTTCTTTAACGGAGACACCTGACGCTTTAATGTTTGCCGTGAGCTCAGCTATATCACCGGCATTATGGGCCTGCTTCTCAAAGTATTTGCTGAGGATTTCAAACAGCTCTGCCAAATAGCAATGGTTTTGAATGGCGTTGGCAAAGCTGGGATGGTCATGAACCAGCTGTTTAATAGCGGCCACAGGGATCGCCACAGCCACAATTTCGGTGGATGCGATCGCACTCTCACAGGCGACCCCACGAGCTGGGCCTGCCAGACCCAAAATATCTCCTGGACCCAAGAGTTTCAGCGTAATTGGATTTTTAGTATAGGGGTCGTATCCCAGCAGACGGACCTGTCCTTCTTTAATTAGGACAACCTGATGCGGCATAGTTTCCCGTCTGAGGATGGGCTGACCCATGCGATAGCGCAACAGTTGACTGTTGTCAGCCAAATCCTGTAGCACATTTGCGGGCAACTGGTCAAAAGGCCTAGTGTCGCTTAGCTGTTGATGGATAGGACTAGCGGTATAAGTCATAATTTAATACGAACTCTGCGTGCGTAAGCAGCTGATGCCTCAAGCTAAAAGGGGTTCGACGGCTGTAGACTGCGTAGTTTCTTGGAGCCATTTTTTAAAAAGCTCATCCAAGAGGCGCTGCCGCATGGACTCATCAAATTGTGCTGGTACAAACTTCTCTAACCGAGTAATCACGTACCATTCGCCGATGGGGGTGGGGGACCACAACTGTCCAGGCTGGCTCACAGAAAGCATCCGGCCAATCATTGGATGGGGCACGCTCAGCTCAACAGGTCCGATTAGTCCTCCTGTTTGAGCTTCTTGACCTTCAGAATAATGTCGAGCTAAATCCGCAAAGGAATCCCCATCGTCATTGAGGCGGAAGTAGAGTTCCTGGGCAAGGCTGGGATCCTTAGTGCGAATCAATGAATAGAGCACCCGATCTAAATTAATCTTGCGCTCTAAAAAGTAAGACTCGGTCTGATTCCCCCAGGTATCTTCCTTAAATTTGGCAATTTTGGCATCTCGTAAAGCCAGCATGTAAACCTGTTCTTGAGTCAGGTTATTTTGAGCTTGCCATGTTTGTTGCTGCTCCTCAGTGAGCAAGTTTCGTTGACTGCAGAATTTTTTATAGGCTGCTTCAGGATCACATTCAATGTCCTCTATCGCCTGGTCTACGACTACTTCCTGCACTAGTCTGGGCAAAAGCTGATGTTGATGTAACTGCTCTAGCAGCGTACGAATATCAAGTTCTGATTTACCAATTTTCAAAACTGCTGCCATGATTAAAACCCTGATGGACTAAGCGCTGTATCATTTTGTCTGGATGGTAAGTGTACGAAATTAAGTCAATAGGCGGTGGTTTCAATAATGAATCTGTATGGACTAGCAGCTTAAAACTAGCATCAGAGAAAATTCTCATTGCTGAGACCATTCCAAACTATCACCCGCAAAAATTATCGCGGTCGTTATTTTATAGATTTGAGATAATTTTATAGATTAGTAAAACAGGAATTTGATTAAGCGTTCCATTTAAATCACGTAATAATCACATACTCAATAGAATTTATTGATTAGGGATGGAGAAAGAGCCAGGCCTGGCAGGAATATAGAGCTACGGAAGTCAGACATATACAATAAGTTCTATATATTAAATTCAGCTTCACTGCAGCAGCCCATGGGCTGCTGGGTGCATTTAACTAGTTCTTCACAAATAGGTTTTTTATTCCGGTTGTTTTTCCGTACATTTATGCCACGGGTCCATGAATTGATAGTCTATTGAGCCAAGCGAATATTTTGATTCGTATTGAATTCTTAACGATCATCATATTTTCTCGATAATGATTGATTAATTGGGCACAGTTGAGCTTTTATGGTTGTCTGCAGCTCTTATACGGGATTTTTTATCGCCATTGAGGCAACAGGTTTATTTTCGCTATGCAACAGCAACAAGATAGAACGCTGATAGTCATTACCCTGGCTGGCCTTGGACTGATGGCTGGGATATTTGGGTTGGCCGCATGGATGGTGGGCGGTCGGAGTGGTTCTAGCCCAGTGGTCCGGTCCAGCGATAGCAGCAGTGATGTCAGTGCTGTGTCTACTGCCGATTCAGGTCAGTTAGGCGGTGCTGAGAATGTGCCTCAGGGGTTATATAACTATGGCGGCAGTACCACCTGGATTCCAGTGCACGCATCCGTCAATGCAGCCATTACTAATGCTTTTCCAGATTTTCAGTTGAGATATACATTGCCGTCTACCGGTGCACCTGGCTCAGGCACTGGCATCAAGATGCTTTTAGATGGCCAATTATCCTTTTCAGAATCGTCTCGGCCATTGAAAGAAGAGGAGTACCAAGCAGCTCAACAGCGCGGTTTTAGCCTGGAGCAAATTCCAGCTGCCATTGATGGAATTGCCCTGGCAGTTCACCCAGATCTTGACTTAGATAATGGTCTGACCATTGGACAAATTCAATCAATCTACACGGGTGGCGTGGTCAATTGGTCGGAAGTGGGCGGTCCTGATCTACCCATTAAGGCCTATAGTCGTTCGCCAGAGGCGGCAGGGACAGCCAAGTATTTCTTAGATTCAGTCATCAATGCAGATGCCTATGGTGAGAATGTCGTCTTTGTGGGGGATACCACTGCGGGTTTGCGCCAGGTGCTGGGTGATAGAGGCGGCATTTACTATGCTTCAGCTCCTGAAATCGTTAACCAGTGTTCAATTTATGCCATTCCGGTTGCATCCCAAGATCAGCCTGATAATTTTATTCCGCCATTTGCCGCACCCTGGCGCACTGGTAAGGATTGTCTAGACAGGGCCAATACGGTTAATCAAGAAGGATTCCGTAATGGCAACTACCCACTGACCCGGCGTCTATTTGTGATTGTTAAGGCTGATGGTGGCACCGATGAAACCGCTGGGCGTGCCTACGGGAATATGCTGCTATCGTCTGAGGGGCAAACATTGATTGAGCAGGCGGGCTTTGTTCCTGTACGTTAGACCTATCCAGCTTACAAATTTTGTCAGTCAGGAGAGCTGGAATCAACCACAGTTATCGAATGCAGCGCATTACCATTAGGTCAGCCCAGCGGGTGGACAATACTAATACTTTTCAATTGACCGATGAGCAAATTCATTATCTACAGCGAGTGCTGCGATTAAAGTCTGGCGATCTGTTTATTGCCCAGGATGGAGAGGGACAACAATGGCAGAGTCAGTTAACAGACATCTCAGGAGAGGCCCAAATTCTCTCGACACTGGTGACAGCGACTCGACCCGCAACACTAGAGTTGGCGGTAGCTCTTCCCAAATCAGGGTTTGATGATGTGGTGCGTCAAGCCACGGAGTTAGGTGTAACAGATATTCAACCCCTACTGAGCGATCGCACCCTGCTTAACCCCAGTCCTAAAAAGCTGGTGCGTTGGCAGAGGATCGCTCAGGAAGCTTCTGAACAGTGCGAACGTGGTTATGTACCTAAGCTTGAGCCACCTATCAAGTTTGCTGAATGGATCAATGCCAGACCCGTATCCGTAGGGAACTATTTCTGCGCTGCTAGGGTCAATGCACCTGGGCTATTGCCTTGTGTGCGGACACTTTTGACCGATTCTCCTCAGCAATCGATTCGAGTGGTGGTTGGTCCGGAGGGGGGCTGGACGTCTGAGGAGATCGCGGTTGCGATCGCGCATGGCTACCAAGAAGTTTCTCTTGGATCCGGGATATTACGTGCAACAACAGCTTCGCTTACCGCCTTAGCGATTATCTCATCTGTTAGAGAGCAGTTGATATAAACAAATCTCGCGTATTTGTCCGGATGGCCTGCTGTCGTAACCTTGGCTAATTTGGAAAAAAATTCAAACGATTTAGGTGAGTATTATCAACTTTATCTGCGTTTGGATATGGGGTTTAGTGTTTATTCAATCGATCACCATGCATAGTTCAGCTAATCAGGAACACGTATTTTCAGGATTTCATGCGCTATCAGAACCAATTCGCATTCAAGTATTAGAGCTTCTACGCGAAGGAGAGTTTTGTGTCGGCGATATGTGTGAACGTCTCAGTATCGCTCAGTCGAAACTGTCTTTCCACCTCAAAACGCTTAAACAGGCGGGACTTGTGACCGCTCGTCAGCAGGGCCGTTGGATGTACTATAGTCTCAATCCTGAGCAGTTCAATATTTTGGAGACCTATCTCTCTAATTATTAGCCTGCTAAATTAGTTCCCTGTCAAAAAAAGACTCGTATTCAAGATAAACAATCCTAATTACTGATTTCCGTGGGGAATAAAACCGTACTGTCAACCTTGACAGTACGGTTTTGTTGATTCAGTTGGGCTTACACTGGATGACGGTGTGTCTGACTCGGTTCCCATGGAGAGTACTGCATTTACCTTTCCTGCCGCCATCATTTTTGATATGGATGGCCTCATGTTGAACAGCGAGATCATCTTTCATAAAGCTTGGCAGGATGAGCTAATGCACCTGGGTTATGGCGCTATTGATGAGGCCGCTTATCTACAGCTGGTTGGCTGTAGTAACGATTTAGCCGAGCAAATGTTGCTACAGCTATTGGGCACTGAGTTTCCTGTTGCTCAATTTCGTACTGGCTGGATGACTCGATGGGAAATCCTTGCGGCCCAAGGTATCCCGATTAAGCCGGGTTTAGACCCCCTCTTAAACTGGCTAGATGAGATTGGCTTACCAAAAGCCGTCGGTACGTCTAGTAATGACCGTGAAGCCCAATTGAGTTTGCAAAGTACAGGGCTTTGGTCAAGATTTAATGCCATCGTCACCGTAGATAAAGCTGGAGTGGGCAAACCAGAACCAGATATCTTTTTGACTGCAGCCAGGTCGCTAAATATACCTCCATCCCGCTGCCTGGTTTTGGAAGATTCTAACGCTGGGGTGCAGGCTGCCATTACCGCTGGTATGGAGGTCATTATGGTGCCAGATTTGCAAACGCCTACGGAATATTCAAAAAAGCACGCCTTAGCGACTGTTTCCTCACTACATGAGGTTTTATCTTATCTACAAAATATAGCTTAGCGCCCATAGTTAACAGCACTAGGTATTGCTGAAAGCTATACCTGGCAAAAGCTATGGGCGCAGAAACCTGTTGTTGGCGGAGCCTCTCCTTGGGCGATATGCATTCAGCAGTTTGCTATAGTTGGCAAGCTTTCAACCATTAACCGTTCTCTTGATCTTGCCAGCTCAGCTGGCAAGTGACCGAATTTCCCTGGTTGCTAACGTCTAGTTTGCCACTTGTTAAAGTATGAAAGATTTCTTTAAGGTGTGTAATCTTTTTGACATCTAAGGATTTTGCATTTTGAGGCTGGCCACCCCTGTGGGTCAATGTGAGGGTGCGAGAATTGTGCTGATGGTCTAGCGCTATGTCTAGTCGTTGTTCGTCGCTGTCGTTGCCATCGGGCAATAGCTCTAGAATTCTGATGGTGATTGAGAGAACTATTTGATTGGTATTAAGGGATGAATCCGTCCAGCTAGGGGAGTTTTTTAGCTGGACTATGACCTCAGGATGGGTTTGTTGCCAGTGAGTCACGATAAACTGGAGCGCCAGTGGGAGGCTATCTGTTATAAATGGCGGCGATAGTTGATTACTGAGCTGTTCTAAGCTTTGATAAAGTGCTTGCAATCGCTCTAGCCACTGTTCAGCCTGCGCTACATCGGTCTGATTACTGTTCTTTCCTATGAGGGTATTTTCCAAATAACGTCGAAAGGCGAATGTTTGTTGCAATACATCGTCTCGAATAGATTCTGCTTGGTTATGTCGTTGAGATGCTTGCGCCCCATGCCACCACAGCCATGCCTGTTGCTGGTTTGCCTGTCGCTGCCTAGCAAAATAGAGGGTGGTTGTCCATCCGAGCATTGTTATTATTGCTACCCCTAACAATAAGGTATTCACAGGAAATCAGCCCATTGGATACGCTCAATGTGCTGCCTGATTCGTCCTCAACCATCTGGTGTAGGACGCTGGCAATTTTTCACATTGGGGCCAAGTTTAGCCTTTCTTGACGGTGGCCGTGTTGCAGTTTTCTGCCATCTAAGTCACACCTTTGAGCATAGGTTTGTTGAATCTGGCAAAACGTTATCCCGCAATCGGGCTACCGTGATGGTGCACCAGATACCACTGGCCACCCATGCGCTCAAATGTGTTTGTTGCCATCGATTTAGCTTCTAACCGTCGACTACCAGCAACTTGCATAACGTTTTCTACTAAAACCACATAGGCCAGATCGCCTGAGACTTCTACAGAAATTACATCCAGATCAATTTCAAGGTAGCGAGTCGCCTTAAATATTTGCATCCAGGATTGTCGAATGGTTTCCCAGCCTTTAATAGCCTTACGACCTGGATGAATACAAAGGCTGCCAATGCCTTTAGAACAAACTGCCTCCATAGCCTCAATATCCTTTTTCTCAAAGGCGCGATAAAACGCTTGATTGGCTTCTAGAACCGCAGTTTGATCGTTTGACATTGGACACATAAATCACAATTTCTGGATTCTAATGCAATTCTGGCCAAGATTTATGCACATACAATGCTCTGTCAATGCTCTGTAGGTAAGTGATCGCTACAAATTCTTAGACTTCGAAGCAGAATTCAGAACCCTGGCCCTACGTTACCTGGTATCTTGTGTCCCACCCCATGGCAAGATCAGACTGACCTACTTGTTTGTCTACCCCGTGAAATTTGCGTTTATCATTGACCCCATTGCTAAGCTAGATCCCGGCCACGATAGCAGTGTCGCCATTATGGAAGCTGCTCAAGAGCTAGGTCACCAGGTTTACAT
The DNA here is from genome assembly GCF_000316115.1 of Leptolyngbya sp. PCC 7375. GTDB lineage: Bacteria > Cyanobacteriota > Cyanobacteriia > Phormidesmidales > Phormidesmidaceae > Leptothoe. The sequence continues at coordinate 6,499,872 of NZ_JH993797.1, forward strand.
TACTGAGGCCCAGCACATGGGTGTGGTGGCGGGTCAGGCTATGGCCTATTTGACTCCTGTGACCCTGGTTCCGGTTACTCTCGGCGACAATCGTTGGGATGCTGTGGCGGATTGGTATACCCTCGGCGATACCCAGTGGCAACCTCTAGACACCATGGATGCTGTCTTTATGCGCCTTGACCCGCCGGTCACCGTGCCCTATCTCTACGTTACCTACATCCTCGATTACATCGACCCAGCGAAAACCAAGGTAATTAACTCGCCTTGGGGGATTCGGGCTGCCAATGAGAAAATGTATGCTCTGCAGTTTATTGGGGCGATTCCAGAGACCATCGTCAGCCAGGATAAAACGGTTATCCGTGGGACGGTTGAAACATGGGGCGGAGAAGCTGTGCTGAAGCCTTTAGGTGGTAAGGCGGGTGAAGGAATTTTGTTTCTGAGTAGTCGCGATCGCAACTTTAACTCCATGATTGAAATCAGCACTAAACAAGGGCAAGAGCCCGTCATGGTGCAAACCTACTTGCCCGCTGCCAAAGACGGCGATAAGCGCATTATTTTGCTCAATGGCGAACCGCAAGGAGCCGTAAACCGTATTCCTACCGGCAAAGAATTCCGTGGCAACATGGCGGTTGGCGGACGCACTGCCAAGGTGGACATTACCGAGCGAGAATTGGAAATCTGCAAACAGCTTGCACCCACGCTACAGCGCGATGGCTTATATTTTGTCGGCATTGACATCATTGGCGGCTACCTGACCGAAGTCAATGTCACCAGCCCCACCGGAATTCGCGAAATTGATCGCCTGAATACGGTAAAGCTGGGACACCAAGTCATAGAATGGCTGACCAAGTAGCTGGATGAAGTGCTCTGTGGGTACAACGTCCTAAACAATACGGAGGTATCTGTAATGGCTAGATTCAATCGCCGTCGCTTTATTCAGTACGGTTCATTAGCGGCTGGAACTGGGCTGCTTGTTGCCTGTGGTAACACAGCTGAAACGACTACTGACACCCCGGTTGAACCATCGGCAACGGGGGAATTGCAAAAGGTTACCTTTGGTACCAACTGGTACGCCCAGGCTGAACATGGTGGTTTCTATCAGGCGATCGCAGCAGACATCTATAAGGAGTATGGTCTGGATGTAACCATTCAGATGGGGGGTCCCCAGGTCAACGGTACCCAGTTGCTGATGGGGGGAGCTGTGGACTTCTTTATGGGTTATGCGTCGGATGCGATTAAAGCCGTTGAAGAAGGCATACCCAAAGTTACCGTGGCGGCTATTTTCCAAAAAGACCCTCAAATTCTGACCGCTCATCCTGACCAAGGGATTAAAGACCTGGTCGATCTCAAAGGTAAACCCATCTTCATTTCAAAAGCAGCCAACGTTACCTATTGGCCCTTTTTAGCAGCTAAGTATGGCTTTACTGACGATATGAAGCGTAACTACAACTTCAACCCCGGTCCGTTTCTGGCTGATAAAAACTCGGCACAGCAGGGATATTTAAGTTCTGAGCCATTAGCCATTGCTAAAGAAGGCGGCTTTGAGCCAGTGATATTCCTGTTGGCTGACTATGGCTACACGGCCTACGCAACTACGATTGAAACCCGTCAAGCGATGGTTGATGGTGATCCTGATTTAGTCCAGCGTTTTGTTGATGCGTCCATCAAGGGCTGGTATAGCTACTTTGAAGATCCTTCCCTGGGCAATGAGCTGATCAAGCAAGACAACCCTGAAATGACGGATGAACAGCTTGCCTATAGCCTTGAGAAAATGCAGGAATATGGCATTGCCATATCTGGAGATTCGGAGGCCAAAGGCATTGGGGCTATGACCGATGAGCGCTGGAAAACGTTCTTTGAAGATATGTCTACAGCAGGTATCTTTAGTGCCGATACTGACTATACCCAGGCATATACTCTGGAGTTTGTTAACAAAGGTGCAGACTACTATCAAAACTGATCACCAATCCTGTACGAATCTTGACGGGTAGCATCCGGTATCACGGGGCTGGCAAAAGACACAGCCCCTACAGGAGCCCTTTGTTTGAATTGGGTTAAAAAGTCAGATTTGGCATCAGAAACTCTCTCTTGTATCTGGATAACAATGACTTACACGGTTGTTATTTAGATGGTTTTTCATGAGAGATGCAAAGCTGCATGGGGCAAGTCTTCCATGTCAATGGCTAGAAAACGATCCAAGGCCAAGTACATCCAATAAATGGCAGCCTGGTTATCTAACCCTGTTTTTTGAAAACCAAGGGCAGTGGCCAGGGGTTCATAATGGCGGTGAATAATCAGAGTGTGGAGATCACACAGATTTGGAAAGTCTTGCTGCATAGCCTTTAATATGACTTGGCTATCTTGCAGCAGTATCAGTGCTTGGTCTTCATACTCGGGGGCAATATTCCAGCTACGGATAAATATAGAACGACAGGATTCATCCCCTGGTTTGGCTAGGGTAAACGGGTCTTCATCAGAAATGCCGCTGAGATGTAAGCCCTTGTTAGGGGAACCAAAAAAGTGAATCTCGGAATCACGAGTGGTGGGATACAGCAGAGAGAATCCTACCGGATTGAGGTTATCGCTGCGACGTAATACGCGCATACCACGGTTATAGCCTGCGGCCCACTGTCGTAATAGTTCAGTAATGCGATAAGGAACAGCGGTGTTGCTATTGTTCATCCAGTTATAGCGGCTGGCCAGCAGGTTGGCGATGGGAATAGCGTCGCAGCGTGGGTCAAACTGGTCGGCGATAACATGGGCCGGTTTAGGCTTGGTCTGGATAAGTTCTGGTGGTTTGGGAATTGCGATCGCAATTGTATTACCATCAAACTGCTTTTGAATTAACCCCAACGCCATCAGCTTATCCAGCATCATCCCAGCCGAACGTTCACTGCCCCGCTCAGACTCGGCATAAAACAGTGCGGCCGCCTCACGGCAGGTGCAATCCACCCAATTGTCGATAGGCTTTAACTGCTGCAAAGGTTCAGAAATGTCCTCTTGTTTTAATTGCAAGTAAGCCCACAGCCGCACAAAGCAGTCTGCCCGCCGTCTGGTGAGGCCGACACGACCCAACAAACGTTGCACATACTCCTGCTGCTGTGATTTTGAAAAAAACTGATCCAGGGACTCCGGCGTCATCTTAATTACGACAGCTACGCTGTCAGGATTTTAAGCTGTTTAACTAGGGTGAGATCGTATACATGTGACAGTTATTGTGACAATTGTCTTAGGTCATAGGCCCAGGCTAGCTGGTAAAGTATCGTTCGTACTGCTTGACATCTATATGACTGTGATTGCTGCTCGTAAAACTAAAGACGTCATTATCTTTGCGTCTGACTCCATTTTGGTAGCTGGGTATCTCAAAGCCACCGATAAGGAAGTGATTTACAACAAGCTATTCCAGCAAAATGGCATGGTTATTGGTAGTACAGGTACCGGTTACGAAGGCACCATGATGGAGTTGTTTAGTCGTAATCATCGGCCAGTGGATGGTAGTCGTTTAGCAGTCATTGACTTTTTTGTTGAATTCCGTGAATGGATCAACAAGCGCGATTCTAGTCATTCCCCAGAAAATGATTATTTGATTGCCTACGATCAGAAATTATTCCGTACCTACGGTGGGCTAGACATCTACGAAGTTCCTGAATTTGAAGCCGTTGGCGCTGGTGAAGACTTTGCCAAAGCAGCACTACACCTTGGCCATAGTCCCCGCGAAGCCGTCGAAGTGGCCTGCAAGCTTTCCATTTATTGCAGCGAACCCATTTCCGAAATTACGATAGAGATTTAATTTAATTGATCATGGAAAATAATCAATAGATACCCTGCGTCGGGGCATCCCCTTGTCCGTTAAGGGTTTGTGCAAAAAGATGTCATTGCGAGAACACAATCCACCGATGACATGTTTAGATTGTCGTTGCGATGCCGCGTGAACAACAACAGTCGTGGGCGACGCAACGGCATCAACCCTAAATAAAATTAAAAAATGAGAATGATTATCGTTCTAGTATTATAATGCAAACCTAGTTGTAAACCGTCAAGCTAGCCTTGCAGAACTGCCATAGGCTGGCAGCATTTCACCGTGATGCATTGGATTCTGACCCGTATCGTGACTTTATCTCAGTACGCAGTCAGATATTTGAACCAAATACCTGAGCTTAAAGACTGTTAGTGCCCTATGCAATCCCTTGACCTGACGTTGGTGGCTGGTCCTCCTGGGGTGGGTAAAACCACCTGGATTAGTCAGTTTCTCAAAGACGTTTCACGCCCCCTGTTTTATTTGTGTCCGGGGGCACAGACAGAATCTGTTGATTTGGCTCGGATTGGCTATTGCTTTCCCTGGGTGTCGATCATTTCGGACGATCGGGCTGCGACCGTGCTGACTGACTTGCCTGACCAGGCCCAGGTTTTTATGGAATTAGGTTTTCATCTGGATCTGGAATCACCGTTGTTATCAGCGTTGCCTGGGCGGCGGATTGCCATTGTGCCCCCCGGACTGGAAACCTCTGAATGGCACGACTGGGCAGACGAGGTGATTCCCAGTAACCATAGCCAGGCATTGGGGCCTGGCAAGCTACCGGCCCTATGGCGATCGCCCTTGACGGGGCAAGTGTTTGATCCCCCTAGCCTGGATGAAGTGTTAATTGAGCTGACGGGGGGAGCTTACGGTCAGGTAATACGCTTAAAGGGTATTTTTGAACTGCCAGATGGTCAGGCATTTTATATTGATTTTGTCGAAGGGTTACCGGGCATTGAATACACTGACCTCAAGTTGCCCCGGTGGCTAGAGGGCCATCCCGATCGCTTTAGTGGTCTGGAAATTGTAGGTCGTAATTTAGAGCAAAAGACCATTGCTCAAACATTGCTGGCATGTTGTTTAGCTGATGATGTGTTGTTCCAATATCAGCGACAGTACCAACAATTGCAGTCAGAAGAAGAGACCGTAGCAGAAGAGACTGAGCAAGAGGTGATGGCATGAAACTCGCGGTGATCTCTTGCATTCACGGCAACTACGAGGCCCTGAATGCAGTGTTGTCAGACATTGATGCCCAGAAAGCTGATCAGATTTACTGTCTCGGAGATCTGGTGGGCTATGGCCCTTATCCTAATGAGGTAGTGGATCGGATTCGCTCGTTGGAGATTCCCACCTGCCAGGGATGTTGGGATGAGGACATTGTGGAAGGGTTAAATGCCTGTGAATGTAGCTACCCCTCACAGCTTGCTGAGCAGCGGGGCAAACTGGCCCATGAATGGACTAACAACGAGATTCGACCTGACGTGCGGGAGTATTTGGCCACATTACCCCTGTCGTTAAAACGGGATAATCTGTGTTTTGTCCATGGTAGTCCCAACAGTCAGCATGAGTATCTGTTGCCCAGCATGGATGGGTTTGTCGCGTTGGAGCGAGTTCTCTCTACCGATGCCGATGTGTTGTTCTGTGGTCATACCCATGTTCCCTATGTGCGAGAGTTAGCGGATGGCAAACTGTCGGTCACGATGAAAAGTCCGGCTCAACCTGAGGATTCTCAACAGTTTCAGGTAGAACTGAAACACATTATTAATGCAGGTTCCGTGGGGGAACCCCGCCACGGTCGTCCCAATGCCACCTATGTTCTCTACGACACGGAGACAACCCAGGTCACACTGCGGGAAGTTGCCTATGACTATACCAAGACCTGTCTGGCCATCCTCGAAAAGGGATTGCCGTCTATTTTTGCATGGCGATTAGCACGGGGCATGGAGTTTGCGGAACGGGCGGACGATCCGAGCCATGTGTGTGAGCGTTAGACACTAAAACAACGGGGAGATAACTAAGTGAAGTGGGCGATCTTAAGTGGTATTGAAGGGAATCTAACGGCCTATGAAGCAGTGTTGCAGGATATACGGCAGCAGTCGGTGAGCGATCTCTATATCCTGGGGGATGTAGTTGGCCTACAGGGAGATAATGAGGCGGTGATTCAACGGCTACAGTCTCCTCGATCTGGTGAGTTAGTGCCCCAGGTATGTGTGGGCTGGTGGGAAGAGCAGTGTTTTAGTTTGCACGGGGTGAGCGGACTGCAAGATGCGCCGGAGTTGATGGAGAAATTTGGAGGTGCTGGGGTAAAAACTATGTGGGAATCTGTTTCACGGGAATCGGTGCGGTGGTTGCGATCGCAACACTTTGGCTTCCACGAACACAACTGTTTACTGATCCACGGCAGCACCGTTAGCTACGCTGATGAGCTTACCCCTGATACTCCGGCGATTGAATTGTGCGATCGCTTAATTCGGGCTGATGCCAGTCATCTCTTTTGTGGCCGCTCTGGCCTTACCTTTGAATGCTGGGTTACCCCGGTGGGGCTACGCTCGACAGTGACCACCCTGGACGGTGAGCAAGAGCCTCAGGATTATGGAAAAACACCCCGCCAGGTTGTGGGTGTTGGCTCGGTGGGTCGCACGCCTGGAAAGGCGACGTACACACTATTCGGCCCTGAACAAGGGCAGCTTTCTTTTAGAACCGTGAATTATGGAAAGGCAAAGGGGTTTGGTGCAACAAAAAGATAATATTAGGGGCTGTAAAAACCTATTTCATGGTTTGCGATAACCTGACCCCTGACCTTGCCATAACCCAACTACGCCCGAATCACTAATGATGAACGACAAAATTCTAAAAAGAGACGTTATCTAGTTCATGTTACTGAGATCTTGCACCTGGCAAGGAAGCATTAACCCGCCTTGGACTCAAAGTCGCAAGGCTAACTGGCTCAAAACCGCTCAAGCGGTTAAAGAATCCCTAAAAGCCCATATTTAGAGCTGCCCAGCCAATCTTGTCCCTTTAGTGGACAGCCCTCAATTAGCGTTGAGTTTTGAACCCAACGTGGGTTTGAGCTTCACAACCGACCTTAGTGCAAGATCTGAGCCTTTTACGAACAGTAGGGCTGTTCGCTCAACCGGCAAGAAACACAATTGTCGTGATTCTGTCGACAATCAGTCTATTTTAGGGTTGATTAGCTTGTGTTTCTTAGGAGTGTTAGGCAAAACAGTTATAGTCAAAGAATGAGCTTAATTTTTACATAATCCCCTTACGTCTGTTGCAGCTCTCTCCAGGACTTAGAAAGCACGGTTCCAGCCGATTTCGCAAAGACAACGGTTAACAACAATCCAACCGCCAGATCGGGCAAAATTGAGCGGGTAAGTAAAACTAAGACTGCCGCAGCCAGAACAGACGTGTTGGCAATGATGTCATTGCGAGAACACAGCCATACCGATGACATGTTTAGATTGTCGTTGCGATGCCGTGTCAATAGCAACAAACACAACAGGTTAGCCAGTAATGCTAATATTCCCACCGCCCCCATAATGGACCCTTCGGGACTGGCCCCTGCAAATAGCTGATAGCTGGCTCTGGCAAATACGGTAATGGCAAACAAAAACATGATCAGCCCTTTAAGTAGAGCCGCCCCCGCCTGAGCTTTAGCGCTTTTATGAATCACATATAAACTGCTGGCATACACCAGGGCATCCCCCAGCATATCCAACGAATCTCCGGTCAATGATAAAGATGCTGCTCGAATACCCGCCCAAAATTCGACGACAAACATCACAGCATTGATTAGCAGCACCGACCAAAGTACCTTGGCCTGTCGTTCTTTTAATTTAGAAACTTCGCAAGCCTTGGCCTGACAGCAATGATCCGCCATGGTGACCTCCGATATTCAGTCATTCAAATATTCAAACTAGCATTAGAATGTTTGCCAAAACAATCACTCAAACATTCAAACTAGTATTAGAACGTTATCACAAAAAAAAGACATCATTCAAACCATCATTAGAATGACAGCAGAATGACCCCGATGGCTTAGGAATGAGGATTCAATTAGGTTCTATCTTTTACCGTACAGGCGTTCCATGGAACGCCTCTGCAGACAACATTTTTGGATCTGATAAAATCCTGAGCCCTTACTCGACCAGCTGCTTTAGCGCATAGCAAAGAATGTCAGCAACCCGTGGATCTTTTAGAGAATAGTAGGCCAATTTACCGTCGTTGCGGTATTTCAAAATACTGAGGTCGCGCAGCTTCCGTAGGTGATGGGATGCAGTGGCTACCTTGATTTTTAGTAGGGAAGCCACATCACAGACGCATAGCTCCTCATCATTGCGCAGGGCGTACAAAATTTTTAGCCGAGACCGATCGGCCAGGGCACCAAACAAAACTTGGGCAGATTCCAGCAGGTCGTCGCCGGGAAGCACCTGGCCGATCTGATGAACTAACTCTTCGTTGAAGCAGCGGACTTGGCAGACATCACTAGGTTTGGTCACAGATTTTGCAGGGTTCATCAGGTGCTATAGGTCCATTCTACTGATCTATGACTGGCGACTCTCAAATCTCCATCGCTCCTAAAACGTTAATAAAGGGTAACGACTTAACGTTTTAGGAGCAAGAATGATTATCATTCTTATGTAATTATAATCAGGTGAGCACCCTGGCAGCGTCCTCAGATAAAAGGCGAAGCGCATGACAGTCAGTCCCTATCAAGAATTAACCCGCCCTACCCTAGGCGGACAGGTGCAGCACTATGACTGGACCTATCAGGGGCAAACGGTAACCCTCGCCTACGAAACGTCGGGGGCAGGGCCAACGGTGTTGCTGCTACCCGCGTTTAGTACCGTTTCAACTCGGGCAGAGCTGGCCCAAATTGCTCAGGTGCTGGCGTCTCAATTTCAGGTTATAGCCCTGGACTGGTTAGGATTTGGTGATTCTGAGCGACCTGCTTGCACCTACAAGCGATCGCTGTATCAGGCATTGCTCAAGGACTTTGTGCAAAACTGCTGTCCAGAGCCAGTGGGGATGTTGGCGGCTGGCCATGGGGCGGGGTATGCCCTCCATCTGGCTCAGAACCACCTGACCCAGAACCAGATAAGCACCCGACTACTGCTGGTTGCCCCCACTTGGAAAGGTCCCCTGCGGGCCATGGGTGCACCCGGCTGGTTAGCCAATGGTCTGCGCAGCCTGGTGGGGTTGCCGATCGTTGGTTCTGCTCTCTATGGCGCAAACACCCACCCAGCCTTTCTTAAATGGATGTATCAGCGCCATGTGTTTGTGGATCAGACGCGGCTCACTCCCACATTTATTCAGCAGCGCCACCGCATTACCCAGCAACCGGGAGCCCGATTTGCCCCTGCCGCCTTTGTGACAGCGGCCCTAGATCCAATGAGCGATCGCACCGAATGGCTCCAGATCGCAACGGCGGTCACGGCTGACCCAAACAGTTCTGTGCGGGTGATCCTGGCGGATCAGGCACCACCCCAGTCTAAAGCTGAAATGCAGGCGCTGTCAGAACTCCCTGGCATCCAGACCGACCATCTACCCGGCTCGCTGGGGCTGTACGAAGAATATGGCGCTGAGGTGGGTGCGATCGCGCTTGCCCACTTTCAAGCCTAGACAAACACCACTCAAGGAGACTATTTATGGTAACCAACGACATTTACAACACCATACCCGTAACCGTTTTAACCGGCTATTTAGGCGCGGGCAAAACCACTCTGCTAAATCGCATTCTCACCCATGAGCATGGCAAAAAGGTTGCCGTAATCGTCAACGAATTTGGTGAAGTGGGCATCGACAATCAATTAGTTGTCGATGCCGATGAAGAAGTGTTTGAAATGAACAACGGCTGCATCTGTTGCACCGTGCGGGGTGACCTGATTCGCATCATTGGCAACCTGATGAAGCGTCGCGACAAATTTGATCATCTAGTCATTGAAACCACAGGGCTGGCAGACCCGGCCCCGGTGATCCAAACCTTCTTTGTCGATGACGAAGTGCAGCTGCAAACCCGTCTGGATGCGGTGGTGACAGTGGTGGATGCCCGCCACATCTGGCAACATTGGGAAGCGGAGGAAGCCGTAGAGCAAATTGCCTTTGCCGATGTCATTTTGCTCAATAAGATTGACCTGGTTACAGAAGACCAATTAGCAGAACTAGAACAGCGGATTCGAGGGATGAATGCCCTGGCCAAAATCCATCGCACCCGTGATGCCCAAATAGAAATGGATTCCCTCCTCGGCGTCAGCGCCTTTGACCTCAACAATGCCCTGCAAATCGACCCAGATTTTCTCGACGAAACCGCCCATGAGCACGATGAAACTGTAGGTTCCATTGCCCTGGTGGAGTCAGGAGAACTCGATGGCGAAAAACTTAATGCCTGGATAGGAGAACTATTGCGCGACCACGGACCCAATATTTTTCGCATGAAGGGCATTCTCAACATGGCCGGGGAAGACAATCGATTTGTTTTTCAGGGGGTGCACATGTTGTTTGACGGTCGCCAGGACCGCCCCTGGAAACCCGATGAGTCTCGTAAAAACGAACTGGTGTTTATCGGTCGTAACCTAGAGCAGCTAAATCTAAGCGAGCGCTTTCGCGATTGTTTGGTGAGCTAGTGATAAGTAGGTAATTACAAGTTGTTATCAGATATCGAGGCACCCTTTTTATGGCTACTGTGTATACATCTAGAAGATTATTGACATAGAGAACTATGGCAGCGATTCCCCTTAGCCAAGCTACTGTGTATACACATCTCGAAAGAGGATCAAAATTCTGCATGACCCCCCTTAATCCCCCCTTGGTAAGGGGGAGAACCGGAGTTTCCCCTTACTAAGTACGGTGTATACACATCTAAAAAATAATGTCCCAAAAGGTAGGCCTGTCCTTGAATTGGCCCACTCTGCGAGAAGCCGCTTTGGCGTCTACATCCTAAATCCTTCTCCCTGGGGGCGAAGGACTTTGAGGCTAGGCCCCCCTTCTCCCTCAGGGAGTAAGGGGTTGGGGGATGAGGGCTCGAAATCTAGAGCTAGCTCTCCGACTTATGTATACACGGTAGCCTTGCCAAAGGGAACCCTTGGTAGGCTATTTAGAAGTCTTCAATCTTAAGGGGTTTAGCCATTCTCTCTGACTTATGTATACACGGTAATCTTTAATGTATTCAGAACTATGCTGAGAACAAAAAAGCATAAACAAACTGTGCTCCAACGGCTGTGGAACACCCAACTCTCCGACTATGTAACAGCCCTTGCCTGGTCCCCCAATGGCACTCAACTCGCCGCCAGTTCTGGTGCAGGAGAGGTGCTACTCTACACACCTGAAACAGGTAAATCCACCTGCTTACAAAGCTCCCAGGGCGAATCTGTGGATGCCCTAGCTATCTCCGCCGATGGCAAATTTCTAGCGGCGGGCGGACAGGCAGGCACAGTCTGGATCTGGCAGATTGACGGTGATTCGCCCACACTGCTAACAACGTTAGAGCATGCCCGTACCTGGATTGATCGGCTGCAATGGCACCCCACTTCTCCAGAACTGGCCTTTAGTTTTGGCCGCTATGTTCAGGTGTGGCATGCGGTTGATCAAACCGTTGTCACCACCTTAAATTTTGAAGACTCTTCTGTGTTAGATCTAGTCTGGCATCCTCAAGGGAAAGAGCTATCGCTGGGTGGGAACCAGAGTATTAAAACCTGGCAGCGTCACGACTGGGATGAGGACCCAGAGGTGAGAGAAGTGGGTGGGGCTAGCGTGGCGGTTGCCTGGTCACCGGATGGTACTTACCTGGCTTCGGGCAACAATGATCGGTCGGTTTTGGTGTGGGAGAAAGATTCTCCCACTCCCTGGCGGATGCAGGGGTTTCCTGGCAAAGTGCGACAGCTGGCCTGGTCGAAACCTACGGTACGGGATGCGCCGTTGCTGGCGTCGGTCAGTGTTGAAGGAATCGTTGTGTGGACAAAGGCGGCTGATCCATCAGAAGGCTGGACTCCTCAGGTATTGGATGCCCATGCGGGGATGGTGCAGGCAATTTCGTTTCGGCCCGATACTCTATTATTGGCCTCTGCCGCTGAGGATGGTTGTCTTTATTTATGGCAAAAGGCCCGTCGGATTGCGCAAATGCTGGAGGGTGCCTCCAGCGGATTTTCGTGTCTGGCCTGGTCTGGGCAGGGCACTATGCTAGCTGCTGGCGGTAGTGGAGGAGAACTGTTTGTATGGACCGAAACAACCAAAGGAAGAGGATTTAAGTAGGTCAGTTTAATTCTTTTTAAAGCTAGAGAATTTATGCAGAGAGAGAACGTTAAAGCCACCTTTAATAACATGGCCGAATCCTATGATGCTCAATGGGCAAACTTGGGTGCCATAAACGATTCACTGCACTTACTCATGGGCGGTGTGCTTTCTAGCTTACAAGCTGACGCCAATATTCTTTGTGTTGGAGCGGGTACTGGGGCAGAAATAATCTACTTAGCACAAAGGTTCCCAACGTGGCACTTTACAGCGGTCGAACCCTCCACTAGCATGCTGGACGTGTGTCGCAAACGATTAAGATCGCTCGACTTAGACAAGCGCTGCAGCTTTCATTCCGGCTACCTTGCAACACTTCCCTCATCTAATCTATTTGATGCAGCAACCTCCCTCTTGGTTTCTCAGTTCATTTTGGAAGAAGAGTCGAGATTGAACTTTTTTAAGTCTATTGCCAATTACTTAAAACCCGGAGGGATTCTGGTTAGTTCTGATCTTTCCGCAGATTTAAATTCTTCTAGCTATCAAAGCTTACTTCAAACTTGGCTAGAGATGATGAAAGCAGGTGGCATTTCTCCTGAAAGTCTAGATGGCATGAGAAATGCCTATGGTAAGAGTGTTGCCGTTATCCCTGAACATGATGTTGCTAGGCTTATCCAAAGTGCTGGATTCGAAGAGCCTAATCATTTTTATCAAGTTGGATTAATTCACGCATGGTATTGCTGTAAGAGTTCTTGCCATGGCTAACGTATGCATGGAGAATCATAGTTGCCATCGGTTGGTAAAGGCTCATTTCCTCTCCTTCATACACACTTATTTATGAGCGTTATGGCTCCCATTCTTGATTTTCAGAAGCTTCCCGTGACGGTCATCACTGGCTTTTTAGGCAGTGGGAAAACAACACTACTGAATCATATTCTCCAAAACTTTGAGGATTTTAAGGTAGCAGTTCTCGTGAATGAGTTTGGGGCCATTAACATCGACAGCCAGTTCTTGATTGCGGTGGAAGAGGACATGATAGAACTCACCAATGGCTGCATTTGTTGCACTATCAACAATAATCTAACGGATGCGGTCTATCGTGTATTAGAACGGAGAGATCGCATTGATTACCTGGTGCTAGAAACCACGGGTGTGGCCGATCCGTTACCCATCATGCTCACGTTTCTTGGCACAGAACTAAGAGACTTGACCCAGTTGGATGCCGTGATTACCTTAATCGATGCGGAAACCTTTGACCCCGACTTTCACTATGGAAGCAGTGCGGTGATGAGTCAAATTCTCTATGGCGATATTATTCTTCTGAACAAAATTGATCGAGTGCCTGAACCTCAAGTTCAGAAACTGAAACAGCACATTCTTTCTATTAAGGATAGAGCCAGGGTATTAGAAGCAACCCATGGTCAGGTTCCACTATCGTTGATTCTAAATGTTCAACTAACAGATGCTGCTGTGGTCCAAGAGAATGCGCTGGCTGCCGATTCTTCTACCAAGCATCTTCAAAATGATGGGTTTATGTCTGTTTCATTTAAAGGCGATCGCCCCTTTGCCCTCAAAAAGTTTCAGCAATTTCTCGACTATCAGCTTCCCAACAACGTGTTCCGGGCCAAAGGAGTTATTTGGTTTGCAGAGAGTGAAAAGCGCCATCTATTTCAACTCAGTGGGAGCCGATTCGCAATAGATGATAGTGAGTGGAAAACACCACCGAAAACGGAAATGGTGTGGATTGGCCGTCAGTTAGATGTACTCTCGTTGATGCAAAAGTTGAATAACTGTATGACTCGATAACTGTCATCAGGGTCAATGTCGGGTTCGATAAGCTTCCGCACCCAGAGAGTAAGGGGTGGGAATGTTTTGAACGTTCATGATAAACTGAGAATGATTATCGTTCTCATAAATGAATCTATCCTGATTCACCCTAGCGACCCTATTGCTGCTTTAGTTAACAACATTCTCTATGAACCTCACCCTTCATAACACCCTGACAGATCGAAAAGAGCCATTTATCTCTATTCATCCGGGACGAGTGGTGATGTATTGCTGTGGTGTGACGGTATATGACCATTGCCACCTAGGGCATGCTCGTTCGTACATGGTTTGGGATGTGCTGCGACGCTATTTGCAGTGGTGTGGATACACCGTGCGCTATGTGCAGAACTTTACAGATATTGACGACAAGATTCTCCATCGTGCCAGGGTGGAAGGGGTAACGATGCAGGCGGTGAGCGATCGCTACATTGCTGCCTATTTTCGAGATATTCGCCGACTCAACATTCTCGATGCCGATGACTATCCCCGTGTGACAGAGCACATCCCTACCATTCATCAATTGATCCAGGCGCTAGAACAGCAAGGGTACGCCTATGCGATCGATGGCGATGTGTACTACAACGTGCGGCAGTTCGCGGAGTATGGCAAGCTCTCTGGACGGAATCTGGATCAACTGCAGGCGGGTGCAGGGGGACGCGTTGGCCCGGATGCTCCGGGCCAGAAGAAGCGCGATCCGTTCGATTTTGCCCTATGGAAATCGGCAAAACCGGGTGAACCTGCCTGGGAGTCGCCCTGGGGAATGGGACGACCAGGGTGGCACATCGAATGCTCGGCCATGATCCGGGCGCGATTGGGCGAAACCATTGACATTCATGGTGGGGGAGGCGATCTGGTATTTCCTCACCATGAAAACGAGATTGCTCAATCAGAAGCGCTGACGGGACAACCGCTCGCTCGCTACTGGCTGCACAATGGGATGGTGACGGTGAATGGCGAGAAAATGTCGAAATCCTTGGGCAATTTCACTACGATCCGTGACCTGCTGGATGGGGTGTGGGCAGAATATCCACAACCAGTAGACCCGATGGCGGTGCGGCTGTTTGTGCTGCAGGGGCATTATCGGAAACCGCTGGATTTTACGAAAGATGCGATCGCAGCCTCGATCAACAGTTGGCAGACGCTGAAAGTCGGACTTCTCTTTGGCCACCATCATCGAGCAGCGTTGTCATGGCCAGCCGCCAACATCCAGTCTTGTCCTCAAGAACCCAGTTCAGAAGACCCGTGGGTCGAACGGTTTCGAACTGCCATGGACGACGATCTAAATACATCGGGTGCTCTGGCCGTGTTGTTTGACCTGGCCAAAGGGCTACAGCGGGAGGGGAACCGTCTGGTACACGAAGGGCAGACCCAATCCAGTCCAGAGCGGCTCTGGCAGCAGTGGCAAACGTTGTTGCATCTGGCCCAGGTATTGGGGTTAGAGGTCAAGGCAGACAGTGATACTCATGTAGTGGCGGGTGAATTGGATGAGGGTGCGATCGCCGATCTGATTCAGCAACGCCAAACGGCCCGACAACAGCGAGACTTTATAACAGCAGATGATATTCGCGATCAGCTAGCGGCAGTGGGAGTTACGGTGGTTGACCAACCAGATGGAGCCGTCCGCTGGCATCAGCAGTAAATCAACGATAGCGCCAACAGCCTCACTATCCAGAGGACTCCGAACTCCTTAGGTTTCACGTTTAGGATTTCCATAATTTTGACTTATTTTGAAAATGATTATCATTCTCGGATGAATTATCATCATTACCTGTATCGCGTCAAGTTGTTTTTGGGGGGTAGAACGAATGAGTTATCCGAAGTCGAGTGTGTTATCCCTGCTGGTGGGGGTGATTGTGCTGACGGGTTGCAACTCCCCGTCAACGGATTCTGTCAGTGAAGGGAATGAAGCTCAGACTGCAACGACTCCAGTCAGCAGTGAACCTCTGGAACTGTTGGACATAACGGTTAGTATTTTGCCCCAGGAGTACTTTGTTGAAAAAATTGGAGGCGATCGGGTTGAGGTGAACGTAATGGTGCAACCGGGGGAATCACCGGCAACCTACGAACCCAAGCCCCAACAGTTGAAGGACTTGAGTGAGGCGGAAGCTTACGTCAGTATTGGCGTTCCTTTTGAAAACGCCTGGATGGCCAAGATTCAGTCTGCTAATGCCCAGATGCTGATGATTGATTCTGCCCAGGGAATTGAACGATTGGAAATGGCTGCCCATCACCATCACGACGAGGATCACACCGAGGAAGCGGAACCTGACCACGAAGAAGAACACAAAGAGCATGATCACGCCGAAGGAACTCTGGATCCTCATATCTGGTTGTCACCGCAACGGGTCAAGATTCAAGCCCAAAATATCTATCAGGGATTAGTAACGATCGATCCCGACAATGAGGCAACCTATCAAGCCAACCTGACCCAGTTTTTAGGCGAAATCGATCAATTAGATCAACAAATTAAGCAAAATTTAGTCGGTATTGAGAATCGTGAGTTTATCGTTTTTCATCCGGCCTGGGGATACTTTGCCCAGGATTATGACCTGGAGCAGGTGCCTATTGAAATAGGTGGTCAGGAACCCAGTGCAGCGGAACTGGGGGAACTTATTCAGCAAGCAAACGCAGAAAACATTAAAGTGATTTTTGCCCAGCCAGAATTCAGTACCAAAAGTGCAGAAACGATCGCTACCGAAATTGCTGGAGAAGTCCTGTTCATTACTCCCTTGGCCCCCAACTGGTCAGATAACCTATTGCAAGTTTCCCAAACCTTTGCCGACGTGCTGAGCCAGAACAGGGGCGAAAATTAAATGACTGAAGTCATTACCCTGCATCAGGTCTGGGCGGGTTATGGGACAACACCTGTGTTAGAAGACATTAATCTGGTGGTGAAGGAACGAGATTTTATCGGTTTAATTGGCCCCAATGGTGGGGGAAAAACAACGTTGTTGAAGGTTTTGTTAGGACTGATTTCACCAAATAGCGGAGACGTCAAAATCATGGGTCGCCCGGTGCCCCAGGGGCGAAAATACCTGGGCTATGTGCCCCAACTCCTGGAATTTGATCGGGAGTTTCCCATTCGGGTGAAGGATGTAGTTCGCATGGGACGCTCAGGTAAACGCCCTTTGCTGAGACGATATAACCGCAAGGATGAGAGTATTGTCACTCGCAGCCTGGAGCAGGTGGGAATGCTGGCATTACGAGATCGTCCCATCGGTCAGCTATCCGGTGGAGAGCGGCAGCGGGTTTACATTGCGCGGGCTCTGGCTTCTGAACCCCATATTTTACTTCTGGATGAACCCACTGCTAACGTGGATAGTAAAATCCAGAAAAGTATTTATGACTTACTGGCGGATCTCAATCAATTTCTAACCATTTTGATGATTTCCCATAACTTAAGTGCTGTTTCCACCTACGTTAAGACGGTGGGGTGCCTCAATCATCGCCTTTTTTACCACAATGACAAGTTAATTACGTCGGAAATGATTGAGCAAGCCTATCAATGTCCCGTGGATCTGATTGCCCACGGCGTTCCTCACCGCGTCTTTTCTCACCACTGCCATCATGATTGAAACCATTGGGCAAGCTTTGCAATTTGACTTTATGCGTCATGCTCTCCTGGCTGGGGTACTGGTGAGCATTGCCTGCGGAATTATTGGTACTTTTGTAGTGGTCAATCGCATTGTTTTTATCAGTGGGGGCATTGCCCACGCTGCTTATGGGGGCATTGGATTAGCCTATTTCTTTGGCGTTAATCCAGTGTTAGGAGCGATCGCTTTTGCCCTGGCTGCGGCACTGGGCATGGGCTGGGTGGAGCGCAAGACCCAACAACGGGCCGATACAATTATTGGGGTAATGTGGGCCATCGGTATGGCAGTGGGCGTTATTGCCATTGATTTAACCCAGGGCTACAAAGCGGATTTAATGAGCTATCTCTTTGGCAGTATCCTCACAGTTCCCCGCCAGGAGTTAATCATTATGCTCATCCTCAACCTGATGATTGGCGCGATGGTTTTTCTCTTTTATAAAGAATTGTTGGCCATTTCCTTTGATCCCGTTTTTGCCACCACCCGCAACATTCCGGTAGATGCCCTGTACCTCACGCTGGTGGCAGCGATCGCCCTGACAGTCGTGATGGTGATGCAGGTGGTGGGGTTGATTATGGTGATTGCCCTGTTAACGATTCCCGCAGCGATCGCTGGCCAATTTGTCCAGGACATCAAGCAGATGATGTTCCTGGCCAGTTTGCTGGGGATGGCGTTTACGACGACAGGGCTGTGGCTCTCCTATTTTTTCAATCTCACCTCCGGCGCAACGATTATTCTTGTTGCTGGAACCGCCTATTTGCTCAGTTTGCTCCTGAAACAGTGCATTTGCAAGATGAGATTCCGTTTGTGGGTCTAACCATCCAATGAATCGGAGCGCATCGACAAACTCCAGGCCAATGTGGTGACCCTGGCGGAGTTGTTGCCGGATGATGTCTATGACGTCTGCCTGTAACGGATTCACCTTGCCGTTTTGAGCCATCGTCCGAGAGCCATTATTGGAGGCTTGATTCTGCAAAGAGGTGACACAGGCGATATCGTTCGCACAGCGATATCCAGCCCGTAAGGCTTGATTGATTTCGACCACATGGTGAGAGAAGGTGCGATCGCAGACCTGATCCAGCAACGCCAAACGGCCCGACAACGGCGAGACTTTATAACGGCAGATGATATTCGCGACCAGCTAGCGGCAGTGGGGGTTACGGTGGTTGATCAGCCCGATGGAGCCGTCCGCTGGCATCGGCAGTAAAATGGATAAATTGCAGCCTATCCACTATGATCCATCCCAATAGGCTGGGCTCTTGCTGTCGGTGTTCAGCTGTCGTCAGTGTCAATCCAAGGCTGGTCGCATTGCAAAAACCGAATCGCAAAATCTTCTGGCGTACAATGAGTATATGCTGATCTACTCCTTTTTTAATTAATATGACAATTCGTGAAATTGCTATCGACAAGCTTCAAAAGCTTCCTGATTCACTATTACGGCAAGTCAGTGATTTTATTGACTTTCTAACATACAAGCATCAGGCACAACCTAAAGTTAATGCTTTTCAAAATACATTCGCTGAAACGTGGGCCGGATGGTTTGAGTCTGTAGATCAATTAAAAGTTGGTCCCACTGAGCCTGTGGGTGATTACCAGCAGTAATACAACTTAATTCTCCTCTTATTACAACCTGGTCTTGTTTGACAGAAGCTATGTATTTATCACTCCATCGAGGCGGATGGAAAATGCAGAAACAGTTAGGGCAACTACTTCTGGATAGACTTTTATCAGTTTATGAAATTCAGGCAGAGGATTATGGACGTTTATTTGAGTTAATGGATCAATATCAAGATCGACCAATGGACTTGGCGGATGCTTCATTAGTTCTAGTTGCAGAAAGAACAGGAGCCAGAAAGATTCTCACCATTGATTCAGATTTCCTGTTTTACCGAATTCAAAATAAAGATACTTTTGACGTTATCTCAGTTCAGTAAACAATACTCAAAATGCTAAACGTGCATAGCATAGGCCCTGATGCGGACGGATTGAAAGATGCAGGCAAGCTCTAAAGTACTGACCGCCGATCAGCTTCAACGTTAGCGACAGCTGACTGTGGAAAATGTTAACAGAATTCGAAAATTCTACGCCCGGGTATTGGGGTTAGAGACGATGCCTGTCCAAGTGTTAAATAGCAAACAGAGAAAAAGGGTTGAGAAGGTATCCGGTACGCTAAAGCCAGTCAAGGATAGAGAGGTGTGCCGTGTTATCCGAAATCGTTCAGAGATTTGCCCAAGAAAGCCCTATCAGCGTAATGATGCGAGGGGCGATGGAGTTGGTCTTCCGTCCTGAGCGGTTGGATGACATCTTTGAGCGCCATGCCAAAGTTCAGTATCAGCGAGAACTGCTCTTCTCGACCTTGGTGAACCTGTTGAGTTTAGTGGTGTGTGGCATTCATCCGTCGATGAATGCGGCCTACCGCAAAAAGGCCGACGAGATGAACGTCACCCGGAATGCAGTGTACGAGAAACTCAATGGCGTTGAACCGCAGGTGAGTCGTGCGGTACTCAAAGAAACGGCTGCCGAGTTGTCTACCTTGATGGATACGATGGGCGGTAAAAGTGCCCCACTCTTGCCAGGGTATGACATTCGTATTTTAGATGGCAATGGGCTGGCGGCGACGGAACGGCGATTGAAAGTATTACGCGAGGTGGCCTCAGCCCCGTTGCCGGGAAAATCCCTAGTGGTGCTCGATCCAGAAAGACGTCTAGCCGTGGACATTTTTCCCTGTGAAGATGGTCATACTCAAGAACGTCGATTGTTTAGCCAGGTGCTGAGCGTGGTGCGCTCAGGAGAGGTCTGGGTCGCTGACCGTAACATGTGTACCCAACAGTTTTTGGTTGAAATTGCCCAGCACGATGCCGCTTTTGTGATTCGTGAGCATCAGAATCTACCCTACCAAGCGCTCAGTGATCTGATATTTATCGAGACCGGGGAAGCCGGGGAGATTTTTGAACAGGATATCGAAATACAGTACAACGGGCACCGGGTTGAATTGCGACGAGTTGTCCTCCGACTGGCAACGCCAACCCGGCATGACGATACTGAGATTGTCGTGCTCACCACCCTACCAACGGCGGTGGCAGATGCATCGACGAGTCTGCGATTGTATCGAAACCGTTGGCGAGTGGAAGGCTTATTTTTGACGGTGACGATGAACTTTGAGGGGGAAATCAAGACCTTAGCCTACCCCAAAGCCGCTCTGTTCAGCTTTACCTTAGCGTTGGTGGCGTACAACATTCTGGCCATTATCAAAGGGGCATTGGCCAGTGTTCATGGGGTAGAGACTATTGAAGAGACGGTGTCTGATTTCTATGTAGTCGATGAGCTACAGGGGGTGTATCGAGGCATGATGATTGCCATTCCGCCTGAGCATTGGCAAGGGTTTCAGGCTCTTTCCTTAATCGCGATGGCTCAACAACTCAAAGCACTTGCCAAACAAGTCAATCTGAAGCGATTTCGAAAACAACCTCGCAAACCGAAGAAAAAGAAGAAGGCGCTCGTTCGCGATCCCAAAAAGCCACATGTTGCTACTGCTAGACTTTTATCTGACCAATAATTAACACTTGGACAGGCATCGGGTTAGAGACCAAAGCCGACAGTGGTACTGATGCGGCAACGGGTAAATTGGATGAGGGTGCGATCGCAGATCTAATTCAGTAGCGTCAAACGGCCCGACAACAGCGAGATTTTGCAACAGCAGATAATATTCGCGATCAGCTAGCAGCAGTGGGGGTTACGGTGGTTGATCAACCAAATGGAGCCGTCCGCTGGCATCAGCAGTAAATCAGCGCGATAGGAGTAATGGTTTAAGTGAATCTGGTCTCTGACTTGGTTTGGTAGCTTTCGCGGTTGTGCCTTTATAGGTGGTAGGCGCAGAACAAATGTGTTTATTTCGACCTGAAACCAGAAAAACTTACTGAGAAAACTCGGCAGCTATACTGAAACTTGCAATATATTCACCTAATTTGAGCGTACTATGTGGATAATTTGCAGCCTATCCACCTAACTTGGCGAGATATTCTGCGAAGAATCAACATATCCACCCTGTTTCAGACAGATAGACTGAAACTATCAGTCTAATAAGAGTCATGCATTCACCTCAAGGCTCTCGGAAGAAGTGGAAGGCACTCTAAAATTATTTTGAAGTCAATATCAATCAAGAAAGATATTTGTATAGATAGTTACTCAAACGAAAAATAATTTTTGCGAAAAATATTAAAAATTAAAATACTGTCGCTCCTCTGAAACATTTTCTGTACAATGATTGATTCGCAGTCACTCAAAGGGGCTAACTATATTGATTGCTACTCAGAATCATCTGGCTATCTTTGAGCCACATTCTTTAGAGGGGTATTACCTATGAGTATTACCCCAAGAGGTATGTCGATCAGCGAAGCATATCGTCTTTATAGAAGTGAAAAACTTCTTGTAAATCGTCGATACCAAAGAAAGTTAGTCTGGACTCAAGCTGAGAAAGTAAAGCTCGTAGACAGTATACTGAAGGGCTATCCTATTCCGTTAATTCTCCTTGCCTCAAGATCTCAAATTCATGAATCTGGTGTCTACGAGATCATGGATGGTATGCAAAGATTCAACGCTATATTCACCTTTATCGAAAATGTTTTCCCACTAGATGATGGTCGCTATTTTGACATTCAACATTTTTCTTATGCCAAAGAGCTGCTAGAAGCAGGAACTATAGAAAAATTAGATGGTGATCAACCTCTATTATCTCTAGCTGAATGTGCAAAAATCACTGAGTACCAGCTAGCTGTTACTATTTATCCAGCAACCACAGAAGAGGAGATTACTGATGTCTTTGGACGGATTAACTCTAATGGTAAGCAGTTAAGTTTTCAAGAGAGAAGACAAGCTGGAGTCGTAGAACCTTTCGCTGATACTGTTAGGAAAATTGCCTCTGAGTTACGAGGTGATTCTTCTCAAGAGCTAATGTTATTGATAAATATGCCTGAGATTAGCATTGATTCGAAACAAAGGCATCATGGATACGGTTTAAACGCAGAAGACATTTTATGGTGTAAACAAGGCATTCTTACCATTAAGCAATTAAGAGATAGTGAGGATGAGCAAATGATTGCTGATCTCTGTGCCTCTATTCTGTTTGGTGAGCCATTTGCATACAGTGGTGAACGATTGGATAAATTATATGATGTGAATACATCTGAATTTAAAAAGCTAGAAAATGCTCTTACTCGCTACACAGTTGATCGTCTTATACATGATGTAAAAGCCACTTTCTCCGTATTGAGGGAGATAATCGAGTCATATAGTGACCAGTCAAATACCTTACGCCGGGTGGTTCACCCTAAAGCTAGGGGAAATCCTATTAAAACTGCCTTTTATGCTATTTTTATGGCGTTCTACGATTTAATTGTGCTACAGGAAAGAACTCCTATTGATGCGTCAGGTATCATGGATGCCTTATCAAATGTGCATGTAAGTCTGAAGCAAACTTCAAAGGCAGTTAATGCTAAGGACAGAAAAAATAACATCAATAAGATTAAAGGCCTTTTAGATGAATTCTTCGTTAAAAAGGAGCCATCTATTCTCAAACATGGACCTAGTCTGGCTTTAGACTTAGAAAACTCTATTAGACGCTCCTTAATAGAAACATCTCGTTATGAATGTAAGCAGGGTTTATTACGACTTTCCAATGAAAGAAATTTAGATCAAGAACTTTTAAAAAGAATCCTACAGACAATATGTGGTATAGCCAATGTGGGTCCTGATGGAGCTGGGTATCTCTTTGTTGGTGTCGCAGATAAGAAAAAAGATGCTGAAAGAGTTAAACAACTTGACCAAATTGAACCATATGAAATAAATGATAGATACATTGTTGGTATTGACAGAGAAGCTAAGTTACTGGATATTAGCATTGAGGAATATACCGACATTCTCCTGAACTCAATTAGAAATTCGAAGCTTTCGGAACCTCTCAAAACTCAGCTCTTGGCAAAATTTGACACTGTAAAAATTACAAAAGCTCATCAGGTTTTCTCAGTTATCCGGATAACTATACCTGCACAAACTAAGATGTCTAATTTAGACCATGCTGTATTTTGTCGCAATGGATCATCTACGGAAAAAGTAGAAGGAACGGGAGTTATTTCAATACATGAGTTATTCAACTACTCATAGTCTTTGAATTTTGTATAAGTTTCTTATTTGCTCAAGTAATGTCGATAGAATCAAACTTTGATATTGAATTTACTGCTAGGTTGGCTTTGCGGGAAAAGCAAATTCAGCAGAATTATCGACCAATCATCGCTGTTCATAAGTGGTTTGCTCGCCGTCCCGGAACACTTTTTCGTAGTCTTATTCTGTCTGAATTCAAGAATCAACCAATCGATCAAACCTACTATTGTACAAATAACTTTGAAGGGATAACTATTGCCGATCCTTTTATGGGTGGTGGGACACCACTGCTTGAAGCTAATCGATTAGGATGTAATGTAATCGGTACAGATATCAATCCAATGGCGACATGGATTGTACAGGAAGAGATCTCTAAACTGGATCTTTCCAAGTACTCAGAAGTTGCTGAACATCTTCTTTCTTATCTTGAAGATGAGATTGGATATCTCTATAAAACCCGCTGTCCTATAACAGGCACTGAAGGGGTTGAAGTTAAGTATTTTCTTTGGGTTAAAACTGGGATTTGTACAGCTTGTCAACAGAGTTTCGATCTCTTTCCTGGGTATATTCTGGCCAAAGATGTACGGCACCCCACCTATGTTCTGGTCTGTGCTACCTGTGGCGACCTCAATGAAGTTGAAGATCCAGCCAACCCAGGGTTTTGTAACTGTGGTGAGGTTCTCCAGGTAAAGGGAGCCGTCAAACGAAGCCAATGTACCTGTCCTCACTGCGGACATATAAATAAGGCTCCATTCCATGGTGATGAACCACCTTCACACCGTCTATTTGCGATTGAATATTATAACCCTGAATTGAAAGATAGATCGGGTCGCCTTTTCAAAAAACCTGATGCTGATGACATTGCTCGGGTAGAAAAAGCTCAATTTCTCTGGTCAAATATAAACTCTTCTTTTGTCCCTGAGGATGATATTCCGAAGGGGGATGAAACAAATAGATTACATCGTTGGGGCTATAAGCGCTTTTGTGAACTTTTCAATTCTCGCCAATTGTTAGCACTGGAAACAGCAGCAAGTTTTATTGCTCAGATCAAAGATAAGCGTCTCCGTTGTGCTTTTGCAACTAACTTTTCTGACTTATTACGTTATCAAAATATGTTGTGCCGCTACGACACTATGGCACTTAAATCTCTTGATATCTTTTCAATCCACGGTTTCCCGGTTGGTTATGTTCAGGTTGAATCTAACTTCCTTGGTATTAGAAAGCATAATGGCCTGCCTGTAGGCTCTGGTGGTTGGATTAACATTATTGAGAAATACTCAAAAGCTAAACGCTATTGCACGAGTCCTTTTGAGGTCGTTTTTCAAGGCAAGAAGAAAAAGATTATAGAAATTGGCGGTGAATGGATTGGGGAACATACTCCCAAAAGTTTCAAGCCTCATTCTCGAACTATAGACCTTCGTTGTGTTTCCGCTACAAGCCTGAATCTTCCAGAAAATAGTCTAGATGCCGTTTTTACCGATCCGCCCTACTATGGCATGGTTCAGTATGGAGAATTAATGCAGTTTTGCTATGTATGGCTTCGTAAGCTTATGGGCGCTAATTTTCCAGGGCTTGGCCAGACAACAACTCGTCATCAAAATGAGCTAACTGGAAATGATACGGCATCACGGGGAATCATTCATTTTGCTGAAGGATTAGCTCAGGTCTATTCTCGTATGGCATCTGCCCTTAAACCTGGTGCCCCTCTAGTATTCACCTACCACCATAACCGTCAAGAGGCCTATCTTGCTGTTGCTATGTCCATTCTTGATGCGGATTTAACCTGTTCTGCATCCTTACCCTGCCCTGCTGAAATGGGTGGCTCAATTCATATCCATGGTACTGGCTCATCCATTATTGATACAGTATTTATCTGTCGCCATCACGGTAGCACTGTGCGTTCTAGTCTTTTCGAGAATGCATCTCAGCTTGCCAGACTCGTTCAGCATGAATTAGAAGAATTACGTAATGCAGGTATGAAGCCAACTGAAGGAGATATTCGCTGTATTGCCTTTGGGCATATCACGCGTATAGCCATCTGGCATCTAAAATCTATTTGGGATACTGATAAAACCACAGAACAAAAGCTTGAAATAATTCGAAATACGATGAATGAGATCGCTACTCTTGATGAGTTAACCATTGAGCTTGAGCATTTAGAACCACGTCAGCAGGTTATCAACTTTGGTTTATTTGCTGTATCAGAAGCAAAGGAGCAGCATGATGCAATCACGTTTTGAGGCCAACTATGCAGATCCCAGCCTTGATTTCGATCCTTTAATCGACGATATTTTTTCTGAATTGAAGTCAAGCTTTTTGGAAATGCCACGGGGTGATGGATTCATTGAATATAGAATATTCGAGCAAGGCTATCAAACACTTAAAAGGACAACAAATGCTTTTGAAGTAGTAACGCCTGAAACAGTTGAAGCTGCTATTGAAGAAACACCTATATCGTTAATTGTTTTTCGAGCCATTCTTGGTTTCACTCCACCAGAGTGGGCTTATGTTACTGCAGAAATAACTAAGATTGAGGTTAATCAGGGAGCCGCCCGCTCAATTGATCGCAAAATTCGTCTCCAACCCTTGACACCCAAACCTCTTGGAAATTCGTTAACGGATCAACGCATTCGAGCATTGATTCACGCAGGTGTGCAAACTTTATTGGCAGGTGTTGATTATGGAGTAACTACTAGTCTTCATCGGCTTGATAAGGTTGATACCCGTGATGGACTTCGGAGTCTTCAGCCTATTGCCGATCTTGGTGTTCCTTACCCAATGGTTCTCTATGAGCGATTTCTTGGCCGACCATTTGCTTCTCATCGTGATTCTGTCAGTGAGCTTGTAGGGGAATTAGTTGAAGGCGCTATAAAGGATGTGCTTACGGCTGCTAAAGTAAGCTTCCGTGAGACCAAACGTGCTGAGAGGATAAGTGGTTTCGACCAGGCACCTGACTTTATTATTCCGGACGAATTCACTCCTGTTGCCCTAATTGAAGCAAAACTCACTGAAGATGATGGCACGGCTCGTGACAAAGTAGCGCGTGTACAGCGTTTACGTACGTTACGTGATGAGAGTGGGCAAAGTTATGATGTCATTGCTTGCATTGCTGGTAGAGGATTCAAGGTTCGTCGAGAGGATATGAGAAGACTTTTAGAGGCAACTGATGGAAAGGTTTTTACACTTGCTACAATGAATTTATTAATCGAGAACACTCGTATTCGAGAGTATCGTATAAGGTAATGCACTAGACAATTGAACCCAGCAAATGCATGACAAATCGTTGCAGAGGCATGATTAAGGATACCTCATGGCGATATAAGTTTTGCATTGCCGCTGAACTCAATCGTTAATAAGAAAAACGTAGTTCAATTTGAATAGGTAACTCTAAAAATGTCATTTAGTGATTTCAAAACTGTTGCAGATGTGCAGAAGAAGTATGACATCAAATATGATGAGCATGACTTTCTTACGGTGACGGAGATATCACCCTCTGAGGCTTTTCTAAGCGATTTTCGATTTAGCAAAGAGAATATTGATATTTTCACATCGGAGGCATCGCGCAGCGAGCTGATTATATCCCCGTTACTGCGCGAGCTGTATAAAAAACACAGTCAAGACTATTCTTTCTGGATTCAAAAGAGTATCTCCTATGATTCCACACTTTCAGGGACGCCAGATTACATCTTTTCAAAGCGCTCAAACCTCGGAAAAACAGTCCTAGAAACGCCGATTGTAGTCGTCGTAGAAGCCAAGAAAAACGACTTTGAGCATGGATGGGGACAATGTTTAGCCGAGTTAGTGGCCTCCCAGAAAATAAACGAGGATGCCACATTTCCAGTCTATGGCATCGTCACCGATGGTAACCTTTGGCAGTTTGGTCAATTGGTGCTAGACATATTCACCAGAAGCACCGGTAACTACACAATTGATAATTTAGCCAGGCTATTTGGTGCCTTGGAAGCATTAGCACAGCTGATGGAGGAAGCTAAACGGTAATAGGTCTGCATCATTGTAGGCACACTGGCATCATCTATTTGTCGATAACCGCTGTGCCAGTAAGCCTTTCCACAGCCTACTAACAAGTCTGTTAGTCTGGAAAGCCCCACATTGAATATGTTAGCCTCTACGTAATCCTCAATTAAACATAAATCCTTCCCGACAATACGGGCGCTAGCAACAATGTCATATCCATCTAAACCCTCAGCAGAGGCATCTGCTGAGCCCTGCGTAACCACATTCGATGAGTTTGTACGATTGGCAGATTATTCCCTGATGGATACCTTAAATGCCGATCCTGACGCCACGGTCGATGGCGACGATCACCGTGCCCGCCAGGTGTTTTCGGGGCATTTCGTACCTGTGGCACCCACACCGCTTGCAGAACCAGAATATGTAACCCACAGCAGCACTTTTTTTAAGGAACTTGGGTTGAGCGATCAGCTAGCACTGGATGAAAAATTTCGCCATCTATTTTCTGGTGATCTCTCTGTCGCCCATGAGCCGATGCGTCAGGTTGGCTGGGCGACGGGTTATGCACTGTCGATTTATGGCACCGAATATATCCAAAATTGTCCATTCGGTACGGGTAATGGTTATGGCGATGGTCGGGCGATATCTATATTTGAAGGAATCATCAATGGCCAACGCTGGGAAATGCAATTGAAAGGGGGTGGCCCAACGCCTTATTGCCGTGGTGCCGAAGGGCGTGCAGTCCTCCGTTCAAGTGTGCGTGAGTTTCTAGCGCAAGACTATATGCACGCTTTAGGGGTGCCAACATCGCGCTCTTTAACACTGTATGTTTCTAAATCTGAGACCGTTACCCGGCCTTGGTATTCTCAAGACTCCTGCTCTCTTGAGCCTGATATTTTGGTGGACAATCCTGTGGCCATTTCAACTCGCGTTGCCCCATCCTTTTTGCGGGTTGGTCAGCTAGAGTTATTTGCCCGCCGCGTTGGCGTTGGCGAAGCCTCTCTTGCAGAGATAGCCCCTCCCAGGGAGGATCGCAACAATGCTCATCCAAGAGCATTCGAAGAGTTGAGCATGATAGTGTCCCATTTAATTGAGCGAGAATACAAAAGCGACATTAATCAAACCCTTAGTTTTGCAGATCAATTGGTTGAGTTGGCTAAGCTATTTCGCCAGCGGCTTACGACCCTGATTGCCAATTGGCTACGTGTTGGTTATTGCCAGGGTAATTTTAATAGTGACAACTGCGCCGCCGGTGGCTTTACCCTCGACTATGGACCCTTTGGGTTTTGTGAAATTTTTGACCCTTGGTTTCAACCCTGGACTGGCGGCGGCGAACACTTTGCATTCTTCAATCAGCCAAACGCAGCAGAAGCGAATTATTATATGTTTTGGAAAGCTGTGAGACCGTTACTGGCAGAAGATGCTGACGCTTTAGAACAGTTCGACCAAGTAGGCCGTGGCTTTGCAGAAGCCATGCAACAACAACTCCAAAAAATGTGGGCGGCCAAACTTGGCTTAACTGAATTTAACCCAGAGCTATTTAAGAAATTAATGCAGTTAATGACCCACTCAGATGTGGATTACACCATTTTCTTCCGCGAGTTATCCCACATACCAGACGATGTCTCAGCCTTGAAAAAGAGCTTCTATGGTAAAACGTCACAACAACTCGATGAACAATGGCAATCTTGGCTAAAAAGCTGGCGCGACCTAATTAACGATAGTAATTTGGCTGAGATATCAACAAAGATGAAACAGACTAACCCAAAATACGCATGGCGAGAGTGGTTGGTTGTCCCTGCCTATCAACAAGCCATGCAGGGTGACTATACGTTAGTTAAAGAGTTACAAGCAGTATTTAGCTATCCATATGATGAGCAATCACAAGACGTAGAAGATAAATACTATCGTCTAAGACCTAGCGCGTTTTCTGACGTTGGTGGCGTGTCGCACTATAGTTGTTCATCTTGATGGCGCGCGGGCTTATGATCGGAGGGAAGCAAAACTGATTGCTTGGAGTCCCTCCGAGTTCACGTTCGGCTGAGCTCACGTCGAAGCCCAAACCCCCATGGCAACGGTCTGATACTGCTGCTGAAGTTTACGAATCACCTCAACTTTATCTTCGGGTAACAGTTCTGCATAAACCTGAGCCACACCGACCTGCTCAGCGATGCTGCTGGCGGTGTGAGGATTGTCCCCCGTCAGCATGACCACATGCTCCACACCCAACTGTTTGATCTGAGATGCCAGCACGTTCACAACCTGCAGATGGTCTGTGGTCAGAGTGCCGGTTTTATCAAATGCGATCGCACGCACCCGTCCAATCTGTTCTAACTGTGCCCCGTTCTTGAACAGAATGCCTCGGCGGGCTCCGTTGGCAATGCCCGATAGCAGTGTGGGCATAATCGAGGCCATCAGGGCGCAGGGGGAGGCCACCACCAGAAAAATCAGCGCTCGATAAATCGTTTCCTCCCAGGTCCAGCCCAGCAGGAAAGGTGGTAGTATACCCAGTAGCATTCCGGCCATGACAATCACTTTGGTGTAGCCCCGCTCAAACCGTTCGATAAATTGCTGACTACCACTACGCCATCGGTGGGCACCAGTTCTCCCGGCTTGACCAATATGCGATCGCCCACCTTAAGACTGGCAATGGGGACCGTGCGCTCCTGTCCGTGGTTCAGAAGTCGGGCCGTATCTGCCGTTAAGCTCATCAGCCCCTGGATACTGCGCTCGGTGTGCTGCATTGCGTAGCCTTCTAAGGCCCCACTGATGGCAAAGATCAGGATCAGGACCGCGCCATCGACGATCAGGTAGTATTCCTGCCGCCATAGTCCTAAACTGGCAGCGCCCAGAGCTGCCACGATCATTAGCAAGTCAACATCTAGCTCGTTTTCTTGTAGCAGTGTGGTGAGGCCGTCACGGGCGCTGTCGAATCCGCCAATGACGTAAGCTGCGGTCAGGATAAAAAGGCCCCTTCCTACCCAGCCAAAGTTGAGGAACTGCCAGCCTAGCAGTACTAGAATGGCGCATGCGATCGCTGCGACTGCCTCGGGATGGTGCTTGAATAAATCCTTGAATGGAGTCGAGAGACGCGGCGGTGCAAGGGCGTTGGCAGCCATAGTTTGTTCTGTTACATAGAATACTATCTGCCAGTTTAAAACCTTAACATTGATGTCAATGTTAAGGTTGCCGTTGGATATTTATGCCCCAGCCGGATGTCGATGCTCAACAATCAACATATCCACCCTATTTCAGGCAGCTATACTGAAAAAGTAGATCTAATAATAGAGTTCCTCCGTGAACTCTTAGAAGTTTGAGCAGAACGTCTCAGAACGTATCCTTTGGGGACTGGCCGATATGCTACGGGGCGATTACTTGCGGCGTGAGTATGTGCGTTAGGACAAATTAATAAACAAATTACAAAAGAGGAGAAGAGAGAAAGATGATGTTTTAAACGAACAGCAAAGTATTCTTGCACACAGCCTAGTCCATACCGTGAGTGACAGCTTTTATGACCCTCGAATCATCTATTCTAAACAACCTTAAAAAGCTACCTGAAGCCATGCAGCAGGCAGTGTTACTTTACACAGAATTTTTAGTAAACAGAATCACTCAACAAAGCACAAGCCAGCTTGAAACAGTACCAGAAATTGCATCAAACAAGCGCGGTGGGTTAGGCATTTGGAAAGACAAAATTTGGATTGCCGATGACTTTGACGCGCCTCTAGATGACTTTCAGGAGTATATGTAGATGAACTTCCTGATAGATACCCATGCGTTTCTTTGGTACATTCAGGCAAGCGATCAGCTTAGCCTAAAGGCTGCAGACATTTTGGAAGATCCTAACCAAAATCTCTACTTCAGCATCGCTAGTCTTTGGGAAATCTCAATCAAAATGGGTTTGGGTAAGCTCAAGCTAGACAACTCATTTCATGAACTAGAAGTATTGCTATCAAGGCTTTCTATTGAAATTTTGCCGATTACATTTGCAGATACCGAAACTTATCTCAGCCTTTCCCTTCACCATCGTGATCCCTTTGATCGCATGTTGATTATCCAGGCAATGAATCGTTCTTTATCTGTCATTACTGCCGATTCTGCCTTTGATGCCTATTCCATCGATCGAATATGGCTATAGCCCCTGGATACTGCGCTCGGTGTGTGTATTGCGTAGCTTTCCGTTGTGAGTCCGTCACGGGCGCTATCGAACCCGCCAATGACGTAAGCTGCGGTCAGGATCAAAAGGCTCCCTCCCATCCAGCCAAAATTGAGGGCCTGCCAGCCTAGCAGTACCAGGATGGCGCATGTGATCGCAGCGACGGCCTCGGGATGCTGCTTGAATAAAACCTTGAATGGATTTGAGAAACGTGGCGATGCAAGGGCATTGGCAGTCATAGTCCGATCTGTTACATAGGATACTATTTACAAGTCTAAAATCTTGACATTGATGTTAATGTCAAGGTTGCCGCTGGATGTCGATGCCTAAGCCGAATGTCAATGCTCAACAATCGCCCATAGCCGCCTGAAAGCCATGATTGGAGACCGGATTATGCAAAAGGTGACGCGCTAGTAACTTTCGCGGTTGGGTTGGGTAGACATAGAAAAAATGTGTTTATCTGGACCTGCAACCAGAAAACTTACTGAGAAAACTCGGCAGCTATACTAAAATTTGTAATATATTCACCCAATATAAGCGTATTATATGGACAAAATGTAGCATGTCTCGCTAAATTGGGAAAATATACTGCAAACAATCAACACATCCACCCTATTTCAGGCAGCTATACTGAAAAAGTCGATCTAATAAAGAGTTGGAGTGGTGTTGTTAACGGATATCAACTTATCTATAAAGTACTCACTCATTGACTCTGTAGAAACCAAAACTTTTGTTGTGCATATTTAATAGCTAGAGCTAGCAATGCCTCATAAGGATTAAAGTTGTGAAATAACTGAATTGAGCAGCGAAGCTAGACAGAGCTGGCCTTATCTGCTCTGAGAACTAAGGCATTCTGCCGTTTCTGGCAAATCAGCGAGCCGGACACGCAAGATAAGGCATCTATTTCTCCCTAAAGTAGCTCTCACGCCAGTTGCTTCAGCCGTTAGCCAGATAAACAAACTAGAGAAAGTACCGCCTCGTATAGCTGAACCAGTGTTCTATGTCCTTTCCTCAAGTAAATAGAGATCATGGAAGTAAATGATTTTCAAAAAGCAACTGTTGAGTATTTCCAGAGAAATACAATTGTACTTGAAACTGCTGAGGGATCTAAGGCCGCTCGAATTTCTGCTAGATCTCCACTTTTCTCACCTCCAAATCAGACCGAAAAAATTGTTGAATTTCGTATACCAAAAGGTTATGTGAGGTTAGGCTTTGAATCAGAGATTATTTCTACTTCACCATTTGGTGCACAACCACGTGCAGAATGGGTCGATGAAAATAACCCTAAGGATGGGCGTATTAGGCTTTATGCAATTGCATACCCAATAACTCAAACAGGTGGTGTTACTACAGAAGCGAGAGTAACAGTTTCTAATGTTATTGGTATTAAGGAAGAAGCAAGCTAGGTGTTTTTCAAACAACATACAGTGTAGCGCCTAACACGCGTCTGCACAGGACGCGACGAGTTACCTCGGTCGAGACTCAATTTTGGTTCGCTTAAGGTCGCGCTCGTGAGTCTAGCCGTTCGGCTGCGGAACCCTGCGAAATTTCAAGACTCCAATTCATAATTCTATGTCAAATTTTTAAGAGTTGAAAAGTATCATGCACTACAAAGTATAAAACAGCGTTGTCTGAGAATCTTAGAGCTAAAATCTGAGAGGATCGCTTTATTAGGATATTCTATCTTGATGGAATACCTGGAAGATGGAAGATTACAACGTATGTCTAAACTCTATTAGTCTGTCTTCATGAATATGAACACACAACAAAGGTTATTGCAATCACTGAAAAAGTTTCAAGATCAGCTTAGTGAAAGAGAAAAAGAAGCATTGTCGGTAATCTTGCCCAAAAATAGCCTTTTTGAGGAAAATCTAGCAAACTTCCAATGCTTACCTTCAGATCGAATACTTACAGAAGAAGAACGCGATATTTTACATGAACTTGACTCTTCAGATCTTGATACATCGCATAACACTTTGAGATCGCATACTTTCATGATAATGAAAGCTACAAGACTATGTAATTTACGCTGTACATATTGCCATTCTTGGAGGGATGATCCATCTCAAAGAATGAAGTTTAGGGTTTTAGCAAAAGCAACAAGAGATATTTTAAAAGCAGCTAACGTCAATCAGGTTGACTTTGTATGGCATGGGGGTGAAGTCACTTTGCTGCCAATTTCTTTCTTTAAAAAGGCATTGTGGCTTCAGAACTATTTCCGTTCTAGAAATCAAGTTATTTCCAACTCTCTACAAACTAATGCAACCCGCTTATCAGACGAGTGGATATCTTTTATAAAGGCCAATAAGATTTCAGTGGGAGTTAGCCTTGATGGCCCACCAGAAATTCATGATCGCCGACGCTTAAATAAATTCGGTGCACCAACTTCACAAGATGTTTTGAAAGGCATTCAGAAGTTAAAGGATGAGAATATCCCTTTCGGTGTCTTAGTTGTGGTTGATAGAGATGTAGTTGAATATGGACCTGATAGGCTTTTAGATTATCTTACAGGCTTAGGTATTCAAGGAGTGGCACTACTAAATGCAATTCCTGACAATACAGACAATACAGATAGGCAAATATATTTGCCATGGCCTCAGTTTGTAGACTTCTTAGAAGAATTATTCGTTGTTTGGTGGTCAGATTATAAAGATAAGATTAATATCCGAGAACTTCAATCACTAGTTCAAAATGTTGATAATGGAAGAGCTAGTGTTTGCGAGTTTTCTGGGAATTGTATGGGACAGTTTCTGACAATTGAGGCAGACGGGCGTGTATCTGCCTGTGATAAATATATTGGAGATCAGGACTTTACTTTTGGAAATCTTCTTCAGGCTGATCTCCCAAGTATGTTAAAAAACTCATCAAACTTAGATCTTGCAAAAGTTGACGTAAATAACAAGATGCTAAATATGAGTAAATGTAAATATTTTAAATATTGCTTTGGTGGGTGCCCGCATGACTCAAGATTGAATGAATTGAATATTGAACATTGGGACTCAAGATGCTGCGGACTCTCTTCATTAATTGACAAGATCAAAGAGTGCTCAACCTATATATAATTATATGGATTGCTAGTCTTTTAAGGCAGAAGCAAGTTTTAAGTTCATTTTTTCTGATTGAAAGGAGAATTATATGTCTCGTGAAGTTTCCCTAACAGAGCAAGAAATCGAACAAGTGCGGCAGAGATTGTCTGGCTATAGACAGTCTTTAGATGATGACGAAGCTCAGCTTTTGCAGCTTCTACTTAATAAGGTTGATGCGGAAGCCGAAGCTCAGAAATCCTCATTAAGCCCTGGACTTCTATCTTCACCAGGATGGGTTTTTAGTTGGACTTATAGATTTTGAGCGTGCAATGCATCCATTTATGTGTTCTTGCTTCCTTGCTTCAAAGCTTTTTATTCCCTAGTGGAGGCAGCTAAGAACGACAGAGCAATGCACATAATTAGGTTGGGAATCCAAATGTCACATTGTTTCAATATCGTGTTTCGAAAAGGGTTCCCAACGACAATATTCATTAATGGTGTTCTGATTAAATCTCCATTAAGACATAAACGTAAGATGCTAAAGCATATACCCTTAGTTAAGGGAGATGAACCTGGTATTTCCTCATAAATGAGATTGATAATTAAGAAAGCTGTAGCTGTTGGTATTAAAGAAAGTAGTATAGCGATTAAGGTGACCTCAAGACCATATGGAGGTTTGCGGCAATTTGCCTCTTCCAGCTTATCAGGACTGCTAGTAGTATAGACACCAGTAGCTGCTTGTATAGCTATATGTAAGCAGAATGGAACTAGCCATGTTGCAATTAAGAACCATATTATTTGATAGGTGAGATTCATTGTTCTTCAAATTGCTTAATGGTAGACAGAGTCAATAGATTTCTTGTATTTTAGCTTTTCACGCAACTAGGTTTAGTTCCAAATTTCTTGAACAAGAACTAGCAGTAAGGTTGAAAAAATCACAGGAGCTTACATAAGATTATGGCCCATGTAGCCTAACATATCGCAGGAGCGGACGGAATGAGCAATTTAGGCTGAGGTGCATAAGTTCTGGCCGCCGCTCAACTCCATGTTAGCGACAGCTGACTATGGAAAATGTCAACAGAATTCGAAAATTCTACGAAGCACACTGTGGCACAGAATTCTCTTTTTAAGACTCACTCCGGCTTCTGAATTATGCATTCTAGCTGATGTTGTTTTGCCCAGGGGATCTGCCAAAAAATAAGCTCTCTGGATTAGAATGGGAAAAGGTTAAGGGGAAAGGGGGAAAGGGTGCATCGGTGGGTACTTTATTTATCGGCAATTCCCCAGGATCAATGCTCAACAATCGCATATTGTCATCAGGTATTAGCCAAAACCTGTTTCACTAAAAGACTACTCAACACCTTCAAAGCGCCAGGGAACCGGATCAACCGCCACACCATTCACGGTAAAGTCCCCAGTGCAGGTGCGGGCCAGTTGACGCCCCCGTTGACCCCACACCACCGGATCAACCTGTCCAGCTTTAACAAAGTCTCCTTCAGCAACATCTATGCGGCTCAGATGAATCATAATGCTCAACACACCCTGGCCGTGGTCAATATCAATGGTGTTGCTGTGCAGCTCGAAGCCTTCAACCACCCGCCCTACCAGCCGGATATAACCCGCTGCTGGAGACACAACCGGCGACCCGGTGGCGACATCGTAGTCCACACCTCGATGGTAGTAGTTTTCGGCAAGCTCGCTATTATAATATCGCCGAACGTCAAACACAGTACTGACGTAACCCATTCACTCAGTTTATGTGTCTAACCCGACGTTTCAAAGGTTTTAATCCAGATTAAGAAATCACTAGAGAATCGTATGCTAAGGCACCCAGAATAGTTACTTGGTTATAATTCAGATGAACTATCACTGCAGTTGATAGCTATTTATAGCAATGATTTACAGCCTCATACTCAAACAACCTGAAGCTAATCCATTAAGAAAATCATGAAAACCAGCGTTGAAATAGACGATGCCTTAATCGCCGATGCCTTACAAACTACTGGTCTAACCGCTACCGATCAAGTCATCGAATTAGCCCTAAAAATGCTAATACAACTCAAACGACAAGAAAAAATCAAAGCTTTTCGAGGCAAGTTACCTTAGGAAGGTGACCTCTATTGATGAGATTCTTGAAATTCTTATTAATGAAACCACTGTGGGACGAAAACAGATTATGGATGAGCTGGAAACAATTAATAGGAGGCTCGATGACTAATCTTAGTGATATGCGTAAGAAAATTGACGCTATGCGTCTGGAGCGCGAGGCTTGGACTGCGCGCATGCGGCAGATCGATGCAGATCGTGAAGTTAGAAAGCTTAATGCAAAAAAACTATTGTGAGTCGACTTAGAGTTTGGTTTTCTTCGCTATTTGAGACAATTAAGACAAAAATTACACAGCGCTGACTGTAGCTCTGCTTGGAAGAGCCCTCTGCTTGACCCAAAATCTTAGCGTTGGAACTATGATTTGGGTTGCGTTTGCCCATCACCCAGTTGCATAGCAGTCAGTCATTTGTAGGGGGCGGTCCCAGCCGTGACTGCTAATACTTCACCAATAAATTTATAGATTACCATTAGCCTGATTCCAATTCGATAATCGATTGGTCAGAATGAACTTTTAGCAACTGCTCTAGCCTTTTGAGGGGGTAAATAAATGCTATAATTTAATGAGAGATAATTGTAAAATCGCTATTAATCGCTTATTGAGATTGCAGCGATCCTGCAATAAATCATATTGGAGTTACTTCAAATGCCTCCTCTTTTGGCTGAAAGGATTACAGTCAATCCCAAGCAATGTGGTGGTCGTCCTTGTATTAGAGGTATGAGGATTCGTGTATCAGATGTTTTGGACTTATTTGCAGCTGGACTTAGCTCTAAAGAAATTTTAGATGAAATGCCCGATCTGGAATCAGATGATTTAAAAGCAGCACTTTTGTACGCATCACGTAAGCTGAATCATCCAGTATTAGTTGCATGATCATTTGGGTAGATGCACATCTGTCACCATCCATTGCAACGTGGATAACCGCAACATTTGGGGTGACAGCATTAGCTTTGCGCGATCTTGATTTGAGAGAGGCTGAAGATTTAGAGATTTTTGAAGCTGCAAAAGCTCAGAACGTCGTTATGATGACCAAAGATAGCGACTTTGTTGATCTCATTGATCGGCTTGGTTCACCTCCACAGATTATTTGGTTAACATGTGGCAATACTTCGAATGCTCGATTACGTGAAATCTTAACTAAGACATTGCCTACAGCATTAGAACTTTTGAGGGCTGGTGAGCAACTGGTGGAAATCAGCGGAGATTAGTGGCCAAGCTAACATAACGCAGGAATAGGCTGAACTTGATTTATCAACTGAAATAGAAACATCCCAACCGCCGCTCAGCTCTACGACTATGAAGCCGTGAACGTGTCAAGTGGATTTCGGCATATTTTTTCGAGGAGTCTCTCATTTTCTATCCACATAAATCTCTCATCTTTTTGTCAAGATGATTTTTCTTTGTTATTGGGAATGTCTTTTTGATTGAGAATTAATGAGGGACAAAGTGGATTTAACCGACTATCCGAGGTGTCAATGCGATTCGGGTATGTGCTCTACTGCATTGTCTCAAGAGTTTTTACAAAGGAGCATGGCTTATTCGTTAGGGCAACCGTGTTTCAGATTACGTGGAGCTTCAAGCTCATGCTAGAGTCTCACTTTATTCTCTTGATTCTCTCTTCTGAATGTTGTTCTCTATGTTGTTGCCTGAGATAGCTCTGGGTTCCACGGTTGATTGTGTAACAACATTGCCCAACACCGCACCAACAACTTCCGGGCAACCGCTACAATTGCTGTTTTCTTGCGTGTCTTCTGCCCACCGCTAATTCGAGCATAGGTGGCTGCAGCCCAATCGTTGTAACGTAACATAATCCAGGCCACTTCCACTAATGCGGTTCGTAGTAATCGCGATCCTCGTTTAGTAATCTTGCCCAGGCGATTGGTTTGCCCAGATTGATGTTGTTGGGGAATTAATCCAGCATAGGCAGACACTTGTCGTGAGTTTTCAAATCGCTTCGGATCATCCAAACAGGTGACAATCACTTCGGCTGTTTTACGGCCAACCCCAGGAATGGTCTGCAACAGTTGGATCCGGGCCTCCTGCTTTGCGAGTATTTCTAATTTCCGTTCAAGGGTTGCCAGGTGCTCCCATAGTTGGTCCAGCATCGTTAATTCTAAATCTAATTCCCCACGCCATAGATTGTTCTCATCGCACTCCGTCAGTACTCGTCGGTGTTGGCCTAATTCGTCAATCCCCTGTACGGTCCAAGCTCGTTGTCCTGACGGTATCTTCACGCCTTGTTGATCGAACAAAGCACGAATCGCGTTTTGAACCCGATTGATGCGTCCAACCACCACTTTGCGATATTTCACCAAGTGCCGATATTGTCGGGTCTCTGGTGCAGGCACATACACTGGGTTGATCTGTTCCAGAGCAGCCAGTTTTGCCAGTTTCAAGGCATCGTCTTTATCCGTTTTGCGTTTGACGTTTTTCCAGCGCCAGGCCTCCTGGCTGGGATCGGCCACCAGTACTGGGTAGTCTTGGCCAACACAGAGATCATGCACCCACCCGGTAATCGAACACGTTTCCATTACCACCAAGTGTGGTTGAGTACGATGTAATATTTCTTTGAATTCCCGTCGGTACGTCTTGAACGTGTCAAATTCAGTCGCGTTACTCTCCGTGTCCAGCAGACACGATACACAGTTGAATTTGCCCAGGTCGATCGCTAGAATCTTCATGCTATCCTCCTAGTGTGAGAGGGGTGTGGTTGGTTTCTCTACTCTCTCACGGCTTGCATAGATTCTTTAGCGACAGCTGACTGTGGAAAATGGTAACAGAATTCGAAAATTCTACGAAGCTGTGGCACAGAATTCTCTTTTTAAGACTCACTCCGGCTTCTGAATTACTTGCTCTAGCTGGCGCTGTTTCGCCTTAGGGTCAATGCTCAACAATCGCACATAGTCGCTAGGATGACTGACCAAAAACTGTTCCACTTGGGTTAGCACCTGAGCCTCATGGGCGCTGGTAATTGTCGGGCCACTTTGCCAGGACCCTACCTTGAATCGTCGCGCATCGGCAAATTCCAGGCCAATGTGATGGCCCTGGCGAAGTTGTTGCCGGATGATTTCTACGGTGTCTGTCTGTAACGGAGCCACCTTGCCATTTTGAGAGATAGACCGAGAGCCAGACCCATTACTGGAGACCGGATTCTGCAAAGAGGGGGGGCAGGCGATACCGTCAGAACAGCGATACCCAGCCCGTAAGGCTTGATTGATTTCGACCACGTGGTGAGAGAAGCTGCGATCGCTATCGTTAGCATCCGGTAGCCGATCGGCGGCCTGCTGTGTGGTAATCACCGCTCCCGATGGCACATACTTACCGGCAGGAATCTCCACATCCTGGATCAGGGCGTGCATCATCACAATGCAACCGTGGCCCACCTGGGCATTAAACACCGTCGAGCGAAAGCCAATAAAACACTCATTGCCAACGTAAGCGGGACCGTGGATCAATGCCATGTGGGTAATGCAAGTATCATGGCCAATCCACACCGAGTAGGCTTGCTGATCATCCCCTAATATGCGTCCCTGCTCTAACCCATGGATGACCACCCCATCCTGAATATTAGTATTCTCACCGATGTAAAAGGGAGCCCCTTCATCCGCCCGAATGGAGGTATTGGGGGCGACGATGACATTTTCACCCAACTGCACATCCCCAATCAGACTGCACTGGGGATGGACATAGGCAGAGGCTGCAATGGTGGGCTGATCTAGATCGCTATCCCAGGGAGTGGGTGGGGCGGGTTGATGACGCAGCGGCATGGTACTGTCCTCGGTTCAAAGTTGAGTGGGATTGGGTGCATCCCCATAGACGGCGACGGGATTAAACGTCTTGTTGGTTTCTGTAAATGTGAGGGCAACGGGACCACTGGCCAACCGATCGCCTTCGCCAGGAGCAATCTGGCGATAAAAGCAAGAGCGATAGCCCACATGACAGCTGGCCCCTGACCCGGCCACATTGACCTTCATCCACAGACAATCTTGATCATCGTCGATCAACAATTGTTGCACGGTTTGCACCAACCCACTGGTGGCTCCCTTGTGCCACAGATGCTGACGGCTGCGGCTGTAGTAGTGGGCTTCTCCCGTTTCCAGGGTTTTTAGCAATGCGGCTTCGTTCATGTAGGCGTGCATCAGCACATCGCCGGTTGCGGCATCCGTGGTGATAACGGGGATAAGCCCATGGGCGTCAAATTTAGGAGCCAAGAGCATCCCTTCTTCGACGGCTTCTACTGAGGTGCGGACGGCAAAGGGTGATGACATAAGACAGAGAGTAACAATGACAATCGTCGGTTTAGAGCAAATAATTTGCTTCAGTTGGACCTGAGAGCGTTGATTGGTGGTTAATTTGAGGACTGCTGAAACCTCTTTTTCGGGTTGCTTTAAATTTGCAGACACCAACTTCACAAAGAGTTCACATCCACCTCCGTATATTCGCATATTGTGAGAATGATAATCATTCTAATTAAAGGTTGAGGTTTTCTCGATGTCCAGTTTTGGCAAGTC
The DNA here is from genome assembly GCF_000316115.1 of Leptolyngbya sp. PCC 7375. Lineage (GTDB taxonomy): Bacteria > Cyanobacteriota > Cyanobacteriia > Phormidesmidales > Phormidesmidaceae > Leptothoe. Next base: position 6,541,237 of record NZ_JH993797.1, read on the forward strand.
AATGGTTTCTCTTACTGGCAAGATGGGTGGCGCGATGGCGGAGCCGGTCCTGAGGACCCTCGCAATCGGCACAGCCCTGAGTCTATGCATCCTGACTCCAGCCCAGGCGGCCAGCTTTCGCCTTTCATGGACAGGGCAAATTCTGGGTTACAGCGCTGAGGGGCAATTTAGCTACGACGATGCCCAAACCTATGAAGACGGGATTGTTCGAGGTGACGATTTAGAGGCGTTTGACATCGCCTTCTATGATCCCCAAGGCAATCTGATTCAAGAGTTTGAGGATAACCACCTCACCTATTCAGGGTTCAACTTTAATTTCGACACCCAAACGGGTGAAATTTTGCAAGATGGCTTTTTCGATGAGCCAAATGGCATTGATATTGGAGAATACACCGTCCTATTTGATGAAGCAGGGGAGCCCATTGGGGCAACGGGGCTAAATTTCTGGTCGGCGGCTCCCGCTCCGGATGGAGAGCCGATTCCCCATGTTCACCTGACTGATTTTGGCGATGAGTTTCCTGAGCTGCCGGTGGGCTTTGGCACCCACCTCGATGTGGCGTTCTTTACCCGCACGCGGGCAGAGCTTCTGGACGCTCCGGGGGCAGGTGAGCAGCTTGGCCAACGGATGATTGCCACCCAGGTGCCTGAACCAGGTGCTTTAGTTGGACTGAGTGCGATCGCACTGCTGGCTCTGCGTTTACGCCGCACCTCACACGTAACTCGCTAAGACCTATATACCCCCAAAAAACTAGTCGCAACTTCCATGCCTAAATCTTTTTTCCGAATCGCTAGCTGGACGTACGCTTCCCTGGTAGGGACATTGCTACTAGCACCATCAGCTGAAGCAGCCATCTTCTACGCCACAGGACAGCGTCTGACCCAGGCTGTTCCGGGCGTCCACGATGATATCCGTGAAAACTTTTTGTTTGCAGTCGATTCAACAACCGGCATTGCCACCCCTGTTTCACCTGAGACCAGTGGATTACCCTCAGCATTAGCAGGGACAGCTGATCAGCGACTGTTAGGCTATCAATTTAGCGGCCAACTGGTGGAGATTGGCCTAGACTCTGCCACCCAAACCCCCACCGCTGAACCCACTGACCTGACTGCCACTAGTTTTGACGTCCTGGAGGATGGCAGAGGATTTATTGTGCCTTTTGACGAGAGTTTCAATACTCAACAACTCCATCAAGTTGACATAACCACGGGAGCAGCCCTTCCGCTGGGCTCATCTCAGGCGGTTGGCGATGCGATTGACCATACCCGCAGCGCTCAATTGGGCACAGCCACCCCTTTTGTGATTAGCCTGGGGTCGGTCGATAATCGCCTCTATGGTATCGACCTCGATACCGAGTCCTTAATTCAGTTTGATGCAGAGACAGGAGACGCTGCTGTCGTCGGCGAGGTGGGCGCTGTAACCGCAGATGATCGCGCTGTATTTAGCGGTTTTGCCGCGTTGACAGGTGTGGACACCGATAGCGATGGCCAGTTTGATACTCTCTTTGGCAATGTCAACTTTATCGATGATGACAACGATCCGGCAACGCCCGTTCAGCGTCTGGGTGGGATCGCTCGCTACGACCTGAACAATGGCTCTTGGGATTTAGTGGGGACTAACCCCGGCGTTATTTTCTTTGGATTTGGGGCCTCACCTGCTGCTGTACCTGAACCGGGTATCCTACTGGGTCTTCTCAGCGTCGGATTCTTGGGCGGGTGGACGAGGCGGTAACCCCCGAACTCATCCACCCCAGAACCGGCCCAGTTATCTTATCCACAAGGTGACAAAGTTAGATGGGGGCACTGTGGTAATATCCACCACTTCCATCTAACTGAGCGCTTTATCAGCTAGGGGGGTATTCTTCGCAAGCTATAGCCAGCGTCCTCCCCAGGCCAACAGCATTGAAAACGCAGTCGCCGCGAGCGCCTGCCTGGCCATCAGCCCCACCGCAAATCGTACCGACTGTTCGCGGGCGATGGTGAGTGCGGTGACCAGGCAGGGCAGCAACACTCCGGCCAGGTACACGCCCGTCAAAATTTGCAGGGGTGTGAGTAGGGCCAGGGTGTCCGGTTCGGCAAAAAGCAGCAGTCCGTCTTTGCGAATGGAGGCCAAAATGACCGGTACAGCCGCCTCTGGGGGCAGCCCGAACAGCCCCATCAGGGGATTAATCCATCCATCCAGAAGGGTGATCAGACCGAACCAGTCCAGTACCGAAGCGATCACCGTAATCACTAAAAAGATGGGAATCGCATTGGTAAAAAACTGGTGGAGGGTACCCCGAGTTTCGCGCCAGATGGTAGACCAGCGGGGCATTTCCAAAAACGTGCGCTGTTCGATCATCAATGTATTGTGGATCGAGCGGGCGGCTTTGGGCGCAATCAGGCGGGTGTAGATCAAGGTGGTCAGGGTTAAATAGCCCAGGTAGGGCACCACTAAACCGGGCAAATTGGCCGCGCTGAACACACCCAGGGTGGCTCCAAACTGGTAGGAACAGGCGGAGCCAAATGCGATCGCACTCACACATGTGTGCCGAGAACAACTGGAACAGGCCCGAGTGCTGATCACGGCGGGCACATTGCAGCCAAACCCCATAATCACCCGTACCAAATCTCGCCCGGATAGGCCAAAGGGTCTGAGGAGTGGGTGCAGCGCCACGGTAATGCGTTCCACTAAACCACTGGCTTTATAAGTGCCTAAAAACAGAGCGTACAGAATCACCGTCGGCACCGCCCAGACAAACAACAACGGTCCCATGGTGACTAAGCCATAGCGGCCAATCAAAATCTCTCGTAACAGCGATGGTGTGTTCGACAGAACAGTAATTAGAGGATCTAACCCAGCCTGTACAAGGGGATCCAGCACCCCCGCCACCCCATTGGCCACACCAACAGCAAGGACGGCAGGCAACAACAACAAGAGCACAGCCAACAACCAGCCCCAGCGCGGATGTTCTAGCCAGGTGAGATGGGGTTCAATGGACCAGCCCGCCGGGATTGGGTGCCACTGTTTGGGAAAAACGGTCGGTGTCTGGAGTGCCCCTAAAATCTGTTGGCGCTGTTCCCAGATTAAATGGCGAGCATCCACCGGAATAAATCTCACCTGGGTAGTTTGTTGCCAACGGTCCACCACATGTTGGGTAAACTCAGAGGCCATGACCTTATCCCAAAAGGTAATCACCACTAACCCTTGCTTCCCGGCAACTAACGGCAGCAGGTCTGCCAGATCATTATCGATATGGGTGGCTTTGACCAATAACACAATGGTGTCATGGGCCTGGAGTTGGGCCAGGGCCGCTCGGGTAGTGGCAGTGTCGGCACGAAAGAGAATGCCGGGGGTATCGATCAAGAGAGTATCGCCTAACCGATAGCGATCGCAGGCAATGGTTGAGCCCTGAATGTTTGTACTGGTGGGGCATTGGCCGGTGAGGGCCGCCGCTAGGGCAGATTTGCCAGTACTTTCTTTGCCGATGAGAACAATGGTGCGTTGGGCAGGCAAGGTATTGGGCATGGGGATAGGGAGTGGGAAGGGGGGAGTAGATGAGTGGATGGGGGGATGGGGTACTTCCTGACTTCTGACTTCTGACTTCTGACTTCTGGTACCGAGCTAACAAATGCAGTCGTTGTCGCAGCAGGAGAGATCGTCGAGAAAGAGTCCGGCCTGGCGGTAGGCATCGAGGGGGGTGGAATCGAGATCGAGGCGCTGGGCGATCGCATTGGCGATAACAGCAAACCGCTGACGAAATTTATAAATAAAGCAAAAAATCAGGTCGCCATGGCGGACGGAGGGACCACTCACAAACAGACCAGGGGTAAGGGTAGATTCGTCATTTTCCGTGAGGGCTGCATAGCCTTTGGACCAGTCGAACAGTGGGGAAATCTGTTTCAAACTGGTGTCGAAACCGGTGCAAAGAATGGGGGGATGGGTTGTCATCCACTTCTGATATTCGCTGTAGACTGCATAACCACCGGAAATGGGTTTGACCTCTTCAATGGGGGCGTTACCCACCATGTCCAGGCGACCGGTGCGATAGACAAATTCCAGACGCTGCAGGGTGTAAGGCGACAGGGATACGCTGGGGTCAGTGTCAGGATTTGCCCAGGCTCCGGTGCGATCGAGCACGCCGACTTTCTTTCCCAGGGCCGCTAAATTGGCCGCTGCATCCATGCCGCTTTCATAGCCGCCAATGATGATGAATTCATCCCCCTCTAAATCGGCCCACGACCGAATCTGAGTATTGTGGAGGCAGTGCTCTGCCCCTGGAAAGGGATTAAGGTGGGGATATTGATATTCTCCGGCAGCCCAAATGACAAACTGGGTAGACATTTCACCGCTGCTGGTGTGCAGGGTAAAGCCTCCCTGGGGCAAATGTGTGACGCTCTGTACATCTACCTCAGTCTGAATCGATAACTCAAAGTGATCGGCAACCGTTTGCAGATAAAGGGCGTACTGTTTGCCGCTGATGTGTTCGCGGCGAAATGCGATCGCAGGCGAAGTCTTCAATGTGACTGCATTCAGGTCGAGCAGCCCAAAGCCATGGCTGGGAAATGACGGGGTGATAAAGTTCATTTCCTTAGGCCAGCGGCTAAAGGAAGCTCCCACCTGGTGTCGGTCTAAAATCGTAAAGCGCTCCAGTCCCAGCTCTTTGAGCACAACGCCACAGCCGATACCCGCTGCTCCCGCGCCAACAATCACAACGTCATAGGACAGATCCGTTTGGGGATGGCTCACGCTGGGTTACCCGAATTACTGAAGATACGAGAATGATAATCATTATCAAATTCTTTGTCTAGGGGCTGTCAGGTTACGGTTACACGGGCAGACCAATAACGTCAGCCTTCTCTAGCCAGGGCACTCAACTGCTGGTGAACCTGATCGCCGAACTGCACACAAGCGACCAGAAAGAAAATTGCACTCTATCAAGGCAAGGGAACCCCACCGCCGCCTCAGTTAGCTCTGAGGCTGATCCGCCAGTTGCCATTGGTCTTACGTTTGCATTATTTTATCCAAGTCTTGGCTGACGGTATAGCGTTTCTCAGTCACATGAGGTACATTCTCAGAGCTAAAGCTTGCCAGTAAAAGGATCGGCTGCACCTTACCAGGTTAGGAAACGCTATAGATTTGCCAGTTGTGAATTTGTTAAGGGATATTTCCCACCTGAGTAGTTATGTCTCGGTTTAATGTGTGGATAAGACAATAGGCTAAACAAGACTAAAGACACTGAATTCTTGAGGTGATGGTGAATGGACGTTCTCAAACATTTCGTCGAAAATTTTGAAGCGACTATCGGCTTATTTGCCTATTCGCTGAAGGTTTGTTTTGAAGCTATTTCCATTGGCACCATCCTATTTGGGTTAATCACGAGTGGGCGACTTGCATTTTTCCTCTTACGACGTCCCAACACCTATCACTACACCCGAGTCCGTGCCCGCTTTGGGCGAGCCCTGGCTCTGGCTTTAGAATTTCAATTAGCCGCCGATATTTTAGCGACAGCGGTATTCCCATCCTTTGAGTCCTTGGGCCAATTAGCGATCCTTGCGGTGATCCGAACGGGCCTCAACTTCTTCCTTACCCGAGAACTGGAAGAATTACACCGGTTGGAAGAATCTGTGCTGGTGAGATCTTCAGCTGATAACTTAAGTCCAAGCCCTGAGAAGTTAAGTACAAGTTAAGTCAGGACAGGGCATCAAGATAAAACACCTTTGTTGGGTAAACGCTTGCATCATTTGTCTTACCTGCTAAGGAAATCACCGAGGCTTACCTTAACGTGCCGCAGGAGCGCCACCGCTACCGTCCTAGTATGCTCCTAGGTATTCCTCTGGTCCTTATCAAATTCTTTGTCTAGGGGCTGTCGGGTCATGGTTAGACCAATGGCGTCAGCTCTCTCTAGCCAGGGCATTTGCGCGAGTCTATACTCTGGGGATTATGCAGCTACTGACAGTTGTGGAGGAGAACTGTAGGTATGGATCGAAACGACCAAAGGGAAAGGCTTCGAGGAGGTCAGACAGTGGCGGATTGGGAACGCGAGTGGTATCGCTACCATCATCTTTTCGCTGATGCTCTGCAAGTACGCTTAACTAAGGGCAAACCCAACCATATAGATGTGATCGCTCACTTGCGGACGACAGGGCATATACTTTTTGCAATCAGTGGGGCCTATGCACTGGCTGGTATCAAGATTGCCCAAGGTCGTCTTTTTGACGCAGTCAATCTCTATAAAGAAACCTTACTCTTTACCTGAATGGCCCTATGGTTTATATCTTGTTCAAGCTCAATTAAAGGTTGAGCTGGGAGAACTGGATGAGGCCCTCAAGTGACTCGAAGAAGCGGAACAGTTCTACCATAGAAGTCCTGTTCCCAATGTTTGTCCTGTAGCAGCCTTGAAGACGCGGGTATGGCTCCGACGCATCTTTGTCAATGAAGGTCAGCCCATGGCACGTTTGCTCTATGAGGCCCTTTCCCGCGAAATAACCCCTAATTCTAATTATGTACAGCGCGTGTTAACTGCGTTTCCTCTTAACGACTTAGAGCAAAAAAGATCGTTAAAAATACAATTTTAAGTAGCCGAGCTGCTCGAACCATTAAGCAAGCGAGAAATCGAAGTGCTTTACCTGATAGCAGAGGGTCGAACCAATCAGGAAATTGCGACGACACTCTTTCTTTCGGTGAATACAGTGAAAGTTCATACTCGAAATATTTACGGCAAACTCGATGCCCATCACCGAGCGGATGCCGTTGCGAAAGCCCGTATTTTGGGTATTTTGTCCTCAACGTAGTCATCAGGTTCCCCATTACCTAACTCCCCTATATCGATGGGTAATTACTCCTTGAATAATACCTGAGTGGTATGACCCTCATATCGTCTTGCCCATAAGCTTCTTGTGTCGGTGATAAACACTCACAACAGGAATGGAGTAATGGAAGAACAGATTGCAGAAGCTTCGTTGCCATTCAAAGCGAGAATGGGTGGCGTCTTATACTTAATTATTATCATTGGAGGACTCTTCGGTGCGGGCTATGTTCCTTCCATGATTGTCGTACATGGTGATGCAGCAGCTACGGTAAATAACATCCTGATAAACGAATCGCTCTATAGATTCGGACTCGGAGTTCATATCATCGTAGTTCTTTGTAATATCCCTCTAGCAGTCATCTTTTATGACCTATTCAAATTTGCAAACAAGAGTCTCTCTCGACTGGTGATGCTTTTTATATTGGTAGCAGCGACTATTGAGGGTGTCAGTTTACTCAATAAATTTGTCCCTCTAATCCTTTTACAGAGTGCTGCCATAATGACCGCAGAACAGCTTCAGGCTACGGCTTATATGCACTTCCTGCTACATGAGATTGGGTTTAATCTCAGTCTTGCATTTTTTGGCTGCTATTGCCTTCTGGCTGGTTATTTGATTTTCAGATTAGGTGTCCTTCCTCGAATAATAGGTCTGCTTTTGGCGATAGGGGGAGCGTGTTATCTGATTAATAGTTTCGCCAACTTTCTAGTCCCTGAATTCGCTGTTAGTTTGTTGCCTTATATCTTTATCCCATGTTTTTTTGGGGAGGCAACACTCTGTTTGTCGTTGTTGATTAAGGGTGTAAATCTTGAACAGAAGGTCATCTAAATGAAAAAAAATGTATACACAAAATATGGTTCCCCAGATGTCATTGAACTCATAGAGACCGAGAAACCGTTACCCAGGGATAATCAAGTTTTGGTCAAGGTTCATGCGGCATCTGTCAACATCTTGGACTGGTATCATCTAACAGGCCCCCCGGTGATCCGTTTAACAAAAGTGACGGTGTGCTGAAGGACACGTTGAAGGTATCGGCAAGGATGATGTGATAAGACAGATCGCCTTCTATTGATGAAATCTTTGGAATCGTTGCGTAAACCTCCGATCAGGCAGTGAGGTTTTATACCCTCTTATGTTTCTTGCGACAGAGCCAGCTGCTGAACCAGAGCCTTGGCAGTCTGAGCTGCTTGTCGATCAACTGAACTCAGCGATGTTCCTACAATTTGGTAACAGTTTGTATTCGTCCCATACGCATCGATCAGTGCCCCCGTAGTCGAGTTGACCGCTAGCTTACCACTGTCGTCGACTACCGCTGCACCCTGGGCAACAGCCAGACTATAAATCGGTGCAATCTGGCTATCGAATCCGGTAGCTAAAATCACGGAGTTTGGCTGCCACTGCTTGCTGTCAGGCCATACAATCGTTGGCGTTTCGCAATGGTTCAAGAATGTGCCAGCTTGCAAAGACAAACGCCCAGCCTGCATCGCCGCTAGCATCAGCTCAGCACAAGCCCACGACTGGGTTGCAAACAGATGTTTCACACTGCTTAACAGTTGCCGCACTTTTACCCGCTCGTCGCTTGACAGCAGGTCCTTCGTCTGAGCGTAGAAAGACATTACTGGACGTGCTAAACGGGCTAGCGGGTGGACTGGGGTTGCCTGTTGCAGGTAGTCAGCAAGAAAACAGCCATAATTCTCGATGTGTAGCATTGCCTCCCATCCCGGATAAGCGATATCACTCACTCGGTAGGCCGTGAGAAGTGACTGTCTCAGCAAGTATTGCGCCCACCGAGCTGTAGGATTGCGCTGCATCTGCTGCCGCGTCAGCCAGGGGCAGGTGTACGATACAGCAGGTTCTATCTGAGGCAGTCGGGCATAGCCTCGGCGGCTCACCAGACTGACTCGCTCTACTCCCAGGTTGTGCAGTGCATGCAAGGCCACCTCTATACCCGATGGTCCTGCACCTACTATTGTCAGATGGGCAGGCAACTTCGCCCCGTAGCGATCGCACGGATACGCCGCAAACACCTGCCCCTGCCACTCGGGGCGAATTGGTGCAAACCGATGGCCGATGGTACTCACGAGCTGATTGACCTGATAAGACGCGGTTACCGTCTGCACGTGAACCATCTGTTCGGAGGGTACAAAGCTTTGTACCGCTTGAGGAATCGTCTGCACCATGATGTGGCTAGGCAGGTGGGCCAGCAGCCTCCGAAACTGCTCGTTTAGATAGAGGCCGTAGGCTCCTCGGGGACTGGTTCCGTGAAGATCGTCCAGGTTATGGTCAGGATGACGCTGTTGCCCCTGCTCTGGAGCAAAATCAGGGTATAGCACCGCTAGCAGGTCACGATTAGCCTGCATCCAGTTGAAGTAGTTCGCTGTGTCGAAGCGCTGTTGGGCAAAGTCAAACCCGCGGACAGCACTGCCGCCGTTGAAGGTGAACAAGGCGGGCTGCATCGGGTCGTAAACCTGTCCGCCACCGATTAATGTTTGCTTATTTAGTGCCTTGAAATGAGCCAGCCGAGTTTTCTGAGCCTTGGTCAGATTAGCCTCTTGGTAGCTACGCTCTGGCTGAAAGAGAGATATCTGTATAGGCGTCTCTGTTTGGTCACGTAGTTGGGTGACTAAGTGACCGAGAATGGCAAACCCACTGACACCAGCACCTGCGATTGCAATTCGCCAAGGCTCAATCCAGCCAGTAATGCAATTGTCTTTATTGGTGGACATTGCTAAAAACAACAGCCCCCTACGGCTACTGCATATACACATCTACGAGACTATTGAATTAAACCGAGAGTTATGGTCCTAAATAGCTTGATACCTCGTAAAGCTTTCTCAATAGTAATTGATTATTGAGAATCAATTAGTAGCTTTAGTCAATATTTAAAACCCTTTAGAATCAATGGTTTCAGCGATATTCTCTGACTTATGTATACACGGTAGCCCAAACAGGTCGGGGGGGTAGAAACTAAGTTTTCGTAAACCTTTGCCGTAGCCACCTTGACGGCAAACGTGTTTACAAGGCCAAACTTTTAGCGTGAACCCCTAGCGGAAACAGCAAATATTCATTCCAACAGCGCCAGAGATAAGCCGTTATTGCCTTGCGACGCCCCAGCTCGCTTTCAAAAGCAAAAGTAACTTCTGCTGAGCCTGGAATTAGCTGAGCCATCGAATGGTCGCAGCCACAGCCGTGTTGAATCAACAGCCCCTGACGACTAGCACATGATTGCACTAGCATTTGCACTGCCGTCACATTCAGACTATGCAGGCAGGCGTCATAGGCCCGCTTCACTCCTTGCATCTGAGGGTCGAAAAACATGGGACGAGCCTCGTGGATTGACGCTCGCTCAATTGGACACAGCAGCATCCAGTAGAAACAAGCTGGCAAAGCATAGCCTAACCGAGAGAAAACCTCCCGCACAAAAGCTACGACTCTTTCGGTCCCGTCAGTTGCTCTGGCTGTTTGCACTACCTGCTTGAAGTCAGGGTAAGCCGTAGTCCTGAAGTCCTGACCGAAAAACTCTAAGGTTGACATAGCCCCTTGCCGGTAGAAGGCTTGGAAGTCAAACCCCTCCCGAAAGACCTCAGGACTGCGGTCCGTTGCCTTGGTTAGAAACAACCGCGCTAGCACTACTAGAAAATCCGGCTCAGGGTGACCCACCGCTACCTCGCGGTTGGCGATGCGCTGCCAGATTGGCGGTAGTTCTTCTAGGGAAACAACATCAGCGTCCGTTAAGAGAGCGCTGATTGAAAGCGGCTCTGAAACAGTGTCTGCTGAAGAAACGGTGGAATTTAGGATTGAAACCATGTCAATGACTGACTCCTCTATAGATGCAAGGAAAAAAATCCTAGACCTAAACAACTTTTCAGAGTTTACACGGCAATGATAATGATAATCATTTTTCCTAGACGCTATATTTAGGCGACCTTATGGAACTGCGATCGCAGCACCTAAACAATTCTTTATAATTTCGGTTCTGTCACAACGATTACACAAGGTATCAAAACTTGCTTTTCGATCTGAGACTTACGCAACGATTCCAAAGATTCTATCGATGAAGGTGACCTGTTTTGTCACATCATTGCCAATGACCGAACAGGTACGCCGTTCAATCACATCGAAGTGTCCACCGATTGGGTGAATCTGTTCAGCATGAAATTTCCAAGAGCAACGTATTAGTGCTACTCGTTGTAACCATTCCGACTGCTTGATTTTAGAGGAGATGCAGCATGGATCGATTCACCGGCGGTTGCTTGTGCGGCAACGTCCGAATTGTGGCATCGGGACTCCCATACCGGGTTGGCCTTTGTCACTGTCTCGACTGCCGCAAGCATCATGGTGCCCTTTTTCACGCTTCTGCGGTGTTCCCGCAGAATGCGGTGACGATCACGGGCGAAACACGCGACTACGTCGGGCGGTTCTTCTGCCCCCGCTGCGGATCGTCTGTTTACTCACGCACCGCAGACGAAATCGAAGTGAACTTAGGATCCCTGGACGCACCTGATCAACTTAGGCCAACTTACGAACTTTGGACAATCCGACGCGAATCTTGGTTACCCCCTTTTTCGTTCACCAGACAATACGAGCGTGACCGTGAGTCCACGGGGCGCTCAGAGGAGTAGATGAGTGTAGCCTAAAAATCCCACACTGCACACGAGTCTTTTCGCTCTGTTGCTAGAGCGCTGACCACTGACAGTCGCTAACGACGTTGCTGATGTGGGTAATCAAGGTGCGGCCATCAGTGGGCATGACTTTGACATATCCACTGGCGATGCAATATTCCACCGCAGATGACTCTATCGTTTGGCTCGGAGCAATGAGCATTACCTTGACGTTCTCAAGATAATTAGTGGCATAGTGTTGGACGGCAGTCATAGACATTTACCTGATTGCTTGGACAACTTTGTGAAATCCAACAAGTTTATTTTAAACCGGTTGAAACCGAGGATGACAACTAGCAGACAGACTTTTGTGCGATCGCATCTTGTAATTTCTCGATCACATCTGACACCGTCAGGGCTCCTAAATCACCACTCTGACGGGTGCGAACGCCTAATGTCTGAGAATCCACCTCTCGCTGACCGATCACAGAAATAACCGGAATCTTCTCCAGTTCTGCGGTGCGAATTTGTTTGCCCAAACGCTCACCACTGGTATCTACCTCCACTCGGAAACCTTCTTGTTTCAATGTTTGAGCCACCTGATTGGCATAGTCTCGCTGAGCATCACTCACCGGCAACAGTCGTACCTGCACCGGAGCCAGCCACAGGGGGAACATCCCCGCATAGTTTTCCACCAGGATGCCAAAAAATCGTTCCAGGGAACCAAAAATGGCCCGGTGAATCATAATCGGACGCTGTCGAGAGCCATCCGCTGCGACGTATTGCAAATCAAATCGCTCCGGCAGGTTAAAGTCCACCTGCAGTGTGGAACACTGCCACATTCGACCGATGGCATCCTGAATCTTAATATCGATTTTAGGACCGTAGAAGGCACCGCCCCCTTGATCAATCACATAGGCCCACCCTTTAATATCAAGCGCTTTTTGCAACGACGAGGTGGCCAGCTCCCAAATGTCGTCACTGCCCACAGACTTGGCTGGACGGGTAGAAAGATTCACCTCGTAGTCGGTAAAGCCAAAGTCCGACAGAATCTGTTCTGTCAGGTTGAGTACTCCTAAAATCTCCTCTGTTACCTGATCTGGCAGACAGAAAATGTGAGCATCATCCTGGGTAAAGCCCCGCACCCGCATCAGACCATGGAGCACCCCAGATCGCTCATAACGATACACCGTGCCCAGTTCGGCCCAGCGAATCGGCAACTCCCGATAAGAATGGAGCTGGTGCTGATAGGTCAGCACGTGGAAGGGACAGTTCATGGGTTTGAGCTGATACTGTTGCGCTTCCACAGCCATCTGCTCAAACATGTTCTCCTGGTAAAAGTCCAGATGCCCGGACGTTTGCCAGAGGTCGCGATTGGCAATGTGGGGGGTGTAAAGCAGCTCGTACCCACCCTGCAGGTGAGCCTGACGCCAGTAGTCTTCGATCAACAACCGCATGCGGGCTCCTTTGGGATGCCAGAATACCAGCCCACCCCCAGCGGCCTCTTGAATGCTAAACAGATTTAAGGTCTGTCCCAGTTTGCGATGGTCGCGGCGTTTGGCTTCCTCTTTCTGCGTCAGGTAGGCCTTTAATTGTTCTGGAGTTTCCCAGGCGGTGCCGTAAATGCGCTGGAGCTGCGGTTGAGTTTCGTCGCCCCGCCAGTAGGCTCCGGCCACACTTTCTAGGGTGAAGGCTTTGGGGTGCAGCTCGCCCGTGCGATCTAGATGGGGACCTGCGCACAAGTCCCACCAGCAAGTCGCCTGATCAGAATCAGAGGGTTTAGCTGATGGCGAGTCAAACAAGGATGGTTCGGCAGTGGCTGGCAGCAGGTCAGGACAACCGATGTAGTATCGGGTGATCGGCTCATCAGGGGGAATGCTATCGAGAATCTCTAGTTTGTAGGGTTCGTTCAGTTGCTCAATCTCAGCGCGGATGTCATCCCGGTCTACGGTTTCGCGAATGATCGGTAGATTTTTCCGAATGATGTGCCGCATTTTTGATGTGATCTGCTTTAGATCCTCCGGCGTAAATGGATCAGCCCGGTCAAAGTCGTAGTAAAACCCCGTCTCTGTGCAGGGGCCGATGGTGACTTTTGTCTCTGGGAACAGGGTTTGCACCGCCATGGCTAAGACATGGGCACAGGTGTGACGTAGCCGCGCTAGTTGCTCTACATCACTGGGGCTGGTTACGGACTGTGGGCGGGAGACTTGACTGACCATGGAAAGTCAAAATTGGAATGATTATCATTCTCAATCTATCACAGCTATTCGTTAGGGGCTCAGATCTTGCACCAAGGTCGGTTGTGAAGCTCAAACCCACGTTGGGTTCAAAACCCAACGCTAATTGAGGGCTGTCCACTAACGGGACAAGATTGGCTGGGCAGCCCTAGATATAGAGCTTCTAGGGATTCTTTAACCGCTTGAGCGGTTTTGAGCCAGTTAGCCTTGCGACTTTGAGTCCAAGGCGGGTTAATGCTTCCTTGCCAGGTGCAAGATCTCAGTAGAATAATAATTAGTTTCTGATCTGGCAGGTGGAGGGGTAAACCTGAATGGTACAAACACCATCTAAAGCACTGTCCCTGACGGAGTTTTTACAACTGCCGGAGACGAAACCTGCCAGTGAATATATTGATGGCCAGATTATTCAAAAACCAATGCCCCAGGGGAAGCATAGTGTTATAGGAGTTACGCATTGACAAAAGTCCATCCATAGTATCAAGCGAAGGTGGCTTCTGTTGCATGGTCCAGAATAAACTGACGGATGACTGGCACAAACAACTGTCTCGATATCTCGTAACAGTTTCCAATCACCCCTTGAATACACAAGGTTTGTAACTTACCAAATGCTCGCAGTGCACAATAGAAATGATTGCGAATAGCCTGTTCATCTCGAACATAGAATCTCTCAATATTGCATACTTGTTTGATCACTCGATGAAAACACTCGATTTGCCAATGCTCGTCATGGACTTGCTTGAATTCAGCCCGAGTCAAGTGATTCAATTGCTCTAGGGTAGGCTGGTAGATGATGTAATAACGGGGTTCGTTTTTGAACGACTGACAAAACACCTTAACCCAGCCAAACTCCTTGAGATACACCACTAATCCCGATTCTGGAATCTCTAAACTCTTTACCTGCACTAGCTTGCCACGTTCCAAAGAGACCTTTCGATTATCGGCAATCCCGAATAGAAAACCCACTTTCTCGTTTCTGAGAAACTTCAGATTCTCAAGACTTGAATACCAACTATCGCCCGTCACCCAGGTCGGTTTAATACCCCACTGCTTGACGTCGAGCACCATCTCTCTGAAATAGTCGTTTTTGGTTTTACCCTCCCGTTTATCGTAAATGCGAAAGTTAACGGGATATGAATGCCCGGATAGATCAGTGTAGTACAATGTAATGAGATTAATCCCTTTGACTGTCCGTTTATGTTTGCCTGACCAAAAATAGCCCACGAAGGCACTCTTTTTCTGGTCTCGATAGGGTTTATCTTCAACGCTATCATCCACACTCAACGTGCCACCGACTAATGTGATCTCCTCTTTTACTTCGTTGAATAAATCTTCGGGTGTGTAACGTTCTCGTAATAAAAACCGATTCACACTATCGTGACTCACGTCTTCCAGGATTTCCGCTAACCGAACACAGCTGACATATTTGGGCTCTGCCATCAGGAATAAGGTGTAGAGGCTACAGTTGCAATGCGCCGTTGACGGTTTGGATAGCTCACGCATCGCTGGGTTAGACAGGAACAGATAGGGACACCTATATCACTTCATAGCTTTGCTATTTTGTCAATGCGTAAGTTCTATGTTATTCAAGGAGAACTTGTACCTGCTATCAATGGGGTGGTGAAGGCTAAGCGGATTGCGCGTGCGTTTCCTGAGCTGCGCTGTACGTTTGGTGGTCGTTCGACGGTGCCTGATATTGCTGTTTTTGTTTGGGATCGAATTCCCCGTGATGAGAATGGGGAGGTGGCCAATACGTTTCCGGCTGCACCGGATTGGACCATTGAGATTTTGTCGCCTGATCAAAGCCAAACAAAGGTAACGAAGAATATTTTGCACTGTTTGCGGCATGGAACTGAGGTGGGTTGGTTAGTTGATCCGGGTGAGCAAACGGTGTTTGTTTTTCGTTCTAAGCAGGAACCTGAAGTATTGGATGAGCCGGATGAGATTGTTTCTGTGCCATCGTTTGCTAGTGAGTTACAGCTGACGATCAAAGAGTTGTTTGGTTGGTTGCTGGAGTAAAACTTAAACTGCATTAATAATGGTGGTTAAGGGTTGGCTATCGGATAACCCCATAAGAGTAGTAAGGCACTGCTGTTGCAGATGGAGATGAAGTCAACTTGGGAAACGTGCATATTATTTAGCCATATATTCGACTTTAGTCCAATGGCACTGACTTAAAAGTGCACAAAGTAGAAAAAGGCTGCAAGGCTTGATAAATATATATCAAGGCCCTGCAAGCCAACAATAAATCACTTTCTACTATGCCGAAGTCAGCCGAAATTCTCAAGCACCAGTTATTCAAAAGTATCGGTTCGCCGTGGCAAGATATCCTACCGGAAGCAAGACTCGATGAGCTTCTGGCTGAAGAAGGGATCACCTACCGAAATCGTTTGTATACCCCCATCGTGACGGTATGGGGCATGCTATATCAAGCGTTATCAGCCGATAAAAGCCTCCGCAACACCGTCAAGTGCTTCACCACCTGGTTAACCGCCGCAGGCGTTACCCCTCCGTCATCGGATACCGGAGCTTACAGCAAAGCTCGCGACCGGTTGCCGGAATCACTCCTCCAACGTCTTATCCCCGAAACAACCGAGCAGTTGGAACAGACGGTGCCCAAGGCGCATTACTGGTGTGGTCGTCGGGTGAGAGTCTTTGATGGAACGACGGTATTGATGGCCGATAGTGAGGCCAATCAAGCGGTCTATCCTCAACATGGTAATCAAGCGGTCGGATGTGGCTTTCCACTGGCTCGGGTGGTGGTGTTTTTCTGTTTACTAACCGGGGCAGTGGTGTCAGGGTGTATTGCACCGAAGACAACCAGTGAAATCGTCATGAGCCGTTTGTTGTATCAGGACTTAGCGCCCGATGATGTGGCCATGGGAGACCAAGCCTTTGGCAGCTATGTTGACTTAGCCCTGATTCAGCAGCAAGAGGCCGATGGGGTCTTGCGTAAACATCATGCTCGGCACACTGATTTTCGTAAAGGTCTCAGGCATGGTCCTGGCGACCACCAAGTCGTCTGGCACAAACCCAAGCGACGACCGGGTCATATGAATACAGATGAGTTTGCAGCCATTTCCCAGACATTGACGGTTAGAGAAGTGCGTCTGAAGCTATCTCGTAACGGGTTTCGAGACCAGTTCATCATCATTGTTACCACCCTATTGGATGCCAAACAGTATCCTGCTAGTCAATTAACCCGTCTTTATGGATGGCGGTGGCATGCGGCAGAAGTCAATTTACGTCATCTCAAAACGACACTCAAAATGGAGAGGCTCACAGCCAAAACACCGGACATGGTCCGTAAGGAAATTTGGTCTCACATGCTAGCCTACAATGTGCTGCGTAGTGTGATGGAACAGGCCTCTCCATTATTGCACTATGAGCGTAATCGTCTCTCCCTACAGGGGGCTCGGCAACACTTTCAGCAAATTCTTGCATTATTAGCAACAACATCGAACGCGACACGGCAACGACTCTACGACCATTTGCTCCAAGATATTGCCTCTGACCCGTTGCCTCAACGGCCTAATCGGCATGAACCTAGAGTCGTCAAACGTAGGCCAAAACCGTTTCCCAGAATGCGACAACCTCGTAATATTCTCAAAGCTAAGCTGGCTGCTTGATTAGACTTATGTCAGTGCCATTGGACTTTAGTCTGTTATGACATGCAGCTTTGATGGGTATATACCTAATGGGGCTGCATTTAATAATTTTTGCAAACAAAAAGCCTTATTTTTGAAGGGCTTTAATCAGCATTAAAGGTAACTATATGGCAAAAATTCATTCTCTCAAAATATCGAATTTCAGAGGGGTAAGGGAATTTGAACAGATTTTTGGAGACTCTGCCTTCATCTGCATAATTGGCAGAGGGGACTCAGGTAAGACAACGATATTAGATGCTATCTCCTACGTTTTATCACCACATTGGAATTTATCTGTATTAGATACGGATTTTTATGACTGTAATGTAGATGAATCAATCGAGATAGAGGCTTCAGTTTATGATTTACCTACAAGTTTAATCAGAGAAGATAAATATGGTCTCTATATTCGTGGATTAAATCCAGAAGATTATTCGATTCATGATGAAATTCAAGATGAACATGAGGCTTTACTTAGTGTAAAACTTTGCGTTAGCAGGGATTTGGAGCCAGTATGGTATGTAGTCAACAGCAGACAAGAACCCGTTGAAATCAAGGCAAGAGACAGAGCAAAACTAAATGTCTTTTTAGTTTCAGATTATATCGACCGACATTTCTCCTGGAATCGAGGAAATCCTTTATACTCTCTACTCAGGCAGGAAGAAGATTGGCAAGATGAACGAGAGGAAAATATTCTAATTGAAGCATTGCGCGAAGCAAAAAATACAGTTGATGATAGCTCGTTTAGTCATTTGAGTAATGTTACAGAAAGAGTGATTAGAAATGCTTCAGAGCTTGGTATAGAGATTGATTCTGCTTCGACAACTATTGATTCCAGAGATTTCTTGATGAAGGATGGTAAAGTCTGTCTGCATGAGGGAAAAGTGCCCTTTAGATTGAAAGGGAAGGGTTCTAAAAGGCTTATTTCGATTGCTGTTCAAACTGAACTGTCTAAGGCAGGAGGAATTGTCTTAGTAGATGAAATCGAACATGGCTTAGAACCTGATAGAGTTCAACATCTTACAAAAACCTTGAGGGATAATAACCAAGGACAGATATTTATCACGACTCATTCAAGAGATGTTCTGGTTGAATTAGGTGCTCAGAATTTATTTTTAATGCACCAAGAAGCCGATAATCTTAAAGCACTAAGTACTGACCTGAACGGTTGTGTTCGTAGTAATCCAGAAGCTTTCTTTGCTAAGAGCATTCTGGTTTGTGAGGGAGCTACTGAAGTAGGTATATGTAGAGCCCTAAATGACTACAGAATCGAGAAAGGTGAGCAAAACGCCTCACTCAAAGGAGTTCGGTTTGTGGATGGAGGAGGAACTACACAAGTAAATTATGCACGTAAATTCATAGAAGTAGGTTATAAAGTTTGCCTCTTTTGCGACTCAGATAAGGCTGAAATTAACGCTCAAAAAACCGAACTATCTGAGTTAGGAATTAAAATAGTTGACTGCTCATCTGAGAAATCAATTGAGATGCAAATTTTCAATGATTTACCTTGGTCTGGAATTCAAGAGCTTATAAATTACCGTTTGGAGGATGTTTCTGGATCCATTAATTCAATTACAGATAGTTTGAGACATAAAGTTTCAGATTTACCTGGAAATTGGCTAGAGTTCGACTCTACAGGTGTAAGAGACTCTCTAGGAGAAATATCTCACCAAAAAGGTTGGTTTAAGAGAATTGATCACGGTATTTTTCTTGGAAAAACATGCTGTCAATATTTACAGGAAATGGAAGGAACCACCCTGAAAAATGAATTTACTCAATTATCGGAGTGGATAGACAATGCTTAATTACAAAGAGTTTGTCTCAAACTCGCATAGTCTACTAATTGCTCCAGCAGGGTTCGGCAAAACTCATACGATTAGTAAGTGTTTAGAGTTTACTAGTGGCAAGCAACTGATCCTTACTCACACTCATGCGGGTGTCGCCTCCATAAAAGAAAAAATCAAGAAGGCAAACATACAATCATCTTGCTACAACGTCGAAACGATCACAAGCTTTGCTCAAAAATATGTATTAGCGTTTTACATAGGAGATGATATCCCTGAGCAAGAGGATTCTAAAAACTACTATCCTTTCATAATCGAGAAAGCCACTGATCTCTTTAAGGCAAAGCTTATTAGAGATATTATCAAAAATACCTACAGCGGTTTATTTGTTGATGAATATCAAGACTGCTCACTAGAACAACACCAACTAGTTTTAGAACTATCGAATTTATTTCCGACTAGAATTTTAGGAGATCACTTACAAGGAATATTTGGCTTCAATTCTGAGGCATTAGTGAATTTAAATGCCCCAGAAGAAATGGCTGATTTTTGGCATAATCAGTATGCTCTGGAAACTCCTTGGCGTTGGGAAGGGAAGAATCGCCCTCTTGGGCAAGACCTAAAGAGAATTAGAGCATTACTTGAAAACCATCAACCTATAGAGTTGGATAGATTTTCCTCTCTTGAAGTCAACATAGGGGACGACATTTATCGTGGAACTCATTACAGTAAGATATTCAATATTTTTAACCAAGAAAATAATCTGCTTATCCTGACACCTGATTCTAGCCGCATAGATCTTAGAGTTAATTTTATAAAAAGATTTAAGAATGTATGCTTCTTGATGGAATCTATTGATGAAAAATCTTTCTATAAATTATCGAAGAAGCTTGATGACATAAATCAGGAAAATATATTCTCAATTCTTCGTGAAGTATCTTTAGAGCTTTTTAATAAGACTGAATTCAATAAATGGTTTAGTGATTCGGGCGTCAAAAAGAGGAGAATTGAGAACTTTGAAGTAAAAATACAGCCTATAAAACAGAAACTAGAGACTTTAAGGCAACAGCTATCTTATTCCATAGTCGCTAAATTGCTTGAAGACATTAAGACATTGCCTGGAATCAAGTGTTACAGGAAAGAGCTTTTTTCATCTCTATGTCGTGTTTTGGAGGAGGCAGAAGAAGATAATATATCAGTACATAAAGCTATGCTTAACAAACGCAATACAATTCGTAGAATGGGGCGTAGAGTTTATGGTAAATGTATTGGAACTACATTACTGACAAAAGGTTTAGAGTTTGATGCAGTTCTAATAGTGGATGCTCATAAATTTACATGTCCGAAAAATTTATATGTTGCATTTACTAGAGCATCAAAGAGATTAATAATCTTTTCAAATAGCAAACGTTTGGATTCATATATTTCTACTACATCGGCTGATTAGAGTAGTAGCTCAGTAGAGTACATCACTAACGCGCTGACAATAAACTGTGGGCTATTTAACCTAGTCGCCATAAGAGTTTACGAAGTTTAGGTTGCCGCTCAAATTAGCCGTTATAAATATTCTCTAGTCTTCTTTCCATAAAGCCTTGGCCGTTACTGCTAGTTCAGGTGCCACAGCAGACTCAATCTTATTATCCCCGCGAAACTGTTGTGGCATCCCAAACTCGCCTGTCTCGGGGTCCATGGTGTAAATCGACAACGCAGATTGCTTCGGATGACCGATATATCGCATCCCCCCTAACGCCGCATAGTGGTCAACAATCCAATATTCTTGCACACCAATAGATTCATATTCAGCCAGCTTAATTATTAATGTAACTCTAGGCAGTGAAGAACTGCATTATCTAAAAGCTCTTGAATAGCTTCTCGACCGGAGCGGATAAGTGTCTCAATTTGTCTGGTAGGAGCATTGCCACACCTTAACCATACTACTTTTGGTGGAGAACCATATAATCGACTCCTTTCAGCAAAATCTGCATCTTGCGTCACAATACAAAAATCATGCGCTTTTGCAAATTCCCAGATTTCAGTGTCTGTTCTTTCCGCTAGCCCATGAAACTGAACATGGCTAACTTCAGGAAAGATATCTATCAGACGCTTGACTAACTTTCGGCTAAGGTTTTGATCCAAAAGCGGTCTCATGCAGCACTTACCGAGGCAACTAGACGATGTTCGCGATCAGCTGCGAATTCCAGACAAGCCCTAATATCAGTTTCTACTAACTCTGGAAAATCATCAATAATTTCATCTGTAGACATACCTACAGCTAGCCAGCCTAAAACATCGTAGACTGTAATCCGCATCCGCCGGATGCAAGGTTTTCCACCCCGCTTGTCTGGTTCAATAGTGATGATACTGTGATAACTCATAATATAAGCCCAGTAATTTTGTACATGCCCTAAGTTTAAAGCAGGCTAATATCTCGCTGCAACAGACAGGAGTTAGTCAATTAATAGTCAAGGTTATCTACCGCCGTTTAGCTTCTCTCTAATGGCTCAATCTCCCAATCTTCAATCGGTAACCCCTCAACCCGCTCAAACTCTCGCGTATTGTGAGTCACTAAAGTAAGATTATTAGCCAAAGCGATCGCAGCAATCTGCAAATCATTAAGACCCAATCGGAGTCCCTGCACTCGCTAGTTTCGCCCGAATCTGTCCTGATAACAAAGCCGATTCATCCTCAAACGGCAACGAAACAAACCTTGATAAAAATGCCTGCTGTCGTTCTAACGTCCGCTTTGGGTTGTTACTCCGAAAAGCACCATAAAATAATTCAGCCTTCACCACAGAGCAGACGGCTATTTCCTTAGCAGGCGTCGCCAACAAGCGATCGCGCACCAACGCAGAACGACCATTCAGATACACCACAAACATTCGTATCTAACAGATAGCGCATCCCTACTCAAACGCTCCCGCCAAATCTTCATCGAGTGCCTCTGAAATTCCCTCATTATCAATGTTGATAGGATCGTCTGCGCAGATGCCATAGAGATCTTCTAAAGACAAACCAACAGTTTTAACCGCTGGGACAGGCTGATAAATCACCATTACCTCAATGTCTAGATCCTTAAGGCCAACCGGAATTTCAAGATGTAAAATGCCATCCTGACCCACCCGCTGACGTACCTTAATGCTTTCCATCATGCTTGCTCCCTCCTAATCAACATCCTCACCCAATGCCCCACGACTGAGTTCAAGCGGTCTCTAACTCAGTTATAGCCCCTCGGACCACAAGTTAGTTGGTTGAGTATCCAACATCTGGGGCCTTCATCCAAAGGACAATAGTCTCTAATCTTTTTGCCATAAAGCATTGGCCGTTACTGCCAGTTCAGGTACAACAGTAGACCTAATATTATTATCCCCACGAAACTGTTGCGGCATTCCAAACTCACCTGTCTCGGGATCCATCGTGTAAATCGACAACGTAGATTGCTTCGGATGGCCAATATACCGCATCCCCCCTAATGCCGCATAATCAACAATCCAATACTCTTCAACACCAATAGATTCATACTCAGCCAGCTTAGTCAAATAATCATCTCGCCAGTTTGTTGACACCACCTCAATCACCAATGGGGGAGCAATATAAGCCATCGCTGAGCTAGACAGCCCCTTCATCCGTTCCCATTCAGCCTTGGCAAAAACAACAATATCGCCACGTCTGGCAGTGTCTCGTCCATTCCGAGACCCAATAGAGATTAATTTGGAACGCTTAGGTACAAAGGGCAAGTTTTTCTCTAAACAATGCAGCCTGAGCAAATCACAAAGATTGTCCGCCACATCTTCATGATTAGCCGTGGGATCGCTCATGGGCATCGGCTCACCCTCAATTAATTCGTATAAACGAGCATCACCGCTATCCCACCCAAGAAAATCTTGCAATGATAGTGGCGACGAGGATATTAAATCAACTGCTTGGGTCATACTGCATCACCACATGCTGTCCATGTTCTTACCGGCTTGCCACCTAGAGCTTTTAAGGTGTGATTCCTATTTTAGACGATGGGCATGACTGTGATGTTTACCCCCTTTTTTTAGCCCGCTAAATCCCGAACCTCACCCGCCTTGCACTGAGCAGGGTTCGCAAAGACCAAAGAATTCGAGGGTGTGATAGTAGATTGTGAATGAGCTGGTGTGCTGGAGTGAAAATGCTAGCCCCTGCAAAGGGCACGTATCTAGAGGAAATGATTGTCCACAGTTCAAACAAGTCATGTAGTGATGATCCTGCTCCACGGCATTGTAGAGTGTTTCCCCTGTCAGCGTTACCCGATGCTGCACCCTGCCCATACGCTTTAGCGCATCAAGGGCTCGATATACCGTTGCCAAACCAATCCGCTGATGTTTCTTGATCAGCGTATACAGCGCCTGAGCCGAGATCGGTTCAGGCTGCTGCCGCAGTAACTGGAGTACCGCTGTTTGAGCCCGAGTACAGTGAACCTGAGTCATGGAATTTTTAAGGATTATGATCGCGTCAATTTCGAAAAACTGATGTAATATACCTAGGAATGATAATCATTATCATAACGGGTTTCCATCCTATGTCATCCACATTTACGTCACCCACGTCAGCGCCCCCTCAAGCCGCCACAGATGCTGTTGAAGCGATAGTGGACGCTACACCCGCTGATAATAAGGGCAATACTGGTCAAGTTCATCGTCCCCGGCGTTTGCGTCGTACCGGGACACTGCGCCGTATGGTACGAGAAACGGTGCTAACCGCCGCTGATCTGATTTATCCCCTGTTTGTCATGGAAGGTGAAGGGCAGCAGGAGGCAGTACCGTCGATGCCCAACTGTTTTCGCTACTCCCTAGATCTATTGCTGGAAGAAGCAAAAGCTGTGTGGGAGTTAGGTATTGGAGCCATTGCCCTGTTTCCGCTGATTCCCCATCATCAAAAAGATAACGCTGGTACCGAAAGCTATAATCCGGATGGTTTAATCCCTCGGGCAGTGCGTGCCCTCAAGCAAGCGCTTCCGGAGCTGCTGGTGATTACCGATGTGGCCCTTGACCCCTACAGCAGCGAGGGCCATGACGGCATTGTGCAAAATGGTCAAATTCTCAACGATGAAACTGTTGCGGTCCTCGTCAAGCAGGCCCTGGTGCAGGCTGAGGCGGGGGCTGATTTTGTTGCCCCATCCGACATGATGGATGGTCGTGTGCGGGAGATTCGTCAGGCACTGGATGCTGCCGGTTGGATTAATGTCGGCATTCTTGCCTATTCCGCTAAATATGCATCAGCCTACTACGGCCCATTTCGTGATGCCCTGGATTCTGCCCCTAAGTTTGGTGATAAAAAGACGTATCAGATGGACGCGGCTAATGGGCGGGAAGCTCTGAAAGAGGTAGAGCTTGATATTAAAGAAGGGGCGGACATCGTCATGGTAAAACCGGCTCTGGCCTATTTGGATGTGATTTGTCGCATTAAACAACACACGAATTTACCCATTGCTGCTTACAACGTCAGTGGTGAATACGCCATGGTCAAAGCGGCGGCGCAGCAGGGCTGGATTGATGAAAAAGCCGTCATGCTAGAAACCTTAACCAGTATGAAACGGGCGGGAGCCGACTTGATTTTGACCTATTTCGCCAAAGATGCTGCCCTAGCGTTACGTCCATAGCAAGATAAAGCCTAAAGAATTAATGTTGTTTTTGAAGAGAGAACAGTAATGTCTAGACTGAGTTTTCAACGACAGGTGCAACAGTTATCGGTTATGGCACTGGGAGCAATCGTTACCCTAGGCGGCTGCACGACTGTTCCTACGGATACCACCGGCGAAGCAGAACCTTCAGCAGCGGCCCCCGCAGAATCATTGCAGGTGGTCACAACATTTTTGCCAATCACCCAATTTACTAAGGCAGTAGCGGGCGATCGCGCTGAGGTGGTACAGCTGCTGCCCACCAATGTAGGTCCCCATGACTTTCAGGCCAAACCCAGTGATATTCAGGCAGTTGCCAGTGCGGACGTGTTGGTCAAAAACGGTCTGGAAATGGAGTTCTTTTTAGATGACATGATCGAGAATGCGGAAAATTCCGATCTGGTCACTATCGACTCTAGCGAAGAGATTGCTGCGTTTGCTAGTGGCGAAGAAGGCCATGATGACCATGGCGAAGAAGGCCATGCTAAAGAGGATGATCACGGCCATGCCCATGGCGAAGAAGGTCACGACGATCACGCCGAAGAAAAAGGTCATGATGACCACGGCGAAGAAGGCCATGACGACCATGGCGAAGAAGCCCATGCTAAAGAGGACGACCATGGGCATGAGCATGCCCATGGTGAATTTGATCCTCATGTCTGGCTGGACCCCAAGCGCGCCATTGAACAGGTCGAAAATATTCGCGATGGTTTGATTGCCGCCGATCCAGAAGGAGAGGCTGAATACACAGCCAATGCGGCTGCATTTATTATTGAACTGCAAGCCTTAGATGCTGACATCACAGAAATGTTGTCCCCCTTTGCTGGACAGACATTTGTGGTGTTTCATGACTTCGCCGCCTACTTTGCCAGTAGCTATGGACTAGAAGCCGAGGTTCTGGTGGGTCTTCCCGAAGAGAGTCCATCTCCGGATGATGTAAAGCGTGTGGTGGACACAGTGCAGGCGGAAGGGTTAAAAACCATCATGACCGAACCCCAGGCTGGAGACTCTTCTTTTAAGGCGCTCGCACAAGACCTCTCCATTGGCGTGAGTGAGTTTGACCCCCTGGAAGTAGGTCCGACCGAGGCGATACAGCCAGACTACTATCTGACAACCATGCGTCAGAATGCTGAGAATCTGGCCAATAGTTTTGGGGCATCCACACAATCCTGGTATCCGTTCTGGGCATCTCAACCGATGGCCGTCATCGATTGGTGGCTTTAATATGGAGGATGATTTTATGGGGCCAGGAGAGAGCAGTTGAGCGATCCAGTTTTAGTCGTCAACGATTTGACGGTTTACCGAGAGACCTATGCAGCGGTTCAGAATGTGTCGTTTACGGTGCCAGCTGGCATGGATACTGCGATAGTGGGTCCCAATGGAGCCGGAAAGAGTACCTTGATCCAGGCCATACTGGGAATTTTACCGCGTCGGTCTGGGGAGGTGTTTATCCTAGGGGAGCCACTCTCTCCCAAAGGTCATCTGCCAGCGGTGGTACGACAACAGATTGCCTATCTGCCTCAGAACTTTCTGTTTGATCGCCGCATTCCCATTACAGTCAAGGAATTGATAGGGCTGGGCTGGGATCGGTTGGGCATACAGCTGCCCTGGGCCGGGGGCCGGTTACGCCGCCACGCTGTGCAGCAGGCATTGACCCAGGTGGACGCCTGGCATTTGCGTTACAAGCTTGTGAGTGTGTTGTCGGGGGGAGAGCTAAAGCGGGTACTTTTGGCTTATTGTTTAGTGCGTCCCCGCCGTCTGCTGATTCTCGATGAGGCTCCCGCTGGTTTAGATGTGCGTAACGAATCGGAATTTTATCGGTTGCTGCACCAGCTTAAACAAGACCAGGGCTGGGCCATTTTGCAGATCTCCCACGATCTCGATATGGTACGTCGCAGTTGAGATCGCGTCCTTTGTCTAAATCGCACCCTGCTCTGCCAGGGAAAACCCGATCATTCTCTTACCCCAGAGAATCTCTCTCTGGCCTATGGCTCTGAGTTTGTTCGCTATCACCATTCTTGTTAATCTTGCTAGTTTTTCTGCCATGTCGATCCAGGCTGAATTTACCCGTGTGATTGAACTGTTTCAACTGCCCTTTATGCATCGGGCATTGATGGGCAGTGTTCTCACTGGTTTTATGGGCGGCTTAATGGGTAGCTTTACCATTCTCCGACAGCTTTCTTTTTTTAGTGATACCCTGGGTCACTCAGCGCTGTTAGGTATCAGCATTGGCTTCTTGTTGGGACTGGATCCTGGATGGATATTGTTACCTTTTGCGGTTCTTTTTGCATTAGGTGTGACCTATTTTCTGGAGCGTACCCGTCTTTGGACCGATGCTCTGCTGAACATTGTCTACTCATCGTCCCTGGCCCTTGGTATTATCTTACTGAGTTTTCGTGATGACTATAAGGGCGGTATCACCCATCTGTTGTTTGGTGATATCCTGGCCATGCGAACTACCGACTTAATCTTTAGCGGTGTGCTGTTGGTGGTATGTGTCATATTTATGGGGCTGACGTTGCGATCGCAAATTCTCCTGACACTCCATGAATCCATGGCCATTGCTCGGGGCGTATCTGTGTCTGCCCAACGTACAGCGTTCATTGTGTTGTTATCTCTGGTGGTGGGCATTTCCATTAAGGCCATCGGCGTTTTGTTGATTAGCGCATTTGTAGTGATACCCGCTTGTGCGGCCCGTCTTCTCAGCCACAACTTTGTTCAGTACATCTTAATTTCGGCGGGCCTAGGTGCATTAGGGGCCGCCATCGGCATGATGGTTTCTGCCTTTTTTGATTTACCCTCGGGTCCAAGTATTGTTACCGTTCAACTCGCTATTTTTCTGTTGGCCATGCTTGCACCTAACACCCGTAAGTTAGCCCTGTAAATGTGGCTATCCCAAAGATACCGTTCCTTTCGATTCCGCTCAGGGAAAGGTTAACCGTTGACTGAGCGAAGAGACATCGTTGGCTGAGCGGAGTCGAAGCCAACCTACCTTGTTGCTTCCGGAGTTTATTCCATGACAACCTCCACAGCCCCCTTAAACACTAAAAGAGGAATGCCAGTTACCATCATCACTGGATTTCTCGGCAGTGGTAAAACAACCCTTTTAAACCACATCCTTAGCAATAACAAAGACCTAAAGGTTGCCGTCCTAGTCAATGAATTTGGCGATATCAACATCGACAGTCAGCTCTTAGTATCCATGGATGAAGCCATGGTTGAACTTAGCAATGGCTGCATTTGTTGCACCATCAACGATGACCTGATAGATGCCGTTTATCGAGTCATGGAGCGGGATGACCGCATTGATTACATGGTAATTGAGACTACGGGGGTGGCTGACCCGCTGCCTATTATTCTCACCTTTTTGGGCACAGAACTGCGCGATCTCACCCGTCTGGATTCCATCATCGCCATGGTAGATGCCGAAACCTTCACGCCCGATCATTTTGAGAGTGAAGCCGCCTTAAAACAAATCACCTACGCTGATGTTACAATTATGAACAAAGTTGATCTAGCTTCATCGGATCAGGTGAAGGCGTTAGAAGAGTATCTTAGTAGCGTTAAAGAGGGAGCCAGGATTTTGCGTAGTCAGCAGGGTCAGGTGCCCCTGCAGCTAATTTTAGATGTTGGCTATAACAATCCCGAAGACTATGCTGAGCTGGTGCAAGAAGAAATTGAGCAGACGGCACATGATCAGCATCACGGACACGAACACGGGCATCATGGGCATGAGCATCATCATGGGCATGAGCATCATGAACACCATCACCACCATTCTGCCCATCTTGAGAATGATGGATTTGTATCCATCGCGTTTGAGAGCGATCGTCCCTTCCATGTCAAAAAATTTGAACATTTTCTGCAAAACACACTTTCACAGGATGTGTTTCGGGCCAAAGGAATTCTCTGGTTTGAGGAGAGTGACCTGCGCAACATTTTTCAGCTAAGCGGTCCTCGTTTTTCCATTAACGGGGAAGAATGGGACATGCCGCCTCGAAACCAGCTTGTTTTTATCGGGCGACACCTCAACGGTGACGACATCCGGCAACAGCTTACGGCTTGCCTGGCTTAATACATTATCCAGTCTTTCAGTCGTTGGCTGAAGGGGGTGATCGGTTTGCGATCGCTCGACAGCTTGATAAATTCACCCAAAATTTACCCACTCGTTATTCATGACCTTATCCATTTCATCCGACGATATTCGTAGCCAGTTAATCAGTACCGAAACTGAAGCCCCTGTCTCAGACGAAGACATGCAGCAAGCCGTACGTACACTGCTTCTAGGGTTAGGCGAAGATCCCGACCGTGAAGGACTGCGCGATACACCAAAACGTGTGGTCAAAGCCCTCAAATTTTTAACCTCGGGTTATCATCAGTCCCTGGATGAACTGCTTAATGGAGCCGTTTTCCATGAAGACGCCAATGAAATGGTACTGGTACGTGATATTGATTTGTTCAGTTCTTGTGAGCACCATATCTTGCCGATTTTAGGCCGTGCCCATGTTGCCTACATTCCCAACGGCAAGGTGATTGGATTATCAAAAATTGCCCGTATTTGTGAAATGTATGGGCGACGGCTACAGGTTCAAGAACGGCTAACTCAACAAATTGCCAATGCTCTCCAGGGACTTTTACAACCCCAGGGTGTGGCAGTTGTGGTCGAAGCATCTCACATGTGTATGGTGATGCGTGGGGTGCAAAAGCCAGGTTCCTGGACCGTCACCAGTTCGATGCAAGGAGTATTTGCTGACGATGCCCGCACACGTCAGGAGTTTATGGATCTGATTCGCCATAGCCCATCGTTCCATTAAAAATTTCCAACCAAAAGTTTACTCACTCACCGGGAGGTAAGCATCACGCTTATCTCCTTTTCTGTCATCTATCTATCTAACACAAGTTTAGAAAACACAGGTGTTATTAAGCCATTAACCCGAGAGCCTAACCGATGGCTCTGAATTAAACCCTAATGCCTATTTTTGCGATCGCTTTCGCCTGAATCTATCCCCCGATATCTGCAACGACTGATACGATCTTTGTAACCAACATTACTGAAAGCTTCTAGAATAGTACAAATAAACTATTTACTGAGAGGGCTGACTAATGATCCAACCAATTCTGACCAGGACAGCCTTAGAGGCCTCACGACAGTTTATTGAACAAAAGGGACGGCCATTAGAAATTGCCAGATTCCACCATGCATTTGACGGAGCAGCAGCAGACTCAGTAGTTGCCGCACTGAAGAAATTCCAGAATCCAGATGGCGGTTTTGGCCATGGACTAGAACCTGACTTGCGCACAAATGATAGCTCGGCACTTTGCACGTCCATTGCCTTTCAAGTCCTTCGCTCAATTAACGGTACCTCAGATCATGGGTTTGTCTCAGTTGCGATCGCCTATCTGCTAAAGACCTTAGACCCAAAAGAATGGCACTGGCCGATTATCCCTAAATCGGCTCAGCAGAGTCCCCACGCTCCTTGGTGGGAACAGTCAGACGATGAAGAAGAATCGGAGTCATTCTCTCTTAACCCCACCGCTGAGATGCTGGGATATCTGTATGACTATCAACATCTTGTCCCAGAGACTACTATCTCTCAGGTATCGGAGCGGGTCATGGGTGCATTATCAAATACAGAGCAGATGGGTATGCATGACCTGTTGTGTTGTCTACGTTTGATGAAGACCCAAACACTACCCGATGAATTCCGGGAACAGATTCGTCAAGCTGTGGCCCAGCAGATTGATGGGACCATTGAAAAGAATTCAGCGGCTTGGGAAGGCTATTGTTTACGGCCATTACAAGTGATAGATGCGCCTGATTCTCCTTTTATGGCTGGCATGGAAGAAGCCGTGGCAGCAAATTTAGCCTACGAGATTTCTACCCAAGGTGAAGAGGGTGCTTGGTTACCCACCTGGTCTTGGGGAGATATGTTCCCTGATGCATGGCAACAGGCGCGTCAGGATTGGAGTGGTGTGATTACGGTTGAAACACTGCTGATCTTGAAACAATTTGGATGTCTTGAAGGTGTTTCATGACCGGACTAGCGATATAGCAATCGAAGAGAATGTCAGGACAATTTTCTGATGGTGATCTTTACATCATGTTTTGACTATCCCCTCGATTGCAATATTTGTCTAAGTTTGTCCTGAGTCTACTATTGGAAGTCGTGGAAGTGGGGGATAGGCATTTTCGACCAACATTTCAAACTGTTCCGCGAACCACCATCCGGCATGGGGGGCTCCAGCCATGGCATTGGTCGAGTATTGTGGTTTGTCTCTATTGGTCGCGTTCGGATCGCACATCCCATCAAATCCTTTGGCCGGATCATTGGGATCGATAATGCCAGCTTCGCTAACACCATCAGATTCTCCCGGAGGTTTCACCCATACAAAGGCGTCAAAATGTTCATAAGGTTCTACGACCGGGCGTTCACCGATACCCATGCCGATCTGGTTACACCAGCCACCGCGATGAGGTCGTCTATCAATGCGAGACTCATCTACAAAGGTATTCACATCTGTAGCGGTGCTGGCAATAGTCGGACGATTTGGGCCACCCCATCCGTTACGGCTGGTATCCACTAACATACCAATCGTCGTCGGTAGACCTTCAGTCACAAAAGCATCGTACATCGCGCTCATATAGCTGATTTCGTCAATATAGGGGTTCCAGTCATAGAAATCCGAGGAGCGGCTCGGCTGGCCACCAGTATATTCTTTAATATACGGCTCAATTATCGGGGTGCTGCCGGAGGTATTTGAAATAAAACCATCCACTGCGTTCACGCCAGCTTGTGTGCCCTTAATCGTATCAGCGATCAACGTCACCGTTGGACCAAACGCACTATCCCAGCCTAACCAACCAGAATGACCAAGATCAACATAGGTATAGACGTTAGGCATTGGATACAGCTTATCTAAGGCATATTGCACACCTTCGACATATTCGCCACTCGATTTTGCCTGAGCACAGGCAGGAGTCGAAATGTTAGTGACAAGGTTAGGCAGTGAATCTGGTTCGATCACAGCAACAATCCGGATAGGGGCATATTTCGGATCGCTGAGAATCTCTGTAATCGGATCAATGTATTCGGTTTTATAGCGTTCAATGCCCCCATGGGGGATTTCGCCATTTGAGGCCAACGCATGACAATCCCGATTCGGTAGATTGTAGACCACCATCAAAAAGGTGATCGGTTGGCCAGGGAGGCTTTGCGCTAACGTATCATCCAAATGCTCGCGTAAGCTCCTAGCGATTTTGGTTCCATCGGCGGCTGTTCCTGTAATCGCGCCAATCCGATCCATCCAGACTGCGCTAGGGTAGGTGGCGACTTGGGCCATTTTCTCGCCTAATCTGCCAGCGGTTTGGGCGGCCTGTTTGTTCACGTTTTCCCCATAGTCCAGGTTCAGGTAGGCAGTTGCCCCAACAAACGGATTGTCAACATGGAGTTTTGCATATGCGGCTTCGTGCGCAGTCGTCGTTAGTATGGTTACTGCCAGCATGCCAACAGTCAGTAGCCATACAAAAGATTTTAGTTTTGTAGACTTCATAAAGTCCTTCATTTTTTTGAATAAAAATAACTTAAGGGCGGGGGGACACCATTTAACCTGTATTGGTTCAGTATGAAATGAAATTTTTACACCTAAAAATAAGCTATATCATGCCTGGGAGGGATGATGCATGGGGATGCTCCTTATTACGAAAAAACTATATAAAAAGAGTATTGAGGGAAGATACTTATAATAAATACTTCGTCGAATAGCTAGCTCCAGGAGATACTTATGGAAAATGGCTTCGAGCTATCAGATGAATTGAACAGGTAAGAGGTTCCGCTACTATCAGGAAAATTTAATAATGGTGTCGTCACTGGACAACAATTTGGTTTGGCACAGCTAAAATAGTAATTAGAATTTTGCTGAAAATCTTGCCAAATAAGCGATTCCACAATTATGATTAACCTATCAGACGACTTGATCACACTAATCAGTAGTCGATGCCATTACTACTACAAGCGTTGAGTTTGGTCGGCAAAAGTAAGTGCAAAACAACGTACCCCACCATTCTTTTCCTGCGTCAAAGTAATTAGAACAATCGTCGCTCCAGCTATAGATCTGCCCTGCATCAGTGAATGATGCAAAGAAGTGTTCTGCGATCTCTAAAAACAGCGTGTTGAGTTCTAAGGACGAGCCAGCAATACCGTATGGAGGAGACAGAAACGCATCAGCAAGCCCAAAACTGTCAGGTTCATAAAAACCGCACTCTCCAACGATATTCTCTGGAATTTCCTCGTCGCCAACCCAAAATAAGTCATTGACGTGTCGCTTGCTTTGACCCCTGACTAACAGTTTTCGAGACGACAAGTTAAAGGACGAACCTAGGAATTGCTCCAAGCTGATGATATTCCCAACAAATTTGCTGACATCATATGTCAACTGAAAAAAATCATCTCGATTGTGATGCTGATATTCAGGGCTTTCGAGAATAGTTTGAAAGTCCTCATCAATATCTTGCGCTATTGCGTCTAAAGCTAATATTGCGGCTTGCCAATGAGTATCATAATCATCGTAGGGTTGCTCCTCCAACTCCATCGCTACCAAATCGATGACTCCGCCTCGTTCTTTATACTGCTGCAATAACTGTATTTGCTGCTGACTTAATTTCGCTAATTTCATGGAGCCTTTGCTCTCGCATTATTGGATAAATAAAAGAGATATGTCCTTCGTCTGAGAGGATCATCAATTGTGCTTGAGGGAGATTTATGGCGACTCGCCTTGCCAAATCGAGCGGTACGTTCCTATAACTTTGCAGGCTAACGTTCCCAACAACTCCATAACGATGCATAGTTAGGTCTATTTATTAAACGTAAACTCTCAAAACTAGTCTAATCTTGGCAGTTAATTACATTGTCAGGGCATAACAACATTCAACTTAAAAAGTAATCTAGTTAACAGTAAATCTGTAAAAATGTGGATAGCGCTTCTCCCCACGATTGTCCTGACACCTGTTCAAGGTTAATGACGGTGGAAGATGGCACGGCGACTAAAGTAGCGGGCAATCCCGATTATCCATTCACCCAGGGAACTCCATGCGGCAAAGTTAACGACTATATCCATTTTGTGCCAGTTGTCTCGGGCACGGTGACTGCCGGTGGTTGCCTGAGGCTATGTCTATTACGGGAAGGCGAATTGGATGTTTTAATGCCGTTGCGGGCGGGGCTTGCGATCGCGAAAGGTCAGAAATTGGTAGCTAGACCTAGCCTACAAACAATCAAGTCATGTACTTGGTTGATGGACTTTAAACAAATTTGAATAAACCTGAATTTTTGAAGAGTCTTGCGATCAACGATTTTTATGTCACTAAGATTATCTGTGACGGCAAAGATACTCATCTATGAATTTTGCATCTCAAATCAACACTAATCCATGGCTTCATTTTTCAATGTTCAGTTTGCTATGGCTTTTTAATGGTCTTTGCCTTCTATATTGCATGGCCACTCTAGCTGTCTTTATGAAAGTTCTGTTGACTTAAATGGTTTAGTTTAGACTCAAGCGAAGTGATTAAGATCAAGCAGACTATACATTGATTCTGATAAATGTCTTGTGTCAGATTATGGTGTGCCCACTGAAATAATCTTCCGAAACGCAAACTTTTACAGCCTCATACCCAAAACAACAAAATAGCTATTCTTTTCCTGGCCACAAGACTGAAGTCATAAAGTTGAGGCCATAAGGTTGAGAAATCAGCCACAATGTGAGAACGATCTTCGGCCTCATATTGTGGCTGACCCTATTTTTAGGTAAACTACACAACAATCTCTCAATTCATCAGATAGACCACATCAAGCCTTTTTTATTTTTCAAGCTATGCTACATCTCAATATCAAATAACATCCGCTTATTTTTAGTGCCGTTCAGCATCCTTGATCCTGAGCTTTTGGCGCAGCGGCACTCAGTATTGGGATCCAGGATAATGTAGCAAGGTTTCAGCATGCGTTTCAATTGAGCTATCAAATACAGCCTTGCTCTCAACTTAGGCAGGAGTCGCATCACCAATTAAGTTGGACGTTCGGTTGTAAAATTGTGACTTAAGAGGCTGCCATGACATGACAACATTCATGGCATAAGGGGCACATAAAGATAGTTTACAAACGACAGACACCCTTAGAAATAAAGGTTTTAAGGATTTATGAGAGAACCTTAATCAAGCAAAGAATAGGAGTTAAGGTAAGTACCGCCCATAGATGTCTGACCATTGGAATCCGTAGAAATACGGAATTAGCTATGTATTTCTGTATTTTTTTCCTGTCCATAGATCCTTTGGCAGAATGCTGAACTATGTCAAGGTCAATAGACCATAGGAGTTCCAAGTTGTACCCCGTTAAAAATTGGTTCAATCCGATGTTTTTAATTAACAACCCCATTCCCTGCGATGGGGTTTGGTCATCCCAACCCCATCGTCAGCCAAGGCTATGGGAACGACTGATTCAGTTAATATATAACGCTTTAAATATAATCTTTGGAGTGAGTTGGGGACAGCAGTTTGCCATGGTTGGGCAATCCCCTACACACGATTACATGCCCCTAGAGGTGCTGCCTGATTACTATCTCAACAGTGATAGTGCTAAACGGCTGTGGCAAGATTGGCGGGTATTACGACGATTATTCATCCGTCGCGATCACAGTCGTGATTTGCTTTTGCAAGGTCAGTCTGGTTGGTTACCTATCCACGGTATGATCATTCACCAACAGCTACTGACTATCACCACCGATGAAGGTGAGAAAGTATTGGATTTAGATGAGCCTGTTGTCTGGCTCAGTCGTGCTAATCCAGCTAATACAAAAATCTCACAAGAACCTATTTGGACCGTTGGATTACAGAACAATAGTTTGTGGTGCCCTGCCTAATAAGGACGATTAAGGACGATCAGTTCTCAGTGTTGAGTGCTGATTCATAAATTTCTGATACAGGAAACCTGACAAAGGAAACGGTGACAGGCGTTGAGCTACAGGCAAATCTGTAGGAATTGTGAGAGCAATATGAGGCACAAGAGTTAGCATGGTAGGCGTTTATTTCGCCTCTGTTGACTCTTGTACCTTTATGTCATATTTGAGAAGAGTCGGCAGGCTGGTTCATCTATAAAGAGAGTGTTCTCCCCTTTGCCATCAAGTCTTAGAATAGAAGCAGGATAAGCTTCAGATGGAGAGACTGTTAGCATCGTTTTAAGAACATCAGCTTTATAATCTCCAAAGACACAGCAGAGATTATATCGAGCACTGCGGATGGCACTCAGGCTGAGGGTAATCGCATAGGCAGGAACAGCTGAAAGCTGTGGGAAGTATCCAGAGGTCAATTGCTGTTGGCGGTTGATGTTGTCCAAGCGTACAAGTTTTACCCAACGAGGATCATGGAAATCTGCTACGGCTGGATCATTAAAAGCTAGATGGCCGTTATCGCCAACACCCAGTAAACAGATATCAATCGGTTTTTGGCTGAGCAACTGGGTGTAGCGATCGCACTCTTCAATCGGCTCTAATGCATCACCATTGAGATAATTAAATACTTGAAACGGTAACCATCGGGCAATGTGATGGTGCAAGTAAGCGCCAAAGCTAGCCGGATGCTCGCGACTTAGCCCTAAAAACTCATCCAGGTGAAAGCCGATCACCCGTGACCAATCTACATTGGTATGAAGGCGTAGGTGCCCTAATAGACCCAGTTGCGATCGCCCGGTAGCAAACACGATGGTGGCCTGTGGCTGGTGCTGAAGTGTCTGCTGTAGCTGGACAATAACTTGCTGTGCCGCCGCCTGAGCTAACGAGTCTGGATCTCGATAGACTCGCACATTAAGCGCATCGACCTTAAACGTGCGGTTAGACATTGCCACTTAGCCTAAATTCTCAGATTTACACAACACTAGAGCAACGCCATAAAAGTTAAAACTTGCTCGGCGATCATGGCCTATTGTGCACTAGTTTCTTTTGACTACTTAAAAAAAACTCTGGGATTCATAAGCTTGCGCTAAGCTTTGTAGGTTCGAGGAACAAATGGTGTGAACCCTCTTTAATCCCCGATACTTGGGCGTTATCTGACAGGTTAGAGCATGAGTGCAAAGTGGTTGTGGCTAATTCTCGGAGGGTTTCTTGCGCTTACCTTCTCTGGATCCTTAGTGCACTTGGTCACAGAAGTGTGGTGGTTCGACTCGGTTGGGTTTGCAGATATTCTATGGACTCGATTGCGCTGGCAGGGTGCGATCGCAATCCTAGCCTTTGCCAGCTGGTGGTTAATTTTATTTATAAACTATGCAATTGCTCAACGCATTACTCGCGAACGTCCCCTACGGGTTGTGCAAAATCCCCAGTGGGATCCCTATTTGCCAAGCTTAATCCGCTACGTTAGCTTTGGTCTGATTACGTTGCTAGCTTTAACCGCTGCCATCAATGGTGTTGAAGCCTGGCAGGATGTCCTCAAGTTTCTTCACCCGGTAGACTTTGGTGCCCAAGACCCTCTGTATGGGCGCGAAATGAGCTTTTATATTTTCCAACTCCCCCTCTTCGAGAGTTTACATAGGGCTATCATCGAAATATTGGTATGGAGTCTAGCACTCGCAGCCAGCATTTATGGAGTTAAAGGAGAAATTCGCCCAGAACGCGGTTGGAAATACTTTCTCACCGGAGAAGTCAAAACTCATTTCTGTGTGTTGTTAGCTGGATTAGCTGCTGTCGTTGCCTTAGGATTTTGGCTCGCTCGCTACGAACTCCTTTATTCTTCAACAGGCGTTGTCTTTGGTGCCGGCTATACCGATGTCAATGCTCGCATGCAAGCTTACGGCATCATGGGATTCATCACCATTGCCGTCGGCATTTTATTCTTGCTGTCCCTGTGGCGTAGCGGTTTTCTGTTACCGATTACAGCCATTAGTCTCTATATAGCCGTTTTTGTTCTGGTGACTGGGGTATACCCTTGGGGACAACAAAAGTTTGTTGTAGAACCTAACGAACTACAGAAAGAAGCTCCCTACATCGCCGACAACATTGAACTTACCCGCCTAGCCTACGGTCTAGATGATGTTCAGCAAGAATCTTTTGAAGTTAAAAATCAGCTAGATGCCACTACTCTAGAAAATAATAGTGGCACTATCGACAACATTCGCCTATGGGACTATCGCCCTCTACAAAGTACCTACGGTAGTTTGCAAACCCTACGTCCCTATTACAAATTTCAAGACGTTGACATTGATCGCTACACCTTAGATAACGACTATCGTCAGGTAATGTTATCGCCTCGGGAGCTAGTGGATGATGCCCTACCCGACCAAGCTCAAACATGGGTCAACCAACACATAATTTATACCCATGGCTATGGTCTGGCCATGAGCCCAGTGAATAAGGTTACCGAAGATGGTCTACCGGAATTATTTATCAAGGACTTACCCCCAACAAGCACTGTCGATCTCACCATCGAGCAACCTCGAATTTATTATGGGGAAGCAACAGATCGCTACATCTTAACCGGTACTGACCAGGCCGAATTTGACTATCCCCTAGGCAATGATAACGCCCAATATAACTACACAGGTCCTGGGGGTGTTCCCATTGGCTCCATGCTACGAAGACTGGCCTATGCTTACAACCTAGGCGACTGGCAACTGCTACTGTCCAACTCTCTCGGAGAGAATTCTCGGATTCACTACCATCGGTTAATTCAGCAGCGCATTCAACAGTTAGCTCCCTTTCTTTCCCTCGATAGCGATCCCTATTTAGCCATCATTGACGGGCGACTCCAATGGATTGTTGATGCCTATACCCTCAGCGATCGCTATCCCTATTCTGAACCTCTATGGCGCAGTGAGGGCATTGAAGACGTATTACAGGGGCGCGCTATGCAGCGCATTGTCAGCAGTGGCACTAACTACATCCGTAATCCTGTTAAAGCCGTGGTCGACGCCTATGACGGCACCATCAAGCTTTACATTGTTGACACAGAGGACCCCATTCTGGCTTCTTTTCAACAGAGCTTTCCCACATTATTTGACAATTTAGAAAACGCACCACCTACACTCCAACAGCATTTTCGCTATCCTCAAATGCTGTTTAAGATTCAGGCTCAAGTTTATCGAGCCTATCATATGGATCGTCCAGATGTGTTTTACAACCAGGAAGACCTCTGGGATTTCCCAACTCAGATCACGCGAGAAGAAAGCTCAGAAACCCTGGAACCGTACTACGTCATCATGAAACTGCCCGAGGGTGAAGTAGAAGAATTTATGTTGATCGTGCCTTTTACCCCGGTGCAGAAAAATAATATGGTGGCATGGATGACAGCACGCTGTGATGGGAATAACTATGGCAAACTGTTAACCTATGAATTCTCTAGACAAGCCTTAATCTATGGCCCTCGCCAAATCGATTCCCGTATCGATCAAGATACTGAAATTTCTCAACAATTAACGCTTTGGAATCAAGAAGGCTCAGAAGTCTTTCGTGGGGATTTACTGGTTATCCCTATTGAGGAGTCACTGCTGTATGTAGAACCTGTCTACCTACAAGCGCGGGGACAAAATAACAATAGCAACGCTATTCCAGAACTCAAACGGGTGATTGTGGCCTACAAAGACACAATTGTGATGGAACAAACACTGGAAGACAGTTTAACTAGACTGTTTGGGCAGCTTCGTCCTACACCTTCAGTGGCAGAAACCACCACAGAAACATCGACGCCACTACCTACACCAGCATCCCCCACAGCCGATCAACAGGCCCTGATTCAATCTGCTCTAGAAGCTTACACCCAAGGTCAGCAAGCACTACAACGGGGAGATTGGCAAGCCTATGGGACTGCTCAAACACGCTTAGGAAAACTACTTGAGCAATTAACTGAAGCAGAAGAGTAAAGCCATGGTGCACATGACCTATCGGTATCAGTCATCACATAGCTGTGTTTAGAAACACCTAATTTTTTAGACGGTTTCTGAGTATGGGCTCCTGACGACCCCGGATCGCGTCTGGAAGTGTAGGGGGGAACAACTGACAGCCATAGCGATCCGGAAGTGCTTTGCTCGTCTGGATACTATGGGTTCCCAGCCTACGACATCCATCCAGCCTGTAAGGGAAGCTCAGCGTGAAAATCAAATCTAAAAGCCTACTGCTTCGGCTCATTACTCCCCTGTCGTTATTGTCTGTCGCTACCATATTGACAATTTCAGTAAGCACATATTTCTCAGCACGGGAAACCCTGAAAAGATCGCTATACGACCGCTTGAGTGTAGCAGCCACCCTCAAGGAAGAAGAACTCACTCAGTGGTTTCAAACCCATCGTAACGATATTTTGCTGCTGGCCCGTTTGCCAGAAATTCAGACACAGACTGAGCGCCTGGTATCTGACACTGTTCCACCTCCGGAAGATACCCCCCAAGCTGAACCGTCATCTGCTCCAGAAATCAAAAAAAATGCCCGCACAAAACTCGCATCTTATCTGCGAAACATCATCACGCTTAAGCCCGACTTCGCAGAGGTGTCAATTTTGACAGATGATGGCATGGTTGTATTTTCAACCAATAAAAAACTAGAAAATACGTCTCAATCCCTAGAAGCCAATACAACCTACTTTGCTGATGGCTCAGGCGATATTACCCCCATTCCCTACAGTTCTCCCACCACCGGTACAACAGCCATTACCTTAGCAACACCGATCCTAGATGCAGCTAAAAATCGGATTGGAGTGCTGAGGGTCACTCTAGATTTAAGAGAAGTGGATGCCTTAATTCAGGAACGAACCGGACTAGGTAAAACGGGAACCACATACCTGGTTGGCCAGATCGAGGAACAAAATACATTTATTGTCTCTGACAAGGATGAAGAATCAGCAGGTAATATCAGCAGCTTTGCCATTGATGCTGCCACCTCAGGCGAAAGTGGGGCTGGCCTTTATCAAAACTATGCAGGTAAACCGGTCATTGGTGTCTACCGTTGGTTAGATAGCCAAAATCTAGCTCTCCTAGCGGAAATTAACCAACGGGAAGCGTTTGCTCCAGCCCGTACCCTCGCCAGGAATATCTTATTAATCGGTTTTGTGGCAACGGGGTTATTGTTATCAGGTATTTATTTATTATCTCGTCGTATTACTCGACCCATTACAGAAATTACTAAAGCTGCGATTCAGCTCCAAAGCGGTCAACTCGAGCAGTCACTGTCAGTCAATAGTAAAGATGAAATCGGTGTCCTGGCTCAGGCATTCAATCATATGAGCCAGCAGCTCAAACAGTCTTTTGATACCCTAGAAAGTACTAACCAAGAGCTGGAAATACGGGTTAAGGAGCGAACAGTTGAGTTAGAAGCAGCAAAGGAAGTGGCAGAAGCTGCCACTCGTGCTAAGAGTGCTTTTTTGGCTAATATGAGCCACGAACTTCGAACGCCGCTCAATAGTATCATTGGCTATAGCGAAATGATCGAAGAAGATGTGGAAATTATTGGTGAGCCCAGTCTCATTCCTGACTTACGTAAAATTCAGGGCTCCAGTAAACATTTACTCAATTTAATTAACAGTGTACTTGAGCTGTCCAAAATTGAGGCGGGTCGCATGGAGCTACAGCTACAATCCGTAAATATCATGGCTCTTGTAGAAGATGTTCTGGAAACTATCCGACCAAACGCAGAAAAGAAACTCAATCACATCACTCTCAATACGGCTAATAACATAGGTTCGATTGAAACTGACTTTGGTAAACTACGCCAGTGCCTTTTACATTTACTCAGTAATGCCAATAAGTTTACTGAGCGCGGTCAGATTATTCTCACTGTGCAAACATCACAGCATCAAGATGCAAGCTACCTTGAATTTACAGTTGAAGATACGGGTATTGGCATAGCTCCAGACCAGCTAGAACATGTTTTTGAAGCATTTACTCAAGCTGATGATTCATCAACTCGCCAATTTGATGGCACTGGCTTAGGGTTAACCATCACTCGCGAATTTGTGTATATGCTTGGAGGTGTTGTCACAGCCCAAAACAGACCGAATAAGGGGGCTATGTTCAAAATTCGGATTCCTCAGATAATTCCCCACGTTAAGCACCAGTTAGCCACTGCTGAGGTTTAAAGTACCAGTGCTAAAGAGCAAGCCATAACTAAATTCCAAAAGTGAATGTTGAAGAGACGTTCCATGGAACGTCTGTACATCTGAGATCTTGCACCTGGCAAGGAAGCATTAACCCGCCTTGGACTCAAAGTCGCAAGGCTAACTGGCTCAAAACCGCTCAAGCGGTTAAAGAATCCCTAGAAGCTCTATATCTAGGGCTGCCCAGCCAATCTTGTCCCGTTAGTGGACAGCCCTCAATTAGCGTTGGGTTTTGAACCCAACGTGGGTTTGAGCTTCACAACCGACCTTGGTGCAAGATCTGAGTACATCCAAATTTTGGAAGTGAATGGATTTTATTTCCTAAGACTGTGTAGCTGACGTTCAAAAAATTGGTATAGAAAAGCCTTTTATATAAAACGTAGTCTTAATCAAGACAGATTACCCTTCGAGTGAACGCTCATTCGAGGGGTAGTTTCTATTAAAAATACAGGGTAATTCTTCGTCTTATTTTTATGATGAAGCTTGTATCTAACACCATTTCTTCATCTTACTTTCCTGAGCACATCTAATGGACTTGAACAGTTAGATAAACCCGGTGAATTTACACAAACTCATGTATTGATTATCACTACATTGATGGTATCAAAAGTAGCTGTATTGTGTTCAGAATAAATTATTTTAAAAATTTCATTATTTCCATTAGAAAGACCTCATGAAAAACATTAAGATATGGGCAGTAAGTATCATTTTTCCTATTTTATTGATTAGACTTGCAGTAATATCCCATAGACTATATATGTGATACATAGTGATATTCTTATTTCAAGCTTCAGTAATAAAAACTATGAGAATTGTTTCAGGCTTGATGTGATGTTAACGAATCTAGGCAGAGTCAAAAAGCAATCTGTTTAGCAAGTTAATACCTTTTATTAAAAGTATCTGGGTGCATATCGGAAAATCAGGATGAAGGGTGTTTGTATATCGATAGCAATCGTTCAAGCAAAGTTTTTTAGCCAATTATTAGATGCTCCCGTAGGTCGCTCTATTGTCAGAATACGTGGAATTTTTAAGGCTTATCCCTCCATTTCTGAATACAGATTTTTCATGCTTGTTTGAATAGTTTTACCTCTGAGGTAGTAGCTATTTTTATTGGAGATATTGTATTTATGCAACGGCGCAAATTTGCACAGTTATCACTGTTTGGGTTAGGTGGTTTGATTGCTAGCTGTACCCGCGGACAACAAGTCTCCATCCCTAGTGACATACCATCTGAGAACAAACTTAAGATATGGTGGCAGGAGGGGTTTTATCCAGAGGAAATTGATGCACTTAAACAGATTATTGAAGCCTGGAAAACCCAAAGCCAGATAGAGGTTGAACTCAACGTTATTCCCCAGAAAGACATTCTGGCCGCACTTGATCGGGCATTGAGCACCGGTACCGACGATATTCCTGATATTTTCTATTCTGGCTCAGCTGACTTAACTAGTATTCCTCGTTTAGCGTGGAATGGAGAACTTGCCGATGTCTCTGATGTAATTCAACCGATTAAACAGTACTACACAGATAACGTGCTGGACGGCGTTAATTATCAGAATAAGACTGGAGGCAGCCGTAGCTACTATGCTGTGCCACTGATGCAGTCAGCCATTCATATTCACTATTGGGAAGATTTATTAATCAATGCCGTAGGGGAACGTCGGGTAACTATTCCTAAAGACTGGCAAAGTTTCTGGGATTTTTGGCAGAATATTCATTCCACACTTCAGGCGAATCAAGGCAGTGACATTTACAGTGTGGGTATGCCAATGTCCCTTAGCCTAGATACCTACAATAACTTTGAACAATTTTTAGAAGCCCATAATGTTCAAGTTCTAAATGAATCGGGTAGTTTTGCCATAACACCAGAAAATCGAGACGCCTTTGTGACTGCGATCGCAGACTATGCCCGATTTTTCGAGAACAATACGGTTCCCCCAGATGCCGTTGATTGGGATAACACAGGCAATAATGTCTCGCTTCTAAGTCGAAAAAGCCTGATGACCGTCAACCATACCCTTTCGGCTCCAGGTTCCCAGCGCAGTGATGATGAGACTTACTACAAAAATCTGGCGACGGTCGAATGGCCCAGCAAGCCAGATGGTAGTCCCATGCGCTATGTCATTGAAATTAAACAGGCCGTTATCTTAGCTAACTCCAAGCAACAGACGATGGCCAAAGACTTTCTGGCTTTTCTAGCCCAGCCTAATAATCTATCGACCTATACCAAAGGTGCCCAGGGTCGGTATTTACCCGTCATGCCCGAACTCTTTAAAGACCCATTCTGGCAAGAGCAGCGAGATACTCACATTTCTGTCGCTGTTCAACAGCTACAAAATACACGGCCTGCATACCAAGTATTAAACCCAGCTTATGGTGAGGTTGCTGAGCAAAATGTTTGGGGGCAGATTATGAATAAAATTGCCCTCGGTGAACTCGATAATGAATCAGCTGCAGATGAGGCCATTCAACTGATTCAACAAATATTTGACGATTGGCAATAGCTATCGCCAGGGTGCTCTCTCTCTGCGGTCAAACTCTACCAAACATAAAGATCCAACGTGAACAATAAAAAGAAACGCCTGCTGTTAAAGCTAATTACACCATTATCATTATTGTCAGTAGCCACTGTACTGACAATT
Organism: Leptolyngbya sp. PCC 7375; assembly: GCF_000316115.1. Lineage (GTDB taxonomy): Bacteria > Cyanobacteriota > Cyanobacteriia > Phormidesmidales > Phormidesmidaceae > Leptothoe. The sequence goes on from NZ_JH993797.1 coordinate 6,585,685, forward strand.
TCAGTTAGCACATACTTTTCAGCACGAGAGACTATTAAACAGTCACTGTTTGATCGGCTCAGCGTCGCCGCCACCCTTAAAGAAGAAGAAATCGCGCAGTGGTTTAAAGTTCAGCGTAGCGATCTCTTACTCTTAGCCCGTTTGCCAGAGGTCAAGACACAGACCAAAGCGCTTGCTAATGATGACTCTAAGCAGGACGCTTATGAAAAACTTTCCTTATATTTAAAGGATATTATTTCAGCCAAGACCAATCTAGCTGAAGTTTCCATTCTCACCGAGGGTGGAATTGTTTTATTTTCAACTAATAAAGCATTAGAGAAAACATATCAGCCCTTGGGGGCCACCACCACCTACTTTGCCAATGCTACAGACAAGATTGTCCCAACGTTGTACATATCTCCCGTTACCGGGGCAACGGCTATTACCTTTGCCACACCTATTTTAGACAATAGTAAAAATCGCGTTGGTGTGCTTTCGGTCACCTTAGATTTGCAGGATGTTGATTCACTGATTCGAGATCGGACAGGACTAGGGGAAAGCGGAACCACTTATCTTGTCGGACAATTAGAACGCAGAAACACATTCATCGCATCAGGGAAAGACAATGGTTCACCGGACAATTTAACCAGCTTTGCCATCGATGCAGCTACTGCCGGTCAGCGTGGGTCGGGTCTTTATCAAAACTACGCGGGCAACCCCGTCATCGGCGTCTATCGTTGGCTAGATGGTCAAAGTTTAGCGCTGATTGCTGAAATCAATCAAACAGAGGCCTTTACCCCTGCCCGTGATCTGGCCAGAAATATTCTGCTGATCGGATCTGTGGCAACGGGCTTACTGTTGTCGGGTATTTATTTGCTATCGCGGCGTATTACTAAGCCGATTGCGGCCATTACAGCCGCCGCCACTCAGCTGGAAAAGGGAGAGCTAGAGCAGTCGATTCCCATTGTTAGCGATGATGAAATCGGCTTTCTTGCCCATACATTTAATCGGATGGCGTCGCAACTACAGGAGTCGATTGCGGCCCTAGAAACTAATAATCAAGAACTAGAATCTCGGGTCAAAGAGCGTACGGCTGAATTAGTCGAAGCCATGGAAGCGGCTGAATCAGCAACCAGGACAAAAAGTACGTTCTTAGCCAATATGAGCCATGAGCTGCGCACACCGCTCAATAGCATCATTGGTTACAGTGAGATTCTGCAAGAAGAAGCTGAGATGAATGGTGATCAGAGTATGGTCCCTGACCTTCGCAAAATTCAGGGTTCTAGTAAGCATCTATTAAATCTGATCAACAGCATTTTGGATTTATCCAAAATTGAAGCTGGCCGCATGGAACTTCATTTAGAACCGGTCCATATTGCTGAGCTGATACGGGATGTCATGGACACAATTCATCCAGTCGCTGATGCTAAGCACAACAAGGTCGTTATCGAGAATCTAAGTGAAGTCGAGTCCGTGGAAAGCGACGCTGACAAGCTACGTCAGTGTTTACTCAACCTCCTTAGCAATGCTAACAAGTTTACTGAAAACGGTCAGCTGACTCTAACGGTTAAGACCATCCATTATCAAACAGAAGACTATCTTGAATTGACCGTTGCCGATACGGGGATTGGCATGGAAAAAGATCAGCTGGACAAAATCTTTGAGGCGTTTACCCAAGCAGATCTGTCCTCTACTCGACGGTATGGTGGCACCGGCTTAGGCCTCACCATCACCCGCGAATTTGTGCGCATGTTAAACGGTACAATTTCAGCTCAAAGTGAAGTGAACAAAGGCTCCACCTTTATTATGCTGTTGCCCCAGGTTGTTGCCAGTGTTCAGACTGAGTTGGCAGCTGTGACTACGGCTTAAGGGAAATCTTCTTGGGCCGCAGCGTCGAGGACATGGATGTAGCAGCCGTCATTTTATCAACGACGCTATCGAGTAAGGTCTCATACCCCTCAAGGGATTGTTCAAAGGAGTAGTTTGCGATCGCATACCCCCGTCCTCGTTTACCCAACTGTTCGATCCGCTCAGGGTCATGGTATAGATCTTGAATCGCCTTAGCTAAGGCTTTTGGTTTCTCAGGCTCTACTACCAAACCACCACCGCTATCTCTCACAGCTTGGGCAGCGGCCCCGCCATCAGGCACAGACGCCACAATGGGTCGACCACTGGCCAACAGCACCATTGTTTTGGACGGCATATTAAACCCGACCACGCTGGCTTTCTGCATAATTAGCGACACATCTGCCGCTGCCAACATTGTTGGTAGTTCAGCCCGAGGCGCGAAGGGTAGCAACGTCACATTGTTAACCCCCAGCTCTTTACGTAGGTTTCTCAAATCACCAAGCTGACGCTCTTCACCCACAATGACAAATTCAATATTTTGAAAATGCTGTAGCGCCTCTGCTGCATGAATAATCGTTCTCACCCCCTGGGTACGAGCAATATTACCGGAATAGAGAACAATAAACTTATCTTGTAATCCATACTTTTGCCGAAACTGATTATCATAGGAGTTACGCATTGACAAAAGTCCATCCATAGTATCAAGCGAAGGTGGCTTCTGTTGCATGGTCCAGAATAAACTGACGGATGACTGGCACAAACAACTGTCTCGATATCTCGTAACAGTTTCCAATCACCCCTTGAATACACAAGGTTTGTAACTTACCAAATGCTCGCAGTGCACAATAGAAATGATTGCGAATAGCCTGTTCATCTCGAACATAGAATCTCTCAATATTGCATACTTGTTTGATCACTCGATGAAAACACTCGATTTGCCAATGCTCGTCATGGACTTGCTTGAATTCAGCCCGAGTCAAGTGATTCAATTGCTCTAGGGTAGGCTGGTAGATGATGTAATAACGGGGTTCGTTTTTGAACGACTGACAAAACACCTTAACCCAGCCAAACTCCTTGAGATACACCACTAATCCCGATTCTGGAATCTCTAAACTCTTTACCTGCACTAGCTTGCCACGTTCCAAAGAGACCTTTCGATTATCGGCAATCCCGAATAGAAAACCCACTTTCTCGTTTCTGAGAAACTTCAGATTCTCAAGACTTGAATACCAACTATCGCCCGTCACCCAGGTCGGTTTAATACCCCACTGCTTGACGTCGAGCACCATCTCTCTGAAATAGTCGTTTTTGGTTTTACCCTCCCGTTTATCGTAAATGCGAAAGTTAACGGGATATGAATGCCCGGATAGATCAGTGTAGTACAATGTAATGAGATTAATCCCTTTGACTGTCCGTTTATGTTTGCCTGACCAAAAATAGCCCACGAAGGCACTCTTTTTCTGGTCTCGATAGGGTTTATCTTCAACGCTATCATCCACACTCAACGTGCCACCGACTAATGTGATCTCCTCTTTTACTTCGTTGAATAAATCTTCGGGTGTGTAACGTTCTCGTAATAAAAACCGATTCACACTATCGTGACTCACGTCTTCCAGGATTTCCGCTAACCGAACACAGCTGACATATTTGGGCTCTGCCATCAGGAATAAGGTGTAGAGGCTACAGTTGCAATGCGCCGTTGACGGTTTGGATAGCTCACGCATCGCTGGGTTAGACAGGAACAGATAGGGACACCTATATCACTTCATAGCTTTGCTATTTTGTCAATGCGTAAGTTCTATATCATACTTCGGTAAAGGACGAATAAAGTTAGTATCAACCCAGTTGCAGATGCGCTTAATCTTACTGACGGGTACACCTTTACTGACCAAATTTTTCGAGAAACTATCAGTAATTACAGCAACGCGAGTCGCACTGGCGTAGGCAAACTTCTCTAATACTTCAAAAATCCGGATAGCCAGTTGATTGCTAATCAGCCCTGTCCTAACAGCAGCCTCTGGCAAAATATCCTGGAGGCTAAGCACCGTCGGACACCCATAGATGAGTTTTAATACCGCTACGGGGATACAGGCTGGCAACGACGGACTCGTCGACAAAATAACGTCTGGCCGCCATCCCTTGAGGGCCTGTAAAAAACTTAATAGCGAAAAACTGCCGTCTAGCAGTACACGAGTGACAACACCGGGGTTGGGATGAATAGCAACATAGCAACGCTGAATCTTAACCCCGTTGCGCTCCTCTTCACAGAAAAGTTGACCACGATACTTGGGATAAATCTTACGCTGGGGGTAGTTAGGCATAGCCGTAACCACCCGCACCTCATGCCCTTTGGTGACTAATCCTTCTGCCAACTCGGTCATTAAGGGGGCAATACCGATAGGCTCGGGATGATAATTGTAAGAATATATGAGTATACGCATGGAAATCGCTCTGACTACTGATGTCGTGGTCAATAGATAAGTAACAAGTGCAAGCGGGGCTAGAAAACTAGGAAGACCAACTTTTGAGGCTATAGAAATACTTCTAGGCTTCAATAATACGGTCCTACATTATGCCCAGTATGTCTTTCGCAAAAGTGCCAAGTTACATGGCACTTTTCTGAAGATATGAACAAGTACCCAAAGGGTTCCCTTAACAGCTTTCAGAAAGGATAAACACACTACCTGGGGCAACACCTGTCATTGAGGACATCAAGTTTTGGCCGCGATCTGTTTAAAGAAAAACATCCTTAAACAAAGGCTAACTTAGTCTTAAAACAAATGTAGTAACCAGGCTGCAATGCACTAGAGTTTTTGAAGTTTAAGTAAAAAGAGCAGCTTCCAAGTTGGCAATTGAAGGATCAATCACCGAAAAGAAACTGACTACGTTACTACTACATTCATCAAACTCATTCAAAACAACTTATACAGATCAAAAACACTGACCAAAAAGTGAAACTGTTAGTTTGGACAAGCGACTCAACTACCCCGTAGCGGTCAGTATCGTGTCCTAACCGTTACCTCTTATTCTTCAGGAAACTCTTCTGGCTAGATAGCTCATCCTCAGACTTTCACATGTGGCACAGCTACGCCAGAGCAACGACCACCATTATGGTAGGACCTTCAAGGTCTTAAACAAAAGGTTTGACGTAATCTTTATAGTATCCAAGTGAAAATCCATAGCCAAAGTGGCAATTCTTTACATGATTATACGGATACTACAGGATCAATCAATCCAGCTGAATGATATAACAACTTTCCTTGATTGAAACATTTAATCAAAGGGATTACGTCTGTAAAAATACAGACAACTTTTCAATCTTTTCTAAAATTTTAATGAATTAGTAGGCTCGAGAAGCATCACGATCAGCCCGAATTCGATCCTTAGCTCGATTAGCACTGCGCTTTAATGCTTCTAACCGCTTCACATAGCGATCGCGCTGCTTTTTCTTAGGTGTCTGCTCAATTAGAGTTTTCAAAGCACTGCCCAAACTCTTGTAGGCATTGGGTAGGGAGTAGCCAAAACGAGTGGCTAAAGCAATGGCTTTTTCGTCTGCGTCCATGGCTTCTTTAAGAGTCTTTTCTGCGTTATTGCGCTTGTATAAACGCCAGCCAGAAATACCACACAGTCCTAAAGCCAACATCAGCAAGAGGCCATCTTGAACCCACAGCTCTCCGACAGCACCCCCAAGACCAATAGCTAAAGCAGCCATCTCCCAACCGTCACGGGGAATTGTATCGTTCTGAACGCGGGCAACTTCGTGCCAAAACAGTAAATTACGCTGGTCAATGGCCAGCTGCTCCCATTTAGGCAAGTCAATTTGAACTTCGACCTGATCTTTGCCTAACTCTTCAGAGGTAATCAGCGGTGGGCCTACATCCATAGCGGGCTCAACCGTAACCCAGCTTTGCAGTTCTGGGGGTAGCAGACTACGTAAACGGCGAAGTTCGCCCATATCTGCTCTGGAACTGTAGGTGGCGTAAGACATGCTGATACTGGCCCGAAAACGCTTCTGAAAATGCTTATACTATAGCGGGCTTTAAGAGGCTATGGCGGTAAAGTTCTGGGGAGATTACCGTAATCGCCTCGTCTAATAAGCCACACCCTTCTTCCACAGACTCGATGCGGCATAGTTGATCCCGCAGTTCAGCGGCCCCATCAAAGCCCTTAGCGTACCAGGCCATATGCTTACGGGCCTGGCGAATACCGCTTTTACCCTTGTAATCCGCCAGCATCCTCAAGTGCTCCTGGGCACAACGTAGACGCTCGATGACTGTGGGCGGCAGGCGACGCTCGCCAGTCTTGAGGAAGTGATCAATTTCCCCGACTAAAAAGGGATAACCTAGGGTGCCACGGGAGCACATAACGCCATCGGCCTGGGTTTGCTCTAAACAATCAATTGCCGCATCCACTGAAAAAATATCCCCATTGGCAATCACGGGGATCGCCAAAGCCTGTTTAACTTTGGCAATCCAACTCCAGTCGGCAGTGCCGTTATAGCCTTGGGAGCGGGTACGACCGTGAAGTGTCAGCATTTGCGCCCCAGCTACTTCAAGACGACGGGCAAAATCCACAGCATTGATGTCGTCTTCAGACCAGCCAATGCGCGTCTTAGCCGTCACCGGTATTGATACGGCAGCGCTAACGGTTTCAATGATGCGGGCGGCTGTATCGGGGTCTCGCAAAAGTGATGAACCACCGCCATTCTTCGTAATTTTGTTAACGGGGCAGCCCATGTTGATATCAATGGTGTCCGCACCCTGATCAACGGCTTTCTTAGCTGCTTCTGCTAGAAAATCGGGTCTACGGTCAAATAGCTGAATGCTGATGGGTCGTTCATCAGGATCCACCTCCATCACTTTGGGTAGCTTACGCATGTGGTGCAGTTCGGCAGCGCTCACCATTTCGGTATACATCATCGACTGTGGGGCGTAGCGGCGCACGAGTCGGCGGAAGACAAGATCGGTTACCCCAGACAGCGGCGACTGTAGGACCCGACTGTGAACTTCAACGGTGCCAATGTTTAGGGGAGTGGCGAGGCGGGATTGAAGAGCGGGAGACAGGGAGTGGGGAATGGGGAGTGGGGAGTGGGGTGTTTGATGGAGGTTGAGAGCAACTGACATGGGGGGGTGGCTAAACGCCGCAAGGGGTTGAGACTTTCTTACACAGCTTACGCTTCTCTAGGATGCCATTAACTAACCGACCACCCACAATTTAGAACTCCTGTACGATGCCTTTAACTCATAATTCACAACTCACAATTGAGAACTAAATAAGGATGTTTCAAGGGGAAATTGCGGCGCTGAGTGCGGCGGGGCTGTGGGCATTTGCGACGCTGATGTTCGGTCGATTGGGGAAGCAGCTATCGCCCCTGGTGTTGAACCTGATTAAGGGATCAATGGCGATCGGGTTTATCGTGCTCACCCTGGCGGTACGGCAGCAGTTGCTGGCATCGTTGCCGATGGGGTCAGTGGTACTGCTGTTGATTAGTGGTGTGGTGGGCATTGGGCTGGGGGATACGGCTTACTTTGCCACGGTGAATACCTTGGGAGCGCGGCAGGCGTTATTACTGGAAATGCTGGCTCCGCCTATGGCTGCTTTGATGTCATTGGTGTTTTTGCAGGAGCAGCTGTCGGCTTTGGCCTACCTGGGCATGGGGCTGACGTTGGCAGGCGTCATCTGGGTGGTGAGTGAGCAGAGTCCTAAGGTTCAAAGCACCCGTTCAAAAGCGGCCATTACTCGGGGGATCTTGTTGGGGATCATGGCCGCGCTTGGGCAGTCGATTGGTAGTGTGCTGTCACGGGCGGCGTTGGCCGACACGGCTGTAGATCCGCTATGGAGTAGCTTACTCAGGCTGTCGGCAGGGTTGGTGTGTATTGGTGGATTATTGCTGTGGCGTAGAAAAGAGCAGGTATTTATGCGTCCATCTGGCCGGTTGTTGGGTGGTGTGGCGATCGCAGCCTTTTTTGGCACCTATTTAGCCATCTGGCTACAGCAAGTCGCCCTGAAATATTCCCCGGCTGGCATCGCCCAGTCACTGCTGGCAACGAGTCCGATCATGGTGCTCCCCATGGCTCTGGTCATTGGCGAGCGGGTTACGGTGCGAGCTGTCTGCGGGGCGATCGTGGCGTTGGTGGGTGTGTGGCTATTGTTTAGTCGTTAACCCGGAGGGTGGGCACTGCCCACCCTCCATGCCATAACCCTTTGTTAATCTATATGAATCATATTTCATATGAATCTCAGTTCATTCTAAGCTGCCCCTGTCAATCTCAAGGTTATGGATCAGGTCACGTGCGTCGACAAGCTCAAGATTTTGGCGGATACCACGCGGTTAGGCGTATTACAGAAATTGCAGTTTGGGCCTCAATCAGTGGGCGCTCTAATGACTGCTTTGGATGTAGAGCAAACGCTTTTATCCCATCATTTACGCGTATTACGACAGGCTAAGTTTGTAATCGCAGAAAGGAATGGTAAACAGGTACTCTATCGGCTGGCTCCCGACGTATTGATTGAGCGAAATAGCCTAAACCTGGACTGTTGCGTCCTATCGTTTCGGTAAGGTCTTTGGGGATCATCCCCTAGCAATCATGTGCGACCACAGTGCCCTGATCGATGCTCTCTTAAAAGGACGTCGGTTCTATGGTGCAAACGCTTGACTTGAAAAGATTAGGGTTAATTGCTTTAACATTGGCTGGTGTATCAGCCTGTTCACCACCAACGGAATTAGCGGATGGTGAACTACAGGGAAAAGTGATTTTGACGGGCTCTAGTACAGTGGCACCCCTCGCCTCAGAGCTAGGCAAACGCTTTGAGCAAGAACATCCTGAAGTGCGGGTGGATGTGCAGACAGGTGGTTCCTCACGGGGATTGGCTGATGCCCGCAGCGGTCAGGCGGATATTGGCATGATGTCGCGGGATTTAGCAGCGGATGAAACGGATGTCACGGCCTATGCGGTGGCCCGCGATGGTGTGGCGATGATTATCCACGCTGATAATCCGGTGACGGAGTTGAGCCCTGAGCAAGTTATAGATATCTACACAGGTGACATTACTCATTGGTCAGCGGTGGATGGGGATGATACACCTGTCAGTGTAGTGAATAAGGCGGAAGGGCGTTCCACGTTAGAGGTGTTTCTCAAACACTTCAAGTTAGACAATAGTGAGATTGCCGCCCAGGTCATCATTGGTGACAATGAGCAGGGAATTAAGACGGTCACTGGCAATCCAGATGCCATTGGCTATGTGTCCATTGGCGCAGCGGAAAACAGTATTGCTCGGGGCGCGCCGCTAAAGCTGTTGCCGTTAGAGGGTATCAACCCGAGTACAGCGTCGGTGCAGGATGGTTCATTTCCCCTATCGCGTACCCTGAACTTTGTGACCAATGGTGAGCCAGAAACACTCACTAAAGCATTTATTGATTTTGCCCAGTCCCCTGAGGTACACGACATTGTGGAGCAACAGAACTTTGTACCCATTGATTTCTCCCAGTAAAGGTAATTTATCTCATCAGGTGGACTCATCTGCGTCTCTTAGACGGGCTAAGCGCCATGATTGGCTGTTGCTAAATGGCCTCCGGTTATTGGCAGGGATCACCGCAGCCATAGGCGTATTGATTACGGTGTTTGTCCTCAAGGAATCGCTACCTGCTTTGCAGTCTATCGGCATACTGCGATTCTTCGGGGATGAGGCTTGGTATCCGTTGGAGGGACAGTTTAACCTGGTGCCAATTTTATTGGGAACGGTGTTAGTCGCGTTGGGCGGGATTGCGATCGCAACTCCCCTCGGTTTGCTCTCAGCTCTTTTCTGCCAGTTTTATGCTCCCAAACTTCTGGCCTCTATCTATCAGCGACTTTTGGAATTGTTGGCCGGGATTCCCTCCGTGGTCTATGGCTTCTGGGGATTAGTCGTTCTAGTACCCAAGATTAATCAGATTCATCCACCAGGGCAAAGTTTGTTGGCCGGGATTTTGATCTTGAGTCTGATGATATTGCCGACGGTGGCACTCCTTTCAAAAACCAGTCTAGGAGATGTACCTGGCGATTATTTAAAGGGTGCTGAGGCGCTTAGTTTGTCACGGTGGACGACGCTCAACCGGATTGTTTTACCGACTGCGCGTTCCGGTCTAATCACAGCAATTGTTCTAGCAACAGGCCGTGCTTTAGGAGAAACGATGGCGGTGCTTATGGTCTGCGGTAATGTGGTGCAGATTCCAAATTCTGTCTTTGCTCCGGTGCGTTCTTTGGCTGCCAACATTGCGTTGGAAATGGCCTATGCGACGATGGATCATCGCTCAGTGCTATTTGTCAGTGGGTTGGTGCTACTGGGTCTGGTGGGATTACTGGTGATGATTACATCTGTTTTAGGTGCAGAGGCGCAAGGAAGACTTCATGGTGTCTAGAATAGTCTCTCAAGTCAACGCTACAAAGTGGCTCGATCGCTTGTTGACATCGGCGACTTGGGCCACAGCAGCCGGTATTACTGCCGTTTTTCTATGGATTGTGTTATCGATTGTTGGGCAGGGATTAGGGCAATTATCCCTAGATTTTCTCTTGTCTGAGCCGATGAATGCGGGGCGGGAAGGGGGAATTGCCCCTATCCTGGTGTCTACTCTGTTGATATTAGGCGTGTGCTTAGCGATTGCGCTGCCTTTAGGCTTGGCCACGGCACTGTTGCTTGCGGAGTTTACGGTGAGTGATAAACGGTTGGGGATGTGGGTACGGCGTAGTCTGGATTTTTTGGCTGGGGTGCCGTCGATTGTATTTGGGTTATTTGGCAGTGTGTTTTTCTCTAAGGTGCTGGGGTTGGGGTTTTCGATTCTCTCTGGAGGGTTGACTCTGGCTTGTATGGTGTTGCCGTTGCTGATTCGGGCGACGGAGGAGGGGTTGCGATCGCAACCTGCCAGTTACCGACAAGGTGCTGCTGCTCTGGGTCTTTCTAAAACCACTACATTATTCAAGATTCTCTTGCCTGCTGCGCTACCGGGGCTCATGGTGGGTCTGGTGTTATCGATGGGGCGGGCTTTGGCGGAAACAGCTGCTTTAATTTTCACAAGCGGTTATGTGGATCGGTTTCCAGAATCGCTGTTGGATTCGGGACGGGCGTTGTCAATTCATATTTTTGATTTGTCGATGAATGTGCCGGGTGGGGATGGGAATGCGGCGGCATCGGCGTTGGTGTTGTTGGGGGTGTTGTTGGGGTTGAATGGGTTGACGGCGTTGATTACGTGGCGTTGGTCGGTGAGGTAAGGTTATGGGAAAGGTTATCTAAATTCTCCAGGTTCTTTTTTATCTTCTTAATTCTTTAAGTCTCCTTTCAATTTGATTCCCACCTTAGTTATTTTCTCGACTATGCTTTCTTACCACTCACATACTGACTCTAATTTTGTTGAGGCTTCGCCTTTAATAGAAGTTCAAGAGCTGAGGCTTCGCTATGGTCGTCACATCGCTTTTGAGGGGGTTTCTCTGCCGATTTATGTGGGGCAAATTACGGCGATTGTGGGTCCCTCGGGTTGTGGGAAGAGTAGTTTCTTGAGCTGCTTAAATCGGATGAGTGATTTGGTGCCTGATTGTCATGTGGAGGGGCGAATTCGGCTGGCTGGGATGGAGATTCTGAATCCGAATACGGATACCCTGTCGCTGCGTCGTCGGGTGGGGATGATTTTTCAGCGGCCTAATCCGTTTCCGCTAAGTATTTGGGAGAATCTTGCTCTGCCTTTGCGAGAACATGGGATGACCGAGCGCCATCGACTGGCAGAGACGATTGAAGTCGTGCTTAGGGATGTGGGGTTATGGTCAGAGGTAAAAGACCGTCTGCGTAAGTCGGCGCTAGCTCTATCGGGTGGGCAACAGCAGCGGTTGTGCATTGCCCGAGCCTTGGTGCTACAGCCAGAGGTTTTATTATTGGATGAGCCCTGTAGTGCTCTAGACCCAATTGCCAGCGGCATTGTTGAGGACTTGATTACGCGATTACGGCCTCGTTATACCCAGGTGGTGATTACTCATAATTTGGCTCAGGCTAGTCGCATTGCTGATCAGGTGGGCATGTTTTGGGTTCAAAACAGCGTGGGGCAGTTGATTGAATTTGGCACCGCCCAGCAGATGTTTGAAGCACCAAACCATGAGCTAACCGCAGCCTACATCAGCGGTGGCAAAGGCTAGATGTGTTAGATTTGGCATAGCGTTTATAGTTGCTTCTTACAGCGTGGCAGTTGTCAATTGGCACGATACTGACAGGACTAGTTCTGAGGCATTTCAGGTAACCCAGTTACCTGAGGTTAAGGATATCGAGCATTTGAGCCAAGATATTAAGTCCCTGCTGCAGATTTTTAAGCAAGAGCTAAAGAAGCTCTATGGGCCTAATTTAATAAATTTAGTACTCTATGGCTCCTATGCACGTCATGATGAAACAGCAGCTTCCGACATTGACGTTTTAGTCATTTTAGAGAAAGAATGCTCTCCTGCAGAGGAAATCCTCAGGATGGGTGATGTAAAGACAAAGCTTTTGATAGAACACGGTGAGTTATTCTCTGTTGTTCCAGTATCAGAAAATGACTTTCTTCATCGAGATTCTCCACTACTAAACAATATTCGGCAGGAAGGTGTAGTAGTGTGAGCAACGTTTCTAACTACTTACTACGTGCAACCGAAGAATTAGAAACATCTCGGCTCTTACTAGAGAATAAGCGTTATCGCGTTTGTATTTCTCGATGTTATTACGCCATGTACTATGCAACTCAAGCTCTATTAGCATCAAAAAATATTTCAAGCCGTACGCATAAAGGCGTGATTCAACAATTTAGCCAGCATTTTATTAAGTCAGAAGATTTGCCTACTGATATGGTGAAAGATTTGAGTAACACCTATGACTTGCGTCAGTTAAGCGACTACGAAGAAACTGCGCTACTAACCTATCAGCAGGCACAATCAACATTAGCAGCATCGACACAATTTGTTGAGCGAGTTCGTCTCTTTCTTGATGACACTAACTGAATCGCTACATCGGAATACAGCCTATTCTGCAGCGACTCCTGCCCCTGAGCCTTTGACTAAAACAGGCTGATTAAACGAATTAGGCTGATCACCAACGGTGGCACCACCGTTGATCATGCCCTGGAGGCTAGGCTCAAAGAAGGTGTAGGGGAAGCGAGAATCGGGACGGCTCACATCATCCAGGCGCTGCTGTAGCTCAGCAGGAATCTCGAAGTCTAGAGCACCTAGGTTATCTTGCAGTTGGTGTAGCTTGGTGGCTCCGATAATCACTGAGGCGACGGCAGGACGGTTCACGACCCAGTTAAGGGCGACCTGCGCCATGGATCGATCTAACTCTTTGGCCACTTGCTCCAGTTCTGCAACGATGGCCCAGTTTTTCTCAGTAAATTTGTCAAAGGCAGGGTTACCGCTGTTGGCCAGCATCGCCAGTCGGCCTGACCCTTCACCCCCCTGTTCAGAGGGTTTGTATTTGCCGGAGAGTAAACCGCTGGCCAGGGGAGACCACACCATTAAGCTGGTACCTAAGTTTTTAGCCAGAGCCGTATATTCAAATTCGATGTTGCGCTCAGCTAAGGAGTATTCTAGCTGGACAGTACTGATGGGTTCCCAATGGCGTTCTTGGGCCAGGGTTTGAGCCTGAGCGACGTACCAGGCAGGGGAATCTGATAGGGCTACATGGCGCACTTTACCGGATCGCACTAGATCATCCAGAGTACGCATGACTTCGGCGGTTGGGGTGACCTGGTCCCAGGTGTGGAGCATGTAGACATCGATATAGTCGGTGCCAAGGCGTTCCAGGGAGCCTTCTATGGCGCGCAGAATATTTTTGCGACCGTTGCCGCCTGCGTTGGGGTTGCCGGGCTCAGCGTTGTAGCTAAATTTGGTGGTGATGATGATGCGATCGCGAGTCTTACTATCCTTAATAAACCGGCCCAACATCTGCTCACTATTGCCGTTGGTATACAGGTCTGCCGTGTCAACAAAGTTGCCCCCTGCTTCCACATAGGCATCAAACAACTGGCGGGCATTGGCTTCATCAGCCCCCCAACCCCAGTCATCACCAAAGGTCATCGTGCCCAGGGCCAAACGGCTAACCTTCAATCCAGTATTTCCTAGCGTGTAGTAATCCATATGGCTGTCCTCAGCGACCTAATTTTGCAGTTCAACCTACAGTCCCTACTATGGGCCAATCTTCAAAACGCTGCTTGAATACAATTGCTCTGTTTTGGTAGAAAATTGCGCTATCTCCCAAACCAGCCCCTATGCATGACGTGATAAGTTGCCTGAGCATTGATTACCGGTCATGACTATTCAGGGGACACACAAATGGAATTTACCATTGAAATGGTGACGCTGCTATTCGTAGTGGCAATGGCAGCAGGCTGTGTAGACACCATCGCCGGTGGTGGCGGGCTCATTGTCTTACCCACAATGCTGATGGTGGGTATACCGCCCGCCGCTGCCCTAGCCACAAATAAACTCCAAGGCAGCGGCGGCACATTGGTCGCATCTCTTTATTTCCTGCGTAAACAAATTGTGCGCCTAAAGGACATTCAGCTCACCGTATTTATGACTTTTGTTGGAGCTGTGATTGGCGTCTGGCTGGTGCTACAGATCGAAAGCACTGTTCTCAAAGCAATTATCCCTTTCTTACTGATTGGCATGGGTGCCTATTTTGCTCTATCACCCCGGCTCGGAGCCACTGACCAGAAACAACGCTTAGCACACAACCCCTTTTCCGTATTGATTGCCCCGTTCCTCGGGTTTTACGATGGCTTTTTTGGACCAGGGACGGGTATGTTCATGGCCTTATCACTCGTCAGTCTGCGAGGCTATAACCTGACTAAAGCAACCGCCTATACAAAGATTTTGAACTGCACCAGCAACGTGTCATCACTGCTTTACTTTCTTGCTTTTGGGGAGGTGTATTGGCGAGTCGGTTTAGTCATGCTGGCAGGTCAGGTGATTGGCTCCTCCATAGGAGCCAGGATCGTTTTAGCCAAAGGTGCAGCCTTAATTCGCCCAGTTGTTGCCACGGTTTGTTTTCTGATGGCATCCAAACTGTTGTTAGATATCTTTGGCTAATGCCCTTAGGCGCTTGCGCTTAAATAATCACCCTATTACCCATCACTCATCCATCCATCTATAGCCTCAACCTGGGTCTTTATTGTTGTGCAGTCCCCTTAGGCTCCTAAATACTCTGTCAATACCTCACAGGCTCCATCTTCAACACCATCATAAATCGAAGGACTAGGGGAGAACGGCGGTGTAGGTTTGTCAGTCATTTCTAACTGTTCATGCAAAATTGTCAAAATTGCTTCAGTCACAGAGGTAATATCGCGTTCTTGTTGGTAAGGGCGTAGCTTTTCTAATATTTCAGCTGTAAGTAGGACAGTAACTGGGGTTCTTTCAGTAGCCATTTTTGTATGGGCAATCACTGCCTTTAGCATATATGAAAGGACGGTGTCGTTCATGGCCAAAGTTCAGGTGTGGAAAGAGATACGGTGAGGTCAAGGTAAACGTTACTGCATCGAAATTATGAACTTGTTTCTTAACAACTCCTTAGTGTTACAAATTTTAACTACAATAAATTAGGTTAAGTGTCCGTAGTCTGATCTCTTAAAACAATTTGTCCAGTGCTTTAGAGACTACTAAGCCTGACTTTTAGAGGGTTATTGGCTCCATAGACATACTTTATGGGGGCAATTTTATCTGAAACAGATGCCCTACTGTTTTGAGAAACGTGACTTACAGCCATGGCTAACGTAAAGATGATTTGTTTCCGACACAGCATCCCTGCGAAAATCAAATAGCTTACATTTAGGTGTCCCCACCCATCACTTGCCTACATCTACCTCTACACGGCAAATTCTATGGCTCTACCGCACCGCAGGTCAGCTCCCACCTCCCGGCGTTTGGTCTTTCTGGGTCTTGTTTTAGTCCTGGCTCTGACTGTATTTCCTTATCCAGCGATGGCTGTCACTCTAGTTGATGGCATGAATCCGACAGTTGCTGCAACATCGAATAGCCCCCCCGCTGTTGTTAATAAGGTGGTTCAAACTGAGGCAGTGTTAGAGGGGGGTGAGCAAGAACAAGCGTTGAGAATTGACGGGACTAGCTTGATGCAGCCCATCAATCAGGCCTTAAAACAACGCTTTGAGCAAGAGTATCCAGGGACGGACGTGACGCTGCGGGCGAATGGTACCGACCCAGCACTAGAGTCATTGCTAAAGGATGATATTGATCTTGCCGCTATTGGTCGTTCTCTATCGGCTCAGGAGAAAGCTCAAGGACTGATCGAAATTCCCGTTAGTCAGGATGCAATTTCTATCATCATTGGCCGTAACAATCGATTTAATGGCACATTGACACTGGATCAATTTGCTCAAATCTTTCGCGGTAAAATTACTAACTGGGCTGAAATCGGTGGCACACCTGGCCCCATTCGCTTTATCGATCGTCCCCTCACCAGCGATACCCGTTTTGTTCTCAGTAAATATGGCATTTTGACAGACTCTGAGCAAGCCCAAGGTGTCCAGGTGGTGCGTCTGGACACCGATGATACTGCTGCGGTGATTCGGCGGCTGGGAAATGAT
This sequence comes from Leptolyngbya sp. PCC 7375, assembly GCF_000316115.1. Classification (GTDB taxonomy): domain Bacteria; phylum Cyanobacteriota; class Cyanobacteriia; order Phormidesmidales; family Phormidesmidaceae; genus Leptothoe. The sequence goes on from NZ_JH993797.1 coordinate 6,602,096, forward strand.
GGTATTAGCTATGCGATCGCAAGTCAAATCCAGGGCCAACGACAAGTAAAGACCGTAAAAATAGCCGTACTGCTAGACACCCTGCCCAGCGACCAATACTATCCCTATTCTCAAGTGCGCGGCTATGTCTATAGAAAGGACAAGGCTAACACCGTTCTACCCTTTATCAATTGGGTGACAGGAGAATCTGGCAAGGCTGCTGTAGGAGCTGCAAAAACAGCCGAGGCCGCCGCTGTAGCTACCGCCCTCAATCCTCCTGCACTGACTAGAACAGCGACCAATACAGATGGTGTTGGTATCCCCTTCTGGCTGTGGGGGCTCCTACCGCTGCCCTTATTATTTTTATTTGGCTTTAGTCGACGCAGACAAACAAAGCAGATGGCAGAAGAAGAGACTGCTACCCAGGAAATCTCTGTCCCAGAGTCTCAAGCACCTGCACGGCCTTCCAGCCCTGTACAGCCATCTCCTGTTATTCCAACACCGCCAGCATCAACACAACTAAAGGAACCAGAAGCACCAGAGGCTCCTAAAACTGCCACTGACACCGCTGAGGAGATTACACTTGTACCTGTCGGTACATACCATGAAACACCAACTGTTACTCCTGAAATAACGCCTACAGAAACAACTCCGGCAGATTCTATACCCGCTTCACCGCCCCAGGCTCCGGTGATACTAGCTGTTCCCATCCAATTAGTTGTTAAACCCTTACCACCTAAGCCTCCAGTCGTTCTTCCCATTGAAGAAACCGTTGACTGGAAAAACGCCGATGCTGTTTACAAAAAAGGGGTGAGTTGTCTAAAGTCAGGTCAACTGGACAAGGCTAAAGCTTACTTTCAACGGCTACTAGAACTCTCTGCTAGAAACATCTTGGGGCTGCTCGGCCTCGGTCAAGTATTTTTGAAACTGGGCCAGGGGAGGAATGCTCTGGAGCAGTTTACCCAAGCGACTGCCGTAGACCCAAATGAAAGCGAAGCATGGCTCGGCAAAGGCAATGCTTTGCTAAAACTGCAGCAACCGGAAGCCGCTCTAGAAGAGTTTGACAGAGCGCTACAGTTAAATAGTTCATTGGTAAACGCTCTCAAAGCTAAAGGAGATGCATTACTAGTATTAGGGCGACAGGGAGAAGCCAATCGCTGCTACGATCAGGCCAATGCGCTACAAGGGACGCCCATCCCAGTCTGGAAACCGACAACACCAGATGCTGAAGAGACTATCGAGGAACAATCCGCTGTTCCAGTTCAAGCGATCGCACCAGAAGAACCAACAGCACCTGCTATCCCGGCTATTATTCCCATTGAATATACGGTTAATTGGCAAAGTCCCACCGCAGTCTACTACAAAGGCCTCACCTGTCTAGACTCAGGACGGTTAAATGATGCGGAGCCCTACTTTCGAAGAGTCTTAGAACTCTCTCCTAATAATGCGTTGGCATTGATTGGTTTAGGCCAAATTTACTTAAAGCAAGGCCAATTAGAAACGGCTTTAGCCTACTTTAATCAAGCCCTTGAAAATGAGCCAACACGACCACAGGCATGGATTGGCAAAGGGGATGCGCTGATGTTGCTAGGTCGGTCTGAAGAAGGAAAACAGCATTATGCCTATGGTAAGGCGCTATCTGACATACCTCTAACGTTTCCCCCCACAGATACACCAGCTAAACCATCACCTCGCCCTGTCAAGCCAGATGCGCTATCTGAAGAGATTCAGGCTCCTGTTACACCCCCACAGCTGCTAGACATGGTGATTCTGGTAAACACTCAGGCCCCCCTGAAAGCAGAGGTAGCGGCCATGGGACAGGTAATGGATGAGGCAATTGAAACAACAACCAATGCCCGTCCTGCTGATGTACGCCTTACGTGGCTAGGAACCCATGAACCATGGGAGGAAACCCCTGTTCAGCAAAGTGCCTCTGACTATTTGAATCACTTAGGAATATCTTTAAAAAATCAAGGCATTACAGACAGTCAGCCATCTCCAGCCCATATTATTTCTACCCTCACCCGGTACCTTGACTGGCGACCGGGAGCTGCCCAATCCCTTTTCTACATGGGCCATGACAGCCTGAGTCCAGATAATCAGGCTGATGGTTTACCAACGGTTCAGCCTGTTATTCAAACCGCTAAGGATACAGGCACGACCATTAACACCTACTTGTCCACCAAAAAGTCTCCAGGCAATACCGCAGCTGCTATAGCCGAATATCACCAAGTCGCAACAGCAACCGGAGGATTAGCATTCACCGATGACCAATCTAATCGATCTTTCTATGATGTTCTGACTCAAACCATTGACCAAAGCTGTCGAGAATGCATCTATCGCCGCCTAACCATTGATAGTCAGAGCGATTGCTATGTCCTCGATCATGCCCAAATGAGTCGGCTCCAATCATTGGGCAATACCACACCCTTGGCTCCAGGCAGCTACATTGTTCGGATTAAGTCAGGCAATTTCAGCTATTGGACCAATGCCCCAGATTTTGACCCCGAACCCTGGGTGATACTCTGGATTTATGGTGGTCGAGTTATCAATCAGAAAACCAATGTTGAGGTAGGAGCAACCTGGGTCACATTGAATGGTTATGACGATGCTCTAAAGTTAGAGGTACTAGAAGGAACAAACCTCTGTGCATTATTCTTGGACACCTACAAAGATGACAATTCTGGACAAGTTATCTTATCGATATTAGAGGCCAATTAGCTATAGCGAGCCAGTCATTACACTCTTCTTTATTACACAAGGGATGCTTTAAAAATGCGCGTAGTTGTTGATAGTCAAGAACATTGTTATGTACTCGATCAAGAGCGTTTAAATGCGCTTCAATCTACGGCTAACTCGACTCAGTTAGAGCCTGGCACCTATGTCATCCGGATTGAGCGGGGGGCCTTTAGCTATTGGGCTGAGCAGAAACAGTTTGCCCCTGAACCTTGGATAATGCTGTGGATTTATGGAGGCACCGTGATCAACAAAAAGACTGGGAAGAAAGTGGGTGCCACCTGGAGCAGTCTCAATGGCTATGATGATACGCTCACTCTAGATGTGTTAGAAACAACAACCCTATGTGGGCTTTTCTTTGACACTTATAAACAAGATAATTCTGGTGAGATCACACTCTCTATTCTGAAAGATAGATAGAGCTAAAACTGCTACGAAATTTAAAGTCTCAAATAATAAAATACGCATCATATTCTCCTATTAGGCCCATGGTTGCTCCCCAAAAATCCCGGCATATACCGTATCGCCATAGCGATGATGCCCATAGGGCTGTGAACTTCAGACGCCCTGTTCTAATGGCGCTGACTGTTGCCTCAATGTCAGCGCTGTCAATCGGGTTGCCAATGGAGATGGGCAGGCCTGCATTGGCATCGGACTGGGGAGCTTATATTCCCGATAAGCCATCGAAAACAGCTAGGGCCTCAGATGTTCCTGAGCTTCCTTTAGTTCACATCAGTAGTGCCAGAAACATCGATCCGTTAAATACGGCTTTGGGAACAGAATTTTTAGCACAGGTACCTGGCTCTAATGTCGAGATTTCCTCCCGTGAGACTCAGGACGCATTAGATGCAGTGCAATCTGGTGATATTGACTTGGCCATTGTTGATCGGCCTCTAACGGAAGAAGAAATCGAAAAAGGATTGGTGTCCGTTCCTATTGGGGACGGTGATCTAGCCTATGTATACGATGGCCCTACACCATCTGATGCAGCGAGACCCTTCCTGGATTTTGTTGAAGACCCGGCTAATCAAGACACTGTTGAAGAGGCAGTTACGTTAGTTGAGCCCAGCTCACTTCCAGAGGATAGTGCACCTCCAGAGGAGAGTGCACCAGAGAATCGCGCACCAGAAAATCGTGCACTCGAGGATAGTGTTACCGAAACATCTACCCCAGAGTCAGGAGAGCCTACGGAAACGGTCAAGCCAGAAGATCTAGAAGAACCAGCGGAGGCAGAAGAGCCCACAGTACAAGACACAGTACAAGGGCCTGCGACAGATAGCTCATCCGACGACATTGCTTTGATTCCTTCCCCAGATAGTGACGTCACGCCTGAGAGAGCCATCAGGCCTTTCCCTTGGGGGTGGTTGGCTCTGCCCCTTTTAGGATTACCTCTTCTATTTTGGCTCCGCCGAGATCAGCAACAACCTGAAGTATCTGACCACGCCCTGCGAGACTGGGACAATGCTGAACCCTCGCTGCCAGATCCATTACCTTCAGAAACACCGCTCCCACCCCCTGACGTAACAGATGAAGCACCGGTTCTCCAAGAGCCACTGCCCTCATCATCCGATCCGTCATTCGCTAAATCACCGACACCAGAGCCAGCCACAGAGCCGGGCAATGAACCTGTTGATTCAGAATCGAATATCCATAATGAAGCCATTGAGGCTCCTGACGTAACTCCTGAACTGACCCATTTGGCAGATCTGCCGGATCAAGAGACGGAAATACCCGGCAGCATCAACGCAGTGCCTGATGCTGAAGTCCCAACCATAGCATCGGATTCTGTTGTAAATGCTGAAGGTGTAAGGGAATCTGTTGCTCCTGATGCACTTAATCAAACCGATGTAGCATCATCTGCAATGCCTGATGCGTCGGAAACAACAAAGGCAATGGATGATGGCGCAGACCTCAGTTCTCTGACGACAGCAGGTCTGGGGGCAGCAGCTTTGGCTGGCCTTGGAGCCGCTGCCTTAGCGCAAGATACTACCGATGCTGAGCAAGAAGAGTCAGCACCTGAAGTGCCTGGTATCGCTCCAGTTGAGTGGCTGTCCATTGAGCCAGAGTCCTCCGAAGCGGTCTCGGTTCGTTGGCCCATGGCAGAAGAGCAACAGAGGATATTATTGACTAATGAGGCCTATGCTCCTCAAGTGAAAATCTATGATGCTACGGGTATTGACCTAGATCATCAAGCCCCCCACAGTGTTGATAGTCATCCGGTCACTGAGGGTGTTTTTGACGGTGATGGAGCCTCGATGCTGCTGCCGGTGGCGAGGTGCGATCGCGACTACCTGGCAGAACTCGGCTACGAAGACGCTAACAATCAATGGATTTCCCTGGGGCGCTCACTCCATACCCGCGTTCCCTGTCCCCCCCAGCCCGACCCAGTTTCTGAAGTCCCTGAGCCAGCCCCTGAGCCAGCCCCTGAGGTGATTTCACCAGCACCAGAAGAACCAACGTTAACACCTGAGCACGATGATATCAGTGCCGATGCCAGCCCCTTACCCTTAGCCGGTCTCGGGGCTGGAGCTGCCGCTGCTGGCTTAGTCGCCGGGGCAATCATGCAAGATGCCTCAGATCAGGACGTTGAACCGGATGCCAGCGAACCGGATATCAGCGAACCGGATGTCAGTGAACCCGATGTCGATACCCATGTCGCTCGCCCACCAGTGGCCACACCCCAGCCAGAAGCGTTAGCGGAACCCCCGATCTCCCAAGCTATTCCCCCCGTTGCCCCCGTCTTTTCGTCTAGCCCAAATCAGACAGACGGAGACCATAATGCTGAAGTCCCCATTGCTCCTTTTAGTAAGGCTAAAACCTGTCACCAACGCTTAACCGTTGATAGCCAGGAGCACACCTATACGTTTGACGAAAACCAAATATCAGCGCTTCAATCTACAGCCAATCGTATTCCCCTAACACCGGGTTGTTACATTCTCACCCTTGATCCGCAAAACATAAACAATAGCCCTAGGGTTGGAGAACCTAGCGTTATTCTCTGGATCTATGGCGGACGTTTTATCAATCAAAAAACTAACGTAGAAGCGGCTTCAACCTGGAGTACCCTCAATGGCTACAACGATAGCTTGACCTTAAATGTGCTTGAACCATCCACTGTATGCGCATTTTTCCTGGATACTACTCCAAAAATAGACAGCCATCAGCTAACTTTGCTGATTTTGAAAGACAACTAGCCATGGATTCTGCCGGGGCATTGTAATGTAATGCTGACAAAGCCTAAATGGGATCTGCGAGATCTGTATAACCTGGGGCTCACCAGAATAATAAATAGATGTGACTCTCGATAGGACATCTACCCCATGTATTTAGACGGTCGCTACCATCAAACCCTGGGTTATTTGCATATTCAGTTCGGGAATTTGGATCAGGCCTGCCTCGATTACCTCAATGCAATCGAAGCCTTTCAACGGGATCATGACGAGATGGCAGTGACCCAGGTAACTGAGTGCCTCAACCAACTTAACTGTGAACTAGATGCCGAACTAGACGCCTCTCCAACAGCAAAATCCAATCCGTCATTGCCTGTGCGCTTAAAGATCGAAATTCTACGACTCTGTCGTTTAGGCCTGCGCCACAGCCATCAATATAAGCACCAAATAGCGCTGCACGTGCTTGATCGGGGTTTACAACTCAGTGACATTCTTGCGGATATTGACCATCAGCAGGGGCAGTATTGCGCTGCAATTGTTCTGGGGATGATGGGTAAAATCTATCACGCTCAACGGTATTATCTCTTTGCCCTGGCATCCTTTAGGGCATCATTAGAAGCCTATGGGTCTTTGGAAGCACCGGATAGCGCTACCCAGGGTCGAATGGCAACGATTCTCTGTGAAATCGCTAATATTGCCGCAATGACTAATCATCCAGATATCGCCATCGAATACTACCTGGATGCACTGTGGTATTTAAATGCGACGGGCCAACAACCTCAGGCAAAACAAGTCATAGAGCAACTCAACAAACTATACGATGTGCCACACATAGCTGGCATGAAAGCCAGTTGACAATAACAAAATTCAAAACTGGCATCAGCCATGCAAGGCGGCATTTTCTATAACAGGTCATAGGTCGTCCGTCGAAAAGTTTTTGGAAAGCCCAATAGTCCTTCAACCACCATACTTCCCATGTTGCCAATCTTCGTGTTTAGTACTGTGCTAGTGATGTGGAGCCGGATGTTGTTGTCTCCACCCCAACAACAATCTGAAGAGAATGAAGAATCTCCACGTAAGCTGACCATTAAAGTCATTACTTCGGATAGTGAATAATACCAAATCCGAATTTATTAAGCCCAATTAAAAATGGACAATCCCGTAGGGGCACTCCCTTGTGAATGCCCTTCGATACCGGGCGCTATCAGTCAGGATTTCGTATAATATCGCCTCATCTCTAGGCGTGTGCACTAGCGCACTGGTCCATATCATTGACTAATATTGACTAATATCATCAGTCACCTCAATGATTGTTGAGAAAGCAGCAATTGTCCCATTGTCTACCGCTGTTGTTTCTTCATCTAAACTCTCTGCAAACAGTCTGGCTTCACCGCCACGAGACATGCTGTTAATATCCCCGAGCAGTTCGGTGATCACATCTAAACTCTCATCCGCATCCATCGATACATAGCCACGGCTTGTACCCCGCCCCCGAGCGATGGATTGTAACCCCCTTAAGGCATTGCGCAGTGAGCGTGTGCTGACCAATGTCAACAATTCCACATAGCCTGCCCCACTCACTTGAAACCGAACGCGATCCTCAGGGCGGGGAATCTCTAACGCACTGTTGGGATCAATGCGGGCTGCATCATCTGGTGCATTCCAGTCAACCGGATACACAACTGTCATTTCACCTGCGCTGCTAATGGCAATACAGCTAAGAAACAACGCCTGGTTATAATGTCGGTTCTCCATCCGAATTTTCAGTTCTTCGTTAGCCCTAAACGGCTGAATACGGGTCAAGGCATTGCGCGAACCGCTTCGCGCAACAATCGGTAAAGAGGGACCATTGCCACTGACTGTAAAAATCTCTCCGCTGACGTCTAGCTCTGGGGATGTGGACGCTAGGGACTTTAGAATAATGTTAGCCAGCAATCGCTTGAGCATGGGTTTTAATCGGCTCACCGCTGCTGTTGCCGTCTCGTTCACCCGACCATAGGAGGCTGGCACCGGTTCTAGATTAGATGGGCGCAATAGAGCGATCGCACCCACAGGCGGAATCTCAACTCCACTGCCCAACTCCTGCCGCAGTTGTTGAGCATCAGCATCTGTCATGCGGCCAATTAAAAAATCAAAGGCCGTTGCCTCATTTACCGCCTGTGCCTTGATGCGGCTGATATTGGTTTGGGAGAGTAGCGCCTGGTTTAAAGCAGAGACAGTGGCACTCACTTCATTCCCTAAAGACCGATCTACACCAATTTTAAGCACCGGGTTAGAGGGTAAGCCCACTAATTTTTCACGCAGTAACATCCCCGGTTGCAAGGCCATATCTCCCATGGGCTTGCCGTTAGCCAGCAGCCCCGTGCGTGATGCCTGAACAATCTCTCCAACGGGTACACCATTGTCAAGCACTGTAAATATGGCGTTATCTCCCGGTGTCTCCAAGTATTGCGGTGAGACCCCCCCCAGCCAGAACTCCACCTGATTGCCTGCAGACGTGCGGGTAATGTTAGTGATAACGGCTTCTGCGGTTGGAGATACGGGACCTACAAAGTATAGCGGTTTGCGTTCATTGCCACTGCCAGGGGCAGCTTCAAATTGAGGTACTTGACCATGGTCTTGCTGACGGGCAGCAGCGACAGTACTGCGAATCAGATTGGCCTGTACCACCGACGCCGGAGTGCTGCTGGGCAATTGCCACAGATATCGGGTTAGCAGATAGGTAAATGCCCCAGCATAGAAGCCATTAAAAGCCATGTCCAACGCCGTTTCATTATGACTGGCTGAACCGAGGGCAATGCCTTTGGCAATGCCTTGATGACGCCGTTGTTGAAACTCATCAAATGACAGCTCCAATTCTGCCATTAACGCTTGCTGGTAAGTATATTCCGCGTCATTAGCTACCAGGTCTTTCCCATCTAAATCGGTGCTGATGGGAGCCGCACGCACCAAGGTATTTCCCCGAAAGCCACCACCGGAATAACAACTATCCACAATCATCGTTAAATTTTTGGTGCGGATGGCCTCCATCAACAAAAACAGCGTGCGACTGGTGATGTGATTCACCCTCTGACCATCTTGGCTGGCATCCATCGGTACCAGGGTGCCAATTAAGGGGGTATCAGGATCAATCGGATTGCGATCGCTAACCCGTGAACCGTGACCAGAATAATGGAAAACCACCACATCACCCGGCTGAGCCTGATCGATTAAATGTTCTTTAAAGACCCGTAAAATAGTCTCACGGGTGGGCAATAATGCACCCCCAGACGTTACCCGCACAATATCCCTGGGATGAAAGCCAAAGCGATTGACCAGTAGCTCATACTGCAGCTCAACATCGGTCAAACAGCCCCGTAAATTACCCGACACAAACGGATAGTCATTGATGCCCACCAACATTGCCAGCTTGCGGGGGGTGCTCTGCCCCAGCGCCTGACCATACCCCTCTGCCTGGGTGAGAAAGTCCAGCTGACTCAACCCCATGGTGGCTAAGGTAGCCCCAGCAAACTGAAGAAAATGACGACGCTTAAGGGAAGGAGCGGAGCCCATGATGCCAGTCTCTATACAGGACGTAAGAACAGGATGTAAGCAAGTGAATAGAGCTTATACATGAGCCTACAACCAGTTGCCGATGAGCACAAAGGGGGCCCAAAAATATGGATGCTGATAGTCTTCGTTATTTAACAATTTAAGCTGTGCTCTCTGAAGAATTTCAGCTTTGGAAAGATTGGTGGAGGTTAATTCACCATACAGACTACCCATTAACTCCGACGTCCCACGGTCATCTACGAGCCATAGGGTGGCCAGGGTACTTCTTGCCCCTGAGCGAATCGCCACCCCCGCCAACCCCAGGGCGGCACGATCGTCCCCTGTGGCGGTTTCACAAGCGCTCAGGATCAACAGCTCAATGGTTTCGTCTCGGCTAATTTCCCCCGATTGCAACAGCGCACTTAACTGATTGGCATTTAAGGGGCCATCCCAGGCTAAAACAAAGGTGTCTTCTAGTTCAGAACTAAACTCACCGTGGGTGGCCAAATGCACCACCGAACCTCTACCCGTGGTCAACTTGCTGGCAAAATTTGGCTCAACAAAGGATTGATTCAGCAATACTTCACTGGGAACTTGAGCCTGAATGGCTTCAATCTCAGCATCCACGTTGGGCAAGGGGGGAAACTCTCCGACAGAATCCGACAGTCCTGCCACTAACGCTCGAATATTTCGATTGGCCAGGGGTTCAGGGTCAATTAGTTGCAGCCCCGGCGTGAGGGCAATGGGATAGCGTTCGATCAGGTATTGATTGCCATCGTGCAGCACCGACATGGGCACATTGCGCAGAGCACTATCTAGCACAAAGACCAGCACGTCTATATCGGCGGTAGCTAAATCGGCTTCAATGGGGCGAATTAACCAGTCGTAAAGTTGTTGGGCGGGTGTTATAAATGTGAGCGGCTGATCTGCCACTACTTCAAAACGGGCATTGCGCGATCGCGATCGCAAATCCACCCCCGGATAAGAAATCGAGCGCTGTAACCGAGACAAGGTACTAATGACCCGCTCCTTTTCAACCAATGCGGAGCGATGGTTTAAGGACTGCCCTGGCAATCGAAAAACCACTTCGACCCGATCGTCTAGCACAATGGGATAGATGACAGCCGCCTTGCTGCTCACCTGCTCAATATCTACGGTCTGGGTCACAACACAATCAGCTCGAAAAAAGTTCACCAGTTCTGCCACCTGCAAAGATTCAAGAACATTGCGAGCCTGCTGTAGCTTATTCTCTTTGTCTTGGGTGCTGGCGGTATCTGCTTTCAGCAACAGATCGACCAGCTGTCGATAAACAGGTTCAATCTCTTCTCGAAATGAAAAGCGCACATCTGGGCTGGCGGCAATCAAATCCACCCTGAGTTTTTGTAAACTCTCCAACGCTTGGGTGTAAGCAGCGATCGCACCATCGATATCACCCTGGGCTTCGAGAATCCGTCCCAGCTGCCACTGCCACTGGTATAGGGCAATGTCGGCCCCACTGCCCTGGGCTAAGGTTAGCGCCTGTTGGGTCACCTGAGCGGCATTTTTCCACTGTTGTTGAGATTCATACAACTGCCCTAAATAGCCCAAACCATAGGATTGGCCTTGCTGGTCGTTGAGATGGCGTGCCTGTTGCAGCGTCTCGGCCAATAGCTGAGCGGTCTTCCGGTTTTCCCAAACCGCGCCATTGGCCTTAATCAAACTGTTGGCCAGATTGAGGCCAATGGTAATAGCGTCACGCCCTTGGGGTAGCTCCTTTAAATCTGAGGCAACTACTGGCAACAGGTCTCGCGCTGCCTGAAAATTACCGGCCTTAATCCAAAGACCTATTAAGTTCACTTGAGCCTGTAGACGCAGGGACGTTGTTGGTGCAACCGCAGCAGCCTGCTGGTAATAGTCGGCTGACTCAGCCTGATCGGCATTGCCCAAACTTAACAAGGCCCCCGTTGTCTCGGTGGCCGAGTCAATGGCTTTAGAGACTTCCAGACTCTGCTGCAAACGGGCAACGGCCCCTTGGGTGTCACCGTTAAGCAGCAAGGCATTGCCCAGCTGTCTTAGCCCGGCTGCTTTTAGCGATGAATCGGGGAGGGCATCAACATCGGTGGCAATTGAGTCTAACTGGGCCAGGGTTTGGCGATAGTAGCCCTGCACCCTGAGAATTTGGGCTTGATTGAGTTGCGATCGCAACATCCCAGCCTTATCCCCAACAGCTTCATAGGCAGTCGTTGCCTGTCTCTGCACCGCCAATGCATCATTGAGTTGCCCCTGGGCCACATAGAGCTTGCCTTGGGCACTCAACACTTGAGCTAAGATACGCTGCTGTTGGCTAGATTGGGGGTCTGACTCCAGATAATCTAGCGCCTCAGCAATCACTGCCGCTGCTCCGTCATAGTCCCCCAACTGCAGGTAGGCCAGCCCCAAATTACTCAAACCGCTAGCCCGCTCTAGCGCTGTTCCTTGCTGAGTTACCTGCTGCCATAGTTCTGCAGCAGACTGATATTGCCCCAGGCCATAGGCAGTTTGCCCCTGCTTGATCAGCTCTGCCGTCGTCAAATTTGCCCTAGCAGGGATGACGGTGACACAGAGCAGCACCGTGAGACAAAGCGTTATGCAAAAACGAAGGGAACGAGAAAACATGGGGATAGTTGGAGAAAAGAGCAGGGAAGTCAGACAAAACAGAAAACTCGTAGGGATACCCCTTGTGGTTACCCCATATCCCTAAGACGTCGATGCTTGACAGCTAGCATTCAAAAGAGACTGAGCATTCTCGGCGCTACCGTATAGGAGGAGCTGACCATCTTCAGTCAGGGTCCAACCTTGGGGCTCAGCAATAATCTCCGGCACGGACGGTATGGCCGACACATCGTCACCATCATTTTCAGAGCCATCGGGTGTTTCATCTAGGGGGCTGCCCAAAGGACCAAAGTCTTCTAGCAGGTCACTGCCCTCAAGCTGTTCATCGGGGGTGAAGGGCAGTCCACCCCTGCCTGTCACCGTAAACTCACTGGTATTACTCTGTTGTCTGGCCAGCAGATCACATCGACGATCAACTAAATCAGTCGGATCAACAATGTCGGGAATAGTCACTTCAGGCAGATCTTGCTGTTCGCCGGTCGCCACAGTACCGTCATCGACCGTTAGTTCAGAACTCGCATCTAAATCACTTTGCAAAGATCGGCCACTGCGCAAGGTAAATATTTCCCTCAGGGGTCTTGAGCCGATGAATATACCCAGGGAGTTGTTGGCTAACAGATCAACGGAGCCACCAGGTCCCTGGGCATTAGCAACAATATCGCTGTTTTCAAAAAGATTACCCGCCACTGAATTGGTAAGAATCCTAATATTGCCTCCTGTAGCCCCGATACCAAAGGCTTCAGTAGAAATGAGATTACAGGTGAGACAGCTACCTGACGGATCTCTAGAAGTTTGTGTACCGTCTAAAACCAAAGCCCCCTCAATGGTCAAATTGATATTACCGCTATCTTCAATGGACGCCGTTGTCGCCTGAATCTTTCCGCCTTGGAATAGGCCAACATTGTCCGCAACGATATCGATATTCCCTGGATTACCAGGGTTATTAGTTGTTGTTCCAAGGGGAGTACCGTCCACCGATATCAGCCCACCCATTTCTAACCGCAGAGTACCAACATTGATGTCTATACCTCCTGCGTCACTACCATTACTGGTAGCTGCATTAATGATCCCCAAATTGGTAACTCTCAGATTCTCAGTTGGGTTGTTCTCAGAGCCGATTCGAATGGTGCCAGCACTACCAACAGCACCACGCTCTGTACTTACAAACAGTCCACTACGGTTTTCAGCAAAACCATCAATGGTGACATCTGCAACATTAATGTTAATGTTCCCCCCTTCTCCTCGACCACCAGGGGTCAACACGCCATCAATTTCTTGCTCCCTAAAAACGCCCGATTGAATTTGACCACCAGTAGTTAAACTAAGGCGGCGACTATTCACATTAATATCACCACCATCTCCAATCCCACCGGTTTCCACACTGCCTCGAATGGTACTGCCACCCTCTAGCTCGACACTATCCATGGTTGTGATTTGAATTGTACCGACATCCCCTTGACCAAATGCCCCAGCAGCAATTTGGCTATTGGACTCCAGAGAAAGTGTGCGGGCATTATTAATAACAATTTGATTGCGTTCAGTCAGAGGAGCAGGGCGTTGGCCCTCATCTCCATTATTATTTAGCAAAAAGGCTTCCGAACCTCCTCTCGCTGCAATCTGACTCGAAATCTGACTAAAGTCTGATAGTTCTATGTCACCAGCAATGTTGAGCACAATATCACCAGCGGCTCCCAGCCCAAAGGTATCTGAAGCGATCTGCCCAAACTCTCTTAAACGTAAAGAGCCATTCGTTGTTAATCGAATATCACCGCTCTCCCTACTGTTGATGCCTGCCTGAGCAATTAGAGCACTATTTGCCCTGATGGGGTCTGCATTAAATGCTGCTGCAATCGGTGCCCTTTGTTGAGCAATCAGGGTGGCATTGCCAGTTTGTCCCGTGATCAAAAAAGTGTTGCTAAACAAAGCCTCAAGGTACGCTTGATAGCTGCTTTCAAATTCTGTTCTACGGGAGAGGAAATCTTCATCCTCACCAACAATTTCAACATCAGAAGTGGCATCAATTATCAGATCCCCAGCACCCCCTCGACGATAATCTAAAGCACCAACAATGATCTGACCTCCGTCTCTTAGACTCACTGTTTCAGCGCCACGAATGATAATATCTCCACCATCAGCACGACTGCGGGAGCGAGCAGTTAAGACACCTCCATTAAGAATTTCAACCGTATCGATGTCTTCAATCAGAATGCTACGACCGTCACCTGTGGTCGAGTTAATGCCATCAATTTCGGATAGCAGATTATTTCCTATTTGCACAAACGGATTTTCTAGGTAGAAGATATCTTGATCTTCTGTTGATGCCACTAGCCCACTGGAAGAACCCCCAAAGGGTCGTACAAAAGTAGCACCATTCACCGTAAGATTTTCAGTTTGAACCGGTGCTACGCCATCAACTATGATGCGAGACGGTTGATTCACATTTAGCGGCCTCACTCGGATATTGCCGCCAATGCCACTACCGTAGGTCTGGGCAGCCACACGACCACCGTCTATCAGTTGCAATACTTGAGTTGTTAAGTTGACATCACCGCTACGGGCTGAGCGGGCAGTACTGGTTGAAATCTGTCCACTATCAGCCAGGGTAATATTCGGAGCTGTGATATTCACATCCCCTGGCAAACCAGGACCCAGGGTGGTAGGTTCAAGAACAATGGCATTACCCACTGCCTGAACACCAAAATTTAGGCGGTTGTTGGCATATATGCCACTGGATGCGGCCACTGGATCAATGGTGAAGTCGGTAGCATCCAGAGCTTCGCGATAGGCTTCTTCATTCCCTAAGCCAGCAGCAGCAGCTCGGATAAATTGAGCCCCGAACATGTCCGCCTGACGTTGATTAAAGGTCCTGTCAAAACCAGAAATATTGACCCTATTGTTAGCATCAACATCAATATCGCCCGCAGCACCATTACCAAAGGTCACGGCAAGGACTTGACCACCACGCAACAGGTTTAGATTGTTAACATCAAGGAATATATTACTGCCAGGTGCACCATTATCACTACGGGTACGGGCATTAATCACGCCACCATTTTGAATGGTTAAAACATCAGTGGTTATTCTAACTTCTCCCCGTTCAGTTGCCCTGGAGGTTTCTTCCGCTGTTGAAAACAATCCACTCGAAAATCCTCCATTCACAAAGGCTCCCGTAGTGGGGTCTGTTTCAATGTCAACAGTACCATCAATAAAAACAAACGATGGTTGGTTCGGATTAATGGGGCGGACGACAACATCACCCGCAGCACCACCATTGAAAGAACGGGTCAGAATTTCTGCGCCATTAATTAGTCTGAGGGCCTGAGTCTCCAACAAGATATTACCTGCCTGTGATGTGCCCAGAGCACCCACATCAGTAGGTTCATTGGTATCTTCAGAAGTATCAGAAAAAATAAAGCCTCTATTCAAAATAATGGCGTTTCCTCGAATACTGACATCCCCACCATCAGCACCATCAGCACCGCGAGCAATAACTCGATTGTTATTACCCAGCCGTACATCTCCACCACTGATAACTACAACATCTCCTGAGCCACCAACATTTTGAAACTCGTTTGTAAAAGTCAGTGTGTCGTTGGTAAAGGTTTCGATAGAGCCTAGGTTAATATCTCCTCTATCGGCCCGTAGCGTAATTCTATTGGCAAATCCTGCATCTGCCGAACTGCGCAAAAACCCTTGAGTTGTATCAATTGAACCAGTTTCACTAACTACATTGATGGTACCGGCAATACCTTCCCCATTATCAGCAATGTAGGCCCCTACATCTGCAATGGTGATGTCACCAAATGCTTGAATATCCACATTGCCAGCGGCACCAAAAATTGCAGATGAGTTGATGCCATTGATATCGTTGGGGTCAGTGGAAAATGTTGCCGGTAGAGCCGTAATGTCACCGGTTTCGCTCAGTAGAGTAATATCTCCAGCGAAGACTAAATCTGTTGAGAGATTGGTGCCTGCCGCATTGGTATTGATTTGAGCAGCAACAACATCGCCATAGGCATCAATTACGACATCCCCCGCAACGCCGCTATTGACCGAAGTATTGATGTCTCCAATACTGACCTGACCTGTTGGGACTGCGCTATTACGAACAAAGCGATTGGTTAAAAAGACCAATCCATCTGTGTTCAGGCCCCGATTTTCAATATTAATATTGACATCACCAACGTTGATAGCGCTATCGGTAGCAGTTGCATTAAACGTAGCTGCCACTGAGCCATTAGGAAAAACAATATCACCCAGAAATCCACCAAATGTGTCCCAGTCAATTCCAGATCGCACATCGAGTGTAGGCCGGGTAACACCGTCAATGGTAAGAGTCTCGCCACTGGCCAGTTCAACCTCTGCTAAGCTGGCCAAAAATGGAACGGTACTGGATGGACTAATAACACTACCTGGGTCACCTGTACCGGTGATGCTGATATTACCCAGGTTGACTTGTCCTCCTGCTAGAACATGTAGTGATGCTCCTGTGTAGTCGGCAATGGTGACATCGCCACTCGATAGAATGACGGGATCATTAGGACTGAGTAGGCTACCGGGTGAGCCATCTAATGTTTCTACCCTAAAGTTACCACCCGCCAAAAAGTGAGCATCGCCAATGACAGGATTGTCAGACCTCAACACCATATCAGAGCCTGAGAATAGGCCGCTGTCAGGATGATTGAGGGCAAAAATATCAATTAAGTTATCGCCTTGTGCCAGGAGACTATCCCCTGCAGATGCCTTAAATAGCTGGGCCTGACTATCCCGTATTGCCAGCGTGTCGGTCGCTAATAACCTCAGATTTTCTCCAGCCAATAGTTCACCGGTCAGGGTCAAATCTCCTGTAGCTAACGTTAAGTCTTGACCCACTGAAAGACTACCGCGATTCTCAATGGCCCGCTGGGCGTCACTGATTTGTAGCCCTGGCGTCAGTGTTACGGCCAACAAAGGCGGCGCAGTGGGATTAGTGGCGCTGTACACTAGCCCTTCACCCCATTCAAAACCGTCGGCAGTGGTGGCAAAGAATGATCCGCTAATGTCTAACTGCGCATCTTCGCCAAAAACAATGCCGTTGGGATTGAGGAAAAATAGATCGGCGTCACCATCCACACCCAGGGTGCCTAAAATCTCCGAAATACTGTTGCCAGTGACCCGACTAAAGATTGATTCAATCCCCGCTGGATTAGCAAAGTACACCCGCTGGAGGTCATTGACATTAAAGTCTTCAAAGCTGTGGAAGAGATCGTCACCTCGGGCGGCTCCCCCTTCAATCAAGTCTCCGTTTGCACCCCGAATAAGCGTATCGGGAGTGACAACACTGGCTTCGTTTCCAAGGGTATTATCGGGCACAATTTGGGCGTTAGCTGTCGTCGGTGTGAGTAAACCACCCAATAAAGCTACAGCAGCTAGCTTAGTAGCAAAATACCATTGCGATCGCATATTTTCCACGCAAAACCTCCCAGCCATGACAGACCTACGGAAACCGACAAAACTCAACTTAGATAAACCAGCTGCGCCTGAGATGCGCGCGTATTTTGTGTCCAGATAATTTAGGCAGAATGGTAGCATTTCTCGATTTGGTGGGGAAATAAAGTTTCAGTAAATTTACGAGACTGCCCCTTAAAAAAGGCGACCTGTGATGCTAAATAAAAACCCACTCTCTTGAAAGGAGTTTCCTTCTTCTCCTGGATCAATCAGAGGAATGCCAAAATCTAGACGAGCACTGATGCGATCGCTCGTTTGCCATAGCAACCCCGTGCCAATACTCAGCAGGTTATTGGGATCGGGGTCCACCTGTTCGCCGTTGTTCCAACCGACGCCATAGTCAATAAACGGGGCGATCTGCATGGCGCTATCAATACTAGGCACCTCAAACAGTGGGAAACGCATTTCCACTGAGGCAAACACCCCATTGTCAGTGGTGGCCTGATCCTGACGATAACCCCGCACACTGCCCTGCCCCCCTAAACGAAACTGTTCTAGCGACAGCAACGGCCCGTCAGATAGCTGGCCCGTCAGCCTGGCGAGAAAGAGCTGATCGTTATCAAACGCTTTCACCCACTGGGCCTGCCCTTGCCAGCTCAAAAATTGACCATCGGGGCGATCGCCAGAATTACTGGTGGCATCGAACCAGTCAGTACCCAGACTAAATTGCGATCGCAGCGCCAACACTTCCCGCGCACTGCGTTGCGTCCATTCCTGATTAAACCGAATCGCCGCTATACGGGTAACTCCATCGTCACTGCCACTCGTCTGCAATGGCAACCGAATATCCCCAAACTGGAACGTACTCTCAGACCGTCTGTAGTCAAACGCCAATTCCAGAGCCAGTTCTTCGGTAGGGGTTTCAATCACTGGCTGGCGGAGGCTCAATGCCAAGTTCGTCGAGTCCGATTCAATATCTAGCACCTTAAATGCATCTTGTATGATGCGACTGTCGGTCGTGCTGTAGTCAATGGCCAGCGACGTGTTGTGAGGCCCGAGGGGGATGGTGTATCCCAAATCCCAGGTGTCACTACCATTGGTGTAGCCATAGCTTGCTACAAAGCTATCCCCTTTGCCCAGCAGGTTGATATTGGAGAGAGTCGCCCGCCGCTGAAAACTCCCCACACTTGTTGAGCGAAAATTATCTAAAGAGATCGTACCGCCCCATCTCGGCGCTTCCTTCACTTGTAGGTTGAGAATACTACCACCAGTTTGGGTGCCAGCTGCTAGCTCCGCCGACAAATTCTCAATTAGTGGATTAATCTGTAACAACTGTAACGATTCCACTAAACGATTGACATTTAGTGGAGCGTCATTTCTCACCTCAATGCGAGAACTAATATAGCCAGGGTCCAAATGTTTGAGGCCAGTAATCTGAATATCTTCTAAACCACCCTCCACCACCTGAATCGTGACCACACCATCCCCAATCAATTGGTCGGATGGAATAAATGCCCCTGAAGAGATGTACCCGGCATCGACATAGAGTTGCGTAATCGCTGCACGAGCCTCAAATAGCTCAGAAAACGTCATGGGTCGATCGACATAGTCAGCCGTTGCCGCCCCTAGCTCCGACTCGCTAAAGACAGTACTACCCACCACTCGAAAAGCACTGACCACAAAGGTACCTGGCACCTCTATCTCCTGTTCAGGCACATCTGACGGCACAGATGGTTGAGGCAACAAATCCTCTGGGGCAGGCAGTGGCTCAGGTTCAGGCAGTGGAGTCACAGGCTCAGGGGGCAACGGTTCTATCCCCTGAGCGATCGCCACAGTGGGTACTACAGTCGATACTAACCACACCACACTAGCCAGAAAACACTTGAGATAGACGGAGGCATGCATCATCTCTACAACCAAAAAAGGAGTTTTGAGCAGGACAGGGGTTAGGTATTAAGAAGCAATAAATGTTTCAATAGATAAAAACGTACATAAGCATGAACATTCACCTAATGAGTGATTTTCACGCTTATTTTTCAATCCATAGAGCTATGTATGCTTATTATTATCTAAACAGTGAAAATACAGATACGTCTATCTATTGACTGTGTCAAATCATCATATTTCTGGTTACTTAGAACTTATTCATTACTTGAATAACTTTCAAACAATTGGAAATACTGCGATTTAGTCGATCCGGAAAGTAATGGCCCAAACCTATCGCCTAGCCGTTAATCAAATAAGCCAGACCTGCTTCTTTGAGCTGACTTGGGGACAGGGGCAACAGCTCATGGCACAACTGCCTTATCCAGAACAGCTGACGGTACTCTACCAGCGTTGGCAACGAGCCTATTTAGGCTATTACCAGTCAGCCTTTGGTAATGATGAGCAACCTATGCGAGGGCGAGCTGGGGTTACTGGCCAAATTTCTTCTACGCGCACTGATTGGCATAGCCAGTTGGTGCAGGCAGAAGCCAAATTTCTTTCGGAATTTCATCGTTGGCTCCGCAGTGAACCGCTGTTTCCCATTCGTCGTCAGTTGGGTCAAGCGGCCCCAATCGATCCAACCAGTCCTGAAACCATTACTCTATTTATCACCTGTAATCCCATACATCTTTCTCGGTTGCCTTGGGAGAGTTGGGAGGTCAGGGCTGAGTTTAGTCAGCATCAGTCTATTTGTATTGCCCGCTTACCTGCCAACATCCGCACAGCAGCAACACCACCCAAAAAACATCGACGTAAAGCCCGAGTATTGGTGATCATTGGTGACGAAACCGGTCTCGATCTCTCTGGAGATTTACAAGCGATTGAGACGTTGAGTACGTTGGCCGAAATCCATCAGGTGGGTTGGCGACCGGGGATGAATGTAGCCGCTCTGGGCCAGGCGATTTGTCGTGAAATTAGCGATTCTAACGGCTGGGACATGCTGTTCTTTTTTGGCCACAGCAATGAAGCCGATAGCGTTGGGGGTGAAATTGCCATTGCCCCCAATGCCAATATCTCGATGCGCGAGCTGGGTCCCTACTTAAAACAGGCACAACAAAATGGCTTACAGTTTGCTCTGTTTAACTCTTGCAAAGGTCTTGATATTGCCGACACCCTGGTGGATTTAGGTTTAAACCAGGTTGTGGTCATGCGAGAACCGATACATAATCAGGTAGCTCAGGCCTTTTTAAACCAGTTTCTACGACGGTTAGTTCAATTTGACGATGTCCACAGAGCCTTACAAAAAGCTAGCCAATCGCTTCGATCAGAAAGTACGTTAACCTATCCATCGGCACACCTAATCCCCTCTTTATTTAGTCATCGTGGGGCAGAACTCTTTCAACTACAACCGCTTGGTTGGAAAGCACGGTTAGACCTTTGGCTACCCAGTGTGCGACAGGGTGTAGTATTGGGTGCGATCGCACTTCTTTCCATTACCCCCTCCATACGAGATTGGCTCCTATCCCAGCGTCTCTACAGTCAGTCAGTTTATCGCCAGGTCACTCAGCAGATTCCCACATCATCTTCTCCTCCCATATTACTGGTGCAAATCGACGACAAAGCTGTCTCGGAAATTGATGGCTTTACCCCATATCAGATGAATTGGCGCTATATTGCTCAACTGATTGACATTCTTTCATCCGGTCAAAGTTCGGTCATTGGCATTGATTATCTGTTTGATCGACGCCAGGACGAAAACGAGGCTGTCTTAAGACAATCCTTGCAAAATGCTGCCGAACAAGGTATCTGGCTGGTGCTAGGCTCGGTGCTGAGCCGAGGGGAAGAAATTGGTCCCCGGTCAGGCGTCACCGATCTGGCCTGGAGCATGCAGGGATATGCCAACGCCCCGTGGCACTACCTGAGACCCCCCCTCACCGACTGCCAAAACCGATGCCCATTTGCTTATTTAGCCGCCCTGGCACAAGCAGGCGGCAGTTCATTGTCGCCCTCGATATCAAATACAACAGATCTAAGGACACAACTTCTTAACGTCAGTTCTCGCCCAACCAACAATCCATTATTACAGAATCTCTCTCAGCAGCATCTTTCTACTCTATCACGACTACTTAAACAGCGTTGGTTACAGCCAATTTTAGATTTCTCTATCCCAGCCGACCAGGTTTACCAAGCCATTTCATCGTCTGAGCTATTGGAGCCATCTGCATCACTGACCTGGAAAAATCAGATTGTTTTAATTGGAGCTGGTGGTTATGGTGGTGCTGGATTAGGAGATACCAAAGATTATACAGAGCCACCCCCTGCGGTTGTTTACTGGCATCACCAACGTTATCCTGAACAATCAACCTATCCACCCGGACGATTTACAGGCACTGAGGCCCATGCCTATGCCGTACATCATTTCTTAGAACGTCATCAGGTTGTTCCCATTCCCACCCTGTGGATGGTGGGTGTGGCGTCTTTTCTGGGTGCGGGCTCAGCCATTGTCGCGAGGCGACATGACCTATCGCAGCGACAACGCTGGCTCAGCGTTATTCTCTTTAGCGCCGCCTCTGGTTTAGTTGGTTTACAAATGCATATTACAGCATCTGTTCTGATGCCATGGTTATTACCAACGGCAACAGTCTGGCTTTACCATTTGCCAGGTTTTCAACGCATTCGTCCTAAATGACAATAATTCAATGCTAGAGAAACTCTAAAACCCAATTTTCCTGACAAAATCTTGCACAATTCAAGAGGAAATAACAATGATTAGAGCATCTGTATATACCAAATTACTATGTTCATCCTTAGGGGCTCTATTGGCATCAATCGTGCCTACCACAGTGCCCACTGCCGAGGCCCAGGCAGTCTCACAGTTAAATAGTATCGTCAGACGTCTGTTGGATAATGACGATGAAGATCCACCGCTAATTTCCCGTGGCGACCTGTGCATTATCGCACCGGCTACGGCGGGTGAAGGGACGCCGGCAATTTGGCACGAGCAGCCTGTGATTGTCTTTAAACCCGGCAGCATTGAAAAGCTAGCTCTACGGGATGAGGCCACGAATGAAGTCTTCTGGGAGTATATCCCTGCATCGACCACCAGTCATTTGATGTACAGTGGTGAGCCACTACAATCTGATACCATTTATCGGTTAGAGGTTTATTTAGATGCTGATGCCGAGAATCCAGCCAAGTTTCCCGATTTTCGCCTGTTACCTGAAGATTTCCGTCAACAGATTAGTAACGAGCTGGCATCAAATACTGTTCCCAAAGACACTGATTTACTCTCTGAAGATGGGGTCGCAACTGAAGATTGGGTCGCTATCCAGCACGCTGAATATTTTGCTGACCAGGGACTACGTTTAGATGCTATTCAAGCCTTATTTAACGTCAACACGCCCTCGGCAGAACTGGCTACTATGCAACAACAGATAATTGAGGCCGTCTGTAGCCGCTGAGAGCCGTAAATTTTTCGGTGGCGATTGATTACGCCGCCAATGCTAACGGTTGCTCAAATCGAGATAACGCTTCTAACGATTGCTTTAGGTCTGCTGTCAGTAGGGTTGCCTGTCGCTTAGCTGATCCTGCGTGCAGGTAGTTGCTGACAGTTAATGGCTGACCAATGTGGATCTCGGTACTGCTACCAAAGCTGGGATGAGGGCTGTCGTAGGCCAGAGAAATGGGTAAAACCTTAACCCCCAGATTGGGCGTAGACTGCTCAGCCTGTAGGGCTAATCTGGCTAGGCCAGGCTTAAGACGCTGGACCTGCTTTTCCCGGAAAATATTACCCTCCGGAAAAATAACCAGGGTTTCCTGGTTTTTCAGTAGCTGCATGCCATGGCGTAGAGTTGCGATCGCAGGTCTCTTCACATTCACCGGAAACCCACCCAGTTGCTTAATAGCCCAGCCCTGTAGACCCAAGCACTCATCTGCCGTCACCATAAACCGCAGGTAACGCCCCGTCGACTGATGGCCCACCAACCCTATCAACAAAGGATCCCACCGGGAACGGTGGGTAGGCGCATACACAACCGGACCGCTGGTGGGGATATTTGCCTGACCAGTGATGCGAATAGTCTTAAAAAAGTTCGGCAGAAGAACCTTCTCACCAATTTTGTAGGCCAACGGAGTAAGCCAGGGGGATAGCTTCGATTGACAGAGGATAGTCCGTGATTGGAGTGCTGGCTGTCTAGGAAGCAAAAATTGTGGACTAAAGGCCATTAGCAATACTCAGGACAATGAAGAAAACACCCAAAGGGGATATAGGTATTGTGAGCCATGTGCCCGACGATACTCAACTCCACATTTGTATACATACCATATACCTATCTTTAGGTTAGCTCTGTCAGTGGACAGGACAGTTTTACCGCCGTCTCTGCCGAAACCAGTTTTTTAACTGCTGCTGGCAGGAAGATGAGAGAATCCCCCCCTGTACGGCTAATTGATGATTAGACGCTGGTCCATCTGGCACATTGATAACAGAGCGTACGGCCCCTGTTTTGGGGTCATCTGCGCCATACACTAGTAAACCCAACCGTGCATTCACAATTGCACCAGCACACATCGGACAGGGTTCTAACGTGACGTATAAACGACAGTCATTGAGATGCCAATTCTGTAACGATTGTCCCGCCTGACGCAGCACTAAAATTTCGGCATGGGCGGTGGGGTCATGATCCCGCTCTCGACGGTTAACGGCTTCAGCAATTACGTCATCATTAGGACCCACCAGCACAGCACCCACCGGCACTTCGCCTGCCTCCCCAGCCACTTCTGCCAGTGCCAAGGCCCGCAGCATCCAGCGCCGATGGTTTAGGTAAACAGGATTATCCAACGGCGGCGGCGGCACATCATAGGGCATTATGTGATCCCAAAATAGGTCAGCACCAGGGGCTCTGCCCCCGTATTCGTCACCTCATGAACATCGCCGGGCTCCACCAGAATGCATACCCCTGGCAACAGGGCTTGGTCCATGCCATTCACAGCCATTGTGCCACTACCAGCTGACACAAAAAACACCTCATACATATCCGAGTGGGCATGGGCTTTAGCCACCTGCCCCGGAGCAAATGTCGCCTGGGAAAAGTTAGTCAGGTGAGGAATATCCCCTGGCTGCAGCATGACTTTTTTACGAATGGCGGTATTGTGGGAAACTCCCTGGTCTTTTAACTCATTGAGGTTGACTCGTTTCATACTGGGGCTGGGGCTGGTCTAGAGCTGAGTTGGTGAAACTAGTGGTTTTGACTGGGTGTGGATGTCTCTTGATCGTCATCCAGGGGGGTAGCCGACACTTCGGCGGACACTTCGTTAGAGAGCACTAAATCGCTGAGGTCAGTTTTGCCCACCATCGGCATCGGAGGGACCGGATCGTAGCCCCCTTCATGCCAAGGATTGCAGCGGGCAATGCGTTTAATGGCCATCCAACTACCCCGCAACGGGCCAAAGCGCTCGATAGCAACCAGGGCATAGCTTGAACAGCTAGGTGTGTAGCGGCAGGTCGCGGGCAACAGGGGAGAAATTAAAATCTGATAGCTGCGAATGAGTGCTTTGAGCACTAGTTTCATAACCGTGGGGGCTGGATGACACTCCGATTATGGCAGGTAGGGACAGGTCATTGATATAGCTGGGCAATCTTGGCAATATTGTTTGTTCCGTAACCCGATTGCTGGGCCTGCCGATGGATAGTATGAACGGTGTTTATGGTTGGCATGTTGACATTAGCGGTTTGGGCTAAGGTCTGGGCGTAGCGGCAGTCTTTTTCCACATTCCATATGTCTATATAGACATATGGTCTTATCGCCTAAACTTTATATCTAAACCGAAGTCCTCTGTGAGCCTTAGCGTCCATAGAGGGCTTCTTATTTGAGACCGAACACAACGTATTCGGCTTGGGTATCAGACCCTCAATACAAATTTGTCTCTGAGGGAAATTCAAAGAAAAATAACATCTGGTGTGGGATCTTGAAGTTTTCTCAACAGACTGTACAAGCTCACACTGGATTAACGATTCCTATGGCGTAATAAAGGGGAAGCGTTAGGTATATGTGCTCATGAAATTCACCTCTGATAAAAGTCTAGTGTCGAACCTTAGCCAGTTAGTACCTAAATTACTCAAAGCACATTCTTATGGCCTTTATGAACTAGCCCAGGAATGTTCTCAGCAGCTACATTCCCCCATTTGTGAAATTATGCCTTCATTAGGTAGCAGTTTACACAACATGATCACCTGTGGCGAATTGCACTATGACCGACAGCATAATCGTGTGTTTATTGGGTGATTCATGGCTCTAATCAAGGGTATCAACTCAAAGCGGGACATTTTCCCAAGGGTAGAATACTCTACTCTTCGAGAACGCTAAGGGCAAACGATGAAGAGCAAAGCGCTACAGACGTCAAGAGTCAGACGCCAGAATGCAGAACCTTACTGGTTTCTGGCATCTGACTTTGAGTAATTATTGGGACCCATATGACACTTGCTGTGTCAGTGATCGTCAATAGTGTAAAGTGATTCGCATTTTTGCTTGTCAATAATCAGTTTATTCCCTCTACGGCCAACAACTCGAACAATATCTCCTGGATTAAAGTCTAGATGCGTGTTTGCCTTGGCAAACCAATACACACCATATACCTGAACACGCCACTCTTCACTTTTACGAACAATCTCAACCACTATTCCTTCTGTAGGTAGTTGACGATACTCTTTTTTAAAGCTCATTGAGATCATCTCCAAACTATATTCTAAAAGCCTTTACTTAAAGGACAGGCCGAGCTCATAGTCATCAGAGCCCGGCCTGTTGCATTCTCTGCAATCAACAACCATATTTATTGTTACTGTCTAAGCTAACTTACTCACCTCCAACAGAAATCAGGAACCCTGACAAGATCAGCTCGTCAGGCGCTTTCGGATATCTTCAGCTTGATGAAAGGGAACCTTCGTTTGGATAACACTTCCTGCGCCCAGTTGCATCACAATTTCATGTTTCTGCTTTTTGCTGGTAATAGTCACATCGCTAAAACCATTAGCAGTCAAACATTTAAGCCAGTGAATAAAGATGATAGCGACGCCTTCTGGCATCACTAATCGTGATCCATTCAGTAATTCAACAACAACTTCACTAACCGCCATACATTCCAGCTGTTTTCGATCCATCGGCCCAATAAACAAAGACTATTCAAAAGCAACATCTACAGAAACTCTCATACACCATTCTCAAACGATGCTTCAAAAGCATCACAGCCAAGCGAAAAACTGACATGAGATCGCTGAAACAGACATTCAAGAAAACCACCTTTCTATATTCTGAAACTTGCCTTTCACCAAACACAAATACTTAACTAGCAGGCAAGCATGATTAGGCTACGTAAGTTACGCAATCAAATTTATCATGGTTTCATATAAGTAATACTACTCTTTATAGGTTTTTCTACTCATTTGTGCATTAGAAGTGTGAGCAATCCTTACAAATAAGGTCACTTCAAAATTACCTACGTGTAAATATAATTCAGCTTTAAATAGTCTAGGAGTTACGCATTGACAAAAGTCCATCCATAGTATCAAGCGAAGGTGGCTTCTGTTGCATGGTCCAGAATAAACTGACGGATGACTGGCACAAACAACTGTCTCGATATCTCGTAACAGTTTCCAATCACCCCTTGAATACACAAGGTTTGTAACTTACCAAATGCTCGCAGTGCACAATAGAAATGATTGCGAATAGCCTGTTCATCTCGAACATAGAATCTCTCAATATTGCATACTTGTTTGATCACTCGATGAAAACACTCGATTTGCCAATGCTCGTCATGGACTTGCTTGAATTCAGCCCGAGTCAAGTGATTCAATTGCTCTAGGGTAGGCTGGTAGATGATGTAATAACGGGGTTCGTTTTTGAACGACTGACAAAACACCTTAACCCAGCCAAACTCCTTGAGATACACCACTAATCCCGATTCTGGAATCTCTAAACTCTTTACCTGCACTAGCTTGCCACGTTCCAAAGAGACCTTTCGATTATCGGCAATCCCGAATAGAAAACCCACTTTCTCGTTTCTGAGAAACTTCAGATTCTCAAGACTTGAATACCAACTATCGCCCGTCACCCAGGTCGGTTTAATACCCCACTGCTTGACGTCGAGCACCATCTCTCTGAAATAGTCGTTTTTGGTTTTACCCTCCCGTTTATCGTAAATGCGAAAGTTAACGGGATATGAATGCCCGGATAGATCAGTGTAGTACAATGTAATGAGATTAATCCCTTTGACTGTCCGTTTATGTTTGCCTGACCAAAAATAGCCCACGAAGGCACTCTTTTTCTGGTCTCGATAGGGTTTATCTTCAACGCTATCATCCACACTCAACGTGCCACCGACTAATGTGATCTCCTCTTTTACTTCGTTGAATAAATCTTCGGGTGTGTAACGTTCTCGTAATAAAAACCGATTCACACTATCGTGACTCACGTCTTCCAGGATTTCCGCTAACCGAACACAGCTGACATATTTGGGCTCTGCCATCAGGAATAAGGTGTAGAGGCTACAGTTGCAATGCGCCGTTGACGGTTTGGATAGCTCACGCATCGCTGGGTTAGACAGGAACAGATAGGGACACCTATATCACTTCATAGCTTTGCTATTTTGTCAATGCGTAAGTTCTATAGTCTCTAAACATCAAATAATTGAGAATGAAGTCCTATGGAGCCATCCACTGATAGCAATATGCCTATTTAATTACGTAACATTAAGGCAGTCGGCTTTGGTTAGCCGTGATAAATAGTCATGAATGATTAATACAAGGGCCAGTCTGACCACATTATTTGTATAGATTAATGTTATACCTGTTTATTACGTAACCTAATTCAATAGGTGCTTAGCTGCAGATTCAAGGTAAAAGCACATGCCCTTGTCAGCAAAACCTGATGCTGAATCCTTTAACTCACCCGAGAGCGTATCACCTGTACCTATCTCTAAACCCAAGCGTGGTCGTCCACCAACCTTGACAGATGAAAGTCAGCGACGCAAACGCCGTAATATTTCTCTCTCTGACAATGCTTGGGAACGTTTAGAAAAGTTAGCCACAAAACTTGGGTATTCCTCAAGAAGCGATCTTTTAGAGCGAATTGGCAAAGAAGAACTGGAGATCATAAAACCCTCTACTCAAAGTATTTCTTCTGCTCTGTCTGACATATTGATATATCGAAGATTACAGGGATTATTTTCTCCCCGTAGTGATGTTTTACATTCATTATTCGCCTTCAATTACGCTATTTATCAAAAAATCGATAGCTTACGGACTCAGCCACTGCAGGCGTTGATGGTTAAGGATCTGATAGCGTCTATGTCAGTGGTTTTTCAACACTGTTATATTCGTCCTGATCGCTATGTTAATAGCCTCAGCGCATTGAGCCGTTTGATCAATTATTGTCTTTTGCTAAACCAGGCTAATTTAGAAAATGAATGGCAGTTACACACAGACTGGGCCTCCCTTGCGAAAGATTCATTACCAGATAGCCGTGCACGTGACTGCTTAGCAAAAATCGGTAGAGCGATGAATCATCTCTCTACAGCCAGCTTTTCGCCACAGTTCACAGCACTAAGACTCAAATACATTAGCGGTTTTACTGAAGCTCAAATTCAACAAATCTATGAGCTTCAGGGCATGGATTTCTCAATTGAAGAGATTCGCCGTCTTGTACATAAGGGCTGGACTCAATTTCGTAACCACCGCAATAAGCCCTCTAAGATAGAAACCCCCATAGAATCTGTTGAGATTCCATCAGATGCCACTAAGTATTGCCAATTGTTATGGACGTCGCCACTAACTCAGGCTAAAGATCGACATGCATTACTGCGGATTCTTGTAAAAGCCACCTATCATGCTCCCCTAAATTTTTGGCTCTGTGAAATTGAGCACGAGTGGAGCATGCATGTCTTAGGTCATCCAACTAAACAGACCAAGGAATGGGCTCAGCTCCAAGCATCCATCCAAAGCCAACTCAATGAGAAGCTACAGACTAGCAAAGATACGCTTGACAAGGAAATGCACTATTGTTTCAGCAGAGCAGAGGCTGTGAAGAATTTAGCCGTTATTTTTGAAAAGGAAACAGGTATTAGCCCTAAAACCGAACTGGGAAAATTCATGGTTCACCTACTGCAAGGGGAAGCTGAAGAGCAGTTTGCGTTAGCGGCACTCAAAAATTTAAGACATTCTAAAAGATCCTAAACGTTGCCAACGCGATCGCAATCCCATAAAGAGACAACCATAGAACTAACGCGTCAGAACATGCCATAGCGTTAATTCTGGTTGAGTATCCTAGTTGTGTGTTGAAATCCCCCCATAACTGCTATAAAAGCCATGTTGAACCGGTATTTTTCATGGCTGCCCCAAATTTTCCAAGTGAATCTGTCCTCGAAGCCCTTAACTGGCGTTATGCCACCAAGATGTTTGATGCAAGTAAAAAAATTCCAGCAGAGACCTGGTCAGCCCTGGAGCAAAGTTTAGTTTTAGCCCCCTCCTCATTTGGTCTAGAACCCTGGAAGTTCTTTGTGGTGGATGACGTAGCCATTCGACAAAAGCTACTGGAACCTACCTGGAAGCAGTCTCAGGTCCTGGATGCGTCTCATCTGGTGGTGCTCGCCATCAAAACTGGGCTAGACGAAACAGATGTAGATCGCTCGATGGCTCGTACATCAGAAGTCCGGGGTGTAGACCTGGAGTCCCTTCAAGGCTTCAGTAATGTGGTCAAGGGCTTTATGAAGGGGATACCCGATGTTGATAGCTGGTCCACCCGTCAGGTGTATATTGCCCTGGGGCAGCTGATGGTCAGTGCGGCCCTACTGGGTATCGACACCTGCCCCATTGAAGGATTTATGCCGGATCAGTACGACGAAATTCTGGGGTTGCCAGAGATGGGCTATCACTCGGTGGTGGTGTGCGCTGCCGGATACCGTTTGGAAGAGGATAAATATGCCCATTTACCCAAGGTACGTTTTCCTGTAGAGGATAAGGTTCAACATATTTAGCCTTGCAAAAATTCCCCTGTTTAGAGGCATTCCATGGAACGCCTCTAAACAGGGACGCAAATCCAATTTCAAGACCTTCTCAAAATAATTCCATTTGCTCTGTGCTATCCGTTGCAGAGGTGCCAACCGAGGGCATGGGGCCTCGATTTGACGCTAACCGATCGGCCAACCGTGTGGTTTCTGGCAAACGATACTTAGGCGTACATTGCAGCACATAGTCAACGGCAGTTTCCAAGCTAATGCGGTGTCCTGCGGAAACAAACAGCGGCTTAGTCCCTGTGCGGCTTCTCAGCACAGCTCCAATCCGCTCACCACGATCCATTAGCGGCACCCAGCCTCCTTTGTCAGCAGGTAACTCTCCATGGGTACCTAGCAAACGAGATTTGGCGACACCAATGGTGGGTTTATCAATCAGCACCCCCAGATGGCTGGCAATCCCTAATCGGCGGGGATGCGCAATGCCTGCACCATCACAGAGGATTAAATCGGGCTCCAGGGTTAGCCGCCTCAGGGCATCTAATACCGTCGGCATTTCGCGAAACGATAGCAGGCTAGGCACATAGGGAAATGTCGTGGGGCGATAGGCGATTGCCTGTTCTAGCAGTGTTAGTTCCGGCAGCTGTAAAACCACCACTGCGGCACGGGTGATGGTGCCATCCTGCTCAAAGCCTGCATCAATGCCTGCCACAGTGGTGATTGATGCAAATTGGTCGGTGGTGATTACCTGGCTGCGCAGACGGTTTTGAATTGCGATCGCACCCCCAGTATCCTGCGGCCAGGTATCAGATACATCAATTTTCATTATCCTTTACAACAAACGGGTTCAGGCTTCGGTAGCATCGAAGCAATTTGGTTCATTAGTAGACTATGGTGCGTTTTTCAGTGAGTATTCTTTCAGTCAGAACAGCAGCACTTATGGGTAGTGTACTGTTGATGGGAGCCGCTCCAACAACTCCAGAACCTAAGGCAGAAAGCAACATTGCCATCAATCAGGTTGAAGACAGCATTTCGCCACTGCTTGACCATGAAGCTCAGACACCGCAAAACCCAAATGGCGATAGCCTTGAAACCATTGAAGCCACTCAACGGCAATGGTTTTTACGGATTCAGGGGGCATTTGCCGCCGCAGTGGGCCTGAGTGCCATAGCCCTGGCCTATGGTGTTCGTAGTTATAGTAAGTACCACCAATGGCAACGCATTGATTTTCTACGGCGAGCCACACGGGAGTTTGAAAATGATCCTGGTATTTCCAGCGCGTTAAGTATTTTGGCCTTCGAGGAATATCGAGATTATCCGCTCAACATACCTGAGACAACAGCAGCAAAAAGCAAGACATTTAGGGTAACAAATCAGCTCTTGAACGAAGCTTTGGGCAGTTCTAAAGAGCGAAAAAATCGTAAGGAAAAACTTGATAAATCGACATCTGACCATGAAAAGCAGATATCTGACATAGAAGAGTATTACGCAGAAACATCGATGCGGGACTGGTTTAACCAGATGCTCAACGGTCTAGAGCATTTTGGCTACATGGTTGAATCTAAGGCATTTAGTGTAAAGGAAGTAAAACCCTGGCTCAACTATTGGATCAGGCTAATTGCAGACGAGACCTATCGTCACAACTGTGATTCGAGAGTTTACGATCAGCTTTATAACTACATTTATGACCACGGTTTTGACGGTGTCAGACAGCTGTTTGAAAAGTTTGGTTATCGCATTTTGCGATCTCCCTATAAAGAAAGTGATTTTGAGAACCTAGGAGATGTTAGCCATTACAGCACTAAGCTTGCCCTCAGTTTGGCAAAAGCATCTCGCCTGGTATATGAAGATGTGAGATATGTGGCTAAAATCGCAGAGCTATGGAAAATCGACATTCGTAATAACTTTCGATATTTCAACGCTAAGAAACGTGATACTCAGGCTTTTATCTTTCGAACTAACGAATGCATGGTGTTAGTATTTCGCGGTACTCAAGAGATCCGTGATTGGACCACAAACTTAGATATGAAACTTCGTAACTTTACAATTCGGCGGGCTGGCAAAACCACTGTATCGTCCTACAAAGGTAAAGTTCACACAGGATTCTTTCTGGGTTGGGCAGATATTGAACGAGACGTTCTCAAACAAATTGAGCGTTGGCAAGAGGTCAGTGGTACTGCCGCAAAACTACCACCATTAATCATTGCTGGGCATAGTTTGGGAGGCGCATTAGCCACCATGGCTGCAGCATCACTGCAAGAAAATGGTTTCAACGTTGCAGGCTTATACACCTTTGGACAACCTCGTGTAGGCGATCTTACCTTTAGCCGACAACTCAATAAAAACTTGTCAGGCCGGGCTTTTCGCTTTGTTAACAACAATGATGTTGTTCCCCATGTGCCACCGCCGTTTTCATTGCGAAACCCAATGCGTCTCTATGGCCACTTGGGAACCGAAAAGTACTTTAATTCAAAGGGATTTTTAGTAGATAACTATAAGGCTATTTACCGAGCCTTTGATGGTTTTATGGGTTTAGTTAAAAGCGTATTCGAGTCAGGCCTTGACTTGATTGCTGATCACAGTATGTCTTACTACATCAGCAACCTGGACCAAGCCATGGAGAATGAGATTAAGGATATCAAAGTGACCCAGCTGGAACAGGATGTGAGCAGGGTCGGTGGTGCAGAAGGACTAAAGCGAGTAAAGAAGAGTGTTTAGACTCTAAATGTCTCACCAAAATTGACGGAAGTCTTCATCGGTGGTGCTAAGTTGGGTCCAGGTAACGCCCTGTTGCTGAAATTTTTTAACGAGTTTGGCACAGGCGGGGCGTTCGGTGGCATAGTGGCCTGCATCGATCAGGATAAGGTTGCGATCGCGTCCTTCCTGAAACTGGTGAAACTTACAATCGGACGTCAGATAGGCTTGGGCTCCCGTTGTCGCAACCGCCGACATAAAGCTGGCACCGGAACCACCCAAAACAGCAACCCGGTCAATCACTTGCTGTAAATCCGCCGTCGGTGAATGAATTAAATTCGGCGGGTTGAGCTGAGCCTGAATCAACGCCAGCAGCTCATCCAAAGACTGAGCACTTGGCAAATCACCTACTCGGCCATAGCCCAAACCATCTTGGGTGGGCACCACTGGTACCGAATTTTGTAGCTGTAGCAACTGGGCCAAAACATCAGCCGTACCATCAGCGACCTGATCAAAATTAGTATGGGCGCTGTACACCCCAATGCCATGGGTAATGCTGAGACGAACCATATCCCCAACCGCATCCCCCGCTGCCACAGATTTGAGCGGACTAAAAATTAAGGGATGGTGCGCAAAGATCAGGTTAACCGGGGCACCCTCCTCTTTAAGCCGAATCGCCTCGGCCATGACCGCCAGCGTTGGCGTCAGACAGACTAAGACCCCCGCAGGTTGAGACAGAATACCAGGCTGAATTTGCCAGCCACAATTATCCCAAGCCTCCTGCCACGCAGGTGGAGCCCAGGCTTCAATCCAGTTAATTAGCGCATCAACGTTCATGGCAACTTCTTCTTCTCAAAGTGACTCCAATGCTCTTGCTGAGACCGACAAAACAACAGCAGCAGCAACTGATCTATCGTCAACGGCTAATGCAGCCGCTGAAACACAATCCTCAGTAGAAAATAGCCCATCAGAGTCTCAGACACCTAGTTTAGGTCAATCCTGGCTCTACGCAGGCGGTATCCTAACAGCCATCTATGGCCTTTTTGCCGCGATTGATCTACTAAATCTTGGGTTTCAATCGATTTTTGGTCCCCAGATAGAAAGCTGGTTGAACTTAGCCGTCACCCCCTGGTTAGGCCTGTTACTGGGCATTCTAGCCACCGCTTTAGTGCAGTCATCCAGCATTATTACCACTCTATTGGTGGGCCTGGTTGCTGGTGGTCTCCCCTTAGCCACAGCCATTCCCATGGTGATGGGGGCAAATGTTGGCACCACAATTACGAATACCCTAGTCAGCCTGGGCTACATTGGCAGCGATGAAGAATTTGAACGGGGGTTCGCCGCTGCCACCATTCACGACTGCTTTAATCTGCTTGCCCTGGTTATTTTCTTTCCCATAGAACTATGGCTGCACCCCCTAGAGCGACTAAGCCAGATACTCTTAGAGCAAAGCAATCAGCTCGCTATTTTTCCCACCAGCGTTGTATCTCCCATAGACTGGCTCTTGCAACCCGTCCATTGGGTAGCAGCCTATGGCATTAATAGGTTATCCGGACCATGGGATGCTTTGCTGCTATTTGGGGCCAGCGTTGGCGGCCTCATGATCTGTGTTACCGCCTTAGGCTGGCTAATGAAACATTGGTTAAGCACCTTTGCCAAGGGGACCATGTATTGGGCACTGGGCCATGGCTCAAAGTTGGGTGCTTTACTCACAGGTACGGGGTTGACGGCAGTGCTACAGTCATCCTCCATGACCACCAGTCTAGTGGTGCCCCTAGCAGCCGCTGAAATTACCACATTGGAAACTATTTACCCATTTGTTTTAGGGGCAAACATCGGCACATGTATTACAGCCCTCATCGCCACTTTGGCCGTTGACAGCCCAGTGGCATTGCAGCTAGCGATAGTGCACTTAAGCTTTAATTTGGCAGCTGTAATTTTGATTTATGGCATCCCAGTTTTACGCAGTGTGCCTTTAGCCTTAGCACAGCAGCTAGCCACTGCTACACGCAACTATCGTATCGTTGCCATTGGCTATGTCATGGGACTATTCTTCCTGTTGCCATTTCTGGCGCTATGGCTATCCTCAATGCTGCTTGCCTGAGAGCAGATCAACAGAATGACAGACGCCATGGACAGCCTTACTGCTCTTCTTCCCAACTCTCCACAGCTAGCAAATCGCTAATGGGATCTTGCATAGAAAACTCAAACTCTTCAAGCTCATGCTTCCAGTGCTCCCAGTTATCTCTAAACAGGAACGCTATTTTCCAGAGCTTATCGGTGGACTTGATGACGTCAGATTCTACAAGGGACTTCACTTGACGCTGAAACTTGGCCATTGGATGCAAGACCAATGGAGCAGCTGTTGTGGTTTTAGCCATAAACGAAAGGATTTAGTTTTCCGAAAAAACTGTGTCGTACATTAAAAATTCAGGCCCTCAATCGGGGGGCAACGCTAACTAATACACGCGCTGAATTTCACAAGCATCAACGATACCACACCGATTTCTGTTTGGCACAACTCTTTAGAAAGATTGCAACTCAGATATCGATGTTATTGAACTCTGATACTCTGATAAGCCTACATCACCCCACACGATGTTTACTGAATTTGTATGCATATTGCCAAAGCCATAGCGCCTGTCTAAGCTAGGATGCGGCACGTGTCCCAATCGACGGATACATTCGTTGATTGCGAATCAGATTAGCGTTTTAATTTATAAGCTTATAGGGATACCCAGTGTCTTAGCTAATCTGACAGATGTTATCGAACCCGAACAGTTCCTATGGCTGAGTCTGAAAATATATACCTTCCCAAAACGGACGAGTCCGAAGACCTTAAGCGCATTCGCCATACGTTTTCCCACGTGATGGCAATGGCTGTACAGCGTTTATTCCCTAAAGCTCAGGTCACCATTGGTCCTTGGACCGAATACGGGTTTTACTACGATTTTGATAATCCCGATCCCTTCTCTGACAAAGATCTAAAAACGATCAAGAAGGAGATGATCAAGATTATCAAAAAGGATTATCCGGTTGAACGGGAAGAAGTATCGAGAGAAGAAGCGAAAAAACGCATTGAAGCTTTAGGAGAACCCTACAAGCTCGAAATTTTAGATAGTATCGAAGAGCCTATAACCCTTTACCATCTGGGCGATCAGTGGTGGGACCTGTGCGCTGGTCCCCATGTAGAAAGCACGCGCAAATTACATCCCAAAGCCTTTGATCTAGAAAGCGTTGCTGGAGCCTACTGGCGTGGTGACGAAACTAAAGCACAGCTCCAACGCATCTACGGGACTGCCTGGGAAACCCCTGAGCAACTGCAAGAATACAAACGCCGTCGTGAAGAAGCCAAAAAGCGGGATCACCGCAAGTTAGGCAAAGAGCTGGGATTATTTTTATTCTCTGAGGATGTTGGCCCTGGCCTACCGCTTTGGACACCCAAAGGGACCCTGCTGCGCTCTACCCTAGAAGACTTCCTCAAGCAGGAGCAGGTTAAGCGCGGTTATCTCTCCGTTGTCACCCCCCACATTGCCAAGGTAGACCTGTTCAAAACATCAGGCCACTGGCAAAAGTACAGCGAAGACATGTTTCCGATGATGGCGGAAACAGAAGCGGACAAAGCCAATGAAATGGGCTTCGTCATGAAACCCATGAACTGTCCCTTCCACATTCAGATTTACAAAGATGAACTGCGCTCCTATAAGGAGCTACCCATGCGCCTGGCCGAATTTGGCACAGTTTATCGCTATGAGCAGTCCGGTGAGCTGGGTGGTCTTACACGGGTACGCGGCTTTACCGTTGATGACGCCCATTTATTTGTCACCCCAGACCAGTTAGACGACGAATTCCTCAAGGTGGTCGACCTGATTCTGGCGGTCTTCAAGAGCCTGCAGCTAGACAACTTTAAAGCTCGCCTGAGCTTCCGAGATCCCGACTCTGACAAATACATTGGCTCCGACGACGTGTGGGAAAAATCCCAAAACGCCATCCGCCGTGCCGTTGAAACCTTAGGCATGGAGCACTTTGAAGGCATTGGCGAAGCCGCCTTCTATGGACCGAAGCTCGACTTTATCTTTACTGACGTCCTGGGCCGCGAGTGGCAGTTGGGCACCACCCAGGTAGATTACAACCTGCCAGAACGGTTTGATTTGGAATATGTCGCTGCGGATGGCACCCGTCAGCGTCCGGTGATGATCCACCGGGCTCCCTTTGGGTCGTTAGAGCGTCTGATCGGTATTTTGATCGAAGAATATGCCGGCCTCTTCCCCTTATGGCTCGCCCCCGAGCAAGCACGGCTAATGCCTGTAACTGCTGAGCAGCTGCCCTTTGCTGAGCAAGTAGCTGAGCAAATGCAACAGCTAGGTATGCGCGTTGTGGTTGACCGCAGTGGCGAGCGCCTAGGCAAGATGGTGCGTAATGCTGAAAAAGCGAAGATCCCGGTGATGGCGGTGATTGGTGCTAAAGAGGTTGAGAACAATAGCCTAAGCATTCGCACCCGTCAGGAAGGGGATTTGGGGGCGATTTCGGTACCGGATGTGATTGCCCGATTAAAAGCGGCGTTGGATAGCCACGGGTACTTCTAATCTGGAATACTGATTGTTTTGAACCTTGATTTTAGGGCTCCCACAAGGGGAGTCCCTACGGGTGTGCCTGAATGGCTTGGCCCTAGACTTTAGGGCACCCACAAGGGGAGCCCCTACGGGGGTAACGTTTTTGGGGTTAGGTGTCGGCAACTTGTCCCCTAATCTCACCGTAACCTTTGATTTTTAAGGGAAATGGGGTTACTTGGGGTAATTCTATGGGGTTTGACCTGGTGGGTTTCGATGGGCTCAACCCACCCTACGGGGTATCGACTGCGTTTGTCGCGGTTAACCCACCCCGCCCGTTGGCCCCCTCCCAAACGGGGAAGCCCCTTGCAGCTTCCCTTCAAACAAGACACTTTCAACCAAATCACAATGCCTCAAACCGCCCAAGTAACAGTCCCCGCAACCACCGCCAACATTGGTCCCGGCTTCGACTGCCTTGGTGCAGCCCTCACCCTCCACAACCACTTCACATTTACCCCTGCCGACACCCTCACCATTACCATCACCGGCAAAGAAGCCGATCGCCTCAGCACCGGCCCCGACAACCTCGTCTACAAATCCTACGAAGCCTTTTATCATCACTTACAAAAAAACGCCCCATCCGTCCACATTGCGATTGACCTCCACGTTCCCCTATCCCGTGGGCTAGGCAGCTCATCTACCGCTATTGTTGGCGGCATTGTCGGCGCAAACCTATTAGCAGGCAGCCCCCTAACTCACAGTCAGCTCGCCAGCCTCGCCACCGAATTAGAAGGTCACCCCGACAACGTTGTCCCCGCCCTGCTTGGCGGCTGCCAACTCGCCGTCCATAGCGAAAACATACCTCTCGCCATCTGCCAACTGTCCTGGCATGAATCCATCATTCCCATCGTCGCCATTCCAGACTTTGAGCTATCAACATCTGCAGCCCGTAGAGTTCTACCCGAAAGCTATAGCCGCGCTGATGCCATCTTTAATACGGCTCACTTGGGTCTACTAACTCAAGCCCTAGCCACTGGCAATGGCGACTGGTTGAGAACAGCACTGTGCGATCGCATCCACCAGCCCTACCGCAAAACCCTGATTCCAAATTACGACGACATCCATCAAGACGCCCTTAATGCCGGAGCCTGGGGCCTTGTCATCAGCGGCGCTGGCCCCACACTATTGACCCTAGCCAGCCCAGAAACCGCACCCACTATCCAGCAAACCCTGGGTAAATCCTGGCAATCAGTCAATATCCCCTATACCGTTCATCAACTCGCCATTGATCACCAGGGCACCCAAGCTAGCCTCATCAGCTAAGCCGCATCAAAAGTGCCCTCACAGCCAGGTTTAGCCAAACTACATATTTTTATTTATTCAGATTTTTATAAATGAAAATTTACATAAGTGCGATTGATTACCTCTATACCTTTTTTTTATGTGTGATGCTCTGACGTCTTACCAAGAGCTTTATATATCTGGCCGATTAAGAAAACAAATGGTTTTTGAGGCTTTAGACCTTATCAAAAGTTAACCAAATTACATATACTGTGACTGGGCGTATTTCAATAGGTATTTTTCCTCATTGCCGTCCGGTTAGTTAGCCTAGTTTTTCTTTAGTACATCGTGCTCCTGAATTCCTCCGACCGCTTCGACCAAGGCCGCCGCGAAGACAGTAGCTCCCCTGACAGGGTACGTTGTAGACAACAAGCCTTTTCGCTTCAAGCTAGACCAACTGCCTCTCGGCAAAATGCGCCTCTACGAGTTGTACGCATGAGTTGGCATGATTGTTGAACACTTTCCGTGGTTAACAGCGCTAGTTATTTTCCCCCTCCTAGCGGCTATCCCTATTCCTTTGCTGCCAGATAGCGAGGGTAAAACTATCCGCTGGTATACCCTTGGCGCTTGCTTGGCCGAACTGAGCCTCATTTTTTATACATTTGCTAACTACTACGATCTCAATCAGACCGGCTTACAGCTAGTTGATAACTTTGCTTGGGTTCCTCAAATCGGTCTTAACTGGTCACTGGCGGCTGACGGTCTGTCCATGCCTTTAGTGATTTTGAGCGGCCTAGTCACAACGCTGGCAGTGGTTGCTTCCTGGAATATCACCATGAAGCCCAGGCTTTATTTTTCACTGCTGCTGCTGATGTACAGCGCCCAGGTCGGTGTTTTCTTGACCCAAGACATGTTGATGTTCTTCATCATGTGGGAGCTAGAACTCGTACCGGTCTATCTGCTGATTTCTATCTGGGGCGGCCAGAAGCGCTTCTATGCGGCGACTAAATTTATTCTCTACACGGCTATCGGCTCCATCTTTATTTTGTTGGCAGCTCTGGCAATGGCCTTCTACGGTGACAATCTCACCTTTAACTTCAGCGAGCTGGCTGCTAAGGAATATTCTTTACCGATGCAGCTGCTGACCTACACTGGCTTTTTGATTGCCTTTGGCGTCAAGCTACCGGTCTTTCCATTTCATACCTGGCTACCAGATGCCCATAGCGAAGCCCCTGCGCCTGTGTCCATGATTTTGGCAGGTGTGCTGCTGAAAATGGCAGGCTATGGCCTCATTCGTATGAACATCGAGATGTTGCCGGATGCCCATGTTTACTTCGCACCCATCCTGGCAATCCTTGGCGTAATTAACATCGTCTACGCTTCTTTAGCAGCCTTTGGTCAGGACAATCTCAAGCGCCGCATGGCTTATTCATCTGTGGCCCACATGGGATTTGTCCTCATCGGTTTGGCAGCATTTACTACCTTGGGTATCAGCGGTGCTCTGCTACAGATGATTTCCCATGGTCTGATTGCGGCAGTTCTGTTCTTCCTCTCTGGGGTGGCTTACGAGCGTACTCATACCCTGGCGATGGACAAAATGGGTGGCATGGGCAAAGCCATGCCCGTGGCCTTCGGGATGTTTACTGCCGGTGCCATGGCGTCTTTGGCGCTGCCCGGTATGAGTGGTTTTGTGGCTGAGCTAGCTGTCTTCCTCGGGTTCTCCACCAGTGATGCCTATAGCACCTTATTTAAGGCAATTATCGTAATTTTGGCGGCTATCGGTGTGATTTTGTCTCCGATTTATCTGCTGTCTATGCTGCGTCGCATCTTCTTTGGTACTCCTGGTGAGCTGGAAATTCCCAACAACACCTCCTGGGATATCAAGCCTCGCGAAGCATTTGTGGCTGTCTCTTTGCTAGTGCCCATCATTGGCATCGGTTTGTATCCTAAGTTGGCTACTCAAACCTACGATGTGAAAAGCACTGAAATTGCTAGCCGTGTGCAGAATATTCGTCTTGCTCAAGATGCAGACCACGGTCCTTTTTATGCCCAGGTCCTGACTGCTCCTGAACTGTTGGCAAGTCGGTTGTCGAACATAAGCATTCGATAGGTAAGAAATGTTACCTGGCTCGACCCTCTACGGTTAACTTCTTTATCCCTTGTTCAGGGTTAATTGAGTCTTCCAATTTCCTTTAAAGTCGCTGGTGTTCTCTATTGGGCACCAGCGACTTTACGATTTTGGGAATTTATTTAGCCCATGTCCCCCCCTGGGGCATTGAACCAATAAAAGATAAGACGCTTAACTAATTGGGGAAATTCCTTATGTGCATCTATGGTTGGTTCAACTAAACAATACTCAAGGGAATCTTCCTTTAGTTTGAATGGACGGTGGCTACGGTGGCTATTGTGGCTCAATGGTTTGGGGTTGGTATTGTTATGGGGGCAACCGGGCTGGAGCCATGGTGCGATCGCAACCGTTACCCAAACCTTTTCTGTCGAAGCCAGCTATTCTTCTGGAGAACCCATGGCTTCAGCCCAGGTGGTGGTTTACAGGCCTGGCAACCCCGATGAGCCCTGGTTAACGGGACAAACCGATGAACAAGGGAATTTTGAATTTAGTCCTGACACAGAAGGCGATTGGGAAGTTGTCATTCGGCAAGCGGGCCATGGTACCACCGTCAACGTTCCCGTCACTAATCAGGCGGTGGCACAGGTAGAAAATCCTCAAGCTGTCGCCAGGAGCACAACGGCTCTGGTATCGTCATCGGAACCATTGACTAATCCCCTACAACGCTGGGCCAGTGCTGGAGCCGCACTGTGGGGCCTGATCGGGACAGTTTTATTTTTTTCGCGAGGTAAACAGTCTTAGTGCATATTCCAGATGGTTTTGTCCCCCCCCAGCTGTGCATCATCGGGTATGGTGTCAGCGGGTTTGTTACCTGGCAATGTCTGCGAAAAATTAACCGACAACCCAACCCGACGGCCCAAATGCCCAAAGCGGCTATGCTGACAGCGGCCTTTTTTGTCGCCTCATCCATTCAGATCCCCCTCCCGCCCATGACCCTGCATCTGGTGCTCAGTGGATTACTAGGCGCAATTTTGGGCTATTACGCTTTTTTAGCGATCTTGATTGGTTTATTTTTTCAGGCCTTATTTTTAGGCCACGGCGGGTTGTCCACCCTCGGATTAAACGCCATCATCATTGGTGTACCGGCCTTAGTGGGCCATGGCATTTTTCAATTGCGG
Organism: Leptolyngbya sp. PCC 7375; assembly: GCF_000316115.1. Taxonomy (GTDB): domain Bacteria; phylum Cyanobacteriota; class Cyanobacteriia; order Phormidesmidales; family Phormidesmidaceae; genus Leptothoe. The sequence continues at coordinate 6,644,265 of NZ_JH993797.1, forward strand.
CATTGGTTGCCCCGCTCGATAAAACCATCAATGCGCTATGGTCTGAGCGGATTTTTAGCGGGAGCTGTTGGCATGGCACTGGCGGTGATCATTTTTATCAGTCTGCTGACTTTCACGGTGCCTGCTGGCTTTGATATCGCCACTGAAAGGGCAGCCCTCTTCACCCTGGGGATCGCCCATGGACCATTGGTGATTGTTGAGGGCATTTTTACTGCACTGCTGGTGACATTTTTACAGCGGACAAAACCAGAACTGTTGACCGGCTTAGATATCAGACCCGTTGAGCCCATGCCCTCATTGGGAGAACAACTATGCGACTGACCCTCGACTCTTATACAGCATTACAATCTCCCCTCCATCGCTGGTGGCCCCGTAGCAAATTAGTAGGCTTAGGGCTGTTAATGCTGGGCTTTACCAGTGTGCAACAGGTGCAGCTGGTGCCAATTTGCTTATTGGTGACCGCCGTGCTGTATATGCTCTCCGGGTTACCCTGGTCATTTTTGCGATCGCGCCTCCGCTATCCTGGGCTCTTTGTACTGGGCATGGTACTCGCTTTACCCCTATTATCAGGCAGTACCATTCTCTGGCAGTGGGGTCCCCTCGCCATCCGACAAGAAGGTCTGATGGCCATGGGTTTAATTGCAGGGCGATTTCTCTCTATCGTCACCATTGGCATGCTGTTATTGGGCACTACCCCACTGTTAAAACTGATTGATACATTAGTCTCCCTGGGGTTGCCAACATTAATGGCAGAAATGGCACTGCTGGCCTATCGATATCTATTTGACATTGCCGACCAGCTCGCCATTTTACGTCAGGCCATGCGGCTGCGAGGCTTTCAACCAGGAGGCAATCGTCAAAGTTGGCAACAATTGGCAGCCGTAACTGGCACGTTGTTGGTGCGCAGCTATGAACAATCTGAGCGCGTGTACAAAGCCATGCGGCTGCGAGGTTATAGTCATGGTCGCAACATGTCCTCTCAGATTCAAGGCTGGGGGCGTGCCCCTGACATTGCAGCCATTGGATTATGCGCTACCATTGCTCTGATTTTAATTAGTCTGCAAATTTGGCCAGTAGTTCCTGCTTAAAACTCAACATTAAAAACTCGACATTCATTTCAATCTCTCTTCAAAACACAAACGCCCACTCTCTGAGTAGTATCTATGACGTCTCTACTACCCAAGAAGCCAGTAGCGCCTGCTGTTTTTCCGGCCACAACAGCAGCGATTGCCATTGAGCATCTTTGTTTTTCCTATCCTGATCGGTCCCAGGTACTTGATAATATCTGCATACAGGTTACTCCTGGCGAACGGGTAGGGATTATCGGCCACAATGGCTGTGGGAAAACCACCTTGTTTATGATTCTCTGTGGAGCGCTTACCCCTGTGTCTGGCACTGTGCGACTGATGGATAAACCCGTTGTGGCTGGTGGGTTTAATCCTCAAATCGGATTGTTGTTTCAAAACCCCGACAACCAGTTATTTTCTGCATCGGTACGAGACGATATTCGTTTTGGTCCAGCAAATATGGATCTGCGGCCCCAACAGGTAGATGAGCGAGTCGATGCAGCGATTGCTTTGACGGGTTTACAGCCTTTAGCTGAGCGCCCTCCCCATCACCTATCGGGTGGAGAGAAACAAATGGTGGCCATTGCTGGTCTCTTGGCCATGAATCCCCAGATTGTTCTATACGATGAGCCTACCGCCAGTCTTGATATCCGCAGTCGACGGCGGTTAATCACCTTTATGCAAGGCTTGCAACAAACTATGGTAATTGCTTCCCACGATTTAGAGTTTTTGTTGGAGGCTTGCGATCGCACCCTGATCATGTACCAAGGTAGAATTGTTGCCGATGGTCCTCCCAGAGAGATTATGGGAGACAATGACTTAATGCATACCTATGATTTAGAAAAACCCCACTCGCTGATTCCCCACGTCATCGATCACCACACATAAGAGATTTTTCGTAGGGGCGCATGGCGGTTGCATTAGAGGGCGCACGGCGGTTGCATTAGAGGGCGCACGGCGGTTGCATTAGAGGGCGCACGGCGGTTGCATTAGAGGGCGCACGGCGGTGCGCCCCTACAGGTTTTCTATTCGGAATGGCTCACCTGTCCGTCATGTTTGGTGGTAGCCGCAAACGTCTCTTCAAAAAATGTTGCTGTTTTTTCTAAATCAGTGCCCCCTTTAAGGCGATAAAATGCCAGCGCACGGATTACGGCTTGGTCGCGCTGGATCACCCGCACTGCCCGTGAAGCACCCTTTTCCGCTTTATAGGGATTATCAATCCATAGGGCGTCGCTCAAATTCAGGGCTGCCACCAAAGGTGTAGCAGTTTCTGTCTTGAGGCGCTCAGCGATCGCAGCTGGCACATCCGCCAGTGCTTCTGCTTCGGTTAACTGCTGAGCACGGCTGAGTAAGGTTTGGAGTCTTTCTGTATCTATGCTCATCAAGCTAAGAATCCATGCGGTGGTAAGTCAATATTTTACTTGGCATTGCTGATCCGAACTATGATTTTCTTCTCAAAAACTTCACACACTACCCGAAACCCTGACCCCCATCCGTAACGTCACGTAGGCTAAGAATAGAATCACTCTCGCATCCAGGCGTCCATTCATGGCATTTCCGAGAATTTACTCAGAGCAACACTATTCGTCAGCCGTGACCAATGCTGTTGCCGATCTTCTACAAAGTTACCGAGGTTATCAAATTGATGTTCTGCGACAGCTTCCCTGTCATGAGCGTGATACTCGGGCCTACGAGCTATGGATTACAGCCTGGGATAGAAACGAAGACCGCTATGAGTTTATTTATGAGCTGCGCATTGGCGTGGTCCAGGGCGAGCTGATTGTCTTGTCGTGGATGCCAGTGTAGACAAAGAGCTATTGGCTATTGGTGGCGGCTATTAACCATAAATAAAACCCCTAGGGCTGACGGACCTCAGGGGCTAATGGAAATTACTAAACTAGCGCGGTAAGAATACAGCAGGGTATGCCTAAAGTATTCAAGTAGAGCGACAGTAGGTCTACGCTTTACGGGAGTAGTACTCAACTACGAGTAGTTCGTTGACGTTGAGGGCTATCCATTCACGTTCGATAATGCTGTTCACCTTAGCTTCGAGCTTGGCTTTATCAAACTCAAGGTGAGTGGGGATATTCGCCAAACCAGGAAATTCCAGGTTGGCCTCCACTAGCTTCTTCGAAACGTCTTTAGGGCGAACGCCGATGACATCACCAGGACGGCACTGGTAGCTAGGGATGCTAACAACGCGACCGTTGATGGTAATGTGACCGTGGTTAACGACTTGGCGAGCAGCGGGGATCGTAGGTCCCATACCCAATCGAAAAATAGTGTTATCCAAGCGCATTTCTAGCTGCTGCAGAATGACCTGTCCAGTAGAACCACCAGCACGACGTGCTTTTTTCACATAGCGCAGTAGCTGACGCTCAGTCACACCATAGTTATAACGAAGCTTTTGCTTCTCTTCTAGACGAATACAATATTCGGACTTTTTCTTCCGCGCCTGGCCATGCTGACCAGGGGGATAGGCCTTACGGGCAACTTTCCGGGTTAAACCGGGTAGTTCACCCAAGCGGCGAGTAATGCGAAGGCGAGGACCTCTATATCGCGCCATGTAGCGTTTAGCTCCTTTGTAGGAATATTCCAGTCCCCAATTATAGGAGATGAGGTGACTCAACGCCATAGGAATTTGAGGCGACTATATCTGGAGCGTAACTAACATAGCCCCAAGCCTTGAGCTGCCGCTGCCCACAGGAACACGAAATGGTTGATTGCCAATCCTAACCTACCTCTTCCTAATCGGCGAACAATGCGTTCCGGAGTATGTCCAGCGGCATCTGTCCACCACCAATTGCCTAAAAAGACTTAACCTCAATATTAAGCTTATCCATCCAATCATCAGGATTCTCAGTCATCAGATTCATCAACTGCATTGGCTGCTCCGGCTTAGCCGAAATACTAAACCCCTTCGGATTTTCAATAAACGCAACCACCTCATTCACCGCATCAGCCGCTACCTCATTATCAGGCGACACCAAAAACTGACTGGCACCCATAAGCTGACTGGTTAACTGAGCCTTAAACTCATCCACACTTTTACCATCCTCAGCCGCCATCGACGCCAACAGCTTCTCCGCAAACGAATTATCCCGATAGGTAATTTCAAAACTGTGGAAAATCGTATCCATGTTAGTGGGGGCCGCATCTTTTGACTCAACGTCTTCCATGTCGACATTGCCCAACTTCATATTGACAACCAAATCTCCCACCTGATCGGCACTAACCTTAAACGTTTCGACACTCATCTCACGCTTGGCCTGGTTGTACCGATACTTTGTATCAATATCGAAACTTAGCGCAGTGTCATAACCAGCCCTCTGCAAAAAGTCAGCCATTTCTAACTGTTTCGGCTGGTTTAAGTCCACCACTAGCCCCTGAATCGATGCATCAAACACCGTGGGCACATCTGATTTTTCATCCATGTCACGGATGATGACTTTCTTGATAGTGACCTCAGAGGGATCATCCTTAGACGTGATCGTAATATCTTTGACATGGACATCCTGGGCCAGGGGTTTGAAGCTAATATCCTTGTACTCAACAGCCAGGTTCTCCTCTTCCATGCTGTCAATTAATTTGTTTACCTTGGCCTCGGCGACTTTAGTACCGTAGAGATTTGCACCGAAGTATAGGCCAACAGCAAGAACACCTGCACCAATTCCGGCAATTGCTAGCTTTTTCATAAAGAAGGATCACTGTTTTAATCACTGTTACCTACATCAGTGAACCCAACTTTTCCTAAAAGGCTCTAATGACTGTAGCTATGGAGCTAGAGCTCAACATACACCATTGCCTCTTCCTAGAGGGGAAGAAGTATTAACTATTGTCAGATGACGGTTAGGGCTTTGGGGTTAACCAGTCAAGATGATTTCTATCCAGTGACCTCAGTCAAATTTCGTTCAATAAAGTCTTGCAACGAAGACCTATTTCCCTTGCCATTAGCAACAATCTCGTTTGATCGTTTCTTCTTTTTTGTGCACGATGCTTGATAAAGCACGGCGGCTTCTAGAGCACCTAAACCTCAGTTAGCACCTTCAATTCCTTCAGCAGTTCCTGCTCGTTATAAGGTTTTGAGAAGTAAGCCGTTGCACCTAAATTCATGGCGAGCTTACGATGCTTCTCACTACTGCGAGACGTCAGCATCAGAATCGGCAACTCTTCATATTCCGGCTTTTCCCTAAGCTCTTCTAGAACGCCGTAGCCATCTAGCCGAGGCATTTCAATATCACAAATTATCGCCTCCACAGTTAGACCGGCGATCAACTTATCTACGGCCTCTCGACCATCCTTAGCCTGCTCCACCAGATATCCTGATCGCTCTAGCGTAGTTGCCATATAACGACGCGCATGAATCGAATCGTCAACCACCAAAATTTTGGCCGATTGAGAGGGTAAGGACAATACGGGAGCCACTGGCTGAGCAGTATCTCGTTTAGCGCCTGCCACAATCCATGTCATCAGCTGGATCGGCTCAATCAGAGGAATGACGCGACCATCACCTAGTACCGTAACACCGCTAAATCCAGGAGGTAGCGGTATGGGACTCGCCACTGGACGGATAGCGACTTCTTGTTCTTGCCAGAAGCGGTCGATATTCAGACCATAGTAGCCATCGTCTTCGCCAACTACCACGATCATCGAGCAGTTAATCAAGGGTTGACCACTCATGTCTAGCGGTCTGGCCAGCATTGTCCAATGATCTTCTACACGCACGAGGGGAATAGAGGTGTCTCGCCAGGTCATGGATGGTTCAGTAATCTCTGCGGCTGGAGTTCTGATCACTTCTTGCACCGCATCAACGGGTAAGGCAAAGACAGAGCCATTGCGTTCCAGTAGCATGACCCGCAAAATAGACAACGATAGCGGAATACTCATGGTAAATGTGGTGCCTTGACCGGGCTCCGTATCCACCTGAATATCACCTTGTAATTCTCTCAGGTTGGTGCGAACCACATCCATGCCATAGCCCCGCCCCGATAGTTCAGTCACCTGACTACTGGTGCTAAAGCCCGGTTCAAAGATAAAGGACAATAGCTCTTGACGCTCCATGGCATCCACCTGCTCAGCTGGGAGGTTGTATTTACGGATGCGATCGCGAACGCCCTCCAAGTTAATCCCACCACCGTCATCGCTCAGGGTAATCACCACTCGGTTACCACGATTCACCGCCCTAAGGGCAATGGTGCCTACGGCAGGCTTTTGCTGTATTCGACGGCTTTCAGGGCTTTCAATACCGTGGTCAAACGAGTTGCGCAAAAGGTGCATCAGCGGATCGCTCAGCTGATCTAAGGCAAACTGTTCGATCAGGGTACTGGCTCCCTCAATCTTAAGTTCTACCGGTTTGCCATACTGTACTGACCAGTCTCGTAACGCCCGGGGGAAACGTCCGACAATCTCTTCAAACGGACGCATCTGGGTCTGGGTGATGCGATTTTTAAGCAGACGACTGGTATAGTTAAGCCCGCCAATGGCCTGATCCATCTCATTCAGGCCTAACTCAATGTCACGGCTTACCTCTTCAAGTTTAACAATGGTCTCCATATGTTCCTGGGCTAACAAATGGAGCTGAGAGTAACGGTCAAATTCTAGAGCATCTAGTTCTTCGGGAGCAGCAACCTCAACAGTCCGGCCTCGCCCATTGTGACTTGACTCGTTCATGCGATTATTGACCACACCGGCCATGGCCACATTTTCAGCCACAGCCCCAATGGGTCCTTCCGTTGACGCCCGGTCATACCATTGACGTAGCTCGGTATTAAATAATGTCAGGGCGGTCATACGCTCCTGCATCAACTCACTAAATGTCTGTAGCTGTTCTAGTTTCAGGTTGACTGCATTGCGGTTAAGAATCAGAGCCTCGAAATTACTATTAATTTGCTTGAGCTGATCAACCGATACCCGCACCGTTGTTGTTTTTTGTGTACTGGGGACAGCGACCGGCGGCGGCATACTTAAAGGGATCAACGGAATAGCCTCTAGGCTAGACGTTGATTTAATCGCTTCGCCAGAGAGTTCTTCACTAGCTATCTCTTGACTAGGTATCTTTTCATCAGCCAGTTGCTCTGCCTGATGAAGACTCGACTGGACTAACTCTGGAGCTATGGTAGCCGCATCAGCCGGTTCTACCGGTAGTTTCGCAAACTGTGCCTGCAAAGCCTCTAGATCAACCATCTGATCGTTGGTCGGCTCCCCTTCTATCAGCTCAGCAGTGGGGAAGGCATCAATGGCCTCTAAGGAGGTTAGCTGGTCTTGCAGAAAATCAATATCATCGGCACTATTAGGTCGCTCATCCAAAAGCTCTGGTAAAGACAGATCGCTCAGGTCGTGATGCTGTGTATCCGAGATATCGGTCAGTGGTTTTAACTGAGAGGGCAACCCTTCTGTACGCCCTAAAAGAACCAGTGAATGACTCCGCTGCCAGGTTTTCAGCGCCTGATGTGCGATCGCATCAATAGATTCAGGCTGAGCCGACAGGCACTGTTGTTGTACAGAATCGCATAGGGATACAAATGCCTCCAACTGAGCCATCATGCCAAACTCAGACATCCGTTGAGCCATAGCAACCACAGCTTGTCTGAGATCATCGCCCCGCAGCTGAGATAGATCTTGATGAAACTCTTCTAGACAATCTTCAACACTTGTTGTGAAAATCATGACATCAAGATTTTCATCATTGTCTTCTGACAACAGACGAGCCTCATCTTCAGGGGTGAGATCACCCAGATGTTGATTTAGCTTTTTAAATATAGGCTCAATATCAGTGGCTAACCACTGGGAGTCTATGGGTAGCTGCTCCTGATAGTGCTGACGGACTGTTCGCAAACAATCCACCCCCTGCAGTAGCAGAGTTTCCAGGGAGGTATCTACCGATAGCCGTCGGGCGCGCAGAATTTTAAATGCATCTTCTAGCTGGTGAGCAACCTGACTAAGCTCGACAAAGCCCATCATGCCAGCTGTACCTTTAACAGAGTGAGCAGCACGCATGGCAATATTAATCTCGCCCAGGCAATCATCTGCTGTTTTCAGACCTAACAGGACAGTTTCAATTTCCTCGAAATAGGTTTCCGCCTCTGCCAAAAAGGTCAATCGAGCCTGTTGCTCTTTGTCTAGTTCCATGGTTAGTCTTCAACTTTAAATTGCTTGACAGACGCTTGTAGAGATTGGGCTACTTTTGCAGTATCTTGAATCGCTTGGGCCATCTGAGCTGATGCATGAGATCGCTCTTCGGAAGACTGAGCAGATTTTTGGATTAGCTCAGTAACGGCCGCAGATGCTTGAGTTTGATTAACTGTAGAATCTGAAATGTTTTGCATCAGTTGGTTGATTTGATCAGATTTAGCCAGTACCTCGTCCAACTGTTGTTGGGTCATTTTCACCAAGCTACTACTATCAACCACCTGGGCTGTACCCGTTTCGATGGCTGCGACTACTTCCTGAGTCTCCGTTTGAATGTCAGCCACAATTTGAGCAATGGTCTTAGTGGCATTGGCCGATTGTTCCGCCAGGGAGCCAACCTGTTCCGCTACGGCAGTAAAGCCCTGTCCTAATTCTCCAGCACGGGATGCTTCAACACTAGCATTTACAGCCAGCAGGTTTGTTTTCAGAGCAATTTCGTCAATCAAACTAACCGACTGAGCAATCTTCTGGGCAGATTCTCCCAATCGTTTAATCTTTTTAGAGGTTTCACCCACCGTTGAGCGCAGTTCTAGAATACTGTCTGCCGTTTTTTCCATGGACTGAGACCCTGCTTGTACCGTCACATAGGTGTCATTGGTCAAATTAGAGGCTTCACTAGCGTTTTGAGCAACCGTCTGAATAGATTGACTCATTTCTCTAACAGCCACCATGGTATTCTGCATCGAGCGCGCTTCTTCAACGGCCTGCTCAACCACGCTAAGAATTTGCTGCTCGTTAGTCAGCAATGAACCACTCACTTGGCCGGTTGATTGTTTCACATTGACGGCAATGTCTCGCAGGTTTTCAATGATGGCGTTAAAAAGGTCAGCTACAATACCCACGTCTCCAGCCGAAAGCTTTGCCCGCACCGAGAGATCGCCGTTTGCTGCATCCCCCACTTCTTCCATTAGCTGGGTGATATCATTTTCTAGTTTTTCTCTTTCTTGTCGCTGTTCTTCTGCAAAATCTTTTTGCTGTTTAAGCGATGACTGTAGCTGATCTAAAAGATTATTAAAACCACGTCCTAGAATTTGAGTTTCAAAGGTTCCCTCGATAATGGCACGGGCATCTAGTTCACCTCCAGCCGCTTTCTGAGCTACTTCAGTTAGTGTCTGCAATGGTTGAGAAAGCCTGCGTGCCAGCGACAGCAACAAACCACCTGAGGCGGTACCCAAAATTATGGCAGTCACAATAAAGACAGCCAACAAAGTCAGTCCTGCCTGGTCAAGTGCAACTGCATCCTCAGACGAGATTGCAACCCAGGGAAGATCGGCTACGGTCGCCAGACTATAGTTCCGACCTTCATAGGAAACTACAGCCTGTAATACTTCTTTACCAAGTAATGCTGTCCGGCTAACTTCAATAATTTTAGCGCCCGTTTCCTGCTGTAATTCCTGTCTAAATATTTGGGGACTATCGGCCTCGCGGCCTAATTTTGATGATAATGCCTGGGCAAACTGCGCAATTACCTCTCCACCAACCACGGTTGCATTATCAGTGTCAGTATTTTCTGTTATGGGTACGGTCGCCAGTGCCAAGCCATTACGGACATCGACCACCTGCACTGCCTGAGTTTCACCAATTGAATTACTCAGATAGGTAGCAATTTGAGTACTCAAAACCTGCTGGGGCAGAACCGACTTAACAACTCCAATAACGTCCTCGGACCCAGCAGGAGTAATTGCACTGGAAATCGATACACTGACGACATTGGCAGAGTCATCAAATTTTACCGGTTCCACATATTGACCAAATTGCTTAGCCTGCAGCCACCAATCCTCATCACTTTGAACAAAGTCATCAATAGGGTTGCTGACGCCAACAGTGAAACCACCTTCTTCAGTAAAAAATATTTCACCGAGTCCTTCAGCAGCCACAATATCTGCTAAATATTTGTTGATGGCCGCATTGGGCTCTAATAGCTTAGTCTGGGCAAACTGCTGCTCTAGCGCTTCAACAGACTGTTCGCTGAGTTTATCTTCCTCAACCTTGGCATTCGCCTGATTTAGCGCCTGCTGAATGGAGGGGCTAATCACCAAGTTTTCTACAACTTGAAAGCTATCCGCTACAAAGAAACCAGCCACTTCACTGGCCAGGAATGCTTCCTGCTTCAGGGCGAATACCACATCTTCATTTTCAGCGCGCTTGGTGATAACAATACCCAAACCACTCGCAACTGCCAGAGGCAACAAGGTAACGGGCAACAGTGTTTGTAGTAACTGTCTACCAAGAGGACGCCCACCCTTTTTGTCTGCCCTAGAGATCCTGGGTATTCCTCTCCGAAGTAAGCTGGGTCGCTGAAGCTTATCGTTTTTTAATGTATAGTCCTGCGCAGTCATGGTGGTGTCCTAGTTCGCTATGTTAATCAAAGAAAATGTATAACCCTAAAACTCAGCTGATGTTAATGAGCGAGCCGCTCCAATCGCTTCAGCACTTAGAACGAGAATCACCTCGTCATCAATCACAACCTGACCGCTTAAATAGGGATGTAAGCTAGCATCTACTTCATCGACAGGAGAGACGATATCGTCTGGTGATAAGCGAATAGAACTTCGGATTTTGGGTACAACCAGCCCTAAATAAAGTTCTTCATCTGCGTTAATATTCTCTTTAGTAGAAGACTGATCAAAGTTGGATGGCAAAGCACGAATGACCACTACTTCATAGTATTGAGAAGGCTCTAGAACAATAGGTAACTCTAAGAGTTGGGCCAGGTTGATCGCCCAAAAAACCTGATCTTTTGAACTCATTAGTCCCATCATTGATGGAAGCATATTGGGCATGGGTGTAACTAACCGAGTTGGCAGCAACAGACTTTCTTCAACCCAACTTAGCGCTAAGGCAATCGTTAAGTCTGGAGTGAGTTGTACCCTCAAAAATTGTTCGCCTGCAACAGTTTTTGGGTTAAATACATCAGGCAGAAGCTGCTGAAGGCGATCTGCCGTTTTAAGTGTCTGAGTCGAAGGGGTAGGCGAGATTTGCATGGGAGATAATGCGCTGTCTTACATAAACTACAAAACTGCAAAGCGTACAGCGTCAGTCAATTGCTGAGCGGTGCAGGGCTTGACTACATACCCAGTAACTCCCTGCTTTTTAGCCCAGCTTTGATCCATTTTGCGACCTTTTGTTGTACAGGCGATGATCGGAATACTAGCTGTAGCCGGATCTTTTTTAAGCTTTCGGCAGAGTTCTAAACCGGTAACCTCCGGCATTACCAAATCTGTAACAATTGCATCGGGCCGATCAAATGCTATCTTTTCCATTGCTTCTGAACCATTTTCAGCCGTTATCACTTTGTAACCAGCCTCTTCCAAATAATGGCTGATCAAATCCAGCTCAGATTTAACATCATCAATGACCAATATTTTTTTTGCCATGTCTCCACTGCCTTATTGTGACAACTACATTTTTTATATAGGATATTGAGCTATATCTCTTTATTGAGAAAGAGATTCATCGTGATTTTATCGACACTTGTTAGTTTTGAGATAATTATGTTTTTTGTTCTGATGTCCATATCACTCAATCGGGTTAAGATTCAAGTAGGTGTCTAATAGCTGCATTAGCTGTTCCTTTGAAAATGGTTTTTCTAAATATCCAGCCGCTCCTGAGACCTCGGCTTTTGCCTTATTTAGGGCTCCTGAGTTGCTGCTGATCATAATGATGGGGACATCTTTGAACATATAGCTACGCTTTAAAATTGAGCATAAAGAGTTGCCACTTATGCTTGGCATTGAGATATCCATCAGTATCAAACTAGGTTTTCTAACACATATTTTAGAGATGGCCTTGACTGGATCCATAATCGTTTTAAGTTCAAAATAATCTGGATCAAGATAGCTTTCTATCTTTTCTAGCATGGCCTTACTATCATCAATGCATATGATTAAATGCTTGGATCTCAAGCTCCCTGAGCCATTGTTTTGGAGATTGTTATTGCCTGATGCACTAGATTCTGACTCGTTCTCATTTGAACTCCACGTGTCAGTAGTAGATTTCTTCTCAGATACAGTGTTATTAGCAGCGATAACCTTACTCTCAGGGTGAGTGGTGTCGCCAGTGGTAAGGGTCTCAGACGGCTTATTGATGACTGTGATATCTGCGGGTTTGCTAACTGCATCTGTGACCGATTCAGGTTGTTGTTGCTTGATTGGTAACCAGGGCAAGCGGTTAAGCGGTGGTAATGGGGGCCATAGCTTGATCGCACGCTGTTTTATGTAGGGATATAGTAGCTGGGCCAGCTTGGTGTCGTCCTGTTTAACAGTTTGGGCTAGCTGACGGATACTGGCTCCCTGCATCAGGCGTACTAAGGACTCCAGCATTCGCTGTGGGAGTCCACCCTGGCGTGCCAGTTTATAAAGATCGTCCGGACTTTCGCAGTAGGGACGCTGGTAGGGGGAGCAAATGAGATCTCCAAGGGACTGCCATGCTTTCAATCTTCCGGAAAGATGGTTAACTAAGGCAGTAATTTCTGTTCCGTAGATTGTTGTATACCATAGCTCCTTGGGAAAGGGATGCCAAACAACAGTTGCTTTTTCCAATCCTAAGAGGGCTTCAACGGCATCTTCAGCTAATTGAGCCAGAATTTCCCCAGCCTGTTTTGTCTCAAGCAAATTATATTGAACAAGCGCACCAACAATCTTACTCGTCCAATTAAGGGCTTCCAAACCAGTCTGATCAATTTGGCGCTTATACACCTCCAACTGGGTCAATCGCCAGTAAATAGGCAGTAAGGCTTCATAGCCTAAACTCGGCAATGTTGTCTCTAACGTATTTAGATACTGTAGCGAGTGCGCTGCAAATATCACCCTGCCGTCAGTAATATCTAGACACCATTCAACATTGTCACCCGTGATATACACTCGTCCGGTTTGACCAGATTCAAGTGTCTTTGTCAAGAAAGGTATTACCTCAAAATGATCGTGCATAGCGCTCAAAAATTACTTTTATAAACCTAATCACAAATCATAAATTCTCAATGTCACACAGAAAATAGGTCTAAGTAAATCAAACAAAATTTCTTTCTGTTTTTAAGAGGATATTTTATTTGATGTCCTGACGAAATGGATATCAGAAAATACTGGGATTTAGCATTTTCTAGTTTTAATATTTTATCAATAATTATTTTTGTCTATTGATGGATGTTACAGCCAATCACATTGAAGATCTGTAAAGAAAGAATCAGCTAACTTCTCAAGGCAAACAACTTTGATGTCAAATTCAACACCTTACTATAGAGAATCAAGCACCCATATAGAGAGAAGCTACAAGATTTATCCTCGACTCTAAATCAATAGATTCAACCATTTTAAGTCAGGAAAGCTGCTTGCTAATAACATATCTTTGTATTTCCGCTCTCATTGTAAGCATCCGTGATGCTACCCCATATATTTTTGAAATTAAGAGTACGGGTATTAAGATTAACTTTGTATAAACACTAGGCATTTTCGATACTTGTGATGTCTAAAGACTAAGCATAAAACAATAAATAAAGTTCTTGTAATTGGTCCTGATATCCACAGAAGAATGGGAATAACATTCATAGTAAAAGGTGCTAACCCCCCACCAACAAAAAAACGCTATGATATCACTGTCTAGTCAGTCTCACTATTTAAATAGTCTCTCTTCTCCACAGGGGATACGCAACAGTTTTTCCTCACCCTGTACTGTTTGTGGCAGTTTTCATTCCACTCAAGATCACTGGAATTTAATGGCAGACATAGAAATGCCGCAGAATCCAGCTGACTTGATCGATGACTTGGTAAAGATGCGGATTTATCAGCCATCTGCCATTGAGGCAGCTGATTCCATCACCCAGGCAGAGCTGCGGACAGCTTTGTTTATTAGCATGGTGGGCCAAGGCAAACCAAAACGAGAGCGGGTGGTGAGAGATTTGATCAAATTAGCTGGCGGTCTCGACCAGGCATTTAGTGCCGCGTTTGGCCCCAAAGCTGGTGAGTTTTTTACTGATGCTAAACGCATGAGTCAGGTGACTCGACGCAAATTTCTACAGAACATTGCCGTGGGGGCTGCCCTTGTCAGCTTAGCTAACTGTGGCTCAGCCACGGAAGTGGCTGACGAACCTGCAGATAGTCCAGCCGTGGGAGATCTAGAAAAGACTAATCTGAGGGTAGCCTTTCTACCGATCACCTGCTCCACACCCATTATTATGTCGAAGCCGTTGGGCTTCTATGAGAAACACGGTCTCAATGTAGACTTGATTAAGTATTACAGTTGGTCAGTGGTGAGAGACGCGGCTATCGCAGGTGACCTGGACGCTTACCATATGCTAGCTCCTATGCCCATTGCCATGTCTCTTGGTCTAGGGTCAGCACCCTTTCCGGTGAGGCTCGCCAGCATTGAGAACAATAATGGTCAAGGCATTGCCGTTGCCAAAAAACATCTAGGTAAGATCAACGGCCCGGAAGACTTTAGAGGGATGAGTATTGGGGTGCCCTATGATTATTCCAATCACAATCTGCTGATACGTTACTACCTTGCATCTGGAGGGTTGGATCCTGACAAAGATGCCAATGTGTTGGTCCTACCACCGCCGGATGCGATCGCAAAAATGGCTTCCGGCCAAATCGACGCCTTTATTATGCCCGATAACTTTGCCCAGCGGGTTGTTCAAGACGACATCGGCTTTATTCACCTGCTTAGCAAAGATTTGTGGGACGGCCATCCCTGCTGTGCCTTTGTTGCTACCCAAAATTGGATTAATGGTCATCCCAAAACGTTTCGGGCCTTGAACAAGGCCATTATTGACGGGGCCAACTATGCCAATGACCCTGTCAATCGTAAAGAAATTGCAGCGAGCATTGCTCCACAAGAATATCTCAATCAACCATTACCGGTCCTAGAAGCCGTCATGACTGGGCAGTTTGAAGATGGGCAAGGAAACTCCTTTGATATTCCAGATCGCATTTACTTTGATCCCTATCCTTGGAAGAGTTTTGCGAGTTGGATTACGACCCAACTCGTACGTTGGAATTATGTACCGACTGATAAGCCCACCACAGGTGTAGAAGATTTCTTTTTAACTGATTTAGCAAGAGAACTTGCACAAGAGTTAGGAGTGGATGCACCAGAGGAGTTATCTCGAATTGAAAAGATGAAATTCGGCGATTTTGACCCAGCCCAAGCAGAGACCTATCTGAAACAACAAATTGATACGTTTGGTGTATAGAGAACGTGATCACACTTAAAATTGTCGTATTCACACGAGCCTAAAGACAAGACAAATAATCATTATCAATAGACTGCCCTGAGCGTTCTTTCAGTTTCCCAATTGAGAGAACGCTCAGAGTTTTATTACATAATCGATACTGATGTGGCCTTAGCTCCAATCCTCCTTTTTTGTCCGCTGCGCTTTATACAGCATTTCGGTCTGATGAATCTCACGGGTTTTGGCCATTAGGTCATCTTCCGTTAGCGACCAGTTTGCCAACACGTTATCTAAATCCTGCTGAATATCCCGTGCCCCTGGAAATCCGTCATAGCGAATGCGCAATCGGGCTAGCTCAATTAAGTTAAAGTCTGTCGCTTCACCATTGAGCAGATTAGTCACAATCTCGCGATCTGCCTTGTACTGGGGATGGGTAAGTTCTTTTTTTTCGGCCATGGGGAGCTACAGGTACTGATTCAGTCAGGCTCATGGTAACCCAGGTGATCGCTTAAAAATATCGTATCAGCCTTGATGTTCTAATATTAGAACATCAAGGCTTCAATGGTAATCATAAAAAGGTATGTAATGGAATCCGCAATTGTTGTGGAAAATTAGTCCATTATCGCTTATTAAATCTTAGTGATTTCGTTAGGCTAGGCATAGTGCCCCCTATGGACGAGCCTAACTTCAGATTGCAGACTATGACGATTACCCAAAAACTCTATCAGCTCCAGTCGATATTTGACGCAATGGATCGAGCCCTGATTGCTTACTCCGGCGGTATTGACAGCACACTGGTAGCCAGGATCGCCCACGATGTTCTCGGATACCAAGCCCTCGCCGTCACGGCTGATTCTCCGTCACTCATGTTCGAAGACCTGGAAGCGGCAAAAAGTCAGGCAGTCTTTATGGGGCTTAATCATCGCATTGTCCAAACCCACGAAATGGACAACCCCAACTACACCAGTAACCCCACCAATCGCTGCTACTTCTGCAAAAGCGAGCTACACGACACTCTGAAACCATTGGCGATGGCTGAAGACTATCCTTATGTTGTGGATGGTCTCAACGCCGATGACCTACAAGACTATCGCCCTGGTATTCAGGCTGCTAAAGAACGGGGCGTACGCTCTCCCTTAGCAGAGGTTGGGATCAGTAAATTAGACGTTCGGGAAATGTCAAAGTATCTGGGCCTGCCTTGGTGGGATAAACCATCACAGCCCTGCTTAAGCTCACGATTTCCCTATGGTGAGCTGATCACCACCGAAAAACTACACCGCGTCGGTCAGTGCGAACGCTATCTGCGTCAACTGGGTATACGTAATCTGCGGGTTCGGTCTGATGGGGAAACAGCACGCATTGAATTACCGCCTGACGACATCAAAGACTTTGTTGCCACGGTGGATCTAAACACCCTGGTGACTGCTTTTCAAGAGTATGGCTTCACCTATGTCACCCTAGATTTAGAAGGGTATAAAAGCGGGAAATTAAATCGCGTTTTGGAGAAAACTGTGGTTTAACAAGCCAAGACTGTCTGGTGGATGCCTAGCCGTACTAATACTCTGTGGCGTAAGTTTATCCACTATTAAATGTGTACGAGTCGATGGGTAGATGGGTGTACGAGTCGATGAGATGGGTGGATACAATAGCTGCCAAATTTCTGCCATCGGGTACTAGACAATAAAAAACCTCGGCTAGTTGCTAGCCGAGGTTTACTCATTCATTGTTCAACAAGAGGGCTTTGAGTCTCTAAACCTAAGCCGCTACACCCTGACGCTCTTTAGCTTCCTTGATCACCTCTTCAGCAACGTTCTTAGGACAAGGCGCATACTTTTCGAAGGACATGGAGAACTGGCCACGACCAGACGTCATCGTACGCAGGTCGCCGATGTAGCCAAACATCTCACTCAGGGGCACATCGGCCTTGATGCGCACACCAGTGGCACCGACATCTTGGCCAAGGATCATGCCGCGACGACGGTTGAGGTCACCGATTACATCACCGACATAATCCTCAGGGGCAAATACGTCCACCTTCATGATCGGCTCTAGAATCTGAGGACCGGCTTTAATGAAGGACTGACGGTAGCCTGCCTTAGCAGCGATTTCGAATGCGATCGCGCTGGAGTCAACCGGGTGGAAACCACCATCAGTTAGAGTCACCTTCATATCCACCACAGGGAACCCGGCTAGCATCCCCTTCTCCATACTGGCAGCAAAGCCCTTCTCCACTGCAGGCCAGAATTCACGGGGCACATTACCACCAGTTACCTTAGACGCAAACTCAAAGCCAGCACCAGCCTCATTGGGTTCAATGATGTAATCAATCTTGCCGTACTGACCAGAACCACCGGACTGCTTCTTGTGGGTGTAGCTATCCTGTAGCACCTTAGTGATGGACTCGCGGTAAGCCACCTGAGGCTTACCAACCTCCACTTCGATACCGTGGGTACGCTTCAGAATATCCACCTTAATGTCCAGGTGCAGCTCACCCATACCCTTCAGAATGATTTCGCCGCTTTCTCGATCAGTCTCCACCTGGAAAGAGGGATCTTCTTGAACCATCTTGCTCAGGGCAATACCCATCTTCTCAGATTCACCCTTTTTCTTAGTCTCAACTGCGATAGAAATCACAGGGTCGGGGAAGACCATAGGTTCTAGCGTAGCTGGATTCTTGGGGTCGCACAGGGTATGACCAGTTTGTACGGTCTTCATACCCAGCAGCGCCACAATGTCACCAGCTTGAGCTGCATCCATTTCCTGTCGGTCATCAGCATGCATTTCAACAATGCGGCTAACGCGCTCATTCTTGCCAGTAGCTGTATTCAGGATAGTGTCACCCTTCTTGAGGGTACCGGAGTAAATCCGAGTAAATGTCAGAGCGCCAAAGCGGTCGTCCATAATCTTAAACGCCAGCGCGCGCAAAGGCTTTTCAGGATCAACGTAAGCCAGCTCGCCAGTCTCATTACCTTCGAGATCAACCTCAGGCTGAGGCTTAACTTCAGTTGGGGCAGGCAGGTAATCAACAACCGCATCCAGCACCAGCTGTACACCCTTGTTCTTAAAGGAAGAACCACAGTAGGTGGGGAAGAAAGCTAACTCACGAGTTCCCTTGCGAATACAGGCTTTAATCTCATCAATGGAGAGTTCTTCACCTTCGAGATACTTCTCCATTATGTCGTCGTCCTGCTCAACAGCAGCCTCGACTAGCTTCTCGCGCCACTCGGCGACGTCATCGACCATATCAGCAGGGACATCCTTGACCTCATAGTTCATCGGCTCACCAGAATCATCCCAAATCCAGGCTTTCTCAGTGAGCAAATCAACCACACCAACGAAGTCATTCTCAATGCCGATGGGTAGCACCATCACCAAAGGATTAGCCGCCAGCACGTTCTTGACCTGACCTACTACGCGGTAAAAATCAGCACCGGTCCGGTCTAGCTTGTTGACGTAGATAATCCGGGCTACCTCAGAGTCGTTAGCATAGCGCCAGTTCGTTTCAGACTGAGGTTCTACACCACCTGAGCCGCAAAATACACCGATACCGCCATCTAGTACCTTCAGGGAACGATATACCTCAATAGTGAAGTCAACGTGACCAGGGGTGTCAATAATGTTGAGCTGATGTTCGTTCCAGAAACAGGAGGTGGCGGCAGACTGAATCGTAATGCCTCGCTCTTTTTCCTGGTCCATAAAGTCGGTGGTCGCTGCACCGTCATGTACCTCACCGATCTTGTGTACCTTACCGGTCAACTTCAAGATCCGCTCAGTGGTGGTGGTCTTACCCGCGTCTACGTGGGCAAAAATGCCAATATTTCGATAAGTGCTGAGATCTTTCATGGGTATTATCTAGGGTTTAACTACGTCTCCAAACAGTTTTTGACCACCTTTAGGACCGTTTCAGGACCATTTAGAGCTAAAGCAGACTTGCCAAGCAGGGGGCACAGACGCCCCAAGCAATAGATATATTACTTCAAAATTATTCACATTCCCTGAATTCTTAGGACAGAGAAGTCTAAGAATCCAGAGAATGTGAATAACGTATAGCTACTGATAGATAGGACCATGTTATCAACTTAACCAGTGCAATGGTATGCATCCGCATAGGGATAACCGATCTGCCACCCGGCATTAGTTCACTCCGTTGTATCAAGGGGCATTCATGCCTGACATTGGCAAAAAAAAGGCCACTATTAAAGTGACCTTTAAGAGATTCGAGAAATAAAATGGGTCCCGCGATTTGCTGGGCGTAAACCCCTCAACCTGCTGCAATCTAGGTTCCTTGATGAATCTAGATTGCCCACAATTAAATAAGAACTCCCTAATCCGCCAACCTCCCATGACAGTTCCCCATCATTCGCCTAATTCATCTGATGTACTTCTATGGCTATGTCATGTCCGAAAGTTTTGCTTCACTCCGGAACGCGGCCATCATTGGGCATCATTTTTTGCCACCATCCCAGCGAGTTCTAAGCAAATGATTCGGGAAAATCTGAGTCACGAACAGGAGGTACAGATTTGGGACATCTACAACTACAATCGCGTCAACCGCTGTGCCCTGGCAGAGCATTATTGCTATGACCGGGCAGCAGATCCATTTAACTGCCACCAATTGGAGCTGTAGCAAGTTTGTATTCACGTACATCGTAGGCCATCGGCACAACGATATAGCCTGAGGCTAAACTGCCCAGCACCTGGTTACGAGCATGGCCCCAATACCACCAGTGGGCTGCTCCATAGGCACAGACAATACTGTCAAGCTGATCTTCCACCGCTTTCAAGGCCAGCCCTCCCCCAGGTATGGCAGGGAGCGTATCCACCATTAAGCGCGGTGTATGGTGAGGCAAATGCCGCAAAATTAAGGATCGGAGTCGGTAAAGTTGTTGACGTCGCTGAGCAACACGACCTTTTTTATATTTAAGAATACGCGACAGCCCAAAAAGATGCACCATGGCCGGGTGAGGAAAAAACTCGATCTGATAACGACCAGATTGCCTGGGTTTTAGAGTTGGGGCATGGAGGAAGCCTTGCTCAGTTAACGCCTCACCAAAGGCCAGGAGTTGAGTGGCAAATGCAGACGCCTGATTCGCTGGGTAACAACCGGCATGATATTTACCAAAGTGTTTGTGGGCTAGACGATCCGGTTCACGCATTCCCGTTGGGTTCGGAATAATTGTCGGCGCATCCACAGCCACCATCGCGGGGACTGGTGTTGGCGCATGCTGATGCAGCCAGGCCAAGACATCGCCATGGGTAGTCATTCGATCAAGAATACCTAAGGAGAGGCAATCATTTGGGTATGACCTCGACACGATGTAGAGTGCTATAACGCTTATCCAGCAAGGGTTTCAGGAAGATTTGAGCGAAGAATAAATTTTCTCAGTTTCAGCGTGATGGAGATTGTAAGCTTCTTGTAGGGCTTAGGATTTCTGACTTTTTAATAGACATCTAATTGAGGTCATACCCAATCATTTTCCCAGTGCAGACAGCAAACACCGCTCGGTCCCGTTTGCCAACCCAAATCAACACCCAAAAAAATCATAAATTGCTGAAGATTTCCATGCTTGACTAAGGGCTGACAACATCAACTAACCACGTTGTTGCCTGATGATACCGGATCTGATTCTGAGAGCTAGGAACATCTAGATGTAGAGTCCGCAAAGTTACGGAGAGATTCCCATATCTTATCTCCAATCAGAACCATAATGGTCGTGGAGATTACAGTTCACATTGGCCCTTCATTTGAGATGGTTGCTGAAAGCTCCTGTGGTGTCTTTACCTTGCCAGTCATTCAATCCATCGTCCGTCCGACATGAAACTCGAGTCATCCATTGCCAACACCTGTACTCACAGCTCAAAGGACGCCGAGCTCATTGAACTACGTATACATAATGAAAAGCTCAGGGCAGACAATAGCGATCTGCAATCAATGATAGATATTGTCACAGAGCATTCGACCATTTTAGAGAACGCGCTAGAAACGCAGAACCAAGAAATGGCGGATTACATTGAGCAGGTCAAACAGATTACGGCAGCTGCCATTACGGTCCAAAACAATACCTTTACTCCCCACAGTCTTACAGCAACGGCCCTGCGCGGTGATGAACTCGGTAACCTGGCTCGGGTATTTTCAGAAACGGTACAGTCTGTGAAACGCCAAGAACAAAAACTTATTGAAACGAATGCCCATCTCTCAGATCTTTTGGAGTCTTACAGTCGCTTTATCCCTCCAGAATATTTAACGTTTCTCCAGCGAGATAGTATTCTCGACATCAAGCTGGGAGATCATGTGAGTAAAGAGATGGCGATTATGTTCTCTGACATTCGCGCCTTTACCACCCTCTCTGAGCAAATGACGCCCCAGGAGAATTTTGATTTTGTTAATGCCTATTTGCGCCGCATTAGTCCAGAAATTCGCAAGCACAATGGCTTCATTGTTAAATATCTAGGAGACGGCATGATGGCCGTCTTTCCCGATGGTGTTGATGATGCATTACAGGCAGGCATTGCCAAAGTCAATCAGATCAGAACCTATAATCAGCATCGCCTTACTGAAGGCTACCCACCCCTGACGGTGGGTATTGGTTTACATGCTGGCCACATGATGGTCGGTATGGTGGGGGAGACAAATCGCATGCAGGCCGATGCCGTATCTGACAATGTTAATCTAACAGCCCGTTTAGAAGGTTTGACCAAATACTACGGAGTATCGCTGTTAATTTCAGAAGATGTGATGCTCAAGCTAGAGCAACCCAATAAGTATTCGGTGCGACTGATAGACCGCATCGTTGTCAAAGGTCGCCAAGAGCCTATCACCATCTATGAGGTGCTCAATGCAGACATAAATTCGGTCCGTAAATTGAAGCTAGAAACCCTGCCAATGTATCAACAGGGACGACACTTCTACCAAGAAGGTGACTGGGTAAAAGCCATGGCCTGTTTTGAAGCTGTTCTAAAGATCAATCCCATTGATAAAACAGTTCAGTTTTATCTAGAACGTCTTCAGCAGATGGCTCAGCAACCAATGCCCAAGCACTGGAATGGTGTCTGGGCATTTACCGAGAAATAAGATCACTCCAAAACAATTTCCAAACTAGGCAACAGTCGCTTTAAGTTCTTGAGAGATTTTCCCTGCCAGGGGGTGTCTTCACTGCCTACAACCATCATATTCACTGTTTGGGCTGAGCGAACACGAATAACAAATTTGGAAATCATGCTGATACCAGAGCTATTGAGGAATTTTAAGTCCCTGAGTTCGAGGGTAATTAGCTCAGGTTCTCGTTGGAGCAAGTCTCCCATCAGTTCATCAATGGGGGCATAGGCATCTGGACCACTCAGTCTTAGAGAACCGTGAAATTTAATAGTCGCCGTTTGGTTGTCGCACTGGACTTTGTAGCTTTCCCCTTCAATTGTGTGAATCCCCATGGTATTTATTCCTTGTTGTCCGTCATAAGTAATCATTGATATCAGATACTGTTTATCGTTATGGAGCGCTATCAAACTGTGAGCTGCGCCATCGTCGTCACCGTAAAATTTGCTGATTGGTATTCAGACGGCCTAAATTTCCAACCTAAATGGGCCTGGTAGTCATTTTGAATTGTGATAAACCCCATGCCAGAACCAGGGATGGAGGTGTCAGTGGCACTGCGCTCAAGCTGACGCAGATAAAAGTCATCAGGATCTGAACCAAGAAAATCTTGAATAAAGCGTTGTAGCCTGGTTGCACCATGCAAGGAAAGACCATTGCTAACGGATAGAACAATGGTTGAAGGTGTCCCTTGCAATAGGTGTAAGCTAAATTTAATCGGCTCTTCTGAGGGTTCATAGTTGAATTTCATCGCATTTTCCAGAAGCTCATTGGCAATGTAGTTGATGGCTGCTTTAATTTCTGTTTGTCGCCGTTTATGTTGACTATTAGCGTCATAGATAGGCAAAAATGTAGTCAAATAATCAGCAACAAAATCAGCGGAAATACCATTGTTACGCCATCGTTGTTGCACAGTTAACGATGTCGGAGAAAAGCCTAATTCTAAATACTCATGGTGAGTTTTCGGTATATTGTCCTTAAACTTACCAAAAATTTTGGTCATCATAGTTAAGCTCTAGTTTCATTAAATGTTGTCTTTGTAGATAGAGGGCATATTCCACTCATCGTATTCAGCAGCACCAGCCACTTTTGCGATTACCGGTTATAGGCCACCAGAGTTCCTGTCAGCCACAGCAATAAAGACAACACGTGGACGGGTAAAAATAGCCAGAGGTTCAGAGCATGCCATTTACCCTCGTGTACATCTTCGAGCCAATCTGTTCGGCGCACGGCCACTTGCAAAACGTCACCTGTAGCTGAATCGAGCTGGAGTTCCTGATGATTCTTAGCCCTGATCGTTGTCACCCCCTGATCTGGATATACATATAAACGCCACACATCTTTCCAGTCTTCAACCCCATAACTGGGCCGCTGCTGAGCGGTTTCTAAGGCCTGGGTAAATTCAATGGCAGGGACAGTGCCTTGACCCTGTTGTAGGACCGGCATCACCCAAGGCACCTCGTAGCGAACCTGGAGTAACAAACCGCTAAAAATAACAAACGCCCAAGGAATTATCACAATCCACCCTAACCAGTAGTGGTAGGTCAAAAGCCAGGATTTGAGTCGTAAGCGCCAGGGGCGTCCATCTTTGTTGACGGTTTGAGGAGCAGCGGCTGTTTGAGCAACACCAAGAGTTTTAGATGCTGTCACAGGATTCTTTGACGTCTGTTTAAAGCTATTTTGAAATAGCTTTTGCAGGCGGACTGGCGTCATCTTAATATTGAGATAGACACCGGTTAGAAAGAGAATTAAAAAACCTAACCTGACGGGTATGCCAAGCCATAGTCGTGCATGCCAGGTTGAAAAATCATGCATTTTGGCAACAACGTCATTACGGCGTTGGGCCGTTTGCAAAATATCTACGGTAGCTGCATCTACCTGGGTTTCTAATCCGCTATGATTACGAACTTTGATAATTCCCTTTTTGGGGCGCAGGTCCATTAGTTTTATGTCCTCCCAACCGTTGATCTGCATTTCGGGAATGGCTTTGACTTGGGTCAAAATCTGTTCTAGAGATGCGGTTGGTGCATATTTCTGACTGCCTGTTAGGGTGGGTGGCTGAATCCAATCGATGGGTTTTCTGACTTGTAAAAAGATACCGGTGGCAATAATAAAGATCATGGGAATGGAAATTGCGATCGCAATCCACCGATGAGATAAACGATGCCACCGGGCAACCCGCTTATTTAATGACGCTGAAGACATAGGATATGCTTTAAGTGAAAGGAAGAGATTCATTCGTTCACACCGTGGATCGCTGACGTAGAGTGACTATTTCTACAACTCAGCCAAAACTTAAACATTAGGCCAGACTCACCGTCGCCATGGTTGGCCGTTTCAACACCAGCAGGGTGATATCATCAAAAACTTTGTGGGTGCCAATGTGGTTTTGCACATCCTGAATCACCCGTCTGCGAATCTCTTCCGCAGGTAAGTGCCAATGGAGTTGGACCAACTCACATAGCCGTGGCAATCCATAATGAGTTCCGTCACTATTCTCAGCTTCGGTAATCCCATCGGTGTAAAGAACAATACCGTCACCAGGGTCAAGGTTGATGTGAGTTTGATCAATAAACTCAGAAATGTCGGACTCTAACCCCAATGGAAACCCTAAATCAATGGTGTCAATACGTTCTAAACCACCATCTTTACGAACAATGATCACCTCTTCATGCTGCCCCGTTAGACTGACCTTACCGCCCCTGTAATCCAACAGTGACAACGTCATATTGCGTTCGGAGTTCATCCGTTGCACATTGGCATAGATCGTTTGATTCAGGGTCTTGAGCACTTTTGCAGAATCTGACTCACCGTGGAGTAACAGTGTGCGCACTGCTGTTTGAGCCATGAGCATCAGCATGCCACTTTCAAGACCATGGCCGGTAACATCGCCAATACCAATTTGTGTCCGACCATTAAATTGCAACACATCGAAGTAGTCACCGCCAAATTCTTCCGCAGGCTCCATAAATGTGGCAATATCCAGCTGATGAATTTGTTTAAGTTCTTTCTCCTTAGGCAGGATCAGTGCTTGCAGCTGTCGGCTAACCTCCAGCTCCGCTGACATTCTTACATTTTCAGCGGCCAGCTTCTGATTCAAATGCATAATCTGAGTATTTGCAGACGCTAGCTGGGCCGTCCGTTCTTGAACTCTCTTCTCCAGCGTGCGGCTATAGTCCCCAATCAGGCTAGACAGTTTTTCATAGGTATCCACCATGTAGCCAATCTCATCGTATCGCTTGCCCTCAAGCGGTTGATAGATCGTTGTGGTGGTACCAAACTCGGTATGCTCTCGGGTATCGGTACTCAAACGGGCTTGACGACTTTCATCGAGAAACGTGGTGAACCGACTAATGCGACGCATAGGATCAGTGACAGCAAATGCTAAGACTCCAGAGCACACCAGAATAAATATGATCAGCCCCCCGGTGCTAATCAACAATACCGTTCTGATGTGGCTTTGATTATTTGCTGTGAGTGTTTGTCGGTCGAGGTCAATCTGCTTCAATACACGGGTGAGTTCTTCGCCCACCTCTCCCCCTTCGCCCCGCACGTACTGATCACCTGCCCGAGGGTCTTGCGTTTGCTTAAAGATTTGGACACCTTCTGTATAGGTATCCATGAGCAATGCATGGTTTTTCAATAATTGCTCTAAATCTTTACGGTAGGGCTCTGCCAGTGGATATTGCAACACGTTATTCGTCTGCTGCTCAATCTTGACCGTCATGTCGTTGACACGGTCTAAATACTTGGCCAAGTCTTCTAAATTATGGCCACGCAGAAATAAATTTTTTCGATCTTTCGCCTGACGATTGAAGTAATCATTGATGATCTCAACTTCACGGTTCAGTTCATCAAACTCCAGGGTGGAACGATGAATGCTTTCAACGCTATTGGCAACGTAGTAAACGGCTGATGATAAGGCCGCAATCAAAAAGAAGGCATACCCCCCCAAAAGCCATAGGGTTTTATGGAGGACACTGTTTCTTTGAAGGCGATTAAATGGGGCCATTTGAAATGTTCGCTAGCTAGAAAAATACGCCTGGGGTGTGAGTTTTGATCACTGTCTCAAATGATTTCCGTAGCGCCTGTAGACATTATTCACGTCCCAAGCTCTCCTTAGAGCCACTATCTTATGCTTGGTTAGCTGTCAGCTGACTATGGGCCAGGTAGGACTTTAGTCCCGAATTGTTGAAACTATTAACAATTCAGATACAGAATTCATTCAGTTGTCCGTAGGCAATGCACTCAAACTGTTGCAAATGCTTCTATGATGTCAGTCGTCTTCGTCCGCAGAAATCCTCAAGAATTCAGATTTATTCAGCAAAAAAATCAAGTTTATTCAGTTCTTGTAATTTTTTGTTGTTCCTAATCCTGAAAAGGTTGACAGCTGAATTACTGATTCAGAGGGTGAATTGATCACTAGAATTACTCTATATCCAGTTCAGATTAAATCCTCCTGAAGATCAGCAACGCCAACATTCTCCATAGGGTGAAGATTGTGAGTTTTTCTAAAAATTAGAGTTACAAAATTAAGACGATTGGCAGATGGGCACCAGAGATTTATTCAGGCCAGGTGTCTTGATTTCCGCATCTTCATCAAATTTTCTCAAGCATGAGCTTGCCCATATCCGATATTTATCAAGGCCTAATCAATTACACTTCAATACAGTAAATCTGGGAGATTCGACCAGATATTAAGGATGCATAATGGCAGTAAACAGCGAATTTATCTTAGATTTAACAGTAACCTTAGGAGCCTCTGCCTCTGGAGGGTACATTGCTAGTCGCATGCGCCAGCCAGTACTGTTGGGCTATTTACTCTCAGGACTCGTGATTGGTCCCTTGGGGCTACAACTGATCAGCGATGCAGATGCTATTCAGAGTCTGGCTGAACTGGGGGTTGCTTTTTTATTATTTTCCTTGGGTGTACAGTTCTCTCTAGCGGAACTTAATCGTGTTCGCAATGTCGCGCTCCAGGGCAGTCTGTTACAAATTGGTCTGACAACAGCTGCGGTAGCCACCATTAGCAGCTTACTGGGCTGGGCAAATTCTTGGGTGCAGGGCATTTTTCTGGGCATAGTCCTCTCTCTATCCTCCACAGCCGTTGTTCTTAAAACCCTCACGGAGCGAGGAGAAACCAACACTCGCCACGGTCAAATTATGCTGGCAATTTTGATTGCTCAGGATTTGGCGCTTGGGGTCATGCTAGCCATTGTGCCCTCCCTTAATTCTCAGGGATCAATACTGCCGGTACTCGGTCTAGCTTTGCTCAAGGTGGGTATTTTTATTGGAGTTGCGATCGCAGCTGGCTATGGGCTTGTGCCCCGCATGATCCGTGCCGTTGCCCGTACCGAAAGTGCAGAATTGTTCCTACTCACCCTGCTGGCCCTGTGCCTGAGCGTGGCACTAGTCACCGCGCGTCTGGGCCTCTCCATTGAAATTGGCGCATTTGCTGCCGGATTGATGATCGCGGAAATCGACTACGCCGACCACGCCCTCAGCCGATTTTTGCCCCTGCGAGATACCTTTGCCTGCCTATTTTTTACCTCCATCGGCATGCTGATCGACCCGCAGATTTTGATCCAAAATGCCGGGGTGATATTAGGACTCGTGGCCCTGGTGATGGTAGGCAAAGCCTTAATTGTGCTCCCTGTGGTGTTATCCTTCGGCTATTCATTTAAAACAGCGCTACGTAGCAGCCTGGGCATCAATCAAATTGGAGAATTCTCATTTGTATTAGTCCTTGTGGGCCTAGAGAACAATCTGATTTCAGAACAAACCTATCTGCTATTGTTAGGAACAACCGCTATCACCCTGGTATTTACACCTATTTTGTTTAAATCGGCGACACCCATTGCTGAAACTCTACTTAAATCCCCACGCATCAGACCGTTTCTAAGCATTTGGGAATCTCCCCAGGAGATGTGGGTTGAGGAAGATCTTACCAACCATATTGTGGTAGCTGGTTATGGTCGGGTCGGACAGGTCGTCGTCAATATTTTGCAGCAGCAGGGGCACTACCCGGTTTTAGTGATTGAGAACAACGAAGCGGCTATCCAAACCCTGCGGCACCACAAGATGCACTATATTCTCGGCGATGCCGACTCGGAACAGATTTTAGAAAAGGCGCATTTGGATAAAGCCATTGCCCTGGCCATTACTCTGCCAGACCCGGCGAGCACCCGGCTATTGTTGAAGCGTTCCTTAGCCATTAATCCTAATCTTGACGTGATCGCCCGCGCCCACGTCACCGCTGAAATCGATAGCTTGACCCAGGCAGGAGCCCGAGAAGTCGTACAACCTGAGTTTGAAGCGGCCCTTGAACTAGGCTCTCACCTACTTAAAATTTTAGGCAATGCCCCTATGGATATTCAGAGCACAATGGAGGCCATTCGACACAATCGCTATTTAAGTATTCGTGGTGGCAGATAAGGTAAGGGAGGTGAAAACCAATACCCCTGCCCATGGGTACAACCCAGGTTAACAAGCTGTTGAGCTTGCCATTCTGTCTCGATACCTTCAGCGACAACATCCAGCTTCAACACTTGAGCCAGTTGCACAATGGCCTCGACAATCTTGAGATTATCAGAATCAGACTCCATATCTTTAATAAATGCCCGGTCAATCTTCAAGGTGTCAACCGGTAACTGCTTAAGATAGCTCAGGGATGAATACCCCGTCCCAAAATCATCAATACTAATTTGAATTCCCCACTGTCTAAGCTGAGCCAGGGTTGCTAGCACTGGCTGCGGATCACCGATGAGGAGGTTTTCTGTAATTTCAAATTTAAACCAAACAGGTTGAGCCTGCGTCTGTTGCAGAACATCATAAATCTGTTGGGCGAACTGCTCACCCTGTAAATGACGCACTGAAAAGTTCACACTGACAAAAGGAACAGGTTTGGAGGGATTCTCCTGATGCCATTGGCTCAGTTGCTCACATACTTTGTAAAACGTCCAGTTGCCCAGCTGGGAAATCAGATCGCTTTCCTCTGCCAGTGGAATAAAATCGGCAGGTGACATAAAGTCAGATGTGCCCTCAGGCTGCCAACGGACTAAGGCCTCATACCCTTCCACAGGAGCCGCTGCCGAGGCTGACGTCAACGCCACAATGGGTTGATAGTAGATCTGTAGCTGCTGTTGTCTCAACGCCTGGCGTAGCTTCATCTCTAGAGTCAGACGATGCAGCGCCTGCGTATGCATTTCAGGTTGAAAAATACGCCAGCCTTGGGGCTTTTGCTTGGCCTGTAGCAAGGCTAGGGAGCCATCCCGTAACATGTGTTCACCATTGCCATAGCTGGAATCCACCAGCACAATACCCACATTGGCATTTACCGTGACTTCATAATTACCCAGCTCAATGGGGGCCGCTAACCGCCTTTGTAGACGCTGGACCAATGGAATAATCTCGTTTTTATCCGCTAACGTTGGCAACAGAATCGCAAATTTATCATCCGCCAGACGTACGGTAAAACTGCTGTCAGAAACAATTTCTGTGATCCGATTAGCGATTTCAATCAACAGCCGATCGCCCTGTAAGTGACCCAGGGTGTCGTTAATCGCTTTAAAGCGATCGCAAGCCAACATCAGCAGTATCGACCACTCATAGGGCTGTCTGGCCTGCACCGTCTCTTCCAAACGTTTCAGCAGCAGCGTGCGATTTGGCAATCCCGTTAACGAGTCATACAACGCCAGGTGCATTAATTTTTCCTGAGCTTGCCGCCGCTGTTGGATTTCTGCCTGCAAGGCTTGATTGGTAGCGTGTAACTCTTGGGTACGCTCTAAAACCCGCTGTTCCAACTCCTGATTATTTTTATGAATCTGCATTTCAGCAATTTCATATTGCTGAAGAATAATGCGTAGCTTTTGATTTTGAGTTTTAAGCGTTTGTCTAAGATGCCGCAGTTCTAGCTGATGCTCAATGCGTACAAGCACTTCAGCGATTTGAAACGGCTTTGTAATGTAGTCTACGCCGCCTACGGAAAATGCCTTTAATTTTTCCAGCACATTATCCATAGCACTCATAAAAATGATGGGAATATCAGCTGTTATGGCATCACTGTGGAGATGGCGGCAAACGGCAAACCCATCCAGGTCAGGCATCCGGATATCAAGCAAAATAAGATCGGGTAGCTCAGTGGCAATATCCATAATTGCCATAGCCCCGCTTACAGCATTACGAACACTGTATCCAGCCTCAGACAGTGCTGAAGACAGCAGTCGTAGATTGCTGGGAAGATCATCAACAATCAAAATCTTGGATGCACAGTGCTCTTTTTGAGGCACAGCCATCTTAGGAATATCAGAGTTTTGAATAGGGGGCAAAAGAATTACACCGTTGTTGTCGTATAGTTGTTCTTTGTAAAAACCCAGCCTGCCCTTCTATAGCTATGAAGATGATCTCAGGCTACAACAGTAACTCTGCATACCCCATAGCTAACGCTCATAACTCTATACTAGCCTTAAGTGTTGTTCCAGACCTAGATACTGGCCGGTAGCTTTACAGTAATTATAGGAGCTTCTTCTTCTGCTGGTAAAATCAGTTCCCCATGGAGAGCTTTGACCATTTCTTGCGCAATGGCCAGGGTTAGCCCTGTGGAAAGATAAACCGATGAGAGATTACTCAAATCAACTTCACGACCGTAGAGAGAGGTATCTAGCCTGACACATAACTCATTGGCTGGGCGCTCGGCCTCTAACCTGATCAAGATAGACTCCCCTTCAGCCACTGCATCCAGGGTGATATGGCCGAGTTTTGTGGATGTAATAGCATCATCCAGCAAGCTAATGAGCATCATCTGTAGCCACTTTAAATCACTCAATACGGAAAGATCGGTAGGTTTGAAGGCAAGACGAAGATTACTATTCGTTGCTTGCAGATGGGTTAACTCTTCTAATGTTTTAAATAGGGTCTTTAGGGGTAAGGGTTCCAGGGTTGGAACTTCACGCCCAATATCGAGTTTGGATGCTGCGATGATCGTATCAAACAGCTGTAAAACCTTATAGGCAGCTTCTTTGGCCTCAGCCGTAAATTGTTTTTCCTCTTCAGGAGTTTCACACAGCCCTTCTAGAATCAGCTGATGCAAACCAATGACACTATTAATGGGCGATCGCAACTCATGGGCAGTACGTGCCAAAAAGCCACTTTTAAACCGTTCTAACTGGCTGAGACGCGCATAGGCGAGGGCTTGGGGATCATCAGTAGGCGTTCCTTGAATAGCCGAAGGCTGCGGAGAGGGGGGATCGTCTGGGGGGGTAGGCTCTACGGGAGCTAACTCATTAGTAGGTTTAGTAGGGGCCTCAACAGCAGGCGACTCCTGAGGAGAAAGATCGGTGGCAGCTGGAGAAACCGTAGAGGACCGAGAAGCAGTAAAGGCGGTAGGGGCAGGGGCAATACTGTCAGACTGACGCGTTCGGCGAAGGCTGGTGGTAATGGTTCCACCGAAAAAGCCAATGCCAATGAGTACTGCTGTTTGCCAATCCATAGGAATCTTTATGTATAAATACTTTGGTAATTAGAAATAAGGTCAGAGCGCATCCCCATTACTTATACTCTACAAATATACGGTTCCCTGACGTATAGTCTGCCAATGGTCAGATTGCCAGAAAGCAACGGTGGAGGGTAATCCAGACGGAGCGGGAATGACGATGTCAGGTCCCAAAGGTTCCACCAAGGTCTGTAACGCTTGGTCGTTTAGACCATAAACGTGAGGGAACTGGGCCAGCACTTCATCCAGGTTCGCCAGGGTCGTTTGCCCAGATAGATTTGCACTGGTAGTTGCCAAAGGCCCTGTCAAGGCCAGTATTTGGCGAGCGATGGGATGGTCGGGCACTCGGACACCAATGGTATCCGGCGTTTTGGGATGCATCACCAACGGGACCTTCGGTGTGGAAGGGACCACCAGGGTCAGTTGTCCTGGCCAATGGCGCTCAGTCATAGTCTGCCACTGAGCCACCTCCATAGTGACATAGGGCCACAAATCAGCTGCGCTGGCCCCCATGAGTATTAGAGACTTCTCTAGACTGCGCTGCTTTAGCTCATAGAGTTTGTCACTATGGTCAGGTGTTACGGCTAAACCCCACACGGTATCGGTAGGTAAGGCTACAACACTGCCAGATCGAGCTGCTGCAACATAATCTTGTAAGGGGGTATAGGGCATAGGTGACACCGGTTCTTAGTTCTTAGTTCTTAGTTCTGAATGGTCGTTCTCTAGCACAGAGGCTACGGTGTATACACATCTAGAAGATAATGTCCCAAAAGGTATACCTGACCTTGAATTGGCCCACTCTGCGAGAAGCCGCTTTGGCGTCTACATCCTAAATCCTTCTCCCTGGGAGCGAAGGACTTTGAGGCCAGGCCCCCCTTCTCCCCCAGGGAGTAAGGGGTTGGGGGATGTAGAGCTTGCTCTTCTCGGAGAGTGGGCTCGATACTTGGAGCCACTCTCCGACTTCTGTATACACCGTAGAGCACAGAGGAGGATGGCAGTCTTTGAACTTTAGATAGATTTGCAGGAATTGGTATAACAAGTTGAGAGGGTGGGTAGAGAAGACAACGGGGAAAATACGGATCTTCTAGGTCACCCATTAAACTCTTCTCTCCAAAATAGGAATTTAGGGGTAATGGGGTGATTATTTAAGCACAAGCGCCTTAATCGATTTAGACGGAAGAATTTTATAAGGTGTCTGGTGTCTTTGTCGGGGCGTACTGCCGTCCGCCCTGAGGAATATAAATTAATTTCATTGTTACCCCGGACGTGCCATAAGTGCCTGTCGTAGATTGCCATTATTTTGATCTAACGCTGCTTGAGCCGCGTCTTTATCCAAATCAGCCCAGTGCATCAACAAAGCAAGTTTTACCTTTTGATCACTTTTGCCCAAAAGGGTATCGGCTTCGTCACGGGATAGATCTGTCAGAGCAGAAATAATGCGCAGGGCCCGGTCATGGAGCTTGGCATTCGTAACCGATACAT
Organism: Leptolyngbya sp. PCC 7375; assembly: GCF_000316115.1. Taxonomy (GTDB): domain Bacteria; phylum Cyanobacteriota; class Cyanobacteriia; order Phormidesmidales; family Phormidesmidaceae; genus Leptothoe. The sequence goes on from NZ_JH993797.1 coordinate 6,677,750, forward strand.
CGACCATGCGATTGCCGTAGACTTTGCCCAGTTTCACCATCACCCCGGTCGACAAAATATTTAGGGCCATTTTGGTGACGGTGCCCGACTTTAGGCGGGTGGAGCCTGCCAATACTTCAGGCCCTACCGGTAACCGCAAATCGATATCCACATCAATATCCACCTGCTCCGCTGGTACACAGGCCATAAAAATTGTGGTAGCTCCCCTGAGCATGGCTTCTTTAAGCGCACCATGTACATAGGGTGTGGTTCCACCAGCCGTAATCCCTACGACTACATCAAGGGCAGAAATTTGGTGGGTCGCCATCGCGGCTGCCCCATCAGCAGGCAAGTCTTCCAGGGCTTCTGAGCTGCGCAGCAAAGCTGGTGGTCCCCCGGCCAAAATTCCCTGCACCATCTTGGGCGGTGTGCAAAATGTTGGTGGACATTCAGCTGCATCCAACACGCCCAAACGCCCGCTGGTGCCAGCACCTATATAGAACAGACGACCGCCGTCCCGTAGCGACTCTGCTGTGCGGTCAATGGCCACCGCCAGCATGGGCGCTGCTTCTGCGATCGCATCCACTGTCCGCTGATCTTCCTGATTAAACACCTGCACCATTTCCAGCGTTGACAGCTGGTCCAGGTTTTGACTATTGGGGTTAATCTGCTCGGTGAGAAGGTAGCTGCGATCGTTAAGGGTTTCAGGCATGGGACAGAGGGGAATGGGGAATGGGCAGTGGGGTCAGGCAGTTTAACTGCTTGCCCCCAGACTAAAGCTCAGCACTTAACTTCGATAGATTACAAGGATTTCGCCCAAGTGATAACACCCACCTTCCACCAATCAACCCCTAGCTCAAGCACGTCCTCCATTCCCTACTCCCTCCTCAAAGCAACTTCTCCAACTGCTGTCGAATCCGATCCAACTCCTTCTGCGACATATCCTGAGCTGATGTGCCTGAATCAGCTGGCTGTACTCGCTCTTCGGGGCGGGTGTTTGGGTCCCAGTCCTTTGTTTCCAGGTTTTGCTCTGGGGGCATGACCAGCGTGCCAGTTTCCACATGCTTCGCTTCGTAGTTTGCACCGCGACAAAACTCTTCGATTTCTTCCGACTCAAACCCTTCCACACTGCAGGGCGGAAAGTCTTGTGCCTCTAGCAAACCACCAAAGCGTACAGCATCGTCTTCGGCTTCAAACATCAGCACGATGTTGCGATCGCCCACCTTCAGAGAGTGAATTCCCTCATTTTCAGTACGAGCATTAAACAGAACCACATAAACACGCATGGCTATTCTCAGGGCTTGAAGGTTTGTTAGTTATCTTATCAGCACCATAAAACCCTATCTTCAAGCTTTTCCACCTAACTGACTGAGCGTAGTCGAAGTCAGCTATAGCACCTGCGCGTCTGAGAAGCAACCAATGAGTTTTCAATTCTTTTCCAAATAAAAAATAAATGTTACATCCATCGTATCCGTAACCACCTAGACAGACGATAGAAACCTTAGGCACTTCACTGGAAATAGCTACGCACTTAACCGCTATGTCTAATCAATCGGGCAATATTCAACAATCGTCTGGCCTGACAAGGGCCATCGCTAACTTTTTTAACTTCGATGCCCTGGGCACCGATCTACCTACGGAAATTTTGGCTGGGGCAACGACATTTGTCACCATGGCCTACATTCTCATCGTCAACCCGGCAATTTTGTCGGAGGCTGTTTTTCTCAATGGGTCAGGAGACTTATTTGGGGAGCTGGTAATGGCAACGGGGATATCAGCTGCGATCGCAACCCTGATCATGGGTCTTTACGCCAAACTTCCCTTTGCTCTGGCTCCTGGCATGGGCATCAATGCTTTCTTTGCCTTCAGTGTTGTGCTAGGCATGGGTGTGGACTGGCGTGTGGCCCTGGCTGCTGTCTTTATTGAGGGGATTATCTTTATTATTCTCACCCTCACCAATGTGCGTAACAAGATTGTTGCTGCTATTCCCGATGCGGTTAAGCATGCAACAACAGCCGGTATTGGTTTGTTTATTGCCTACATTGCCCTTAAGGGAGCAGGCATTATTGCACCCTCTGACGCCACGTTGACCACCCTTGGAAACCTCAGATCACCCCAGGCAGCCATGACACTGCTGGGATTAGGTATCACCGCATTTCTGTTCTCTCGTCGAGTGACGGGTGCCCTGTTATGGGGAATCATTGGCACCGCTTTATTGGCCTGGTTGTTTGGCGTTGCCCCTTGGCCCGAAGGCGTGGTTGCCATTCCTGCTGCCCCCACCCATCTCTTTGGTCAAGCCTTTGTGGGTATCGGTGAGCTGTTTAAGCTCAACTTTTTAGACATGGTCAGCATTATCTTTGTCTTTTTGTTTGTTGACCTATTTGACACCATTGGGACGCTGACCGGCTTGGGCTCAAAAGCAGGCTATATCAACAATGAGGGTGCATTTCCCGGCGTTGAAAAAGCCTTTATGGCTGATGCTGTGGGCACCACCGCTGGTTCTATTTTGGGTACCTCGACTGTGACTACCTACATTGAGTCTGCATCAGGCATTTCTGAAGGGGGACGCAGTGGCTTTACTGCTGTTGTTGTGGCAGCTTTCTTCTTAGTGGCCCTATTGTTTATCCCTCTCTTCTCCGGCATCCCCGCCTTTGCCACAGCGCCTGCATTGATTATGGTGGGTGTGATGATGATGTCTGGGGCAAGGGCAATTGATTGGGAGGATCCAGCGGCTGCGATCGCGGCATTCCTAACCATCATTATGATGCCCCTGGCTTACTCCATCGCCGAAGGTCTGGCCATGGGCCTAATCGCCTATCCCTTAGTCAAAGCATTCCAGGGCAAAGCAAGAGAAACCACCATCGGCATGTGGATCCTAGCCGCAATCTTTATCCTCCGCTACATCTTTGTAGCCGGCGGTTAAGGGAAAGATCCATTTAAGGTCAGTCCCCCCTTCTCCCCCCAGGGCTACGGTGTACACATATCTCGGCAGAGAGTTCAGACTCCTGCATTACCCCCCGTAATCCCTCCTTGGTCAGGGGCTACGGTGTATACGCATCTAGAAGATAATGTCCCAAAAAGTAGGCCTGACCTTGAATTGGCCCTCATCCTAAATCCTTCTCCCTGGGGGCGAAGGACTTTGAGGCCAGGCCCCCCTTCTCCCTTAGGGAGTAAGGGGTTGGGGGATGAGGGCTCGAGATTTGGAGCAACTCTCCGACTTGTGTATACACGGTAGCCCCCCAGGGAGTAAGGGGTTGGGGGATGAGGGCTAATCTTACGGTCAGATAGCCTTATCGTTGCTGATCCCCGACAGGGCCGATACGGTCAATAAATCCCACAAATCAGCAACGACAAACCTAAAGGACTTCCCCTTATGCGCGGTTGGCAGATGGTCATCTCCGGAATACTTGCCCTTACCTGTGGCTTCAGCACCGTCAGCTGCACCACCACGGCCATTGAAGCAACCGCCCAGTCCCGCATTACCTTCGAAGGCGACACACCAGCCTGGGCCGATTCCGCCAGCTCTGTGATGACAGAATTAGAACAGTGGCGTGGCCTAAGCTTTAAGGAAAATTTAGCAGTTACCTTTCAGCCCCAGGACGATCCGGGTCTCAATGGCTGGTATAACTCCGAAACCAAACAGCTGGTTGTCACCACATCAGGCTCTGAGGCGCTAGGGCGTGGCATCATGCTCCACGAGATGTTTCATGCCCTGCAGGATCAGCACTTTGACCTCTACAACTTACACCTGCAAAGCCAGGACAACTCTGACTACGATCAGGCTGTAACCGCTGTCATTGAAGGCGAAGCGATGCTGGCCGTCAGCGAGCTGCTGAACTACGATTTTCTCGCCCACGCCAAGCTACCTGCTGAAGGTCCCATTAACGACCAACTATTTGAGAACATTTTTCTCTATGGTGCTGGCCTCAAGTTTGTTAAAGCTGTACGCGATCAAGGGGGCTGGGAAGCAGTAGATGCAGTCTTTGCTGATCCACCCCAGGCAACTACACTAATTTTGAATCCAGAACGCTATTTGGCCGGAGAGCGAACGGTTGAACCAACGGAAGTTCCTCTAGAAGCAGGTGAAACTCTGGATAGCAAGACTATCCGTGGTGAATATGCCATACGCCTCATGTTGGCCCGACTGCCTGAAACACGTCCTCTGGTGGACAGTATGAACAACAGCTATGTGACAGATACTCTGGGAGTACTTACGAATAGCGATGGTGATAGGGTCCATCGCTGGGTGATTGAACTCAATGATCAGGAGACTTCTGAGGCATTAGCCCAAGGTATTAAGACTGCCTTAGCCGGAGACCTAGGAGAAGAGCCTTTGCTGGAGTTATTGCCGAATGGTAATCTGAGGTATCTCTTCGAGATGAAGATTTCACAAGCCCTGTCATTTACTCGGTAGGGGCGCATATCGATGCGCCCTCTAATCTCTAATATGATGTGCTCTTCAAAATATTGGCAAATTATCAGTGCCTTGCCTTGGATACACAGCAGTGCATCCCTACAGGGTCATGTCTAATACGGTCCAAACATAAAATTAGCGGGGTCTGCCGGATCTTCGCTGTAGTAAAAGTCTTTTAAGGCCAAGATTTAGTACTGGTAAAGCACCAGGGCGAGATTTATAACACCCGATACGCTCCAGTCCCCGCATCAAACGTCAAGCCACGTTCTGCCTTCTGACCCGTAAATGCCCGTGCAAAAATCTCTTTAATTCTCTCATTCTGTAGCGCGCTATCATCCGTAAAATAATTATGATGCGCAACAACATCCGCTGCATCGGTAAAATCTAAATACGTTGCATTGCGTGCTGTCAAATTTCGGGGCCAATGACCCAAACGCGCTTTTTGTTCATCCCCAGCCAACGCCTTAGACGCCAACAGAGCCGCATCATCTTCATTGATGGTGATAAACAATCTATTGCGAAAACGCACCCGATCAACCCAGTCGGCATGGCCTTCATTGTTCACATCAGCAGCCAGCATCACAATGTTGTCAAACAACAGAGTCTCTCCCTGATAAATCGATGATGACAACAACCGCTTAAACAGGTAATTACCCATGCTGTGCAGCGCCAGGCTAAACTTGCGTTTACAAGCCTGCTCTGCATATTTCTTGAAGTAATCTGCCAGCTTCTCAAAGCATCGGTCCAATGCCCCAATGGACAAGGCCGCATCGCGCTTATCATCCTGATAGCTAGATAGCCCCTCAATGGTGCCGCCACCGTTAGACGGCCAGGTAAACATGATGACCTCAAGGTTATACCGTTGCTCAATGGCATAGGCACTCTCTAATGCATCACCAAAGTCTGTATTGAATCCATGGATAAAAAAGAGCGCACTGGTATGATTTTGGCGCATTCGCTGCTGTGCCTGTAAAAAGGCAGCTTCGCTAGCCCACATGTCTTCACCGTTATACGTAGTACGGTCATTCAAAATATTGACCTGCCAACTACCACCAACCTTTTGCGCCTCCGCCAGCCGTAGTTCATTAGGCCCCTTCTGGTTAAATCTAGGCCCAAATCGTTCTTCTGGGTTGGCATCTGGCTGTAGATTTCGATTGGTCACTACATACATTAGGCAATCTCCTGAATGCTCACGCTGATTCTACGCGGATCTCCACAGGCATCACCCCATTCTCCGGATGAAGCATCAGAGCGTAATGATCTGTATAGGATGGAAAGTCGGGATAATTGAGATCGCAGTTGCCGACACGCTATAGCCAGAGTACTCGTAATACTCCATTGTCAGCATTCATTTCGCCTTATGGGCAGATCTGCTTGACCCACCTATGATTCCTGCCGCGCTATAGTCAAGCTGATCGCTTAAACTCGCTGCAAATATTGATAATCTTCATTTTTTAAGCAGTCTAATAGCTCAATCAGCTTCTTCAGGCGATAAACCAACTCTGATTGCAAACTTCCTTGCTCTAACTGCAGCAGAACCTGCTTACTATGAAGGACAACAGACTCTGTGAAAAACTCTACAAAGGTTTTTCGTGTCGATGGAGCTAACTGCACAAGTGGCAACGTAAATTGTTCACCGTTGATAGATAGATCAGTAGCAGTTTCCTCACCAATACGAGCAAAATCAGTGCGCGCAAGCCATAGTAAAAACGTATCGGCCACCTCTACCCGACACATCGGCTGCTTATCGTCACTAAAAAATTCGATATCTAACATGGCCTATAACGCTATCTGCCTTGAGTATGCCGCAACTAGACAAGCAACGTATGATGGCAAGAAAACACTTTTTACAGTGAACGTTCTATTATTAGAGCATTCTTATCATTGCTGCCGCTACTTCTTACTAAAGTTAGAACGCTCCTCAGGACTCACCATGGGACTTTATTCTGGTTGAGACGTTATCCAGGTATTAGACACCACCAATATTAAAAATTAAGAGCGATCGCAACCTGAAAATACCGGGTCGATAGACAGCAGGATAATCTTTCGACAAGTATGCCTTGTGCTACTCCTAATATAGCGAGGACCATCAGACAGGGGAGAGCTATAGTTTTGAAATTCCCTTTAAAAGCATAAAGCGCTCCTCAATTGAGGAGCGCTTTACAGGCTAAATCAAATTAGCAAGTTGCAACTAGAGCACGACGACTACGCGTTGATGGAAGGAGCAACCATTGCAACAGGAGCAGCTTCACCAGCGGCCAAGTCTAGGGGGAAGTTGTGAGCGTTACGCTCGTGCATTACTTCCATACCTAGGTTGGCACGGTTGATCACGTCAGCCCAAGTGCTGACGACACGACCCTGAGAGTCGATGATCGACTGGTTGAAGTTGAAACCGTTCAGGTTGAACGCCATCGTAGAGATACCGAGGGCAGTAAACCAGATACCGATGACAGGCCATGCACCCAAGAAGAAGTGCAAGGAACGGCTGTTGTTGAAGGATGCATACTGGAAGATCAAACGACCGAAGTAGCCGTGAGCTGCAACGATGTTGTACGTCTCTTCTTCCTGACCAAACTTGTATCCATAGTTCTGGGACTCAGTCTCAGTGGTCTCACGAACCAAGGAGGACGTTACCAGAGAACCATGCATTGCGGAGAACAAAGACCCCCCGAAGACACCTGCCACACCAAGCATGTGGAAGGGGTGCATCAGGATGTTGTGCTCAGCTTGGAAAACAAGCATGAAGTTGAAGGTACCGGAAATACCCAGAGGCATACCATCCGAGAAAGAACCCTGACCGATGGGGTAGATCAAGAATACTGCAGAGGCCGCTGCTACAGGAGCAGAGTAAGCAACACAGATCCAAGGACGCATTCCCAAGCGGTAGGACAGTTCCCACTCACGACCCATGTAGCAGAAAACGCCAATGAGGAAGTGGAAAATGACTAGCTGGTAAGGACCACCGTTGTACAACCACTCATCTAAGGAAGCCGCTTCCCAGATGGGGTAGAAGTGAAGACCGATAGCGTTGGAAGAAGGAATTACAGCACCAGAAATGATGTTGTTTCCGAGAATCAAAGACCCGGCAACGGGCTCACGGATACCGTCGATGTCAACGGGAGGAGCCGCGATGAAGGCGATGACGAAACAAGTCGTGGCAGCGAGTAGTGTGGGGATCATCAACACGCCGAACCAACCTACATAGAGGCGGTTCTCAGTGCTAGTAACCCACTCACAAAACTGATCCCACAGATTAGCGCTAGAGCGCTGCTGTAGAGTAGTTGTCATGATAAATTATTGCGTTTTGAAGGTACGGATATGTATGGCTCACAAGGGATAAATAAGATTCCTTGCTTGCTTGTATACAAATGTAACGCATGTTTTTAATTTTCGCAATACACTTTAACAGTGCTTTCGTTTTCACGTTGCCCTTGCATGGGGGCACGAATATCAGGCAGGGCTAGAGGTGTTACCGAAGGCCAATGCTGGCTATCCAGACAGTCAAACACTGCAATCATGAGAAGGGTTACAGAGGCTCTCATGATTACGGCTCAGCCATGTGCCGTTCCAAAGCTAGAACTTCAAAGCCTAGAACTCAAAATAGATGTAAGGAACGACCTGATCAGGGGCTAGCAGCCAGGCCAAGTAAAACCCTGCTGGAATTAACATGAGTTTAAGGGGCCAGCTAATCTGTAGTTTGAGCTGATGTTTAAAGCCGTGAAGCAAGGCCATGATACCGGCCACACCAAGCAGAATTAGAATCACCCCACCCCGGCTGAAACCTAAGGATTCTAAGTAGACTTTTTGGGCAAACTGGACATCGCCTGCTTGACTCAGAAAGTGATTGGCCACCAGTCCGACGTCCGCCAGATTTGGCAGACGGAAGGGTACCCAGCTCAAAAATACGAACAATTGAGTCATGGCCCAAGCTGCCATCACACCCAGCCAGCTACTCCAAAATGCCTTCAGCCTCGGACGCGTATCCGCCAGGGTCTGATTCAATCGATGAATCACCAGGGCCACGCCGTGAAGCCCCCCCCAAACCAAAAAGCCCCACTGATCACCGTGCCAAATACCAGCCACCAGCATCACAAACAACAGATTCAGGCAGGTTCTCATTAACCCTTTCCGGGAGCCCCCCAGGGGGAAGTAAAGATAGTTACGTAGCCAGTCGCCCAGGGTAATATGCCAACGTCGCCAAAATTCAGCAATGCTGGTGGTGAAGTAAGGGAAGTCAAAGTTTTGCGGTAGCTGAATGCCGAATAACAGCGCGCTGCCTCGGGCAATATCAACATAACCACTAAAGTCGAGATAAAGCTGTAGACCATAGGCAAAAATCGCCAGCCAGATATCTCCACTACCGGCTCGTTCTAGATTGTCAAAGCTCAGGTTGACTAAAAGACCAATGCGGTCAGCCAGCAGCATTTTTTTTGCCGCACCTGACGCAATCAGCCAGCCTGCTTCTACCCCTTGCTCCAGGTTGGGTAAACGGGGATGTTTTAGTTGGCTAATGTAGCCCTGAAATCGAGTAATTGGGCCAGCAATCAGCTTGGGAAAAAACAGTTTGTAGGAAGCAAACTCAATGAAGTTATTGGCTGCAGGAGCACCACGGTAGATATCTACCAGATAAGCGATGGACTCAAAACAAAAGAAACTTAAACCCAGGGGCATCAACAGCTGCAAACTTGGGTTGCTGGTTGCCACCATCGGGAAAAAATATTTAAACCCCAGCAAAAGCAATACATTCAGACTAATGCCAACCCATAGCAATATCAACCGTTTGCGGCCCCAGTCCTGCTGAGCAAAGTGCCACTCTTCATTGGGAATGCGCCAATCGAGGGGGGCACTGAGACGCCGACCAATCAGATAGTTGGTCAATACCAGCCCTAGCAGCAGCGGCACATACTGGATTTGCAGTGAGGAATAAAATATCAAGCTAGCCAGCAGCAGCAGCCATAGCTTGAGGCCACGCCCAGGCAACAACCAGTAAATCAAACTAGTGCCAAGGATCAGTAAACCGTAGGTAATAGAGGGCAGGGTCATCGTGGCAAGGAGGGATTGATTAGTAGATCGTTACTCAGCTTCAGCAGGCAACTTCAGCTTCAGCCAGGGAATCATGGGATCTTGGGCTATGCGGTTGGAGAGCTGATAGGCACCAAAGCGGTTTAAATGGCTAGGGTCAGAAAAATAGTCATAGCGCTGAGGCCATAGCTGGCCTAGATCGCGATATAGCAATCCTGATTCTTGAGCTGCAATCTGCAGCATGTAGCGCTGAAAGCGGCCTTCTACGTCTAAACGAGCAGGATCAAGATACTCGTCCGTCAAGGGTGTGTTGACAAAGACAATATCCACCCCCTCGGACCGGGTATACGCAACGAGCTGTCGCAGGGCATTCACCTGGGGACCTTCCATTTGAAAAGCCTTGTAGTCACCATCGTAGGTACCTGCCACCCGTGGATGAGCTAAATAATAGGTGGCCGGATTAAACTGAATGGCTAAAGGCAAAAAGCCGTCCACATCAATTAAGTCGGTCTCAGTTGGGTTAACGGCAGCCGGTTGTCCTAGGTTCTTAGGATTGATTTGATTAACGCCAGCAATCTTTTGTAACTGAGTACGTTCTCCGTAGGCCGAAGATATGCGGCCCAGGGCATCGCTTAATTGCTCATCGGTGCGGGCATAAAAGCGGTTTAGACGCTGTGCGGGATTTAGGCTTGGACCAGCGGCTTCACCATTATTTTCAGGAAACAACTCACCAGCGATCAGCTGCTGATATCCTTCCGAAGTTGCGATCGCATTAAATGTCACATCCACCCGTGAGCTATTAAACGCTCGTGCTCCATCGGCCCAAATAATCAGCTTTGGTAGGGGATAGTTGGACAGCAACTGCCGGATCACTAAATCAGCAATCTGGGCCGTGGCCCCATTCACTCCAAAGTTAAATATGCTGACATCTTCATGGCCCAGGGTCCCTAAGGCTCGCCTCAACGCTGACGGATCCACCCCTCGCAGGGCACGGGAGCTACCAAAAATCAGTACATCCGGCGGCCCTTCTTTCGCCACACGCCAGTCATATAGGGCTAACTTTTCATTTAGCTGCTGGCTCGTAAATGAAGGAAAGGGAGACGCTTCCAGGACTTCAGTCATGGAAACCGTCGTTTGGAGAGGGCTACCTAACAAGTCGCTATCATTGATGGCCGAACTGGCAAATCCTGGCAGCTCATCGTCCAAACTGATCGAGGCATCGCCATCCTTTTGACCCCAATTCAGCTGAGCCAGTTCTTCTTCAAAAGTAGAGAGCGGCTTCCGTTCAGGCGTTTTTGCCGTCGTCGTTTGCTGGGCTTGGAGGGCTAGTGACCGCGCCTTAAATAACTGACCGGCGATCCAATCTGCTTGAAATGCTAGCAATAATCCCAATGTGGCCCAGGCCAGGGCAATGCCTCGTCTACCGGGTAAGTGCGCGCCGACCAACGGTTCTTCAGGATTATTGGCAGCGGAGGCAAACAATTGAGTTTTAATCAGTAGAGATCGCAGGTGCTCAAGGGTGCGACTGGGCCAATTTTGCTCCGCAGCATCCCCACCCGCCGTCTCATCCTGCTGAATTAGATCCCCTAAATATGCATCAGAAGCGGCAAATTCGGGAACCGCTTCTGGCACCAAACGCTTCTTGGGCTGACGGTCAAATCCATAGTGCCAATCTGGGCGCTTTTGCCCCGCGCGGCGACCATAGATGCGGACACCCACCAGTCCTTTAATTGGATGCTGACGGAGATACTGCTTGAGTTGGGGCACCACCTGACGCTGCAACGGACATATGGGCGCATCGATCATAATGTGTAGCCGTCGTTCCCGCCGCAGCAACTGCACTCGGATGCCGCCCGTCGATAGCTGTTCGTCTAAATCGGGATTGAGCTGTTTGGTCAGACAGTAGGCAATGGCTGGTAAGTCACCTTGTCGCGCCAGCTCCTGAGTGGAAACAGCCAGATCTGCATGTTCGCTGGCTGGCAAGTCCAGGCACTTAAGCCATACTGGATTCACACTGTCCAGACTTGGTCCATAAACGATGGCCCGACCGACTCCCTGGGGAGCAAGCTGCTCCAACAGAGGTGCGATCGCATCCATAATTTCCGTCTCAGAGCCCTCTTCAGAGGGGGAAGCCTCTCCACTGCTGGCAACGGTTTGCCCCACTGCCAACGGCTGACACACCAGATGCAGCGTAGAATCCTTAACCTCAGGCAGCACACTCACATCCAGGGGAGCCAGCGCCTGATTTAGCAGGCGAGCAATGGATTCCGTATCACCCCAGCGACTCCATTCCTTTAGAATTTCCTCATCCGGCGTCAGATCCACCCGCAGTCGCCAGTCGGGGGTATCTTCCCCCAACACCTGCACCGAAATAACAGCATCCTGAAACTGAGTCAGTTTTAGATCCCGTAACCGCTGGGCCGTAGGTTCAGCAATCATGGCCGGGTCAGGACTGTAGGCGGCTCGACACAAAATCCACAGCCGGTTGATTAAATCTCGACGGGGGTCAGCGGCCACCGCACGGGCCGTAATCACACCCTGGGCCCGTTTCGCCTTACCGGGTAAAGCATTAACCACCACATCCACCCCTACATCCAGGGCGCTCAGGGTTTGACTAAGGTAGCGTGCGATCGCATCCGGATCGCCCTTACGTGCCAGGCTAGCATTGGAAAGCACAATGGCGGAGGTGGCGTCATCCAAGTATCCAATACCCGAAGTTAGATGGGCGGTGGAGCGCTTCATTTCCTCAAGATCAGCACTGGTTTCCACCAGCTGCTCTAAATGGCGCTCTAGACGATTTAGATAAATGGGTGTTGACCAATCGGGTTTTTGTTCTTCAGAACGGCCACTATAAAAATAGAGTTGGTAAATTTGAGGGAAATCTTTGAGTAGCTCGGCTTTACGGTCTGGATCGAGTAGCGATCGCACCAGTCGCAATAGAACATACTCTCGATCTAAGCCTTTAGCAGATTGGGCATAAACATGCAGGATATTACCCCTCAGCTTCATCTTCAAGCTACAGTCAGGGTTATTGACCACATCTTCAAGCCAGGGCAGTAACACCGTGGGGTCCAATGTTGGTGTTTGATCAGATTTTACGTGACTGAACATAGCCCCTTAGATCCCCTAACAGCTCGACGACCAAAACGCTTCGACCGCAAAAATGTAATTTCCCAAGCAGGTTTAGTCAAGTAGCAACTCCAAGTTGCACTTTAGGGATAGCACAGATATGGGAAAAACTAACCTCATGGATCCAGTCTTTAGTAACTCCCATCGGGTCAACCCTCGTTCTCCGTCAAAGTCGTCCATAGACACATATGCTACGAACAGTAACTTTGAACTATGGGTCTTGATACAGTTCGCAATATTACAAGCAGAACAGCATCTAGAATTAGCAGCACCTGCTAGGTTGTAAATAGGCCTTTCCCTAAAGAAAGATTTAGAGAAATTGCTAACACCCAGGTGCCAGCATCGGCCATCTTATTTCCCTAAAGTTGCTATACGTTTACTACGAGCCTCTTACTTATGCAACCTTTTCGTGAAAAATACACGCCAAAAACAGTCACTCCCCTGCCGTTGCCGTTGGTTAGTAATCCCCAAATCGCCCTAGCTCTGGCGACTTTACCCTTTTTAGCCTTACTGATCATGGGCCGCACGTTAACCTACTGGCTCATGCAGTTTGGGATGGCAAGTGAAGAGATATTTCGCGGCATTCAGCTACCGGTACTAGATCCCGAACCCCACAGACCTTTATAAACATTTTTGTCGATCATCCGAGCAGAAGATGCTTTGGAACGTCCGAAAGCCTCTACAATTTTGTCGGAGATGTGACCATGGGTTATCTCTGTCTCTCAGCCGTTACTGCAGACGTTGAATGAGTCCAACTGTTTCCTACCAAGATGATATGGCCCTTCAGAAATCCGAGAGCCTTTCTGTTCCAGAAGAGGCATCCGAAGCGTTTCTAAGGCACCGACTAACCACGGTTGAAAGCATCTGGGAATCAGTATTAGAGACTGAATGCGGTGTAGACCTGGTCAGTTTGCTCAAGCATATTCGCCGCATGTGTACTCCAGATGGTCAGGCTGATCCGGCCCTGGATAATGCCAATGCCCTACAGCTGATCGAACAGCTAAGCCTGGAAGACGCTATTCGGATGGCTCGGGCCTTTGCTCTTTACTTCCAGCTGATCAACATTGTTGAGCAACACTATGAACAGCAGGATCAGCGGAAGCATTACCAGACCTTTGTAGATGGCATAGGTAATGGTTCCAGCCGTAATTCCCAAAATCCTGCTGAAAACAACGATACGTTCTTACAAAACTTAGTCAGTACCGACATCGGCAAAGGTGCCCCAAAGCAGCAAGGCACAGGCACGTTTCACTGGCTGTTTCCTCTTCTTAGCCAGCTAAATGTTCCCCCTAGACATATTCAACAACTGATTGATCAGTTGGATGTGCGTTTGGTATTTACGGCTCACCCCACTGAAATTGTTCGTCATACCATTCGTGATAAACAGCGGCGTATTTCAAATATATTCCGCCGTTTAGATTTAGCTGAAGAACAGGCCGGTATCCGCGAACAAACATCATCCTGGGAAATGACTCAGCTAGAGGAAGAACTGACGGAAGAGATTCGACTGTGGTGGCGAACGGATGAATTACACCAGTTTAAGCCATCGGTTTTAGACGAAGTGGACTTCACCCTGCACTACTTTGACGTTGTGCTGTTTGATGCCATCCCTGAGCTATACCAGCGGTTTAATCGAGCCCTAACTAAGACATTTCCAGGCCTGAAACCGCCACGTCATCGGTTCTGTCGCTTTGGTTCCTGGGTAGGTAGCGATCGCGATGGCAACCCCTCAGTCACTCCCCAAGTTACCTGGAAAACAGCCTGTTACCAACGCAACTTAGTGTTGGATAAATACATGGCGTCCATCCAAAAACTTACAGGTTTACTAAGCCCATCACTACATTGGAGCGAAGTATTGCCCGACCTGCTGGAGTCCTTAGAACAGGATCGCTTGCAAATGCCCGATGTCTATGAGGAATTTGCAATTCGCTATCGCCAGGAGCCCTATCGACTCAAGCTGGCCTACGTTGAAAAACGCTTAGCAAACACCCATGTACGTAGCAAAAAGCTCTACAACGGCGATTATCTACAGGAAGAAGACGTAGTTGTCTCTCCAGGCACCTTATATGAATCTGGAGAAGCATTTTTAGCAGAGCTGAAACTAATCCATAAGAGCCTTAAAGATACGGGGCTCGTATGTCGAGAATTGGATATGTTACTGAGTCAGGTGGAAATCTACGGCTTCAGTTTGGCCCAACTGGATATTCGCCAAGAAAGCACCCGCCACTCGGACACAATTCACGAAATTACCGAGTACTTGCAACTGCCCAAGCTCTACAATGACCTTTCTGAAACTGAAAAAGTTGAGTGGTTGACCGCAGAACTCAGTACACGACGTCCACTAATCCCCACCGAGCTGCCAATTTCAGAAAAGGCAAGAGAAACCATTGCCACCTTCCATATGGTGCGCAAATTACACCAGGAGTTTGGCCAGGACATCTGTCGCAGCTACGTGATTAGCATGAGCGACCATGCCAGCGATATTTTGGAAGTCTTGCTGCTCGGTAAAGAAGCAGGACTATACGACCCAGCCACCGGTGTCGGCAATCTGCACATTGTTCCATTATTTGAGACCGTAGCCGACCTGCGCCGTTCCACAGCGGTTATGGAAGAGCTGTTTGAACTTCCCCTGTACCTATCGATGTTGCAAGGAGGCTACACAGCAGACAACTCCTCAGAAGTGGCTTTGCAAGAAGTCATGCTGGGCTATTCTGACAGCAATAAAGACTCTGGTTTCCTCAGTAGCAATTGGGAAATCCATAAAGCGCAACAGTCTTTGCAGAAAGTTACTGAGAAGTACGGGGTTGCCCTCAGAATTTTCCACGGTCGCGGTGGCTCAGTGGGCCGTGGTGGCGGCCCGGCCTATGAAGCAATTTTGGCTCAGCCTGGCCGTAGTATTAATGGCCGTATCAAAATTACAGAGCAAGGAGAGGTTTTAGCGTCGAAGTATAACCTTAAGGATTTAGCCCTGTATAACCTGGAAACAGTCACTACTGCTGTGGTGCAGGCCAGTCTGTTGAGCAATAGCTTCGATGAAATTGCCCCTTGGCAAGAAATTATGGAAAAGCTGGCCGTACGCTCCAGACAGCACTATCGCGCCCTGATCTACGAAGATGCTGAGCTGGTGGAATTTTTCCACCATGTCACCCCGATTCAAGAAATTAGCCAGCTGCAAATTAGTTCTCGTCCATCTCGTCGTGGCGGCAAAAAGGATTTACCCAGCCTACGGGCGATTCCCTGGGTATTTAGCTGGACCCAGGCTCGCTTCCTATTGCCCTCCTGGTATGGCGTTGGCACAGCTCTAGAGGAGTTCATTGACGAGGCTCCCGAAGAGAATATCAAACTGTTGCGCTCGTTCTACACCAAATGGCCCTTCTTCAAAATGGCTATTTCCAAGGTAGAAATGACCCTGGCCAAGGTAGACCTACAAATTGCCCAGCATTATGTCAATGAACTGGGTGCAGGGGAACGGCAAGCCAGCTTCCAAGCAGTATTTGATCAGATTGCTCAAGAGTTTTACCTGACCACCCAAATGGTCTTACAGGTCACTGATAATCAGGCTTTGTTAGACGGCGATCCTAACCTACAGCGTTCAGTCCAGCTGCGCAACGGCACTATTGTCCCGCTCGGTTTCTTACAGGTTTCACTCCTGAAGCGTCTGCGACAGCATCGTGACGCTGCGGCTCTGGCAACCGGTGTCATTCAGTCACGCTACAGCCGAGGTGAACTGCTACGTGGAGCAATGTTAACCATTAATGGCATCGCTGCTGGCATGCGGAATACGGGCTAAGTCAAAAAAACCTTTGACATTTTCCCAGCAACAGGTTAACTTTGTGGCGCTCTCATATTTTGTCTGTAGGCATAATCCTGCTAATTACAGGTTAGACCCTGTTTTGGGCTAACCAGACGCAGTCTTCAAAAAGCAGTCTTCAGAAATTGTTAGGGACATTGTTTAAGGAGTGAGTAACGATGATCAGCCTGCTTAAAACTATGCTGGGGCGTTTGGGTTTAGCTACTGTGGTTACAGCAGCACTGTTGGCTGCGTTGGATGTAAAACCGGTTCAGGCTCAAGCAGCCTACGGTAGCTATGTGGGTGCTGGTGGTAGCCTAGGCTTAAACGATGATGACGACGGCGATGGTGATGGCTTGGGGCTGGTTATTTCGGGGCGCTATAAGCTGTTAGCAGTTCCGATTTCTCTTCGAGCTCAAGCGTTTTTGCTAAATGGCGATCTGGCGCTGGTGCCAACGGTGTCCTACGACTTTCCAGTGAGTTTTCAAACCGATGTATATTTGGGCGCAGGGGTATCCATACCCACTGGCGATGATGCATCACCGGTAGGAGATGAAACAGCCTTTGTATTGCAGCCGGGTATAGACTTTGCAGTGCCTGGCAGTAATCTTGTTGTCTTTGGTAACGCGATTTTCGCCTTTGATGCCTTTGATGATGGCGGTGGCACAGCTACAGCCGTTCAAGCAGGTGTGGGTTGGAATTTTGGCAACTAGCAGCTATCGAAATATAGCTAAGCGCCTGGTACTTCGTTAGATATCTGAAGCAGTGCGGCACACCCAATAGCGAGCAGCGTGCTGTGTAGGCAAAGCTGCTCGTTGTTGTTTAGAGACATTTTTTCATAGAACGCATGTATTAAAATACGATTCTCAAGCTAGGATGGGCAGTGGCCACCCACGTCAATCCTGGCATGAACAACGAAACGCCTTTAGGTTCAGTTATTCAAGGCTCCCTGAGTCAGGGGCTGGAAGTGCGTCTCCATGCTGATGTGAGTGTGGAGGATATGCGGGTGGGCAAGTTTTTAGTGGTGCAGGGGGTGCGATCGCGATTCTTTTGCATGCTCACCGACGTCTCCCTAGGCACCGCCAGTCAACGCATCCTGGCCAATCCCCCCCACCCTACCGAACTGTTCCTACAAGAAGTCCTCGCAGGTGGCGGCACCTACGGCACCATTGACCTGGCCCCCATGTTGATGTTCACACCAGAAGACGATGGAGATACGGTGGACAACACCCAACTGCTGCCCGTTAAAACCATTCCAGGGCACTTTAGTCAGGCTTACGATGCCAGCGAACGAGACTTTCGCTCTGTCTTTGGTTGGGAAGATGATCCCCATCGACGCAATTTTGCCATTGGTCAGCCCATCGATATGGATGTCCCCATCTGTATCGATCTAAATCGCTTTGTAGAGCGCAGCAACGGTATTTTTGGTAAATCAGGTACTGGCAAGTCTTTTCTGACCCGACTATTGCTCTCAGGCATTATCAAACAGCACGCTGCTGTCAATCTCATTTTTGATATGCACTCGGAATACGGCTGGGAAGCTGTTAGTGAGGGGGCCAACTTCAGCACCGTCAAGGGGCTGCGCCAGCTGTTTCCAGGGCATGTGCAAATCTTTACCCTAGATCCAGAAGCGACAAAACGACGAGGTGTGCGCGACGCTCAGGAACTCTACATCAGCTTTGACCAGATTGATGTAGAAGATCTTGCCCTGATTGGTCGTGAGTTAAATCTATCGGAAGCTAGTTTAGAAAACGCCATCATTCTGCGCAATGAATTTGGCAAGTCTTGGATTAACCGCTTACTCACCATGAGTAACGAAGAGATTCAGGAATTTTGCGAAGTCAAAATGGGCAGCAAGTCGTCAATCATGGCGCTACAGCGCAAACTCACGCGTTTGGCCGAGCTGAAGTATATCCGCAATACCTGTCCCCACAACTATGTAAAACAGATTTTGGATACATTGGATGCTGGTAAGCATGTGGTTGTTGAGTTTGGCTCCCAGTCCAACATGCTCTCCTACATGTTGGCGACTAATGTGATTGCTCGCCGCATTCACGCTAGCTATGTGCGCAAAGCCGAGCGCTTTTTACAAACTAAAAACCCCAGCGATCGCCCCACTCAGCTTGTCATCACCATCGAAGAAGCCCACCGATTTCTCGACCCTGCCACCGCAAAACAGACTATCTTTGGCACCATTGCCCGAGAGATGAGGAAGTACTTTGTCACTTTGTTAGTGGTCGATCAGCGTCCGTCTGGCATCGACAACGAGGTAATGTCGCAAATTGGTACTCGCATCACCGCTCTGCTAAACGATGAGAAAGACATTGATGCCATTTTTACGGGCGTTTCCGGCGGTCAAAATCTCCGGTCAGTGCTGGCCAAACTCGACTCTAAACAGCAGGCTCTCCTCTTAGGCCATGCCGTCCCCATGCCCGTGGTAGTCAGGACACGCCCCTATGATGCCAGTTTCTACGCTGAGATCGGTGCCACTGCCTGGGATGAACTGCCTGATGAGCAAGTCTTTAAAGCTGCTGAAATGGCCAGGGCCGATTTGGGGTTCTAGCGTGTAGCGATCGCAACCATAGAAAAATCAACTTTTTATCCATAGACTTTTACCGATCTGTCCAAGTGTTCGGCCAAAAGCATTGGTTTAATTGACTTTAAAAATACCCGACTAAAATAGTCGGGATTGTTTGACGCTGTTTTCAGCACCGTGATACTTTCAAATTAATCTGTCATACATCAATAAGTCCCATGACCCAGGCCATCGACCGTCCACTCACTCAGACACTCCAGTCCGCCACATTTAGCAATCTCAAGTGCAAAGAGTGCGGTACCACCTATGAGCCCGCAGCTAAGCACGTATGTGAAGAGTGCTTTGGCCCCTTGGAAGTCACCTACGACTACGATGCAATTCGTCGTCAGGTCAGTCGCGAAAGTATTGCAGCAGGTCCTAACTCCATTTGGCGCTACAAAGCATTTTTGCCCGTTGCCAGCGATAACCCCATTGATGTGGGTACTGGTATGACGCCTCTGCTCAAGGCCAATCGTCTGGCTCGTCGCCTGGGTCTAAAAGAGCTTTACATCAAGAACGATGCGGTCAACATGCCCACCCTGAGCTTTAAGGATCGGGTCGTTTCTGTGGCCCTGACCCGCGCCCGTGAGCTTGGCTTCACCACTGTCTCCTGTGCAAGCACGGGTAACCTGGCCAACTCTACTGCGGCCATTGCTGCCCATGCGGGCTTAGACTGCTGCGTATTTATCCCTTCTGATCTTGAGGCTGGCAAGGTACTAGGCACACTGATTTATGACCCCACAGTCATGGCCGTTCATGGCAACTACGACCAGGTCAACCGCCTCTGTTCGGAAGTGGCCAACACTCATGGTTGGGGCTTTGTAAATATCAACCTACGTCCTTACTATTCTGAAGGCTCTAAAACCCTAGGCTTTGAAGTAGCTGAGCAATTGGGTTGGGAACTGCCCGATCATATTGTTGCGCCCTTAGCTTCTGGTTCTCTTTATGGCAAGATTTATAAGGGATTTAATGAGCTAGTGAAAACTGGTTTAGTTGAAGAGAAGCACGTTCGCTTTAGCGGTGCTCAGGCTGAGGGGTGCTCTCCTATTTCCCAAGCCTTCAAAGAAGGTCGTGACTTTATCACCCCTGTTAAGCCCAACACTATCGCTAAGTCCATTGCCATTGGTAATCCTGCTGACGGTATCTACGCCCTAGAGATTGCCAAGAAGACCAACGGCAATATTGAGGATGTTACTGATGCTGAAATCGTTGAAGGGATGAAGCTCCTTGCTGAAACTGAGGGCATCTTCACTGAAACTGCTGGTGGTACAACAATTGCAGTCCTCAAAAAGTTAGCGGAAGCCGGCAAGATTAATTCTGATGAGCGCACCGTTGCTTACATTACTGGTAATGGTCTCAAGACTCAGGAAGCCGTTAGCGGTTCTGCCGGTGAGCCCTTGTTTATCGATCCTAAGCTAGACAGCTTTGAGCGGGCTTGGGAGCGGGCAAATACGCTAAACCGTTTAGATTGGCAGCAAACCCAAGTTTAGACAAGATGCGCTGTAGGGGCGTTGCATGTAACGCCCCTACAGCGCATCAAACCATTACCCTCCCCTGTTAAACTGATTTCTGTTTTATTTTTTGAGTTGTTGTTTTCATGGCTGTTAAAGTTCTCATTCCCACTCCACTGCAAAAATTCACTAATAACGAAGCCACTGTTGATATCGGTGGCGACAACATTGTTGCCTTATTGGACTCTTTAGAAAGTAAGTTTCCTGGCATTAAAGGTCGTCTGTGTGACGATAGTGGTGAACTGCGTCGCTTCGTTAATTTCTACGTTAACAGCGAAGATATTCGTTTCTTAGATGGCAAAGAAACAGCCCTTAAAGACGGTGACGAAGTAAGTATTGTACCTGCGGTTGCAGGGGGCTAAAAAGCTTCAATCTTAATAATATTGGTAGTGCTACTGGTCTAGAGACGCTAACAATATTTTCGATTTTTACTAGGTGTTGCTTAGGGCGTCGATGACAGAGTGCCCGCAGCACCTTTTTTTATAGAATTTCTGCCATGAAACATGGGAAAAAGATTAGCCTGAGCCTGGGTATGGTAGGAGTGTTATTCCTTGCTTATCTCGGCCTAAGGCAACCCCAATGGATATTTCAGATGGTGTCCCAAATCAGACCAGGGGCACTGTTCTTTGTCAGTACGGAAGAACCGGTAATTGCCCTGACGATTGATGATGGTCCCCAGACTGAGACCACTGTAGCAATCTTACAAGTACTAGAGCGCCATGGAGTACAGGCAACATTTTTTATGTTGAGTGATGAACTACCCAGTAATGAAGCACTTCTCCAGGAAATTATTGCAAAGGGGCATGAACTAGGTAATCACATGACTGCTGATGAATCCAGTATTCGACTCTCACCAACAGACTTCGAGACGAAGTTGTTGAGGGCTGACCGGATATTGTCCCCCTATGGCAATATCAATTGGTTTCGTCCTGGTATGGGTTGGTATAATAACCGCATGCTCGATTTCATTGAGAAACAAGGCTATCAACTAGTTTTAGGATCTCTTTTTCCCTACGACACCCACGTACCTTCAATACAGTTTGCCCAGTGGTTTGTGTTGAATAATCTCGACCCAGGCGACATATTGGTACTCCATGACGGTCCTAAAAATCGGGGAGAGCGCACAGCTCAGATATTAGATCAACTATTACCCAAAATTCAGCAGCGAGGCTACCGAGTTGTCACTCTAACAGAACTAAAAACCTATGATTAATTAGAAAAGCATTACAGACACAAAGATATTCAAATGACCTTTGGATAAACATAAACTACCTGGGCTAACAAGTTCATGATCTAGAAAATAAGCTAATCTTAGACTTCAATTCGTTCCAGTTAAAGCCCATTAAGCTTGCTTGTAAGTGTTTAAAGATGTTTATCTTCCCCTATCCTCATAAGTACCATTTTTTTGAAATGGGACTACTGCTGTAGGGTTGGAAGCAGACACAATGCAGTTTCGACCATTATTTTTAGCCGTATATAATGCTTGATCAGCCCAATCAATTAAAATTTGAGGTGAATTAGCATGGGTTGGCACAATAGATACTGCACCAATACTAACAGTAACTATAGGTTCTACTACAGATGAAGTATGAGGAATAGATAGTTCATGAAGTTTTTGCTGTACTGATTTGCCAACATACATAACACCTTCAAAATTCGTATTAGGTAAAATTAAAGCAAATTCTTCTCCTCCATAACGGGCTGCTATGTCGGCAGGACGACGGGCACAGGTATGAATTATATTAGCAACTTGACGTAAACACTTATCCCCATTTAGATGCCCATAAGTGTCGTTATAGGCTTTAAAGCAGTCAACATCAATTAAAATAAGCCCTAGTGGCGCTTGCTCTCGACATAGTCTCTTCCACTCGTTCTCAAGTCTTTCATTAAACACACGACGATTAGCAATATTTGTCAGACCATCAAGAGAGGCAAGACGATGAAGTTGCTGATTAGCAAGCTTAAGCTCTTGCAAAAGTAATCTTTCTTTTGCCAATGACTGTTTGAGCTTTTGATGAGCTAGATGCGCACTAATTGCCTGACGGACACGACCGCGAAGCACAGCCCAGTGAAACGGTTTTGTTACATAATCTACTGCTCCTACCTTATAAGCCTGTTCCACTGACTCAGTATCATTTAAACCCGTAATCATAAGTGTAGGAGGACAATTGTCACCATACATTATATGTAGTGACCGACAACAGTCAAAGCCATTCATGACAGGCATAATGGCATCCATTAAAATAATATCTGGCAATTCTTGTTGACATGCAGATAAAGCAGCTTGACCATCTTCAACAACTACAGTCCGATAACCGTCTTTGTGCAAAATCTCAGAAAGCATAAAATTTGAAACGACATCGTCGTCCACAATTAAAATTAATGGAACATGCTCTGATGAAGGAGCTATATCGAAGACTGTGTCCATATTTTTTGGTGTTACTGTGGTTGCAACCACAGTAATTTTTTTAGATCGAATTAGATGACTTACAATTAAAATTCCCCATCTTAATAAAAACACTGAAAAATGTTCTAGAAAACTAGTATTTTCTAATCAATGAAAGAACATGTTTGATATTGGTTTAATTGATATCACAACACAAAATCAATTCATCCACATCTTTTGTTAAGATAGTTTCTATTTTGTGATACTCGTTGTGTAAGTCTTCCAACAAATTTGTTGCATCATCTATTTTCTTTTCACGTCCCATTTTCTCTAATCGCGCACACAAGTTAGACAATTCAATTGCACCTAGAGCGTGACTACTTGATTTCAAAGTATGAGCGCTATGCTCTAGGGCAGCAGCATCCTTCTGTATAGCCGCTTGATCCATCTGTTGAATAAGCTCAGGAGACTCACTGATATAGGTGTCAACTAATTGCTTAAAGACGTTTATTTCTCCTCCCATCATAGATATTAAATTACACAGTTGATACCGATCTACAGGTGGTTTTACTGTTTGTATATCCTCGTTTACAAAAGGTGCTTCTATTACATGAGCAGGTATCTGAATATCTTTCTGCTTTTGATCTTTGGCAGCAATCTGTATTGATGCCGGTTGTTCCTTCCAGCTTTCTTGAGCTTTGCGAGAGGGCACTCGCTGTAGTGCTGCCACTAGCTCTTCAATCCGAATAGGCTTACTAATATAATCGTCCATCCCAGCTTTAAGACAAGCCTCACGATCACCTTGCATAGCATTTGCAGTAACTGCAATAATCCAAGGCCTATTGGCAGCAGACCACTGCTCACAAATCTTTTGTGTTGCTGTTAAGCCATCCATGTCAGGCATTTGTAAATCCATTAAGATCACATCATAGGATTGGCGCTCCAAAGCATTAATTGCCTCCAATCCATTACCTACAAGATCTGCTCGGTAGCCCATTTTTTTGAGCAATTGTGTCGCCAGTTGTTGATTGACACCATTATCTTCAGCCAGCAAGATTTGTAGTGGATGCTTTTTAGCGAGATGATGATCAATTGTTGTTACTAATTTTTTAGGCTGTTCAAACTTGACGAACTTACCGGCACAAAGTCTAACTAAATTCTCTAACAGTTGAGCTTGTTTTATTGGCTTATTTAAGAATGCTACAAAATGCTTCTCAATATCTACTTGAGAGATTTGATACTTCCCTACCGAGGTGAGCATCATCAAAGGCAATGATTTTTGGTCTGGAAGATCATGAATTTCTTGAGCCAGGGTCATCCCATCCATTTCAGGCATTTGCATGTCCAAAATAGCTAAATCAAATACCTCACCTCTTTCAAAACACTTTAAAGCTTCTGCTCCTGAGCAAGTTGTCCGAGTGAGCATGCCCCAAGACTGGGTTTGCTTTTCTAAAATCTGTCGATTAGTAGCATTATTATCAACAATTAGCAATCGTTTACCAACCAATTGAGATGAAGGCGATATTCTCTTTCGGCTACTTTTTTCTACTGTGGTCTGTAGTGTAATCGTGAAAAAGAATGTACTACCTTGATCTACTTGACTCTCAACCCAAATCTTACCTCCCATCATTTCGGTTAACTGCTTGCAAATAGCTAATCCCAGACCTGTACCACCATACTTACGTGTAGTAGACGAATCCACCTGACTAAAGGCCTTAAATAACCGTGCTATTCTTTGGGTAGGAATACCAATCCCTGTATCTTTAACCGCAAAGCAGAGACTCTGATGAGTTTCAGCTAGCGATTTTGACCCTGGCTCAGCTGGTGATGAGGATTTCCAATTAGTCACGGAAATGGAAATCTCCCCTCGGTGCGTAAACTTAACCGAATTTCCTAAAAGATTGACCAAAACCTGACGTAGGCGGGTAACATCTCCCACAAACGTATTAGGAATTGCTGAATCAATATTGAAGGCTAACTCTAATTGTTTTTCAGACGCTTTTGCAGCAATTAGATCAAACGCTTCTTCGATACATGCTCGTAAATCAAATGGATGAGCTTCAAGTTCCAGGTGACCAGATTCAATTTTAGAGAAGTCCAGTATATCGTTGATCAGCGTTAATAATGCATTACCACTATTACGAACGGTAGTCACAAAATTACGCTGCTCATCTGTTAATGCTGTATCTAGCAAAAGGCTGGTCATACCGATAACGGCATTCATAGGCGTACGAATTTCATGACTCATCGTCGCCAGAAATTCACTTTTAGTCTTAGTAGCTGCCAGTGCATCATCCCTTGCCTTAGCGAGAATAATTGCAGCTTGCTGACGTTCTATTTCTCGTCCAACCCATTGGGCCATAAGTAACAGAAGTTCTTTATCAAGAGCACTAAAGGCCCCATCCCGCTTTACCTGGCTCGAAAAGTTAAGGGTGCCATAAACCTGGCCATCAACCAAGACAGGGGTGCCAAAGTAAGTTTCTAACTTTAAGCTTTGGTAACAGCTACTATTTGCCCAAGATGTGTTGCCTGCCGCAAGAATACAGAGGGTTTTATTACTGACAATCACATCCTGGCAATAGGTATTCTCAAGATTTAAAAGTACTCCTTGAACAGATTTTCGATTCGGTAGTCGAGCCAGGTAGACTTCATACTGTTCGCCCTGAATCCTAGATAAAACGCCGATTGGCAAATTAAATTGTTCACAGCCAAAATTGAGTAACTCCTCAATTGCTTGACTAAAATCTACTTTAGGGGACGCCGTTACTTCATAAAGAGCACGAATTGCGGCTTCGCTTTTAACTAAAAGTTGTTCAACTCGCTGGCGCTCTAGCAACTCCGCCTGTAGATGTTCGTTAACGTTACTTAACTCAACCGTTCGCTGCTCAACTAATGATTCCAGCTGTTCTCGATATTTTTCAAGTTCTGTTTCTGCTTGTTTCTTTTCAGTAACGTCACGAATTGCCAGTACGGCACTCATGGAATGTGAATCTTCAAACTGAATGGAGGCCCAAGAAATCTCAAGAATGCGCAACGTGCTATTGTGATCGAAATCGTAGAAATTAGTCCCCTGACATTGTTGTGACAGGGCTAAACTTCCTGGATGCTCAAAAACTGTTAATACCTGATTACCCTGGGATAAGGGTAGTACATCAATTAGATTTTTACTCAGCAGCATTAGCTGCTTCTTTTGAACTAGTTTTTCAAATAAAGCATTGCACCACTGTATACGTCCCCGCTCATCTGTCCAGACGATAGCATCAGTTACTGCATCTAAAGCCACCTCCATCTTACCCAAGGTTTTACGCAGTGTATGCAACTGGCTTGCTAATGCCTTGGGATCAGCCTCTACAGACATTTAGGGGACCTCTATTTATTCTAAAGTGGGGAACTCTCTCTATCCTTACTTAATTGAGGGGAGTCAGCATGGCTCCAAACAACCAATCATCGTCGATTTTCTCTGCAATGATGTAGTGCTCAGTCATGATTTCCTGTTGACTTTTGGTAATAGTCATTAACTCCAGGGGGTGATTCAAAACATTAGCCTTTTCAGATGCTTGAAATCGTGAAAAGGCCAGGTTGTGAGAGTCTCTAAAGCTACTAGGAAGAATCATAGTAATCAGTTCTCCTATGACATCATCCTGGGACCATTCTAAAACCCTTTCAAAACAGTCATTAATATAAGTGATTAAACCTTGACTATTGGCAATTACAATCGGTACTTCATTAATTGCTTTAAGTTCTTCAATAGTATGGGGTCTAACGGCAGTAGTCATTGTCATTTTCCTTATGTTGACGGTGTTTTGGTTTTGCTGTATTTTTAGGCCGAGAGTGCATTAAATAAAATTATCGTTACAAAAATGCTTCATTCAAATCTGATTTTCGGAATCGAGCATTGGTAAGATTGCTCTTCAAAAATTTGGTGTTTTTAAGGTTAGCTCCTGTTAAATCTGCACCCCGTAAATCTGCATGACTCAAGTTCGCCCCCGTTAAATCTGCACCCCGTAGATCTGCTTTATAGAGATTTGCTTGACTGAGATCAGCACCGCAAAGATTGGCAGCTGTAATATCTGAGCGACTCAAATTGGCTTGATGCAATCTAGCATTCTCTAAACAAATCCCTTCAATAATAGAAATAGATAGGTTAGCGCCGCTTAAATCTATATTACTCAAATCAGACCAACTGAGAACCATATCGCTTAGGTCAACATCTTGAAAGTCTCTTTGTCCTATCCTATAGCCTTCTAACAACTCATGAATAGCCAATCTTGTTTTCATAAAAAGCTAATAAATTATTTACTATCTTTGATTGCTTACATGTGATTTTTCTCATCATTACTCCCTGAGGATTGAAGTAGCAAGGAATTTATGACTTTATTCTCCCTCTCCTAACATTGAGGCAAAGCCTATTTGATCATTTAAATGCACGATGTTCTGACAGGGGGAAATTTTGACAAACTTAGGAGTAATCTCTCGGAATATACTGTAGTAAATATTTTCTTTTCCAGGCATTCGGCAAGTTAACGTCGCCTGCTTACAAATAGCCTTGGGCAAAGGCTTTGTGCTTTGAATTTCAAAAGAAATAGGAATGCCTACTGCTAAACGATTCAACTCTGGAAAAATAGAAGATCTTTTGAAAAGGTTTTGAATTCTCAGCTCTGAAAGGGAAAAGCTTAGCTGTCTATCCCAAATTATCCCTCCCTTAGAATGGTAAACACGTTTGGCTAGAGGGACCCAGGTTGAGAAGATTTTCCGAGGAACTATCTGAGTCTTTGAAGGAATGGCTATTTGAAAACCGTTGCACTGAGCGATCGCAACCTCATTAAAAACCTCTTCTGAGCGTAGACCATCATACTGCATGTATAATTCCTTGGAAAGTAAGTCGATAATTAAAAAGGCAAGTATGCTCTTTGAATATGCTGATTCACTTCGGTTATGAAAATAATGAAATATACATTATCTACCGAATTTTCATGGAAAGCATACTTCTAGGACTGAAAAATCATCTTCTAGCTCGTCTCCACCATTGATACAACAGACTTTATCTAGCAAAGGTTGAAGGTTAGAAGAGTTGGTTCCCTTATACTCTCTTAGCACATCTGACCAAGCATCTAATCCCCAAATTTCATGGTTGTCCCCTACAGGAATCTCATAGACTCCGTCACTAAAAATATAAAGACTACTGCCAACAGGGATTTCAAATTTCCTTACATCAAAAGGAAACTCAGGCAATAATCCAATAGCAATGCCATCACTATCTAAATAACAGGTCTTATAATCACCACCCTCAGGCATAGCCAATACAGCGGGGGGATGACCAGCAGAAGCAAATGATAATTCTCGCTTAGCAACATTGTAAACTCCATACCAGAAGGTGAAATAATCTTCACCATTGTCACTGACTTGAAAAACATCATTCAAAGCAGATAAAACCGTTTCAGGCTTGAAAAAATTAGCGTCTTGTAATGTTCGTTTTCGTAAAATATTCAGAATAGAGACTGACAATAGTGCAGATTTTACTCCATGTCCTGCCACATCTAATAGATGGAACATCAGGTGTTCATCATCTAACCAGGTGTAGTCAAATGCATCACCACCCAGAGTATTCGACGGTTGATACTGAACATTAACCTGAATATTGGCCTGAATATTCTCCCTTGTTTTTTGTGAATCGTCGGTATTAGGAAGCAAAGCCTCTACATATTCAGCTGCTCGACTCAACTCTAGCCGAAATCGTTCATTGCTTTCCCGAATTTCTTTCTCAGCCTGCCAGGCCTTAAGTAAATAACGCACACGTCCTGACAAAATAGGCATTTGAACAGGTTTAGTCACATAGTCAGTAGCACCAGCCGCAAATGCCTCCTCCACTGATTTTTGATCCTCTAGCCCAGTCACCATAAGAATTGGAATATGTCCTCCCTCAGGGAGTTGACGGATTTTTCGACAACAATCAAATCCGTCCATGCCAGGCATCTTGGCATCTAATAGGATTAATGCAGGAGAAATTTTCTGATAGAGTTCTAGTCCCTTCTCACCACTATCAGCCTCGACAACTTGGCAACCTACCTTTTGCAACATTGCCTGCAGTAATTTACGCGAAAATAAATCGTCATCTATTAATAGAATTGTAGAAGCACTATTTTCCATCGATATTTGCTGGCCTCACACAAAGCTTGGAATATTCTTATTTGCAGGTTTTTGTAGACGCTACTTTAGATATACCCATGAAATATAAGAACAGAACAAGACGCGCTATGCTATCTTAGAAATCAATGGCACTGACATAAGTCTAATCAAGCAGCCAGCTTAGCTTTGAGAATATTACGAGGTTGTCGCATTCTGGGAGGGTATGACCTCGACACGATGTAGAGTGCTATAACGCTTATCCAGCAAGGGTTTCAGGAAGATTTGAGCGAAGAATAAATTTTCTCAGTTTCAGCGTGATGGAGATTGTAAGCTTCTTGTAGGGCTTAGGATTTCTGACTTTTTAATAGACATCTAATTGAGGTCATACCCTTCTGGGAAACGGTTTTGGCCTACGTTTGACGACTCTAGGTTCATGCCGATTAGGCCGTTGAGGCAACGGGTCAGAGGCAATATCTTGGAGCAAATGGTCGTAGAGTCGTTGCCGTGTCGCGTTCGATGTTGTTGCTAATAATGCAAGAATTTGCTGAAAGTATTGCCGAGCCCCCTGTAGGGAGAGACGATTACGCTCATAGTGCAATAATGGAGAGGCCTGTTCCATCACACTACGCAGCACATTGTAGGCTAGCATGTGAGACCAAATTTCCTTACGGACCATGTCCGGTGTTTTGGCTGTGAGCCTCTCCATTTTGAGTGTCGTTTTGAGATGACGTAAATTGACTTCTGCCGCATGCCACCGCCATCCATAAAGACGGGTTAATTGACTAGCAGGATACTGTTTGGCATCCAATAGGGTGGTAACAATGATGATGAACTGGTCTCGAAACCCGTTACGAGATAGCTTCAGACGCACTTCTCTAACCGTCAATGTCTGGGAAATGGCTGCAAACTCATCTGTATTCATATGACCCGGTCGTCGCTTGGGTTTGTGCCAGACGACTTGGTGGTCGCCAGGACCATGCCTGAGACCTTTACGAAAATCAGTGTGCCGAGCATGATGTTTACGCAAGACCCCATCGGCCTCTTGCTGCTGAATCAGGGCTAAGTCAACATAGCTGCCAAAGGCTTGGTCTCCCATGGCCACATCATCGGGCGCTAAGTCCTGATACAACAAACGGCTCATGACGATTTCACTGGTTGTCTTCGGTGCAATACACCCTGACACCACTGCCCCGGTTAGTAAACAGAAAAACACCACCACCCGAGCCAGTGGAAAGCCACATCCGACCGCTTGATTACCATGTTGAGGATAGACCGCTTGATTGGCCTCACTATCGGCCATCAATACCGTCGTTCCATCAAAGACTCTCACCCGACGACCACACCAGTAATGCGCCTTGGGCACCGTCTGTTCCAACTGCTCGGTTGTTTCGGGGATAAGACGTTGGAGGAGTGATTCCGGCAACCGGTCGCGAGCTTTGCTGTAAGCTCCGGTATCCGATGACGGAGGGGTAACGCCTGCGGCGGTTAACCAGGTGGTGAAGCACTTGACGGTGTTGCGGAGGCTTTTATCGGCTGATAACGCTTGATATAGCATGCCCCATACCGTCACGATGGGGGTATACAAACGATTTCGGTAGGTGATCCCTTCTTCAGCCAGAAGCTCATCGAGTCTTGCTTCCGGTAGGATATCTTGCCACGGCGAACCGATACTTTTGAATAACTGGTGCTTGAGAATTTCGGCTGACTTCGGCATAGTAGAAAGTGATTTATTGTTGGCTTGCAGGGCCTTGATATATATTTATCAAGCCTTGCAGCCTTTTTCTACTTTGTGCACTTTTAAGTCAGTGCCATTGATCTTAGAAATAGTTATAATCACCGATCATATATAGCAAATTCAAAAGCTAACTTAGAAACTGCCCCACTCTGTCTACTGCAATCAGGTGCAAGTTGCTTGTCAGTCTATTGCTTGAGAATTGTAAAGAGTTAGCTTATATGAATAATGACGATTTTATAGGACCCCCAACTATTTGGGTCGTGCTTACAGTGGTTGGAGGTATTGCAACGGCATTAGGGTTAATTGTTACCCTGGAGTATGTTAGTAGACGTTTATCTCCTGAAACTAGTTCGATCCCTCAATCATCTTTGACGGTATCTGTAGAAAAAGGTTTAGAGAGACAGTTTATCCATTCCTAATTGGACGGTATTCTGGTCTCACATAAACATAGTTATTCTCTTTGTTAGAATATTCATCACTCATAATCAAGTTAATTTGAATCTGCATCCTACATCCTTGTAAGTTGTTCCCATAGAAGTGTTGATATTGTTATTATCCCGTCATCGATTTTGGATCAGATTTATTGCCTATTGGCTTGTAGGAGTATTTATTTCTCTGTGGATTTCTATTTTCCACATCTCTCCTGTTGTAGCTCAAAATGTTCCAGAGCAATGTGCTGCCATTACTCAGCCACTAACTCCAGAGGAGATGGGCTATGCCCAATCGGCCTGGAATTATTTTGTAGATAATGTTCAAGAATCTACTGGACTTTCTAATTCTGCCGGAGGCTATCCATCGGGAACGTTGTGGGACTTAGGCAATTATCTAGCTGCCATGAATGCGGCCAGGTGGATGGGGCTAATTGATCAAGCAGAATTCGATAGCCGATTAAATAAATTTCTGACCAGTTTAGGACAGCTACGTCTGTTTGAAGATACGTTACCTAACAAGGTTTACAACAGTGCTACTGGAGAAATTGTAGATTACGGCAACAATCCACTGGAGCGAGGCATCGGTTGGTCAGCCCTGGATATTGGACGCCTGTTAGCGGCGTTTCATATTTTGCGTACATGTCATCCCCAGTACTCTGAGTGGATGGCTGGTGTTCTTTCCAGCTGGAATATTGCGGCTTCGGTCAGAGATGGCATGCTCTATGGAGCTACAGTGCTGCCAGATGATAGCACGCTCCCAGTCCAGGAAGGACGATTAGGATACGAGGAATATGCAGCGAGAGGTTATGCATTGTGGGGATTTGATGCTCCTCAGGCGGTAGCCTATGACCCGTTTGACTTTGTAGATATTTATGGTTTGAAAATCCCGCACGATACCAGGGATTTTCAAACAACGAATGCCAACAACTATGTTGTAAGTGAATCCTATATCCTGGATGCCATTGAATTTGGTCTGGAAGGGGATCAAGCGGACTATGCCCGTAGAGTTTTCGAAGCTCAGAAGCGTCGCTTTGAAGATACGGGCCTGTTAACGGCTGTTTCCGAAGACAACATTAATCAGGCTCCTTACTTTCTCTACAGCACGGTTTATTCCAATGGTGTGCCCTGGGCCGTTATTACGGAGAATAACGAGCTACACCCTGAACTGCGTACCCTAAGTACCAAGTCTGCGTTTGGATGGCGCTACGTTTACCCTGATGACCCCTACGCCCACAAAATTTTCGACCATGTGAAGGATACAACTAATTCCGGTCGGGGTTACTATGCGGGTATTTATGAATCGGGATTATACGATGCTCAGCCCCCTATTAACGATATTTTGACAGGGAATAGTAATGGACTAATTTTGGAGATCCTTTACTACAAAGCTCGAGGACATGTACCGATGTTGGCGAGCGGCAGTGCGCCTGTTTCGGTGCCAACCGTTCCAGCGGGAGAAAATACAGAGGATTTACCACCACCACCTGAAACCGCCAGTAATTCCGAGCCGCCGCTGCCTGAATCAGCACCAGTTGCACCAACTGAAGTAGCTAGTAATCCTGCACCCACGCCACCAGCTGAGTCAGCCGCACCACCATCACCGACTTCTCCTGAAGGAATCACGGTTGCGGCTATTGCCCCCGTAGAAAAACCTCGCTCATCAGCGTGTTCATCCGTAGTGTCTCCTTTAAATATTACGGATATGCGCTATGCCAAAATAGCCTGGCAGTATTTTGAAGCTAACCATACTCCCTCAGGGGTAGTGCCTGATCGCAGTGATCTGGATGGTGTAACGCTTTGGGGTGTAGGGGACTACCTAGCCGCACTCCATGCGGCTCGATCCATGGATGTGATTAATGCGGAGAAGTTTGATGGGCGAGTCCGTCATTTGCTAGGAGCTCTGCAGGAAATTGAGCTGTTTGCTGGAGAACTCCCCCATCGTTCCTATAGCACCCTGACTCTGGAACCCATTGACTATGGTGGTAATTCCCTGCCCCAAGGGAATGGTTGGTCTGGTTTAGACATCGGCCGACTGTTGGCTTCACTGCACACCCTTAAAACTTGCCATCCTGAATATACTGATGTTGTAGATCAGTTAGCTCTGGACTGGTCTTATTTGCGGGTAGTTAGAAATGGTCGCATTGCTAATGCCCGTCTAGCTCAGGATGATCGAGGACGCGATCGCATCCGAGTTAAACCAGCAGAAATCCTTGGCTACGAAGAATACGCCGCCCGAGCGTTTCAACTGTGGGGATTTGATGCCTCTCGCTCAGCGGTGGGCGGCAATTATGTTACCACTACACTAGAGGAACAAGCGGTTCCCACCAATCGGTCTCAACCAGAACAACGGCGTCGAGATGAACTGTTAAATACCACCAGTACACCGTTTATCTTATACGGTCTAGAATTTGGGTTTGACCCCCAAATCAGTTCTCTGGTAGAAGCCATTTATCAGGCTGAAGCTGGTCGGTATGAACGAACAGGGACATTTAGTGCCTCGGGCACCACCCTGGTGAATCAGGCCCCTTATGTGGTGCACAGTACGCTTGTGTCCGATGGTCGCGATTGGGTTGCTGTAGATGAGCAAGGTGAAGTCATTCCCCACTCTCGTGTGGTTAGCACAGCTGTAGCCTTTGCCTATCACACACTCTTTCCTAATAGTAACTATGGTCGAGAGCTCTGGCTGGCAACGCTAGACTTATATAATCAGCAGTTAGGTTACTATGAAGGCTTTTACGAGAGCGGTGGTCGCAGAGCCATTGGGTTTACCGGCTCTACTAATAGTCTAATCCTCCAAGCTTTACTCCATAAGAATACTCAACAACAACCTCTCATCTATCCCCATGATGATATGGACTCTCCATGGTGGGACGCCATTCGTAATGGAGATGAGTTGGGGTTAGGTCTTCCCGAAAGCTCTCGACCAGCGATTGAAATGGTGACTAATGAGCAAGGGGCATACTGGATTGCTAAAGATACAGAGATAGAAGTAGCCTTGTTGCCTGGAGACCTTACAAGAGAAGATCCTCCTGCTCTGCCGCTTGAGGAAAAAAAAAAGCGCCGTTACTTCCTGAGTCATCTGAGTTAGTTAGCTTGATTCTTGCTTTGGACAGCGTGGAACAAATGCCAGATTCCCTAGATCGAGCAGCAGCTCAACGAGCATGGACGTATTTCGAAAATAATTGGAATCCCGACACCGGTATGGTCAATGCTGTTGACGGACTACCCTGGGCTACCTGGTGGGACCAGGGCAGCGCACTCTTGGGCATCCATGCTGCTCGACAACTGGGGCTAATTTCTGAACCAGAATTGATTGAAAAACTATCGATTCTTTTACGCACTCTGGAACAGTTACCCTTACCAGCAACAACGTTACCGAAGAAAGCCTATAGCACCAACACAGCCGCCATGCAGACATTAAGTAATCGTCCTGACCCCAACGGGACAAGTGGCTGGTCTGCATTAGATTTGGGCCGATATCTGGTGGCTCTATACACACTTAAAACTCATTATCCAGAGTTGCGCGATCGCATCAACACCATCGTTGCTCGTTATGACTTGAACAAGTCTGTTAAAGATGGTTGGCTATGGGGTAGTGGAGCAGGTCGCAACGGACTAGAGTATTGGCAAGAAGGACGCCTAGGGTACGAACAATATGCAGCTTATGGTTTTAAACTATGGGGAGTTGAAGTCAATAACGCTCTGTATCATCCGCCTACCCAGAGAGCCACCGTGGAAGGTGTGGAGCTGTTGGTAGATCAGCGCGATCTCAATTCTTCAGGAGCTAGCAATCACCTCACTAACGATCCTTATTTACTCTGGGGTATGGAGTTAGGATGGCCCGATACAATCTTGTCGCAAGTTGAAAATCTCTTGCAGGTTCAAGAAAATCGATATGTTGACACGGGCATACTAACTGCAGTAAACGAAGATGCACTTGATCGAAAACCCTATTTTCTCTACTACAGTGTTTACGCTGATAGTCAGTCTTGGCCAGCGACAGATGTAAAAGGAAAGAATCACCCCGACCTACGTTTCTTAAGTACAAAAGCAGCTTTCGCTTGGAGTAGTCTTTTACCAGACAACAACTATGGCCAAACCCTCAGACAAGCGGTGCAAAACCTTGCCGATGAGCAAAAAGGATATTTATCAGGGCGATACGAAAACCCAGGCCTTGGTCCCAACAAAGCGATCAATGTCAACACTAACGCCATTATCCTTGAAAGTTTGTTGTACAAAACCCAAAACGGACACCCACTTGCACATACCTTCTAGAAAATATGAATTTCTATCAATCTCGAACTTTTATAGGTTTGTTTGCTAGCCTTCTAGCAATGGGTAGTTTGACTGCTTGTGCTAGTGACACCATTGGTATTGGGGGCCAAACGTCTGATTTCCAAGCCGCAACAACTGATAAAACCTCTAATAACCTTTGTGGTCAGTTAACCGCTCCTCTAACCGAGAAAGAGCAAGAGTATGCTACGATAGCATGGCAATACTTTGTCAATAATCGGCAACCAAATACTGGGTTTACCAATTCAGCTAATCAGTTTCCCTCCGGTACCCTGTGGGATCAAGGTAATTACTTAATGGCCTTGAATGCAGTTCAGTGGATGGGTTTAATCGATCAAGATGAGTTTGATCTGCAACTCAATCAATTTTTAACCTCCCTTGGTAACCTACCATTAGTAGAGGGTGCTCTCCCCAACAAGGTGTATAACAGCGCTACTGGAGAAATGGTAGACTATGACAATAATCCTACCCAAAAGGGATTGGGCTGGTCGGCTCTAGACATTGGTCGCTTTCTCACAGCGCTGCATATTATTCGCACATGCCATCCCCAATACGACAATTGGATCTCTGGATTAATGTCAGGGTGGCAGCTTCCTCGCTCCATCGAAGAGGGACGGCTCTATGGAGCGGTCTTCAAGACTAATGGCAAACTTTTACCTGTACAAGAAGGCCGCCTCGGTTACGAAGAATATGCTGCCCGTGGCTATGAGCTATGGGGATTTGAGGCTCCAAAGGCATTAGAAACAGAACCAATGAAACTGGTAGATGTGAGCGGGGTAAAAATCCCTGTAGACCAGCGTAATTTTGACGAAACTGACGCTAATAACTACGTAGTTAGTGAATCCTACATTCTAGAAGCCATCGAGTTTGGCTGGGATGAAACTCTTGCTGAGTATGCAGAAGACATCCTAGCTGCTCAGGAAAACAGATATAAAGAAACAGGATACCTAACCGCAGTATCTGAAGACAACATCGATCAGGCTCCTCATTTTCTCTATAGCACCCTTTATGCTAATGGCACTCCATGGGCAGTGATTACAGAAGAAAATGAGCCCCACCCAGAACTACGCACACTTAGTACAAAAGCAGCCTTTGGATGGTATTACTTATTTCCCAAGAACCCTTACACGTTGAAGCTAATTAAAGCTGTAAAGGAACTACAAGATCCTGATGGTGGTGGTTTTTATGCTGGGCTCTACGAAGAAAGTGACGAAATCAACACCATCTTAACCGGTAATACTAACGGCCTTATCTTAGAAATCCTCTACTATAAAGCTCTTGGCAATAAAGCCATCTTAGATGTAATCGAGAACTAATACGTATCGCTCCTATACCTATTTGCAAGATGCTAGAGTACGGGCAGTGAGTGATGTATTTCAAGATTAATAAAGAATGTGATTGGGCTGTGTTCTCATGTCAACGAGCAACCGTCTTAGGGTGCCAACAAGCTCTTACCAATCCAGACATTCGCTACCAATCTCCAGAAATAGTTTCAGAGTTGTTCTAAGGTAGCTTATGGTCTCTCTAGAGACATATTAGTTATAGCTTGGCGCATATAGGCTGACCATGATAAAGACCTCAGTTGCTTATGCAACTGAGGTCTTTGTTGTTTCAAAAATGGAATAATTCTTGGTCTAGACAGTTACCATTTTCTCTTGAAGAAAACTTTGAATTTGCGATAGCGCCTGTTCTGCTACTTCTGCTGCAAAGTTTAAGTGAATCATCAAATTCGGATTACTACTGTAGATATGAAGAGAACCATATCCGGGCCGCCATCCAGAAAAGCCAGCGATCTCTGTGTAAGGAATAAACTGAAAAGCGCCATTGTCTAAATTGTGATAATGCACTCCTGAATTGGTCAGCTTTAGTGCAATTTCATTGGAGATATCCTTAGGGTGAAATCCCTTAAATTCAAGCATGTTGGTTTCCTCAAAATGAGCATTAAGGCAATATTGTGTATCAAACCAGGGTCAGTAGCCTGGCTAACAACTTGTACGTGGGACGTTTCATAAAAGAGCATTTAGAAGTCAGGAGCCAGCCCCCATGTCCTTAATGAATTCTGACTCCAAGAATCTATAATCCTATCTAACTGAACGTTCCCGCCTTAAGTGGATCTCCATAGATTAAAGTTGTTGGCTATACATACAGAATTGATGTATTGGATAGATCCATACCTAAAGTACCCTCCAATGTGGCAATCAACTCATCCGAGCCGCTTAAGCTACCAGTACCATCACTATCTAAATAGATGTTAGTACTTGATCTTGAAGAACCCAGTACATAATCATTGGCTACACCACTCAACTGGATAATATCCTCTGAACCATTGAAGTCCGTGATTAAAGCATAATCAGACGTGCCAGACGTTAGTAGGTCACCATCATCATAAAAGACCTGACCTGATTCACCAAGGATAAAGTAATCGCTACCGCCACCGCCGGTGAGAATATCTACCTCACCTGAACCATCTGTAGCACCTCTGAGAACATCAGCTCCACCATCGCCTAACAGGATGTCATTACCGTCACCGCCAAATAGGTTATCGCTACCTTCGCCACCATCTAGTGCGTCGTTACCCGCATCTCCATAGAGTTGGTCATCACCAGTGCCACCAAGGAGTTTATCGCTTCCTGCACCACCATAGAGTTGGTCACTATCGTCACCACCATGGAGTTCATTTTCACCAGCTACGCCATAGAGTTCATCGTTACCAGCACCTCCCTCAAGGCGGTTGTTCCCGGTACTGCCAAAGAGTTGGTCATTACCAGCTCCCCCATCAAGTAGATCATTACCAACTTCAGCATTGAGGGTGTCATTACCAGCACCTCCGTAAAGGGTGTCATCCCCTAAACCACCAGAAAGGGTATCATTACCTTTGCCACCATAGAGAGTATCGGTATCATTCCCCCCTAACAGCACATCATCGCCGGAACCACCATCGAGTATGTCATTGCCAGAACCGCCATCTAGAGTATCTATACCGTCTCCAGCGGTCAGAATATCGTTACCGCTACCACCTTTCAAAGTGTTGTTACCACCAGTGGTGAGTAGGGTGTCGTTACCGCTGCCGCCGTCAAGGGTATCATTACCGCTGCCGGAAGTAAGCTGGTCATTGTTGTTACCACCTTTTAGGGTGTTGTTACCACTAGTAGTTGTCAGAATGTCGTCACCATTCCCCCCCTCTAGTCGGTCATTGCCGCCTTCTGATGTGAGGGTATCATCTCCATCCTTACCGTACAGCTTGACCTGGCTGTTACCGGTGGCTGAAAGCTGATCGTTACCACTGTTGGCATAGAGCCTTTCAATGCCTGTATCAGTGACATTCATTACCAGGTCTGTATTGCTCTGGAAATAGGCCGTATCAGTACCCGTTCCACCATCAATAACAGTGTCGTCAGTATCAAAATAGAGCTTATCATTACCGCTACCAGCGATTAACTGGTCGGCACCACTGCCACCATCCAGGGTATCGTTACCAGCACCTGCATCCAGACTGTCATTGCCAACACCACCATCTAGGGTATCGCTACCACTACCTGCGGTAAGGACATCGTTACCGTCACCACCGAGCAAGGTGTTTTTGCCACCACTACTGGTCAGAGTGTCATCTCCGGTCCCCCCCTCTAGGGTGTCATTACCACTGCCACTGGTGAGAGTGTCGTTGCCAGCTCCACCGAGTAGCGTATTGCTACCACTACCAGCATTGATAATGTCATCCCCACTGCCACCTTCAAGAGTATCGTCACCACTTCCAGTCGTAATAGTGTCATTACCTCCCTCACCGTAAACGATGAAATCTTGACTACTGCTGGCGGTAATAGTATCGTCACCCGCATTACTGTGGAGTGTTTCAATACCTGTCGCGTCTAAATCGATGGTTAGAGCATCATTACTCTCGTAATGGGCTGTATCTTCGGTGCCAGCCCCTGCATCCACTAATGTGTCAGCTGCATCAAAATAGAGGGTATCATTACCCGCGCCACCGCTAAGGCTATCGGCACCAGCACCGCCCTTTAAGACGTCATGACCGTTGCCAGCGTCTAGAACATCATCTCCGGCATCGGCCACTAGGGTGTCGTTACCGCCACCTGTGGTGATGGTATCGCTACCTGCACCGCCCTTGATGTAGTTGTGGCCTCCGGTGGATGTAATGGTATCATCACCTTCACCACCAAAGAGCTGATCGCTGCCGTTACCAGTTTCTAGGGTGTCGTTACCAGCACCACCGAATATCTTCACGGCGTTACCAGCGGTTGAGGTAAAGGTGTCATCACCGACATTGCCGTGAACTTCTTCCAGACTTACATCATCAATGTTGAGGTTAATGACTGTAGCACCCTGGTAAACACCAACATCACTGCCGCTACCGCCGTCCAGGGTGTCATCGGCATCAAAATTCAGGGTGTCATTGCCTTCGCCTCCGGAGAGAGTATCAGCGCCTTCTCCACCTGTGATGGTGTCATTGCCGCCTTCTCCCTGGAGGACATCGTCTCCGGCACCGCCTAGAACGACATCATTGCCAGTCCCAGCTGCGATCGCATCATCCCCAGTGCCACCATCTAGAATCTCATGGCCAGTTCCGCCAATGATAGTGTCATTACCCCCTGCTCCGTGAATTTCGACGCTGTTGTTACTGGAGTTGGTAAAGACATCAGCCGCTTCAGTACCGTAGGCTAACTCAATCTGGCTAGCACCCAAATCCAGAGTGACACCAACATTTCCCTGGGCTTTAGCGACATCGTAACCAGCACCTCCGTCTACCGTATCTACCGCATCAAACTTCAGGGTGTCATGACCTGCCCCACCAAGCAGCGTATCCGCACCATCACCGCCATCTAGCGTGTCGTGCCCGTCACCTCCATCCAACGTATCGTTGCCAGCGTTACCCTCTAGCAGATCGTTACCAGCGTCTCCACTGAGGACATCAGTGCCATCACCACCCAGAGCATAGTCATCACCAGCGCCACCACTGGCAACATCATCCCCTGCACCAGCATCTAAATAATCATTAGCCGCTCCGCCAGTCAGAGAATCATTTCCGGCGTTACCAAACATGGCAACAATCTCACCATTGGCAGCACCTGCTCCATTCGTATTGGTAAAGGTGTCATTACCGGCATTACCATGGGCTTCGTTAAAGCTGTTAGCGCCCAGGTCTAAGCTGGCTCCCTCAGCGGTTTCCACAATGGCAACATCGTAGCCGGCATCTCCTTTGACTACGGTGTCAGCAGCATCAAAGAAGACAGTGTCATTACCAGCCCCCCCTTGCAGTTGATCGGCACCAGCACCACCGCTCAGTACATCATGGCCAGCACCGCCATCAACAATATCAGCACCCGCTTGACCCGATAGCCAGCCATCATCACCAGCCCCACCATAGAGTACATCAGCTCCGTCACCACCTTCTAAGACATCAACGCCGTCACTACCTTCCAGGACATCATTGTCAGCACCGCCACTTAAGTAGTCATCACCAAGACCACCCTGAAGGGTGTCATCACCCGCATCACCAAATAGGGCGTCATTACCAGTTTGGCCCTGAAGTAAATCGTTACCCGAGCCACCTTCTAAAACGTCGTGACCATCACCACCATCTAGACTGTCGTCTCCGGCATCGCCCTTAAGAATATCCTCTTGCTTACCGCCACTAAGAGTGTCACTACCGTCGCCCCCTTCCAGAATGTCATAGCCGTCACCACCGTCGAGGGCATCGTTGTCAGCTCCGCCCTGAATAGTATCGTTGTCGGCTCCGCCAATAAGAGTATCGTCACCTGCACCTCCAGCCAGGTAGTCATGACCAGCGCCGCCATCAATGGTGTCAGCCCCAGCATCACCCAGCAGGCTATCGTCACCGAGACCACCGGTAATGTTATCGTCACCTGCGCCACCCTCAGCATAGTCAACACCGTCACCGCCGCGAATCAAGTCAGCACCGCCAGCACCTTTGAGGGTGTCATTGCCAGTCCCCCCTTCAAGGCGGTCAGCACCGTCACCGCCGTCAAGAATGTCATCTCCTGCATCACCAAAGAGCTGATCGAGACCAGCATCACCCAGCAGGGTGTCATTACCCTCACCACCGATAACAACATCGTCACCAACTCCACCCGTGGCGACATCATGGCCAGCGCCAGCGTCGATGGTGTCATTGCCTTCGCCACCGTCAAGCCAGTAATCATCCCCTTCGCCACCCAGGAGCACGTCGTTGCCTGCATCTCCCATGAGCACGTCATTGCCAGTGCCGCCCTGGAGCTGGTCGTCGTCGGCTCCACCGGATAGGACATCGTCACCGGCATCACCAAAAATCTCATCCTGGCCCACACTACCGGATAACCAGCCGTCGTTGTCAGCACCACCACGAATTACATCGTTGCCAGCACCGCCTTCGATGGTATCCATACCGGTACTACCATCCAGGGTGTCATGACCCACGCCACCGTCAATATAGTCATGACCTTCGCCGCCATCAATCAAGTCATTACCGGCATCGCCGTAGAGGATGTCTTGACCAGTACCGCCTGCGATCGCATCATCGTTATCTCCCCCATGGATGTCATCATCCCCAGAGTTCCCCTCGATCACATCAGCCCCAGCCCCCCCATCTATACGGTCAATGCCTTCCCCACCGTAGATATAGTCAGTACCCTCACCACCCAGCATGACATCATCTTCACGGCCACCGTACATGACATCGTTACCGGCACCCCCATCCATAAAATCATGGCCAGCCTCACCGTAAAGGGCATCATTCCCACTACCGCCGAGCATGGAATAATCATCACCCGCACCACCAATGAGGATATCATCGCCATCCCCACCATCTAAGGTGTCATGACCGTCTCCACCTAAAATTTTGTCATTGCCAAGGCCACCAGTGAGCTGGTCATGTCCAGCCCCTCCGTCAACCAGATCAGCGCCTTCGCCACCATCAGCGATATCTTTACCAGCGCCCGCATAAAGCACATCCTGACCTGTACCACCGGTCAAAATATCGTTGTCATTACCACCATTTAGAAGGTCGTTACCAGTGCCTCCTTCTAAAATGTCGTTACCATCATCCCCATTGATGGTGTCGTTGCCATCTCCCCCTGCAAGCCAGTAATCATTACCAACACCACCGTTGATAATGTCATTACCAACATCTCCTGAAATAGCATCATCTCCCCAGCTGCCGAGAATAATATCACTGCCTAGACCACCGAATATTAAATCGTTATAGATGGCTGAATTATCACCAGGAGGAAACGCTAGGTTTGGCCCATTGCTTTCCTTTGAACCAACAGAAAGATTTAGGGGATTATACGAATAATTACCATCATCACCTAATTCCCAACCACTTCCTTCCGAAAAATCTCCATGCAGTAAGTCATTACCAGCACCACCTGCCAAAATATCATTACCAGCACCACCTGCCACCAGATCGCTGCCAGCTTCCCCACTAAGCCAGACATCATTCCCCTCATATCCTTGAATCTCATCG
Source organism: Leptolyngbya sp. PCC 7375 (assembly GCF_000316115.1). Lineage (GTDB taxonomy): Bacteria > Cyanobacteriota > Cyanobacteriia > Phormidesmidales > Phormidesmidaceae > Leptothoe. The sequence goes on from NZ_JH993797.1 coordinate 6,720,618, forward strand.
TTGAATTTTAGGCCGATGAGGACATCACTGAGGACACTGCCCTTCAGAACATTATTAATAACAGAGGAGTTTGATTCTGAGCTCATGATTAAGGATGATCAAATTAACAGGTTGAAATTAGCCAGAGGCTTCCTGACGAGAGGTTCCAAACAAAACAAGGAAAATAAGCATAAAGCACAGTAGCTTTGAGACTTGCTAGTCCTCTCAAACCATCAAAGTCTTGTTTCGAGTTAGTAGATGAAAAGACACTGCACAAGGGATGTGCCTTCAAATACCATAGTGCTCTAGTAAATCTTCAGAGAGAATGACAATTATACTGAACACTTCCAAAATCCAGTAAGTCTTATGCTGTAAGGCTTTTGAAGTAAAACACCTACAGAATGATTATCATAACTTAAGCTTCAAAATTTAGCACGCACCTGTCCTGTAATTGCACGGTTATTAAAGGCACTATCACCTGTTTGACCAATTACATTACTAAAGGCATAACCCAAATCCATTTCCAGGGATTCTGTAATTTCAAGGGTGCACTTAGCGTTATAATTGTAGGCTGACGACCAACTGCTATTTAGTCGTTGTCGTCCCCAAGAAGCCGCTGCACCACAGTCTAGCCAATCTAAAACTTCTCCTTTCCAGCCAACTTCAGCATTGGCAACCAAAAAATCAGGAGGCGAAAAGTATCCACTGGCAGTCTCAGCGTCTTCTCGATACTGCCAAGTAAACAGGTTACCAGCCACATAAAAATCTCCAAGTTTCTTTTCTATACGACTAAACGATTGCTGTTCTTGATTTCCATCGTTATAGCGGCCCCAACGCGCTAGAGAGAAAAGATACATATCCGGAGAAATTTGCCAATAGAGGTTTGGGCCATACCGCCAGGCTCTGATCTGATTATTTAATGTAGTCGCATTAAACTTATAGGACCCATAGTCCACAAAGAAGGAAAGTGTAGCTTTTTTACCGATTGGGACAGACGCATTGGCATTAAAGTTAACGGCAAGTGGTAACTGATTAAAGAGATCGATTCCGCCCCCAGCCGTTGTGGTAAAGTCTCCCATTTCACGAGTCCATGACGCTTTAAGCGGAATATTAAAGACGGTATTAACAGCTGGTTGAGCATATCTATTAAATCCCGTCGTAATAGCAAGTTGATCGCCATTAGGCAAAGTATCTGTCACAGTTGGTTCAATAATGCGGTTGCCCTGATCAAAATTACTAAAATCATCTGATAAATTGATTATTAAATTATTAATTTTCCAAATTGGTACAAAAGGAGTTGCGTCAGATTCTAGTTCTGTTTGTTCTAGTTCTGGAACAATTAGTTCTGGAGCGATCGGTTCTGACGATGGAGTAACGGGTGGTGGAATGTAAAGCCCCGGATTAAGATTTTCTGGAGCAGCTAGGTATAAAACATCTGATACGTTAGCACCATCGGTGTAATCAGAATAACTGCTTTGAGAATTTTCCTCACTGTCTAGGGCAGATACCAAATCAGTCACCGGAGAAAAAAACTGTTCTGCGGGAGGCTGCTCCAGTTCCGAAGCCACTAATTTCTCAGAACTAAGAAAATCCTCAGAACCTATTTGTGAATTATGCAGTTCTAAATTAGAGGGCTCAGATATTCCCCACGCAGCCTCCGATAGTAGAAACATGCACAACATGAAATGCCCTCTCCAAGGAGAGCAAATCAGTCGCAATACCTTGAAGAAACATCTGTCAGGTGCCATCTGCTTATTGTACCCATTCCCAATTCTGTAGGCTTATTCCATTCATACAAAACTGTCGCAAGCTCACCCATAAATCCTTACTAATTATGATGTGACTCCATAAAAATGAGATAAGTCATTCTGTTTTGTATTCTAGAACTATTAGAACTTATTAAAGCCCTTGTCAGTAAAATCATGGGTAAAATCAGAAGGCTAAGCCGACAGTTCACACTTTTTTTACTATCGTTTGTTGTTGTTGTTGTTAGTGGTATTGGACTTTCTAATGCAATACAACAACTGGCCAAAGTCGAAATTACAGCATGGGCACACATGATTATTCAAACCATGAATGCCGTGCGTGACGGGTATGACCTCGGCACGATGTAGAGTGCTATAATGCTTATCCAGCAAGGGTTTCAGAAAGATTTGAACAAAGAATCAATTTTCTCAATTTCAGCGTGATGGAGATTGTAAGCTTCTTGTAGGGCTTAGAATTTCTGACTTTTTAATAGACATCTAATTGAGGTCATACCCTGCGTGACTATACAAGTGATAATGTCAAACCTCAGCTGGCTCACCAATTGGCGACATCTAGCTCATTTATTAGGCAGACGGTACCAGCCTATGTTGCTAGAGAAGTATTTGAGCATTTCCGGCAAGAAACTTTTCACTGTCCAGTTAATAAAGTAATATTGTTTATCCATTCATACTAGTGGGAAAACTAATTAGTACTGCTCCATACATAATGGTTAGCTTAAGCATCTACTATCGCTATTAACAGGAAATTGAATTCCAGGCTCAACACTATTAAATAGTTTGAGATGCCATGGAAACATAGAAGTCATTGGATTCGAGAAATTAGAATCGCTTACATACTATTTTATCGATAATGAGTAGCTTTATTAGTCAGCTCAACCAGAAACCACTGATGAGCAATATTCAAGTGCGTCTGCGCGATCGCACCTTGTTATTTCGTTACCTGGTTTTAGTGAATCTAATCGTTGGAGCATGGTACTTGCAATGGCGCTTAACCCAATCCCTTAATACAGATGTCCTTTGGTTTTCAGTTCCCCTTGTATTAGCTGAAATATATATGTTTATGGGGGGCGTACTGTTTTTAGTGGGGCTATGGCGACCGATTGAGCGACGGGTCAAAAACCTTGATCAACTCACGCCAACGTTACCAAAAACAGACTATCCAACTGTTGATATATTTATCACGTGCTACAGCGAACCTGTTGATATCGTTCAAGAAACGGTACAGGCAGCGCTAAAAATAGATTATCCTGCCAATAAACTCCGGGTTTATATACTGGATGATGGTAATTCTCCAGACATGCGAGCTATGGCAGAACAACTTTGTATACAGGATCTGCAATCACCAAAGTTACAACTCGCCGCTGAAAAATTAGAGTTTGAACGTTATTACTTAAGTAGTCGCCTAGAACAAATACAGTATTTACAACAAGATTTAGAATCAATTGAAGAAAGCCTGAGGCGTCAGAGAATTCAAATAAAAACCGATTTTAATGAATTGGAATCACTCATGGACTGGTTTAATACCATGCAACAGCCCATGATTCCCAACAAGGATTGGTTTGCAGCTCAAACCTTATTAGGTGAGGGATTTGATAACGTAGTCAGCCACGCCCATAAACATTTATCTCCAGACACCCCCATTGACTTAGAGCTTGTCATTTTAAATTGTGACATTATCATACGTATTTGGGATCAAGGTGCCCCCTTTGATTTTGAGAAGCATTTACAAAAACTACCTGATGAGATTGATAAAAATGCAGAACGGGGAAGAGGCATTAGCATTTTAAAGAAGCTTGCAGATCACCTGGCTTATGTACGTGAACCCAATGGTCGTAACTGCCTGATCATGATCAAGCAATTTGTCCCGCAAGACTCTATACAAGATCATCAATATTGGCAAAGCCAAGGCTATCTGCAAAGCACACGACAACTTCTATTGCTGACTCAGCCAGAATACACTAGTACTACATCAACGTTTGAGGCTGAAGTTCATAAGCTAGAAGGACAAATTGACAAACAAACCACTGCATTAAGTGATCTAGCACGCTGCCGCTACATTGCACGACACAAACCCAAAGATCGCCCACACCATGCTAAAGCAGGCAATATTAACCACGCCATTTTCTGTGGTGAAACTCAAGGTGACTTTATTGTCACTCTAGATGCTGACCATATCCCTAAACCACAATTTTTACAACGGGTATTGCCTAATTTTTTCCGATTCAACTTAGAGCAAGGCCGCTACGAGTTAAATAGAGTCGCTTTTGTACAGACACCTCAAGCATTTTACAACCTGCCCAAAGGCGATCCCTTTGGCCATGAAGCTCACTTTTTCTATGGTCCCATTCAACAAGGGAAGGACGGTATGAATTCTGCATTTTATACCGGAACCAATGCAATCTTACGACGGGAAGCATTGGTAAGTATGGGTTTACAACATTTTGCTGATGATTTTATAGCCGATGAAAGTCGCTTAGACGAATTTGATCTGATTGGTGGAGTCTCGAGCATTAGCATTACAGAAGACATGAACACAGCCATGCGTCTCCACTCAGCGGGTTGGCAGTCCGTTTATCACCATGAAATTTTGGCAGAGGGACTTGCACCTGATGATCTTAGCTCAACTTTAACCCAAAAGTTACGTTGGGCTCAAGGAACAATACAGGTATTAGTACGAGATAACCCTCTATTTAAGTCAGGTCTAACATTTTGGCAAAGGCTTCAATATTTTCAAACTATGTACAGTTACTTTGCAGGTTTTTTCGTAACTATTTTTCTCTTCTGTCCAATTATATCTTTCTTCACAGGGTTAAGTCCTGTTAGCAGTTATGGCCCTGCATTTATACTACATTTCATTCCAGCATATGCCATCAACCGACTCAATTTATTGGCAGCAGGCTGGGAAGTTTCCAAGAAAGAAATATGGCGTAATGAGCAATATACCATTGCGCTTTTTCCACTGCAAATACAAGCTGTCTGGAGTGTTTTGACGGGTAAAAAAGTCTCATTTAAGGTCACCCCGAAACAACGAAAATCTGGAGTATTCTGGGGGCTTGTACGTATACAATTAATTGTTTTTGGTCTTACTATTGCAGGTATGGCCTGGGGACTACTCCAATTGGTCTTGGGGCATTGGCCAGATCCCCTAATATACCTGGTCAATGTGGGGTGGAGTTGTTACCACCTGGCGTTATTATGGGTCGTTATTCGGGCAGCCTATTGGCAACCTGAGACAAGTTCCGAATCTGTTTCTAGGCTCTAGTTTTTTCAATGGTTTTACAAAATACATCATTAGCTACTGTGTAGAAACAGAATAAGCCAAGTGGCAACATCCCACCTTCGACAAATTTAATTAGAACTATATCGTCATCTCTAGGAGATTATCATGACTAAAAATCTTAAGACACTTGAGCCCGCAGGCATCCTAGATGGTGCTACAACTAACGAGCTTAAGCTTCAAGTCACCGACTTATTGCACGAAGGTATCGACATTGTTTTGTTAGATATGAATCAGGTGACGTTTATGAATAGTACTGGTATTGGAGCAATGGTTGCCATGCTAAAGATCGTACGTGCTAAGGGTAAACAAATTTATCTTTGTGGGCTAACAGAGCAGGTCAAAATGTTATTTGAACTCACAAAGATGGATCGAGTATTTAAAACTTTTATAGATCAACAGGATTTTGAAGCAAAGGTTTTAGCTGCTTAAGGTGAGTTGAGACTCCATGATCTTTACGGGATATGGGAGATAGAAAACGCTCATTTTGTGGATAGGCAATTTAAACGGTGCTGCCCTTGAAAAAATAATTCTAGCTACAGGCTTAGCCATGCTATCTCTACCTCAAAGACTACTGAGTCCTTTCAAAGCACGTCTTTCCCGACATATTGCTTTGTGGGTATTTAGTAGTATTGTCTTAATAGAAGCCTTGATTGTCATTCCATCTTGGCAAAAAAAAGAGAAAGAGCTACTACAACAGCTTGAGGATACAGGATTTGTTGCTATACATTCCTGGGCAAGGTTCAATGCAGCTAATAGTGAGAGTCAACCTTTAGCAATACCTCAAGGGAATCTTGCTTTGCCTCCCCTGGTCAAAGGAATTAGTCTTTATGATCTTGATGGCCAAGTTCTAAAGCAGGTGGGAGAGGCACCTGCTTTAGAACTTGGCCAATCAGGATTAAACCTTCCTCTACAGCAACGTAGCAATAATTATCAAAGATATGATGTAGTATGGCCTGCCGATAGACTAGGGGGTGAGTATATTGTCATCGCCAGATTGGATGCATCCAATATCCAGCCAGAAGTCATAGATTACTTTTGGCGTATGGTCTTTTTTGTTCTGATAATTTGTTTGTTTGTAACAATTGCTACTATGTTGGCTTTGGGACCAGCTGTGATTCAACCGATTTTACGTCTTCGAGATGATCTACTGTTGGCAGCTGAGCAAGGCATAGAGCTAGAGCAGCAAACTGCTAGTTTTTATTCTCTCTCTGTACAGCGCCAAGATGAGTTGGGGGAGGTGATGACGGCTTTTAACACTATGTTAAAGCGAACTTCAGAACATGTGATTCAGCTGAAAGATCTGGAAATCAACATGTTAGAAAGGCGAGAGCAAGAAATTGCGATCTCACGGGATGAAGCCCTTGCTGCTGCAGAATCTAAAAGCAATTTTTTGGCCAATATGAGTCATGAGATCCGGACGCCCATGAATGGAATTCTCGGGATGTCCGGGTTACTTCTCGATACTGACCTAACCCAACAACAGCGGAACTTTTCAGAAACAATTTGGAACTGTTGCAATTCATTAATTACTATTATTAACGATATTCTTGACTTTTCCAAGATCGAGTCCGGTAAGCTCGATCTAGAGGAATGCCCTTTTGAATTACGTACCTGTGTTGAAGAGGCCCTCGATCTACTGGCTGCTAGAGCAGCTGAAAAAGGTTTGGAACTTGCCTATATTGCTGATCTCTCCACGCCCAATAGATTCGTAGGGGATGTCACTCGCCTACGCCAGATTTTAGTAAACCTGATCGGTAATGCCGTTAAATTTACCCATGAGGGTGAAGTATTAGTTAAAGTTCGTACAACGCCACTCCAGAAATCTTCCATAGAAGACATCAAACTAAAAGACATCAGTCATGCACAGGGTAAAGAATCCTTTGTCACCCTTCATTTTGATGTTCAAGATACAGGAATCGGTATTCCCACCGATAAAATGGATCGTCTTTTCAAATCATTTAGTCAGGTTGATGCATCTACCACTCGTCAATATGGTGGGACAGGCTTGGGATTAAGCATTAGCAAACAACTCTGTGAACTAATGGGTGGCAATATGACTGTAACTAGTGTTGTTGGAGAGGGATCGTGTTTCTCGTTTTCGATAGTAGTAGATGCTCTACCCACGTTAGAAAATGAGCAAGTCTCTGATATCGCCCATCAACTTAAAGACAAACGGGTATTGATTGTAGATGATAATGCTACTAACCGTGAGATTTTGACCCTGCAAACTCAGTCCTGGGAAATGCAACCCATCACTGCCCAGTCAGCCTATGAAGCTTTAGGCATCTTAAGTTGTCAGTCTTCCTTTGATGTGGCTATTCTTGATATGCAAATGCCAGAGGTCGATGGTTTGACCCTAGCTCATAAAATTCGTGATCAGACCTATGGTAAAAAACTACCTCTGGTAATGCTCACATCCTTAGGTAGACCTGAGGTTGATCCTAAAGCCCTTGATAAGGCTAAATTTAGTGCTTTTCTAAACAAACCCATTAAACAATCTCATCTTTATGATGCGCTTGTTCAAGTATTTAGTGATCAGCCTATCAAAATACAAAAGTCTATTTCTGCTCAACAATCTGGACTAGATAGCACTTTGGCTCAAAGCCATCCCCTCAGAATATTGGTCGCAGAAGATAATCTAGTCAATCAACAACTTATTCGTCAATGGCTTGATAAACTAGGCTACCGTTCTGATATTGTCGGCAATGGTTACGAAGCTATTGATGCCTTAAAACGGCAGCCTTACGATGTCATTCTCATGGATGTCCATATGCCTGAAATGGATGGACTGACTGCTACAGAGAAAATTTGTGAACAGTGGTCTACAGCTAACCGGCCTCATATTGTTGCCTTAACCGCCAGTGCCATGAAAGGTGATCGCGATCTATGTATGGCTGCTGGCATGCATGACTACATCAGTAAGCCAATTCATGTTCCAGACTTGATTGCTGTACTAAAAAAAGTAACACTTTTAGAAGTGTCTAGTTGTACTCCTACCTTAGACAGAAACCTACTTGAACCCACCTTAATAGCGTTAGGAGGTTTAGAGTCTGATACATTTTCAAACTTTAAAGAACTATTTATAAGTGAAGCATCAGCCTTAGTCTCAAAAATTGTAGAGGCTATTCAAACCAATAATCATGAACAACTAGAATATAATGCTCACGCCTTAAAATCCAGTAGTGCAGCACTAGGTGGAGTAAGTCTTCAAACGTTGTGCCAAACTCTAGAAAAAACTGGTCGCTACAAAGACCCAATAGATACTAGTTACACTGAGCAAATAACTTCAACGTTTATGACGTTTAAAACAGCGTTAGCAGCACTACAGTAATTTACTGTTTACAGCATCTAATTTCAAACTTCAACAGAAAGTTCTTTTTGCCGATCCATAAAGTAAAACTTATTTCTAGAGTAAGCGACGCTAATTTTTTATTATAAGGACTGCTAGATTATGAAAAGAGTAGCAAAGAAACTTTTGCGACGGTTTCGGCAAAGTTTAGCATTACGCTACTTAACCATAGCTGGGTCTTGTGCACTCACTACGCAACTGGTTTTTGGTCTAATCCAAGTCCAACGAACTCAAGCACGACAAATCACTAGCTTACGTAATCAGGTAGAAAGCAAAGCTAATTTTCTTAGTGATGTTGTTCCAGAAGCAATTCTGAGCCTCGATCTTTTGTACTTAGAGACATTAATGCAAAAGACTACGGAAGATGTCGACATTGTTTATAGTGTAATTCTTAATCAAGAAGGTAAGATCATTACAAAATCCCTCGACCAAAAGAATTCTTTAGTGAGAACAATAATAGAGACGTCAGGTAATCAGGCTAGTGATACATTAAGTGTCTTACAATCTCTCAATACTCTACCCCAAATACGCCAGGTAGAAATTCCTATTGAATCGCTTGAACAGCCCTTAGGGGAAGTGCGCTTGGGCTATTCACATCAAAGACTACGTCAAGAAAGCGTCTTAGCAGCCTTATTCCATGTCAAAATAGCGGCATTGGTAAGTCTGCTATTGGGTCTACTTACAATAGTCCTATTTCATCGGCAAGTACATACTCCTCTTCGAGCATTAAACAAATTTGCCCGATCCTTTGAAGAAGGGCATTTAGAACAACGCATTCAAATTAAATATCCGGATGAAATTGGTCAGGTCAGCCGCGCTCTTAATCAAATGGCTGATCAACTACAGGGAAATTTAGTTGGACTTGCGATCGCACGTGATGAGGCATTGGCTGCTGCCCAATCAAAAAGTGATTTCTTAGCTAACATGAGTCATGAAATCCGTACGCCCATGAATGGCATCCTTGGAATGTCTGGCCTACTACTCGATACTAATCTTACTCAAGAACAACGGAATTTTTCAGAAACAATTTGGAACTGTTGTAATTCCTTAATCACTATTATTAATGACATCCTCGATTTTTCTAAAATTGAGTCAGGGAAGCTCGATATGGAAGAGTGCCCATTTGAGCTTCGAACTTGTATTGAGGAATCGCTAGATTTACTCGCCACAAAAGCAGCTGAAAAAAACTTAGAACTTGCTTATCTAGCAGAGCCAGGTATACCTGACCGACTAGTGGGTGATGTCACTCGCTTACGCCAAATTTTAGTCAACCTGGTTGGTAACGCAATCAAGTTTACCCACGAAGGAGAAATATTAGTCAAAGTTCATACCAAGCCTTTTACTGTTGTTTCACAAACACATATAGACCAAGATATCGAAAAGGATTATGTAACTATCCATTTTGATGTGCAAGATACAGGTATTGGCATCCCTACCGACAAAATGAATCGTCTCTTCAAATCCTTCAGTCAAGTGGATTCTTCCACTGCACGAAAATACGGTGGTACAGGATTAGGACTTGCTATTAGCAAACAACTTTGTGAACTAATGGGTGGTAATATGAGTGTCACGAGTGTTGTGGGAGAAGGTTCTTGCTTTTCTTTTTCGATTGTTGTTGAAGTACTGCCCTCCTTAGAACTCGACATAGAATCTGAAGCACATCAACTCAGAGGAAAACGCGTACTAATTGTGGATGATAATGCCACCAATCGTAAAATGTTGGCTCTTCAAACTCAATCCTGGGATATGCAATCAACAGTAGCCCAGTCTGCTTATGAAGCCCTGGGTATTTTAAGTTGTCATCAAGATTCCTTTGATGTAGCTATTCTTGATATGCAAATGCCGGAAGTGGATGGGCTGACACTTGCTAATGAAATTCGCACTAAACCTTATGGGAAAACGCTCCCTCTGGTAATGTTAACATCTGTGGGAAAACCAGAACTTGCAGCAAATGCTTTGAAGAAAGCTAACTTTCAGGCATTCCTCAATAAACCCATTAAACAATCTCGTTTGTATAACGTTCTCAACCAGGTGTTTGTCGATCAGCCTGTCAAGATACAGACACCTGAGGTGACAAATGAGGCGGATTTATATGATAGTACGTTAGCCCAAAAACACCCTCTCCGAATTTTAGTGGCAGAGGACAATCTAGTAAATCAGCAACTGATCCGCCAATGGCTTGGCAAAATGGGTTACCGACCTGATTTAGTCGGTAATGGTTATGAAGCCATCGATGCCCTGAAACGGCAAACCTATGATGTAGTTCTGATGGATGTCCATATGCCTGAGATGGATGGATTGACAGCGACCGCTGAAATTTGTAAACAATGGTCTGTCGACAAACGGCCTTATATTATTGCCTTAACGGCCAATGCAATGAAAGGTGACCGTGAGCGGTGTTTAAATGCTGGAATGAACAACTACATCAGCAAACCCATTCATGTTCCAGATTTGGTAAAGGCATTGAAACAAGTGCAACCCTTAGAAACCTCTCACCAGGCTCTTGCCTTAGATATGACAAGACTTGAGTCAACATTAGGCGCATTAGGTGGAGTAGAGTCGGAGGCATTTTCTTCCGTTAGACAACTTTTTATCACCGAAGCATCAACATTAGTCGATAAGATCGTTCAAGCCATTAAAACAGGCAATTCTGAACAACTAGAACAAAATGCCCATGCATTAAAATCGAGTAGTGCAGCTTTGGGGGGTGTAATTCTTCAAAACCTATGTCAAGCGCTAGAAAAGTCGGGTAGGCAAAGGGAAGCTGTGGATCTAAAGCTATCTGATGAGTTAAATTTAGCATTTTCTAACTTTAAAGCGGCTCTTGCAAGTCTATAAGGGCAATTAAGCACCCCTGGCTAATAGACTCATGGTTCGCTCAAAATAGAGAGGGGTTGAAGAGTTATCCTGTTAGCGCAAGATAAATATCATCAGATACCCCCAACAGCCGTAAGATACGCTGTTGCAGCTCAGATAAAGGAGAGAGGAATCGTTGGCACACGCCATTAATCTCCATGATGGTTAGAGTAATCCCCCGAAAGGCCCGTAGTAGCAGCTCAGCAGTGGGTTGGACGGTTGCCCGTTTTGGATTACCCGCATAAAGACCCGACAGTTTTTGCGAGTCTAGCTCAAGCGCACAGCGCACTGAAAATTCAAGCAAGCAAAGGATGCGCAATCCCAGACTTAATAGCCGAATCAAGCCCTTGACTCGTTCATCCGTAGTCAAATATATCGGTGTCAACCCGAGCGATTTTCCTTTGTAACGCCCAAAGCATCGCTCAATGAGATACTCGTTGCGGTACCCATAGACGGCTTCGGGCACTGTCAAATTAAGGTCATTACTAGCATAGACTCGCCACCCGAGTAATTGTAGTGCGTGCTGATAGGCCTCTGGGTTGAGGCGAGTAGTTACGGTTACGGTGGTTACGGTGAGCGTTCGAGCCGGTTTATCTTTATAAGCCCGTTTTTGTATCGTCTGGGTGGTCGTTTCATAGTCCACCTGCACGAGTTGAGTGACCTTGTAGCGTTTGAGAATCTGCTGGACAGCGTCGACGGTTTCATCCACCGATAATCGTTTACGTCCTCGACCGGTGACATTAAGTTCGGCAATGGAGTCTGTAGCTTTCTCAATGCGCTTATCCAGGCTTTTTCGTTGCCGGTCACCCTGCTTAAAGGAATGCACCACCAACCAGTTTTCTTTCCAGGTGAACGCCTCTACCCCGTCACCGAGAGATTGCGTCATGGTCACGTCAAATCCCTCGGCAATCACCTCAGGGGGAGCGGATGGCTCCTCTGACGCCGGTTCATTACCCTTAATCTGAGATTCCACTTGGCGTAGGGATTCCTCCCCACGCCACATAGGCGCTAGCAACTCACCTAAATCCGCCTGCGATACCTGCACAGCAGGCAACGGACACAAGTAGTGATTGTCGCTCTGGGCAATGTACCCTCGGGTTTCTAACGCTGACATCTTACTATCGCCCACATACAGCAACCCTGACGACTGCACACTCGCTTGAACTTTCTCGATCTCAGGAATATACAATGGGTCATCGCCTCGATTACCACTGACCACGGTGGTGCTCACAGGCAGCCCTAACGGGTCTAATGCCGCTTGAGATATCTTCACTTGAGGTAAATCGGGACGATAGTCTTTGCTATGTCCAAATTGGAATAATCCTTCTGCCTCGACCTCCCTGTGCCCATAGGCTGTCGTGGTATCTAGTCGGATACACTCCCTGCTTAAGCGATAGACCCGCAGGGTATGACGACTCAAAGCCCCTTCAAAGCTATCCCACTGCTCATCGTTACTGAATTGGTCGAGCACCGTTTCTAAGTGATCATCACTGAAATCAAGGCTCCTCACCGCCGGGTCTAGGCCGACCTTGAATGTCTCTTTGAGCCCATCAATCCAATCCTCTACCTGATTGAGTCGATGATCTCCTTGTGAAAGAATATACGCTAACCAGCCCACCACTACCTTGCCTAAACTGATCCCTTTCCAGTTGCCATGGCTCTTGAAGTACTCATCAACAAGGTCACTCAGATTGAGTTTCTGCATCTGATTCAGGAGTAGGGGGATATCATCGACTCGCTCGTTCGCAATTAGCTGGGCCATGGAGGGGCTACCCGTGGAAGGGGACTACTGTTTTTCTAATTCTCTGTTCTTATAAGCTATTTCAGCGAAACGTAAGAATAGAGTTAGATGCTGCTATTGGTAGCTACAATATGATCTTTTACACACTGGCGGGCACATGCGTAAGCATTAACTTTAAGCTGGGGAATCTAACACAATCAGACATCCTTCTACAGTCAGATAAGCTGTCCGACCTTTACTGATAGTAACCTCATGCCCTCCAGTAAATGCACCAAAAGAGGGTAGCGTTAGCCGTTGGAACTGATGCTCATGGTAAAAGCAGGGCAGCCGCAGACTATCGGTAGTAGATTTTAATTGCACAACCGGGTGTGTATGGCCACAGATATTCAGGTAGCCTTTGGGTAGGTGATCCAGGCTAACGGGTTCATGGCTGAGCAATAGCTTGCCTAGAGAAACTGAATGAGGGCTACAGTTCATATTAAAAGCAGACCTCAACGCTACTCGGTCATGATTACCAACAATTAGGGTGACTTTAGCATCCACCTCTTCCAGGAATGTAGACCAGGCAGTTTCTACTTCAGCCACCATGCCCTGACGAGAGTGGAAGAGATCTCCGAGTACAAAAATTTGTTCAGGGCAGACTTTGTTACAGTGCGATCTCAATCGCTTCAATGTTTCGCCATTTACCTGCTGCGCCACTGGAATTCCGGCCATTTGAAACGTTTCTGCCTTACCCAAATGCACATCCGATAGTAGCAAAGTATGATATTTAGGCACATACAAAGCCCGTTCCAACAATACTAGTGTCTCTCCCTGTAATAGATCTACCTGGTGCCCGATTTTCATGTCATTTGACATATCTAGTCAACCTACTGAAGGCACCGCATAGTATTCTGATGCCAGCAACAGTATTAATCCTAAACTACTATAGGTAGATAGGATTAACAAAAATATTCGTCTGTGAAACCAGCATTGATATAGTAGTTTCACTAATCTCAGGATAATTTAGTAAACTAAGCCACAAAAATCTGTTGAGTCAAGGTTCTACCCTTCTCATTGTTCCTTGCATGAATGAGAAAAGAAGTCTTGAAAGATTGTTTTCTTATATTGATGATGTGTTTCAAACCATACTGGATCAAATCTTGGTCAATCAGCATATATCAACTAGAGGCTTCCCTGTATTTATTAGGAGAATCACGTAGTGATTCAACAAAAAATAAGAGGAATCACGTAAGCAATTTGTTGCAGATCTGGTTGTTTTTTCCCATCTCAATGTTCAGCAAAACAGATATCTTATTTAGTGAACCAATGAATAAACTCAGGTTAGTGCATCTACGATTCTTCTAGTTTATGCTTAATCACAGCTATAAAGCTTTCTATATATCAGGTTGCTATCTATCAATAAATGTTTTCTCCCATCAATTTTCATTTACTAATCATCAAATACACTTAAATGACAATGCAAAAGCATGCTCTAATGCAACGAATTATAGAGCAGTTGTTACCAGAAGAACGATGCTTATTTAGCGAATATCAGATTGAAGCCCTTCATCGATCTGCTCTATCTTTACCTAAAAGAAATCATGCCATCAATGTACGTTTGTCAATTCCTTTTCCTGGAAAAGGAATTTATCTTGTTCTTTTTGCAGGTAAAGAACTCCGTTCAAAAAAACGTCTGCTTGCTGACAGAGACTTTCAGGTACTTCCTAGAGTTGTTCTTCTTCTTATTTCACTTCTCGGTTGTGCAACTATCTTTGGTCTAGCTTACAGTCAACGCATATTAGCTAATAATCAACGTAATGCATCTAGTCTGAATAAATCATCAGACGTAATCCATCCTACCGTCGTACCTTTCAAATATGATCAAGAACAATGTGAGACAAGCTTTCGTGAGTGGAGGGATGGTGAATGCATTGATTACGAGCATGACCATACTTTCTAGGTTCAAGTCCAACGCTTATCTACTAAACTACATACTCAAAATAGTTATTTATTAGCAAGTTGATCTTTCAAACGTTCTATACGCTCAAGCAAACTCTCATTAGATAGGCGTGCGCTAAGACGCTCTACTAACAAAGGAAATGCTAAGGGTGAAGGTCGTTGTGTAGTTTTCCAAACCACCTTAAACTTCTGTAGCCTTGCCAAAGCTATACTCAGACGTTCTAGCTCTAGTTGTTGTTCTAGGACTTCTCTCTCTGCCTGGAGTAGCAGTAGGTTATCTGCCTCGTATTTAGAAAAAACCTCGTAAATTAAGGAGGCACTGACTTGGAGTTGGCTACCGGTTTTACGAGATGATGGATATCCTTGAAAGATCAGATTAGACACCTGAGCAATACTGCGAAAGCGTCGCTGGGTCAGCTCTGAAATGTTGAGACTGGCTCGAATGTCTTTAACAATATTATTTAAGTTAAAGAAATGAGCCTGGTGGTTTTGGAAGATAGACTCAAAAGAATATCCTTTGGGAGCTAATATTTCAAAACCGTAATCATTGGCAGAGACAGTGAATGTCGCTTTTTTATATTGAGCAAAACGATAGGTCCACAGAAATCCTAAGCCCTCATGGGCAAATCTTCCCTCATGTGGCTTCCGGAAATTATGGCCGCGAAACGAGGGGGTAATTCCGGAAATTATGGCCATTCTCTCATTGAACAAACAGTGGTGTTTTGTGTCAAGTGCTGAGAGATTTTTTCCCAGATTTTTCAGCTACCGTTTCTGTGGATTGTTCAGTTGAGTTGAGAGCTAAGTCGAGCTTTCGACCTTTGAGCCGAAACGACGGCCCCGTCAGCTTTAGATACTCACCATGATGCAAGGTGCGGTCAATGATGGCACGGGCGAGTTCCTCATCATGAAGCACACGGCCCCACTGATTGAGCGGTTTGTTGGTGGTCAACAAAATGGGTTTGCCCTTGAGATAGCGCTGGTCCACGACTTGAAACAGAACATCAGCAGCCCCCGGCCCGTAGCCGAGATAGCCCATTTCATCAATCACCAGGACATGAGGCCTGAGATAGGGTTGGAGAGCAACGTTACGCTCAGGAGCAACACAGAGGTCATTGATTAAGGCTGCAGCAGTGGTAAAACGAGCAGTAAAGCCGTTTTGGATGGCTTTATAGGCAATGGCAATACATAAATGGGTTTTTCCAGTACCAGGCGGCCCTTCAAGAATTAAGGAACGATGGTCACTGACGAGTTCGGGACCGAGAAATCGTCCTAACATTTGTCGTTTGAGATTACTTCTGAAGGTGAAGTCAAAGGTGTCAATGGTGGCTTCAAAGGGGAACTTAGCTTTAGTAATAAAGGTTTGGGTGCGGCGCTCACTGCGGTGGGCCACCTCTTCGGATAAGAGCCGCTCAAGTAACTGCTGATAGGACCAGGCCTCCCGTTCAGCGATGGGAATCAGCTCGGGTAAGACACGTTGAATGGTACTCAAGCCAAGGGACTTGAGCATGGGGTCTAAACTCAGGGTCATCGGATCGATCTAGGTGAACAAAATAGGCAAGGGTGGCGGTGTCAGTCCCTCGGGAGTGGCGTTAACAATCGCCTGGACATATTCACTGCCAAAGCAGCGTTCTTCAGTGGCTAAGGCAATTGCCGCGAGGAAGTCGGCTCGGCCAATGTGTTGATAAAGGTCATAGAGGGTCTCGACATCGGGTTGCCAAGTTTGAGGACGCCGATGCACCAGTTCAGTCAAATAGGGTTCCACCAACGGGTCGAGGTCCAACAGAATTTGGCGCTGAGCAAAGGGTTTACCACGCTTAAAGATAAACAGTTGTTGGGCATGCTCATGTAAAACACTGGACTTGCCATTCGCGGGTGTCCGAGGATGGTCACCCAGGTGACGCTCTGCCAAATAGATCGACACCTGAGTCTGTTGGAGATGTAGGGTCACCGTCTGGCCGATGGCGTCAGCTGGCACCGAATATTCCATGCCTCGATAGTGCGCCCGAGCCGTGGGACGAACCACCACACTGACTTTGAAGGCATAGGTTTCAGCCTTATGGGCACAGGGCTTGAGCGATTCTTTCAGCAGGCGGACTTGGGGAATCTCGCCAGTCGCATCACATTTGCGTTCTCGATTGACGTAGGTGACCCATGCTTGCATCTGCTCGATGAGATCATCACGGTCCTTAAACTGTCGCCCACAAAAGAAGTTGCCCTTGACAAAACCCACTAGATTTTCCACCGACCCTTTTTGCTGAGGGCGATAGGGCCAACAGGCCAGGGGAATTAATCCACAGTCGATACACACTTGGGCAAAGCGGTCGGTCCAATGCACTTTAACAGTGCCATCAGCCAGTACTTCTCGTGACTTCACCGCACTACTCATGTTATCGAATACCCCCATCAGCGGAACGCCGCCAAAGGTCTCAAATGCTTTGAGTAAACACCGCACCACTGTTTCTTGTTGTTCGTTGGCCACCACCTGCACATCCACATACCGTGAGTACTTCAGGCGCGAGGCAAAGAATTTCACCACCTCAATGCGACCATCGGCATACTGCACCCGGCGTTGGCCAAAATCATGTTGGGTAAATTCACCCGGCAGTCCTTCGAATCGCACTATCGGCACCACGGATTTGGCGGGACGCAATTGTTTGACTAGCTCATAGACCGCTGTTTTACCCCCTTTATAGCCTTGCTGACGTAGACGGGCTAAGACTTCTCGGCTTTTCATCGGACCATCGGCTGGGTCACGGGCTTCACTCAACCACTCACGAATGGTCTCGCTATAGTGGACCACCTCGCTGGGACGACCCGCTCCTTTTCGCTGACCTGACGGCGGTTCCTCTACGCAGGTGATCTCGGGTTCTTGCACTATCCGGCGGATACTACGTTCACTCACACCCGTAAGGTCGTGGATTTTTTCCGGGGGTACATTGGCATTTCTGAGTTGCTGAACCATATAACGGATGTTAGATGTCAAGGGGGGTAGACGTGACGCGACAGTCGGGTTGGCGAGCTGACTGACACTTAATAGAGACTAACTGGTCTCATGCTGAGACTATCAAAGCAAACGACGGGTATCAATTTAAGCCGGGAAATCTTGGCTAGGACTGAAGTCGGAAGTCGGAAGTCGGAAGTCGGAAAGGGAGGGCATTCCGAACTCCGACTTCCGACTTCCGAACTCTAGATTCCTGAGGAAATCGTCCCGCTTTATGTTGGTACCTCAAACGACAGCTAGCGATCTAAATGACCAGGCGCGATCTAAATGACAGCGCCTGGTCACTGTCAAGCAATTAAAATCTCCAAGTATTTTGTGCGTCAATTATCCCTGATTGCGAGCCGCCGCCTGCTGCTGCCGATAGCTGTCAGCCTTAATCTCAAAGATGACAGCATGATGCACCAGTCGGTCAACGGCAGCCACGGTCATCATCGAATCGGGAAAGATGCTGTCCCACTTGCTGAATGGCTGATTAGCGGTGATCAGCAAACTCTTGCGTTCATAGCGGTGGGCAATGAGTTCGAAGAGTACGGAGGTTTCGGCTTCAGACTTTTGCACGTAGCCCAAGTCGTCGAGGATGAGCAGGTCAAAACGGTCGAGCTTCTTTAGTCTAGACTGTAGCAACAGTTGTTGTTTATCCTGCTGAAGCTGTTGAACTAAGGCAAGTGCGCTGAAGAACTTGATGCGCCGACCCGCTTCTAGCATGGCTTGCGACAACCCAAGAGCCAAATGAGTTTTCCCAACTCCGGACGCGCCGAAAAACAGGCAGTTGGTGGCGTTATCGAGCCAGGTATCGTCATCGGCCAATTGCATCAGAGGGGCCGGATTGAAGTTTGGGCAATGGTCAAACTCAAAGTTGGTCAAACTTTTTACGGCGGGCAGCTGAGCTTCCTTTTTGCGCGCTCTAGCCGCATTTGTGCTCGTCTGTCGGCCTCTTGTTGACATAAGCTGAGTAAAAACTGTGCATAAGACCATTGTTGCTGCAAAGCGCGGCTCTCTGTAGCTTCCCAGTGGGTAAGCATGTTGGTGAGCTTGAGCTGTTTGAGCAGACGGCTCAACTGTTGGTACGGGCTGGTTGTTTGTGGTGTTTGTGATGAGGTTGGCGTCCGTGTCGTTTGAGCCACTGAGGAGTTGGTCATAGCTATCGAGAGCGTGTTGTTGGGTTGCGATTGGCGGCAAGGTGGCTACCGCATCGGGCATAAACTGTTGCTGTAGATGCCTCAACGTCAGCTGGTTCTTGGATAGGGCTTCGGCAAGATAGCTGGCGACGGTTTGTTCTTTGTCATAGGTGGCGGCAATGTAGAGCGCTTCGACCATGAGTACAGCGGCTTGGTCGCGCTCAAACTGAGCTTTCATCTGCGCCCAAAGCTGGCGAAACTCAGCAGTCGGTAACAAATCTGACTGCCACTGACAGAAGAGGAAGGCTCTGGGCTTTTTCCTGAGTCCACCTATCACATGGCGATAGTCGATGCAGCGCCCCCGCCGTCGTCCTTTGCCAGCCACACGCATGCGGGACAGCTCAAACACCTGCTGCCGCGCAAAGTAGCCGACTAAACGGTCATGATAGAGATGAATTTCTATCTGTTGACCTATCAGTCGTGATGGCACGCTGTAGAGAATGCAGCGCACCTCTATCGTGCTGTGACAGCTGACTTTGGCACTGAGAATCTCGTAGTCGGCCACTCGGCGTTTCGGCAGCGGTTGTAGGACGGCTTTTTCTGCTTCATACTTGGCCTCGCACTGCCGATTGAGACCAGCAGCGGCGTCGTCTATCACCGCCTGGTACTCGGCAATACTGGCAAAGTCGCTGCTGCCGCGCAGGTAGATAGCCTGTTTGATACGGTTCTTCAGGTGGCCGTGCGGACTTTCTACAGATCCGTTCTCGTTTGCTTTGCCTTTGTTGTTTCTCGTTGGCACCATCCGGTAGTGCTCACACAGGTCATCGTAGAACCGCGTCAGCTCCTGGATACGATGCCCCCCTGAATTACGGTAGGCCGCGCTCAGGCTGTCCGTGCGATGTTCTTGTGGGGCACCGCCAGCCGCAGCTAGGGCGTTCTGCAACCCTTCGGATAGGGCAATGAAGCTTTCGCCCCCCTGAATAATCTGCGCGTACTGCCAACCGCTGTAGGCGAGCCGGTAATGATAAATCAAGTGCTCAAATGGCTTGCCGTTGAGGGTGATTTCCATCCCTTTCAGTTTGGTGAAGTCTGAGAGTCCCATGACGCCTGGTTCATGGCGCAGTACGAACATGACCTCCGGCGCCGGCCCGTGCAGCGCTTTCCACTGCTGCACTCTTCTCTGTAAGGTGCGTAGCACCTGTGGGTACTTGCCTGGATACTGCTCTTGCAGGTATTCAAACAGCGTCATTGGTTTCAGTCTCGGTTCCTGGCGTAGCATCGGTTCTAGCTCGCTGGCCCAGACGCCAGCTAAGGGATCTTGGCTCCGGGATGATGCAACGACAGCTCCTCGGTTAGCGCGGTGATGGCCTGCATCAATCCGTTGCCCTGTCCGCTCTGATATCTCGGCTATCGTCGACGATGCCGTCTGGGTCAACCCCAGCTTTCTCGCGTTCATATAGGCTCTCTTTTGGTATAAGTGAATGGCTTTCGGCACAGGTCATCGCTCTCTTTCGCAGGAGATCTACCTGTGCCTTTTTCTTCGACTGGTGACAACCCAGCTAAGCTAACGCTTGCGCCGATAACCTTGTCTCACGCTCTTTGGGCGAAACCCGACAACCGCCTTGGCGTCACCTGCCTACCTTCACTGTCGCGCAACAAACGGACCTGATTACTAAACATCGACATTGGGGCGGATGCCTGAGGTGCCAACACGGCACTATATAAGCAAGCACCCCCTGTTTCACTGAAGCCTGTATGACCGGCATCACCCTGGCCATAATTTCCGGAATCGACCACTAGCATTGCCGGAATTACCCCGGTCGTAATTTCCGGAATCGACGGCTCAGGTGACTGAAGCCACGGTGGCCATAATTTCCGGAATCCATACTGAGCATTGTCGGCATCACTCCGGCCATAATTTCCGGAATAAGCGATTCCAGGGGCACACCTGAGTCCGAGCTCCAGCCCTGATCTAGCACTGATGCCGCCGACTCAATCCCGTCTGTGACGGGACGATCCCGAGAGAATTGTCTGGGTCTCTAAATCGTTGAACCATCTATCGCTCCTAGCAACTGAACACCTGTATAGAGTCTCATCGTGCAATTGCCAAACAGGCAGATTACGCACAAAAAGAGACTGTTGTCAGCGGCCATAATTTCCGGAATCACTCCGGCCATAATTTCCGGAATTCACACCTCAAAGGGAAATGCATAGAGGTGTTGCCCTTCACGACTTTTCCAGGTTTCAATGAGGAGTTCTTGCTCTTCTGGTAAATGGGAGATGCGATCCTGTGCTGCCAGAATTGGCATGATACATTCAACTTCGGGACTGATTTGAGCTCCTGATTTAATTTGAGTGATTTGCTGTCGCAGATGGTGGCTTAAACAATCAGAAATTGCAAGATTACCCCCAGTCCATACAGGCACTGTTGTCGACTTTTTGCGAGTATTTTTTACATAGAGCACCATGTCTTTCATCTGGAAAAACTCCAATTGCCGACCAGCAAAGAAGAATACATCACCCTTCTTTAAGCGTGAGACAAATCCCTCGTCAACGAAACCCAGCTTCCGGCGATTGGTATAGACTACCTGCACCTGCTGATTGCCCGTAATTGTGCCAATACTCAGACGATGTAAACGAGAGATTTGTGCTGTGGAGACTCTGTAGTAACCCTTAAAGGGTGACAAGGAACTTAAAGTCTATATTTGGCAATGATTTGGGAAAATAGGAAGGCAAAAAAATAGGGGACTATGCATCCCCCACAAAAAATAAAATGTTGCCTTCAGTATACCAAACCATCTGCCGTAAGCATCTGAGCGAGTCGCAGTATCTAACGCTAGAGCTGGTGTTACTTTTGATACAAGCTCATCGTCAAGTCACGCTCGGAACGTTAGCCAGTCTATTTCCTCAACCGATCAAATATGCGAGTCGTAAACGGAACCTACAACGGTTTTTAGTCCTCCCTCGTCTGAGCCTTAAAGTGTTGTGGTTTCCGTTGATCAAATATTGGATTCGCCAAGCTCAAACCGGTCATTGTCTCAATCGAGATCAGCGTCGTCGGTTAAAAAAAAGCTCATCAGAAGTATGGATATTGGTTGATTGCGATAGACCGAACGCAATGGAAAGAGCGTAATCTGTTTATGGTGACCCTGGTATGGGGCACCCATGCATTACCCCTATATTGGGAGCTATTAGATCATGTCGGCAACAGTAATCTGAGGACCCAAGAACGAGTCTTAAAAATCGCTCTGAAATTATTGAAACACTATCCAACGTTGGTGATAGGAGACCGAGAATTTCATAGTCCAAAATTGGCTGAATGGCTGGACCAACAAGGGGTATACTTTGCCTTGCGTCAGAAAAAAGACTTCCACTTCCAACCACACCCTGGTGACGAGTACCAAGTCCTCAAAGACCAAGGATTCAAGCCGGGCATGTCTCAATTTTATGTCGGCATTAGAGGGAATAAAGGAGACGGATTAGGTCCCTTTAATCTGGCTGTTTATTGGAAACGTAAGTACCGCAAGAAAGGACCGAAAGACCCCTGGTATATCCTGACAAATCTCCCCACCCTCAAACAAACCTTAAAGATTTATCGTTGTCGCTGGGGGATAGAGATACGCCAGCCTCAATACCCCCATAGTCATCTCCCTCTTTATGCCGAGGTTGCTTAGTCATAGGCTGATGGTTTTCCATTTGTATTCTCCGGTGAAGAGTTAACAGTGACGGTGTGAGGAGGGTTACTCAGGTGGGATTGCAATCGTGGGCACTTTGCCTTTCCAACGTTGCCGTAGAATGTCACCGACAGGCCGTTGCCGATGGGTTCTTAATCGTTCCAGTTCAATCTCATCGGCCCAAATGATCCAGTGTTTTGGGGACGTGGGTTGCTGCCGGGCTTTGACCCAACCACGTCGCACCCAGTTGTATAGGGTCACGGTGGGCATCCCCAGCGTGACCGCTAACTCAGGGAGCCACCACTCATGCTCAGAAAGGGGCTCTCTGGCTTTAGGCAATGGACGAGGCCGGAGTCCGAGATGGCGTATCAAGGTTTGGACGATTTCTCGAGTGAAGGTTTGACGTCGTTTGGGTGGACGAAACCCTTCTTGATGCAAGCAGTCAACTATTTCATCGGTTGTTAAATTGGCCTCGACCAGTTGCTCTAGCCGCTCACATAACTGAGGGTAGTAACTCAGTTGTGTCCATTTTGCCACCGGACGAATAATTTGAGCTTGACAGGAGAATCCTCCCGACCACTCAATCATAACCTGAACCTGTTCACTTGTGCCTTCAACAGTGACAATGATTTTATCAATCACCTGCCGGATGATTTCTTTGCGTTGAGCCTGAGTTGTTGTTGGCACAGACCATAAGGCAGGCAGGTCTTGAGCAAGTCTTCGAATCTGTTGTTGTTGGTCGGGTGATAGTTGTTTGGGCTTCTCGCAACAAAAACGTTCATAGTCTTCTTGGAGTTGTTGTTGAGCTTGCAATTTAGCTTCCCATTCTTGGGCTAATTGTCTGGCGACCAAACGGTTCTCTGGCTCTACTAACTGGTAATGTCGTCTGGCTCTATCAGTCTCAAATTGGGCTCTCTCAAGTCGTTGGTGCCACACCTTGTCGAGTTCTAATCGGTCTTCTTCAAGATGTCTTGCAGCGGCCAGTGACAACTCTAATGCGGCGGGTTCCAGGGCCTGTAAAACTTGGTCAACAACATACTCATCTAAACAAGCACCCGACAAGTGTTGGCAAATCTCACCCCCATAATCGACTTTCTCTCGGGCGCAGATATAGCGATGATGATCTTGTCCATGGGAATACTGAACCGCCATGCGACCCCCACATCGACCACACACTAACAACCCACACAGTAACCCAACCCCTTGACGGGGATGTCCTTGTTCATTACTGCGGTTCTGATTGGACTTGAGTTGAGCAATATTCTGCTGGTATTTTTCCCAGCTAATGTACGCCGGATGGTGATCTTTGATCAAGACCAGCCATTCCTCGCAAGGCTTAACTACTCTGCCGGTATGAGGTCGTCCCGCTTTCTTTTTTCGAGGGTCTACTCGTCTGCGTCCATAGGCATAGGCCCCAGCATAGGTTGGATGTCTCAGGAGATTTTGCAATGTCGCTCGATTGGGCCGATGCCATTCTAAATCGCCTTTTGTCGGTCCCGATAATACCGTACCCCAATCTGAATATGATGGGTCACTAGGTACTGGAGTACGGCATTGAGGGTCCCCAATTCCTCAAATTTTCTGAAGATCAGCTGCACCACCTGTTGTACTTGTTCGTCTGGGTCAAAGTGTATTTCCCCAGAGGGACGACGCACATAGCCGATGGGCACATTGAAGCCCAATTCCCCTCGTTCAGCTTTGTTACGCTTTCCCTGAATCATTCGCTGTTTGAGGATGTGGAGCTCTATCTCCGAGAACGATCCTTTCAACCCAAGCAAGAGCCTGTCGTTGTAATCACTCGGATTATAGATGCCGTCCAGGTCGGCTATCAGTGTGCCGAATAGGGCACAGATTTCCAACAGTTGATGCCAATCTTTCGATGAACGGGCCAACCGGGACATCTCTACTCCTAATATTAACCCCACATGATTGAGACCCACTTCACTGACAAGACGTTGAAAGCCTAAACGTCCTTCAGCGCTACTGCCTGACTTTCCTAAATCATCATCAATGGTCAGCACACGCTCGGCTCTCCAGCCTAGGGCTTCGGCTCGCCCCACTAATCCATACTGGAGTCGGGTCGGATTCTTGATGGTCGCTCACCTGCTGCAAGGTTGACTGACGAACATAGACCACCGCTAACCGGTCCAGATGATGGGCTTGTATTTTTTCTTGAAGGCCAGTGGCTGCTATTCGTTGGGAGACTCATTCGTCACCTCCTGTCCTGACTGGGCACTCAGATGATTCTCCAGCAGTTGGCTCAAGACATTGATCAGTCTCTGCCGCTTCAGTTGCGGCAACCGTTGCCACAGCTCCTTCCTCGGAGGACAGGCAGACGGGGGGACTCGTTTCGCTCTGACATGGATATTCTTCCTTTTCGTGCAATGGCTCACTTGCCTTTATTTTGGCGACGAGTTCAACCAAGCGGAGTAACCCCCTCAATCTAACGGTAGGGTATTGAGAAGGCTTCGTCTTTATAGGGGTATTATGGCTGGCGCATTGAACAATTTTTTAAAGATTGTAAAACCGGGGGCTATCACCTGGAGGATACCAAGGTGAACGACCGTCGCTTTTTAGCCTTGGTGGTGGTCATTGTGCTCGCCTATAGTTTGGCTACAATGCACGGACAACGCATGCAAGCATTACGGATAGACGATTACGCTGGATGTATCAAAAGACACTCGACCAAGGCTCCCTATCACAGTGATTTTAGCTTGGGTTTGTATGGGCAACGGTGGATATATGCCATGGATATATGGGCGGATTCGGCCTTGAAGTTGATCGCTCTCAAACCTAATAAACGACTCTATTTTCAACGGGGTTTTCTTGCTCTGTCCCTTATGGAACACGCTTTATAGCTACGCTGTCACCCTTTAAGGTAGTAACCATTGTCGAGCATCAGCTTTTGATAACGGGGATAGGCTTTGAGGCAACGTCCGCCTTTTTCGAGAAAGTCCAGCATCCATGCAAATACGGCATCGCTAATATCCTGAAATGCCACGGTTTTACGGATAGACGCTAGGGTAGCTTCAGGGTCAAAACCATCACCACAGGCTAGGGTGACTAGATGCTGAGTGAGGACATCGTAAGGTAACCGCAGGGCATGGCGGGATTCGATATCGCCCTGTGCCAACCCCTGACGAAAGGCCGCGATTTCGAGTAGTTCTAATGCATTAGTGGGTAGAAAAAAGACCTCGGACGTGCCGCCAGGTTGATGGGCAGAACGACCTGCTCGTTGCAGCAGTCGGGCTAAGTTTTTGGCGCTGCCAATCTGTACAATCCGTTCCACTGGCTGAAAGTCAACACCCAGATCCAGAGATGAGGTACAGATGACCCATTTAAGTTCACCACTTTTGATATCTGCTTCAATGGCCTGACGCTCAGTTAGATTAATGGAGCCGTGATGTAGTGCCATGGGGCAGTCTGGTGCGGCAAAGCTGAGGGCCTGGAACCAGCGTTCGGCTTGCGATCGTGTATTGGTAAAAATCAGTGTCGATTTCTCTGTTTCAAGACTATCCACTAACTCTTGAAATAGATGCAGCCCTAGATGTCCTGCCCAGGGAAAACTATCCACCGATTCCGGCAGAATGCTATGAATGTGGGTATCACGGCGAATATCAGACTGAATAATCACTGGCTTGGATTCTAGCCCTACCGCTGTTTGAGCCGCTTCCTCCAGATTGCCAAGGGTTGCAGAAATCGCCCAGGTTTTTAGATTGGGTTGTAGTAACCGCAACTGAGCCAGACCTAGCTCCGTTTGGGTACCCCGCTTCGAACTCATGAGTTCATGCCACTCATCCAAAATCACGGTCCGCAAGTTACCAAATCGCTGACGCGCCCCTTTGTAGGACAGCAGCACCGATAGAGACTCAGGTGTAGTAATCAAAATCTCAGGCAGTTTCTTCTTTTGTCGCGACTTCTGGGATGCCTTAGTATCCCCAGTGCGAGACTCTACCTGGAGTGGCCAGCCCATTTCTGTAATAGGCTTTTGGATGGCTTGCTCAATGTCGCGAGATAGAGCTCGTAGGGGTGTGATGTAGAGTAGCTGTAGGCCGTGACCAGGATTAACCAGCATGTCGGCAATGGGTCCCATGACGGCTGCATAGGTTTTACCGGAGCCAGTAGGTACCTGAATTAGACCACTTTTGCCTGCCAGGTAAGCTTCCCAGGTTTCTTTTTGAAAGGGTAAGGGTTTCCATTTCTGGCGTTTGAACCAGGTCAAAATTGGCGATAGGGTGATTGCCATGGATACTTAACCTGGATTTTAAATGCCTTGCCTACAAAAAATTGCCCAGGTCACCCACAAGGGGATGGAAACTCGGATTCTGTGAATTTGGATCGAAATCCTGGTCCTCTCCTCCATTGTCTATCTCCTTTAGTCCCTCTTGTCTTCATCCTCCGCCCACTATGAGGCCTTTGCTTTGCCCAGGGTATAGCCATGGCAAAACCCTCAAAACCGATGAAATTTCTTACCCCAAACTTACCCCATAAATTGATCTAAATTAGAACTTACGCATTGACAAAATAGCAAAGCTATGAAGTGATATAGGTGTCCCTATCTGTTCCTGTCTAACCCAGCGATGCGTGAGCTATCCAAACCGTCAACGGCGCATTGCAACTGTAGCCTCTACACCTTATTCCTGATGGCAGAGCCCAAATATGTCAGCTGTGTTCGGTTAGCGGAAATCCTGGAAGACGTGAGTCACGATAGTGTGAATCGGTTTTTATTACGAGAACGTTACACACCCGAAGATTTATTCAACGAAGTAAAAGAGGAGATCACATTAGTCGGTGGCACGTTGAGTGTGGATGATAGCGTTGAAGATAAACCCTATCGAGACCAGAAAAAGAGTGCCTTCGTGGGCTATTTTTGGTCAGGCAAACATAAACGGACAGTCAAAGGGATTAATCTCATTACATTGTACTACACTGATCTATCCGGGCATTCATATCCCGTTAACTTTCGCATTTACGATAAACGGGAGGGTAAAACCAAAAACGACTATTTCAGAGAGATGGTGCTCGACGTCAAGCAGTGGGGTATTAAACCGACCTGGGTGACGGGCGATAGTTGGTATTCAAGTCTTGAGAATCTGAAGTTTCTCAGAAACGAGAAAGTGGGTTTTCTATTCGGGATTGGGTGTGATTCTTTTAGGGTAAAGGTTTGCAACGCAGATTAAGTCTATTGAATAGAATTTGGTAGATTTTAGGGGTCTGAAAGTTCAATCTATCTCTCAAAAAAGAGATAGATTCGACGAAAAAAAATAATTGTCTCGTGTGCCTGTATCCTCTCCATTCGAATCATGCCAACAGACCTAAGTCTTAGCTTTTTTTGAGTCAGCGTTAGCGCAGTTTAATGAACTCGTCGATAGGTTGAGTTCAGCTGATAGCCAAAAATTGGGAGCATGGAAAAACTAGAACGTTATATCCATGAGTCGGGCACAGAACTTTTGCGACGGTTATATCAAGGCCATCTCGACTTGCGTTACGCATCAGAGGACTACCAAAGCGAGGTCGTCGGTAGCGATGGAGAAACCCGCCCCCATCGTCGAAAACAGACCCAACGGAACCTCGAAACGCTGTTTGGGGAAGTGACCTTAAACCGAGTGGGATACAGCACCCAAAAACCTGAGGTCAGTGCCCTGTACCCGTCAGATGGGATCTTGAATTTGCCGCCGGACAAATACTCGGATGAACTCCGAAAACGAGTCGCGGTGGAAGCGTCGAAAGTATCGTTTTCAGAAACGAGTCGGACCATAAGCTCGACGACAGGGGGGCGATTGGTAAACGCCAATGTGAAGAGGTGACGGTAAAAGTGGCCCAAGACTTTGAGGACTTTTATGCTCAACGGGCGATAGACCGACGAGTTGCCAGTGATGAGCTATTAGTGATTACCACTGATGGTAAGGGGATTGTGATGCATCCATCAGATCTGCGAGAAGCCACGGCCAAAGCCGCTCAAAAGGCCAAGGACTCACCGTCAAAACGTACTCGCTTAAGTCCCGGTCAAAAGCGTCAGCGTAAACGAATGGCCACAGTCGCATCGGTGTATCATGTGCCTCGATACCCCCGTCAAGCCGACGATATCATCGGTGACCAACGGGACCCGCCCGTGCGACCAGTGATTAGTGACAAACGAGTGTGGGCCAGTGTTGAGCAAGACGCTAAAACGGTCATTGAACATGCGTTTGTCGAAGCCTCGACTCGAGACCCGGACCATCAACGCGACTGGGTTGTCCTGGTAGATGGTGAACTCCATCAATTAGCCACACTCAACGCCATGGCCCGAAAGCAAGACGTGACGGTGACTATCGTGCTCGATTTCATTCATGTTCTCGAATATGTTTGGAAAGCGGCTTTTGTTTCTTCTCATCTGGTAGTGAGGAGGCCGAGACTTGGGTCCAAGAGAGAGCCTTACGCATTCTACAAGGTAAAGCCAGTGATGTGGCGGCCGGTATTCGGCGTAGCGCCACCCTACAAAATCTAGACACAAAAGCACGAGAGAACGTTGACGAGTGCGCTGATTATTTGTTGAAAAATCGGCCGTATTTGTTGTATGACGAGTACTTAGATCGGGGGTATCCCATTGCCTCAGGTGTGATTGAAGGCGCGTGCAGGCATTTAGTCAATGACCGCATGGAGATCACCGGTGCCCGCTGGCGCTTAGATCGTGCTGAAGCCGTTCTGCGGATTCGCGCACTCAGAGCCAGTGATGATTTCGAGGCCTATTGGGAGTTTCACAAAGTCCAAGAGTTCAAACGCAATCATGCCAATAAGTTTCTCGAACCGGAGAGATTCTTGACTGCTTAATGCTTTACAGAGAAAGAGCCGCACCCTTCGGGATTGCCGATAATCGAAAGGTCTCTTTGGAACGTGGCAAGCTAGTGCAGGTAAAGAGTTTAGAGATTCCAGAATCGGGATTAGTGGTGTATCTCAAGGAGTTTGGCTGGGTTAAGGTGCAAAATGATGTCCCCCTCGGCGGCGGAATGATGTGCGCTTCGGCGGCAAAATGATGCTCTCCTCGGGCTCATGGCGACTTTTGGTGATCGCGCTATCCTTCCTTGAACCATCGCCTTAAGAGACTATCTATTCGTTAAAATCAGTCGCTTGGCCAATAGATCCAGCCCAGCGCGACCAAACATTTGTCGTTTAAGCATTTTTAATCGATTATTTTGACCTTCTACCGGTCCATTGCTGACGTCTAAGGTCATGCCTGCCTTGACCGCCTCATAATCGTCTTCTATCCCTTTAGCGAAACTCTGAAATGCCTTGACTGTAATATTCTTAGCCTTCTCTAACCAGCTATCTAGCTGTTTGGGAAGCCGTTGTCGGACAAGGTCTATAAATCCCTGAGTGAGCCGAATCGTCTCTGATAACTCAGATCGTTGAGTCAAGCGTTCCAATAGTGTTTTTTGCTTGTCAGTTAAGGTGTCTGGTCGCTGGAGAACTAACCAAGCGGCTCGCCGAGCACTTAACGGTTTCTGGGACTTGATAGTTGCCTTTGGAGCCGGACCTCGACCCGGAAGGTCCTTCAATGAGTCAGGGTTTGGGCTTGATTGAGGCTGAGATAACCGTAGCGTATGGGTATAGCGTGCGACGGTTTCATAAGTCCCTGAGTACCCCTGTTGTTGAATCTCCTTAAAGAGCTGTTTGCTGTGCTGACGCCCTTGGCTCCATTGGTCGATGAGGTAGCGCTTGTAGGGATCTAAAACACTCCGGCATTGTCGGCTAGACGGTTGCCATTCCGGAAATGTCTCATGAGACAGATAGGTATACACCGTACGCTCACCCATCCCTAGATGGTAGGCAATGTCCTTAATTTTATAGCCTTGTTGTCGTAACCTGTGGACCTGCTCATAGTTGTCTAATCGTTCAGCTCGCTTTTGGGCCGTTTTTCGTTGTTGGGCGGTTTGGGTGTCTGAACTCTGTGATTCCGAGACTTGAGATACGATAATGCCCTCAGCTTGAAGCTGTTCGTGTTCAACCTGTTTAAGACTTTTCGAATGACTCTTCAATGCTTTTTCTAACGTCTCTTCAAGATTGTGTAGTAGATGAAAGCGATCTGCGACCTGAATGGCATCGGGAGCTCCCTGCGTCATCCCGCGCTTGTAGGTCTTGGACCGGTCTCGTGACAAAATTTCAATACCAGGATGCTCTTCTAACCAGGTTGCCAATGTGTCAGCTGTCCGATCTGGCAAGAGGGCAATGGGACGGTTCGTTTCGAGATCCACCAAGATAGTCCCATAGTGATGGCCTTTACGGAACGCAAAATCATCCACACCCAGACTCTTGGGGGTAACAATTTCGGGTAGCGGTAAGCTCGACAGAAGACGCAGAAAGGTATTCCGACTATAGCCGTATCCCACCTGATGGCTTAATCGAGCGGCCGCTGACCCTCCCAATTCCAGGCCCATGGCGATTAGATGATCTGTGTAGCGACTCGTGCGTCTAGCCCAAGGGGCGACCAGGCTGGGTAAGCGCTCGGTAAAAATCCGTCGTTGGCAGGCGTCATTGAGACAGAAAAACTTACACACCTCTAGAAAGAGTGTCAGACTGAACTGAACCAACGGTAAATCTCTGAGGGTTCGCTGATAGCGACTATGAACCCGTCCGGTGGAAGCTTGGCATAACGGACAATGCGCAATGACCTGAGTGGATTCTACGGTAACGACGAACTGATGGGTTTGGGTATCTAATTCCCAGTGTTTCAAGGCCAGGGCTGATGAGTCAGGGAGTAGATGCTGTAGGAAGTCCATGATGGGATGCACGCAAAGGCCATCTCTATCTACGCCTTGCTATCCCATTTGGATCACCAAAAGTCGCCATGAGCCCGAAGCTCATGCGATTAGGGTGCCGAGGAGAGCATCATTTTGCCGCCGAAGCGCACATCATTCCGCCGCCGAGGGGGACATCATTTTGCAATGGAACCATTGAACAAGATCCTGCAAAGTGTGAAGGCTATTGCTTGCGGCCATTACAAGTAATCGATGCTCCCGACTCCCCCTTTATGGTTGGCATGGAAGACGCTGTAGCAGCAAATTTAGCCTACGAGGTTGCTAATCAAAGTAAAGATGGTGCCTAGTTACCCACCTGGTCTTGGGGAGATATGTTCCCAGATGCATGGCAACAGGCCCATCAAGATTGGAGTGGTGTGATCTCGATTGAAACACTGCTGGTCTTGAAACGATTTGGATGCATCGAAAGCATTTCACAGCCAACGTAACTATACGCTAGAGTCATCCTTGAAATACGGCATGTGGATGAGGCTATGGTATTCTTCTTTTTTGCCATGGAGATGTCATCATAGCGCCAGTACTATTTGGGCTAAAACTGACGATACATAGATTAGAGGATGCCAAGCACGAATAGATGAACCATGATTGTGATCGTTAGAGGCCGTGCTACCCCCGAGCAGGTTGACCAAATGTTAAAGGCTCTGGGAATTTACATTAAGATGGCGGTGGACGTTGAGCGTGAAGTTTTAGCTGGGGGCGGGGAGTTGCACGCTGATTGTGAGCTGGTTTTGCTGGATGATGGTAGCGAGCAGAAAAATGTTTGGGGGGCGGACTGGTATCCCACTAATCAGTCTGTAGGCTTTGAATCGATCATTAATATTCGCCCTAGTGCAAACAATCGTTCGATGCAAATTCAAGATCTTGAGCTACGTCAAAAGATAGAGAAAATTATCAGGTCTTTTCTAGAAGGAGTTGAAATTCAATGGGAGTGAACTGGGACATTCTCAAAAAACGATTCCTTCAGGCTGACCAAACAGCTCAGCTGGAAAGTCTTGCGTTGAATTTAACTCGCATTCAGTTTTTTGCTGACAGCGTTACAGGTGAATCAGTTGTTGAACACCTTATTAGGGAAAGTCAGTTTTTTATTGAGTGGATAGTACCAGATATTGATTTAGAGACTGGTCTGGACCAGGCTGTTGAGCTGGCTGACCTGCAACGGTTGCTGAGTCGCTGGAAGTTAAATTGCTCGGATTGGTGGGGGGACGAGCAAAAACGGCAGGAGGTGGCACGACTTGCCCAGGAGTGGTGCGATCGCATTCTTAAACAGCACACATTATCGGCTTAACAGAGCTGACTCTCTCCGCAACTAATAGTGTGCTCGTCGTTTTAGGTGAATTTTATAGATATTCCCAATTCCACTTTTATAGCTGGAGTGGAAGAATCTGTAGCGGCAAATTTAGCCCACGGGATTGCTGCTCATGGTGAAGATTGTGCTTGGTTACTCACAGCAGAAATGCCTATGGGTGCGGCTCTTTCTCTGTAAAGCATTAAGCAGTCAAGAATCTCTCCGGTTCGAGAAACTTATTGGCATGATTGCGTTTGAACTCTTGGACTTTGTGAAACTCCCAATAGGCCTCGAAATCATCACTGGCTCTGAGTGCGCGAATCCGCAGAACGGCTTCAGCACGATCTAAGCGCCAGCGGGCACCGGTGATCTCCATGCGGTCATTGACTAAATGCCTGCACGCGCCTTCAATCACACCTGAGGCAATGGGATACCCCCGATCTAAGTACTCGTCATACAACAAATACGGCCGATTTTCAACAAATAATCAGCGCACTTGTCAACGTTCTCTCGTGCTTTTGTGTCTAGATTTTGTAGGGTGGCGCTACGCCGAATACCGGCCGCCACATCACTGGCTTTACCTTGTAGAATGCGTAAGGCTCTCTCTTGGACCCTAGTCTCGGCCTCCTCACTACCAGATGAGAAGAAACAAAAGCCGCTTTCCAAACATATTCGAGAACATGAATGAAATCGAGCACGATAGTCACCGTCACGTCTTGCTATCGGGCCATGGCGTTGAGTGTGGCTAATTGATGGAGTTCACCATCTACCAGGACAACCCAGTCGCGTTGATGGTCCGGGTCTCGAGTCGAGGCTTCGACAAACGCATGTTCAATGACCGTTTTAGCGTCTTGCTCAACACTGGCTCACACTCGTTTGTCACTAATCACTGGTCGCACGGGCGGGTCCCGTTGGTCACCGATGATATCGTCGGCTTGACGGGGGTATCGAGGCACATGATACACCGATGCGACTGTGGCCATTCGTTTACGCTGACGCTTTTGACCGGGACTTAAGCGAGTACGTTTTGACGGTGAGTCCTTGGCCTTTTGAGCGGCTTTGGCCGTGGCTTCTCGCAGATCTGATGGATGCATCACAATCCCCTTACCATCAGTGGTAATCACTAATAGCTCATCACTGGCAACTCGTCGGTCTATCGCCCGTTGAGCATAAAAGTCCTCAAAGTCTTGGGCCACTTTTACCGTCACCTCTTCACATTGGCGTTTACCAATCGCCCCCCCTGTCGTCGAGCTTATGGTCCGACTCGTTTCTGAAAACGATACTTTCGACGCTTCCACCGCGACTCGTTTTCGGAGTTCATCCGAGTATTTGTCCGGCGGCAAATTCAAGATCCCATCTGACGGGTACAGGGCACTGACCTCAGGTTTTTGGGTGCTGTATCCCACTCGGTTTAAGGTCACTTCCCCAAACAGCGTTTCGAGGTTCCGTTGGGTCTGTTTTCGACGATGGGGGCGGGGTTTCTCCATCGCTACCGACGACCTCGCTTTGGTAGTCCTCTGATGCGTAACGCAAGTCGAGATGGCCTTGATATAACCGTCGCAAAAGTTCTGTGCCCGACTCATGGATATAACGTTCTAGTTTTCCATGCTCCCAATTTTGGCTATCAGCTGAACTCAACCTATCGACGAGTTCATTAAACTGCGCTAACGCTGACTCAAAAAAGCTAAGACTTAGGTCTGTTGGCATGATTCGAATGGAGAGGATACAGGCACACGAGACAATTATTTTTTTCGTCGAATCTATCTCTTTTTTGAGAGATAGATTGAACTTTCAGACCCCTAAAATCTACCAAATTCTATTCAATAGACTTAATCTGCGTTGCAAACCTTTACCCTAAAAGAATCACACCCAATGCCTATGCCGATCAAGAAGATTTGTGGCGTCAGAACGAATAGTCCAAATTTAGTCCAGTAAATTTTTAGAAATCTGAAATCCTTTTGAAACAAAGGTTTTATGCACTTGATGACGTTCTACCACTAAGCTGTATCTAAAACCTGTATTGCCTTTTATATTCAAATGCTTGAACATACACACAGCAAGTTTTTCGCTTGACGGCAAACAGACGATTACCGACAATCACAGATGAATATTTAATGTGAAATGGCAGCTAAGGATTACAGCTTGCAGGCAGTAAATGGGCGGCTAAAAGCCAATTGTATTCCCGTATCTGTGCAGAAACGGGGAGCACGCTTAATTCTGCAGGCTACACTGCCTCCTAAACCGACCAGTAGTAAACGTAATCATCACCAGCAGCAAATATCTACTGGCTTGCCAGATAATCAGCAGGGACGTCGAAAAGCTGAGGGTATGGCCATTACGCTGGGTGGGAAGCTACTGGGCGGCACATTCAAATGGGATGATTACGCTACGGCTAGGACGAAACAGTCTAAGCAATGTTCAGAGGTAATCAAGCGATTTGAGCAGGACTATCGGCAGAGAAATCAGCTTGAAAACCGCACCTGGCAGGAAAACTGGCACAAGGTTTTCAGGCAACTGCCGCAAACGTCAGCGTTAACAGCTGACATTCTACGAGATGAATGCTTAAGTAAACCGGAAAATTCGAGGACACGTCAGCAAACTTGTCAACGGTTGCAGGCCCTGGCTAATTTTGGCGACATTGATGTGGACCTGCTGAAGTATCAGGGCAATTATGGACCTGGCAAAGCAAAAGAGCGAGACCTGCCCTCTGATGAATTAATTGCTCAGTGGAGAGAACAAATTCCTAATCGAAACTGGCAGTGGGTTTATGGGATGATGGCTGCCTATGGTATTCGTCCCCATGAGGTTTTCTTTTGTGAATTTACAGATGAAGGCTTACAGGTTCTCAAAGGGAAAACAGGTCCCCGTCTTGTTTATCAAGCCTTTTATCCAGAATGGACAGAGCGATGGAACTTAACTACGATGTGTAGGCCTAACGTAAATGCCGAAGACTCCTATGAGAAGGGAAATCTAGGCCGAAAAATTAATACTCAGTTTCGCAGATATCAAATACCATTCTCTCCCTATGATTTACGCCATGCCTGGGCCATTCGCTCAACCGTGTTGTTTAGTCTGCCTGAAACGGTTTCAGCTCAGTTAATGGGCAATACTCCTGACAGGTATGACCTCAATTAGATGTCTATTAAAAAGTCAGAAATCCTAAGCCCTACAAGAAGCTTACAATCTCCATCACGCTGAAACTGAGAAAATTTATTCTTCGCTCAAATCTTCCTGAAACCCTTGCTGGATAAGCGTTATAGCACTCTACATCGTGTCGAGGTCATACCCCTCCTGACGTTCACTTGAAGATATACCAACGCTGGATTGATGTTGCCAAAGGGAAACAAGTTATTGAGCAGGTTATGAGTGCCCCTAATCTGCCTGTAGCCCCTATTGTTAAAAGCGTTTGATATTGTGACAGTACTGGCCCGAACTGGCGACATTTTCTTTATAAGGCAAGTGCTCCACTAAAAGAGTTAAGCGTCTGTAAAAGGATGCAAAAAAATATAGAAGGATTTCAAATATTTCTCACATTTTAGGGGTGCTTTAAGGCTTGCAACAGGTTGATGAGTTTTCGTTTGCGGGCATGTTGTTGCAGCAACTCACCATAATATCTTTGCCACTCCTGCTGTCGCCCAACTTGCTGGTAAGCCATACGAGCCATCATCAGCCACTCCACCGCATACTGATAATATTTTGCCTTACCCTCATTCATAATTGATTCTGCTCGGCGACGAGCATTTGAGATCACCCAATCAGGGTGTTGCGACATCGCAGCTTCCATGACCTGTTTCACCAGTGCAGCCTGGAACGAACTGAGCTGATCGACAACGTTAATGGCATCTTTTAGTAACTGAACAGTAAGAAGTTTTTGTTGCTTTTCAGAAGCGCTCTATAAAAAAGAACATTCCATCGCTCAGAGAGCCCGGAATGCCCGAAACTAGCTGAAGTGAAAGATTCAGCTGATTTTATTATGGAGCTCTACGAGCGTATCGAGCAAATTATCGTTACATTCCGTCCAGCCTTTAGTCGCAATGCTACATTCGGGTGGTTTGTGCTGCTGTTGTGGGGAGCCCTACTAACGACCCAGCCCCCTGCGGTGACCAGTTATTTGAATGCCCTGGGTCTGGGAGCGGAGTACTATCATCAAGCCCTCCATTGGTTTCATTCATCTGGATATGAGATGGACCGGGTGTGCCGTCGTTGGGGCCGTTGGCTCAGTCATCAGACCGATGGATATCGACTCAAGGGGCATCGAGTGTATGTCGGTGACGGCATTAAGGTCAGCAAAGAGGGGCGTAAAATGCCTGGGGTTAAAGGCCTGCATCAAGAGTCCGATAACCTCAGTAAACCAGAATGGATACGGGGGCATTATTTTAGTGCGTTGGGCCTTTTAATCGGACTCGACTCCGCGCTGTTTGTCAGTCTCATTGCGCTTAAACTTCATGATGGCATCATTGCGACCACTGACGATGCTGAGAGTCGTCTAACCGAGAAAATGGCGCAACTCTGTGTCACCCATATGGGGCAGGGCAGCTATGCCGTGTTGGATGCCTACTATGCGTGTCGGGTTGTATTACAGCGGTTTCGTCAACACCACCTCCATCTCATTAGTCGCAGTCGCATCTCAACGGTGGCACGGGCCGAGTTTTCAGCGAATCCACAGGTCGCAAAACGAGGACGCCCTCGACAATGGGGAGCCAAAATCAGGCTCAGAGACTTGTTCGAGGAGACCGATAGCTGGTTAAGCGAAACGGTCTCACTCTATGGTCAGCCCGTTTCACTGGTCTATCAGTGTTTTCAGTTTTACTGGGATAGCCCCACCGAGAAGGTCCTCTTTGTCCTCACCCAACAACCGTGTGGCAAACGGATGATCCTGCTCTCGTCAGACCTCAGCCTCACTGGACTAGAGGTCATTGAAACCTATACAAAGCGCTTCAAAATCGAGGTCGCTTTTCGCACCTTGGTTCATCTCCTGGGTGGGTTTGCCTATCGGTTCTGGCTCAAAGCACTCGACAAAATTGCTGACTGGCCTGACTCGATGTACCTGCTCGACTATGACACCGATATCCAGACCCAAATTCTTAGCAAAGTCGAGGCCTTTGAACGCTTTGTCAACCTCAATGCTATCGCCTTAGGACTACTGCAAGTGCTCGCTCTGGAAATGCCGAATCATATCTGGCGATACTTTCCGGGCTGGTTTCGTACCCTACCCAAGCATGGCTATCCCAGTGAACGGATTGTTCGAATGGCTCTCCAAGACCAGCAAGAGATCGTTTTATCCAAGAGTAGGCCTGCTCTACTGTTGAATAAATTATTGGCGGGTAAGATAGAGCAGGGCAAAACGTCCAAAACACCTTCGTTGGCAGCGTAGGAAAACGACAAAAAGGCAACATTAACTTGTTACTCAATAGTTTTAGTAACTCTTCATGGAGAAAAATCGCCACTGACGCTTCATCTGCAAAAACAGTTTGTTTGTGCAGACTATTCAATAAATCTTGCTTAAGCTTGGGCCATTCGGATGCTTGGGCCAGTTCCTGGATTTTAAGATAGTCTGCCAGAGTCGGGGCAGTCTTAAATGCCGTGATTCGGGATTGTAAACCCATGTTCTGATGCCCCAACCCCTCTGCCAGTTCACTAGTCCAAAGGGCCAACTGGGCTTTACCCGGACCTGGTAACGTCAATCCTGCCGTTGCAATCTCTAGCGCCTGTTCCAGAGCACCCTGTTCCCGCAAAGCCTGGGCTACTGCCAAAGCCGTCATCTTAGAGTCTAAATGCTGTTTGGCTTGGATCATTGCTAATTCAAGTTGCCCCAGGTCAATTAATCTGGTCATATACGCCTGCCAATGCCCCGTTGCTTTCGCCAGATTTAGATATTCGTTATCTTGATTCTGGCGTTCCAGGATATTGAGACGGATCTGGACTAAGGTCATTGCCCCAATAGAATCAGGCTCCTCTAACTCAGAGCCGTCTATCGTTTCTCCCTTGAGCACTGCTTGCAGGATCGAATTATCCCAACCTTGGTTCAGGGCGGCTTGACTTCTGGCGAAAGCATCATCAATGCCGTATTCGCTGGCTCCCTCTGACCAAACGTCTAACTTACTCTGCCACTTGAGCTGGTCGACAGAGGTTATAGATGCGCTGAGCAATGCTTCGGCAAACGCAGCATCCAATTCGTAGAAAAAATCTCCACTTTCGCCACTAGAGCCATCCAGGTTCATCCAGATTTCTCCATAGGCATCGATAATTGCCTCTAAAATCACCAATGCATTGTCACCATCGCCTTTATTCGTAAAATCACAGGCCTTGTCTACCAGAATACTGATCTCATTGAGAGCGGGGGTATCATTCCAATCCCCCTCTGCGTTATAAATAATCTGTTGTATCTGGCGGCGAAAGGGTTTAGGGTCGACCATGGTGCGACGGGCTGTTTGTTTTGAGGCCATCGATTGAGATGAGACTGTCTGTCGAAGTTGTAACTCAATTGCATCGACTAACTGGGGGTGCTCTGTCGATAGAGTTTCCAGGAGTGTTTGCAGTTGAGTGCGATTCAATGGCTTTAACAATTCACTCAGACTGGGGCGATGTTCGATTTGGCTTGGATTATGGCAACTGGCCAACAAAGTCGCCACAATGTGTTTGCACCAGCCTTGAAAATTATAGGCACAGGTACAATGAGTACTTGTGAGACCGCCTGCGTCAAATTGGATTGTCACTCGATAGGGCTTGATATCACTCCCTTCAACCTGTCCAATGAGAGAATTTCCTCGCTGCGTTAGAGCAACCACGGCTCCTTTACGATAGTAAGTTTTACCACGCTCAAACGACTGTGCCGTCGCATGGCTACGAATGGTGGCTTCGTTGAGTGCAGGATACTTCATTGTTAATACGGATGCATTTATACCAATAGCTACACCAAATAGCTGAATGATACAGTAAGGCTAAGCAGACATTGCTGCTATGTGTCGATATAACGAGTTCAACCATGGCACCCTGGGTATACGATCCCCATTCGGGCGGGGTTAAAATTCCCGAACGGATTAAAGTCAGCACCAAGCAGCGCATAGTAGCCTATGCCGAGAAACACTACGCTGGAAAATATACCCGCATCGATGTGCGCTTTCGAAATTACTTCTGCTATATCGATGCCTATACGGAGCCATTTGTCCCCGAACCCTTTGACGAAAAACTATTTGGCTGCACTCGGGAAGAACGGATTGAGCATTTAAGAAATGTGCCATTCCATCTCTGTCGATTGCGTTATAAAGGAGATGAGGAAAAATGGGTGATGGCGTTTTATACCTACAGCAATGAAAAATACCAGCCCAGCGTGTTTAATAACGGCACCTTCTATGGCACACCAGAAGAAGCCTTTGAAACCTCAGCAGTCTATCTGCAATGACGGATATTTTGTCCATCATGATGACCTATTGCCATGAATGTGAGAGTGACCATTCTAATTTCCAACCCTCCCTCCCCACAAAAGATCGATAGCTTAAAAGCGGCGGCGCTAAACCTGACCAATGATAAAAGCAGCATCAACGTCACCACTAACCAAACAGCGAATCATCATACTCTGATAACCGATTTCACGATGAGGACCACCGCGCAATATAAGGTGGTTGGTGATATTGACAAGGCGTTTAAGTTTCAGACATGGGATTTTGAAGATTATCAAGACATGACGATTCAATTTCCAAAATAACGTGGGAGGGTAGATCGAATGGAGGCAAATCAGCCGATTAATGGTGTAGGTGAACGTTTGCGGATAGGGCTGACTCAAGGCGAAATTGGCCAACTGCTGGATTCTCTTCTGAATGTTTTACAATCGGAACAGTTAGACAAAGCCCTCTCCGACCTCCCAGCTGACACCCAGAAAACGATTCGAGAGATTCTCTTGCCACCACGATCAACTGCCTCAAGCCAGGTCTCTCAATCTTCTCCTACGTCCCTGGCCAAACTATCACAAACCTGGTCTGAACAATGGCAAGAATGGAATGATATTGTCTGGGCAGCGACCGAGGAAGATGGTAAATATATCGAACAGGAAGCTCACTGGGAGCCTCCCTATTTTGATGAGTACACATTTGCAGAAGACCTGGATAAAGTCGCCAAGACAATGAGGCCACTTGTCCAAGTCGCTTTCGACAATGAGTTTACTCCTGATGATGGATTTGCCTCTGCCTTATTAGAAGCAGAGGGCGATGTTTCAAGCAGCCTCCCTGAATGGATGGAAATTGTGGATGGCATTACGTTAGGTGGTCATGTCACTCACTGTCTATTGCAGTGGGAATGGTTAGATATTAGGTCGCAAGGACAGGATGCTTTCCAATTTGCACAACGGATTCGACAGCTAGAATCCACATTTTCGCTGATGGGTTTGGATGATAATACCCTGATAGAGTTCTTGTGTGAACGACCTCCTACGGATCAACAGAATCTTTTATCAGGCTTGACAAGAGAAAAAGAAAGTCACTTATGGAAAACAGTATTAGGGAATACCTACTCGCCCTGGCATATTTTTTACATGGAGGCGATTAACACGTTTTCCCCTGATCGCTATTTAGATAATCTGCGGTCAACCATATCCCAAAAGTGGAGCAATGGTCTTCCAGTAATTGAAGACTTATTGGCCCAAAACAACTATGCAGAAAGTCTGACGGTTATTCAAGAAACCCTGACAGCTCTTTTGCGATCTAGCCATAAAAGCCAATCCTGGACACCTGAAACCTCTCTACTGGTCACATTGGTCGGTGGCTTCTATGACGGTGAGGAATCTTTTGAACAAGAGAACACATTGCTCAATTTTTTTCAGCAAACTGCCGAGGGCTTAGAGCAAACGGAACAGGTCAATGTTCTGAAAATTCAGCAAATTGCCTTCGAGCATTGCTTTGACTGGCAAACCATGTTTCAAACGTTTGCAGATACCCCGGTTTCTAAGCCAACGTATCAGGCCTTGTTTCAATCTTGGCGAGATCATGTCATTCAACGAGCCACACCACGCACTTGGCGGGGATATGGCGCTCAACCGCCCTCAGTGCCTGGCTGGCTCCACTGGCTGATCGACAGTATTGCAGATACTCAAAAAGGTAAGGCATGGTTCCAGCAACAGGTCACTCAATGGCTGGCTGATTTATCCACTAACCAGAAATCCTTGGATGATACCAATGGTCTATTGCGGTTATTGACAAAAGATTTACAAGCCATACACGGCAAGAAGCGATTGCCCTATCCCACTTTCTATGAAGTCGTGATTCGTGTTGATGAGTTATCCGCACCGGATGACGACTCCCGGCAGACTTACTTAAAGCAGTTTGCCCCCGACGATCTTTGGGAACAAGTCATGACTTACTGGAAAACCCATTTGCGTCACTTTGTGCCCGACCCCAGGGCCGCCCACAAATCTGATTACACCCAACACGCACGATGGATGGCAGCGCTCAAAGAGTTAGCACCGGAGGCGTATAAGCAATTACTGGCACAATGGAATATTGAACATATTCGCCGCAGTAATCTGTGGAAAGCGATGACGCAAGCAGGCTTATCATGAGCTTGAAATTAGAACTACCTCTCAGGCGGCAAATTCAAGTTTAGTCTTCTGAAACCCTGTCTAGGGTAACTCTTTAAGCCGGGAAACGAGCAGGTCTTAGAGAGCGTATAAATAAGCACATTGAATTGCGATGGCCCAAAAAATAGCTCTGCAGCAATGCTCAGAGCCGTGTATCGTGTCCGATGCAAAACAAAATCGGGAACGATGAGTCTTACTATACGAGAGCGCAGCCAAAAAGTGGCTGGTTATATCAAAACGGAAACACATCTGGGCATCGAGTCGATAGCGTCGGCGCTTGGCATCAGTAAAAGCAGTGTGCACCGTCATCAGCAGGGGATAGAGCGTCGCAACCAGTATGCAGAATCGGACCTGTGGGAAACCGCGAGTGGGTCAGCTTGGCTAAAACGTCTGGTGCTAGGTGTGCTCTACCACTTTGGCATAAAGCACGGTATCGGAGCCGAGAGCCTATGCGAGTTTTTTAAGTCGGTTCATTTAGAGACCCATGTGGGTGTTTCAGCCAATGCCCTGCGTCAATTGAAACACCGTGTTGAAGACGTCATTGTCACCTACGAAGTCTCTCAATCTGAGCAATGTCAACCTCTCAACAAACTCGGCATCTGCCTCGGGGGAGATG
The DNA here is from genome assembly GCF_000316115.1 of Leptolyngbya sp. PCC 7375. Lineage (GTDB taxonomy): Bacteria > Cyanobacteriota > Cyanobacteriia > Phormidesmidales > Phormidesmidaceae > Leptothoe. The sequence continues at coordinate 6,763,587 of NZ_JH993797.1, forward strand.
AAACCTTTTTTGGACTGCCGATCCTGGTGCTGGTGGAATTGGCGAGTGGGTTTATCTTTACAGAAGTTGAATGTGAGAATCGTCAGTATGAAACCTGGTGTCACCAGCTAGAGCAGTGGTGGCATCCGTCCGACTGGGAATGCCACTTTATGGTCAGTGATGGGGCTCGTGCGTTAGTGAAACTTGCCATCGCTGGTCTGGGCACCGTCAGTGTGGCCGATTTGTTCCATGGAATGCGAGCCTTAGCTCGTCCTATCGGGAGTGCATTGGGACGTCAACTGGCTCAGGTTGAAAAACAACTCGACACCCTCCAACAGCAAGTGAACCAAACCAAACCCAAGGTCAAACAACAAACTTTGTGTGTCCAGCTAGAGACGCTGACGCAGCAATATCAACAGCTTGAACAAGATCAGTTTACCTATCATCGCGCCTTGGCCGATATTAGCCAATCGGTTCATCCTTTCACCCTGGATACCGCTCAATGGCAACTGTTTGACGACTTAACAACCCAGTTAGCGGCTCCGTTGACGACCCTGACTCACCTAGCAAAGCTCTATGGAGGGGATAAGGCGCAACACGCGATTGACACCTTTGAAGCTCAGATTCCTCAGTTCGCCAACGGGATTCATGCCTGGTGGCAGTGGGTGATGCAGGCCTTAGCCACTGAAACTCAGGAGATTGACACTCAAAATTGGGTTCTCACTGCCTTGTTGCCCTGGGTGTATTGGACTCAACAGACTGATAAAACCCGCAAACCTCATCTCAAAGCACGCTATCAACAGGCCACCAGTGATGCCTATGATCAGCTCATGGCAGATGCCATGACCCTAAAGCTAGACGACACTCAACGGCAATACTGGGTCCATTGGTGCCAGTGGATGTGTGCCAAGTATCAACGCACCTCCTCGGCGGTCGAGGGGCGTAATGGCTATCTATCTCAACGTCATCAGGCCAATCGTGGCTTTTCGGCACAGTCCTTGAAGGTGCTCACCATTATTCACAATTTTGACCTTAAACGTCCCGATGGCACGACCGCTGCTCAAAGACTCTTTGGACACCCATTTCCAGACCTATTTGAATGGATCCTCAGTACTATTAATGAGCTACCCATGCCTAGACGGTCATCTAAAGCACATCAGACAAACCCCTTACACGTAGAGCTTTTCCCGGCTTAAGTTGTTACCCCCTGTCTAGACTAAAGTTTAGCGTTTTTTCTTTTTCTTGCTCTTTTTACCTTTATTTTTAGATGGGCCAAATCCAGCTTTTGGCTTAGGAGATTTAGATTGCCCAGTGGAAGCAAGGTCACCCTTCCCAAACCGCGTCAGTCCTGTAGAATGCGCTGCTTTTGTCGGCAAAGCAATCGACGGTTTAGATTGAGGCAGTTGTCGAATACCCTGAGCAACACGTTGGATAGATTCCATCCATTCCGGCATGAAGTGCTGGAGTTCTTCAGGGGTGAAATCTGATTCTGTAGCCAGCCCTAACTCGATTTGAACCCTGGCCCAGGTACCACAGAACATTTCATCCATGGGGCCTTCTTTGTAGGCTTTTGCAATTACGTCTACAGCCTCTGTCGCCTCTAGACGGAGCAGCTTGGCAACCAAGCTACCATTGAGGTCTGGCGGCTGCTGTTTATGGCAAGCAAGGGCGTCTGACAAATGCTGAACACAGTCATCTCGATAGTCAGGATGGGCTTTTGCAATTTCTTCCAGACCCCTTGCGGCTGACGTTTTGGACCATTTGCCAGGTCCCTGACTGGTTAAATAATCGGCTAATGGACCAATACACGTTGGCCCGATCATGGCAAAGACTTCGGGCAATTCTTCTAGAAACCACTCATTGGCCTCATCACCTAGCAGCTTGATCAGCGGTTCGATAACAGACTCTGCTTTCAGTTGGCCAAGAGCACGATACGCGTGGATATAGGCATAGATTTCTACTTCGTCGTCTTCATCGAGTTCTTTATCCGAGGCAAGGCGAATGAGTTCAGGAATATGGTCTGTGGTCAGTCCCAATTCATCGACATAGTTGATCCATTGGTTTGGATAGGCGACGTCAGGTCTACCGTAAGCGAGTAGTTGATCAATAGGTGGCTGGTAGTCTTTGGCAGACATAGTTTTGAATGAGGAATAGGCTGCTAAATTCTAAGGATGATCCAAGGGACGTGTGTCAGTGACGATTAGGGATGCACTTTTCTATAGTAGAAGGAATACACAGCCCCCTTAGGTGACAAGCGTTTCTAGTCGTCCCAGTACCTCATCCATAAATTCAGACGATACTTGTTCTACAAAGCGGGCTTGCCTAGCACTGCAATCAACTGCTTTGAGCTGATCGACCAATACGACACCGTGGGTTTGAAGTTGTTCTGGGAGTTCTACCTCAAAAGGCCACCCTTTCTGCCGACTGGTAATTGGACAGACCAAGATGATTTTGGAAATTCGATTATAGGCTGAGGGAGATATAACAATGGCAGGCCGATACCCTGCTTGTTCACTGCCCGTCCTTGGATTGAATTCCAGACGAATGATGTCACCACGAGCTGGAATACGACCGTCTATTTTTACCAACTTTCTTCTCCAACAGGTTCACCCCAATCAAATTCATCGTGCTGCTGGTCTGGAGTCGCTTCCCGTAACAGGTCATCCAGGGAGTATTTAGGTTTCGTGGGCGACAGAATGATTTGGTCGTCTTTGACTGTTAAAGCCAGTAGTGTTCCTTCCTTTAAGCCTAGTTGCAAGGTGATGGCTTGAGGTAAGCGAATTCCCAACGAATTACCCCAGGTACTTACTTTTTGGGTAATCATGATCAGCATTTAGAAAAGCATGTTTATACATTGAGTATACTCCTGGCAAGCAAAGATGCCTAACAAATCAACATGCTTATGGTTTCTAATGCGATCGCACACATCAGCAACCGTAGTAGCTGCGAACTGACGAGTCAGCGCTGCGCTATCGCAACCCAAGTTTCGTACCAAAAACGTCCGAACATCAGAACAACCGGCTCTGAATACCTGAATAAACTAGACACACTGAATAAACTAGACACAAAATCTAGTTCACATTTAGTTCACGCTTTTTGCCAATCTCTGAAACGTATGGACGGTACTGGGCTCGAACCAGTGACATCCTGCTTGTAAGGCAGGCGCTCTACCAACTGAGCTAACCGTCCAATGGCCTTGTATTCACCTAACCATAGGAACACAACCCGCATTAATAATAGCCTACAATGTGACATAGTACGATGCTTTTTTGACGCATTTTGATGTTTTGTCGGTCATAGTTCGGTCACAGTTTGGTTATGCCTAGACCCCGAAAAACCCCTAAATTAAGCGTTGAATCAATTAACCAATCATTAGCTGATGCCGGGATGCCCGTTACTTTGGAAGCAACCACTAGCCGGGGTGCTTTGCGACTCCGAGCTACATTCCCACCGAAACCAGGTAGCGATAAAAATAAGCCTCATCGACAGCGATTGTCCCTTAACACCTACGATACACCTGAAGGATTAGAGTATGCCAAAGCGGAAGCATTTAAAATAGGGGCTCAACTACTCCGTCATGAATTCGAATGGCCCATTCAAACGACTGAACGCGATCCAATAGAATCTACAGCTGGCTATTGGATAGATAAATTTAAAGCTCAGTGGTTGGAAACTCAAACTGGTTTACCCGAAGCATTAGATAAACGCTGGCGGGAAAACTATTGGTATCCGTGCTTTAAACATCTGGACCCAACTCGGAAACTAACCACAGTGTATTTAAGTACTGTAGCTAGTAATCAATGGAGACCCAATAGTAGATCTAAACAAAAGGGTGTACAGCTGCTGAGTAGACTAGCTGATATGGCTGGTATGGATTTCGACGCATCAAACTTTAAGAGCGGATATAACCCGAATAAAGTGAAACGAGAAATCCCCACGGATGATCAAATAGAGTCCGTCATTGACAACATCAAAAACCGCAAATGGCAATGGGTTGCGGGGATGATGGCGACCTATGGACTAAGAGATCACGAAGTTTTCGTTTGTCAACTGGAGCAACGGGTTTTTAAAAATAGAACTGTGCTAATCGCCCTGGTCCCAGAGGAGACTAAAACGGGGAGTCGGCCTGTTCTTCCTTTACCTGAAATGTGGATAAAACGATGGCGACTTGATGAAGTGGATAAACCAAAAGTAACGGCTGTCATCAATAAAGACTATGGCGATCGGGTATCCACCCAATTTCAACGGATGAAAATCCCGTTTCCTGCTTACTCCCTTCGACACGCTTGGAATATACGAGCAGCATTACAAGCTGAATTACCAACCGCTGTAGCGGCACAATTGGCTGGCCATGATCCAGGAACAAATTTGAGAGTCTATCAAAAGCATATCGGTGAAGCCAGAGCACAAGAAGCATGGCTTAAAGCTACGCAGAATGCTGGCGATGATGAATAGGTGTATATCCGTTTTCTAAACACTTCTGAACATTGACCAGAATGCTTGTACCCCTCCGAAGAATTTCACCTCGTTCTTGTGTGTAATTTTTGCGACGAATAGCACCCCGTAATCCTTCTGCGGATTTAAAACCTAATTGCTTCCATGCCTGAGAAATTGGAACAGGCGGCTTTTGTTTATCTTTCAACCGAGTATCAATATGGGCTAACAAGTCCAACGTTTCAGTTAACTGATACTGTTGTTGTTCTAACTGCCGTTTTAAGTGATCAATTTGAGCCGACTGTTGCTCTATCATCTCTAACGCGGGAGACGATTGATGCTGATCTAATAATTCTTTTATCTGATTAAATTCTTCAGGAGTCATGGCTTAATAAGGTATTGAATAGTTTGAAAATTTTTTCTTCTGAGGGTTTAGCTGGTAGATGATAGTCCTTCAGTTCATAAATTAACGGGAGATCTTGAAAGCTTGGTTCCTTCCTTTCCTCAGGCGTTAAATCAAAGTCCCCTAGGTAGATAAGTGTCCCGCCTGATTCGATTACTTCTTCCGCTTCACACAAATAGCGTAAATCGTGAATGATTATGGGAGTATTGAAGGTTGCTAAAAGAGACCACGTATTAGAGCACTCATCCACAAAATAATCAGAATTGCCGTAAAAAGCTTTAAAATATTCTGATCGTTCTCGAAGTACTTTTCTCGCTTTGGTAGACGTTGGTTTACTGAACGCTTCTTGTTTAATAAGAAACCCCTGCTCCACACAAAGGTGCCGTAACTTTGTAGCAAACGCAAGCACAACCGCGTCACCGAATAGTGTGGCGAGTTTTCCAGCCAGGTAGGACTTGCCCACCCCGTCTTTACCGGCAATCGCTATGAGCATCTAATAGTTCCTCAGATGGAATTCGCTTATAAGTTAATTTTATCCCAGACTTAATTAGCTGGGTTTGGAAACGTTCGACCGATAATCGGGGTATCCAACCGGGGTATTCATCAGGCCGATTCGGGTTTAGGGTATGTAGCAGATAGTTGTAATGTGTGACAACCTGTTGCACTTCATCTACAGCGTCTACCATGGGCGACTTAGAGGCATCCTGGAAATTGTAAATTAGTCGAATTTCAGCATCACGACTCGCCTTTAGAAGAGGTCTGTCAACGAGAATCCATTTAAGATGTCGAATTAATTGTTTAATCATCGTCTTATTGAAATCACCTCATAACAACCGGTTGCGAGTAATGCTTTCCATTTCATATATCCGGGTGTAGCAATATCTGATGGGGCTTTAATTGAATGTCTTGATGTAGGAACCCAAGAGGTTGTATGCTCATCGCGATAAACCGGTACCAACCGGTTAGTGGAATCCAATTGGAACGAAAGTTGTTTTTTCATGATTTTGATATGACTTCTTCTAACTGAGCACGATAACTTTGCCAATTATCAAAGTTCTTACAATCTGTCTTTAAGCTTGGGACCATAGCCTCAGCACAATGCTCAAATGGTGATAGATGACCAGAACTGAGCAACCTGTCATGCAATTGAGTATCATTATCTAGTGATGAAACTGAACCATCATGATTGGCATAACTGACACGGGCACATCTAGCCGTTGCGACTACCCGCTTATCTGAGAGAGTCAATTCTTCCATGGACTCATCAAACATCGGAATATGCCACATACCAGGACTTAAAGACCGGGACTCTGACACTCTCATTGCATCACGCATTGCGATCGCAACCTCTCTAAAATCAGGATGAGCATCCGTATGACAACGAAGTTTGAAAAAGTTGTCCCATCGGGTTGCGGTGACAATAACAGGAACACGGATAAACGGCTCTAACAAACGGTTGGCATTTTGTTTATGGCAACCAAATGCTAAAAGTGCATAAGCAGAATCGATTGCATCGTCTAATGCGAAAGCCCATTCTTCCTTACATTTTTGCTGAAACTCTTCATCGTTATCCTCTATACCCTGCATTCCCTTTTTGGCTTTGGTAAACCTTGGAATATAAGGATCAGACTTCACTTTCTCTACCATTTTTGCTACAGGAATCGCACGAGAGCTAGCCGCATTACGTGAAAAAACTCTGTGGGTATTAAGCTCCTGTAATAACACCTTTGGAAACCTGGGTAGGATAAAGGTGGTTATGCGATCTCCTGTGTCAGCGTGAACACTATCTGCAATAACTGTAGCTAACCTTGATGAATCCATAATCAATAATCCCTATCTTAAAAGCTAATTTTTCCAGAACATAAACTCGATTTTCATAGGCACCCACTCTGATAGGCTTTCGATGATTTCTGTGCGCAAAATTGGTAGTCACTCCAATCGATCCACTCATTAGCATCAACTCCATATTGTAGGAACAGCCCATAATATTCCTTTACTCATAATCACCCCAAAGTTCGATGACTATAGGGTCATTAGTTTTTAATTGCGTTCCAGGTTGATAGTAACCTTCATCAAAATAGAACCGGTAACCAGAATCTCCTACAGCTTCAATCTGTTCTATAGGCCAACCAGTTTGTATAGATACATATTCAAATAACTCTGCTAATTGATCTTGTGACCACTGATGAATTTTAGGCATCCACGTTAGGCCACCGTTGTTAGTCCAGTTTGTAAAACCGACAAAAGGGACATCTGTCCGTGATTCACCCGTTACCCAATTTCGAAATCTATAGTACTGTCCCATAATCAATAATTCCTAATAATTAATTCACCTACTTTCCCGCGCTCACCACCTTGATAAGCCGATGTATTATTCTAGACACTCCATAAAACACTTAAGATTTTGAAATTCGGTAGTCGATAACTCCTTTAACCCAGGCAGCAACAAATATTTGAAAGTATTCTTAGTACTGATAACTTCAATGTTGTTATTTAAAGCGTGCATACACTCACGATCAGCACCATCAGATTTACCCGGTAACCGTAAAACACAATCACACTTTTCTACCCAGGCAAGATCCCAACGTAACCACGCTTCGTAATTAGTAGGATACACAACCTCGTGATAGTGAGAAAATAATGGTGCGAACGGATGATGACCCAATAAATCTAATAAGATATTAAAAGCGTCGTGTTGTTCTCTTACATTAGCTGCTTGAGAACCATGAGTATACGGGGACGAAATGAACACATATTTAGGGTTCATACTTTTACTGCTCACAGTTAATAATTCCTATATTCAATATGATTAAGGTCATCAATGATCAGTAATTCCGAACCATTAACAACAGAATCCCAAACAAACCAAAGAACTGCACTAATGACCAGGCATTGTATAAAATCAGATACTTCTTTCATCACTTATTTTTTGTACTACTCAGTGTAGATATTGTGACTTGATACCCTTGCTCTTTCCAGGTCTCAGCTAATGTAATTCCAATTTCGTCCGGGGTGTACACCGTATTAGATAAATCTAAACTCTTGAATTTGTTTGTTGAGAAAGCTGATAACCGCATGCCCGCATCTATGCAACGGAATATAGGTTCTAACAAATCTATGCTAGGTTCACAACCGAAATAGATTTTGATACCTTGTACATTAATTTCAATCGATCTAATTTCGATGTGAATCGTTTGCCCTTTATTTAGTAACAACCTGTCTAATGCGTCCATTTTAATAATTCCTAATAATTAATTCACCTACTTTCCCGCGCTTACTACCCTTTGAATTAATACTTCTAGGTGCTCTCACCCGATCAATATTGAATCCCTTATAGAGATCCAAAATAAAATCACAATCTGAATTTGAAAGCATGAATTTAACCCCTTTTTTGGAAAGATTCACGCACAATTCAGCGAGATTATGTTGGTCTTGAACACCGAATCCATCCGCTGTATACGACGTGAAATTTGACGTGTCAGACACAGGCTTATATGGCGGATCAAAATAAACAAAGTCACCACTATTAGCGTGAACTTCAACCGTTTGATAGTCCCTGGCCTCAATAGTTACACCTTGAAGCAGCTCGCTACAGGCTAATAGGTTCCCTTCATCACAGATAGTCGGGTTTCTATATCGTCCGATAGGGGTATTGAACTCACCCTTTTTATTGACCCGATAAAGACCATTGAAACAGGTCTTATTAAGATAGATGAACCTGCTTGCCCGATAGATACTAGATGTATCTAAAAAACTCTCATCTCTATCAGCGTCACGAAGATTGTAATAATACTCTTTTTTATATCGATGGATCTTCAAATCATCAATTAAGTCTTCAGAGTAATCTCGAATAGCTTTGTAACAATTCACCAATTCAAAATTTCGATCTGATAAAACTGCATCACCAGGTTGAAGTTTGAAATATAGCGCTCCTCCTCCTACAAATGGCTCATAGTAAGTACTAAAACTTGGGGGAAGTCGTTTAGCGAGTTCAGATAGTAGTTTAGCTTTCCCACCAGCCCACTTAACAAAAGGTTTGGCTTGAATTATGGATACTGGGTCAGTAAATAACGTTAATTGTTTTTCTAAAAGTTTAGCAGGCATTATTTTTAATTATTAATATCTACTACAGGCGATAATTTAAGACTTAATACGAGATTGTTTATGTACTTTGCCCCAGTGTCACTAAACACTAGTAATTCATTACTGAAAGATGTCAGAAACCCTTTCTTACACAAGGCGTTACACACACGAGCGTCAATGTTCTTACAGGAGATTTCAATTCCTTCTTCAGCTAAATTACTTCTAGAAAACTTAGATGATAAACTCTTCATGAATTTCTTTTGAATATCAGTTAAGTCAGAAGATTGATAAGAGATCAAAAGTGAATTATTTAGAGCTATTAAATACTGAAGCTGGTCTTCTCGCACCCCGATTGTGTTAAAGGGTATGTTGTCTGGATTGTCTAAATCATCTCGACCTGTATAACCGCAGTTACCGCAAACATGGAATCGTTTCACAAGCCCTAACGTATTTTTGTGATTACGCTTGCCTATCCGTGTAGACAAGTGAGTTTGTGTAATTTTTGACGTGCTTATAGCGCCACACTTAGGGCACACATCCCCCTGAAGTTGTGAAACCCTCAATAGACTAGACATCTCTAACTAATTAGCTAAATAAAATAATGAATCTATATCCTTTATACCCATATATAGCGATTTGTGCAACCCATGGGTTAAGGACTGTGCCATAATAGGAAAACTTTCGCTTATAAGTTAAACTCTCCATGTCCTATGTCAACCTATAAGTACATCAGCCCTAAACCAGTACCAAACAGGGTTTTTATAGACAATCTAGTAAAACTCGCAGAAAATCAAGGTAACTTATTATACGCAAGTTTCCCGCAACCCCCATCAAAGGGGCAATGGGGGGTTAAATTATTTGATAGAAAAGCGCAACTGCGCGTAGGAAAAAAATCTAATAGAAATTGGTATATCGGGAATTCAACGTTTACAGGGCTTCGTCGTCGTAAAGCTGAATTCCAAGCCATGATCGCGATCATGATCGATGATCCAGGAACCAAGGTGCCATTTGAAAATATCATCCTACCTCCGACGTATTGGGTTGAGACATCACCAGGCAACTACCAAGCTTGGTATTTTTTGGTCGAACCGATTACTGATAGGGCCTATGCAGAGTCTATTGTGAATGCAATGGTGGCTCAAGGACTCGCAAAAGACGGTAAAGATCCTGGTATGAAAGGAGTAACCCGTCTTTGTCGATTACCTGGTGGGTGGAATAATAAAGAGTCTTTAGATAAGCCTCATCGGGTGACGGTTCATAAAGATACCCGTGACCCTAAATTGTATACAGCTGAAGAGATCATTAAAGAGTATGAGCTTAATTTAGAAGCTGTAGCCAATCCGCATAGCGACAGTATCCAGGGTGACGTTGATCAGCTTGATGTTTTGACAGCTCAAAATGACCCTATATATAAGATGTTTCAGACGGAAGGTCTTATTAAATATGTCCAGGGTAATAAGGTTGAAGTGACATGCCCTTGGGTCAGTGAGCACACTGGGGAAACTGATAACGGGACTGCCTTACTTATCCAACCTGGTGGCGGATTGGGCTTCAAGTGCCACCACGGGCATTGCGAAAGCAAAACCTTAGAAGATGTCCATGATTGGCTGTATGAAAATTGTGCAGATGAGTATGACAGCCATTACCCACCAAAGGAACAAACAGTAGAGAAGGTAAACGACTCAGAGCAAACGATTGAAGATGCAATTCGAGAGTTATTTGATCAAGGAGCATCTGAGAGTGACATCGCGATCGCAATTCCTGATATCGCTTACGAATTCGATCTCTCGACATACGATGTTCAGCGGATAGTTAAAGCGCTTAAACAAGAGTACGACAATACTCAAGATTTAGATACGATTGATCTGAGTGCTTTGGCAAAAGCTGCTGAAACACGACTTTCACTTGATAAAGCATTTCCTAAACAATTAGCCAGAGCCATCGATACTAAATGTGATTCTGACCGGTTAGACCCTATTCGCCCGGTTCAATCCCTAATACCAACGTTGGGTTCCCAATTGGGATCTAGAACCTGTATCGTACTTAAACCCGCTGCTCATAAAGCTGAAGAGTGGCGGGAATACCCATTGATTAGCTGTATTGACATCGGTAATCCATCTGAAAATAAATCTCAGTGTAACCGAACGGTGACAGCGCCACTGTTTGAACAACAGAAAAGGAATCATCAAGATTACCTAAGAGCTAGAGACCTGTACAACGAATGTTGCAGGATTGCGCGTAGGGCTGGTAACGAACTACCTGAAGAACCCAAGAAACCACCAAAGTTATATGTGACTAGGGGTACAGCAGAAGGGATTATGAAGCGGATCTCTGAACTCCCGCCGAGATCTGGAATGTTGTACGTGTGTGATGAACTTGCAGGCTTGCTCGCAGGGGCTGATCAATACAAAAACGGTAAAGGGAATTTCAAAAACACCCTACTGACTGCCATGACATCTCCCATGACAGGAACAGAGGAGCGCTCAAACAGCGACAACGGGGAAATCATATTTAACGATCACACCCTATCGATAACAGGCAGTATTCAGTTATCTAGAATTAAGCATCTATTTGATCCTCAGTATGATGAATCTGGTTTAGGCTCACGTTTCCTTTGTGCCTATCCAGATCTACCGGATGACTTTGAAATCTGGTCAGAGACACAGGTGAATATTTTTGGTGAGCTGGATGGTCTGATTCAGTATCTTCAAGATCAAGGTGATCATGAATCTGAGCCCATTCGTTGCACCATGAACCGAAGAACACAAAAACGATTCATTAATCGATATGAGGCGTTTAGACGAATTCAAAAAACCAACCGTGATGATAACCCAGGATTAGCCGCATTCATTGGCAAATGCCCAGGTCATTTAGGCCGATTAACCCTTTTGCAGCATTGGATAGCCTGTTACTACGGCGAGGAACGCCCAGGCGAGATAACAATAATCGCATTCAACCGAGCATGCCATTTGCTTGATTATTATATTGGTCAATTTAGACTCTTACAGATACAACTATCCGGTCCTGACGACCTGTCTAAGGCTCAGTTGTATATCTACAACCGGCTTAAGAAACTTGAATCAGGAAAAGCGCTAACGGTGTCTCAGGTTTACATGGGCCTCCGCAATAGTAAGAACATTGCAGGCCAATCTAAACCTAAAGTGCGAGAGATGTTTGCATTCTTTAGCGATAAAGGATACGGAAATTACGACCCAGATAAGGGAACCCTTTTCCCAGTGTGATGTGTTAATTTAGTTACATGGTTTTTTGGCTAGGTTAGAACCTATCTTATAAGTGAAGACATTCCCTCGGGTATTCATCCGGGGGATTTTTTTGGCTTATCAACGTAATACATTAGGCTACTACGAAACATACTTTATTCTACGGTTGAGATAAAAACAGGCAACGAGATTACAAGGGTTTCAGCGATTTTTCATAAGACTAGTAAAGATGTACCAATAAGAAAGTAACGCAAAATAACAGACAGTTATTGCCATGGATCTATACACACCAACCGTTTGAGCTGAATAATAACGGTTTTAACGGTTTCCTAGATAAGTAGGGGTGAGGGGTGTGATCTATATACGATTTGAAGTACAGAAAAACTACAAGCTATCCAGAAGGGATCTTTACAGTATGTACTAGTTCGACCGTGAGTAAGAACAGTGTGTATTATCTAAATACTTCAAATCGTATATAGATCACAAGAGTTAGAAGGAAAGAAAGAATATACCATTATTAGTGTTAACTATATCTATACACTCTATATATATCAATCCTTTCGGTTGATCCTTAGACTAATACTACATTATACATGCTACTTTTATGTATTACACCAGAGACTAACTATAGCAATAGTTTCAGCGATTAAATTCCAACGGTCGATCTTATACTCAAAAGTGTTACTTTTTTCGGCCTGTCGCAATTAGTTGTATATACAACTGTCATAATAAGTGTCATATTCACCTCTTTTCAACCGGATGATCAAACGATTTACCCGGTAGCTCGCGAATAAGCTAATCTAAGGGTAAATCTAAGGATCAGAATTTGAAATATGACCTTTCCTATCCCGGACGATGTACTTACGGGTGAGCATGCCCTATTTTCCCCGTCTGCTGCGAAACGCTGGATGAGTTGTCCCGCATCGGTATATCGATCGATGGGGAAGAAAGATGTGGCAACTAAACCTGCGCAGGTTGGAACGGCTGCACACTGGGTACTTGAATGGGCACTAACCTTTGATATGGATGCGATCGAGTTTGTTGGTAGTGATGCGCCTAATGGGATCTCAATTGATACTGAGATGTGTGGTCATGTACAAATGGCTATTGATTGGGTACGGGAGCAAATAGCAGACGGTAGTGAATTGATTGTTGAATCTAAAGTTGATATCTATAAAGCGCTTAATATCCGCGATAATGATGGGTACTTACCCGTTATTTACGGCACGGTTGATATTCGCATAATTCACCCTGACGGCACGCTCACGGTTGCAGACTACAAGCATGGTGTCTGGGGAGTATCAGTTAAAAAGAATCCTCAGTTAGAACTGTATTCGTTTGGGGCGTTACATGAACTTGACCACATACCCGATAAAATCAGATTAGTCATCATTCAACCCCGCAATGGTGGGATAAAGACGCTAGAAATGGATACGAGTGACCTTCTATCAAATGAGTTAATGTACTGGCACTCGGTGTATCGTGGGCTTGAACAAGACGCCCCTGCATTCCCCAGTAGTGAAAGTTGCCACTTCTGTTTGGCAAAGCACAGTTGCGCCGAAAACTGGGAATTCAGGAACGCTGAGCTGCTAGAACTAGCCAAAGAATTCAGCGAATAGATCGGTATATGTAGACATTTGTTTTATTTTTAGGTTGACAATTAGCTAATTAGTTAGATAAACTCGTGAATGTACACGGTAAAAGCATTAATTAACTTAAAGGTTATTACGATGGTTCAACCTAAAAAGTCTGTAAACGTTCGCATTAAGATTATAGGTTCAAATAGAGAAGGTGTTAGATGTGCGTTTCCACATTTCTTTGAACCCTGGACTAATAAGCCAGAGGATATGGGGACATCTAAGGCAAAATATCAATGTCTCATTGCCTTAGACAAAGAGTATGACACCGAATCAATCCAAACTGTAGAAGATGGGGTTAGAAAAGTCGTCGCTCAGTATTGGGGAGAAAAGGACCTAAAGCGTATCGGTAAGTCCATTGACTCCCCTTTAGTTGACGGCGAAAATAAGTCTGACAAGTATGAGGTATTAGAAAACTACTTCACGTTGTCAGCTAAGAAAACCTGGTTGACTAAAAAAGGTAAGGAATTACCACCCCCTAAAATGATGGCTGTCGTCAATGGAAGAAATTTCACCGCTGACCACAAGGATTGGTCAGAAGACATGATGATGACAGGTCGATATATATTTATCGTAAATCTTTACACGTCGCCTCAGGTAAATGATCAAGGTGATAAAGTATGCGTGGGTTTAGAATCTATCCTTGCTCTCCCAGCACTTGAGAGTGATGAAGAAGAGATTATGCCTGGATTTGGCGGGGTGCAGTCGGCTGTTGAGGATGACTTTGCAGACGATCTGAATGATTTAGGTATTGAAGCAGCTATCCCTTCGTCTGCGGCTGAATTTGAAGATGATGAGTCTACGGAAGACACAGCTGAGGATTTAGATGATCTCGACGATGAGTTAGACGAGGAACCAGAAGAAGAGTCTGAGCCTGAACCTGTGGCTGAAGAGAAGCCTAAGAGACGTGCTCGCTCATCTCGCACTCGCAGTCGTGGGTCATCTGATACTGGGGAAACTGAAAGCGCTGACGGCTCTCCGCGTAAAACTAAGCGTGCTCGTTCACCCCGTACTCGCACACGCCGATAAAGTTTGTAAGCGTTATTCCTTTCTCTCCTTAGTGACGGTGGTTTACATAGGGTCACACTCGTGGCCCTTTATTTCTCATGTATTCTCGTGATGAAACGTTTAGTTATTTCCTAAAACAAGCGGACGATAAGTCTTGTTTGACCGAAACTCAATTAGGGTCAGTCATTGGTATTAATAGCCTTGAGTATTACTCTCGATTATATGTATTTGTCTGTTTAGATTCCGATAATCCTAAAAACTCTATCTACCTACAGTTTACGTTTTGGGACCATTCAGTAACTGTAGCCTTGGTTAGGAGACAGCCAATAGTCCCAGAACAACCTGTAGCACCTATCTACCAAGACTTTATTATCCACTCTGTCAATCCTGACCCTGATCATCCACGCTTAACGAATTTATCTGGCTGGTTGAAATGGGCGTATCAGATAGCTAAACAACAATTTGCAGCAGCTTAGATTTAACCCTTATGAAGAATCCATCTAAGTATCAAGAGGCCATTAAAGATCATTTTCACCATTCAGAAAATGATTTGTTAGTAGATGCTAAACCCGGTAGTGGTAAGTCATCTACAGCAGAATACGTAATTAATACGCTTCCTAATCCAACTAAGGTGCTGGCGTTAGCATTCACTAAAACAATCGCAGGATCGCTCACAAACCGAATACCTTTAAGTGATTGTATACATTCTCATGCTTATGGAAAGTCCTTCCTCAAGCGTTCATCCTATTACGAAAAAAATAAATATTGGGAATTCACTAACTTCCAGGGTAAATCACTTGTTAATCAGCATCAGGTATCGTCTAGCTTCGTGTTAGTGCGTCTATTAGAGCTTATCAGGTTGTCAGACACTGATATATTCTGTGAGGACGCTCAAGCAATCCGTAACTTAAGCAGTATGGCTTATGATTACGGCCTACTCGGGATTCGATTCTTTAACGACAAACTTTTAGACTTTACGCGTAAGGGTATTGATTGGGGAATTGGTTGGTATAAAAAGACTGGTCAGATTGACTTTGCCGATATGCTTTTTCTTCCGGTAGAACTCAATCTTGATCCACCTGAAACCTATGACTATGTGTTCGTGGATGAAGTACAGGATTTCTCCAATATTCAGATCGAACTGATGCAGTTGGCTGTATCGGATTATTATGGCAAGCTCCTAATGGTGGGTGATCAGAATCAAGCCTGCTTCAAGTTTGCAGGCGCGGGTAAGGCTTCCATACCGAGCATAAAAGAACGGTTACAACCGGATGTTTTACCGCTATCTATCTGTTATCGGTGCCCTACCAGCCACATTGAGTTAGCAAATCAAATATATCCCGGTATGGAAGCTCGACCAGGGGCACCAGAAGGTGAAATATACACCTGGAATGATGGATATACCCAATCGCAGTTAAAGCATCTTGCGAATCCCGGTGACCTCATCATTTGCCGTCGAGTTGCACCCTTGATTGAACAGTGTCTTGATTTCATTCTGGCTGAAATTCCAGCGGTTGTTAAAGGTAAGGGTGTAAAAGAAAGTTTGTTTCGTACGTTTGACGAAATTCAAAATCAACGTGGTTTCAAGTATTCCAAGGTGTTTGACTATGCCAATAAGTGGCACGATTACTGGAAGAATTATTTTGTAGAAGAGTATGAGAATCCTGATACAGCAATTCAAGACATAACCGACCGTTATAACCAGGTCATCGCCTGTATCCAAGCGTTTAATGCTAACTCTTTTAGTTCGTTAAAGAAACAGATTGAGTATATTTTCAATGATAAATCGGGAGCGATTCAACTATCATCTATCCATTCTGCCAAAGGATTAGAGGCAGACTCTGTATTTGTAATGGAGGCTGATAAACTCCCATTTAAGTTTCCTGGTATGACTAAAGATGACAAGATTCAAGAATCGAATCTTGAATACATTACTAAAACTCGATCAAAAGAAAAATTGTATTTGCTACCTAAAGAAGAGGAAGACTAATGAAATTATACGTTTATCAAGCAATAGAAAAACTCAACGGGCTTATTTTAAGTGTCAATAATTTTATAAATAATGGCACTGTTCAATTCGGAGATCTAACTTATCTAGAACATTATAGTGAATACTATAAACGCGACTATTACGATAAAATTCAATCTGTCACTTGCGACACCCCTATTCTCACCTTAAATGGGGATTTTACCGTAGAAGAACTTGAGTTTATTGTTAGTACAGCTAAAGTAATTAAGACTGTTCAAGTAGAAGATTTCAGTATAAGTGATGAATAACTTTCAAAAGAAAAATTGTATTTGCTACCTAAAGATGAGGAATAAGGAGTATGTTTTTCTAGGAATTCCATATGAACGGAAACTAGGGTATTTATTTTTTTTTGAAGATTCTAATTATTAGTTATGGTAAACATTAACGATATCAACAACCGAATAATTCAGCGGATAAACAATACTCTCCAGACATCCTACCTTCAAATAGGTAAACAAGGTCTATTTGACACTCAAATAATCGCTGTAACAGATAGCCACGTCTATAGAGAAACTAGAGACATTAGTAATGCTAAAACTATTGAGTTACCTCTTCAAGTCCAAGACAATCCTAATTCAGTAATTGCTGTGGCTGTCGGGTTTTATATGATTGAAGCGTCCAAGGTTGATGAACTACCACCCGGTTGTAGAGATTATTTTACAGAGTGGAGCCCTGAATATATCAGCACTCCTACAGCGTTAGATCTAATCATTTTCACTAAAGACTGTGATCTTTTAGAGGAGCGTATTAAGTTAGTGGATTACTACGATAGCGGTACTTACCAATTAACTAGTTATCTTTACGAACCTGCAATTTATCAGGATGCTCGAAGTCGAGTGACCGATGAGCACAGTGTGCTAGACGAACTCATTCTTCAGTTGGCGTAATTTTTTAACCCTAAATTAACTTATAAGCTATGCCTAAGAAACTATTCGATCCCTTTAACGCCATCTCTATGGGCACAGATCCGGACGATGCCGATAAGGATTATATGCATGTCGATGATGAGTATTTAGCTTCTAATATCCATTGGAAACCACCGGTACCTGATGAAATCGCAGACTGGCAACCAATGGAGATACCTGATTACGATTCTCTCCGTATCCTCCATGTGGATATCGAGACGACCGGGTTGAACCCTACGAATAACCGAATCGTCATGATTGGTATCATGTGCAATGAGAATGATGCATTCAAAGGAACTATATATGGTGAAGAGTTAGAACAACTTAAACAAGGAAAAATCTTTCAAGCTAAGAAACCCAATCACGATGTCGCTGAGGCATTGATAATTGCAAATTTCATATTACGACTTGAGAAATTAAAGCCTCAAGTACTCGATCTTCATAACGGGTTTGAATTTGACACCAAATTTATTCAACGTCGGATTGAGATCCTGCGTAAATCTAAGCGTGTTCAGAAAGCTATTAAAAAATATCCAAAGCTTGCTGTCTTAGACGATGATCTCTTCTACATCTCACAGTATGAAAAGACTATTACCGCTGCGTCGATGTACGGTCGGCCTATTGTGTTTACACCGGTTTACACAGTATCTGCTAACCACGCAGGGTATCACAATCTGAAGAACACCGATATCCAGATCATCGACACGATGCACCTGGCAGCGCAGGTAGACAAGATTAAGGCCAACATGAGCAGTTACACCCTCAAGTATCTAGCTCACTATGTCAAGTTTCGCACAGAGAAACGATTAGAGCTGAAGCACACTGAGATTCAAGAGTATTGGCAGTCTCAAGATCCTGAAAAGCTTGAGAAATTACGTCAGTATTTGATATTCGACCTGGAGGACCAGAGAGCGGTGGGTAACTTCTTTCTACCGTCCGTGTGGTATCAGAAGATGTTTGTGAATATGCCGCTTCAGGAACTCGCCGTAGCCAGTCCAGCAAAGAAATGGAACAGCATATTAACTGACTATTATCATGGACTCAATCAGAAATCTAAGTTTGATGCTAACGCTGACTGGTATGAGATACCTGAAGATGATGAGAAAGTTAAGTACAAAGGTGCATTTGTAGAGTGCAATCCTGGTCTGTATAAGAACTTCTTTAAGATTGACGTTAGTTCTATGTATCCGTCAATTATAGAGGAATATGAATTAATAGATATTAAAAAAGACCCGCTAAGGGTATCTTTAGTTGTTCTTCGCTTCGCTAAAAAATTTAGATATGTCTTTAAAGCTGCTGCTGGTGATAATCCTCATGAAATTCTAGATATGCCAGCGTTCAAATATGTTAAAAGCATATTTAAGAATGTTGAACTGGATAATATTACTGAAGCCGATAAAATTAAATTTAAATCTATTGACGGAACTCAAAAAGTTGTCATTAATGGTTTTTATGGTTTTTTAGGGGTGGGTGGATACGCTTATAACTCTATGGGGGGTGCAGCCCTTACAACCGGCTATGGAAGAGTTCTTATGAAGGATATTATGTACCCAGAGTGCGAACGATGGGCGCGTATAGTTAACGTTGACACGGATGGTTTGTGTCTTCAGCCAAAATTATCGGATGATGTGGATTGGACGGGTATTGATGGCTACGAAGTATGCCCTAAAACCGGTGAACAGATTCCTTTCGTAGCACAGAATTCTGAAGAGGAATATGTAAACCCTAAATTTATCTGGGCCAGAGTTCAGAAGCTATTACCGGAGGGGATAACGATTGATACCGAAGATAATTGTCCTGAGGGGGCCATCTATGCCCCTAAAATGAAGAATTACCTATGGTGGAAAGATCGCAATAGTGATCCCAAAACCAAAGGAATATACCGTAAACGCAACCGATCGAGACTTCAAAAAGATTTCCCCATTAATTACCTGTATAACCTGGCATTCCAGGATGATGACTGTGCTGAAGAATATTACGATGGAATTATTAATCTGATTGGCGGATTCGATACGAATAATGCGAAGAGTGATGAATTGGAATTATTTACATTCACTCAGAATATTCCATCGAATAACAAGATTCTAGTGAGCTTTAATGTGGGTAAGCCACGGGATAAGGTTTCATTTGTGTGGTGCAGTCTCCAAGAATATACACCTAAAAAAGGGATTCCTAAAAAGAATTTAACTAAATTGCCTGTATGCGTGACTATAACTGAGACGAATGAGTATCAGTTCACTCCTCAGAAGTTACCAGACACCATTAAGGATGATGACGTGAATCTTGCGCTAAATACCTCATTCTACAAGGGTGATATTGACAAGCTTAAGAATGAAATTGATAGAGTAGTGGGTTTGAAATAACTTGCAACTTCATTTGATTACATGTTAACTTATAAGTGAATTAAACAGCATAGTTTCATGAATTTCTTGAGCGGGGTCTTATGGACTCTGAGATCATTATTTGAAAACGAAGATTCTATAGGTGAAGATATGTATTTCCAACAATTGCAAAACGAATACCCCGATTATGATATCTCCCAATTGCGCGCTAATGGCAAATTTACAAAAGCTTATAGCGTTGAATCTCCTGTGACAGGGAGTCACTATTTACAAGGAAATATGGATGATATCGATTTAGCTCTTCAAAACCAACAGCTAGTTGATATGGCAGCTACAGGGTTAATTCAGCTCACAGACATTGATTTTGAAAATGGCTGTTTATATGAGGGTATTGATCCTGGCTCTGTAGATCTGACAGGGTGGTGATGGGTTACTCCAACGACACACCGGAAGTGGTCATTTTGAGGATAAATAAACCTCTAGTCAATATGACTAAAACTGAGCTTCTACTTGTTGCAGATGCTAAAGAACTCCCAGGTAGAAGCAAAATGACAAAGCTTCAGTTATACGAAAATCTCAGAGTAGATCCGTCTCAAATTTGGTAAATTCTTACATTAGTGAAACCATGAAACAACTTCCTACAGTTATCAATGAAATTCTTCAACCCTTGTCCGAAGAGTTACACGAACGAACGGTTACAGCCTTACTCCCACTATTCTCTAGTCGATTAGGATCTAAAGTCTCCATTACTTTACCTAGTTCTGGCGGCAGTTGGGTTGAATATCCAGTTATCAATACCCTTCAATTGGTTTCACCTACCAACGGTAGCGACCTATTCACTAATCTACTTTATGGGCACGATCCTGTTTATAACATGACACCAGCAGGGTTGAAAGCTTTATTACAGCAGGTGCCACCTAAACACGGGATCTTAAATGTGAGAGATAACCTAAGTTTAAATTATGTTGGAACGGTTATGGTACCGTATTGTGAATGGCTATCTCAACCAATAAACGAGATTGAAATATCGGATAGTAACAGTTTTGAATACTCTGATCAAACTATCTGCACATCGGTGTTTCTTCAGGATCTTAAGTCTATACCCAATAGAGAGTTGCTGTTACCTCGGTTTCTAATTCATAAGCAGTCTGACAGCATAACGGACATCTACGTTGACAAACCAAAGTGCCAGACATTTCGATTATTGATTTCCCAGGTGCTTGAGAAACTAGACACCTTGGTTGAACCAGGCGAATACAGCTTAGACAAGCCCGCTGAAAAAGAATTTATGGAGGCCTATATAACCTTACAAAAAAGTAGCTATCAACATAGTGAGCAATATCCGCTATACGCGGCATTTGAGCGTAAGTGTCCTAGGTATCTAGCTAAGTTAACTCTACTCTTTCACTGTCTTGGAGCTATTAAATACCCTGAATTAAAGAGTAATGAGATCAGCTTAGCCACGATTTTAATGGCTAAAGAGGTGTTGTCTTACTACCAAAAGCAAGCGGTTGACAGTTATGAGTTTGTTTAATGTCCACACTGGAACTATAAAACTATGGTTTTCCAACACGGGAGTGATCTTCATTCAATTATTATTAATGTAACGGGTATAGATTCGTCGGTCGATCAAGTAACTTGGGAAGAAATCCTAGAAAATATACCAGCTGACAATAACACTGAGAACGCTAAGTACCTAAAACGATTATGTAGAAATAGGATCAACGATGCCCACACTTGAGAGTGAAATCGAAAGAAAAATCGGGCAGTACGTTAAAGCCACCGGGGGTCTGTACCTAAAACAAGACTCCCGGTTTAACCCTGGCATCCCCGATCGGTTGGTGATGTATCCAAGTGCGTTACCTATCCTATTTGAACTTAAACAGGCTAACGGTAGATTTCAAAAAACTCAAGAATTCAAATTACCTAAATTGAAAGCTCAAGGTTATCGGGTACATATTGTTCGTAGCCTTGAGTCTTTCAAAGAGATTCTATTAGGTTACAAAGATATTCAACAATCTATTCAAAATGCTAAGCGCAAAAAATCTAAGAAATCCTCAAAAACAGGCTATCAAATTTTTACGTGATCAACCGAACGCTCTTATCTTCGCTGATCCGGGGGCAGGCAAGACCACAGTTGTTCTTCATGCACTCAAACTTATCAAACCTCGTCGTACACTAGTGCTTGCCACTAAACGGATTTGCCAATATGTATGGCAACAAGAAGCCGCTAATTGGGTGGGTACAAAACATTTTACCTTTACTCAGCTTGCTGTTCCCAAACCCTCTACTCGGATTAACCGGATGCACGAAGAGACGGATATTCATCTCCTCAACTATGAATTATTCCCTTGGTTAATCCAAACCTATTTGCGCGATCAACGTAAGACCCTATCAGACTGGTATGACGCGATCGTATTTGATGAAGTGTCGTACATGAAAAATGCAGGTGCTAAGCGATTCAAAGCATCCCGTAACCAGGTTCAGGATATCCCTACTCGGATTGGCATGACAGGCACTCCAATCGGAAACTCCTTGCTTAATATTTGGGGACAGGTTTTTATAACCTGCGGAGAGGAACCCCTAGGGCGTTCTTATTCAGCGTTTCAAAAAAACTATTTTGAATCTGACTATATGGGGTGGAATTGGACCCCCAAAGAAGGTACCAAAGCCCTCATCAATAAACGCATTAAGCCATACTGTTATCGGATTCCCGTCGATCCTTATAGAGCTACTAACCCTATTAACTACATCCCGCTTCAGTATGAGATCCCCAAGAAACTTAGAAAAGACTATGAACAACTGAGAGATGAGCTTTATCTTGAGGTTGAAACGACCAGAGGAGTCTTTGAAGTCGGTGGCCAAGGAGCCGTTGTAAAAAATAAACTGCGTCAGATGGAATCGGGGGCGCTTTATCTTAACCCCGAGGATGAGGAACAAATTAAGAATAAGCCTTGGGTTAAACTCCATGATGAGAAGTTAATCCTCATGGAAGAACTCGTAGAATCACTACAAGGTAAGCCTCTACTCGTGTTTTATGAGTTTAAGCATGAACTTAAACGACTTCAGGAAAAATTTAAGCAAGCGGTTTCGATTAAAGACAACGGTGCGATCGACCGTTGGAACAATAATGAAATAGAGATATTACTCGCGCATCCAAAGTCAGCGGGGCACGGGTTGAACCTTCATCTGGGTGGAGCTTACCATATGATTTTCTTTACGTTGCCGTGGTCGCTAGAACTCTGGAAACAATGCATCGGGCGGTTAAACCGTACAGGGCAAAAAAATCAGGTTCAGCTTTACTACTTCACGGGGCCTGAAGTAGAGACCCAAGTATTTCATTCTTTGAAAGCTAATCGGAAAATTGAGGAGGATCTAGTAAGTAGGGTA
This sequence comes from Leptolyngbya sp. PCC 7375, assembly GCF_000316115.1. Classification (GTDB taxonomy): domain Bacteria; phylum Cyanobacteriota; class Cyanobacteriia; order Phormidesmidales; family Phormidesmidaceae; genus Leptothoe. The sequence continues at coordinate 6,787,018 of NZ_JH993797.1, forward strand.
AAATCTGCTGCATAAAGATTAACTAATAAGTTAATATAGTTAAGTCCTGAATTAGGTCAGTAAATGGAAAACATGTCAAAAACGGAAAAGCAGAAATTTTTATACAAATATACCGAGGCTCTCAAGTCATTTATTAATTATTGTCTAGAGAATTATTTTAATGATAATGAGCCTGCAAATCTAAATGAGATGCTCAGTCATGCGGGCATCCCTCAATACTATGTAAAAATTTACGGGTACGTGAAAAGGGATACGCCCCTTAAATCTGTACTCGACTATGAGACGTTCGTGCAGCTTTCCAGAATCGATCCTAAACATAGAGCGCCTCTTGAAATAAGAAATTTACTCATGGGGGTAAAAACCCCTGATTATGCATCCATGGATAAAAAAGATTTAATTAATTTATTAATTGATAAAAAACACGGGTAAACTCGGTTAAAAAATTAAGCAACTTGCGCTATGCTATTTTTAAAATAGTGTGCGTAACTATGGCTATGAATGCCGATAACCCAGTTCAGACTACTTTAACTACCTATAAAGAAAATATTAAAAAGTTAATTGAGTATTTAAGCGAATACGACCCCGATGAACACGGGTTCTTTAGCAGCCTTACATATAAAATTAATAAGAAGCTGGCTGAGTACAGTGACTCTATTCCAGACCAGTATGTTCCTGACTGGTATAACTGGAGAAAAGCTCAGAAGCGTGGTTTAGACATTAATAGTGCTACTAAATTAGGTTTTGGCGCTGGTTTATCTACTGATCCTAATTTAGCATGCGCATTGGTCTATCTTGCTCTCATGGGTATTTGGGACCCCGAAATTGAGTCGTTGTCCTCAATTACGAAGAAATTAACTGGATCAGTTGCAAACATCCCTAATGATGATCCGGATGTAGCATTAAGCACTGAGCAGTTAGACCGTATTGAGATAAAATTGGATCACGCGGTTTCAATTCTTGAGAGTTCTAATAAACTCAGCAAAAAAGAGAATCTTACCTGGAGCATTGTTAAGGAGCTAACTAAGTTCGGACTGCAACCTACTAAGGCAAACATACCAAAAATCAAAAAGATTCTTGAGACTCATGCGGTCGGATTACCTAAGGAATACGTACCTGAGGTTATCGACATTATTAAAAATGATGCTGCTCCAATGCCACATCATTGGCTACTTGTTAGCGCTTTGCTGAATCATATTAACCCAGATGGTAAATACACCGCTGCAACACTGAAAAACTGGATTAATCAAGGAGTGAATCAGGATAGTCCGTCCTCCTCCCAAAATAAAGATCTCGATAAATAATATGGACAGTTGGCTCATGCTCCCAATACCACTGAGCGATTGAGAGATCATTAGTTGAAATAATTGCTGGGCCTATGAGAGAATTCTCATCATTGTTCTCTCCGTCATTATCTATAGGTGGTATTGAATGGTTTACATCGTCGTTCAGCGGGTCATTTAGCGGATGTGACATTTAATCAGGAATGATATACTACACCTCTATGATCATCATTAATTGTCCCCAGGTATAAACTATTTTAGCCTGGGTTTAACTTAGGTTGTGTGATTTCCTACATGTCAGATGTTAACAGTCTCTCTAAATTCCAAAGGATGCATCCTATATGCATCAGATTGTTTGTTCCAACTACTTGGATATCCCGGCGAATCTGTTATTCGGCGGCGATTAACTGACTTTATCTCTTCTGAACGCGAGATTTCAGGCAATATGTTAATTGAATACATATTCATAAGAAAATCAGGAGAAAAACTATCCGTAATCACAAACAGAACCCCTGTGATTTTCAATGAGCGTCTGATTGGGTTTTTAATTACTGCAATTGATCCTGTTGATGTCTGGATTAACGCACAAACTAGTGATATTCAATTACTGTTAACAAATCTAACAGTTCGAATGGAAAAAGACTGCGATATTCTAATTGAATGCCCTAACTCTTATTGGTTTGGGCTGATCGCCGCTATGAGTCATCATTTTAGGTGTGTTGAGAATTTAGAATTGTCTGTTCCTGCGACAGGTGATTTTCAAGTAATACCGTGTCAGGAACAGTTATCCCATATCCCTGTGCCCATTTCACAACCCAATTGATCTCTTTCTTTGATAGTTTCCCACCCGAGAGTAACTCGTTTACCCGCGCTTCGGTTAATGGTGTGGTTACCATTAATCGTGTTAAGGCGTCTGGATTATCGGCTTTAATGACATTAACTAGATTCTGAAAATTGGAGCTATTTATGTTAATGGCTGATTTGAACGTGTCTATTGAGTTCGTTGATAATTCTATTAGGCCTAATAAATAGCAGCGTAGGATTGCTAAAGCGATAACCGGATTGGGATCTAACTGTAGTCCTACCGCTAAACGCAACAATCGCCGTTCATCCCATCCGCCTATTCTAGTATCCGTATCTTCAGCAGTTCGTAGAGCTGATATATTGGGCGCTGAAAACGTAGGCCACCCAAGTCTATCAAGCGGCTCGTTAAGGCTATCTACAAACTTATTCTGACTGCCAGATTTCTTAATACGGGTTTCAATGAGCATCTTCAGTCTGGGTAGCTCAACCTCATTGTAGAGCTTCGATTGAAACTCGTTGATATCTCCCATGTCAGGTATGGTGTGATTGCCATCGCCTATTTTAACCTAATGAAACCCTACATACTACACCGTACATGCACCTAGCCGATGTACGTATTTAATAAGCTAATTTCAGTACCATGAGCGTACGGATCTTTACTCTTTTAAGTGAATTATTTTAATAGATGAGTTAAACTAAATTTATGCATGATTCAAATCATATTTGGTACGCGGTAGATGGTGAGACAAAAGAACGGTTAACACCGAGTCCAGCCTCACTAAATACTGTCGTCACCATTCAATTAAATTAACCCATAAATTAATAGAGAATAATCATGGATGAAGTGCTTATAGAAGTCAGTAATGATAATGGTGATCATAATTACCAGGGTAATATGTCAGAGGGTCAAAAAGAACTCTATGATTTGCTGTTAGCCGTTCAGATTACAAACGACACGGCCTTTATAATTTTTGAATCGTTGTCTAGAGAACTCAAAATAAAAGAGTATCAGGCTATTGAAAAACGCCTGGAGAACCTTTAACTAATTGGTGCAATATCAGGCTACGAGTTAAACCTTAAAGAAGAAAAACATATGAAACTCGACACGCTTAATCTATCAATCCAGTCGTTGGCTGAAGAAACTCAGACAATTATCAATGATAACTATGATAGTCGAGTTCAAATTCTTAAAACTGAAACTCGACTTAGTGAGATTCGTACGCGAATTGAAACCGCTAAAGTAGTCCATTCCTTATGTGTCAATGGGAATAAAGATCTTAAGAATGCAGATATGCGTAAGGCTGCATTAGATAAAGCAGTATCAGAAGATAAGGCTATTAGTGAACTCACTCAGGAGTTAAACAAGTTGAAATACGATCTTGAGATCATGAAAATTGAGATGCAGCATGGAAATGAGACCATGCGGTTTAATCTTGAGTTGATTAAAGCACTCGGTAATAACTCAATCACTAAAATCGAATAATATTTTTTGAGTTAGAGATTGTCTAAATTGATTAATATAAATGTACGTAGTGGAGAATCTAGCACAATAACAGACTGATTATGAAACTTCGGGATTATCAAAAACAACTTATATCTGATCTTTATTACAAACTGTCTGAAGGTTATCGAAAGATAGCCCTCATCGCAGGAACCGGCGCAGGTAAGTCTATCGTCGCAGCTCAAATCTTTGCTGATGCTGTAGCGTCTGGAAAACGCGCAATGTTTCTCGTCCACCTCGACGTGCTTGTGGGACAGACTTACGAGAAAATGCAGTTGTTTGGATTAGACTGCGGATTTATCAAAGCAGGCTGGCCTGAGAATCCCGAAGCGCCTATTCAAATCGCCAGTATTCAAACGATGGCTAATCGTCCGTGGTGGAAAAACTGTCACGCGGATGTGGTTATCTATGATGAAGGTCACATCACATTCTTTAGCCAGATAGGGCAAGAGGTATTCACTAAAACTCACCCTAACGCTGTTCATCTACCCATGACAGCAACGCCCTTACGGTTGGGTAAAGAACAGTTTGGCGACTATCTTGAGACGTTAGTGTGCTCCCCTACGCCTAGTGAACTTCAACAGCAGGGTTATCTAGCATCTCTTAAGTACTATAGTTTTCCAGGTAATAAGCTGGAAGCGGCTGCCAACGATCACGATTTTGCACTTGAAGAGATCAAGGTTGCGTGCGACCAGCCGAAACTCATTCAACAAATTGTTCATGAGTGGCAGCGATTAGTACCTGGCAAACGCACGATCGCATTCTGCGTGGATGTAGAGCACGCTCGTAATGTCGCACGAGCTTTTCATAACATTGACGTTCCGGCAACCGTCGTGGATGGGAACACACCAATCCGTGACAGACAGCGGATGTATGATGCATTGTCTAGCGGGGAGTTACAAGTTCTAGCATCGTGTAACGTCATCAGTATCGGGTTTGATGAACCTAGCGTAGAAGTGGGGTTAATGCTCCGACCGACAAATTCATCCGCGCTCCATTTCCAGCAACTGGGACGAGTGATGAGGATCTCTCCCGAGACTGGTAAAACCTATGGGTATATTCTCGACCAGGCCAATAATCTCAATCGGTTGGGGTATCCCGAAGACATTAAGGGGTATGCGCTACCCTATTCAACTCAAGGGAGTTCGGGAGGAATTGCCCCAACGAAACCCTGTCCACACTGTGACAGAATCCATTACACATTTGCGACCAAGTGTGTTGCGTGTGGATATGAATGGCCACAGTCAAAAGTGATGGTACCGGGTCCGATGGTTGAGGTGTCTCCCGGTGAGTATGATCCACTTGATCTCATACGGTTATTTCACGGGCATCGTCGACAAGTGTTCCACACGGGTGAACCGCCTGAAGTGGCCATAGATCGATTTACCAAGCACGTTGACAAGCACCCATCACCTGATTGGTGTCTAGGGTCATTATTTGGGCCAATGCCATCACCACCTGAGAAGAAGAGTATATTTAGATATCTAGCTCAATTCAATCGACCTAAGACTTGGGTAGTTGATGAGTTTGAGAAGGAAGTTGGAGTAGGATCATTTAAACAATTAGTAGGGAGATGAGGAAATTATGAAATTTGAAATACCGTTTCAACACCTGGATCTCGTGCCAGATGGTCGTTATTTTATGTTCTTTCAAAACCCTGATTCAGGTAAAATGTTTTGTCATGGTATCGAAGCTAAATATTATGGAGAATGGCGTAGGAATCTAGGTGTATATGGTCTTTGTTTAGGTGTAATACCTGTACCAGAAGTATTAGAGAATTCAGCAATATTTAGATTGTCAGAGGAAAAGAATTGAATAGCTAATAGTTCTGTAATTATCTAAACCGATCATGTTCTACCATGTTGTAACAGACGACTATCCCGAGAGTTCATTTACTATTGGTTTATATCATGGTCCATATGATGTAGATATTGAATCTATATGGTCTGATGCGTGTAAAAAACTAAATATAGATCTGGATGATTTAAGATATGGAACTAATAAGGACCTATTAGACATATTAGACAAGATTGATTCTGAATTTAGTAATTATGAGTTAACCAGGGTTAGCTTCAAAACTTCTCGTGTTTTTATAGGCATATAGATATAGATATCGATGATTAAAAATGACACTTGGATTAAATACCAAGATCAATCGGAACAGGTAACCCTGGCTAAGGTTTAATTTCGGGCACTCTTAACTTGATTGTTTAGGAGTACAGATATGCGACTGGTTGACGCTATAGAATTCTGGGAAGGTGTTTTCTGGGTAATCGCCTTCCCATTTCGCTGGATAGTCAAAAGAATTAGGAAAAAGAAGGTTTAATCACTTCCAGTTTTGCAGTGATGAGGCTATAGTAATGGGTATAACACTGTAGCTTTACTGAGATATGCTAAGAGCGGCCATGAGTACCGTGCCATCGCGGTACCTCCTTATAAATGATTCTATGGAAGCTTGGGATTTCTGCCGAGAGTGGTTTATCGCGGACGAAGAAGACATACAAGAACGGGGTTACCGGCAGAAATGCGTTGAATTACTTGTACAAGTACTGGATGTCAAAGAATCCACTGTTCAAAAGTGGGGTGCTCAATTCGAAAAAATGCCTATCCCCTATAAACGAACGCTTTATCTAGCGGATGCCATTCGGAAGATCCGAAATGTGGCTGTTGAGACTCACGATCAAATTCTGTACAGCACACTCAATAAACTGATCAATAACGACTAAGAACTATTCCAATGTTCGCTTCAAAATTGGAAGTAAACCCCTTGCCGATCTGGTGAGGGGTTTCTTATTGTTAGGACATGCCACAGGCTGTTACAACGCATAACTATCTGCTACAGCCTGTTACGGATTACTACAACCCTTATATATCAAGGATTCTAAAAATAATGGTTACGACAGAACGACGAGCGTCCAAACCAACAGCTAATGATGGCTACATCACCTGTGTCGCGGGGGATTATGGCAACACAAATGTAAAATTTGCCATTGCCGGACATGAGCAAGTTCACAAATTCCCAAGTTTCATTTACGAGGTGGATCCCGATACGGTGATTTTGGAGGACATCTATGAATGCTTAGATGACTCCTCCGCGTTAGTTGAATATAACGGCGAGATTTTCCTTATTGGCGCATTAGCCGCTATGTATGGGGGTGACCCAATCTACAAGCGGGGTAAAGCTCGCTCAATGGTCCCGATGTTCATGGCTACCTTGAGAGGGATTGAAGCTATTTCCTCGTGCCCCGTTATTGAGAGATTGAATATTCTGGTGCCTGACGCCTTACCCCGAGCGATAGAAAGTACCTGGCAAGTAGTCGCTGATGAGATTGAATCCATCACAGAATTCAGTGTGAATGGCGCGTTAATTCGCCCTCAAATTAGAAAGGTGAAATTTATTTCTGAGGGTGTTCCGGCATTTCGCCTCTGTAAAGAGCAAGGCCTGTTTAGCGATTACGCGAATACTCCAGGTATTAGCGAATTTGGGATTTTAGACATCGGTGGTGGAGATACCACCCTGAAGATTTTTGATTACCGTACTGGTCAAATTGATTGGAATCGTGCAATTACCCTAGACCGTTTGGGTGTAGCTGCATTGGCACAAAGCATTGCCCATAGGATTAAAGCCGCATGGGGACTGCTTGGCACCCCCGACACCACTGATATTCTGCGGGGTCTGTCCATCCAGCACTATGTATATGGCAATGAGTCTTACGAAGATATTTATCTTAAGTGTCGGGAGAAGTGGGCAGAAGCGATCTGTAAAGAGCTTATTCCAAGCATAGGTGAATCACTGGGAACGGTTGCCATTGTTGGAGGTGGAGCATACCACGCTGAAGACTTTGAAACGTATACCAACAGCCGATTCTTCATAGCAAGTGAGGACCTAACTGAGGTTGACCCTCAAAAGATTAATGCGATCGCACTAACTGAAATGTAAAGGAGTTGAATCAATGACAGTGCATCAGATCGCATTCAGACTTAATGATGAGAATCCATATGAAGCGAGTGTTTTAGAACTGCTGAGTCAATATCCTCACGAAAATCATCACCAAACTGCTAAAGCAATTGTGTGTGTATACGTGAAACAAGGTTTTGAACACCCCACGGTTAACCCCTTTATTGGGCAAAACTATTACATACAGTCACCAGCCGTTAGAACTGAACCAATACCCACACCACAGCCCGTATCCCCTATCTCTCCAATGGTCGAAGAGAGTTATATGGATACTCCATCAGAACCTATGACTACTGAAGGGATAGGGGCTATTGAGCCAATCTCATTTAATTTCGGAAATTAGCTATGAATTTAATTACCAGTAACCCTGACTTTGATCTATTAGAAATAAACCTGTCAAACTCATTTGGGGGATATGTTGCGACTAAACTCCATGTCGATAGGTTTCTCAACATGGATAATCCTGCAATTAATAGTGACCCACTATTCACCTATCAGATCGCAAAACAATCCTTTGAGTTGTTTGACCCGAAAGATTGCGATCAGGTGAATTTACTCCAGGTCAATACGCTAGCTGAATCTTTGGTTATCCAAGCTGTCTATCAAAGTTTGCCTGATGCTAAACGCACTAGAAAAAATCTCGATGCGCTTGGTCAGTGCTGCTATTACAAACCGGGTGATTTTGCGAACATCGCTATGCGGCACAATTCACCGATGGTGGTGGTCCCCATTCAAGACTTATTTCTTCGGATGAATAGTTCCTCTACAGACCTATGGGAGCATTTACTATGACTGACGACTATCCAGTATTAGATAGTCGGGTCATTGGGGAAACTCAAATTATTGACCCGACTCAACCGGGGCAGTTAGCAATCGTTCCTCCTGAATCTCAGGTGGACATTGTTCATGGGGTATTCCAAAACCTGCCCGCACGTAAACAAACAGATGAAGCAATCCAAGCCTTGTTTATGTGTCTGGTTCAGGCCCCAAATGACTTCGCTGATATTGCACGACGGCATAACGTCGGATCAATTCCTATCACAGTGAATCGACAAGTTTATAACCAACAACAGTATCACCAGGATACCTATGACCAGGGGCACTATTATCAACCACAGTTTTCACCAACTGTTGCACCTAATTTCAGCCCCACGATTGAGGTAAAACCCTATATCAATATCGATACGAACGCGTTAGCGACATCGCGATCGTATCAAGACAATTCAGGTGGGGATAATCGCTTTTGGCAAATCGTATTTATAGGGATATTCGGACTCGCGTTTATCTCATTACTAGGAGGTGATTAACCATGGGTACGTTGATTTGGGCGTTTGGGATTTCCACAATACTTGTCTTTGGCGTGTCGGCCAATGACAGGATGGAGCAGGGGTTACCCGTTCTTCCGAAGTTCACAGGATTCAAACCAGAAGGACTACTCCCTGAGGGTGAGCACACTGAAGAGGTTTACTATTCAGATGATCATATTGCACACCCTATGCGCAATCCTCAGACCGTGCATGACCCAGGCGTAGACGAATACATTCAAGAGTGGGTATCTGCATATGAGTCTGAGGGTACACCTGGCCCAACGGGCGGATATGCACCTGAAGCCTTGAAAACTAAAGGTTCTGAGACCGAATCTATTTTGGAAACAACTCCGGAAACTATTGATCCTTCGTCAAATATTTCCGGTCAAGATTTCCATGAAAATACGGAAATATTTCCAAAAGATCAATTGGAAACATCTGAGGATGGACCCATTTTCACCTTTGAATCAGAGGAATTCAATGATGATGAATACGCTGTATTTTGCGACATGATTGATATAGATGGTCTCAACCCTAAAGGAAGAGAAATTGTTTATCTGCTCTGGGGTATCAAACCTGGTAGGCAGTATTCAAAAGCAATGAACAAACGAAACATGTACGCGGATCATAAAAAATCAGCTTAATTGTTTCCAAACGAGTTTCCTATAGTTTCCACGTTTTGATTGGAAACTCTAACACCTTATAACTCTCTGTTGCAGGCTGTTACAGATTGCCACAACGTACAACAGGATGTATCACCAAACTCAAAAACTAATGATTAAACACTATGAGCAACTTTATTCTTTCGCGTCATCCGAACGTAAATAAATACCTAGTCTATGGAGCGTACGGAGGTGCCGCCGCTCTACTTGTTGCAGATATCCATATTTCTGCGATGTTCCTAAATGATCTTGCGATCGCGAATGGGACAACAGGCTTAACAGAGTTTGAAGCGATCGTCACTATTTACTTGCCTACGATCGCATCATGCCTATATTGCTTGGTTTTCACGGGCATAGTTACCCATCCAAAAGGAATACCCTCAATCCTTGGACAGATTAGGGGAGTCGTGGGAAACAACTCTACTCCTTTGGTGCGGGTAGCCGGTCATTTCATTCCGATTGCTGTGGTTGGGATTCTCGTCGGGTTTGCAATGATCGCCTATAAGTTCGATTTCTGGTCTACTCAAAACTTTTTAGGATTGCAAGTGTACCCTTTATTTGATTACCGGCAACTCCCAACCTGGATGTATATCGCGGGGCCTGAACTTCTGTTTGTTTCGATTAATGCGATGTCACTCATTAATGGGGGTCCGTCTGGGAAACAAATGAAATCTGCGGCACCTGCACAAGGTCAACCACAGCAGAAACAGCCCCAGACTGTTCAAGTACCTCACCAAGGTGGGCGACAACAGCCAAGACCACAGCAACAAAGACCTTCTCCTAAAGGTGGTGGTGGAAATCCTTGGAATCATTTGTAATTGGATAAAATGCAATGAGTATTTGAATCACAATAAATGATCCTTCTCCATTGCATTCGAATCTTTAAGCGTGGATATAGCTGGGCACGCGATAAACCTCAAGCTGTCGGGTACGGCATCATCATTTTCATTCTCGGGATGACTGGATTACCCGACTTTATCATTCAAATTCTTGGAATCGTAATCACTATTAGTGGAGGACTCGCATCATGGGACCTGCTCACGGAAAAGACTACTCAGGATGGATACTATTCGGATTAATTGTGTATGGGATTGTATGTGCATCCGTGCCTACTATCTATTGCGCTTACAACTTGCCTGCTGAACAGATTCAATATCGTTGTTTCTGGTGGAGAAACTAAGTCATGACTACTGTTTATGTGGATTATCTAAATGAAGAACTGGTAGCTGAACCTTTACGCGATGCGCTACATAGAATAGTGGGGTTAAAGCCTCCAGAGCATTTAACCAACTGGAAAGGGTTGGTTGATTTTTCAAGTATTGATGATGACTATTTAACCTATCAGCGTGTCTGTGATTGGGTTAATGATAACTACACTCACATCAGTTGGTTAACTATTGGGGGCGTTGTAGATTCTGCGGTTCTTCTAGTTGAGCGAGCGATAGAGAACGGTAATATCCGTGAAATCGATAGTACCAAAACCTATGATTTCAATGGGTTTATCGGACTATTAAACACTATGGGCAACTATCCAACACCTGACTATGAAGAATTTATGCAAGACAGAGGGTATACCCAAGTAAAGACAAAAGACGCTTGGATGATGTTCGAATCCATGTGCTCTGAAGAATATTTGTATGGAAATTAATCCCTATGTTTAACCGTATCTACCACCCAAGACTATGGAGATGGGTGACCTTTTGGAACTTAAACGATCTCCCAAATAAACCTGGAATATACACCGTTAGATCATGGGGACCACTAGGACCCATTCAATATATAGGAGAGTCAAGTGATCTTCATGCTCGATGGACTCGCCCCGGTCGATATGAGCATCACCGAAAGAAACAGGCTCAGCTCTTACCCTTCGGCATTCTCAATTACTATGTCATTGAAGACCATGAGCATTATGAGTTAGAACTTATTGATCAATTAGGTCGTCCACCGTGGAACTGGGAACGAAAGCCGCACAATAGTTATACCGGTGCTATTTGGTGGGGATTGAAGAGAACGGATTGGAAAGGTGTATTTATTATTTGGTTTAGTGTCACGCTTATGGGCGTTCTTATTTTTAATGTGTTAACATGAGCTTATAGACATAAATATGTTTGACCTCCTTAACTTGACTGGCTTGTTTCGCAAGCTGGTCATTTTTTTTGCTAATTCCTGAAAGCCTTACTCATCAAGGATGTTACGTTCTGTGGCAAGCTGTAACAGTGTCTAGCAGATTGCTAGAGACCGTTAGATTTCATAGCTAACTACAACAAAAATGTGTGGCGGGATAGCTAATAGCTGTGCCAAAATAGTGAATAAGTTAATTCAATTAATTATGACTTTGGTAATTATTAAAGCCACCTGGTATGCGTACGCTATATCTCCTGATCAAAAACTTCGATATGAGATTGGCATAATCTCGTCACTACCGCAGGCTGTTAAAGAAGCGGATGAATACTGTGATTTTATTCAGGCTGAAACACTCAAGCCTGTTAATTGGAAATATGAAGGTGATCAGACCAGTCTTAGGATTGCTGGGCCAGTTAGATATTAATCATCATGAATACTATTCAACCGCTTGTTCACCGTATTCCTGGAAGTAAGCAGGCTCACTTGAAACTGTGGGAACCTATCCTAAATGCACACAACTACGTAATCTCCTATGAACCATTTGCAGGAGGACTCGCTGTTTCCAATTACTTATTACAGAAAGACAAGCCCACACTTAAGACGGTTGTCTGTGCAGAAATTGATCCATCACTCCGGGGACTCTATCAGGCCTGGGGACACGAGGATCTTGAATATGCGCTTTGCAGTCAATTACAAGACTGGCAAACGTATCCTATTAAAGATGTACTCAACCATCTCAAAGTTGCCTATGAAAAATTATGGGCTGAGTTCGAGCCTAACTATATCAATGCTGCGGTTGCTGGATTACTACTGAGGTATGTGAGTTTCAATGGCAAACTTGCACCTAATGCAAAGTCTCAACGGCTGAACATCAAGTTCTCAGATCAACAACTAAAGAAGTGGGGAAAATTCAAGTACACATTTCCACCTGCACCCGAGCATCTATATGTGTATGACGACCAAGGTTATATAGACTGGGATGCTTTTAAGGATCAGCCAAGCATAACCATAATTGATCCCCCGTATGTTGGAACTGTTGGACATGTGAAATATCGTGATCCAGATTTCATCCGACCGGTATATTTTAAGCATCAGCCCCATTCACGAGAAACGTTGCGTATGGCATTCTCCCCGGTAGAAGAAGCGTTATCTCATGACGTAACAGTTATCATTACCTGCAATTACTACAGCGACAGCCTTAATGATGATTATGAGTCTATTGGTCAAGATTATGGCTATGAATGCTTTCAGTTTGATGGTATCCAACAAAAGCTGAATAATGGGACTAAACCCACTAAAAAGAAACCCTATTACACCGATACCTATTGGGTGTTTTGCAGACCGGATGATCCATTCGTCGATATTTTGAGCTGTTCTTGTGAGCACTAATTAACTAATAAGTTAAAAACTATGATCGTTTATACCAAAGAACTTCAACTATCTATTGATTACGATAGGCTGTATGGCTATCTCAAAAGCATTACAGTCATGCCATATCAACCGTTTAAGTGTGGATATAATCATACCTATGAACTAAAAAGCCTCCCGGATTTTCGATTACTCGAAGGTGTGATCGTTCCACCTCACAGTGATGGTATTACCGGGTATCGGCCAATCCTGATGCTCCATAATCCTGGTAATAGTTATACGATCCGAGGAAGAGATGAAACGGGTATCCTCTATCAATTACATGGACCTCAAAAACCAGGCGATTTAATTATTCTAGATATTGAAGCTCAGCACGAAGTGCGTAGCAAAAATCCTCTTACTAATTTTGGTCCATGGGCTGGTTTAGTGTGGGGACATGAAGGTTTACCCTGGCCAAAGGGTACATGGAGCCCTGAAGATATTGCAAACAGAGCAGCTCAAGAATTTGAAAAACTATTAGAAAACAGATATGAACTCTGAAACATCGGTATCAAAAGAGTATTTAGAAACCATCCTAGATAAAGCTGAAACCCACTCAGCACAATTCTGGAGAAAGGAGTTAGTGATCTCTTATAAGCTTGATAGTGGGTTTACTATCTTGGGCAGGGCTGCGTGTGTCGATCCTAATAATTTCTCTTATGATGTTGGAGCAGAAATTTGTAGAGAAGATGCTATATCCCAATTATGGGCACTTGAAGACTATGTGTTGCAACTGAAATTGGCTGGCCAAGTAACCGACAACCGTTCTAACCCGCTGGAATCTGATAAGCGTTAATACTAGCTGAAATAATTTGACTCCCAACTAGCAGAGTGCCCCAAATGATCGGCACTCTGTTTCCTTGTGCGACCGTGTTTGATGGGCCACTAAATACATAGCTTTTTTGGTTCTCTTCTTCCGGGTCTGGCGCTTCCGTTTGCCCACCGAAAAGACCTTGCACAAGGAGTAATCCACCTAACAGGCCTACTTGGAACGCAGATAAACCCAGGAAACCAACGCCTGCAATACCTAAACCTAGTAGAGTAGCTCCAGCAATAATCCGACCAACTTTACCACTACCTGCGATAACGGGGGTGATTGCGATCGTGGATGCCTGAGGAATGGGGTAATGGATATCCTCGGGTGCGGCGAGTTCCCAGTTCTCACCGATTAATGCCTTAAATACGATTCCATTGTCTTCAGCGGTCAATAGATACTCGCGGAAGCCAGGGAAATTAATACACAGACATTCTACGGCTTCCTTGGTAGTGCGAACGTGAGCTTTAAATTCTGATGTAAACTTAGTAGCAAGCTCACCAAATAATTTGATCGTAATCATTAATCTGAGTAAAATTAGTCAATAAGTTAGTTTTACTATACGCGATCATTATGAGTGCTACACCTGGCCAGCTGACACTAGAACAGCAGTTTAAACTAGAAACCCTAAAAACAGAAGTGCGCCAACTCACAAAGGAGCAAGCGCAAGACTATGTAATAGAAGCGTTCAGGCAGATGTTTGTAAAAGATAATTTAGTCAAGCATCTACTCAAGAATGCATAGGACGAAAAGTAATTTTAAGCAAACCCTGTGACTCTTTGTATACCTCACTTATCGACCAGTTCTAACTCGTCTAAATAAAAATTAAGTCCGCTCTCATCACAGGATCTAACAGGATCGTTTGGAATCACTGTGCAACTATTCAAATTAATTTCTTTAATAGTCCCGAATTGATTAACATATTTTCAATATCTCATAAACCGTTCGGATTGAACTATTTTTACTTCAGATCCGATATGCACGGGTGTTTCTTTTACCGGGTTTGGCTTAACCCCACAATTTGGACATGGATTTTGAATACCATCGTGACGGCAGTGAAGACTATACCAAGTATGGTTACAGTGCTCGCATGTCCGTTTGAAGTGAAAAGACTCATCATCAGAATCGTCGTATTCTGAAAATTCGCAATTACAAATTTCTAGCATTATTCACCTATTCTCCATACACTACAGGTTTGATACGTTAGTCTTCATCTGTAAAGAATGATGGATCATAAAAACTTATCGCGATACATTGACGGGTATGCACCTTCGAGAAATCTTTCCAGTATCCATCTCCTTGGATACTGTGGTTTCCACAGTATCCCGTTACTGTATTTAGTTTTGCAGATACGATTACCGGTTGATTAACATCGTCGAATGCCGCGTCATCAACGGTTACCGGAGTAATAACGGGCGTATCATCTGGTACGTCTAGACTTTCCAATAGATTGATTAGTTCTCGTTTAGTCATCATCGATCCTCCACACACTACATGTCTGCCTCATTCTAGCTCGTCCATAAGGAGCGATTTCAGATAACCGGCCAGCCTCCAAATGATGTAAAATCTGTAACGGTTCCAGTTGCACGATAATTCCAACGTGGTGAGGCATCCTACCTTGAAGTCTCATCAGAACGATATCGTGGAGTTTGAAAGGAAAATTACTAGTTTCACCCTCATGAACCTTCACCAGCCCCTGATCACCTAGATTCTCATCGTAGTCATTCCAAGTACCCCGCTTCAGCCGTTCTTGAAATTCATCTTCTGTAGGGGTTCGTTGGAAGTCCTTAATGGTATGTCCCAACATCCCCTGATAATACGATCGCAGCAGGGTAAGGCAGTCCGCACGTGCCCATTTCCATGGCCAACCGGTATAGAACTCTAATCGTTTCGGATCGTTCTGTTTCTTGAACAGTGGCCAAGGGTGCAGACCTATGGGATCCCATAGGTCCCATTGATCAAACTCAACATGATAAAGCACGTAGGGAATCCCCACAGCACGTGCCGCACGAATATCTGTATCACTCAGTAATGCAGGTGATGATTCCCGCCAATGGGTATGGAAGATAGCCTGAATCTTCTCAGCCATCGCAGGCAGAATATTATCCGGCATTTGGAAATCATTCTGTTTAGTCGTAGAGTCTATGTCATCTACATCCCCAGCAGGGAGCACGTTCTCAATAGGTAAAACAGAATCATCATTAAGAATTAATCCACACACCTCCTCATTAGGCTTACTTCTCGCATGATCAGCAATGGCTTGTTTGATGTGAATAGGGATACTATCCAAAATAATTACCCCGCTTGCTCAGCTCAACCAGAAACACAGCTAGTTCACTGTTATCTAAATCGATATTACTGGGGGTGAAAATCTCTATACCTGTGAATGGGATGGCTAGATAGTTCGCATCATTATTTAGAAACTTGTCTGCCGGGTTGGTAATCAATTGCTCGAATATCAGTGTGTAAGGGCCGAAATAGTCTGCACCCTCAATAGCACATAGACCTTTACAGACTGACCTCAAAACTACCTGAGGGGTCATATCATCCGTCTCAGATATTTCAAGGCCGAAGGCGAATTCCGTTATTTCAGGAATGATCAACCCGTTGGCAGTAATCCGAGTCGGTTTCATACCAACTATGGCTTGTTCGCCTACTCGGAAATTAAATGGGAATTTGATCATCCCCGAAACATCAATATATGATTCATCGTACTCATCAGGGGATTGTGACTGCTGCTGATTGAGTAATTGCTGCTTTTCTTCGTTTACGGATTGAATACCTTTAGTTAAGGCTAATAACGAATTACTCAGTAGAAGTAGATCCGATTGAGCATCAACATCACCTGTTAACTTATTAGCTAATCGAGTGTTAGCTTCAATTATTTTTTCGTATGTGTCAATATAGTTATTCATCTTTAATATCCCAATCTCTAGACTTTTCTAAGTTTTCTTTCCAAGCATTTAAGATTGCCTTGGTATTCTTTTTCACAGTTGGACTGTCTGGTTTATCTGATAGTATTTCCAACATTATCAAAGTATGAAAAATAGACATCTTGAATACTCCTGCTCTACGGTTAAGGATTAAAATCTTCAATAAATGTGGCTTGGAAATCCCAGACGCCATTAGGAGCTACAAACACTTTCCATCCGAACGTCCAGTCAATACACGTATAATTTCCATCTGGTGTAAGTCCATCGGGGCGGTACTCAAAGGGTAAGCCATCTCTATCCCTTAAAAAGCCGTCAAGCTCACCCTGATTAGTAATGACGGCTGACACACTCCAGGACCGACGCACAGCATTAATTAACTGTGAGCGAGACCGGTCGATCACTCCACCCTCAGACGCCTGTATAAGCGTGAATTTAGGCGTGTACTGGATTTGATTGTTCCAAAATCCAACTAGAGGGATGATAGGGTAACTCATAAGTTAAAGAATTTAACTAGATCTATCATAACTTTGATTATCGAGTTATAACAGTGTGCTGAGTACGTTATGAGTTGTTATTTAAGTTTTCTTTGAACTTAAATAGCTTCTCTCGAATAGAATTTAACCTGAGACTTTTAATACGATCGCTTTTAATTGATAAATCTAGTAACAGAGTCTGGGTAATACAATATAAGAATATATCAATCAGATCGGTGTCAAAAAAGTCCCAAACTTCATCATCAAGATAGCTTTCAGGATCAAATAGCCCTGTGATTACTATTGCTGAGTGAGAATATTCATCTGTACTTTCAGTGTAACCATTAGTCATAATAGTTCTAGATATTTTCTTACTAAATCTTGGTTGTTTTCAATCCAGGATAAAACCTCTTCAAACGCCATTTTCTCATAAGCAGATTCTTTAGAAAATGATCCATTAAGGTCTAATTTCAATTCATGCATTTTGGCCCCATGTTCATTTTGAAACACTTGGGCATCAATTGTTTTATAAGCTGTTATCTGTTCCATTGGTACCTTTTAATGCTACATACTCTAAATCCGAATCATTAAACATTGCTTCGCCTTCTACATCTTCGTAGTTAAGCGAATCTAAAAAATCCTCTTTCATCTTTTCTATAATGCTTTTAGCATCCTCTACTGATGCACCCTCTGGGATTTCTACATTTCTGAATACAGTTTCACAGTCACTAAAGCTATAGTTTATTTGAATTTGTATCTTCATCGTTTAAATGCTCCAGTATTTAGGTCAATAATCTCTAGTAAATGAATCACCCGCCGCCACTTAGTCCCCGATAACACAAAGGGATGGTGACAAGTACATTTTGCGCGTTGAAGTTGACAGTACAAACAGCTGTCCCAGGTTGTCCAGAAATTCTCCCTTCAATGTAAGAGGATCCACCAACTACAAGTTGTGGTTCACGAGTGTGTGGCCCTGAAGGAGCAGGTAAATGTACCTGGCACCAGGGATGAGATGTAAATACGCCATACTCGTTGTAATCAATCCAACACATGGCCGTGCTAGATCCGCGAGTCTGTTCAGTGATGTGCCGGTTTGCCGGGTGAATAGTTATTGGTCCCGCAAAAACAGGTTTTGCAAGTACCCAGAGTAAACCTGCAAAAAGAAATTTCGTTGATGCTATTATTTGCCGTTTTCTGTTCATCGTTTAAATGCTCCAGTATTTAGGTTAATAATCTCTACTTCCTCAAGTAAATGAATCACCCCTAACTCATTATCTTGAATGTCAAGTTCCATCAAAGCGTATGAGATCCCATATTCAATTGCACCTTGAATAAGGTCTAGCAGTTCTTTTTAGAGATCAAGGTGCCTGTTCATGAGTTATTATTTACCCCCTCTTTGGATTGTCAAATACATTGTACTTATCAAAAAACTCGGGACATTCTTTCTGAAGAAGGTCGTTTGAAACTAGAACGTATTGATCAAAAATAGGATCGCCATTTGGTTGTTCGTCATAGTCGGAATCATCAGTATCTTTGCAATGCTGTTCGCTTAATACGTCTACCCAAAATCTAGGATCTTGTTCGGTAGGCCAGTGTATTGCTATTTCAGCATCACTAGGTAAATCTGGATTATCTTTTCTAACTCGCTCTAAAATATACGCTTTAAACTCAAATTCAATAGTGTCCTCTAGACTTATAAAAAATCGTGAATTCATCGTTTAAATGCTCCAGTATTTAGGTTAATAATCTCTACTTCCTCAAGTAAATGAATCACCCCTAACTCGTCATCTTGAATGTCGATCTCATGGATGTTATACACTGCCACATCCTGATATAGCTTGCTATAGATTGTGATAGCGTTTCTAAGGTGATTACCCACCTGTTTATGCGACCGTTGGTTACCTCGACCAGTATTAAGGGTAGACAGTAACTCATAGTGCTCAGGACTGATTACCGGGTTAATAAACTCGCTGTAATCTGTGGATACCAAGCGTCTCAAATGAGGTTTGATATAGAGATACGCCCGGTAATAAAGGATCAGCGCTTCCGTAAACAGGCCGGTTTGAGTACGGCTATTAGAGATATGATCTTTTATCCAGTCTTTTAAGTCAGACGGGATTCTAATGGTTATGGATTGTTGAGATGTGGGCATTACTCATCTTTTGGAACTGATTTATTTCTAGAATTAATACAGTGAATACAACCGCCTATAGTTTGATTAATGAGACTGTGTAATTGTCTAACATATGTTTTATTGCACGATAGACATTTAGCATTTACCTTTGTTGCACGTACCTTTGTTTTTCCATTCCCACTAAACCCCATATAACGAGATGTAATTTCCCAACCTGGGATACTAACATCATCAATATCGAATACCTTCAAGCAATGATAACAACCCACTTTTTTATCAATTCTGTCTTTCTTAAGTATTCTTGGTTTACTTCCGCATGAGCATTGAACTAGCCATGACGGTGAACACCCTGGAATATATTTAAGAATCCTATTTTTACCTATTAAAGAACCTATTGGATATAGATTACTAAAATAATGATTTTTTGCCTGTTGAATATTTCTTTGTAAGTTGTGCGTTTTGATATATTTTCGTAGTGTGGGAGGCGTGACACCAAGAGCTTTTGCTACTTCTTTAATAGAATGACAACCCTTAGCATATTGTTTAACCACTGAATGTCGCGATTTTATTTTACTCATCTTTTGAAATTGGAATCAATTCTGTATGTTGGTATTTTTTAAGTTTTTCAATTATCGATGGTTCTGAATTCCAATCATCTGCTGAAATCTCATTAACTAACCCCTGTTGATGCAAGAAGCCTAATGCATCAAAACATTTACGTTCCCATGCTTCTCGACCTCTAGGTTTCACATAAGAAAATAAACCATCGGGGGTTATATGATTACGCTGATAATCTTCCTCGAAAAGTTGCTTCAAAAACGCTAATACATGACCATCAGAAACACTGTCAATCAACTCCAATGACTCGGGTTTTAAGTAAAAAGATATCGAGTAAGCCATAATTTAATCCTTAATAAATTACGTATCCCAAACCTAAAGTGTCTGATTGCAGATTTTGAAAATCAGAATACTCAACATCTGGGTAATCATCTGTTTCAAAACTTGGAATGCCTAATATTCCGACTAATACAGCAGCTAATGTTTTACCTGGACTTGCATCTGTTTTAACGCCGAATGTTTCAGTCCCATACATACAACGACCTGAGTAATTTTCAACGATAGACGCGTCTATTTCTGAACCGTCTAACATCTCTAATATGAACTATGCAGCATCTTTGGTCATAAAATTAACTCCTCAATTAATATGTTTCGTCGTTAGGTGCCTCGGGTAGGGGCATCCAATGGGTCGGTGGAGTTTTTCTAGCGTCTAACTTTCCTAATAATCGCTCTAAGTCGTGCGTCCAATACGGTTTAGGTCGTGCGGCATATCTGTCATCATCAAAATTACCAATGACTATCATTGCCCAAGTAACATAAGATCCCGGTCGATATAGTAATATCCTGGTTCCATCGGTTGGAGCTGTTTCTACTGGGTACCATTCCATGGTTAAATCCTAACTTTGTCTCTCAATCTCAATTACATCAATCAAAGAGTCGCTATCAAAAAAGAATTGCTTAATATCATCTATTTGTGAGGGCATATCGGCTAAGTATTCTCGTTGATTATTTAATATTGCTTGATACTCTTCTTCTGTGTAACCATCTGATGAGACGTCTCTCATCAATCTATTTTTAATCGCTTCAACGTAATTGTCAGCCTGTTCAACTGTTAGAACCAAGTCATTATTGTAAAAATCTGCATAACCAACAACAAACATTTCCATAATTAACTCCTTACTCAAACACAATGACCAAGTAGTTAAAAGCCGAGTGTTCTACCGTTGAGCTAATGAGGCTAATAACTAATTACAATTCCGTTGGCCAGGGTTGATTTTGTCTAGAACTAGCACGATCAAGCGCTGCCCAATTAGGATGGTTCTTTGATTGCCATATAAACTGTTGGATCAGCCGCACATCTTGCCGACTTAGAGTAAGTGCATCGCCATTAGTTGTTTGGATAACTAAGTATCCATCTTGAACATATACAGAATTGCATTCATCATTCATGACTAAATTAACTCATTAACTAACTTAATTAACTCAAGTGTAACTGGTCTCACACGAATTGGCTATACTTTTATGGAAAATTCAGTGTCTGCCTTATAGAACGTTAAAAACGACACAAAAATTCATGAAACGTAAGCCTAGCAAGACTTCTGAAATACTTGCCCAGAGAGAAAAAACTAAACGTGAGTTGACTCGATTACTCACCCGACATCGGTTGAATGGGCATGAGATCGATGAAGAGTTTGCAATGGAACTCTATGAGCAGCATGGGATTCGGACGGATAAGAACAAGCCCTACACGGTGGTATCCCTTAAAAATCAGTTCACCCGGTATATGAAATCGAGTGCTGAGGAAACTAGAGCTAACTTCGAGAGCTATCAAGAACTTCAGCGTAGGCGGCTTGAGAACTTGCTTTCTAAGGTGATGAAAGAGCTTGACGATGATGAGGACAATCGCGCAGCTGGAGAATACGGGTTCACCCATAAAGTTCGTATGGGCTATATCAAAGAAGCCAAGAACATCATTTCTGAACTATCCACCCTTACAGGTGCCAATGCTCCTGTAGAGCTTCTAGTGTCTGGCCGAATTCAACAAGAGGTTATTTTAATGAATGAGGCTCTCAAAGAATTCTTACCTGAGGAGACGTTTAACCAGGTAGCAGTTGTTCTTGAGCATGTAATGGGGCTCTCTAATAACCGTTTAGGTGAAGCTCAGAGGGAACGCAAACAATTAGTCGATGCGCTTGAGGCTGAAGTGATGGAAATTGCAGGGGAGGGGATGTAGTGCCAAAGAAAAACCTAGATCCTACCAAACACCCTAAATCAGTCATTGCTCAACGAGCGGCTAAATATCGTAAACAGCTGCTAGGTGAGGGTGCATCCGGGTTAGTTGATTTAATTCTCAAAGAAGCCAAGGATGTTTCACGAAGTGATCAACAGAAGCGTGATGATTTCATCCAGGAGAAATGGCAATTAGGGGGTCATGGGTTTGTTGAGCGAGTTAAAAAATACGGGCACACGGAAGATGGATCACCTTTGGTTATTGATCCGTGGTTAGAAGAACTTCTAGAACTTCTGGGAGATTTCCGAGTTGGCCATACTGTGACAATCGCGTGCTCGCAGTTGAGCAAGAGCCTGAGCCACGTACTTTTAGCCTGTGACACTCAAACATCAGGGCGATTGGTATTCGCCTATGTATTTGATAAAGCGAAATCTTTAACTAATGCGCAGCCCACGCAATTTAAACCATGCCTGGATCATTGGATAGCCGCAATGGTGCCTGATGGGGTGAGCTTCAATCGAACTAAAGATGTTCAGTCACAAACTCGACATATGGTCGGTGGAGTAAATAGCATCTTTACCTATGCCAGCACGAGTGACCAAGCGCAACGAAGTTCTCAAGGTAAATCAGCTGTTGGATCAGGCGCTCACTCTTATAAAGCTGATATTCAGTTTTATGAGGAGCGATCGCAGTGGCCTGTAGGTGCGTCCGATGTCTTCTACCGTCGATTAGATTTTTCCCGGATTGATTCTAAACCCGTGCGTGAACTGGGTACCCCTGGTAGTGGCCTTGGTATTGAGATGGAAATCAAGGGCTGTGATCATCATTTCTACCCACATTTTAAGTGTGATGAATGTGGAACCGTGTCACCTCTTGATCCTTTTGGGTGCTTACTTAAGCCCTTCTCACGCACCGATAGCTTTGGTCAAATATCAGAAGCCTACGTGTCAGAGTCTAATCGACCGGTCGTATGGTTTCACAAAGATGAATCTAATCCGGTCGAAAGCGCTTATTTTGGCTGTCCGAATTGTGGTGAAGAGATTGGGGAATCTACTCGTCTGGGGGCACGATTTCAATGCCGGAACACTGGGGTTACTTTACGAAAATTTTTAGATGGTCTACCTGAGGGAATACCAGAGAAGCGCTACAAATGCGTGATCCATTATGGTCCCCTCATGAGACGGACCAAGATTAACCTGGCAGCTGACCTGATTCGTAACGGTCTGGAAATGACTGACGCGAGTGATTGGATTCAGCAGGGTCTAGGTCACCCCTCAGAAGCCGGTACATCAGCGCTCACGATACCAATTCTAACGAGGGCGATTAATGCTCCCCTTGCTAGCCGAAAACCTGAGCTACGGGTAGCTGGGATTGATCAGGGCCGTAATGGATTCTGGGTTACGATCTCAGATATCTCTCTACCGCACGGATGGGCCGATAAGCCTGTTGAGATGGTTGTAGATTCTGCAATCAGGCAGATTTATTACGCTGAAGAAGTGCCAATGAACCAGGTCGAGGCCATCATGAAACGTGAGAATATCATGATCGGCTGTATCGACAATGAACCCAACCGCACCGTTGCAGCGGAGTTACAGAGAACCACGAATCTATTGATGGCTGATCAACGTAGCGGCTTGAGTGATGCGTTTAAGCGCGACTACGTGAGAGAAGGCGGATCGGATATCCCCTGTCACCTAATCCGTAATGAGAAATTCATGATGCAGGCAATGAGGGGATTCTTACTCACAGAAGCCAATAAAGATCCCAACATTAGACACCCATTAACCCGACTGCCCGACGACTGGACTAAATGGTTAGCATCGCCAACGGAATTATCACCCTTGCGCCATTACATGGGTGTAAAATGTGATCCGCTCACGGGTAAATGGGAAAAGACCGATGTTGCCAACGGTCTCTACTATGCCCTGATGATGGCTGAAGCGGCATTTTATATCTGGCTCAGCAAAGGCGGTAATGGGGAGGTTTATGTACCTGGTAGCCTGACAAATACGATGGTAGCGAGTGAGAATACTAGCTTAGATACAGCTCGATTGAGTAGCCATAATAGAAGGGCTAAACGGTTTATTCGTCCTTGCAGAGGTGTGAGACGTTAAGGATAGTCAATAACAGATAAATACTACATTATTGACTACAGATCAATACTTTTCGAGGAAACTCCAAACGTGGGGCAAGACACCTCTATAGTTGCCCCCATTGAATCCGCCCAAGTTAAGCGGATTGGGATCTGAATAACCCCATCAATCTCTGAGGTGGGAATTTCGAAAATTACCTGTCCATTGCCATTTACAATCTGAATCATCTGATTACCTCAACAACCTCGTCATCAATCCACCGAAAACCATTGTGAGTGCACTTAATGATATCCAAGGATGCAGACCATTCTAGATTGGTATTCATGGCTTTGGCCTCGTCTATGGTTTTCACGGGAGTGAGCCAGGTATAGTATCCATCCGAAAGTAAGAACTCTCGGCACTCCCCGCCATTTGAGATGGCACGGTTACAACTTCTGCAAGCGCTCATTTTATTTGTTGGTCATACGGCATATTGAGGTGGCGCGATCGAATGCGTGGGCTTTCTTTTTTCTTAAAAGCATTATTCGCTCCAAAAACAAGCCTCTGGAAGATCTCTATTGACCCAGAACAGGGCCACCCTAGCACAGTGCTTATACAGCCCGGTAAATTCTTTCAGTGATGGCGTTTGGCTTATCTAAGTCCAGGGTACAGTAAACCAGATGAGGATGCTCCTCTAAATCTGCGGACTGAGACGCCGAAGCTTCCACCCAAACATCTGTATCCCTGGATCCGACCACGTCAGATTCAGAAATCATGTCTCTTAGTATATTGGCATCTATGTTGTCAAACCCCATTGACTTGAATTCGTCAATAAGAGTTTCAACAGTTCGTGAAATTGTTTTGGTGCCTTGATAACCCATTTTCGACTCCTTAAATTACCTTGATATGCAGCAGACCATCGGGGGAAGGCCCCCTAGGTTTCGGATTTAAGCCGGAAATTTAACCGTACTTTGGGGGAGACCTTTTTTTGAACTCCCCAAAGTATTCCAGGCATTAGTTAGGCATTACGGGTCATGAGTTTGAAAGAGTATCCTATTTCTTCGATTTCCTCGACAGATAAGATCTGGCCTTCAGGAGGACGACCGTTTAGTTTGAACACCAAGGCTTGTTGCCCTGGCTGCTGCTGAAACATTTGACGGTTCATGGGAATATCAGTCCCCAAGAGAGTTGTCATAACGTCAGCAGTAGACTGATGACCTACTGCGCTGTCTAGCTCATTATCTGCAACAAGCTGCCTCGCGATATCAAGATCAATTGTCTGTACAGAGTACTGTCCGTCAGTAGTGGCGATGGTGGTGTTTAAGATTGCCAGTGGTGCAGTCATTATTTTGGCTCCTTATTTGCTTTCGATACCCTTATGTTATCTTCCCCGCATGGGGATGTCAACAAGTTTTTTATTTAGATCCCTCTATGAAATTGATTACTTCTTGCCTGCCGGAATCAGAATCTTGTGCAGACAAAATCTCTTGCCTAATCGCTCCCCCATCCGCGAGTGCTCTGAGGGTTTGCCCTGCGGTTTGCTCGTTGGAACT
The DNA here is from genome assembly GCF_000316115.1 of Leptolyngbya sp. PCC 7375. Lineage (GTDB taxonomy): Bacteria > Cyanobacteriota > Cyanobacteriia > Phormidesmidales > Phormidesmidaceae > Leptothoe. The sequence goes on from NZ_JH993797.1 coordinate 6,812,828, forward strand.
CATGGCAGTAGCCAGCTCAGCATAGGTACTACCGGGTTTTTTCTTCACAGCCAGCAACCATTCAATAGCACTGACGGCCCCTGGGCGAAGTATGGGCTCCAGTTCATCTAATTTCTCAGCCCGAAGCAGACGCAGCAAGAGTTTCGCGTTCTGCTCCAAAAATAACACTCTGTTTTTATTCATTAGCCTTCCCCACACGGGCAACACGAACAAATTAGCACAGTATACTCATCACCTGGAAGCAGAGTCTTCCAGTACCGCTGTTTCAGAAAGATCGCCCGAAACTCCGCCTTTCCCAGGCAAAATTCCCGATACAGTTGGCAAGGCTTTCTTGTAGCGTGCGATCGCATCCTCCGACAGTTGACTAGGCGATTCTAGATCTTTACGCAAGATCTCTGCATCTGGATCGGATACCCAGATTATTTCAACCATGACTTTCATCCTTCGGCCAACCGTCAAAGGAGAATTGTTTTGCAGCCTCGCAGACCGATTCATACCCCCACAACCTAATAGCCGTTTCAATAGGGTTCTCATCCGAGGTCATGACTAAAGTTAATTCAGTTAAACCGTTAATCAACCGTTGAAAGCCCGTTTCTACGTATATTACTAGTACAGCTCTTAACATTTCCTTAAGCATTCACGAGAGTAAAATCGAAAATTCAAAAAAGTGACACTTTTGAGTATAAGATCGACCGTTGGGATTTAATCGCCGAAACTATTGCTTTGATTAAGTTCTAGCGTAATACATGAAAATACTACGTGTAATGTAGTTACTAGTTTAAGATCGTCCGAAAAGATTGATATATATAGAGTGTATAGTTTAGAGTATAAGAAATATATATATTATATATCCTTCTTTTTCTAATCCTAATTTTGGCTAGTACACCCGGTTGATCTAACTCAGTTAATGAGTATCTTTTTATACCGGGTTGAGCACATATTCAATTTTGTATCTCTCTGTAGAACCGTTAATAGTGTCACTTTTCGGCTCAACCGGTTGGTGTATATAGATTCATGGTAATAACCATTTTTTATTTTGCATTACTTTATTATACTTTTTTTCTACCAATGAAGTTTAATTGAGTCGCTAGAACCCTTATTTTTCGTTAAAAGGTAGTATGTAAATATTACGTATTTGAAGCATACAGGCATTTTAATTCAATTAATGTCTATAGTTACGCCTACGTATTTTTAGCTTTACTACACATATGTATCCCATAAAGTAGTATATTTAATCCTGATGCTATTCTAGTACGCTTGTATTTATGCTACAGATTGTATTCTGCATATGTAATACAAATAAAAATCCCCGGTTATTCAACGACCGGGGATCCTTGCGGTTATTCAGTTGTTGCAGTTGCTAGCGTTTGTAGGCTATCTCGCGGTCGGAATCGTAGTCTATTAATCTTCTATTGCTGAGGTCTATCAAAGCCTGTCTTATAAGTGACTTGGGTTTATTTGAGAATTTTTTACTATTTCGGAAGCCCATATAAAAAGATGTGAGTGTCACCCCTTCTGAACCCTTTTTATCCACCTTTGAGAGTATGTATTCTTCATAGAGTGAAGATGGTTTTCGGTGGTATGCCCATTCAGTTACTTTTAATCCAATGGTAGGGTTACACCAATGAGCAAATTGGATTGCGATATCTGGATGTGCCCAAGTCCCACGGCCCCCGGTAAAAGGGTTGTATTTAACTTCTAGGGGCTCTATTCGATCGTTCAATATGGAACACTCGTTATATAGTTTATTGAACTCCATTAAGAGTGCTTTAGTTGAATCGAGGTTCTTCCATTTTTGCAGGTTTCCTTTAGTGGCTTTAGCTATATGCGCCAGGTTTAGATAACCACTACCTTTTAATTGGTGTACGGTGAAACCTCGGTAGTTGTGTTTTACAATTGAATCAGTCATGATTTAGACCTCATTTCTAAATTACGATTAGATACCCTTAGACATTTGTCCTGCCTAGGGGTATCGCCTTTCTAGTTTAACTTAAAAGTTAAAGAAATCCCCTAGATAGATTGTTACCTAAGGGATTCAACAGTTATTTAATTGAGTTAATAGACTATTTAGTCCCGAGTACCCGTCTGATGGTTGTGACTTTCCCGTCACCACTAACTAACCCCCGGAAGTGACCCGCATCACCACAACCAGCTGCGCCTCTAGCCGCAAAGTAACCTGATAGTTTAGCCATAGTTTGTATTTGGCTACAGAGTTCGTTATCAAGCTGCTGTATAAGCATTGTGGAACACCCCGGTAGCGTACTAATCAATTCGTCCCAGTTTTCTGGTGCGGTTTCTAAGAATTTTTGGATAATCTCTTGCTTAGTCATAGTTCCTCGTCAATATTAGGTATTGGGTCGTTCCATTCTGGGTAGTTTTCGTTTAGCCAGCGTATTTGAGCGTTATGTAGAGACTCCCCTGGTAATTTCTCTATCGGTCGATCGTTGAAGAATTCTCTGATTAAACGGGTTTTTCGTGCTCTGGTTTTGGGTTTAATCCGGTGATCTCTACCTTTCTGGGGTCGATCTGTTATATCCCTACACAACGCAATCTCGGTTAGTAGGTCATATTCGTCATCTGAAAAATCATACATCTCCTGTTAATCAATCCCGACGTATCCGCCTGTAACGGGCGATCTAAATAGTGTGGCTGTACCTCTGCCAGTAACGGGAGCGTTATAGACCCGCTCTTGCCAGCTATCGACCTTCTGAGGTTGTAGGAATGGATAGATATCAGGCAAATTAAGCGCCATCGCTTCTGAGCACTCCCAGGCCCCTAATCGATTGTCCTCAGTGTCAAACGGGTTACTCACTGAGCATTTGTAGAGATGCCCTTCAGTAAGGACATACTCATAGTTTTTGCAGTCTGAGAAAGCTACGTGGTTTTTGGATTTAACGATTTCAGGCATAATTTTTAACTCTTTAGTTAATGTGCAATCAAAAAAACTTATGCTACTTGGGTTAGTAGTTCATTAAAGAAACGATGTGCGTCGTTTTGACATTCACTGTACCAGTTCTGGTAATAGTGGAGCGTCACCCCTAGTTCATTGAGAGAGTCCACATACCGGGTGATCGTCATTTCCTCCAGGGTAATGGATACGCTCATGCCGTATGCAGTGATGGATACCATAATCGAACTCCTATTAACTGAATTAACTTATTAGCTAGTTTAACTCACTTAAAGTCAAATGCCATCCTCCTAGATATGAAAAATCTCACTACCGCTGAAACTACGACAGTGAGATCCTTTTAATTGCTGGGTAGTTTTTAATCGTCAATCGTCTGAAATAGCTTCCTATCGCGTCAACTCCACAAAATACTGTTAGTACCGTGAATTATGCGCGCAAAGTAATTAGTTTGTAGTTCAGATTCCATGGTTATTTATCCTATTTAACTACTGTTGTTTAATCTGATTAGGTACTTGAAACCCTTGAAGTTTCGTTGGATTCACCTCGCGATCGCAACCATGATCCCAGAAACTTTCACTCAAAAACTCACTAAATTAATTAAAATATTTTTTAAGTGAAGATCTCTAACCGGATGAAAATAAAACCCTTCATGAAATCAAAACATAAAGGGTTTGTGAATTCTTAGCGATCGCACTGAAACGAAGATCAGTATAAAACTGCTGAAAATCTTAGCTATGAATACAAATGATGAGAATAATAAGCTTCACCCTCAACATCAGACACTAAATAAGCATCACTGGCTAATACTTCCTTAGCCTTTTGAAATGCTTGAGTTTCGTTTTCTATACCCTGGCATTGTTCTAGCAGGTAGTTAGCATATTGCCACAAGCTTAACCATGAGTACGCTTTTGATAAGTCTTGACAGTGTTGTTCTGCTGTCAACGGTTGAACAGCTTCGGTACTGGTAGATAACGCTTGAAGTAACCACGTAAGCGTCTGGTCTGTGACTTGACCGGTTAATATATTTCTAGCAGTTACATTCGCGTAGTATGCGGGCACTTCGTTGTCTTTGAGAGCATCCCTGAGTTGTGCGTGCTTAGCTATAAAGTCTTCTGAGTATTGTGCTCTAAATGAGTCAGTCATGGTTCTAAATGTTAGTAATTTAATCTAGCGTTTGCGTGTAGTACTGAATCATGGATGCCCGCGCGTCCTCTAAAGTTAATTCATCAACTGTACATTCGTGAATTTGTCGCCACCCAGGTGTTTGGTTGGTAAGGTGCCAGACTTGAACCTCGTATGTATTTGAGTCTTTGCAATACCAAATTCCAAACACTGTAGTGTTGTAGTTAACTCCTAGGATGTCAACAAAGCCTGAATTTGTAGCAAATAAATCACTGTGATACTTAATTGGCGCGTTTGGTCGGATAGCCATGGTTTTTTACGTGGTAGATGCGATTAGCCTGCAAACGGAATTACGATGAACGCCTTCTCTTGGTCTAGGTCGGGAAAGGTAGTCAGCTGGCCCGGAAATAAATACCACTGATTTAGCCAATCCCAGGTAGTTTGGTTGCAGTTAGTTACCAGGCTCGGAGTTTGGTCAGCAGTTGTATAAACGTCAGCATCGGGGAAGTTTGCCATAAGTGCTGTTTTGATTTCTGATGGTGCGAATTTTTCTGGAGTCCCAAGGATTAATTCAGTAGCTAGCATGGTTGGTCAATAAGTTAATTTACAGTCAAAAAAAAAGTCTGTGGTAGATGTTTGCGATCGCAGTTGAATCAATTCTTTAGTAGCAGCTGACTGACGATTCTTTCAAATCGTAGATTTTGAACAGGGATCACATCGGTCCCGGGATACATATCAACGTTGCAATATCCTCTATAGTGCTGCGTTTCAGTTGTTTTAATCAAACCGGTGTTATTCACCCGGTGGAAGTAAATACAACCGTACTCTAGATGGGGAACTAGCTCACCACAGTTATAAGCCCACGTATGAGATAGAGTGTCGTACTCACACCATTCAGAGTTAGGTGTTTCCGGTGTTGCAAGCGTTGATACTGAATAAGACATAGGTTCAATCCTTTCCTTTCGTTCTTAAGTTAATTATATAACTCAATTAACTTAATGGCTACAGCCTAGACTACGATTCTATTAAAGTTACTGTATGAGTTGTGTGAAGGCTACCGGGATATGCAAAATAAAAACTCCCTAGAATTCTAGGGAGTTTATGAGTGATGAGATGTTTTTGCGATCTCAGGGAGGGGTTTCTAGAGTACGAATTTTATCTTCCCGTTGCTAATAGTCGGTTTGGGCAGATTGGCCTTTTCTGCCGCGTCTGTGAGCTGCTTACCTAATTCCTCACCTGGTGGGAGTTGAATGTTCCACCATATTTCTCTATCGTTATTGGACGCTTTCCACACGTTATACCCAAAGAACCACTCAAACCTCTCCGGGTCGTGAGCATAATCATCACCTTTAAGATACTCAGCTTTTCTCTCGAATAGCTCAGTAACAAGTTTGCGATTGTCATCTATAAATTTAGAGATGGAGTCTTTCAATAGTCCCATACTCTCTTCGGGTATATCCTTTTTACTATAGTCAACATCCATACGATGACCAATGGGGGAAACGGAATCTGCTAGCGCGCCATCGATATAGGTCTCTACAACAACGTGTACGTTTAGTGTTTCCTGTCTGGTTATAGTTATAGGGGTCATTTGATTTCCTCTAAATTTCTTAATTCAATTATACTGCTTGAGTGTCCCTACTGCACACGCTTTTATATGAAATTAGCGTTAATTAGCTAATATGTTCAAGGGAGTTTATGATTGATGAGATGTTTGCGATCGCAATGGAGTCTATTGATTGATCATGTTGTGCTCACCCGTATTAGTAATGCCGGAATATGTCCACTTAGGCTCATCCTTAGCAGGGTTAGCCTGAGCGTAAATAGTCTGCTTGGCATATATTGTTATTGCCGAATAGTTTAGCTCTATTTCCTCCTCAGGAGTAAAGATATTCCCTGAGTAATAGGGGTTTCTTATTTCTCGTTCGGCGTATGTCATAGTATTGGTTACCGAGCTGCAATTGTTTTGATGGTATCTGTATCTCTCATCCGAACACTCATAAGCACCCCAAAGACTTTCTGACCCGTTTTCCCATTCACCGCATCAAAACGCATTGGGATTTCACCCGGTGTGATATGCAAGGTGAACTCGTCACATCCAATAGAGTCAGCCAGGTTCCATATATCAATTAGATAGTCTGGGTTGTAACTTGTGACATATTGAAACTCGCTGTTAGGACATGCCACATTAGTATCAAAATGTTTAACACTATAGTGCTTGATACTCTGTGTTTCATCGTCACTATCTATTCTCACTGACGGTACATAGATCACCGTGTCCCCATCAATGAACATTGAGACTATGTTGCAGTGCTCATGATTTGCAAACATCGTAACGGGATCGATACTGTCTAGGTCATAGGTGATTGAGATTGTGCCGCTATCAGGCACCAACCTTATAACGTTCTTAGGCCAGTCAACTGAGCCAGTGTAGATCCGCTCATTAACGTCATACACTTTAGATTTTTTATCGTAACCAATGCGTCTTGACTGAGTGATAGTTTTATCACCGATTAGAGTGTTATACCCATAGACCTGGTAACTATCAATCTGACTAAAATTCTCGACATGTGAGCTAGTCAATACCCCTAGAATGTGACCGTTTGTCGCGTATAGTGCGTTATCAGTCACGAGGATGTTTTGTAGACTTGCTTTCGTAGGGCAGCCATAGCACAGTTCAGACAATGCTATGAATTGTCTTTTGTCTAGGGTTGTAGCTGCTGGTAGGGTTATTGCAGACATAGGTAACTAATTAGTTAATTTCAAGTCAAAAAAAAATGTATCTGGTAGATGCTTATGCGATCGCAAGGTGTTTAAGCTACAACTGCTTCTCGTTCAAGTAATACGCCGCTAAGGTTATGGTCAGCCCGGTTGACTCTGTAATAAGTTTTACCTTGAGTAGGGTTTATATAATGCCGCCCGCTGTAGATCACATATCGCCCTATAAAAGATTTTTCATCGTCTATCGGGAAATTAACGGTAGCGATTAGTTTACTTTGTTTTCCTGGTATGTCTTGGTTTAATTCACGTTCTAAACATAGCTGGCCATCGATGCAACCTAGACCGTTCCATTGCCAGTACATAGGGCAGTGTTCACCGATCTCTGGAGTGTCGAAGTATTCAATAAGGGCGTTTTTAGTGGCTAGGGAAACCATATCTCTCTTCCTCGTTCTTAAGTGAATTTACAATCAAAAAAATTTTCTGTGGAGTGTTGCGATCGCAAGGATTAAGCGTAGATTTTGTTATCGTCACCGACATAGAGATCCATAGTCCCAAAGGTTTTAGTAGCGTCTGTTAGATCGTTACCTAATTGACCCAAGCCACGATCCCAAAACCCCGAACCGTGACCGTTACGAGTGAGCCAAAAATCATGACCTAACATTTTTTCTGGTGTGACTCGCGTAGCTTGTGTTGTCTGAGGATGATTAAGAAATTGTTCTATTAACCCTAGTTCATTACAGTAACCTAGCCAGCAATTGATCTCAGCGAATGCTAGTTCTTTAAGCGGTGTGGCGATATCGTTAAGACTGTAGTTATCGTCCATAGGTTGATCTGTATGATCAATTGAACTCCATAATGCACAGGTGAAATAAGCTTCTAAGATTTCTTCAATCGTTGGTGATTCCATGATTCTAGGTTCTCCTAAGTTTGCGATCGCAAGGTGTTAAACAGCCGTTATTGGTGGGTACCAAGGACAATATAGTTCTGTGGGAAATGACGCGCATTCTTTGGCGTAGCCACTACTTACCCATTGATCAAGTTGCTTTCTGCCACACACGAACATTCTGCCACACACGAACATTCTGCAATGCAACTCATCGGTACCATGTATTGGTGGTAACCAGGATCGAACAAATATTTTCTTGTTGTTTCCTAATTCTAAGAATTTGCCTAAATGCTCGGCTTGGTGTGCTGTAGGGACAAAAGGCTTCATCATGTTTAGTTTCTAAGAGTTTGCGATCGCAAGAATTAAACAATGCTTAGTTGTACTGATTCGTAGTAGTCAAAAATTTCTCGTTCAGTATCGGTTACACGACCTTTTTTAATAGCTGAGTCAATCGCCCGAATTACTTTCATATCAAACCCTGAAACGTGATAGCAGTAGGACCAACGTGCGTCGGCTGAATAGTCTTTGATATGCTCATCAACTGTGTAATAAGAGCGGTTGCCAGCCGTAACGTTATTGTCTTGGTAGCAACCTAATTCAATTGCTTTTTCTGTGAAATACTCAAGATCGCCAGCTTCAGCGTACTGCTCAACGATATCGTAATCATTTTCGTTCAATTGCGATTCACGATCTGTAATAGCGTTACCGTAGCAGTCACAGAAACCACAATCAGCATAGTCACCGTGTTCAGCGCTTTCAGTTGTGGTAATAGAGTAGGTAAAACGGATTGATGGGGTAGTCATGCTCTTTTTCTTTCGTTCTTAAGTTAATTGCCTATGCTTTTATGTTATTTAATTATTATGTCTGTATACGGGATATAGACGGGCAATGACATAACGGTAGCTAAATCCTCTGCATAGAGTAAGGCAATGACCCCGTTAGCCTTGTATCTAATTATTTGCGCAATCGATTTATGAGTCATAACCTAAAGCTCCTTTTCTTTCGCGTTCTTAAGTTAATTATATAACTCAATTAAGTTAATTGCCAATGCTTTTGTGTGTATTGAACGTGAATTAGTTATTAATCTAGCGTAAATCTTTGTGTCCTACTGCGCTTCACATAAGGATTACGGGATATTCATGCAATGCAACTCATCAATACCCGCTATTGGTGGTAACCAGGATCGAACAAATATTTTCTTGTTGTTTCCTAATTCTAAGAATTTGCCTAAATGCTCGGCTTGGTGTGCTGTAGGGACAAAGGGTTTTAGCATGATTAATAGTGAAGTGATTGTTCTGTCTGGTAGATGCGATCGCAAGAATTAAACAATGCAGGCATCTAGATCTGTAACGGTTAGTTGAAATCCGTATAATCCTTGACCTGATAGGTTTGCAGCTGGAGTACTAAATTTAGTTTCAGTAATTAACGTGTCAACGAGTTTTGCAATGTCAGTATTGTGACTGATACTGACATTCAGCTCATTGTTGAAACAGTTTTCAACAACGCCTAATAATTCCGTGCGATTCCATGATGTATTGAACACAATATAGCTGTAGCAAGGGGCATTGAGACTAGGCTGGCTAGGTAAGTCGTTTATGGAGTAACGCCCAATATAGTCGAGTTCAATTTGATAGTTATGAGTTGTGGTGATAATTGCCATGATTCAGAATTCTCCTAGTGTGATAGCCAGCGTCCTTTCTTTCGCGTTCTTAAGTTAATTATATAACTCAATTAAGTTAATTGCCAATGCTTTTGTGTGTATTGAACGTGAATTAGTTATTAATCTAGCGTAAATCTTTGTGTCCTACTGCGCTTCACATAAGGATTACAGGATATTCATGCAATGCCGCTTGCCAGTTAGCTACTGAGCGAATATAATTAACTTAAGAACTAAATTTAGAAGGTAATTGGTCTGAAATATATGGTTAATATCGACGATAGAGTATTAATTACTAGTGTTTGTTCGGAAGCCGGAAACTACGCCAAAAGTAAGCAAGGAAAGATCGGGGTAGTTAAAGACATTGATGCCACATATATCTATGTGGATTTTGGCGACGGTAATGATAACCGGGAGTCTGACGCAGATATTAGCGGCTTCCCTTTTCTTCTAGGTGAGTATGAATTGTGCGATCGCAAGTAGTCAGGTAAAAAATCTTATAGGTGAAATGATTATGAAAACAACTATCAATGAGTGGCTTGATAGCCTGACACTAACATCAGTTGAAGAGGGTTATGAGCTGAGGGTAGAGACTACCTATCAAGACGTGGTGGTCAAGTTAGTAGGTATGGAAGATGAACACTTGACCGCGTTACAAGAGTTGGTTGATCAGGGGCAGCAATGTATAGGTGAGCTTGTTCATGAACTCATATATGATGAGCCGTCCCAGCAGTTTAAGTTAAGTCTAAAGAACGGATTTCAGATTTACACAGTTAGTATTTAACCATGTATCAGTTACCCTCTAACCCCAACGTGGGGGATTTGAACGTCTATAACCGCCCCGCCCGGGTGATCATCGCTCAGAATATGAGAACGGGTGAGTACGTTGAGGTAATCGCCTGGTATCACTATGAGGTGAGTGACCTGAAGATACCTGGGAACTATTCAAGGATTATCGATAAGTCCGATGCTGAGTATTATGGATATATCTAGGGTGTTTTAGGCTTTTATATAATTGAATTGAATGATAAGGATTTGGATATTATGATGACTAAACGAGAGCTAATTAATCTGTTAGAGGATGTTCCTGATGACGCGGTTATCACAATCCCTTGTTACGATGCACCACGCGGATACGAGGATATAAAATCTGTTAACTCGGTTCTACTTAAGCTTGAAGCTCGTAATTACATTGGTTGTCGTTTGCATGTAGATAGTAGCGATCCGGTTTGGAATAAGGTTGATACCGAACCTGTAGCTTGTATAGTTCTAAACTCTTAGTTTTATATAATTGATTTAGTAGATAGAGGACAATCCTTAGCTATTGTGCGTAAGTTAGTCGCACAGAACATTAGCTAAACATAGTATCAATGGAATCTAAACGAGTCTTGCGATCGCAAGAGAATATTTAACAATGAACAATTCAACACTAGATAAATTATTTCACCCGCTAGAAAATGAGTCTTGCGATCGCAAGATGCCAATATAATTGAATTAGTAATAGAGGTTTGATTATGGTTAAGACATGGGTGCTTGATGATATCGTAAATCGTGAGCAAGAAAATGCATTGGCTACTCGATCCAGAAGGTCAGATGAAAGCACTACATAGTCGTTAGTGTCGATAGTATCAATGGGGTCTAATAGTGTCTCAGTACCTAGACCCCCTCTGATTAAAAGATACTTAGGGTTGGTGAGAATGCCCCCCTTACCCTAAACAAAGAGAGATTCTATAAATTTCTACCAAAACAAATTCTTATCAATACTATGTTTAATCAAATAAATAGTAAAAATTTTTACCAATATTTGAATAGCAAGAATTTAAGGTTAATTGGATTAGAATATTGTAGGGTGCTGCGCTATTTAGTGTTAAAACCTCTGAAATCCAGGTATATGAAGGTTATAAGGTGCTGCACTAGCCTAAAATTTCTACCAATATTCAATTAAACCAAATTAACTTTTAATTGAATAAACTATCGTGTATCAGGTGACCGGACATCAAAGACTGGAATTCTAATGATTCAAACCTGACAAGGGTTTTAGGGTAACCGGATTGAAAATTTTTGCATAAAACTATCACACTAAATTAACTCATAAGTTAAGATATACATTGAGTTTGAAAAGCTAATACGGGTTATATGGAAATCCTTAGACCAGGCACAAAAGTAAGTCTCGGGCCAGACAAAATACCGGCAACGATTCTTGAAGTGAATATTCGGGGGGCCTGAGTGTGCTGTTGAATATGTGTGTTGTTCTTGGAATAATGGTACACGGGTCACAGAGTTATTAACAGAATTAGAATTCACGGTTGATAATAAAGAGTCAGATTCCTTTCTAAGTATAGGTTTTATAGGTAGATCATGAAAACAAAGGATTTAAGCCCATCTGAATGTTTGTTTTATTTTCTCATATCCTTATTCTTAGGGATACTAGGTTCCGGATGTGTACTTGGTGGTTTGGTAGGTGACGTAGAACCCGATGCGCCAATCACCCGAGGCGGAATTATATTATTTGGCCTCGGGACTGTAACGGTTGCGGGTAGATTGTTTGATCACTCGGTGACGGGTAAAAATGATCTGTCTAAGTAGGAAGATTTTTTAGTTATGGACAATAATAGAAAAATCTAATGAAGGATGTAAAAGACATTGCTCCTAATGAATATGAGCAAAAAACGGGGTATCTCTCAGATGTCGAATTCTGGATGGCTTGCTTAGATGCGTTGATCGATGACAGACGGTGTAGTGATTGCGGTCACGACGGGTTGCGTTTTAAGGGACCTGATTTCTATCTGACCTATGAGGGTTTCAGGACAGGAACAGTGTGTTGGTATATGTTTGTGTTCAATGGCTACAGGCTAACTATGGCTGCTAGAACTCAAAAAGAGACCATCCAAAAGGCCATTCTCTTTTTCTATTCAGAATTTGAATCACTAGACCAAGCTGAGTACAGGGAACGGTATTTCACCAATCCCAACGCTTTAACAAAAGAGCATCCTTTAATCACGGAGCTGTCGAAGTATAAAGTAGCGAACGGTGTTTAAGACTGGCGTCTTTTCTTTGTTGAACAACAAAAGTTTTTAGCTATGAATAAGAATGATTTGTCTAAGTAGATAAGTAATTATGAATTACGGTATAACAACTCCAAAGGAACCTGGTAAAGACTATCCATACTCATTTAATGTACTAATTTTACCGGCTAGGTATCTAGGAGAGAATAGTAGCGGTTGGGTAGTGTATGGTTACCTAGAGAACGATGGCGAAGAAGATATGTTGCTTAACTTTTGCGCTTTTCATTCTGAATATGGCGCAGTTTTTGGAGATTATAGTTATAAAATTTATGCATCCTCGGATGAAGCCTTTAATCATTTTTATCACCATCACGGGACAGAGGATTGGTGTTAACGATAGCTCGGTATCTCACTAAGGACTATTTTCAATGAAAAACCTAATTCTCTTAGATAAAGATCTCATCCTGGTCAAATCAACCGAGGGGCACAAGTATGTTCAGTCTCCCACGGGTCAAGAACTCTTACCGGGTGTTCAATTTGCAATGCGCTTTCTTCTCCCGTACCCTCTTCCGTGGATAAAAAGCTTTAACGCACAACAAGCTCAGACCCACCTGTTGGGCCTTCCGGATGGGCATAAATCCCAACGTTCCACTTGTCTTTCATCGCGGCTAAATTCGGTCGGGTTCTCCAGCGCAACGCGCCCCAATTTCGACCAGATTGCAATGCTTGGGAATTTGCGTCAATGGCAAAGTTTCCTGAGAGACGAGGATTAGCGTCCGACCAAAGAGCGGCTACTCCGTTGTCGATAGAGCCAACCTCCAATGTACTTATTTGAGCGTTGATAGCAGATGCGCCAAAATACTGAACTCCAAACAAGTCTGCCCTTGACTGGGTGCCGTCACCGACATCTCCCAATAGGAGATTATCGCTTGATGTCCCGCCAGTAGCATCCGTTTCGTATAGATAAAGACGCCGCATTTCCAGGACAGACTTAGATGCAGAGAATTCGCCAGAACTTTCGCCAGAGGGGGATTTAGTAAATAGCGTCCCTCTTTCCGGAGTGTACACACTGGTGTGGGTTAATGTGCGATTTCCGGGGGAACGAATCGCTTCATTCAAGCTGAAACCTCCTGCAACAGCTAGATTGCTGACATTAATGGAATCGATGGAAGTTAATGTAGCCCCATAAACTGGAATAGGACCAACTGCAGGGCTGTCATATATAAACGTCAATCCATCGACATTTATTTCCGTTTGGCCTGTAATCCCCCAACGAGAATTTTCTATATAGTTATCTTGGGCTACGATCTCATCAGTGTCTGCGGCTGAAATCGCTGCCGCAGGTTTATTAAAAACATAATTGTTTCTAAAAATAACTTGAGCGGTATTATTCCCACCCCCAGATGTGTGGGCATACAATCCTATGCCTGATCCGTCTGCAACAACGCATCCATCATATTGCGAAACTACTCCTGGGGCGGGAATTCCCTCGTATATGGCGTAATCCGTCCTGCCTCCACTCCAGTACTCCTCTCCCCCTTGTGTGTCATCTGGAACTGGATCATAGGAGATTGTTCGCTTGATAACTCCATCCGCTTTCAAGATAACAGCGCTGTGCTTTGTGCATCCCCGGATTAAGCAGCTATCAATCTCACTTCTGTAGCCTGTAAGGAGAATGGCCCCATCCTCAGCAGATACATCATCGCAATTCACTTGAGAGACGATTACATCATTCGAAGGGGAGGCAACAGCAAACATGCGTTTACTCGCTTTATATGTCCGACCATTCGCTCCCGGATCAGTACTATCTGTTGAATGAATAAATGCTGTCGTGCCATTGTTTGCCCAATTTTCAGCAGATCCAGTGAATGTAAAGGTTCCTGGGTTAGTACTAACTTCCGCAATCGCGTCTCGGTAGGCGAGTGCTGTTTTAGCGCTACCGTCGATCTCGTATATCCATGGGGTTTTACCTCTCCCTGGCAAAATACCTGGGTAGCCGGAAAAGGTGTCGTAGGCAGGGACCGAAACCTGATAAACATTGGGTGTGCCTTCATCTGAAAATCCCGTTATTGTTGCCAGGGTACTTATCTTGGGTAACGGCGCAGTTTCTTCAATGTAATTAAAAGCTGAAATTCTTAGTTTCTTGGAAGACACAATCGTATCCTCCCAACTGCTTCCTGCCTCTAATAAAATTACTCCGCCATCTTGAGCAAGCGACTCAGCCTTGCTCAACGTTGCAACTGCCTCTACTGGAGACGACCCATCACGCGAATCGTTTCCCGTGTTTGATACGTATACTCCGGGGAAGATAGAATTATCAGAAAAAGTCAGCCAACTGTTCCCGTCACTATAAACGGGTATCCCAGCAATGCGAACAGACAACCCTTCATTTTGTATAGGATCGGGAGCTTGAGATAAAAACGCATAGCCTCTCAAACCCCCACCCCCCGTAGAAAACCCCGCTTTACTAACTAGTGCCATCTAAAAAATCCCCTCTTCCGAGATCAATTTTCAGTTTCCCCGTACTTCCAGCGGTCGCTAAAAGCTGTATTGCATAGGCCGGATTCAGTCGATGCATCCAGAAAATCAGCCTTTCTCCTGCTGCAAGTGTTTGAGGCCCGATCTGACTAGCATTCAGAATCACCCCGAATTGTTCAGGGTTTGTCCATTCTTCCGCAGTGCTAGGACCGTCTACAGCTTTCTTAGACGTTTCACTGGAGAAAAACGCGATCTTAAACCCCGTCAACGTAACCGATTCATCGAGGTCATTAAATAACGATATACAGACCCGATCGGCACCTAGTAAACGAAACCGGGCAACTTTTTCTGTTACTTCGTTTGGGTTATCCGGGTCAGGGAATGTAGAATCGACCGTAATCGTTTTGTTTGCCATGGCTACGACTCATCTAGCTGTTCGTCGGACTCGTTCATCACTGACAGGATCACGAGGCTCACCCCAACCATTAGTATCAATGACGTGACAACCCCGCTTATAAATATAAGAATGCTGCTACTATTTAGGCACACCATATTAACTTATGAGTTAATTTAAGCATAACTGTAGCATTTATTTTTGATGTCCGCGTTATCTCAGCTTGGAAATTTAGTATCTCTGGTCAGTCGTCCTCGTCGTAGGGGTCGACCGTCGTCTCAAGGATCGTTAATTGGATCGCAGGATCAAATCCTTCCAGCTGGACGTCCACGAACACAAACACTCAGACAACTTGATATACCAGAGCTACCCCTTAGGCCGATCCTATTTTCCTATGAGGCATCTCGCAGTTTGTTAGAAATGTCTACCTGGTCGTTAGAGTTTGCCACATGTTTACGCATTCTGTCACAGAATGTATTTCAGGATGAAGACGGATCGGTTCATTCTTGGAAACTTAAGCTGGATCAAGACAATCCAGAGAATAACCCCGATTCCTATGTGCGAGGGTTAGTCGAGGATTTTAAAAACCGATACCACGGACGGGATGAAGTATTAGGTGGACAAATCCTTGAACCTGCTGTGAGGTCTATGTGTGGGTTAGGTGATTCGTATATGGAGTTGGGAATTGAACGAGATGGATCAGGGTACTCCATAGCTCGCTCAATGTACCTTCCCTCACTGTCTATCTTCGTGGATGAGGATGAGCACGGAGGGATACAGCACTATCGCCAACAGATACGGGTTAATCCAGGCGAGGACGATATTATCTGGCCTGGAGTACACCAGGCTCGAATTCTTCATTTCAAATCCCCCAACACGGGGCGTTATGGGCTAGTTCCTGGGCTCCCTCAGATTGACTCCTGGGAGGATA
Organism: Leptolyngbya sp. PCC 7375; assembly: GCF_000316115.1. GTDB lineage: Bacteria > Cyanobacteriota > Cyanobacteriia > Phormidesmidales > Phormidesmidaceae > Leptothoe. Next base: position 6,828,930 of record NZ_JH993797.1, read on the forward strand.
TCAAAAATTCTACGGCTGATGTCGCGGATGCTGCTCGTGGTGCATCAATCCTCCCAAATGTCCACACGATGCCCCCAGATAAAGGGGAAAACTATAAAAACTCCTACCGAGAAGACTATGAATCTCGCCAGAGAGAAGGGATTATTATGGACCTGTTTCTAGGTAATGGTGCAAAAATTGAGAAGCTAGCAGCCGCAACACCAACGCTAAAACCCTTACTCGACCATCATTTACAACTTCGATACAAAATGATGTTTCCGGGGGTACCTGTATTTCTTATTCCTGGGTTAGGCTTGGAACAAGGCGCATCTAAAGAATTGGGCGCTGCACCCGCATTAGCGTATGGAAAGCTAATCAATACAATCCGATCGTATTTAGCAAAACAGATTATCTGGGCGATTGGTGTAGAAGTTACCCTCAACCGGGGTTACGAGTACTGGCTAACTCAACGCCCAAAGGTTGAACTTGAATGGCCAAACTTTATTACTCAAGAGGTGCCCGGATTAAACCCGTCTCCTCAGGATGAAGAAACCGCGCAAGAAACGTTTATCAACGTAAATGGTAAGACTGCTAAAACGCTGATTAGATGAACACATGAAAAACACGCCTCTAACAAAGAAGCGTGTAATCAAATAAAGGAGTAATACCCGCAGTGGTTATCTGTTACTCATACTAGCACATTAATTTTTAAGTTAGAGTATTATAGCTATTAGATAATTTGGATAGTGATCCTGTGACTGCGCAAACTCCTGTAAAGCCTGAATACAAAGATCTAGATTTAGAGGGTCTAAAAGCCCTCATGAAAGAAATTGTTCAGGAGGAATTTGTAGAGCAAAAATCTTCAGGTGGATTTTTACGAGTTACTGATAATGGTGAGGGCGATGAACTTGATACTCACATTGGCACCCCTACAGAATCTCAATTCAAAGCTATCCAACAACTCACCAATAGTGAAACATCAGCTGAAGATTGGATGGTGGTGCCTTTTACAGCATCAAATAACCTGGTAGATCTGGGGTACCGGAGATGGCATCAGAATGTTCTTAGACAGATGGCTCAAGGATTTGTGGGTAGACCTCATATTCTTGACCACGATTGGTATGACTCCGAGTCTGCGGTATCCTTCATATTCGATGTAAAACTCATCAATGATAGCGGTACAGACTCTAAAACCGTTGAAATGGGTGGTTTTGGCGATTACAACAAAGAAATCATCGAGAATGAAGGCTATACGTGGGTCTATATGTGCGCGGCTATTGCAAAAACTCACGATGCCGCAGAAGCGATTAGGACCCGTCGATATAATGATTGTTCAACTGGGAGCATTCTTAATCAACCTCGGATGATTTGCCCCAACTGTACTCGGGATAAAGGTCGCGAGGTTGATTTTTACGAGACCGATAAAAATGGAGATTATGTGTGCCCGCACCTGATCCCGTCACGGTTTATGTTTTGGTTGTTTGGGGATGACCCAGACGTTGAGTTCGCAGACTATGCGATCCTAGATGCCGTTCATCATGAAGCGGTTGAGCTGTCATCCTGTACTCGTGGGGCGTTGCCAGCCGCATCAGTTTGTAGAGATTAATAAGGTATGGGTTTATTACTATGAAATATGATTTTGCCTACAAGGTACAAGACAATTATTTTGTTAAATCAGTCGATTCCGAACATAAATTTGCCCCTGATAATGATGTAATGTTCGGTTGCGATAAAAGTGATATCGAGTTTGTTTGGACGGTGGATCGCATGATCCATATTGTTCAACCTGATCAAATTAGTATCTATCTGGAATCCAAGCATAATGATAACTCTAAATCATCTTGCAGAGAGATTGTAGAAAGGCTTCTAAATTGTGGGTTTAAGCACGTTTCAGGTGAACTACCAGACTTCTTGGCTGACTTAGTTTCAAAATAAGTGTGTTACTGTAGAAACCAGCCACAACTACATCTCAAGAAACCCCTGATCGTATATAGGTTGGGGGTTTCTACATTGTTGGTGATACCGTTGATCCATCTCAATTAGAAATTGGATCACATCCACATCCATACATTCGCAAATAACCAGAACATCAAGTAATTTGATGTCTGTGTCTCCATTCAGACGCTTATACCAGTTTTTTCTATCGGTATAGGTTCTTTCAGCTATCTCAGAAACCTTAATCTCAAACGTTTCAAGGGTTATTTTCAGGCTGGCTGCTAATTTTTTCTTAGCTTCTGGTTTTTGTGATTCCAACGCTTTATATAGGTACGTTGTCGCCATTTTAGCGACAAATTAACTTTTTAGCTAATTTCTCATTAGACTGTTCGTTGATAGCAAATTATGCCAACGGATGTACTCCTATGAGTAAGGGTAGAACAAAAAGTTTCAAGCGAACCATTATGGATTTGTCTGATCTCCCTCCTGAGGAGCAGATGAAAGCGTCTATTAATGCTGTTAAAAGTGTGGCATTAAAAACGCCTGTCGCAACTACTCTTACTGTTCAGGATTCCACTGAATCTCGTGGTGTCGAACCCGGTGGTGATCAACCTGAACAAACATCTGAACCACCTGAAACTCCTGTAGAGCCTACATCTCAAGTTACTCAGTCTACAGAATCTGAATCAACAGATGAAACGCCAACTGAGCAATCTATCCCGCTTTCACAAGTTCAAGAGTTAGTCACCCAGACGCTAACGAATGCGCTGCAACCATTCCAGCAGCAACTAACGGAGTCTCAAACCCGTAATCAAGAGCTTGAAACTCAACTAAACACGGCAAATACTCAGCTTGAAGTTGCTCGCCAATCCACTCAAGCGGTTGAAAACCTATCTCAACTCTTGGGGCGTTCCGCGACTCCGCAACAAGGTATGGAATTTCCCAATGTCAATCACAATACGTCCCCTAATGGTGACCGTTACACAGGTCTCTTGGGTGAGTACATGCAGGAACGCAATCTGTCGCGTGTTGAGTTTACTCGCACTAAAAAAGGTAATTTACAGATCCCGGCTTATGACACTCGCCGTGTAGACCGATTTGTCATCGAAAATAACCTATGGAATCCAAGTTCATCGAACTATTTTAGGTTGATGGAGGATCTTACCGATTTGGGTAAGAAGAATGGATTATTCAAAGGAAGTAAGCGTTTTACCGAAGCAGAGACTCGATCCGCAACGACAGCAGGTAATATCCCTGGTGGGTTTCTTGAGGTCCTTTCATCAATGATGAGGGTATCAAGTCGGCCTGGTTTGGTTTTCTGGCAATTCGCTAAAACTGTACATAATTTTGAAAAGGGGTACAGTGACCTTGTTGACATCCCTCGTGCTCGATACCCGAATACGGCAACGAATAGTAATCAACGTTTGCTGTCTGGCGCAGGCACATACACTCGAATTAGTGACAACAACGCGACTGTTCAGACGGGCATTGCTCAACTTCGCCTACAAGAATATGGCTTAGGTCGACCTGAGGCACCTCCCATTGGAATTCCTAATTTCGTGAGTGCTTATAGCATGATTGAATTAATGGAGCTTCTTCAAAGGGATATTTTCTTTGATTATCACAATTGGGAAGATTTAATCATTAGAGAACAATGGCAACCCACTACCCAAGTTTTCTATAACAATGGTAATAACTTAGTTTCTGCTGCTGGAGACGTTTCAACGGGTGGAACTTTAACCCATCAATTCTTGCGTAAATTGTATGTGTGGTTCCATAATCAGCGGATTGTTCCGTTACCCGATGGGTGCTACGGGCTAGTCACTAATGCCACGGCAGTAGCTCAACTAAAAGATAGTCTAGAGACTAAATGGGAAGCCCCTTCACCGGAACAACTAGAAGCGCTAACTAACATGATGCTTCTCGGGTACCCCAACGGGGAGAATCTTAAGATTAACGGATACGTTGGTAAATGTGAACACTTCCATATTTGGGAAACTAATTCTTTTGCTTCAGGCAATGTTGGTACAGAAGGTGTTTTCTCTGAGACTGACGGAACGGCGGGTACGTCTATTTTCCGTGAAGGTTATGCTTTCGGGGACGCTACAACCGGGCGGGGTATCGGTGGAGCGGGTGCCCAAATTGTATACGACGAAAACAGAGACTTTGGTCGGTTAGAGCGGGCAATCTGGTTGTCTTATGAAGGCCATGCACCTCTAGACGTTGATCCAACTGGGTATAACGATACTCAAGAGGTTCCCCAAGAACTTCGGGTTGCTCGTGTACGTTTTGCTGATGAAGCGGTCGCATAGGGAGGTGATGTGTTGTGCCCCGTGGTCGACCTAGAAAAACAGTTGCTGTAAAACCAAAACCTGAAGTTATAGAAACAGAGCAATCTGTCACAGCGAGTGATGAATCTTCTACAGACGATGAGAGCCCTGTAATAGCTAGTGATAAACCAACGGAAACTGTAGAACCTGAAGTTACAGAAACAGAGCAATCTGTCACAGCGAGTGATGAATCACCTACAGATAGTGACAAACCATCACCAGCTGTAGTACCTGCAACCTTTGAAATGGTTGGTCGATTTTTAACTTGTACGGTTTGTGGTACGCGAGCATCCGCCGATATCGATAGAAAACTGTTCTGTTTCAATCTTCATAACCACCCTCTGATGGAGGAATCTAATGGCTAATAACGACAATCTTCAAAATGTTTATATCCCCAAGTCATCAATTACCGATGAACTTGGGGGATGTATTGCGGATATTTATGATTTCAGCATTCACGGGGGTGCAGTAGGGACGCTTACTCTTCCTGCTGAGATTCCTGATAACGCGATTATCACGGATGCATACGTTGATGTTCTCGTTGATCTAACCTCAGGCGGATCGGCAACTGTTGCCATTGGTTTAAACACGACTACCGATATTCTTGCGGCAACAGCGATCGCTTCAGTAACGGGTGTCGTTGTGGCTAAACAGGGTGCTGACGCATTCAAACTCACAGCGGATCGCAAACTTCAAGTAACCATTGCGACAGCTGCTTTAACAGCTGGAAAGATGGCTATTTATGTGAAATGGGTTGGTCCTTTTGATAACGTTGTTCCTCGGTAATTCATGACTATTTTGAGTGTTCAAGATTTAGCTATTTATGTGCCGGGTCTAGATTTAGATTCGCCACAAGCAGCTATCTTGAAAGCTCAAATGTTGGCTGAAGGTCCAAAAGGAGCTAAACGCCCACTGGAAAAACGAGAATTCACGGAAACCCCTCGTGCATCTAATGACGGGATTATCCGGTTATCTCGTTGGCCGATTGATCCAGACTCACCTATTACTGTTCAAGTTCGAGGAAATAACAGCTACTCCACCTTAGGGGTTAATTCGTTTGAGTGGCAAACCATTCCAGATGATCAATATTCCGTGGATGTTGAAGTCTGTGAGATAACGATTCCGTCCCTTACTGGAATAACAGCTTCTCAATTCTCTCTAGTAGGCAGTTCTTATTATAGTCATGCCTACCCAGGAACAACACCCTATGGACGTAAACGTCAGACACAAGAACGGTTTCCGTTTCAAGTGAGAGTCACTTATACCGCTGGTTTTGATTTTCAAGCTGACCCTTTAGACCCAGATGCACAAGAGATTAAAGTTGCGCTTGCCTCCATTCTTGAGCTTCAAAATTCGTCGTTCGCGAGTGGAGTAAAGCAATTCAACATTACTGATTTTGTGTCGGCCACAGCGGGCGCGGATCTCGCTCAACTAACCGCTTCATCCCAGGGTAACACTCTAATGGGAGATTACCTGGACGTTTTTAAGCAGTATTGCCCGAAGGAGTATGCGACGTAATGTTTAAGACATTTCCTATAGGTGTATCTCTTCCTCAGAATGCTGTGTTGACATTCACTCAGCAAGGATCGGGTACTGAAACAGATCCAGCTACTGGGAACGTGATAGCGGTCACTACAGAGGTAGAGGTTGGGGCAGCGTTAACAGAATTGGGGGATAAAACATCTGAAAATGATCAAGTTGGCTTAGATACCCGCTATCGCAATATGCGGGGGTATCTTTTAGGAACGCTTCCAGCTGGGATTCTTCTTAAGGGTCGTGTGGCCTGCACGATAGGTGATGAAACAGGCACTTTCCATTTTACTGAGCGAATTTCACCGTATAAGGCTGAAATTGAAAAGTTATTAGGCACGCCTATTCAAGGATCATTCCAAACTGAAGGGGGTGGTCGATAGTGGCATATTGGAAGAATTGGAATCCGCCAACCATTGAAAAACCCATTGCCAGACTTGAATGGGCAACCGACTATGCGTCATTAGTCCATGAAGGGGCTGAAGATGACGAGTTTATTTACCCCGGACGACCTTGGACGGATTACGCCGTTGCAGAGCTTGATTTTGAAAATATATTCGCTAATAAGTTAGGAAATGACTTTAATTTACAGGGTGCTTTTGTTGCAACGGTCAACGTCTTCATAGATCTGTGTGAAGAGGCGATGACCTCACCCGTTTGGTTCTGGCCACGAACGACGTACCGGTATAACGGGGACGTTGTACCTCCAGGTGAGCGGGATATCTACGATACGGGTGAATTGTTTGATTCACTCATCGTTGAATACCTAGGAGGCGTGTCATGACCTCCTTTAATGGTGTTCGTGCTAGAGATTCACTTTTAGCACTGAGAAATTATTTAGAAACCCTACTATCAGCTGATTTAGGCGTGTTCACTTCAACGTCTACTCCAGCTATTTGGGTTGAACCTCCTTTCATGACAGAACGAGCGTCCATCGAGGGTGTGGGTGTGATCGTTTCTCGCCATGAAAAAAATCTTTCACAGCAACACGTTGCATCCATTCCGCAAGGGATACAGCAGTTTGACTGGGAAGTTGTGATTCGTGCGTACGACAAATCCGCAATGGGGTTAGTCGCGTATGACCGTGCGATCGCAAAAATGCGCCAAGCGTTTTCTCAATTTCGAGAAATCATGCTGGACTCTTCCGAGGATGTGTTTCCACAGGTTCGATACTTGTTGAACTCATCTCGGGTCATCAATCTCTTACCAAAATTTTGATCTAGAGGTGAACAATGCCAACAATTATTGATTATCCCGTAACGAAACAAACCTCGGTACTTAGTACCTTGAGATTTGTACTACTCCCTGTTGGAACACGCACACCGACTAGCTATACGGTCGTAGCTGACGCGGATCAGACACCCGTAACGGGGATTGTCGTTGATACCGGATCGCCTGTGTCTGTAGGTGATACAACAGTCACACTGGCTACAGCGGTTACGCTACCAAATCGAGCAAAGGTTACTTTTGCCAATGGTATGAGTGTTCGATTGACATCTGCTGCGGCTGCGTCAACAACACTCGCGGTTGAGCCAGTTAAACGGAACCCTAACTCATCAACAGATGTTTCGATTCCAGCGGACACAGCAGGCACGTATAACCACGGGTTGATTACTCTAGGCGCTGAGTACCTTTCAGTAGAAGCATTACCCGTTTCAATCTTCCCTGGTGAGGAACTGTTCTTTGATGTTGGAGGTGCAAACACTAAGGTTACCGTAGCTACTTACGCCCCTGCGGGTGCTGTGGTGCTTGAAATTCTTCCATTAACGGCGGCTTTAACGGATGGAGATACAGCAGCTACCTTTGCGACTGCGGCTATTGCGGGTGCAACAGACGCATCTCCATCATCCGCTCCTAAGATCGTAGATGCCACCAACTTTACATCGGGTGCCGGTTATGAGGGTCTGACCACAGGGACCAATCGTACGTTGAATTTTACCTTCCAAAACATTCTAGGCGATCCAGGTTCTGACACCCTGAAACAAATCCTGTACAACGATTTAGCGTATAACCGAGAGATTTACGCGATCCTTAAGCGTGATGCGGGCGATCGACAACAAGCAGAAACCTACGAGGGTGCCTGTATTGCAACCCAGGGTGATCAGGCATCTCCGGTACAGGATCTGATTAATATCACAGCGAACCTACAGTTTCAGGGTGCAAGTTTCCGTTATACCCCAACTGATGGTGCATTTGATATCTTCAATCCTGCGTCTTACGTACCACCTGGTTTGGCTGTTTAATCGTGCGATATCAGGTTCTTGGAAACGGATCAATTGTTTATTTAGTGAATTGTTCCGTTTCCAAAACTGAACTCACCGCAGGGTTTGCATTTTTTGAGGGTAGATGCCCAGACTCCGTGCCTATCAAAGACACCGCTAATAAACGAATTGGTGTCTTTGAGTTACCAGATGAAGCAAAAGGATCGGCTCACCCGGTCACCTTAGGTGATTTCGATAGTCCCATTATTATGAAACGAGTACCATGAGTAAATTACTTCCATTTGTAAATAAACCACTAGAAGAAATTGAAATTGTTGGTAGCGATCGTACCGGCCTGCTCCACCTGGTCTCTCTGAAGGGTGTCACCCCTAATGAGAACCCCGCTGATTTTCAAGAACAGCAGAAAAAACAGCAGAAATTTCTATTGAGATTAACCCAACGCATTAAGCAGCTTGCTAAGGAGCAGAACGTTCCTATTAAAGAGATGCGTAAGAAAGTCATGGGGGCGATGACTCCTGAGAGAACTGTTATCGATTATGACTTGAAAGTATTTGGTGTTGAAAGAAATGAAGTATCTCCATCGGGGTTCAGGGAAACCGTTTGTTTAATTCTAGTATCAGATGGTTGGTATGTTTGCGTATTTGACTCTAACAAGGTTATTAAACGCATACGATTAGACGAATCAAACTCTAATCACCAATATTTGCTGGGTTACATTGAAAATAATTTTAAAGGATTCCTTACTTATCCGAATGAGTATCAGGTATCTAAACAATTGAAACAAAGAATTCTAAAATCAGTCAGTCTTTTGAGTTTTGAGTCATCTGATACTGAAGTAGTAGACGATGATGAAAATGAATTATTTGATTATCTGGATGAGCAGACGGCTGAACTCTTGTTTAGTCTTCAAGAGGATAAAGCGCGACTCGCGATACGAGCAGCTACGTTCATGCTGAAGTACCGGGTTGTGTATCCGGTTGTAGCTTTGGCTAACTCGGTTGCAGGTTCAAAGCATATTCATGTTCAACCACCTCAAGCACCCATTGAGAAAAATGTATCAGTGCGGTTTGGACCCCATAAGTATGCAGAAACAACGGAACTCTTAGTTCCTGGATTCAACCAAACGGATACACTTCATGTTGACGAACTTCCCTTCGAAATTAAAGATGGTGATGTGGGTTTCATCTGCCAACCAGGTTCTATAAATCTAAAAATTGGTTTTCCTGATTGGACAGAACAAGACACCCGAGATAACATCCCTGAAGAATTGATCGCGTTGTTATTCCAGTTCTATCAAAAAGAAGCTGGAATAGTAACAGACACGGATGATTCAGACGACAGCGTGGATAACAATGAGGGAAACTTACTGACGCCCTCACAGAATCAATTAGAGCAGAGCCCATCGACTGGGGACGAATCTACTACCGACTCCAATGGCTTGGAGTCACAGACGAACGGTTCAACAGCGAAAACTTTGGAAACCAACCCAGTTGGCTGATTTTCGAAACATTAGCGTTTTTTGAGAAAGCGTATAGGAGGGATACCAACCATCAAGCGAGAACAGATGCCCTAGGCTGGACAAGCATCTTAAATGGGTTCAGGGATAAAGACCATCCGCCAATAAGCTTTGAACAACTTCTCCCGTATCCAGAAAGCAAAGACGAGGCTAAAACCCAAAAACGAGTATTAACAACTGAAACGGCGCAAATACTCGCTCATTTATTAGACACAGGACAGATCCCAGGTCGCGTAAGACATTTTATTGCTCATATTGAGGACGTGAAACAATGGCAGATCAAAAACAAAAACCATTAAAAATCGTATTTGGCGATCCGAATTCGGGGAATGTTCGCGTAATGATGGGTAACGAAGAAATTCCTAATATCCGTTCAGTAGCGCTATTAAAAACAGAACCAGGTGAGATCCCAATCATTGAAATTAAAATGCTGGTTCCGGAATTAACGATTGAGGATTACACCGATAGTGCTATTCACGAAATGAAAGAAGTGTCACTAGATCTTTCTAAGCCTAAAAAAGTTGAACCCGCTCTCCCTAAAGCAACCCTTAAAGCTAAGAAGTAATGTCAACAACGATTGGCAGTTTAATTGCAGAATTGGGTCTTGATGATAGTAAATTCAAGACCCAGTTTGCTACCATCAAAAAACAAGCGCTTAAAGATGTCCGTGAGATCGAGACTTCATTTAAAAAAGCGTTTGACTTTGGCGATCTTAGTATTACAGCTAATGTTGATGATAAGCAACTTACCGATCTAAACAGGCACTTATCTCTTAAAGAAAAACATTTTAAACAGGTTCAGAAAGAATTTGATCGATCTCCACTAACCCCAAAAGTTGATTTAAATAATCTAGATAAATTAGAAACCAGGTTAAATAATTTACACCGGGTTGCTAGCAAACCTCTTAATTTACGGGTAAACGAACCTGTAATGAGTAGTCGAGATCGATATAGTAGTGTCTCGGTAGTAGATTCTGGGGGTGTTCGTCAGTCTAGGCCTAGTTCTTTACCTGATAACAGTAATCTTGTCGCATCGAATGATCGATTAATAACCGCTATTGAGTCGCTATCGTCCTCTGTTGGAGAGTCTGATAGGACTAATAGAGAGTTACCTGTAAAAATTAGTAAGTCTATCTATGTTTCCAGTAAAGAAACACTAGTAAATAAGGTTTTCAACCTACCCGCCCGTGTGATGGAATCTGTTATTACAGGTTCTCTTGAAGGTGTGGGTCAGCAGTTGGCCTTTGATTTCACCACAGGGGCTCAAAAGTATGTAGAAGCAAAGACGGGTAGATCGGCATCTACCATGGGTAGAGATTTTGGGCGGTTTGCTTATGGTCGGGGTAAACAAGCTGCAATGGTTGGGGCTGATGCTCTCGGTTACCGGGGTGGTCTAGCTGAGGTTGCTGATGATATACGAGATTTTGGTCAAAGTGTAGACAAATTTTTGGATCCTAAGATATGGCTTAAAAAATCTAAGGAAATTGAAGATTTAATTGTAGCGGTTGGAGAAGACGTAACTGTTTATAACAACCCTCAACGTGCTCAAGAACGACTATCTAATTTTGCCAAAGTTGAGACAGAAGGACTAAGAACTGGAGTAAACCGGGCAGCTGGTGTTGGGGTAAGAGCAGCTGCAACACCCTTTAGGATCAATAAGCGGGTTAAATTAGCTCAGTCAATGGAGCTGTCCAAGATGTTGGCAGAATCCATAGAAGTTCCTGACATCGCTGATATTGCTGATAAAAAAGCGATCGCATTACTCGCAGGTGGGGTAGATCTGTCTGAGGGTGGTACCAATACGTTCTTCGCTAAGAATATTGTTGAGAAATCATTAGGTCCTCAAGTTGCGACGGTACCGGTACCTAATGCGTATTCAAATTCACAAGATTTTGGTAAAGGCGGCGATCTTAAAAGGCTGTTTGCTGACTTCTTAGCTGATGTCACGGGCAATGAAGAACTACGGAAACAAGGTGAATCTATACCCCTCGATAGATTATTAAATATCTCTACAGAAGCTGGCTTTAATCCTGATGCGATTATGATGGATGCCACCCGTAGAGCATATGAATCCAAGTACGGAAACGATAAACGATTTATCTTTGCGGGAACATCAGCGGGGACTATTGCAGCGGAAGAAGCCACTGCGATCGCAGAACGTGGAGGAGCTACTAACGTTAAAGGGTTCGGTGCCACTCTACCCATGGCTGGGCTCACCAATACGGCTAGTAATGAGAATTTCCGTGCATTCGTAGGGGATCTCGATCCGATGGCTATGGCCATGTTTGGAGAACAATTTATTGACCCAGAACAGCTAAGCAGGGCTCAGAAAAAGATTGTAGAAGCTTCGAAGATGGAGGGGATACCGGACATTACCGGACTATTAGCCCCATCTCGAAATACTGAAATCGTCCAAGGCACGGGTGAAGCCCATCATCTGGGCCAGTTCTTAGCTAACCCGGATGTCAAAAAACGAATGAGCCAGTTTCTTGATTTAGATCTGTCCACCGAATACGAGGGTAAACAGGGTACAGCAGCATTTAAACAGTATGCCGATATGTTCGGTCAGTTCGATGCGCTTAGTCGTACCTTCAGGATGCTAGCGGGCGATGCTGCTGCGTTTGCTGAAGAAGCTGAAGGAATGTACTCGTTTGTAACCCCGGATCTAAAGTTACGGAAAACCTATGGTGATGGGCAAGAAAAAGCAGATTTAGAGTATGCGGCTGAAGAGTATTCCACCGGTAAACGAGTTAAAGGAGTTGCTAGAGAGGATTCAGAAGCCTTTTCACGTATCATGCCTGAGCTTATTCAGGTCGTTAAAGGAGGTGGAGAACAAGGACCGAATTTAGCAGCTGTAGATGATCTGATCCAACAAATGAATCAAATCTTTGGTGAAGCTCCTAAATTAGATCAGGCACTCTACTCAGATATCCAAGGGCTCACCCGTGGTAACGCTAATTTTCAAGATATTGTTTCAACTGAAGGAGCTACCCTAACAGGACAACAACCCCTTGCGTCTACCGATCGTAAGCGAAAAGTTCGTACACCTCACACTCAATACAAACCTGAAACATTATTGCCTGTTCAACCAGAAGTAGACATCCCTGACATGTCTTCGGCATTAGCTGAATTAGGTGATACCGAAAAGACCGGTGGTGAGATGGCTAAGTCATTTATCCAGGGGGTAGGTGAAGGACTCACCAATGTAGCGGAAACTGCGGGTACAGCCATGGCAGAATCTGCTGAGAAAGGGGCTGTTAACCTGATTAATCGGTTGATGCGTCGGGTTCCAGGGGATTCTGAAGCGATTGATGTCACAGCACCAGTAATCGATAAGCTTTCTGATATTGGCCCAGAACAAATTGCCAAAGCATCGGCCTTGGGTGTAGAAGATGCAGCCAATGTGTTGGGTCAACTTGCCAAGGCAGGCGTATCTGCTGCGATCGCACTGGGTAAAGTGTCACAATCGGTTGGTGTGAGTCTTAAAGGTGCTCAACCAGCAGCTAATCAATTTGTTGGTGATTCTAGAAAACAGCTAACAGCTGCTAAGGAACTGTTGGGTAATGTTAAACAGTCAATAGGGTCCGGTTCTCTTGATGATCAGTCTATCCGGGGTATCAAGATGCTTTCGGGTACCGGTGATGCAGAAGGGTATATTTCGCGAATGTTAGCGGATGTTGAAGCTGCGATCGCAAACTTACCTGCTGAAGAACGAACTAAGCCGCTGTTAGGTAATCAACTCGCTAATCTGAAATCCCAGATAGCCAAAATTGAAAAGCAACTTACAGAGGTTGTTTCTCAATTGGATCCGGCAATGCTAGAAGCTGGGTCTACGCCTTTGGCATTACCAACGGCAGAACGCACGATTGATGTAGCTCAGTCTCCTGAGAGTCAGGTCAGACAATTAAAAGCAGCTAATCCACCTCCTAATTACAAAGCACAAGTTAAACAGCTAGGGATTAGTTTTAGTGATCAGCTTAAGGGTGCGAGGTCAGCAGAAGACCCGCAACAAGCTGCGCAAATGGCTCAGGATATTGTGCAATCAGCAGATGATGCACGACAAGCCATAACAGACTTATTAACAAACTTAGGTGATGATGCAGACGAAGGACTAAAGAACCTCGCATCTGCGGCGAGGCAACGAATCACTAAATCAGTTAAAGGAGCTTCCAAACTCACCGAAGGGCGAGACATCGGGGAGAACATTGGGACTGGTTTAGACTCTGGTCTTCGTTCATCCATTGGGGATGTTGAAGCATCTGCGAATGATTTAGCTCAATCAGCTATTGATGCGGCTGAAGATACCCTTGATATCCAGTCACCATCAAAAGTATTCAAGCGAATTGGTGAGTATACGGTTGAAGGCTTTCGTCAAGGGATGTTTGGGTTTGGGGATACATTCAGCGATCTATACAAGATGGCTGACTTGTACCAGACCAACCTGAGGAAAGCATTTGATAGCTCTGTTATCACCGATGAAATTAAAACTGTTCTAAGTGATCTGTCTGAGTTAGGTAATGCGCTAGGTCGAATCGCGAACTTACCGAACGAAGCGATTATTAATAAATATAAAAGCGATGTTCGCTCAAACGCTCATCTTGCTAAATCACCCGATGGAATGGGGATGCATTCAGCGGGTAAAAACATCCCTGCTAATGCGCAACAGGTTGTTTTTGTTTCCTCAGGCTTCACCGGTACTCAAGGAAAAATTAGCAATGAAATAGCTGGCAAACTTGGTGGTATGGCACCTGAAGGGTCTCATATGGTGCCCTTCGAATCTAAGTTTGATGTCTCTGGAACACTGGATGAAGTGGGCATTGCCAAGGTGATTAGGGATGCCATCCTAGAGCCCATGAAGGCTGTTAAACAGGGGTATAACCCTGAAGCTATGCGATTGGCTAAGCAAGCCTACGCAGTGAAACAGCAACGACCTGATACCAACATTAAGATGGTCGGTCATTCAGCTGGCGGGTTTGTTGTTCGTGAAGCCCAAGAAATTCTCAAATCCTTAGGGGTGGTCTCAGAAGCGCTTTCCATGGGAACTCCTTTGCTAGGGGCGTTCCAGGCTATTAAGGATGATGCTGTTTCCCTGATGGGCGAGTTTGATCAGCTACGTCCATTTTCTGGACAGAAGGAAGCGGTTGTTCCAGGAGTTGGGGGCCATTTTAGCCCTGAATATCTGGACAACTCCAATGAGATGCAGCAGGTACTGACTCAGTACTTGGAAGAAGGTATTACCCCTGCGTTAATTAAGAAGATTCACGATCTGGGCACCGCGATTAAAGGATTGGAACCTGGTAAATCAGGTGGGTTGATGAGTTATGACCGGAAACGTGCTGGTAAGAATTCGCTAGGTGGTGATGTTGGTACAGGGTTTGCACAAGGTCTGACAGACTCCGTCCAAACGGTTGAAGTTGCAGCTGTAGAACTCGCAGAAGAAGCTATTGAAGCAGCAGAAGATGCTCTTGGCATTGCTAGCCCCTCGAAGGTCTTCATTCGTATCGGTGAACAAATTTCCAAAGGTCTAGCATTAGGCATTGATAAAGGTAAATCTGCACTTGGTCCTACGTTAGGCTCTCTTAAAGATGGAGCTGTTGAAGGGTTCAAGAATGTTGTTTTAGGACCAGAATCTGAACGTAGTCAACAACAGGGATTTCAACCGTTTGAAGTAACGGGTAGAAGACCTGAACAAGATATACCCGTTATTGGAGAAGCGTTTTCATTCATGCTCGACTCAATGGAGTCGATGAAGAACGCAGCTACCTTCATCCCTAAATTAGGTAGATCCTTAGCTGAAGTCTTTGAAGGCTTGATGCAGAACACCGGGATGCTCATGGGCATGGCCAAGGGTGCGATCGCATTTAACTTTGTCATCAAGCCCCTCATCGGGGTATTAGCCGACTTTGAAAATCAGTCATTCATGGTGGCTGTCGGGTTAGACAATATGGCCCGGATGATCACATTTGTGTCGGGTTCGGCTAGAGAAGGCGCACGAAATATTGACTTTGTTCGTGAGAAGGTTCTGGCTCTCGGGGGAGACATCAATGCTTCGATGACGGGTTTCGGACAGTTAGCTGCCAGCACACAAGGGACCAGATTAGAAGGTGAAAGTACTCGTCAGCTTTTTGGAGCATTATCCCAGGCTTCTGCTGTTTACCAACTTGACCCGCAAAGACAAGACCAAGCGTTTACAGCCGTCAGCCAAATGGTTGACAAGCAAGTGATCTCTCTTGAAGAACTGAGGGGCCAGCTCGCTGAGGCCATGCCAGGAAGTTTGGCCGTATTTGCTAGGTCTATGGGCGCTAGCACACAAGAAATGGGACAGATGATCGCATCTGGTCAAATTCTTGCAGAAGAAATCATGCCCAAGTTTGCCCAACAATTATCAGCTGAAACTGCTTCAGGTGTAGCAGGTAGTGCTAATAGTGCTCAATCAGCCATTAACCAATTAAATAATGAGGTGTTGTTCTTACAAGAGGCTGTAGGTAAGACCTCTATACCCATACGAGTAACAGGTATTAAAGCGGCTGCTACAGGTATGCGGCTACTCCGGGAGAATATGGAACTCATCGCACCCGTGATGACAGCTGTATTCATCACATTAATGAAAAATGCAGTTATCAATGCGATTCGTTTCTTAGCTCAGTTCGCACCGTTAACAGCACTCTTTAAGACTATTACGGCTCAAGGTGCCAAGATGTTCGCTACCTTGTTGGCAGGAATGAAAACGTTCGCAGCTCAGTTCGCCAGAACGTTTATCATCATCCAGGGTGTGACTGATCTCTTAAGTATTTTCCAGAAGGCGCTTAGTGATACGAGTGGGGGGATACGCGATCTCGCTGAAATATCTACAACTGGGTGGGATGATTACGCTGATTCGCTTAAGAAAGCGACTGAAGCTCAAGAAGCCTTTAATAAATCAGCTTTAGCTTCACCAGGCAAATCTTTTGGAGGGCGTGAAAGGCCCCAAGGAAATACAATCACGAGTTTAGAGGGTGGTGAGTCTCTGTTAGAGCAAACTTTCTTAGGGTCTATATTACCTAAAAACTTGGTTAGAGGGTTTGAGCGAGCAACACAAATCGGTGGAGGTTTCAGGACGTTTGAAGATGTTAAAGCTGAAAATCAGACACTTGCGATTGGTGATCTACTCGGTGCCGGTGGTCGCAATACATCTGAGGCAATGCGCTTACTGGGTGGTGGGTCCTATGCAACGGCTAATGGTATGGGCTCGTTTTCCCAGGTCACAGAATTGGATGAGCAACTTCGAAACCTGCACCAGCAAAGAAGCGCCTTGGCACTTGGGGAAAGTGACCGCCGTCGCGCACTGGAAGAAGAGATCAACAATCTTATTAAGCAACGCCAATCCCTTTATGCGCCTATCGGCAAGATTCAACGCAACCTTACCCAAGACGTTGAGAACTATAAGGACGCCCTACAAGTTGTCGAGGAAGAACTAGCCAGAGCGGGTTTAAGTGAGAGTCGTAAATCTCAACTTCAAGGTCAAGAAGCGTTACTTGAAGCTGAACTGGGTATGGCTCAGAAACAGCTCGATAAGATTAATGCGACTATTGGTCAATCAGTTAACAAAATTACGATGTTAGGCCGAGAGTTGAGAGGGATTTCAGCTAGTTTAGCCAGTTCTAGATTTTTCGATCAACTTCAAGCTGGTCAACAAAATCTAGCGTTAACTAGATCTCGGTTAGGGGGTGCTACATCTGGTCAGACGACATATATGGGTAGTCTACTCCGTAGAGATCAGTTAAATACCCAGATATCAACTAATGAAACTGCTATTAAAGGGTTTGAGAATACATTAGGTGATTCTGAGTATACCCAAGCGTTAGAAAATGCTGGGTTAGCAGCTGAAGCTACATCAGCTGAAATACAAGCAGCCATTGAGAATTTATCGGAAGGTAGTTTACGAACCACACTTGAAACGGTTGCTGAGTTTAAGGGGCAGTTAGAAACCCTTCAATTAGATACGGTAAACCTTGAAGATCAGATGCTTCAAACTCAAATTGAAGCTAATCAACAAATACGTGATGCTAACAGAGAGATTACGGATTACTATCGAGAAGTTTCTAATCAAGCGAATGAACTAGCTCTACAAACTCGTGAAGTCGCGTCACAAGCTGATTTCGCAGGGATTAAGAATAAACTGAAGTCTGCCATGACCGGGATGTCGGGTAGCTTTTTTGATGACTGGATCGGCGGATTTATGAATTTCCTCGATTCGCTTCAGGAAATTATTCAAATCCAGATTGACGCGAATCGTCAACGGGAGCAAACGTTACAGCAACAGATGCAAGCCCAGATGCAGGCTCAGCAAATGCAACGGGGGCTACCAGGTCAAGTGCCTGGGGTAGTTGGGGGATCAACGGGCGGTGTGGTCGGTGTTGTCGGTAACACTGGCATTGGTACAGGTGCCCATTTAGATATCCGGTACAACCGGGGATACGCTAATCAAGCTGGATTACTCACAGATGATGGTCATCGAGCACGGGTATCTGATGATGTATTGTCACGCTTCCAGGTCCAGGGTAAAGGTTTAGACCAACACAGTGATCGAATTACCTCCGAGCATGGATATAGAACGCATCCAGTCAGAGGTGGGACTAGTCATCACGACGGGGTTGATTTTGGGTTTGCCGATGGAACAGAAATCACCACAAATGTCCCTGTGGTTGACACTGAGATTTGGTATGACGACCACGGGGGTGGTTGGGTGACTACCGTCACGTTCGCGGATGGGGTGAAAGTTGAGTTGCTCCACCAGAATCCATCTATTCAGCAGAAGATAAGCCAGGGTGCTCAACGAGCGGTTCCCCAGATGCCCTCAGCCAATTTAAGCGCTAGAGGGCAAGAAAATCAGCAACTACTTCAAGATCCCAAGATGCGCGCTTTCCTTGCGGCCATCCGATACGGCGAGGGGACTAGCGGCCCTCAGGGCTACAACACCCAATTCGGAGGGGGCACATTTTCTGATTTATCCCAACACCCGGATCAAGTCATCACAGCCAATGGCTACAGTTCGAGTGCTGCTGGGGCATATCAGTTTTTAACATCCACCTGGGACCAGGTTGCTGGTGAACTTGGACTATCTGATTTTGGTAAAGGTAATCAGGATTTAGCAGCCGTTGAGCTAATTCGTGATCGAGGTGCATTAGATGCTGTTCTGTCGGGGGATTTTAATAATGCCCTTAATCTAGTTGCTCCCGAATGGGCTTCAATGCCGACCCTCGCAGGTGAGAGCTACTACGGCCAACCTGTGAAATCGCATGAAGAATTACGCCAGGTTTATAATCAATCCTTGCAAGGGAGCGGACCTCAATTCTCGTCGCTCGCATCCCCTGGTGGAGTGAATACCGGGCAATTCAATCAGGCTCAGGGATTGCAGAATCAGAATTTCTCTGTAGAAACAGGGTTGATTGATCAACGAACTGAACTGGCTGTACGTCAACAAGAAATAGAATCCTCGCTAATTGCTCAAGGAGTAGTAAATCAGACGAACCAACAAATACGTGATTTACAGGACCAAACACTTGGGCTAAATCAGCGTCAGCAAGATCGAACACTTGCAACACTTCCCCAAAGTGATAGTCGATCTCGAATTGAAGAAGGAGTTACGGGACTTCGTGATTTCGCTAGTGAAAATACAGGTTACTCACGGCAATTACAGGATGTAAATGCCCAGTTAGAACGCACAGGCGAATTATTAGAAATTGTTCAGCTTGCGAGGGAAACTACCGCTCAACAGGTAGTAGCCGGAGATTTAGATGCATCAGCGCTTGAGAACCTGGATGCTCAAGCAGCTGCACTAGAAAATTTAATTGCAGATACAGAGGCCTATCGCGATACTATTTCTGCTTTAAGTGGCGATTCTGTAGATTTTGCATTCACGCAAGAACTCGCCCGATTACAAAATCAGATTCAAGATCTCAATGCCCAGGGTGGAAGTTTAGATCCTATTGAAGCGGCTACATTAGAAGCATCACGAGTTGTTCAGGGCTTAGACGAGAATTTTCAAGGCTTAATTGATGTTTATCGAGCGAGTGCTGAAGAAGCAGGATTTACAGCCGAACAAGTTGATATTCTGGTTGAGAATTTTAAGAAGACTAGAGATATAGATTTGTCTAACGCTCGACGAGAATTACGGCTATTACGCACGGAAGCGGAGTTAGCCCAAGAATCATCATTAATCCAAATTCGTACGGAAGGTCTAGAGGAATTAACAAGGGTTTTGAATCGTAGTGGTCAACCGCTTCAGGCACAGGAATTAAATTACCAGCATACGCTTAGGCAAATTGACGCAGATGAAGGTGCTCGATCACTTGAGATTGAGCAAGACCCTAGATTAGGTGAGACTGCAAGAGCACAGGCTCTAGAAGAAGTGCAAGTTACAGCAAATCGTAGACGAGAAAACGCGGAATTTGATTTTACTACGCAACAACAAGATTATGAATTAGGTGGGCGTAGAACCGTGCTTGAAGGGCAACAAGCTGTGTTGAGCGCTCGGCAACAACAAGCGGATATGCTTGGTTTTGGCGGAATTGCGCCGTTAAGACAGGAATCTATGAATTTGCAGCTAGATATGCAAGCTGGTGCATACGAAGAAAGGATTGCTGAGCTTTACGCAATGATGGACGCTGGCAGGCTTACTCAAGAACAGTTTACAGCCCTTGCAGACTCAGCAGCTGAACTTAATGAGATCTCAATGGAGAATATTCGCACGGAATTCTCTGATTTACCTGAGATTGTTGGTGCGATCAAAGCGCCAATGCAAGAAGCCCTTGGATCTTGGATTCAAGGCACTAAGAGCTTTGATGAAGCTTTCTCAGATATGCTCAGCAACATCCTAAGTAACCTCATTTCGATGATGGCGAACAAGGCGATCGAAGGTTTGTTAGGCTCTCTACTTGGAGGAATGGGTGGATCTGGTGGTGGCGAAACAGGGGGTATTGCGGGTACTGGTGGAGGTGGCGGAATACTCGGAGTTGTAGGTAGCGTGTTTGGGGGGCTATTTAAGGATGGCGGTCGAATTGGCTTCGTTGATGGTGGACCATTGCGTGGTAACGATCCTATTGGAGATGCTATGCGGAAAGAAGGGCCTAATTCACGTTTAATTGTTGCGTCCGCTGGAGAGTGGGTTCTTAATCGTAAACATCAGGCTATTTTACGAGAATACGGTGTTAATGAGAAAGTTCTAGGCTTTAAAGATGGTGGTGTAGTCGGTGGTGTTTCATCAAGCCCAGCAGTAAAGATGCCAACCGCTTCGAGTAGTATTTCTGTTTCAGCGCCGATCACTGTGAACAGCGAGGGTGGAGACCTTGATCCGATTGAGATCACGAAACGGGTTAATGAGCAGATCAATGCGACGTTACCAGGCGCGATCGAAAAGATGCAACGCCCTGGCGGACAGTTACGGAGACGGCAACGACGGTAATCACCTTTACAATTTCTAATTGGATTAATGTATCCCTTGTGAAGGAATTAGAATCCATCTTGGTGATTTGAATTACCTCGATTAAGTATTGATATATGAAGCGAGGTACACCCCTTGTATCAATACTAATCATTGAGGTTTGTAGTATGAAAAGTAAACTTACTGCGTTAGTGGTTGCGATCGCAACATCGTTATCCCCATCGATAGCGTTAGCTCAAATTGAATCACCTACGATATCTGGGGAAATTTTAGTAATAGATCCCTATTATGGGTACCCTGGTGAGCCCTGTAATCAGCGCCGCAGAGGATACCAAGATATAATGCAAGGTTTTTCCATCCCTGTAAAAGATGGAAGTGGTAATATTTTGGCTGTGATAGACGTACCACCGGGGGTCAACGAAGACACAGGTACTGAAACAGACGGTGAACAGAGTTTTGTTTTTTGTGTAGTTTCAATTCCCGAAACTCAGTTACCCTATTCCGATTTTTATGTATTTGACCTGGGTAGACGTGGTGAAATAGTAAATTCTTACCAGCAATTAGAAGAGGATAATTGGCAACTCGTATTAAGCGTTGGTGGCAATCGTTAACCGCATCCAAGTAGTATGGATCTATATTTAATTAAAATAGTATCGTCACTTATGGAAACCATAACCGTTATTTTCACAGTTGCAAGAACTCATCTTCAAATTATTGATACAGATGCCAACTTCAAATTAAGTGAAGTACAAAGAGCCTTTTGTGATATGCAGGGTAATGCTTTAGGTGATTTTTACAATACACCTTTAACTCATGACCGCAAATATAGTTTATTCGATCCTGATGATGACACATCATTACGTACGCTTGCAGAGGCAGCTAAAAAACTAGGATGTGAAAAAGCTATGTTTTATTCAAACAAAATAGTAACTCTTAGAAGTTCTCCAATAGATAGAGGTACGCACTTAGATTTTTATAAATGTTATTTTTATTTTGATCGAGATAATACATCACAAATACTTTCAGACTATTTCATCCCTATGAACACCCTTTAATTAAAAAACTAATCCTTCTTCTCACTAGCTGTCCACACCAAACCGCTCCCGGCAATAACCGCAACACCTTTCAGTAAATAATCTAGTTCTTCGATATCTACACCCAGACTAATCAAAATAGCAGAAACTACGACTATCCCGAAGATTTTGATCCAATGGATCTTTCCTTCGGTACGTTTAATTTTTCGATTTTGAGCGTTATCGATTTCGGCTTTATCAGCGAGATTCTGCTCTAGCTCATTTACCCGATCTTCAAGAACTCGCTTATCATCCTCTAAGAGTCGTTTATTCCATTTATTGAAGCCTAATGTAGGTTCTCCATCAATATCCGTTTCATCGGGTGCCCATTCTACCCAGCAAGCCCAACCTTTAGCCCTAGGCATTAATTCAACATGTGCTCCCGGTGATAGGGGGATAGGCCTCTCTATTGGTTTATCACACCCAAAAATACGAATCCCAGCATTAGACGGTTTCCCGTTACCATCGTGAATCCTTAATTCACCATTGGCATACTGGTAAATTGTCGCTTGCACCGAACTGATGCACTTAGCAATCGGTACACTATTGCCATTAGCATCTCGGATAAACGTATTACGCCCGAGTAGCCCGATCTGAATACCCGCGTCAGGTCCCCGACCGATAACAATAGGGAATTTACCTTTCGGATCAATCGGAATTATCCGCTCAGATCCATTCCCGATTTCTATGATACGTAGTCCAGTATCCATTTATGCATCCGTATCGAGAATTGCATCAACGTCTTTGTGGCACCCGACTTTAATCGTTACTCCACTCGGCATTTCAATAAATACTGTGGGGTAACCGGGTTTTATACGCACGCTAAGGTCATATCCCCGGTCGGTGATTGCGAACCCTTTATTAGGCTCACCGTTTAGATGATCACAAAACAATCTTCCAACAGTTGAAACTGTATGAGCATTCACCAAGGACAAAACCTCGGGAATGTCCTGAGGCTCGATAGTAGCGGTTTCAATTACTCTGCCAGCTAGCCTAGCTACCCCTGTTACAGTACGAAATCTAATCATCATCCTTCACAAGAACATCTTTCAGAATCTGTACAGCTGGGCTATCTGCGGAATCTTTGATATCTTCTGCTAGTTTTTTAAGGGTGACCCCTTTCTGTGTTTCCCGGAAAATCGCAATTGCTAAACCGAGAAAAAGCATTACAGCTTCAGTATCTGGATTAACGAAACTATGAAGCGTATTCAGGATATCCATAGTGATGAAAAAGCTATTAGGCGACTATCATCCAACATTTTAACTTTTAAGCTAATGTTTGCCCACACCTAGCTGCGCCGTTGTAATCCTGGATACCCCCCAAACGGGAGCACGGCATTATTTCCAAAGCGTAACCTACAGGCTGTGATGGACTTTGCACATTTATCCAGTGCAGGGTTTAACGTTCGTTGATTTGAGAGTGTAAATCGAGTTGATCCTGTGTACCCACAAGTATCTGGATCTCTATACACCCAAATGCATGTTCTAAGGCATATTCGACCGGGTAGTTTTGCCCCATCTACTTCAATAGGATTACTCAATGTAAACGTAATTGCATCGCCCGGTGTGTGTTGATCACGTCGAATGATAATGAAATCTGCTTCGGCTAGGATAGCGGTTGGATCGGCTTGAGGCTGACCATCTAAATACCGGGCTTGAGTTCTCACTACTTTTACAGCAGCACCTTCCATATTGTTATAGAGAAGGATTAAGTCTGTAATGATTCCGCCGTTATCAGAAACGGTCAGACCTACTTCAGGTTGCTGACCTTCAGAGGTGTACTCAATCGTTTCAATGGAGCAGGCTAGCGGTTGATACGCTTTCCCACCAAATTGCACACCGACATGATTGGCGAATCTGAATTTATCAAACGGGGACTCGGGGTTATAGCCTGAGACTTCAAACAAATCTATGAAAGTATCCTGGGAAAGTTCTTGGATTCGATTGACTTCAGCACCCATTGAGCTAAGATTAACTTTTAGGATAATATTAGCGCAGTCATAGTAAAAATGTGCTTGGACCTGGATACGTCAGATCCTGTTTATATTTTTTCAACAACGCGAGAAACTCAATAATCTCCCCGTGCCAAAAGACAAAATACTCTCTATAAGTAACCCCATCCTCAACGTAGGTAGGTTGGCCTGCTGAGAAGCTTCCTAGCATATTCCCACTTCCCACATACTGACCTCGCACGTAGTCAAAACAGATCTTCAACACCCGAAATGTCACCACCGGGTCACCTCCAGCTAGATTCGCGTAAAGTGCGGTTCTCCCGATCAATGATGCTGCATGAGGTTCAGCATAATTAGCTTGTCCTCGAACATCTTCAGGAAAATCTGTAATGGGCGCTTTGCTGTTTCTCTCTAGATAGTCATCATCTAGAAATCTAAGAAATTGCATAGTGATCTGCTTCAACCGAGTGTTAAGCCGATCGTTCTTCCATGCATGGGCATTGGCCTCAAGTACTCGAAATGCATAGGGTGCCCAGGCGGTATTCGGGTCAGGTCCATTCCAACCGAAGTCGTTCAGACCATTCGCTAAGAAATCTCCATTATCCCAATAGGACCAACTGAATACAGGTGCAAATGATCCGAATAGGTTACTTGGGTTCTTATTTGCGTAGGCGGCTTGAGCCGCTAAGAGAAAATCCTCAACCTGTCGTTGTCGGTTTGGGAGTCCCCAGAGTTGCCACATTAGCGGCGATTGGTAACCGGCATAGGGAATCCCTCGCCAATCTGAGATCACTCCATTCAATAGGTTCACTGTGAACGGGACTACACCAGGATTATATTGAAGCTCATCTAGAGTGTTGCCTATCGGCCTGAAATTCCCTACCCACAGGGTGTGCGCTGATCGTTGGCGACTCGTGACTACGGCCTTATACGTGAAAATGGGCACATCTAATTGCTCAGGTGGTGCACCAGGTGACGCAAACCAAATATAGGTGGTCGACGCTCCATTAACACCCTTGGCTACGAACTCGATGGATTGGAGGGAATCTGTTCGGTTAGGGTTCTTATCATCACCCCCAATTTGAAACATTTGCTCCCAAGTTGGTTGGATACTTACCCATGCGCCACCCGTATCAGCAATATCAAAATAAAAATCATCTCCGTCACCATCAATGACTTTGTAGAAGATTTCAGCGCCCTCATGTCGTAGCCAGATCCTGGGTGGAGAGTTAACGAATGCTCCTAAACCATCGAAAACCAGGCCACCTCCGGCAAACCCACTATCTCCATTAAGGGCTAACGTGCCAACTAACCACGACGCGCTTACTCCGTTGTATGTGAATGTTTCAAAGGTACTTCTAGCTGTCGCGGTTCCATCTCCACCCCGATATGTGAAGATAGGATCTTCAGCAATGTTGTAAAACCAAGTGAGATAATCGCCTGACCATCGGATGAGTTCTCTCGGGTTGAATGTGCGCGATGTGGCAGCACCCGCTGGATTAAGTCGCCAAAACTGCTTGTAGATCTGGTCAAACGTGAATGGGTCATCATCGATTGAGAGGCCTACTTCTACGATTCCACCTTGGTTATGTGCAGCTTCAGCTTGGATCGTAGTGAGTCCGTCAACCCCGGTTACGATCGCAAAGTTTTGAACCTCAACACTGGGAAATGGGCCGATTGGTTTCCCCTCACCATCAAACTGCATCGGTGGAGCCGTATTCATATCTAGCCTTAGCCACCCGTCTTTATCTCCACCGATTTGCCGAGATTCCGCATACCCATTGTCATTCTGGATCAGAATCGATTGGGTGCCTGGGTAGGTGTAGAGATTAGTAGGATCGTCGGATGTCTGATAGTAGAAAGAAAGGTTTTCTACGACGGCTGATTGGATAACTGAATACCGTGTAGCCTCTGCTGCTCTACGCCATTTATCGTCAGAAGTTTCTTGGAATAAGAACTGGTAAAATTGCCAGCTCCAGATTCCCACATCGAACGCAAATTGTATCTCTCCTGTGGCCATCAGACACTTAATAGCTTTTCTATTGACACCCTCTCACTCATCCAAATGTAAAAAGCAGCTTCCGCTAACGCTAAAGCATAAAAAAGGCCATTAGTTGGGTATACATTCTCCCACTTAGTAGTTATCGGATTGTGTCTAACTCCCATAAAATGAGCGCAGGGTGATAGAGAATCATATTCAAACCCACACTGATTGAAATGGTTAGGAATGGAAATCCTAGGATTTGAATCTTCATTACTTATAAAATTATCCATAGCGTGAGCCATAAATAAGTCGTAATTGATAGATGTACAAGAAATACTATTTCCGGCTTCTCTAACAATATCTTTTTTATACGGTTGGTCTAAGTTATATCTAAAGTCAGTCAGTATTAAATTAGTTGTTTCTTGGATGTAATTTCCAAAATGTCGATCAGGTTCGTTATCAATACATCCAGATGTTACTCGTAATTCTTTTAATTTCGATCCCAGGTCTAGTGTAGATAAAGCCCTACCTATGCTAGACCCTGTCGGCACTAATTCCGCTGTACTCAGATACCTACGGGATTCTCGTATATACCTCACTAATATTGACTTTTCAGTATCCTTGTCATCGATATTAGTAGAAACGGGAATATCTAGTCGCGGGAAGAATATATCAAGCGTTACTAACCAAAGTCCCTTCCGTCCTTGATTAACACCTGCAAACCTTAAATCTGGTTCTTTATGAAGATCAACATTAATGAACGTTTTTTGGATGTCAGACTTAGTTATTTGATGCATGACTCTAATTATCTAATTAGTTAATTTGCATTCACAAGCATAGGCTCAATCCAGATCATTTTATGATCATCTTTGTCCCTTGGGCCAATGGGTTGCTTTCTCCAGTGACCCATCCTGATATGTGTTTCGGGCGATTTATGGGTGCCGGGTGAGCCTGATTCGTATTTAATTTTATACCCTTTCCCTAACCATCGGATAGGCGAATAGCCTTGTCCAACGTCCTTAGCTTTTAATTTCTGTTTATTAACTCTAAACCCAGTAGAACTGGAATCAGTAGTGATTTTTTCTTCGTAGTTTTGAAGATAGAGAATTAGATTATAGACGAAATTTTCTAACCTATAATCCGTATTTTCTGGCATTTCACGCTCAAAAATAATATTGGAAGAATACCACGGTCTAGGCGCTAAAATTGGAACTCCAACAACCATTAAATTACCTGTTTCGCTACTATGAAAGATGTATTCACTTTTACCTTTAAATTCGTCTTCGACGAATTCGTCGAATAAAAAAGGTTTTATTTTTATACTCTCATTTTTAAGAAAGTGGTTAACTAATAAACAACCACAATGATCGCCAGTATGCCCATACATTGCGTTGTTAGGGAGCATTAATACAAAACTATCTAATGTTTTTTTAATCTCGTTAAAAACTTTGGGTACTTTTGTATTAATTAAAGCTGTAAAAAGTTCTTTTGATACCCAATAAATTGGATGCTCACGACTTAAACAAAAATTAGCAATTCCTCTAGCAAGAACATCCTCATCACGATTCTGGGGATTTGAATTCATATTATTTAAAGTGAGCACAAAGCATAGATCTTTATAATCAGTATAATTAGAAACTGATCTATACTTTTTACTATTTAATTTTTTATATACTCTATTATTTTTTATTGCTCTAACAATTTCTTTTGACTCCTGATTAGAAAAATTTTGATTAGTAGTGCCACTAATATTTCTAATATATTTAATGTAATCCATAATTTCACTCCCTAATTAAAGTAACGAACTTAATATATTCAAGATCTGCGTAGCTGAAAAATCTCTTATGCTCTGAAAATACTAATTAAATGTTTAGTGTTTTGTGGTGATAGTTCTATATCCACATCGTCCAAACGTAAATATAAAAAATAGTCAGTTAACATATTACAAAAGTGACGAATTAATCTAGAATGAACATTTCTTTTAGCTAATTTGTGTATTGATTTGCCATATACATCAACTAGTTTTATCCATTTTGGTCGATGTAATTTTGCAAAATTTTCAAGATGTTTTTTAGCTATTGGTGCAACTAACAAAGATATTTGAGCCCTTATCTTTGCAAGAACTATATGTTGTTTATCACTCAAACTCGTTCGCTTATTTGCATTGGGCGCAAAACCATATTCAAACTCATTAATAAACCCCAACTCATACGCCCTAATAATTGCATCTTTTGAGATTCCTTTAATTTTAGGGTTATTTATAGAGCTAAAAATTATTGCGTCGGGTGCAATCTCAGGGAGTTTCTTTATGCACCTAGAACCTACCCGGATTACCTTACCGTCATGGTTAAATCTATTACTAAGATAATTGAAATGCTTAATAACGTCTGTACATCTCTCGCCATGAGTGCAAAGGCACGAAATTTCACCTGCCATGTACTCTTCCTCTTCATAATAAGAAGTAATAAATTTCCACTCATTAAATGGAAGGTCAGTACACGCGAGTTGTTGAAGCCGAGACTTAAAAATCTCAAATTTCGATGAGCTATTAACATCCTTAAAATGGAAGTGATTATTTAGGATTTCATCTTCACTAAAAGGTTCTGGCATATTAATCACTATCAATTTCTAAACTACGAATAAACTCGCGTAAAATATCGGTTTGAGTTCTTTCAACGACCAAGCTATATTGCTTGAGCTTTTGTTTTTCAGACTCAGGTAGCCTAATGGTTATAGTAGTCATATTAACTTAAAGTACCTGCATTTGCAGTACAATTTTAGCTTAAAAGTTAATTATTTAGTCTCTCCGTATGGTTAAAGTAGCCTGCGCCAGACAGGCCAAGCTTCAAACGTCTGATTTACTTGAATCACAGGTCCTGAATATGTGGAATAGACTAATTTTGCACTACCTGTGTAATTACTTGTTAGCTTGATCAGTCCAGCTGTTTCTGCTGTTGCAACGGGAGGAGTTCCCCCAGATGCCTCTGTATCGGGGAATATTCGATAATTTTGGCCTTTGAGTTGAAAATCACTTACGAAGTACTCAATCTGATATTCGGTTCCGGCTACGAGCGGAGCGTCTACATTCTGCCAAAGGAGAATTCCATCAACCGAATACACCTTATAGACAACTGCTAGAAGTTCTCCATCACTCGGGTTACCGTTTGGAATCACACCTACACCATTGGTAAAACTGATTGTGCGTCCAAAATCCCCGTAATTCAAAGGATCTACCGTGTTAGCCGGACCTCGACTCACAAAGCTCTCTTTTACATTGATCAGCCAGTGACTGAGCCAAATGGTGTTGAACTCACTTCCTGGAGCTGGCACAGGATCGTTGTAGTAGTACTCGATCAAAGCGTTCCCGAGTGCGATCGCATAATTCTTCCAAGCTACATCCCCACTCACGAAGAACGCTTCCATACAGGCCCGACCTAAGGCGGCCTGACCTTCAGTTGTTCCGGCACTACCAGGGAAATAACCCCCACGTCCTAGTACGTTGTGGAAAGCGTTAACCGTTACGTAGTCTGAATTGGCAGCGAGCGGAAGCGTGTCGCGTGTGTAGGTCTGAAGCCATTGCAGCGATCCTGCTAGCATTGAGTCAATTGCTACATCATCTAGTAACTCAGCAAAACTAGATTCCTCTCCGGTTACGTCTTCTTTAAATAGTGCCGTGATTTCCCAAGCATCTGGACCTAAGGGGGAAACAGACCAATCATCACAGAAATAAGCTGATTTGGGTAAAAGCGGATGTGGAGACCATAAAAACGCATCAACACCCGTGTAAAGGGATAATTCAGTAACTAATGAATCCTTTTCAACCGTTGTCAAGCCTACTCTACGAATATTCCACTGACGAGCGATCGAAATCGTTTTGTTAACTCGTGAGACATAGCCATCCCCAAGTTCAGATTCACTATAGGGAATGCGGGTTGATTCTGATATATCCCAGCTAGGGGATAGCGTCAGCGTAGGCAGATTAGCCATTGAGTGGATTCACTAAAGAAATTTCATTATTTTCAAAAAGTTGATTATTAAATCCCATCACCATATGAGGTCCAAACTCATTCATCAGCACCCATAATTGCCACTTTGACCATCCGTCAGACTCTTGAGCATATAGATACTCTCTATTCACTATGAGATTTTTAGCTTGAGGGGTCAATCTAACCCAAACCGAATCATTTAGATTTAATGACATATAATAACTAATTAGTGAATATCTTTAGCCTTTAAGCTACATTGTGCCAGACGAAATACTAACTGACTACTTAATCAAAGGATCGGGTGGTGGTGGCTGTTTCGTCGCGGGCACTGACGTATGGACACCCTCGGGCACGATCCCTATCGAGTCGGTTGAAGTCGGGCAGTCTATTTTAGCCTTCGATTACAAAGGAAAAATTCGTCAAACTGAAGTGCTGGCAACGCATAAGCACGAAAGTAAGCGAATCCTAAAAGTTCATTATTGGGGCGGGTCAGTCACGACAACACCGAACCATTGGTTTTACGTCGATGACCTGGACGCGTTCCAATACGCTGGAAAACTTAACCGGGATGCGGGATTAAAGGATCGACGAGGGGGTATTCGCCCGGTTGAGTACATCAATCTCCTTGAGAAAGGGGATACCGTCTATAACTTACAAGTTAAGAAACATCATACCTTTTTAGTTGGTGAACATGGTATTCGAGTTCACAATGGTGGTGGTGGAAAGTCTGGCGGATCGCCTAACGAAGAAGACGTTACGGCACTATCCAGGGCCACGATCAAAATTATCGAACTGGTTTCTGAAGGGCCTATCGAGGGATTCAAAGCGGGCCAGGATATCAGAGAAAACATCTTTCTGGACGATACACCGGTTAGAAACGCAGATGGGTCATTAAACTTCTCAAACTATCAAGTCAACTGGCGACCTGGGTCACAGACACAGACTGTTATTCCTGGTTTTGGGGATGAAGTTGGATCTGAAGTGTCGGTAGGTCAAGATATCACCGTTACGTTTCCAATTACCCGACAGATTATTAACAATCAAATTGATGCGATTCGAGTTCGTTTGGGTTATCAGCTCCAACGGTTTGAAGATGATGGCGACATCACAGGGGAATCGGTTAACGCCAAAATATTTATCAAACAGGGAAATGGGCCGTTTGTTCTACGGCTGAATCGGGATATAACATCTCGGTTTGAATCCCTTACAGAGTATGACTATTACTTTCCCGTTAACACTGTCGGGGGTACGGTTGATTCATTCACAATCAGGGTTGAGTCAAACTCCCCCGATACCGCAGATACGAAGGTTCAACGGATTGTTCGGTGGCAGTCCTATACAGAAGTCATTGAACAAAAATTAAATTATCCGCATAGTGCGATCATTGCTCAAAGCTTTGCAGCGGAGCAGTTTAACTCAGTTCCATCACGCTCGTATTTTGTAGGTGGAGTGAGATGCCGGATACCAACGAATTCAGTTGTTACTGAAGATGGGGGATTAAATTTTTCCGGTTCGTGGAATATGGGGCTGTATCGTTCGGCGCAAGCTGTATCTGATCCAGCTTGGCAGTTACTTGAACTCCTCACTAATGAACGATTCGGATTAGGAAACCGAATCTCACTTAATCAAATTTCGCTTGCATCTCTGTATGAAGTCAGTGTTCATAACAATCAGATAATCCCTGATGGATTTGGTGGAGTTGAACGCCGCTATCTCTGTAATACCGTCATGCAATCCACGGAAGATGCGCATGATCAGATCCAACTGTTACTAAACGCTTGTAACGCTCGTTATTACTGGGGTGGGGACAAGATTTATTTTTGGCAAGATAGACCCGGATCGCCCATAAGCCAAGTTACTAATGCCAATGTGACAAACGGAACATTTACTTACGCATCAACTGATATCCGTTCGCGAAACAGTATCTGTAATGTGGTTTGGAATGATCCAGGAGACAACTATCGTCGGGCGATGGAACCCGTTGATGTCACAGAAGCTATTGATAGATATGGGATTCGGCAAGTTGATATCACAGCACCAGGTTGCACGTCTCGGGGGCAAGCTGTTCGTGCTGGCAGACGGAAGATCTATACCGATCTATATGAAACCGAAACCTGTACGTTTTCCATGGCGATATTCGGAATTAAATTCCGGCCAGGGGACATTATTGAAATTTACGATTGGAAAAAACCTAATCAACGGTATGCCGGGTTAGTTTTATCGGGTACGACAACTGAAATTAACCTTGATGCCCCTGTAGTCCTCCCAGCTGGAGCTACATTTACTTTGCAATTAACGATCCCTACTGTAGCGGAAGAACTTAGACTACATCAGCGTGCGATCGCAAATTCACCGGGGACACACCAAACGATATCAGTCACAACCCCATTCCCGCGAGTACCAACACCGGGGGCAACCTGGAGTATCAATGTAATTGCTCCAAAGCTCTTTCGAGTCTTAGGAATGCGAGCAAAAACAGACAATGAAAGCGTCGTGGAGATCGTAGCGGGTGAGTACTACGACCAAAAACAAAATCTAATAGAGACTGGGTTCGCAATACAGCCTATTAACCCACCGATTAGAATTCCGTCCGTAGTTCCTCCACCAAAGTCAGTTGGGCTACGAGATATCACCGTTGATACAACACTTACCTTAGATATCACCTGGGTTGAGCCTACCGATAGTAGCGGGAATCGAGATTTATTCGTTTCTTCGTACCAGTACCAATACAAACGTGGAATTGCAGGCGCTTGGTCTGAAACTCGCACGGTTACCGGAACCAATGCACGGTTAGAAAATTTGCTACCTGGTACCTACTATGCGCGGGTTGCCAGCGTCTACCTAACGGGTGGCGTGTCCGCTTGGAAAGAAAGTGCACCGTTCTTGATTACTGATATCAATTTGTATTTCAACTATCGCAGGTCTAAATCTGCGATCGCTTTAGTTTAGTGAGGATTTACTATGTCCGATTTCGATTACTCAGTTTTGGACGGTGACTCAACGCTTCGTAAAATTCGAGGTGAGGATCTAGGCCTCGATGGATCTAATAACCAAATTATTGGCCATAAATTTTTTTCGGATGCAATTGGAGCGATCGCGGATGCAGCGGCAACGGATGAAACCGGATCATCTACCGCGATCGCGTTACTGAAAGGTGCATTACGAGAATTGATTGCGATCGCGTCTGGTAGCGGTGGATCAGGTCCATCGTATTCAGAAGGATCGGAATTATCATTTTCAGTCACAGATGAGGAGACTCTTGTGGTAACTATTGATTGCCGAGGAAAATCAAGAGTTGGGTTAATTGTTCAAAATTTGGGAGGAACTGCATTAAACAGCTTCCAAAGTAAAATCCGTATGAATAGTAGTTTCGGATTTCATTTTCCAGAAGCAACTTCTACCGCAGATTACTCAACTAATACAGCTGATCAAACTGGAAATGCGACCGCGCTTGTAAGAAAAACCAATGGTGATCCAACGAATTTACCCGCTGATCCTGGCCCATCAGGAAGTTATGTTTGGATTCGCTATAACGTCGGTTCGATCGAATCACTAGAAATTACGGCAACCGTAGCCAGTGGATCGACCACGTTAAACGCCTGGTGGCTAGCAGAATGATACAGACTGTGGCAGCTTGCCACAGATAGTTACACGTGGCTATAGATCGCTAGAAACTATGGCACCAGGTAACACACCAACAAAAAAATCCCAGTTGAGTGCTGGGCTTAACTTAGTACTATTCATTTAGTCGTCGACCCTTACCTAATCTCTGAAACCTATGGACGGTACTGGGCTCAAACCAGTGAAAGTCCCTAATGACAGTAGTTTCAGATATAATAAAAGAGCCCCGGCGCTGGTGGAACAGCCCAGGGAATGACAACCTTAGACAAGTAAGATTGTGAATAGTATTGTATCTTTAACCGAACCGGCTGACGATTTCGGTGAGTATCTAGCAATAGCTAACGAAGAATTAAGCAAATACCGCTGGGGCAAGAAAAAACTAACTATAGAGGTGGTTAGATCGTCATTACATCTGCGCGGCACGTTACCACCCAGGGACCAAACGGCTATCATACCTCGTCAAAGTCGAATAGCTTTAGACTTACCTGCAAAAACAGAGAATCTACAAAAGGCAATTAATGCAGGCAAAGAAGTTGCACGATCACTTAATTTAGAAACGTTTTCCTGGGATAAGTATCAATACAGAAAAACCGTCGCATACAAACATGGACCGGATGTCCCAGGGTGGGATGAGGACCATTTCTGGAAGGCTTCTCTAATTAAAACTCCTGAGGAGTGTTGGTTATGGCTAAAAGGAAAGGATCGAGCAGGTTATGGGCAATCTCGACGAGACGGTAGAAGATGGATGGCCCATAGATTAGCTTACAAAATTTCCTACAAAAACTTCATAGACGATTCCAAGTTACCCGTGTGCCATAGGTGCGATAACCCTAGCTGCGTAAATCCCTACCACCTTTTTCAAGGAACGTTAAGCGAAAATCAACTAGATAGCAGTCTAAATGCGTCACCACAAAAAACTCTTACGACCAAAGACCTAGAGATTATGCTGCGACTTAAAGAAAATGGAGTAAAAGTTCACCAAATAGCAAAAGCTTGGGAAATAAGCCCAAACCAAGTGTCAAAGCAATTAAGCAAATTTACCAAGAACTAAGCGATTAGTTCGGTCTTATCTCGGTCACCGACTCTTATCAATTTTCTAAAACCTATGGACGGTACTGGGCTCGAACCAGTGACATCCTGCTTGTAAGGCAGGCGCTCTACCAACTGAGCTAACCGTCCGTGAAGTGCGTGTTTGCACAGAAATAGATATTAACAGATGACAGCGACTAAAGGCGAACTTTTTTTCAAAGAAAATGTAATTCAGGTGACAGCGGTCAAAGGTAATCTTTTTGCAAAACAGCAGTAATTCATTTGTATTATTAAAACCCGAGGAACGGGCGCTGTGCTGTTGAGGACCTATGCCATCTGGAAAACATCATGACCGAATTACGCTGTGGCTATTACCTCTGGTGCTGATAAGTGCTTTTTTCATAACCCTTGATATGCCGCTAACTGTTATTGTCGGTCTCAGCTTTTTGCTCAGTGGCTTGATGATGGGTCCCGATCTAGATATTCAGTCAGTGCAATATCGCCGATGGGGTCTGATGCGCTGGATTTGGTATCCCTATCAGGTGGCTATCAAACATCGTTCTAGGTGGTCCCACGGCCCTCTGATTGGCACTGTAGTTCGGGTGCTTTATCTAGGTGTTTGGATTGCGCTGTTTGCAACTGTAGGGGTACTTGCAGTCAATCATTTCTGGCAGGCCCAGCTATCTTGGCAAAGACTCGAACCCATCTTAGTCAGCCTGTTTGTTCAATACTGGAGGGAGTGGCTAACGTTGCTAGTAGGCCTTGAACTCGGGGCACTGAGTCATTACACCAGCGACTGGCTAGTCTCCGCATTTAAGAAAAAGCGGCGTCATCAGGGCCGTCGTAAACGATAGGCTGAGCTTAGTCATAACCTGCCTCTATTGCTAAAATCCATGACCACAAACCTGCAATCTAAAACATTAGAATCCCTCCAGCGTCTGATTGATGTCGTTGCTCAGCTGCGTAACCCTGAAGGCGGCTGCCCGTGGGATCTGGCCCAGACGCCTGAGAGTCTGACTCCTTATGTGCTGGAGGAAGCCTATGAGGTGGTCGATGCAATTCAACAAGGTGACCGTGATCATATGGCTGAGGAGCTAGGGGATTTGTTGCTGCAGGTGGTGCTGCAGTCGCAAATCTTTAGTGAGACAGATGCGTTTGACCTTGGAGATGTGGCTCAAGGCATTGCGGAAAAACTGATTCGACGTCATCCCCATGTATTTGGTGACAGCCAAGCGGCAACCCCCGAAGAGGTGCATGTTACTTGGGAAGCCATCAAAGCGGCAGAGAAGGGCAATCAAGATGAGCAGACCTTAACCTCTAAGCTGGCTCGTTATGGCCGTACGTTGCCTCCAATGACTGCCACCATGAAAATTTCTAAGCAAGCGGCTAAGGCTGGATTTGAGTGGGAAACCCTGGATGGTGTGTGGGAAAAGGTGGAGGAGGAACTGGGAGAATTTCGCCATGCTCTGGCCCATGAAAGTGCCGAGAACCAGGCAGCTGAGTTTGGTGATGTGCTGTTTAGTTTAATGCAGGTGGCCCGCTGGTGTGACATTGACCCGGTGGCGGCTCTGCAGGGGACAAATCGTCGCTTTGTGCAGCGGTTTGGACTGCTGGAGCAGTCAGCGGAAAAGCCTTTGGATGATCACAGCATTGAGGAACTAGAGGCGCTCTGGCAGCGCGCAAAACGGAAGATTGCGGGGGAAGGTTGAGGACGCATAGGACGCGTTATTCTAGGTAACCTAGATGAAATGAGTAAACATCCCACGGAACCCCATGTCTGTATCTTCGGTTGCTGTTGAGAATTCTTTGGTTGCGATCGCAACCAGCACACGTCAAGCAGCCCGCACCCTGGCCAGTCTGTCCACCCAGCAAAAAAACGAGGCGATTGAGGCCATTGCCCAGGCGTTAGAAGCGGCGGCGGCAGATATCACAATAGCCAATGAAGCTGATTTGCAGGCGGCGTTAGACGATAACCTGGCGAAGCCCCTTTACGGACGGCTAAAGCTGGATGCTGTGAAGCTGAATGGAGCGATCAAGGGTGTTCGGGATGTGGCGAAGCTGCCTGACCCAGCCGGTGCAGTCCAGATTCATCGGGAATTGGACGATGGCCTAGAGCTCAAGCGGATCGCCTGTCCGCTGGGAGTACTGGGGATTATTTTTGAGTCCCGCCCCGATGCTGTCATGCAGATTTCGACACTGGCTGTGAAATCTGGTAACGGTGTCATCCTGAAAGGGGGAAAAGAGGCCGTGCGCTCTTGCCATGCCCTGGTCAAGGCCATTTGTCAGGGCTTGACTAATGTGGGTTTGGACCCCAATGCCGTGCAGCTCTTGACTACGCGGGAAGAGACACGGGCGCTGCTGGAGCTAGATAGCTATGTGGATCTGATTATTCCTCGCGGGTCTAATGCCTTTGTTCGCTTTGTGCAGGAGAATACTCGCATTCCAGTGCTCGGCCATGCGGATGGTATCTGCCATCTGTATGTGGATGTGGCCGCTGATTTAGAAAAGACAGTTCCAATTGCTGTGGATGCCAAGGTTGGCTATCCATCGGCCTGTAATGCCATTGAGACTCTGTTAGTGCATAAAGAGATTGCAGCTAAGGCGCTGCCGGTTCTCGCTGAAGCCTTACAAAAAGAGGGGGTAAAGCTGCTGGGCGATGATGCTACACAGCAGGTCTTAACCGATATTCAGGCGGCAACTGAGAGCGACTGGTCCACTGAATACAGCGATTTGATTTTGGCGATTCGAGTGGTGGATTCGGTCGATGCAGCGATTGATCACATTAATACCTATGGGTCACGGCATACGGATGCGATCGCAACAGAAGATCAAGCTACAGCCGATCAATTTATGGCTCAGGTCGATGCTGCGGGTGTTTACCACAACTGCTCTACCCGCTTTGCCGATGGTTTCCGCTACGGCTTTGGAGCAGAGGTGGGTATCAGCACCCAGAAAATGCCCCCTCGCGGTCCAGTAGGTTTGGAAGGCCTAGTTACTTACAAATACCAGGTGGTGGGCAATGGTCATATTGTGGCTACCTACTCAGGAGAAAATGCTAAACCCTTTACCCATCGCGATTTAATTTAGAATGACCTCGCTAAAATTAAAGATATTGGTCATTTGCCAAAAAGGAGTATGACAACCGCTGAAGCTATCTACGAGTTAGTAAAAAAATTGCCTGATGAGCAAATGAACCTGGTTATGGGGTTTATTCAGTTTCTATTAAAAGGCGAATGGACAGTACCTGTACCCTCAACTTCTGCTGAAGTT
Source organism: Leptolyngbya sp. PCC 7375 (assembly GCF_000316115.1). GTDB lineage: Bacteria > Cyanobacteriota > Cyanobacteriia > Phormidesmidales > Phormidesmidaceae > Leptothoe. Next base: position 6,866,778 of record NZ_JH993797.1, read on the forward strand.
AGTCAGTCATCCGTTCAGCTGTCATGGCCTGAATTTGTTCAATCCCTATCAGGATCCTGGTCTGACTTTCCTGATTCTGACTTTCCTGATATTGATGAAATTCGTGGTGACCAAGGGCAAGATTGCCAGAGGGAAATACTTTGAATGTATGTTCTCGATACCAATACTTTGATTTATTACTTCAAAGGTCAAGGCAATGTAGCTCAAAATTTAGCACTGGTCTCTGAGAGAGAAGTAGTAATACCTTCAATCGTTCTATTTGAACTTTATGTTGGTGTTGCTAAGTCTAATAGCCCAACAAAACGTCTTCAACAATTAAATACATTTTCTGCCAGGGTATCACTTTTACCTTTCAATCAATCTACTGCTATTGTTTCAGCTAAGATTCGAGCTTATCTTGAAAAACAAGGGCAAACTATCGGCCCTCTAGATGTTTTGATAGCAGGCACTGCATTGAGTTGTGAAGCTAAGCTGGTTACCCATAATGTTCGAGAGTTCTCTAGAGTGCCAAACTTAGAAGTAATTGATTGGTATGAATAGGGCAAATCAGCAATATACTCTTATTGCATAGAATCTGAGCCAGTCCAGTATTTCTTGTCCATATAAACGATGCATATATGCTGCCATTAGAGTCTTGTCATTGACTCGTGCCAACTACAATGTTGCCATCTGCCAAGATATCGAATGCTCTGCTGCCAGTGTCAAGTCCGGGTAAATATCCTAGTCCCTGGAAATAGGCAGCATCAGCACTTTGGACATTCACTGTGATAGCTGCAAGACTGAGGGTAGTTATCGATCCAAGAGATTTTCTGAGCTGCATGCCTGATGACTTCTTTCGAGGTTCTTAGGAGTGTTGGGCAACGATTTTTCTGGTTTACTATAAACGACGACAACTTACCCATCTATAAGGTACTACTGCTGCTATGAGAATACATGTGCTTATATAAGCTTTTTTATAGAAAGGCAAAATCTGTAAAAAATTGATGAAACCCAACGTTAATGACTGACTATATAACTGTTTCTGGCATTCGTGCCTATGGCTACATTGGGGCACTGCCCGAAGAGAATGTGCTGGGCCAATGGTTTGAGGTAGATCTGATGCTGTGGATGGACTTGTCGATGGCGGGCAAATCTGACAATCTGGCAGATACCCATAACTATGCCGATATTATCCAGCAGACACAGCAGATTATTCAGACGGAAAAATATAAACTCATTGAGCGCCTGGGAGATGAGATCGCAACCCAAGCCCTTGCCAACGATGAACGTCTAGAAAAAATTCAAGTGACAGTCACTAAACTGACTGCTCCAGTGCCTCATTTTGATGGACGAGTGGCCATAACAATGGTGAGAACCCGTTCTTAATCTGGAGTGAATCGGCTACCATGCTGGGGGCACCATTAGCGAGAGCAAACCATTGCCTAAGCTGAGGCTAAATCAACAACACCCTTTAGCGCTGATTTTATTACTGGCAGCGCTCCTGCGATTGTGGCGTCTAGCGGCTAAGCCCCTTTGGGTGGATGAGCTGTACACCACGTTCTATAGTCTTGGGAAGAATCTGAATGAGATTCCCATGAATACGTTACTGCCGCCGGAAAGTTACTGGGCGCTACTAGATACTCCCGGTTCTACCCTACAGGCCGCCCAGGCATTAACCACCTATAGCAACCATCCACCGCTGTTTTTTATGGCGATGAATGTTTGGTTACACGGACTGGGAAGTTCCATCTGGACGCTACGAGCCTTTGCCGTGCTCTGGGGGATTGTGGCTGTCGCTGGTGCATTTTACCTGGGACGTCGATTGGCGGGAGAACGTGTCGGCACCATAGCCGCCCTGCTGATGGCAGTGTCGCCCTACGGCATCTATCTATCTCAGGAAGCGCGGCACTATAGTTTGGCGGTTGCGATCGCACTGTTTGCCCTCACCAATTGGATGGCCTTACTCCAGGGTGATCGGTCTCCCTGGCGCTGGTTGAGCTGGGTTGGCTTAAATGCAGTAGGTATTTACGTTCACTACTTCTATAGCTTTAGCATTATTGCCCAATGGTTGATCACCGCTAGCCGCATCCTCTGGCGTCGAGACCGACGCTCTGAAGCCTTGCCTTGGTTGCTAGCGATGGCAGGTACAGCGCTGTTGTATGTGCCATGGTTGCCCACCGCCTTCATCCATTTTCACAGAGAAGGCGGCACTGGTTGGCTGAGTCAGTCTGCCCCCCTTTGGGAAACCCTGATATTGCCCTGGCTACAGTCCCTGGTGACCGGGCTGTTTATGCTGATTTTACTGCCTGTAGAGCAGGTGCCGCAGTGGGTCACCATTGGGTCAGCCCTAATTATGCTGGTGGTTTTTGGCATTGTGCTGCGTCCGTTAATTAGGGGGTGGCATTTGGAACCGCAGCTGGATTTAGGGGCTCCACTTGTAGGCTATGGTGTGACCGTATTTGCCATCATGATTGCCATTACCTATGGTTTAGGCAAAGATCTCACCCTGGCCCCCCGCTACTTTTTTATGCTGTATCCAGCGGTAACGGTGATGGCAGCCATGGCCATGGCTCGATGTAAACCCTGGGTATTGGGGGTTGCGATCGCAGCCGGTGTCCTCAGCCAGGTTTTGATCAGCTACGATATCGCTTTACTCAAACCCTACCTGCCCGGTCAAATTGGTCGGCGTATAGGGGCAGATCCTGAAGCTACGATTGTTTTGGTAGCTGCCCAGCGAGACGGCTATCGTGCCCGTGCTTTAAGCTATGTGTTAGCTATTCCCCAGCGTGAAAATATCCAAGTTGCCTTTACGGGGTCGGCTGATGTCAAAACTTGGCAGCCCAGCCTGAACAATAGCGCAGCCATACCAACCGATAATTTCACCCTTTGGTTAGTAGAACCACAACGTCAGGGGCCATTTCCACCCACTGTTAGCCTGTCTCAACACAGGTGTTTTCAGATAGGCAAACGGGTTAAAACAGAAGGCACTCGTCAACAACAATATCAGTGTCATGCAACGACTTAAGGGGCGCAGTTAGCACCGCCTCACACTATGACAGCTTAAAGAGTTTCATAGATTACCAGTAGTTTATGAATCAAGTCGCTATACTCATTTCTTGGAAGCGCCCATGCAAGCGCTGCCATCGTTCACAGCGCCCACTTCACTAGGATAGGCACCATGACGTTTCGAGTTTTGAGTTTTTTTAATCGCCCCAAACGCTCTCTAAAGTTCTACGGGGCACTAATAATGGCCACAACACTGACCATAACGACGTCTCCGGCGTTAGCTGGTGACCCATTTCGCGCTGGTGACGAGCACAATATTGGTCCCCATGCCGAAGAGGCCTTTGAAGCATTTTTTAAAGAAGGTGACTATGTGGGAGCCCGGACTGCTTTGGAAATGGCAAAGGATTCTGAAGCAGATGAGCCTTTGGTACATAGCATGGCGGCATCCATGGCCTATCTTGATGAAGACTGGGACAAATTAGAGGAAGAAGTGGAATTAACAAGATCCACCGCTGAAACTCTGTTGGAAACGGATCCATTACGAGGACATATTTACTCGGCAGTGGGTATTTTTATGGAAGGGGCTCACATGATGAGCACTCAGGGTGTGGCCCGTAGTACACCGGCTGCATTGGCAATGTTACAACAGGTTTTTGGCCATATTGGTGAAGCAGAAAAGATTGATAGCACTGACCCAGAACTTAACCTGGTCAAAGGGTTTATGGATTTAATGTTGGCTGTTAATTTACCTTTCTCCAATCCTGAGGACGCCATTGAGCGCCTGTCACAGTATGGCAACCCTAGTTATCTAGCCTACCGTGGTATTGCTCTGGGCTATCGTGATTTGGGTCAGATGCCCAATGCCATGGACGCTGTAGAACAGGCGTTAGAAACAGCCCCAGAAAACCCAGAACTGTTTTATCTCAAGGCACAACTCCATCGACGCCAGGAAGAGACCGATGACAGTGTTGCCATGTTTGATAAGGCACTGGAGTATGCGGCTCAGCTACCCCCTAGCCTTACTCGCAAAATATATAAGGAAAAATGTCGCACTTTGGGTGGCTCCCATGACACCTGTGGCAAAGAAGCAAGTGACTTTGTTGCGGAACTAGGTAAGGCTGAATAATCAACTAAAAACCGTTGCTGATTTAAAATGAGACGCGGAGAAAAGGAGATATGGAGATGCGAAGCGTTTAAGCAATCAACGATCTCCGTGTCTCTCCCTTCCCGTGTCTCCGGGTCAGCCCTACCCAAAATTTTGACTTTGACAGACTACTAGTTTCTGGTTAAACCTGGATTTCAATAGTTTAAATAAAAATCCATGGTTGATATTGATTTATCTAAATCAATTAGGAATAAAAAACTACTATTTCAATTTATAAAGAAATAAGAAATAAAGTAAAAATCAATACTGAATTACTTTTAAAGAAGTAGCAGCCCTGTCGATAAATTAGCCGATACGGGCTTCAACAGGGCTGGAGACGCAGTTAGGAGGTATCTTGGTTACTACCATAACCGTCGTAATAGTGATTGCTCCCTAACTTAACAAGTTCTTAACCGTCACCAGATAAAAACCATCTGCATTTGTTTGGAATTGTTTAAAAAAGTAAATAATCAATGCAGAAACTGCTTTTCTGAAGACGGAAATTGTCACATTTGTCACATTAGAGATACCTTCTGGGTTTGGGTTGGGTAAGCCAGCTGATGGAAAATGTGCAGTGTATCCGACCTTGACTGTTTTGCTACATCTGACCCACCCAATGGACGATGGCCTAGACCTAGGCCAGATGAGAAGACCTACGGGAGGTCCGCGATGGCAATTCAAAGTATTAACCCGGCCACTGGTAAAGTTTATAAAACCTATGCTCCTCTGACATTAGACGAGATAGAGCAAAAATTAGCAGCAGGAGACGCACAATATCAGCACTATCGATGGACATCATTTAGCGATCGCAGCACGTGGCTACAGGCTGCCGCTGATTATTTAGAAGACCATGCTGAGGTGCTGGGTCGCATTATGACCCAGGAAGTGGGGAAGCCCATCGGGGCTGCGATCGCAGAAGTGAAAAAGTGTGCCTGGGTTTGTCGTCACTATGCTGAGCATGGGGCAGATTATCTAGCAGATGAGCGCTCAGCCATAGGCTACGTCCGCTATCAGCCTCTAGGGATTATTTTGGCGGTGATGCCATGGAATTTTCCCCTATGGCAAGTATTCCGTTTAGCTGCACCCGCTTTAATGGCCGGTAACGTGGTCGTGCTGAAGCACGCCTCCAACGTCCCTAAATGCGCTCTATCTATAGAACAAATTTTTCGCAAGGCTGGTTTTCCTGAAGGTGCATTTCAAACGTTCTTAATTACGGCTGAGCAAACGGCTGCAGTGATTGCCGATGAGCGCGTCCGTGGCGTTAGCCTCACTGGCAGTGGCCCTGCTGGCTCCCAGGTGGCTGCCACCGCTGGACAGCATTTGAAGAAAGTGGTGTTAGAGCTGGGGGGAAGTGATCCCTTTATTGTCCTGCCCAGTGCTGACTTAGATCAGGCGGTGGAGACCGCTGTTATGGCCCGTTTGCAAAACAACGGCCAATCTTGCATTGCGGCTAAGCGGTTTATCTTGGTTGGCACCATTGCGGATGAGTTTGAGGCACGCTTAGTGGATAAGTTTAATGCCTTGAAAATAGGCGATCCCATGCAGTCTGAAACAGACATTGGTCCATTGGCAACACCGTCTATCTTGCAGGACATTCACAAGCAGGTCCACGATTGTCTGATTGCAGGGGCCAAGTCTTTAGTGGGAGGTAATCTAGAAAAACTAAAAGCCACATTACCCCCTGAGTTAGAGCTGGGTAATTTTTACCCACCGACGATTTTGAGCCACATACCCCCCGGTACCCCGGCTGATCAAGAAGAGTTTTTTGGTCCTGTGGCTCTGATTTTCCGGGTCCAGGATCTAGACGAGGCGATTCAGCTAGCTAACGCTACTGCCTTTGGGTTGGGTGCTAGCGGTTGGACGCAAGACTCAGCGGAACAACAACGTTTGGTCAATGAGATTGAAGCCGGTGCTGTGTTTATAAACAGCATGGTAAAATCCGACCCACGTTTGCCCTTTGGCGGGATTAAACAGTCAGGTATTGGCCGTGAACTTGGCAGGCACGGCATTTTAGAGTTTGTCAATGCCAAGACGGTTTGTGTGAGTTAATGCCTCTAGGTGGCGGCGTTCCATGCAATGCCACCACCTATGGAACGCCCCTACAAATGGAATTTTGACGTTGCATTACCCATTCCCTAGGTATTTTTTATGAACACTGCAGAACTCCTTGTCCGTTGTCTCGAAAATGAAGGAGTGGAGTACATTTTTGGTGTGCCCGGAGAAGAAAATCTCCAAGTACTTCAGGCGTTGAAACAGTCTTCTATACAGTTTGTTACTACTCGTCACGAGCAAGGGGCGGCGTTTATGGCCGATGTCTATGGTCGGCTAACGGGCAAGGCGGGGGTGTGTTTATCCACACTGGGGCCAGGGGCCACCAATTTAATCACAGGTGTGGCCGATGCCAATCTAGATCGTGCTCCGTTAGTGGCTATCACCGGTCAGGTGGGGACTGACCGCATGCACATTGAGTCTCATCAATATCTAGATTTGGTGGCGATGTTTGCCCCCGTAACTAAATGGAACACTCAAATTGTGCGACCTAGCAATACAACGGAAATTGTCCGTAAGGCATTTAAGTTAGCGCAAACGGGCAATCCAGGGGCTGTGCATATTGACTTACCAGAAAATATTGCCGATATGGAAGCGGAGGGAAAACCGCTGACTTGCGATCGCAACGGTAAAACCTTTGCGGCCTTTGACACCATTCAGAAAGCGGCGGACGCCATCTCTCGGGCAGAACGACCACTGATTTTAGTCGGTAATGGGGCCATTCGAGCACGGGCCAGTGCAACCATCACTAAAATGGTGGATGAATTACAGATTCCTGTTACCAATACCTTTATGGGTAAGGGGGTGATGCCGTATCAGCATCCCCTGGCCCTTTGGACCGTCGGTTTACAGCAACGAGATTTTATTTCCTGCGCCATTGATAAAAGTGATTTAGTCATCGCCGTGGGCTATGACCTGGTAGAGTATCCACCGAAAAAGTGGAACCCCCATGGACAAATTCCCATTGTGCATGTGAGCGTAACCCCTGCAGAAATAGACAGCAGCTATATGCCCATGGTGGAAGTGATTGGAGACATTGAAGATTCCCTTGAACAGATTTTGCAACGGGTGGAGCCTAAGTCTCAATTTAGCTACCCATTCCACGGGATACGGAATGAGATACGAGCTGATTATGAGCAGTATCGCGATGATTTAGCGTTTCCCATTAAGCCCCAGAAATTACTTTATGATTTGCGACAGGTGATGGGACCAAACGATATTGTGCTTTCAGACGTGGGTGCCCACAAGATGTGGATTGCCCGTAACTATCATTGTGAACGGCCAAATACCTGTCTGATTTCCAATGGATTTGCATCTATGGGCATTGCAATACCGGGTGCGATCGCAGCTAAACTTGTCTATCCCGACCGTAAGATTGTTGCAGTCACAGGTGATGGCGGCTTTATGATGAACTGCCAGGAGCTAGAAACGGCGCTACGTTTAGGGACTCCCTTTGTCACCATTATCTTTAACGATGGCGGCTATGGTCTAATTGAGTGGAAACAACATAATTACTATGGTGAATCTGCGTTTATCAAATTTACCAATCCTGATTTTGTTGCCCTGGCCAAGAGCTTTGGCCTCCAGGGTTACCGAGTAACGTCCACAGAAGACTTTATCCCCACCCTAAAAGAAGCCCTGGAAGCTGATGTACCCGCTGTTATTGACTGCCCCATAGACTATGGTGAAAATCTTCTATTCACTGAAAAGTCGCGGGAACTGGCCTGTATTATTTGATGGCTAGAGTACGGTACCCATGCCTAAATCCATGCCAATGGTGTATTTAAAGTTGCCCTCACCAACGCTTTCCCTGAGTTTGGCAATAATTTTATCTGGATTGTCATAGGGGCCAGCAAAGTAATAGGGTTTACCGTTTTTACCAAATTCATGGCGAGGCAAATTATCCATGCGAGGGCCGAGATTATGCTGGGCCCGTTCAAAGTCTTCATGGGGGTCAAGCCCTAGACGTTTAGCATAGTCCACAGCACCGTAGATCACCGATTGAGCCTGCTCCAGGGATATCGTTCTATAGCTATCATCCATGGTGTGGGCATAAGCATTCTCTCGCATTAACGGATAGTCAGTGGTTTTAACTTTGCGAGGTCCCATGGCATCTTTTACCCCCAGACACCATGCATCAATAAGAAAAGTGGTGACCAGATAATGGGTGCCATCGGCACGGGTCACCATTATCTGGGACAGCCCTCTACGATCTTTGCGGATATTTTGACTACCAAAAAAGCGATCAAATCCTTGGGAGTCAATTAAGCACTCTTTAAGTTTGGAGGGCCTTTTAGACTGACTATGATTTTCAGGATTCGCGCTTAACTGGGTTTGGATAATATTGTTGACCTCAGCGGGTCGTAGACCTAGCTTACGGGCAATTTGTTTGGGACCTACTTTGCGATCTCGTAGCGCTAAAACTTCTTGGATTTGCTCAGGAGTAGCTGCCATGGATACAGGTTTCAGATGTGCTCATCGTAGTGCCCATTCTTGCGCAGGTCTTGAAACATTGTACAAATGGTTTGCAAGTTTTTACCTAACCGGTCCATCACGTCAGATATGGCTGACAGGAACCCAGGACCAGAACCCAGAGGGGTTGTGAATGCTTGATGATTCTGCACATGCTAGCATTCATCGCCATATTGCCATGAATTATAAAGTCATTCCGTAAGTCTACTGAAATTGTCAGAAAGTGTATGTAACTTAAGATGTAGTAAATTGGTGTAGTTTAGCGGCTTAATATGTATTTAGCCCGTTGCTTTACTTTGAACTCATTGGTCTTTTCGATAGCCTTTGGCACAGCATCGATTGTGCTGTTGGATACAATCGGGCCAAAGTTGGTAAGGGCACAAACAGATTTGAATCGTCAGGCCGATAGACTTTTCGATGAAAGTATCGAATACTATCAAACGGAGCAGTGGAAATTAGCCCTAGAAAAGCTTCAAAAAGCTCTGGAACTCTATCAGCAAACAAATAATCTGATAAAAGTAGCTAATGTATTAGAGTACATTGGCGTCTTTTATCAACGCCTTGGCAATTATCCCGAAGCCCTTCAGTACCATGAGGAGAGTTTAGAGCTCTCCCGTAGATTAGGTAATCGTTTAAATGAAGCCATCACTCTAGGTAACATTGGCGTTGTTTACGAGAAGCTAGGCAATTATTCAGAAGCGTTACGATATTATGAGGAGAGTTTAAGCCTCAAACGGGAACTAGGCCATCGGACGGGCGAAGCCACTACTTTGGCAAATATTGGCAATATCGCATATCAGCATGGAAACAATTTCGAAGCATTGCAATATTATCGAGAGAGCTTGACGATCTCTCGTGAGATGAATAACCGTGCAGGTGAAGTTAATGCATTATCAAATCTTGGAACAATCCTATCCAATATTGGTATTGCTGCCCATCAAAGTGGAAAAATCTCAGAGGCACTTCAATACTATGAAGAAAGCTTAGCGATCGCCCGTGAGGTAGGCGATCGCATAGGCGAAGCAGTCACTTTAGGTAATATCGGCAATATTTCTCGACGGCTTGGAGATCATTCAGAGGCATTACAAAATTATGAAGAAAGTCTGGCCCTTAACAGGGAACTTGGCAATCGTTCAGGTGAAGCCAATAACTTAAGTAATATTGGTTATTTGTTTGAAAAGCAGGTTAAACCGGAACTAGCAATTATCTTTTTTAAGCAAGCTATCAACATCTATGAGTCCATTCGAGAAAACAATCAAGCTCTTGAGCCAGAACTTCAATCATCTTTTACAGCTACCGTTGAAGATGATTATCGTCATCTAGCCGATTTACTCCTCCAACAAGATCGTATTCTCGAAGCTCAGCAGGTAATGGATTTACTAAGAGTCCAGGAACTTGATAACTATGTCCGTGGCATACGAAGTGATTCAAGCATACAATCTGGTATTGCTATTCGTCCTGATGAACAGGCTATTATTGAGCGTTACAAAGCCAGTCAAGACAAACTGATTGCTTTGGGACAAGAGCGAGCGAGTTTAGCTAAAATCTCTCCTGATCAGCGCACACCTCAACAACGAGATCGTCTGATAGAGTTACGCCAGTTAGAGCAGACAGCCTTACTTTCCTTTCAAGCGTTTTTTGAGCAACCTGAGATTGTCACACTAGTAAATCGTCTGCGGACTACCGTAGGCGCTATTAATGTTGAGTTGACAGAGCTAAATGCTCTACGAGATAACTTATTAGCCCTCAAGGAAACCCATAACCAAAACGTGGTTATGCTTTATCCCTTGGTTCTGGATGACCGGTTAGAGCTAGTGCTGGTTACCCCTAATACCGCCCCGATCAGAAAAACGGTACCCATAACACGAACAGAACTGAACCGCATCATAGGTAAACTACGTTATGCTCTTGAATACCCAAGCAGCAACGCTATTACTCCTGCACAACAGTTATACAATTGGCTGATCCGCCCGATTGAAGATGATTTAGAGCAAGCCCAAGCTGATACCATTATCTATTCTCCTGATTTGCGATTGCGCTACATACCTTTGGCAGCGTTACATGATGGCAATAACTGGCTGATTCAAAACTATCGCGTCAACAATATTACTGCTGCCAGTCTTGCAGATTTCGACAATCTCCCTTCTAGGGAGAACGTTAATGTGTTGGCCGCAGCGTTTACCGAAGGAAATCATGTTGTTCAGCTAGGTGATACCACGATTTCCCATGCTGGTTTGCCGTTTGCTGCGCCTGAAATTGAAGCCCTGTCTAACCTTATTCCTGGGACTGTCAAACGGCTTAATGAAGAGTTTACCCCAGACATTATTTTTGAAATGGATGACTACCGCATTATCCATTTAGCTACCCATGCAGCTTTCAACCCTGGTTCGCTAGAAAACTCCTATATTCTATTTGGCAACGGTGACTTAGTTACTCTAGCTGATGTCAAGGGTTGGAGTTTTCCCAATGTGGAACTAGTAGTACTCAGTGCTTGTGAAACCGCAGTAGGAGATGTTCTCTTGGCAGAGGAAAGCCTTGCCCAAGGAGAGCTATCTGAATCGATTACTGGAGATGAGATTCTTGGGTTTGGCTATTTAATGCAGAGGGCTGGAGCTGAAGCAGCCATGGGCTCTCTCTGGCAAGTAGACGACGGGGGGACCCAAATTCTTATGAGTGCGTTTTATGATGCTCTGAGTAGAGGAGGAGTATCAAAAGCTGAAGCACTACAGCACGCTCAACGTCGCTTAATCAGTATGGCTGACGACAGCAGTCGAGCAGCATTGCTGACACTTTCAATTGATGGAAATCTTCCAATCAATGCGACAGATCTAAGTCATCCCTATTATTGGGCACCCTTCATTTTGATTGGTAATGGCCTCTGAGACTATGTTTTTTCTAGTTTACAACAACAATTCGAGTGCCATATCGGGTGTGGCTAGCCTCAATGCTTTCTAGCATGCCATAGAACGAATGTTGCCGTTGGGATAATGGTCTACTTCTGTTGTGTAATTTCTTAATTGGAGTTCAACACGGCCATCAGCATATACTTTAAATTTAGCTCCTGGCACATTGACAAAGGTGCCAAGTAGATTTCCTGCATTATCTACATCCAGGGGCTGAGAGCCCGGTCTTCTTAACATCTGCAGACAGTTATGGTCAGCCCTGCCACCTTATCCAATTTTGATAGCCAAAGACTGTTAATAGCGCTAGCGCTTTTTGAGCAAACCTACGGTAAGGCTAGGTCCGACCTGGAATACCAGGCTATTCTGGCAGCGTTAATCACAGTGATGGACATCACAGGCCAGGAATCGGGCCAGGACTTGGGTCTCTCAATTTACAAACTGCATCATGATTACCGTCAGAATTACCGAAAGATAGACTGGCTAGAGCGTTTGGATCAGTACAGTGATGGAAACAATGATGGAAACGGCGACGCTGTTCTTGCCGCCGCTGTTCATCAAGTAAAAGCTCGTTTAGATGATGCAGCAAAAACGCTCATCTTCTTAATTCGCACCTATCTACAGCGGATTTCAGCAAAACTATCGGCATTAGACTTTGTCAACTTGACTAAGGCTGCGATCGCGATACTCAATAACGCTCAACCAGAGCCAAAATTGAGCCTGCCTGAGAAAAAACGCCTCCTATATATTGCCCTGCAAACGTTTGGCACTCAGTTATCCCAACCTATTCCTCCCCTAGGCACCAAAATTCCAACACAAATTACGGCATTAGTGACTCAGCTGGTCCAGCATCAAAAAATCATGCTTAACGATGGCGTAAAAGCTTTCTGCGCCAATTTTATTGCCCAACTTCCAGACAATCAGTCCCATCCACCAAGCGTCAGATTTATCCGCACTGCCCTGAGAAACAGCAACGTCACAATTTCCAAAGCATTGGATACCCAAGAAAATCTATACGCCTTAGCCAGTATTCTTTTTTTCGAAAAACAGCTGCAAATCCCATCCCCCAAAGCCCCAAAGTCTGCGCAAGCAATTATCCACCAGATAAATCAAGCAATTGCCCAATTCAAAGCGAATTACCAATCTCCAGCACAGGTCAGTCAGCCCCAGTGGGATGACGAACTATCAGTCAGCAGCCAACTCTTTACGGCCAATAATTTTGAAACCGCTGACCAAGACTTGACCGGGTTCCCCCAGAATCACATTGCGAACATTTCAAAAGACGAAACAAATTCTTAGCATTCTGTTTTATTTATTTTCAAATAAAACATTCTTAACATTATGCTGAGTGATAACTGTCGAATGATTCTTGGGTCAGATCCACATCAGCCATGGGTCAGTCTAACTGAGCCCAGTATTCATTCCCCAGTCAAAATGGATCGCCACTGTAGGGGCTGTGCCTCGTGCCAGCCCTAAAAAAGCTGAGGATAATGAAGTGTCTTATCAGACTAAATCTTAGGGCACTCCCAAGGGAAGACTCTACGGAATAAGTTCAAACAACCAGACGTCTTTTAGGCTGAAACACCCTTTGAAATGGATTTAGTCAGGTCTATATAAAACGCCGAAAGTCTTTTAGGACAATGAGATAGAAGCATTTAAAAAATTTGCTTTTTGATCTATATTTTATTTAATTAGACCCTAAAAATAGTATTAGTGCCCCAAATAGCCTTTTTCTAAGATTAGAAAGTCTGGGGTGATTATTTTGAAATAAATTCTGATTCAGAAAGCATTTTTGGTAGTCATCCATTTTCTTGCGCCCTATCCAATCAGCCGCTGATTACCCACAATGGCCCACAGACATGGTCGCTTAGACCAACCCACCAGAAGGAGACAACGAGCGTGAAACTCTCGGTCTATGGAAAAGGCGGCATTGGCAAATCCACCACCAGCTGCAACATCTCCGTCGCACTTGCTAAACGCGGCAAAAAGGTACTGCAAATCGGTTGTGACCCTAAACACGACAGCACCTTTACCCTAACGGGCTTTTTAATCCCCACCATTATTGACACGCTACAGGAACGGGATTATCACTACGAAGATATTTGGCCCGAAGATGTTATCTATCAAGGTTATGGCGGTGTTAGCTGCGTAGAAGCGGGTGGTCCCCCTGCAGGTGCTGGCTGTGGCGGCTATGTGGTCGGCGAAACCGTCAAACTCCTTAAGGAGCTCAACGCCTTTGACGAATACGATGTCATTCTATTTGACGTCTTGGGGGACGTAGTCTGTGGTGGCTTTGCCGCACCGCTTAATTATTCTGACTATTGCATGATCATCACTGACAATGGCTTTGATGCCCTGTTTGCCGCCAATCGCATTGCGGCATCCGTCAGGGAAAAAGCCCGCACCCACCCGCTGAAGCTGGCTGGGTTAATCGGTAACCGTACATCTAAACGGGATCTGATTGACAAGTATATCGAAGCGGTGCCGATGCCGGTGCTAGAAATTTTGCCCCTGATCGAAGATATTCGCGTTTCACGGGTCAAGGGCAAAACCATGTTTGAAATGGCTGAATCTGATCCATCATTGGAGCCAGTGTGTCAGTACTATCTGAACATTGCCGATCAGCTCATTGCTCGTCCTGAAGGTGTGGTACCTAAAGATGCTGCCGACCGTGAGCTCTTCTCACTGCTGTCAGACTTCTATCTCAACCCCCCTGAAGACGCCCCTGTTCAGAAAAATGAAATGGATCTAATGATGGTTTAACCCAATATTCACAGGTTAATCCGATAGGTTGCTAGTCATTTATTCGCTTTGAGTTTCTCAAAGGACTGGCCATTCTGACGCTGAGGTGCTAAATTGCTGCGTGCCCGCTGATTTAAAAATCTCAAGATATGGCCTTTTTTGAGAATTTCACCACCGCTATCCGCGACAAGTGGTTGAACTATGTGCAAGACAATCGCGCCTGGTTAGAGCTACAGATGAACAACGTCTCCGTTAGAACGCCTGACGGTGGACGGCGGCCATCTTCGCTCCTGATTTTAGGGGTGATCAATGCCATAGAACCTAAGCTATCAAATTTGATGGTGCCGTTCTATAAGCTCAACTCTGACGAAGATGCACTAGTCGAAGTGTTAGGTCTTAATTTTGATCCAGAAATGGCTTTAGATGGCACAGGTGAAGATGGTCCCACACTGGATGCGTCATCTGGTGACGATCCCCCTCTTTTAGAAGGTCTGGAAGGACTCTAAAGCGCCGTCTCAGTCACAACCTATCGGATTATTGCCCGGTGAACCATCACTACAGAGACTCAGTTACACCTCTTTTCACCGTTCCTCTTTAGCGAGAGTTATTACTGCTCTAAGGACAATAATCACGATGACAACACCTGCTAACACTCCCTCTCTTGAATTTGACTGCGATACGGGCAACTACCATACGTTTTGCCCGATTAGTTGTGTTGCGTGGCTTTACCAAAAGATTGAGGACAGTTTCTTTTTGGTCATTGGTACAAAAACCTGTGGCTATTTTTTGCAAAATGCCATGGGTGTCATGATCTTCGCTGAGCCACGCTATGCCATGGCTGAGCTGGAAGAAGGGGATATTTCTGCCAAGTTGAATGACTATGAAGAACTGAAGCGGTTGTGTTTGCAGATAAAGCGCGATCGCAACCCTAGCGTAATCGTTTGGATCGGCACCTGCACCACCGAAATCATCAAAACCGACCTCGAAGGCATTGCTCCTGTTCTAGAAGATGAAATCGGCGTTCCCATCGTTGTCGCCCGTGCCAATGGCCTTGACTATGCCTTTACCCAGGGTGAAGACACCGTACTCGCTGCCATGGCCCAGCGCTGTCCCACCGCAGAGCCCGCGACTAAAGCCATCGAACCAGAAAAGCAAGAGCGCAATGGTCTTGGCAAGCTATTATCCCTAGGTCGCAAAACCGAAGCCGTCGCTCCGGACGAGGGCCCTACTGTAGATGAGTATTACGACCACACACCACTGATCCTATTTGGTTCTGTCCCTAACCCAGTGGTCACCCAGCTTAATTTAGAACTTAAGAAGCAAGGCATCAAGGTATCTGGCTGGTTACCAGAAAACCGCTACACCGATCTGCCCGTAATCAAAGAAGGCTACTTTGCATCTGGCGTAAACCCCTTCTTATCTCGCACTGCATCTACTCTAATGCGACGGAAAAAGGCAAAGGTCATCGGTGCCCCCTTCCCCATCGGTCCCGATGGTACCCGTGCCTGGGTTGAGAAAATCTGCTCAGTCTTAGGCGTTGAACCCAAGGGGTTAGCCGAACGAGAAGCCAAGATTTGGGAATCCGTAGAAGATTACGTCAGCCTTATCCGTGGCAAATCTGTTTACTTCATGGGTGACAATCTCCTTGAGATTGCTATGGCCCGCTTCTTGATCCGCTGTGGCATGACTGTACCGGAGATTGGTATTCCCTACATGGACAAACGCTTCCAGGGAGCTGAGCTACAGTTCCTGGAGCGCACCTGCGAGGAAATGGGTGTACCCAAGCCCAAGATTACGGAAAAACCAGACAACTACAACCAGATTCAACGTATTCTCGAGATTGAACCCGACCTGGTGATTACGGGGATGGCCCACGCCAATCCTTTAGAGGCACGGGGCATCAACACCAAATGGTCAGTAGAATTTACCTTTGCCCAAATCCATGGTTTTGGCAGCACTCGCGATATTTTGGAGCTAGTTACTCGTCCACTACGTCGCAACAGCAACCTGAAAGAATTAGGTTGGGACAAGCTGGTTAAGGAAGAAGCTAACGTTTAGCCACAAGGCACTCAGCCCATTGGCTATTCCCTTGAAAGAGAATAGCCAATGGGCTGAACATTTAAATAGAGAAAAGCATAAGAGTCTCTTTAGATTGCCATCATTAACCAAAAATCAACACTCTTTCTCACGACAGCTACTGCGTGATAAGTAGTGAGTCTTAATGTTCATCAGTGACTCTGATATTAGCCTTAGCTTGTTTGACATTAGAGACAGGCACCTGAGGTAATGGGAGTTTGGATAGCACCCTGGAGGTTAGAACGAAGTCATCTGCATCAGCCAAGTTTGGTTTAACAAAATTAGGACTAACAAATTCCCGACTCAGCTTCTCTGGACTACCAAACTCTGGACTGCAATATAGCTCGCTAGGTTCTGGAAGATTTTATAGTGGAGCAGGGGTTCACTTCATACAGCTTTTTCTATCTGGGTCTCCATTTTCCTATTAGATTGCTCCTGAGGTTGAAGATTTTGGAGCACAAACAATATCTCCTGAGCACTAACATATCGATGATCTGGAGAGCAGTTAAACCATCTATTTCAGAATCGATACCAAAGATGCAAACGGTAAACAATCGAGAAAATGAATCAGCTGCGCTTCAGACATTCATATCTGTCGCCCCAACAGAAACTGTATTCCCAGCATACCTAAGGCATAAATGTCACTGCTAGATTGATGGTTGCCCTGCCACTGTTCCGAGGCCACGTAAACTTGTCTTTCTAGTTGCTTCAGGATGTTACTCATTAAACCACTCTTTTGACATCTCAAAGTTTGATGCTCATATCCTTGATTGCAACTAAAGTCAGTTAAAATCAACTGTCCACAAGTTTGACGAATAATATGGAGATAAGGTGACTATCAGGATTAAATCTATAAGGAAAGTAAAATCTTGAGGGTGTAGCACCAAATCACTTGGTATGATGACACCTACTATATGCGGATGTAGTTCAGTGGTAGAACGTCAGCTATCTTTAGAAGCCTTGATTTTAAAGGGTTTCAGGTGTCCGTAAAAGCATTGGCTTAAAACTGAGTTTAATTAGAAGTTTTTGTTGCCACCCCCACCGCATTATCCGGGGCGAGGGTTAGGGGGATGGCGTGGGTACATGTGTCAGTCGTCGTCCCCGATAGACCCCCATGGCACAAACTGGCAACAATCGGGAAGCGAAATCCACATTCCTAGATGGCACATAGCCACAGTATGGTAATCATTCCAGCCAAGAACAGTCTCTATCCACGCTTGGCCTTCAAGCGAGATCAATCCATCAAATATGGTTAAGGGCTTGTGCATTTGAGGCTCCATTAATTAAGTACGCCTCAGCCCAGTCCTTCATCTGATGGTCCTTGTCAAACCATCCGCAGCTATCCTCTTTAGTGTGCAGCCACGGTGCGCTGAAGTCAGAATCGAATAGATTCCAATGCCATAGGTCCATGCCGTAGGTTTCACACATTTCAAGCAGAAGCTTATAGGCTAGGGCACCTCTGGCGATTAGTTTTGCATCAGGTTCGGACCCAACAAATACGGAGGTTTCTAGGGCCATTTTTACGTCAGTCCGTTGGCAGGACTTGTGAATGGTTGCTAGGTTTTTGCTCATTAATTCCAGCCCTGCAACCTTCAGTCTGGTGATTGCTCCATCAGCTATTTTTTCAGATATGAACGCCTCTAATAGTTCAAGCCATCCATGAGGTGTATCTGGCTGTCTGCCTTTGAGCCAGCTTTTACTGATCGGGACCAGTCGTCCAAGGTGCTTTATGAATTGTGTGGTCTGCTTTCCAGGTCGTAGATCCACATAGTCGACTAACACGAGCCCCTGAAAGTTTGGGGCAGCTGCCTTGAGTTCGTAAATCCAGTCGGGCAACCCCTTGGATACGAATGCAGAGTTTAGTCCATACTCGCCGATCCATAACTCCAAGTGTGGGTACCGTTCTGCTATGGCCTCATAAAGATTTACGATCCGCATCCCGCGCTTGGTTAGGAGTTCATTGGCTATCGTCCACCGTTGATATTTATCGGCGTACTTGTCGAGAACCCGAAAGCACATCTCTTCTAAGTGTGGCTCCTGCTGTTGCCATAGAGCCCCCGAACCTTTTGCAATGATAGGGTGAATGTGGGTGGGATGCCCGTCGGAGAGTGACGATAATCTTTCTTCTATCCGGCTAAAGTTTGGATTGCTGTAATCCCCGTCTGGATACACAAAATTAGCCCAAGCCGTACACGATACGGCCCCTATCCCCAGGGCTTTTATGATCTCCTGGGATTTTGGCGTTTTGGGATAGCGGGTCCAAATTTTAGTCATCAGAATTGAGGGTCGTCGCAAGTGCATGTATACGCGTTCGGCGGATTGAAAATCTCCGGGTCGGCACAACTGGGCCACCAATAAACAGGGCCACCACTGCAAATGTCCGGCGGTGGTTCGTCGGGTTCGTCTCCCTCGTCGCAACAGAATCCCTTTATCCAGTCAGTGCCATCCCAAAACCAGTGGTATCGAGGGACTTGCAAGATGTCGCCTACTACCAGTGAATCCACCTGGCTGGTTGGCGGGGTGGTGGTAAATACCTTTGTGGCGGTTGGTTCCCACTGGACTTGGGGATTACCTGAACTAAATGAAGGATCTCCAAAAACGATTTCACGTAGAACCCATTGCCGATCTAGGACGGTATTGTGCCAGAAGTCATTGGGAGAGTATCCGTTAATAACTGGATTGCTTCTATCGATCGGGACGCTATGGCCGCCAGGGGGTTCATCTTCAGAGAAGTTAATTTCGATGCCGCCACCAGTCTCTATCTCTAACCAAGTTTCGGGATCTGTCGCCGTGGCCTGAGCATGAACGAAAAGTTTCCCAGGCGCTAACCGATCTCCCGTATACAGCAGCTGGTTGTCGTATCTCTGAAATGCGCGATTGATGCCATCATTATCAACGCCGTTGGGGTTGTTTTCAGGATTCGTTCCATCTCCCTTGAAAAATAGAACCCCTCTACGATTTGAGATCGCCTGGATCATCTGCTGCATATCACGCAGCATATCTCTCAGTTCTTGGTCGCTAGCAGCATCAATCCGTGACCCTAATCCCCCACTGAGCAGATCAAGCGGTTCGCCAATACTGCCTCGGGATGTTTTTGATCGAGTTCTCCCAGGGATTGACCCCGCAGCCCCCAGAGTTCTCACGCGATAGCCGTCCCCGCCATAAGTTGGGTCGCGTTGGTTTAGTCTCCTGAGCTCTAGGGCCTCACGAGTGTCTTGGCGTCTGGCTAGGTTGGATGTTCTGGCGCGATCGCGGGCTGTCATCAGGATGCAGGTTGGGTATAATTCCCACTGTTGAGAGTATAGTCTTCCCCACTAGTGATATTGGTTGAGCTAGCCAGCTCCTGTGAGTAGGCAGTCGTCGTGTACGAGAAAGAATTGAAATTGTAGCTTTGCCCAGCTTCAAAACTGATCGGACTGGGCAACGCCCAGCTATCAACAACACTGCCATCACGATCCTTGATCCGAAAATGAGTGCCCGACCCTGTGGCTGAAGCTGTCGCTGATTTCGGGAAGCCGTTCGCGGTTGCTGTCCCACCCGACGATGTGCCAAAGGCTGTGGTGTTTAAGTTGTAGGTGATGTAGATGGCGGAGAAATCGGAATTCCCAATCTCAACCGTTGCGGTTCCTGCACCAGCATTAACCAAGGCAAGAATCGCATCTATCGTCTCGTCAATTCCGTCCACGACATTGCCATCCCTATCTTTTAGCCGTTGATGGGTCGCGGTCCCTGTTGCTGTGGCAGTGCCCGTGATTGGGGTGCCATTGAAATTTGCAATCCCTCCCGCTGCGGCGGCGAAAGCTTCAGGGGTATCAAGATCGAAAGCAACCAACACCGTCGTGAATGAGGCGTCATCTCCTAGTTCTAGGGTGCCAGTACCTGCCCCTGCATCAATGAGATCGGCGAAGGCATTAGACCCGGCGTTTATGGCAGTGGTGGATAGTGGCATTTTCAGGTCTCCTAAATTACAAAACAGATTTCAATGCGTTCCACGCATTTGTAAGCGTTGCAACATTTACATTGCCACTACCAAAGGCAATAAATGCATAATCGGCAGGGCGTATTCTAATAGCTGACCCATTATTTGAATATGCGCCAACATATAAATTGGTGTTGGGGACTCCCGTTGACGGGATACTCTCGGTCCCTATAGATGTCGCGCTTTGATAAGCAGTTGTCAGCGTTGCACTGGTTCGCTGAATTGTGAAGATTCCAGCATCAGCAGCCCCAAACGTAGAATTTCCCCCAGTAGAGTTGAGTCGATGGAAGTTCCTTGTCGCGGTGGTTTTCGTTGTTAAAAACACCTCAGGCGCGGTTGATGTTGATGCTCGTCCGCCAATATCAGCCTGAATAGTTCCGCCATTTGCACCAGCAAAATCATACGAGATTGTTGCTGAATCCTGCTGATATTTTGTTGCTAAGACCGGGTTGAATCCGCTGTCCAGATACCCCCCCGATCCAGTCGTGAATCCGATGCCAGCAGTGAAAGTTGCCCCGTTGTTAGTGATCACACTAGTAGCCAACTTGAGGCTAATCAAGGCATCAGACTCAGCCTGCATTTTGAATATTACGATCTCGTCAAGCTCATCCCAGTTTGTGTTTGCTTTAAGATCAACAAAGAATTGATTTATTGCGTCTTGCTGAATTTGAGAATAACTCCCCGATAATGCGGCGATGTAGGCTGCTGCATCTGGATCTGCACTGTTGCTTGCAATATCAGATGTCAGTTGCCCTTGAGGAATTGTTGCAGCAATGCCAAACGATGGAGAAAACGCCGTGTTCAGCCTTCCTGGTGGAATGGTTGCAGTAATGCTGAAGCTCGATTGAATGATCTCTGCACTCAATTGCCCTGCTGGGATGGATGCCGCAATGAGTATCGGTGCTTGAATCTGCGTGCTCAACTGCCCCGCTGGAATTGTGGCGGAGATACTAAACGAGGAAACAATCGTGGTGTTTAGTTGCCCCCCTGGAATTGTCGCGACGACGCTGAACCCGGTTGTGAGACTGATCGTCAGTCGTCCTGGTGGGATGGATGCCGCAACGCTAAAGCTGGATTGAATGATCGCTGTGTTCAGCCGTCCTGCTGGAATGTTGGCGGCAATATTGATCGTCTTAGCATAGCCTCCATCAATCCAGATGCCAAAACAAAAAGCCTCGGATCTAGCCGCTTGAAATTCAAATGAGAGGGAATCTGCCAAATACTCATACGTGCTGCCATCCACATCCACCACATTTATCTGTGCCAGTGGTGGTGCCTGGAGCAGAGCATCAGTGATAGCCAGTCCGATCTCGTAGGATCGCTCACGGCCAATGATTAAATCCCTGTGCTTAATGGCTAAGGATTCCATCTGCCCCACACTAAACCCAAACCCATCAGCCACCGTGAATAGCCGCTCTTTCTCTACTCCACTCGGGCCGCCTGGGGCGATGTAGGCGGCAGAGCCCTCAAATTCAGCGGGATCTTCGTCAATCCCTGCATCGAAAAAGGTTGTTTCAAAGGGCTTGTTGGGGGTGTTGCGGTTGTACTTCCGGGTTTTAGTGCTGAGTGCTGTTGGCTTGGCTAGATCCCTGTCAATGTTCGAGCGAAGCCTGATAAGGGGCTCTTTGGTTTTGTCTGCGCGGTCAAACTTGCCTGTTGCGTGTGGAGTCCATGAAAAATCCAGATCTTCTACAGTGATGGCTTCCCATGGATCTGTTGTGTTTTCGTCAAGGACAATAGCCGCTTGGGTCTTTAGGAACTGGTAGCGCTCCATGGGTTCGTCAGCCCCATAACTGATATCTTCCTGCTCACGCTCAATCGTGCGCATATTGAAGACTTCGTCATTTGGGTCTAAGGTCTTGCCGTTTTGCAGCTTAGTCCGAATGCATTGGGTGAGTCGTGCTGTTGTAGGATCAATCTTTCCAGATTCAAAATAAAATGTTTCGGTTTCGTCGCTAAACTCCCGTAACTGGCTGGGGATAGTTGGATTCTGAAACATCAATGCTTCAGCCTTGAATACTTGCGCCCGCTTCGTTTTTATGGGATTTGCGCCAGTACTGAAACTTTCAGTCGTAATGGTTCGTACAGCTACGCCTTCACCAAAGCTATTAGGGCTAAGGTCATTAAAATTTATCGTCTCATCCTGAATATCCACAGAAGGATTCTCAATCGTCCCCAACGCAAAACCCGTGCCCGCCAATTTGGTCACCTCAGCCGGTCGCTCTTCTCCATCTGCTGGCTCATAGATGATGTCATTCTCACCTACAGTAACGGTCGCGATTGGCGTTCCTGAAGTCAAAGCAAACTCCCGATCAACAATAGTCCCGTTGATGTCCTGATAGAGGTAATGCCAATCGTTGGCGTAAGCCAGATCCGCTGCCTGTTCCAGAAAGCTATTCTGTCTTTTACCCACGGGTCGATCCATGGAGTAGGGCCAGGTGCTCAGATTCACCCCAGCATCGATGCTACTGGCCTGGATTAATCGGGTAGCCACTGCATTACAGGGCTCAGCCTGCCCGTATATAATCCCAGAGCGATCGTCCTCAAACTGCGACTGGTTGCCCCATTGGATTTTGCAGCCGACATCCAAAACAAGGTTGCCATTGGTGCGGGGGCGTTTTGGGGTTCTCAAGATTTTTAGTCGTGAAAACCACGTATCGATCCAGGCAGTATTGGCATCGTTCCGAGCCTGGATGTAGATGTCTTGCCCAGGGTTCCAACGCACTGGATTGATGGCGGGGTCAATACTTTCGGGGGGGGTGATTATGCCTCCCTTAATCTCCAGGGTGCCCGTGGTGGGGATTTTGCCAGGGTCGCGATCGTCGCTCAGGCCAGCTCTGCCGATTGACAACACAGACCAGTGGCTTGACCAGTCTTGGAGATCGGGGCCGATCAGGATGCGGAGGGGGCGGGCTGAGGCGTTGGCAATCATGCGGGGAATATTGCCCCCTCTCGTAACTGAATGGTGAATCCCTCACCAATTTGAAACTCAGGGGGTCGCTCAAACCCTGCATAGAACTTGGCATAGTACTTAATGCGTCCGGCAGTCGTGGCTATTTCGGCGGCTCCTGTTGCGAGTGCTCGGGTGCGTGGAGACGATTCAAAGAAATACTGAGATCCATCTTCCAATTCCATCAGCGGATTGTTGCCCGCTCTGCGTTGTTCATCGTATTCAGCCCAAAGGTTTCTAACTGCATCCGGTAGGCTTGGCTGGTATTGGTAAATAACATCTGTGGCAACGGAAAACGTCCATAGGTGTTTTGGATGATTCGCCGTCCCATCGACCGCCACACCTCCTTCAGCAGAATAGGTGATGGTGCCCGCTTGTTCAGGGCTAATACTTCGAGGTAAGACTCCATCTTCAAAGATGAATCCCTCAAAGCGAACTGTGATACTGCCTAGCTTTAGCTGTAGGTAAGGATTCGCCATCACAACCCCCTCAGCTGCCAACGGGCTTTTTCGAACAACTGATCTTTTTGGAGTTGACCAGAGTCTGTCGCTAAGTTCTGAGATAGTGCTTCAAGCAATGGCATCACCTCACGGATGCGTCCTACTTGTTGGCGAAGTTGGCGGATCTCATCTGCGATCGCAGCATCGTTGTCACCACCCCTGGTGATTTGATTGGGAGTCGCTAGTATTCGTTTTGTCTGTTCTGGGCTGTAAATCTTACCCTGAGGTGGATTGGGTAAAACGGTGGGTTCGGCAAACAAGAATGGCTTGCCGCCAAACACCCCCAATTCAGGTCCAATGTGTGGCGCTTCACCAACCAGGAAGGACGACCCAGGGCCGACGGGACCACCATGACGACGGGCGGTTAGTGCCTGGGGTCTGGCGGCTGATAATATGCGGGCGACTTCGTTGGCGGCATTAATATCTAGCTGGCGCTGATTTGCTGCAAATGCGGCTCGATCTTGCTGTAATCCTGTTTCGGCTTCTTGGCGGCGGAGAGATAGTTCATCTTCTAGTGTGCGGCGATCGTTGGCTACTTGGGCTTCTAATTGCTCTCGGCGCTGCTGCTGTTGCTGCTCCAATAACTCTCGCTGCTGGGACAGCCTCAGCTCTTGCTCCTCACGCTGCTGAGCCAGTCGCTCTTGAGCCTCAGCCTGGCGAGCCTCTACCTTTTCCTGAACAGCCTCTTGTTGGGCCGCCAGCCTATCAACTTCAGCCTGTTGATCGTCATCAAATTGCTGGCGGGCTTGGTCGATGGGGCTCACTGGGTCCCCACGACGGCGACGCTCTCGGCCAGTAATTTGGTCAGATCTCCGTAACGCCTTCTCTTCTAGTTCACTACGGCGTTTAGCCTGGGCGTCTTCGTTGGCAAACTGTTCCTCTAGCCGATTGCGCTCTTCACTGTCAGCAGCTTGTTCTAATTGCAGCTGCCGATCCACAAAACGTTCAACCGCTGATAGTTTTTGATCGTTCGCTTCCTTCTCAAGCCGCTGCTGATCAGCCAGTGCTTTCTTTTGGGCATCAAATCGTTTTTTGAGTGCTTTGTCCTCAACTTCCTGCTGCTTTTTAAGTTGTTCTTCTCTAAATTCAAATTCATCTTTCAGCAGTTTTTGCCGTTCTTCAAATGCCTGCTTCTCTGCATCAATCTGAGTATCTAGCTGTTTTTGCAATGCATTGGACTGCTCTTCGAATGCACGATTAGCGGCTTCATTAAATTCGCCAAATGCCCTGACTGCCTCATCACGCCGTCTATCTTCAGCTTCTTTTTGGGCCTGAATCTGAGCTTCTAATTGCTGCCTTACTAACTGAGTACGTTGAGCTTCAATTTCAGCTTTCTTCTCAGCCGCTTTCTCGGCTTCTAAAACACCATCGGCTTCGAGTTGAATGATCTCATCTAGTTCTTTGCGTTTTTGGGCAACCCGTTCTTCAGCAGCCTTGGCCTCAATCTCTCGGATGCGTTGGGCCGCCGTATCCTCATCCAAGCCGTTAAGCTGTTGTTCCAGTACTGCATTAATTGCCTCAGCTTCAGATTGATTGATGCGTGCGCTGGCAGCTTTGACGGCGGCTTCAACGGCTGCTATTCGATTTTCAGCGGACTCCTGCTTGGCTTGCTCATTTTCTTGGAATGACTCTAGGTCTTGCTGGCGCAACTCGTCTGTTTTTCGTAGTCGATCTTGCTCGACCTGTAAAAGTTCATTGGCCGATTCAATCTGACTATTTAGAGCCTTCTCAGCTGCTTCTGTTTCTTTGATTTGGTTTTCTAGCGCGCCTCGTTGAGCGTCATTAATTCCTCTCCCAAAGCCCAAAACTCCACCGCTACCAGTAGGCACTTCTGACAGTTGCCGTTCTAGTTCGCGTTGCTGTTCGGCCAATGCCTTTTTCTCCTGCTCAGCTAATTTGATGCGCTGACGTAGAGCTTGTTGATCAATGTCTAGACCCTTAGCCCGTTCTTCGTTGGCGGCGGCAATAGCATTCTTTAGCCGCTGAGCTGCCTGTATGCCGGATTCTCCCAAGGTATTTGTAGCGTTTGCTAAAGCCTCAATAGCATCATTGAATTCACGCGCTGCCTTTGTCTGCCGAATGAATTGAATTGCAGCTATACCAGCCGCCAAAATAGCGATAGGTGCCACAACGGCGACAGCAGTAGCTGTTAATGCACTCAGACTGGCGGTAAGTCCACCAATGCTAGTGGCGACAGCCGTAAAATTGCCTGTTACAGAAGCCGCAGCTAAGGCCTTGCTTGTTGAAATTACCCCAACGGCAGCCGTCGAAGCTGCGGCACCTAGACCACTCAGGACAGGGATTAAAGCAGATATTGAGTTAAAAATGTTAACCGCAACAATTGACTTAAACGCCACATCCACTAAGAAAGCATTGTCACTAACTCGTTCTAAAAGTTCAGCGACAGGGCGCAGAATATCGACGACTACGCTTAAAGCTCCAATCAATAAGTCAGACTGACCCGCTAAACCTGCGAATAAATTCTGAGCGATCCCAGCAATGGGTCGTCCAATTTCGCTAAGTTTGCTTATGACCTGGCCAACCACTTCGAATACGCGATTGAAGCCACTAGCAAACCCATCCACAAAGTTGCTAAGTGCATCAGGGTTGTTTTGGATGAAGGTAGTAAACCCATCAATCACAGAAGCCAACGCGCCTTGGATCGTGTCGGCAACGCGAACAAAGGCGCGCCCTAGTCCGTCTACTGGCCCCTCTCCATCTCTTAATTGACCCAGTAGATTAGACAAACTTGTACCGCTGATTGCGATAAAAAACCGTTCGACCGATTCAGTCAAAGGATCAAACAAACCTCCAGCGGCGGCCTCCGTTACTGTGTTTAACGCGACAGTTAAACTCCGAATTAAGGCTTCTACTCCAGGGCCTAGCGCTTTGCCAAAGGCTCCTGCCAATGTTTGGATAGTCCCGCCCAGACGGTTGACCGCTGCGCCTATGCCTTGATTTAGATCACGCTGCAGTTGCTTAGCTACACCCTCTGAGTCCTCCCGTAGTCCATCGTAGGTAGATCTAACAGTGTCAAGCTGCTCCAGGATAAGAGCAATCTCAGAGGCGCTACGTCGGTCAAAAACTTGCTGAAGGAATCTCAGTCGCTCTTCCTGAGGCAGATCTTCAATTCGCCCTTTCAGATCTTCAAGAACATCCAGGATAGGTAGTGCCTCGCCCGCAGAGTCAAACAAAGTGATACCCAATTTATCAATGATCTCAGTGGCACGCTCTGCTGGGGGCAGCAGTTTAGCCACAGCATTTCGGGTAGCGGTCGCTGCAACTTCAGGCCCACTGGCAGATCTAAATCCAGAGAACAGGGCCAATAAAGACTCTAAGTCCTGGCCAGCTGCCCGAAATGCACCCCCAGCCTTACCAAAGGCTTGCTCTACATCGGTTGCTGTGGTCACCGCTGTACTCGAAGTGAGTAGGGCCAGCTTATCGGCAAACTCTTCTGAGGATTCACCAAACACATTGGCGGCTAGCTGGAATGATTTAGCGGTCTTGTCGATATCCGTAAAGCCGGTAGCTTCTAAGGCTGTAACGACTCCATCAACGTTGTTGGCGGCTTGGTTTGCTGTTGCCCCCAGCTCAATCATGCGGGTCGCAATCTGGGCTACCTGAGCCGGAGTCTTGCTGGTTTCAATGCCGATGCGTTCAGCCTCATCAGCGACCTTAGCAGAGACCCTGGCTAACTCTTCTGCACTTTCAACCGAGCTGCGGGCTTTAGCCTCAAAATTTACCAGCCCTGCTTCTACGTCAGAAAATGCCGCGATCGCACCTCCACCCAATCGGATTGGTGCAGACAGGGCAGCCGTGAGTGCCGTGGTGATCGTCTGGAATATTTCTTGCCCGATCCCTTGAAAAATGCCAGCTAGGATGTTCCGCCCTCGACTCCCAGCATCACTAATGCTGCGCTCAAACTCACGGCTGTTAACCCGTGGCAGTCGAAACTGACTGGAACCAAATTCACGCTTAAACTCTCGGGTATCAGCGCGGGCTGCCCTAAGATCCTGGCGGTACTGTTCTTTATTAAGGCGCAGTGTTGTGGAGACCGGCTTACCTAGGTCTTTTTTCTGCTCCTTGACCGCTTTGGTCGCTCTAAAAAACTGACTGGCGTTGGCCCTTAATTCTGTGGTAGCCGTCCCACGAAACTTTTTCTTCTCAGATTCTATCCGCTTGGTGGTGCGGAAATACTGGCCAGCATCAGCTCTAAGCCTAACCGTGACATCTCTGACAACAGACTTCTTGGCCTGTTCTGCTCGCTTCAGCCCCGAGAAAAACTTATTGGCATTCAGTCTTAACTCAGTGGTAGCCGTGGACCGAATATCTTTCTTGGTCTGCTCAATACGCTTAGCTGCCTTGAAATACTGGGTAGCATTGGCCCGAATATTGACGGTGACATCCTTGGTTACCGTTTTGCGGGCACGCTCAACCTGCTGAATACCTTTGAAAAACTTATTGGCGTTGAGTTTGAATTCGGTAGTAGCGGCTGACCGAAAATCTTGCTTCGCCTTCTCAGCTCGCTTGACCGCTCTAAAAAACTGAGTCGCATTTGCACGGATCTCTACCGTGATAGTTTTAGACAGCGTTTTGCGAGCCTCATTGGCTGCCTTGATGGCCCTAAAGAATTTGGCAGCGTTGGCATTGAGTGTAGTGGTAGCGGCAGATCGGAAATCCTTTTTTGCAGACTCAGCCAGTTTAATGGCTCTAAAAAACTTACGAGCATCTGCTTGTAGCACTACCGTAGATGTCCCTGCTAATCGCTTGCGGGCGGCTTCTGCTCGTTCTAAAACACTCAGCAGGCTGCCTTCATTCCTGGGTTTAAAGTTAACAACGACGTCGGTTGAGGCCCGTTTTTTGGCAGCCTCAACGTTGCGGAATACCTTGAAGAACTGATCTGCCTTGGCCCTGAAGTTGGCACTAACTGGCTTACGTAGTCGTGTTGTTGCTTTGTCAATACTGTTGAGCGTGAGTTGAAGGGCACGATCGTTGGCAGTGAATGTGACCGCGACTGGCTTCCTAAGCCTAGCAATGGCCTTGGTCGCGTTATTGACCGCGTTGAAGAGCCCCTGAATCTCAACCCCAATTTTGACCTTAATGGGCTTGTCAATATTCCGGCGAGCTGCCCGAATTTCCTTAACAGCCGCTAGGAACTGACTATTGTCAGCCGTGAAAGTAGTGTTTTGGGTTTTTTTGAACTCACGTCGAGCATTCTCGGCAATCTCCAATGCCCCACGGATCTGATTGGTATTGACCCTGAACTCAGCCGTAATAACCCGGTCTAACCGATTCTTGACCCGTTCCGCCTGCTCAAAGGCGGCCAAAAAGTTTTTAGTGTCTGCCCGGAGTACAGATACAAACTCTCGGTCCATTGCCTCTGCCTTTTTGCGAGCTTCAGCAATGCCTTTGTTATAGGCTTTGTCGTTGAGTTTTAGATCTAGGGTTAATTCGCCTAGGCTAGTCATGCCTTGAGTCTCGCTCTAGCGGCGGCTTCTGCGCGTGGGTTAAGTTCTCCAGCATCGACCAATTCTTGGAGAACAGCTAAGGTGTCAGCGGCTACAGGCTGTTCAGTTGCCCAGGGAAGGAAATCTTGAGGCTTCCAGTCTTTGCCATGGGTAGCTGCAAAGGATGCGATCGCAAATTGAGCACGGTTTTGGGTTGCAGTGTCACGGCGACGCATCTCTTCAACAAAGTCATGCACCATTTGAATGGGTAGGGTAGCAATGCTGTCCCAATGCCATAGCGAATCAGAGATCCTTAGCTCACAGAGGACAAGGTAGAGCCCCCAGAAATACTCGTCAAAACGGGCTCTGTTTTCTCTGGCTTGCTGGACTCGGATGCTGGCTTTTTTATGGCATCCTCAGGCAACTCTTCGGGCTCTGGTTCTGGGCGTTTGCCATCGAACAATTCATTCATGGCATAGTCTGCAATTTCTTCAATGATGCTGCCAGGGAGCATATCTGTAATGGCGTTAATCACCTTCCAGCGTCCCTCGGACCCAAGGAACTTGCTAGGTTTTTGGGACTGCAACCCTTCCCAGTCGGCATTAGGAAACTCAATCAAGTAGGTCTCTTCAAGCCGTTCTTTGTGGTTAACCACCCACTCCAGAGATAGTCGAGAGCACAGAATCATACCCGCCATATCCCGACTGGCAGACTGATTGGACCGCTTCGCCTCGTCTTCTAGCCGAGCAATATCAGGAAGCCATTTAGTCAGCTTACCCATAGCCTCGGTGTCATTGGCAGAAGACCTGACAATCAAAGTAGTGACTACTTCTAGCGGTTCATTGAGAGACACCGCAATTTGCTCTGCTAGCTTCTTGAGCAATTCGACCTTGCCCGCTTCAGACTGGAACCGGTCAAAGTACCAATCTCGTTCCAGTTTATTGAATCCTGGGCGGGCTTGTTTTCGCAGGTTTTCTAAAAACTCATTGTTCATTGGCTAAGAAAAAATCAATAGTGTCGTTGGCTTCAAACAACTCCCCACCACTGGGGTCTTGCTGCATGAATTCGGGAATGCTTACCTGATGCCGTTGGCCACTTCCCTCTAGCAATTCTGTGGGACCGAGCAGGCCAAGTGAATAGACCCAGCCTGCTTTGATTAATCCATTTTCAATCACAGAATTGACCAGAGTTAGACGGGGAGACTGCAATAGCTTTATCGAGTCCATGACTCAAACAGCGCTCCCTTGTTGGCGGTGAATGTCAGGTTATAGCCCTTGACTTCATCTGCTGCGGCTGTCCCTCCAGAGTCGGTTAGCGAGCCCGCATCACGATCTCTATCCCCATCGTTGCCCACATACTCTGCATAAATGCCATAAGCTAAAAAGTCTGGGTCAACTAGATACGGCTTAGCGACCTCACGCCAACCGCTGTTACCTGCAAACTTCTGCCCGTCAATTGCCAAAGAGAACGAAGTTGTACCGCGCAATGTGGTGCGGAACTTCATGTTTGTCACTTCAGAAGACGCTACAGCAGGTGATGGGTTGACGGTCGCAACACCTAGCAGCTGACGCATTTGATACGTATTACGAGAACTGACCGGGCCAGCCATAGGATAGGCCACGCCAGTCACCGGCACAGCCACCCCGGCAGAGGTGAGAGTTACAAACTGAGTCGTAGGACTTAGTCGAACAATGTTGTAGACGACAATAGCTGCGTCATCGGCAGGCGCTGCTTTAAGTGCGGGGTAAATGCGAATTGTGTATTCTGCTGCCCCTGCAATTCGTTCTACAACCTGGTAAAGTTGCGTGTCTCCAGCAATAGTAAAATAATTACCAGTCGCGATTAAATTTGCAGGTAACGCGCCAGGACCTCCGCCATCATCTACATCAAGGCTGTAGTCGCCAACCACAAAGCCAGCACCATCAACAGCTAACGTCGTATCAGCAGGGAACCAAATTTCAGAATCAGATTCTAGCTCAACCTTGTCTGATGCGCCTGCTTCTACACCATCAACTGACGTTAGTGAAAGTGTTAGCGAACCAGCCCCCGCCGTTGCAGCATTGTCTGAGTCAATTACATAGGCTGTTGGCAAAGTTTGCCCAGGCAGGATAAGCGCAAGACTTACCCTGTCATTTGTCGTTAGCGATACCTGTGAAGGTAGTGTCATTTTCAGGGACTCCTTTGGTGTTAGTCAGTGGGGATAGATTTAGCGGAAATACCCATATGCCTTTGAGGTTGTGGGCGACCATTAATAAGTTTGTATTCGCTTACGCCGTGGGCATCTTTAGGCGCTGCCTTGCTAGCGGCTTCATGGGAATCAAATCGTTTGGCTTCAGCTAAAAACTCTGTACTTCCTTTGGCCCCAAGGAATGCTAACTTTGATGCTCGAACAACGTAGAAAATGTCACTCATAACTAGGTAGGTACATAAACAACTGAATTGATAACTTGAGCAGTCCGCACGTAATAACGACATTGCTCATAGGTTTGGGTACTAGCAGGGAGATAAGATCGAGGGCGAGCTGAAATAAGGCGAGCATCCGCATCAATCACAGTCATCGCGTGAGAAAGCTTGGTGTCATTGAGATAGTTGACCAATTCAATTTGGTAAACCGGCTCTCGATACTTCTGCCCACCACTCATTGATCTGGGCTCACCTTCAGCCACACGGAAAATGATGCATTCCAGTTCTGATTGGCTGGCGGTATCAGCTTTAGGCTTACCTTTTAGCTTGGGTTCGGGCGGAACAATATGAATCCTGGGGCTGCCATCCTCCCATTCCCCCAGATGCGATTGGAGAATGTTGGCCAGGTGCTCACTCAATTCAACTGCATCAGCGAAATTTGCACTCATGGCAAAAACCTCACTGGCTGCTGAGACCGTTTAAGCTCACCTGTGTCAATAATGTTTCTAGGCGATGTCACTGTTTCGCCATTGCGACGTCTAGTAGATCTGGGGGGCCAAGCCCACTTATAGCCAAAAGCGGCTTTGATCTCTTTCTGGCCCTGTTGTGCTGTCGCCCTGAAGGCACGTGCAAAACTACCTGTTTCTCGATAGGCGTCAGCAAAGAATTCAACAGCCTTAAAATCATCATCAAAGCCAAAGTTGCCCGCGATCGCATTCAGCATAAACTTGCGCCCAGGGATGCGCGTACCGCCCCGCAGCACAGCACCCTCATGCACAATCAATGCATAGTCAGCCGTGTTCGCGTACTGAGCCGTTTTGTTGTCTGGCAATTTTGGCGGCTTCCACTTGAGAGTCACAGGCAAGGAATGGACCTACGCCTACAATCTTGCAGATGTGCAAGCTAAAATAGGGCATTCCTGGCAGAATCGTCCGGCTAAATATGCCACTTACTAAAAAACAAATTGGGCAAGGTCTTAAGCGATGTAGAGAAAAGTACTGCCCTCAACCTCGATATATGGCAGCCGCGATCGCGACGGTTCATCCTGACACCATTCGGAAACGGGAGTCAGGAGAGACAGCGGTAACTATTTCTGATTTATTGATTTACGCCGAAGCATGGAGTGTTGACCCGGTAGCGCTGCTAGCTGAATTACTCCACCAGTGTGATACTGAGCGGTGGGAGCAAATAGCCCAAGTGTTGGGTTGCACCATCCCCATGGCTAAGCAGCGGTTAGCCATAGCACAGCAGCGATACGGACTGTCTCATGGTCAGGTGTGGAGTAAATACTTACAGGAGCAGATTAGGCTGTGAGCGATTACTCCGGCATGTTGTAAACCTACTTTAACCTGCTTGCCCAGGCTCTACAGACACAATAAACATAAAGACTCCTAAGGTCTCTGTAAGTGTCATTGAGACAATGTTGCTCCCAGCTCGCTTGCGCACTTCTTCAGATCTACCACTGGATAAGTCATCAACACTATCAGCGATTTCTGAATCCCAATCATAACCAGGTGCGACTTCAGTAAGGAACGCAACATTGTAAGCAGCCATAAGCTCCGGTGAAATACCCCGACCAATAAAAGTCATCATGACCGCTTTAGTTAACTTATCCTCAAGGCCATAAAGCTCTATCATCGCTAGGTTGCCTGGTGCCGTCCCAAGCAATCTTGGCGTCCCATCCGTCAAGGGAGAGTTCTCAAATGAAAAGTCAACGTCCGGCTGACTAAATACTGCCTGAACAGCGGCTTTGCTAGCACCGATCGTAGGCAATGTAGCAATTGCCTGGCTCTGCGCATACTCTAAATTGCGTTGATATTCACTAATCTTTCCCTGAGCTTCAGCATAATTTTCGTTCGATTCAGGGACGCGCTTCATTAAAACAGTTGCCTCGTCCCAGGCTGCTGCTGCGTTTCTCCACTCCGCAGATGTAGATGCTGTTTGAGACTTATCTACAGCATCTAAGGCTTGATCGATCGCATCCTTATAAGAGTAATCTGGCGGGGGCGTTGTTTCGACAGGTGGCTCTGATCTTGATTCAGCTTTTGATTCAGCTACCTCTACCGGCTCAGGAGAAGATAGTGGCGTAAGCGCGGCTTTGAAGGCTTGACCATACATCGCCCAAGCTATATATCCGACTAACCCAGCAATAATTCCCAGCAATGCAACAACAACTTTCTTCTTAAAAGCTTCTTTGGAAGACTTACCCCCAACCGACACTGTGGCCTTAGGTGGTGACGACGCAACAGGCTTGGGCTTGCTGGCAGCATGTATCACGCCCCACTGTGTAGACCAAACAAGCTTATCTGACTTAATAGTTCTACCTTCAATAACTGCCCCAGCGAACCCTTTGGGCTTTACCTTGCCAAGCCCAGCTTTTACCCGTTCCGCAAGCTTTTGATCTGGCCCAGAATCGCTGGGAGACTTAAGCGTAATTTTGAGCGTAGAGTCTGACTTATCAACACGTACAACCACACCTTGTGAGCCAAAAGACTTGTTCATCAGAACTTCAATAGCTCCAATGTTGCCATCCTTAGCCAATTGCATGAAGTCAGGCACAGCCACACTCCCAAACTCAGCACCCCCATTATCCACAAGCCACCCAGCCGATCAGGTCAGTCTTGAGCAATCGAGACCTTTGGCTACCCCCGCTCAATGCCATCCATTGACCACCCCCAACAAATAACCCCCAACGCAATGAGCATCAGGGGTGTGTTGCAAGTGCTATGCCTGTGGCTAGGGTGCCCAGGGTTGGGGTGCTAAGCCAACTCCGTCTCCAACCGCTTCCAGATGGGCACGGGGCTAGGCGTGTAGGTTCCTGCGCGGTTTGCCTTCATGCGATTAACTAGCGCGTTGGTGCGTTCGTTGCGTCGGGCGATTTCTTCGACTGGGAAATCCTCAGCGGCGTATGCCACCAGCTCTTTATTGAGCAATTCAAACCCTTTAGGTGGAGACTCTAGCAACCATTGGCAGGTCGCCTGAACTTTATCAAACTGCTTATCGTAAACCATCATATGAATCGCTGTTTTGCACGACTCTATCCAGCCCAGGTGCTCCCAGTAAGCGATTCTGCGTTCTAACATTACCTGGGCCACCTCATAATCAGAGGGCAGGTTAGGGAGTTCCTGAATATCCGCTTCAGCTACATCAGGGTCAAACCATGATGAGGTGTCGATGTCAGCATGGCATAGATCAAACGAACGGTCGTACAGGTCCTTAAGTTCAGCCTCGGTAAGTTCGGTCATTAGGCAGACACCAGCGTTCCATCTGTTTTCCAGGCTGGGACGGGCTCAAAATTGCGGTTCTTGAGCATGTCAATCATTTTATTTTGGCGAGTAATCTTTTCTTTGGGGAAGTCACCAGCGGCCCAATCACACAAGTCTTTGGTGGCTTCTACTTCTTCGTAGCCTTTAGGTAATTCTGCTTCTAGCCATTGAGCATATCGCTGAGCTAGTTCGTATTGCTCTTTGCCAGCTATTTCGTGGATTGCTTGTATAGCGGCTTTCAGCCATCCATAGTGCTCCCAATAGTAGACCTGAGCTTCAATCATCTTCAGGGCTGCATCTTCAGGTAAGTCAAAGGTGCCCAGCGGGATTTCGTATTCAACTTCTGGGATGTCATCTTCACCAGCGATGTAGGCGTCTATGTCAGGCATGGGTTGATGAACCCCAGCATAGGATCGGTCAAAGTTTGCTTTAAGTTCAGTCGGTGTCATAACTCAGCTCCAAAAACCTTTTACTATCCTTTGGATGTCCCCAATGGGAACTGACGGTCCCTGCTCAACCTCTTCAAGGCTAACTGCCTGCATACTCAGGTAATAGCTGTTTAGCGCTTCCTTGATGACACTGGCATCTACTACCTTCCACAGGTGAGCAGCATTATAACCTGTGGCCTTTCTTATCAGTGAAGCTGTCCAGCGGCGTTCTATGCCACGGGATTCAAGGAACAAGAAAAATACGTTTCCCTGCTCACGGCAATTTTGGCGGATAGCTTCTTCTGATGCAGACTCTAGCCATTCATCAAATAACTGGACAAGCCTTAGGATCTTTTCAACTTCATTCATACATCAACGTTCCTCACAACGGTCTATACAACTTGAAACCTGGGTGCGATCGCGTTCGACTTTGGTGGGGGCTAGTAACGCGGCATCCCATCGGACGCGCAGAAGCTCACGCCTGTCCCTCGTGAGACTGGATCTAGTCCTCGGCCAGCAGTAAACCAGATCTCTTCGTCTGACAGCTCGCATAAATCGCACCAATCAGCCATCTGTACCTCAGCATTTAGCAAAAACCGATCAGGGCACTTCACCCATTGATCTCGCTTTTCATCAAGCTCTAGCCGCCATAGTTGCTTTTTGGAGCGGTCTAGGTAGTCCAGAAAAAACGCTAGTACTTGCTCTCTATGCCACCGAAGGATATGCAAATCAGCCTCAATCCAGGGCAGATAATCTTCTGAAAACCATGGGTAATCGATTGTGTAACCATCTGGTAGTTCGAAAAACTCCCACTCAATACCGCTGACACCTGCCGCTTCCTGTATTTTGAAAACCCGATCTTCCTTGGCACGTTTGCGGTTAATGTTGTACTTCCATTCCTGCTGTAGTGCCATCAGAGCCGTTGGACTTTTCTGTACTTCCAGCACGGTTAACTCCAGGTCGGTTTTCACCGCTGCCAGTGGATCATGTCTGCCTAATGCCTGGTCAAATGCAGACTTCATGCCAGCACTACACAGCACATGCATTACATCGCAATTATGGCCATTGATCCGCTGGTGCCATGCGCTTATATTCTCAAGGGTTTGGAGGAGGCGGTTTTTGGTGATTGGTTTGGTCATCTCACTACTCCTTTACCTTTAGATTTCTGCAATAGCTTTGGGCATAGAGAACCCAGTTCTCAGCGTCTCTGTTGTAGATATAGTTGCCATCCTCTGGAGAGCCGTAACCTAAATGCAAGGACACTTCCCCAGGATCGTCATAGTTGGCTAAGGTGGCCCAATCCATGTACTCAGCAAAAGAGGCGATGAAGCCTAAGGTTGTCTCCATGTCCCAACTTTCTTCCGAAAGGGGTCTCCCGTTATAGCGAAGCTTAGCGGTGAGGGGAATTGAGGTCAGGATTATCAGCCCTAGGACTGTTCTGGTCTTGAACATACGCCTTAAGCTGTTCCACCGTAACCCCTCCACTGCTGGCTACAAAGTAAGAGCCTGTCCACAAAGCTGCTTTGTGATGATAACGCTGGATATGTTCTAGATAGTCTCTGCGAATCAATCGACTAGAAACCGTTTTGAGGTTGGCAATCAACTTGGACAGCTCAACCGCTGGATGAAACTTAATCAACAGATGAACATGATCGGTTTCACCTTCAAACTCAACAAGCTCACAGCCCCACTTATTTAGGGTCTCTCTGAATATTTCATCAAGCCGATTTAAGATTTTCGCATTCAACAGCCTTCTCCTATATTTCGTCACAAATATGACATGCACGGTAAGACTGTGAACTGACCTAAACCCTTTGGTGTAATTAGATGACATCATTAAGCGCTAAGGCTATAATCTGTACATGATTGTAACTCACGAGTACAGAATTTACCCCAGCCTTGATCAGACAGAAGTCATGGATACATGGCTTGAATTACTGCGTCGCCATTGGAACTACGCCCTTGGTGAGCGGTTGGATTATCTGTCTAGAACTCGTGAGTCTATCAACCGATGCTCTTTAGTGTCTGAACCTATCGGTGAGATACCCTCAAGGGTTGACTACTATTCACAACAAGCTGCTATTAAAGAAACTAAGAGGCTGTTTCCTGAGTACAAAGGAATCTATACCGAGACTCAGCAAGGCAACCTTAGACGCCTCGATAAGGCTTGGAAAAAGTGGATGGTGCCAGATGCTACAGGGAAGAGGGGAGGTAAACCTAGGTTCAAGAAAGTGGGCAAGCTTCGCTCATTTATCTTCCCTAGGGTTAACTGCTCTAAAGCTGGTGCTCACGTTATAGGTAACAAGTTAAAGCTATCTAAAATAGGTGAAATGCGGATCAATTTGCATAGACCCTTTCCTGATGGTTTCACCCCTAAGACTTGCACCATCATCAAGAAAGCTGATGGCTGGTACGCATCAATCGTCCTAAAGGATGCATCTGTACCTGAAATCTTGCCCTTGGATGAGGTTAAAACTGCTGTAGGTATAGACGTTGGATTAAAGGAACTAGCCGTCACCTCTGACGGTGAGATGTTCCCTATTCAGCAGTTCTACCGCATGGGGCAAAAACGTTTAGCTCGTGCCCAGAGAAAGCTATCTCGAAAGCAAAAGCGGTCTAAGAACTATCTGAAGCAGTTAAACAAGGTTCAGCGGTTGCATCAAAAGGTTCAACGTCAGAGGAAAGAACAGCATTACAAAGTCGCCCATCAGTTAGTGAAGCAATACGATTTCATAGCTGTTGAGAATCTAAATATTCGCGGCCTAGCAAAGACAAGATTGTCTAAATCAATCCTAGATGCTGGTTGGGGTCAGCTCCTAACGATAGTCGAAGCAGTAGCGGTAAAACGCGGCTCTCACTTTGTTAAAGTTCGTCCTCATGGGACTAGCCAGGATTGCTCTGGATGCGGCACTAAGGTGCCTAAGGACTTGTCGGTTAGGTTGCATCAATGTCCGCACTGTGGCTTGGAGATGGATAGGGACGAAAACGCCGCTATCAATATTCGAGAACGGGCATTAAGCGAGGTGGGTCTCATCTTGCCTGCTTGTGGAGGCTTAGACAATAGTCAGCCTGTGAAACAAGAAACTTCATCTTGGGATGGTATACAGCTATCTCTAAATGAAGCCCTCGGTATAGCGCACAGCGCTTAACGATGGGAGAACGTCACAGGACTGCCAGTATTTCTCCTGACTTAGAATATATAAAAGTCCTAAAGAAGCGTATAGATATCAAGGTATCTAAAGTTATTCGCTTTCATCTTTATGGTGAAGTTCTAACTAGTGTTGGGTTAGTTGTATTGATAAGCCTAAAAACTTTTCAAGTATTGGATTGCATCGTCTTTCTCCTCATTGCTTTAGGGGTTGTCTGGCTGCAAAGGTATGTTTATATTTTTTACCTTAGTAACCTATTGCCTGAATTGGTCACTAAGACCGCTCTTCTAGGAGAAGAATACACCCATCAAGCCTTTGAGGATAAAGAGGAATACCAAGTAGAATGATTTTTTTGAGGTAATAAAAATAAGCCTTGATTAAATACTTGGGACTTCTTTATGAAACTCACCCTTGCCACCGAGATCTCCGCCCAGCTGCTATCCGGTGTTGCGTCGTGACGATTGTGGGAAGACCCGCACCGGTTGGATAGGGATAAGGATGGGGTGGGGTGTGAGGGCGGTGTGGCTATACTGGGTTTGTTGCGAACGGAGGTAGCCGATGGCAGCGCTTAACAACTTAAAAATCGAACTCAACTACAGAGTCCCCGAGGGATTCCATGAACGGATGGCCCGCTTAGCCAGCGCAACACGTCTGGCTAAGACTCCTCAATGCATGTCTTGCTCGTATTACTGCGGCAAAACTTATGGCGGCAATACATTAGTATGCGCCGTACATCCGAATGGGCCTGAGGGTGAGTGCAAAGACTGGGAGGGGGACAAGAAGCAGGCCACGACTTAAACCCCCTTCAACACAAACACCCCTTTCACCACATCCCCCGTTCCTGCGCTCTGCCCTGCTGGCGGTTGCATCGTGGGCAACACAACGAACTCCCCTGCCACACCATTCAGTGTTGCCGATAGCTTCTGTTGCTTATTCACCGTAGGGGCAACCTTGGGGCTGATGTGGTATCCCTCTAGGTAAATCGCTGACGCTGGGGTCCCGGGTAATTGTAAATCCGTAGGCCGTTGCTGCTGAGATACTACAGCCGTAAATTGAGCGGGCACTGTATCCTCCACCTGGTTCCCTTCGATGGTGCTGTACGTCCCCTGGCCCACCTCATAGGTCACGGTGAGATTCGCATCGGCAATAAACCGGGCAAAGATGCACTCGTACCATTGGGGTTGCCTGATGGGCGGCTTGAGAATAAACGCCCCGAACCAAGAGGCACCATCGTCCTCGCTGATCTCCCAATTAGCCCCCAACTTGAAGGCATCGGCAGGAAGACTGTTCTCGGTTTGTTCGAACACTCCTAGCCACGCACGCCATTGCTCAAAGAACAACCCCTGGGCTTCCTGAAGGTCTCGGTTGCCTTGGCCCAGACTGTCGGCGTTGGGCATTAGGCTCAATTCAGTGCTGTTGTAGCGAAAATGCCTGAAGTTCCCCCCAAAATTTACGCGCTCTTGGACGGTGCTCTTGTACTCAGCGGCAGTGAACATGATTCAGGAAGGGTGCGATCGCACCCAGTCTAGCTCGTTTTACCTAAAATTTGTCAGCCACAATTTTGTTACGGCTGACTGTCACTTAAACATCAGGCATTTCCAAAAGTTTTTTCAGAAATATCTGACTCTCAGGACTCAGGTTCGCGATCTCGTCCAACAACTTACCTGTCTCTCCGCCACTACCATAAACAAACCCAACCTCCTTAGCCATGGCATTTAGCTTATCCGCAGTGCCAGGAGCCACCCGAACCGTCATTTTTACCCGCTCGTTTTTGGGCCGACCTCTACCTTTAGTATTCATAAAAATATTGTGAACTTCGACAATTCAACTATAACTCACTTGACGAATAAGTGACAGTCAGTTATTATGGAATCAGTTCAGTAAAGGAGATTTCAAATGGTCAAAACGCTCTGGGTCCAAGCCATCCAACTGGTCGGCTCAGACGTCGCAAAGGCCTATTTCGAGCTGTGTGCACAGCGAGGAGTAAAGCCTGACCCGGTTGAGTTAGTCGGCTCATATACCGGGTTCGCGGTCGAAGTCGATGCTAACGGCGTAGCAACTGTCAAGCATCAATTCGATATCTAAAACCTAGCACAGGGGTGGCTAAAATCACCCCTGATTCACTCAAATGCATCAGTCAACGATTACAACTCAGGAAGCTGGTCAATGGCTGTGGAACGTCCTAGACGGGGATACTGTCATTGGTGGTGTTGCTCAGAAAGGCGAAAACCACTTCACGGCTTATGGAAATGACGAGCGGGTGTTGGGTCAGCATGGCTCACTCTACTCTGCTTCCCAGGCTGTAGGGACGGCTGCGGTCCTAGATGGCGCTACTGAGATATTCAACTCGTAAACCTAGCAGGGGCGGCAGAGGTCGCCCCATTTGTCCATGGAAATCAACACAGCTCAGGGCGTTGTCATTGTCACCTTGGAGTCCGTTAAAGCTGTCTCAGGTCGCTTGAGCGGTGGTCCCATTCGTGAGGTCTGGCAGCTTAAGTTAATGGTAGGTGACGTTGAGATCTCAGCCCAGAAGCGAACTCTTGAGCCTGGCAGAATGACCGAAGCGTTTTGTCGAGAGTGGGGCAGGCTACAAACAGCGGAAGAGTACCAAGCCAATGCTGAGTATTGCCAAAAGCTGATTGACAGCTTGGATCGCGATTGACGGGTAGTGATCTCGGCGGGTTGCGGTCTCTCTCAGAGTCGTGGCTATACTGGGTTTGTTGCAATTAATTGAGATGTGGCAAGGCCAGGAAAGTATGAGCACCTAAAACCGGCTGTTGAGCGCCTTGTCAGAGAGGGTCTAAGATTTGGTGGAATAAAAAAGCAATATCCTGAAATTCCGAACGCTACACTTTCAGCCTGGGTCAATGCTTTTAAAGAAAAAGTTCGGCTTGAGTCAACAGAGTTCGGAACTGATTCGGAATCTCCCCCCGAGTCCATCCCAGCCGCCAGAGTTAGGCTTGCCAAGATCGACCCTGAATCGCCACTGGATAAAATTACTAGGGCACTTTGGGATGTTGTGGATAGTCCCGACCAAGAAGGTGCAGGGGTCAAAGTTCAGGCTTTGAATGCATTATTTAAGATTGTTCAGTGGAATCATGGGGTGGCCGTTGAGCAAGACGCTCTAGAGGATGTGTCTACGATGGATGATGCAGAGCTAGAAAAGATTGCTACCAATGGCTAAAGCGTATCCGCTAGCAGTGCGTGCCCAGGCTGAATTAGAGCTAAGGCGACGGCGACGGGTGCGAGGGTATAACAGGCTTCCTAAAGAATTGCAGCCGTTCCCTAATGAGTCTCCTCATGAGTTTTTGAAGCGTAAGCTGTCAGGCGTTCTAGTGCCTACGGGCACCCGTCATTTAGCTGTATGGGACTGGGCGACTAAGATAGAGTCTGACAACCCCGTCCAATCCAGGGTTGAGATCTGGGCGCGTGGTGGGGCTAAGAGCACTATTGCAGAGCAGTTGTGTGTATATCTCGCCTGTGCTCTAACAAGGCGGTTCGTGCTGTATGTGTGTAGGACTCAAGACCAGGCTGATATGCATGTCCAGGCGATCGCGGCTCTGCTAGAACAAATGGGTGTGCCGCGAGCGGTCAACAAATATCAAGCGTCTATAGCGTGGACTGCTGAGAGGCTTCAGACACTGAATGGGTTTGGCGTACTGGGTGTAGGGCTCAACAGCCGGGTTCGTGGGGCTCGGATGGAGCAATTTAGACCTGATCTAATCATCCTTGATGATGTTGACGGCGAGCATGATTCGGTCAAAATCACCCAAAAGAAACTAGACACCATTTCTAAGGCAATTTTGGCGGCTGGAGCGACCTATGCCACTGGGCTATTCATCCAAAACAAAATTCACAAGGATAGTGCGATCGCTCAGGTCGCTGATGGTAGAGCAGGTATTCTCATGGGCGCATCCGTCACCGAAGAACCCGCCGTTAGAGGCTTGGAGTATGAGCAATACTTTGATGAAGCCGCCGGTAAAAACCGCTATCGGGTAACCGGTGGTGAACCGACCTGGCCAGAAGGGCAGGATTTAACCACTGCCGAGAAACAGATCAATGATTGGGGCCTAAGTGCATTTCTTCAAGAATCTCAACATGAGGATAAACCCGATGGTGGACTATGGAAGATGGAGCGAGACATTGATCCGTATCGGGTCACGTCACATCCTGTTTTGGTCAGAATTGTGATTGGGGTTGACCCATCAGGGAGTGTTGGCACTGAGGCAGGTATTGTTGCTGTAGGAAAAACAGCGGATAAACATTACTATGTGCTGGCTGATGACTCTTTAGGTGGAACGCCCAACCAATGGTTTAAGGCTGCGATCGCTCGGTATCATGCGCTAAAGGCCAACACACTAGCTGTTGAGCGCAACTATGGCGGTGACATGGTGAAGACAGCCATCCAAAATATGGACTCATTGGTTGCTGTTCGAGACGTTCAAGCAACCAGGGGTAAGCTGGTGAGATCTGAGCCAGTGCAACAACTTTACGAGAATGGACAGGTTCACCATGTTGGCCATTTCCCAGATCTTGAGTCTGAAATGTGCCGATGGACACCAGAACAGGATTCACCGAACCGAATGGATGCGTTAGTCTGGGCGGTAACTGAATTGATGGGTCCCCGTCCACCCGAATTCCACCTTGATACACTTGTAACGGTCTCACCCCACTAATTATGTACGCCAACAATCCGCCCCTTAGGCTTGGCTTTCTCCGTCGACTCTGGCGTCGCTTAACCGGTGCTCGACAGAGCAAACAGATGATCGGCACCCAGCGCAGTGCAGTGGTGAG
This sequence comes from Leptolyngbya sp. PCC 7375, assembly GCF_000316115.1. GTDB lineage: Bacteria > Cyanobacteriota > Cyanobacteriia > Phormidesmidales > Phormidesmidaceae > Leptothoe. The sequence continues at coordinate 6,910,062 of NZ_JH993797.1, forward strand.
CACCTATCGATGGCCCACCTGGGACCAAGAATTAGTTGAATACCCGATTCGAGATCAAGAACGGGCTAAGCTCCTAATCAATGCCATCTACGGTGAAAACCGAGAAAAGATTTTTGATGACGTACTGCGATACATCGAGAGCGATGTGTTTAGCAGCTCTGATGGGGACGATCGCGGGTTTACTATCTCTCAAACCTTAGACGATGGTGAAACCCCTGTTAATCCTGATGTCTATGTGATCGCGACTGAGCTAATCCGTCGCCGGAATGGTGACCATTTTGTCATTGGTGGGACTCGTTTCCAGCGGGCTGTCCGTGAGGCAGCGGGGTATGGGGATTCATTCTGGCAATTGGCCATTGAAAGAGACGGCGATACCTATGCAGTGACCGATACCCTTAAGATGCCTTGTTGGGAGATGTTCAGGTGTGAGTCCGACACAGGCGAACTGTTGAGATTTGAACAACGACGACGGCTATTCGAGATCAACCCAGACTTTCAATTTCCTCCCATCAAGATTATCCACTTCCGATATCGGCAGCGAGGGATCTATGGCCAGTCATTGTTTAGCGGGTGTTTAACCTATCGGGCAGACCATGACCGGGCACGGAGAAATTTAGCCAAAGTCACCAACGACACGGGCAGCAATCCCTATATCTTCAGAATGCCTGAAGGAACCACTAAAGAACAAAAGACGCAGTTTAAGCAAGCCATCGATCAAGCACTGAACGATGGCACTGTCACGGCTTTATATCCTGACCATGGGATCGAGGTCGATCGCCTGGGTGCGGATGTGCCCAACTTTGAGCCACTGATTGAGGACAAAAAGACTATCCGACATAACCTTATCCCTGGTGGCTTCCCAGTGTGGCTGATTCCGGGCATGGATAATACAGGAGCCAGAGATATCAGTGGTGGGCCAGAGCGGGCCTATGCTCGGATGATTAATGACTTCCGGGCCATGCTAACCACCGGCATTCGGCAGGCAATAGATATTGAGTTGTATTTAAAGCTAGGTCCCGATGTGTACCAGCGTGAGGTCGTCGAGAAAGGGTATACGGTGGTGTGGCCTAAGATTGCCACGTTGAACGCACAGGGGCAGCCTGAGATGGACGCTGAGGGTGAACAGGAACTAGAAAATGAGACTAATGGGCTGCGGTACACCGAACAGGGGTCGATTGATACAAAGTGGCTCTACAGGATAATGGATCGAGCCATAAAAGGAGCGTCTGTAAATGGCCGATAAATTTAAACCCTCATCTTCAGATCTCCCTGACTTATCCGAGTACGACGCACTAGCCGAACCTGATTGGGAAGAGGTGAGATCGCTCGCTGACGAACAAGGTTGGGAATGGAATGACGATGAAGGTGCCTATGTGAATGATGACGGTGACGTTATCCCCCTCAGTGACATCTTAGAACTCACCTATGACGAACTAGAGCGCATCCAGGGTGAAATATCCACGGCTGTTGAACAACTAGAAAACGATGAAGATGTGACGACCTGGGAGCAGACTTTGGCTGAACTGACAGCGGCTACAGCGGCTCTGTTCTTCCTGCTAGGCATTGGTGCTCGTGGAAATGTTATCGATAGCCACGCTGAACATGTGCGCGATCGCCTGACCACCCAATTCGAATACCTCAGACAGTTCAGTAACAGCATTCTCGACGGTGAACTCACCATTGATGGCATCCGAGCACGAGCCAATCTGTACCCTCAGGATGCTCAACTGCAGTACTCAGAAGCTCAGGACTTTATTCATTCAACTGAGGAGTGGCCATTCTATTTCAATATTCTTGGCGGTTGCTCCCATTGCACCCAATGCCCAGAAGAAACGGCCAAGGGAATTGTTGAACGTGGATCATTAACGCCGATTGGTGCTCGACTATGCTTATGGAATTGTTGCTGTATGTTTCAGTACCATAAAACCCAAAGTGGTGACACTAACGCTTATCGAGCTAGCAAACAGTGTTTTGGTTGGGTCGGGAAGAGTAAGCTAACATTGCCGGTAACTGTACCCGTAACATAATGGAAAATCTCGCTACAACCCTAGGCCGTGTCTTTTCAGAAGCGATCTCGCCCATGGGTCCACCCACCTCTGAGCAATTGGAGCTAATCAATCAGAATCGCCCCCTTGGCCGAGAGCCCTATACGGCTGAAGACATTGTTTCTGTGCCCATCGTCGCTAGCAACAATCTGGTCAACTGGTCCAATGGTCGGTGGGACAGAGACGCACTCATCAAAATGGCTGAGACCTATCCAGGGCAGCCATTTGCTGTGGATCATCCCATGTATACGGTGAAAGATACCGTAGGTTTTATCTATGATGCTCAGCTGATTGAGTCAAATGCAGCTCCCGTGGATATTCTAGAAGCGGCTGGAGAGCTGGTTAACAATACAGCCGTGGTTCAAGCTGAGGGCTTTATCCAGATGGTTTGTTACGCGGCGATCGCAGTAGGCCATCCAATCTTAGGCAGCATTGATATGGGTCGGGTCAACAATGCGTCGACAGGTTGCATTACGGATGGCACCAGTCTTTGCCCGTTAGATGGTACTGAGTTTGGTTCGATGACTCGCTACCGATGCGCAGAAGGTCATTATCACCCGTTCTATGCCTGGTGGTATGACGTGGAAGATGAAGACTTGATTGCGCCTTATGTCATCAAAACAGGCGTAATTAGTAGCATCGAACTAAGCCTTGTCCTCATGGGGAACCTACCTGCTGCCAGCATTCCAAGAGGTGCTTAATCCTGGTCTATCATTCCTTTGCCCCACTTTCTGCGGCTTGGGGTCAATAATACTAATGGGTCTTCGCCAAGGTCTAAAAACTTCAGTACTGCAGGTGTTGACTCCAAGGGCAAACTACTGCGCCCACATTCTATTTTCCATAGCGTCGTCCTCCCAATGCCTCCGGCTTGAGCGACTTGCCTCATGGTGACACCTAAATCTTTGCGACGTGCCTTAAGGTTGTTTCCGATGATGCGGCGAGTCTCTCTCATGTTCATTTTGTGAACTGCTGTTTATATCAGGAACAATAACGCCATAATAACCATTTTCTAAGGATAAGGTAGGCGCAACATATCCACCCTCTACAGAAATGGTAAAAAGTACAAAAGTCATTGTTAAAGAGGAGTCGGCTGCCGTTTCTGAAGCCGATCACCTCAAACGTCAAATGAAGCCTAAGCCCAAAGGGTTTAAGGCTGAAATTCAAGCGCTGACTCCTGAGACGACCGACAAAGAAGACGCAGATGAAGAGACACCTGATCCGGTTCTCGCTGCGATCGCGCAACTTAATGAAAAAGTTGATCAACTGGCTAAAGACAAAGCAGCCTCTGATCAACGTGTTACCGAGCTAGAGACTCAGTTAGAAGAACAGCAAACCAATGCTGAGGGCGTTGTTCAGGAGCTGCAATCTCAACACCAAAAAGAATTAGAAGGTGTTCAGGCTGAAAAGCAAGAGGCTGAACAGCGTACAACTCGCTTAGAGGGACTGCTTAAATTGTCTGGCAATCAGCATGGCGTTACCGAGGCTGAAGCCAATAGCGCAGCTAGTGGCACGCCTAACGTGAACACTCTAACCAGTGCAAACCGTAAGCCGAAAGGCATGTTTGCAGAGGTGCAGCAGATTATTGATAAAGCAACTTTAGTGCAGAAGTACACCGCTGAAGGAGCCATCACATTTACTCGTGACAAGCGAGAGCTGAATATTTACGTTCGTCAGGCAAGGCAAAATCAGAAAACGTGGCGACAGTTCCTGATTGACATGGAAGCCTATGCCAAGGCTCAGGGCATGCTCAGAGGTAATTCTGGGCGCATTGTCGATCAAAATGCTGCGACCACCGGGCCTGATATTGATGGCGGATTCCTTGAGGTGTTAGCCGCTATTATGCGGTCCAATAATCGCCCTCAATACATCTTCCGTAACTTTGCCAATACACGAGTCAACTTTCAGCGTGGGTTTGGTGAGACTGTTAAAATTCCACGGGTCGCTTATCAAGCTGGCCCTAATGCCCCAGATGATCGCTTATTGTCTGGCTCTGGCACGTATACCCAAATTGATTCGACCAATCAGTCAATGAGATCAGGTACAGTGAGTGCCATCATTGAAGAGTGGGGCCTTGGCAAGAACTCTCAGTTCCCACCAGTTGCCATTCCTACCTTTGTTGACAGCTACTCCATGATTGACCTCATGGGCACACTGGACACTAATCTTGGCGAGGATTACTACCGCTGGGAAGACATGAAGGTTCGCAGCCTCTGGGCTCCTACTAGTCGGGTCGTTTACAACGATGGTGATGCGGTATCAACAACTGCTGCCAACGCTGATGGCAGTGTTACCCTGCAGTACCTCAACAACCTTTACGCGTATATGCGTAATCTACAGATTCCTACGTATCGAGATGGATGCTACGGGACTGTGTTGGTGTCTAGTGCCTGTGCCACCTTCCGAAATGAATTGATTGCGGATGGCATTTGGCAAGCACCCTCAATGGCTGCCCTAGAAGAACTTGCTAACAGCCTATCTCTTAGTACTGGCTTAGATGTTGGGCCGACTGACCTCGCTGCTGCTTATCAAGGCAAGTACGGCAACTTCCATATCTGGGAAACCAACGCTTACGCTTCCGGTGCAGTCGGTACCGCTGGTGCAGCAGGTGAAGGCGTACAGACTGAAACGGTTGCACCAGGTGCTGCTACCACTCGGACTAACTATGCGTTTGGTGCTGACACCATCGGTCGGGGCATTGGTACCGAGATGGAAATTCGGCGCGACACGAATGATGACTTCCAGCGTGTCGGTCGCTATATCTGGCGTTCTGAAGAAGGCTTTGTGTCGATGGATGTGGATCCAACCGGCTACAACGATTCTTCTCCCGTTCCTCAACAACTTCGTGTTTTAGACGTTCGTACGATTGGTTAATTAATGACCAAGACGAATGCTCTGACTGATTAGTAGTTTCTCGCTAAGAAGAAATCTCCATGCTTGCTACTCCTTCACTGTTTATTCCTCAACTCGGTGGCGAAGTCAAAGCCACCTATGACTTTGCTGTTCATGGTGGTGCCGTGGGCGATATTCCACTTGACCTTGACCTTCCTCCCAATGCGGTTGTTTATGACGGCTTGGTGGATGTTATTACAGCTCCAACCTCTGGCGGCGCTGCTACCGTCGCCCTCAAGATTGAAGGTGCCGCTGATTTGCTAGCCGCAACGGCGATCTCATCCGTAACTGGCCAACTGGATACGGTGCCTAACGATGCAGCAGCTAATGCAGTTAAAACAACAGACACTCGAACACTGACGGTCACCGTGGCCACAGCCGCTTTGACAGCAGGCAAAATGAATATCTTTCTTAAGTACTACCTAAGTGACTAATGGCGTTTGATGCAGAAGCTCGTAAAGCTGAGCTACAAGGTATTTACGATGACGGTGATGGCGGTAACTGGGCTCCCATCAAGGCGATCGCGGAAGGACTGGGGGTTACCAAGCCTGACGATGGTTGGGAGGCTGCCATTGACCTAATTGTTGAAGCCGAACAAACGGCGGCAGAGGGTGACAATCCCGAGCCTGAAGCGCCTGAACAACTGGTAAACGATCAACCCCCTGAACCACCTGCTCAGAAAGCTACTCAACCACCGCCTGAGATTACCCCTTGGCGTAAACCCAGAACAGATCTGCATGGCCATCTGATTCCTGATCCATGGCAATCCTGACCACCCAAGAATTAGCAACTTACGCGCCTACGGTGGCCAATGCCACAGAGGTTGATATTCTCATTGCTCAAGCCGCGATCGAGTCATGGCTAGGGTTTCCCATCGAGCAACAAGAACGTATCGAAATCCTACAGCTGACCACCCGATCAAAGACAACTCAGCTCAGCTATTATCCAATTACTGAGACGCCAGCACCTGTTATCGAAGTCAGGCAAGGCAATGAGCGAGATAGGTTTGATCGTCAGTCAGTGGTTACTGATTGGTTCACGCTTGAGGCTGGAGATTACATCCTAGATGCCACCGGGTTGCTCTCTCTGAACATCCTAAATTCGGCTGTTAGCTTTGGATTTAACCTCATCAAGGCAACAGACCTCAGAGCGACGTATACAGCGGGACTTGATTTTACCCAGGACACCCCTGAGATTAAGGCCCTTAAAGCAGCAACAGGGCAAATTCTCACCTATCAAGCCTCAGATCGATTTAAGAGTGGGATTACAGAGATACGAGTTGATAATCAATTCCAGAAAAAATGGGGCTCTAGTAGCGGTAGTAACGGGATGTCCGCAGCTGGCCAAACACCTGAATTATTCTTCAGGCCATTTCAAAAGTACAAGCCACGAAGCGGGATATTAGCAGGATGAACAAAGAATCATTAACTCAGAAAGGAGTGACGGTTACTAGTGAATTAAAAGGGATTTTTACTGTAGGAGTCCTAGAGTCTAATGTCTCAAGCTTCAGGATTTTCAACACAGGCTTACAACCTTTGACCACCCTACGAATCAAAACGCATGTAAATGGCGAAGATCCAGGCGGAACAATTGTCGACACCGACGCTCAATTTGCATCTCCCCCCAGCGGATCTGCCATCCAACACGCTGTACAACGTAACAGTGCTGACGAAGAGGAAACCATAGCGCCCACCACACTACCCGCTGGCTCTCAGATCTTCTTCGCATTGGCCACCCAAACTAGCTACGTTCGGGGACTGCACTCGATAGAAATCCTGGCGCAGACAGCCTCAGGTCAAACGACAACACTCGACGTCTACGTAGGGAGGGCTTAAGTTACAGTGTGGCGTCCCCCACCAACCCAAACCACCCCCCTTTCCGTCGCCCATTTACTGATGGCGGATCAGGATGGCGTGTATCCGTTGATCTTCAACGATCCTGTCAATGCGTTAATCCCGTTCATCCGAACCCCATTCACCCAAGATGCGGGACTACCCTCTGAGGTGACTTCCCCCGCATACATCCTCGGCGACGGGATCTCACTACTGGATGATTCTGGCGGCCCCATACCAGAAGGCTCAGACACTGAAGGGCGAAGAGTCAGGCTTGACCCAGGGGCATTGTGGGAGATTAACTATCACGTCTCGGGGCAGGACATCATCAATGCGTATGTAGATGTCGGGCTCATGGATGCGGCTGTGTTTGAAGCGCAGATTGCAGCAGGGGTTCCCTCACCCCAACGACTTGGGCTCTTAAATTACGGAAGTGATGCGACGCTTGAACCTGAGGACCGGACCGACAATCTACGCGGAAAGTATGGACTGGCTTGGATCGATCTCCGCGAGAAAACCCAGCCGATGACCGTATGCCTTGGGGCGTACAACGTGAACAATCCCAACCCGAAGAACGTAGCGTGGTGGCACACTTTTATGGACATAAGGAGGATTTTTTAATGCTCGCGACAATTCCAGCCCAGAGCCTCAACCCACAGCAGCAAATTATCATCGATGCTGCCCAAGAATTGCAGATCGGGGACGTGAACATACAGTTTCGTGGTGGCTCGGCAGTGATCAAAAACGAAGGAGATCAGCCGGTTCACATCGCAGGCAGCAGGCAAACAGGAGGAGACGACTAATGGCATGGAGACCAGGCGCGGGGGGTGGGGATAACACATTACAAAATTACGCCGTATTATCAGAAGCCCCAAACCCTGGGGAAAATGAAGGACTTACACTCCGTATCGCTGGCACACCGGTCTACAGCGACGGAACTAATTACAGGACCCTAGCCGACAATTCTGTCTTTCCAGGCGTATACGTGTCAAACACCGGAAACGATTCACGCGGTGGCTCTTCCCCAACTGAAGCAGTCGCGACCCTGACCAGAGCTGAGTCGCTTGCTCAGGATGGCGGAGTGATCCTATTAGAATCAGGGAGTACATGGGAAGATACAATTGTTTCTTCCAAGAGGCTTACGGTGACGGCCTATAACTACATTGAAGAAACTACGCCGTTACCTAAGATAAGTACCCTGGCAACAGTAATGGGATTTTCAGCTGAAGGTACAGCGAACGTCTATCAGGTTTCGGTCCCTGCCTACGATGCATTTTCAAGCTATCCAGGTATCCTCCCAGGGAGAGGTAAAACCCCATGGATATATGAGATCGTCGGTAGCGCAAAAACAGCACTCGCCTACCGAGACACGATTGCGGAAGTTAGCGCCAACCCAGGAACCTTTACATTCACTGGGACTGCCGAGAATTGGGCGAACAATGGCACTACAGCATTTGTTCATTCAACAGATAGTACTGATCCGGGAGCGAATGGTCGGACATATAAAGCGAGTAAACGCATGTTTGCTGTTGCTGCTTCTGGAGAAGATGTAATCGTCTCTCAAGTGAACTGTGATGATGTATCTGCTGAGGATGGGGCCATTCTCCTTACAGGCTACAGAAGTGAGATTGATAGCTGCTTAATCCGGGGATGCACAAAGCACAGTGCCGTTATCTTGAAAGCGGATGGAGTTATCAAGCGAACAATCTCCTATGATCCAGTTCCAGATGACACACAAGGGGGAGAGGAGTACTGGAGTGGAGGCAGGACGGATTACGCCATATACGAGGGAATTCCCGCCCCAGGAGTAGTTTCGCAATATGATGGATGCGTTGTTGCAGACGGATCAGGCATAGGATTGTATGCCCACACATCTGGGGGTGGGAATAATACCGCTCAAGTTATTTTTAGAAACAATTATGTTTTTAATAAACCTGCGGCAGCGATTTCAGCCGCAGACACTGATGAGATCGTAGCCCAAGATAACTATATAGAAAATTCTCGTTGGGGGATTACAGGCCAAACGGAAATAAATGTCGATGGATTGACGTTTATATATGACAGCCCTGCAGTTGGTCCTATTCCAGTTTATGGAGCTACGTTAACGCCCAGTGACTCCATTAATGTCGTCAATTTAGCTATTGCGGGAGGCTTTAGCGTGAATGAAGCGATTCGTTCTCCTGCGAATCGAATATTATCTCAAGCAAGTGTATATACTCCGGAGAGAGGGACGCTATTCAGTAAATCCCCCTCTGGCGAAAGTTCTGGTGAATTTTCCGCAACTAATTGCGTTCTGGAAATGCGGCGTCTTTATCTATACGAAACGGATGCTACTGGTGGAGCATCAAGCGACAACCTCCTATTAGGAGATGTAGGCGACGGCACTCAGTCAAGGGCGGACTTGTTTGGAGTTCAGTATTTTGGCGCATCTGCTATCAATGCACAGATCAACACCCTGGAAGTTGGCTCTATTGACAACGGAGTCGCCGCTCTTTGGCAAGATCCAAGCCCACGGTTATCAGGCGATTTCTCCATTAACCCCGGATCTCAAGCATTACAATCTGGCCGGAATTGGGGGGCGCTTCGCTGGAGGACCCGACCGAATTTAGCCGCCATGAAGGATAAGTGGAATACCGGAATCTACGCTCATCCAGAGGGGGCAACAGGTGGATCTGAGCTTGTTGTACGTGCCACCCCCTAACCCCGCAACAACTCCCGCAGATCATCGCCGAACCCCAATCTGGATATCAGCATGACCACCCAGCTCACCCTCTACGAAACAGCCCCAGGGCAGGTCCCCCGAGAGATCCCGATCGCGACCGGGATTGACGGGGATTTTCCGCTGACGATTGGGCGTGATTCTCATGCCGACATCCAGATTGGGGTGATTGGCTGGAAAATCCTGGTACCACATCCAGATCCAAGGAAAAGAGCCAACGGTGAGAGGGTGCCGATCTCTTCACTGATCAGCAGAACCCAAGCCACCATATTCAGTGATGAAGCCGGGAAACTCAGGATCAGAGATGGAAACAGCCACCCCTCTGGCTCAGGCATCAGGGAGGGCAGAACCAACAAACTAATAAGACGCCCTTGGCTGCTCGGGCCAGGGGCGCACATCAAGCTTACACCTGAAGGGGAGGGCTATCGCTGTTGGCTGGAATGGCCTGCCGAGAAATCCGAATCGGAGACGCCTACCCTCGGATTTGATCAATGGGAGAACGAGAATCTTCAAGAGGATCTCGCCTCAATGCAGGCGGCCCTGAATGCTTTGAATGAAGCCCTTATTGCCGCCAAGAATGACTCCACAAAAATCAACACCGCCCAAGACCAACGAATCCGCAGCGCTGAGAAGAAAATATCGCGGTTGTTACTCCTGGGCGCGATCGCGGTCTCTATCTTCGCAGTCAGCCTTGGTATCTCCACCGAGCAGATCCAGACAATCGTGCAAGTGATTGCGATCGTGTCTGCGATCGGTGGAGGCGGATTTATTCTCCAGAACGAGAAACCCTAACCACCTTGGCCCACTCCTGTTTGCTGCAATCCTTCCGGGCGCTCCGGGCGGTTCTTTCGGGATTGCGGAGATGGGCCAAGGTGGTTAGGGCTATCGCTTCAGGGAGAAGGCCCAGTTGATCAGCGCCTCCCCTTCGCTGAGATCGAGTTCGGGGATATCGAAGCCATCAACAACGACAATCCCAGCGGGAGCCTGTCGCCATGCCGCCAACATCGGGCTAGGGCCATACAGACCTAGGCCATCATCCGCAGCCTTGTTGATCCAAGCCCACGCAGCTTTGGCCCCACGCCATGCAGCGCCGATAGCGAAAACGGTGACGCAGGCTAAGCACGCAGCTAGCATGATGATCAATGCAGTGAGCCGGAGAGCATTCCAGCCAAACTCAGCAATCTGATCTTTGCCAGAACTCTCGTACCATCGACGAACGATGACGCCGGATTCAATGGCAGAAAGGGACAGATCGATAATGACCTCGTTGAGAATCTCTGCTGAGACTTCAATGATGCGGCGGATGAAGTGGCCCGCGTTGTCAAATGTAGCGATGGTGTTTAATGCAGCCGTAGCGTATTGCATAATGATTTCTCCAAAAGTGAATGTGTCGTGTGCCCCGTTGCGGTGGGGCGGGCCTGTTTCTCTAATCGGGATCGGGGAATTCAAAAACGACCGTAGCCCTCTTCCCTTCATGGTCAATTTCCAAAACCTCAATGACCTTATACCAGGTACCAACCTGCCCCCGAAACGGCTTAACGACTGTATCAACGTCGTAGTGCAGGCAGCCTTCCCCTTCGGGGTTCCGCTCAAGGAATGTAACCTCGTAGACGGGAGCGCCAACCTCTTGAGCCGTGGCGAAGAGCTCCTCAAGGGAAGGCATATCGATATCAAACATAATCGTAACCCTAAAAACAACATCCACAGCAGCGTGGTGCGCGATGCGAACTGCTCGTGGTGTTGGTACGATTCGCTTTGTATCGGCGAAAGGAATCGTGAACGAAACCGCCTGGCGTACCAGGGAAACACCGCACCCCCTCCGCTCCCCTATCAGGAACGCATCCTCAGATAGAGTTAAGAACTCGGGCAGGCTGTACTCGAAAGTACGGCGGCTGTCTGTAATTGGGTTCGCCATCGCTGGGATGGTTCCCGGGCACCTATGTCTCCTAAGGGCTCCTTGTTTGACCGGCTGGCTCCCGGTACGTGGCGTCCTGCGCCGTTGATTTAGTTATAGCAATCCGTTATCATCATGTCAAGTGATTACATGACATGTATGCAATTAATCTCTGAATGGCTTGAGAGTCTTGGTCCTGAGATGGTCAAAGCGCGGCAATTCCTGTTCCCAGTGGCGGCACAGTTTGCTGAACGTATTGGAGTATCTAGACAAACGCTTGACCAGTGGGAAAAGAAAGAATACAAAGGATGCGGGATGCAAACCTACATTAAGGTGATCAAGGCTTTAGAAAATGAGCCTATCTTCAGTCAACCGCCTGACATAAATGTCATGTATAAAAATGACGATGAGGACGACGACGAATAACCCCCAACAAAAAACCGCCCCCGAAGAGACGGCTGAGGTGTGCGTGTGTTGGGGGTGGAATCTATTTCTGGTTCACTCCTTCAACACCACGTTGAGCCCTATCTTTCGTTCTCGCTTCCATCCACTGCATGGCCTTCTGAAGACTGGCTAGCGCCTGCGCATTTTCTCTGCACGAGTACGGGCCAGACTGGAACCCTTGCAGCCGGTGGATAACCATGGCTAGCAGATGTTCATTCTGAATCCCATTCAATCCAACTTCTTTGACAGGGCCTTTTTGGAAGTTGGTCTCAGTGCAAAATTCAGCGCCATCTGCTTCTATCTCTGTTCGATACTGATGGCATCCGTTGCCTGGCCCTGGCTCATCAACAACGAAAACTCGGTTGACGGTGCCTGCATAGGCTTGTTCAAAAATCTTTTGCATTTGTTTTACTCCAAAACGTCTTGGGGTGCAGTTCTTCGATTGATCCAGCGGGATTCTACCCCTGATTGCCTGTGAATCAACGAGAACTGCCGCTGAAACCACACCCACCCCCAGCTAAGTTTGGGGATTAAAAACGCATCGCTGAGCACCAGGTCACCGTCTTGGGCATCAGGGAACGGCTCTTCTTTGATGCTTGGATGCGCGAGTGCCCAAACATTGGCGGCTAATGCAGTCTGGCGGCTGATCTCATCAACACTGCCAGGTTGGGTGGCTCTCTCTAGGGCCGATAATCCGGCTCTGGTAGCTAGTCTTTTGAGGTTCAAGCGGCATCACCTCCTAGTTTCTCGCCAAAGATCTTGATTGACCATAGTTGAGCCGCACTCTTGATCAGCTCAGCGACCTGACCCTCAGTTAGAGAAGTAGTCTTAGCGATACTCTCGGCGGCTTCTCTGGCAATATCCACAATATTGATGCTACCAATCTCTAAATCAGCCCGGCCCATGAGCAACGTGTCCATGAGACCAAGAATCTGAGCCAATACTTTAGCGTCTGGGTTGAATTGAGTAAGTTTTCTATTGATAAATGGCAGGGCAGCAGTGATCAGCACCATGCCGAAGCCAGCGACCCCAGCCACAACAGCATCATGCAGCGTGGGGGAAGTGAAGATTGCAGGAATGTTCATTAGTGTTTCCTGAGTGAAAGCGGAGATCGCATCAAGGATAACCCATACGTCCTGAATAGTTGTTCTTTTTTAAAGACAAAAACAGCCGCGATGAGGACGGCTGCTGCTTAGATATGAAGTTCACCAATCATAACAAAAGCGCCACCCCGAGAGACAGCGCCGTAAGTTCCCCTGACAAAAAGGTGCAGGACATATCAGCCCACACCCTTAAATTCGTGTAATTTTACGCCCCCATTCTAGCGAGGAATCAAGTAACCCACTCCCCACCTAACCGAACCGGAGTATCTGCATAAAACGTTTGCGACTTTAGACAGCATTCATTCACAGCATCCCGAGGCTCATCGAAATATTTGCACGCTTGCGTTATGGCATCAGTTTCGTCCTCTGCATAACAGAAGAATGGCTCATCAACGTAAAGCATTCCTACAAAATATATCTCGTCGCCCATAACCCTATCCTCCAAAAACTACTTTCACAAAACTCACCACATCAAACCCCCTAACAATCATCACCCCCTCTGCTCTAGTCTTGCTGCTCTGCAACCATTTCAGCCACGGTGAGGCTGGCAGCAGCCTCAAAAATGGATTCTTGAGTCGTAATCCTAGCCATATCGTTTGCATCGATCAGTCCTCGCTTTTTATACAAAGTCCTGACCCATGCACGATTTTCAAGGAATGCTGCTTGCACTTTTTCTCTTGCAGTTGAGTAACTCATCAGTCAATCTCCTTTTATTCGTTTACTGACACTTTCCACTCACCTCAAAATCACGCACCCAACCTTCACGCCCTTGGTAACTAATCTGAACAAAATCATCCCCACACTTGAGAATGCTCACCGCTGCCCCCTGAGGAATACGGCCCACGACAGCAGAGCCATATTCACCAGCCGAGAACATCGGAATGCCTGAGGATGATCCGGGGGAGGCTGGGGCGACGGGGCGGCGGTTCAGCCCTATCAAGAACAGCAGCAAGGCCCCGATCATGAGGATTGCAATCCATCCAGAATCGCCATCGCCATCGTCCTGGGGATCTGAATTGAAGAGATCTCCAAAGGGGCGAGACCAATCGAAGCCAGGTTCTTCCTCGTGCTCATACTCAGTCTCATGCAGGTCATCCCATGCTTCTTGGAACTCCCGCATCTGGTCCACGTACCAAACCTCTATCCCCTGGCTTCTAATCCTGTCAGCCGTTGTGTAAGAGGCTTCCTCATCACTCGGTGTACAACCAGCAATCACCCTGCGTTTGTCAGGGTGATGACTCCCATAGATCTGAGCTTGGGCCATGGCCTGTAGTAAGGCAGATCTCGTGAGCTTCGGCTTTACTTCGATAACAGCATCACGGGTTATTACGTCCACTCGTGAACCGTCGGGCATCTCTACCTCGCGAGTGCCGCCAGTTACTGAGTGGATGAATTCTTGAAGATAATCTTCGTTCTTGAATTGCATTAATCTCTACCTCTTGATTGATAAAGTTGCTCAATCCTGTCCTGCGGCATCCCGCCGTTGCTTCTCCCCGAACGCCTGTCATCCCCGTCCTGTAAGGGTCCTTTGAATGTCCATAGGAAAAACGCAACAATGGGTAGAGCTAACATTTCCGGTGGCATGATCATTTACTCCCTAAATTACAAAAAACTATTTCCTTAACGACAGTCCCAGCGCCAACGGGACAGACAAAATCAAAACAGAAAACATTGCCATCAATTCAATGGTCAACAGTAAAACCAAAAAGGACCCACCACCACCAATCAACGCCCAGCGCCACAGGAAACCAAGCAACGCTTCACGCCTGGCCTTGGCTTGCAGATCAGCAACAAATTCACCGAGCTGATCAGGTGCGTGATCGCAATGATGCTCAATGAATAAATTCATGTTCTGAGCCTTGCGCCGCTGATAAGCCCGTTGCATCGCCATAGCTTCAGCGTCAGCAACTAAAATGCCAGCATCTCTTGGTGCATTTGTCAGCGTGGGTTCATCCATGAGATAGGGGCTGAGATTTGCTGGACTCGCTCTGCGAAATTATTTACGCCATGCCACCACTGCGAATACTGGACCACAGCAGCAGGCAAAAGTAGCAGTATCAAAAAAGTCTTGCCTCGTTCTTTCGCTTTACAAAGATGCCAAGCAAATGATTTATGCGTCATCTCTCTGCCTCCAAGACCAAAAAGCTAATGCGGACGAAGCTGTCATAAACAATGCTGCTGTTTCCGCTGTCTTTAATGAATGATGCCGCCACTGATCAAGTCGGTCAGAAGATCTAGCTAAAGTGACGCTACAGCCAAACAAAATGCTTGATGCAAGTAAAACAGTGCAACTCCACTTAAGGCGGGATTGACTGCTAGGCAACCAACTGAATGATCGAAAATTCGCCCTAAAAGAAGAGCGGGGCTGGCTTGAAAAACTAGCGGGCAGCACTTCAACGGCTGATGTTTCTATATAATCCTGAAACCCAAAATCATCAGTATGCATTGCCCGTCCCCCGCTGTTGATATGGCTGAGTCAGAGTAGGTTGTGGTGCAGAACACTGTTGAACGACAAATACGCCAAACCAAAGCAATAGAACTAACGGAAATAGGCCGGAAAAGCGCCCAAAAAAACGAACAACGCCATTCATCAATTCACCACTTTTAAGCGCAATACTTCTTTGGGATTGCACTTGTCGCCATGCCTCAATCATGGCCGTTACTTCGTACTCAGACACATTCCCTGAAAACGTAAAATCGCCTTCCTTGGTGATCGAGAAACTTACTGGCTTTGAACTGAGCGCTTTATCCTGGTCCATTTCAATCACCTTCTGCTGGTTGCGGCAATTCATAAAGGTCATCTCGGGTTAGGCCATGAAACCCAAGAACTGCATCCTCAACGTCGGTTGCGGTTGCTGATTGCTCTTCTCGGATAAAGTCAAACAGATCAACAACGTTTTCTTGTTTACGATCCTGATACGCTCGTTTAGCGGTTTCGAGTTCTGCGTCTGCCGCCGTTACGGCAACTTGAACCAGTGTTTTAGTAGGCGATTGAGCAACCTGGGTAGGTGGCTGAGCCGCTTTCGCCTTTGACTTAGGCTTGCGTGGCTTGACTAAGCTGGGTTTATTGGCTTGAGGCTTTGCTACAGCCAGAGATGCATCATTTTTGTCAGACATCGACAGTTACCTTTGCATACGTTTCTTTTTTTGTATCAACAAGCTTCTTCCAGGCTTGCTCAAAGTCTGCGTAGGTTTTTCCTATCTGAGTCAGAAATGACTCACGAATAGTTTCGTCAGCAGTATCGGCAGAACATTTTACGCCTGGACGCTTCAGGTGGTCCGGGGTGCACATGTCCCAATAGCGTTGCCGACGGACCCGAGCGACTTTCTTATTCCTCATGAACTGATACCAAGCCATGTAGACATAGAGCGTCCAGGCCCCATCGCGATCAACACCATGAGTGCATGCAACTTCTAGCTCCCTGCAATCCCTATGCAATGCAGAACGACTACGACCGTTAAACATTTCCCTTAAGTCCTCAAGACTAATCCGGGCAATGTCAATATCGTAAGTTGCGCATTCCGGGAATGGATCCCTTGGCCTGTTCATGAGCAAAACTGTATCAAACTTGCGTCAACGTTCTGAGTATAAGCCAAGCTTTCTTGTTCTGCAAGTCTTCTGTTCTCTTATTTGGCCTCGTTCGTTCTCATTTCGTTTCGTTTCGCGAACTCGAATAAATAAGAGAACGCACAAGAACATTCAGAACATCTTTCATGGCAGTGCTTTTAGCGTTTTCGCGCGCACCGTTCTGTCACGTTCTGCTACGTTCCGATGCCGTTCTCTTAAAGTATGAAAAAGGACCGTTTTGCGCATTTCCTGGAAAGTAGGCAATAAAAAACGGCCCCAGTAGAGACCGTTAGTTGAGCGTATTTATTGAGTAATGATTGAGTAACTAAGCTATCTGGGTGCGCGTGTCACGATCGTATCCAGAGTAGTTTTTCATCTCTGGCATGGGCACCCATTTATCCTCGGTGTAGTCATACACAGCCCGCCCCCGTGGAGATTTGTCCATGACATCGTAAACAGTCTTATTGCCACCAGGAACTTTAGGGATGAACTTGGTGCTCAAGAATGTGTCAGTAGCGCGCTTATCGAATTTAGAAACGACAGCAACTGGCTTGTAGATAGAGCGAATCCCGCCATCAACACCAAGGGCGGACGCATGTGGAATCTGGCCAACCAGCCATACGTAATTCTCTCTGGAGTCTCCAGAACTGCTGACCGATGTGCAGTAATCCACCATGAACGATTCAAAACTCGAACTGTCGAGCCTACTCCATCGGTTAAACGTGGCTGTGATTTCATCGAAAATCAGCAATTTACCATCTGGAAGTTTTTTGAAGTACTCAACGCATCCCTTGACCCACTTCAGGAAGTCATGATCTTCCATGCGTTCTGCATTCTTCCGGAACACATGGTCAAAGCCTTCTAGCCAGTAACCATCTTCTTTAGGGTCGTTCTTAGGGTCGATCGCAATGATTTTCAGATGCGGCTTATTGGCCTTTAAGGCTCTGCTGGCATGACTAACAATCATCCCTTTCCCGCTGCCAGGCACCCCTAAAATCATGAAGCACTTTGGGTGCAGTCCTAACTTTTCGGCAAGGTTAGCATCCCCAGGTGTGCCAAGGGCCTGTTTTACTTCAAACCCTGGAGGATCGGAAGCAATAACGGTTGAGGGCAATTGGCCTTGTGTTTGTCCACCTTCTTGCAGCTGCATGCCTGGAGCAATAGCGACCGTAGCCGTCTGCTGGGGGGACTCTTGCTGCAATGTTTCAGCAAATGCCTTTCTGACAGTTCTCTCAGCGACTGCTCGATGATATTCTTCCTCGGCTTTTAGTTGAGCGCTGGCCGCCATGATCGAACGTCGTTGATTAGCTTCTAATTGAAGTCGCTGCTGCTCTTTCTCTGCTAGCTCGATCTCTTCTAGTTGATCCAAGTACTTAACACCAAGCATGCATGCCCCAGTAAAGCCTAAACCCAGCCCAGCAATTAAAGCGTTCTTAACGGGAGTGAGATTAATCTTTGCGTCTCCAAGGCTCAAAACAGTTTTTGCATCCGTTGGAACAGAGATCGCGATCGCGATACACAAACCGCCAACCCCTAAAGTGCAGGACAGTCTTTTAATAGGCGTCATAGTCCACCTCCTGGGCCTTGCCTTTACTGCTAATCAATCGCTCGATAGCGACGAATAAAGCCAATACCAACGCAACAACGACGATAGGCAAGGTGGCTTGACTCCATGAAACCTTAGACAAAAGCTCGCCAAAACCTACCAGCGCGCCAAATATCCCAAACGCAGTAACGCCAACCATGACCCATGAGTCATCCCCTTTTTTTAGAATTGCTGCGCCAACTGAGGAAAGCCAGGCCACGACACCAACCCCCAGCAAAGACCACGACAATCCAGATGGGACAGACTGAGCAACGACAGAAATTGTGAATGACGCTCCTGCGATCGCAAAAAATCTCAATGCAGAGCGACCAATTGAATAACTCGTCATTACAGGAGCAGACGGCTGCTCTACCAAAGGATCAACATCTGAGTACATTATCTGAACATCCCCTTAGCCGAAAAAGATGGCAATCTAAAGCGAGTGTTGGCACCGTGGCCATTAATATAGTTATTGAAATCACGGTTATAGCGAGCATTGTCTTTCGCCTCTTGGTAACCATCTTTGATCTCTGATACGCCTTGCCTAAGGTTTTGATTGGCCTCATAGTCGATCAGGCGCATTTGGGCATCATGAGTCGCCGACATAGCATCAAGCTGACCCTTAAGGGTGGCAGAGTGCTGCTCTAAGCCCTGCTCAGATCTAACCTGCTCAATCCGAAGGTCTCCAGCCAGCTTAGCCGCTTCACGCTTCATCGTGCTTTCTAGCTTGGCATTGGTCCTAATCGCCTTCCCTAACAACCGATCGGAAGCTTGCAGATTGCTAGATCCCGCAGAAAGTATTTCACTGCGGACAGCTTCAAGTTGATTCAAACTTGACTCAATACTGTCTGCATTTTGGGCGTACTTAGCCGCTAGCTTTTCTTGCTGCTTTAGCGTTTTGGCGCGCACGCTTGACGCACGAACAGACTGTGGGGTTAACCGCCCAACCTGGCCAACATCAACGCCGTATTCTTTGATTAGCCTTTGTTGTACTGTTTTAGTGCGTTGATGTCCGTTTATCCTAGATAGGATATCCTGAGTGCTGGGGACTATAGCTGATGCTGAATTACTCATAATTTACTCAAACACGCTCATCTTTCGCATTCTAGCCCATGTTCTTAAGTTTGGATAGCTTCAATGTCTAGTCGCAGTAGCCGTATAAGAGTACAGCCATCAATAAGCGAAGCCTGCGCTGAATGGATAGATACTTTTGCCGACCGCTGGGGAGTAAGCAGAGATGTAGCTACAGCAAAAATATTAGAGGCTATTTCTGAGTCTCCATGGACTGACTTAACGTTGAAGCAACCTGGCACAGAGATCTCTATAGAGAAGATGGAAGTCTTGATCAAAAGGCGAATTCAAGAGTCCGACTAACCCAAACAAAAAACCTGGGAGCCTCAACCCCCAGGCAGTCAGTGTGAGTTGCAGCCAGAGCGCGGCGACACATCCGGCTACGTAACCTAGGCTACCCAAAGTGTCCTGATGTATGTCGTACTATAGGACAGTCATTTGCCACCCATAGTGGTCATCGCCCGGTCGTGTGCTGGGTTTTGCTGTGGCTGCCTCCAAAACGAAACCCCCAGAAGCATGGCGACTTCCAGGGGGATCAGGCGCGTAACGTGCAGCTAGAGTTATTTGCCGTGCTCTAGCCGGAGTGCCCTTAGTTTGCCCAGGGGGGATTTGAAAGCACCCCAGCCCCAAACAAAAACCCCCAACCGAAGTCAGGGGCAGCGTGGAATTGCACATAGGAAGAATTACAATAAGCCCGCCACATCCCAACGAGATGATGCAGCGGGCAAAACCAGAATAGCACAGGAGCTTGTTACTTCTCCTCCACCTCCAACACTCCAACCAGTAAAAACGCATAGCCTGAAAAGAACACTCGGTGCACCCGTAAAAACATATCTTCAAATAGATATACCCTCTCCCCACCACCCAGCAAGAATTCAAGTTTCCTCGGGCTGATGCTCTTAGCCAGAACGATCGGCGAGCTGAGATCCTGATAGTCATGCTCTGGATGAACGACAATGCCATCGACATCCGGGTCATCAACGAAGGTAGCGCAACCACGTGGGTGGCCCTGCCCCAACACACCATTGACGATACCCGTGGGATTCTTCCAGGCTTCATCGTGTTCGGAGTACAGCGGCTTAAATCGTGGGTCAGTGTAGGTGGTCATTGCTCGTCAGTTTCTTACAGATTTCATTCAGCAGCGTGTAGTAAGCCTCTCTGTCCATCACTAATCGAGCCGTCCTAGAAATGGCCCTATCGACCACAAACGCTGCCAGCCAGATAAATGCCGCCAGCCCTATAACGGCATCAATGATCAAGTGAATTTTGGTGTAGTACTCCAGCATGGTTAGCTTATTAACCGTCCTATATCAAATCTAGTTTTCTGCTGAAATTCTTCGACTGATAAATACGCCACCCCTGCATTCTTAGCCGCCATCCGATCGCTCTCCATGTCACCCACCATTAGCGAACGAACATTAATTTCAACCATGTCTCGTTCACGAATTCCTAATGCACGGGCTTCAGCATACTCAGATTCTGTTTCATCCTTGATGGCTAGCTCCAACATCCCAGGCTTGGGCTTTCGGTAGCCTATCGTCTGAAAATACGGATGGTCGTCGTTGTGCCTATGTGTTACCCAGTATTTTTGCCACAGCCAGTCTGATCTGCTAACGCGGTACACCTCATCTTTGCTACTGCCCTTCCCATTCGGGCACATATAAACCCGATCGCTCCATGGTGCGATATCAAGAAAATACTTACACTCATCCACTGCTTGCCGATGTGTTTTGTATGGCTTGCCAGTTTCACGGTTAATCGCCTCGCACCCACCTTGGTTTGTTACGGCTGAGATCGTCCATCCGCTATCCGCCAGTTGCTGGCAAAGATTAGCAGTCTCGGGAATGAGGATTTGATCATCAGGATAGGTGGGGCAGACCTGACCCGACTTCGTAATACGGGCAGTGCCATCGAGGTCAATTAAAAGTAGGCCAGTCATAACTTTCTAAACTCCTTCTTCAATACGTTTACAACACCTCTCAGGCACCCACCAGCACTCGCCATTATCCTTCTGGATGAAAAGATACCCTGGCAACCTAAACGGCGACTCCATCACAGTCCCGTAGCGTGGGCGGGGTTTGCTGTTGCTGCGTGGGCCTGGATGATCAGGCAACCTTACTCTGATGGGCGATTGAGATTTCATGCTCAGTGCAATATCGCTGAAAGGCAGCCTCAACAGACTCACCAGGCGGCATCTCTATGCCATGGCCTGTGGTTCCGCCTTTCCCATAATCTTTTTCTCTGCCAATGCCTCTGGAAAATTCCAAATCCAGAGAGCGTCTGATTTTTGGTTTTACAAATAATCGGAGCCATCTAAACAAACCAACGCCCAAACGCCACTCACGCTCTTCTATATAGGCAGTGGCCACGAACTCCATGCCGTCGTAATCTTGGCAATTGAATTCAGCTTTGGGCACCGTTTTTCTAGCTTTATCCCAGACATCAAAACTCTGGCTAGTATCAGCCGTATGGATGGAGCCATCAAGATTATATAGGGTGCATCTGATGTGCTCCCATTCTCCCCATGGCAAGAAAAACCCTTTCTGCTTATCCTCATTTGAGTCACACATTTGGCGACCATAGTCAAAGCTCAGATAATTCTCTGTCAGCGAGATCCCATACTGGCGATCGCACGGATAGAAAAACTCGCGCTCACTATACTGAGACCTCTTTTGGTAGGGTCTTAAAACCCACGCTGGCAATTCTTGGGTGAAATATCGCTTAAAGGCGGCAATAGATAACCTGCACGGATATTCATCATCACCAGAGTGGAGGCTGATCCACAGACTGCCATGGGGGTTGGGCTCTATCTTCATTTTCAATCAAGCTAAATTCTTGCCCAAAGCATAGCACCCCCAAACCCGCGATCGCGCAGGGGTTTCGTGATACATATGAGATTCTTTTGTTATAATTGCCCCATTGAGGGGCGAGACCCTTAACGAACAAACCAGGCATCCTACCTCCTGGAGAGTTCAGATCTCGCCACTACCGACCAACCAAGTCACGTAAACGCAACACAATCGGTAATGACTATGGTGTCATTTTATCGAAAATCTATCAAGTTGTCGCCCTGGGTTTGCCAAAAAGTAAGCCAGGGTTTCGTTGCGTTTATGGGTATTTCGGTCGGCTGCACTACAAACGCGCCGAGCAATGAACACCAAATTCCTGAATATCTGGCTGCAGCATGACAGCTGGGCTCCTATTGTGCTGACCTATGAAAAAGGTTGGCAGACCATAAAGAACCGCAAAGGTGGCCCCATTCCCTTGAGAGCGAATCACCTAGACAAAGCCTACGAGCAATATGGTGAGATTATCGGTAAGCGGTTTGGGCGACTAACCAACTATCTGATGGTAGATATTGACCGTGGGAGTCAGTATCACCCGCTTAATGGCAGTCTAGAGCCCATAGTAGATGCATTGGAGGATGTGGGCTTAGTCGAGTGCATCAAAATTCGTTCTAGCGCTTCCCTGGGGTTGCATCTGTATTTCCCTTTGGACCAGCCGGTTAAGTCATGGCGATTAGCAAAAGAGGTCAGTCGAGCCTTAAAAAATAGCGGGGTTGAGATCAAGAATGGCACCTGTGAGGTGTTTCCCAATGTGAAGCCATACGAACCCGATCCAAAGAAACGAACCGAATATCAAGGCCATCGTCTGCCACTGCAAGCGGGTAGCTTTATCTTGGATGATGAGTTTAACCCGACCAGTGCTGAGCAAAGTGATTTTGTGTTGCTGTGGGAGGCTGCCGCCAGCCGAAACTTGATCCACAGACCAGATGCAGAGCGACCAAAGCTCAAAGAGAAGCAGCTACCACCATTACCTGAGTTCACAGGTCCATGCCAAACAAACAGCATTCTGTCAAAGCTGGCTAACTATGGGAGTCGTCATTTAGGGCTCACAACAGTACCTGAGCTATCTAGCTGGATGCAAAAGACCGTGGTTGCCTTACCTGGATATGGTCAGTGGTGTTCAGAGGCTTCTCAGAAAGATATAGAGCGTGGTTGGTGTACGCGGTGGGCAAAGTCACACCTTAAGTCTCAGCGTATCTACAAAGCCAAACATCAGGGGCCTAACCACAATCAAACGATCGCTCAGGATGCCATAGCAAGATTGGAAGCTTGCGTGGCTAAACTAACTGGTCAAACATTCTCAAGCCTTAGACAGATTTGGATGAAGCTTAGAGAGATTGGCAAACAGATATTTGGGTTTGGTATCGCTTGGCCAACATTCAAAAAACTTTCTCAGCTATGGCAACACCTACTTGGAAATACTGCAGGTGGGACGGGTCCGCTTGAGGCTCCCCCACCCACAAGAAACACAGACCCGAAACCCGCACACACTGTTATTAACGGGGAGGGTGTGTACACTAAGGCAGGGCAAGGATTTGAAGGTGTTAACCACCCCCCTGTAGTAGCTGTTAGCGAAGCCCCCAAAGGCGTAGCGGATAACAGCGGTATCAAACAAAAAACCGATCAAGAACTGAAGGCAGGAGACCAGGTTAAGATATGGCTGCCAGGGTGCCCTCAAGATGGTGTTGAGACCACAGTAAAGAGCAAGCAACGAGATGCCTGCGATCGCCGAGTGTATCGCCTTGGGGTTCGGCTAGCGGGGAGGTTTATGGAGTTGCCCATTGAGTGCTTGAGGGTGCTGAGCCCAGCATACGTATAAGTCTAAAGTATGTCGCAACGGACAGGAGAAGAGGGATTGTGAGTCCTAATAGCCGATTTGTCACGTATATTTCATTGTCTGGAGAGATACTAAGCCAGGTGTTAGTTGAAATAAAAGATGACGATGATTTAATTGATTTCGAATATGGACATCATTACGCGCTATGGAGAACAAAAACCGAAATGATTGACTGCGTAATGGTAGTTAGCCACTCCATGCTGTCATCACTAAGGATGGCTGTGGAAAAAGTCGATGAGTTAAAACAGATAATAGAAAAGCATGGAGAAAAGATGGCATGGGATTCTTTGGCTTTTGATTTCGTGTTAAATGCTGTCCTCAATCAGGCTAGCCCTAAAGATTTCTCTGAATTCCAGAATATTCCTTGGTGACCCCATGCCCAAACTAGACACCACCAAACACCCCTACCCATTCTGGCCCCGTGGCAAGTATAACGGCCAGAGGATCGTGGGTATTGATTTGAGGTTTACCTTGTGGGTAGACATGTGGTGGTGGCGACCGACGTATTCGAAATACAGTGGAACACTTTGTTGGCTGTGTTTTCGGCTGAGCTGGGGGTGGACGTACACAAGAGACTGAAGTGACTGACCTAACCCAAATCCGCCAACGAGCGATCGCGAATATTGATCCAGTTTGGGATAACAGTAATGGAGCAACCGCCCCATACCCTGATCCAAGCCAGGAATATTTGGTTGAGCTACAGCAGAACGTTAACGGTAGAGATTGCCGCTGGTATCGCGTAATGTATTGGGATTCTGTTTACGGCTGGACATGTGAGGATGGTGGTAAATTCATCCAGCTAGGCCCAACTCAGGTAGCGCGCCGGTGGTGCAAGATTTCAGAGATTGATAAAGGCTGGATTAGGGAGCGACATACTTGGAAGGGAGAATAGCG
This sequence comes from Leptolyngbya sp. PCC 7375, assembly GCF_000316115.1. Classification (GTDB taxonomy): domain Bacteria; phylum Cyanobacteriota; class Cyanobacteriia; order Phormidesmidales; family Phormidesmidaceae; genus Leptothoe. Next base: position 6,934,789 of record NZ_JH993797.1, read on the forward strand.
ATGTTAGATCACAATTACTACGACCCTGAGGTGGAAGAGGACGAAGAATTAGTGCTCGACTGTGGCACCCCCGGTTGCATCATGCCTGGTTACCATTTCCCCAGTGAGTGCCACACTGCCGAAGATCTCCAACAGCACTACGAGGATGAAGGGATTTCCGAGGAACGCCCCGACGGCTTCGACATCCCTCAGTCTGTCGCTGTCTGCCCCGAATGTGGGGCTCAGCTGCATGTGGAGTTTGATGAGTGGAAAACTGAACTGGCAGTGTGATTGGCAGCCGGTGATTGATAAGGTTTGGGAGTATGTGAAGGAGAGGTATGAGGGATGAAAATAAAATTAGTCTCCGATTATCGCGATTATTACGATCATTGGTTTGAAGGGGCACATAGCCAGTGCGATCGCTCATATGTTCGCTTGGCCAAAGGGTGGATGAGCAAGTTTGGGCAGTTTGTGAAACTTGATGACGCTGGATGGACAACGCCACTGATTTCAAAAGCCTGTCGCTTCCCTGATTGGGTTGACAGAGATGCGCTTGTTGTTGTCTATATCGATGATTTCTGTCATCGGGGAGAGGGCAAAATTGTGATGACGCTGGGGGAAGCAATCTCGACGTATCCCGAAAAAGATTGCAGCGCATTTATCAGGACAACCGACGATCCACTCAGGCACGCAATTAGCAGACGCTTGTTATGTATTGGAGACAGGCTATTCTGGCTAACCTATGAATCAAAGGGAGGCTGGAGGAGTAACTATGGCCCAACAGCAGAAGTTACGAACGTCGGAGAAACTCTTTGTAAACCCGCCTATTTAGCCGAGGCAGGACCAGGGGAGCATGATTTTTCATTCTTAAATCAATTCCCATTGTGGGCCGTAGATTTTGTAGAGCCAGCTAATAAAACAAGGTTAATGGCGATTGATCTAAATACGGCCCCAGGGTTAAGAGGGACAGGAATAGAAGATTTAATTAAGCCCAAGGAAGTGTTCACAGAAATCACCCGATGGTTCGCTTTCAGGCGTGTTAACGTTGCTCCTGAATATGAAGAGGCGAGAACCCAATAACTCCACGAAGGCTACCGCTCACCGAATCAACACGACGACCCCAAGCTCATGACCAAAGAACAAAAAGCTAAAGCCCTGATCGAAGCCATCTACAACGCTACCCAGAAGGGAGTTAGCGTAAAATTCAGCAAGGATTTCACCGGGCAAATGACGCTAAGCCTCGGTGACGTCCATACCCATGTCGGCACGCCTGGCGGAGACTTTGATCAGATGGTCGAAGGTGCCACAAGATTCATTAATGGGTCAGTTGATCCGATAGTTGAGGAGCGGGAACGAATTCAGGCGCTGAGTCCTCTCGATTTGGCAAGGGAGATTCGGCAAGCATGGGGAATTGAATCTTGAGTTTGAAAATAATCAACCGCGACATCCTCACCATCGACAAAGGCCTCATTGTCCACCAGACAAACTGCCAGGGAGTGATGGGCGCTGGACTGGCCAAGAAGATTGCCGATAAGTGGCCGGTGGTGAAGCATGACTACCTAAAAGACTACGCACTCAACGCCGACGGTGGGCCGTTACTTGGCGACTGGCTTCGTACTGAGGTGGCTAATGGATTATTTGTGGCCTCGGTTTATGGACAGGAGAATTATGGGCGTAAACCTGGATATTGCTACACCAGCTATCGGGCACTCGCGATCTCATTCTCCGCCATCAACTACGCAAACCAAAGCTACGAGTTCTACCCCAGCAAGCTTCCTGTCTATATCCCCTATGGCCTCGGTTGTGGTCTGGCCGGTGGCGATTGGCATGTGGTGAGTGCTTTGATTGAGCAGGAATTGCCAGATGCTGTTATTTGTAAACTGCCATGATTAATACTGTTTATCAAACCAAGGGATCAAGCGAAACTAAGTGCTTTGCTCATGGAAACTTAGAGAATCTTACAATTAACGAACTGTTTGACTTGGCAGCGCAGATGCAGGCCAATAAAGCAAAAATGGATTTGATTAACTATCACGTTGATTATTGCGGCCCTTTTGACCTAACAGACATTTTTTATGAAGTCACTCTTAGCTCGTGACACTCCCACCCCCGCCCACACAATGAGCACCGCAGTCCAACAGGGCGTCGGCCTTGGCGTCAGACACGATGGCACGGTATTCGCTTTCGGTGAGGCCTTCGGGGGTGGTCATGGGTGGCAGAGGTGGTTGGTTGTAGAGTGCCCAAAAAATAGCGCTGCTCCTAGGAACGGCGCTGGGGTGGTGTTTTTTGTTGAAGTGGGGTTGTTTTTAGTCCTCAACAGGCCCAAAGCCCGCAGCATTGTGATGCCCACCACCTCCCATTGATTTAGCTAAAGCGCCAACATCAAAGCCTCCTTCTGGCTTTCGTTTATCACTCCGGAGACTCCAACACTTATCAGCAGTAAAGCAGGCTACAAAATCGTTGTCAGGGCACAAATCCGTATACAATTTTGAGCAAACATCAGAAACAAGCCTATCTTCTGAGCCATCGGGATTCAGAAAAACAACAGGGACGTTATGCCCTGCTACATCATGCATAGTCCATCGATTAGCAATAGCAGCAACTTTTTCATCCTTTGCCTTGATCTTAGGGCCAGCGACAGCAACGCCTAAGGCAGTCACCTCGTTGCCGCTTAATTTAGATAGGGCATTAAATAGCGTAAATATGGCCGCCCTCTCCTCAACTAGTTTCAACCCATAACGCATCTGGCTAATGGCTTCGTGTACTTCACGGGTTCTTGGTAATTCATGATTCCAAAGGTCCCGATCTCGAACATAGTCGAGAAACACAGGTACGGGCTTTTCAGGAAAGAATGTACGCCAAGCCAATGTAGCACCACACTCATTCATGTCGAAATGCTGGATCACTTTGTTGGACAGTCCTGCAAGATCATTCATCGCCGTTTTGTGGTGGTCAATGACAATCACTTCAGATACTTGCTCCCGCCATTGCTCCAAAATCTTGGCATTGAAACTGAAATCGACAATCACCACGCGATCGCAATCCTCGGGGATAACGGGTAGTTCAGCATTGTAAACGCAGCCACGCAATTCATAATCTGGGTACTTTTTGGCGGCTACCCATGCCGATGCGATGCCATCTGAGCAGTCTACGCCTGGCTTGACTTGATGGTAGATAATCAGTGTTTTCATACATCCTCCAAAAACTTCTCAAACTCTTCTTTAGCCACCCCCAACATTTTCTCCGGCTCCCACTCCGCCTTAGGCAATGGCTGCCCACCAATCCCCCACACCAACCCAGCCCACGCGCCATGTCCACCGTTCGGATCTTTGCTGCGAACTTCATGTTTTGCCTCGACATCTAGGATGATTAAGTCGCCTGGGTTTTGAGGCCCATGGAGTTGATACAAAAGCCCCGTTTCGTCTCTTCCCCGGACGATGTAATTACTGCCTGGGTTATGCAGCATTAATATTGGCCGATAGCCTGCAATGCCGTCATTGTGGGATGGAACAGCGATCCCTTCGAGTAAGCGGAAGTTGGGATAGCCTTGCAACTCGTAGGTGTGGGTGAAGCCCTGGGTAAATGGCTGGTGGGGCGGGATGGCAATCTGCTTGACCCGTTCGTAGGTGCCGGGCGGAATAGGGATTGTGGTGGTGGCGACGATCATGGGGTGCCTCTCTGTTTTTCAACAACTGCGCCTGGGTTGTCCGCTTTAGCCTCTCTGAAAGCTTGACCAAGAGTCTCGTGTGTATATTGAACGATCTCACCGTTGATCCTAAATATGTAAGTCCTCATTGGTTCAGTTCTCCGCATAATCCTCTGGCCGCTTGATAGCAAGTGCTCCAACTCCAGAACGGGTTGTAGTGCTGCAACAGTGAAGCTGTCGTGTCTACGTCGCCACGCTTAGAAGCGTTCTCTAGATCCTCTGGAAGTTTTGGCTTATTCATTGCGCCCCTCCCAGTTTCTTAGCCAAATACTCATCAATAGCCGCATCAATCAAATCGACATCCTCAACCATATAAACCGTGCATTTACGCTGCTTGCCATTGAAAATGCGATGTCCCTTGAGAGGGTCTTTGTTGTACTTCTCACGATACTTCTTAGCCGCTAGTCGCCCCATCGGAGACTCATAGTTTTCACAGCCTCGGATTTCTCGGTACTCTAAGCGATCGCGAATCGTCCACTCGGTTTTTTCTGTGGCTGGGGCCAACTGATTTTGAGATGGAGGCGCTAGCAAATCCCGAATTCTGTCTTCAGCAGCTTGCAACAGTAAGGGGCTGGGATTGGGCAGCTGCTGGATCAGGGCCATGATTCTCTCAAGATTGGCTATCTGCTTATCTACGGCATCCTTAACACTGTTGTTTTGGGCTGGCATCTTCCCCAACGCCTCGGCTTGAACAGCGACTAATCCCGTAGGGCCAAAGGCTTCAGCTAAATGCTCAGCCTGTTCACTTTTCTTTTTAGCGTTGTAGGCGTAATAAGTTAGGCACACAAAGGCAGCTTTGGCGGACCATCCATTTTTAGCTATGTCCCCAGGGTCAAACCCTTTCCCCATAAGCTTTCTGGCCAATGATTTGCTCTTTATGTCCCCACCAGAAACCAGCGTGCTATGGTCATGAACACCAGCAAGTCTGGCCATGCCTCGGTGTGTCAAAGAACCATCCCAGCGAGATTCCTCTCGGAATAAATTCAGAACATCAATCTTAGATACTATCTTTCCGTTATCCATTTTTTTTGATTCTCCACTGTGTTCATTGCCTTCAACTTTTCTTGTGCATGTAATTTCAAATCCATTAGATCCACCCTCGCCCCACACCAAATCTCATCAGCGATCGCGGGGCTCAATTGCAACTCATGGGCCAGCGCATTAAACATCTGGCGATGGGTTTGGATTCCCTGGGGTGGCTGGTAGCGTGTGATTAGGTTTTGCATTTTTCAATATTTGCTGTCGTCGTTGGTTGCGGTTTTTGGCTACTGCGATCGCTTCGTCTAAGCTGCACTCACCAAAAGCCAATGCTCCTGTGATTGTTGTAAATTCGTACATGGCGCTTCTCCTGTGGTTTGTGGAGATCAGCCTCTGTGATTCTGAAAGTTAGCCAATGGTCTCGCCCATACGCTCTAGCATGAGCAAGGCGTTCATAATCTCTGTCTGGTCTGTGCTGGTGGTAGCCGTAGCCTGCAAAGCTTTTACGATGCCACTCAGTTGTTGGCGCTGAATGTTGCCTTGGGTCGTGGCTGTTTGCTTGAAGTCCTCAGTCATCACAGCACCTTCACCCTGTCTGGATGGATGTAAATCGGTGGATCGGGTAGTCGGGGAAGTGTTGGTCTAGCTGCCGTCAGTAGCTTTTTGTTATTCGGTTCCCTCGTGGCTGGTCGCCATGGGGGGATGGGTTGGTGTTTCATAACCACTTAGCCAGCCCCCCCAAGTCCCCTGTAGCAGTAAGCGTTCGTGTAGAACTGCCCTGTTCGGTTGTATTTTCGATAACAAATCGCCCGACCAGCTTGACCACGTTCCCGGTCTTGAATATGTTGAACCCCTCCAGGGACTAGCAGGTCGTTCCTGTCTTCCACCCATCGCGCGTTCTGGGGTGGCGTTCCGATGCCAAGATCTTTGCAGTAAAGGCCGCCTGTAAAGACGCCGTTTCCGTCGAAGTCGATCCAACACATTGCTATTCCACCCGAAGGCCTTCGATGATGAATCTCAACAGTTTGCGCCCATACGGCTGACTGCATGCTGACTGCACATGCCAACACGATTGCTTGAATTGTTCTTTTCATACTGTTTCTCCTTTTATCTAAACCAAGGGCCGGGAGAGCGACCCAAGCCGGTTGCAGGAATCGAACACTGATAGACCCCTCCGAAGAGAGCGCTTGACCACAAGCTAAACCGGCAAGCTGGGCATGAAACCCAGCGGTTACTTCGCTACCACAGCTATCCCTGTTTTCAGGGCCTGAGTCATCGTTCTCACCTCCAAAAGTTCACTGACATCAACCCTCTACAGTGAAGGCACTGCCCACGCCCGAGGGACTCGGCTTATCTCTGTGGTTGCTCTACCTAGCATCGGCGAGAATTCTGTGGATGCTAGGTGCCTCACGATTGAGGCAGACCCATAGCCCGCATTGCACAGGCATGGCAGCGTGGTTACTGCTGGGTTTTACTCTTCTTCTACTCGGCTGTAGCCATAGCTGATCCTGTCTTGCATGAACTCCTCCAGCGCGTCGTTGAGAAGCTCCTCTCTTTGCTGATCGCGTAACTCAGCCCAATCCGAGTCCTCAAAACCGAGAGCTTCAGGGATTTTCATTATTGTTCTTCGGACTGAAGACGGGGACCCCGTGCCTACCTGGAAGCAATACCTACCTGCTGGATATTGTGATTCCATAACCCTTCCTCCAAAATCACTACTTGTCCCGATGCCGGTTGCGGCGTCTTTGGCGCTTGCCCTGATAATCCTTGTCAAGGCCATCAGTAGTTATTGGCCATATTCTGAATCCGAGAGTCTTTATCTCAATTGAACGATAATCCCCAGGAGAATAAAAAGTGCTCCACCAATCCCAAAGGTCAACAGGTTCCAACGGCCACCACGGGATGTACTCGCTTTTCACCACCTCACTATTCTCGTAAACTTCCTTCAATGCCTCGTAATTCTTTATCGCAGCCGACTCAGAGCCAAACGTGCGATCGCTACAAAACAATTTCGTGCGCCATATCCAACGGCCAGCCGCATCGTGGCTATAAATGGGGTTATCCATTCGCAGCCTCCCCAACCGCCTCAGCCGCCAGCACATCAGTCTTGTACTGCCCAATAACCTCGTCTCCGGTAGTCGTGGCCAGATACGCTGTCCAATGCCCGCCGTAAGACTTGTAGCAAATGCTGCCGATGTAGCTGCCGTCGCTGTAGACGTTGTTGTTTTCTTTGATCGTGATATTGCTCATAACTTTTCCTCTAAAACACTCTTAACTCAAATCCCAGTGGATAGATTTCCTTAAACAAGCAATCGCCGCAGCTAGCTTTTTCCTGATCAATAAGGCCATTAGCTTGAGTCTGAAGGCTCTCCACAGACTCTCCATAGATATAGCCCTTAAAAGAATTGCCGGTTTTTAGGCTGTAAATCTGACCACACATAACTGAGCCACCAATAATCACTCCGTTAACAGACTCCTCAAAAAGCGTTTCTAAAATCACAATCCTTCTCCAAAAAACAATTAGAAAAACCCCAACCGAAAGCCCCCTGGCTGGGGCAACACTCTACGCGGCTTCAGATCCCACCCCGTCAAACAAGCCATACACAAACTGTTCGCAGTCCTGCATGGTTCCGCTATCGCTTGCGGGGATGCCCTCAACGCAAGGAACAAACTTCCATTTGGCATCGGACCAATACATCACCCAATCCTCGGGGGTGACACAGGTGATAGTCCCTATCTGGGTCTTGCTTCCGTCCTCGCCAATGCCATACACGGAACGATCTGTTAATGGATGCTGAACAATAAAGTCTTTCATAACTCTAAAAAATCTGTACTACGGAATGAACAAAGCGGGGCCGAAGCCCCGGTGAGTATTAGCCGAACGGGTCAAACTCCGACCCAGCGTTCTCAATCTGCTCCCCAAACGGGTCAGCGGCAGGCTTGGCGATGCCCATCACCTGATTAATCTCGTCCTCGGTGAGAGAACCGTTCTCGGATTGCCAGATGCGCAATGCCTGCTGATAGGTGTTGGCGGTCTGTAGCGTGTTGACCATTTCAGTAAGCTCGGACTTGATTGTGGTGATTGACTGGGGTGTGGCGGGGGTGACTGTCATGGTGTGGCGGGGTGTGTGGCGAAAATGCTGTGTAACTTGTACACACACTGTATACATATGCAAGTTAACTGTCAAGTGACTTGCATATGCAAAACTGTAAAGTTTTCGCAAAACACGACACAAAAACTTTAGAGAAGGCGACGCAGGTTGAAAACTAAAGATAGAGAATTATCAATATCTTTAATGGATATTCAGAGAAAAATCTATGATACGTACGAAAAACCCAGGCTTCAGGCACTGATCAAGCGGGAGATTCAAAAAGCGGGCGGGAATGCCTCTCAGGGCTTAATCCCGCTAATGAACAGTCGGTTAGAGGGGACTGGATTGCATAGCTGGACTAGCACCCAGCTGACGGGTTTGACGGCAGACTCCGGATCGTCGAGCTTTACGACAAAAAAGCTTTTGCGAGTAGCGATCAGCCTGGATATTCACCCTGAACCGCGTTGGGCATTGGCGATGCTCTATTTGTATATGCTCGGGTTCCTGGATCTAGAGGATCGTGCTGCCTGCGAGAATCTGCAATCACTGCTTTGTCCGCAATCCGATCAAAAGGCGGCTGAATTAATTGAGGCTATTGAAGCTATTGAAGATAAAAACCCAGGGGCAACGACTCAACTGCTTATACACTCGCCACTAACAAAAGCGCGGTTGGACCAGATTCGTGATGGGGCGGATCTAACTGACGATGAGCGCCGCTGGATTCCCGAGTGGGCTGCACAGTATAATCATTGACGCTTTAGCTACCTATCCATTTAGTGTTGGCGCTACTATATCAGGACTTTTAGAAATATCTTCGCAAGTAATTTATCTATATTTTTTGATATACCAAGAATAGTTTTCGATGCAGCAAAAAAGCGTTTTTGTAGGCAACCATCAAGCTATCAGTAATTGCCGCAGCGCTTGTGTGTAAATAAGGACATCAATGAATAAACCTGAAACTGCCGTCACTCCCATGGAAACTATTACGACTCGTTCTGGGCGCGACTTAGTAACCACTATTCAGAGGATAAAAAAAGAGAAACCGCTGCACAAAATAATTATTTACGCTCACGATGAGCCGTCACCGCTTTGGTGGTGGCCTAACTGATTGTATTTGCGCATTGCTATCTCCTCCTGTTCTTGGAGGTAGACCGTTATCCACTCCGGGCCTAGTACCCGGCGTAAAACTTTGCCTGCATAGGTATAATCCTCCAGGACTTTAAACGAAATACTACCCAGTATCAGCGCAATGACTTTTTGTACTGCGATCGGATCTCCCAATGCGGCAGCCGCTTCCTGCCTGAACGCCTGCATTGCCTGCTTATCCGCAATCAAATCATAGCCAGCCAAGTGCAGTTCCGATTGCAAATGCATCTGAAAAGGGCTTGGTGCCAAGGCACCCTCTAAAACCCGCTGACTTAATTGGGCCACCTGCTCTTCTAGGTTGCTCATCCGAGACTGCAAATCATCGACCTGCCCGCCCAACGATGCGTCTTTCGGCATGGGCAGGCCCAGCCATTTATAGGTTTTCCGCAGATCCCAACTCCGATACGCCGCGATCGCGGCAACCGCCTCAGGCTTAAGCGAGGAAACCTTCTTTTCGAGCCACGCCCCTACAGACGTATCCGCAAAGCCGAGGTCCTTAGCTAGAGATCTCTTAGATCTGCCCTTCAACTCAGATCGAACCCAATCTGCTAAAGCGTCTTTATTCATTGCGGCATCTATCATCTTCATTCTTACCCCCAAGAAACTAGCAATAAACGACTGACAGGTGGTTGCAAGTTAACTAGCAATCGTATACACTGTGCTTACTCAACTAGCAGTTAACTTGCAGTCAATGGACATAAAAGTCAGACAAAGGGGAACCCCTTTTGCAAACGTGCGAATCTTCTCCGAACACTATGAGGCGGCAAAAGAAATCTCTCGTCGCCCTGGTAGTCGAGAAACCATTCAAGCGGTTATCAACAGACTCCTAGGATCTGCACTGCAAGCAGAGACTAGCGACGAATCGCAAATAGCCGCTTAGCAATACATCAATAAAAATAAATACAACACATTGACTTAAATCTATCTTACACGGGAGGACTGATGAAAGCGTCCGTAACACGCACAGTGTACGCCACAAAGAACAACCCCAAGGTGCGGGCTTCCCTACTGCGGGGTTTGGGCCTTAGGGGGCTTAAGCCCTTTCTCAAGAACATCGCCAACGGGTGGTGGGATTGCAAGGAAGCTGCGGCTGATTGGTGGGACTTGTTGTCCACTGAGATGCCAGATGCGCGTGAGGAGCGTGGCGAGTTTCGAGTGTTCATGATCAAGCCCTTGTTTGATACGTTGGGCGCTCCTTCCCCACTGCCTGACTACGAGACTCCCTGGGATTTCTTTTTGTACGCAGAGACTTATCGAAAGAATTTACTGATTGCGCTGGGAGGGGAGTCATGAGCATTCTATTCAGCCCACCAGTCAAAAATAAATTCGCCTCACTCCACAACAACACCAATTCCTTTGCTCTGTGGAGTGTTGGGGCTATCGAGGACGACGATCTCGCTTGGGTGATAGCAGACCACAGCCCTCAGCCGTTAATTCAAGAGACCTATCAACGGCTGAGGGCTGTGGTCGCCTTCCAGAATATTGCGATCGCTCAGGGTGGCGATACGGGGAGGAGATCCGCTCCCAATTCTCGCGCCTAGCCACGGTGAGCCGCAGTCAGCGTTATTCCTAGTTTTGATTCAGCCCGGTTCTGGTGTGGCAATAAACCCGGAAATGAACTTTATTTACCGTAATTTACCGAGATTTACCATGAAATTTGATGTTGATAGTTTTTCATTCCTTCAAGAGAACGAATATCCAAAAGGGTATTCAACTGTAACTAAAGATGAATTAGAGAATACGATCAATAATTTGATTGCCAATGAAATCACTGAAGAAGACGCCCCAGAAATCTTCAAGTCAGTAGAGACCTATCTTTACTTTTTGGGTCAGATTAAAAGTGGTGGTCTTGGCGAACTATCTAATGATGCTCTAGTTGTTAAATGTGATGAGGAAGGCATCATTGAGCAAGTTTATGGTCCTGCTATTTTCAAAGGGGAAGATGGCAAGCCTGTGATGAGAGTTTGTAACGACTTCTATCAATTAACATTTAGTGGCTCTGAAATCACTTGTGGTATTGCGACAGGTGAAGTGGGTGTAGAAGAGCGTGACAGCAAAGATGAAAATGGCAATGACATCAAAACATTAGTAATCAATTTTGATGGTTATTTTGATGTGGTTGATGAATCATTTGAAGTGCCATTCATTCTTGAAACATCAACGGGTCATCAAAAAAATAAAGTAAAAAGCTGGTTCAAAAAAGGTGATCTAGGTAAAGTTTCTGACCTACTTAAAGAGCCTCCATCTGGCGGCAATTGGACGTCATTAAATGACCTTGCCTTAGGCGAATATCAAGTTTATGACATCCAGGAGAATGAACCACACGAAGAGTGGGGACGTAGTTGGCTAATCTTCTTAGAAGGTGTTGGTCCTGTTATGAGCAAAGGGAACCGCTTAAAAGGCCTCTTAACTCGCAATGCCAAGATTTACGCTAAGAAACTTAAGGCCAATAAGCCACTAACATTCAATGTGTCTTCTAAGGAAGAAGTGGGTGGTGGGATTCGTGTGAACTGTGGATTCTTTAGTCGCCTTCCTAAGCCTGAAAAGTTAGTAGCCGCCGCTCAACCAAAGCAGATAACAGCAGAAGAACCTACTAAGCAATTAGCCGCCGCCACTCAAACTCAAACTGTTGAGACGAAAGCTGTCGCCATGGATCAGATTGCTTTTTAGACCAAATAAATCCCCTATGGATCAATCCATAGGGGATAGTTTCTAACTCATTTCAGTAGAAAGACAATGTATTTAGAAAATATTCAGTCTAGAGATAAATTAACAATACAGTCAGAGTTAGTCAAGTCTGCTGTATTGTTCCTATCCAATAGTTGTGATGGCGCACAAACTACGGATGGGGCTGGATTCAATGGTGTTGACACTGAATTTGGAAACAGCCTAGCACAGATACTTAGAAAGCGTCGCCAATTATCTCCAGCGCAAGAGTATCAAGCTTGGAAGATGTGCCGCAAATATTGGCGACAGCTTCGAAAAGCCGAGCCTGAGATCATTCTCCCTAAAAAATGGATAAATCGTTATCGCTTGGAAGGGTGGCAGGTTTGGAATGATTCTAAAGGGTCTGGCCCATACACGCTAGATCTGATTGGAGATGGTGAACTTAGCTGCACCTGTGAGGCTTATAGCAATGGCAATGAGTGTGGCCATATAACGTTTGCGATCGCGCAAGGGTTGATTGATTCGGTTGACGATATTAATGATGAATCAATTGAATCAACTCAACCGATCAAGCAAGTTAGTGAGCCTTCTGAGCCTACGGAAACAGACTATGAGATGTTGCCAGGCATCTTTGCAAATCAAGGTCAGTTGGCAGCGTTAAGCAATCTCAAAAAGTTTGCGCTGGGCGAATCAATCATGTACTTGCTTACGGGTTATTCAGGCAGTGGTAAAACCACACTGGTGCAGTCCTGGCTTAGAGATTTACGTGAGTCTGGTTATCAGGGACGGGTTGTGTTTACAGCCCCCACTAATAAGGCGGCTAATGTTCTCCGGCGCATGGTCAACCGATGGGGGCTAGGGGTTGAGTGCCTAACCTGCGCCAAGCTATTAGGGCTCAAGCCTGTCATTGATTTTGAAACAGGCCGCCAGCGCTTCAAAAAGTCCTACAACGACGAATCTGTCATCCAGGACTATGACCTAGTGGTGGTGGATGAAGCCAGCATGGTCAACGAAGAGCTGTGGAGGTATTTAGCTGAAGAAGCCAATATGTTTACTCGGTTACTTTTTATGGGTGACCCCGCTCAATTACCACCAGTCAACGAAGCGATTAGCCAATCATTTCTTGAGATCGAAGATAGCAGTCATTTGTCAGAAGTGATGCGCTACCGAGGGTCAATCGCTGCGATGGCAGATGACATCAGGCAAAACTTGGGCCGTCGGGGAGAGCCGTTTTTTGAGACTCAGTACAATGCGGATGGATCAGAAGGATTGTTCGTCCTAACCCAAGAGAGTTGGAATGACAATATCATCAAAGCTTTTCAGTCAGAAAAATACTTAGAAGATCCTGATTATTGCCGAGTGTTGGCTTACACCAATAAGCGTGTGGCTTCAATCAACAAGATGGTCCGAGCGGCGATACGAGGCCCAAAAGCACCTAGGTTCGTTGAGGGTGAGCGATTGATAGCCACAGAGCATTATTCAGTTGCCAATCCCTTTGGTGGCAGCACCACCGTTCTTAATACATCGTCTGAGATGGAAGTGAATGGTGTGTCTGTGGGCATGGAGGGGCGATGGAAAGTATGGTTTTTGGATATTCAACGATTTGAGGATGGTGCTTTCAAGCTCATTCCTGTGCTCCATGAAGACTGTCAGAAAGAATTTGAGCGCACTCAGAAAGAACTGAAGCAAAAAACTCAAAATGGTGAGCGTCAACTGTGGAAGCAATGGCATGAGAATCGCTCTCGGTTTGCCTGTGTTGACTATGCGTACAGCTTAACTTGTCATAAATGCCAAGGCTCTACTTTTACTAATGTGTTTGTGGATGTTCCTAATATTTTGTCCAACAAGCGCAGAAATTTAGTTCAGATGCCTGGTGAAGATAAGAAGCGCTGGGTGTATGAGCGTAATCAACTTTTGTATGTCGCAATGACACGGCCATCGCATCGGCTGTTCATTTTTGAATAGTTTTCCTGATAGTCACAAGGAGGGTTACCTCATGCCGAATACAACAAACACGCTAGACACCGAGCTAGCGACAGAACACTACACTCACTTATCTGAAGAGGGGTTTACAGACGACGAGATAACAGAGCTAAAGGCGTATGGGTGCAGGTCTATATCTAGGATCGAGGCTTTGAAGTTAGGCATAAAAAAATGGAATGGGACTCGACACGTTTCAGATGGAGGTTTGTATTTCCCGTTCCACCCTGACTACGGGCAAATCCGGTTCAACCAACCGATAGAAGCGAATGGTCGTAAATTCAAGTATTTAGGGCCATCTAAGCCGGTCAAAGCATGGTATCCAAAGACCAAGGTTCACGCTATTACAGAAGGCTGGAAAGACGCAGCCATGCCGACCGTAAAGGGTATAACAACGGCTGCGATCGTAGGGGTCGACAACATTATTTATTGCATACCTCAATGGTGTGAGATTCCTCTTATTTTCGACTCAGACGGATGGAGTAAACCTCAAGTTGTTCGGGCTCTTGTTATTGGTGCGCTTTGGACTAATGGACGTATTAATTTGTTTCCAGAAATGGAGGAGTATCCGACTGGCGGCGCATGCGAGTTTTTCAAGTCAGGGGGGACGATTAGTGACTATCAAAGGCTAATAGACAATGCGTTAGCTCCAGGTGATTTTATCTCGAAGTGGATAACTCATTGGACGGGCTTTGACAAAGCACTAAAGATCGAGTGTGCAAAAGTTGCTACAGAACTAACTTACATACTCGAAAGTCCCGACAAGTACATTGTTCACCTCCAAGGCAAAGTAACGAAGAAGCACCACCAATGGGCAGGAAAGGAGGTGAATTAGCATGCAATCAAAATTAAGGGTCAGTAAATCGGTTAGCTTGGCACTGCGATTAGGGATTCAAAAAGGAAGTGGGTTAAACCAACGTGTTTTTGACCGTGAGATTGGTCGAGATGCGGAAATGAAAATTCTTGGCATCATCCGTGAGGTTGAGCTTAAAGAAGTTTCAAAAAACGAAGACGCTAAGCAGTATGTATTGCCACTTACGCTGAACCCAGAAGAGCACATATTCAACCTGGCTTTTAATACCCCCGGCAAACCTCTTCGAGTAATTGATCATGCCTTTAGGGAGTACAACCCGGAGTATGGTTACTGGCAAAGCATTGTCGAAGAGTCGTTGGCGCAACGGGTGATGGTGGTTGCCAAGAAAGCTCATTACCCAGATACAAAAACCAAGCCAGGACGAAGCTTAGGGACAGTCGCCAACGTTCGCAAGACGCTTGACCATGCTGGAGTGGCCTTGTTTAACAATTCTCTTGAAACCAGTAATAACCATTTAATTGCATTTAAGAATGGCATCGTTTGCACGAAGACAGGTGACTTATCATCACACGACCCGAGCCACTACATCACATCAGGGTTGCCTTATGAATATCGCAAGGGGGCTGACTGTCCAGAGCCGATGCGTCGATACATTGCATCAAGTTTTGGGATAGAAAATATTGAATATGTCCGAGCTGGTTTGGGATGCATGTTGGACCTGACGGCTAAGGACAAATTCATTCACGCGATTGGACCGTCGGGCAGTGGCAAAGGCGTACTTACTCGCCTGGTGATGAAATTCTTTGGCTCCGAGTCTGTAGGAAGCCCGAATAATTTCAAACTATTTGCAAACCCCGATCAGGTACATCAATATCTTTCAGGGAAGCGACTGATCGCAATTGACGACATCGTAGGTTTTGTGGGTGAAGAGATCGGTCGATTTTATACGGCGGTTGAGCGAACCGCTATGAATGCTCGGTGCTTGTTTAAGCCAAAGGGGTACACTCAACAGTTTGATATTAGATATATCGTCGCCTCAACAGGGCAGCTGCCGACTAAATACAGTAATTCCAAAGGCTGGGAACGGCGCGTCTTTCCAATGCCGACACTGGGCCGCCAAGAGGCAGACGACAATCTAGAACGGGATTTAGAATCTTGCATAGCCGACATTATCAGCTGGGTTTTAGCTCAGGACAAAGCAGAACGAAACCGGATTTTAGATCATCCAGAGCGATACAACGATCTAGCCGAAGAATACTTTATCGAAGCAGCAGCCTCGTCTTCTAGTGCCTGGGGCTTCATTGAAGAGTGCCTGAAGCCAGAGGCCCCGCATCACACCGACACGATTGAGACTCAAACAGTAGATATCGCTCACCTCTATAACTGCTACAAAGCCTATTGCGCAGCGACTGGCCGAAATGCAGTTTCACTTGACAATTTAAAGCACGAATTAAAACAAGCTCTTCCCAGCAACTACGTTAAGCGACAAAAGAAAGCCGGATCTGTTCCTAGCCGGTTTGTCTACATAAAATTAGCGCCATTTCTTTTTGATGAAGCTGAGTCAGGCTTAGCGGTATGCGACACATCAAGACTGAGTTACAACGGCGTATCTGAGTTTAAGCAATGGGCTAGAAAATGGGGCTCGATACACCCATACGCTCCCAAAACCATCCCAACTGGCACACTCCAGCAGTCACCTCATGAAGCCAGCCAAAATACTACAAACACGAAACACGAAAGTAGTACTGTCAAGTACAAAAGTACTAAAAAAAATGTAGCAAGTGATACAAAACTGCAAGGGGTGCAAGGGGTGCAAGGGGTGCAAGGGGTAAATCTAGATGCAACGGCGTGTGTGCGTGTCGATACTACAGGCAATACAGCGTGCTACATCGACACGCACACACATATTGATCCGAAGGAAAACAGGCCTGCGACCCCTGCACCCCTTGCACCCAGAAATGAGGGAAATAACCCCGAAAGGCTAACTGTCACACAGGGAGGCTCGGCGGAGCAAAGGGAATTTGAGGCTCAATTAATAGAGGCCAATTCATTAGAAGAGCTTCAAAAAGTAAAAGGTATTTGGGATAGCGACTTCCGTCGTGAAGTGATGGAGCAATGGCAAAGTGATGGCCGATATAAATTGCTCGAATCAAAAGTTGAAAGGTTAAAAAGTTCAGAGACAGAAGATAGTTTTGAGAGGTTTTAATTGATGTTTTTTAGTAGCGATAAAGATAACCTTCCGCGCATTGGCGAACTAATTTGTATTCGTGGGTCAACTCATCATGAAAGGCCCTATCGAGTAACAAGTAGAAGCATGGATAATGGCGGCCAAGTTTACGTTGACCTAATCGACATTGCCACGGGTCAACAGATGCCACGCTGCAAGGTAGAGCCATTTAGTTTTTGGCCCTCCCAGGGTGACACGGTGTTGATAATCATGGGGCCGTATTTAGACTGGTTGGCGTTGTCGATATTCCCCCACAGAAAAGGGTGTTCGAGGCTTGCGTTGCAGCAATTGCATTTTGTCGCTTGTCAACGCACTCAGCGCACGACTACCGACCTATGTCAAAAGCACATTGTTAGCCAAATTGAAGGGCATGGCGTTGACCAGATGGCAGCACTTACCAATGAAGATGGACGTGATTTCAAGTGTCCTATGAAAGTACTGGCTGTCCTGCATAAAAAGGACCGTCGGAGTGACTCACAGTTTGACCAACTAGAGCGAGCAAAACAAATGAATTTACTGGAGGAAGCGGCGTGAACCAACTGTGTTTGAAGGAGTTAAGAAGTCATAGGCTGCATCCGATACAGCCATTTAGCGAGATGAAGGGCACCAAGATTAAGACAATTCGGACGGTAAAAGCGATCGCACGCCACCAGAGCAACAAAATCATGGTGGCGAATGTCGAAAGCTTTAATCATCATTCAGGGCATAAAAAAGATTTGTTCGGTATTTTTGACGCCCTTGCTGTTGAACGGCAAGCCAGTGGGGTGACCTTGATCAGAGGGCTACAGGCGTGCGGCTCAAATGACTGGCAAGAGCATATTAGGAAGCTTCAGAGCAATATTTTGACCTGTGAATTGTGGTTGGCAGCAGGTAACACAACGATTGAGTTATGGGGCTGGCGGAAGGTGAAGCGCAGGGGGCAGCGGGTGTTTAGGCCGAAGATGCAGTTGATTACTTTGGCTTTTTTGAAGGGTGAAGAGACAGGGCAGGCGACAGAAGTTTTTGAGGATTGAATTGTGAGTCACTCCGACGGTCCTTTTTATGCAGGACAGGATGAATATCAGGCACATCTCAAATACGAATCGGACCCTGAGTACAGAAAAAAGATGGATGAAATGCACGAACAGCTATTCGGAGACAAAAAACGAAACGAAGCCCACCCCACCCCCGAACCATTTGAAGTAGCGAGGAAAGAATGATGAGCAAAACAGTAACAGAAACGCCCACATTTGAGTTTGAGGATGGTCCAGCATTTGAAATCGAAGAAATCAGCGCCGAGTACGTTCAATGCCAAGACTGCAGCTGGATCGGCAAGACAGAGCATGCATTAATGCCGCCTGGGTATGGCGGGCTGTTGTCCTGCCCCGCCTGTAGCTGCATGTCGATTGAGGAATATACAGGGCCAAAGACGGTTGAAATTCCTATTGAGCTATTGAGTGCCGTTAACTCCAAGCTGATAACAGCACAGATTTATTTGTGCGATGAGTTTATTGAAAGCTCTGAAATGAGGCAGATACAACGGGAGTGCATTATCCATACATGGAGTGAGCTACTGGAGTTCATGAAAGGCCAAGGGTTGTTGATTGACGAGGACGATGAGTGATGAGACGAGAAACCTTTGACGAGCACACCATAAACGGCACCCGCTACCAGTTTTTTGAGCCCAAGTTGTGGCGGTGGCATTGGCCAAAGCTGGTGAAGTCCGAGAGCGAGATTATGTGGGTGTTTCCGACGATGAGTGTGAGGTGGTGGAGATGAGTAAAACAGACGATCACGACCTTGACGACTACACCGAATATGACGGAGACGGGCCATATTTTGACCCCTATGCCGATTGTTATAACGACGAACCCAACGACCTGTGGGGCGAAGAAGATGATCACGAGTATTGGCTCAGTGAGTGCGGATTAGTTCATGGCCTAGGCTGCCTAAAGGCGGGCTCCGAAGAATGTGACTTCGAGTGCCCGTTCTCGATGGAAATGGTTCAGCCGTTTTTTGATGATTCTGAGCCTGATGGGCTCCTGTTAAAAATTCCTGTGTTCCTTCGCAACTGGTGGAGTGATGTCGCATTTCGACGACGACACATGAGCGAAGACTACCAGGCTCATGCTTATTGGGTGCGTTATGCCTGGGGACTGGAGAGTGAAGAGTATTGTCCGTTTTGAGGGAGGAGACTAGCGTGATGTTTTTACAAGGTAATCAAATAGGGTTGTTTGGCGATACTGAACCAGTAGCAAATAAGCTTGAACGTCTTCCGAACGACTATTACCCAACACCTGAGGCGATAACAAAAGCGTTGCTTGATGTTGCTGATATTAAGGGACTTGTATTTGAGCCATGTGCGGGGAATAGTGCCATCAGTCGAGTATTGCGTGAAGATTCTCGAATTATTCAGGTTATTGAAACAGACTTGACATGGGGCAACGGAAGCAGAGTCCCCAGAGATGCAACGTTGTGTGATTTTTGGCGATACTGGACAGAGGACTTCGAACTTTATCCTGACTGGGTAGTTACTAACCCTCCGTTCAATCAGGCTGCTCAGATATTGCAAAGGTCTTGGGAAAATTCAATTGATGGGTGTGCCTTTTTATTAAGGTTGAGTTTTCTTGAGCCTACGCGAGAAAGATCTGAAATGCTCAAGAATAAAGCAGATTTCTTGCGTTACGTAATCCCGGTTTCACCTCGCCCAAAATTCAGGCGAGACACAGCCGGTTCTGATTCTGTCACCTGCGCTTGGTTTGTATGGGATAAGCGGTGGAGTTGGCAAGAAAAAGGGATGCAGTCGCCATTTCAGTTTTTGAGTGGGTGGAGGCAATCATGATTAACCAAATCATTCAAGGCGATTGCCTGAATATCCTTCCCCAACTTCCCGAGAAGCATTTCAATTGCTGCGCCACATCACCGCCATACTTTGGCCTGCGTGATTACGATGTCAACGGGAGCGATTGGCCAGAGATGTCTTATCAGCCTATGCCAGGATTGCCAGAGATGGTTGTTCCCTCATGGCATGGTTGCTTAGGGCAAGAGGCCACCCCAGAGATGTTCACCGCTCACCTTGTCCATGTATTTCGTGCAGTCTGGCGAGTGCTCAGGGATGACGGCTGCCTATGGCTAAACCTGGGTGATTCGTATGCCTCAAAATGGGCTGTCTCACGGCGTAATGCTGTTGGCAACGACAGCCTGGAAGACGGCAGCCGAGACCAAAGACCTGACAGGTTAACTAATGGGCTCAAAGAGAAAGACCTGATCGGGATTCCATGGCGGGTGGCGATGGCATTACAGGCGGATGGGTGGTATCTCAGGCAGGATGTAATTTGGCAAAAGGTGAATCCCCTCCCAGAAAGCGTTAAAGACCGCTGCACCAAAGCTCATGAGTATTTGTTTCTGTTCAGCAAACAACCGCGTTACGCCTTTGATCATGAGGCGATTAAGGAGCCAGCGATCGCGGGTTATCAGGGCAGCAGTTTTATTAGAGGAAAAACACTCGAGGCCCAACAGCGTCAAAGTGCTGTTGGCTCAAAGTTGAGGCGAGAGACAAGCACTCGAAACAAACGATCTGTATGGCCCGTAGCTTCAGAGCCCTGCAAAGAAGCTCACTATGCTGTGATGCCCAGCGCACTGATAGAACCCTGCATCTTGGCTGGCTCTCCTCCCGAAGGGCATGTGCTTGATCCATTTGGAGGAGCGGGGACAACTGGGATGACCTGCAAACGGCATCGTCGAAATTACACGCTGATTGAGCTAAGCCCAGAAAATTGCGCGATCTCGGGACGGCGGATTGATCAAGAACCATGGCCTCAGTTGAGTTTGTTGGAGGTGGCAGCGTGAAGCCTAAACTACTCGATTTATTCTGCTGCGCCGGTGGTGCTGCCATGGGGTATCACCAAGCCGGTTTCGAGGTTGTTGGGGTGGACATCAAACCCCAACCCCGTTATCCCTTCCAATTGCATCAAATGGATTGGCAAGAGGCGTTAACCGTCCTGGACTTGAGCGAATTCAGTGTTATTCACGCTAGCCCACTATGCCAGGCGTACAGCGTCACCAAATCACTGAGCCAATCATCAGCCCCTAAGTTAATCCCTATCGTGCGCCAAGCGCTCCAGGAGATTGGCAAGCCCTACGTGATTGAGAATGTCTCGGGGGCGAAATCTGATCTGATTAATCCCATAAAGCTACGGGGCAATATGTTTGGATTGCAGGTGCAAAGAGACCGATATTTCGAGGTAAATCCTTGGATCATGTCGTCGCCGGTGGTGCCGATTGATGGATCCTGCTCCAGTCATCGGGGAAAGAACAGGCTTTATGAGGGAGATGGGTTTATTACGGTTACTGGCTGTAATTTTCTTGTCGATGAAGCTCGCCAGGCCATGGGTATCGACTGGATGATCGGCAAAGAGTTAGCCCAAGCAATCCCACCCGCCTATACACGGTGGATCGGGGAGCAGCTTATGAATGTTTGTTTTGGTAAGGAGGCAGTGGCGCTCGGGGGCCCATCGTTGACGACCGCAGAGGAAGAAATCAGTACACAAAAGAGGAAGAGGAGTAATGAACCCCATCGAAAAGCAAAATCTAGAAAATTTTAGGGCTCAACTCGAAGCCCAGTGGCAGCCTCTTCCATGGCATGCGCGCCTGGGATTTGCCCTGCTCAAGGTGTGGGGGTTCGTGTGCTGGTGGTTTGTGGGGGATTCTGAGGACGAGAAGACGGCTAGGCGGTTGTGGCGGACAAAGCTGTATTTAGAGCGGTGTTGGGAGTTGGATGAGAAGCGGGAGGGGAGAAAATCGTGAGTATGAATATTGAAGAGCTTTTAACTGACATCCATGCGTCCCTTCAGAGGTGGGATGCTGACATCAGTACTCTAAAGGGCCAGATTTCTCAGCTTCAAAAAACTCAAGCCTCGCTATGCGATCGCATCGATCAGATACAGCCTTGTGAAGATTGGCAGCCGCTTTGCGATGTATACAAGAGTATGGGGCACGACAGCCTTGAGGCGGCAAGACAGGCCTTGCGAAAAGGTGTCTACAGGAGTGGTCGAGAATATCAGAAGCGTAGCAGGAAATACTACATCAATCTTCGAGCTATCGAGGGTAGATGGGTCAAAGAGCAATCTAGAAGGAAGGTGGTCTAGGGCGATCCTCGCTCTCCAATATCCGAGCGATCGCAGCCTCCATTCTCGCCTCATCCAGCCATTTCTGATAAGTCCTCATGTGCTCATCCAAAGCGTGCCCCATCAACTTCGCCCCAATGGATTCGGGGAGATTGAATGTTACATGCATCCTGACAGCGTAAGCATGTCGCAGGTTGTAGGGTTGCGTAGGCAGTCTATACTTTCGGAACTGAGTATTAATCTTTCTTCCCAGATTCCCAATTCGGCGTGCCCGCTCAACATCGATAGCAGGCAATTCGCCACCCCAAAGTTTAAACATATCAGGCCACTCTGGGTAGAACGGCCTCACTAATCTGGGACCTGTCTTGCCTTCTCTAACAAAATACTGGCCATCATCACGGAGTTCACCGAGGAAAGCTTCGTGTGGTCTAAGTCCATAAGCGGCCATAAGCCCTAGAACATTTCTCCATTTTGGATTGGGGATGAACTCAGTAGAACACCATTCTTGGATCAGGCTATCGCTGGGCAGTTCTCTAGCTTTTTGCTTACCTCGTCCATAGGAGCCTTTGTATTTCAATAGGTCCACCTCAACTCCAGCAAAATCAGCTAAGGATTGCAACCGCAAGCAACACCGGCTACGACCAGCCGTGTTCTCTTCTGTAGTCAAGGCTGCATCAATTAGCCGCTCAGCGCTCAGGGGTTTGTCCAATGGCAGCCGCTTTAGCCACTTAAGCCAATCGTTAGCCCAGGTCGAATCTTGTAAGGAGTGGGCACGTCGGTAGTGCTTCTCAAATTTTGAGATCAACGCTTCAGCGTGATCAGACTGTGCCGGGATTTCAATGTAATTACTCCAATCGAAGGACCCTTCAACCAGCGCATTTCCGATGATTACCGCTTGGCGCTTAGCTCGATTAATGCCAGTTTTAGTCACAGGGAACCCGCTCGAAAACTTTTGCTGATAAGGTCTGTCACGTTTACTGCCCGGTTTAGGTGGAAACGTACCTTGCCAATACAAAACCTGCCCTCGTCTTACTAAGGCCACTTTTGCGTTAACCTGCTTAAGGTACTGGTTTGCAGCGGTTAGTGCTTCGGCTATCTTTGCGTCATGTGACATTAAACCTGACATTAATCCCGACATGTGTCAGTATAATATCAACGCAACATCAAGCGTTGCAGAGCCTCCGAAAACCAGGCCAAAAGCAAGGCCAAATAACGACAGGTCAAAGGTTTGAGGTACTTGCGGATGTAGTTCAGTGGTAGAACGTCAGCTTCCCAAGCTGAATGTCGTGGGTTCGAGTCCCATCATCCGCTTTTTCAAGAAAGGCCCTGAAATCAATTGATTTCAGGGCCTTTCAGCTTTTGAGCCTTCGTTTTTTATCGCCTTAAAATACATACTTTAGGACATGTGTTGGGTCATTTTAGGCCAATTTGGACCTATTATTGGGGTAAGGTTGGGGTAAAGATGGGGTAGATTGGGGTAAGAATTTACCCCAATTCTGAGGGTTTTACCATGGCTGCGACTCGGACAAAGCAAAAGGCTTCCAAAGGTACTGTACGTATCAAAACCTCTAATGATCGTCTGCAGTTGGTCTTTAGCCATGGGGGTAAACGACATTATTTGAGTCTGGGTTTACCAGATACGAAACTCAATCGACGGGCAGCGGAAGCAAAGGCAAAACTGATTGAATCGGATATTGCTTTTGAGAAGTTTGACTCTACTCTGGCCAAGTACCGATCTGAGCCAGAAATAGAGGAAATCCCAGAAGAGGAAGGGGTAGACTTACTCACTCTCTGGACACAGTTTGTGGAGTTTAAGCGACCCCAATGTTCGCCGAATACTATGCGGCAAACCTATGGTCCTTATACCAACCATGTAAAACGGTTTCCCACCCATGAGTTGGCAAGGGCGAATGAGATTCGTGATTATATTTTGCTTAACCTGCCACTGGATGCGGGAAAGCGATTGATCACACGTCTTGCTGCCTGTTGTGAATGGGCCGTGGACTCAAAACAGATCGATGACAATCCTTTTCAGGGAATGGCATCGAAAATTAAGATGCCTAAGGCTACTGCAAAGAAAGGGCTAAATGATATCAATCCTTTCTCACTGTCGGAGCGTGATGCCATCATTAAGGCAATTGAGAAGGATCAGTTTTGTCCAGCGGCCTCAAGTCGTAAGCATAGTTACTATGGACCGTTGGTTAAATTTCTATTTGCGACTGGATGTCGTCCATCGGAAGCAGTGGCCCTTACCTGGCAAAATGTAGCAGCAGACTGTAAGCAAGTTACGTTTGCCCAGGCACTGATTAATACCGAGGGTGGCAAAGAGATTCGATTAGGGCTAAAAACTCAAGAACAGCGATCATTCCCCTGTAATCGCTCTTTGAAAAAACTGTTGAAGACGCTTAAATCTCAGGAGAGTTTATCGAGGGCTTTGGTGTTTCCATCACCTGCTGGCAAGATGATCGATACGAATAACTTCAGAAATCGAGTCTGGAAAAAAGTATTGGATGGTCTTGGGATTGAGTACCGAAAGCTTTACCAAACTCGTCATACATTTATTACCCATGCTTTAGAAGCTGGGATGGATGCAAAGGATGTGGCTCGGCTGGTGGGAAATTCTCCAGAGGTTATTTACAGACACTATGCTGGCAAGCGTCGCAAACTAGAAGTCCCTGAATTTTGAATTACTACATAATGGGTAAAGAGTGAATCCAGAAAAAACTGCTTTTTCGAAAGCAAAAATCACTTTAGGAAGCTGGCTTTATTTTTATGTACAGCAAGGGTTTCAGTCTTTATTTTTTGTTTTATATCAGCTTCGATTTAATCAAGTTCTTTCGGATGCTTCAAGAGCATATTGTCCAGGAGGAGATCCATGGATAGTATTCTGCCGCCTGCCGATGCCATTTTGGAAAAGCTTGAGATTGAGCCGAAGTCACTTAGAGCAATTAAGTCCGCTCAAGAACGCAGTCAATATCGGGCTGTCGTCAATTGGCTGACGCGCTACAGTTCCCCGGATGGAGCAGGCAATTTAGAACAGGTGCGGGGTTGGTTAGAGGCCTTTCATCACCTATGTGAGTTGGAGGCTTGGGAAAAGGGGGCTATCCTGCTGTTTAGCCGATTAGGCACAGAGACCCGTGAGGAACTGCACGATCAGTTAAACCTCTGGGGGCACCATGCCGAACTTAATCAGGTGTACTCTCGGGTGGTCAATCAGATTTCACCTAAGCTGAATGCCATTATCCTTAATTCTTTGGGTCGTCTGTGGACTGACCTGGGGGACTATGGCAAAGCCATTGACTATCACAAGCAAAGCTTAGCGATTGATGAAGAGTTAGGCCAGATGCAGGGGGTGGGTGCGTCCCTTGGCAACCTGGGCGTTATCTACTATTCCATTGGGGAATATGAGACTGCGATTCAGTCCCATGAGCAGCATCTGAAGGTGGCTCGTAAGATTAAGGATATCCCTGGGGAAGGGAATGCGTTGAGTGGTTTAGGGCTGGCTCATTTAGCCCTGGGCCATATGCGTAAAGCTCTGGACTGTCATCGACAACATTTGAAGCTGGCCAAGGCTAACGGTGATTTGCAGGGCCAGGCGATCGCAACGGGGAGTATTGCTAATGTGTACTTTTCCCAAGGGGATCTGGATCGGACCCTGGACTTTTGCGGTGAGAGTTTGGCACTGTCTAGGGAAATTGGCTATCGCCAGGGGGAGTTAAACGGGTTGGGCACACTCGCCAATATTCATTTGGAAGCTGATGATATTGAAACCGCGATTGGTTACTACCAGGAGGTTGTGGCAATTGCTGAGGAATTAGGAATCCGGCAAACGCAGGGATTGGCTCTGTTTGGCTTGGGAATAGCCCATAGTGAGCTAGAAGACTATGAAATGGCCTGGGACTATCTGCGTCGCAGCTTTGCGATCGCACAGGATATGGATGATTACTCTGGGCAGGCATCGGTCATGAGTAATATGGGGCTGGTGCTTACTAGCCTGGAACAGTATGACGAGGCTCAAACTTGCCTAGAGGCGGCAGCTACGATGCTCAGTCAACTGGGAGAGCCCTATGGAGAGGCGATGACGCTGCGAGGACTGGCTGAACTGCATGGGCAATTAGAACAGTATGAGGTGGCCTTGGATTATTGCAACCGAGCGTTGGCCTTGGCTAAGGAATGCACTCTCGAGATTGCAGAAGACTGCGCTGAGCTCAAACAAAGATTACAACGCGCTCAATCATTCGATGCTAAATGAATTTACAAAAAAAGATACTTGAAATATCAGTTGATATGAGCGTTACATCGTTCTATGAGGTATTCCATCCGATTAGATCTAATCAGCATTCTGAGATCTTTGAATTTATCTAAAGCTTGTAAAGCCCACCTTTTCGAGAGTTTATAGTTTCCTTTCCTAAATTCTAAGTCTGCGTAGTTTCTTTCAAAGAAAGCCAAACGTCGATAATCATGATTACGATTCGTCACGGGGTACCAGGTGTTTAAGATGTCTTCTGCATCTTCTAAATGATTCTCTAATATTGCAATACGAGCCAATCGCTCATAAGCTTTGACCTTAAGCCGTAGCCAATTAATGTATTTTGTTTTTTTAATAACTTGGTTATACAACTTTTTAGCTCTTACATAATCCTTTCTACGATAGAAGTCTTCTCCATAGTAAAAAAGAAATCTTATTTCCAGCCTAGTATTTCTGAAGTTATCAATTTCTCCTTTACTTCTGCTACGACATTGCATAGATTCTCGAAAATAATTCTCTGATTTTCTAAAGTCTTTTTTCCTAGAATATAGAGTGGCTAGATTAATAATAATTGTATTTCTCAAATGAGGGTCAGCATTTTTGCTCAAGTTATATGCACTTAGAAGGAGCTTTTCTGCTTTTTGAAGATTTTGGGAACCTTCTCGAAGCAATGTGAGCCACGCATAGGCTGATTTGAGTTCTGCTAGAAAGTCCTGATCTCCTCGTTGGTAAGCCGCTTCCATTAACCAGTCTGACCACTCTGTCCGATCTGTCCAATAGCCATACAGGTATGCAAACCTGCTAAGAGCTCTCCATAATTGTCGAGGTTCTTCATATTTTGAATGCGCCTTACACCATGCAAACACTTCTTTAAGAGTTATACGTTCGTTGTTCAATTCATCATAGTTTTCATGCCACTCTCCTTTATCCTCGCCACCCTTATTCTCTGCCATGTTTAAATAACAACTGAGCCAGCGTTCTCGAATTTTAGTTTCTATTGTTGGATTATTTTGAAGTTTAGAAAATCAGCCCTTTCAAGGTGCTTTTTTGGACTGTCTTTTTTGGGCCAGTAAGCGAGCAGTGGAAACATGCGGCTTATTTTTAGAAGGTTTTGGTTTGGAGACTTTTTTCTTTTTTCCTCTCGGGTGTGAGCAAAATTTGGAGAGGTCCATTTTCGTCGCTAATTGCTGAAACAGCTCTGTGGTCTGTGTCTCATCAAGACGTGCAAGCGGTTTCCATTGAGCCGGAGGAATGGCAATCATCATGCCATCATAGACCCGTCGGATTTCATCGGCCAGGTAATAGTAAGAAATGCCTGCCTCAATTTTGCCAGCGCCATGGACGCTACGCATGGCAGCTTTGATAACGGCCAGTACGTTGTAGCAAATGAGGGCCATGCAGAACCCGAATAAGGCCGCTCTCGGGTAGGCCAAGGTATCGATTTCGCCCCGAAAACATTGATCAAGGACTTGAAAGAGCCGTTCAATTCGCCAGCGGCGTTGATACAGTCCAGCAATCTCGATGGCAGAGGCATCGGACTGGGGCAGATTGGAGATAATGGCCAGTTCAGTGTCACCATCACGGGTGGACTGAGTGAGTCGGACAACAATGCGACGTAACGGGATCTGGATCGTCTCATTGATAACCACTTGGATGGTCTGTTCGAAGACGAAACCCGTCTGACTCTCACCTTTGATTTCTAAGGGACTCAGGACACTCCAAGGTAAGTTGCCATGCTGACGGAGCACAAAGAAGGCGGCACGACTGTGGAGTCCACCGATAAACCCCAAGGTGCAAAAATTACGGTCGGCCATCCACACATCGCCACTGACAACGGTGGCCAACACCCGACCCAACAAGGCACGTTCTTGAGCGTGGCCATCTTCACAAGAAAACACGTCAATGGCCAACTGTAATCTCGGGTCTAGAATCACCAACGCATGGCCCGGTAACGGCGCACTTCCCTGGGAGCGAAGCACGTCTAAGCGGCGGTCGGTAGCAGCCAAATGATTTCCATCGATAATTTTGATGCGATAGCCGGGTAGCAGTGGGGCCAAGGCTCCCCCAAGGTGCTCAATCAAGGCTTGAGCCTTACCTACTCCATGACGCACTAGGGCTTCAATGATTTGAGGTTCGAGACCATTGAGCTTGTTATATACCGACTGGACTCTGACACCAATCCCTTTGGCCTGAGATTGATAGGCTGCATTGATCGATGGGGAGATCCCACAGACCACCAAACTCATTAGACGGACCACGGTTGAAAACAGCAAGGTCCGTTCATACTGGTACTGAGCTTCTTGCTCAAATAGCGCATCGACCTCATCGGTCGGTAAACTTTGTTCTAACAGCACTCTGAGCATGACACTCAGGGGACTTTCTGAAATGAACCGGTCAAAGACCTCACCCAAAATCATGGCTACAATGACACTCGCAACTATCGATAATCGTACGAATCATTGAAGGGCAAAATGGAATTTAGGCTCCTTCCTTTAAGGTTTTTATTAACTGATTTTGAGAATGTAGAACCCAATTTCAGAGCATCGAACCGGTCAATGGCCTGCAAATAAAAGGTTGCTGGGAATATTAAACATAGCTAAAACCACCTTTAGAGGGCTGGTTTAGAAAATGCATATCTTCTAGTCAATGGAAGCATCCTGTAGCGGCCATTGGAACAAAAAATTAATGAGCATCGTTCAAGCATATCTAACGCATACTCAGCCTTGTGTCGATGGCGATCATCAATTCCTGCAATGACGAAAAGGTTCTCACGCGTTAAACCATTAGTGGAAATTGAAAGAGTAAGAAAGAGTTGAAATTCTATGATGTGCTGATCTTCTATTTCTGAAACTAATTGGTCAAAACAATATTTACATAAATCGTCTTCCGGATTTCTTAATTTTTTCAAAACCTGCTCAGTGTCTTTTTCAAGCTCTAAAATGCCTATCGCATAAATAATTGCTAAAGGTATACCCCCACAAACCATATTTAGCTCGTTAGGAAAGTCTGCTTCTACTGAGCAATGTCTATCTTGCAGTAAGTAATTTATCATCTCCAAACTTACTGTATCTGACAACTCCTTTAAATTAATGTCGTAGTTATCGGAATATCTAGTAGTGATAATAGTTTTGACATGGTTCCCTTTTATTTTTTTTAGAAATTCTCTTATTTCATAAGTTTCTTCGGCACCTAATGCCTCAAGGTTATCTAATATCAATAATATTCGATAGTTTCCACGGCTTAAAAATTCTTGGAGAGCAGCTTCCTGAAGTGCTGGCTCACTAGCTTTTAACCCACTTTTAGATAAGATATTATCGATATTTGTGCATAAATCTTTTAAGGTTTCAATTGGTTTTTGTACAGTTTGTGATGGAACTATTCCTACAGGAGAGAGGGTTGTTAATCGTGCAGAAGAAAATACTATTACATCAAAAAAAATAGAATCAGGTATCTCCAGAGAATTCTCACCGGGTAAGCAGCGATATGCGGCTTCTAACGCTAAGGATGTTTTGCCTACGCCTCCGATGCCAGTGATGGTAATGATTCTTTCATGAAAATCAGATGATATTCTCTCAAGTAGTATATCTAATTTGTCTTTCCTTCCAACGAGTGACTTATATGGGCGTTCAGGAAGATTATGGTAGGTGCTTTTTGCTGTCTCTATCGGATTAGATGCCTGGTAATCATCAGGCAATACAAGTTTGGATAACATTTCGAATGCAAATGCACTAGCGCAATTAGCAGCTTGTTTTTGATACTCTCTTACCTTTTCTCGTGATTCAACTGAGCTAGTTGTTGAGTGAGATATACCTCGTATAACAATAGCAGCCCTGGTTGTGTGGGCAAATGCCGCCTTTAAGAAACCAATTCCTCCCATATCTACTGCAAATGCATCATTGTAACTTTCCCTGAGAAATGAATATATATCGGCTAGCGTAGATGAAATAACTTTTTCTCCTGCTGCTATTGGATGAACATAAACATTTGGCTGGTGTTCTAATGTAGTGTTTCTTATACGGTTAATCCATTCTCCTTTTCTAGCCTCTGCTTTAGCTCTTTGGACTAGTTCATACGTTGATTCTCCTACTTCAGGGGTAGTTGAAAAAGTCTTCCCTGCGTTACCAGATTCATAACCGTAAACCTTAGTGGCAGCTACTACATCTCCAATTTCAACACTTTGATTAATACTGTCAGCAGTGCCAACAAGGAAAAGAAAATCTGGATCAAAGTGTAAGATTGCACGTTCTAGTTCTACAGAAACATTAATATTGCCAGCCTCAATCTCAGCTATACCAATCTCCCATGCACTGTTTTTAGCTTTGAAAATTCCACGCTCATAGATAGTGCCTAGAGTATGCCGCTCTTCTCTTAAATTCTCCAAATGAGCACGGACTGCCATGTACTCTATGGGCAGAGATGTCAGAATGATAGCGCTGGGCATAGCTGTTGGATGAAATCAATAGATAAGTAGTATTTTCTCAATTTTTAGGGTTACTTGCCACTTGTCAAAGATTTATTGCTAATTTTTCTGGTTTACGAAAGGCTTTACGAACTTCTATGACAAAATGTCTAAATTGTTTTGGCTTTCATAGAGTTGTTCGATTGGTATGGTTGAGGTTAGAGAGTTCAGGGATCAATACATTGTGTGAGTTTAGTTATGGCAAATAGTCTATTGCCACTCCCATTGCCAAGATTGGAACTGTTGGGGATTACGTCTGACAATGTGCGGTATGTGGAGCCTCGCAGTCGTCGTACCCATTGCCGGGCGGTAATGAACTGGTTGACCAAGTATGAACCAGCAGCTGGTGCCACTAATTTAGAGCAGGTCAAGGGATATCTTGAGGCGTTTTACCATCTGTGTGAGATGGGTGAGCATGAGCGGGCAGCCAGTTTGATTTCGACGAAGCTGAATACGGCGGCGGATGCTCATTTGCACTATCAGCTAAAGATTTGGGGATATTCCCAGG
Organism: Leptolyngbya sp. PCC 7375; assembly: GCF_000316115.1. Taxonomy (GTDB): domain Bacteria; phylum Cyanobacteriota; class Cyanobacteriia; order Phormidesmidales; family Phormidesmidaceae; genus Leptothoe. The sequence goes on from NZ_JH993797.1 coordinate 6,965,699, forward strand.
AACGAATTGAACTCTACGAAGCGGTGATTGACCATGTGAACCCTGAGTGGAATGGGATGTTTCTGCACTTTTTGGGGACGACCCACTATACCCAGGGGAATTATCAGGAGGCGAAGAGGTGCTGTGACCGCAGCCTAGAAATCACCCAAGAAGCTGGAAATGAAATAGATCGAGGTATGGTGCTCAGTAGCCTGGGGGATATCTACTATGCCCAGGGAGACTATGCCCAGGCCATTGACCATCAGGAGCAGTGGTTGGTCATTGCTCGGCAGGAGGGTGTGCGCGGTGGCGAGGGCATTGCCCTGGGTAGTCTGGGCAACATTTATGAGTCTCAAGGAGAGTATGCCAGGGCGATTGATTACCATCAACAACATTTAGCCATTGCCCGTGAGATGGCGGATTTGGAGATGAAAGGGACAGCCTTGGGGAATCTGGGGAGTTGTTATCATTCTCTGGGTGACTATGAGCAAGCTAGAGACTATCATCAACAGCATCTCAATCTAGCCCAGGAGATTGGAAATCGTCAGGGAGAGAGTAATGCGCTGGCGGGGCTGGGGAGTGCTTGTTACAGTTTGGGCGAGTATGGTGATGCTAGAACCTACTTTGAACAGCAGCGGCAGATTGCCCAGGAGATTAAGGATGCAGTGAGTGAGGGGAATGCATTTGGGGGATTGGGAAATGTGTGCTTTGCCGCTGGTGACTATGACAATGCTCTCAATTTTCATCGTCAGCATCTATCGATTGTGCAGAATTTGGGACATCAGCAAAGTACTCTCCATGCGCTGGGAGACCTAGGGAATATTTATAGTGCTATTGGCCAATATGGCCAGGCGGCTGATTACTATCGACAACAGTTAACCATTGCCCAGGATATTGGAGATTCTCTGGGGGAAAGTGTGGCCCATGGCAATTTAGGGGTGATTGACCATGTTCTGGGTAACTATGGGGAGGCACAGCTGGCGATTGAGCGGCAGCTTATGATTGTGCGGAGAATAGGGGATCGCTACCGGGAAGGTCAGGCGCTGGGGAATCTGGGGAATGTTTATCGTTTAACAGGTGACAATGCTAAGGCGATTGAATGCTTTGAACGGGCGATTAGCATTGCTAGGGAGGTGGGGGATAAGCCGGGTGAGGCGAATGCTTTTGGTTATTTGGGAAATCTGTTTTGTGCGTTGGGCCAGTTTCAAAAAGCGCTTGATCATTATCAACAGCATTGGAACCTGGCTAAAGCTTTGGGGGATCTTCCTGGTGAGAGTCGGGCGCTGGGAGAGTTGGGCAGCGTGTATCTAAAGCTGGGTAACTATGAGCTGGCGCTGGAGTATCATTTGCAAAATCTTGAGTTGACCCGGCGTATGGGGGATGTTGCGGGGGAAGGGGCCACTCTGGGAAGCATTGGCAATGTGTACGATCAGATGCATGGCTATACTCGGGCGATGGACTATCATCGGCAGGATTTGGAGATCGCAAGGCGGATTGGTGAACGGCGGGCTGAGGAGGGGGCGTTGGTGAATTTGGCTAATGCTCAGAGTGAGTTGGGGGATTGGCATGGGGCGGCTGATAATTATCAGCGGGCATTGGAGATCGCAGGAGAGATTGGTGATCCTTGGGGGGAGGGGCTAACTCTGTCGAATTTGGGTGAGACGCTGACTAAGCTGGGGCGGTACGATGAGGCTTTGGAAGTGTTGCAGACGGGGCTCGAAATTGTTAAGGGGCAGCAGGCGCAATCGGTGGAGGCTTCGACTTATAAGTATTTGGGGATGTTGTATGAGGCGATGGGGGATAGGCAGCAGGCGGCTGATTATTTTGACCAGGCTATTGCTCTATCAACCAAGTTGGAGATGCCTTTGGCGGAGGAATGCCGACAGTTGCGAGTGGCTTTGCTATTACAGGGAGAGGCATAAATAACTACTAGCATCTGTTCAAGTATCGGCTCTTTACCAGAGTGATTTGAGATTAGCCTGTGATTTAACGGCTACGGGTCGAGATATTTTGGTGAATTGGCTAATTTAAACACTTGTCAAAATTCTTTTTTCTATTTGCTTCCACTTAGAGCGACTAACTCTTACAGAAGCTTTTTGCACTTTCAGCAGCAGAGATGTCCCATATGCATACTTAGATAATGTGGTTTTCTCCTCCTCAGACAAAACAAGTGAAGTTTGTTCAAAAGAGAGTATGTTATACCAAACCGTAATTGCTTGTTCAATTAACAGTTCACTTTGCTCAGAAGCTTCAGATGCTCGGTGATTGAGACTTATATTATCTAGAGCATGCAATAAAGCAACGATATTGTTATTAGAGCCAAACACTGAGATTTCCTGAACTGTCTGAGCCAGAGACAACAAAAACTCAAATGAGTTGTTCTGATTAAGGTTCTTAAGAGAATGAAAAATGTCTGAGAGGAGAGAGCCAGACTCTGAATTTAATTCTACAGAAAGGTCATAGAAGTTTTGGACAATAGAAAAATCAAAGTTCCCCTTATTAACTGAATTCATATCACTTACATACTGCAAACTCAACACCACAAAAATAGCAATGGACCTTCTAAGAGAAGGTTTATACTTACTCCTTGCACCGGATGTAATGTTTTTTGCCCATCGAATTAGATCATTTAGCCTAGAAGAAGCAACATATTTTTGTAGAGTACTTTCTATAGCTAATAGAAAATTATCACAATCATTTCCCTCTGACAAAAGACCGGATATCAGAAGAAATACATCTCGCCATCGAACATCAGTAAGATATTCCTTTACTATTGATTCTTGCAAGACATTATCTGCAATATACTGTGCAACAAAGTATTCTTGAAGAGTTAAGTGAGAAAATGAATAAACATCAACAGCTCTTTGGACGAAAATACCTTGTTGATCTTCTATGGCCTTGAGTACGGCTGTAGCTTGAATTGTACCTGATGGTGTTATGTTTTTTCTGATAAAACTCTCAATTTCTTCCAATAGTTTCTGTTTAGAAAAGAAAAGTCGTTCTTCTGAAAAGCTCTTATAAGCCACCTCAGACAGAAAAATTTCTTCCAGTTCAACGGTTAAATGCTCATAAATTAGATCTCTATCGATTCGTTTCTCTGCTGACCATTCTTCTAGCAATATTCGTGTAGCTTTACCGAATAAAACACTTCTATTTCTTGGTATTGTTCGGCTACGATCATAAACCAGACATATAAATATTAGGAAAATAGGTGTGTGTGTTAGTTCTTTTACACCAACATTGATTGGTGATTGAATCACCTTCCAAAGATCATCTCCCAATTCCTTTCCTTGGTCGTCATATCTAGATTTAAACCAACGTTGTATGAAACTTCGAATCTGATCATCGCCAAAATTAGCAATGGTTACATCTTGAAATCGTTTCAAGCGTCTTCTATAGACTAGAGGCCGACATGTAATAATGAACTGATTTTTGTCATACTTATCTATAAAGCTTTCCAAGCTTTGAACAGTATTTTCAAGCTTGTCAGAGGCTATTTCATCTAAACCATCTAATAAAATAACTATTTTACCTTGCTCAAGTAGCTTTTCCAAAGCTTCTTGAGCCATAGGGAAGGCACATATTTTAAGTTCTTTTACTAGATATTCGATTAAATTTATGGAATCCTCTATTAAGTTTTTTAGTTCAATCAATATTGGGATTCTTTCATGGGTGTAGTCTCCATTTTGCCCACGCAGTATATTCAGAAGAGTTTTTCTTAAAAAGGTGGTTTTCCCGGAGCCCGGTCCGCCCAGGATCATTAAAAATTGAGTTTTATTAACAACTTTGATTCCTGACTCTGTCTTGAGAGTTTGTGTTTGAAGTCTTTGGGATGATTGTTGATAAGAATTTTCTAGTTCATCTGCGGTTTGAAAGGCATCAAGTGGATTTTCGTTGAAAGTATTTACTTCCGTATAAGTACTTTCTATTTCTACAACTTCTCGCATACCCAGAACTCTTACCAGACCATGTCTTTCAAGACAGCGATCAAAATATCTTTGACTGGCTGTATATGTTTCGGTACTTATTTGACTAAGTCGAGCTTCCCATTCTACACGTAAATTGGCTGGTAGATAGGTGTTCTGCATCCATTGATTGACTATATCTGTTGTTGACAAACCAAACTCGATGAAAATATCAGCTATATGCTTTGATTCTGATGAATTATCTAATGAATCACTGATATCTTGTAAAAAGCTTCTTTGAGTATTTTTATTCTCGTTGACTGATATTTTCTCTTTTATAAGAGGAGTAATATTGTGCTTATCTGCTTTTGCTAGAACTCTTATATTTTCGATTTCTATGGATTTGATTAAGGCTCCCCACTTATTTCTAAAGAGCACCACTAGCCTTTCATCTTGATTACTTTTTTCGGCCTTTAGTAGAAATGATGCTGCTCCATAACTGCCTCCGAATCTGTGTAATGTGACAATTGGCTCACCAATCGCCCTACTCTCAAATACCTCGCTATTTACTGAGCAATAAACCGGATATTCTTCCTCTTCTAGCTGCCAATCGGAGTCTTCTTCCGGTTGTAGATCAATAGTCATCAGGTAGGTTTGTCCTATCTGAGCAAGACTAGGATAATTAATAATGGGTTTGACAGATAGAATTCTATTACTCAACATAATGCCTTTGAATGTTTGGCCGCAGATTTCAGATGGCTTACATAAAACTGACTACGAGCTATCAGACATGAGCTGTAAATCAGTTTGAATATCTTCGTAGTAAACATACAAAAGTGTTGCAAGATAGCAGGCTCTATTTTGGCTCACATTATCCAGTAGTGCTTCATAGGCCTGCTGCCGCATCTGCTTCAAAATAATCGGTATTGCAACTGAAGACTCTTGATTGGCTTGGTTGAGTAATTTAAAGAATTTTTCAATCACGTCTTCTGAAATATCAGACTTGAATTTTCCAAGTGTTGCGATTACACCTTGAGCACCATACCTCAGAAATAAATTTAGAAAATCAGAATGGCTTAACGCAACAGATTCATCAAAAGCCAAATGGCCATTCATGAAGACAACACTTGTACCTTGCTTGAGGAGAGATGATCTCCTTATGAAAGATCTTGGTCGAACAGAGAGTGGCTCCTGTACACTAAACCCATCAATAAAGACCATGCCATAATCAGAGTTAGAACGTTGGAGATCATCTAAGAAATCAGAAAAATCTGAATGTCTTTGGCAGTCATACAGAGTCTGCCATCTGTACTCTTGGTTAGTGGTATAGGCTAGTAGTCTGCCCTGACAGCATGAATTTAAGGAGGTGATTTTGCTTCTAACTACAGGCCTGTGATGAATTGTTTGTAATTTTGCTCCAAGAGGTATTTCATCGACTTCTAGTAATTCCCAAGGAATATTTAGTTTTGTGTAGTCATCAATCAACAAACAGGCAGACTCATCCGTTAGATTTTGAGCTGCTAGCCATTGTAAAAAATTGCTGATTAGACAATGCTCATTCTCTTCCAGTTTTTCATGACATTCATCGATCTCGTCAAGTATTATCGCCGGATCTTGTTCCAACTCGATTAACTCAGTGATTCGAGCTAGCGTAGGTTCAAAGATGCCTTTAGTCCTAAGCGGTTTATTGTCGGCATGAAAGGCTTGAAGATAATATTCGTTTCCTTCCACTGCCTCAAAAGATACACAAGGTTGATTGATCGCTGTTGTCTTCCCAGCATCGAATTCAAAGGGATTCGCTTCTTTTTCTGTTTGTTCTGAATCCTTCTGGCCATAGAAGTTAGACAATACTTCAAAGGCAAAAGCACTGGCATGGCGAGATGCCCTATCTTGTCGAATTTCCTCGGATTCCTCAGAATCATTATTCTTACCATCAATAAGATCGGAAATGCCACGAATCACCATGGCAGAAACAGTCTTAACCTGTTGAGTCGCTGTTAAAAAGCCAGCCCCTTCCATCTCCACAGCAATAGCATCGTCATAATACTCTCGCAGGTATTTATAAATCTCAGCCTTGCGAGAGGCTATTACTTTTTCTCCAGCTGCAATAGGCTTAACGTAAGATTTAGGCATCTTTTCAGACTTCCCTAAACCTAGCAAAGTACGCTTCTGCCATAATTCTTTCCGTGACTCTGCACTGGCCCGCTGCTGCAAGTCATAGTCTGCCTCCCCTAGCTTAGATCTGGGCAAAGTTCGATCATCCAGCACCTTGCCACTTTCATATCTGTAAACAACAGACGCTGCAACAACATCACCAATATCCACATCCTTAATGCCGCCTGCTACACCCACAAACAAAATCACATCTGGTTTTAAATGGCTAATTGCTCGACCAGCCTCTACAGCTGCATTTTCATTACCCATACTGATTTGAGCAACAGCTACGTTCCAGATGCAAGTATTGGTTTTGAACTGCCCTTTGGTGTAAATAGTCTTTGTTTCAGGATGAATATCTTCGGTCAGCCGAGAAGCTGAACCCAACGGCTGAAGATGGGCTTCAACAGCCTTATGCTCGACTGGCAACGCTGTCAAAATAACGGCTTTAGCAATGGCTGTACCGCCGGGCATATCCTCATAGTAATCTGTGCTGGAAGTTCTGGGCTTCTCCGCCTGATCCATCGCAGACGGTAATTTACCCGGCTGGTTAAGCTGTTTACTTTGGGCGATGGATTGTTGAAAATTAACGGCCATTATTGTTCCACCTCCCACACATTGAGAGTTGGAATATCCGCGATTTTCGCCCCTAACGCCTGGGCTAGCTTAATCGGCAATTCCGAATAATATTTCGGCTGTGGATTGAGCACCACCGATTCCACCTGCTTTAACCGTCGAATCTGTTCCGCCTCTTGCAGCGCATCCTTAATCCCCTGACGATTTACCAAATATGTCGGCTTCCGATTCGTCTGGCTCGCCTCCAAAGGCACATTCCCCCGACCATCACTCAGCACCACCAGCACCGCCTGCTGCACCGTACTCCGCCCATGCTGCAGCGCATGACGTAAACTATGCTGCGCCAGATTTAACCCATGGGCCAGGGGCGTCGCCAACCCCGCCCCCTGTTCCAACGCCACCTGTACCCGAGGCACCAACACCGACTGAGCACTCACCTTCTGGGCCTGTAGCTCCTGCCCTGCTGTGGCCGCTCCCACCTGTACCAAACACACACTTGCCCGCTCAATATAGGCCCACTGCAAATAGGGCAGCAATGCCTCCTGCCATTGACACTCCTTCAGACAGGTATAGTCCAACACCACCGTCAGCAACTGCTCAGGTACCGCCGCCCGTCGATATCGACGCAAATCCGTCGGCTGCAAAGTTAACCCGGTCCCATTCTCCGATGTCCGCATAGCCTGGTACTTTGCCGCCTCTAGCAAGGTACTCACCCAGGCAATATCCTGCGGCACCGTTGTCGGCTCCACCCCAATAACCGGCCCTCGACCCATGGTCGCCTTGCGAAATCGACGGGCAGGCAATCGCAAAGACGCCGACTCTCGCTCGGTAGGTGTGTGGTCCTCCGGGTAAGGCTCCTGTACAGGATTTAGCTCCACCGGAGTAGACGGAAACTCAGCCTCAATATCGGGTTTATAAACAGGTGCTTCTGACCTCGATTCCTGGGATGGAGCGTCTTCAATAGATGTATCTGGCAGAGACTCTGGCTGGAAAGGTTCAGCCTCAGCTTCGGGTTCAGGTTTCTCGGATTCAGGTAATGTGGGTTCTTCCTGTGCCGGTTCCGTAGAGACCAGCTTTAACCCAATCATGCGGGCAGCCAGGTCTACATGCTTTGGCATCACCTTCGACAGATTGCTCTCATCAAGCTGAGCCTGGGCCTGGGCCAATCGCAGCAATGTCAGTTCTCGCCGCAGTCCTTCACCGTCTGAGAAATAAGCCAGCCCCCGCTTACAAGCGGCATCGGTTAGGTCCGGTCGCTGTTGCTGGGCAGCTTCAATCTGCTGGCATAGCTCAGTTGGTAATGTGGGTTCCTTGGTTTGGGGCGTTTCTAAGCTGGCAAACCAGTCCCGTAGGGCAGTGATGCGATCGCACCTTTGAAACTCCTGACCCGACAGCCGCAGGGCAAAGCGGTCTAACAAATGGGGAGAGAGGAATTTTATTTGCGATCGCGGACAGCCCGCAATCCAACCCAGTTGCGATCGCCACCGAGCCTGATGCCCATGGCGCTCAAGCTGAGCCATCTCCGTTCCCATCAGAGCAATACAGGCCCGTGCCGCCGACAAGCTCAGCCGCGACAAATCTGGAATCACCACTATCCTGGTATCCGAGTCATTCCCCAACAGCCCCGCTTTCCACACAAAAGGCTGAGTCTTATTCTCAGGGTCAAGGCTCATACTGCCCCACAGACTTTCCTCCGTCTCCGTTGGCCCCAGGTAAACCGACTGCACCGAGCCCTGGGTAGTAGTGATAGCCAGCATTTCTGCCCACAGCCCCACGGCAGTTTCCAGCATGGCAGGCGAACTATCAAATACCAGAATGCTTCGTAGTCCCGGTTGCAGCGCAGCACAGGCTAGCCCCTGCACGAGCGGTTGTTGCAGGGAGGGAATGGTTTGGGTTCTTGCCTGCTCCCTAACCACCCTTCTCAATTACTTGCTGGACTTGAGCATCATCATCTCGGCTCCAGACTGCCTCATTATTTTGGGCCATAGCCGGACGTCGATGTTGCAGCGCCAGACGAGCCACCTTGGCCACATGGTCCGCCGTCACCTCCGACTGATTCTCCCTGGCCGCATAGGCACGGGCCGCCATTGCCAGCACCCGTTCCCCCCGATTCCCTTCCACCTTAAACTCCGTCGCCAGAGCCACGCACAGGGGCAGCACCTTATCCGCATTTACCTCACGGACCCGTCGCTGCGCTGATTCTAATTGGAGAAACAGCTCCCGGTCCTGAGCTTCTGCCTGGTCTAGAAACGTAGAGGTTTCTTTAGCCTCTCGCTTCGCCCATTCATCCTCAAAAGTGAGCACATTCTTCAGCACCTGTAGCCGCTCTGTAGCATCTCGCTCGGTGGTCACATTCACCATCAGCCCAAAGCGATCCAGTAGCTGAGGCCGTAGTCCCCCTTCTTCAGGGTTCATCGTGCCCACCAGCGTAAACGGCACATCGTAGGATTCGCTATTGCCATCCCTGGCCACCACCAGCTTGCCCGTCGCCGTCACATCCAAAATGATGTTCACAATATGGTCATCCAGCAGATTAATCTCATCCACATACAGCAGCTTATTCGCCGCCTCTAGCAAGAGGCCATCCTTCCACTTAGGATTTTTCTGAAGCATTTCTCGCACATCCCAACCGCCCACCACTCGATCTTCTGTGGCATTAATGGGCAACGTAACCGGCAGCTTCCCACCATAGACCATTTGGGCAAAAGCTCGCACCGCCGTTGATTTCCCGGTACCTCGGTGGCCACTGAGCAGCACCCCACCCAAACGCGGCATGATATAAGCCAGCTCCAGCGCCAACTTTAGCGAGGCCTGCCCCACAATCAGGCTGTAGGGCAGCACCGGAATCTTCGTTTGCTCAACTTGCTGTTGCGCCATACCTACCGCCCCTTTGCCAAATCAGCATAGACAATTATTTCCCAGCCCAGAATCAGCAGTAATAGTAACTCCAAACCACTGAGCAGATAGATCACCAGGGCCGCTTTTGGCACCAGCACCCAGAAAGCCACCAGCGCCACAATCCCAGACAGCACAAAAGTAATTTCATCAATAATCAGCTGCTCAATCTTGCGCCGGGACCGTCGCTTATCACTACGGTGGGCAATTTCCCAACCAAATAGTGCGTCCAGGTCTGCATAGCCACTTTTCTGCTTGACCTTCTCCACCAGCGTCAGCCGAATATAGCGCCCAATGGCCGAGATTTTTTCATCATTGACCAGGTAGGTCCATCCCAAAATCAAACAGGCCCAGGGCAGTACTAAAAATGCATAGTAATTAGCTGAACTGGACGCCGCGAAGGAAATAATCGCCCCAAATACACCCAGGGTCACATATAGCAGGTTATCCCGAAATCCAATCCGCTGGATTTGCTCATCCTTAAGCTTGTCATATTCTGCAAGCCAGACACTTAGGACAAGGTCTTCAGTCATTGCTCTATCTCAGTTAGAAAATATTGCTACTTTGCTGTATCTAAGCCTAATTTTGGTGATTGTGGCAAAAAAATCGAGTCGGAAACTAGACATTAGTTACATACCCTGTCAATTTCGCTTACGCAGTCGCTTACGCCTTGGAGGCTTGTATGGGACTACCTGCCCAGGTCTACGATCAAGGGTTTCCAGGGCTGATTTGGTTTCTCTGAGATTAAGAGTTAGTAACTGCTCAAAAATTTGTAACCCAATCTCTCGGTATGGATGCTGCCGATGTAGTTGAATGGCAAGGGTTGTTAAACTTTCGGCTATCCATATAGTGATTCGTGCTGGATTAGTCAGTTCCTGTCCAAGACCTATTAATCTTCGGCAAACTTCAGCCACAAGTTCAGGATTACTATCTACAAGATCCTCTGTTTCAATGATTTCGATCAAGTCATTAGCAGAATCCAAAAGAACCTCACGGGTTTTACAGACTGATAGAATAATTCGTCTGGTATCAGCATTCAATCTGAAATGATCACGGTTCCAGTGAAAAAAGTTTGCTACGGCCTTTTGCACAGAAACGTAAGGAGAGGAGGCAAGGTTATATAGGATTTCAGCAGAAATTTTTCTACATTTTCTATGCTTCCACAGATGACTTGCTGCGTGAGCTAGACCACAAAGAATTGATTCATCATCTTGGGCATTGAGATAGCTGTGGATTTGTTTAATTGACCATTCATCACTGTGTTGAAAACAGTAAATCAAAAGTATTTCCCCATAAGCCTGTTTAGAAAACTCGGAATTCTGGCTTTTAAGAGTCTCTAACCAGCCTTGAACTGTCTCTTTCGGTTGAAACCAGCCTACAGTGCGTGAGATTCTAAAGAGAGCCCAACGATAATGTAGAACTTCTGGATATTTTTGAATCACTGTATCGAATAAAGCTGTCGCTTGATAAGGTTCACCGTTCAGCAAGCATGGCATGTGTGAAACAATATCGACCCAAATTGCTGGATGCTTTTCTATGTCTATTTGCGATTGAATAAATTTAAACCATCCCTCTAAATCTGGAGGATTTCTTCGCAGATATCCTGATGCCAGTGTTCTTACGATATCGCCTCTTCCGCCTGGAAGTGTATGGGAACTGCCATAACCAAATACAATTGAAGAAGTGGGTTTTCGATTCTCCTTACTCTGATATTGTTCTAGCGTTGGATGTGAATGTAGTGAAAGCCATGACTCAAGCATTGACATAGTAGAGGGTGGTAGCCCGAAGTTTTTTTCTGCTAACTTTCCTAGTGCACTTGCTGCCCTTGTAATAAACGTCTCAGACTTGCACCCTTGCTGATGTAGCTTCTCTATTTGATCTATTAAATCTGCTGCTGGAAAATCAATCTCGGCTAAAGCTTCTAAAGATGCAGCTATGTAACTTTCATGCTTACCTGGTTCTAAATGTGGAAGTATACGAAAGAAACGAGCAGGATTATCCTTTACCAATTTTCCAAATTCACTAGATTGCTGAGCTGATCCTCCTGCACGAGATAAATTTCTCAACCCAGTTCTCATGGAACCAGTTCCATCAGGAAACTTATTAAAAAGATTGAGCAGATGGTGATCACTAGCACTCATCATTTCCTTTGTGGTCATTCTGGCACCAATCTCTTGGGCCATTGTGACCATAGGAAATCGATCTTCCTCAATTTCCCAAGGGAAGGCACGAATCTCTTGTTCCAGAAGACGCCTACCCGATATACTCAAGCAACCTTCGGGAAATGCACGCAAAAGATGAAGTCGATGCTGACGATTGTACTTCAAGAAATTTAAGCGTGTTTCAGGATCACTGTCTTCGTGGGGTTGACAGTGATCAAATTGACAAATTGCGGCCTCTAACTTTTCTCTATCATCAGAGGATACATGCGGACAAACTGCTGAAATAAGTTTTCTGGTTTCGAAATGATGACCGTATATACTATCGCCAATACATAAACGTCTTGGATCATCCACAAGATAACTTAGAACTATTTGGGGTTCCTGACTTGTTATCTTTTCTAAACCACGGGCAAGTAATTGATGAATCAATAACAGGTCAGATTGCACATTGTGCTCAAGGAACTCTAAAAAGCCCTTGTTGTCTTGTTGAGTAAGTTCTAAGACAGCAGCCAATATAGATTGAACAATATCGCCAACACAATAACCGTCCAAAGTAATAAAGCGATTTTCACGATAACCAGTACTGGTCCAGTTCTCTTCTAGTGAGACTTGATCGACTACATTGACAAACCACGGCCAAACTTCATTCAAAAACTCCTTTGGCATTGTTTGAGCGATTTTTTCGATTTCATAAAAATCACGTTCGTTTTCTAGTAAATCTCTCAGAGGTTTTTCAAGATCATATTCACGTGAGTGGATATAACGTTCGACTGGATCAGCATCAGGAGGTAGAGCAGGTGGTTGAGTTTGACTAGCAGCAATTGCCGATGCTAACCGTTGTTCTAAATGAGCACGAATGATTCTTATTGCGTAGTTTGGTAAAAACTCAGCAATTCTTTCAGTGATCGTAGCAACACTATGCCATTTGATATCAGTACGTTGAGTTATCTGTTGGATTAAATAAACTCTTGTTGGTGTCCAAGCACTGATATCTAAAACGACCCGAGTGCTTAAAGCGTCATAGATTTCATTATCTAACCAGTAGTCTTCCAATAGAGTCCAAACTTCGTCTGAGGCAAAACTTGTCGCAGCAGTCAGTAGTGGAGAACAGTAAAGCGCCTTGTCAACTGGTTTCTCTAACCACTGAGTAAAGCCTAAACAGTGGTATAAGCGCTTAAACCAGCCAGGACTGGCTATCATCGCATCTAAAACTTTTATCCCCTCTGTTTCTGAATCAAGCAAAGGAATTATCAACTCGGCTTCAACAGAATTAGGTTCATGTTGTGCTCCTACAAATTCGATCAGTAAGGAACGAATGTGAGGCCTAATTTCGTCCTTACGCGTTTGCAGCAGATTTACTAGCACCTCCTGATATGCGTGACTATCTGTACCGCGTAAATAATTTAGTCCTCTTAGCAAAATTGGACGGGCAAACAGACCATCTTGTCGCTCAAGTACAAGGTCCGTCAAAGATTGAGTCCCACGAGCAAAAGAACGAGCTAACGTATGGTCATAGTAGGTTTGGTGGCGAAAGCCAATGGTATTGTTCTCCAGATTAGTGATGAGTAACCCATCATTTTCTAGAATCTGACAAGTTTCTGGATCATCATCTGTAAATACCTTAGGTATCCACAAAACCTCCTGTCGAGTCATACGATCAGCAAGCTTGTCCAGCAAGGCTATACGCCTTTCAACATCTGGTTTCTGTCTAACTTGCTTTTCCCAAAAACTATCAAGAAGTTTCTGGGAAGATGTAAATACATCACCTGGCTGAGCCACATTCAGAAAAATATCAAGATGCAGTGGACTCTGTAATATTTGTTTGAGTGAGTCACCCATACTAGCTGGTTTGTATCCCTCAGCCCCTAGAATTGGTGCAACCGTTTCCCAATCAGGTAATATCAGATTAATTTGATCAATTTCAGCAAGGCGAGAGAACTGAGAGCCATACTTAAATTCAAACTCCCTACAGGTTGCAACAATATGAATATTTTTACTTCCAGACAATTGCTGAATCAAGGCTAAAAGTATGCTCAACCGCTGTGAATTGCGATCCAATAATTCAGAAATAGCATCCAGTTGGTCAACTAGAACAACGATAGATTGTTGACTAGCAACCGCCTCAATGGTTTCTCTAGGAGAAAAGTCTAGATGTAAGTCTTGCTGCAAATCTTGAATGGTTTCAATACTTCCAGTCAGCTGATCTGCTTTTATCGCTAAAACAGGGTAATTTTGTTTGATTAGACAGTGGCCTAAGTGAGCCATTAAAGCAGATTTTCCAGACCCAGGCGGTCCTAGCAGAATTGTCGTAGAAGCATCTTCTGTTTGAATACGGTTGAGCAATTCATCAAGCTCAGGACGTTCAATCCATTCTTCATTAGCAAGTGTTTGCTGCCAGTTTAATAACCCGTTAGAAGCCTTCTTCAGGTCCTGCTGAAGCTTTGCGTATTGTGCAGGGCTCATGCCGTAGGAGGCGGCATCTTTTAGTGTGGCTAAGATTTCAAACGCAAAAGCGATCGCATGTTGTGAAGCAGTAGTTTTAGCATTGCTTAAATCACTACTGACCGGTTGAACCAGTGTACGAGTAATACCCCGAATAATTAAAGCACTTGTGGTCTCATTGGCATGCACTGCTGTTAACACGCCATATCCTGTTGTATCTGCTGCTAATGCATCTCCATAACTCTGCTGCAAAAGCTTATAGGTTTCAGACTGAGTAGAAGTAATTTCTTTCTCACCAGCCGCAATTGCACTCACTTTAGCTTTAGGTGTCCAGCTTGAATCATCCTTATGAATACGTTCTAACCAATCTTCTTTTCGAGCTGTGGCCATTGCCCGTTGCTCTAAACGATAGCTAGCTCGACCAAGGTCTGGTCGTGTTTGGAAGCCGGACTCAGTTTCTTTGCCAGACTCGTAGTTATACAGCTTGACTCCGCAACAACATCACCTGCATTAACGCCATCTTTCAGGCCAATCGCAGTTCCCACAGACAACACTACATTAGGTTCCCAAGAGGCAATTGCCCGTTCAGTTTCTACAGCAGCGTCAGAATTACTTGCTTTGACTTCAGCGATTACAATTTTCCAGACTTGCCCATTTTCAGAAAATTTTCCCACTTCATAGACGGTACCTTGGGGGTGTGTCTCCTGATCATTCAATTCCGTCAAATGATTGCAGATAATTGGGTAATCATCAGGATCGGAAATTAGGATTACCGCACAAAGCATGGGTAAATACTTTTGTATTAGTGACTATGGCTACATTCTGCCAAGCTCATAGCCAACTGCCCACCTAAAGGCACGTTTTCTTCCTAAAATAAATATTTTCTTAATCTATAAGATAGCTTCCCTCTCTGAATTTGCTCAATAGCCACCAAATATAGCCACAGTAATTCAGCATAAATTTCAATGCCAGCTGTAAAAGCAATTTAGGTCAGCATGGGATGAAATTATTTGCCCTGCTTCTGCTAAAGCTTCTGTTTCAAGAGTTGTCTGATTGCTCATCATGCAAGCTCTCTTTGAGTTCTTGGCAATCTTGAGCCAAGGGAATGCCTAATTCTGTAGCAATAGTGAGGGCATGATTACAGTACTGCAAAGCCATCTTGTATTGCTCTAATTTGCGATAAACTGCCGCCAAGTTTTGAAGTGCCGTGGCTTCGAGGTAGCGAATTTTGAGGGGCACTACAATTTCTAGAGCAGCCTGTAGCGATTCCACGGCTTCTGAATACTGCTCTGAACGAATAAAGACTGCCCCAAGGTTACAAAGAGCATTTGCCTCCCCTCGGCGATCACCGATTTCTTTAGCTATCCCCAGCCGCTGTTGGTAATACTCAATGGCACGCTGATAATCACCCAGAGCAAAGTACAGATTACCCAGACTCCCTAAGGCAACTCCTTGACCTGACCTATCACCAACGGTTTCGCTGATGTCTAAAAATTGCTGATAGTAACTAACCGCCTGGTCATAGTCATTAAGAGAATAAAAGGCATTTCCTAATGCACCCAGCGCAGCCGCCTCTCCAGCTCGATTCCCAATGTCTACCACAATTTCTAAATGCTGCTGGTGATAGGTAATGGCTGTGTCATAGTCACCAACAGCATCATAAATACTTCCCAGGCACCCCAGTGACGTCGCCTCACTACGTCGGTCTTGAATATTTTGTGCGATTATCAAACTACGCTGATGTAGCTCAATGGCCTCAGGATAATTTCCCGTGTAGATCGCAATATTGCCAAGATTAGCTAGACTGTTGCTTTCACCTTTGCGATCGCCAATAGATTTCGCAATTTCAAAACTCTTTTGATGGCATTCAATAGCTTTGACATAATTACCAGTGCTGGCATAACTCAAGCCTAAGTTACCTAACGCCTGCTCCTCACCTAGTTGATTGCTAATCTCTTGAGAGATTTCCAGACTTTGTTGATGAAAATCGATAGCTTGAGCAAAGTTACCCAGACTTTGATGGGCCAGGCCCAAGTTGCCTAGTGCCTCTCGTTGCCCTCGACGGTCGTTAATTACTGTGACGATTTCCAAACGTCGCCCCTGATATTCAATAGCTTTATTGAAATACCCAAGGGCATTGTAGGCGAGCCCTAAATTACCTAGAGCAGCTCCCTCAGCACGTCGATCATTAATCTCCTGAACAATAGTCAAACTTTGCTCAGAATACTGAATCGCTTGGTGATAGTTTCCCATAAAGTAGAAATTCAACCCCAAATTACCAAGAGCCAGTCCTTCACTTTGGCGATCACTAGCAGTCTTTGCCACCTCTAGATGCTGACGTTGGTAATCAATGGCAGTTTGGTAATCGCTGAGGGCGTTGTATAAATTGCCAAGCCCATTAAGCAAAGTCATCTCCCAATCAGAATCCAGCTTGCCAAGCAGCGTGGTGAATAAATCAAGATACTCACGATAATAGCCCCAGGTGTTTAGCTGATTATGAAGTTGGTCATGGGTAGGAGTATTGAGCCGAACAGAAAGAATCTTACCTGCGGCTTCCCAGTTTTCAACTTCAAACAAGTGGTGACAAGCTTGCAAGTAACCATTTACTTTCTCCAAGTTAGAAGCGCTTGGAGATGGACTATGTTTGGTAAGCCAGTTAATGACTGCCCGATACTGAACTCTTTGCCAACGTGAAAGCTGCCCCTGCTTCAGCATGTCCTGGTTGATGCCCATCTGATTCAACAGGAATTGGCTAGGAGGCAGCAGATCTGTTAAGGACATCATTTTCTAACTCCTTCCCTGAGTCAGCATCTGCCCAATCCTCGATAGCTACAAAACAAGTTAGTTCGGTTAGCGCCACATTAGCCTATTATCAATCCAGATTCCCAAAGACTGTCAGCATGTAAGCTCTATTCTCAATCTACTCATAACTCATTCTGATTATAAGTAATACACGAAGAACTAAAACGTTAGTCTAAATTTGCATTTTCTATCAATAACTGACGGCAATGCTCTGCTAAAGATATTCCTAACTGATCAGAAATATTTTTAGCCTTGATGCAATTACTAATAGCAATACTATTTTGCTGAAGCTGCAGATAGACAAAAGCTATAGCTTCATAAACATCCTGTTGAGCAGCTGGCTTATTGAGTGAGGCAAAGATTTCAAGACTCTTCTGAAATTTTCTGCTTGCTTTGTCTATATCTCCTGTTCTAGCTAATATTTTTCCCTGATTGCAATGACACCACCCTTCCCCTGCTCTATTGCCAATTTCACGAGCCAGCTCAATGCCCTTTTCATTGAGCTCAAGTGCTTTACTATAGTCACCCAACTCTAAATATGACAAACTCATGTCCGTTAAGGTGATGCCTTGCCAATGTCTATCATTTGCTTCGATGGCAAGCTCTAAAGCTCTCTGATGATACTTTATAGCTTCATTTTCCTGATGCATTTTATGTTGGATGGTTCCCAGACTTTGCACCAACTTTGCCTCCAATTCTATATTCTCAAGCTGAACGGCTATTTCTAGGCTTGTCTCATAGTAATGAATGGCCTGAGTATAATCAGATTTCTCTCTTGATATAGATCCAAGGATAAAGTATGACTCCGCTTCCTGCTCTTTATCCCCAGTTAACTCAGCAACTCGAAGAGATTTCTTAGTGTACTCTTCTGATTTCTGATAGTCATTCAAATTGTAATAAGCATTTCCTACAAGCCGAGTACAAAGTAAATCAATACGCGAGGATTGATGACCAAGCAAAGATTGACTACATCTAATGACTTCTTGATATTCTCCCCAGATACCTAATAACTTAGCTATTACACTGCCATTTATTTTCCTTAGTGGAAAAAGAAAGAGATTGCTGGCTTGTTCATATCGCTGAGCGTCACAAAGGTGGTTAAAGGCTTGAATGTAATCTTCCAGATCTCGTATGCTATTGGGCACATCACCTTCTTTAAATTGAAGTGAATTTTGCCGATGGATGAAATTGATAGCTGCTTTAAGATTAGCACGGATGAAATTAGACCTCTCTCCTTTAACTTCTAAACACAGAGTCTTTAAATTGATAGACATTGTATTTGACAAAAAAGTTTGTTCCGGCGACATAAAATCGTTCACATATTCTTAAGATGTTCCAGAGATGTACTGCGTATCAGGTTATGTTGACGTAGCAAACACTGATTATCCTCCATAGAATAATCGACTAAATATCTCTCACGTAGAATATCTAGAGCAGCTTTCTGTTCATCTTCATTTCGATCCCAATCCTTTAAATGACTTAACCAGAAAGCTTCGGGGACAGCACAGCGATAAACTGAGGTCTCACACATCATAATGTAAGCCCAACTGGCATCTTCCTTTAGGCGGACAAAGGTCTTATTTAAACGTGATCTCACATTTCTTCTCAGGGTTGTAGTAAATCGGTCAAGCTGAAACTTGTCCATCCCAGTTGATTTACCTTCCTGAGCTTCAGCTATCGCTTTCTCGACCTCCTCAACCTCGTTGCCGTATCGATTCCAGTAGGCAATCACATTGCCTTCAAAGGGTTTATTCTTGATTTCCCCTGCAATTACTCGAAGGGCTAAAGGATGTCCCTCGTAGGCAGCTCCGATTCGCTCTAAGTAGAGTCTGCTTTCCGATTTAGGGGCAACGTCCAACTTTATTTTTTCGAACAACGTGATTTGCTCAGTTTTCTCCAAGCCGCTTAACGGTTGGCAGTACCAAAAATTTGTTGACCTTGTTCCGACTTTTTCGAGTTGTCCAGGTAAATCCTGAGAAGTAAGAATGATACAACTCTTACATGAACCCGCTTTGAGATATGCCTCGAAAAATTTGAGCCACCACTCATCCTTGAAACCATTCCAACCTTCTTCTTCATTACCCTGCAAAATATTCTCTAACGAGTCCATTTGCACCAGGTAGCAATTCTCCCGCATGTGGTTAAGCAATCGACTTAAGAGACGCTGTGGGTCTTTGCGATCATCAGGGGTAATCAGTTCACCCCACTTTTCTAACCAACGGGCAGCAACACTAGAGAAGTCAGAACTTTGTTGCTCATCATCAAAGTTTTCCTGCTGATACTGAGACCAGTCATTACCCAGCCAATCACTAACCTCCATAGAAAGCCGTTCCCCGAGAGCTGTCTTACCAATGCCAGTGATACCTAACAGCATTAGCAATCGACAATTACTACGGATGAGATCGCTTAAATTCTGAATCAAACTTTCCCGACCAACCCAACCATCGTCATAGGCAAAGAAACTGGGTCGATTTGGCTCCACAGACGTTTCCTCTGGTTCAGCAGACTGAGCACCCTCCATTTCTAGCTTTGACAAAACCTCAAAGGCAAACGCACTGGCATTTTGTGAAGCACGTTCCTGCCGATTTTCTTCATTGCCTTTCTCTGGGTCATCGGCATTTTTATCCTCAATAAGGTCAGAGATGCCACGAATTACCAGGGTCTGAATACCAGGGTAAGCAAAGGCAGCTTGCAGGAAGCCATAGCCTTCCATTTCAACTGCGATCGCATCGTTATAACTAGTCCGCAAAAACTGAAATAACTCAGACTCACGGGATGCAATTACCTTTTCCCCAGCCGCAATAGGGGCTACAAAAACTTGAGGTTTAGCACTTGTAGCATTATGTAACCGCTCTACCCATTCGCCTTTTCTAGCTTCCGATTTAGCCCGTTGAATAACGGCATAGGTGGCTTGCCCTAAAGCAGGCCGAGGCGCAAAACCATCTTCGCTCACCTTGCCAGACTCGTACCCATAGACCTTAGTTGCAGCTACGACATCGCCTATATCAACATCCTTGATGCCCCCAGCAATGCCCACAAAGAATAGGACATCCGGCTTGAAGTAATTTAGCGCTCGCTCAGCTTCAACTGCAGCGCCAGCATTACCAGCACCAACTTCAGCAATCCCCACTTCCCATTGCTGACTGACCGTTACGAACTGTCCCCGCTCGTAAATCGTCCCTTGGGGATGCATCTCTTCCTTAAGATCCGTCAAATGCTTGCGTACAGCCAGATACTCAACCGGCAGGGCTGTCAAAATTACAGCAAGGGGCATAGGCTTCATTTCA
Organism: Leptolyngbya sp. PCC 7375; assembly: GCF_000316115.1. GTDB lineage: Bacteria > Cyanobacteriota > Cyanobacteriia > Phormidesmidales > Phormidesmidaceae > Leptothoe. The sequence goes on from NZ_JH993797.1 coordinate 6,985,901, forward strand.
AATCAGGTTGATACCACTATTCTGGCGACTTCAACCTGAAATGCCAAGGGATCAAAGTAGTTCCTTAATGACCAAAATCTGCAATTCTGATAGTTAAGGTTTTAGAGAATCTAACCGAGATAAGATTCCTGGAGTAGCAATTTTAGGAAAATAACCAATATCTTTGGAGGCGAGTGGGTTACTTAAAGTATGAATAACACTTTCTGCTAGAGATTTAATAGTTAATTCTCCGGGCTGTAGAAATATTCCTAGGCCATTACTAGCCAAAACTTTTGCTCTTAATTCTTGTTCGGTTAAACCATCTTGTTTTAAGTATGGTTTCAATTTGTGAGGTACAGCTGGATTGCTCTTATCACTCCAGGGTACTAGGATAGGTGTAACAGGTAGATGGCTTGACTCATTCAAGTGATTTTTGAAATTGGTCAAAATGTTTGATGAAGTTCCATAACCGGATTGAGAGATAGAAACATTGATATTTTGGAATATCCCATTCTCCCTTCGAGAAGATTCAACTCTCAAATTTGAATAACTTTTTTCAAATTCACGCAAGGTGATAAATGAATTCTTATTCAACCATGGACCGGCAACAATAAGAACTGTATAATCATCGAAATAGCCCTTTCCAATACCTGCTAAAACCATTTTATAAAGAGACATACCAACCTTTCCACTACCTGCCGTTACAAGAATATTCTCTTTATAATTTCTAGTACTTTCCTTTTTCAAAGAGCTGTCTATAGACAAATAACCTGTGTAATGTAACCTATCTTCTTTTTTAAGTTCCTTAGCTAATGGAAACCCTTTCCCAAAATCAATAAAGTTTTCATCTCCATGAACAAGAACTCTAATATTATATTTTCTAATTTTATCTATTATCTCACGTGCCCAGATTTCAATGAAAGGACATAAAGGATTAATATTTGGGTATAAAATATCTCTAATAGAGGTATAAATCCTGACGCCACAATGCATTAGGTATTTAAGAGTTGGCTCATAGATATTATCAAATCCTCGTCGTCCAAAAGGCCACGTTTCTAAACATACAGACGCATAATTTTGCCCTTTTACATGGGTGTAAAGTAGAGATGCTGATTGATTTATATGCTCATTAGTATCTATACCTGGCAATCTGAAGATTTCAACTTGACTAAAATCGAAAATGTTTGGAGGTATATTTGTGGCAGTGGCAAAGGTTGTTGGACAATCAAATACTTGAATAAGTTTCGAACAAATACTAAGATGCCCAATACCGAAACGTGATTCACCTAATAGCAAATTTTTCTTCTTAACCATTAGAAATTATGCTTTGATTTAATCAAGTCTATCAATAACCTTTTGACGATTTTCGATTTTTCGAGCCAATTACGCTTAGTATTATCTACGAGTAAATAGTGTGGATGCTTATTCCAAGCATGTTGGCATAAATAATCGGTTTGTTTTGCCTGCTCGATAGTCTCCGTACGATGAGCATTGGGCCACGAAAGATAATGTTCTTCGGCACCAATTGCTACTGATTGTAAATGTATAATTCCTGAATAACGCTCATGATGTTCATGAAGACTCATCTGAGTGTAAGCAAAAAAATCATTTTCATCCCAACCATTTCTTAACCAATATGCTAGAGGATCTAAAGTCCCTCTATGGCATATTAAAATTGAGCCGTCCTGTGAGAATTTTTCAGAAATTGTTTCTAGGGATATTTGGAGTTCAATAACAGCTTTTTGAAAGGATTTCTTGCGCCGATCTATACCTGCTTGAAATAAAAGTGGAGCTGCTTCAGGAACAAGTGTCCAGTTGACATCTAAATCCATGTTCTGTAACTCGTTCATCAACGTTGTTTTACCTCCACATGGACCACCGGTTAAAACTATTTTTAAGCACTTAGAAGTCATATTTTTCTCATAAATATTGATTTAATAACTGTTCCCAAGTTTGATAAACTCTTTCAAGTAGATGAAATATATTTTCTTCACGCTTTTTGCGATTACAAGCATAATTATAACCACTCTTACTATGTGATGACTTATAGAACTTTTCTATTGCCAAAGCTAATCTTTCTGTAAAAGCCATGGAATCTTCTTTGTACTTCCACCATCTAGGTGCCGAAACACTATGGATAAAATCCTGTGGAATATCAAATGCCGAACCACATAAATCACTAGCTAAAATTGATGTTCCCAATTGATATCCTTCAATTAAGACATTTGGTCCACAATCAATTAGAGATGGACAAATCATTAGGTCCATCTCTTGATGTGCTTCAAGTAGTTCTAGCAAGTTTCGATAGGGAGAATAAATATGAATGTGTGGATCAACTATCATCTTTTGTAAATTAGCTATGACTTCATTTGGCATATTTATATTTTGGGGCGTTCTTAAGTATTTATGAATAGTGCGACTATAAACATGTAAATGTACGTTGGGTATATTTACATATGAGAGTGCATAGTAAAGGCGAAAAAGTCCTTTTCTAATAAGATTATCTCCAATAAATAAAATATTAAAAGCATCACTTGATTGTTTTGATAAGTTTTGACTACGATAATACTCCTGAATAGGAGAAATAGTTTCTTTTGTTAATGTCCAGATTGGAGTATGTGGAAGTAAAACCATTTTTTCTTCCTGATACCCCAGATATTTGAATAGAGTTTTATTGACCTTTGAGCGAACAATAACTTGTTCAGCTAAAAAAAGACCATCTTCTAAAGATTCTTGAATAGTGTTTGTTTGACTACTCAAATTAAATAAAGCTTTCTCTTCACCTTCTCTTTGACGATTCACATAATATTGAGGGCCATTAAAAACCATCGAAATTATAGGAGTGCCATGGTATCGAGTTCTCAAATCATTTACTTCCTCTAGGGTGTAACGAGAGTCTCGTAATATGAAAAGATCAGCATTCTCATCTACTTCTGATAACGTTGCAGCATATTTTTCCTTCCATGAGATGTTCTTGGAATTAAGCAAAGCAACTAAAAAGCCTACATTACGACGCCAACCCCATAAAGATTCTGGCGGAACTCCGGTAAATAGATCATCTTTACCGTAACCTTGGATAAAAAGGACAGAGCTACTTGTCTGAGGCATTACTACGCTATCAAAGCCTTCTTAGATTTTCACCAATATCAGTACGATATTGTCGAGTTGATAGTTCACGAAATCGGGCTCTCCATTTCAGATATTCTTCCTCACTAATCTTTAAATTTAGAAATGGTTTTGGCTTTTCGAAATCAGCAATCTCAGCCCAAGATTTTAATGATTTAGGTGGTTGAAAACCCAGCCTTAATGCTTGATAATATGCTGGTGTATTTGGATAAGGTGTTAGAAATTGCACATAACAAACTTCAGGATGAATAGATTTTACCCAATCATGTAAATCTTGAATCTTTTCTATTGTTTCTTGAGCACTGCCTAATACCAGTGAAAGACATAAATCAATTGGGTAAGACCTCACCAGATCAATAACAGCAAAGAGTTCTTTCTGGGTGTAATTTTTGTTGAGCTGACGAAGCTGCTGTGGATGTATTGCATCAACACCAATAAACAAACGTTTGAGCCCAGATCTAGTCATCAAATCTAAAGTTTCTGAGTTTAGATTATCAATCGAACCCAAACAAAAATATGAAATATTTAGATTTGATTGTACAACTCTAGAACTAAATGCACGCAATCTTTCAATATTCTCAGGAAAATTATCATCTGAAAACTCAAAATATTGAATATTATATTGTTCTGTCAAAGATTCTAAGTCATTAAGAAGTTCATCTATTGTTTGTTGCCATGCAGGAACGCGAGATAGATAACAAAAAGAGCATCTATGTAAACAACCTGATGATGTTGACATTTCAATTGTGTTTACATTGGGCCGATTGATACCTTGATGTTGATGAATAAAATATTTAAGATTTTTATTTGTAATTAGAGTAGGGAAAATTATTTCATTATTTGGAAAATTGCTTAGAATACCATGCTCAAAAAGTTCTTTTGCATAAGCTTTAGAGTCATAACGTGGATGCCCAGTACTGACTCGATCAATATAAGGGCAAGATTCTAGTAACTCTCGAATAAAATAAACAGCAATGCCTCCAACCCAAATCTTTAGTTCCGGACGTATAGTCTTGAGAAAACCGCAGACTGGCTCCACCAGACTTAGTACTGGTCCCATGATGAGATTTATCAGTACGAACTCAATTTTTTTCTTCTCAATAAAAGTCAGTAACTCTTCAGCGTTATTGTGCCATCTAAAGATTTCATATTCAATCTGTAAGTAGTCGAAGAAGGCTCCTAGATAAAGATAAGGTTGAATATAAGGTCTTGATGCGGACAATTCATACAAATCTAAAAGTAAAATTTTGCTATGTCTAGTCATTGCTCAAAATTCAACTTTCCAAATATATATATCTTGTGATTCTTGCTTTGTCTTATAGATAGTCTGATGACTAAACCTTAGTTTCTCTTCTTTAAGTAAGTTCTCGATATAGGTGTTTTTAGAAAGTGAGCTGGTTGTAAAAAAAACTTTTCCCTCAGGTTTCAGATGTTTGTGAATTCCCTGAATCAAAGACTTGATAAGGGAAGATTTAGTATTAGTGCATATAGCAAGGGGTAAATCGTCTCCCTTGTCTGCAAAGTAAAAAGGTGGGTTACTTATAATAAGATCAAATTTTTTATCTCTGACAGGGTAATAGCCATCCCCATGTAGGAAGGTAGTGTTCTTTATGCCATTTATAGTAGCATTGATCTTAGAACACTCTATCGCTGCGGGGTCAATATCAATTCCTATTACTTGGAGAGAATTGCGTGCGGTAATTAATGATAGGATTCCAGTCCCGCAGCCTAAATCTAATACTTCGTGGGATGTCAATTCACTAATAAATGAAGACATGTACCGAGTAACTCGATTATTCGGAGTCATGACGTTAGGGGCACAAAATAAAGAGAGATTGTTCTGATAAATTACGCATCCAGATGAAAGAAGTTGAGTTCTATGATAATCTTCAATTTCTTGTTTGATTAAATACTCATTCATGAGGGAGTTCATAAATTCTTCCAAGAGATGCAGGTCATTATATAATCTTCAGGTATATTGTTTGGTAATAACCTCGAAGAAAGTGGGCAGCCTGAGGATTCAGATGAATTTTCAACTGAAATTTCTTGGTTTAAATTAGATGTTATTTGTAAGGGGCACCGTCTTAATTCACCTTTTGGGAATATTAATAATGTTGTTTGTCCAAAAATTCGACAATTATATCCTTTTGAAATTTCATGAGAAAGTTCTTCTTTATGAATAAGTAATTTAGGATATCGAAGAGGGATTTTATTGTTTTGATTGAGATACTCTAATTCTTCCTGAGCTTGTATTATTTTTTCTGGCTCTAGCCCGAGAAAACTATTTCTTTGTCCATTTCCCATCAGGGACATGAAATGAAAATTTATTTCGCTAACGCCTTCATCAGTAAGTCTTCTTACTGCTTCAGAAACTTGAGCTGCATTATTTGAATTAATGGTATATGTCACTTCAACACGTACATTTGCTTCTATTAATCTCTTTAAAGAAGCAAATGTTTTGTCAAAGGTCCCTTGGCCACGAACTAAATCATGAGTTTGGGCGTTAATCCCTTCAAGACTAAGACGAACCGAAAGTTGCCTAAAAGCACTTAATTTTTTTGGAATTGGGTACTGCGTAAGCCCATTAGTATCAATGATAATTTTTGGATAACCAATTCTGATACTTTCCAAGAGGATTTTCTCATAATCAGGATGTAATGTAGGTTCTCCACCAAGAAAAGTAACTTTTCTGGCTCCTGCGCAGTAGCATTTCTGCAACATATTGAGAACCAAACTTAGATTCGCATGAGTTTGGGGCGCAAGATTATCGCCAACATAGCAATGACGACATCGAAGATTACATACAAAAGTTATGTAATAATAAACTTCCCGTAACCCATATGAAATATCTTGCCAATTTTTTGGACTATCAACTGGTTGGGGTACGACCATACGACATTGAATTGATGCATAAAAATATTGATGACAGATCTCAACCTTTTAGTTGAGGTAAGACTACAGACCATGAGTTATGTGGTCCATTGCTGAATTTCAACCTCAGAAAGCTTTAAAGCAACTATAATTAAAGTACTGCTTAAGCCATACAGCATAGACATATAAATTAGGAATTGTTCTCTTTTCTAAAAATAAGAATGGCATCTACTAAGATTTACTCTTTTTAGTTAACGGTGCGCCAATAAGTATTCTCATGCCAAACAATCCACCAGAGTAAGTTGCTGGATGGGCTTTACCTCGATAAGAACAACGCCCTCTTCCATCATCAGGTTCATACCAGGATTGGCCACGTACTACTCGATAATCTCTCCCTTCAGGATTCTCACGATTGTCATGGATGCTATAAGGATAAGGCTGAAAGCGACTTGAGCACCATTCCCAAACATTTCCACTCATATCCATACAGCCGTAGGGGCTTTCTCCTTTAGGAAATATACCAATTGGACTAGTGCTTCCTATCGGTTCTAATCCGGCCAATGCGTTAAGACATTCTGGATTAAAATTATCTCCCCAAGGAAACTCTCTTTTAGGCAATAAATTCTGTTTGCGTTTAAATGAATCTTCTGTAGGAAGATTTATGCCACCCCTTGCGGCTTTTTCCCATTCCGCCTCGGTGGGTAAACGTACAACCTGACTTCGGTTGATTTTGCCTTCTGCTCGCAAAACTTCCGTCAGCCAGCAAGTATAGGCTGATGCTTCATACCAAGTGATGCCTACAACTGGATAATTAGGTTTATTCCAGCGTGAATCGTGCCAATAGTCTGGCAAATTAAAAAACTTACGACCAATTAACCATTTCCAAAATTGTTCACCATAGTCATCTGGTTTATCTCCAAACATACCTTGTCTCCAAGCCCATCCCGCCTCGGTCCAGAAATTCTGGTTCTGATAACCACCAGCTTTAATAAAATGAGCAAATTGATTATTTGTTAAAGGATACTTTCCGATAGAAAATTGCTCTAAGTATAATTTTTGGCATGGTTTCTCAAAATCCTGTGCTGCCTTGGTTTCACTGCCTATCCAAAAATCTCCCGAAGGTACTGTGATAAATGTTTCTGCCCTTGGATCCCCTAAATGACCAAGAATATCCCCAGCAGCAATGCGTATTCTTAGGGCTACTTCAGATTCAGAAACTGTATTTAGGAGCGCATCTATGATGTCTTGACGAATGCCCTGATTAATGTTTGCTTGACCTTCATATACACATCGACCTGCTAGAATAGGATTAACTTTAATCAGAGTGTGGATAAGCTGAGTATCATTTTCTGACGCTAGTCCTGATGCAAGTATTGTTGTTTCCTCCCAACCTGTAGTAGGTGGTGGTGGAAGTAATTCTTTATTCTTAGGGGTCTCAAGCGGCATTTCTTCTTTAAACCAAGGCCAGTGCCAGAAATTGAGAAGACTAGTCGGCTCCTGTTGCAGCATTTGATGAGCAGCGAAATATTCTTGGATTAATTGATGGTAAAAACCTACGGAGGATCGATCTATTGGCATTTCAATGAGATTGGCACTAACGGCTAAGTTGAGAATCTCTTCAACAGGGGGAGCAGGGTAAGGTGGCCAATTCTGATCGGTTTGCACTTGTTCTGGCATTATCATCGCTATTAATTCCTTAGCTACTCTAGCTCCAGAGCCTGATCTAGATTGCATTTCAAATGCTATTTGCGACAAAATTTCTCTTTGAATATCTTCTCTTATCCATTTTTCATGCGAGTAATTCTTTTTGGCTTGTTTCATTAAGAGAGTAGTAAAGCGTCTCATTAAATCTGCTCTGTTATTCCCTAACTGCCCATCTGTGCAGAAAATCCAAATAATAATAACAAGCATGTATGGATTACGTGATATTTCTAGTAAATCACTATTTTTTAAGAGATTTTCCCACAGAACTTGCCAGTAATCTGATGCTTTCGTCTGAATATCTGAGAGTTGTTTCTGAATAAAAGTCTTAATTTGTTCATTATTCAAGACTTGAACTTCGATTCTTTGAAAGCCGGATAGTTCCTCACTATAGTCTAAAGTTCTGCAAGTTATTACAACACGATTTCCTTTCTTTAACCACTTATCTGTGAAGCTACATAACTCTTGAATATGTTGCTTTTGCCCTTTACTTGGCATTTCATTTAAGGCATCGAATAGTAAAAGAAGTTTTCCTTGCTCCAAATAGCTATCTAGTTTCTTAGATAGCTCCACTGCTCCCCAGTGATTGGAATTTGGAGAACCTGACCAGACCTTCTGAATAAATTCTTCTAAAGTTATCTCAGGCTCAAATTCATTCAGACTTAAAAGTATAGGTAAGATGTCCGACCCATCTGCAAATTGATAAGCTAAGTTTTCAAGTGCTGTCGTTTTTCCCGAACCAGGACTGCCTAATAATATAATACAGGAATATTTATCAACACCTTGTCTAAGAGAATCGAGTTTGACCCTGGTTGTCATATATCCATATTGAATTAGTTCATCATACTCAAGTTTTATTTGTTGGGTAATGCGACGGACTGCTTGCGGTAATCCCGAGGACAATGAAGTCTCATCTGTTTCTACAGCTAATTGGACGTAGTGCCAAGCGTCGTTAGCATAACGGTTCCTCACACGTTCTCGATATTCATACTCAAGTTTAGAAAGGTCACCTGATTCATCTACCTGATAGAGTTTCTCTAATAGTTCAAAAGCAAATGCACTAGCATGTTGCGATGCTCGCTTTTGATGTGCTTTTTCATTGTCTTCGACAGGACCATCTACATTTTTATCCCTGATTAAGTCGCTGATACCGCGAATAACTAAGGTTTGAATATTGGGATATGCAAAAGCCGCACTCAAAAAGCCGAGGCCTTCCATTTCGACCGCGATCGCATCGTTATAGCTAGCCCGCAAAAACTGAAATAATTCAGACTCTCGTGAGGTTACCGCCTTGTCTCCTGCTGCGATAGGTGCAACAAAGACTTGAGCATTAGTGCTTGCTTTTCCCTGTAATCGTTTAAGCCATTCCCCTTTCCTGGCTTCTGATTTGGCCCGTTGTACAATGGCATAAGTTGATTGGCCCACAGCCGGGCGGTTGGCAAATTTTTCTTTGTCTACTTTGCCAGACTCGTATCCATAGACCTTAGTTGCAGCCACGACAGAGCCGACTTTGACATCCTTGATCCCCTTTGCAATACCCACAAAAAGTAGTACTGCAGGTTTGAAGTGAGCAATGGCCCGTTCTGCTTCAACAGCGGCCCCAGCATTACCAGCACCCACCTCGGCAATACCTATATCCCATAGCTGATTATCCGTCACAAATTGTCCCCGTTCATAAATCGCCCCTTGGGGATTTATTTCTTCCTTAAGATCGGTTAAATGCTCACGCACAGCCAGATATTCAACTGGCAAGGCTGTCAAAATTACAGCAAGGGGCATGGGCTTCATTTCAAGTTAGGTTAATACCACCATTCTGGCGATTTCAACCTGAAATGCCAAGGGACTAAGGTATTTCTTAGCTTTTTGATCCACTATGAACGATTTTCCACCATTGTCGTCTCATCCGTTAGTTGAACAAGTAACAGATTGAGTTGGTGAAACCTTGCTGCTATCAAAGACAGGAATTCTATTTCTTCTGTATTCTCTTCTGATTACTTAAGAGAGTCTTTTGATAGATAGCAATAGCTCGTCCATGAGCAATAGGATCTTCTCGGTTATGCAACCAATCCTTTAGCAGTTCAAGGTTATAACGAATACATCGACTGTTGATCCGCACCCAATGGAGACCTTCAATCCATTCACCACTGCGGCGATAGCGCTTGAGTGTCGAAGCACTCATATTCAAACATTCTGTTGCTTGACGTTTACTTGCAAAGAGAAGCATAACGCTACTCCTAACTGGCCAACTCCAAAATCGGCAGATGTGTTTGAGAAGGTTATCGCTGTTATCGCAGCCAACCCTCAGCAGTCCTGATAGTTTCTATACTACGATCAATGCTGAGCATATGCGGACGAAGAAATATTGCTTAATTTAGTTTGTGGTTGAATATTTCATGTAGGCGGAATGTCAACTTTTTTAACCTATAAGCCTGAACTCAACCTATCTAAAGCTCTAGGTTTTGAAGAAATCTACCAAAGTTGTCAGCATAAATTGCTATGTAAGGACGCTAACCAGTTATACCTGGTTGATTGATCAGCATAGCTCTCAAAACCGATGATTTAGCTGGACTTTAGCTCCTCTAAAAATCTAAACTTGCTTGCTCGCTCACCCCTTGACTCAGTCAGATGTTGTAGTTAATCTAAGCCTTAGGCTGTTCACGGCCTTCCTACAGAGCCCATAATTTAGCGCCATCGGCAGGTGCTGCGAACACCATGCCGATGACATACGCCCTCCAAGCTGAACCAGCAGCCTGGGAACGCAGGTTTAATGTACCTGATGCCACCCCGGATTGCACCTATGCAGGGGGTGGCTATCTTATGGCTCTGGTTTCCTTCCCGTCGTTTATCGGAGATCAGAGTCTATGTTTATCGAAACTGACCAGGGCGCAGATGCGCCTACAGACCAGCCTGTCAGCGTAACGCTGCCGGAGCACGAGTATGAAGACGTGCGGGTACTGCTGCTCGGTAGTCTGACATCGGTGCAAAATACCATCGCCCTGCTATTTAAGCTCAATTACGCCGAGCCCAACGACTGGAGCCGTCCGTTGGCCACGGGTCGGCCTAATGAAGTGATGGCTATCTTGACCAAGCGAGTCAGGGTGGATTAGTCTCTTGCCAACCTAATTTACAGAACAGTCATCATTCTCAGCTCGCGATTCGTCTTCTTAAGAAGATGGATCGCGAGTTCAACCAAGATTCCCAGACGTGATTTAACTGGTGACTGCTGAAGCACTCTGTTTCTGTTGGGGTAAATATCTTGGTTGTTGTTGTTTTAATTGCTTGAAAGCATCTCGCACTGTGTATTTTGCATAGCGAACCATGGCCAGTATTATCACGCCTTTTTCATAGACCTGATACTGAATAAAGGGTCCCTGAAGTAGAGTAATGGCTACGTTCATAGCCGGTTTTCCAAGTTTGAGTGCGGTCAAGGCCACTGAGTCATCTAGCTTGATGGCAGCCCACTCATTAACAATAAAGCGCTGGTATAGCTCGGTATAGTCAATATCAGGTTCTCCAATCACCTGTCGGCTAATCTCTAAATAATCGTGCCGTGCGGCCTGAGCTTGTTGGGTCCTACATGTGTGAGGCTTAGGAAGACGTTTCATACGCTTTTGAGTTTAGCTATCCGTCATCAAAATCACTCGTTAGTCAATCTCTAAATCAGCCTTTCGAGATTTTATCGGTTGCGTTCCCAGAGATTTTGCCTTTTCTACTTGCTGCAACACTTTCATCACGGTCGATCTCACATATTGACTCATCGGCGGCAGTGGCACCTTATTCTGATGTACGTGGTACTGCAAATAGGGACTCTGATGCAAAATTCCCGATACCACCTTTGGCGAATGTCCTGAGGTCAGTCCCTTCAGCGCCACTGCCTCATCCAGCTTAATCGCCGCCCAATCATTCTCAACAAACCGCTGATAGAGCACATCGTATTCGAGTTGTGGGTCCCCAATCACCCGCCGCGCCAGTTCTAAATACTGTTGCCGCGCGACCACCCCACGCTCACTGGCCGGTTCCTTTGGTGTTAATGCCATCTATCCCGCAAGCTCCGACTGATCGAGTATTTCGCCAAGGGCTAATTCTCCCAGGGCCGCTGCCTCATCAAAATCCACTCCCTCGTTCTGGGGAATGGCTTCGCTCTCGTCGCTCGGCTCCTCTGCTGCAACTTGTTGGTTCCCACCTTGGGAGGCCAATACCCCGGTCACAATAAACTGCTGTAACACTTCACCCATGGTCTGCTGGATGGCCTGCTTCAATTCAGGACTCACCTGAGCCGATTGGGGCGACTCGATGCCAAAGGTTTGACAAATCAAATCAATCTGACGACTAAGTGCCGCCACCGATTCTCTGGCCATTCCCTGCAGTTCGTCCTCACTAAGATCCTGCATCGCCTGATAGGCAAAGGGCTGCCAAAAGGCCGACATCGCCTCCAGTCCTTTGTGCTTACCCAAGCGGGCGGGTATCTGCTCATTCTGAATCAGATACTCAAACACCACCCCGATGGGCTTATCAAGATCCGCATTATAGGAAAACAAAATCCGCTGGCGTTCTGTGTTCGCTTGTCGTTTCCGGGGCATTTGTGTCTCCTAGGCCGTTACCTTGCATAGCTTACCGATGAGGCCCTGAAATAGGCCGTAACTGTCCACCATTCGTAACGGGAGCGTTGAAATAATGGCTGATTCGGTGAGCTGACTGGCAATGGCCGTGAGCTGAGACTGACTGCCATCGGCAAAGGTCACACGCTCTGTCAGATTCAAGCTGTCAAAGTAATCTTCCAGCCTGGATCTCAACACATGGGATGCCCCACCACTGACGGTGATATCTACTGTCGAATTACCCAGCTGCTTAAACACATGATCCTGCAGATGGACCTGCACCGCCTGCCAGTAGGTCTGTCGTACCGCTTCGGCTAGCTCACCAAAATCATAGAGACTGCCTCGCGACTGAGAGATTTGCTGGTTGTGTCCCGTCATCAGTACATTCATTAAGGCTCCATAGTCAGCGGTTGTCACACCTAATGAATCAGCCGTCTTTTCAAACACAGGCCAAAATCCTGGACCATTGGAACTGGAGGATGCCACCCTCAACGAGCCACCCTCAAAATACAAAGCCGATAAATTCCGGTGCCCCATCATCAGCACCATCATGCAGCGTTGAGCAATGGACTGGCCCAAGGATTCCAACTGCTGCTTATGTCTGAGGTACAGACCAAATCCTTCAGGGAAGAACTTCAACGATAGCTGTATCCGCTGGGGTGTATCTCGAAACTTAAAGCCGGACTGACAGAGTGCCTTCAGTTGTTCGGCCACTTCATTGCGGGTGCGAATTTCGGTCAGGGGCAAAGCCAACCAGACGGTTGCATCGTAATTGCCAGGAAGTTCTTCGGCGGTTGCGATCGCACCCAGCGCAGCCGCAATCTTATAGGCCGCCATCTGCGATTTCTTTGCCATCAGACTATTGGTTTCCAGGAATGCCTTAGCTGCATCCCCCACCAGCACAATTTCATCATCCAGTTGTAACCAGGCACTATCTTGAGGCCGACCTGATGCATTCAAGCTAGGCACCGAAACTGCCGATAGTCCATCCGCCACTTCTGCCCCCATCCATAGGGGTACGGTTTGCCCTGGATGCACCCGATAGAAAAACTTTGAAGCCGACGAACCCAGGTCCGCCGCCAGATAAATATGTGGATTTGCAACTGTAGTCAGAGTCATGTGTATCTCCAAATTCCTACAACGCCCATGCTAAGGGCATTAAACCAGTATGGATATAAATGGATAAATATTGAAATATAATTGACCAAAAAATAGACATATTGGTTAGTATTGGAATTAGTTTTCATGTTTTGTCTACCAGGTTACGCCCCGATCCGGGGCTTCACGGGGAGGCCACACAGGACGCCAAAATTTTGGCAATTTTCCCCTATCCCCCATCTCCCAATCGTTTCAAGGTTTTTCACGTCATCTACTCGTTTTGCCCGATTGTTGTGTCGTTTTAGACCAGACTTTCCGTGCTTTCCACGAGTAATCTTTCCGCCCATCAGGCGGCCCATTACTACTCAAAAGAAGACTATTACAGCCAGGAAGAGGGGGTATCTCCATCTCGCTGGTTAGGAAATGGTGCGAAAAAATTAAATCTCTCTGGCGATGTGGATACGGAGACCTTTCAACAGTTGTTGCGAGGACAGACACCGGATGGTCAGAATTTGTTCAGTCGTAAAGTCAATAGCGATCAACGTCGAGCCTCTACAGACTTTACCTTTAGTGCGCCGAAGAGTGTCAGCATTGCGGCCCTGGTGCAGCAGGATGAGCGGGTGGTAAAAGCGCATCATCAGGCGGTGGCGAAAGCACTTTCTGTTTTAGAAGAACGCTATGCTCAGACGAGAATTTCAACCGAGACAGGACGGCAGAGAATTAAGACTGGCAATCTCATCACGGCAGTGTTTACCCATGGCACCAGTCGAGAGGTTGAGCCTCAGCTCCATAGTCATTGTGTGGTGCTAAATGCTACCCAGTTAGCCGATGGTCGCTGGTTTAGTTTTAGTAATGAGCAGGCGATTGCCAATAAAAAACTGCTGGGTCAGCTGTATCAGAATGAATTGGCCCACTTGCTCAAGCAGCAGGGTTACGAGATTGAACCTAAAGCCCACGGTCAGTTTGAGCTAAAGGGCTATGATCCAGAATTGCTGAAAGCCTTTTCTACCCGACGAAAGCAGATTCTATCTTTACTGGAAGAATGGGAGTCTGAGGGTAAGAAGCCAACCGCTGCCAATGGCAAGGAAATCCAGTCGGAGATGCTGCTCCGGGAAGCTGCAAATTTGAAGACGCGGAAGAATAAACCAAAAGTAACCAGTGCTGAACGATTGCTAAAGGGGTGGAAGGCGTTTGTGCAGTTGAAGGGGTTTGAGTTGCCGGAATTGCCAGTGGAAGGAGTTGCGATCGCTCCAGCACCGACTCATCAGCCCACACCTACCCAGAACACCCAAGCTGCCTCAAATCTAAAACCTGCCATCCGGCATTGTGGTGAGCGGGATGCGGTTTTTCGGCAGACGTACCTGGAGCGGTTTGTGTTTGAGCATCATTTGGGGGAGCAGAATTGGGAGGAATTGGAGGGTGCGATCGCGACCAACCTCCAACTCATCAAAGTTGAAGAGCAAAAGTTCACCACGCAAGCTGCCATAAACCTGGAACTCAATACCATCCGACTTATGCAGCAGGGCAGGGGAAATGTGGAACCGTTGGCATTTCCGGAATCGTTGGTTAGCGATTCCACCCTTACCCAGGAACAGCAGCAAGCTATCCACCTCACTTGCACCACACCAGATCAATTCATGGTATGGCAAGGCTCTGCAGGTTCCGGTAAAACCTATGCTCTGAATGCTCTCAAGCAAATTGCCCAGGCCCAGGGCTATCAGGTGCGAGGGTTTGCCCCCAGTGCTGAAGCGGCCCATGGTTTGGGACAGGCATTAGATATTCAGACAGAAACCGTGGCAGCATTGCTGGCTTCTCAAAGTCGGAAAAACGCAAACGATATCTGGATTGTGGATGAAGCGGGACTACTCAGTATGAAAGATGCCCGTGCGCTGTTGGCCCGTGCCACTGCCGAACAAGCCCGAGTGATTTTGGTGGGTGATACGAAACAGCTCTCTGCAGTTGAAGCGGGAAACCCATTTAAAAGTTTGCAGGCAGGGGGGATTACTACCGCTTATCTAGATGAAACCCTACGGCAGCAGCGACAGGAACTGAAAACCGCAGTGCAGCTGATTGCCCAGGGAAAGATGATTCAGGGCATCGATACCCTGGATGCAGCTGGATGTATTCGGGAGGTTGAAAATGCTGACCTCAGACACAAAAAACTGGCCCAGGATTATCTAGCATTATCCCCCGAGGAACGGAGGCAAACGCTAATTCTGGCAGGGACTAATCAGGAGCGGTTGGCGTTGACTCAAACCTTACGGGTTGAGCTTCAGGCTGAAGGCAGTTTGGGGCAGGATGCGTTCACGGTTATGGGGTTGCGACAGAAGAATATCACCAAAGCCCAGGCCAGTTACGTGACGGTGTATCAGTCGGGAGATGTGCTGGTGCCAACGCAGAATTATAAGAAACAGGGATTGTTGAAGGGGCAGCAGTATACGGTGGTTTCGGTGGATCGAGAGAACCAGCGGCTAATAGTTGAGACAACCAGTGGCCAGGTGATGGGTGTTGATCCAGGACGGTGTCCGTTGAAATCGGTTTATGTGGGCCAGGAGTTTCAGGTAGCTCCTGGCGATCAGCTGCGATGGACCAAAAATGATCGGGCTAATAAACGACGCAATGGCCAGCGATTTACGATTCAGCAAATTATCTCCGATGGCATCGCTCAGATCATGGATACCGAGGGGAATACGCAGCAAATCAATCTTAGCGGTCGGCAGTATGTGGACTATGCCTGGGTGAGTACGACCTATGGCAGCCAAGGTAAGACAGCGGATCGGGTAATGGCTTTAATGGATAGTACGACGACAAATCGGGAGTCTTTCTATGTGACGGTGTCTCGCGCAAAACATCACTTGGCACTGTATACGGCTGATAAGGTGGCACTATCGCAGTGGGCTGATGTATCGAAAGCAAAAGAGAATACGAGTGATTATGTTCCGTTGGCCCAAGCAGTAGAAAAAGAGGTGGTTAGTGCGCTCGGGGGAGATAGCAACGCATCCCCGACGGTTAGACAGCCTGTAACTACAACAATTAGTAATCCACCAGTGCCAAAGTCATTTGCTGTTCCTGATGAGGTTACTCACAAAGAGACTGAGTCGTTTAAGGCTCAAGTACCTCCACCTGAGTCAAACACTCAGCCATCGATAAAACAGAAGTCTTTGGCCCTTTGGCAACAATATAGTCAGGGGCTTACGCTCAGGGATCCTGTAAACCTAGATCTTCAGGTTGCAAGGAGAGCTTTGAAAGATGGACAGACCCAGAAGGATATTGCACTACTGCTTTCGGCTGGTAGTCCTATGGTGCGACGAATTATTCAAGATCAGGGTAAGCAGCAGGCAATGGTCTATGTAAATCAGACGGTACGTAAGGTGCTTAGCCGCCAGCAAAAACGAAACATCACTCGCTCTCGACAGTATGACCAGGAACTATCGTGACAAGGAAACCCGCAGCCTTTCAACTATGGTGAGTCCATAGCTCAGCTATATGGCTGATTTTTGAAGTAATGACGCTGTTTGCATCAAGTTCACTTGATTTTTGACCGGACTCAGGGCGCTCGTATCAGGATTTCTTAGCAAATGCTACTCATGATGTTCTGATTTTGGAATGTATGGGGGCATCCTATGTGAAATCCACCAGAAACCACGTCCAAGTTGAAACCTGTAGCTTTCCCCGCCGGAAAAACTCCAGTTCTGGACGTGGCCAAGGTTTAGATGGTGATAGTGGCTATGCGAACGAACCTGCCTGCAAATCCTGATGGTCTGAATAAATCGCTTGCTGCGTTAATTGAAACGAAAGTTCAACAGGCGGAAAAGCTAGACGTTGCGACACTGCTTCAGCGTGTCCAGGCCCATGTGACTGAGGCTCGGCAGGCGGCTCAGGGTAATCCTATGGTTCATGTTGCTTTGGCGGAGGCGATTGAACAGAGCTATATCACTCTGCACAGTACCTGGGAAAGTTTGCCAGCCTATGTGCAGCCCTGGCTGAAAGGGGCCATGCTGTATTTTTCTGAGCCAGATGATGATGAGCCAGACTTTGAATCTCCCATTGGTTTTGAAGATGATGTAGAAATTCTCAATGCTTGTCTTAAGATGGCTAAGCTAGAGCAGTTTTGCTTGAATCCGGAGGATTATGACTAGTGGGACTGACCATTGCTGCGGGAATGCGGGTACTTTGCCGAGATGCAGAGTGGTTAGTACAACGGGTTGAGGCCTCTAATGCTGCTGGCACCCAACATGCGGTTCATGTGGTGGGGGTTGATGATCTAGTCAGAGGACACCAGGCGATCTTCCTGACTCAGCTTGATCAGATTGAGCCAGTTGACCCACGCCAGACGAAGTTGGTACCGGATACGTCTAACGGATTCCGTAGAGCCAAGCTATTTTTAGAGGCGCAATTGCGGCAGATGCCTGCAGCGGGTGAGGTGCCTGATTTGGATGGGCTGGGGGCGTTTGACCCGATGGCCTTTCAGGTGACTTCTGTAAAACGGGCCTTGGAGCAGCTACGTCCGCGTTTGCTACTGGCGGATGCTGTGGGTTTGGGTAAAACCATTCAGGTGGGGATGATCCTGACTGAGCTAATGCGACGGGGACGGGCTGATCGCATTTTGGTGCTGACTAAGAAGTCGATGCTCACCCAGTTCCAGGCGGAGCTTTGGAATCGGTTTAATATTCCGCTGGTGCGTCTGGATTCCCAGGGGATTGCCAAGCTGCGGTTGAGGATTCCGACCAACAAGAATCCATTTGAGGTGTATCACCGCATTATTATTAGCATCGATACGCTAAAGGATGCGGGGCGCTATCGCCATTTTTTAGAGGAAACCCGCTGGGATTTAGTGATTATTGATGAGGCCCATAATGTCGCTGGGGCAAGTGTGCCAGAGAATCATCAGGCACACCGTTTGGCGCGGTTGCTGTCTCGCCGTACTGACAGTATGCTGCTGACGACGGCCACTCCCCATAATGGTAAACGGGCCACGTTTGGGCGATTGATTTCGTTATTGGACCCATCGTCCATTCCCGATCCGCGTTACGAGGAATATGACGCGGATGATATCCGGGGCTTTTACCTGATGCGGTTTAAGGAGGATGTGCGGGGGCAAATTGGTGGTCAGTTGACGGATCGGGTGGTGGTGCCGCTGAGTGAGACGACGATTCAGGCGACGCCTGCTGAGGAGAATTTTTATAGCTTGTTGGGTGAAATGCGACGGGCTGCGATCGCAACCCCCACTCAAGCCAAAGACACCGGCTGGAAAAACCAAAGGCTGCTGCAATATGGCTACTACAGTCAGTTTCTATCCAGCCCCGAATCCTGTGCCGGACGCATTGCCAGACGGCTAGAGCGTATTAAAAAAGAAGACCCGTCCAGTCCTGAAATTTCCTACCTGCGGGATCTAGAGCAGGCGATCAAGGGGTTATCTTTGGCCAAATCGTCTCGGTTTAAATTGCTGTGTGATCAGCTGAAGGATATTGGCTGGACGGGCAAGGAAAATAGCCCCAGGGTGCTGATTTTCACGGAATATGTGGCGACGCAGAAAGCACTGGCGGATGCGATCGCAAAAACCTTCAAGCTTAAACACAGTGAAAAGTTTGAGGACCAGGCCAAGCAAACCATTGCTTCCATTAGCGGCACCTGTCCCGATATTCACATCATGGCTGCCGTGGAGGCGTTTAGTACCAATGCGGCCCCAGTGCGAATGATGATTGCCACCGATGTAGCATCCGAAGGTATTAACCTGCACCACCAGTGTCACCACATCATTCACTACGACCTGCCCTGGTCCATCATTACCCTGATTCAGCGCAATGGGCGCATCGACCGTATTGGCCAGACGCAGCAGCCGATTCTGAGATACCTGATGGTGCAGACGGCGAGCGGCTTGCTGAAAGGGGACCGGGCGATTTTTGAGCGGTTGATCGAAAAGGTGGAAGAAATCAATCGCAGTACTCGCTCTGGTGAGAGTCAGCTAAAGCTTTACGACCCAGACAAAGAGGCCCAGTACCTGGCGGAGAAGGGACTGCTAACGGGGGACCAGGCGGTACTGGATCAGCAGACGGCTGGCAGTTCAGAGGCAGACGTCCTGGAGATGACTATCTCTGCCGGTAACTTGAAAGCCGATGATGATTTGATGGCATTGCTAGGGATCGGTACAGCCGATAATGGCGATGCCCCAAAGCCTACTAAACCATCGCCTTCGGCTCCTACCTCTGGCCGCATTCGGTTTTATCAGGATATGGACTTTCTCAAGGCGGCCTATGATTTGCTGCGGGAGTCCCGGCGAGATTATCCAGAACTGGACGATTCTGGACCGATGGTGACGGTGACGGCTCCAGCGGATCTAAAGCGGCGTTTAGGGGGAGCCACTGAAAAGAGCGGAGTGATTTTTGGGGCGACGGCGATTCCGGCGGAGGCTTGGCCAGAGCATGATCAGTTTCGGCTGACGGCAAATGTGGGGCGGGTGAAGCTGGCCATTGAGGCTGCCCGTAATACCTCTGGCTACTGGGCTAAGGAAATGCTCTGTAGTGAGACCCATCCCATCATGCAATGGTTGGTGGAAAGATTGCTGATGGAGTTTGACCGGGGCGAGGCTCCTATTATTACGTCCAAGCATTTGCCGGAGAAAGAGCTGGCGTTTTGTTTTATGGGTCAAGTGCCGTCTAGAGCCGGGACGCCCCTGGTGGTAGATGCCCATGCGGTGCGCATCCGACCGGGGGGCAGCAGT
Source organism: Leptolyngbya sp. PCC 7375 (assembly GCF_000316115.1). Taxonomy (GTDB): domain Bacteria; phylum Cyanobacteriota; class Cyanobacteriia; order Phormidesmidales; family Phormidesmidaceae; genus Leptothoe. The sequence continues at coordinate 7,005,995 of NZ_JH993797.1, forward strand.
GAGATTATGGCTTTGGAGCAAACCCTGGCTGATGCTGGGTTTGAGACATTGGCAAATGTGGATAGACCGGCTCAGACCACGGCGGGGCAGCTGCTATTATCGGCGGCGGTGGATGCCAGTTTGAAGCATCTGTCGAAACTAGAAAAAGATCGGCAGAAGACCATGATGCCATTGCTAAGACAAGAAGAGAGACGGCTAAAACAGTGGAAACGCAAACGGCGAGAGTTAATTGATGATCGTCTAGCTGGGATGGATGAGAAAAGCCGTACTGCCGAGCGGCTGGTGCAGGAGCGGAATGAAATGGAGAAATATATCCAGTCGCGTCAGACGGAATGGCGAGATATGCATTTGTTACCGGGGGAGTCTCCGTTGACTCAGCTGGTATTAGTGATTGAAGGAGTCTCGTAATGCCCTTAGACACTGCAATTCAAAACGTTGGCGAATATTATTCGTCCCATTATTTGGATACGTCTTTTGCCAAGGAAAAGGGGGCAAAAGCGCTACTGAAGCAGTGGAAAGATCAGGGGGCCAATGCCTCACCACGGCGACTGGCAAAACTGGGGCAGCGCTATTTTAAGGCCAAGGCTCAGGCCCTGGAAACCAAAGATTGGACTCGCCGTCGGGGGGCTGAGCTAGAGAGCTGGCCGAGCTATGTGCTCCAGGCCCTGGGGTACGATGCACTACAGCCGATGGATTTGCCGGTAGAAGGGGGCAAATCTCACATTCCCACCCTGGGCATGTTAAAGCGGTTTGGGCAGCCCTGGCTGGTGGTTTGCCAGGCGGTGTTTTGTATCCCCGATGGGAGCTTGCCGGAGCAGTGGCCCAGTGAAGACTCGCTGGAGAGTCTTCCGGCGGCGGCTCAGCTAGTAGAGGCTGACCACACCCTGTTTGAGAAAGATTGGAATCGTTCCATTGGGGAATTGTTCAAGGCGGAAGATCGGCCTCGCTGGGTGATGCTGTTGGGGGGTAGTCGCCTACTGCTAATTGACAGTAAAACCTTTGCCAATGGTCGATGGCTGGCGTTTGATTTAGATGATGCCTTTGGTCGTAAGGAGAAGGGCACGTTTGATCAAATTGCCACTTTTTTGTCGCGGGAAACCCTGGCCCCCGAGAGTGAATCGACGACGTTGCTCCATGACACTCTGGAGGAAAATAGTCATAAGCTGGCCCATGGGGTGACCGAAAGCTTACAGGCGTCGGTGCGTGAGGCGATTGGGCTGTTGGCGAATGAGTGGGTGGCGGATCGGCGACGGCGTAAGCGGTCTATATTTACGGTTTCTGCTAAAGAGCTAAAGCTAGAAGATAGCGATGGCACAACGCTGGAGGTAACGGCAGAGCAGTTGCGTCATGAGGCATTGACCTATGTGTATCGGCTGATTTTTTGTTTTTATGCCGAGGCCCATGGGTCTGAGTTGGGAGTGTTGCCGATCAATGATGATGCCTATCGACTGGGCTATAGTCTGGAGTCCTTAAGGGATTTAGAACTGGTACCCCTATCGGAAAAGGCGGTGGAGGGGACATACTTTCATGAGCATCTGTCGCGGTTGTTTATGCTGATCCACCAGGGGTTTCATCCTCAGCAGGTGGAGGCGAACCCTGATCAGTTTTTGATTCAGTTAGAGGAGACCACCCGGACATTTACAATGCCACCGCTGACGGCAACACTGTTTGATCCGAAGGCAACGCCGTTGTTGAGTCAGGCGAGGCTGTCGAACCAGTGTTTACAGCAGGTGATTAAATGTCTTTCCCTCAGCTATGACGAGAAGACAAAGACTACCGGACGGGTGAACTATGGGGTGCTGGGGATTAACCAGCTAGGAGCGGTGTATGAGGGATTGTTGTCTTTCTCAGGAATGTTTGCGGCCCAGGATCTGATCCAGGTGAAGCGGGCGAAGGATGATTTTGGTAAGACGAAAACTCAGACGTGGTTTGTGCCGAAGGAGCGGGCAGAGGAGTTTACGGAAAAAGAGGTAGAACGTTTACCAGGAGGTAAGCCGCGTGTTTACCCGAAGGGTGAGTTTATTTTGCATCTGTCGGGGTTAGACCGGGAGCAAAGTGCGTCTTACTATACGCCGGAGGTATTGACGCAATGTCTGGTAGAAGAGACATTGCGACCGCTGTTAAAGGATTACACACCAAAGGATGCGGATAAGATTTTGACGCTGACGGTGTGTGAGCCTGCCATGGGAAGCGGGGCGTTTTTGAATGAGGCGGCGAACCAGTTGGCGGAGAAGTATTTGGAGCTAAAGCAGCAGCAGCTTGCACCAGAGGGTAAGTCCATTGATCCGGTGGATTATCCCAATGAGTTGCGGCGGGTGCGTCATTACATTACGACGCGGAATCTGTATGGGGTGGATTTGAATCCGACGGCGGTGGAGTTGGGGGCGTTGTCGTTGTGGTTGAATACGATGCATCGGGTGCGGGTGGTAGAGGCTCCGGCAGAGGAGGGTGAAGAAGAGAAGGTTCGCTATGTACGGGGGGCGACGCCCTGGTTTGGGTTGCGGTTGCGGGCGGGGAATAGTCTCATCGGTGCGCGGCGAGCGGTGTGGACAAAGGCACAGTTGTTGGCGGGGGTACATCTGAATAGTGGTGATGAGGCGGTGGAGCCGAGGCAGCTAAAGCCGGGGGAGGCCCGAGGGGAGGATGAGGTTTATCATTATTTGGTGTTTGACCCGGATATGGTGCCGACGGCTAAGGATAGGCTGGTGCGGCAGTATCAGGAAGCTGAGTCGGATAAGGCAAAGGATTGGTTGAAACGTCAGGTGAAGGCGGACTGGACGGAGCCGGAGATTGATTTGGCTCTGGCGATAAGTGAGCTGATCGATGGCCATGAGCAGAGCTATGCTCAGGAGCGGTTGGCGGCGTTAGAGAAGACGAAATGTCCGGCGAGTGTATGGCCTCAGCCGGTTGTTGAAGAAGCTGGTCCTAGTTTACAGGTGCAAGAGCAGGTAAAGGCTTCGCTGGAGGAAGCTTCGGGGAGTTTTCAGCGGTTGAAGTTGTTGATGGACTCTTGGTGTGGGTTGTTCTTTTGGCCGTTGGATGAGGTGGAGGCGTTGCCGAGGCGAGAGGATTTTTTGGAGGCGGCGCAGATTCTCTTGGGGAAGGAAGAGGATTTGGGATTGAAGGCGTTGCGGTTGAATTTTGATGGGGCGGAGTTGTTGCGGGCGACGGCAGCGGATGAGTTGGATGTTGAGGTGTTGATGTCGGCGGTGCCCTGGTATCGGGTGAGTCGAGAGATCGCAGCAGAGACACGGTTTAATCATTGGGAGCTCACCTTCCCAGAGATTTTAGCGCAGGATGCGAGTCAGTCAGAAGGGTTCAATCTGATTCTAGGTAATCCTCCATGGATTAAACTAAGTTGGTCAGATGCATCCTTACTATGTGACTATGATCCAATGTTAGGGGTTAAGGATGCTCGTAGTGCTGACTTTAATCGAGAACGATCAAAGCTAATTAAATCACAACAGCAGAAAGATAAATACTTAGATGCTCAACGTCTGAGTCTTGGAAATGTTTCTTTCTTGAGTAGTCATCACATTTACTCAATCCTGCAAGGCGGTCAAACTAATCTCTATAGGAATTTCATTGTTAGAAGCTGGAGCTTGCTTAGCAAACTAGGTTTCGGAGGTCTACTGCACCCTGAAAGTGCCTATGACGATCCTAAAGGGATAAAGTTACGTACCTCCTACTATCCGCGTTTAGTCTGCCATTATCACATCAAAAATGAACTTAAACTTTTTGAGGATGTTCATGATCAAGCAGAGTACAGCATTAATATCTTTAGAGGAGAAGCAACTGAGATCAGCTTTGTGCAATTAGTAAATCTCTACACGCCTACTACAATCCAAGCCTGTCGTAACCATGTAAGCCCTGAGGAACAAGTGCCAGGGCTAAAAAACGAGCAAGGGCAATGGGAAACTAGAGGGCATAAAGATAGGCCGATCCATGTAAATTCAGAGATTTTGAACTTATTCCATGAATTGCTAGAAAACGATGCAACGCCCAAGTTAGCTACGAGATTGCCTAAGCTTCATACAACTCAGTTGGTTGCTGTTATTGATAAAACTAACGCATTACCTAAAGGTCTAAATAGTTTTTCTGGGAAATACTTCTCCACAGCAATGTTTGATGAGACTTACGCTCAAAGAGATGGCTTAATTACTCGTCAGGAAGAACCTAGTTTTCAACCTCAAAGCACTGAAGATTGGGTTCTAAGTGGTCCACATTTTTATGTAGGTACACCATTCAATAGAAGTCCAAGAATTCGATGTAATCATCGGAATGCTTATGATGAAATCGAGCTTACTAAAATTACAACGTCTTATTTACCTAGAGCAGTCTATAAACCTGGGAATCCTGAAGGAGATTTAAATAGCTTCAGAGCAGGAATTCCAAGTTGGAATGGTTATAACGCAACAGAATCATATAAGTTTGTTAATCGTATAATGGCAAGCCCAAGTAATGAGCGAACCCTAATGAGTGCCATCATGCCCAAGGGAGTCACTCATATTAATGCAGTTTGTTCTACAATTTTTGAAAATATGGAAGACCTAATAGAATTTTCTTCTGTTAGCTTTTCTGTTGTGTCTGATTTTTTCATCCGTGTTGCCGGGCGCACTAATATTAGAGAGTCTGATTTACGTATTCTGCCCAAAATTTTTGAGCCCTGGCTAACACCTATCAAGTATCGTGGCTTACGGATAAACTCTCTTACCACTCACTACAGAGATCTTTGGTCTTCCGTTTCGTTGACCGAGATTACTCAAGATCAATGGGCTTCAAAGGATAAAATTTTACGAAATACTGCAACAGCATGGAAAAGTCAGGAATCAGAAGCCGCAACCCAAAATACACACGCTCCTACCCACCCCATCAAAACCTACCCCTACGAAGCCCCCTGGTCTGCCCTCGACCCACACCAATGGACCTGGCACTCTCCCCTCCGTAGCGACTATGCCCGCCGCCAGGCCCTCCTCGAAATCGACGTCCTCGTCGCCCTGGCCCTGGGCCTCACCCTCGACGAACTCCAGACCATCTACCGCGTCCAGTTCCCCGTCATGCGCCAATACGAAATCGCCGACGAATACGACGCCCACGGACGCCTTATCCCCAGCACCCACCGTAAAGCCGCAGGCGGCAAAGAAGTCCGCGCCGCCCGCAAAGACTGGGACGAACAATCGCCCCTAACCGTCAGCTGGCAAATCGACGACGGCAACCAAACCGTCACCAAAACCTTCTACCCCCCCTTCACCCGCGTAGACCGCGAAGCCGACTACGAATACGCCTACGAATTTTTCAAAACCAAATACGGCATCAAGCAACTTGACACAGAAAACACCCCAGTACAATAAGGGAGTCATTTAATACATCAGCTTCCGTGATCCCCACTATCTAATGCCCACCCACCATGCAGCCCAAGCATCCCCTCTTTCAGAAATGCATCGCTCAGCTAGAATCATTGCCTAACCTCAAGGCCATGGTCAAAGTTGAGCCCTTTGTCACAGCGGATGTTTTAGCAGACGGTCAGCTCACGCTCCATGGTCCCAATGACATAGCCGACTACGTCTGTGAAATCAAACTAGGGCTCACCAATGACGTCATCGAGCAAGTAATTCAATACTTTCAGAACCTCCAAAGTCGCCTTCAGGATCACCAAAGGCCACTGCTCATCACCCAGCGACTCTCTAACCTGGTTATCGACCAGCTTCTCGCCCAAAATATCGAATTCATCGATGTCGATGGTAATCTCTACCTCAACAGTCCCGCAGCCTATGTGCTAGTCCGTCCCCAACCCAAAAGAGAAAGTACCAGCCAATCTGTTGAACTCACAGCAGCTGCGTTACAAGTAATTTATGCCATTCTCAGCACTCCCTGGCGAGCTGAGCAAGACTTTGAACTAGGAGAACTTGAATATCACTCACACTTAACTAAAATAGCCGGGGTCAGTCCTAAGACTGTTAAAACAACCTTAGAAAAGCTTCAAAAGCTCGACTACATAAAGTTTCGCAAGGGTCATTATGAAATAACCGAGTATCTCAAACTGCTTGAAAGATGGGAACTGGGCTATGCAGAAAGACTTCGTGCCAAACTACTACTCGATACCTTTAGTTCAGTGAATACCAGTACATTCTCGGAATTAGAGCATCTGATAAAAGAGTTTTCAACAGAATACAACTATTCCATCGGTGGCGAATTAGGCGCAGCCATCATGACTCGACATCTCCGTCCTACTGGAGCCACACTACATTTTCACGAGGAGAACTATCGAAAATTTGCCGTTGCCCTGAAGCTAAAGCCTGACCCTAAAGGCAACATCACTTTAATGAAAACCTTTGGGCACCGCAAAACCTTTCAACCCATTGACAATGAGTTTACTGAGAAACGTCTTGCCCATCCTCTATTGATTCATGCAGAGCTAGTGAGCAGTAACGATAGTCGGCTCAAAGAAACGGCTCAAATGATCTATGACAGATATATCGAGGACCTTGCCCAACACTCATGATCAGTAATGCTGATAGCCAGGTCCTTGCCGATCTCCAAACAGTTCTAAACTCCTTAGACTTACCCATGCTCCTGGTAGGGGCAGGCGCTAGACTGCTCATCTTTGACGCTAAGTTTGGACAAGGTCGCAGCACCACCGACTGGGATGTAGCCGTTCGCCTCGACAGTTGGGAAACCTATGCCACCCTGCGTACCGCATTAACCCAGGGCGACAACCCACTGTTTGCTACTACAAAAAATGACCATAAATTCAAACACCTCAGCACCAACATCGAAGTAGACATCGTCCCCTTCGGCAATATCGGCGAACCCGACCAAGAAATCACCTGGCCCGATAGCGGCAACCCCATGAATATAGCTGGCTTCGCCGAGGCGCTAGACCATGCCCAGGTCGAAACCATCGGCGATCTGACCCTCAGTATCGTTAATACCCCTGCCTTTATCGCCCTTAAATTGCTGGCCTGGGGCGATCGCCGGGAGCGTACCGGCAAAGACCTCGAAGATATCGAGTTTATCCTCACCCGCTACGAAGACGACGAACGCATTTACACCGTTCTGGCCGATAAACTGGCCGATGGCACCATCGATTTTCTAGACGCCCCTGCTTACCTGCTGGGACAGGATATTCGAGATATCTTTCAGCCTGACACCCTAGCCAATCTGTATGAGTTATCACAACTCATACTCAATGATTTCGACAAGAATGATAACCCAGAGTCTGCCTTTCAAGTGCGATTAAAACTACTACAAAAAGGTATGCAGTCATAAATAGACTATCTGTACTACCCAGCTGAGTATAAGAGCAGTACATTAACTACAGATGGCAAAGAAATTGGCATAAACACCTGATTAGACTACACAAGCTGGAGCTTAAAGTTTTGTCCTATTTAGTGATGACACTCACATCGCATCAAAATGCAATGATTTAATGTAAATATGTGCATCCTACATCTAACAGTTAATCGTTGCTAAGGATCATCTACCCATGTCTACCAATACTAAGCTTATCCGGCTCGAAGATAATTCGCTCATTGAAGTAGAAGCCTCAGTCGATGAGTCGCGCCAGGTTGCGGGCGGTGCAGCAGAACGAGTCAGCTCCTCATTTGATAAAATTTCTCCTCTTCTGAAGAAAGTTTGCACACCCATTGCTAATACTTGGCAGGAACTCAATAAAGATGTGTACATCGATCAAGCTGAGGTCGAAATAGGTTTAAGTTTTGAAGGCGAAGGCAATCTTTATATTACTAAGGCCAAAACTGGCGCAAATTTGAATATCAAACTTGTGATGAGGCAAAAATCCGAAAGTAGCCCTTCATAATGTCTCCAAATAGTTTCAACTAATTGCCAGTATCTGAGAGACCAGCCAACAGCCTCGATCCTTCACCTACGAGATTCTTAGTATAGGGTTAAAACGATGAGCATTCTAAGAGCTAGTGCTCCAAAGGAACCAGAGTTAAAATCATCGATTGCCTTAGTCGAAGGCACTACTATTGACAATAGTGACTTTGGCAGTGGTTTTTTAATTTATAAAGATCCCAAGGGCCGAGCAACCTATTGGTTAACCTGCGCCCACGTAGTCAAAGCAATTGGCGACTTGCAAGGCATTCGTGTTGGTAGACTTCCAGCAACATTAGTCGGCCCTAGCAAGAAAGAACTATTTTCTCTCAAAGATAGCTTCGATTTGGCCGTCCTAAGAGTAGAAGGTTTATTTAAGAAAAAGCAAGTATCTCTTGGCAAACCGCGAGATACAGAACGTCATCGATTTTTGGCCACAGGTCATTTTCAAAATACAAAAACTAAACAGTTATACCTGAAAGAGGTTTCAGGTATCCTAAGAATTGATCATCAAAATGTAGTGTCCAGTAATGATTATGCCTGGGTTTTAGATTTACAAGTAGATGATAAATTTACTTTAGAGCCTGGTTACAGTGGCTCTCCAGTTTTTATGCCTAATTCCCGTAAGGTTATTGGTGTTATAGAGCAAAGCCAAATCTCCGGGAAAAAAGGACAGGCCATTTCTATAGATGCTGCAATCAACATTTTTCGAACAGTAGAAGAACTAAGACCCATGTTGCGTAGTCAGGTATCGCAATCCTTCGAAGATCGATTTTTAGTTTGGGCAATGGGGGTTATAGAGCATCCCCTCCGCTGGATGGCTGGCAGCCAAGTTAGGGAAGCATTAGATTGGCTCCTGTCCCAAGGCATATGCAATTTGGCCCGAAAGGCGAGAGAGCACGCATTGGGAACATCGGCAGAAGTGAGATCTGAGATTGAACAATTTCCTGAGAAAGATAGGCCACAAGTGATTACGAATTTTCAATGGGAAATTGAGAAATATTTAGAAAGGATATATGCTTCTTTACTTACTGACAATCAAGATCTATTGGAAAGGAACGAAATAGCTCCTTCTCTTTCTTCAAATGCTTACGAATGTGCTTTCTCATATATTAGAGATTCTCTACCTGAAAGTCTTTCAGGTAGAGTCAGACAACGAACAAATCATCTTATTGATGTCTTGATCCAAAATCTCTATGCTGATACCTAATCAAAATTAGTGACAGCTTAAATGTTTTAGAGAAATCTATCGTGTCTGGATTTTCTTACCGTTTTTAATCTTGCTCTGTAGCTAGCTCTGTTTCTGTTATCACGGCCTTGAAGCCTTCTCATCATCCACCTGAATATTGGCCCCAAAAGAAATAGAATCACTAAAATGATTCCAGCCACAGCAATCAACCATACCCACCAAGCTGCTGCTTCGTACCACATTGTCTTGTCTTATATATTTGTATTGTTAAGTGCCAATCTGTGTAAAACATTGGGTATTGTATAAAAACAAACCCGATCACCCCTTCATTGAATATCTACCCAACATGAAGGAACAATCAGGATTAATATATTGCTGATTACAAGTTTGACTGAAAGATTTAATATTTAGCGGGATTTTTCAAAGGAATCGGCTTACCGAGAGTTGAGTAATTTTATGCACTTTTAGGGAAGCTAAGCAAAATCCATAAGTGCCTAGAATGCGGCTTCACCGACTCCGATGAACTAAACCCCTAATCCAAGCTCACAACCAGCGTTCTACCGCGAAGAATACTACAAGTTTGAACTTGGGCGTGGTTTAGAAGAGCAGTCTTCTAATATTGGGATATGCTCACATCGGTTAAATGTTGAGCGAATGGCTATGAGTACGTTACCTCCGTTTAGTATTACGGTTACGGGCCTGCTTCTCCGATTCTTGTCGTCTAACTAAAAGGAACCGATAAAATCCGCCAAGTAAATTTTGCATAGCTAACTAGAACAAACAGAATAACAGTAGTTCATGCGTACTATTTAGTACGCATGAACTAAATAGTAGATCAAATATACTAATCTGTGCGTATGGATTTACGGTTAAAGGTATTTCTTACGGTTCGCTTAAATTTAGGAGAGGTTGACTAAATTATCCGGTCAGTGAGAGATAGATATCATCCGAAACCCTCAACAACTGTAAAATGCGTTGTTGCCGTTCAGATAAAGCGGAGAGAAAATATTGTAGCGCCCCATTAATCTTCATCACGGTGAGCGTGATGCCACGAAACGCTCGTAATAGCAACTCAGCAGTGGGTTTGGCGGTCGCGCGTTTAGGATTGCCCGCATAGAGTCCGGCCAGTTTCTGCTGGGTTGAATCGAGTGTAGAGCGGACTGAAAATTCGAGTAAACAGAGAATACGCAACCCGATACTCAGCAGTCGAATCAAGCCTTTGACCCGCTGGTCAGAGGCTAAAAATAAGGGTGTTAAGCCAAGCGCTTTCCCCTTGTATCGGCCAAAGCATCGCTCAATCAGGTACTCATTGCGGTAGCCATAGACGGCTTCTGAGAGCGATAGCTCTAGGTCGTTGGAGACATAAACCCGCCATCCGAGTAGCCGTTGTGCTTGTTCGTAGGCATCTGAGTCAAGCGTGGTGTTCACCTGGACGGTGGTTTCTGTAAGGGTACGGGCAGGCTTATCACGATAGGCGCGTTTATGACTCGTTTGGGTTGTGGTTTGGTAGTCCACCTGCAACATGTCTGTGACTCGATAGCGTTTGAGGATTTTCTCAGCAGCAGCAATGGTTTCATCAACCGACAGTCGTTTGTGACCACGACCCGTGACATTCAAGTTGGTGAGTGCCTCAGTGGCCTTCTCAAGGCGTTGGTCTAACCCGGTTTGTTGCCGTTGCTGATGCTTGAAGGAGCGCACCACTAGCCACTGCTCTGTCCATGTGAACCGGTCTGCCCCGGTCCCCAACGACTGCGGCATCGTGATGGCAAATCCCTCAGCAATCGCCTCAGTCTCGGCAGATGTCTCTGCACTGCTCGTGCCGGTAACATTCATGTCAGGAGCCATAATTGAGTCGAGTTCTTCCTCTCCACGAAACATAGGGGCGAGCAACTCGGCTAAGTCGGCTTTTGACACCTGCACCTCAGGCAACGGACATAGGTAGTAGTTCTCACTCTTCGCTAAGTAACCACGCGTGTCTATCGCCGACATCTTACTGTCGCCGACATACAGCAATCCACTCTTCGACAGATACCGTTGAACCTGCTTGATCTCGGGAATATACAGCGGGTCGTCGGCCCGGTTGCCACTCACCACACTCGTACTCACGGGCATTCCCAATGGATCCAAGGCCGCCTGCGATATTTTCACTTGCGGCAAATCGGGTCGATAATCTTTGCTGTGCCCAAACTGAAATAAACCGTCTGTTGTCGGCTCTCGATGACCGCTGGCCGTCGTCGTATCAATCCGCACGGTCTCTACGCTCAAGTCATACACCCGCACCGTTTGACTATTCAACGCTCCCTCGAAGTGCTCCCACGCGAGGTCGTTACTCAGTTCGTCTAGCACCGTTGCTAGGCGGTCATCACTGAAATCTAATGGTCGCAATGAATCACTCAGACAGGCTTTTAAGCTGATGCTCAGGCTCTCTGCCCAGTCTTCGACTTGATTAAGACGATGATCTCCTTGGGAGATAATGTACGAGAGCCAAACCGATACTACGTTGCCTAGGCTCAGACCTTGCCAGTTCCCATGAGGCTTAAAGTGCTCGTCGAGTAGCTCACTCAGACCCAGGGTTTGCATCTGGCTTAATAGCAGTGGGATATCATCGACACGTTCGTTACTGATCAATTCGGCCATTGCTTGGCTGGCATACTGTTTTTGGGGCTATTGCGCTATTCGCTATTCTCCTATGTTTTCTAGCGAACCGTGAGGTATTTGGTCCCAGACAATGAACTCGCTCAGTATTGATTTTCTGTTGAATGCCTGGAAGCTTTATTTTTACAAGCTTTCAGGGTAATGGCATGACAATTCCCTGTTATTGCGAAGTTTAACTGTGACGGTTAACCGGATGCTCTACGGAGGACAGCGTAATCTTGCTCAAATCAGTAATTTTTGAAATTTCCTTAGCGGATTTAGGAAAATAGCTTTTAGCTGCCTATCCTAGAAACGCGCTGATCGTCGCTGCCATTTTCTGGTTCCTATGCTCCCAGCCCACCTTGCCGAAAATATTCGCCGTCAGGTGCTGTACTACCTACAGTCCACCTTTGACTTTCGTGATGGTGATGCCACCCGAGCATTTGAGCAGTTTTTACTCAACCCAGAGCAGGGCATTTTCAAAGGACCCTGGATCCAGCTAAAACGCCCCTTTCGCCCTGCCGATGACACCTACCAGCATCCCTTTAAGCTAGGCGTTCCTTTCCATCCGTTTAAGCACCAATCCCGCTCCTGGCGAAGACTCCACAGCCGCAATCAGCAACCTCAACCCACCCTGGTCACCACTGGCACCGGCTCCGGTAAAACCGAGTGTTTTATGTACCCTGTCCTGGACCATTGCCTGCGCTCTAAACAGTCTGGTCAACCAGGCATCAAAGCCATCATTCTCTACCCCATGAATGCCCTGGCCGCCGACCAGGAAAAACGGTTTGCCAAGACCATTTGGGAAGATGAAAAACTCAAAGCAGCCGGTATTCGCGTCGGGAACTACACCGGACGTTACGATCCCTCCGATCCCGCTTCCCAAGCTTCAGGCGAAACCCAAATGGGCAAGGACCATGGCATTGCCAACCATGAAGCCCAGCTAGACGCAGCGCCCGACATTTTACTCACCAACTATAAAATGTTGGACTTCTTACTCTTGCGCCCACAAGATCAGAAGCTCTGGCGCTTTAATGAACCCGGTACCCTCCAGTACCTGATCCTTGACGAACTCCACACCTACGATGGAGCCCAAGGAGCCGACGTTGCCTGTTTGATTCGACGGCTAAAGGAACGGCTCAGCATTCCTAAAGGGAAACTATGCGTGGTCGGTACTAGCGCCACTATGGATGATCGCGACCGTAGCGATCGCGCCATGGGTAAAGCCATTGCCGATGCTACAGAAACCGGCGGTGACAGGCTCGCTCGCTTTGCCAGTAAGCTCTTTGAAGAAGACATCCCATCTGAAGCAGTCATCATCGAAGACCGTCTCAAAGTAGAAGAGATTATTAAAGGTGTAGAGTCAGACTTATTAGAGCTAGAATTTCCCACCCCTGAAACCTGTCAGCCTAATAGCGATGAAGACGCTATTAACTATGCCAATCGACAAGCAGGACTATGGGGTGCCCCTACCTGTGATGATATTAAATCCGAATCTGTCGTTGATGAGTGGGGCGTTGCCTTAGGCGACTGGTTAAAAGGGACCAAGCTCTTTAAGTACTTGCTCGATGTTTTTGATAACAACGAAAACAATAGCTCGGCACCCCTAACCTGGCAGACATTAGTAGAAAAGATCGCGCAAAAAGAATGGGACTTTCTACTGGTTGATGACCTGGAGCAGCCCCGATGGATTCTAGTTTCATTTTTTGCGCTGGTGGCCCATGCCAAGGAACTGCGCAGTGGCAGGGCATTTCCACTCGTCCCTACCCAGGTCCAACTTTGGATTCGAGAGCTAACCCGTATTGGTCGCTATGTACAAGCCGATCCTGACTTTGGCTGGTTAGATGAACCCGACGCTCAAAATCGCAAGATTTTGCCAGCATTTCAATGTAGTGAGTGCGGAGCATCCGGTTGGATCGGTCTTAGAGATAACAGGCATGATTCTGCCATTGGAGCCAGGGGAGTCCAGGGCTTCAAGCTTACTGATGATATTAAAGCTATTTATCAGGGATGGTTTCGCCGAGAGGGTCACGATCCTAAAATTGTTGTCATTGCACCAGATACTAAAGCTAATAATGCTGCACAACAACAGGGACAAGATTATCAAAAGAGTGTATTCGGTGAATGGCATTTCCACCCTGAAAGCTTGGTATTACGGCAAGGTGACGGTCCCTGCCCTTTGTCGAACACATCCCATGGTTATCCTGTCGTTATTAGCCAAGAGGCTGAACAAGATAGAAAGAGTAAAAAGCTCATAGGTAAGCAGCGATGCCCATCCTGTGGTTCCCAAGAGAGCGTCTTTATTATTGGTTCTCGTTCCGCCACGTTGTCCAGCGTCATGGTGGATGAATTGTTTGGCTCGGTGCTAAACAGCGATCCAAAATTGTTGGCCTTCACCGATAGTGTGCAAGATGCGTCTCACCGGGCTGGCTTTCTGTCGGCGCGCACCTACAACTTCTCATTTCGTACTGCCCTACAGCGCATCATTGACGAAGCTGGCCCAGAGGGAGTCCCCCTAAGCGCTGTTGGACCCCAACTTTTAGACTGGTGGAGCACTCCTGGACTAGGGCGTCCCGGCAATATCAAAAAGACAATTTCTGCTTTAATTCCCCCTGACTTAGCCGACTATCAAGAATATCTGGCCTACCGAAATACTAGCGATCAGGTTCTGCCACCGCAGTCACTACGAAACGCAATTGAAACCCGGCTAACGTGGCAAGCCACCCGAGAATTTGGCCTGATGTTGTTGCGGGGCCGCACGATGGAGTCTAGCGGATCTGCTTGTTTAGCCTGGGATTGGCCCCTAATTCAGTTAACGGTTACGGCTATTTTTGAAAGCCTTGAAGCAGTGGATACCAGTCTCAAAGACTTACCACTACCCACCCTCTGCCGTTGGCTGTTAGGAATTTTGCATCGTTATCGGCTACGGGGGGCTCTTAATCATCCCTATCTGGTAGAGTACGCCCGCTACAACTACTGGGGCAAGGCTCCCTTTGGGCGGTTTTTCCCAGAGCGAGAAGTCTATCCGCCCTTCTCACGGTTTCGCCCCAGGCTTATGGTCACTAAAGGGGATCGCTACCACGATCATATCCTGAGTAGAACCTCAGGGAGTTCTCAACCCTGGCATGTCCGCTGGACCCTCAGGGTCTTAAACCGACCTACCTTGGGAGAAATTGAGGCACTGGATTTATTACAGTTGCTCTACAACAAAGCCGAAGCAACAGGACTGTTGAAACGTCTGCATAGTGATGGTGATAAAACCTACTATGCCATTAATGCCAAGGCAGCTCGATTAGTCTCTAATGGGGTACAGCTAACCTGCGCTGAAACACGACGACGCATAGTTCGCCCCACTAACGAGGCAGCACTGTGGGAACATTCTCCTAGCCTGGAGTACAGCGCTCAGGCAGGGGCATATAGTTTAGATGAATTTACTCAGCGGCAACGCTACTATCAAGACCGCTATCGCAAAGGAGCCCTACGTCGGGTAGTTGCCAACGAGCATACTGGCCTTCTGACCACGGAAGAACGTGAATCCTTAGAAAACAGCTTTAGCAAAATTGAACATGCCGACGACCCTAACGTATTAACCTGCACCAGCACTCTAGAAATGGGCATAGACATTGGGGATTTGTCCAGTACTATGCTGTGCTCAGTACCGCCGACCACGGCAAGTTATCTGCAGCGGATTGGTCGGGCCGGACGCTCCACAGGGACGGCCCTGATCGTATCGGTGATTAATCATCAGCCCCACGATTTATTCTTTTTTGGCCGACCGGCTGAAATGCTCCGGGGAAAAGTAGATCCGCCAGGCTGCTGGGTAGATGCATCAGCTGTTTTGGTACGACAATACCTGGCCTATTGCATTGATTCAGCCACCGCTGCTGGCAAACTGTTGCAGCTTCCCCGCGCAGCTAGCCAATTAGTCACAGACCTGGATACATTAGATGGCCATTTGCCCATCATGATGGCTTGGGTGACTCAAAATGAAGCTGAGCTACAGCAAAAGTTTCTGGCTCGCTTTGCCAATGATGTCATTCGCCCAGATACTAAAGCACGATTTGTGGAAGAGACTGAGTCCGAAAAGCTACTGCAACGGATTCGCAAGGCTGCTGTAGAGTTTGACCGACAACGACGCGATCTGATAAATGCCCGTAAACGACTACAAACCCAAAAGGCCAAACTAGATGACCATGAAACAGAGGCACTGCAGGAAATAGAAGACGAACTGCGCATCCTCAAGGGACGCCAAAATAGTCTGACAAAAACAACCTCATTAGAACTGCTCACTAACCATGGGTTGTTACCCAACTATGCATTTCCTGAAACCGGGGTGAGATTTTATGGCTCGGTTTATAATCGCCATCGCAAGGCCGAAGAACCGATTCCCCCTATTGAGGTAGTAAGACCTGCTGCCAGTGCCCTGCGAGAACTGGCTCCTCACAATCACTTCTACACCCATAAGCGCCAGTTTGAAATTCAACAAATGGCCATTGGTAACCCCCAAGAGCCTCTGAAAGAGACATGGGCCATTTGCGGTCAGTGTGGTCACATGCGCCCCACCAGCGAACTGCAACAAGAGGATGCTAGACCAGCCTGTCCCCAGTGTCATTACGATGGGGGGTCCGATAGCCAAACGGATATTGGCCAGCATAAACAATTTATTGACTATTCCCGTTCCCAGGCAATTTCAGTTATGGAGCACTATGAGAGTTTGTCGAGCGACCGCTCTGACGAACGGGAAAATCAGTTTTACCAACGTCGCTATAGCTTTGATCTCACGGTGGACTCTCCCTCTGGAGCTACGGGTGATGAGCAGTTACCGTTTGGTATTGAGTATCGAGCCGCTGTGGTTTTGAGGGATATCAATGTCGGCTACTCAGATGATAAAGGCAGTATTGCCTTTGGGCCAGAAGGTCCTGCCCCTGAACATGGCTTCCGGGTGTGTACTAGCTGTGGTGTAGTGGCAAATCCGTTTGAGAGCATTGACCAGGTCCGCCACCGCCGTAGCTGTTCTGCCCGGCGTAAATTTGAGAAGGCGAAAGCAGAAGGACGATCTATCGATCCCTATGAGGAGGAATCTGTTTACCTGTATCGAGAAATTCGATCAGAAGCCATTCGAGTTTTAGTCCCTTCCTTCACAGATGATGAAATTCAGACCCTCAGAGCCTGCCTATTATTGGGTCTCAGACTGCGATTTGAGGGAGACCCTAGTCACATCACTATTTTCCCGCAGAAGCTACCGGATGGTGAAAACAATATTATGAGAGATTATCTGGTTATTCTGGACCGTGTGCCAGGGGGAACCGGATACCTAAAGGCACTTTTCCAGGAATCTGATCAGAGCGATCGCACCGGAGAAGGCATTATGGCCGTGATGCGCCTGGCCCTTGATGCACTAGAATCTTGCCGTTGTGGCCGTATAAGTGCCCTGGAAAATGTTCATGACACCGATGGATGCTACCGCTGCATTCGCACCTACTCTCAACGGTATAACGCAGATGCCGTTAGCCGAGCCCTTGGCATTAGACTCCTCAAACAGCTTATTACCGCTGGTGAACGACGGCAACAGCGTCAGGAGTTGACTGATATTCCAGATACCTCCTTATTTGGCAGTATGCTCGAACGCCAACTGGTAAATAAGTTAGAGACATGGGTCAACGACCGTTCGGGTACCTGGGAAAAAGCACTTGTAGAGGGTAAGCAAGGTTTTCGGTTTAGTGTGGGGAATCCTGCTCGTACCTGGGAACTAGAGTTACAACCCAAATTAGGATTAGCCCAGGGGGTTATGACGTCATCTCAGCCAGATTTTATGCTCCGATGTCCCGACGATGAAACCATTCGGCCCGTGGCCATTTTTACCGATGGCTATGAGTTTCATGTAACGGTTAACCGTTTAGCGGATGATATGGCCAAACGAAGAGCCATTCTAAACTCAGGTCGCTACTATGTTTGGAATATTACTTGGGAAGATCTGCAGAAAAAAGGTAACCCTGGCTTTCGGATAGTGCCGGATGCGATCGCAAATAAAGTCGAGCAGTTTAGCAATGCTGCCTTTGGCCAGGGCATAGCGCTTCCCGCCTGGAAAGAGGCGTTAGGTACTCCGTGGCAGCAATTGCTGGCATTTATCAAGACCCCACAGCTAGAACCGATGACTGGCAGTAGCAACCCTAAAAATGTCCACGGATGGCGCAAATTGGCAGAGTACACGGTTGCATTTCCCCTAGAGGTTCTAGCTACCCACCAAAGAACCCATGACCAGCCAAACCTGGTTAATTCACTAGAGCAATGGAGTCAAGGTAGTGGCTTTATCCCACCTCCGTACATCAATAGTGGAGATTGGGTTTGCAATCCCCAAGCGACCTCCACTCCAGACATCATTGCCTTGTCCACTACCCAGGATTGTCTGGGCAACCGTCGTGAGCGAGTGCGCGTTAGTGCCCGCTTAGGCGATAGCGATGACGAGAGACAAGCTACAAATAGTTATCGCCCCCGCTGGCGTCAGTTTCTAGCCTGCCTTAACTTATTTCAATTCTGCGGATCGTTCACGTTTTTCACCACCTCAGAGGTCATAGACGGCACAGCACCAGAGGTCATCCCTGAAACTTCAGTCAGTGCGGCCAGTGGTGAATGGTCCGATGTGCGTTCGGAGGTTATCACATCCTTCCAAACGTTAGTGGATGCCCTGGCAGCGGCCCAGGTGCCGTTACCAGAAGCGGCCTATGAGGATGAGGATATTGGGGAAGATGCGATCGCGGAATTAGCATGGCTAGAGCATATCCCTCCAATTGCTGTTCTTGCCGGTGACCAGGCGACCTTGGCCTCTGATTGGCAGAATGCAGGCTGGAAAGTTGTCACGGCTGAGGATATCCAAGCCGATGGTCCGAAATCCTTGATTGATTTAGTTCGCACTTAGTTAGGAGGCTAACGTTATGGCTCAGTTGATGATGCATGCCAACGTATTGAAGCGCTTTCATAAGCTACCAACTAAGGTGCAAAAGAAAGTCGCTACATTTTTCGAACGGTTTCAAGAAGATCCTTGGGATCCTGCCATTGGCCTCCATGGCCTTAAGGCCACCATGTTAGATGAAAAGGTGCGGGGAGCGGACTTACCGGATGGATATCGCGCCATTGTGATTGCACCTAACAAAGGTGAAACGTTTCTACTGGTTCATATCGACTCCCATGACCGCGCCTACGACTGGGCTAAAAACAAACGCTTTGAGGTTCATGGCAGCACTGGTGCTTTTCAGATATTTGATGTTCAAGAAACCATTGCTGCTGTAGATAAAACAACAGCAGCAACACCTGAGACTACCGAAAATTATTATCCCATTAGCAAACTCAGCGATGAAGAGTTATTTCAGGCTGGGGTACCCGAACCACTGATTCCTGCTATTCGTCAAATTAAAAGTGACCACGAACTCGAAGCCCTAAGCACCTATCTCCCAGCAGAGAGTGCAGAAGTCTTAACTGGTATTGCGGCTGGCCTTTCCCTGGATGAGGCTTTAGCTCAGGTAATGGGCAATGATATTACAGAAACCGTTATCTCCAATATCGAGGGACCTGGAGACTTCTCTCAACTGCCTGAGCGCATCAATCGTGATTTGGTCATCATCGATGGAGAAGAGCAGCTCAGGGAAATTTTTGAGGGCGGCACGCTTGATGAATGGCGAGTTTTTCTCCATCCTCGTCAACGGAAAATTGTTGAGCGGAAAGTCAATGGCCCCATGAGCATTTCAGGGGCAGCAGGTACAGGTAAGACTGTAGCCCTTATGCATCGAGCCGTTCATCATGCACAACAGCTTGAAAATACTAAAGATAAAATATTACTCGTTACGTTTACAACCAATCTAGCAATTACGATCAAAAACTACATTCAACGAATGGATGCAAATGTAGCTGATTGCATTGAAGTCACCCACCTCAATCAGCTAGCCCGTACCATCTGTATTCGAGGCGGCTGGAAAGGTCGAATAGCCTCCCCTGAAGAAATTAAAGAGCTATGGAAGGACGTGTGGGACGATCCAACCATGACCAATCTCCCCATGACAACAGACGAATTAAAAAAAGAGTTTGATTTAGTCGTTGATGCCAATGGCATCACTTCAGAAGAAGACTACCTCACTACCGTCAGAACGGGACGGCCCCGGCTTGGTCGAAAACAGCGTCGAGCCGCTTGGTCAGTGTTTCAACTGTACAGGCGTCTTCTACTCAAAAGAAATCTACTGACCTTTGAAGGTGCAGTTCACCAGGCACGGCTAGTTGTTGAAAATGAAAGCTTTCCAAAATATCGACATGTTCTAGCTGACGAAGTTCAAGACTTTAGCCTGGAAGCATTACGATTACTCGCAGCACTTAGCCCCATTCAAGAAGGTCTAACCGACCCATTAAGTGTTGCAGGCGATGGACACCAACGCATTTATCGAACCAAAGTCCCCTTAAGCCGTGCTGGCATTGAGGTCCGTGGCCGCTCCTCTCGCCTCAAAGTTAACTATCGCACCAGTGCACAAATTCGCCAATTTGCAGAGTCTATTTTGAAAGGTGTAGAAGTAGACGATCTCGATCAGGGCCAAACCACTACCATTGGTGACAGTTCAGTCTTTACAGGCCCTGACCCTGAGATACATTCATGCTCTGACGCTCAATCAGAGGCAAAAATTATTACATCCTGGGTCAAAGAACTGGTTGCCAGTCAAGAGTTTGAACCCCATGAAATTTGCATTACCCCCTATAAGCCAGATATTGTTACAACGCTACTAGCAGAAGGGTTCAAAACCTATGAGTTAATGCCACGACAAGCAGACCCTGGTGCAGAAGAACCGGGAGTACGTTTAGGCACGATGAAACGCATCAAAGGACTAGAGTTCCGAGCCATTATCATGGCTTGCTTTGAGCAAACCGATGCCATGAATAACCTGACCTCTGCTGACATTATTGATCGCTGTGAGCGCTATGTCGCTGCCACCAGAGCCCGTGAAAGGCTGTTGATTTGTATGAGCACCTCAAAGTGAAAAGACTTTTCTCCGAAATCAATATAAAGTCATAATCTTGCAAACAAGTCGTGAGGACTCACACAGCCTTTTCGATAGCACCTAAAGTCTTCAAGGCTGACTTTTTTCCTGGCGATAAGCCTTTGACACCAGTAATGTCCATACCTTCATAAGGCCTATCGGGTGTAATTATTTTTAAGCACTCTGCTTGATTAATATCCCACATTCTTATTGTGCCGTCCTCACTAGAACTTATGACGACTGAAGAGTTAGGAATCAAATTGAGAGAAGAAATCCAGTTATCGTGTCCTTTGAGAATATGCAAGCACTGACCACTATGGACATCCCATATTCTTATTGTGCGATCATGGCTTCCACTGATCAGTAAGTTTCCATCAGAATTGAACACTACAGCTTTTACTCGATCAGTATGACCTTCTAGGATGCGAGAGCATTCCATAGAAGTAAGATCCCAAAGTCTGATTGTGTGATCTCTGCTGCCACTGGCAAGTACTTGTTCATCAGGGCTGAATGCAATACCCCACACACCGCTACTATGGCCCTCAAGTCTCCGAAAGCTGCCAAGCACATCTAAGTCCCACAACCCTATAGTCTTATCTTCACTGCCTGTCACAATCAGATTTTGAGTAGAACATATGGCAATAGAAGATATATTATCCTGATGTCCTGTAAAACTATGAAGACATTGACCACTCTCAATATCCCAAAGTCTTAAAACTGCATCAACGCCGCCACTAATAATCAGCTTTCCTTGTCTATCAAAAACAAAATCCCTGATTCGTCCTGCATCATTTATGATCTTCTGGATAAGTTCTCCTGTTTCAACATTCCACAACTTGATGGATAAGTCACGATTATCTCCACTGCTAGTCGCTAGAACTTTTCCATCTGGACTAAACTTGACAGGCCCTGACCAATTAGCATGATTGTTGATAACTTTTTGACATTGCCCAGTCTTTATGTCCCAAAACCTTAAAAGTGAATCTTTGCTGCCGCTAACGAAAATAGTCTTGTTAGGGTGTATGTCAACACATAGGAACAGATGAGCATACCCTTGAAAAGTACGAATACAGTTTCCAGAATTAATATCCCAAAACTTAACAGTTTGATCATCTCCTCCACTTACAAGATGTTTTCCATCAGACGAAACACGTATTGATCGGATCCAGCTAGAGTGTCCCGCCAGATTTTTAATACATCTCCCTTGTCTTATATCCCAAATTTTAATGACTGAATCAAACCCAGCACTTATGCAATACTTACTGTCACGACTAAAACAAACAGAACGAATAAAGTCTGTATGTCCTTCCAAGACATGCGTGAGCATACCCGTTTCTATATTCAACAGGTATATTTTTCGATCATTTCCTCCACTAGCAAGGAATCGACCATCTGTGCTGAAGGCTAAAGCATTGACTCTGCCGTGATGATAATCATGTACTTGAAGACATTCACCCGTTCTAACATCCCAAATCTTTAACTTAGAATCATCACCACCTGTGGCGATCTTATGGCCTGTTGAATCATAATCTACAGAGAAAATCCATGCAGCATGGCCGTCTAAACTATGTTCACAGTTACCGTTAAAATCCCAGATTTTGATACTGCCGTCGTTACTGACACTGACAATTCTATCTCCGCTAGGTGAGATACATAAACAGCGAATTCGTCCAATATGTCCTTTAATGATTTGAAGACAATTCCAAGTAGACACCTTCCATATACGAATTTCTCTATCATCTCCAGCACTAACAATATGCCTGCCATCAGGGGTAAATGCTAGAGTTCTAACCCAATTAGTATGTCCTTCTAACGTAGCTGTTACAGTGCCAGTTGCAGTATTCCAGATAAATATTCGACCACTGGCCTCTGCTGCTGCCACGAATTTATTGTCCGGACTGAAACAAGCAGCCAAAATAGTACCTAATGGCTCTATAAAAGAAGAATTTTTTATAATAGAATTAATAAATCTTGTTTTACGTAAACTGGCGTTAGAAAAATCACCGCCAATGATGACACAATTGCTTAGATCTACGCCCTCTAACGCTATAGGGTTTTGGTCAGTGAGTAGTTTTAAGACATTTCCACATAGATATCGTATTTCATGCTCAGAACCTTGCTTAGAGTCAAAAATGACTTGCAATAATCTACTTTCTCCAACTTTACCTTTGATAATTAAAGGCTGTATTAAATCCATTACAGCCTTTGATATGGGTAACGTCCCAAATGTTTTACTTATTTTTTCTATAGGTTCTGGACAGAACTCACTGATTTCAGAAGCCCTAGCCTCTTGCTGCAATACCGATGTGAAGGAAAAATAGTCAGACCACCTATATTTTCTGTCAATTGACTGAGTAATAGGACTTTCCTGAGAACATCGGATCAAATCAACAAAATCTTCTTCTAAAACTCCTAACTCCGCAGCAAATTTATAGGCTACAAAAAACTCCAATAGAGAACGGTGTGCAGGTGTATAGTCACCATCAGCATTACGAATTAACATAGTCTGGCCCATCATATCGTAATGCCAGTGATCGAGATCTTTCTCCTTCTCAACTGCAGCACCAAATAGTTTGCGAATACGATCAGGAAACTCTCGATAGTTAATACTCATACGATCTGTGCTAAGCATTTCCCAAGACAGCTCACACATAAAATAGAGCTTGTCTGCCATAGAGGTAAATGTTCGCTCAGCCTTAATATCACGCTCCATTTTGTGACGCACAGCATAGAGATAGATTCGAGACATGTCTACTGGCTTACCCGCTTCAATGTCCGGTAAAGCCTCTAAAATCAATTCTGTCAGCACAGGACGACGCGCCAGATCAAGCAATTGAGGATTATTTATGATTTGATCTACCGTTGCCGTTTTTGCCTGATACTCCAATACCTGACGAATCTGCTGATCATTGAATTTCTCAAGTTCCAGCACTTCAAACTGGGGTGTTTCTCCAGTTAAGTCTCGGGTAGACGCTTGTAGCTCAGCATTCATCAGAGCACGACCTTCCTGGGCATCTGGAAAATGTTCAGTACGGCAGGTGAGAATAACTTTGGCACCAGGCACTACTACTTTAGCCAACTCCCAAAAGTTATTAATCATCTCCTGACGATCAACACGAGCAGCCATTTCATCAAAGCCATCGAAAATCAACAGCAGTTTTCCCATGCGGTTGAGCTGCTCAAAAGCAGAATAACCAGGAATGGGAATCTCATGCTTGCGGAAAAAGAATTCCGAAAATAACGATTCGACACTGACAGCTTTTGCGTAGTCCCGCAGAGGAATCACTAGTGGTAAACGAGGCCGATCTAGCCCCCTTTTCTGGGCTTCACGATAGTGCTGAAGAGCTTTCCAGGCGTAGTGAAGGGCAAACCAGGTTTTGCCTGTACCAAACTCACCTAAGACAGATATATGCTCCTTAACGGGGTCATCTAGCCAGAGGTCTATATACCCGTCGATCCAGCCATCACGATCATCGTAACGGCTGACACCGATACGTTGTTTAGTATCAGGGTCAACTTCTTCCTTGAGACAGGCCAGCGGCACGTACTTCTGAGCAATACCCCGTTTCTGAATCTCGGATTCTAGCCAGTTTAGGTAACCACTAAAGTCAGCATCTTGGTCAAGGAGTTCATCCAGGGTGTAGCAGCCCAGTCCATCGTTTTCTTCCTTGTTGACTTCATCTCGGGCAGCTCGACTAATGCGGCGGGCAGTGACTAGCCAACCTTCATCAGTGCGGTGGGTTTCAACGGCTTGCTTTAGATCCTCTACATCTCGCAGTCCAGCTTCTCCATCAATGCCACGTACCAGGATGCGATCGTACCTTCCCCGTCGTATCGGGATATTGATAATCCACTCAAAGTAGTCATCCTGCCAAACTTCGTGGGATTCAAAGCGAAAGCCTAGCGTTTCGAACCAGCCACGCATCTGCTGAGCTAGGGCAAATGCCTTACATTGTTCTGCACTAAAGGCTTCACCTGCTGGTAAAGCAGGATTATCTTGAGCTGCTAAGCGTGCCATTTCGGTACGCATTCCCTCAAGAGTAGGCAAACGGCTCAAGCGCTCTTGTAAAGTGCCAATTTGCCGATGTAGGGAGTCCAGTTTTTGCTCAGCTAGAATTTCGGCTGGGGTACGAGTCCGTTTGGCGACTTCGATAAATACAGCTGCGAACTCGTAGAATTCCCGGCATACATCGACATTATTGGCCTGGAGATCAGCCTGTAGAGGGTGATCGTCTAGAAAGGCTTCTCCGTTCTTCAGCAGGAGCGAGGGGCTATTACGTTCCAGGGCTTCACGGAAAAGTGTCTGAATCTTATCCTGTCTGAAAATTTCCAGTACTGGACGAGGTTTGCCCACCCCATATTCCACCAGAGTATATCTGTAGACACCAGGAAAATCCTCTGGTGGGTGCTCGGGATCAAGCTTTAGATGCTTGAGTAGCTTGATAATCCGCTCATTGCGGCTAACGCTCTCCATTGCAGTATCGAAGAGCATATCTATCAGATTATCGAGTCCAAACACCCTAATTCTCCCAATGCTTCTTTCTAGTAAAACCTAGCCTTAGCATTGAAGGTGGATTTGTCCATAACTATTCAGATTTTGAATCATGTCAATACTGAAAAAGGGTTAAAGTCAGCATTTTATGTCATTGAAGTGGTGAACGCCCGATAACATTACCTGGTGGGCTATAGTTACAAACCATTACATTTCCGTATCTTCTATGAGGTGCAACACCACACCCAAGTTCTGTAGTCCTTCTCCAAATCATCTGTGAATAATGACCGCAGGTTTCTCCTCTACGACATTGCCCACTAGAAAGATCAAAATCCTCTTTCTCACTAGACCATAGTCTTAACATCCGACCTACAGAATTGCCTGCAGCAATATTTTCTCCTGCACCACTGACGCCATTGCTGCCATCACTGTGCCTAAAGTCATTCTCACGAGAAAGTGTATCTGCCCATTCCTGAGCAGCACTCGCTAATTCAGGAGACCATGATAGAGACGGAACATCGACTTCAGCTCGTAGCTCATTATGGGTATCCAGTATTTCTTGTTGAGTCTCAGTCAATTGTGATGTAATGGGAGGCTGGGCTTTCAGATTATCCAATAATGGTTTAACTTCTGAAGGCCAACTAGTTTCATCTAAGAAATCTTCGACTGATGGAGATTCAGACGCCTCACTTAAGTCCAAAGGGTCTGTGCCTCCTAACTCAGCAGACTGAATATAGCGATTTCCAGCATTAACATTGAAGATCGAACCATTCAAAGCAGTAATTCTAACTGCACCAACAAGCACATCGACCGCCACATCACCGTCTTTGTTGTAAACATGAATAAGAGTTACATCTTCTAAACGACTAATAGTAATTTGCTTAGAAGCGGCTTCATCAGAAATTTTAGGAGAGGATGACTTTTGTGCAATCGACTCTTCAACACTAACAATATTGGCAGTAACAGTATCACAGGCAGCTCCTACCTTTTCAAATCCCCAACCAAAAAGACTAGAACCTGGCTGTTCTACCCAACAAGGGAATCTATATAAGTAGGTTAGCCTAATTTTTTATAGGATAGAAAGAGTCAACCTGTACATCCTCTTTCTATCCGATGCCAGCACCATTGCGCATTACGTTAAGCGACCCCGAAGAAACGACATTGCGTGAACTCCGGAAAGCCAGTATGGTTCCATCTCGGGTGCGCGACCGAGCTCACATGTTGCTGCTCAATGCCGAGGGTTGGAGTGCGCCGACCATTGCGCAGATCCTGAAGTGTCACGAACATACGGTACGAGGGGTGATTAAAAAGTGGGAGAAAATCGGGCTGTGTGGGTTATGGGATAAGGGTGGACGAGGGAAAAAGCGGAGATGGCAACTGGCTGACCTTGAGTATCTCGAAGCGTGTATCAACGAGGAGGAACGCACGTATAACAGTGCTCAACTAGCCGTCAAACTCTGGGAGGAGCGCAAGGTGAGGCTCAGTGCAGACCGCATTCGAAAGCTGTTAAAAAAAAGGGCTACCGATGGAAGCGAACCCGTTGGAGCCACCGCAACCGCCAGGACCCGGACGCCAAACGACTCGCTCAAGCCCAGTTAATCGACCTCGAAGTCTTGGCAGCGATGGGGGTGATTCGCTTAAAGTATCTAGACGAAACAGGGTGCACTCAATGGACCCCTCAGAGCTATAGTTACAGCCGAGTCGGCGAACAGAAACGATTCGAACAAACCTCACGACGCGGTCAACGAGTGAGTATTTTAGGGGTCTGGGACCCAGATGAAAGCTTTGACTATGCCTTAACCCTAGGTGGATTCAATGGGGAGAGTTACCTCGAATTTATGGATTGGCTGGCCACCAAAACGGCGAAAACCTTTGCCCAAACAGGGCAACTGACCTTTATCGTCCAAGATAATTGCTCTATCCATAAAGCTCAGGAGGTGCAAGCTGCTTGGCCTCGTTGGCGGGACCAAGGACTCTTCGTCCTATTTTTACCCCCATATTGCTCTGAATTGAATCCGATTGAGGGGCAATGGCATCAACTCAAAACCCATGAACTTGCTGGACGGATGTTCGAGTATGAAGACGAATTAGCTGAGGCCATTATCGATGGCATGGTTGATCGCAGCCAACGCGGAGGATATGAGCTAGACCGTCTTATACTTAATTTCGCCTAGCTACTTACAGTACTCGTTGATGCCCCTCCAACACGTACTACTGGATCAATAACTTGCTCTTGCTCCCGAAAAAGTATGTCTGCCCAAGAACTCGATCGTGGAGTAGTAGCAGCAACCCATAACTGATCATTATTGTTGCTATTCATTCTGAAATCCCTGTTAGGGGTTATTCTCTGTTGCGCATTGCCATTCGGATAAACCCGAACAGTGCCTCGAATCTCACTAAAAGTTGCTACTGTAGGTCTTGGATTTTCAGCATAACCAGTTCTACTAGTATTTAGTAGAAAAATCAGAATCACACTGGTTAGCAAAACAAGTAACAGATATCTGATTTTTTTGAAAAATTTAGAATATTTAGTAGGCAAAAACATGAAATCTCTCACAATGATTTTCGTGTCTCAAACAATAAACAACTAATTACTTTGGGGGAATCTCACAAAACTCTAATCGAGTAAATGCATGATCTGTACCGTAATCAAAGATTGCGGTGTAGAGCGTACTTTTATCTTCATCAAGCTGTTTACAATCACTATCGGGAGCATATGGACCATCCAAACTATACCAACCACATTGATTATCTGTCGCATCACGCCATAATTTCTCAATTTCAGCTAAGAGCTGACATGGTATCTGATTAGCCTCCTGTTCATCTTTTATGAATCCATCTTTGTTTATATCCGCTCCACTACCCGTGTTAGTCATTAAAATTTCATAGGTTGTTTTTGTAGCACCTTTGGAATATTGGTTCTCAAATGCATTTACTGGTTTATTTAAATATTGACTAAAATTTCCGTCAGATAAGTCTTTCTGAAGTTGTGGAATCCTATATTTTATTAACAAGTCTACTAATTTTTTTTCAACTCTAGCAGCCTGCTTGTCCTTATATTCAGGATTCTCAAGTTGAACTCTACCTATAGCTATTAAAATATTCCGATAGTAAGCAAATAATTTCTTAAATGACTCCTCATGCTTAGCATAATGGGCAATTAATATTTCAGGAGGCTCAGATTCAGATAAGACATCTATCTTTTGTTTAAACTTATTAGCAGATTCCTCTAGTTTAGGTAGTGCCTCTACTATTTCGATAGTATTTGCTCCTAGGAAAATAGTTTCTATCGTTTGTCGTTGCTCAGCCAATCTGCCTGAGAAGGCCCAAGAACCTATTGCGATCGCAATAGAAAATGCAGCTACTGTTAACGAAGAAATTTCCCTCAGTCGAGCATATTTTCTCTCAAGTTTAAGTTGCTGTTTCTGCAATTCAATTTCTTGCTTCCCAAGTTCAAGGAGTCGTTTCTCAGCCTGCTTCTCCTCTTCCATTCGTGTCTGGGAAGCTTGGTAAAACTCCAGTTGTGGAGCCGTAAGCTGTAGGCTAGCCGTATTTTGGCTAGCTCTCTGAGCAAAAGCCTGTAGCGATTCTAAATTAGGAGAACTCCACAGTGAACCTTTTGGCTGCCCCTGGGCATTCCACTGTTGAGTGGCTTCCTCCAACCGTCGCTGAAAACGCACGTCATCACGATTGTCGGTAAGCCATTCCTTTAGCCGTTGCCAACGATCTATCAGTGCTTCATGGGTGACTTCTGCAATAACGACATTGTCAGCCTCATTTCTAGACAATGTCACTAGCCGAGCCGTTTGGCTCGCAAATTGTTGAATTACATTTTGTACCGCCTCTGGATCATCTTTAGCAGCAGCTAATTTGCTAACATCTACTCGTCGTCGAGTATCCCGAATCCCTTCTCCTAGCTGTACTAAGCCCAAAAACACTCTTCGAGCGATAGCTTGTTTCTCAGGCGTTAGACGTGTATAGATGCGTTCTGCCTCATCTACCAATGCTCCACCAACGCCACCAACTTCCCGCAGCGTTTGAGCAGGCTCCTTGTCAGGTAAGTTCTCCCAAATGCGAGAGAGAGCCACTTGCAACAGTGGCAAGCTTCCTTCTCTGCCCTCTGTTTCCTGAATTAACCGATCTACCGTAGCTGGATTCAAGCGATAATCAGTATCTTGAACCGGTTGTGTAATCGCGTCCCGCAAGGAATCCTCACCCATTGTGGGCACTAAAAACCCCTCTTTCGAAAAGAGACGGTTTAGCTGTAAATGCCTGTGGGTCTCACCTAGAAAATCACTACGGAAAGTAATAATCACCGATACATATCGGGAGCGATCGCTAGCTGCATAAAGCAAATTGGCAATAAACTGGTTTTGCTCATCAGTATCCTGACATTGAGAGTAAACTTCCTCAAACTGATCGATCAGGACAATAAGAGGAAATGTTGAAATATCTAGCAGAGCATTGGCAATCCGCTGAAGCCCATCAAATTTGCCTTTTTTATTGGCAATACCTAATTCATTAGTAAACTCACGAATCTTACGAACTGGGCTTGGATCATTGTCAGCAATCCTTGCCAGTACGGCAGCTAAACTCTGCAAAGGATCAGTCCCTGGAACCATCACCGCTACACGGGCGCGATCGCGACCAGGTATGGGGCGTTTCCCTAACTCTGGCAATAGCCCTGCTCTAGCTAATGACGACTTACCTGAACCAGCCCTTTCAAGGTGCTTTTTTGGACTGTCTTTTTTGGGCCAGTAAGCGAGCAGTGGAAACATGCGGCTTATTTTTAGAAGGTTTTGGTTTGGAGACTTTTTTCTTTTTTCCTCTCGGGTGTGAGCAAAATTTGGAGAGGTCCATTTTCGTCGCTAATTGCTGAAACAGCTCTGTGGTCTGTGTCTCATCAAGACGTGCAAGCGGTTTCCATTGAGCCGGAGGAATGGCAATCATCATGCCATCATAGACCCGTCGGATTTCATCGGCCAGGTAATAGTAAGAAATGCCTGCCTCAATTTTGCCAGCGCCATGGACGCTACGCATGGCAGCTTTGATAACGGCCAGTACGTTGTAGCAAATGAGGGCCATGCAGAACCCGAATAAGGCCGCTCTCGGGTAGGCCAAGGTATCGATTTCGCCCCGAAAACATTGATCAAGGACTTGAAAGAGCCGTTCAATTCGCCAGCGGCGTTGATACAGTCCAGCAATCTCGATGGCAGAGGCATCGGACTGGGGCAGATTGGAGATAATGGCCAGTTCAGTGTCACCATCACGGGTGGACTGAGTGAGTCGGACAACAATGCGACGTAACGGGATCTGGATCGTCTCATTGATAACCACTTGGATGGTCTGTTCGAAGACGAAACCCGTCTGACTCTCACCTTTGATTTCTAAGGGACTCAGGACACTCCAAGGTAAGTTGCCATGCTGACGGAGCACAAAGAAGGCGGCACGACTGTGGAGTCCACCGATAAACCCCAAGGTGCAAAAATTACGGTCGGCCATCCACACATCGCCACTGACAACGGTGGCCAACACCCGACCCAACAAGGCACGTTCTTGAGCGTGGCCATCTTCACAAGAAAACACGTCAATGGCCAACTGTAATCTCGGGTCTAGAATCACCAACGCATGGCCCGGTAACGGCGCACTTCCCTGGGAGCGAAGCACGTCTAAGCGGCGGTCGGTAGCAGCCAAATGATTTCCATCGATAATTTTGATGCGATAGCCGGGTAGCAGTGGGGCCAAGGCTCCCCCAAGGTGCTCAATCAAGGCTTGAGCCTTACCTACTCCATGACGCACTAGGGCTTCAATGATTTGAGGTTCGAGACCATTGAGCTTGTTATATACCGACTGGACTCTGACACCAATCCCTTTGGCCTGAGATTGATAGGCTGCATTGATCGATGGGGAGATCCCACAGACCACCAAACTCATTAGACGGACCACGGTTGAAAACAGCAAGGTCCGTTCATACTGGTACTGAGCTTCTTGCTCAAATAGCGCATCGACCTCATCGGTCGGTAAACTTTGTTCTAACAGCACTCTGAGCATGACACTCAGGGGACTTTCTGAAATGAACCGGTCAAAGACCTCACCCAAAATCATGGCTACAATGACACTCGCAACTATCGATAATCGTACGAATCATTGAAGGGCAAAATGGAATTTAGGCTCCTTCCTTTAAGGTTTTTATTAACTGATTTTGAGAATGTAGAACCCAATTTCAGAGCATCGAACCGGTCAATGGCCTGCAAATAAAAGGTTGCTGGGAATATTAAACATAGCTAAAACCACCTTTAGAGGGCTGCTTACCTGAACCTGAAGGACCATAGATCGGCAATAGCCGAACCGCCCCTTCTAACTCATGCAGATCTCTGAACCGCTCCCAAAGAATTTGGATTTCCTCTGACCTGCCGAAATAGCGATCACTATCTGATTCGTGAAAAGCAAGCAGCCCCTTGTAGGGATTTGGGCTTAATGTTTGAGATGCTGCAGAATCATTCGTTTCAGATATATCAGATGGAGTAATAGTGACATCGCCATAAATGACTACACCACCATAGACCTGACCGATCGTTTGGTTGCGATCGCCCGTAGAACTTTGGTGTATCTGATTAGATTCAGAAGAAGACCCAGGTTGATTAGACATGGTTTACAGCCGTCTACATCCTGACATCGCCTTCAACATTACCTACGACTGTGCCGCCAAAAACTTGGCCAATCGTCTGATTCTTATCCCCTGTAACGGTTTGAACAATCTGAGTGCCCGGTGTTCCATCTGGTGCGTCTTCTTGCATAATTTTTGTGATCGCTTCAGCCAATTGCGGATTTTCATTCAGCAAAGCTTCCAGTTCTTCCTTTGCCTCGACTTTCGGACTCAACTGTTGCCAAATTTTTTGAGCCTTTGTCCAAGCAGCTTCACCAAATTTTTCTGAAATAGCTTCAGTCACTGCCTCAGCAGCTTTACTCCCCAGTTTCACTAAGTGGGGAAGAAATGGAGATAGGAATGTAGCTAATAAAGCGATGTCCATAGATGCGCCCAGCAATGTTCGGACAATACTACGAGAATAGTATAAAAGCTTGCTATACCTGACCTTAGAACATTATTTCTTTATTCAAAACATAAAGAACTTCCCGTTGAATTTACAGTCAGTTAACTAGACTTAAGTGAGACTGTACAGAATTTTGTGTAAGCGATCTAGAATCCATGTAATTCAGGAGATCGCCCCATGGCCCGTAAGAAAAAAGCATCGAACCGCGTTGACGACCTCTTAGACGAACTGCTGGAAGATTGCAGTACGCCTGAGGACATTTTGGGCGAGTCAGGTCTGATGAAGCAAATCAAAAAGCGCTTGGTTGAACGCGCCCTAGCGGGTGAACTCAATCACCATCTTCAGTCAAGTCAAGCTGACGAGAGCCCTAACAATAGCCGTAACGGCAGTTCCAAGAAGACGGTGCAATCCGAAGATGGCGCACTGGAGCTATCGATTCCGAGAGACCGTAACGGCAGCTTTGAGCCGATTCTGGTGCCCAAACATCAGCGCCGTCTGTCTGGGCTCGATGAAAAGATACTGGCGCTGTATGCCCGAGGCATGAGCACCCGTGACATCAGTGCCCAACTCGCAGAATTATATGGTGGAGCAACGATCTCAGCAGCGGTGATTAGCGAGGTCATCGATACCGTGAGCGAGGACGTCAACGCGTGGCAATCGCGGCCGCTCGACGAGCTTTACCCGATTGTTTACCTGGATGCGCTCTACGTGAACATCAAAGTGTCGGGCCGGGTCAGCAAGCGGGCTGTTTACGTGGTCCTCGGTATCGACCGAGAGGGCGAAAAACAGCTGCTCGGGCTGTGGATAGGTGAGGCCGAAACCGAGGGGGCTAAGTTCTGGTTGAAGGTCCTGACTGACCTTAAAAATCGAGGATTAAAGGATATTCTGATTGCCTGTTGCGATGGCCTCAAAGGCTTTCCCCAAGCCATCGAGGCGGTCTATCCTCACACTCAGGTACAGCTGTGCATTGTCCACCTGATGCGTAACTGTATGAAGTATGTCCCCTGGAAAGACCGAAAAGCTGTAGCCAAGGACCTCAAGCCGATTTACCAAGCCGCTACCCTGGCTGAATCGGAAGCGGCCCTGGATGCCTTCGCTGAAAAGTGGGACGAGACGTATCCAGCCATCAGCCAGATTTGGATTCGTCATTGGGAAAATGTGATCCCGATTTTCGACTACCCGATGGAGATTCGTCGGGTGATCTACACCACGAATGCTATCGAATCCCTCAATCGCTCCTTGCGTAAGGTGATTAAGACCAAGGCGGTCTTCCCGGATGAAGCGGCTGTCTGCAGACTCCTGTATCTGGCGATGAGCAATATCTCGAAAAAATGGAATCGACCGATTAAAGATTGGCGTGCCGCCTTGTCACATTTTGCTATCCTGTTCCCAGAACGCTTTTCTCTCTAAGCAAACAGCGTTTACACAAAATTCAGATCACTCTCCTTAAGTACTTTGAGGTCGCCACGTAAATTTTTCTTAAATTCACCTGTCTAGATGTTGTGTGCCTTGCAAGTTTCTGAGGTTTAAATCCTTCTGCATAGCCGCCTGAGCTTTTTCAGATAAAGCCTTACCCTTTACGACATCCATGGCGACTTCAGTAATCCGAGTTAGATACTTTTCAGACCGTCCTCGATTCCAAGCCATCTGATGCCATTGCCACAACGGTTGTAACTGCTCCCTATCAAGTTCAGTCTGCTGCGCCTGCTCCGGCTGCCCATGGTTGACCAACCGCTCATTCCAATCCTTCCCATAGGCAGGTCTTAGCCGCCTAACCCCCGGCACCTGAGCCGCCACCCGCCAGGCCATCATCTCCCCAGCCTTATCCGCATCAAACGCCGCCACCACCTGACCACTCTGCTGTAAAACCGCCTTCAGCGCCTCCACTGGCACCCCGCCCGTTCCATCCGTAGATAGATACACCGTCACCCCCGCCTGCTGCCGCCTTTCCTTATCCAGCACCGCCAACGACATCGCATCAATGGGCGACTCCGTCAGCAGCACTCGCTGCACCGGCCCCTGCCCCGTCCCAATCCGAAACCAGCCCAACTCCCTCACCGACCCCGGCACCAGCCGATGATAGCTATTGTGCTCCCCCCAGGTACCGCGCAGACTGGCCCCCGTCACCTCCCCCCGCTGCCAGCCACCACCCTGCAAACCATGGCGCACAAACACCGCATTTTGATGGTCATCCGCATACACCAGCCCCTTTTCATGCACCCGGTCAACCAACGCCTCCGGTAGCTTGCGCCGATTCACCAGATAGTCCTTCACCCCCGCCCAACGCTTTTCACTGGCCTCAGGCATTTCCAACCGCTTCGGTTCTGCCTCAGTTTCCGTCTGCCGCACTGGCACAATCACCGGCACTGCCGACAAGTCTTGCCCAGACAGCCACTCCACCGCTGAGCGAAACTCCACCCCCTGCACATGCATCACCAGGTCAATGGCCCCACCGCCCCCTTTATCCGCCAGCCAATCCATAAACAGCGTCTGGCTAATGCTGATAATGTGGTCCCCATCCCGCCACTTATGCTTGTCATAGCGGTCTTGCTCCAGCCCCAAATTGGCCGCTATCACCTCCAAATCCAGATTCCTCACCTCATCCGCCACCTCCTGCAACGACGGCTTCGATATCGGGTGATTGATCACCTGTTTTGCGGGCGTTAGAGGCTTCTCAACAGATGGCGTCTCCTCAGGTGTCTTTGCTGACACATCCCAGGTAGGATCTGGCCCTGTTGCTTCACGGTGGGGTTGACCTGCTGTCGTCGAGAATTGCTCCACATCAAAGAGATTGGCCTCACCCGTTGTTTCACTCTGTTGTTCACCTACTTCAACAACAGTCGCTACCTCAGAAACCTGATCATCTCTCTCCTGAACCTGCCACTGTGCTTTTGCTGCTTCTGCAAATCCCTGGGCCAGAATATTCTTTGAGAATACCTGGGCAAAACTGCGGTCGGGTGCCCGTAGCTCTCCTCCCTGTAATGGATTCTGTACCGCCGTCTCCCTAAACTCCAGACTCTCTCCTTGAAACAAAAACACCATTTCCGTATCGATAAAGGTGTCCCCGTTCTGGCTCAAATAATGCGTCAGATACAGCTCCTCTCCATGACGCTCAATCACCAAAGGAATATACGGCTCATTCTCAATCTTGAAATGAAAGTCATCACTCTCTAAAACCGCCTGGTAAATCCCTGCCTCTTTGAGAAACCGAATCACCCGCTTTTCCAGATACCCCATAGGCATCGCCTTCTCAGACGCCTCAGACTTTTGAGCCACCGGCACCGGTTCTGGATTAATCGCCTTCTTTTTCAGAATGGGCTGAATCGGCTTTGGCTGTATCACCCTTGGTGGAACACTCACTGGCGGCATCGGTTCCGTCTCCAACGTTTTCAGTTCCGGCAACGTAATGCCCAAATACTCCCGTGCAATCTCCTGGTGTTCAAATGCTGCTAGCGTATAGCCCCGCTCCACCATCAACACCGTCAGCGTTGCCTCCAACCGCTCCGACGGCACCACCACTTCCATCCGATTACTCACCGAATAAAAGTCCGACCCCGCCGCCTCAATCAAACCCTCGTCCAGAAAATACTTTCCACCCGATTCTTTCGACTTAGGAGCCTGTAACACAAAACCAGCTCCATTCCGTTGCGCCTTCACCAACAACAACTCATCCAGGGTCTTCACCACCCCCTTTCGCTGGGTTAAATCTGTCAGAAACGCCTTCACCTGATAGGGCTGCTTAAACACCACCGGCTCTTTTTTCAGGGTCTCGGTAATGTCAAACCCCTTGGCCATCATCAGCCCCTGACGCACATCGCCCTGGTAGTCGGTGTAGTTCACCAACTTGCCACCAGGATATTTCTCAAAGGCCCGAATCAGATTGCCTGTAAAGATTTGCCGATTCACCCGCCCAGCCGTCTGCCGCGTGTCAAACAGTTCATAGATATTCGTGCCAAAAAAGTCTTTTTCCTCACGACTGATTCGTAAGGCCCCCTCTCGATGACTATTCACCTTAGAAAGCGGCAGTGTCAGCTGTCGCATGGTATCTGCCACAAATATCCGCAGCTTCCAATTGTTCGGTGCTGCTGGACTACCTGAGCGATGTTTGTGCTCAATGCCTGCTACCACTCCGTAGAATGTCTGCCGCTGCCCAGCAGTCAATATCTGCACCGTAGCCCCCGGCGTAAAATCCTGTAGCGCTCCAGTCACCTGCAAGACCTGATTATCTAACCGGTCATTAAACTTAGTAATCGCCTCCGGCTCTCGCTTTTTCTGCACCATCGTGGCCCGATAGGTCTCTGTATCTTCTGTCAGAGCATTGATAGTATCTGAAACCTGTTGCTCTGCCCTTGCCTCCAGATCATCCGGGTCATGGTCTTCAACCTGCTCAACCGCTTCTAAGCCCAACGATTCGCACACCGCATTAATCACCTGCAGCTGAGTCAGCGGCTTGGTCTCACTCTTTGCATCCACTATCTCCAGATATACGGGTCCGGTAAATTCACTCTGGGTCTCACTCTCATCGGCAATCACCTCCATCCGTGCCAATGGCCTCGCATCCAGATCAAGCTGATCCGCCTCTAAAATGTTCTCCCCCATGGACCGCGCCTGGTCCACCAAATCCTGATATTCTGACTCAATCAGACTGTAGACCGTTTCCTGTTCCGCCACCGGCAATAGTGGAATCCGTCCCGTTACCTTCTTCACCAGGGCAATCTCAGACGCATCCCCACTGGCCTGAGCGGTGGGAAAATCTAGCTTGGCATTCAACTCTGGATCATCATTGAGCAGATCGGTCACCACCTGCTCACCATAGAGATTCATAAAATCCACCACATTGCTCAGAGAGATATCCGTCTCCCTCGCAGCCGTGGTATTAGCATTCAAGCTCGCCATCTTCCGACACAGAATTGCCCCCGGTCGTTTCTCCGCTGGGATATCTCCCATCAACAGGGTGTATCGCGGCAGCTCCACCTGGCCAGTACGATGCACCCGTCCCAGCATCTGCATAAATACATTAATGTCCCGCTCCGCCTGGGCCACAATCATATGTCGGGGTCGCTGGTCAGCAAACGTCTCCGATGCATGGAGAGAAATCCCCGTAGACCCGGAACAGTTCAACAGAATCACATCGGCATCCCCGGCATTAAAGCGAGCCACCGCATCAATCTTGGCTTTGGCTGTTCACATAGATCTGAAATTGGTGCCTAGTGTAAAAGCGAGGTATCATCATCGTCTTGAGCAGCTACCGTCAGGAGTGAAAGCGATGTCCCAAAAGCGTCATAACCAGAATCGAACCGCTATCGTTTACTTTGGACCTACACGGCAGGACTATCTTGATTTGGTGCAGGCAGACGATCACCATCACGCTTACCTTGAATACATCCAATGTCCTCTGCAAGCCCAACTGACGAGCGATAAGCATAAGCCAGATTGTACCGACTTCAGTCGCTATACCGTCCATAGTCAGCGAGAACGACGAGTGAAAGGCTGGCAGGGTGAGATCGAGACCCTCCCCATTTGTCGAGTGAAGTGTTGCGATTGCAAAGCCGTGTTCACGGTATTACCCAGTTTTATTCCTCGCTATCGTCGTCAGGATACCGATTGCCTGGGAAAGCTGCTGGAAATGAATCTGGGGATGGGGCTGACGCAGCGGGAAACCGCCACGATTTATGAATGGGTGAATCCAGAAACGGGTTGGCATCCTGGCTGGGTCTGGCAGTTAATCCAGTGGTTAGGGCGGTCAATTCCCGTCGCTTTATTGTTGGTACGGTTAGGGCTTTTCCCCCCGTCCATATACTCAGTGATGAGAAGTTTGCCCAGTTAAATCATGAGCGAATCTACCTATTTTTGGTCTCTCAGCAGGAATTGATTTGGTATACCGAATGGATGACGAGTACTGACGAAGCGAGCTTCAATGAGGTGATTATGAATGCATTGGGAGACATCGAGCAAGCGGCCCAGCGCGAAGAGGTGTAGTGACCCCCAAAATTAGGACAGGACTGAGAGAGCGTAAGCTAGAGTCCAATAGGGGGAAGGAATATGGCCAGCAAACCAAGAAACTACAGTAGCGAATTTAAGTCAAAAGTCGTGCTGGAAATCATCAGCGGTCAACGTAGTGTGAGCGAAGCCAGTCGAGCCCATAAAGTCCATACGTCAGTGATCAATCGTTGGCGTAATGAATTTCTTAAACAGGCGCATTTAGCGTTTGGGGGCAAAGGACGAGGGAATGAATCAGCTGAGCGAATCGCCGAATTGGAACGAATGGTGGGTCGGCTAACGATAGAGTTAGCGGTGGCAAAAAAAGCTTCAGACTTGTGGAATCTGAGCGGAAACGAGCCATGATTGAGCAGTTTAAAGGAGAGTATCCAATCCAGGTCATCTGTGACGTCATTGGGTACAGTCGGAGTCGTTATTACTATCGGTCACTATCAGGCAAACAAACGCAAGAGGAGGAACTGAAAAAAGCGATCATTGATGTGGCGGGTCGATATCCCACCTATGGTTATCGACGGATTACTAAACAATTACAGAGAGAGGGATGGACGGTTAATCACAAACGCATCAGCCGATTAATGAGAGACTTAGGTTTACTGGCTAAGCGACGAATACGACGGAAACGAACAACAAATAGTGTGCATGGCTATAAGCGATATCCCAACTTAGTCAAAGGGTTGGTAGTCGAGCGTCCAGAGCAGGTGTGGGTTGGCGATATCACGTATATTCGATTGAAGGATGAATTTGTCTATTTAGCGGTGTTAATGGATGTGTTTACCCGCAGTATTCGAGGCTGGCACTTGGATAGAACGATGGAAAAACAGTTGACGATAACAGCTTTGGAGAAAGGACTGAAGCGTTATATTCCAGAGATTCATCATTCAGACCAAGGTGTGCAATATGCGGCCAATGCCTATGTTCAGATGTTGGAGGAGAATGAGATAGCGATTAGTATGGCAGGTGTGGGTAAGGCCTATGAGAATGGCTATGCTGAACGTCTCATGAGAACAATAAAAGAAGAGGAGGTTGACTTATCGGACTATCGCAACTTTAATGAAGTGTATGAGAGAATAGAAGAGTTTTTAGACGAGGTATATATGAAGAAGAGAATTCACTCGTCTTTAAGCTATTTAACGCCAAGCGAATTTGAGGAAAAGTGGAGGAAGGAAGTGTAGAATGTCTCAGGTTGATACATGTCAGTCTAGACTTGCTATTATCTGATTTTACTGTCCAAATCCAGGGGTTCACTTCAGTGTCCCGCAGGTTCAGGTCAGGAACCTGTTCTAGATTGGCAGGATAAAGTAAATCAAGGGTTTCGGTGATCAGTTCAAGTGGCTGGCTGCGCAGATCAAGCTGTCCGGCTTTGATCCAGATGTTGTCTTTGTCGCTGGGTCGCCAGACGCGATTGACACGATCTCGTTCGTAGTCCCCTCCCTCGGTTTTGAGTTTGAAGTGGAATCCATTGCGCATCCAGTCTTGCAGGGGGACGATAAAGGTAGAGATGTTGCTGGCGTCGTCGCGGCTGTCTAAGGAGAGGGTGGTTTTGTGTTTTGTGTCGGGCTGCCAGATAAAGAGTTGGCCGTTGGCGTACTTGTTGCGACTGATGACGTGAATGGTGATCTGGTTGAAATCGGCATTAGTGCCGGGGGCCTGGGTGAGGCAGCGGGCGGTGTAATCGAAGGTCCAGACTTCCTGGCTATCGGTGGTGGGGAGTTGGCGTTCGTAGGTGTTAGGTTCCCAGTCTTTTTCGGAGAAACGGTATTTGAAGTGGAAGTCTCGTAGGTCGGACAGGTTGACATCGGGGACGGTGAAGAGAAAGTTGCCGTCGGTGTCTTTTGTGCCTTTGAGATCCCAAACTTTACCGGCGGATTCCCAGGCATGGATAAAGGCGATTTCGCGGGATTGGGCGGGTTGGTAGTGAATAAGGAGTTGCATAATTACCTCCTAAAAAGAGAATTATGTTTATGAAATGAGAGCTAAGATTCCTCCCACTGGTATCCCAGGACTAAGAGCACATCCTCCACCTCACTCGGCTCGGTCTGTAGATTCTGTCCGCCAGAACGAGTCATTTTGAGGTGCCATTTAGTCGCTGGAATGGCTGCTGGCACTAGCTCAATGCCCAGCTCATCATTGGAACCGAAATGCAAACCACCGTATTGACTGACTTTAGCAAGGGCCATCTGTCCAAGGGTAATTATGTCCGAACCCTCTGGCGTCGTGATCTCAACTTCGTAGCCACTCATATCGTTGCAACGTGCCAACAACCAAATGTTTTTGACTTTTAGGGATTTGTCTCTGTCTCGAATGGAGAAGAGTTTGGA
This sequence comes from Leptolyngbya sp. PCC 7375, assembly GCF_000316115.1. Classification (GTDB taxonomy): domain Bacteria; phylum Cyanobacteriota; class Cyanobacteriia; order Phormidesmidales; family Phormidesmidaceae; genus Leptothoe. Next base: position 7,046,530 of record NZ_JH993797.1, read on the forward strand.
AGACAGTTCTAACTCGAAAACGTTGCCGTCTTCAGGGTTGGCAGGCTTTAAGAAACGGTGCCATTGGGTTGGAAACTCTTGCCGCAGGTTGAGCAGGCGCAGAACAGGTTTTGATTCATCTTGGCTGAAATAGTCTCGCAGGTGAGAAATTGCATCATTCTTAAATGCACCGACATTTTCTCTGGCGGTGTACTTGATGTGAAGTATAGCGTCACTAATGGTGCCGTAGTCGAACTGGCGCAGAGGCTTACCGAAATCGGGATTCCCTGGATCAGGATTATTGGAAGGGAGATCATTGAAGAGTTCCAATGACCACTGGCTGATAGCACCGGCTCCTTCAAACGGTAAGTAACGTTCGTCGCGGAAGCTCAGCTCAAAAATGCCGCTATCGTTTTGGGCATTGCTGGTGGCGATCGCCTTCACTGGAATGTTGTTTTCAATGAAGCGATCGTCATCAGCAGGTAGACCCTGATCATCGGTGTTACGAGAATAGCCATTGTCACCATTCTTAGTATTGATACGAATGCTGTTTTTCAGGAGCCGCAGGGTGCAGGAAATAGTGGTGTAAGGACCGACTACACAGGGTAGAGTGATGCTCACGGATTTAACCCGTCGGAAGTAGTGACCAGGATAGTCAAGGTCAAAGCTCTCTTCAGGCAGGTTGATGAAGCAGCGTCCAATTTCTCGTAGTTTTACCAGAGCTAGCGGATCGAGCAGGGCCAAAGAAACGTGCTTGGTGAGTTCAAATTCACGGCGGTTATGTTCCAAGTAGGCGGTTTCAAGCCGACGTAGATCGTACTGGAGTTTTTCACCGGAAAGGAGACCCTTTTTGAGGCTATCCCAGTAGCCGAACTGGATATAGCGACTGTCCTGGATGCCAAGCTCAAACTGGAAGCAGCTCTCGGCCTGTTTGGCTAGATCGTAGGCAAGCTGGTAGCTTTGGAAATACACCCCAGAAATCTGACCAATTTGCCATTGATAAAGTTCCTGATTGGTATACTTGGAACGCATGAACTCGTCAGTTGCCTGAGCATTCTTAATTTGGAGTTCATGATTTTCCAATTCTTTTTCAGCAATCTCGATGCGTTTTTCAGCAGCCGTAATTTGTTGATCAATTTGGTCGATTTCTAGGTTGGCAAGACGTTCCTGAAGTTTCCAGTCGTCCCACCGACGATCATAACTTGCTTTTGCTGATGCCCTTGCAGATTCATTACTTGCCTTTAATGCTAGGTAAGAAAGTACCTCAGCAGCTAAATCAGCCGACTGCCCTAGTTCATTTCCGCCAAATAGAACTTTCGCCGCAGGCGAACCGCCGAAGCCAGATGCTCCAATATCAAGCTCTGGTAGTAAAGCTTGGGCAGCAGCAGATAATTTACCCTTTTCAACATATTCCTGAAAATCATGTGCGGCGGCCATCATATCAAGATGTAATTTCTCCTCTCTGCTCTGCCTTTCAATATCTTGGTAGTGATTCCTCCGTTCTTCTGTAATTTTTTTAGAAAGTTTTAGACCTTCTAATTGCAGTTCGGCTTCTTCGATTTGTTTTTTTCGTAATGTCTTTATTTCATTCAGCAAATTGAGTTCGTGACTCTGACGTAGCATTCCCATTGCTTCAGCATCTTTTTTCTCTAGGGCAGAGAGTAGGGCGCTGCCGAGGGCTTTGACGTCATTGCAGACTTCGTTGGCTTTTTGCAGTAAGACGTTAAAGCGATAGAGGGGTAAGGGAGCGTTGAGATCGGCCAAAGCACTGCCAATATCAAGACCACCTGCTACAGCTTTTACGAGTGCCCCCGGATCAATGGGTGGTTCAAAGAGGGCGAGTTGACGCACGACTCCTTCAATATTCATGCAGTGACGAATCTTGTAGAGGCGATCGGCAACAGTGTCCCAGTAGCCCAGCATCTGATCGTTTTGGGGGATGCAGAAATAGAGCATGGGCAATAGCGGATAGGAAGATCCGCCATTTTCAGCATTACTGGAAAGCACAGGAACTAAATTCTCGACTTGCACTAATGCATTGGAGAACTCGCCAAAGTGGGTTTCCAATTCGTTAAAACTCCGCATGGGTAGTTTGGCTTGAGGCGGAATTTTCTTCGGTCGAGATCCAAGGATTTCTGCTGCCAGGATGTAGAGTTGCGTGGCTTCGTTGATGCTCTCCATGCTGTCTTGCCGGAAGAGATAGTCCCCCCAGGTAATGAGATTATCTAGATATTTCATTACCACAGTTTTCTGGTAAGCCACTGTGCGGTAGCTAGCAATACGGTGTGGTTCAAAGGAATTTGTACGCCAGTCTAAGACTTGATCTTCCAGGTCTTTTTTCGCCTGATTGGAATAGCCATTGATCTCTGTATCTCCCGCGAGCATTCGTAAAATGTTATCGATGCGTTGCTGGAGATAGTCTGACTCAGTGGTTTGGAAAAATGGTTTGGTAATCCAATACTTACTCATTAATGAACCACCGGGCATGGGGCTTTCAACTCCCAAGGGGTTGAAGATGTAGTGGTACCAGTCGCGGGCTTCTTCAAACCGCTGGTTTTTGCTAAGGGAGTTGGCAATAAGTAAGGGAATGTGAAAAAACAGTTCCCAGTTGTAGGGCGAGTAGGCCCCGTCGGGAGTAAAGTCAACTTCTTCTTGAGGATAACCCAGCAATTGAGGATCACCCGTTAATGCAACAACCGAGAGAAGATCAGGACGATAAGTATTAGCAAATTGGAAACCACTGTTTTTGAGTTGGGTTTCGCGGCTCATCAGAGCGGGGACACCCTGAATTGGGTTATGGATCAGCTTGGCAAAGTCGCAGACAAAGGGATGATAGAAGTTTTTGAAGTGAAACTGACGGAACTGGAAGAGAGAAACTGACAAGCCCCCTAGGTAGTAGTGAACATATCGCATGAGCCATCGCCTGGTGAGCTCCCTAAATTTTTCATCGGAATAGGGCGGAAGCAGAGCTTCTGCGTCACCGGAGAATTGGGTCGAGAGACCTTGATCCCACCAACTTTTTAGTAACTCCTTAAATTTTTCGTCATCGTAACGGGGCTTATTCTCCTTCGGAAATGCCTCTGATAGCCTATTTTCGACCCAATGCCGTATTAGGTCCCTAAACTTTTCTTCGATGGAAGAAGGAGATTCCTCAGAAAACTCATCTGAAAGAACCTCGTTCCACTTTTCTCTTTGCTTAGAGTTTGGAGCATTGATGAGGAAATTAACATACTGCTCGTATAGTTTATAGAGCCAATCTTTTGGGGAGATGTCATTTAATCCTAGTCCCTTCACTGTTTCAGTTTGCCCTTCATGAACTTCTATTGCGAATTCTCCACAGCAAATCCAACGATAAAAGCTACTCTCCCATTCTCGGAAACGCTTTTTAATATCGGGATAGTAGAAGCTACCAACTTCGCTTGTTTCTCTTCCTTGCATTAAATAGTTAAAAAATCCAATCTTCGGAAGCGAAGGGAAAACAACAAATGTGCGATTTTTATCATTATAAAAGTAGGGTAGCCATGTTCCTGCTTGTATAAGGAAAGCTGGATTTAGAATACCTACTCTTAGCTTATCATTGAAGTTTTTCTTATATTTCTGTCTATACTGTTCCATTTCCTGTCTATACTGTTCCATCCAATTCAGGGACAACTTATCAAAGTACGATAAATGCCAAGCAGGTGAAACTTTAAATAGCCCAGGCGTTGCTCTTAAAATTGATGTAAAACGAAATAACTTATGGGAAAAATTATTTCTGATTGTGAGATCATTTCGATTGGTATTACTGTGTGGAGATTGTCGTTTACCGCGATCATCAGGCTGTAATTCTAGCCACTTCATAAATACGGCTTTATTACCACCAACAGATTCTTGTATGGGCCGAATAGCATGGATAAAACCATCGAAAACATCCAAATCATTCGTTGGTTCAGGTACACCTGTGCAACCAGCTATTTCAAAAAAGCCCTTCAACTCTGCAATGTCACAACGGCCCCCTCCATGGCTTGTTCCTGTAAAACCAATACAGAATCTTCCATCAACAGCACTTCTGTCAATAGGGAAGAATTGATAGTGGCTCTTTGTTATTTCGACATCATAAGTTTCACTTTCAACAGGATCGGTTGAAATACGCTTAGGAGTCCATTTTCCTTGTCGGTAATCACTCACAGCCATTTGAAGATGGAGCTTTTTCTTGGTTTTTGGAACTTCCATTTCTTGTGCATCAGTTCCTTCTGCATCATGATTTTTAGCCTGATCTTGAGAGTTCAAAATTCCAGCAGCAAACTCATATCTTGACATTGCTTTAGTGCTATTTTGACTTTCATTTTTGACTTCAAACTTTTGCACTTTAGTAGTGCTATTTCCTTTTTCATCTGGCACTTCTGTAAAGATAGGCCAGAATAGGAACAACCGCTTATTCACTACTGCTGGAATCAGATAATTGCCCTGGATATCCAGCTCTACTTTTTCCCAGGGGGTCCACTGCCGGTAATCATAGCGGCGGTAGTAATAGTGATGGGGTTCAGTACCTGCGGTGCGTCCAAAAACGTGGAGGATCGTATTGTCGCCATCGTCTTCTTGGTAGAAACCCGCAATTTCAAGTTGGGCTACGTCATGGAGTTTTTCGAGGTAATTGGTAAAGGCTGTTTCAATGGTGTATGGGTTGAGTTCATTTTGCAGGAGTTCGTTTTCCAAGTCCTTAAAGAACGAGGACCGATCTTTTTTGAGTTCAGGCTCAATCCAGTTTTCGGGCCAGAGAAAGACTTTGCGATTGGCTTCCCAGACTCGATATTTGCGCATCCATTGCCACCAGCGCCAAGCACTATCGCCGTCTTCCCCATCGGCCTGAACGACGACGTCGGGTTCTAACCCCATAAAGCATCGCTGCACAAACAGTTGAATCGACCCTGATCCTTGCACTAGACGACTGGTCAGTTGACAACTGGACATCTCAACGTCCAGCAAATAATAGGCATAAAGGTCGTTGGTGTTTTCCCACTTACCACTGGGGACATCCTTTGGCTGGGGTTGACTCAGGAGATAAGCAGCTAGGGCATCCCGTTTGCGCTCCCTTAGAACATCCTGAATTTCAGTGCTTAAGGTCAGCCAGGTTTCGGTACCAAACTTGGAGCGCAGTAGTTCTTTCAGCGTCTTGGCATGGTAATCCGTCATGACGGGAGCCGCAAATACCTTGACGGTGTCAGCTTCAGCATTGAGGGTGTCGAGGAAATAAAAGGCACGGCGCAGGCGTTCCCAGGTTTCCGTTAGGAGGTAATCATTTGGATAGCTTAGGTGAAGCGCCTCAATAAGATGCTCTATATTTGCAGCAGACCAGTCTTCGTTGAGTCGGGCGACATCTGCAGCGAAGTCAGCTTCATCGTATCCCTCAACACTCAAGTTGTTGAGGATGCTGAGTAGGCTGATATGAGTTTCGGGTAGCCTATCTCTTTGGTGCAGGAGGCGACTCATTTGTAAGAAGTGATCAATTGAGGCGATCTCCCCCTCTTCATCTAATGGCAGGGTCCCAAAATCCAGCAGCTGCGCTTCATTGTTTTCATCAGTTAATACTGCGATCTTTTTCAATTCCGCTAGTGTAAGTTTCCATTCCTGCAGTATGGCAGCGACTCGATTTGCCCAGAACCAGGCGTTGATAGTTGTGGCATCTATCGTGAATGCTTCCGCCAGGTGAGCTAACAAAGGTTTCCTGAGCCAAATAGGTGGGAGGGGCGGATTAAGGCGCAGGAAATAGGGGACGATCGCATAATGGCTCAGCAGATAACGAGATAAGGCTTCCGTTAACCCCAATTGGGCACTGCTTTGCTGTACAACAGCATTTTCGGCTGAGGTTTTTGAAAGATACCTCAGTGCTTTTTTCACTGCGTTGGCTAAACGCTTGGCATAGGTGTTGGTGCTGGCTTGCGTAATATCCAGATCGATATCAGACAACCAGACGCGCTCATCCTCAGGATCAATATCGTTTGGTTGTGTGTACAGCTGGCTAATAGCATTCTGATAAGCCGTATCTTCTGAAAGGCTAAGCAGGTCTTCCCGCGCGGCATCAGACATAATGCCGGTAAAGCTTAGATATTCCTGCTCGGTGTCATAGGTGATTTTGGCCGCAAGATCAGGCGGCAATTGTCCTTGAAAATCAATCTCTGCGGGTAGCTTGGCAAGGAATGCTGTGAAAACAGGGTCAAAGAACTTCACAGTGATACGCGGACGCTCGAAAAACGCAGCGATCGCTTGCTGATAATCTTCAACATCTTTCACGGCTGCCAGGGAAGCATCTGTCTCCAAGGTATGTTTCTGGTCTTCTGTCATCACTCCGGTGAAACGCAATACCTGTTCAAGGCGAATGGGGATTTCGTTGGGAGCTTCGGTGATGCTGGCAGGGAAATCAAAGTTTTCAGGCAAATTGCGAATACTAACTGGCTGTTCTGGCCGCTCAAAGAGTGCTTGAATTGCCTGCTGGTAATCCTCAAGATCTTTCACTGCGGTCAAAGCAGAATCGGTTAAGAGAATGCCTTTTTGCTCGGCTGTCATCGTGCCTGTAAACCGAAGAACCTGCTCACAGCGGATAGGGATGGCGTTAGGACTACCGGTAATAGTTGCTGGAAAGACAAATGCTCCGGGTAAATCGACAGTCTTCTCCATTACCCAGTGAGACGTCACGGCTGTAAGAGATTCCTGATAGAGAGCCTCAATGGCGCTTCGGTAGTGGTTCACCACCGCAAGGGACTGCTGATAGAGAGCCTCAATGGCACTTTGGTAATGGTTCACCACCGCAAGGGACCGCTGATAAAGAGCCTCAATGGCAGTCTGGTAAGCTGCATCGTTAGCCACGGTAGGCAGTGCCGACTCATTTAAGAGGATGGTCTGTTGCGCTTCCGTCATTAAGCCGGTCAAACGCAACCGATGTTCCGTTTCGTCGTATTGGATGGGGATATTATGAGGTGCACCAACAATCCCATCAGGGAATGCAAACCCCGTAGGCAGCCCTTCTATACTGGCTTCAAGCTGTCCACTGGCATGGAGCGCTGCCAGGGCTGGTGATGCCTCCTGCGTTAAGGTGTCCCATTGAGTTTGAGTCATTAAGCCGGTGAAGCGTAGCTGTTGAGCGGATGTCTCGTATTGAATAGGAATATGATGGGGTGCGCCCACGATCGCATCAGGAAACGCAAAGTCAGTGGGTAACGCTTCTACAGGTGTCGAAAGCTGGCTATCGCTACGCAGGATTGCCAGGATGGGCGAATCACTTCTCAACAAAGTGTCTCGCTGGGCTTTGGTCATCAAGCTCTTGAAGCATAATTTTTGGTTAGGTTCGTCATATTCGATAGGAATGTTGTTCGGTGCAGCGATAATCTCTTCGGGAAATCTAAATCCTGCCGGTAACACCTGGATAGGGGCTGTCAACATGACCCGGCTCTGCAAAACCTTCAGGAACGTTGCAATCTCTGCCTCACTGCGATTGAGTTTTTGTAGTAAGGAAGTCAATAGTGTCGTGCGCTGATCCACATCGGTGGGAGGCTCTGCTGTTAGAAAGTCATATTGTTCTGGATTGTATTCTGCTCGGATGCGCTGTAACTCCTGGCGCAGGGTCGTTAAGAAACGGGTCGCTTCTGTTTCTTTGGGTGCGGCTTTGGCAGTGCGATCGCCCACAAGTAACCAGTTCAACTCATCCGGCTTAAAGCCAGACGCTTTTAGATGATTAATTTTTTCCAGAAACTCCCAGGCGTCTTTGGGGTTCGAAAAGGCACAGGAATCCCACTGGAAAAGTTTCAGGACGATCGCCCATTCTGGAATCTTGAATTTTAACGTTTTGGCCAGCCATGCCTGTCGCCAGAGAAATGACAGGTTACTCAGGGTCAGGTCGTCCGTTATGAAGGTTGTGCCATCCGTTCCTTTAGTGAGTTCCTTAAGTAGAACCAAGTCAGACTCTCGGATTCCCAGTGTTGCCAGCAACACTGGGAGCACTGAGGGATCTTCTTTGTCAAACAGTTTTGCTGTCGTGGGTCCTGCCACATCTACTTCGGCTACTTCAAAGGCCAGTTCAAGGGGTTGGATTAATCTGCTATTGAGGAATAGGGTTTGGTAGAGTGCATCCTCTCGCTTGGCGTGGAGTTTGGTGAAGTGAGTCTCTGTATTTAAATTTCCAAACAAGGCGCAGACCTGTTCAACGGTCGTTTTTCGCCCTAGCTGCTTCTGAATTTGGCTGAAATAGAACAAGTTGATTAGGAAGGCTTCGTTCAGTTGCCATTCCTGATTGGATTCCTGGTTGCCAACACCGGGTTGACGGATCACCAAATCCAATTCCCACATTTCCCAGGTTTTTAGTTTGCGCCACAGCCGCAGGAACCGATGGATGCGATCAAGATTCGTTGCATTCAAACCCTGGATAACTTTCTGATCCGTATCGCAGGAAGAATCTAGATGTTGAATAAAAATCTCCCCGCTTGGATTAATAAATTTCAGATCTAAAAGCGTAAGGAGATGGTTGTACTCTAAACTCGTCTTTCGGAGAAAGGTATTGACATTACTCAAAGTATTGAAATATCTTTCGCCCCATCGTTCCTGCTGTTGATTGAGAGTCGGCGCAGCCTCCAGAATTAAAGTTTTCTCGCTCGGGCCGAGTTTACCTACGCTAATTCCAAAGTATTCAGCCGCAATATCACCTTCTGAGGGATTGTTGGACTCAGTGTTACCTTGAAATACCTGCATTAATTCCCAGCGCTTCAGGTTCGTTTTTTGAAAGGCTGCGCGAACTTCTTCGGCATAGAGGTCAAACGGCAGCACAAAGGGATATTTTGCCTGTCTTAAAGTGGTATATGCTACAGGATTAACGTACTGCGGATAAGCTCGCAGTTCAGCGGCACTCACTTTTGTATTTGGCAGAACTTCAGCAACGAAGGGGGGCGAAGCATTTCTCTTAGTTAGTCGATAGGTTGCATTATCGCCATGAACGACCCAGTCATTCGGGTCAGACTCCTTCACTTGAGAGAGCGATACGTTGTTGCCTAAATCAATTCCTTGGGCTTGGAAGGCATCTGTGATCTTAGCTTTTGCCTCATCTATATCTGAGGGCATGGATTTCAGATCATCCGGCAGGGTTAAGTGGTTATCGCCTTTTGAATCGATCGCTGCTTCCAGAACTTCGCAAACGACATCAATGTAGGGCAGTGTGACGAGGGCATTGTCACAATTGAGTTCCAGGAAGCCCAGGTCGGGACGTCGTTTAAAGAGAATATCTTTGACAGTTGTATCGGGGGTTTTGGCCTCGTGATCTTTATCGGAGGGTTTAGCCTGACGATCTTTCAAGAACATCAGCAGCTCGGTAAAGTAAGCGGCTGGACTGAGAACAGAATTACAATGGTTACACTCGCACAGATCGCCTGTGTTAAACAGGTTTTTCCAGTTGGGAAAAGATGCTGCCAGTGCCTGGTCATCATGCTTCATTGCCGCTGGCAGGGTTTGGGCCTCGTAAGACTTAAAATAAGTAATGAGACTCACCACGGCGGCGTGGGTATCGGCGGCTCGATTCCAGGCAAGACGAGCACTTTCGGGGGTAAAGCCGGGTTGATCACCATAGCGACGGACAAACTGACTTTCACCCAGGCGATAGACCGCTTGAGCAGAATGAAGGTTGTCTGCCAGCAACGTGTCGGTCGCTTCAAAGGTGGGTGCGAGTTTAAACACCCGCTGCAAGGCTTTCAGCTCCAAGCGGAAGGCATTATTTTGAGCCAGCCCCTCAAAATCCGGATGAATGCCATTTTGCAGGAAGTCATCCACAGAGGTATTTAGGAACTCAAAGCTGTCATGGCGATCGAGGAATCGGCCTAAGTCTGTGGCCCGACGAATGCCGTGGGTGCCACCGTTTTGTAGCGATCGCGCCAATCCTCCGGCAAAGGCCATAGTGGGAAAGGCTTCTCGAAATTGCCGCTCCAGCATTTGCCCGTATAGCTGAGCGGTTGGCAATTGAATTACGTCCCCTATTTGTCCCAGCTGGAGCGGTAACTGGATCTCGCCCGCTGCGTATTTTTCAGTGACGACATTCACCCAATCATGAACGCTCTTTTTGGCGAGTTGGCGTACCTGGGCTGGTTGGCGAACGCCAAATTCAGTCTTCACCATCTTGACGACAGAAAAATCGCCCTGGGTGAGACTTGCCAGTTGAAACGAGGCTTGTAGATCATCAATCTCGGGCTGGGTAAATGTTTCATCTTGCTCTAGGGCGTTCAGAAGCTGCGGGGATAGCGCTTTGTACTGATTGAACAAACGAGCAAATTTTTGCCGCTTTGCAGGCACGCGAATCTCCGCATCATCGAGGGCTAGTTTCACAAAGGTAGGCTTGGCCTCGGCATTGGCAGTTTGGTCGGCTACAAATTCCAGGAAGGCTTCAACCCAATCATCTGTGGACTCGCGGTAGGTATCGGGAATCTCGTTTTGGTTAAAACTGCGGCTGAGGGATTTGCGCACCGCTTCGTCATCGAGAGAGGGCAGGGTTTCTAGGAGTTCTGCTTGCTGCTGCTCTAGATCTTGATCTTTGGCAAATGGGTAAAGAGTTGGGGTTAACAAGGCAAACCAAAATTCGGGTTGCACCGCTTGTTGGGCCAGCCGATGGGCCATCACCAGACGAGCCAGGGTGGGTTTGGGTAACTCAGTTTCGCCGGAGAGGAAGGAAAGATCGCGAAACTGTTCTGCCTCAGGATCATCGGCTAAATCTTCCCGCAAGTCGGCAATGGCTTGATCTCCTAGTAAGGGTTGGAGGGTAGCCATCAGGCGATCGTAGTCGGAGGGGATAGAGATCTCGTCGCCCGTAATGGCTAAATCAACAACTTCGACGGGTTGGGCATTAAAAATAATGTCAGATTGGGCCAGCAGCGTATCTCCGGTGCCGCCATAGGCACGTACGATCAAGTCAGCATTCTGCTTATCGGCCCGACAAAACTGAATGCGCGTGTAAGAAATCTCGTAAAATCCGGTTTGGCTGGTGGTTCTCCGGGTCCCCAGAGCTTGCTCAGAGCGCAGATCTTTATCAAAGGCTCGCACAAAGATGCCAGCGTAGGGGGTCCTATCTGGTCGGTAAACGTGTCCCTTTACAACGAAGCGTTCTAGGGGCTCGTTATCGTCATCCGGGTTGGGGAGATCAACTGTAATGACAATGTCTTGGTTGCCCTTCGACTGATCCCACAGTACGGAATCTTCGGTACTCGCGATTTGTTCGTTGTTGGCGTTGAATACCTGGAAGAAGAGGTCAGGGTGGCGATCGAAGAAGCATTCTCGGAAGTAAGCTGCGGTGAATTCAATGCTGAATTTGCCCTCAGCATCCGTGATACTGGAACCGACTAAGTCGTTAAAGAGCAGGTCTTTGTCCCATGCCTCAACCCTTAGCCCTGAAATACCTTGGGAAGTGCGGGAGTGGAGAATGTGGCCGGTGATTTTGAAGGTGGGTTGAGACATAATGAGGGTCTCCTGATAGGTCTTGGAGTAAAGGGTTTAAAGGTAAATTTGGGTAATCTGAAATTCACAATTCACAATTCAAGAGCCTTAAGATTCAACGAAAGTTTAGGAAGCATTCTTGAAGTGGACTTCGGTGAGTCCAAAAGTAACCTTGGCCAAGACATAGGCACGAATACTGGCAAATAGAGCGTTAAAGAAGAGGTATCTGTCCCAATCTTCAACTATCAGGAATGGAGCATATATCTAGGTAATCTTGAAGGTTGTGTTGACAAAATGAAAGCGCTTTTAACGTACACATCCTAAGTCTCTTCAAAAGGAGTTACTTCAAGCTAGAAAATAAATGATGCTGATCATTCGATTACAAGCAACCATTGTGAAAAATGAGAACATGAAACCTCCTCGAAAGCTTAATATAAGATACATTTCCTTAATAGATAAGATGCTTCATTGCTTTCTAAGCTTCTCTCTAAAACTTCATCAATTAGTAATTTATTGTTTTCAAGGTCCTCTTTTGAAGAGAGAAAATCCCAGTTTTTTAACTTGTAGAACTCAGTTGTATTGCTACTCCCTTTTATGTTAACCTTCATAACTTTTCCTTTGTCAATGTCTTCTTGAAAGCCAGAGTTACCCTTCGCTCGATGAAACAAGGCACTATCTGCGATGTTAGTGTTATCAAAGTGAGCATTCAGTGATGCTTTAATCGACTCTACTAAATTTTCTCTTATTGCTTTAGAAACTGGTTTTAGAAATTGATTTACAGCGTGTTTTTTTGCTTTCTTATGAGTTGCTGGAGAATATTGTTCAGGTTTAAACACTACTTCTGAGTAAGTGTGAACATTGCCAAATAACTTAGGATACTTACTCGACATAGCTCGGTTACGAATTTCTTCTGCTAGTGAAACTCTTTCAGTATATGTAGTAAATGGACTAGATTCTGACAATACTGTCCTTACCATTGCAGATAAATTCTCGGTTTCACTACCAACTCTGTCTTCACTTAGATAGAAATCCTTTGCTTGCTTTTGGGTTTTGAATTCACCAAGACTTAATTCCTGAAATTCGTCAAACTCAGTTTTCTTTATGTCTGAATTATCAAGTATTTCTTCTGTGTAGAAAAAGCGATCTTTGGATTCCTTGAATTCCCCTTCTGAATCTCCTTTGCTTTCTACTACAGTGAGATTCCACTCTTTTGATTCATTCCGGTAAAAATAGTAACTGTCACCTCCTGTTCTGTCCACATACAGTACAGGATTGCTTTTTGAAAAGTTATATAGATTTTCTCCATCTATAAAACCTTTTGGATCGCAGCTTATCCAAGTTCCAAGATGAGGAGCGTAATATCTCAATCCATAATAATCAAGATCACTCTCTAAGTCCCTTTCCTTTCCTGTATATTTATATCTTTTTAACCCTGTTTCGGCTCTACTTCTGCTCATCTGAAATGATGTATTTCCATAAGGGTAGTATTCTTCATAGGAAATAATTCGTGCCTTTTCATCGAATTCTAGACTGATCGAACCCAAATGATTTCCAAACTGGTAGCGGATGGTATTCTTCCTAGTGCCATCGTCGATATCATTACGAGTTTCCACCAACGCAATTCGCTGCTGGTCGTCCATTACATGCAGCGTTTCTCGCTCCAGCTTCACCGTCTTCCCATCGCCTCTGTATTGGCGATATACCTCAAACCCGCCCAGGTAGATCCGCTCTTTCCACTGGCTAGGTACTTCATCCGGATCGGCTTGCCGCTCTGTTACCTTGCGCACCCGCTGTCCGGCAGCGTCATATACGTAGTAAGTGATTTCCGGCGTACCGCCGTCTGTTCTCTCCTGTTTCGATGATGCCTGTAGCTGGTCTTTAAAGTCCCACTGCATCATCGGCAGGTGAGGCATCCGGTTCATATTGCCATGCAAGTCATAGCGATATTTCTGCGGATACGAAGCCTCAGCAGCATAGTGCCTATCTGGATCACAGGAAACGAATGGGTCGCTCTGGTATCCCGTACTCAACAGCCGATTACTATCCAGCGCATATTGATAGCAGCGCCGCCATCCCGGATGATCTGGATCTGTGCCCCGGTGAATCATCTCCAGAATGTTGCCCACCTCGTCGTAGACATACTGCTGCCGGTAACGCCCCATGGCTTTGCCATTCTCAGGATGTGGTTGGTTAATCCGCAGCGCATCATCCGGCCCCATGGGAGTAGGTGCCTTTCGACTGCCATCAGGCTTCTGGCCTAAATGCTCCCGCCCAGTAGCGTTTATCAGTCGATAGAGAGCGTCGTAGGTATATTCCGAGCAGGCCCGAACCACCTGATTGCGGAAGAAAATCGTCGGCTGGGCATCGTCACGGATAGCGGTAATATTGCCCACCGGGTCGTAGGTGTAGTGCAGATTTTGCAGGCCACAAGGCTGATCTGCAGGCGGCTCTGCCGGGGCAGCAAATCGGGGGGGCGGGGGCTCACTGCCACAGTCTTCGGTAAACGTAGCCCCCCGGCGGGTATAGAGATGCTTCAGTCGAAAGGTTTCGGGGTCGTAAGTGTAGCGAGTCGTCACTCCATTGCCATATTTAATCCGCGTGCGCTGGCCTTTGGCGTTGTAGTCAATAGTCTGCACTGTAGTCAGGTCGGCGGTTTGCAAGTCCAACAGGGCTGTGGGGTCACCGCTGTGCTTCAGCCACACTGGCATCTGCTCTAACAGGTTCGCTTCGTTATAGACTGGTTGAAATACATCCGTCTCCACCGTTTCCCCGGTGATATCGTGGGGTGCCACCAGTTGAATGGGGCGGTTCAGCGCGTCATACACCGTGCGACTACCGTAAATCTCTAACTCCAGGCCAGGGCTACCGGACCAATCCGGCAAGGTTCTATAGTCCTTCACCAGCTGACGGGTACTCTTCAGCAAATTGCCCTTAAAGTCATACCCTTCACTGGTCACCACCCCCGCCGCATCAAACACCTGATACACCTGACCCCGCAGGTTCCGCTGCGCCGCCTCCGGCACGCCCTCCCCATACACCGTGCATTCCGCCAAAATCTCCTCAGAGTGATCGCCCCCCCGCACATACAGCCCCACCGGACGCTGCAAGCCGTCATAGGTATAGCGCAGGGTATGGCCGCGACTGTCCCAGCCCCGCATGGGGTTGCCCGCCACGTTGTTCAGCATCCACCGTTCCCCAGCATCGCTACTGTGGGAATACAGCCCATTCCCCAGCAGGTCATAGGTGCGAATGCGCTGCCCCTCAACCTCCAGCGTATTCACCATTACCCGATTACCTCGGGCATCGGTAATCGTCAGCGACTGCCCTTCGATGTCCTGCTCCACACGGGTTTCGTAGAGTTGAGCTTCACCAGCGCTATTCCAACCGTTATGGGCAATCGTCAAAAACGGACGCCCCAGAGTATCCAGATGAGCCACACTGGGAGTGCCCGCATGGTCAGCCGCTTTTTTCGCGGCATCCCGCTCAACCGCAGAGCCGTTACTGTAGCGGGTATACCAAGTCGGCAAATACTCCTCGGCATTCAACACCTTGAAATAGGTGCCGACATCTTTATCCTCGGTCGGATCTTCCCGTGTTGTTTCGGTCAGCGTGTCATTCACATCCCAAGTAGTCTGCTGCCACGGGTCAAAAACCACCTTCTCATAAGTCTTATTCGGGTGCAGCGTCGCCACCACTCGCCCCAGCGGGTCATAGAAGAGAATCGGCGTTACCCCGCATTCCACCAATCCCGGTTCTGTCTCATACTTGTGGGTCGGGCTAAAGAAGGGCTCGTACTGCTTCACCGGCTTGCCCTTGTTGTTGTAGATCGTGCGTCCGGTGCCCACCCAGCGAGGGTCTGTGTGTACAAGATTTTCGGTACACTTCAGTACCCCATCGGCACCTCGCCGGGGGGCATCTCCCGGTTCCGCCTGAATCTTGGTCTGTAGCTCCCGGCCAAACCCATCGGAATACAGGAAACTTACCTGCACTTTCAGTCCATCAGCGGGCACCGGATCGCTGACATGGGTCTCCCGCGCCAGGGTTGCCGCTACGGCTGGTTGCCCGGTGTTCTGATATCGTTCGACGTCATAAATGATGCGAGTGGTAGCAGTCCCTAACAATCCAGCAGCCGTTCCCAGCGGATCCTGCCAGAAGGCGTCTTGACTTTCATTTAGGTCTGCATCAAACTCAGCGAGCGAATCCCCTTCGTCAGGCTCTTCTCCTTTGCCCATCACGGCTGTCCCTGCTACCAATCCCAACGTGTCAAACGCCACCTCAGCCTGATTGCCATTGGGGTCAGTAATCTTTTCGGGTTGCATTACCCGGTAGTTGTTGGCAATCTGCACCACGTTCTGGACCGGGTCTTCCGTCCGCTCTACCAGCAACCACTCCCCGTCATAGGCCAGGGTGTAGCACTGGCCAAACGGGTCTTGGGTTTTGTAGGGCAAGTAAAAATGGTCGGCGTCAAACGCCTGCCGTCCCGACGGAATCCACCAGGGAGAATCGAGCCGTACATAGCGCCCCTCATTCTCCAACACTGTTTCCAGTTCCGTCTCAGTCAGTTTCTCCCCGTAAATTGGACGAAGTTGCGTTTCTGTAAATGCCCGCTTGAAACTCTCACAGGGCAACGCCAGGGAATCCACCTCACCCAAAGGTAAGGGGGCAGGATCCAAACGATGGGCGTCACCGTTGTTTCGATAAAGGGTTCTGACTTGCTCGATTAATCGTTTCTGGATGCCAGACCCAGCAAAAGTTTCATAGTCAATCGCTTCGGCGGTCTCAATCTGCTCCCGGAGGTTATCCAGCGTGAAGGGAGTAAACGAAGGCGACATGGTGCCCTCAATGCCCGTTATTTCATAGGTGCAGGTCTCAACTGGAAGCCCAATGCGATACCAATCGGGTTCACCAGGGAGGTCGTTTGGTTTATTCGTCACCCGATTTTCGCTGTAGGTGATGTAAGTCTGTCCCTGTTCTGGATAAGCCGGATTACGTCGCGGATAGGCAATTGCCGCCGACTTCAACCCATTGCTAAAACCATCCACTTCCAGCGTCATCTGATGGGCCACCCGTGGATCGGCTGGATTTCGCTCATAGTGGTAGGCCAGACTCTCGCTCGGATGGGCAAAAAATACTGCGTGGCGATTCTCCTCCTGAGGCTGCAGCTGTCGAATCTCGTAGTTCGACTCCGTTACTGTGTAGGGATGCTCCGCCTCTTCAGTGCCATCCAGGGCATAAACCTCCTGCCGCAGCACCGACCCCTTCAACGCTCGACAGGCTTCCCGCTCTTCTTGGGCAGTTAATTTATGCGGGAGCTTGATTGTCCGAGTCTCCTCGATTTCATCATCTATCCTTTCTGTGGTCTCATTATCTATTTTTTCTGTAATAGTTGTTGTAAGGCCATCGGGCAACACTGTATCCGGCAAAAACACTGCCTGGGCATCCCCTTTGTAATACTCCTCAGCAAACAGCTGAGAAAGATGCTCCCGATCAATAAACGCCCCCGTATGGAACCAGGTTTTGGTCCTCACTGGCGGCACATGGGAACTCTCCTCCTCATTGGTTCCCACCTCAAACATATTCCCCTTCGCCAGCTCCGCATAAGCCTCTGTGTCCGTCTGCTCCACATAGCCAAAGCCGCGAAATTCTCGTTCCTCCCCATCAAAATAACCATGGCGATAGCGGTACAGATTCACAAACCGATTCCCCGTCAGGTGGTCGATGGTCTCCACCCGTTCCACCACATGCACCGGAAACGGCAACCGCGTAATCCAGGGATTTCCCTCTCGTCGATCTCTTAAATAAAACTTTGTCGACGCCGCATACTGGAGCTTGGTCTCCGCCCCCAGATTATTCACCACCGACGTCATCAGGTGGGGCTTTTGTCCCCCCATCAGGTCGATATACCGCATCGGCTGTAGCCCCGGCAACGGCGACGACCACACCAGACAGGCCGTCCCATTACCCAACAAATCGATCGCCTGCACCGCCGTCAGATCATCCACCGTCGGAAACTGAGTTAGCGGTGTTTCCCCTGGCTCACTGCCATACTTCCAGAACCCATTCCCCGCCTGGTTCAACCAGATCGCAATCTCCTCTCGCCCCAGGTAAAGAATATCCGTCGTTCCCGAGCCATCAATATCCGCCAGCCGCACCCGCTGCTGGTCAAACAGCTCCGGATGATCAAACCAGGGCGCTCCTGCCATTGTTACCCTGGCCCCAAACCGGCCATAGCCCAGACTGGGCCAATAACACACCTCCCCATTTCGAATTCGCACCAGGTCATTTAGCCCATCTCCACTCATATCCGCCAGATAGACCGACTGCGTCCCATCCGCAAACACCAGCGCCGCACCCCGCTCTTCGTCCTGAGCCTTCCGCACCGTCTCCGCCGCCCCAAACCCCTGCCGTGCCTTAGACGGATACCACACAAACAACTCATCCTGAGCAATCAAAATATCCGCATGGCCATCCCCATTCAGGTCAATAAACCGCAGGTTGGGGTCAGCCCAATCCACTATCGGCACCGACTCAAAGGATTGAAAATTACGCCACTCCCCATCCGCTTCCCGTTGGCAATAGCCTGAGAGATTACCCAACAAAACAATATCTTGGGTACCATCTCCCGCCAGATCCATCACCCGCTGCTGCGGACTTTGCAGCACCGCCACCGAGGGTTTAGTAGCCACCAACTCCGCTTCACCAAACTGCGCCTCACCTAAATTCCGCTTATAAAACCAGCCCGTCCCCTGCTCCGTCAGAATCCCGGAGATTCCTTCGCTGTCGAGATCCACCCATTGATACTGGCGGCCATCCAACCCGATAGGCAAATTCTCTAAACTGTTGGGATCAACCGTCTGAATTTCTGTATGAAACTGCGGTCGGTCATAGTGCATCTCCAACGGCGGCATCCAGCGCCTGTGGTAGCCTTCCCCATCGCGCACATACCCCGTCTGTTTCGCGGCTACCAGATAGGTCGCTACGGGATTCTTGTCATAGCCAAAATCTGTGGACCTTATCAGATGCCAGTCGGCTCCAATCGCACCCTTCTCATCCATCCGATGGAACATCAACACCCGGCGACATAGACGTTGGGTCCGCACCTCAAACCCGGCACGATAGGTGGAGAAGGCATCCGGGCGAGTAAACCACGATCTCGTCGGATCATCCGGTATTGGAATATCGGCAACAAGATCCGCTGGCGTCAGGTTGTCCCAATTTCCTTCATCTAACCGGGGATCGATGGAACCATGTTCCCCGTAGTCAAAGACAACCTGAAACAGCCAATAATTTAAGTCTGAGTTGTTTTCAATAATGTCGAGGTAATTATTAATGTCAGAGTTCTCTGACCAGACGGGGCCACCTGCCTGCCGATAAGGCGTACGATTGCCATACCAGACTCGCTTTAGATAAACATTCGCCTTGTAATCTTGTTCTGTTCGATGCCCTTCCTGAACCGCAGACGGCTCAACATTCTCATCATTCTCTGACTTGTACTCATAAACAATTAAATTACCGCGATCATCATAGCTGGCTTCCAAAAGCCACTTCAAGACGCGGGAACCATCTGCAGGATCAGCAATCTGGCTATGCAGTAGCTGAGGACTCCGACCATAGATGCTAGTGACATTATCTTTTGAGATCGAGCGCCAGTGAATTTCTCCTGTTCCTCTATGCTGCCAGCGCTCAATCCGAGCAAACAGCCCCTCAATGCGAGGCCGATAGCGCCTAATTATAAAATCCCCCTCGGGTCGTTCATCCTTAACCCAGGTATTACCCTCGGGGATCAAAGTGGGCACTAGATCTTCGGCTCCCGACAGGATAAATACATCCGAATCCTCATCATCCAGGTAACGAGGCAGTCCCTTATCCGTTTTTCGGGTTATCGACGGTATGGACAGATTCCAACCTAACCCAAAGGCTCCATTCCCTGCCCCCGAGTCATAACTCAGGGACAGTTGGGGAGAGAAACCTGCTCGACCGGGCGTCGAAAAAATCGGAATACTCAGCGATCCCGTCCCTGTTATCGGATTAACTGAAAACTTTTCGCCAATGCCACGAATTGCTCCACCGCCTTTAGGTAACTCGACTGCTGCGGGTGGCGAGTAGTACCCTGAATTTTGCTGATCAGTATCTTGACGAGTAACTGCGTGTTGATCCGTCATGATCACTCCTTACAGAGCTTGACGGTTGGCTTTATCTAGCTACCCACTTGCGAAAATCCTTAGATAACTAGCAGTTCAGACAACCGTCTATACAGTACGGACAAAATCTGAGGAAGTTATGACGATTAAGTAGATTTACTCAACTATGCAGCTATTTTCTGTTCTATAGGCCTGGTTAAACTTTTATAAGAGAAGTTATCCAGAAAACGCAGTCAAGACAAAACGATTTTTATTTGCTCTGAAGGTAACCATGTTGGATTACTAAAAAACTCAATTTATGGAATTGGTGAAATTGCGATCTCGTCTGTCATGCTGGTCTAACAAATTGGGGGGTGCGATCGTGTCTGCCGTGTTGGGCTAATAATTGGGGGGTGCGATCTCGTCTGTCGGGCTGGTCTAACAAATTGGGGGGTGCGATCTCGCCCGCTGCCGAATGCTGTCGAATCATTTACATCGACTGAGTTGCTGATCGTTTTTGGCATTGATTTTGAGACATTCTAAAGTCTTTCTGCATCACCATCTGAGCTTTCTCAGACAAAGGTTTGCCCTGGACGACATCCGTAGCAACCTCAGCAATCCGGGTCAGATACTTCTCAGATCGCCCCAGCTTCCAGGCCACTTGATGCCATTGCCACAAAGGCTGTAACTGTTCTCTATCAAGGTCAGTCTGCTGCGCCTGCCCTGGCTGCCCATGGTTCACCAACCGCTCATTCCAATCCTTCCCACAGGCAGGCCGTAACCGCCTAACCCCTGGCACCTGAGCCGCCACCCGCCAGGCCATCATCTCCCCAGCCTTATCCGCATCAAACGCTGCCACCACCTGCCCATTCCGCTGCAAAACTGCCTTCAGCGCCTCCACTGGCACCCCGCCTGTCCCATCGGTAGACAGATACACCGTTACCCCCGCCTGCTGCCGCCGCTCCTTATCCAGCACCGCCAACGACATCGCATCAATGGGCGATTCCGTCAGTAGCACCCGCTGTACAGGCCCTTGCCCGGTGCCAATCCGAAACCAGCCCAACTCCCGCACCGACCCTGGTACCAGCCGATGATAGCTATTATGCTCCCCCCAGGTGCCCCGCAGACTGGCCCCCGTCACCTCACCCCGCTGCCAGCCGCCAGCTTGCAAACCATGGCGCACAAATACCGCATTTTGATGGTCATCCGCATACACCAACCCCTTCTCATGCACCCGGTCAACCAACGCTTCCGGTAGCTTGCGCCGATGCACCAGATACTCCTTCACCCCGGCCCAGCGATGCTCATTGGCTTCAGGCATCTCCAACCGCTTGGGTTCTGCATCGGTTTCCGTCTGCCGCACTGGAATCACTGGCACTGCCGATAGGTCCTGTCCAGATAGCCACTCCACCGCTGAGCGAAACTCCACCCCCTGCACATGCATCACCAGATCAATGGCCCCACCGCCCCCTTTATCCGCCAGCCAATCCATAAACAGCGTCTGGCTAATGCTGATAATGTGGTCCCCATCCCGCCACTTGTGCCTGTCATAGCGGTCCTGCTCTAACCCCAAATTGGCCGCTATTACCTCCAAATCCAGATTCCTCACCTCATCCGCCACCTCCTGCAACGACGGCTTCGATATCGGATGATTGATCACCTGCTTTACAGGCGTCAGAGGCTTCTCAACAGATGGCGTCTCCTCAGGCGTCTTTGCTGACACATTCCAGGTAGGATCTGGCCCTGTCGCTTCACCACGGGGTTGACCTGCTGTCGTCGAGAATTGCTCCACATCAAAGAGATTGACCTCACTAGCTGTTTCACTCTGTTGTTCACCTACTTCAATAACAGTTGCCACCTCAGGAACCTGATCATCTCTCTCCTGAACCTGCCACTGTGCGTTTGCCGCCTCTGCAAATCCCTGGACCAGAATGTTCTTTGAGAATACCTGGCCAAAACTCCGATCCGGTGCCCGTAGCTCTCCTCCCTGCAATGGATTCTGTACCGCCGTCTCTTTGAATTCCAGCCTCTCTCCTTGAAACAAGAACACCATTTCCGTATCGATAAACGTGTCCCCGTTCTGACTCAAATAATGCGTCAGATATAGCTCCTCCCCATGACGTTCCACCACCAGAGGAATATAGGGCTCATTCTCAATCTTGAAATGAAAGTCGTCACTCTCCAATACCGCCTGATAAATCCCTGCCTCCTTGAGAAACCGAATCACCCGCTTTTCTAAGTACCCCATGGGCATCGTCTTCTCAGCTACCTCAGGCTTCTGAGCCACCGGCACCGGCTCTGGATTAACCGCCTTCTTTTTCAAAATCGGCTGAATCGGCTTGGGCTGCACCACCCTTGGCAGAACACTCATTGGCGGCACCGGTTCCGTCTCCACCGTTGTCAGTTCCGGCAACGTAATGCCCAAATACTCCCGCGCAATCTCCTGGTGCTCAAATGCCGCTAGTGCATAACCCCGCTCCACCATCAACACCGTCAGCGTTGACTCCAACCGCTCTGATGGCACTACCACTTCCATCCGATTACTCACCGAATAAAAGTCCGACCCTGCCGCCGCAATCAAGCCCTCATCCAGGTAATACTTCCCACCCGATTCTTTTGACTTAGGAGCCTGCACCACAAAGCCATTACCATTCCGTTGTGCCTTCACCAGCAACAACTCATCCAGGGTCTTGACCACCCCCTCTCGCTGAGTCAAATCCGTGAGAAACACCTTCACCTGATAGGGCTGCTTAAACACCACCGGCTCTTTCTTCAGAGTCTCAGTAATGTCAAACCCCTTGGCCATCATCAGCCCCTGACGCACATCACCCTGGTAGTCGGTATAGTTCACCAGCTTGCCACCAGGGTATTTTTCAAAGGCTCGAATCAGATTCCCCGTAAAGATTTGCCGGTTCACTCGCCCAGCCGTCTGCCGGGTATCAAACAGTTCGTAGATGTCCGTCCCAAAAAAGTCTTTTTCCTCACGGTTGATTCTCAAGGCTCCCTCTCGGTGGCTATTCACCTTGGAGAGTGGCACCGTCAGTTGCCGCATCGTATCCGCCACAAATATCCGCAGCTTCCAATTGTTGGGTGCTGCCGGACTGCCTGAGCGATGTTTTTGTTCAATGCCTGCTACCACTCCGTAAAATGTCAGCCGTTGTCCAGCCGTGAGAATCTGTACCGTAGCCCCTGGCGCAAAGTCCTGCAACACCCCAGTCACCTGCAATACCTGATTATCCAATCGGTCATTAAACTTGGTGATCGCCTCCAGCTCCCGCTTTTTCTGCACCATCGTGACTCGATAGGTTTCTGTTTCCTCTGTCAGGGTATTGATAGTATCTGAAATCTGTTGTTGTGCTTTTACTTCCAGGGTATCTGGGTCATGCTCCGCTACCTGTTCAACCACTTCTAATCCCAACGATTCACGCACCGCATTAATCACCTGTAGCTGAGTCAGCGGTTTCGTTTCACTCTTCGCATCCACCACCTCCAGATACACAGATCCAGTAAACTCACTCTGGGTCTCACTCTCATCGGCAATCACCTCCATCCGCGCCAGAGGCCGTGCATCCAGGTCCAGCTGATCTGCTTCTAGAATGTTCTCTCCCATGGACCGTGCCTGGTCCACCAAATCTTGATATTCCGACTCAATCAGACTATAAACCGCTTCCTGTTCCGCCACTGGCAATAGCGGAATCCGCCCCGTCACCTTCTTCACCAGGGCAATTTCAGACGCATCCCCACTGGCCTGAGCGGTAGGAAAATCCAGTTTGGCATTGAGTTCAGGATCATCATTGAGCAGATCGCTCACCACCTGCTCACCATAGAGATTCATAAAATCCACCACATTACTCAGAGAGATATCCGTCTCTCGTGCAGCCGTAGTATTCGCATTCAAGCTCGCCATCTTCCGACACAGAATCGCCCCTGGTCGTTTCTCAGCAGGAATATCCCCCATCAATAGGGTGTATCGCGGCAGCTCCACCTGGCCGGTACGATGTATCCGTCCCAGCATCTGCATAAACACATTAATGTCCCGCTCCGCCTGGGCCACAATCATATGCCGGGGTCGCTGGTCCGCAAACTTCTCCGACGCATGGAGAGAAATACCCGTAGACCCGGAACAGTTCAACAGAATCACATCCGCATCCCCGGCATTAAAGCGAGCCACCGCATCAATCTTGGCCTTTGCGGTTGATTCCTGGTCCGGTCTTACCTTGTAAGCTGTCGTCCCATCCGCGTCATAGTGAATCCCTGCCTTACGTCCGGTCACCTCCGCCACCTGGTAGCCTGCCTGTTCTAGCTGCTGTTCAATATAGTCAATAGGGCTAATAGGAATCGAACTGAAGTCTCCCTCTCGAATTGTCTCCAGGGCATCTTCATAGGCCATCACCCCGTTCATACCGAGCTGGTCATCATTCAGCCGATGACGTGTCATCTCACCGCGATAGTCACGGGTAATCACATCCCGAGACCGTTCCAGATAGCGCTCCAATAAATCAGCAAACGACAGGTCAATCGGGTCACGGTCGTTAAGATCATGGGCATCCGCATAGGCTTGAATAAAACTGCCCATGGTATTGGCCACTGCAATTACCGGCTTCTCCCCCCGCTCCAGAGCTTCCATAGCTGCCCGCACGGTTGCCTCTGCCTTCTGGGCCAACAATCCCTGTTCAATGCAGTTATGCATCAGTGAGGTAAAGTTGGTGCTTTTGGCCCCCACATCACCAATGGCTCCATCCTCACTCAGGGCCTTGGCTGCGGCTTTAAGTTCTTTACTCAGCTCCTTAATCGCCTTCTGCTTAGCCCGGTCAAAATCCTTAATCGCCCGCATTGCTGCGGAGAACTGGTCTGCTACCTCCCGGTCCACCGGCACCGTCTGCGCCTGAAACGTAATTCCTTCATAGGAGCGCTCTCGCCGCAGCATCTGACCCGAGGCCACAAATTTACTGGCCACAATCTGCTGGAGTGGCACCCCACCCCGCGTCAGAATGTTTTCCAGCGCCGTAATGCTGCTCACACCCAGCCGCAAATCGGTGCGTCTGGCATAGAGGTCCATCACATCAGGCCGTTTGGCATAGGTGGCCGATGAATAAAACACCCCAGCCGATTTATCGATCAGTTCTCGCACAAACGTGGCCCGGTCCGGCGGACCATTGGCCTGCCAGCGTTGTTGACTACCCCCCGCCTGATGCGCCTCATCCAAAATCAAAATTGCATTGGGCGTAATTGACCGCAAAAACTGTCGCCGCAGCGGTTCCTTTTTACCTACCGTTTGCAGCTGACTGTACGTGGTAAACACGGCGCTATAGGGCTGCACTGTCCCTCGACGCATCATGTCGCCCATCTGTTGCTTTTGCTGCGCGGCACCGCTGGTCTTCAGACTGCCACCATTGGCCAGGGGAATCTCGGTACTGCTATCGGTAATAAAGGGTCGAAAGCCCCGCATCCCAATATCCGTCACATCCCGCATCATATCGGCATAGAGCGGCTTATCCTTGGTCACAAAAACCGCAATTTTGCCCTGCTGCTGGGCATAGCGAATAATGCTGGCGCAAAGTCTCCCCTTACCAATCCCGGTCTGGTCCCCTGTGATAAAGCCTGCCTCCTGTTCAATGTGGCTAATGGCCAGAGCGGCGGCATCAATCTGTTCTGCACTCAGATACTGATACAACTCTGAACGAGAGCCATAGCCCAACCGCGCCGCTAGATAGTCATCAATATTGCCGTAGTGTTGTTCAAAGCGCTCCAGGGCTACCTGTGCCGCACTGGCCATATTGAAAGGAATCAGAGTTTGAGTTGTGGTGCCCTGGCTTTTAGGGAGATAGGGCACCTGTCTCGGTTGGGCATCCATGGTGGATTCTGGGGTTAGGGGGTTAGGGTGACCAGCCAGTCCTCCAGAGGGGTATCGTCGTGGAGGGCTTGCCAGTCGAGAAATTCGGGATGGTTGGGCGAGATCAGGTCCGTCACGGGGAAGGCCACGCCATAATGTCTCAGCTGTTCCTGGAATCGCCAGGTGTTGAGAATCAGAGTCTCGCTCCACTGCTGTCGCCAGGTGTCCAGATCGTTGTCCTCCAGCAGCGGCACTGTCTGGGCTGAATCCAGTTTTTCCAGACTTTTGGCCAGCATCGCCTGAGTCTCTTTGAGCGATGTCGCCTGAGCCGATTGTTGAATCATTCGGTCCAGTCGCGTTTGCATCAGTGCCAGATAGGTTTTCTCGTCGAGAGATTGAATCTCCTGGGGCAGCCGCACGATAAACAGGGACGGCAGCCACTGAGGTTTCCACAGCGTTTGAAAGCTGGGATAGCGCTGGGTCATAAACGGGTAAGTCCAGGGAGAAATCATGGTGGATGGGGTCATTGGGTAAACACTCCTTAAGATCATCAAATGACGAGTAGATGGGGGGCACATCAGCCGCTGGTAACGACCGCTCGGCAGTGCCAGTGCCGTTAATCACAATCACATCGATGGGAAAGCCTGCGCCTTGTTTGCGGTAGAGATCACCCCAGATCGACAGATGCTGGGTAACGCGATAGTGCTGATAGAGCAGATGATAAAAGGCCCGACTCTCACGACTGTTATAGCGTTCAGATCGCTGGTCTGTGTCGCGTCCTAATTTACCGCCTAGAATCAAAACCGCTCGGCCATCCGGTTTCATTGCCTGTAGGGCATTGAGTGAGATCACCTGATCAATTTGGCTAGTCCAGGTGTCATACATCCGAAATCGGCGAGTACGGCGATTGTCATCGACAACGGTCCCGAAAGGCGGATTGCAGATAACGACATCCACCTGCTCCGTTGGATGGTAAACCAGTGCATCTTCTTGGGTGAGTTGCCTGTAACCACAAGTCGCCAGCTCACCATAGCGATCTGGATTAATCTCGTTAGCGATCACCTGACCGGATGTGGCTCCCAATAACAAGGCTCCATGGCCTGCAGAGGGTTCATACACCGTTGTCTCTGGCGTAATTCCGGCAAGCACACTGGCAAAGTAAGCAATGGGCACCGGAGTGCTGTACGCCTGCTGTAGAACTGAGGTGGATGACTTTACTCCCAGCTTAGGTTGTCGCTGAAGCAGGTCCACCAGTAAGTCATAAGCCTGATGCGTAGTCTCAGCCTGGGCAATCAACTGCCGTGCAGACCTTACCACCCCTACTTCAATGGCCTCATCCACCTGTTTTGCCAGTGCGGTTCCTGGCCGCACCGGTTCACCCAAAATCTCTGCAGCAAACTGTCGCGCTGCCACAATCGTGGCAAAGCCCTGACCACTCTGAAAATGGTTGGTAAATGCTGCTGCCAGAGATGCCTGCATCAGCCCATCTCCAGCTGTTGTGAGGCCACTGGTTTAATGGCGGATACTGAGGGCCGCATCTGTACCGACTGCATCCGCTGGGCCAACCGATCAAAGTGGGCAAAGTCCTTTGGCCCCAACTTGGAAAAGACTTCTCCTGCTTGCCGTTGAAAGACCACACCCCGTCCCTGACGCTTATCCGTAATCCGCAACAGATTACCCGCTCCCATTTCCAACTTGAACTGGCCACCGTCTTTGTCCCAACAATGGGCACGGGCAATATTGCGCAAGAAAACACGAACCGTTCGTTCCACCCGATCTGTTTTGGCTGTGTAGTTGGCTTCAACATCCAGAGCCCCTTGAGGCATGACCCGCTGATCTCGTTTAAGTGAGATCAGGTCCTGTCGTTGAAAATCACTCAGCCGGTCACTCATCTCCAGTAGTTTGATACGGTGTCCCAGCCCCAACTGTCGAAAGGCTTGAAACTGCATCAACACCCCCTGCTGATCTCGTAAGGTATAGAGATTGGTGCCCTTAAACGAGAGTCGATAGTTGCCCAGTCGGTAGTGATGTTCTCCTGTGCGTTCATAGCTGCGGTGGAACAGGTCCAAAACAGCATGAGCCAACCGCTGATCTCGGAGTACCTGGGGCTGCCGTGAAAGCCACTGAGCCCCCCGCTTCATCTGAGTCTTGACTTGCTGTTTCCAGTCTGTCGTAGCCGCCTGTAGCGTTTGACGAGTTTGCTCATGGGGGATTTTAGCAATCTCTCGATCTAAAACTGCCAGTGCAGGTGGACTGTCCTCAGTCGGTGTTTGCTCTGCTGTAACAGATTCGGACTCATCACCCAACTGTGCCATCCGCATCCGTTCAGTGATGTTATAAAATGTTTGCCAGTCAGCCTGAGTTACCTGCTCATCCAGGATGGTGTCTTGTCGTGCCGACAAAATGACATCCTCCTCTCGGGAAACAGAGAGGAGATCGCCCTGCTGTTGAATGGTGTGCTGACCAATGGCAACAGCCTGATAGGTAGGTGTTTCCTGTCCCAGAGGATTGAGCAACTGCTGAGCCGCCACAGCTACATCATTTGCCAGGTCTGATGTGATTAGATTTGATGCTGGTAATAGTTCCTCTTCAACGGGTTCAGCGATTGGCTCCGATTCAGGCGATGCCTGCTCAAGTGTGAGCTGAATCTGATTGACCGTAACCGTGCCGTCCCGTTCTTCTCGAAACAGCACCTGCCCCTGATCTCGAATTTCAATATTGGGAACCTTGCCCTCGTAGTCGTTTGGATCGCTATCGGGTGTGACCGGTCGCTGAAGAGCACCCACAATCACCTTCAGCGTATTGGGTGTCAGTTCTCGCCGTTGGGTGCCATCGGCCAGGGTGCCATACACCACCCGGCGTCCCATCTGGATGCGGAGGCTATCTTCAATAGGAACAACAGGTTGTTGAGTCTGACGGTGTAGTGTGGCATAGAGTCGCTGGGTGACCTGACCAATGGCCATCAGCAGTTGAGCCTCATCTTCCTGCATTGCCAGGGCGTCTTCTGTACGAATCGTAAATGGCATAGTCATTCTCTCCTTACGATGCAATCCGGTTGACTAACACGTCTCGGCCTACTTGAAATAGGGCCATCTCATCATCAAAGCGATATTCCACAAATCGGGGCTGATAGTCGGCTAAACAATCTCGGGCCATTAGCAACACCCCATCCACCGACTTGAGATAGAGCACATCTTCAAAAAACACTTCGATCACGCTAGGGACATAGCCCAGCGGCAACGGTGGTCTTTGTTGAGCCTCCGTTACGGTCTCCAAAATCTCAGGCATCTCCGCCAGTAGATCCTGGGTTTGGGGTAAAACAGTTTCAAGTAATGGTTTGGTTAGCATTACAACACCTCGCTAAATTCATCTTCAGTCAGGTCACCCTCGTAAGGGATATCCACATTTGTTGGCAACGGAAAAAACGTCTTAGCAATGGTTTGTCTAACTTCATTGGCTTCACTCAAATTGGCCATGTCGTCCTGCTGCGCAGCCCTTGAGATCAGTCGGTCTCGCACACTCTGTTGCCATAGCAGTTCACTCCGATGCTGGCGTTTGATATGCTTCGGGCTCAATCTGACCTTCAGCCGTAGTGGAATCGAGGCTTCTTTACCACTGCGATAGGCCGGATTGATAAAGACACATTCCCCCTGGTCCAGTTTCAAAATCTGGTCAGGTGTTAGCAGTGGGACTCGCTGTAATTGCTCTGACCGACTGCGGCTCGTATGCTGGCCATAGCTGCGGGACCGGGTAGTGTATTTCACTTCTTTATCCCCCAGATAGCCTGAAAACTCTTGAGCCGTTTCCCGGTCCTTGGGATTAAAAAAGATCTTGGTCCCACAGGCCGCAAAGATAGCACGGGATAGTTCACGACCATAAATATGTTGTAGCTGAGCAAAGTTCTGATAGCCCAGCAGAGCCACAAACCCATTGGAACGGAACTCATTAATCCATTTGGGTAAATCCGGTAGATAGAGCGTCGGTAGTTCATCCAGTGCAATTACCAGGGGTTGTTTACGAGGCACGGCAAAATTACGAGTGACGATCAGGTGCAGAACAGCGGCTATAAGCGGATTGACTGCATCTCGTTTTTGAATGTCTGCCTGCAGAAAAAGAATCTGTTTACCCGTGAGGTCTAATGGAATCGTTGTTTTGCCACAGAAGCTCGACACCAGCTGTTTTCCGGTAAATGTCTTGAAAGTACGCTGAGCTGTCGCCACAATCCCCGAAATCTGCTTTTCTGCCCCATCGGACGCTAATAGCTGACTAAAGCTATCCAGGGTCCAGGACGGCACCCAGGACGTTTCGCCCGCCGCTCGAACCCGTTTGGGTAAATCTGCAAGATTTAAAATCTTGCTCGCCATCAGCAAATCCTGATAGGGTGTCAGCTTGGCCAGCAGCATCACCGCTTCTACCAGGTTGGTACCTGCCGAATTGAAAAAGTCATTTTCTCGGTAGCCGCTGTCCCGTTGGGTATTACGCTGAATCACATTAGCCAGCTGCGCTGCCATCAGTGAATCGGTTGCATCGGCTAGAAAGTCTAACGGGTTACAGATGCCTGTATAGAGCTGACCCGGTGCAAAGATAGACACCTTATAGCCCTGACTGGCGGCCCAGGCGGCATGGGTCGCTACCTGAGAGCCCTTAAAGTCATACACCAGAATGGGAAAGCCCTGTTCAATGGCAGAACAAATGGCTGGATCAATGATGCTAAAGGTTTTACCCGAATCCGGCGCACCCGCTACGACAATACTTTGCTGAGCCTGGGGAATCTCTAAATCTCCTGCCTTGAGAGATACTTTAGCCGTCTTACCTTGCTTTCGTTGCTGTCGAGCTGTGGCTTTAGCCTTCTGTCGTTCTTGTCGTCCTCCAAAACGTCCCGTTGAAAGTTGCCCCTTTGACGCGGTTCCCCCCAGCAAACTCATGCCTGCCCACAAAATACCTAGACCCAGCAGCAAAAATCCCATACCCGACTCCATGAGCGGTTTTAGTAACGCTCTTAGATCCAGAGATTGAGTCTGTAGGAGAACATTACTCATGGAGTGAAGGCAGATTATCTACCGTAACAACGGCATAGTGGGTGCCATCAAAGGCAACGGTAAATCGCTGTAGCTGTTGACCTTCAAGCTGATGCAGTGTGAGTGTGGGCAACCCTGATTGCAAGGTATCAGTTACGGATAACAGTTCAGTATCCGGTGGCAGATGAGGATCCAGATAGGTATTGAACACAGGCTGATAACTCGCCTGCCCTGGGATGTAACCAAGAAAAGCACAACCTGCTTTTCCACAGAGGGGTTGCTGATCGCTATTTGCTAAACGGGTATCCACCAGATATAGGGGTGCTGACTGTCGGGGTTGATGAACTTTCAACACCCGCATCTGGCTGAGATTCACTGGCTCAGGTGACGACAGATGCTCCTCACCAATTTGTTTCAACAGCTCAGGTGGAGCAATCTCCCCTGCCAGTTGCCAACCCGTCTGGGCTGTTGATGACGTTTTGGCATACACCCCCATAGCTAGAGCTGTTGAGAGACCACCCAGCATTAACCATCTCCGATACCCCATGGCTAATCTCCTGAGGCATCCTGGGCCATTAGCTGCTCAGCAATGTCAGCCGGTACACCAAAGCTGACTAAGGTGGCCGCATCCACAGCACCGCCCCCTGACACAAGCACCTGCCAGGTTTCGTCAGACAGTTCCAATACCGTTTGGCCACCGGTTTCTCCCCATTGCCAGGTTGCTAGAGCATAGGTTTCAACAATGGTTGTGCGGGTAACAGAAGGTTGTTGGGCTGGCTCAGTGACATCAGCTAGAAGATAATCCAGAGTGGCTTGACTGACCTGTTCTGAGGCGTCTTCAGTAGTCTGAGCAATCTGAATAGGCTGGTTTTTAGGGGTGATCCCGTTCACAGTTGGACTGCTGATCACCACTAGCAGAATAGTGAAAACGACAATGGTCCATAAACGATAGTGTTTTAAGCTCATGATGAAACTCTCCTAATTTTTCAAACGATAGATACGACTTTGGCCAGCCCCGTAGACACCCGCAAAGTTAATGTCCGAATCCCAGGTAAACCGGGCACGACTGGACGAATTAGATCTCACCTGGGTACAGCCCTGGTTCATACAAATGCCGATATGGCCTGCTGTAGACGCAATCACAATGTCTCCAGGAGCGGCTTGAGATTGATTAATTTGAGTGCCTCGTCCTGCTTGTAAATCAGCTTCAACAGAGGGCACATAGTTGGTATTGGTACCCACTGGTTGAATACCTGCATTC
Organism: Leptolyngbya sp. PCC 7375; assembly: GCF_000316115.1. Taxonomy (GTDB): domain Bacteria; phylum Cyanobacteriota; class Cyanobacteriia; order Phormidesmidales; family Phormidesmidaceae; genus Leptothoe. Next base: position 7,078,177 of record NZ_JH993797.1, read on the forward strand.
GCCAGCACTCTGTTTACCGCCCAGGCACAGGCCAGGTTGCCACCATCAGGACCCGAAGAGCTATCAAACCGACCCATTTCTCCCATGGACTGGAAGATTCGTTGATTCAAGTCACCGCCTGTCTGTTTGGCACAGCGTTTTCCACCCGAGGCCAATGCAGTCTCATAGCTCTGGAGTAGCTTTTCACCATAGCTTTTGAGCGTCAGCCGTCCATGGACATCGGAGGATCCCCCATCAATCTTGGCACCGGGTCCACCAAAGTGAATCTGACCCACCCGCTCAATCAGCCGACCACCGGAAAAGCCTTCTTGCTGCGCCTGGGCAATATTGCGATTCTGATCCTGTTTGAAAATGCCATCCTGACGGGTGGACGGAAAGAACCGATCAATCTCCGCATTGCTGATCGCACTACCCGAATCGACTTTAGCGAGAAATGCTGCTCCTCCAGACTGTTGTCGAATGGTGGCTCGCACATCGCTGCGATAGCTCATGTACTGATAGCGACCTAATCCTCGACCACAGTTGCCATCACCATCACAGACATAGGCACCGACAGAATCATAATGACCTTCAATACTGGAGAATGCCGCTGCCAGCGCTGAATAATCCACCCCGCCAGGACCATCACCGCAGAGACCAAATCCATCGCTGGTAAATCCGGGTAATGCTTCTGTAGGAATACCCAGCTGTCGTGCCTGGTCTAAGACTTCAGTGGGTAAAGACGCAGATGAACTGCTGCCCCCCTGCCCATCTAACAGACCCACCAGCATCATCGTGGTTTCGCTATAGCTCAGAAAAGGAACCGGTCCAATAAAGTAAGGCGTACAGCCCAGATCCGGGATACCCCGTTTACAGATGCGGAAAAACAAGGCCGTACTGACGCTCCCGGTTGATTCATCCACATCCCAGACAACAACCTTGGCTACCTTGCCAAAGGGATGCCGACCTGTGGGTTCTTTGCCACCATTGACCTGCCCCAGAATACCTTCACCCCCGCGCACGTCCTGGTGCTTACCTGAAATCCATTGCTTGCCGTGGAGTGCCGGACTGGCAGTGAGTTCCACATGGGCACAGTCGGTCTCGCAGGCCACGTTAAAACCTGCCTGGTAGCTCCCTGAAATCGTATTCTGTCGTGATTGTTCTGCAGGACCATACGCCACATCCACCTGCCCCAGAAGTCCTATCGAACCAATGGGGTTAGGCATCTGGTCAAAGGGAACATCGGCTAACCCAGGAACTCCACCCAGGGTGCTATTGCCCCAGTCGGTAAAGTTCTGCAGGGGGACAGTATCAAGACCGGGAATATCGGTGATCGCAAAACTGTTTAGCTGATCGCCCAGGTCACCCAGGTTGAGTTGCCCCAGTTCTGGATATTCACCCAGTAATTCTGCAATGGTGTCATTGGCCTGAGGATTAAATCCCGGTATTCCTGGCCAACGGCTTGAGATCAGTTCCTGAATCGGTGGAACCGCACCCATCTCAAAATTACCCAGTCCTGGAATTGCCGTTACCAGATCGTCCAGGCTTTGCCATACAGCCATCTCCAGGGCTCCCAGAGCCACTTGCTCCAGGTCCAGCTGGGTTAGTTGAGCAACAGAGTAAAGATTAAACAGTTGGAGATAAAGACTGGTCTGAAAGTCTCCTAGCTTCAGATAGGTGTCAGCGGTTTGACCTGCCTGCCACACCCGAGAAAGATCATAGTTGAGGGCATCATTCATTTCTGACGGAGCATCAAACGCACCATCGGAGAGAATGGATGGCAGGGTGCGAAATGTCAGCTGAGACCAGTCAGGTATTTGACCATACTGATTCTCCCAGGTGACACCTACTGTAGGAATTCCATAGTCTTGAGCCGTGCTGATCTCACCCGGCAATAGCCATATGGCTAGAGTAACGACAACGATGATCAGGAAATTGCGGAGTGCACGAATAAATGGAGTTAGCATTGTCTACCTCCTTGCCCCAAATTCCATCAGCCGAGCAAGTAAGTCTGGGGAGACACCTGCTCGTTGAGCGGCATCCGCTGTGGCGACACCATCTCGCATCAGCTGTAAACAGGTTTGAATCCGCTGCCATAGGGGATCACTAGGTGAGATCAGGCGACGAATTTGCGCCACCTGTAATCCCTGCTCGATTTGTGTGACAGCGGTGAGGGTGGGATTATCCGATAGCTCAGGAGCACTTTCCTGTTGAAGAGCCAGGACGGAATAGTCAGGCATTCCACCATCCGGGAAACTCAGCTGAAAGGTATAAATATCAGCATCGGTGAGGACTGTGAGTGTTGTCGTAGCTGTGGCAGGTAAATCAGGAAACTCAATAGGATGAATTCGCCGCAGATGAATCACAGTGGCAGCACAGCTGTCTGAGGTTCCAACAACAACACACCTGGGATCATCAAAGTCTACGGTGACTTTGGAGAGATCATCTAACCAGGCTCGTTGAATGGTGATATCCAGTGGACGAAAGTTGAGGGTCACCCCATGACCCCGGTGTAATTCCACATCGATGGCTCTCGATTCAGGTATTTCAACCGAACGAGTCTGGGCCATGGCGGGTTGGGCCAGTCCCCATAGTAGTAGAGCCATTGATAGCTTTATCAAACGCTGCATCATTCACCTCCGGCTACATGGGCAACTGCATTGAGGCATTGACAAACACCTGCACCGGAGTGTTCTCCTCCAGGTACAACACCTGAGGCCGTTGGGCGATAGCATCCCTGGCCTGCTGATTTCGTTCAGATAGGATGTCTAGCAATACATCCGTGCCGCCTTCCAGGGCACCCGCTAAGACATTGGGGGCTGGATTCTCCTCAGTAACCACCGTGCTGTTGTCATTGGTCTGGACACGGGTATTGGGTCGAGTGTAGAGTTCTGAGGCTCGACGAACAGCACCCAGGGCCACTTCACTGGCATCAAGCGCTGCAATCTCACCACCGGGATCTCCATAGCCTTGTGCGATCAGCGGATGACCATCGGCACCCCGAATCTGAACAACAGCATCGGGTAAAAGAATTTCCTGTTGATTGTTACCCTCTTGCCAGGTAGCCGATACCGCTGAAATTTCCACCAGCCGATCATCCCCAACGGGTTCCACTTCAACCGTGAGATCGCTTTCGCTGGGAATGGCAGGTCGTCCCCGGTTATCAACCAGGGGTTCATTCAGACGAACCACATAACGACTGGATTGTTCAGACTCATTGAGAACAACGGGTGTGGTCAGTTCGCCAGACGCATAGGTGCCTGACATCAGCGATGGGGGCTGGAGCGGTTCTTCAAGGATACGAGCTTCGGCATCGTTCAAAATCTCAGGAGAAACCTGGGCCTGGAGTGTGTTTTCAAGTGGTAACGGTTCAGGAATAACAGATGATTGCGTGGTTGCCACCAGAATGGGTTCAGTTAGTTCTAACGGTGCCGATTCTTCTGGAATTATTTCTGGTTCTGGTTCTTCAGGAACAGGGGATGATTGTGTTGACACGGTGGCCATTACCGAATGAGGAGAAATCTGGGCGACAGGAATGGTTTTGACACCGTTATCTCCATCGACAGTGTCTGTTTGCTCTGTGGGTTCAACCGGTGGCACTGTGCCGTAGCTACCCAGACGAGCCAGGGTCTGCCAACGTTCTGTAGGATCTGTCTCTGAGAAACGGGGTGATGCAGCAGCTGTCACCGCAGGTGTGGGTCTGGGTGGTATCGCTGCTGTTTGTACAGGTCTGGGGGTGGGGCGATAGTCAATAACGGGTGCCGGTCGTGAACTGGCACTGACAACGGGTACCGGTCGTGAAACCGCAGGTTTAGTCGTCGCTTTGGGTGGTGTGGGTGCCGTTGTGGGTGACGATGATGACTTCGGCTTGGTAGCTTCCTGAGACTGTTGTTGAACATACGCCTGATCGCTCAAGGCCATATTGGATTTCAACCGGGCAACCTCATTACGGGATTCTTCCAGGGCGACCTCAGTGATGCTAGGTATCTCATTAGCCGCCTCCGTATCCGTTGAAGCTTCAGACGCCGCTACATCCGCTTTATCGGTCTGTCGGCCTGCCAACATGAAATAACCTGCTATCCCAAAAACAGGCACCAGAGCTAAACCTACAGCCATCAGTTTTGGCCCCGGCATCTTCCAGGCCGGTCGTTCTGATTTCATCTCCACCGCATCAAAGGCAGTTTCACTCACCAGGGGGTCATCCAGGTTGGGTGCCCCGGTCATCTCCCGTAAACTCTCCAGGGTCGGTTCATCACTCATTGGCTGATCTCCTCTCCATGAATGGGCCGAATTTCATCAATCTGTAATCCGCTTTCCAGTAGGCGATACACCACCTGTTGATAGTCCGATGCATTTTTAATTAGGGGTTTTCTAGGGGGCTCAATCGCCCGCACATAGAACCGTCGATTAAAGGGAATGGTGGTGCCAGATGGATTGGTGTCGTCAAAGACAATGCGTGTGGCGATCAGGTCCACCTGCCACAGTCCCTCGTTCACTACCTGAGGTGGTGAGACTTCTTGAGGAATGATTACGGCTGAAACCTGACCATCAAAGACCGCATCAGGAATAATCTCGGTGGCAAGCTGAGCCAGAAAGACATCACGAAAATCACTGGCTAACAGAAAACCAGCTTCCCAGGCAGATTCAGTAACGCGATCAGTGCCTTTGACTTTGATGCCTTCTTCATCAATTGTCTCTGTTTCTTTGCCAGGGATAGAACCCCAGGTAAAGGTCAGTACGGCCCAGTCGGATACCACCCGCCGGATAACTTCCGGTTCACGATAGTGAACATCGGCAGGGCGTACAGTAAAGGCCCGACCATCCACCTGCTGCACCAGGGTGGGAGACGGTTTATTGGCCAGTTTGGAAAAAGAAACAGCCAGCCAAAGCAGGGCGATTGTCAGAATGACAACACCTGCCGACAGTCCAGCAAAGGCCAGCGGCAGAATATCGGTGGAATCGAGTCTGGGGAGTCGCCCACGACGGGTGAGATCGCTAAATTGCATGGTGCGGTTTAGGGTAACGGCAGAGTCGATGAACCAATGGAAATAATGCGGGTGACACCGCCAGAGATGCCACGAAAGACAGCCATCCCGGCTCCTCCGGCAATGGATAGGGCTAGCACTGGAGCCAGCACACTAATGAGTAGAAGAAAACCAAAATCACTCTGGGTCTGAACCTCAGCGGTGACAACCACGGTGGCGGCAAGACCGACAATGACGCTGTAGGAGAACTTGGCCATGCCCAAACTGAAGAAGCCGGTTAACCAGGCCCACAGCGGTCGGCCCTGAAGAGGAATGGCTGATCCAGCTACAGCAATCGGTCCCATAAGTCCGGTTAACAACATGGCCAACTCTAGAATGTTGGCAAAAGCCCACTGCCAGCCCTTGAGAATATGTTCAGCCAGGGCATGACTGCCGGTTTGCACCAGGCTATGGACTAAAAAGTCACCCAACGGATCTCCTCCCGCAGGGGGTGAGCCATCCTGGTAGTCCTGTTGAATATGCTCACCGATTTGTCGTAGTCGTTGAGAAAGTCGCTGGAGTCCAGCACTCCAGAACCCTTTGCGGCGATACTCCTGCTCCAGGATTTGCTGTGCCCGTTCACCCGCTTCTAAAAAGCAATCAATCTGAGCCTGTCCTTCTTTGGCATCACATTCGGCATATTCTCGCTGGATCAATGCCTTAGCCTGTTGGGACACAATCACATCATTGAGAGCCTCCACCATGGAGACTTCACCAATCTGCACCGCCAGCACCACCTGGGTTTGGGCATTGATCACATCCCGTAAACCCAGGGTGACTGAGCCAAGCAGGGAGCCATTATCAAACAACAACACCGCGATTAGCAGCATCCAGAGCACATGGGGTAATGCCGGGAAAATGCCTCGTTCCATGGCATCCTTAACCCAGCCCACGGCAAAGAAGATAAATGTGCCTACCAGAATGATGGCCGCAAACTGGTTGATACCGAGATAGAGACCGTTGGACTGGGTGAAAATCTCCTGCCAGCGGTCGTCCCATGCTTGTTGGACGGCTTCAAGCTGCTGGATACTATCTTCGATAATGCTGAGGCCCCCAGTTACCTGGGCCAGGACATGGGCGGTCATGGGCATTACTCCTCTGATGAAGTCTGGGTGCCAAGCACACCGGGCAGGTAGATGGGTGACTGGGCTGAACCGGAGATGGATACCTGACGTTCCAGTCGCTCCCGTCGATTGGATTCGTCAATGCCTTCGCTGGTATCGGCAGCGAGTTGAGCCAAAATGCCTTGTAGCTGTTGGAGCTGTAACAGTGTGGTGTTGTTATCAGCCGTGAGCTGAGTTTGCTGGGTCAGCAGCTTGGCAATCTCTGCATCAATCTGGGCACTTTGTTTCATCACATCCTGGGTGACGCCCATGCCCTGTGCACTTTCTGCCAGTGAGACGACTTCTTCCGTTTGGTGTACACTTTGATTGACCAAATCTGTTGTGCGCTGAGCGGATTCTTCTAACCAGGTGTTACCTTCTTCGCCAATAACAGGAGCCGCTAGCGATCTAGCCATTTCCTGGTCCACCAAATTACCTAGATCACGCTGTTGAACGACAGGACTGGTGGTAAGGACGCCAGCCCCGGTCACATCTTCAGCCGTACGAACTTTGTACGGATCTGGAATCTCAGTTTGGGTACTGCCTTTGAGATCATCCCACAGGACACCCAATGCTGTTTCCATAATGGTTTCTCGGATGGGATCTGCTCGCTGCCACTGACCGACAAGCTGTTCTAGTGGATTGAGATAGTCATCCAACACACCCTGATGCCAGCCATCGGGTACACCACCGGGTAATAGGGAGGCAGCTGCAGTCCCAAGTGTGAGGATCGGCACCAGGGTGCCAGTGCCGATCAGTAACCATCGCCAGCGTCGTTTTTTGGGTGTCATGGGAACCTCCTATGGGTTAAGAATTGGGTGCAATATTGTCCATGGACTGGCCTGCTCGCACGGTTTGCACATAAGCCTGAGCAAAGGCGGCATAGCCTGCAAACTTGTTGTCGTGTTGGGCCAATACTCGTTGCCGGGCCTTTTGTTCTTTTTGGTTATTAGCGACAGCCGCTAGCAGTTCAGGGGATGGATAGTGGGAACAGGGGGTGAGTCGAGCATCGGCATCGACCAACCAGTGGGAGCAGATCTGCACTGGGTCAATACGAAACGCTTCATCGGTATTGGGCATCAACACCTGGGGTGAGTAACCAAACAGGGTTTCATAGGAAGGCAGGGCGTTAGGCTGGATGGCACCGATAAAGCGAGTGTTGAGGTTTTGGAGAATTTGAGACCCGGCAACAGAGTTGGCAATAGTGTCTGGGTCCTGGCCGATGATCAGCGGACGAATGCCGGACTTGGCTCCGTTGGCACAAACCTGGCCAATAATCTGGGCAATACCGTTGTACTTGAACAGAATGGGACTTTCATCAATGGCCAGGAGTGAATCAGACACTTCCAACGCTCGTCGAAAGGCCATGGACTGAGCAGATAGTGCCAGTACGGCGGCTTCAATGTTGTCGCCCACATTGCGCAGGGCAAAGACCGTGAGCTGGGCATCGGTACGAATAGTGGAGGGTTGAGAAATGGCCCGACCCACTCGACTGGATAACCAGCCCCGCAATTCCAACAAAATGGTGGCCAGAGCTTCTTGAATCAGAGGAGAATCTACCTCCAGCTCCAGACCGACTATGGTTTCAACAAAGTCAGCCAGGGTGGGCATCTGTTGCCAGGCAGTACTGCCAAAGCCGTCGTCAAAGGCGGCATCATAGCGACTGAGAATAGCGTCATCGGCAAAGAACTCTGCCAGTCCCTGCCATAGCAGTGTATGCACCCGCTTACCGAGCTGGTTCTCGGTTTCGGTGCCCATCACCATGGTATCCAGGGCTTTGACAAGAAATTCTTTGTAATCGTCTAATCGTTCCTGGCGTTGCTTTTCATCCAGGTGGCGCAGGTCTGGAATTTGAAATAGGTTGTTGGATTCTGAGCCAATATCAAAGTAGGCTCCCTGATCGCCAAAGAATTTCACCAGGTCGGTATAGGTGGTGGTGCCGTCTGGCTTGGGATAGTCCAGGGAAATCACATTCATGCCGCAGGCGATGGCCCAGACAAAAATTTCAGCGGCCAGGACGGATTTACCGCTGCGGGTTTCACCAAAGATCAAGATGCCGCGATGTTTCTCGGCAAAGTCAATTTGAATCGGCATCCGGCCCTGATGGGTGATCAGTTCAATGCCTCGGTTATCTACGGGACGGGGAAAAGCAACAGGCATTAGACCGGGAGCTTCATGGGTAAGATAGAGCTGTCTGCGGCCATCCTCTAGTAGCCACCCAGAGACAATGGGTAACGATCTGAGCCATAACTGCCAGGCAACTTCGGTTTCACGAATAAAGTCTCCCTGGTGAAAGGCATTGGTCAACTGCTGGCTGGCTTCACTCAGTTCAGTGGGATTATTGCGATGGAGAAAGACGACGACACTGACCCAGATGGGTAATGCCCCTTCGTAGATTTTCTCTTGAGCAGCCACCCCCTGCTTTAGACGCATTTGAGAGGCGACATCCACATCCTTGAGCATATTGGCTCGGAATGTGGCGGTCATATTCTGTCGGGTGAGCCGTTGCAGACTCATGCGAGTCATGGTCCGGTCGGCAGCGGCTAGCTCACAAACACAGTCATAATCGGCAAACTGAGACAGTGCCTGCCAGAGGTAATAGAGCTGATGCTCAGGGGAGATAAAACCTGCGGGTTTCGATTCGAGAACGACAGCACCGATACATTTACTTTTGACGCGCACCCACTGACGGTCTGCTTTTGGGTGAGTGGGATGGCCATGTTCTCCCCTGATCAGTACTGAACTGGCATGGAGGGGAACGGTGACGGTTTCTTGAAGGGATAATTGCCCCGTCTGATCGCTCAGAGTCAAGCACTGGGGAACAGACGGTGGTACCGACTGGTTAAACTGATACCAGAGATAACCCCAGAGGGCATTAGCATCCATGGGTGAAGCCTGTAAACCCATGCGACTATTGAGCTGTTGTTCCCAATGGAGATACCCATCGGTAAAGGCTTGGTTCAACAGCTGCTGATAGTGCTGAGATTCTTTTTCTTGTTTGAGCCCTTTGAAGGTGTCGTAGCGACTAATAATCCAGGCAAGGGCCTGTTCCAGCCGATCTGAACGGGCTTCTTTACTCGGTTCTAAAACGTAGGTGGCAAACAGGTAGAGATGTTTGGGTTGTCGTTGTCCTGCCGCTGTTCGATCACGGGTTGCCCGTTGTTGAGCCAGCAATAGAAACTGAGATTCCAGCGTTGATGTGGACTCTATGCGCTCCGAGAGTTCTTGCTGTCGTTGGTGATCCGTTCCGATTGATCTCAAATGAATTCGTAGCCGGTCACCCGGTCGAAAGCCTTGAAGCCCCGATTCTAATCTCGCCAAAACAGTTTCTGCTTGACCGTCTGCTAGCAGGGTATGAATGCCTACGGCTTGAAAGCCAAAGACAAAACTGAGCTGATTGCGATAGTTCAGCAGATAGGCTCCCACATCCCGATCTCTTACCTGGAGGCGACAGATACACTCCAGGTGAGATTCATCTTCAAAGGGTTTGAATCGGTAGCGTTGTGCCCCGAGTCGTTGTTTGGTTGTGCTCATGGTGTAAGTGCGGTTGATAGACCACATGGCCCCGATTCCAGTCTGGAACCGGCACGAACTTATGGGTGAATTTCCAGGTCTTCTCGCCCACCACCACCCACCAGGTACTCATGCCCCAGGCACTGGTCAGAAGGAATAGTCCAAAGCCGAGCTGCAGAACCACCTGGGTCAGCACATAGGAGCCAACAAGTATGGCACCACTGGGGGCAAGAAGATTGGAGGGAATGGGGCCGAGGCTGGGAGTCTGTCCAATACTTTGGTTAATCGGACAAAACAAATTGGAGTCCTCGGCCATGGGCTATACGCCAAAGAACAATTGACTCAAGCCTTCGACCACCACTACCGCAGCGATAATAATGAAGGCATTTTGGAGGAGCGGTTGCCATTGTTCTCCCCGCTGGGCCTGGTAAATGGCAAAGAAGACAAAGCCCACTGCCGAGATCCAGACGACAATGCGCAACATGCCGAAGAGGAAATCAATGATGCCCTGGTCAATGTATTGACCAAAGATGGTTTGGGCCTGCTCTTCTGCGGTGCCGAATAGCTGAGCAAAGGCAGGATTGGCCTGGAAGATAATAAACGCGAATAGCAGAATACCGCCGATGATGCCCACTATGCGCCAGCGACTCAGGCGACTCAAGCGAGCATTCAGATTGGCTAATGGTCTGGCAAATGGAAGATGCCCGAAGGCTGGGACATTGAATCGTAATGAACGTTGAATCATGGTCCGACTCCTGTCGATGGAATTGCCTGGAAGTCGGTAGATAGAACCCTGTCATAGGCCTGTATCCTTGCAATATGTCATCGCAGGATATAGCACCTAATAGCACTATAATCAATAAAGTACTACTTAGTAATACTGACGTAAGTCTACAGAATAGAACGCGAACTTCATATTTGTTTAAGGATTATTGATAGCGACTGAATGCCTGCTCAAGCCAGCCTAGTCTTCATTCTGAAGACCCATGGTTGCTTGAATACGCCTGCTAACAGCTATTTCAATGATGTTGTTAGGTAAGCAATATGTCTAAGTACCACTATTAGAAGTTTAAGAATATTTGCATCTACTTTATTCTTTCTTTTGGAGACCTTAGTGCTTCTATGAAGCAAATGTAGACAGTGACGGACCTAAAGTCCTAAGCGGTAGGATAAAGTCACATTGTTTGGAATAACTTTCTGATGGTAGAGTCTGCCTCGTCTGGAAAACGTGCAAAAGCGAGCGATGATGACGCTCAAGAGGCAGGGTGCCGCCCGACGTTCTACATGAGTACTGAGCTGCTGGCTGAGATCAATGCTCAATGTGAAGCCGAGGGCAATAAGAAACGGTCTCCGTTTTTAGTGGAATTGCTGGAGCTGGTATTAACCTCGCCGATAGGTCAGCAGCTTCGGGAAAATGCTCAGAAAAACCGGCGGGGGCTGGTGCATGAGTTAGAGGAAAATTTGCTGCTTTTTAATGAGCACATTCCAACAGAGCGGATTGAGGAACTAGCGGCAGCTAGTCAGCGGAATCCGGACCAGATGCTAGTGCGGTTAGTTTTGCTAGGGCTTAGGGTTTATGAGCGCTCCATTGCGCGGATGGAAGCAGAAATTGATGCCAGTAGTGGTTTGACTTAGTTATTTATTAACCTTCAAATAAGGATAAATCCGGATACGGGTCTTTCGGCAAGCAGTAAGAAATAGCCGTAACAGTTTGCTTGTCAGCTACGGTTTATATATGGCAAGCATTTTGACGGAATCGGGGGACTAGGTTACGGACGTTTTTGTTAGCTGATAGTCCTGAATAGCCACGTTGAAATGGTCAGTGCTTATCTGATTCATGAGTCTCGATTTCGCCTAGCCATAGGCATTTGCTCATGTAAATGGAGCACCCCAGTCACGTAGGGGATTGGAGTGCTTATGGAGCGGTATTGGACGCGGCGATATGTCGCGCTTACTTGGTCTGATGCATTACGACTGTCAGGGTTAGATGGAACACCTGCCGAAGATATCCTATATGCGTCTGACGTAGCACTAATCCACCGTACCGAATGGTGGGCATGGTGGTCTGACCTGCAAATGACGACAGCCATTGGATTGCCTCAGGACCTACAGCCAAAGAGGTTGGCACCGGATGCGGCGCAGCTAATCTCTGAGGTATGGGAAAGTGACGTGATTGAACCGGAATGTGGCTGGCCACTTCTGACTGAGGTCAGACAGATTTTGAGTCGGGCGGTGATCTGGCGGGCAGAGCAACGAGGCCAGTATCAGCCTGAAACCTGGGAGCGCTTGAGGGTTGTACTTGAAGTTGATAGGGAAGCCATACTCTATCGGGTTGGGCAGGGTTATGAAGATGGCTACTACTGTGACATTACCCGTGATTTACCGTCTGGCTTGACCGATCTGGGGTAGGTGATTTCTGCTGGCTCTAGAGGCTAAGATAGGGCTATCGCATGGCTATTGCTAGAGGCTTTGATTGCTATGACCCAAGCCATTACGCGCCCCTTATCGTTTATGGAGTTTGTTGATTTTGAAGATGGCAACGAACTCCATGAGTATGAGTTAGTCAGTGGTAGGTTGCTGCTAATGCCTGAACCGGATGATTGGCATGAGGAAATTCTTGAGTTCTTATCGTTTATGTTTGAACTTCAGTATCGGCGAAATAAGCTGAGCTACTCGGTACGTAAACGCAATGCCCTGATGATTGATAACGTGCGAGGGCGGCGGCCTGATGTGGCAGTGATTGATCGGCCACCCACTCGACGAGAAGATCGTAAGCCAGGAATTCGGACTGTTCCCAAATTTATTGTGGAGATTGCTTCTGGGAACTGGAGCACAGATTTGGTTGATAAACAGGAAGAATATGAGGCTCTAGGGGTTCAGGAATATTGGATCGTGGACTACCGAGGACAAATTCCATCCAAATATTGTTTACGGGGCAAGGGACCAAAAGTTGTTGTTCTGAAGCTCACGGATGGAATTTATCAGAAGGCTGAGTATTTGCAAGGTGAAGTTGTTCCTTGTGAGACATTCCCTGACTTAGCCCTGACGGTAGACCAAATCTTAGCGGCAGAAGAGTAAGGTCCGCTTTTTCGTTGCCATTATTGTAGCGATCGCAATCGAGAATCCAATCCTGCAATTGAGTAAAAACTCATCAGACTCAGCCAGTTTCATTAGCTGATAGCTTTCAGGCTTCCGTCCAGAGCAGCTTTAGCCTACGCTCAAAAGCACCTCGGTCCAGGCGTCTCTGCATCTGGCAGGCTAGCAACTGATTCCGCTGAATATTTTGGACAGTTGAGATCGCATCAATAATTTCCAGCATATCCGCCAGTTCTTTCAAAAGGTCATCATCAACCACCTTCACAGTTAGCTGAACCTTTTCATCCAGCAACTGCCATAGCGCCTGATAATATTCGGCCTGCTTCATTTCCTCAACGGCATACCGCACATGCTGACTTTCTAGAATTTCTGGTATACGGTCCCTGACCAGTTTGTTGTAGTCCTTGCGAATCAGCACATTGGCAACGTCCTCACCCGGTGGCAGATACGCCATAGTGTACTCGTTTTGTGGGGCCGAACGACGGAGCACCTGCAAACAGTTTTCCGCCTCCGACCGTTGCCGAAACCGATTGACCACGACCCGCTGCATCTTTGGCAGCAGGCGAATAATGGCCCAAACGTGCAATGGACTAACACTCATCACAAAAATAGTTGAATCAGGTCAAACCGGAGTGAGACACTGACATAGAGTGCATTCCGGTGTTGTCAGCTTGGGAAGGGCTGAACTAGAAATCATTTTCTAGAAAGACACGGAGTTTGTCAACTCATTTTCTAGAAAATGATTTCTATATGACATCATCTCAGTCTGGACAAGTTAACTTCAAGCAACTGCGAGAGCAAGCTGGCCTTTCACAGGAGGCATTGGCACGGATTATTGGTGTCAGTAGTAAAACCGTGAGTAATTGGGAACGCGGCATCAGTGCGGCTAGTTTGACGGTGACCCAAATGAAAGCGCTCTGTAATTCCCTGAGTGTGAAGCTGGATGACTTGCCCGATGACTTTAGTTCAGACAATGATGGTTAACAGGTGAGCTAACGCCCTAGATCTTTTGATCGCTTACGCCTTCCACCACTATCCCCCGATATCTGCAACGACTGAATCGACTGCACCTGAGCCACAGTCCCCTTAGCATACTGATCTAACGACCCAGCATCCATCCCCTTAACACTCTGCTGAAACTGAGCATACGGCCCCTGGTACAACAAATGAGTCACCGCCTCAGCCGACTCCCCAGCCCTCAGCGCAGCCGCCACCACCTGTTGGTCTAACTGAATCGCCGCCAGGTCACTACTCACATGCTCCCGATACAGATCAGCGTAGCTCTGAATCTTGCCAGTCACCGCATTCGCATATTCCGTATACCGTTGCTTCTGAGCCGTATCTACCTGCGTCTTAGCATAGTGCAGTAGCTTAGGAAGAGCCGCCTTCTTTTCCTCTGGCAATTGCGCCCTCGTCTCACACTGCACATAGGGTCCCTGGGCAACAAACTGAATCACCTGACGAGGAGAATGCCCTGCTTGCAGCGCTACCTGAGCAACCGTGCGATCCAGCTGTTGAGCCGTCTGTAGATCCTCAGAATCCTCACTCGCGTAAGCCTGAAATAAGGTTTGATAATCCTCAAAATTTACCCTTAGAGCAGCTTTCGCTAGAACCAAATACTGTTCTCTCGCCTGCTGTCCCTTCTCCGTATCAGGCTCCCGAGGCAGTAATGGAGCCTCTTCTGAAATCGTTTCTTTGTCAGCTTTAGAAGACTTTGCCATGATCACTCCCTACAACACATCTGAAAAGTCGTTGAGTAGATCATCTTGAGCCAGCAGAGAAATCTCTCCTGTCGGTACCGCCATTGGACTAATTGCTGGAAATTCAGGCTGGTCAGATTCGCTCGACGGGGGCTCAATCCCAAACGTTTCTCTCAAATGTTGAATTTGCTCTTCCATGCGAATAATAGACTGACGGGCCAGGTCTTTTAGCTCTGCCTCCGAATGCTTACCAGTATCCTTATAAGCAAAGGGAAGCCAGAACGCGCGAGCCGCAGTAGCCGCCTTTTCTTTACCCTTGTAGGTACGATGAATCAGCCAGCTATAAGTGACACCGTTGGGAGAACTACGATCTGGCTCAAAAATAAAGCGCACCCGAGACTTAGTGGGCTTATCTGGATCATCATTGCTGGGTTTACGAGGCATGGATCAGCATATTCAGGAAACTATTTGACCAAAGCCTATCGCTTGAGCCTAAAAATGCTGACAGATCGCTAAATAAATTAACGTTTGTGTGCTTCTGATATATTTATTGCGGATAGGATGCTGAATTTATTCAAGCAATTACGACACTTTAGCCAGCATGACTGAAAACCTCTAAGATAGTACAAATAAACTAACTAGATTGAGGGGGTGCTCAATGACAAAGCAAATTCTAACCAAAACAGCGTTAGACGCCTCACGACAGTTTATTGAACAAAAGGGACGGTCATTAGAAATCGCCAGATTCCACTATGCATTTAACGGAGCATCAGCCGACTCAGTAGTTGCTGCACTGAAGGAATTCCAGAATCCAGATGGCGGTTTCGGTCATGGACTAGAACCTGATTTGCGCACAAATGATAGCTCGGCACTTTGCACATCCATAGCCTTTCAAGTACTCCGCTCCATTAACGGCACCTCAGATCATAAGTTAGTCTCAGGTGCGATCACCTATCTGCTAAAAACACTGGATCAAAAAGAATGGCACTGGCCCATCATCCCTAAATCATCTCAGCAGAGCCCCCATGCCCCTTGGTGGGATCAATCAGACGTTGATGATGAACCAGAGTCATTCTCCCTTAACCCCACCGCTGAGATTCTGGGGTATCTGTATGACTATCAACATCTTGTCCCGGAAAGCATTATCTCTAAGGTATCGGAGCGGGTTATGGGTGCCTTATCACCTGCAAATAAGATTGAGATGCATGACCTGTTGTGTTGCCTACGTCTAATGAAGACAAAAACACTGCCCAATAAATTCCGTGAAAAAATTCGTCAAGCATTGGCCCAGCAGCTTGATGGAACCATTGAACAAGATCCTGAAAAGTGGGAAGGCTATTGCTTGCGACCATTACAAGTAATCGATACTCCCGGCTCTCCTTTTATGGCTGGAATGGAAGAAGCTGTAGCAGCAAATTTAGCCTATGAGATTTCTACTCAAGGTGAAGAGGGTGCCTGGTTACCCACCTGGTCTTGGGGAGATATGTTTCCAGATGTATGGCAACAGGCATATCAGGATTGGAGTGGTGTGATCACAGTTGAAACGCTGCTGGTCTTAAAACGATTTGGATGCATTGAAGGCATGTCATAGTAGGTGTGGCTTGACGCTGAATGTCAGCAAGTAGAGGTTAGAATCTATTCTTTCTTTTTGAGAACAGGGGTTAATTTTTCTGGAAGCCCTTCTAGCTCAATCGCAATGCAGCCAAGCTTAAAGGCATCATCAATTGAACGACCGGCTCCTAACGCATCGTAAAAGCCAACAGTAAATTCTAAAGCAGCGCTTGCCCCAATTTCGTGATTCATGCCAATCACGTAGGGTATGAACTGGCTAATGGCTTCTGCTTGTTCGACAGAATAGCAGGCGCTTAGAAGCACGCACTCAACTTTATCTTTAAAGACTTCAAACAGACTGGTTAAGGCGGCTGTGTGAACGATCTGTATATGTCCAGTTTCGCTTTCTAAGGCTAATCCTTTTGTAGTCGTGCCATAACCAGAAAAATGAACGATCTGGGGCTCATAATCTAGGAGGGCGCGGCGGAGATCATTGGTGCGCACAGCCCATTTGGCAATGATTTCAAATTGATCGCGTTTTTTGGCTCGCTCCAGCCCGGTTTGTATTTCTCGTACTTCAGCTTCCAGTCGACGTTGATTGCTATTTTGGGGGTTGGCTGTCAAGACCAGGATTTTCTTGACAGGCTGAGTTTCTTCAGTTTGTTTGCCCAGGTCGTAGTAGGTCTCTACGTAAAATTTGTCGCTTTGCATTGCTGTCATGACCATGTTTTCCAGACTTTGGATGCGCTGGTCTTTTTCGGTTATGGCGGCAAGTAGAGATTGGAGATCACCATATGGAAGGGCAGTGGCTTCTTGATATTTGTCGAAATACTCGGCGCTAAGTTGAGAACGGTCGGTTTCTCCTGTGACTCGGGCCTGTAAGCGAATTTTTTCATCTCCCCGACCTTCTAGGGCAACTACTTCAAGGCCCGCTTCTGGATACTGTTCAGCCAGTTGTTTAAGGGCAATGGCTGCTGCGCTGGGGTCGATTCCCTCGTGATGGAATAAGTCAATAGTTTTATATGTTGTGGCCATGCGACGGGGATCGACATTTTGCTGTTGATACAGGTCTAAGGTTTTAATAATGGGGGCAATAAAGTTTGCAAAATCTCCTGGTTTAAAGGTTTCTTGTTTATTGTCAGGCTTGCGGCAGGGATCTGGATCATCTTTGGTAGGGAGTTGCATATAGATGTAGTCGCATATGATTCCTTCAAATTGGGTGTTGGTAGAGATGCCCCAATCTTGGATATATGCACCTGTAAGGCAAGCCCCTGTTAAGTTACTCTGATAGAGTTGTGTTTGTTTTAGTTTGGCTCCGGTGAGATTAGCTCCCTCTAAGGTCGTTTCACTTAAGTTAGCACCAATAAAACTTGCATCCTGCAAATTAGCAACCTGCAAATTTAGACCTTGCAAGTTAAGATTTTCAAAACTTTCCCCAGCGCCTTCCCGATGAATCAACAATTTGAGAATGCGTTCATTTACTAGATAAGTATCTTCAACGCGAGATTTATTTAGATTTTGTGCTTCTAACCAGTTAGTTCGGGTGAGTATGGCTTGACAAAAATCAGCATTGCACAGGTTGGCTTGAGTAAAGTTTGCATCTGTTAGATTGGCATTACAAAAACGGGTTCCTCTCTGCATTACGAGCATGATAGCTGATTTAAGAATCAACTGATATCTGGAATCGCCAACAAGAGCCTGAAACCCTACATAAAGACCCAGTAGTATATTTGAAAGGCCAACTAATCCAGCAATGAGATAGCTAATATCACTTTCTCGAACTCCGAAGAGAATACCCACAATAATGCCGACAATGGCTAAAGAAATTAGCCAAGGTTTTGATTTTGGTAACCCAATCAACTCATTTAGGGCTATGGCAATTGCTATATTGCCAACACCTGCAAGTATTCCCCCTAAGGCTAGCAATGAAAAGTTGGCTCCTGTTAACAAATCTTGGGCACTTCCAGGGAGAAAAGCAAGTAGAGCAACCAGAAAACCTGCTGCAATTTCCACACAGATAGTAAGAGTAGATCCTAAGCCTTTCCGAATAACAACAAATACATATGGAATGAATAAGATTAAGAAAATAGCTCCGAATATAGCTCGTCCTACTTTTTGAATAGTTACGAGGTCTCCAACCAGTGCACCTGCATATCCAGAAATCAGACCTGCTAGGATTGATAGAAGAGAGGTGAGGAGTACGAAATTCATAACCCAAAAAGTGGGCAGACCTGTTTTCGCATGGCTAAAGTTAGCACCGATAAGCATCGCCTGATTGAAGTTAGCTCCTCGGATATCTGCAAAGCTGAAGTCAGCACCTACTAGAGTTTGACCTTGAAAATCTTGACCTTGAAAGTTTGTCTGGTGGCGAGGTGGACGAGACATTGTAAGAAATTGCGAAATTTAGGAGCATTGCCACGTCAGGATATTCCTAACCAGCTTGTTACGACAAATTCTGGGACTTGAAGAATTAGGTGTTGTGTTTGCTACAGAGCGAGAGCCTGCAGTAGTCTCACCTTTAACAAAGACTATTATGAGGTCCCAAATTGGATTAGTAGGGGGACTTAACCTTGCCTCTTTCAACGTGGTTTGATACCTTTCCTGCATGTCTGCAGGAATAGCTGCTTCTGCCTCAGGACCAATTTCATTGATTGCCAGAGCGGCAGCTGAACGAACCGATTCGTCTTCTTCTGAGTTTTTTAGAACGTCAATCAAAGCAGTGACCGCGGTCTTTTTATCGAGACCAATATCTCCAAGTGCCTGAGCAGCGGCTATGCGAACCGAATCTTCTCTAGAGTTTTCGAGGCTATTAACTAGAGCAGGTATAGTAATTTCTGCTTTAGAATTGATATTCCCAAGTGCCCAAGCAGCAGCTTCACTAACTGACTTGTCCTTTGAGGTTTGCAGTCCATCAATCAGCTCAGGTACAGCTATTTTTGCATTAGAACGAAGTACTCCTAGCATCAAAATGGCTTGTGAACGACTGAAATCTTTTTCTGAGTTTTTGAGTGTGTCAATCAAAATAGGTACAGTTACCTCAGGAGCAAATTGAAGACCAATGTTTCCCAGTGCCTCAGCGACAGCTGAACGAACCGAACCTTCTGCTGAATTATTGAGTGCATCAATTAGGGCCAGCAAGACTGCTTCAGATTGAGGACTAGTGTTTCCCAGTGCTCTAGCGGAAGCTATACGAACTGGCTCGTCTTTCGAGTTATTGAGTACATCAATTAAAGCAGGCACCACTGCTTCAGATTGAGGACCAATGTTTCCTAGTACCTCAGCGGCAGCTACACGAACCGAACCTTCTGCTGAGTTATTGAGTGCATCAATTAAAGCAGGCACCACTGCTTCAGATTGAGGACCAATGCTTCCCAGTGCCTCAGCGGCAGCTACACGAACCGAATCTTCTGCTGAGTTATTGAGTGCATCAATTAAAGCAGGCACCACTGCTTCAGATTGAGGACCGATATTTCCCAGTGCCTCAGCGGCAGCTACACGAACATCTGAGTTATTGAGTGCATCAATTAAAGCAGGCACCACTGCTTCAGATTGAGAACCAATGTTTCCCAGTGCCTCAGCGGCAGCTACACGAACCGAACCTTCTGCTGAGTTATTGAGTGCATCAATTAAAGCAGGCACCACTGCTTCAGATTGAGAACCAATGTTTCCTAGTACCTCAGCGGCAGCTACACGAACCCGTTCGACTTCTGCTGAGTTATTGAGTGCATCAATTAAAGCAGGCACCACTGCTTCAGATTGAGGACCAATGTTTCCCAGTGCTCTAGCGACAGCTACACGAACCGAACCTTCTGCTGAGTTATTGAGTGCATCAATTGAAACAGGTGAAACAACCGAACCTTCTGCTGAGTTATTGAGTGCATCAATTGAAACAGGTGAAACAGGCACCACTGCTTCAGATTGAGGACCGATATTTCCCAGTGCCTCAGCGGCAGCTACACGAACATCTGAGTTATTGAGTGCATCAATTAAAGCAAGCACCACCGCTTCAGATTCAGAACCAATGTTTCCCAGTACCTCAGCGACAGCTACACGAACCCATTCGACTTCTGCTGAGTTATTGAGTGCATCAATTAAAGCAGGCACCACCGCTTCAGATTCAGAACCAATGTTTCCCAGTGCCTCAGCGGCAGCTATACGAACTGACTCGTCTTTCGAGTTATTGAGTGCATCAATTAAAGCAAGCACCACCGCTTCAGATTCAGAACCAATGTTTCCCAGTACCTCAGCGACAGCTACACGAACCCATTCGACTTCTGCTGAGTTATTGAGTGCATCAATTAAAGCAAGCACCACTGCTTCAGATTGAGGACCGATATTTCCCAGTGCTCTAGCGACAGCTACACGAACCGAACCTTCTGCTGAGTTATTGAGTGCATCAATTAAAGCAAGCACCACCGCTTCAGATTGAGGACCGATATTTCCCAGTGCTCTAGCGACAGCTACACGAACCGAACCTTCTGCTGAGTTATTGAGTGCATCAATTAAAGCAGGCACCACCGCTTCAGATTCAGAACCAATGTTTCCCAGTGCCTCAGCGGCAGCTATACGAACTGACTCGTCTTTCGAGTTATTGAGTGCATCAATTAAAGCAAGCACCACCGCTTCAGATTCAGAACCAATGTTTCCCAGTACCTCAGCGACAGCTACACGAACCCATTCGACTTCTGCTGAGTTATTGAGTGCATCAATTAAAGCAGGCACCACTGCTTCAGATTGAGGACTAATGCTTCCCAGTGCCTCAGCGGCAGCTATACGAACTGACTCGTCTTTCGAGTTATTGAGTGCATCAATTAAAGTAGGCACCACTGCTTCAGATTCAGAACCGATATTTTTGAGCATCTCAGTAGCATGCAGACGGATGCTCCCATTTAAATTTTTGAGATTATTCACTAAATCTGGCACTAAAACTTTATTATTGGAAGTGATGTTTATTAGCGCCCAGCTAGCATAAAAACGAACATTGGGGTTTGAGTCGTTGAGTGCCTCTCTCAAAGCAGGTACTGCAGATTTGGCCTCTTGGCCAATACTTCCCAATACCCAGGCAAATACCCAGCGAACAGTTGGGTTGGGATCTTCAAGCATATCAGTGAACTCGGGAATTGCCAGCGGACCAACTTGCTTGAGTGCTTCACCGGCCATGATTACAAGATCAGGATCTTCTGGTCTAGCTCTGATGACATCGATTAATTCAGGGATCGGCATAACTGATGGGGAGAGTTGACCCAAGACGGCCAGAGTGACAATCACTGTATCTCTGTCTTCTGTTGTTTCTTTTAGAGTTTGAGTTAGAGCTGGAATAGCATTCTCTCCACAAGTAACTAATGTCTCATATGCAGATTCATCTCCTTGAGACAGCTGCTTAATATACTTATCAAGTACTGACGAACTACATTGTGGTTCTGCTAGGCCATCAGAGAATGGAAAAGTTGAACAACCGAGCACCCCTAGTACTCCCAGCATAGCTATTCCAACTTGAAAAGATTGACTTGACATAATACCCCTACTGTTGTTCTTTAAGATTAAAAGCTTTAGATCAATACCTCTGCTTTTTTTTCAGTATCGGAATCTGATCATCTGGTAATGCTAGATATTTTGTGCTGACGGACGGACTAACAACAGTTGCTTTGCGTTTTTCTCCCTTAACCCTACTAAGGTTGCTCCGAATTGCTTCACATCCATTTTGAAAAGCATTTTCAATTTCTTGCTTTGTCCCCAGTCCTTCATAAAAACCACTGGCAAAAGCAATTGCTACATCATCTGGCACAGCTCGACGCATTCCAATTACATAATCAATATGCTGAACAATGGCATCTGCCTGTACCTCGGCATAGCAAGCATTTAACACTACGCAATGTACCTGATCGGCACACAGTTCAAACAAATTGGACAGGGCTGCTGTACTCACCAATTTGATTTGCCCGCTTGCATCTTCTAAGACAATACCGGCTTGTCCTTCCCCATGACCGCAAAAGTGCACAATCTCAGGCTCAACATCCAATAGTGCCCTTTGTAAATCTCGAGGTCGTAAGGCCCAGCGCTGATGCAGTTCAAACTGCTTTCGTTGAGGTGATTCTCTCAGAACCTGATCAATATTTCTCACCTCCCGATCAAGCCTGAGCTGGCTGGTCCCCCTTGGATTTGCCGATAGGACTAAAATGCGTCTCATACTGTCACCTTGGCTGATTGTCGCTTGTCAGGATAGGTCGCTTGTCATAATCCATCCTGATCTTATGAGTTTGCGCTCTCTTGTTTTGATTTTGGATCAGTTTTTATCATTAGGTTCGGGGATGGGGTATGACATTCTCAGCCTAGTAGATTCCCATACTCACTTATGCCCACTGTCTGCAGACCCAGTTAATTCTTCAACCACATCAGCAACCTCATCAACTCGGCCGATTAAACCTTCAATACTCCCCAGAGGAATTAAGTTAAAGGCAATTTGACTTAGGAGATTCATTTTTACCTGAAACTTACCAATTTCTACTCCGTCTGAATAACCCTTCTTATACCAGACCCAGAAGGTGAATTTTGGCGGCAATCCGACATCCATACCAAAGCCTTCAAAACGAAAATTGGGGTGGCAGCGGAAGTGTATTTCATCTGGACTTCGGGCGTCTTTGATACTGCCCACATCAAAAGCTTGGGGTACCTTTTTTTCAACACACTTTTGGTTGATCTCTTCGATCATCTCCTTACCTCGCTCGCGGGCAGATAAAAGTAACGTAGGAACATTAGTCATTAAAGGATGCAACATTTTTATACTCCTTATACATTGTTTGCAAAAATCGTAACCGATAGGATTTGTAATCCTCATTACTATTAAGCCTAGACTAAGCGTCTACCAGTCTCTTCCTCCAGTTTTTGAAGAGTTTTTTGCCCCACAATGCCATCTATCGGGGTAATCCCCATTTTTTCCTGAAATGCAGACACAGCTTGGAAAGTTTTGCTTCCAAAGTGATTGTCTGCAGATAACTCATCAGGAGTTAAGCCCAAGACATCACGTAGCATTAACTGTATTTCTCCTACCGCTTCTGAGAAAGCTCCTTTTTTAAATACAGGTAGCTTACCAAACCCTTGGATTGGAGATTGGTTGACTTTTTCCCTGGTTGTAGAGCCCCATTGACCATCAACTTTGATAAGTTCTTGAGGATTGAACTCATTCCATAGCTGTTGGAAAGCCCTGACTTGTAACGCACCTAAATTCTCACCACCTCCCGTATAGTCAAAGTGCATATCATCCCACTCACCTAGCCATTTCCAACTCTGTTTTTTCATGTATGGTCTCCAACCATATGGATCCTCAATATCAATCGCCAGGCCGCTGTTATGATTGCTCTTGGGCGGCTTCGCAGCTGCGCGTATTCCACAGATACCTCGCAACTTTTGCTGACGTAACATATGTTGTTGCATAGGTGTACGTAGGCAACTATTGATATATAATGACGTATCTCTCGATTCTACAACTCTAATCAAAGCTTCATAAGCTTTAGTTTGCAAGAATGGATTGTTTTGAGAACCGCGACAAACAATTAATGGATGCTCGATTCGACTTAGGACATTAGGCTTTTCTGTCATAAGTTTTTCAAGCACTTGCAGAGAGAGTCCTTGAATTTGGCCTGTATCACATCCAGAAATCACTTCAGAAACAGTAATGCTAATGTTTTTGAAATTGCGTCTTACGTCAGACTCAGAAACTCCTGACTCAATGGCTACATCTTGATCATTTTTCCAAGATGTAGCCCAATAGTAGTCACTTTCAGAATCAAAGATATACCACTCACCAGCTCCATGGGCTAACTTGACAAGATAGTGATCGTTTTCGGCTTTTTGATAGCTTTCAACACCATATCTTGTTCCAGGTACGCATAGTTTTTTTTGTTCTGGTGATATCAGATCCACCGGGTCCACTGATTTTTTCAGCCAGGTTTCTCGGACCGCTTCAATCCACTCTTTATTACTCTGTCTCTTCCCATCTGATACTGGCTTGCTCAGGGATGGCTTAAGCTGTGAAGACTGGCAACAACGATAGAATTTCTTGCCATAGTCTGCTACACGATGGCCAATGCCTTTGATTTCCTTATCTCCATTAATGATGTCACGCGCGTTGAACCAATCTTCCTTACTGTTGTCGAAATAACTTGAAAGCTTATGCCCTGGCCTATAAAGACCATCAATCATTCCCTTAAACAAAAGCTTGACCGATATGTCCTTGTCTAAGGCTAGAGATGGTTCATCGTAGAGTTTCATTCCTAATCCAATGACCTTACCCAACTTTTTATAATTATCTCCATGGGTAATCTGCACTAAGCCCCTGCCAAAGTAACTTTTACCATTGGGATGAAGCTTTGCATAATTATTATTTATACGCCCTTTTGCATATAACTTCTCAACTGCCTTAATAGAAGACTGATCGGACTTTGCAAACCCTTCCCTTACAGGAACCATTAGGCCTCCTGTTTCATGATAAGCAGTTGCAAGGGCATAAGCTAACCAACGGAGATCGCTATATTGACTGTTATCCCAATAATCAAAAATAGCATCAAACGTATTGACCTGTTCCTGATCAATATGTCGAGGCTTAAAGATAGTTCGATATTCCTTAAAGAAAATTTCTCGATCAATCTTTCTGTTGGTACTTGCAGTGACTTTCTCAGAAGGCTTTATAATTTCCTCATTGGTTGGTTTCTTTAGTTCTGGCAGCTGGGTATTCTCCCTGGCCTCATTCTCGCGAATGTCAACAATGTTACCTGCTTCAGTCGGGCTAATGAGCTTTATCGCCAAGTCTGCAGTGTCTTCACGAGCGATTAATTCTGCTTTGTTATGCCACAGCCAGTTAAGAATAGGTTGGGGCATATTTTTATCTTTAACGTCCTTCAGTATGTTTTCGAGATTGTAAATCTTGGCAACTGCTAGCAAATCTTCGATGATTCGGTCATTCACCGAAGGATCAAAATCATAGCTGTGTAGGCTCTGATAAGCCTGCTGAATTCGAGTGATGGCTCGACTTAATTCATATTTCCAGGTTTCGACCCGATTCTGTTCACCTCGCAGCTCGATCGCCTTATCTAAATACTGAATGGCTTTAAATAAATCTGGTGATCCCGCATCTTTACAGGCAAAGGCTAGCTGAGCATAGTATTGGTGCTGGTCAGGCTCACTGTCCAGCAGTGCTTCAAAAATAGGAATTGTCCTTTGAATCCGAGCTTTGTCACCAGATAAATTAGCAGTGCGTCTATAGTCTTTAGCCAGATCAAACACTTGCTTCCGAATACTGGCAGGTGCTTGCCTGATTGCTTGGGTCAGTTCTGCAACTTCACCGCTCGACAGTCCATGGTGCACCTGCTCATTTAAGCTGTTAATCACCTTCAGCCCATCCATGGCCTCAAGCCGACGCTGATAAGAGGCTTTCAAATACTTTTGCCGATCTTCCTCTAGAACATTGATATCTTTAAAGATGCGATTGAGAGCAAATTGCAATATTGCTCTGCCACCGTAACCACCAATAATGCCAATCGCTGCTACTGTAGTAGGCTCGTCCGTTGTTAGGTTTAGCCCCATCGACTCTGCTAAAAAATCTATGACGACAGCCCCTGCAATCCCAAGCAAAATATCGCCAAATAGACCTGCTTGAAATCGATCGCCTTTATTGGCTACAAATCGAGGCATCTCGACATGGCCGTCAACCAGAATGGTATAGATTACTCCTCCCAAAATCCCAGAGAAGATCAAGATTAAGGTGCGCTGATCTGTAATGATGAGATTTGCCGACAGGTTCTCACCCATGAGAATCACGTAGAACAGACCAATCAAAAAACCTGTTAAAAAGGTGCTATACACTCGCCATCGCCGATACGAA
The DNA here is from genome assembly GCF_000316115.1 of Leptolyngbya sp. PCC 7375. Lineage (GTDB taxonomy): Bacteria > Cyanobacteriota > Cyanobacteriia > Phormidesmidales > Phormidesmidaceae > Leptothoe. The sequence continues at coordinate 7,104,020 of NZ_JH993797.1, forward strand.
GATGACCGATAGCCTTCCCATCGTTGTCGCCTGGCCTCTCTTTGCTCCTGATTCGTCATAGTTTTCTCCTCATCTCAATTCTCAGCTGCCGGTATTGATATGACACCTAACCGGTCGATATATTTACCACTGCGACCATGAAACCCAATCACCTGATACCCATCTGGAATATCTAACGCGATCGCCTGATCCTTGGGGTCACCCACTGTCCATCGGTGACCTTGATGGGTCCGTATCTCTAGAGAAGCAACATACGGACCACCGGTAATTACCAAGGTTCGCGGGGAAATTGTCGTCACATAAACAGCCGTAATGTAATCCCCAGGGTCTAACCTGAAAGTCTTCTGCTTATCTGCTCCACTTCCATGGGCTGGTAGCGGTAGTGCATCGCTGTCTAAGACCATCTGGATCTGCTCAATCCAGGCTCCAAACCACACCTTGACTTCTAAAACCTGAGCATTTTGATATCGACTTTGATTAAAGGCCAACATATTGGGTTCTAAATCGATATCGGAGAATGGTTCTCCCCCCCAACCGCCAATAGCAACACTAGGCCATAACTCCCAAGCCGGTTTCTCAGAATTTTTCTTGAGATAGGTCTCAATCACAGCTGCCATGAGCGTTTGCTTTTGCTGGATGGCGGGATCCTGAGGAAAAAACTGTGGATTGAGTAACTCATCTAAGGGCATCAACGTCAGCTTGATCGGGGCCGGATCGTCTTTGACGGTGTCAAACCAGTCGTACAGATTCTGGTTCGCCATCCCACCACAAAATTCAAAGGCTTCTGAGTGCTCTTGAATTTCACGGTAGGTAGTGCCCTGTGCTCCCCTGGAATAGCTGGCTTTGAAAATTTTCTTGGCCTCAGTCTCTAAATTTGCTCCTCGCTGTACTACAGCAGCATAGGTCGATTGATTCAGTCGAATGCGGTGGTGGACTAAGCCACCAAATTTGACTTGACTTGAGACATGGGTACCAAAGTCGTCAATAAATTCTAGATAGGCAAGCTCATTATTCTGAACCGGTAAGTGTTCAACTGCCCTTCGAAACTCCTCATCTAAATGCAAGTCTCCAGGGACACCCAAAATCATCTCTAGAGCATAGTCAATGTACTCGGCTTGCGTAAACGCGTAGATGCTTCTTTCATAGGTGCGCTCATGCTTGAACTTACCGTAACTGGCCGACAGGCTAAAGGGGACAAACATGCCCACAAAGCGAGTCACCACGCCCCCCAAATCGCTGCTAAAAAGTTGCTGCACATCAGACTCGGTATAGAGGACTTTGGTTTGGGCGCTAGCGCTCAAACTTCCCCTAGAGCCGGTAATATACCGGGTTCCTCTAGGTTTTAGTTTGAGCACCTCATCCCGGATCTCGATAGCTTCTCCAGGATAAAAATGAAAGACTCGGTGCTTCTTGGCGGTACCGCTAATATCAAAGGGATCAAGATCAAGGATGTCGTAGCATTTCCCCAACGCCGAGTAAATTTCTGGGAATATCCATCCGTCAGGGTTCTCAGGCACTGTCAGGTCATGACTAACTGGTGCTAGTGCCGTGCCATCATTAGTGGGAGTTGTCTCAGTAGGGAGCTGTATCGGCAGCTGGGGTGGCTGGGCTGGTGGGCGGGGCTGACGGGGAACAGGGGGTTGACTTTGAGGTTTCTCAGGGATGATCAAGGGGGCAACCAGTGCTTGCGTATCCTGGCGCGCGGCTAAGAATGCCTGGTTATGTTGCATCCATGCCAAAACAGGCGTTGAGCTCTGGTGAGCCTCAACACCCTGCAAAATAGTGTCAAGGTTATAGATACGGGCAATTGTCAGCAGGTCAGCAATAATGGCATCTTGCAGATGGGCTACAAACTCAAAGCTTTTTGTCGTTTTGTGGGCTTGCTGAATCCTGACCACCGCTCGGTTCAGTTCATAGTCCCAGGGTTGGCCAATACGGAGGGCTCCGCGCAGTGCGATCGCTTTATCCAAGCATGCCAACGCCGTAAGGTAGTCAGGCGGAACCGTGTCTTTATAAATCAGTGCTAATTGGCCATAGTAGCGATGATGATTTGGATCGCTCTGGATCAAGGCTTCAAATATAGAGCCCATGCGCCTAAGTTGGGTAGATGTGAGAGCACCCAGTTTTTTCAAGTTGACCAGCACCTCAAAGAGCTGTTGTTTAACTGGAGTCGATGCATTTTGAATGGCTTGACTCAAGCTATCCCACCCATCCTCAGACAAATCATCTTTGATATAAAGATCAACCTGGTCAATGATCTGCAAACCTTTATCAGGTGAGTCTATACCAACTTCGTCGACATCTCTTCTAGCTTCTTTTGACCTCGTTGGGGATAGTTCTGATGGGTCCAGATTCTTAAAAAGTCGTTCTAACCCAAATTTTAGAATTGCTCTGCCCCCGTATCCTCCCATAATGCCAGTAGCAGCTATAGCCGTATTGCTTAGCTCCGGTTGTCCAAGTGATGGGAGATTCGCAGGAAGCAAAAACTCCAAAATAAAGGCACCAGCAATTCCCAATAAAATATCGCCAAATAGTCCTGCTTCAAATTGGTTACCTTGATTTGCTACAAATCGCGGCATACTCACATAGCCATCTACCATGATGGTATAGATGACCCCTCCCAAGATGCCGGAAAACACAAGGATAAGTACTGGCCGCTCGATCAACAAGAACAAAGGAATATTAGTCGAGGTGGAAGTCAGTTTGTCACTGATTAATACAGCGTAAACAAACCCAATCAAAATGCCTGTCAAAAATGTGCTGTAAACTCTCCACCGTTTGTACATGATGACTCACACCATAAACGCTCAGTTCTCTTGAGTTCTTATCATGTTTAATTTCCCATAAAAAACAATCGTTGAAAGCCTAGCTCAAAAACAGATTTAACACCACAGAAATGTGAATCACCATAACAATTTAAGCTCAGCATTCAAAGAGAGATTAATCGGTCAAAAGCACTCCTTAAACCAGAAGTCTATACGGCTCTATTTTATACAAATCGGTAAGGAGTTGGCTAGAGATATATAGCTAATAATCAACGATTCTTAACGACTTTAGCGATTCCATCAATAGGTATAGCCATAATCTTAAGTTTTCTAGTTAAACTAGCTGGATTAGTAAAAATAAGGCTATAAATTAGTAGTGTATTGCCTCTATTGATTTCTGGCTTATGAGATACTAATCAATATTTTTTTCTATTACTAAAATGATGAGTTTCTAAGGCTCAAAAAGCATTTTGACATGCTCATTAAACTGGTTGGAGCAGTATGAGGATGAACAACCAAGACAACTCTACGCTTTATGCTTTACTCATTGGGATAAATCACTATCATCCCAATGAGTTATATAAAGACCTCAAGGGATGTGTTCGTGACATTGATCTAGTCTCATCCTATATTCAGAAGGCCTTAGGAGTGCCTTCTCAACAGATATGGAAGCTTATCTCTCCTAATGCAAACGACTCACTATTGCAAGGGATGCGGTCTGCGGAGAAACGCCCCACCTACCGTAATATTGTTGCAACCTTTAAGCAGATAACTGAAACCGTAGAGCCAGGTGAACAGGTATACATTCACTACTCCGGCCATGGAGGGCGAGCCAAGACAATTTACCCGAAGCTCAAAGGCGAAGATCAGCCAGACGAGGTGATTGTCCCTATGGACTTTGATGAGCCGGGTGGACGTTATTTACGGGATGTGGAACTGGCTACGCTTCTAAAACAGATGACCGACAAAGGAGCTATCGTCACTGTCGTTTTGGATAGTTGTCACTCGGGCGGGACAACACGTGGGGATTGTGATATTCGAGGACCTGCACAAGACGAAATTGACCAGGCGGCACAGCCTGTAGAGAGTTTAGTCGCCTCGCGTGAGATGCTAGAAAGCAACTGGCTCAAACTCACCGGGTCTAGTGAGTCTATGTCAGGCTCAGCAAACTGGGTCCCTCAGTCAAGAGAGTATGTGTGTCTGGCAGCCTGCCGACCGTCAGAACGAGCCTATGAGTATTCTGCCAATGGACAAGAGCGGAACGGAGCACTTACCTTTTGGATGATCGATACCCTAGCCAATAATTGTGCATCAAATCTTGATTATCGAACCCTGTATGAACGCATCAGTGCAAAGATTCAGAGCCTATTTCCCAATCAGGTTCCGATGCTAATGGGAGAGTCAAAGCGTTTAGTGTTCGGGACTGATCTGGCCAACAGTCAATACACTGTCGCAGTACAGTCCTGTGATCTAACTAAGCAACAGGTGCAGCTTAAGGTCGGTCTGGCCCAAGGAATGAGTCGAGGCAGCCGATTTTCGATTTATCCCTTTGGAACTCAGGATTTCTCAAAGCTGAATCATAAGCTTGCCGTCGTAGAGGTCACTCGGTTACAGGCGACAACCTGCACCGCTAAGATTGTGCCAGTTGAGGCAGGCGGGCTCGACTTGTCTGTACGGCTAGAATCGGCACAGATCGATGGGGAGGCACTCCAGGGAGCACCCGCCGTCATGGAATCTGCTCCTCCAGCCCTGAAGCGACGAGTTCGGTTAGTTAATGATAAATCTATAGGTGTTCGGGAACATGAACTCCTTGCTGAGCTGGCAAACCGACAGCAGCATGCCCTGCAAAAGGTACGACAAGCGCTGACCGACAACGGCTGGCTTACAGAAGTTGAAGACGATCAAGAGGCCCACTATCAAGTGGCTGTGAGTTGTGAAGGAGAGTATGAAATCTGTATTGGGTTACCGCTGCCAAACCTGCGACCGCCCATTAAACTTGACGACCCTGATGCCGCTCAAACTGTAGTAAAGCGACTCGTGCATCTAGCTAAATACCAGTCAGTCCAGGAACTGGATAATCGCGCCTCTGCGTTGACCCGATACCTCACAGTAGAACTGATGACGCAACCAGGATGGCAACCTGGAGACCCTGCTAATCCCATGCCGTTTGATGACCCTCAGAATATTGAGATAGCGGTCGGTGAATTTGCCTTTTTGAGACTTGTCAATGAGCATCAGGTGGATCTAAACGTGGCGATCTTAGATCTCGAACCCACCTGGGCCATTAGCAAAATTTCTATCCAAAATTTACCGAGTCCATTTTATACCATGGCTCCAGGAGAAGAACAAATTGTCCCGTTACAGTTTGCGTTGCCTAATGGTCCAGATGATAAGCCGATTTATACTCGGGCAAAGGAAACTCTCAAGGTTTTTGCGACCCTGGGGCCAGCAGACTTTTCCTGGCTAGAGCTACCTCCCCTTGATATCCCAATCCAGTCGAAAGGCAGCTCCAGTCGCAGTTGCGGAGCGCTGGGTCGTCTTTTAGAAGCCATTGGTTCAGAGAAGCCTAAGCTGACACGAGCCGCCATGGTGGTGGTGGACCCTAACCAGGAATGGACGAGCAAACAAGTTCAATTCACCCTCACGCAATCAATCCCGCATTAGACCAAAAGCTTTATCCAGCACATCATAAGGAGACAACATGGCCACTAAAGCCCCAATGAAAGATATGGTTGTGATATTGCCTGGGATCTTAGGCAGTGTCCTGCAAAAAGACGGGAAAGACCTCTGGGCAATCTCTGGGCAGTCCATCTGGAATTTCCTCGCAAACACAGGAGAAGCGATTAAAGATCTCAAATTAGAACAGGATCATTCAGAGGCGTTTGATTTAGGGGATGGCATCCAGGCAACCCGCTTAATGGCAGATACCCATTTGGTGCCCGGCTTGGTCAAGATTGATGGCTATACCCAAACCTCCAAACTGATTACTGACAACTTTCAGGTAACCCCAGGTGACATCTACAACGATCCGGAGAATAGGGCCGCTAACTTCTACCACTTTCCCTACGACTGGCGACGAGATAACCGGGCGAGTGCCCACATCTTGAAATTTTGGTTAGACAAGCGTCTCAAGTGCTGGCGAGAAGCCAGTGGTGCTCAAGATGCCAAAGTGATTCTGATGGCTCACAGCATGGGGGGACTGGTATCTCGCTACTACCTGGAGGTGTTGGGAGGTTGGCAAGATTCACGAGCACTTTTCACCTTTGGGACACCCTACCGAGGATCTTTCAATGCGGTGAATTTTATCGCGAATGGGTATAAGAAACTGTTTCTGGATCTGACAGAGGTGTTGCGTTCTCTGACTTCGGTGTACCAATTGTTGCCCATTTACCAGGGCATCAAGATTGGCGATGACTACGTGCGCGCTGCTGAGGCGGATAACTTACCGAATTTTGACAAAGCCAAGGCTCAGGATGCCCTGCAGTTCCATCGAGAAATCGAGGCAGTAGTAGAAGCCCATCGCCAAGATGAAGCCTATCGCACAGGCTTCACGACTGTACCCATTGTGGGGATTAAACAACCGACGCTCCAGTCAGCCGAACTGATTAACGGTCAGTTAGTGGTTAGCGAAAATTTACCGAAGGCCCTAGAAGGAAGACCCGATCTGGGTGAAGGCGATGGCACTGTACCACAGGTATCGGCGATTCCGATCGAGCTCTCTAACAGTTTTAACAATACCTTTATTGCTGAATCTCATGGGGCTTTACAGAATCAAAAACAGATTATGGAGGATCTAAAAAGACGGCTAGAAACCACTCAGTTTGGGCTGGCTGGCTTAAGGGCACCCGTGGCAGCCATTAGCCTAGGATTAGATGATCTGTACCTACCAGATGAAGCGATTATCCTACGGGCGCGTGTCACCTCAGACTCACCCATCGAGCAACTGACGGCAGAAATTACTGCAGTGGATAGTGATACCCCTGCTCGTAAATTGCCGTTTGAGCAGCAGGCTAAACAATGGACCCTAACCGTCGGTGATTTACCCAGTGGGCTCTATCGCGTAACAGTCACAGCTGGGGATGGGGGTACTTCAGTACCGTCCCCTGTTCATAACATGTTCGAAGTCGTGAGGAATCCATAGCAAGAGCCATCAAGCAGGGGGATCTAACATGACAAACTTCAAACGTAATCTGGCAGTTATCATTGGCATCAACCAGTATCACAACGGCATCAATCCCCTTAGCACTGCTGTTGCTGATGCCCAGAAGCTAGCTGAGATTCTGAAAAGGGTGCATCACTATACCCTGATTCATCCTGACCTGAATACCCCGTCTGCCATTCTTGATACCGATGCCGCTTTAAAGCAGCTACGATGGCTCTTCAATGAAACTCTTCCAAAGCAGGTTAAACCGACCTTCCAAGATCGCCTGCTGATTTACTTCGGTGGTCATGGCATTACCCGCCAGATTAGTGACCAGGGTCCCCAAGGTTTTCTCGTACCGCAGGATGCAGATAGCAACAATCCAGACTCACTACTATCTATGCGGGAGCTATACCAAAGCTTAAACAGGTTGAACTGTAGACATCTGCTGGTTATTCTCGACTGCTGTTTTGCCGGTATGTTCCGTTGGGCCAGTACGCGTAAAGCCATCGTAGTACCAGAGACGATTCACTGGGAGCATTACCATCGTTTTATCAAATATCCTGCTTGGCAGGTGATCACGTCTGCAGCACATAACCAAGAAGCGCTGGACTATCTGGATAATCGTGGTACTGGCACAAGTGGTCAGCACTCTCCCTTTGCTGAAGCCTTATTTGAAGGGCTGCTAGAACAAAAGGCTGACCTGATTCCTGATGGGGTAATTACCACTCCAGAGCTCTACCTGTATCTACGAGACTACGTCGAGAAGAATTCCAAAGAGCGGCAAACTCCTGGCTTCTGGCCGTTGATGAAACATGACCGGGGAGAGTATATCTTTCAGCTGGTGCCAGATGACCAACTGAAGCTGAAGAATGCTCCGAAACTGGAGAAAGATAATAACCCCTATCGAGGCCTAGAATCTTTTGAGGAACGCCATGCTCGCTTTTTCTTTGGGCGACAAGAGGTTATTGATGAGCTTGTGACTCATATATCACGACCGGAGCAAAAATTTACGGTCGTAGATGGCATCTCCGGTTCTGGCAAATCGAGCTTGGTCAAAGCAGGTTTACTCCCCCGACTCAAAAAGCAGCAAAGTGAAATTTGGCAAATCTTAACGGTGGTTAGACCAGGTGCTGACCCCTACAGTGCATTAGCCAATGCCGTATGTCCCCCGAAGACTGATCCACTAAAGCTCAGGCAAGTGGGCGAGAAATGCAAAACATCACCGGAATACTTTCATAAGCTGATCGCTGACCGGGCTCAGCAGTACCCTGACAAAAAACTCTTACTGGTGATTGACCAGTTTGAGGAGTTGATTACTCTGGAACCGAAGATAACTCAGGAGAGTCAGGCTCAGAAACAAAGTTGGTTTAACTTTCTGAAAGGGAAAAAGCGTTCTAAACAGAGTGGCACCCAAGCCTTACAACCAGAACAGTCAAAAAATAAACCGCGTTGGCAAGCCTTCACTGAGCTATTGTCTGATGCTTTGAAAACTTGCCCACAACTACACCTGATAGTCACCGTGCGGTCTGACTTTGGGCCTCGATTTCAAGAGTCAGTGCTCCATGCAGACTGGGCAAAAGCTCGATTTGTCGTTCGACCTATGCGCTCTGATGAACTCCGAGAAGCAGTGATTGGTCCAGCCAATGAGATGGCTCTATATTTTGAACCTGCCAATCTAGTTGATCGCCTGGTGGATGAAGTTGTACAAATGCCAGGGGCCTTACCACTTCTCTCATTCACCTTAAGTGAGCTTTATTTCAAGCTGTATAACGCCTGGAGCAAGGAAGGGAAGGAAGACCGAGCCCTGAGCATTGATAAGGAATTTGATGCCCAGGGGGGGGTAGCAGGCTTGCTAGCTCGGCGGGCTAACGGGGAATATGATCGCTTACCTGACGATGCTCACCAGGCAACTATACAGCGAGTTATGCTGCGGATGGTGGAGTTGGAAGGAACAGAAGCCGTCAAGCGCAGAGTGCCCAGAACAGAGCTGGTATATCCAGATAAGGCAGAGAATAAGCGAGTTGAGGAAGTCTTAAAACGTCTGGACCGGGCTCGTCTAATCATAGGCGGGGACGAGGCGGGTGAAGCCTATGTGGAACCTGCTCATGATTTCTTAGTTCGCGGTTGGGGTAGGTTGCAGGGCTGGATTCGGGAAGAGCAAGAAACCCTGGCAATACAACAACTGTTAACCCCAGCAGCTAAGAGTTGGAAAGAAACGAAAACCGATCTGTGGAATACTAATTCAAGATTGGAGACATTGAAACAAATTAAGGATTCCAACAATTCTTGGTTTAATAGCTTAGAAATGGAATTTGTTCGGAAGAGCGTTGAACGAAAGCGACGTAATGTCCAGCTCCGTTGGCTTGGATTTGGAAGTTTGTTGGTTGTATCTATTTTAGCCAGCATTGTTTTCAATGGGCTAAGAGAAGAAGCTAATAGACAACGAGAAAACGCAATTGAGAATCAAGAGCTAGCTCTTTCGAGACAATTGGCAGCTCAATCTGAACTAGTACAAAATCAACAAGCAAACCTACTAGAGCGCGGCATTTTATTGGCTGTAGAGGCTATGCAGCGATTCAGTTCTGTAGGAATACGCTCTCTAGAAGCGGATCAAGCACTTAGACATGGATTGTCGTTGCTACCGCAACCAGTAGCACATATAGAGCATGATGGTATCATCACAGCAATCGCCTTCAATCCAGATAGTAATTACTTGGCTTCGACTAGCAAAAATGACCACAATGTCAGGCTTTGGCAAATAACCAGCGGTCAAGAGGCCATGCATCTGAATCATGAGTATGAAGTGCAACATATCGTCTTCAGCCCCAATGGCAAGTATCTTGCGACGGCTGGTTTAAGTCCCACACTTCAGATATGGGAAACAGGGACTGGTCAGAAATCTGCTCAGATAGAACATGAGAAGTTTATAGAGGCAGTTACCTTTAGCCCCAATGGTAAGTACCTTGCTACGGCTAGTCGGAGTCCTTTGGTCCGCATGTGGGACATAGCAACTGGAAAAGAGATTAGACGAATGAGACATGACAAAGGTTGGGTAAATTCACTGGCGTTCAGTCCTGACAATCAGTACCTAGCCACAGCAAGTTCGGATAAAACAGTACGTCTATGGGCAACATTAACTGGTGAAGAACTTCAAAACATGACTCACGAAAATAGCGTGAGAAATGTCACTTTTAGCCCCAATGGAAAATATCTGGCGACATTGATGCATGATAACAGTGGGTTAGTTTCCCTGTGGGAAGCAACAACTGGTAGAAAAGTTATTGAGATCGAACATAAGTTTCAAGTAAATTCTATTCACTTCAGTCCAGACGGCAGCCGCTTAGCAACGGGGGATGATAATGGAGGGGCATGGGTATGGGAAGTAGATACTGGAAGGAAATTATTTCACCTAGATCATGAAAGATATAAAGTCACTAATGTGTTATTTAGCCCAGAGGGAAGCTATCTTGCTACGGCCAGTGCCGATGGCTGTTCTCGAATTTGGGATGTGGATACTAGTGAAGAAGTTCTTCGTATTAACAACAGTAGTGGTCGACTGTTGACCTTTAATTCGGATGGAAAACGTATAGCAACGGCTGGTTGGGAAAACACTGCACAAGTATGGGAGATAGTCAGTGGTGGGAATGTTCTACAAGTTACTCATCCTGGATACGGTGTACAAGATGTTGATATTAGTCCTGATGGAAAATACCTGGCTACGGCCAGTGAAGATAATACTGCCAGAGTTTGGCAGTTAAGTACCGGAGCAGAAGTTGGGCGCATGGTTCATCCTGGATATGGCATTAATACAGTTACTTTTAGCTCTGACGGACGATATCTGGCTACGGCGAGCTGGGATCAAACAGCACGGGTATGGGAGGTTGCAAGTAGTAGGGAAGTCATCCGGATTCTCCATAAAGATCGTGTAAATGATGCCGTCTTTAGTCCTGATGGACGATACTTGGCAACGGCAAGTGCGGAGAGTACTGCCATAGTGTGGGAAGTAGCAACTGGTCGAGAAGTAATTCGTAGAAGCCTCGAGCGTGCTGGAAGTGCTATTGCTTTTAGCCCAGATGGAAGATACATGGCGACAGGAAGTGGGGATGATGACATCACTGTACAAGTATGGGAGTTAGCAACTGGTCAAGAGATAGCCCATATGCATCATCCGCGTGGCCCAACTGCAATCGCGTTTAATCCCAATGGAAAATACTTGGCTACAGCCGGTTGGGACAATACTGCTCGGATATGGGAAGTGGCGACTGGTCGAGAAGTGGCACAAATAACGCATGAACATGGTGTGAATAATGCCGTGAACGATGTTGCTTACAGTCCAGATGGGAAATACTTGGCTACAGCCGGTTGGGATAAAACTGCCCGGATATGGGAAGTGGCAACTAGCCAAGAAGTGGCACGCATAAGTCATAAAAGCGGTGTGCAAGGTGTTGCCTTTAGCTCGAATGGGAAATACTTAGCCACTGCCAGCTACGACAACACTGCACAAGTGTTGCTCTGGCAGCCACAAGACCTCATTAACGAAGCCTGTCACCGGTTAACCCGCAACCTTACACAAGAAGAGTGGCAACAGTACTTGCCAAGCGAGACTTACCGCGAGACTTGCAGCCCAATCGTTTTCAGATAAACATTGATGATTCAAACTTGCCTTTGAAAAGGTGTACAGTTTTGCTATAAACAGATGCTGATTTAATGTTTAAACGCTGAACAAAGATATTTGGCCACTGAGCATTGCAGCCTCCAATGAATTGCCCTGACTACCCGAACTAAGTGCTGACGTTCAGGCAATCGTCAAACTGGCTAGCCCAGGCCAATTCAGTGTTCCAGGATTTCAGCCCGATTTTTTGGGGTAAAATTGGGGTAAAGCCAGATTTTGATCGCTGAAAGCATTGGCATATATGAATTGAACGTCAGCTTCCCAAGCTGAATGTCGTGGGTTCGAGTCCCATCATCCGCTTTCCCAATCACAGAGCTGAAAGCCACTGATTTCAAAGGGTTTAAGCGATGACCCAACGCAATTATCTTCTGCTAGAGGGTAGTTGCGTTGGGTCATTTTGGGTCAATTTAGACCTAAAACTGGTATAAAACTGGTATAAAAAAGCAGTACAATCGATCTGATTTGAGGTCCTCATGCACTAGATCAGTGATATAAAGGACTGGTCAAAAGGTCTCTACTCGTTCTGAAGTTCAAACAATTGGTATAGACGGTGCGGGGCATTCATGCCCGTTTTGAGTCATGGCTAAGGGACAGGTAAAACTTGAGTCGTTTGCTGACCGATTAAGGCTGCGTTGGAGCTATCGCAGTAAACGCTATTGTTTGTCATTAGGTTTGCACGATACACAAGTTAATCGTCGAGTGGCAATCCAGAAAGCTCAACAGATTGAGCTGGACATGATCAGCGATAACTTTGATATCAGCTTGGACAAATACAAGCCAGAACCTTTTGAGGAGGAGCCAGAACCTAAGAAAGTGTTGGGGAACCCTCAAACCTTTTCAGAGGCATTTGAGAATCATTGGGGTGATTTCGTTGTCTACAAACAGCGTCGTGTAGAGAATCCATTTACGATCATCTCGATGTATTCTCCCCTTGAGAAGAAGCTGAAGACCTTTAAACAGAAAATTGTTGGAAAGGAAGAGGCAACTGTTTTTATTGAGGAGCTGCTGGCTCAGATTTCGCCAACTACAGTTAAAAAGTACCTGAATACGCTCAATAATTTTTGCAATTGGCTTCAGGAAAATGAGTTGGTTGAAGATACTTGGAAGAATCCTTTCAAAGGCTTAAAACAGTTATGCAAGCCCCGACCTACCCAGAAGCCCCCTCCGTTTACTCTGGAAGAAATTAGGACAATCATTGCTGGCTTTGAGAAAGATAAATACTATGCCCATTATTTGGGATATGTGCGATTTCTGTTTATGACAGGTTGTCGCACGTCTGAAGCCATTGGCTTGCAATGGAAGCATATAAGCAAAAACTGTTCTGAAATCACTTTTATGGAAGCCTCTGTTCGTAAAGATACGGGTACTGGCAGACTCCGGAAATCGACAAAGACAAATCGCACTCGTAAGTTCCCGTGTAACAAGGAACTTCAGAAACTATTGCGATCAATCAGACCTAAGGACTACAACCTTGATCAGCTTGTTTTTCCGAGTCCTTCTGGAAAGTCCATGGATGCGACAAACTTTCTCAACCGTCCATGGACAAAAGTTCTGGGTAAATGTGGGATGACAAAAGAGAATGGCTTATACCGGTGCCAGTACAATACTCGTCATACGTTTATCAGTCATATGTTAGCCAAGGGGATGTCTGTTGTTGAGGTGGCAAAGTTGACAGGTCATGATCCTAAAGTTTTGCTTGATCACTATGCGGATGTGATTCACCGAGTTGATGTACCTGCTGTGGCTTCCGGAAATTATGGCCGCGAAACGAGGGGGTAATTCCGGAAATTATGGCCATTCTCTCATTGAACAAACAGTGGTGTTTTGTGTCAAGTGCTGAGAGATTTTTTCCCAGATTTTTCAGCTACCGTTTCTGTGGATTGTTCAGTTGAGTTGAGAGCTAAGTCGAGCTTTCGACCTTTGAGCCGAAACGACGGCCCCGTCAGCTTTAGATACTCACCATGATGCAAGGTGCGGTCAATGATGGCACGGGCGAGTTCCTCATCATGAAGCACACGGCCCCACTGATTGAGCGGTTTGTTGGTGGTCAACAAAATGGGTTTGCCCTTGAGATAGCGCTGGTCCACGACTTGAAACAGAACATCAGCAGCCCCCGGCCCGTAGCCGAGATAGCCCATTTCATCAATCACCAGGACATGAGGCCTGAGATAGGGTTGGAGAGCAACGTTACGCTCAGGAGCAACACAGAGGTCATTGATTAAGGCTGCAGCAGTGGTAAAACGAGCAGTAAAGCCGTTTTGGATGGCTTTATAGGCAATGGCAATACATAAATGGGTTTTTCCAGTACCAGGCGGCCCTTCAAGAATTAAGGAACGATGGTCACTGACGAGTTCGGGACCGAGAAATCGTCCTAACATTTGTCGTTTGAGATTACTTCTGAAGGTGAAGTCAAAGGTGTCAATGGTGGCTTCAAAGGGGAACTTAGCTTTAGTAATAAAGGTTTGGGTGCGGCGCTCACTGCGGTGGGCCACCTCTTCGGATAAGAGCCGCTCAAGTAACTGCTGATAGGACCAGGCCTCCCGTTCAGCGATGGGAATCAGCTCGGGTAAGACACGTTGAATGGTACTCAAGCCAAGGGACTTGAGCATGGGGTCTAAACTCAGGGTCATCGGATCGATCTAGGTGAACAAAATAGGCAAGGGTGGCGGTGTCAGTCCCTCGGGAGTGGCGTTAACAATCGCCTGGACATATTCACTGCCAAAGCAGCGTTCTTCAGTGGCTAAGGCAATTGCCGCGAGGAAGTCGGCTCGGCCAATGTGTTGATAAAGGTCATAGAGGGTCTCGACATCGGGTTGCCAAGTTTGAGGACGCCGATGCACCAGTTCAGTCAAATAGGGTTCCACCAACGGGTCGAGGTCCAACAGAATTTGGCGCTGAGCAAAGGGTTTACCACGCTTAAAGATAAACAGTTGTTGGGCATGCTCATGTAAAACACTGGACTTGCCATTCGCGGGTGTCCGAGGATGGTCAGCCAGGTGACGCTCTGCCAAATAGATCGACACCTGAGTCTGTTGGAGATGTAGGGTCACCGTCTGGCCGATGGCGTCAGCTGGCACCGAATATTCCATGCCTCGATAGTGCGCCCGAGCCGTGGGACGAACCACCACACTGACTTTGAAGGCATAGGTTTCAGCCTTATGGGCACAAGGGCTTGAGCGATTCTTTCAGCAGGCGGACTTGGGGAATCTCGCCAGTCGCATCACATTTGCGTTCTCGATTGACGTAGGTGACCCATGCTTGCATCTGCTCGATGAGATCATCACGGTCCTTAAACTGTCGCCCACAAAAGAAGTTGCCCTTGACAAAACCCACTAGATTTTCCACCGACCCTTTTTGCTGAGGGCGATAGGGCCAACAGGCCAGGGGAATTAATCCACAGTCGATACACACTTGGGCAAAGCGGTCGGTCCAATGCACTTTAACAGTGCCATCAGCCAGTACTTCTCGTGACTTCACCGCACTACTCATGTTATCGAATACCCCCATCAGCGGAACGCCGCCAAAGGTCTCAAATGCTTTGAGTAAACACCGCACCACTGTTTCTTGTTGTTCGTTGGCCACCACCTGCACATCCACATACCGTGAGTACTTCAGGCGCGAGGCAAAGAATTTCACCACCTCAATGCGACCATCGGCATACTGCACCCGGCGTTGGCCAAAATCATGTTGGGTAAATTCACCCGGCAGTCCTTCGAATCGCACTATCGGCACCACGGATTTGGCGGGACGCAATTGTTTGACTAGCTCATAGACCGCTGTTTTACCCCCTTTATAGCCTTGCTGACGTAGACGGGCTAAGACTCTCGGCTTTTCATCGGACCATCGGCTGGGTCACGGGCTTCACTCAACCACTCACGAATGGTCTCGCTATAGTGGACCACCTCGCTGGGACGACCCGCTCCTTTTCGCTGACCTGACGGCGGTTCCTCTACGCAGGTGATCTCGGGTTCTTGCACTATCCGGCGGATACTACGTTCACTCACACCCGTAAGGTCGTGGATTTTTTCCGGGGGGTACATTGGCATTTCTGAGTTGCTGAACCATATAACGGACCTGATTACTAAACATCGACATTGGGGCGGATGCCTGAGGTGCCAACACGGCACTATATAAGCAAGCACCCCCTGTTTCACTGAAGCCTGTATGACCGGCATCACCCTGGCCATAATTTCCGGAATCGACCACTAGCATTGCCGGAATTACCCCGGTCATAATTTCCGGAATCGACGGCTCAGGTGACTGAAGCCACGGTGGCCATAATTTCCGGAATCCATACTGAGCATTGTCGGCATCACTCCGGCCATAATTTCCGGAATAAGCGATTCCAGGGGCACACCTGAGTCCGAACTCCAGCCTGATCTAGCACTGATGCCGCCGACTCAATCCCGTCTGTGACGGGACGATCCCGAGAGAATTGTCTGGGTCTCTAAATCGTTGAACCATCTATCGCTCCTAGCAACTGAACACCTGTATAGAGTCTCATCGTGCAATTGCCAAACAGGCAGATTACGCACAAAAAGAGACTGTTGTCAGCGGCCATAATTTCCGGAATCACTCCGGCCATAATTTCCGGAATTCACACCTGCATTCTTCTAGATAAGTGTTAGATGACGGTCTGCCTGTAGGCTTGATAATTCTGGGCTAAGCAGAGGGTTGAGATCGCTAGATATACTAGAGGGCAGTAACTCGCTTAGTAGGACTAAGCGTAGTCAATGCACCAAACGGCGACGTGTTGTGAATTAGAACCTAAACATGGCTAATCAAGGGCATTAGCAATAAAATTGCAGGAGCGACTCCCACTCAGAACCCATTATCATGAAAGCTTACGAACTTAATGCTACTGTCACAGCCGATGGGCATATCGAATTGCCTGAATTTCAGCTATCCCCCACTCTGCCACATCCCACTACTGTTAAGGTGATTATCCTCGTTACAGAACCTGATGAATCAGACGACGAGTCACTTGAAGTAGAGGAAAACTTTTCAGAGGAAAGCTTTAAGCGCTCCTGGGAGCAAGCTATTAGTGGTGATACTGTTCCCGTTTCCCAATTGTGGGAGGACTCAGACATTGCCTGAAGTGCCACCTATCAAAATTAAGGTCACTCGTGAATTCCAAAGGAAAGTCCGAACTCTCACCAAGAAATATCGTCGCATTCAATCAGATCTTCAACCTGTCCTAGATAAGCTGAGTAAGGGGGACGTATTAGGCGACCGCATCCAAGGAACTAAAGCCATTGTCTACAAGCTGCGGATCAAAAACAGTGATATTCAAAAAGGTAAAAGTGGTGGGTACCGATTAATTTACTGGCTTCAATTGTCTGACAGTATTGTTTTACTGGATATTTATTCAAAATCTGAACAAGACAATATGGAGGTTTCAACGATTCAAAGAATTATTGAAAATTTTGAGTAAGCAATAAACTGTTGTATTCATAATTATCATTACAGGGAGCGTATAATCATGGCAGCCCTAACAATTCAACTCTCTGATGATAAGTATGAACAGCTGAAAAAATTGACACAAGTTTTAGGTATCAGTCTTGATCAACTGATGGAAGAACTTTCAACCATCGCACTCAAGGAATTCGATACCCGTAATCGATTCAAAGCAATGGCCGCTATTGGGAATAAGCAAAAGGGTCTGAATTTGCTAGAAAAATTAGATGCCCTTCAAATCTCAAAACCCACTTTGGGAAGCTGACTATCAAACTATACATATCAATACTTTCAGCGTCTGAAAATTGGCTTTACCCCAATTTTACCCCAAAAAATCAGGCTAGCTGGATTGAACTGGATTAGACGGTTTGACACTGACCTGAACGTCAGCACTTAGTTCGGGTAGTCAGGTCAAGTCATTGGCCACTACGATACGTAAAAGCATTACTTGCATATCGGCCTGTATGTAGATTGAAAGAAGTAATACAATCGTCTTAAGTTACCTGCTTGGAATTCAGATGTACGATCTCAGTGGTAGAACGTCAGGTAACTTCAGAGGCACTGAAATCAAAGGATTACAAGCCCAGTTAAATGGACTTTCTTAAAATTCACATTAAAACGATTCCACTATCATTTAGAGAGAGAATTTGAGCTGTTAAGCCGATAATGTGTGTCGCTTGAGAATACGCTCGCACCACTCCTGAGAAAGTCGTGCCACCTCCTGCCGTTTTTGCTCATCCCCCCACCAATCCGAGCAATTTAACTTCCAGCGACTCAGCAACCGTTGCAGGTCAGCCAACTCAACAGCCTGGTCTAGACCCGTCTCTAAATCAATACCCGGCACTATCCACTCGATAAAAAACTGACTTTCCCTAATAAGGTGTTCAACAACTGATTCACCGGTAACGCTGTCAGCAAAAAACTGAATGCGAGTTAAATTCAACGCAAGACTTTCCAGCTGAGCTGTTTGGTCAGCCTGAAGGAATCGTTTTTTGAGAATGTCCCAATTCACTCCCATTGAATTTCAACTCCTTCTACTCGGGGGTAGCACGGCCTCTAACGATCACAATCATGGTTCATCTATTCGTGCTTGGCATCCTCTAATTGATTTATCGTCAGTTTTAGCCCAAATAGTACTGGCGATATGATGACATCTCCATTCTTCTTTGTAGGCATAGTCATTTCTGCTAGCGTCCAATACCTTTAGGCTGGCTATGAAATGCCTTCAATACATCCAAATCGTTTCAAGACCAGCAGTGTTTCAATCGAGATCACACCACTCCAATCTTGATGGGCCTGTTGCCATGCATCTGGAAACATATCTCCCCAAGACCATGTGGGTAACCAGGCACCATCTTTACTTTGATTAGCAACCTCGTAGGCTAAATTTGCTGCTACAGCGTCTTCCATTCCAGCCAGAAAGGGAGAGTCGGGAGCATCGATTACTTGTAATGGTCGCAAGCAATAGCCTTCCCACTTTGCAGGATCGTGTTCAATGGTTCCATCAAGCTGCTGGGTTAATGCTTGGCGCATCTGTTCCCGGAATTCATTGGGCAGTGTTTTTGTCTTCATTAGACGTAGGCAACACAACAGGTCATGCATCTCAATCTCATTTGCAGGTGATAATGCGCCCATAACCCGCTCCGATACCTGAGAGATAATGGTTTCCGGGACAAGATGTTGATAGTCATATAGATACCCTAGAATCTCAGCGGTGGGGTTAAGAGAGAATGACTCCGGTTCTTCATCATCTGATTGCTCCCACCAAGGAGCATGGGGGCTCTGCTGAGCTGATTTAGGGATGATCGGCCAGTGCCATTCTTTTTGATCCAGTGTTTTTAGCAGATAAGAGACCGCAACTGAGACTAAGTCATGATCTGAGATGCTATTAATGGAGCGGAGTACTTGAAAGGCTATGGATGTGCAAAGTGCCGAGCTATCATTTGTGCGCAAATCAGGCTCTAGTCCATGACCGAAACCGCCATCTGGATTCTGGAATTCCTTCAGTGCAGCAACTACTGAGTCGGATGATGCTTCGTTAAAGGCGTAGTGGAATCTGGCGATTTCTAATGGCCGTCCCTTTTGTTCAATAAACTGTCGTGAGGCGTCTAAGGCTGTCCTGGTTAGAATTGGCTTTGTCATTGAGCACCCTCTCAATTCCATTAGTTTATTTGTACTATTTTAGGAGAGGTTCAGTAATGTTGGCTAAAATGCTGTAATTGCCTGAGTGAATTCAGCACTCTATCCGCAATGGGGTATCTCAGAAATACTTAAACGTTAACTTATTTAGCAATTCATCAGCATTTATAGGTGAAGGCGCTAGGCTTTGGTCAAATAGTTTCCTGAACATGCTGAGCCATGCCTCGTAAACCCAGCAATGATGATCCAGATAAGCCCACTAAATCGCGGGTGCGCTTTATTTTTGAGCCAGACCGTAGCTCCCCTAATGGTGTTACTTATAGCTGGCTGATTCATCGTACTTATAAGGGCAAAGAGAAAGCGGCTACTGCGGCTCGCGCGTTTTGGCTTCCCTTTGCTTATAAGGATACTGGGAAGCATTCGGAGGCAGAGTTAAAGGACCTGGCTCGTCAGTCTATTATTCGGATGGAAGAGCAAATTCAACATTTGCGGGAAACGTTTGGGATTGAGGCTCCGTCAAGCGAATCTGACCAGCCTGAATTTCCGGCAATTAGCCCAATGGCGGTACCGACAGGAGAGATTTCTCTGTTGGCTCAAGATGATCTACTCAACGACTTTTCAGATGTGTTGTAGGGAGTGATCATGGCAAAGTCTTCTAAAAGTGACAAAGAAACGACTTCAGAAGAGGCTCCATTGGTGCCTCGAGAGCCTGATACGGAAAAGGGACAGCAGGCGAGAGAACAGTATTTGGTATTGGCAAAGGCTGCTCTAAGAGTGAATTTTGAGGATTATCAGACGTTATTTCAGGCTTACGCGAGTGAAGAGCCTGAGGATCAACAGACGGCTCAACAGCTGGATCGCACGGTTGCTCAAGTGGCGTTACAGGCGGGGCATTCTCCTCGGCAGGTGATTCAGTTTGTTGCTCAGGGACCCTATGTGCAGTGTGAGACGAGGGCGCAATCGCCAGAGGAGAAGAAGGCGGCTCTGCCCAAGCTACTGCACTATGCTAAAACGCAGGTGGATACGGCTCAGAAGCAGCGGTATACGGAATATGCGAATGCGGTGACTGGTAAGATTCAAAGCTACGCTGATTTGTATCGGGAGTCTGTGAGTAGTGACCTGGCAGCAATTCAGTTGGACCAGCAGGTGGTGGCTGCTGCGCTGAGGGCTGGGGAGTCGGCTGAGGCGGTGACTCATTTGTTGTATCAGGGGCCATATGCACAGTTTCAGCAGGGTGTGAAGGGGATGGATGCTGGGTCGTTGGATCAGTATGCTAAGGGAACTGTGGCTCAGGTGCAGTCGATTCAGTCGTTGCAGATATCTGGGGATAGTGGTGGAAGGCGTAAGCGATCGCAATCCCTGGATCGATAATAAAAAGCAAGTGAGATCGCCTTGCTCAATTAATTACCCATTCGGTCGAAAACCTACTCTAGGTCAAAAGCTTGTTGAGTATTCAGTACATATGCATTATTGTTTGATATCCGTCTATAATGTCCCGGTGTTGCAATTCTAGAAGAAGCATAGGCCGTTGAGTCTGATACAAACAATTGAATTGAGCCTAGGGAGCAGTGGGGCATTAATCAGTGCTGATCTCGTTAACCTCAGCGACAAACATGTGGAGGATTATGAGCAGCATTGGCAACCACGGTTACAAGAATTTTCTCAAGAGGATCAGGACCTTAGCTGGCGATTTAAAGAGCAGCTTGCTAATCGACAGGCGAATTATGAAAGTTATGCTGTTGAGTACGATGGCATGACCCAGGGGATGATGTTGCTTGAAACGCAGTATCACTGGTCTATGTTTACGCCAGGTCAGCGATTGGTCTATGTCGAAACCGTGGTGTCAGCTCCCTGGAACCGGATCTATATTCAACGTCCACCTCGCATTAAGGGCGTTGGACGAGGACTGATAGAATTTGCACGGCAAAGAAGCCAGGCACTGGGTTATAACGGCCTTGTTGGGTTACATTCTTTGCCTGGGGCTGTTCAATTTTATGAAAAGCTTGGCATGATGCGTTTAGAGCTAGATCCAGAAGAAATTGTGGATGCTGACGAGGATATACCCTATTTTGAATACATGGGCCAGACTCAAGAGCAGGAGAGCCGTGATGAGTAACCTTAACCCTATATCCCAGTCTATGGCTGACATTTTGGATGCGGAAGCCGAAGTTACAGCGCCTATGCTAGCTGGTGTAGGACAGGTTGGTTGGATGAAAACCTGGCCTCAGCTTGCTACCTACTCCCACTATGCTCAGCTTAAGTCGCTGGTACTAAGGGGACTAGCGGCTGTGCTCAAAGACTGTAATTTGGGGGCAGGTTATGATGCGGCTTTGGATTGTGCTAAGCCGCTGATCATGGAGCGGCTTACAAAGCCATCAACCGATATCCAAAACCGTCTCTTAAAGTTGGTTGAAGGAGAAGCCCTTGGTCCCAGGGTTGAGTTAACGACAGAACGACTTACCCAACTAAAGGTGATCTTTAAGGAAACATTGTTGTCAGAAGATTGGCAGGCAATTGCAAAAGCTGCAGCTGCAGAGGTTCAGCATCAGGTCCTGGATTTAATGGTGGCTTAATGAGCGCTGGCCACTCAAGGTAAAGACTTTTGAGTTTACTTGGTTTACTAAGTAAGCAACATCTTAAGGCAAGCTTCCCAGCAAACATTACTTGATTTTTTGTTTTTGCAGACTTTAGAATTACCCAAAGCGTCTGTTCTACAAAACATTAAATTGAGTAGAATCTGGAGAACTTTGTAGTGCAGATTATTGGTCACGGCATAGATATTGTAGAAATCGCCAGGTTCAAGGCAACATTAGCCAGACAGCAGAGTCAGTTTGAACTCAACTGCTTTACCGTCTTAGAGCGCCAGATTGCTGGCGAAGCAGGTGTAAATCGAGTTTCTTGTCTTGCAGGACGCTTTGCTGCTAAAGAAGCAGTACTAAAAGCTCTTGGCACCGGATGGAGTCAAGGCATTACTTGGACAGATGTAGAGATTCAGAGATTAGCAACGGGATGTCCTAGTGTTAACTTGCACGCAAAAGCCGCTCAGGTAGCTAATCAGCTTAGTATTACGAACTGGTTTTTGAGTATAAGCCATGAGGAATCATATGCGGTGGCCAGTGCAATCGCTATTAGTTCTGATTAGATGTCACAGGAGTAAGTTTCTAAAATCAAGAGTTTGAATGACTTAAGCAATGAATGAATTGCATGCGGTCATAACTCTGTTGTTCGGTTAGCCAGTATCTACAGTGGGTAATAGTAAGGTTTTGCAAAACTGATCGTGAGTTGACATTTCCTTTTGAAATCGGTAAGATTTTATTACCGAATACAGATTGTTTTTCTTACCAACAAGGAGGTGAAAATCCTTTTGGCGAGGGGCGTAAGATTTTCTTACCAATATTGGTACAAATATACTATACTAATGTTAGGCTATGGATCTTAAAACAGTGAAGTCTGCCCTTATAAATGTTGTGAAAGACATTCAAAGATTTAGTGGTCAGGATGAGTCTAAAGTTTCAGGAGTTACATGCCCAGTGAAAGAGCTTTCAAACTTTGATAGCCAGATTTGTATTGAGGCCATGAGTATGCTCTCAACTGCATTAGACATAGAAATTCCAGTTGACAGAAATATCTTTGCCACTGAAGACAAGAGGCGACTTCTCACGCTTGATGAAGCATCGGCTGTAGTCTACGAAGGCTTAACTAAAGGAGAAAAATGATGTCTGAAACACCTGATGTTAGGGCAATCATTGCTAAACGAATTCGTAAAGCACGCGAAATGGCAGGCTTGTCTCAAGGACAGGCAGCTAAATTACTTGGACTTCATCGTCCCTCAATTACAGAGGCAGAGGCCGGTAATCGCAAAGTATCTGCTGAGGAAATTACTAAGTTTGCGGAACTATACAAAGTGGAGATGTCTTGGTTGTTGGGTGAAGGTGAAGACCAAATAGACCCTCAGGACAGTAAGCTGCAACTTGCCGCGCGAAAAATGAAAAAACTAAAGCCAGACGAGCTTGATCTTGTTTTAGCGCTTATAGCGTCTATGCGTGGAGGAAAACAATAGATATGAAGATATCTAGGGGGTATGACCTCACTTGGATGTAAGTTTCCGAGGTTTCGGCTAAAATAAAAGTATTGTCTACAGGGCCGTTAACATGCCAGCATCGATTGTTAGTAGTGAGGCTAATAGTGTCACGATACAGATAACTATTCCCTTTGGCACGACGATGTTAGGCAGCGAGAATGAGATTCAGCAAGGGCTGAATTTAGCCGGTCAACTGGCGACAGAAAAAGCTCTCGAACAATTCGATAGTGATGGTAGTCCCATTGAACGCTCAGGACAGCGTTGGACGAGCAAAGGCAAGGATGCGAAGGTCTATCAAAGCCCCTATGGTCCGGTGCAGGTAGCACGTCATCTCTACCAAACGTCCGAGGGTGGGAGTACCTTCTGCCCCTTGGAAACCGATGCGCGCATGATCAGAACGGCAACCCCTCGCTTTGCTAAACAGATTAGCCACAAATATGCTGAGATGAGCAGTGTGCGGGTGGCAGATGTTGCGCGACAGTGAAGGTAGGCAGGTGACGCCAAGGCGGTTGTCGGGTTTCGCCCAAAGAGCGTGAGACAAGGTTATCGGCGCAAGCGTTAGCTTAGCTGGGTTGTCACCAGTCGAAGAAAAAGGCACAGGTAGATCTCCTGCGAAAGAGAGCGATGACCTGTGCCGAAAGCCATTCACTTATACCAAAAGAGAGCCTATATGAACGCGAGAAAGCTGGGGTTGACCCAGACGGCATCGTCGACGATAGCCGAGATATCAGAGCGGACAGGGCAACGGATTGATGCAGGCCATCACCGCGCTAACCGAGGAGCTGTCGTTGCATCATCCCGGAGCCAAGATCCCTTAGCTGGCGTCTGGGCCAGCGAGCTAGAACCGATGCTACGCCAGGAACCGAGACTGAAACCAATGACGCTGTTTGAGTACCTGCAAGAGCAGTATCCAGGCAAGTACCCACAGGTGCTACGCACCTTACAGAGAAGAGTGCAGCAGTGGAAAGCGCTGCACGGGCCGGCGCCGGAGGTCATGTTCGTACTGCGCCATGAACCAGGCGTCATGGGACTCTCAGACTTCACCAAACTGAAAGGGATGGAAATCACCCTCAACGGCAAGCCATTTGAGCACTTGATTTATCATTACCGGCTCGCCTACAGCGGTTGGCAGTACGCGCAGATTATTCAGGGGGGCGAAAGCTTCATTGCCCTATCCGAAGGGTTGCAGAACGCCCTAGCTGCGGCTGGCGGTGCCCCACAAGAACATCGCACGGACAGCCTGAGCGCGGCCTACCGTAATTCAGGGGGGCATCGTATCCAGGAGCTGACGCGGTTCTACGATGACCTGTGTGAGCACTACCGGATGGTGCCAACGAGAAACAACAAAGGCAAAGCAAACGAGAACGGATCTGTAGAAAGTCCGCACGGCCACCTGAAGAACCGTATCAAACAGGCTATCTACCTGCGCGGCAGCAGCGACTTTGCCAGTATTGCCGAGTACCAGGCGGTGATAGACAACGCCGCTGCTGGTCTCAATCGGCAGTGCGAGGCCAAGTATGAAGCAGAAAAAGCCGTCCTACAACCGCTGCCGAAACGCCGAGTGGCCGACTACGAGATTCTCAGTGCCAAAGTCAGCTGTCACAGCACGATAGAGGTGCGCTGCATTCTCTACAGCGTGCCATCACGACTGATAGGTCAACAGATAGAAATTCATCTCTATCATGACCGTTTAGTCGGCTACTTTGCGCGGCAGCAGGTGTTTGAGCTGTCCCGCATGCGTGTGGCTGGCAAAGGACGACGGCGGGGGCGCTGCATCGACTATCGCCATGTGATAGGTGGACTCAGGAAAAAGCCCAGAGCCTTCCTCTTCTGTCAGTGGCAGTCAGATTTGTTACCGACTGCTGAGTTTCGCCAGCTTTGGGCGCAGATGAAAGCTCAGTTTGAGCGCGACCAAGCCGCTGTACTCATGGTCGAAGCGCTCTACATTGCCGCCACCTATGACAAAGAACAAACCGTCGCCAGCTATCTTGCCGAAGCCCTATCCAAGAACCAGCTGACGTTGAGGCATCTACAGCAACAGTTTATGCCCGATGCGGTAGCCACCTTGCCGCCAATCGCAACCCAACAACACGCTCTCGATAGCTATGACCAACTCCTCAGTGGCTCAAACGACACGGACGCCAACCTCATCACAAACACCACAAACAACCAGCCCGTACCAACAGTTGAGCCGTCTGCTCAAACAGCTCAAGCTCACCAACATGCTTACCCACTGGGAAGCTACAGAGAGCCGCGCTTTGCAGCAACAATGGTCTTATGCACAGTTTTTACTCAGCTTATGTCAACAAGAGGCCGACAGACGAGCACAAATGCGGCTAGAGCGCGCAAAAAAGGAAGCTCAGCTGCCCGCCGTAAAAAGTTTGACCAACTTTGAGTTTGACCATTGCCCAAACTTCAATCCGGCCCCTCTGATGCAATTGGCCGATGACGATACCTGGCTCGATAACGCCACCAACTGCCTGTTTTCGGCGCGTCCGGAGTTGGGAAAACTCATTTGGCTCTTGGGTTGTCGCAAGCCATGCTAGAAGCGGGTCGGCGCATCAAGTTCTTCAGCGCACTTGCCTTAGTTCAACAGCTTCAGCAGGATAAACACAACTGTTGCTACAGTCTAGACTAAAGAAGCTCGACCGTTTTGACCTGCTCATCCTCGACGACTTGGGCTACGTGCAAAAGTCTGAAGCCGAAACCTCCGTACTCTTCGAACTCATTGCCCACCGCTATGAACGCAAGAGTTTGCTGATCACCGCTAATCAGCCATTCAGCAAGTGGGACAGCATCTTTCCCGATTCGATGATGACCGTGGCTGCCGTTGACCGACTGGTGCATCATGCTGTCATCTTTGAGATTAAGGCTGACAGCTATCGGCAGCAGCAGGCGGCGGCTCGCAATCAGGGATAATTGACGCACAAAATACTTGGAGATTTTAATTGCTTGACAGTGACCAGGCGCTGTCATTTAGATCGCGCCTGGTCATTTAGATCGCTAGCTGTCGTTTGAGGTACCAACATAAAGCGGGACGATTTCCTCAGGAATCTAGAGTTCGGAAGTCGGAAGTCGGAGTTCGGAATGCCCTCCCTTTCCGACTTCCGACTTCCGACTTCCGACTTCAGTCCTAGCCAAGATTTCCCGGCTTAAAATTGATACCCGTCGTTTGCTTTGATAGTCTCAGCATGAGACCAGTTAGTCTCTATTAAGTGTCAGTCAGCTCGCCAACCCGACTGTCGCGTCACGTCTACCCCCCTTGACATCTAACAGGCAGAAGACCTCAACGAAAATCATGGTCGTGTAGTGGCCCGTTCGTTTATCCAAAATCTAGCAGACACCGTGGGGACTGTGGCCATGGCAAAAGAGGAGGATTGGCATTATCAGACCCCCAAGGTCTCGGAGCCGGTAGCAACAGTTAGTCTAGGCCTCGATGGGACCTGTATGTTGTTGTGTGAGGAGGGGGGACGGCCAAGCCATGGTCGGTACGTTGAGTTTGTATAACGCTCAGGGAGAGCGTCTGCATACCACGTACGTAGCTGCCCCGCCTGAATATGGACGACACCTCTTTCTCGACCGGATGTCCCGTGAGGTTGAGCATGTGCTGAGCCTGTATCCGGATGCGCATCGGCAAGGATTAGCAGATGGTGCGCCTGAAAATTGGGACTTTCTCGGCCCCTATGTCGATTCACAAGTGTTAGATTTCTACCATGCCAGTGGCTACTTGGAAAGGGTATGACCTCAATTAGATGTCTATTAAAAAGTCAGAAATCCTAAGCCCTACAAGAAGCTTACAATCTCCATCACGCTGAAACTGAGAAAATTTATTCTTCGCTCAAATCTTCCTGAAACCCTTGCTGGATAAGCGTTATAGCACTCTACATCGTGTCGAGGTCATACCCCTTGGAAACCGTCGCTAAAGTCCTATTTCCTCGACGTCGAAAGCACCGTCAAGCCTGGTTAGAGAAACAAGCTCATCGCTTAAAACACGACGTTGGAGCGGCGGTTGCGCTGTTAGATGAGTTTAAAAAAATCGACCTCAATGCCCTCAGTGCCAAGAAAAAAGAACAGATGGAGTCGGTCATCACGTATTTTCGCAATCACCACGCTCAAATGGATTACGCTCAAACTCAGGCAGAAAATCGTCCGATTGGGTCGGGAGTCACCGAAGCGGCCTGCAAAGTCATCGTCAAGCAACGATTATGTGGGTCTGGGATGAAGTGGAAGGGAACGGGGGCTGGGGTGGTATTAAGTTTGAGAACACTCACGTATACAACAGGCAGATGGCAACAGTTTTGGACCAAAATTAATCAGTATGGATTCTCTCTCGAAGGCTAGATTTTATCTTTACATCAGTCCGAGGTCATACCCCCTTTTATTATAGATCTGCAAGAAAGGGTTAGAGATGCGACAACCGTGTCAAATGGGAGATGAAATGGGGAAAACTAAGATTTCTAAGCAAGAAAAACAGTACGGTAAGCTCATTGTTTTTGAAGGTCCTGATGGGGTAGGAAAAACAACAATTGCACAGAAAATAGCCCAGTGTCTCAATGATTCTGATGAGAAGTGTAAGCTTATGGCTTTCCCAGGCAAAGAGCCCGGTACACTTGGGGACTTAGTTTATAAACTACATCATGATCCATCAAAATATAATGTTGAAGATTTTACGTCAGCCAGTAAACAAGTTCTTCATATTGCTGCTCACTTAGACGCAATTGAGCGTGTTATTTTGCCAACCTTATCAAGTGGCTGCCATGTCATTTTGGATAGATTTTGGTGGTCTACTTGGGTTTATGGTGTAGTTTCCAATATTAATCGCAATGTCCTTGAAAAAATCATTGACATAGAGAGGGAGTTCTGGGGGGATCTCAAACCGACAATAACAATTCTTCTGCGTAGACCTGCTCCCATAAATCGTAAAGTCTCTCTTCAATATTGGAGAAGTCTGAGTTATGAGTATGATGCCCTTTCAGAAAAAGAGAAACTCTATTATCCAGTAACCACTCTTACTAATGATCTAGAGTTAGAGGTTATTACTCGAAAAATTCAAGAGTATATTGTCGATGCGATGAATGGCTCTGACATAGTATCTGGACATGTAGCTTCTTCTGAACAAGAACAGTTAGATCTCAATTTTGGACAAGATGAAATTGTGAACAGTTCCAGTCCTACTGTGATTTCGCATATTCTACCTGCAAAACCTACAGTAGTATTTGATACCTACTGGCGTTTTGCGACTGAAAGGCAAGACATTTTCTTTCGTAAACTTAAAGGTCAGAAAGCTCCATGGACAGACGATCCTATTCTTTCAACATTTAAGTTTACGAATGCTTATCGAGCATCCGATAGAGTAAGTCAGTATTTGATTCGTCATGTCATCTATCGACAAGATTTACCTACAACAATAGAAGAGGTGTTTTTTCGGATTATTCTATTCAAACTTTTCTACCTGTGCAATTCAAATAGCTTAAGACTAAAACCACTGCCCTACTTGAGATAGGGTTCTAGCCAGTCGATTTTTGGAAGTTGCTCACCTATCCTAGAGATCATCAGACGACATGGGGTTGAGGCCATGGGGAACTACAAAATCAAAGTCAATATTGAAATCGTAGAAAGCGATGAGGCCATTAGTTCTGGTCCCGAAGAAATAGAGACCGGTGTGTTTGAGTTTAATATAAGCCCAGAGGCCGCTACTAGCATTGATGCGTGTGAACAAGCCTTGTTAAGTACGAATTATCCAGCATTACGCTCAGCATTGGCTCATCACCTTGAAACACTCTCTCAAAAAAAACGAAAACGGCATCAACCGCAGGGATTTGGGAAATAACCAAGAGCCCGTATCGGGTGGATGGGGAAATCGGTCGCTTTGAGTTTATGTCGTATACAGCCGTTGAATCTTCTGGGAATCAACCATCGAACCGAGTCAACACACTATATGGATCCCTACCCGGCAAAAGCTGGTATCGCACGATGGGCTTTAAGGAGATTGCCTACACCCACGGGAGTACGACTGAATCGTACCGGAAAACGAGTGCGTGGCTCAATCGAATCCGTCATCAAGTGACCGGGGAACCCGTCGAGAACGATGCAAGACAGTAGTGAGCGAGAAGGCACCCGTGTGCTCAATCACTTGACTCAGGCCAGTGAAGCCATCCTGAAAACCCATGGTGTCATCGGCAACACACTGCCTGCGGCTGTCGTCGCCTCTGCCAATGAGAGTAAGCCTGTCCATCTGGCTCCAGACGTAGTCTCCGCTGTCATCGAGCAGTGTGGCAAAACCGAGTTGATTCGCCAACAGATGACGGCCAATCCCATCCCCTATGAGAGCCCCCATCATAGCCTCAACATTTCGATTGATGATGTCGGGGTGAAACGTCAGAGGGACCAGCGACCAGCCAGTGTTCCAGAGACACCCACCGCCCGCAAGTATGCCTATCAAACGGTGGTCCATATCGAAAATCAACTCGGTAGCTATCGATTGAATGCCCTTGGCTTGACGACAATGTTAACCATGCTGTTGGCCTTTTTTACTCCACAATGACCTCCTTCAAGGCCCTATCGTATTCTTTGCCGATGGACAGCGAAGCTTGCATGGCGCGATTCTGACCACCTTTGCTGGGGTGTCTGCACTACAGTTGATCTTGGACTGGTATCATCTCCATGAGAAATGTGAACAACTGCTTAGTCTTGCCTGTCAGGGTAGACGTCTGCGTAATACACACTTGACTCACCTGGCAGCCCTGCTCTGGCATGGATTAGTCGGTGCAGCTTTGGTTTACCTTGAGTTCATTGACCCAGACCATCTCAAAGATACAACCGCTATCGATAAACTCCAAGGCTATCTGCGTCGGAACAAACCTCACATTCCTTGTTATTGTGTGCGTAAACAGCTGGGATTGAGAAATTCCAGCAACCGAGGTGAAAAGGCGAATGATTTATTGGTCTCCTCACGACAAAAACACAATGGGATGAGTTGGTCTAAAACGGGGTCAGTTGCCTTGGCTGCTTTAACAGCGCTTGTTTCGAATCAAGAAGCTACCCATTGGTTCAGGACCGGGAAGCTCAATTTTAAGTTGGTACCTCATCCCGTAAAGTAATTGCACAGGTAGAAACTTTTCAACAAGATAGAAACTTGGCAGCTTTTAGAAGCATCAGTTGGAGAAATTACTTATAGTGAATATTCTTTTGATAAGTATGATCAAGCTTTAACACAGGCAATGGAAGCAGGTAAATCGATTTAGGCTCAATCGGCGTTTCAGGGAGTTAGACAAGCAAGGTGCTCAATAGACTACCCAGCAAGGCTTTCCCTCTTTTTCTAGCATTATGCACAAATTCAAAGAACCCCAAATAGATCGGTAATTTTTCTTGTGAGATCCCTCGATGAGGTCTCAACCATGACCGCAGCAATGACCAGAAACCCTGACTGACTGACACATCTCAGATGCCCCCATTAATATCTCAAGTCCGACATCGTATTGACCGAATACGGGAAAACCAAATCAGGTCATAGTAACGTTGCTCAGCCTTGTTGGACGCAAAACAAGGGTCTGGGTCTTGGGCAATAAGGGGACTGGTTCAGAAGAGTCCGACCTTTGTGAACGACTCCCTTGAGCCACCGTAAGCCAATTTTGAGATAGCTGAGCCCTCGTCTCCAATGGGTATCCACCTGTTGACGTAAGCCTTCACACTGCACCGCCACGCCTTGAGTGGTGCCGTATAACAAGGCAATGGCGGCCACCAAATAGAGACGCTCTAGAGCTTGAGCGGATCGAATGCGAGAGTCTTCGAGTTCAAAGGCTCCTGATTTGCTATCTAAAAACAACTCCTCAACCCGAAACCGCAAGGCATATTGCCACAACGTTTGTAGACTCGGTGATTCATCCGTAATCACCGCCCAGGATTCCTTCGTCCCTCGCACGGTTGCCAAGACTAAATTACATCGATGCTCACCATCTTGCCAGAGCCCCACGTTCTCATAGAGAGTGGCTTCTCCTTTGGGAGGCCACAGCGCTTGTACTTCAATGGGATGACGGCATGGGCCGTGGAGATGAACATCACACGCAATGCGCAAACAATAGTGCCAACCACTCGCTTGCAACCAACTCATGAGGTCATGGTTGGCAAACCCTCGGTCAGCTAACAACATCGTGTTGGGATGCCGACGCAACAGCCAACGGGCACGCCGTAACAAGGGTCGATATTCATCGAACGCAACCATGGCACTTTCATGCTCTAATACCCGCCATAGAAGTGGTACCGCTCGTCCACAACACACAACCGACAGGTGAATCATACAATAGCGATTCCACAGCATGGTCGTATCCAATGCTAGATAGAGTCGATGAGCCCGCCAGTTGGTGAGCGCTAACAACACCAGCGGCAGATACAACCCCTTGACATCAATGAATCGGTTGATGAAAAAGCGATGCCACCGACGTTCAAAGCTCTGGGCCTGAGTCGCCCGACTGGGGACGTAGGGTTCCCAAGCGGGGAGGCTGAGTTGGCCACTACAGATCAGGGCACTGACCATCCAAGCCAGTGTTTTCAGATGCCGGAGGTCTTTGTAACGGCTATGTTGACGCGGGAAGGGCAACAATTGATCATACAGTTGGGTAGAGGCTGACATGCATATCACGCTGATGGTTTGGTATCTTCAGCTTTGCATGCCCTCTGCCCATTTCCTTGTCGATCCTTATGGATTCTGGGTTACAGGATTTGTGTCAGGCAGTCAGCCAGAAACCTTCCATCGTATTGACATGGACTTCACAGAAGCCATCTCCATCGTCATCTCGGGCATATTCTCCGGCACTGTGGCAAACACTCTTGTGAGCATAGCCCCAAGTTTCTAAACGAGCATAGATGTCATACTCGTCGGTATAGATGAGGGTGCCCGGTTTCACCATGGACTGAATGATGGGCTTGATGGTTTGTTGTTGAACATTTGCCAGCATTTTAATCACCACTTCTCCACCTCGCTGAATCATCCCGAAGATCGGCGGTTTTCCGTTCGAGCGTACCGCGCCCCCGAAGCCCTTTGAGTTTACGTCTGCGTCCCTTGCGCCCTTTTTTTTAACCTGCTCTGGTTGCCCCTTATGACCGGCTGTCACATAGACTTCATCAAACTCCACCGTCCCTGATAACTGGACTTCTGGGCGCTTGTCGGCCACCGCTTGGCGTAACTCACTCGTCATCTGATGCACGTCATCTTTGTGCAGACTCAACTCGTCGGCAATTTGTTGATTGGAGACATTGAGACCCATCAAATATAAGCATGCTATCCAGGTTTTTAACGGTTGATGACGACCCGCAAAGATGGTGTCGGTTAAGTCATCAAAGTGGCGACCACACTCGCCACAGATATAGCGTTGCCGCGCTGAATAGGTTGCATGCTTCCCTCGTTTGGTAATGTTTTTCGTCTCCACAATCAGTGCAGCAAACACCATCGGGCCAACGCATCGTGCGAATAGTCTCGTAGCATTTGTCCTCATCGATTAACTTGGAAAGCGTTAGCATAGGTAGGCTGACCGGGGGCTTTATTCCATGACACTACTCTGCTCATCTTGAATTTAGCAACCTCCCTAAAACAGCTATTGAGCCTCGATTTATTCTGCTGCTTATATCATGCCTTCAGGTGGACGAAAGTTTGGGTACTCTACTAAACATCGTAACCATCTGAAATTAATTGAACAGATGATTGATGATGAATTGCCTAAAAGATTAGCCGATGCTCCTAATATGAATCAGGCTTTCCTGCTGATTCGTGCATATCCAACAATTGGTAATTTTCTTGCATATCAGTTTGTTACCGACGTTAATTATAGCGAAATCACGAATTTCAGTGAAATGGATTTTGTGGTTCCAGGGCCAGGTGCATTAGATGGAATTCGCAAATGTTTTGCTGATCAAGGAGGGCTTAATGAGCCAGAAATTATAAAGTTTATGACTGACCGGCAAGAAGAGGAATTTAATCGATTAGGCCTAAATTTTCAGTCTCTTTGGGGCCG
Organism: Leptolyngbya sp. PCC 7375; assembly: GCF_000316115.1. Lineage (GTDB taxonomy): Bacteria > Cyanobacteriota > Cyanobacteriia > Phormidesmidales > Phormidesmidaceae > Leptothoe. The sequence continues at coordinate 7,137,285 of NZ_JH993797.1, forward strand.
ACCATTGCAACTCATCGATTGTCAAAATCTTTTTTGTGAGGTTGATAAGTACTCAAGGGTATATCACCCAACTGTCACTGGTATTTCTGGTCGCACTCGAATTAAGCAGAAGTATTCTGCAGTTCCCCAACCAATTAATTATTGGTATCCACCTAAGTGGGAAATCAATCAGTTTATAGAATCAGGGGCTACTGAATTTAAGAGGCAGGAAAAATTTTCGAAACGTATATCAAAACAAACAAGAGTTAAAAGGAGAAAATGATGAATTTTCGAGAATATCAGGAACAAGCCACTCAAAAAGAATACTCTATTCAAGATGGAGACAGTATAGCTGATCCACTTCTTGGAGTAGTATCTGGGGCTGGTTCTTTATCTGGGGAATATAAAAAGTTTTTGAGAGATGGCCTAGGTCATCAATTGTTTACAGAAAAGGTTGCAGAAGAACTTGGTGATATTCTTTGGTATCTTGCTGTGTTTGCGAATAAGTTAGGGCTTGACCTAAACTTAATTGCTGAACAAAACCTTGAAAAGTGCCGTAATCGTTGGGGATGGCTCCGTACTCAGGAGTGTAGCTTGGTCGTATCTGACTTTGATAGTGGTTTTTCCCAAAAAGAACGTATACCCAGAAAGTTTGAAGTTGAGATTAATGAGTTCATTGAAAATGATGTAGCCAGTGTAAGTACTTTTTTGAATGGAAAGCAAGTAGGTAATGATCTAACTGATAATGCCTACAAAAATGATGGTTATCGCTTTCATGATGTTTTTCATTTATCTTATGCCGCAGTTCTTGGGTGGTCTCCTGTTGTTCGAAAAATGTTGAGTTGCAAACGTAAAAGCCATCCTCAAATCGATGAAGTAGAGGATGGAGGGCGAGCAATAGCTGCTGAAGAAGCTATTTCTTTATTGGTATTTCAATATGCTAAAGAGCATAATTTTCTTGAAGGAATATCAGTATTAGATTGTGATTTATTAAAAAAAATTGGAAAATTGACTTCAGGTTTAGAAGTATTCCAATGTTCTCCATATGACTGGGAGAAAGCTATCTTCGCTGGGTATAGCGTTTGGCGTCAAGTCATACAAAATAATGGTGGAATTGTTCAAGTTGATATAGATAATCGTTCTATCATCTATCGCCCTCATAAGGCTATGTCGCAGCGCAAAATGAAAAGTGAAAAACCTATTGAACATCCTACACTGTTTTATTTTAATCAAAAGTGTGGGTAACTTTCAGAAAACGAGAACAATGAAACTCTCATCCAAACCACCTTCAATTTATTCAGATGTGCAGGCAGATGAGATCGCATTAACAAAACCGCTCCAGAGAAGTATCGCACTCTCAAATTTGCGGTAACCCTATGATTTTTGCCAAGGTTAGTCTATAGGATGGGTAGTGGCATCATCCAGGTCGGATCTGAGCTGAGTCTGCGATCGCAAAGAAACCGAGCCGTTCAAAGCCTTCACCTATGACGAGCTAGTACAACGGGACAAAGCCAATCTCGATATTTTTTGGCTCCGTGACGAAAGCCTGGAAGACTCAGAGAACCTACCCGGCCCAGATGTACTCGCCCTAGAAATAGCCGAAGACCTGGAAGCAGCCCTAGAACTATTTTTCAATATCACCGAACAGCTAGAGGAAGAATCAGTAACCCCTTAGCCGAATGGCACTGACGTAAGTAGGAACTAGAGCCTGAAACTCCTAATATTCCGTACTCATTTCATCCAGATTAGGCCTTACGTCAGTGCCATTCCCCCTTAGCCTAAATAACGCGAATACAGATTAAGTAGGCCTTTTTGTAAGAGTTACAGTGCGACGACACTAATTTGACCCAACGACATTTAATTAGCCAATATTAGTCAATACTAGGAGTTACGCATTGACAAAAGTCCATCCATAGTATCAAGCGAAGGTGGCTTCTGTTGCATGGTCCAGAATAAACTGACGGATGACTGGCACAAACAACTGTCTCGATATCTCGTAACAGTTTCCAATCACCCCTTGAATACACAAGGTTTGTAACTTACCAAATGCTCGCAGTGCACAATAGAAATGATTGCGAATAGCCTGTTCATCTCGAACATAGAATCTCTCAATATTGCATACTTGTTTGATCACTCGATGAAAACACTCGATTTGCCAATGCTCGTCATGGACTTGCTTGAATTCAGCCCGAGTCAAGTGATTCAATTGCTCTAGGGTAGGCTGGTAGATGATGTAATAACGGGGTTCGTTTTTGAACGACTGACAAAACACCTTAACCCAGCCAAACTCCTTGAGATACACCACTAATCCCGATTCTGGAATCTCTAAACTCTTTACCTGCACTAGCTTGCCACGTTCCAAAGAGACCTTTCGATTATCGGCAATCCCGAATAGAAAACCCACTTTCTCGTTTCTGAGAAACTTCAGATTCTCAAGACTTGAATACCAACTATCGCCCGTCACCCAGGTCGGTTTAATACCCCACTGCTTGACGTCGAGCACCATCTCTCTGAAATAGTCGTTTTTGGTTTTACCCTCCCGTTTATCGTAAATGCGAAAGTTAACGGGATATGAATGCCCGGATAGATCAGTGTAGTACAATGTAATGAGATTAATCCCTTTGACTGTCCGTTTATGTTTGCCTGACCAAAAATAGCCCACGAAGGCACTCTTTTTCTGGTCTCGATAGGGTTTATCTTCAACGCTATCATCCACACTCAACGTGCCACCGACTAATGTGATCTCCTCTTTTACTTCGTTGAATAAATCTTCGGGTGTGTAACGTTCTCGTAATAAAAACCGATTCACACTATCGTGACTCACGTCTTCCAGGATTTCCGCTAACCGAACACAGCTGACATATTTGGGCTCTGCCATCAGGAATAAGGTGTAGAGGCTACAGTTGCAATGCGCCGTTGACGGTTTGGATAGCTCACGCATCGCTGGGTTAGACAGGAACAGATAGGGACACCTATATCACTTCATAGCTTTGCTATTTTGTCAATGCGTAAGTTCTAAATACGCTGTAGTGGAGCGTATTGACTAAAAATTCGGGTTATACATCACCACTGTCGCCTCACATCTCGAATTGCATAAGCTGTTTCCACAATAGCCTCCTCACCTCCTAACTCAAGGATGGCGTGACCGAGTGAAGGTATCAGCTCTAAAATGTTGTCTCTTAACAGGTATGACAAGGTTTTCAAAATTGAACATGTGGTAGCAGGTTCTAAAGTGTATGTATCCAAGCGAGGCAGAAGCCCTAGAAAGGCTTCTGCCCTGTAGAACTCAGTCGAAATCGTGAAACTGATGTCTAGCAATTGTTTCAACAACTCACAGGGTACCAACGGTGAAATTTCAAAGATAGCAATACGTTTCCGACGCTCGTCTTGAATCTCTGAGATCGCTCTGATTACGTCTGGCCACATATCTGGATGCGCTATTGCCAATGCTGCCAGGGCTAGGGTGCGATAAGCTTCCTGTTCGCCAACAAAACTAAGAGTCTTCAATAAATGCCATACGGACTCTAGCAAATCAGGTCGGTGAATCGACAAAGCACTGAGCGCGATAAGACGCTGGTAGTCATCACAAATTGCCTCAGCTATGTCTACAAAGTCCGTCACAAAATCAGTTGGAATAACCATGGCCAAACGGTAGATCGTCCGCGCTTGATGTGTTTCATACCAAAGTTCTTGCGTAGCCTTTACAGTGTCAGACCACAGTTCTGGCATTTTGAGAACAAGACGGCTCAAGTTTTGGGCCGTATCATGAGCGTGGGGAATCGCTTGCACAGTCTGTCGAGCATAGGGCCATAGTTCTGGCATCTCCGTCGCCAGTCTTTCTAAGGCTGTCGCTCGATCAGCCACATCATAAATTTCTAGAGTTGTTGTATGGGCCTCCTGCCAATAGTCAGGATTTGCCGCAGCGATGGAGCACAGCGAGATAGCTTTCTCATAGGTATGGGATATATCTTGATTCATTTCAAAGGCTAATGGCCAAATCGATTTGACTTGATTAGCTAAAGCACATAAAGCTGTTATGGCCATATCAGTGTCACGGATAATTTGCGTATCTACCAAGACATCAGACCATAGAGCTGAATGGTGAACTATTAGAGCGCCAAGGGCAATACACCGCCAAGATTCATGCTTGATTGCATAGCCAACATCGATAACATTTGGCAACAAAGTAGGCGGTACGTAAGGAACTAAATTCGCTATCAGCCTGGCCTTAGTTGCTTCATGGGCAATTGCCTGTAGCTGGTCAATCATTTCTGGCCATAGGTCAGAGTCTAATGCTGCTAATGCTGCTAATGCCCACGCGCGACCATAAGTTTCTTGAATCTCACGAACAGGGTCCAAGTTACTGTGCAAAGTAGCCGCAGCCTTTTGTGGCATTCTCTGGGAAAGCACTGCCATGCCAATTGCCCGCGAGTACGGGTCTTGGATCGCGGAGGCGACTTCAAATGCTGCATGCAGCAGACTATCGGGTAGAAACTTACTGACTTCTTGCAGGAGTGGTCCTTTATTTTTTTCAAGTTTTGCTGATTGAATAGTGGCTAAAACCTTTGGCCAAAGGTTGGGTTGATAGGTGGCAATAGTACCGAGTGCTAATGCTCTTTGATACTCTTCACTAATTGCCTCAGCCAGTTTCAGTGCTCCTGCACGTAATTCTGGCAATCGAGTTGACAGCTTAATCAATGCCATAGACCGACAGACCTTATCTGGAATCCACCGAGCTACTTCATGGGCTTCATTAAGCAAAGCATCAGGTAAATAAGGCAGTAGTGCTTGAAAACTTTTTAATTGACGATGGGGAGAAGGCGCTTGTTGGAGATGCGCTAGCCCTTGGGCCGGTCGCCAAATGCCTTCTGCCACCAACGTAGCGATCAACTCCGATGGGAAATTACCTGCCAGAGTATTGAGCGACCCTTTAATTAAGGCGTAGCGACACTGTAGTCCCAATGATTTAGAAGGATGACTTTGAAACTGAGCTTCTGCTAATCGCCATGCTCTAGCAACATCATTGGCAAACCCCGCAACTTGATCAAGGGCATGACAAGCAACATACCAACCATTCTTACTGTTAGCGTCTTCTGCTTGTAAGAGCTGATGAATTTCATCTGCAAGTTCAGCTTGTTCTAAATGCCAGGTGAGATGAGCGTGTATGTAACCATCGCTAGGTACGGTATGCCACCTACCATCTTGTAACTGAGGACGATAGCGATCAAGGAAGAGCGTATGGGCAGTTTGCAATGTCATGCCTAGCCCCGGCAACATTTTTGACTGATGGGGGTTAGGCTCGCCTGTAAGTAGATGTCTCGCGACATCATGCATCAGATCATGGAGACGATAGCCTACACGCTGGTCTGCTTGCCGACCGCTGGAAAGCAATAATGCTCGCCCCTTAAGAAATCGGAGTAACGTTCTAGCTTGGGATGACCGCATATCCCACAAGGTGGCAGCCATGGTTTCTGTAATGATGACATCTTCCGGCAAAACACCTAACCAGGCAAATTGATTCAGTTGTTCTGGCGGCAGTCGCTTTAAACTCAGGTTAAAGGATGCGAGTAGACTTAGATTGCGCTGCTTGCTGCTCTGGCTCTGGAACCCAAACCCTTGAATATCCAGCACATCTAAATCGGCGATCTCTTGCTCTAAGGCTTCTAGAAGTTCTGCCCAGGTGGCTCCATCCTCAATTTGAGCAGCGGCAAGTTCTAGGGCTAGGGGTAAATAAGCAACTGCCTTAGCTAACGCCAGGGCTTCTTGAATCGCCGCATCAGATAACTCTTCTTGAATGGACTGCTTCAGTAGGGCAAGAGATTGCTCTGGGGTCATCACATCCAGGTCGTAACGCAGTGCACCAGGGATGTGGGCTTCTCGTGTTGTCACCAAAATGCAGCAGTCTGACCCACCTACCCGAAACGGTTCTGCGTGGCTAGGGTCCCAGACATCATCCACCACCAGCAACATGTTGCGATCGTATAAAAGAGTTCGCAAGTGAGCCGATGCTGAGGAAGTCGTTGTGGGTTTATAGCTGTGGTCCCCCAGTTCTTGAATCCAACCACTCAGACAGGCCAGAATATCAGGCTGTTGCCCTAACGTGCTCCACAACACCCCATCGGCAAAGCGAGACTGTACTTCAGGCTCGTAAGCGATCGCAGATGCCAGCACCGACTTACCGATGCCTCCCAACCCTTGAATAGCACTGACCACTAATGTGCCAGGACGCTGGGGCGTATTCTCTAACAGGTGGGCTTTGACCGCGCTCAGATGCTCGGGACGATCCACAAAGTAGTGGGGCAAAGGCGGCACCTGAAAAGGAGCCCCTTTGGATAATCCAGAGACTGATGGCTGTTCTATCGGGTCAGCATCGGACTGCTTGGAAACGGATTTCGGTGCTTTAAGTGTTTGCCACTGGTCGGTTACTGCTGCGATCGCTCTATTGGTCTTCTGTGAAACCAGATGCAATGCAAAATGCCAATCTTCAGAACCTCGCTGATGCACCCGATAATCCTCCAAGATCTGGAGAAAATCTTGCATGCGGCGTAGGGCTTCCCGAATCTGCGTCTTCGTGAGAGGAGTCTTTGGGGCTAATAGTTGATTGAGTTCCAGCAGGGACTTCAACGTTGTTTGCACAACCAAGGTAGGCTGCGGTGATTCTTGCCAGCGGCAGTTCAAACCCGGAATATCTGACGCGATGTCCAGGTCATGGTTGGCATAGCGTAGTAAGCTTTCCAAAACCTGTAATGTGCGTGCTTTGACCCTGGGACCAGTGGTTATCCTTGGCATAGTGCTACCAAAAAAAGTTTGGGGTTTCCCTTAGGGATAGCGTATACCCCAAACTCAACCAACCCTAGAACTACGGAAAGACACAAAGTTTCCAAAGGCGATTTGCTTTGCGATGGAGCCCCAAATCTAGGCTGTTTATGTCGAAGTCAAGGAATTACAGCCATGAGAGCTCTTTCACAACCCGCCGCAGAAGTCCTTACCCGTCAGGATGTAGGGGTAGTAATCAAAACCGTCACCCCTACCCAGCGGGGACGCGTGCAGTATCAAGCTACGTCCTGGCCAGCCTGTTTGTGCGGAGTAACGCATCAGACTACCCTAGAGCCTAATCAGCCCGTTCGGGTCTTGGGACGTCGTGGGCTAACTTTACTAATTCAACCCCTCGCCTGAAAGTAATCCTTGCATCGAGTCCGTATCGGCTTGAAATCATTTCTGTAGTCTGACACGGGCTAAGCCGCACCCTCTATCGTGGCAAGGTTTAATTGAGCGGCTGAGCTAATTGGCAGGTTTTTGAAACTGGGCCATCTCACCGAGTGGTAAATGATAGCGATCGCAACAGCCATTCTCCCAAAGGGTAAGAATAGGAAACTTCTTTCCACAGCTAAGGCATTTGGATAGGAGTTTCAATTGGTGGCGAGCGGATTAACAAAGCCGTTCCAGAGGAGCATCGCACCCCCAACCACCTTTCGGTAACCCTATGATTTTCGCCGGGGTTAGTCTATGGGATGGGTAGTGACATCATCCAGGATTGGGCCTGAGCTGAGCTCTGCGATCGCACTTACAAAAACTACATCAAACCAATCGCGAAACATTTCAAATGTACGGTTGGCTGGCCAGTCTGATGTCCCTGTGTGCCATGCGTGGAGTTCAGCGTCGAAAATTGAATCGTAAATCTGTTCGAGTATTGTCCAGGCGGATGAATCGTCTTTATATTCAGGAATCAGGTATATGGTTGGTTCATCGTTTTGGTCAAGGGTAATGTTGGAATTGTCTAGCTGAGAGGCCCAATTTATGTAGGGTTGTTTTGGGTGGATAATAACAGCACTTCTATTAATCATGAGACGGGTTATTCGTGATAAGAAAGATTTTGCGATCCACTGTGATTATATTTAGCCGTTGCTGATTCAGAGCATAAAACGATCTGTCCATCTTGCTGTAGACCGGTATTTTTCAGATAAAATCGTACCGAGGATCAGCAACGCTCATTTACCATAATCCGGTACGTCATGGGTTGTGTGAGAAACCGCAGGAGTGGAAGTATTCCAGTGTGCATCGGTTTATTGCAGAGGGTATTTATCCGCCGAATTGGTGTAAAGAGGAGAGTCCGGTAGTTCCCCATGATGTTTGGGATAAGGTGTAGATGTAGGGTGCTGTATAGCGAAGCGTAACGCACCTAATCAAAGGGTTTTGGAGTGGTGCGTTAGTTCTTGAAGTGGTGCGTTGTCACGCACCCTACCTGGCTGAATTAAAGATTAGACGGACAATTTTTCAATCACGCAAGAAACGAAGAGAAGGAAATCTCTGGCAGTAACGCACCGAACTAAGGGGTTTTGGTGGTGTATTAGCGTTCTAGAGATGGTGCGTGAGTCACGCACCCTGCCCTTGCTGCATGTTAAAAATTACATTCAGCCATCCTGGAAAAGAGCCATAGCCCTTGACTGCTAGTCAATGACGAGAGGAGAAACCCTGATGTAGGAAGTAAATTGTGTACAACTCCACCGGCTACAAGGTCGGTTTCAGCAAGATTGCTTCCAGCATTGCTAACAGTTCCGATTCGACCCATAATTGGGAGATGTCCCGATGGTGATCCTGAAGCTTTCAGTTCGTTCCCATCCATCCCTTCCGACCATAACAGCTCATTGCCACTTAGCCACTCAATCCGACTGTCGCGCACATCATTGATTGCCTCAATATTTCCACTTACACGACTCCATCCTACTTCATGAGTAAACCTAATCCAGGATGCATCAAATACACCTGCTGTATTATTTATTTTCTCGTAGATCTCTTTCTGAACACTGAAACCAAAATGGCCAGCAGAGTATTCGGACCACAAGCTATCCACTTTACGTAAAGTATTGCAGGGGATGCTAGAGGGTAAGATAGTCTTCAAATCCTTAGAGTATGCCGAGGAAGCTAATGCAACAGAAGTTAGCCTATCAGCTTTTCTCCATAAATACTGCGCTAAAACCAGTTCTAGATCTCGAATTGATTGTCTTGCTCGAAAATCATAGTGTTTTTTAAGAGAAGCGGTAACTAGTGATTGAAATTGATTATCCTTTGAATAGTCAGAGAAGGGACTTAGCAATTTGCTAAAGGAATTTCCAACAGACTCTGATTTAAAGTTCGGTGTTTCAGAAGTGTAGCGGAAGGCTAGTTCATAGGACGGGTAAGCCTTGCTCGGCTCTTGCTGTGCTCCTCTTAAGTAATCTCGCTCTTCCTGTAAATTTCCCTGAACTGCATAGGTAAAGAAGGCGATTGATCGCCCGGATGCAGACAACTTAAATTCATTAGGATTAGCTTCAATCAACCGAATACTTTGTTCGATTCGTTTTTGTGCATCCTTAATACGCTCCCGTACCCCTTCACTGGTGTCATCTGACAGAGACGAAGTAAGATGAAGGTTAACGAGAGCAATGCTACTATTCAAGAGGGCTTCCTTAAATACAATTTTACCTTCTGTAAAATCGGTAAATGATAAACCAAGCTGTTCGATTGCATCCATTGCAGCTTCTGGTTTATTATTGACATGAAGATCGTCGATAAGCCTAGAGAGAACTTTAGCTGTTTCATTGTGTTCTGCGATCTCTTGTTGCTCTTGTTGGATTTGTTTAAGTGCGACGCTTGAAAAAAATGTCAAGGTCCCAAATAAGATTGTTGACATAAGTGCGCCTCCTAACACAAAATTTCCCCGACGAATCTTTCGTTGGGCCTGCAGATTCGCCTCTGCCTGAATCTGTTCTGCCTCTTCTGCCGCTTCCCGTGCTGTTTTCTCCCGCGCAAGTTCAGCCTCTCGTTCCCTCGCAGAAATTTCCTCTTCTCGCTGCTGAGCCCGACTCGCAGCAAGAAACTCACGATCCTCAGCACTGAGTGTAGCTTTTTCAGATGCCCATGCCTCAGCTTCGGTCAGCGCCCCTCCCCGTAACAAACGAGACCTATCTGCCTTCCCAGACATAACCCAGGCTCTAAAGCTTTCCGCATAGGGCCGCAGTTTTCTCAGCTCAGTATCAATCCAGGTTTCGTCAAAAACAGCTGTATAGATTGGGTTATAGATCCGCAACTTGCTATCTCGCTTCACGATCAAGCCTGATAATTGCAGGTCTCGCTCTTCAGGTTGATTGTTAGCAGAGATCTCTTGCGCTTGCCAAATTTGCCGATACAGCTCCAGCAAATACCCTGCTTTGCGCTCATCATCCAGCAACCGTTGCCGAATCGTCTTTAAATGCTCCTGATGATCTTGAGTTTCCCAACTATCAATCAGCCGTGTATTAACTAACCCATCAATAGCAACCGCTTCACTCCCCGCTGCAATTACCCCATCTGAGTCCACCACCAACTGACATAACCGCTGCGTCAAAAACGGCTGTCCCCCCGTCCATCGCAAAATCTCTTGCAACACCGTCTCTGGCTGCTCTGCTTTCCCCTGCAGTCCAGCCGCCAAAGGCAACGCTTCTCCAGGCGTAAACCCTTTCAAGTCAATACTCTCACCCACATTGAATGGAGTCCGTTTCGCATCCCCAATCAACTCCGACGGGGCTGCCACCCCCAGCAACGCAAACGTCAGCCGCCGATAAGCAGGATTTTGTGGCCGCTTGTTGAAACAAACCCGAATCAGGGCAAAAAAGTCATCGGTAAAGGGTAAACCGAGGGTACTATCAATTTCATCAATAAAGATAACAATCGGTTGTTCAACACCAGGCAGCAGAACCGTTTCAATAAACTCCGCCAACCGCTCCACGGGCGCAATAAAGTCTCGTTCCTTCAGCCAGGTGCGAAACGCTTGCCATTCAAGCAAGTCAAACTGATTATTCAGCTGATTGATAATGCCGTTATACCACCGATCTGGCCGATCAACTTGACTGTCTTTCCCAGAAAAATCAATGATACTCCCCACCCAGCCACCCGCCTCTAGCTTTGCCAGGGTTCTCACCATCAGGCTGGACTTTCCCATCTGCCGGGAGTTGAGCACATAGCAAAACTTCCCTGCCTTCAGCGTTTCATACAACTCCGTATCACTTTTCCGAGTCAAGTAGGAAGGGGCATCCTGCAATAATGGCCCGCCAACACTATAAAACGAGGAATTTATGGGTAAACCACTCATACTGCCCTCCTCAACCGCGAACGAAAATAAGGCCGATACAGATGTTCATGGCGCAGAACCACCCCATCACTCTGCAGGTTCACCAACCCCATGCCATTGAGCTTAAATGCCAACATCGATTTCAGTTCTACCGGATGTTCAGAAACAATTACCTGTTCAAATGCTTGTGCCAACTCCGGGTGTTGCTGCAAATTCCACAGGTGACGTCCCAGGTGTTCCCTGTAAATGCCAGCATCCGTGGGGGCTTCCTTCAGCAGTTGCTGTAGGGTCAAATCCTGCTGAGCAATGTGATACAGCGCCAGCCGCACCAGATAGGGATGTCCCCCCACCATGGCCATTAAGCCATCCACGTCTGTTGCAGACCAATTCAAACCATGCTTCTCCACCAACTCCAGCACCTGTGCCGCCGTAAACTCCGGTAGCTCCACTGCCAACCCTACGTTAAACGGCGACACATTGCTGTCTAACACAATGTATGATTCTGTCGAATGGGCAATAGCCAGCTTCAATTTGGACCATGTCGTATTCACCTTGGCTTTTCCATTCCAGGACCGTAGCAGCATTAGAAATTCCTTGGCTACCGATTCATAGGGAAAAAGGCCATCCAGTTCATCCAGCCCCAAAAATAAGGGCGTCTCGATCTTGGAGAGAATGTACTTTTCAAAATATTCAGTGCAGTTTTCCTTAGGGCCAAACAACTCCTCATCCCAAAACTCAGTCACCTGGCGGGGAGAGAACCCCAATTCTCGGCTGACTGACCCACAGATGTTAGATGTCAAGGGGGTTAGACGTGACGCGACAGACGTGTTGGCGTGCTGAATGTCATTTTATAGAGACTAACTAGTGCAGCGTCAAAGCTAAAAATTGGGATTATCGAGAGTGTTGCGATAGTCTGTATAGAGCACTCTAAAGGTCTATGCAGAAGAAATATATTGTTCGATTAAGTGAATCTGAGCGCAATCATCTCGAAACGGTCATCAAAACGCTCAGTGGCAGTAGCCAAAAAGTCCGACGAGCACAGATTCTCCTCAAGACAGATGTCACCGGAGCGAATTGGAGTGACCAGTGCATCGCAGACGCCTATAACTGCCGTCGGCAGACCGTGGAGAATCTACGTCGTCGCTTGGTAGAGGAGGGCTTTGAGGTGGCGCTCAATGGGAAAAAACGGAGTCGCCCGCCCACCGAAAAGTTGCTGGATGGCGAGCAGGAAGCTCAGGTGATCGCCACTCGGTTAGGGTCGCCGCCTGCTGGCTATAGCAATTGGTCACTACGGCTGTTAGCCCGCAAGGTTGTCGAATTGGGTATCGTTGAAACGATCAGCCACGAGACCGTGCGCCAAACCCTGAAAAAAACGGCATGAATAATCGGAAGATAGAATACTGGGTGATTCCGCCCGAAGCGGATGCTGAGTTTGTCGCTCACATGGAGGCGGTATTAGATCTTTACGCTAAGCCTTACGACCCGACTCGCCCAGTGGTATGCATGGACGAGCAACCGGTACAGTTGCAAAAAGAAACCCGCCCCCCACAACCCGCAACCACCCAGCACGGCCAACGGGTCGATTACGAGTATGAACGGGCCGGAACGGCCAGCATCTTTATATTTACAGAGCCCCTAGCCGGATGGCGAAAAGTGAGTGTGCGAGAACGTAGAACTAAGGCTGATTGGGCGATTGAGGTCGCTCAGGTGATTGAAGAACGTTATCAACAAGATGAGCGAGTACAGATTGTTTGTGACAACCTCAATACTCATACCATCGGTGCGTTCTATGAAGTATTTGAGCCTGAGCAAGCGCGAGCACTGGTGCGGCGCATCGACTTTTGTTACACCCCAAAGCATGGCAGTTGGCTCAACATTGCCGAGAACGAACTGAGTGCAATGACTCGTCAGTGTGTCCATGGTAGACGTTTCGGCGATATTGATACATTGCGGGTCGAAACAGACGCTTGGGCTAACGATGTCAACAACACTCAGCGAGGGGTCGATTGGCAGATGAAAGTTGACGATGCACGCTGTAAGTTAGCCTCTGTCTATCCCAAAATTAAGTCTTGACGTTGCACTAGGCTCAGGTTGAGACTATTAGGCAAAACGACAGGGCGCGATCTAAATGACAGAGCGCGATCATTTTTTTAGACGTCAAAAGTCAGCTGTTTTAGCGACCCGGTTAGCCTTGATTTCGAGCAGCCGCCTGCTGCTGTCGATAGCTATCGGCCTTGATCTCGAAAATGACAGCATGATGCACCAGCCGGTCAACGGCAGCAACCGTCATCATCGAGTCGGGAAAGATGCTATCCCATTGGCTGAAGGGCTGATTGGCCGTAATCAGCAAACTTTTGCGTTCATATCGATGAGCAATTAGCTCAAAAAGGACCGAGGTTTCAGCTTCAGACTTTTGCACGTAGCCCAAGTCGTCGAGGATGAGCAGGTCAAAGCGGTCGAGCTTTTTGAGCCTGGACTGTAGCAATAGTTGTTGTTTATCCTGCTGCAGTTGTTGAACCAGGGCCAGGGCATCAGCAATTCTCATTATGAGGTCAGCTAGTGTCAGTAGGCACTTTAAGCTCCAGACCTTCGAGCATGAAGGTCAGCAAATGATCCCAATTATCAAAGCAAACGTACCGGGTTAAGGCCCGTAAATCATTAAAAAAGGTTGTTCGGGTCGACAGATGTGCTCTGAGCAATCGATACTTTGTATCCGTCAAAGTGAGCAGAGTATGAAAAAGCAATGCCAAGATGTTCAAGGTGGCCAGGAAAGCTGCTAATTGGTTTTGCCCGTGCCCGAAGTTATGTTCAAGGTTATAGCCCTTGGTCTTAAGGGTGTTGTTATTCTCGTTTTCGACCTTCCATCGAGTGCGCCCAGCCGTGACGAGGGCTTCAACATTGTCATCCGTAATCAGGTGGTTGGTCGCGAAAGCATTCTGGTAGAGGATTTTACCTTTGGCATTGGTGATGACGAGTTCGCACCAGTTTACGAGCAGTGCATCGTCGCCATCTCTAAGCGGGACTTGGTTGAGATAGCGGTAGGTATAGGTTTTCTCGATTTTTCCCGTCCACTGTTTCTGGATGACACTTGGCAGTTCTATCCCTTCTAAATGTTCGTAGAGCGTTTTATGTGACTTTGGCAGACAGCTTAAAATGAAGTTGAATTGCTCAGTGAGCAGCCGCTCGCACAAGGGCTGACGACAATACAGGTCATCGCCGAGAACCGTGATGCGCAGGTCTCGATACCTTGGCCCGTATTGGACAAACCAGCGTTTGGCGGCAGCATTTTCACAGTCTTGCTTGTCATGACCATCCTGAGGTACTACGAACTCCGGTACTAACGGAATCACCTCAGAGCGACCTGGGCAAGCAATCACAGGGGTGACAACTGAATGATAGTAGTGTGTCTCGCCTGATTTAAGCACCCTCGTCGAGCAATGCGCACAGTGAATCTTCGTTGAACTGAAGTACTCGGTGCCATCTAGCGGCATCAGTAAATTATCGGCAAATGACCGAAACGATGATAGCTGCTCCGTCGCTTGAAGCAACTGAAGAATACTGTCAAAGACTGGATACAGCACCGTGGGCGATATCCCATCGAGCAACTCTCGGATGTGATTATCGCTGGGAACTTGATGCACCCCAAACAGCGTTTGCGCATTGCTGCGACCCTTCGTATCGGCCATCTTGCGCTGGTGCGCCAGAAACGACGGTGTTTGCGTGAAGAACACACTGAATGCACCGAGCCCTGCATCCAACATCTCGTAGCGGGTGTTCTTGCCTGTGCGCTTGTCCGGCAGTGATGACAGCGTTGCTCGAAATGAATCGACTACGGTGGCAAAGCTCCCTTTCGTCATTGACTAAGCCTCATGCCACATCTCCACAATAGTCTGATAGCAGACGATTGAATAGCCATTCTTCATAATGAGAATTGCTGTGGGCGAGTTTATCTCGATTATCAGGCAACGGATACCGTTACGAACTTCACAACCCTGACTGCTCAATTTAAAGCAAACAATATTCGACACTTATATGTAGTCACCTCAGATTTTCATATGCCCCGCGTAAAAGTGATTGGCACAATCGTCCTAGGCCACAGTGGTATGACCTTTACCCCTGTTGTTGTCTCATCCAATCGACCGGCAGAATCTTGGTTACGGATTGCTCGGGATGGTGGTCGCTCGCTTCTATGGACAGTAACTGGACAAACTGGTGAACATATCGGACGCAAGCTAGAAGCAAAATTGTCTCAGACGAGGACAGGTCGTTCTGACAAGAATTACCTTACTCTGTCTATACATGCCCATCCATGAAGCGGAGCAAAAGATATTAGCTTTGGGAAAACCCTAGGCGTCATTATATCAAGAGCATTTGAAGTCAAACGTTTATGTATGCATTACACCTGTCAGATCACATAAGATTGATTGTACATCGGGAAAAATATTAAGCATCTAACTAATTCTGTTTGATAGGTTTTGAGTAACAGCTTTGTAGAAACTAACTAAGCATGGTGTGCTACCCGAGAGTCAGATACTTTTTTTAGGACGTTACCTAATGGTAAGTATCTCTATACTATGTTTGTGGTAATGAACTCGTAATCATTGAAGTTGCAAACATCACAACTTTTCTAAAAGGGGCATTTGAACCGTTCAATTTGTTCAAACTTTACTCGTGCGTGCGTAAGATCTATGAAAAACCAACTTTTAACAGGTGCCTTGGCAGCGGCTACGTTGGCTGTCACCTCCGTAGTTCAAGCAACTCCTGTTCGAGCATTAACCTTTGACTTTACAGGTCCAGAAGGTGTTTTTCCATCATTAAATTTTTCTCAGGGCGATATCAGTGTTACAGCCACAGGTACAGATCTGTTCTTTGACAGAAATGTTTTCCAGAATAATGATGGCCTAGGTGTAACATTTTCAACCTCTAATCTAGAGAACAATGAGGTTGATGGGCTTGGCCTTGACGAAACCCTTAATCTAGAGTTTTCAGAGCAGGTTAACCTCGTCTCGGCAACTTTTAGCAGAGTCGGTTTCAACGATCAGTTTCGATTGTTAGTAGATGGCAATCAACTTGTTCAGGCCGATATCCCAAATAGCGATTTGTTTGATAGTTTCTTTGATCTTGATGTTGGGATTTTTAACTTCTCACCTTCGCCTACAGGGTCACTATTTGGCTTTACAGTCACAGATTTCAACGATGATTACTTGTTAAGGGCTGTGGAAGTGACTCCTGTACCAACTCCTGCAGCAGTTCTGCCAGGTTTATTTGGTATGGGTATGGCCGCTTTCCGTAAAAAAAATCAAAATCAAGAGAATGCTCATGAAGTATAGACCAGCAAAATAACAAAAGCGGGTCATTCCTTTAAGGCATAATCCGCTTTTGTGTACATTTTGATTAGACTATCCATCAAAGGCTTGGTATTACCAAGCCTTTTTTAATGGTGTTATCCACCTCGAACTAACACCCGTAGCATATTGGTCCTTGCCATAGCCCCTATTCTTAGCTCTCTATATTTCACGATTGATAGCCTGTTTTGGTCACCCCAACCATGAAGCGTATTAGAAAATACTTGAGTTTGGGATTCCTGATATTGTTAGGGGTCTGGCTTAGTGTGATTCCTATCAGGATTGCGATCGCATCCCATCAAACCCCTTTACCTGAAGCAATGTTCATCCTAGCACTACAGTTGTAGTTATGAAGAATTAGTTATCATGCTCTTCTTGTAATGCCAAAACAGGGCCGTGGCCTGATGTTGCCGTCGCCATCTGGACCATCCAATCACAAAGTCAATATCCGGTAACCATTGCCATAACAACGACCATAATAATCGTCGAATTTCAGGCAATGTTAGTGGAATCAAAGCCCCCGTTGGTGCATGAAGACCGCCAGCGAGCTGTTTGCCGCTGATTTGTGTGACTTCAGCGCCCCTTTTTCAGTGGCGATGGCGAGAGATTGCGTCCGCATCACACTCAAAAAGGCATGGGCTAAACAAGCGAGGGTGATATGTCGATACCAGCCGGTCCAAGAGCGAACTTCATACTGGTCCAAGCCCACCTCCCCTTTAGCCGTCTCAAAGCATTCCTCAATCGTCCACCGACAACCGGCCACCCGAACCATGTCTGATAACGTACACTCTGTGGGGGAAAACACTCGATAATAGGCGATCTCGTTGGGGTCTTTCAGACTGCGTCTGAATAACAGCCGATGGGCCCAGCCGTCCGGGGAGGGGGCACTCAAAGTGAGTACCGCCCAATCATACGTCCGAGGTCCTTTCGTACCATTGCCGGCACTCAGTCGGTGCCAATCGGTCACTCTCAGGTAGGCCATCGCCTCACTGGCCGGTAACGAGGTCGTTCCAATGACGACCGATTCATTGCACGCAATCCCCAAAACATAGGCTTGCACTTGGGCTTCCAAGGCCTGGCGTAACCCTGGGTTATTCCCATAAACGGCATCGCCCGTGATCCACGCAAAGCACATTCCCAAGTCCGTTGTTCGCGCGACCATTTGCTGAGCCAAGGCCGGTTTGGTGGCAAACTCGATGTCGTCTGGTACTCCGGCCCGACGACATCGGTCTGGATCTTGGGTCCAGCTTTCCGGTAAATATAATGCTCGGTCAAGAAAGGTATGACCTTGGTCACTCACATAGCTCAAAAACACCCCGATTTGACAATTTTCGACTTTCCCGACCGTCCCACTATATTGGCGTTGGACTCCTACCGACTGCTTTCCTTTTTTGATAAATCCAGTCTCATCCAATACCCCCACTCCATCGGTACTGAACAGATGCTCTTGGACATACTCGATTAACTCATCTCTGACCCCATCGGCTTCCCAGACTGAGCGTCCTAACAAATTCTGAATTCCATAGGGGGTACTGTCTCCGGCTTCTTCCGCGAGTTGCCAACCATTTTTTCGCTCGATGGGGCTCAGTAAGCCTTGCACATAGCTGCGGGCTCTCTCTTCTGCCTCAATCCTTGAAAAGTAAGGGCGGATACGGTCCATGAGTTCTTCAAAGGCAAAATCCCACTCTTGCACTTGAGCTTGTTCATTCAATGGGCTGACAAGGATTGGCATCAGAGGCTGGCTGGCGTTCATTGACCAGTATCCCCTTAAAATTAAATATCTACAACTGTAGTACTAGGAGGAGATCCTAAGCGGGAAATTGCAGCTGCCCAAATAGCCGCTTATTATCCTGACATAAAGATCTGGATCTCTTCAGGAGAAATGCCAACGCAAACTCAAGCAATGTTTCAGGCAGTTGGCGTTACACCAGATCGCCTTAATTTAGATTATGCTGCGTCAGATACGGTGACTAACTTCACGACATTGGTGTCAGACTTGAAGGCGCAGGGCATTGAGCATGTATATTTGATTACATCGGATTTTCACATGACTAGAGCCAAGGCCATTGGGACAATTGTTTTCGGAAGCCAAGGGATTGTGTTTACATCGATTGAGATTGCCAGTGATCGTCCGGCAGAACCAACATACAAAATGGTGAGAGACATTTGCAGATCGTTCTTGTGGTTAGCAACTGGACGAACGGGAACTAGCCTGAGACCATTAGAAGACTCGCTGCAATTGAGCAATTCAACGAAGCTAGGATAAACGATGTCTGTTTGGCATGGTAGCCTATTAAACTTCTTTTAGTGACGCACTGTCATTTCAATCTTAGTTAAGTTACCCATGGGGAGTTTTTGAGATTCTGTATCTGTGTAGAAGATTTGGGCAATGGTGATAACATCCGCGTTAAGCTCTTATTGATGGTCTACGTTACCCAAATCCCAGACCGGCTATGAGACTCATCATCGGCACGCCTTTCTAATTTTAGGCCTTGACCATCTCACTGAGTAACTGTGAAATTTGACCGTTAGTAGTTTCTAAATTAAACCTTTGACCAGCTTGCACCTGTGCATTTTGTGCAAGGGCTTTCGATTGACTAGACTGATCCTGACAGGTGCTGATAATGTCTGCCAACTTTTCAGCATCTCCAGGAGGCGTTAACCAGCCTGTTTGTCCATGGTCAATCAACTCAACAACTCCTCCAGCTGCAGCAGCCACCACTGGAGTACCGCACAACATCGCTTCCACAATGACACGCCCAAAGGGCTCAGGGGCTGTAGATGTATGGGTGACTAAATCACAGGCTGCCATCAGTTGAGGAACATCCGACCGAAACCCCAGAAACTTTACTCGATGCTCCAGATTAAGGCCCTGAATCTGTTGATGTAGGTGTTGCACATACTCTTGCTCACCAAAAAGAGCATCACCCACAAATACGGCCATAACATTCTCCGGACAATGTTGCAGAGCTTCGATCAGCACATGCTGACCTTTCCAAGGAGAAAGACGACTAAAATGTCCAACAACAAATGGAGAAATACCCTCTGTGAGATCAGATAGTTCGGAGACCATTTCTCCTTTTAAAAACTCTTGCTGACTACTACAGTCAGCGTAGTCTTCCAGGCGAAACCCGTTATAAACAACATGCACTCGATCTGCTCGCCCGCCTGCTTGAATAAATGCTTCACAACTAGCGTGAGAATTAGCGATCACTAAAGCCGCTCGGTTGGCCAATGTAATAATAATGCGACGATTGACTGAACTAAAGTGGTCAGGGGAAACAATGTCGTGCAAATGATAAACAAAAGGACGACCACTTAAAACACTGGCAAGGGCTCCAACCACTAAAGCTTTTTGGGTGTTGGCATAGATCACATCATATTGTTTGCTGAGTTGGGCTACCCTAATAATCAAAGGGATTAACCGGTTGAGACTTTTGAGTCCTGCCAGCAGACCACTTGCCTTTTGTACCTGCAAAGCTTGGTCGGCAAGAATTTTGATCGGAATATTGTTTTGGCGTAGGTGCTCCGGGAATGTTCCCTCATTAAACACACTCACCAGGCTAGTTGTAGAAAACTGCTGCGCAATATCGGCTAAACAAAGTTCAGCACCCCCTAGCTTGCCGCTCTGGTCTAGAAACAGAATCTTCATGCTCGTTTATACACTAGACGATTTTTAAATATTGACGCGAGTCTCTTTTCAACATAAAAGTGGATAATACACCCAATCAAAACCGTTGCCACGCAGGCCAACATCATCCCTATTGTATAAAAAACAATACTGTTGATGCCTGTGGCCTGAATCACTTTGGTGAATATGGACAAGATCAGATAGTGGGTGAGATAAATGGAAAAAGAAGCTGTTCCTAAAACCACGAATCCTTTACTAACCGACAGCTTATGATCCTTTTCTAGAAAAGCAGCACCTCCTACAATTAAGATTGATGATAGGCCATAGGCTACAAATTCATAATAGTGGGCAAAGCCCGAGTTATTAGCACTTGTCTGGAGGACATACACATCTAATAATCCTGACATCATAAAGGTGCAGCAGCCAGTTAATAATATCCATAAACTGACCGATTTTTTCAGTTGGATTCGTCTAAAGAAAATACCGATTAACCATCCGCCTGCAAATTCAAAATTATAGTAAGAGAAAATAAAATTTAGCAGAAAGTGATTGTTATTCCTAAGCTGAAAACCTGAGAGTATATCGGCTAGCATAAAAACTGCTGAAACTGACAAACAAGTAAGAATAAGTTTAGATGCCACTTTAGGCAACAGAATAACAGCGGTAAACGCTAGGTAGAATAATATTAAATGGCTTAGGAACCAGGCTACGGAAAGTATGGGCGGATGCTCCTGGGGAATAAGTAGCAATGACTTGATAATGACACCAATATCTTGCTCATGACCTTTTCCAAAGGATGGAACTAAAAAGTAAATTGGAATAATACAAAGACTCACTAACCAATAAAATGGATAAATACGAGCACAGCGATTGATTAGAAAATCTTTTGCCGTATGCCGATGCTCCATAAATTTAACGCTCGACAGCGCTAAGAAGAAACCACTCAAGACAAAAAAGAAATCAACTCCCGAATCTCCAAAATCAAATAAAGACAGTAAAAAGGGTTGATCAAATTTGAGCGTAAATAACTCCGCCGCATGAAAGGCAACAATAAGTAGAGCTGCGATCCCTCTAAGACTTTCTAAAAGCTCCAACTTTTGAGGGGGCTGTTTTCTCATTTTATTGGCGTACGTCATAGATCCCTGGCATTGCTTTAAGGTAGGGAGTGGGGGAATAGGGAATAGGGAGTAGTTTTTTTATATCAGTCAATTGGGTTTGAGCTCGCCATATACTCCGAGAGTTTCGGTGGCAACACGGGTAGCATTAAGCCAGTCAAGATTTTTTTGGGCTTGTTCTTTCCAATAGTTGAGCTTGGTAGAATGCTTCAGCAGATCGGCTATGGTTGTGGCCAGGGCCTGGCTGTCGCCTGGTGGCACTAACAACCCAGCTTTGCCATGTTCCAATACTTCAGGAATACCGTCAACGTGACTAGCGACGATGGCACAACCGACTTCTCGGGCTTCTGAGATAGCTAATCCAAAAGGTTCTCGGTGGGAGGCCAAGACAAAAACATCTGTCGATAATAGATAGGCGCGAGGATCGGATTGAAATCCTTCAAAATGGATGCGATGTGCTACACGGGTTTGGCGGGCCTGGGCCTGGAATTGTTCTTTTTCCGGACCATGGCCCACCAAATATAGATGGGCTTCTGGACAGTCAGAGGCCACTCGTTCAAATGCTGTGATGAGCTCAGAAATCCCCTTGCGGGAGTTCATGCCAGCCACTGTGGTAATTGCCGGGCGCTGTAAATAGGCAGGGGAGCACTCTGTTAGGGCACCTACCCGAGGACTTTCAAGGGTGCCGTTGGTGACAACTCTCAGCTTGCGTGTGGGAATACCCCGCTGTTGCATCGATTTAGACACTGCCTGGCTCACAGCAATGACGCGATCGGCTAAACCCATGAATTTAGCACTCTCTTGAAACTCATTGTGAACGGTTGCCACTAAACCGTATTGGCTCCAAAGTTTTAAACCGCGAGCCAGGACAGCCCCTGTCATCATGTGGGCATGGACAATGTCAGGCTTTACCTGACGCACAATCGTACGATACTGGGACGCTGCATGCATCAAATTACGCCAGGTTCGGGTTTGGTTTAACCGAAAATGGGTCACCTGATATTGGTCTAACAATGCTTCATATTCACCGCCACCGGAGATAACACTGACCTCATATCCAGCTTGAGCCTGAAGGCAAGCCAAATCCACCGCAACGTTGACAATCCCATTCCCTACTTTTTGAATATGGTTGAGGATGTGTAGGACTCGCATTATATGGCTCCAGCAGTGGTTTGTTGCATAGCCTGTAAACTGTTCAAGACGTCTAGATATTGGCGCACGATGCAGTCTATGGTGAAGGCTTGCGATCGCGCCTTCAGCACCGTGGTATCCATGGGGTCTTTCAGAGTTGAGACGATAGCATTAGCCATCGCTTCATAGTTACCCACCGGCACCAGTGCACCGTACTGACCCTTGTTGAGGATTTCCGCCGGACCGCTCTCACAGTCAGTGGATACCACCGGGGTGCCAGCTGCGATCGCTTCTGCCACCACATTGCCAAAGCCCTCATAGATGGAAGACAACACAAAGACATTGGCTCTTGCCATATAGGCATAGGGGTTCTCCACAAAGCCCAGGAACAACACATCGTCCTGTAACCCAAACTTTTCAATTAAGGCATCCAACTCAGGCTTAACCTCAGGCTCTCGCGGATCTACATCCCCCAAAATCATTAGCCGTGCAGGACGTTGTTTACGCACAAGGGCAAACGCCTGTACAAGGGTGGCAAAACTCTTTTGTTTAACAATCCGTCCCACACCCAACAACACAGGCGGTTGACCTTCTTCAAACCAGGGATGAGCAATGGTTTCCTGCGCTTTTTGAGTAAAGTCTGAGGTAACCACGGGGTTATGGATAACCGTCATCTGCTGCATTGAGATTTGGGTATGTTGCTCCAAATCACGGGCCACCCCCTCTGATGCGGTCACAATGGCATCGGCCCATGGATAAAACCGCTTGACCACCGCCCACTTAATCTTTTGCATCAGCATGGCGTGGCGATCTTGAAACTGTTGGGACAGATTGGTTTGAACACACATCACCACCCGCGTGTTCACCCCCGCTAAAAGTTTTGCCCAAGTAGCAGAGCTAAAAATATCCAGCGTTGAGATTAAGAAAGCAGGCTGTTCCTGCTTCAAATACTGTTTTAGGGCCAACGTCTTAAACAGAAGTACAGGTGATTTGGCCTCTAAATTTATCAACCGGATATTGTCTGGAATATTTGATAGATAGGCTCCCTCAGCCTTGGCAACCACTAGATCAACAGCAAATCCTCGCTCAGCAAATCCTTCCGCCAGGTGGAGCATGACTCGCTCCGCCCCGCCGCCATCAAGATTGGGAATAAATAAACTAATAAATGGTTTTGGCATTTTGACTCTTAAAGATCGAATACAAAATCTCTGGCATCAACCGCTACTCGTTAAGCAGTAGGGAACACAAGCTATATTGCATCTAGGCTGGAGCAAGCTCCACCACCAAGGGTTCATCAGCAACATTTAAGACCAGCGACCGAGGATTGTTATACCTGGCCGTAGCATCCGTTGACCTTAGGGGTTGATAGAGGCTGGCGGATCTAATGGCCGTGGTTAATCTCACTGTCACTGCCTGGATTGGCACTGAAATATCTCGCTTATTGGATATATCAAAGCTTGGCACCTCTTGCCAGAGAATCAGATAAAAGCGTCCATCTCGTTTTTGTAGCAAGGTGTGATGCACATTTGTTGTGGCTCCAACCATAGTGTAGCTTAGAGCACCTGGCGAGAATACACCTTCCCCATCTCGCAATAGCGCTATTAGGTTCTGTAGCGCAGTAAACGCTGGTTTAGGGGTGCCATTTTGACGCAGAATACCAAAATTTCCTTCTTTGTCGGCCGTCTGCCACTTGTCGATGAACTCATTGATATATACTCGCCGAATATCGCGATTAAAATACTCCAGCCAAAGCCGAGGGACATACTTTCCAGCCGCTGCTTCTGAAATGCCTGGCTGACCAGATTCAGCCGCAACTGCATTATGCCAGCCAGTCTCTGTTGCGATCAGAGGCTTATCAGGACAGATTTGTCGTGTAGATGGAATCCAGTGCCAATCTAAGCCCGCCGTCGGAGGCTGGCCGCCGGGGTAGCTATGCATCGCTCCATAGTCACAAACAACTTCACCCAGCGATGTAGCATTGTGCCAAAGGGCCACCGTCGGGCTCAGTACGTCAAGTCTGGCGGTGGCTGGATCTTGCTTGATGGCATTGAAAAGTTCAGACTGAAACAATCTTACTCCCTGGGGAAAGGGTTGTCCTTTGTAGGATAAATCAGGCCAAACATCCCACTCATTCGGACCTTCAACCGCCTCGACCGCTGTGGGTATTGCCTTCACAATATCAACGGCAACGGAGGCATCTTGCTGATCTCTGGGATCCATGACTAACGTGGACTTGATACCGACGGTGGCAAGATCCACAAGTTTTTGCTGGGTGTCTTGATCATCTAGCCGAACGCCGTCTCGAATATGACGCACACCCAGTTCTTGTAATCTCGGCTTAATAATGGAATCGTAATTACGGTAGGCACTATTGGATCTGTTTAGATGGACAACAACACCTAGTGAATCAATAAATGAGCTAGCCGCGTGAGCCGTTTCGGATGGGTTCTGGGATTGACCCGGCAGCACAGTACTACAGGCAAATACAGTGCTCACCAACAACACAAGCAAATACTGGCGACGCTGAATCCAGGGTGACAACAACGATTTCATAGGTTTAGATTTCCAAAAATCTCCGATAGAGCAAATTAGCGGTGGGTAAAAGCGGATGTTCTTTCAGCTCTTGAAGTACATCCTGTTTGATTCGAGCCTTAGCTACAGTTGGAATAGCAACTAAATGCTCAGGTTGTTTCAGCTGTTTTTGAGTTTCCTGTAGCTGATTAAAAATCGTATCTCGGGTTTCAGGGGTAATGGGCTCCATCTGAAATGAAGTGCCATAGCGCTGGTTGATTCTTTCCACCACATACTGGGGGCGTTGGGTTGTATCTTTGAAGTCTGAAATGATGACATCATCGCAAACGGGCCAAATCTTCTCGTAAAAGTTGATGTAGCTTTGAATGGCAAAACGCGTAGACAGAGTACGATCAACCACCAAAACAGACGCGATAGCATCAAGGGGATTGCGAATCAATACAACACAGGGAATGCCATAGTCGACAGCTTTAATGACCTGCAATGGCGCGTGCATATGGTGCGCGGCTTTAGCAGTCGGATTATACAACCGAAACACCTTCGCAAAAAAAGAGTTCGCCGAGCGGGGGAACCCTTCTATACAAATATCTTTATCAGGTGATATTTTCTTCCATCGGTTTTTTTCAGAAAAAGGAAGGAACTGAAACAGGATTTCATGGCGTCCCATGATGTGTCCTGTTCGATATTTTGTATTTTTAATCAGGCCTTTAGCAATCATGATTTTAACTGTTTAGATTATGGAGTTGATTTGGGTCTCAAATTTCATAACGCTCAAATTTGAATTTGGCATGATAGCGAGATGCCGCTAGGCCAATGCCTAAAAAGCCCCACAGCACCATGCCAACAACACCCACCATGGAGACATTGAGACCCATCTGGGCAAAAATGCCAAATGCGATCGCACGCGACGCACTGGCAAATGTATCAAAACTCGCTTCGGTCCCCTCAAACAGTTTGAAGAAGATCAGAAATACTCCGGTAATGTAAGGAATTGTTCCCATCCATCCCAAAGAAAATAACAATGTCAAAATACCGCTATCCTGGCTTCCTAAACGGCTACTTTCTACCACCGTTCCCAAACCGCGACCCACACCTTCAGTAAGAGCCTGCCCGAGCAACTCGTTATAGCCATCCAAACGGGCTTGATAACTACCATCCTCCTGGGTGTTTGACAGAGATTCTAATCGAGGAGCAATCTCGCTGGCCAGGGGCTCTACGGAGGCTAATGGAACCACCAATAAAGCCATACTCATTAGAGTGATGAGCAACCTAACTTGCAGGTGTGATTTAAGTGAGGGCAGATAAAGCATTAGTGCAGCGACCCAGCTCAGCCATCCTGAGCGAGCCAGGGTTAGTAAAAAGGAGAGATATCCAACGCCAGTGGCAACAAACTTTATGCTTTCGCGATTACTCAACAGCAAAATCAGCCCTGCCATAATCACAGCTGCAAACGGCTGAGGAGAATTCATCGTGCTCCATACCCGAATCCCTAAGGGTTCTGGATAACCAAACACATTTGTATCCACCGCATTGCTTAACCAAAAGCGATCCCATTCCGGAGCTGTTAGATACTGCCATACGCCGTAGCCCCCCATCACCAAAGTCCCCCAGAGGAAAGTGCGCTGGATCGTTTGACGACACACAGGATATTGACGCCAGTTAACAAATAGATGAAAGCCAAATAGGAGTGGGGGCAGCCAGTTTAACAATGCAACAAGGGTGCCAGCCAATGAGTTTTGCACTAGGCCAATCAGAAATCCATAAAAGACGCTGACAAAACAGAGAATAAAGGGCAGTCCCCCCTGACGATGAATCTTTGGTAAATAGCGCACCAGGGTAACAGCAGAAATTAAGGTCACCAAAGGGGGGGCCAATAAGACAATGCTAGGATCTTGCCAACCACTGCGCTGATCAATTAACCGACGTACCAGGGGCGTTAAAAACCAAATCCACCAGGTAAATCCTATGTAGAGTAAAGGATAACGCACATACAACAAAACACCGACGGCAGTGGCCATCAATGGAAACAACAGCCGTAACAGGCTGCCTGCTCCAGCCACCGTGCCCAGGCCTGTGATTAGCGCCAAGCTCAGAATCCCGGTCCAGGCTAACGCAGGCCGAAAACGCAGCCATGAAAACGTGCCATGGATCGGGAAATAATTGCCTGGTTGTTGCTCTTGCAAGATCATCTAATGGCGTTAGAGGTCTATCTCAGAAATCTGTCTTGGAATTATTAGAATCAGAAAATAAATAGCCAGCACTGTCTGCTATCGGAATCTTGTGAACAGCCCAGGACTGCGCATATGGGCTAAGGAGTAGGCCATGGACTGTGGCAGGTAGCTGGCGCTAAGTGCCACCAGCGTACGCAAATTGAAAGTCTGATGTCGTAAGGCTTGTTTCAGATGAAAACGGGCATCTTCAAGCTGCCCAAGCCGCAGAAAACCAATTCCTAAGGTAGTACTGGCGTGGGCCAATTCCCGTTGAAAATAAGGCCGATAGCCTTGGAGATTTTCATCCTCCATAAACTGTTGATGACAAAATGTAGCCGCTTTGCCCTTACGAATTTTTGCCTGAATATTACGGTTTCCACTGACCATATTTTCAGACTGAGCATGCACCCGATAATAGGCCAAGCGCTCATCGCAGTAGTAGGCCCCTTTCCCTGAACGGCAGGCTAGATAAGCGATGTAGTAATCCCAAAACACCCCTGCCTTAAATAGCTGCTCCCAAGGTACAGCAGCCCTACGAATTAACGCAGCGGATGCGGTAAAGACCGCCTGATCGACTAAACCAATCTTCCAGAAAGGCTGATAAACACCTTCTTGTAAGTGATGACGTTTTTCTTTTTGAGTCTGTTTTTTACTGGCTGACCATTGGACAATACCATTGTCATCAATCACGTAATAGTCACAGAACGCCAGCACTAATTCTGAATTTTCTTCCAGTGGCTGCACCAGTGTTTCTAGAAAGTCGCTGGCCCAGCGATCGTCGTCGTTGAGACTGGCCACATATTTGCCATTAGACTCAGCAAAAGCATAACTCGTGTTTAAGCCAACACCCAGATTTCTAGAATTACGTCTGAGGCGCAGGCGGGGGTCTTGAAATGAATTAACCATGTCTTCCGGACTGTTATCGCTACAGTCATCCGAAACAATGATCTCAAGATTGGCATAGGTTTGATGAACGACACTTGCGATCGCTTCTTTTAAATAAGCCGGACGATTATAGGTGGGAATAATCACACTAATCAGCGGCAGTTCTGAATTATGCGTTTTTTCTAAAGGATTATCCATCATCAAAAGAGTATTGAACTAAGAGGTTGCTAATGAAGGCACGTTAACTGTTGAATCTGGTGCCAAAGCAGCTCGCACATGATTTTGAATCAGCTGAATAACGTTGGCGCGATTGTACTGCTGAGACGCTTGTTGGTGGGCAGCAGAGCCCAGACGTTGACAGAGATGATCGTTGCTCAACAAGTCAATGCAGGCTTGCGCCATCCCCTGGGCTGACGTTCTAATCAGAACATCGTCACCGTCATTGAGAGATAATCCTTCAGCGCCAATGGACGTGGAGACAATGGGTTTGCCATAGGCTGCGGCCTCAATAATTTTGACACGGGTGCCGCCACCCGACAAAATTGGGCAGCAGACTATTCGGCTGCGGGCATATAGCTCATCCAAATTTTCAACAAAGCCAGTAAACTCCACTCCCGGAATTCTTGAGTGATAGCTGCGAATATTCTCAGGATGGGTGCCAGCAATGATTAACTTAGCATCGGGTCTGACCTTGGTAATCTGGGGCCAAACCTGCTCAATTAAAAAGTTAGCGGCATTGAGATTAGGGTAATAGTAATAGCCGCCGAGAAACATGATGGTAGGGTCAGGGCAGAGGGATTGTTGCTTGGGAATCGTCACCGCATTGGGCACGCTCACCACGCCCTTTAGCCGTCCTTGCTGAGTCAAATATTGCTGATCCAGCTGAGAGCACACAAATGTGCGTAAAGCTGTTTGCACGCTGCGTCGCTCTCCCCACCAGAGGGCAGGAATTTGCAAGTAATAAAGCTTTGTCACCAATCGAGTGGGCGGCTGACGAATCTGACGGGCAAACGAAATATGTTCAACATCATCCAGGTCAAAAAATACTGGAGGTAGGGATTGCTGAGTTTGCAAAATTGGTGTCATTGATTCTAGCCGATGGCAAAAAATTGCATCGGGCTGCCGCTCTAGACAAGTCTCTAAAGCCTTTACCTGTTTAGCCGCGCTAGTTGCCACAAAGTTCCCCTGGGCACGATAGTCAAAGATGGGGGCAAACTGTCGCTGCCATTTGGGTCCTGAATTGTCAGCTGTGTGTTGCGGGCATAGGAACAGATTAATGGGTGCCCCCCAATGTTCTGATA
The DNA here is from genome assembly GCF_000316115.1 of Leptolyngbya sp. PCC 7375. Taxonomy (GTDB): domain Bacteria; phylum Cyanobacteriota; class Cyanobacteriia; order Phormidesmidales; family Phormidesmidaceae; genus Leptothoe. Next base: position 7,166,500 of record NZ_JH993797.1, read on the forward strand.
GGGCTTGTTGGTGAGTTGCGATCGCATCCACAGAACAATCGACATCCGCTGGCACATAAAACAGGACGTCAAGCTGCGCCATCGCCTTCAACGCCTCCAGAAATAAATTAAACCGTCGAAAGGTGCCCTGAACATCTCGTTTAAGATCCGTAGGAAATCGGCAGGAAATAAGTAAGATTCTCATGGAACTAAGCACGATCGGTATTTAGCAACGGCGACAACGTTTGGGAAGAACTAGGGACAGCCCGGCAAAGGTATTGCCAAATCTCCATATAGTTCTGGAGCATTTTTTCTTCAGTAAAGTCCTGAGCGCGATCGCAGGCATTATTTGCCATCTGCTTCATCTCGTCAGGATGTTTAAGCGCCCAGCGAACAGACTCCAGCAAATCACAGCTATCCCCTGTTCTGAAAACAAGCCCATGGACTTGATGGTGGATCACTTCTGGAATGCCACTGGCATTGGAGGTAATAATCGGTAAACCAGACGCCATCGCCTCTGCTATGGCAAATGATTGCCCTCCTTCAAAATGAGTAGGAAATACAAACAAGTCAGATGCTTGTAACAATTGGGACACATCTGAACGATAGCCTAAAAGAAAGACTTTATCTGTAACCTGATACTCATTTAGTTGACTCTCTAGAGTCTCTCGCAAATCGCCATCACCAACCCAAATGAATCGCACATCGGGAAAATCTCGAATAATGTGCGAAATCGCTGGGATTAAGTCACAATGGCCCTTTTGAAAATTCAACCGACCAACAGTGATGAGTAACTTGGTCGTATTAGGCAACGTCAGCTCGTCGAGAATTTGCCGACGACATGTTTGCTGCTGAGCAGCCGTTAATGGAAGAGACACATCTGAGTTAGCACCGTTATAGATACACGTAAGTTCGCTTTCAGGAATTTGAAACAGGTTAGACAGTAAACGTCGATTATTTTGTGAAATCACCACCCACTGTTGCTGACGAGTTCTAACCCAGTTATAAAGCTTGACTCGCCAACGATTAACCGGTATCTCCAGTGGCAAAACCAAGCCAAATCGTACAACCGTTGGAATCTTCAACAGTCCACAAGCAAGGATACTGGCAAAACAATATTCTGGAGCAGGCAAGGTGATTTGAACAACATCAGGTTTAAGTGTCATCAACAACCGTAGTGTTCTAAAAAAACGAGGCATATGTCGAGCGATGCCTGGCAGCCAGTTTCTATCTTCAGCGATGGAGAGTGGGTGATAGGTTACCCCACTGTCAACAAAATCTTGAATCAGTGACGTTGTCCCGTCCACATTAGGAAACGCAGCATGCACATCCCATCCATGCTTTACAGCCCCTCCGGAAACAGTTAGGTTATATTGCTCCACACCTCCACGTAATGTGGAGGGGAAAATCATGAGTAGCTTCTTAGGACTAGATTCCATCGATGTAATAATACGCTAAATAGTTCTCTAACCTACGCCTGGCAAAGGATTCATCTCTGCCCAGAAATATTTGTCGTCCCCATGACTAGCGGTCCTGTAAAGGGCTTGCCATCATCTGCCTTATTCAAAACATTAAGAATTAGCGTTGCCAATTCATCTCCCCGCTTAGAATAACTAATCTTTCTCTGCGTCTCGACCCTATCGACTACTAACGTTTCACCCGCCATATGTTTAGCCGCTAGTTGCTCAAGCACCTGAGCCATCGCCTCCACATCAAAGGGATTAACTAAATGCACACCTGGCTTATCACTCAAATAGTTGTGATTCTCACCGGGCGGCACAGCTGCTAAAATGGGTCGGTCAGTCATCAAATACTCGTAGGTTTTGAGCGATATGCGATCGCCAGGAGTTCCGTCAAGACGATCGGGTAAAGGCATAAATAACAAATTTGCCGATTGCAGTTTCTGGAGTGCGTCACTGTATGGCACCGGTCCGGTTACAGTCACCACATCAGATAGGTCCTGATCCTTTAAAACAGCTGACGCTGATTCAAATTTATTGCCGTAGATCTTTAATTTGATCTTACCTGCCCAATCAGGATTCTGAGCAACAACCTGTTTAATAGCACGACCAATAAAGATAGGGCTTGAGCTAGCAGGGTTAACGTTGACATTAAAGTACCGCCCCCAGTTCATCCATGCATGACGTAGCTTCTTAATAACGCTCTGCTTCGGGAAGTCTAAAAACTCTTCCCAGCCTGTCATACCACCTGTGAAGACAATTTTAAAATCATTTGAGACAGCGTTACTGCCAATAACCCCTTGAAAATCTTGAGGATCAGCCCCGCCACGGATAAGGTGAAATTTAGAATGTTGCTCTTTAGTCTGTCTAGAACATACCTGTTCTAAACTTAGTTGTGATACATAAACAATAGCATCAGACTGTCTAACATAAATGTCTTCGAGCCAACGGTTGAGATAGTAGTGAAGTTTAGTTGGAAAAACCGCATAGAGATCATCACAGGTTGAAGGTTCACAGACATTAATAATCAGAGGTTTACCCGTTAGCCATTTCAGCAAAATACCAATGAGGCCTGCAGAATAGGGTTTAAGGAAGACAATTATTACATCAATATCATAGGTTTTGATAACGTTGACGCCTTTGAAAACAGCAGGCAACAACCAAAAAATATCTTCATCAGGCCAGACAAACCAATCTAGAAGCTTGCCAAACTTAAGCGCTCTAATAAAATTAAGCAGTTTTTCAGGCAGCCAAGATCGAACAACATGAATCTGGGTGCGCTCTAGCGCTGCATCCTGGTTACCAGATAAAACATGGACCTGCCAAGCATCTGGCAGATACTTGAGTGTTTTACTAGAACGAATGGCAGTGGGGGTCGATTCTGGTGGGAACTTCTGGGATATTGATAAAATCTTTTTGTGAAAATTACCCATGACTATAAACCTCTTTAGACAGGCAAACAAACGCTATTGAAAGCTTTCGCTAAGAAGGCTTTTGAGTTATCAATTTGAGGGCTGAGCTTTTTATAAACAAAATCATAATCAATTTGTGACCTATCAACCTTGTAGTCACCCGTCAAATCAGTAATAATGCGTCCCTTTAGATCCAATGGAGTTAGCAGATCAAATACCTTATTACGTTTTCCTTTACCCACAAAGACCGTAAAATCCTTCCGAAAGAGAAGTGAAAAAATAGTGCCATGAAATGTATTTGTAAAAACATACGATGCATGTTTGAAATAACCTATCCATTCGCTGGGATGAACAGAAATAAAGCTATCATCGGCAATATCCCAAGCATCGCCAATGGAAATCACCTTGAGATCTTTTGATTCAGCAATCTCCTGAATAGCCTTTCTCTGTGTATGACCTAATTCTTTATGGTTGTAAACTAACAGATATGGCTTTTCTGCTTTAGGTGGCACCAAAACATCTTCATAGTCAACTAAAAACGTAGGATCTAGAACTTTAGCTGGCGCTATACCACATTCTTCTTGAATCACTTTTGCACTGTGATAGTCTCGAACTGACACATGGTCAAATTCTGCAAGCAGCTTCGATATCCGTTCTTTATTTTCCTTAAATGATTGGGTCCCACCAACACTGGGTGCATAACTCACTTTGAGGCAATTATCAGCTTGCCCAAAAAAGTCAAGGAAGTAGGAAGCATCAAACCCACGAAATTTTGTGTCTAGGCACCAAACTTGATCGCTACCCGTAATCACTGCATCGTAATTAGAAACTTCAAAGATTTCTCGCAGTTTATCGCTTGAGTAGCACTTCGACTTACTAAGGCTCAATGAAGAGACTAAGAATTTGCGCATTTGAAGCGCCTTCAAAATATGCTTATGAAAGTCTATATTCCAATCAAGTTTTCTGTTGCGGATAGGCAGCAGTTGCTTCAGATAAAAAGCAACTGCTCCTTTAGGTCTATAGTCAATGACTTCTACAGTATGTCCCCATGAAGCTAGCGTTTTTGACAGCGCATAGGCTTGCAAAGTCGCGCCGTAGTTCGTTGTGTGATGAAAGGTAATAATGCCAATTTTCATAGTGTTGCTTATAAAAAAGCGATACGACTGTTTGTTTTATTTTTCTGTTACTCAATGACGATGACTTCTAGCTCAATTTTTTTACCAAGAAAAGCATGCAAAATTTGAGCCATTGAAATTAAAAATCTAATGGGCAAGCTACTTTTTGACTTATTTAGAATCCAATTGGTCGTTTTCTTAGAGAACGCGGATTGCCCAATGGATAACCCTTCTAATTTTCTCAAGATTCGGTAGTCAGCCTGCTTAAAAACCGATCCACAGTTTGGGGCTGAATAGTCTTGAAACTCTTTTGACCATTTTTTTCGTTCTAATATTGGGTCAGACTGAAAATTGATGGATTCAAATTTAAATATCGCCTTGAGAATTAGCTTATTCTGAATACCTGTAAAAGTAGTTTGCCGATATCCTTTAACAATCTCATTGGGCTGTAGAGTTTTTATTTCATTTTGCTCAAAATCAAAGAAGGTAACACTCTCTACAAAGTCATAAACTGTCATATTTTGTTGTCGACCACGACCAGCATTCATGGCCAAAGCACCACCAATGGTGGCTGGCACTGATGATAAATAGTAGAAAGATTCTAGAGATTGATCATAGCAGTATCTCAGTACATCTATCACCTGTGTGGAGGAGGAGATCTCGAACCGTCCTTCTCCTAAAACCTTAATATCTTTATTGAGCTTATTTTTTAATACTAGAGACGATATTTTTCTTGACTTAAAGAGGACATTGGAGCCATTGCCTAAAACATATAAAGGCACGCCACGCTCTTGAGCCCACTGACAATATTGAATGAACTCATCTACAGTATGAAATTCACCATATTTTTCAAAATGATGTTTTGTTCTATAGAAAGATAATTTATCAGTATCTAGCGAGTTTATTGGTGACTTCATAATCAAAAGATCCTTATACAGCTGATGACGATCGATTCAAGCTTATATAGTTTTATTTAAAAGGTAAGGCATACCTCAATCCCGTTTCTGTGTGGATCTTGGCAGTGAAGACAATGCCAGTTTATAGGTTTGATTAAACAGATTAGGAGATAGAATCATTACGCAAGATAGGTATGTAAGTACTCCTATTGCTAGATAGACGGCAAGCGCTGCATATGAGTTAGTCCAGCCACTCAATATCTGTTTAGCTCCCAAGATAAAAATCACCATTAATAGGCTGCTGATAAGTGGAGTTGTATATTGCAGAAAATATTTTTTGAAGTCTATTTGTATTAATTTTCTCACCATACCTAAGAATATAGGTGAGAAGGAGTAAACACAGAGGGCATAAGATAAGGCAACTGCGGTTATTCCCCACCGAACGGCTACAAAGAAACCAGCAATATTACAAAGGGTAATCAAAAAGACAACCCGTAATCGCCATAAAGGTTTATTCATAGCTAAGAGAACCGTTCCAGCAAAGTATTGCACCGATTGAAGAATGCCGATTAGTGCAAGAATGCGCATAACTGGAACGCTAGGTAGCCACTCTTCTCCAAACAAAGTCTGTATTAACTCTGGTGCGAGAACAACAACTCCTAAAAATGCAGGGAACGAAACTAAGCTGGTGTACCGTGTAACCCTGTAAAAAGCATCCCTCATTCTCGCTGGCTGTTTTTGCAGCTTAGAAAATGTAGGAAGTGCCACTTGAGTAGTCACACTGGTCAATAGCTTAATCATAATCAGCAGCAGTCGATAGGCTACGTTGTAATAGCCTAGGGCAACGGCTCCTAAAAAATAGCCAATCAATAAATCATCCGAGCGTCGGTTAAAGAAATCGAGAAAGTTAAAGCCAATGATATTGATACCAAATGAGAAGAGTTCTCTAAAATGTTGAGGAGAAAACCTAAATCCTGGTCGCCAGTCGCTCGACCCCCACAACATCAAGGCACCGGTTGAGCCAAATACTATTTCCTTAATGACTAGGCTCCAGACGCCCAATCCCATGATGGCAGCTCCAATTCCGGCTACCCCACAGGCTGCTGTTGCCACTAAAGAACGTGCTGCAAAAACCTTAAACTGCATATTGCGTTGCAAGATTGCAGACTGCACGCTACTTAGCCCTGCAAACAGAAAACTGATGGACATCCACCGAATAATCGGTGCTAGCTCTGGCTCACTATAAAAGTTTGCAACAGCTCCAGCTCCAGCTACAACAGCTAAAAGGAATAATGCCCCCATCAATACACTGGTCCAAAAAGCTGTATCTAGATGCTCCGGCTCCAGCTTATCTTTTTGAATAATGGCTTGAGCAAAGCCTTGATCCAAAAAGATCTGCATAAAATACATAAATACATTTGCCAGAGCCACTAAACCAAAGGCTTCAGCACCGAGCAGCCGAGCTAGCAACAGAAAAATTACAGTTGAGACAAGCTGAGCTCCCCATTTTTCTATAGCGGACCACATTGCCCCTTGAATTGCTTTCTGTCGCAAACTCATAAGAAACTACCCATATCTAGAAAAGGAACAAGTCAAGTAAGCAATACGTTAGAACGCACCAAATCCAGTTACGACTTTAGGAACTGTCATTAACAACAGTTTTAAATCTTCCTGGAATGTCCACTGTCGAAGGTAATCCAAATCCATGCGGTTGACCGATGTCAGATCGCAGCCTTTAGAGCGGGTAGTGACCTGCCACATGCCGGTCATACCAGGTAACGCTCTCAATCGTCTCCGCAATACTGGCTCAATCCGTACCGCATCATAGAGAGCCCAGGGTCTTGGTCCCACTAAGCTCATCTCACCGCGCAACACGTTAATCAGTTGGGGTAGCTCATCTAAGCTAAATTTTCGTAGCCAATGACCCACCCGTGTCACCCGTGGATCTTTTTCCAGTTTATGCAGGCCGGTCTGATTTCCCATGACCTTATGGTGCCGTGCCTCAGCATCTGTCTCCATACTGCGAAATTTGCAAATCTGAAACAGTCTTCCTTGATAGCCAACTCGCCACTGGCGAAATAAAATAGGCCCACGGGAATCTAATCGAACCCATAACGCTAATAGTCCCATTAACGGACTGAGTAGAATACATAGGATAGATGCCACTAGCCAATCTGCCAGCCGTTTTACTCGCCAGAGTATGGGCTGTCGAGCCTGGGGTAAATCGGGAGCTAAAGGTACTCTCAAATAAACCTGCTTGTTAGTCGCACTACAGATATCTGCCCAGGCAGTAAACTTTGATGATTCTAATTGTGGGTCAAGGTATACTCGCTTGACAGGTGAGCGGCGCAGACAGTCTCGCAACCACACTTTATTGCTGAGAGCAGGAATCTCGGGTTCTAATTTAGATGAGCGAGGCTTTACGATTAATGCATCTTTTTCCCAAATCAATGTGCAGTTTTCAAATGCAGATGGTGTTCTCTGGGTAGGTGGCACTTGAAAAACAATGGGAGCCTTTAATAAAACTGTAGAGGTTGTCATACGTCTGAAGAGTCTCTTAATAGAAAGCCTGATTCAAGTTAAGCCTGTTGCCTAAAAACTTGTCTTAGATAAACTTATAGCAAATAAATCTCCATTTGGGATGTCCGATTAACTACAATTGTGCCAATTCAGTGACTAAACTAGTGGAGTAAAGTCTAGCTGCGCCAGAGCATTACGGGCTCTTTGGAGAGTTTTGAAGAGCCATTGCGCTCATAAAGTTTCATAGGTCGCATACTCTCGCGGTGACCATTGGCGACAATGCCAATGGTATTTACTTGATCCAGCATGGTCGTGGTATGGGTTAAATCAGCCTGAGTAATGCGATCTAGGCGGCTGACAATAATGGAGGCGTTACACATGGATGCCAGCTGTAGTCCGTCAGCCAGGCCTGAAATAGCAGGGGCATCAACAATCACAAGATCATAATTTGCTTCAGCTTTTTCTAACACCTGTCGCATTTGTTGTGAGCTTAGAAGCCTCATGGGGTCTTCAGGTACTGCCCCTGCCAGCAGAACATCAACACTGGTGCCGGAATGAGATAGAGAAACAGGAGAAATTTTTGTTTTATTCCACCGTGCTAAATTTGGATGCAACAGGGTTGATAAACCCTGAACATTTAATAGACCCAGATATTGATGCAACGATGGATTACGAAAATTAGCATCAATCAATAACACCCGTTGGTGAGATCGGGCTGCACTAAGGGCTAAGCCGATGGATAATGTTGTTTTCCCTTCTCCCATTAGAGCCGATGTGACGAGTAAAGAAGATAATGGTTGAGGATTGGTCAGCTGAATAGTCTTATAAATCAGATCGACAGCGTCTCGAAATGGCTGGCTTTGGCTGAGGGCAGCAGAATCCGCAGGAGCCCGCTCAGCATCCAGAATAGTCAGCAAGGCATCGGCTTTTCGGGTGGGTATTTCAGGAATCACCCCTAAGAGCGGCAAAGCAGCTTGTTTTCTCAGCTCATCCGATGTACGTACTACCGTGTCTATCGCTTCTCGACCAAAGGCTAACCCACCCCCAATGAATATACCAGCCACTACACCCAACAGTATGTTTTGCTTGGGTTGAGGTGAAATTTGTTCACCTAGCTGCGAAGGTTCAACAATATCCCAACTAAAACCACCCTGAGCTAATTCATTACTTAGCTCTTGGCGTAGTTGTAACAGTTGTTCCAACGATTGCTGCTGTATTTGGGCTTCGGGTTGAATGCGGTCGTATTCTGCAATTAGGCTAGGAAATTTAGAGAGTTCAGATTTTAATTGTTGCGCAGCCTGTTCCAAACCATTTTTTCGCGCTTTAAAACGCTGTAAGCTAATCGTAGCCTGCACCAGCTCAGCGGCCAATCCCAGTTCAATTTCACCCAACTGCCCTTCGGTTAACAACGCCGTTTCATCTAGATTAATCTGTTGCGGGATGTCACCTAATACCCGTTCAACTTCTGATTGCAACAGAGAAATATTTCCCTCCCGTCGACTTACCAGATCCTGCACTCCTGGATCAGCTTCTGCATAAAGTGATCGCCGTTCCTCTAACTCTAGCTCTGTTGCCTGCAATGCATTTAAAAGCTGCTGATAACGCGATGACTGACTTAAACGTGAAGCAATCATCGCCGATTGAGGATCGGCGGCCAGTTGATCTTGCAGAGAATTATATTTAGCCTGAGCATCCAAAAATTCAGTTTCAACATCCACTTTCGACTGCTCAATCTGTCTGAGGGATTCAGCAACCGTCAGTGATTGCTGCTCTGGATCAATCAGATTCTCTGATTCGCGAAACTCTTTTAAGGCCTGACGAGACACAGCAAGATTTTCTTGCACGCTTTCTATTTGCTGATTAACCAGGGCTAATCCTCGCTTAAGACGCTGCTCCTGCTGATCTTTGTTATAGCTTAAATAGACATCGCCTAATTTTTCTAAAAACCTTTGAACAACTTCTGGATCTTTACCGGTAAAGGTTGCTTTGAAAATACCAGTTTTGGCATCGCCTTCAGCCACCTGGGATAGGGTCAACGCATTTTGAAAACCATCAGCACATTCTGATGGTGGGGCTGACGCATCACATAGCTCTGGATACTCAGACTGAAGCTGCTTAACCGTTTTTTCGACAAAGGACTTACTGCGCATCAGGTTGAGCTGAGTCGCATAGTCTGTTTGGGAAGAGGATGAACGTCGCCCTTGCTGTTGTCCGTTGGTGATATCAACCGTCTGGCGGTAGTTAGGCTCAACTAATAACTGCATTGAGCTTTGATAAAGAGGATCTTCTTTTAAAGTTAATGCGATCGCAATCCCCACCGTTCCTACAATGGCTCCGCCAAACCAGACAAAGCGTCTTAGCAGTATATTCAGAAGCTGACCATAGCCAATCTCTGTTTTATCTGAGGAGGAGGAAAATTGTGATGTTCGCATATCTGTGTTGTTATTCGCCATCAGATTTATCGAGCTGCACTAACTATCGTGGCCACTATGCAGATGAAGTTAAAACTGGAGCAACGGCTTTATGTTTCTCGTAAGCTTCTTCAATAATTTTCAGCACTCGTTCAAAAAAAACTTTCTCAGTAAAATTCTTGAGCACATGCTCTCGAATCTGACGATAATTCCAGTTGATGGCATCGGCTCTGAGCAAGGCCTGATGGACAGCTTCTGGAGATTGGCGGTGGAAAAAGACGCCTGTTTTTCCAGGTAACTGTGTGTCTAACACCCCTCCAGCACCGTAAGCAACAACAGGGGTACCGCTAACATTTGCCTCAATAGGCACCAAACCATAATCTTCCAGGGCTGTAACAATTACCGCTTTAGCCCTTGACATCAAGCTTTTACGCTGATCATCGCTGACATGACCCAAGAAAGAAATATTGGGTAGAGCGGCCATTTCTAATCGCTCTCTTTCTGGGCCATCACCAGTAATAATCAGTGGCCACCCTAACCAGTTAAAGGCTTCTACTACTACATCTACACGCTTATATCCCAATAACCGAGATGACACCAGGTAATAATCATCTTTCTGATCCGAAAATTCAAACTGGCTGATATCAATTGGATAGTTAACGGTAACCGCCGGTTGCTGATAGGTTTCTTGAATACGCTCAGTGACAATTGATGAGTTGGAAATATACAGGTCTGGTTTTTGGGCATGTACGAAGTCCACTTCTCTCAGCTTTTGGAAAATTGGCTGAATGATTGGCATCAAAGTCTTATAACTTTTGTATTGATCAATATAGGTACGTGTATCCCAAAGAAAACGAGTGATATTATGACAGAAACAAATGTGGTACGCATTGGGACGCTTGATCACTGACTTTGCAAAGCTGGTTGTACTGCTAATAATCAGCTCATATTGTTGCAAATCTAAGGCTTCAAAAGCTGGGAAATAAAAGGGAGCCAGCAATCTAAAATTCTGACTTGCTCCGGGGATAGCCTGAAGCTTAGTCGTGTGAACAGGTCGGTCACCAAGATTAATCGTATCTTTTGGGCTATATAACGAGGTGTAAATATCTGCGTCTGGAAATCGTCTACAAAGAAGCTCAAATACACGCTCTGCGCCGCCTCTCTGGGTAAGATAATCATGCACCAATGCAATTTTCATACTAAAACCAATCTCTAGAAATGATCACAATGTTGAATTAGTAACAATCTAGAGGGAACAAAGGTCCTTGAAGAATCTCTATTTACGGTACTGAAGGTCGTTGCTTTTCTGCCCCAAAACTCACGCTTTCCTAAATGCCCAACAAACGCAAAACAAAGTTTAAAGGTGATAAAACCGAGCTGAATGCATCGCCTACACTAGCAACTCCAGAACGTTGGACAATAACCGTGTCGTTTGGGCGTAAAGATGGGTTGGTTTCCTGATTAATCCCTTGAGCAAAATCAATGTCGATATCGCTCTGGGATACTGTACCGTTGAGATTTAGGCGGACAAGTCTTACGGTTCCTTTTCGAGCCCGATTATTAAACCCACCTGCAGCTAAGATTGCTTGATTAAGCGGTGTATTGGGAGGGATCCGAATATTGCCAGGAGATTCTACTTCCCCAACAACATTTACGGAAATCTCATCAGGTGAAAAGCTAGCTGTGGCTAGTTCAGCCGCTTCATCTGAATTCAGATTTCTAGCCGTAGGAATGATAATGCGATCGCCATCTTGCAACTGCAAGTCTTCACTGAGATTACCTTCTTTTAGAAGATTCCACAAATTGACGGCAACTGTTTGGGATTTATTTTCCTTATGACGTTGATCAGCTAATAAAGTAGTACTCGATACTAAGGCAGCTGATGAGCGCGGCAGCCGACGTTGCACTTCAATTTGGCGAATATCTGCTAACTGGGTGATCCCCCCAGCTAACTCAATTGCCTGGGTCAAGGTGGGAATATCTTCAGCTGCAACATTTGTACCGCTCTGCGCGGAGATTCGATAAGAGCCAGGTCGATGGACTTCACCAGCGATGGCAATCTGAATAGGACGCGTCTCAAGCACACTCAGGGTAACCACAGGACGCTGAACATAGGGTTCAAGAGTTTGTTCAATCTGAACTTTTGCTTGCTGGAGAGAAAGACCTTCAACATCAATAGCCCCGACGATGGGGATATTTAGATTGCCACTGGACAATACTCGAAATTCACCACTGTAGTCAGGGATGTTAAACACATCCACGCGTAAGTAATCACCAATACCCAGGATGTAGGATTCTCCTACTGTAGGATCAGGTGCCGCCAACTCTGATGAACTTGATGCTTCGACAGGCAAGGAGGGTAACGACGGTTCAGCTGGAGTCGTAGACTGAGCAACCGCATAGCGGCCTGCAGATTCTCCTAGAGCCAGGCAAATCAGAGTCAGCTTAATCAGAAATATTCCTCTAGTTGAAAAATGCTTTTTCATGATTACTGCCAACAATAAATACAAACATCTAGATGACCAAAGCGATCGCATCATCACTGATCACAGATGTAAACCACATGCAAGACTCTTCCCACCACAGGGCTAGAGAATTTAGGCAGTGATAACATTGAAACTTGAAAAACTCGTCAAGAATTGCACGCTAAGAATCAACAGAGCCGCATACCCATAGGTATCCTACAGATATCTAACTAAAACTCTGCCGTCTACTACAGTTCTTATTTTTTGGGATCACACACTATAGATGAAAAACCAGTCTTCGTAAGCTTACATACAGGGCAACAATAAGATCTAGCCTTAACTAACCATTCAGGAAACAGTGACTCGTGAACTACCGACACAATCTGCTTGTGCACTCACCCCAAGAAGGGGAATGGAGTCGATGTAAACATAGTACTTAAATGTCATCTAGTCAAAATTTTGCTTGCCATTCTGGCTTTTAGGCGTTCTCATATGGGGAAACCACGCTTAAAACTTAAAAACCACGAGCATGAATGACGATTATCAGGTATCTAGCAAAAATAGAAGACTTTCAGATTCACATAGACATTGTTGACTGTATCTAACCATAGATGCGTACAAGAAAGATTTTCTTAGGGGCTTTCAGAAATGAAAACAGATAAACATTCTGAAGCACTAAGCGTTAGTAATTAAACTGCATATCTGGGTCTAACATAACCTAAATTTTAAAAATGAGCTACGTATCTTTATATTATTTGTGCGGGGTTTCTGTAAAGTCAGATTTTGCTAATGCTAATGCCCAAAAAGTTACCTGTTTAACATTTTTCGATATCATCAAAAAACAATAATTGCAATGATCTTGGTACATGTTTTCAGTGTTATTTAGGCAGCCATAGCTTCAATCAGTATTGCCATGTTAGTTTTTTAGTGTCACAAGCTAAAGTCCTGATATCAGGGAGGTCTGGCCCCAATAATCAATCAGGTTTTGACCAGGAAAACTGGCAAGTTGACGGATCAACGGTCTATCAATTCGAAAAAATATTCAACTAGATTGAGTTTTTGCTGTTGCTGACTTAGGGGATAAACCGAGCAATCTATTAGGATATCAATCTATAACTTGAAGGATGAAATTATGCCGAGGATCAGCGAAGCCAGTTTTTTTACTCTGTTATGACCGACATTATTAGTAGTAGGTCTTACGAAGTTTACGGCGGTTAGCATAACATTGAGTACGTTGCAATGATCACTGACATAGAACCATATGTTTTTGATTGTCTGTATAACTAGACAGCCGAGAAAACATTTTTGCCAAAGAATATTTGAGGCCTTAGTTATTAGAGAACTTTGCAAGGGATGAAGACCTACCGCACCGTGAAAATAGCAATCACATTCTCTTTTGTGAGTTGATGTAAGCCCTAACGAAGTGACAAAAGGCACAACGTAAAATCGCTGACGAGAAACAATTATTTCATCTAATGCCCTACTGAATTTAAGAGGGTTATGAATAACTTCTTATTGTTGTGCAAGAGGATCTAGTGTTACTTAATTCTCCCATGCGTAGGAATGTTCCTATTTTTTTACTGGCCTCATCAATCAGCACGATTATGGGTTTATTATGAGATGTTGTTACCGATCCGGCTTAATAGAATCATAGTTCGGAGCAGCAACATCTTAAATTATTAAGCTAATATTCCTTAAAGCACCTGTGATACCTGTCAGATGCTGAATACAGTAATTTACCTATGTGAGATATACGAGTCTTTATTTCACTAGTAGAAGGAAATTTTATCAAAAAGATTTCATTAAGAAGCTACTGGATTCATAAAGTTAGTAGGAATAATTCTATGGACAAACACTGCATAGGATTTTTTCTTACCCATGGATGATATATGGCTTGAGCAGCTGCATTATCAATAAATGCAATGGCTCAAGGATTGATTCTATGCCAAAGGTCTTTGGAGGCATCTAGGGGACTCATATTATTGCCGTTTCTTTAGTCCATACGTCTTGACTATGGTATTCGTTAGCACCAAACCCACCCTGCCACGCTGGCTCTGCGAAAATATTTTGTTAGGGAATCTACCTTGGCAACATGGCCTATGTCAGGCTTACAGTCATTTCAGCCAGGTTTACACATTGCACGATGCCTATTTGCTAGGAACGTATCAAAGTGCAGAAACCTATGGTGAGACTGTTCTTTGTTTACTATGGGATTCATTGTGGCTTCCCGAAGCCATCACCCGTCAGGCCAATCAGAACGAGCCGATTTTTTTACTGATTAAGGCCACTAAAACCCTGGGTATCGCCCTGTCTGAAGGGACATTGCCTAAACCGGAGAAAAAGCCCCAGCGCATCCTTAAGGCAGAGCATGTTGAAGTAGACGATCAAACCGTTTTAGTCATTGACGATGTTCAGGGTAATACGCTGACGATTGTATTTGCCGGTCAGATGCATTTTCTAGCTGTCGATAACAAGCACCGCATCATTGATCTAGATATCTAGCGGTCAGCACAGACCGTTACACTAGGGTTAGGTAAATAAATGTAAACATGACCCCATTGGTAGAATCCCACACCCCCCATGGCCCATCCAAGGTGCTTGTCGTCGGGGCGGGTATTGGCGGGCTGACGGCTGCAGCTTTACTGGCTAAACGGGGTTACCAGGTTCGTGTTTTTGAACAAGCCATGGTGCCGGGGGGCTGTGCGTCTACCTTTCGACGACGGGGGTTTACCTTTGATGTCGGTGCGACCCAGGTTGCTGGCTTAGAACCAGGGGGAATTCACCATCAAATTTTTTCAGAATTAGGGATAGATCTACCGGCAGCTGAGCATTGCGATCCGGCTTGTGCAGTTTTCTTACCCGGAGAAACGACGCCGATCAATGTTTGGCGGGATCCGCAGCGGTGGAAAACCGAGCGTCAACAGCAGTTTCCAGGTAGTGAACCGTTTTGGCAAAAGCTGAGCGATCTATTTAGCTATAGCTGGCGATTTCAGGCCAGACAGCCGGTGTTGCCACCGCGCAATCTTTGGGATGCTTGGCAGTTGGGCAATTCACTGCGACCGGATACGCTGCTGACGGTGCCCTACACATTCTCAACCGTGGGCCAATTGCTTAAAGGCTATGGCCTCTATGAAAATCGTCGACTCAAAACATTTTTGGACCTACAGCTCAAGCTCTACTCCCAGGTAGGTGCAGATGAAACAGCTCTGTTATATGCGGCAACAGCATTGGGAGTATCCCAAGCGCCGCAGGGGTTATTTCATCTACAGGGCAGTATGCAGGGGTTGAGCACTGCATTGGTAAACGCAATCAAACAGTTTGGCGGTCAGGTCTTTTTGGGACATGCCGTCGAGAAAATTCAGCTAGAGAACAATCGACCCCGGTTTGCCCAGGTCCGCCATCAGAAAACGGGTGACACCTGGTTAGAGTCTGCCGCTCATATCGTTGCTAATGTGACTGTGCAGAATTTAACCACATTGCTGGGTGAGCAAACGCCCCAAGGCTATCAGCGGCGGGTGGATAAGCTGATTCCGTCATCGGGAGCTTTTGTGGTTTACCTCGGTGTAGATCAGGCGACGATTCCTGAAGATTGCCCACCGCACCTACAGTTTCTCTATGACTATGACGGCCCAATTGGGGAGAATAACTCGCTGTTTGTGTCAGTTAGTCGACCAGGGGATGGTCGTGCACCTGAGGGCAAGGCAACGATTGTGGCGTCGTCATTTACAGATGTGCAGGCATGGCAAAAGTGTGATGACTATGGGGCGTTGAAGGCTGAGTATGAACGGGATGCGATCGCAAAACTCAACCAATATTTCAACCTGGACCCACAGCACATTATCCACGCTGAATCGGGCACTCCCCGCACCTTTGAGCGCTACACAGCTCGACATCAGGGCATGGTAGGCGGCATCGGTCAGCGGTTATCTACCTTTGGTCCCTTTGGCTTTGCCACCCGGACGCCGATTCCTAAGCTATGGCTGGTAGGGGATTGTGTGCATCCAGGGGAAGGCACCGCTGGCGTCAGCTATGCAGCCTTGACCGCAGTTAGGCAGATTGATGCCATGGAGCGGTAGGTATAGCGTGAAGGGTGTACTCTCCTCTTCATACTACACCGGTCAAATACTGTTGCCGTTCTTGTTTTGACATTTTCTCGATGGCATAACGCAACATGGTGCGAGGCATTGTTTTGTAATGGGTTTTCAAGAACGCTTTTTCAGTCGCCACATCCCGCTTGCCAATTTCTCGCAGCATCCAGCCCACAGCTTTATGGAGCAAGTCTTCTGAATCATTTAGCAACAACTCTGACAACTGTAGTGTATCGTCAAACTGATTGTTGCGAATAAACTGAAACGTGGACATGATCGCAATTCGTCTTTCCCAGAGGCTACAGGATTGAGCTAATTGATAGAGAATTTGTCGATCCTTTGTTTCGAGGTAAACACCCACAATTTTGTAAGCTGAGCTATCCACCAAGTCCCAATTGTTGATGTACTGAGTATTGTCCAAATATAGCTGATAAATCGTTGTTTTCTCGGCGTCGTTACCTTTACTAAATTTGTGCACCAGGAGTAACAACGCAAACAAGCGTTCTTCATGAAAAGGAGACATTAACAGTTTTTTGACATCTGACAGTGATGTTGCCTGATGCTTTTTCACCTGTTCTCTCAGCACAGGAACCCGCAGGCCGAGAAATTGGTCACCCTCGCCATATTCACCTTTTCCTGTCTTAAAGAAGCGCTGTGAATGTTCTGCTATAACAGGATCAGCAAGGTCTCGAAGAATTTTACTAATGTCTTTTGCCGTCATATTTATTTAATAGCTTTATCCAAGAGTTATGCTGATCTTGTGCCAACTAAAACGGGTTGGAAAAACGGTTCATCCAGCCGAGTGACTGACGTGTAGCCTGCTACTTCCATTAGCTGCATAAGGCGGGTGGGGCTGATTGCATAGTAGCGAGAGCGCATAACGTGGGTGTTAGCGATATCAGATTGTTGATTTTCTTCAATGAAGTACATTGACACGTCATAAATATCGCCTTCAAAGTCCCATACTTGGAAGACAAAGTAGCGTTTGCCAGCATCTTCACGAACTCCATAAGGTTTGACAAGGCCCTGACCTATTTCTTCTTTGTCATAATCTCGCACGGTCAGCAGACAACCACCGCCAGTACAAGTGCAGGCATACATCTGTTTAAGTGCCTTGAGGATTTCCTCATCACTGAGCAGGTGAGGAATTGAGTTATCGCAGGAAATAACAACGTCGAACTGGATTTGATGGTGATTATAGGCCTCTCGCATATCGCACACAGAGAAGCTGATGTTGAGGTGACGTAATCGCGCTTCTTCTATTGCCCGTTGAATCTCTTTAGGTGAGAGATCGGAGGCTGTAACGCTATAACCTTTGGCGGCTAGACCGAGGGTTTGTGTGCCAATGCCGCAGGATACGTCTAGAATATGCTGAGCCTTTTCACCCCAATGGTCATGCATAATGGTGGATAGCTGTGTTGCTTGCGTTTCAACAGCTGTATCCCAATCTTTATAAATAATGTGATAAAAAGGCGCGAGGCGATCGTAGAAATCGTTCATTATGATGACTCACCGTTGCCTAAATTTATTAAATAACGACAGGTTTAACCGTGTAAGTTGTTAGCCTACAACTGGTTGCTATACGTTTGCGCTCCTTGACAGGTTATCGTCAATTTTTACTGATACTTGATTACTGATACTTGAAGCATGAAACCATCGTTTCAGTCAAGCAGGTCAACCCATCTGAACCCTTGGCTAGCCGTGAATTATTCGCTGGTGTTTCCAGGGCTAGGGCAGTTATACAGCGCTTTTTGGTTGAAAGGAATCAGCCTGGTGCTAATGGCATTTATCATGATCGGCTATGCCACATGGTCTATTTTTGGGGCACATGGCCAAACCATGTGGGGGTTTTGGACGATAGGCTGCTTCCTCATGGTTTATAGCTTTAGTATTTTGGATGCCTATCGTGGCACTCAACCGGGATACGCTAGCCGGATTTCAGTACCTCAGGGTAGGTCTGATCCTTGGTATGCCGTTTTCTTATCACAGCTGTTGCCTGGATTAGGCCACTTGTATCTACAGCAGGCCTTGGCTGGTGGGATATTTCTTGGTGCAGGCCTGCTGACGGCTTGGCTAGCGAATTCTATGCCCCAGTTGGTGCCTATTCCACCGCTGATTTGGGCGCTAAGCTGTTATCACGTGTATGCCAGTTTTCCCCATCGAACCAGGGGTAAATCAGATGCAAACTGCCAGGTCAGCACTGGCGCGATCGCCCGCCTCGTTATCGGTCTCCTGGTGATCCGACTGTGCTTAGGTTCAATACCAGGCTGGATTCAACGGGCGGTTGAGCAGTGTATTGTACCAAGTGAGTCCATGGCCCCGACATTGCAAGTGGGCGATCGCCTCTTTGTACGGCGTGAGCAAACGTATCGCCCTAACATTGGCGACATTATTGTATTTATCCCACCCGATGAGGCCCTAATCGATCTTCCTGAGCCAGAGACAGCCGAGGATCTGCTCTATGTAAAACGCGTGATTGGCTTACCCGGTCAGCAGATAACCGTTAAAGAAGGGCGTGTTTATGTCGGCAATCGCCCGCTTACAGAAGCTTACGCTCAAGCAACACCTGCCTATGGGTGGGGACCGGAAACAGTGCCCGAAAACAGTTATTTTGTATTGGGCGATAACCGCAACAACAGTCAGGATTCCCATGTTTGGGGATATGTTCCTGAAGCTAACATTCTAGGTGCAGCCTACAAAATCTACTGGCCACCCAATCGGGTGCAGCCACTGGGATAGATGGCCGAGCAATCGCTAATTTAAAGCTGAAAAGATGGGCACCCATAGAAATTGGGGTGCCCTAAGCACTTAGGCCCCTAAGTCGTTAACGACTAACACCCACCAACGCAGGCTGTTTCGCAGACCTAACTAAAACTCGAGCATCATCATCCAGATCAAAAACAGCCGTATCGCCATCTGTGATCGTTCCTGCCAGCAGGGCTTCAGCCAGGTAATCTTCTACCAGACGAGAGATGGCTCGACGCATGGGACGAGCACCGTAGGTTTGGTCATAGCCTTCATTCACCAGGTGCTCCCTAAAGGCATCGGTGAGTTCAAAGGTAATGTTGCGTTCAGCCAGGCGTCCAGTTACCTGAGCAAGCAGGATATCGGCAATCTGAGCAACTTCCTGCTTGATCAGCTGACGGAAGACGATAATCTCGTCAATACGGTTCAACAACTCAGGGCGGAAGAACTGCTTCATTTCTTCGTTAACCAAGTTACGAATGTTGTTATAGCGAGACGTCATCTCATCATCGGTACTGAGCTCAAAGCCCAAACCACCGCCACCTTTCTCAATCACCTTGGAACCAATGTTCGAAGTCATGATGATCAAGGTGTTCTTGAAGCTAACTTTGCGGCCCTTCGCATCATTTAGGTGACCGTCATCCAAAAGCTGTAGCAAAATGTTAAAGACATCGGGATGGGCCTTTTCAATTTCATCCAGCAAAATGACAGTGTAAGGCTTGCGGCGTACGGCCTCGGTTAGCTGTCCGCCTTCGTCATAGCCCACATATCCCGGAGGAGAGCCAATCAGCTTAGACACTGATTGAGGTTCCATAAATTCCGACATATCGACGCGAATCATGGCGTCTTCTGCACCAAAGACAGAGGCTGCCAACGCTTTAGCCAACTCAGTTTTACCGACACCCGTGGGACCTGAGAAAATCAGGCTAGCAATGGGGCGATTGGGGTTACGCATGCCCACACGAGAACGTCGCACCGCCTTGGCAACCGCTTCAACCGCTTCGTTCTGGCCTATTACACGTTCATGCAGCGTATCTTCCAGATGCAGAATCATGGCAGATTCTGACTCAGATAAGCGGTTAACGGGTACGCCAGTCCAGGCGGACACAATGTCGGCAATGTCTTCATTCGTTACCTCAGGATGGGGAGTGCCATTGGGCACTAACTCTGCCAATAGACCTTGCTCCTTAGCCCTTAAAGCAGCCACATCATTGAAAGCCTGACTTTCCAAAAGCTCCATAATTTTGCCCTGCACCTGACGCAGCTCCGTGCGCTTCTCCCCAGCCGGAATTTTCTGTGAGTATCGCAAACGCACCCGGGAGCCGGCTTCATCAATCAGGTCGATAGCTTTATCAGGCAAGTAACGATCGTTGATGTAGCGATCTGCCAGCGTCGCTGCGGCCTCAAGGGCTTCATCTGTGATGGTCAGCCGGTGGAACTGTTCGTAACGCCCCCGGATACCGCCCAAAATTTCTAACGTATCTTCGACGGAAGGCGGTGCCACCGTCACTCGCTGAAAACGACGCTCCAGAGCTGCATCCTTCTCGATGTACTTGCGGTATTCTTCCAGGGTCGTCGCTCCAATGCACTGAAGTTCACCGCGAGCCAGGGCGGGCTTCAGCAGGTTAGCCGCATCCATGCTGCCTTCTAAAGAACCAGCACCGACCAGGGTATGAATTTCATCAATCACTAGAATGATGTTCTGAGCTTCCCGTACTTCAGACATTACCTGGTTGAGACGCTCTTCAAAGTCACCCCGGAAGCGGGTACCCGAAACCAGCATTGCCAGGTCAAGACTGATAACGCGACGGTCAAATAACGCCTCAGGCACATCTTGGTTGACGATGCGCTGGGCTAAGCCTTCTGCGATCGCAGTTTTACCTACACCCGGTTCACCTACTAACACGGGGTTATTCTTAGTGCGCCGACCCAGAATTTGCACCACCCGCTCAATTTCTTCAAAGCGACCGATGACTGGATCCAGCTTTCCATTGGCGGCTAGCTCCGTTAAGTCAGTACTAAACTCAGCCAGGACACCGCTGTTGCGCTTAGAGGCCTGTTCCGGTCGCTCACCATCACGAGAACGACCACCAGCCGTCACAGCCGACACCTCGCCAATGGTGCGAATCAACTGTGTACGGACCTGAGTAGGATCTACACCTAAATTAGTCAGGACTCGATAAGCAACGCTTTCTAGGTTTTGAGTCAGACTCAGCAGTAAATGCTCTGGTTCGATGTAGGGATGATCCAGCTTGCGTGCCTCTTGGAAAGCCTGCTCAAAAACTTGCTTAACCTTAGGCGTAAAAGGAATTTCAGTAGGCCCGTTACCAGATCCACGACCAATAATAGACTCCACTTCAGCACGAGAGTTGGCCAGGTTGACTCCAAAATCACTGAGTACTCGAGCGGCAATGCTAGAGCCTTCCTTCACAATCCCGAGTAGTAACTGCTCGCTACCAACGAAATTGTGACCCAGGCGTCTTGCTTCTTCCTGAGCTTGCATGATCACCGCAATTGCCGCATTGGTGAAATGTTCAAACATATTTTGTGGACCTCTGCCAGGATATGGAGTCGAAACCTATAAAAGAAACTAAGTAATTGGTGTTAACCAAGATTACTCCAGACATTAAGTTTTTTAACTATGTAATAAAAATATACCCATCTTCGTTGCATCTCGACAGCCTGGAGAGCCGAAGTTGAGTAAGTGGGGTAATCCGTATAGCCCTGTAGACAACAGATATGGTTTCAGTTTGCCCGAAGGATAAAGGAATTTATAGGTCTATGAATCAACGAAGACCGAATCTCCATATCTATGCAGGGTGGATAAAAAATTGATAAAGAAATCGCCCCCTCACTGATGTTTGCTCGTGGTCAGCAGGGGGGCATCCGGACGGGATCTATTTAAATTGATTATTTTCTTTCAGCTTAAAAGAAGAATTCTAGAAAGAATTTATCAAGAGGGCGAGTGGTACGATGCGATATTCTATCAGCCGTAAAAAATAACCTAAAAAATTCAATCAAGAAGAAAAACTATCAGACCTAGCAATAAAAACTCAGGGCAAAACCACCCAGATATACATCAATTACACGTACACAAATTTCTACGGTCTGTTCATGGCAAATGTTTTAACAGAGTTTTAGCTTAGAAACTCAATCATGAACCGTCTTTGTGTGGCAGTCTCTCAGCTACTTTGGAGACACCTTAGATAACGCCAGCTTGATCGGCATGACAAGTTTCTAAAATTCTTTCATCTAGCTCAGATAGGGTATTGATACGAGTAAATCCATCAATACCAAATTCAGGAGCGGCACCACCAGCAGCTAGCATCGGCTGAGTCTCAACTGCAAGAGAGTAGGGATGGCTTGTCTGCTCATAACTGTCCACAACCATTAAGTCCAAACGGGTCGCAGAAATATCACCATGGAAACAATCGAATGAAGAGCTAGGCATGTAAAAAGCACCAACCGTGCGATCGCCAGTTACTTCAAACACCATATAAACTGACCCAGGTTGAGCCGCTGCGGGTTGTTGACCATATAGATAAACACCGTCTACAAGGGGTGCATTAGATAAAGGATTGGCTAGAGCGCTAGCTGAGCTGAGCAATGTAGCACCGAGGAAAACGAGCGCAGACTTGACGAATTTCGGGCAACGGGGGTGAACTGACAAATAAGCCATGGGATACGTGATTACACCTCTTATGTAACTAGTATTGATGAATTTTTGGGTTAGCTAAGTGATACCTCTAGACATGGCTGATGACGTTTAACACTGGGTCATGTGATTGACGTCACAATGAACTGTATTGCTTGTATTGCAAGACTTATACAGATCTAACGCAGTGAAAATGATCAGCTTTAACCGTAAAATCATGATTGCTTGACGCAAATGCCGTTCACATCCCACCCATGACGTCACACAATGCCCTTCGGCAACAGCTAGAGCAGCTTGATGGACGCAGCTACTCTGCTTACAAACGCCTCAAGGGCAGCTATGACTTCCCTGGGTTTAAGCTCATCCTGGCCCATATTCAGGGAGATCCCTTTGCTGCCCCCAGTCGGGTCAGCCTCTGGACCAGTCACCAACACAGTCAATGGCCACAGAACTACTGGCATGACCAAACGCGACGCATCGTGCTAGCCGATTTTCTGCATCGGCAAATTCATCAGGCCATCCCCAAAATTCAGCAACGGCGGGGGTCCGGCAAAAGCGGTCGACTGATCATTGCAGATACTAGTCAGGCTGTTTTGGCACGCACAGCTGTACAGGTCACTGCCGAGGGGATAGAGCTGCGCCTGGGGGTGGGCTTACCTGCCTTTGGCCGCAGAATCGCAGGTCACGCTGCCAGGGATTTGCTAATTCAAGATTTACCGCATCTGGTGGCTACGGCTCTACACTATCAGCCCCAATGGTGCCAGGCTATGGAGCAGCATATTGCGACCGTCGAAGATGCCAATGCCCTCAGACAGCAGTTGTCGGCTCAAAACCTCGTAGCCTTTATTGCCAATGGCTCAATTTTACCCAGACGTAGCGGTGTCGATTCTCGACCTCTAGCAACAGCTATACCGTTTAAATCGCCAGGTTCTTTAGAGACTACCCTACCAACACCCCATGGTGGACCCGTCACAGGTCTGGGTCTTCCCCAGGGGGTAACGTTAATAGTCGGTGGCGGCTACCATGGCAAATCGACGGTACTCAAAGCCATTGCCCAGGGGGCCTATAATCATATCCCCGGTGACGGTCGTGAACAGGTGGTAGCCAATACGGCCACGGTCAAGATTCGAGCAGAGGATGGTCGCAGTGTGACCGGTGTGGATATTTCGCCGTTTATTGATCGGCTGCCCCAGGGAATATCCACCAGGTCTTTTAGTACCACTAACGCTAGCGGCAGTACATCCCAAGCCGCCAATATTTTAGAGGCGATTGAAGCTGGGGTGCAGGTATTGTTGATTGATGAGGATACGGCGGCGACGAATTTGATGATTCGAGATCGCAACATGCAAACGCTCATCGCCAAGGACAAAGAACCCATCACCCCATTTATTGATAAGGTCCGACAGCTTTACACCGATCACGGTATTTCTACGGTTTTGGTCATGGGCGGCAGCGGTGACTATTTTGAAGTGGCTGACCATGTGATTGCCCTGGATAACTATGGGGCTAAGGATGTCACTGCTGAGGCTAAGGCAATTGCGGCTGAGTATCCTAGCGATCGCAAAATAGAAGGCGGTCAGAACTTTGGCACCATCACCCAACGATACATTCAGCTACCTAAATTTGACACCGATCGCAAACCCGCTAAAGTCAAAACCCAAAGTCTCACCACCCTAACCATCGGCCAAGAAGATATCGACCTACGCGGTATTGAACAACTCATAGAGCCCAATCAAACCAGAGCCATCGCCCACGCTATTCTCACCTGGCAACAACAAAATCGTTCCCACTCATTAAAAAGTCTCTTAGACGACATCATGGACTGGGTAAATCGAGGAGACTTTGACTCACTCACTCCTTATCCCATGGCCGACCTCAGTGAATTTCGTCGCTATGAACTCGCCGCTGTCATTAATCGACTGAGAAGTCTCAGGATAATTGCGGATAGATAGATTTTACTAACTTAGTAGAAACACCCATAAACTCTCCTAAAAATGAAATAATTGAAACTTTAGTGAATCGATATTGTTATCGATAGTCAGTGAAGCCAGGTGGGCACGTTTAGCTTGAGATAGATGTGTCTTTTTATACCCCTGCCCATACTGGTCATATGCAACACCCTCAAGAACCTCATCTGGAACGGCCGCGCATTCGATGGTCCTGGTTTACCCTCAGCTGTATTTGCCTATTCTCTGGCTTTTTATATCTGGCCGTTGTGGATATTACAGACCCAGTACAGCTCACACAAAACCCAACAGAGCAACAACCATAGAGTCTCAATCCATATTCTTCTTATTGCAAGGGTTCACCATCACTGGCATGGTGAACCCTTTAGGAAAGCTCTAATTTCTGCTGATTTTTTAGCTGCTCGATAAAAGCCGCATGCTCAGCAGTTGCTAATCCCTTCTGAAACTTCTGCTAAACCAGTATTTTCAAGTTTAGGAAGATTCAGGACCAATTGATCAGCTATTGTGACGTACTGGAGTTAGGCTTAAACCAGAGGCATCTACAGGATTTTATTCAATTCCATACCAGCCTTCAAACAAACAGGAAATTCCTTTAGATTGGACAGTTTTTTTGAGGAATCTCTGAATCATCCGAATGAATTGGTACAAAGTCAAAATCTACATTAGCTCCAGATGTTGAAGCTCTATCTGGATTGAGAGAAGTATCCTGAACCTTCACAAGTTGCAGTTCTAAGTTAGAGACGCCATTTTGCTCAAATCTCAGAGCTTTTGAGTCGCTATAATCTACTTCAATACCCGATTTAAGAGCCATATAAATAGAAGAACGACTAGGAGAGTTAAAGAATGGAAGAGAAGAATTAGTTTCCTTAATGGCTTTAGCAACAGCTATCAATCCAAAGTAAGACATTGCAGTAGCATGATTCACTATTTTTTTATTCCAAAAATTGTATGCTTCACAAGCAAAACCCGAAGGATCGCTATCAAAGTGCCAAGGAATAGCAAGAACCATATCTAAAGCTGCTTTTTGTTTTAGGGCATCTGGAGTGTAAAGGTTTGCCATATCTCCAATTACCGAAATATTACCTGATAAATCCTTATCATCTATATATTCAAGTAGCTTAATTGCTTTACTGGTGGCCCTGATTGATGGAAATAAAACTAGAGCTTTAGCTGCTCCATTAACATCTTGCAAAAAAGGGTCCGTGACATTACTTTGAACGGAATTATCATCTTTTACTAGAGAGTCGAAAGATATCTCCTGTATAACCTCTCCATGCTTCTCAAACTCATTTCTGAAATTGATGGTCAGTTCATTGGCGTAGTCATTCTCTGACGCATAAACAACTGAAGTTTTGGTATAGCCATTATCTGAAAGATATTGGGATAATTTTTCTGCACCTCTCTTGCTGGCAGGATTCATACGAAAGACGTAGTTATAGTCTTCTAAATCATCTAATATACTAATCGGCGTAATGAGTACGAGTTCGTCCTTGTAGACTTTTGCTGCTTCTAGGCTAACGTTGCTTGTCCAGTGCCCCACCACAGCTAAGATATTGTTGAGTTTAAGAATTTCCTCACTGATCCTTCTTCCAACTTCAGGATCGTCAGCATCATCAACAATTAACAATCTTAAACCTCCACCTCTAATTGCACATTCTTCATTTATCTTATTTTGAGCTTGTGCAAACCCACGAAGCATTTCTGCGGCCTTGCCAGGCTCCTCTCCACTAGTAGGTACTGGAACAGCTACGGTGTAGCTTTTGCCGTTACATATTTCTCTATTAGCAAGTTTCTTATTTTGCGTGTAGATTTTCTCTTCAGGATTAACATCGAGAGGCCCGTCAAAGTCTTTGAGAAGACGATTTCCATCTAAACTTAGCCTATCTAGTAATTCCGATGAAAACTTTTGCTTGATTTCCTTATCAAGGCTTACATCTCTTAAGAAGACTGCCAAGACACCATAGATGCCCAATAACACTCCGCCAAAAATAAGCACAGTTAATTGCTTTGGATTAGAAAAGAATTTCAATCCAAAGTTATTGATTCTTTTATCTGCTGAAGAAGAATCATTTACCGTAACTTCCTTGTCCTTCTCACCCACCAGTTCAGCTCTAACAGATGATATCTCGCCAGCAATTTTAGTCTCAGTAGCTGTAGGTTCAACAGGAATGCCAGTTTCATCTATTTTGGTTCCTGATCCATCTACATTGTCTATTTTTATCTCCGTAGATACATCTGCAGCTACTTTACTCTTAACCAGTTCAAATTCAGTAGACTGATCTTGAATAGGTTCAATATTAAACTCTTCAAGTACCTTAACCTTTGCTCTTTCTGCATCTACAGGCATAATCCCTTTATCCTGTTGTCGCCCTTCTAAGCTTTTTCTGATTTTTTCGCTGAAAGGATAATTTTCTCCATTCTCAAGTAGATCGCGTAAGGTATCTTCATAAAGGAGAATATTCTTTCGATATTCCTCTATAGGTAAAAAAGCCTCGCTCTCAATCTTTAGAGCCTCTTGAAGGGTTAATTTAAGTTCTTCTCGAAGCTCGTCTAAAGTGCGTCTTTCAACAATTCCTATTTCTCCTCCTGTTCGCAACAAGAGTTCCTCGACTTTTTGCTTATACCGTGATTTACTAGCCTCTTTCTGTTCAGCTAGCTCTTGACGTTTCTTATGTAGCTCCTTCACAACTTTTCTAATACCCGCAGCTATGTTCGTAAATGCCGCATCTCTGTTAGGCCATGTAGTTACAGGTTTTGCATCCTTTGGAAAAGCTTGAAGCATACCAAAAGACATATCAGTCCACTCCGCTGGCCTTACGATGATTGGGATAACTATTGCTTCTCCTTTTTCATGCCTATTCATTGCCTCTTGAAGTTCTATCTCGTAACAATATTTCGAGGCTATAAAATCGGGACTAATCAAAAGCAAGATAATATCTGCTTTTTTCAGATTTTTATCTATATCGCCACTCCATTCGCTACCTGCTGGTATCTGACGATCATGCCAAGTACTTATAATGCCTTTCCATTTCAGAGAAGCAAGGCTAGTATCCAGCTGATCACGAAGCTCTTCATCTTTATGTGAATAAGAAATAAACAACTCAATCTTATCGTTCATGGCAGATGGACTAATGGCTACAGAGAGTTAGATAGCTACGGATTAGGGCTCAGGATTTGTACTTAAACACCCTGAATTTATGACTACATACTACTATGTATGGTTCTACTGACTTTAATATGCGTTAATCTTGTATGACTTAATTGACTTGAGGTGCATCCGAGCCTTTGAGGATGAATGCTTTTCTCAGATCGAGTTCTGTATTAAATGATTCAGTCTCTTTTCACATAAGAGAACAAAAGGGACTCACTGCCAAAACCAATGAGTCCCTTTATCTAACTAGATTGTTCGACTATTACCTGAACTATGGAGCTTTAGACCGTGGCTGTTTCCTTCGTCCACTCAGTATGGAAGGTACCTTCTTTGTCCACCCGCTGATAGGTGTGAGCGCCAAAGTAGTCGCGCTGAGCCTGGGTCAGATTCTGGGGTAATTGAGCCCGACGGTAGCTGTCGAAGTAATCTAAAGATGCACTAAAGGCAGGCACTGGCACACCATATTGGGCGGCCATGGCAACCACATCACGCCAAGCAGACTGGCGATCTAAAATTGTTTGCTTAAACTCAGGAGCCAACAACAAGTTAGGCAGTGCAGGATTCTCAGAAAATGCATGCTTAATTTTGTTCAAGAATCTGGCGCGGATGATGCAGCCACCTTTCCAAATGCGGGCACATTCGCCTAGATCCAGGTCATAACCATAGGTCTCTGATGCCTTACGCAACAGGGCCATTCCTTGAGCATAGGAACAAATTTTAGAACAATACAACGCATCCCGAATCTTGTTGATCCACAGGGTGGTGTTATCAGTGATCGTGCCATCGGGACCGCTAATCTGGGTCGATGCGGCCACCCGCTCATCCTTAAGAGAAGACATAATCCGCGCATTGACCGCTGCTGTGATGGTGGGAATACTCACACCCATTTCCAGGGCATTCATCACTGTCCAGCGACCAGTGCCTTTTTGACCAGCAGCATCTAAGATTTTTTCTACCAGAGCCGTGTCACCTTCGGCCTTGGTGAAAATATCAGCCGTAATCTCAATTAAAAAGGAATCCAACTCCTCAGTTGTATTCCACTGGGCAAAGATCTCATGGAGCTGCTGATGTCCCAAACCCAAGACATTTTTCATCAGATCATAGGCTTCGGCAATTAGCTGCATGTCGCCATACTCGATGCCGTTATGCACCATCTTGACGTAGTGGCCAGCACCGCCGGGGCCAATGTAGGTGACACAGGGACCATC
Source organism: Leptolyngbya sp. PCC 7375 (assembly GCF_000316115.1). GTDB lineage: Bacteria > Cyanobacteriota > Cyanobacteriia > Phormidesmidales > Phormidesmidaceae > Leptothoe. Next base: position 7,195,572 of record NZ_JH993797.1, read on the forward strand.
ATCCACTTGGGCCGCAATTTTTCTGACCATGGATTCGATGGACTCATAGGCAGCATGGGTACCACCGGGCATCAAACTGGGACCATTCAGGGCTCCTTCTTCACCGCCGCTTACACCCATGCCGATAAAGCGGAAACCGGCTGCTTCCAGGGTCTTTACACGACGCTCGGTGTCTTCATATAGGGAGTTACCACCGTCGATGATCATGTCATCGGGATCAAGCAACGGCATTAATTGCTCAATCACAGCATCCACTGGCTTACCCGCCTTAACCATCAGCAAAATCTGACGAGGGCGCTCTAGCGAAGCAACGAACTCCTCCAGGGAATAGGCAGCTACAACATTTTTACCAACTGCTCGATTCGCCATAAAGGCATCGGTTTTTTCGCGCGATCGGTTGTAAACAGAAATCGGAAAACCGTTGCGTTCGACATTGAGGGCTAGATTTTCCCCCATCACCGCCAGTCCAATTACTCCAAAACTTTGTGCCATAACCTGTTTCCTAGTGTCTACGATGTAATATTGGCGCTGTCATTGGCTACCAGCGTAGACACAATTTTCTAAAACATGGACGGACTCATAGGTTTTCTTCAAACTCCATGTAATAACCATGTATTCAAGGTTTCATTTGCTACTAAAACCCTCGGTTATTCGGGAGGTTGAGTGTGATTTGCATCTTATAGTACAATTGAACTGACTATTGGGTCTGTATATACATATATTAATTTTAATTGAAATGACAGCTTTGTCACGAAGACGACCCATGGTTATCCAGGGGTACGGCATGATGTATCAGAACTTGAGCTGCCGACCTTGATATGGGGTTTTACTTAGCAGTATCTTCACAGTTAGTATCGGTTTGAGTTAGTTATTCGTTGTCAAAAGTTTTTTAGCTCCCAACTTGCGTTATGCCTACTTCTACGATGAAGCTCCTTAGTATTGATCTGGGCCGTACAGCCACGAAAACCTGTATTAAGCGAAATCAGAATGATGTGGTATTAGTTCCTTCGAATGTTGCCCATCTGACAGTAGAGCAAGCTCGACGGGGTGGCTTTGAATCGCAACCCAGCGATCCGTTGCTTGATATGTGGTTGGAATACCAGGGCAAGGGATATGCCGTTGGGCATTTGGCCGCTGACTTTGGGGCTGATCTAGGTGTGGGGCAATCTAAAGTAGATGATGCCCTGGTAAAAACATTGGCCTGTGTAGGTTACTTTGGCCTCAAGGGCAACCTGGGCGTTGTATTGGGTTTGCCTTATCACTCCCAGGAGCAGTTTGATAGCGAAAAGTCAGAAATTATCAGTTTACTGACATCTCCCCATGTCATGGTTTATCGAGGCCAGTCCATGGAAATTAATGTAGACAAGGTTTGGGTAATGCCAGAGGGGTACGGCAGTCTAATTTGGAGTGAGGCTCAAAATAAGCGCACCTCCAGTCCTGACTTCCCAAATCTATCGGTCGCCATTGTGGATATTGGCCATCAAACGACGGATTTTCTGGCCATTGATCGTTTCCGGTTTGCCCGTGGGGCGTCCCAAAGTGAATCGTTTGGGATGGCTCAGTTTTATGAGCGGGTGGCGGCGCAAATTGATGGAGCTGATAGTCAATCCCTTTCCTTAATTACGGCTGTACATAATCCCGAAGGGGAGCGTTTTTATCGTCCCAAGGGGGCATCTCGGCCAACGGATTTGGATGAAATTCTGCCTAGCTTAAGAAAGAGCTTTGCCCGTGAGCTATCCCAACGTTTTCTAAGCTGGTTGCCAGAGCGCGCTACAGATGTGATTGTGACGGGTGGTGGTGGTGAATTTTTCTGGAGCGATCTGCGTCCTTTATTAAAAGAGGCCAGACTTAAGGGGCATTTGGCTAAGCCTTCACGACAGGCTAATGCGTTAGGTCAGTACATCTACGGTGAGGCCCAGCTAGCTAATCTAAAAGCTGCTGCTGGGTAGTTTTCTGGGTAAGTAATTTTAATTTCCAGCCAGTAAAAGTTAATCGAACCTTAGATTGACGGGTAACCCCCAGCTATGCGTTATTAGGGGCAGTGTTATTTGTGCCGCTGCTCGATCATGCCTGCCAAATCTATCCGTAAGAGTGTTTCCTTTGACGATAGTGACGGGGATCGGGCTTTGCTGGATGCGATCGCAAACCACCAGTCTAAGCATGCTCAATCGTTTAGCGATCTCTGTAAGCAGGCACTCCATCAATATCTATTAAGCCGTGAACCCACGCAATCGGTGATGCTGTTTATGGAATTGCAGCATCAGATTGCCCAATTGAATGTGCGTGTAGCCACCCTCGAAGACAACAGCAGCCTTGCAGCGGCCTTTCCCCAACCAGATAGTCAGCCTGGGGAAACTAACAGGGGAACTCACCATGAGATTCCAGCAGAGCAGGCCGCAACCCCAGACGAAACAGCAGATGACGTGGCAGTGACCGATGACCCGGTACTTAGTCGCTTGGGTCCTCTATTGGACGAATTCTAAACTGGGAAATTACCGGTGTTGATTCAGAGGATAAACCGATCAGTCTAATTGCGTACAAACCAAAACTGAAGACATGAAATCCGACTGGGGGATTAGCCACACCGGGAAATTTATAGCTTTGCAAACACAATCTTCAAAAAAAACGTAAACTGACTCCGGACACTTCATCAAATCTTGCCCATCTTTGTAAACAAGGCCAGTAGCATAAGTTAAAGGGTGTATCAAGAACTTTACATATTCGGGGGTTTAAAGCTGTCTCATTGTTCCTGTAGCCAGATAGCCAGATCCGGTTTGATCTAGCCCATTAGCTCTGGTGTGACCTTAGATAGCTGATGAATAGTCCTTAATGTTTAGCTGGTTCACTAACCGACTGTAATGGAAAAACTGAATGTGGTGGCAACGGGCCGCTGGTTGTCCTTAGTCTGCGCATCCTTGGGCATGCTGTTGACTGTGCCCAGGTCTGCCAGTGCTCAATCTGCTTTGACATGGGCCAGAATAGAACTTACACGTAATCAGGTACAGCTATTTACCAATGGGCGTTCTCGTAGGGCACGGGTCTCCGATGTGCTCGGCGTTGGCGACGCCCTGAGCACGGCTCGCAGGGCACGAGCAGAGTTGCGTTTTAATGATGGCTCCCTGGCCCGCATTGGCGAAAGTGCGGTTTTTCAATTTACCCCCAATACCCGTAATTTTCGGCTTTCCAACGGTACGGTCCTGCTACTAATTCCGCCTGGCCAGGGGCGGACGACTATCCAAACACCTAACGCCGTCACTGGCATCCATGGCTCAGCGCTGTTTGTGCGCTTTGTCCCTGACACCAACACCACGATTATTGGTGCCCTGACCAACAACCCGGAAGGTCCGATGATGGCCTTTAATGAGGATGGTTCTGCCCAACAGCCGCTCTACGCTGGAGAGATGGCGGTGCTGCATGAAGATGGCAGGTTAGAGCTTTTTTCTTTTGACCTCCACGAGTTCTATGCCACCAGCGATTTAGTCACTGGCCTCCTATTGGATAACCCGGAAGCATCCACAGGTGATGAGGCCATTGATGCGGTCAGACAAGAAATTCAGGAGGCCCTGGAAGGAGAGAGTTTTGAGGATGGTGACGATGTCCTTCAAAATCCAGCCTTCCTTTCAGCCAATTCATCTAACCGTATAGCGTCGTCCACAACCATCCCGGACTTTTCCCTATCGCCCGCTGCTGACTTTTTACAACAGCGTGATATCAATGAGCGGTTTGATAATACGGTTAATGCTACGGTGAATCAACCAGATATAGAATCGCGACGGCCTAATCCACCTGGGGTAGATCGCCCTAATCCCCAGCCCCCTGCTAGACCCAATCCACCGACAACGCCTAAACCACCCGTGGCACCTAGACCCGTCGAGCCGACTAATCCTATCGGTGGCCCGACCCCCGGTGGCCCGACCCCTGGTGGCCCTGGTGGCCCGACTCCTGGTGGCGACAAGCCTGATCTACCGATTGAGCCCCCTAACCAACCAACACCAAATATTCCTGCCCCCGTTACCCCTGAGCCTACAGAACCGATTGCTCAACCAAATCCAAGTGTTGAGCCGATTGCGCCAACACCTGAAACACCACTTGAACCGAGGGTTCCTGAACCGGCACCCTCACCACCCGTGATTGATACTCCCGTCATTGTAGGTACCCCTGAACCGACTGTCCCTGAGGTGATTAATCCACCTCCTGACAAACCTGCACCCCCCATTGAACCGATTGCGCCTGAAGCCGTTATTCCCCCTGATAACAACGTTGAAAATATCGTGGAAAGCCCCATCGAGGTGGTCCCCCAGCCTGAGACTGAGGTCCAAATAGACCGTCTGCCAGACGCTGTCGCTGAGCCACCTGTGGAGCCACCGGCACAAACAGCGCCGGTGAACGCGCCCCCAGGGACCTAACAATAGATACGGCAGATACGGCAGATACGTCAGGCACGTAGGGCATGGGCCAAGCAGAAGAGGACAGAGGAAACAACTTTCCTCTGTCCTTTTTTGTCCTTGTTATATTTGGGGCGCAATCACTTTCTCAGGAAATATCTGTAGAAGAGAGTTTTGACGTTGTTCTAACGTCTCAGTATTTGACCACCAGAGAGACTCATAGAAGAAAAAGGAAACGCCAGCATAGGCGCGATCGCGCACCGCTGTCACCTGTTCTTGAATCCGCGCCATGGGCACAGGGCGGCCGCGCAAACCACTGAGTACACCCACCGCTGTTGGAATGTGACGGCGAGCATCCTGAGCAGGATCACGGTTCATTTCCCAAATGAATCGTCCTAAATCACTGCGATAAAGTTGCACAATGAGTTCCTCAATGTAGCCTCGATTCACCCAGGTATCCCAATCTTGCAAAAAGTGCTTGTAGGCAAACTCCTGGGGATTAGGAGACACTGACACAATTGCCTGGGGCTGCCGGGCCTTCACCACTGCAAAGGTACGACCCATAAAATCGGTAATTTTGTTAGCCCGCCAGCGAGTCCACTCTGGGTCATGGATATCGGCTGGTGGGGCCTGGCCGTTATGTTCTTGTCGATACAGGTTCACGGTGTAGGGATCATAGCCATAGATCGCCGGTAAACCAAAATGATCATCCACCTGGAAGCCATCTATGGGGTAATTAGCGGCCAACTCGCTCACCATGTCAATCATAAATTGTTGCACTTCAGGGTGAAACGGATTGAGCCAAACCCGATTATGGGTACCTTCTGCTTTCACCGTGCTGCCGTCAGCCTTTTGAGTGAGCCAGTCTGGGTGGCTGCGTGCTAAGGCCGAATCAGCTGGAGCCATAAACCCGAACTCAAACCAGGGAATAACCCGCAACCCTAAGGGACGAGCCAGGCTGATCAGCTCCAGCAACATGTCGCGATCGCCCTGGGCCGCTTCCAGGGCTTCATTACGCTCCCCAGTATCATCTACATCCGGGTACAGACCTTGTTGATAGCCAAAGGTCCGTTTGGCCACATCGCTGGGATACAGGGTATATCCCCAATTCCACACCGTTGGATATACCGTATTAAAGTTGAGATCTGCTAGCCGTTGCAAACTAGTCTCCAGGGCATCTCGCGAAAATAACACCTGGCTATCAACATTGGTCATCCACACCCCGCGAATCTCTCTTGCGGGCATGGGTGCATCAGCCATGGTCCCCGGTTGCACTCGATCAGGAACCAACGCCGCCACGGTCTGATCTGGGCTCGCCGCACACAGCAAATTAGCTGCCATACCATAGGTGGCACTGCGGCTGGGGTAAAAACGTACCTGTTCCCTGGAGGCTCGGGCATAGGACTCAGTCGGTATCATCCCTTGGCCTAACGCTGCTGCCACACCTTCACGATTTTCGTAAGCGATGAGGGCACTGTCACGAAATGTGGCGTCTAATAGCTGTGTGGCCTGGGCTTCATAGGGTAAAGCCGCACCGGTGGTGAGAATGGATAGGGCTTGCGATCGCAAAAGTGCCCGCTGTCCATTAGCCTCATCACCCAGGGCTGCATCCAGCAGTTGCTCGACCTCGGTATCCCCCTCAAACGTCAGTCCCAAAGACTCATTGGCAGCTGCAAACTTACCTGGAAAAGCTACTAAGACAGCTGAGGCAAACGTCTGCTGTGACATGAGTTGAAATGACTGGCGTATTGTCTTTACATCCAATATTTGGCGTTGGCTAAGGGTGACGACACAGGGCTGTTGACGCCAGTCTGCAGCCCGCACCCCCCCACAGAAACATCCAAACCAAACGCACATAAAAAAACTCAAAATCCCATAGCGCAGGAATTTTGACCGCAAAAAAGCTCCTCCAAAAGACATCCGCCTGCTTCAGCCTCCGCTGCGCTTGGCACGATAGCCTTTTTCAATGAGCAGTGCCACTAACTTAGGGGCGTGCTCCCCCTGAATTTCAATGGTATTATCCTTCACTGTTCCGCCAGAGCCGCACTGAGCTTTGAGGGTTTTAGCCAGCTTTGTCAATGTCTCTGGGGAATGTTGAAACCCACTAATAATAGTTACTTTCTTGCCTTTACGCCCTTTACCACTCACCTGCACCCGCAGGTCTTGCTCCGCCGGGGGGCGGTCAGGCACTGCCCTTGCCATTGCCGGGTTTTGACCAAACTCTGAATACACAACCCGGTTTGTTGCCTGATCTGTCTTTTTACCCTTGTGTTTCGCCATCTAAGGTGCTCCTTTCTACCCAAACATTCAACCCAGCCAGACCTAGAGCATACAGCCTAGGCAACATGACTCTAAACTACCCTTCACAAGGGTTGAATCCAAAGGCCCAGGGCCAGCTTTTGCCCTAATGGTTTACCCATAGTTTGGCGCAGACAATCTAATCCCAGAAGGCTTCCCACGCATTACGTGGTTGATTTGACGTGTCTTGAGAAGTGCCATCAAAGGTAGGTACTTCTAGAGGTGCAGCCACTGACGTATCCGTTGATGGCAACACCTGGGAACGGTCAGGTACATTGATTGACGGCTGATTACCAAAGGCCCCCGTTGAGGGCTGAGCTGATGGGAACGGATTGGCACGATCAGCACCTTGGCGTGCACCATTAAACGTTGAAAGTGACGCCGGGGGGGTGTAGCCAGTTGTCCCTGGCGGTGGAGACATGTTGGGAGTCGTGCGAATAAAGGACCGATCAAGGCCATTCAAACTACCAGGCACCACGCCCGTATCCACCTGTCCAAAGGAAAATGTTGGTGTATCGACATTGCCCTGCTCTGTAGCTGCCGCAGCATCACTCGCAGGTAAAACAGGCAGACCTCTGGAATCTACCTCAGGGATCTGAGCAGATGTGGTTGCAGCTTCCTGTTCCGCCTCTTGTCGAGCCAAGGCGTCAGCTAAGGCACTGGGAGCTAAAACAGTGGTGGGTTGATTAGCGTCAGGCTGTGATGTCAAAACAGATTCAGAAGGACGCTGTACCGGTATCGCCCCTTCCCTTTTGTCCGACTGAGTATTAGAGCCCCTGGCCCGAGTTCCAAGGAAACTGTATTCGTCAATGTAGCGAGTTAAACGCTCCACACCTGTCTCACTAGGTACGCCGCTAGCATTACCCAACGCCTCATTCAGAGATGCTGCAGCGCTGAGCTCACCACCAGACGTCAAGGCAGATACATCTGAATCTAGCTGGGCCAGCAGCAATTCTATATTGTCCAATTCCGCAGCTACGGCCTGTTCCTCAGGAGTCAGAGACTCTAGCAGCACATCACTAGAAGTGGAATCACCGGAACTACCTAACCCCGTAGAACCAATTTGCCATGGTAACTGGCCTGGGTTTTGACGATACTCCCAGGCATATGCACCCACAACTCCGGTCACTAGAATGCCAAGCCAAAGCCATGGATTTAAGAGGACCTGTAAGCGAGATGGGAAGTATCGAACAGATGGAGGTAATCGCATAAGTCAATGACCCCAATAACGATGGTAATCGTGTGGGCAGCTAAAAAATCAGCAAACAATGAACTAGGAACACAGACGCTCTAAAGAGATTTAGTATCCACCTCTATGCTGGCACGTATCAAAAAATCTTGCCTTTAGAAACGTAACGATAGCTTCAGTGGCACAAGCACAAAAAGTTAGCTTGTAAAAGATTAAAGGTTAGCTTGTAAAAGATTATATGTCATGGGAAAAATTCCCCGTGAATATTACAGGGTTTATTGGGGTCACTGTGGCGCTTCTATAAAGCAGGAGTATACTGGGGCAGGGATCCATTTGGATGTTCTAGCAAGCTCCCTTCGGGACGGAAAAAGTAGTTAGCTAAATTGCTCAAGCTGATTACAAAGACGGTGAGTGGCATTTATTGGCTACTTTATTTCTCTGAACTCAACTCCGGAGTAGTGTTTTGATATGGGGTCACACAGGATGTCTTAATCGACACCGAGGAAGCCTTTATCACAATTAAATTTGCTAAAACTCCAAATATTCAAAGATTCTGTTAAGCGTTCCGGCGTTCCGACGGTCTTGTCCTGATTGTTTTAAGATTAGAGCGCGCCAGGGTTAGCATCTCTTTTATCTTCAGCAAAGCCTACAGATTATTCCATTGGCGGTTTGGTAGAACATGTAATGTCTACTTCTAGAGTCCCCAAGCTCCCACCCACAGACAATGGCGAAACTAATAGTGTTCGCTATGAGGTGAATCCGGCTATTGCCCTTAATACTTTGACCGATATCTACAAGCAGGTCCAGAAGTATCAGATACAACTAAGACAGCTAGTCAATAAAATTCATCAGGTCTATGCAGAAGGGCCTGTGGTATCCGGCTGGTTGGCCTCGGAAGCCAGCTTAAATGCGGCAGTTGAATACTCAAGTCGTTCTGAGCATGCTCAAACCTGCTATGCAAGGGATCACGCTATCTCATCCCGCTCCTTAGAGGCCATGGATGTTGCTTTGTTTCGCCATGGCGATGCGGATGATTTGATGAACTATCTGTCAGCTTTAGAAAGTGCCATGTTAGAAAATGGCGCAGTGGCTAACGCAAACACATCCTTGGCTACAGAATCTCCCTCCAGTTCATTGGCTAACGGCAATCTTAGCCAGTATTATCTATGTCGGCTGAACAGTAGCGGGCAAATTCAAACAGAACAATGCCCCCCCGATCAAGTGCCGGTGTTGAGTATGGCCATTGCTCGCTATCGACGGCTCAACCAGTTGATCAAGCAGAAGCAAGCCATTGAAACAAAATTGCAGGTCATTGTGGAGATTTTAGGGAATATACAAACGGTATTGGCAGATTAATACCAACCAATGTCATGTAGGGGTGTTCCATGGAACACTCCTACACGACGTTTGAAAATCACCAACCCCAGGTATTAGCTTCGCCCTTAAAAGGGCCGACAATATCTGAGGTAATCCAACCGCCGTAAAAATCCCCAGCCTGGGCTTGAACTTGCTCGTTATCGACGTAGCAAGCGTCCATGGTGCTTGGGTAAAAGGCCACGTAGTTAGCCATTGACTTGAATCGCTCCGTCGGGGTGGGATAGTACCAAGCCACCCGCTCCGCTATTTGTTCACCAACGGTGAGCGAGTAATAGTGGGCGCGTCCTTTCCATTCACAAAACGAGGTGCCAGACGCCCCGGTCAAATATTCCATGGCAATATCAGCAGGAGGAATATAGTAGACCGGTGGGTGACTGGTTTCTAACACTCGTTTTGTCTGATTACTTTCAGCAATTACCTGATCATTGAAGACAATTTTAATGTGCTTGGGGCTATCCACTAACGCAGGCGGACGTGGATAGTCCCAAACAGATTCCTGGCCTGGACCAGGTGGAATACGTCGAGAAAGCATTTGTATGTAGAGTCTCCTATTCGCCTGTCCAGCGTCGAATTTCGGCTTGGGCTTGGTCGTAATTTTCAGTGCCCTCGGGGATCAGCTCTGCGGCCTCAATGGCACTAAAAAATAGGCCTTGGTCAGCGCGGGTTTGGGCAATGGTCAACATTTTGCCTGTCCAGTCGCCAATCAACCTTTGGGCATCGGCATACTCAACCGACAGCTCTTCTGGGATTTCCTGAAGCTTCAAAATGCCGTTTTGATACGTGCTTGCCTGACCTATGCGTGGAATAGATTGGGCTTCGCGAATTAGGGCGCGGGCATCCGCACGTTTTTCCCATAGGCTAATGCGTTCCTGAGCCTCTTGATAAATATCGGCAGGCTCACTGGGAATCAGCTTTGCTGCGTCAATGGCAGCCTGGAGTTCAGCCTCAGCAGCACGACCTTCAGCCAGGTCGAGGATAACTTGACTCCAGCGTTGGATGTCAGCCTGGGCCTCAGCATAGTTGGGATCGCCTGGACGAATTTGGCGGGCGGTTGCGATCGCACTTGCAAACCGAGATGCTTGACTTGGGCGCAGTGACCGACGTGCCTCTGCTAAAATTGCCGCCGTATCGGCACCATCGTCAGACCCATCACCGGTCGTATTACCAGCCGCAGGTACAGTATTGGGCGCAGCAGCCGTCGGTGTCTCAGTCTCTGCCGTATCATCGGGCACATCCGCTGTATCCCCGGCATCCGGGGCGTCTACCTCTAGCCCAGTATCCCCTGCCTCTGCATCGGTGGTCGCCTCTGGGTCGTCAGGGGAGACCGCATCTGGGTCGTCAGACGTTTCGGCCTCTGGGTCCGCTGTAGCCTCAGCGTCAGGAGTGTCAGCAGCATCGGGCTCATCAGGAACCTCAGTGCCATCAGGGATACCCACTGAAGGATCGGCATCCGGATCATCCGGCAACGCTCCGTCCGGAGCATCAGCCCCCTCCGGATCCATCCCGATGCGGGCCAACCATTCCGGCGGCACCCGATCTTGCAGCGTACTTTGCACCAACGGCTGATTACGAAATAGCACCGCCGTCAATAGCAACAGTGCCCCCAGCACACCTAAGGCACCCAGGCAGCCTCCCGTGCGGTTCTTAGCAGGTGGATCCTCGGGCAGATTATCCACCGTTGTGCTGCCATAGATATCGCCCTGATCATCGGTGTCGGTATCCAGCGAAAACGGCTCCCGTGGTGGCTCCTCCGGTAGTTCATCTTCCAGTACAAACTCCGGTACAGGCTCTGGGATGAGATCGCCATCGTCACCCGCATCTGGATTGTCGGGAACAAGACCCGCATCCATGGCTCCAGCATCTATGGCTGACGTTTCAGGAATTAAAGGCGGTTCTTCCGGGATGTATTCTGGTGTGTCTATGGGTGCGATCGCATCCTCTGTAACCTCATCTGTAAATTCATCTGTAAATTCATCGTTTGCGATCGCATTCGGAGCCTCCACCATCGCCGCCAACCCTGCTGCTCCAGCAACAGCCGTAGACTCCACTGACTGAGCCGCAGTTGTTTCCCGTTGATGCCAAAGCAACTGAAACTTTTGTTCTTCAGGGAGTATCACCACCGGATTTTGAATGGGCCGCCAATGATGTTCACACAGCTCAGGAATCCGTTCGACCAAATAGCGCTCCAGGTGACTGAGGGTGGCACAACCGTCGTAGCGCAGGCCCTCTAATAGTGCTGCCGTAAACAACCCATGGCGCACCGCCAATGTCTCATGGGAAAACTCGTTGGGCTGACAGGACAAAATTAAGGGAATTCGAGCCTTTTGAGCCAACTTAGCCACCTGTTCACCAATGGCTTGACCCGCTAGCGCACTCTGACTACGGTTCATATCCAGCACCATCATGATGTTGTCAGTCGGTGCTTGTTTGAGATATTGCACCACATCCTGTAGCGCAATTCCAGTTTGTTTCACCTGGGCCGGATCACCATCCACAGGCATCAGATAGTCTTTGTTATCAGCTTGAGCCCCATAGCCACTGAAATAAAACCAAAGGGTGTCATCCGGTTGCACCCGGCCTTGGCAAATGGTCTCTAACCAATCATGAATAGCCACCCGGTCAGGGACAACCGCTTCCTGTTCCGTCGAGGTGGACAAATCACTCAGCAAAATGCAATTTTCCGGCGCAAAACCAGCATCTTCAATCAGGTATCTGCGAATACCCACCGCATCATTTTGAGCTTGCATCAGCGGCTGAAACCCCTGATACTGATTGATTCCAATAATAATTGCCCAGCAATTCGACATCAGAGGCCACCAAATACAGATTGGACGTTGAAGGGAACAGAAGCTTTCAGCGCCATATATTACTGCAAGTTGAGCCGTTTGCGTTGGGATCCGGCATCAACTTATAGATCAATCACTGAATTACTTGCTTATCCAGTCAAAATTGTGGCCTGCACAGCTTTGCTATTCTTGTTCATTCAAGCTACAAAAGTGGGAAAGTTTGACGATAGTCTTACTTAGCTGTCATATCGGAGTAAACCCTTGAGTTTTCCCGAAACCGCAATTCTGCACATGAACGCAGTTTATATTACAGTTCTACCCGGACGGCATTACTCCTAGCATTTGTTAATCTACATGTCTACGACATCCCTCTACCGACCCTATTCCAGACGGCGACGCCAGCGCACCCTAGCGCAACGCCTCAGCGCCTCATGTGCCCCCCTTGGGTTAGCGGTCTTACTGGGGACCTCTGGAGCTTTGTGGCTAACCGAAGCTTTGATCATGCCTAAGGCCTCCTATGCCTATACGTCTCGGTTAAATTTATTTTTGACATTGGAAGACGGTGAACCTTACAGCAGCCTGGTAACGCGGGCGAATATGGCAGCTCGGGCAGGCGCACAGCGTAGTTTTGACCAAGATTTGCTAATCACGGAAGTCATGATTAGTGTGACTGCGGAAAATAGCGACGGTATTGCTGTGCCTATTCTTAACTTACGGGTCAGCCGTCAGGAGTGGGGTCAGCAGCCGATGACTGAATATTGGGCGACATATTTTCGGGGGGCTCAGACGTTACTTGAGTCTTCGTCAGAATCGTCGTTTTAGGGAATTGGGTGCTCCCCGTTTGGCTTCGGCTTCGCTCAGCCTACGGTTAATAATTTCCAATCAAGTTTTTAAATGAAGTCAAGGGTTACCTAGGCCCCCAAACCCCCAATTTTTGGAGCTTTGAGTTTTCTTTACCCCAAACTTGGGGGCTAAGAGGGGCCTGGATAACGGTTAGCTGATTTGACAAGACCTGTACTATTAGCTCAAGTTTGGTCTATTATCAATAGGTTGTCTAATTTTCCAACAGGTCCATGGCGGTTCCTAAGAAGAAACGCTCCAAGTCTAAGCGCAACATGCACCGCGCTGTTTGGAAGCGTAAAGCAGAATTACAGGCTCAGCGGGCTTTGAGCCTTGGTAAGTCGGTATTGACTAATCGATCCAATAGTTTTGAGTATCCTCAAGATGATGAGGATGAGGACGACGACGAGTAAGGTTACGGACGTCTTTTGGATAAAAGCAGCGGGTGGGGTTCTGAGGGGCTTCACCCGCTGCTTTTTTTGCGCATTACGGCAAGCCTCGTCAGGTGATACAAACACTATTCATGCAAAATAACTATGACGGTGGGCCACGACGGTGGGCCACAAGTCCACTATACCTATGTTGCTTCTTGCTTTCCTCTAGGCCCATCATATGGTTTTAGCTGCAGTCGAGCACGGTGAATCCCTCTCGCTCCATAGCCCGTTAATTTCCCTGACCATCCTGCTACTGGTGGTCTTAACCTTACCTCCCCTATTCGAACGCATTAAACTGCCTGGCCTTGTCGGATTATTGTTTGCTGGCGTGGTATTGGGAAAAAGTGGGTTGGCTGTTTTGAATGCCGAGACAGAAACCATGGAATTGCTGGCAGAGATCGGGAAAATATACCTGATGTTTGTGATTGCGCTAGAAATTGATCTGGCCAGGTTTCGCAAAACTCGTACCCGTTCCCTAGGCTTTGGATTATTTATTTTTGTATCCTCGCTAGCCGCTGGGCTTTTAGTTGGACGCTTGCTGGGCTTTGGCTGGAATACGGCCCTACTGATGGGGGCCGTATTTGCCCCCCATACATTGTTGGGATATCCAATTGTGAATCGACTGGGGGTAATGGGTAATGAAGCCATTACCGTCACCATTGGTGCAACCATTTTTACCGATATTCTGGGGCTTTTACTCCTGGCAATTTCTGTTTCTATCCATGCCGGAGAGTTTTCTCTATTTAGTCTGGTCGCTCAAATTCTTGCCCTTGCCATCTATGCCGCTACTGTGCTCTTTGGCCTGGACTGGGCGGGTAAACTTTATTTTCGGCGTACAGGAGATGAACAGGGTAATCAATTTGTTTTTGTTCTTCTAGCGGTATTCCTAGCTGCAGCTGGAGCCCAACTGGTCAATGTTGAGCGTATTGTTGGCGCTTTTTTGGCGGGTCTGGCGGTCAATGACGTTTTGGGCGAAGGGCCAGTCAAAGAGAAAGTTGAATTTGTTGGCAGTGTTTTATTTATCCCATTCTTTTTTGTTCATGTGGGTCTTTTAGTTGATCTGCCAGTTTTTATCTCATCGCTCACATCATCCCTCGGTATTACCCTCGCGATCGTGAGCGGTGTGGTCATCAGTAAGTTTCTGGGAACCTACCTGGCTAAGCTGATGTACCGATATAGCTGGCATGAGATATTAACCATGTGGTCATTGTGCTTGCCCCATGTGGCGGCACCATTAGCGGCAGCGATTGTGGCCCGTGAGGTTGGATTAATCGATGAGACCATTTTTAATGGGGTAATTGTGTTGATGTTGGTAACTGCGATCGCAGGTCCCATCGCTACCAAAGCATTTGCAAGCCAACTAGCCGTCCCCTCAGAAACAGCGATCTTAAAGAGTACAGTCCCTCTCGAGCCTGAAGTATGGGGCCAGAACAATAAGCCGCATCCACCTACAGAAGGTCTTCATTCCCATGCTTTTACCATTGTCGTACCAATTTTTAATCCCCGTAGCGATCAACATTTGGTAGAAACAGCCGTTCTCCTGGCCTACCATGAGGCAGGAAAAATTGTCCCCTTAGCCATCAGTCGTGCCTATGCCCATATGGATGACCCCATCCTGGTGGATGATTTAAAAAAGTGCCAACTGATGGTGCAAGAAGCGAACGATATTAGCCAAACGCTGAGTGTAAAAGCCAATCCTATTGTCAGGATTGCCGATGATGAAGCCACGGGCATTAGCCACACAGCCCGTGAACAAAATGCCAACCTGGTGGTGATGGGATGGAACGAGGATACCACCGGGGTCAGAGCCAGACTCTTTGGCACCACCTTAGAAAGTGTATTTTGGTCATCTCACTGCCCTGTGGCGGTGATGCGGCTCAAAACAGAACCGACGAATATCCATCGGATATTGGTACCTGTGCGAGATTTAATGCCTAAAACTATTCGTACAGTGCGGTTTGCCCAGTTATTTGCCGATGCTCACCGTGCAACCGTGACGCTGGTTCATATATACGATCGTCGGACCCCTAAAGCTAACATGCTTCAATTTAAGAAGGATTTGGAAGCAATCGTTACCCATGATGAACTGAAAGCGGTCGATCGCATCAAGACCATTGCCCACGATAATGTTACGCAAACGCTGCTCCGGCTTGCAGACAACTTCGATTTGGTTATTCTGCGTTCCATGCGACGTCGGACCGCAGGGGGACTGATGGTAAGTGATGTTACGACTCAATTAATCCGAGAACTGACCTGTTCTATTGTGTTGTTTGGTGAGCCCCATATGTAACAACACACCTGTTGCCTGAACATTTTAAAGTGCAATACCACAATGGCTTTGGAACTCTAACCTAGAGTAGGCCCTGGCTCAACACACATCGTCTGATGATCGGTCTGAATGCAAGCGATTACGCCAGTACTTGTGCGATCGCACCCAGCAATTCCTGAGCCCGAATCGGTTTAGTCAAGTAGCCATCGATCCCTTGTGCTATTAACCGCTCCTGGGTTTCTGAGATCGCATGGGCCGTAACCATTAAAACAGGCACCTGTATCTGTTGTTTTTGACAGTACTTAAATATCTCTTGAGCAGCCTCTTCCCCTCCCATGATAGGCATTTCAAGATCCATTAACACCAGGTCAAAAGAATGTTCTAAAAACTGTTTACATGCCTCTTTTCCGTTGTTAGTCAAGCTCACAATACAGCCATTTTTCTGCAACAGGTGTTCCAAAAGCTTCTGGTTAATGGGATTATCTTCTGCCACCAAAACACGAATTGAACGACTCAGCCGTAACCGCACATCCTTGAGAGGGTTGTCGGGCAATACCTGAATCGCAGCAGCCTGAACAATTGGACACGTCAAGGTAAACGAAAAAATTGAGCCCTCTCCCAACTTACTTTTCAGGTGTAGTTTCGACTTCATAAGCTCCAACAGCCGTGATGAAATCGCCAACCCTAAGCCGGTGCCGCCATGTTCTTGCCGATTATGGTTACTAGCCTGGACGAACGGTGAGAATATGTCTTGCTGCTGATCGTTGGCAATGCCAATACCCGTATCTGACACACAAATTTTGACAGTTACAACATCAGAGGCCCTGTGCTGTAAACTACAGCGCAGATTAATCAACCCATAGCGAGGTGTAAATTTAACCGCATTACTGCATAAATTCAGCAAAATTTGGGAGAGCCTATTCTTATCGATTAAAAGCCTTTCTGGAATGGACGGGTCAAAGTCAATTGAAAATTGCAGCTGTTTTTGAAAAATCTCATCTTGCAAAACCTCTTCGATGATTTTGCAAAGATTGCTCAATGATGTTGGGGTCGGTTTGAGGGTTAATTTATTAGCCTCAATTTTTGAGAAATCCAGAACATCGCTGATAATAGCCTGCAAAATTTGTGCAGAGGTATTGGCCGTATCCACATACTGCTGCTGCTCTAGCGACAGTTGGGTATCGCACAGCAGGTCCAATGCCCCGATGATGCCGTGGAGCGGCGTGCGAATATCATGGCTAATCATTGCTAAAAACTGGGATTTTGCCTGATTCGCCTCCAGCGCCTGAAAATGAGCCTCTTCTAGAACACTGGTATAGTGGGTAATCTTCTCAGAAAATAGCCGGGCCTCTAGCAAGTACATCACCTGCGACGCCAGCGTCTTGAGGCCATCAATTTGATGCTGGTTCAATTTTCTAGGAACAAAATCGATCACACATAGGGAGCCGAGGTTATAGCCCCGAGGCGTAATCAGCGGAATACCTGCATAAAAGCGAATTTTTGGATTGCTCAATACTAATGGGTTGTCCTTAACCCGCTCATCAGCCGTGGCATCCTCAACGATGAATGGAACTTTGCCCAGAATTGTATATCCACAGAATGCTTGTTGCCTGGGCGTTTGATTAATATCAAGACCGCAAACAGATTTAAACCACTGGCGATGCTTATCAACCAGGCTGATTAAGCTTACAGGGGTTTGACAAATATAGCCAGCCAGACGAGTCAGTTGATCAAAGGAGGCTTCAGAAGGGGTATCTAAAATCCTGTAATAACTTAGGTCCGCTAGGCGGTCAGCATCGTTTTTGGGAATAGGAGCGGCCGGCATATTGAAATCAGGCAGCATCTCTGAGATCTACCGCCTGTAAAGTCTAATATCAGAATTAATAATCTTATTATAGCTGGCTGAATTCCGTCATTTTTGCGATCGCATTTTTTGAAACCGCTCCTTTTCATAAGCTTCAACGCCTTACCTAGGCTTTCATAAAGATTCTAGCCAGCATTGATAAGCTTATTGCCAAAATTTGCTTTTTTCCCGGATATATCTAAAGGCACGGAACTTTCAGGTCTCAGCATCAGGTTAAGGGATGATCAAACCAAATCGATGGATATGTCCAGCCATCAGTTCATCGGTGAAGAGATGGAACCATCGGATTACTGGTGGAAACACTCAAACGACGAAAACCGGCTTACTCCGATGCAGCGGCACGTCCTAAAGAAATACGTCCCAAAGAAAATAGTAAGGACTTAATTAAGCATTAGTAAAAAGCATGAAGCCCATCTAAAAAGCTTCAGCCTTTAACGTGATGTTCATCTTTTCTTTATCTCTGTTTGTGACAGTCAATCGGGGATCGACGGGGACGCGATTAGCAATTAGATAAGCGTGCATAAAAGTTTGAACAAAAACAACCCATGAGTGATCTAATTATCACAGGCATCATTGACGGTCCTCTTTCAGGGGGATTGCCAAAAGCTATCGAATTTTTCGCCTTAAATGACATTCCAGATTTAAGCGTCTATGGTTTTGGTTCTGCCAATAACGGTGGTGGTAGTGATGGCCAAGAATATACGTTTTCCGGTTCTGCAAGTGCTGGCGATTATATTTACATAGCCTCTGAAAACACTGGCTTCAACAATTTTTTGGGCTTTGCTCCCAACGATACCAGTAGTGCAGCCAACATCAATGGTGATGACGCCATTGAACTATTTCTCAATGGCACTGTAGTCGATGTGTTTGGAGAAATCGACGTCGATGGTACCGGACAACCCTGGGAGCACCTGGATGGCTGGGCCTACAGAGTTTCTGACACCGAGGCTGATGGCACATTCAATCTGGCCAATTGGGCATTCAGCGGACCTAATGCGCTAGATGGTGAAACAAGCAACAGTACAGCCAGTAGCCAATTCCCCATCGGCACCTTCACCGCTGCTGGAACAACTCCTCCTGCGACCGAACTCTTTTTCTCTGAGTATATTGAAGGTAGCAGCAACAATAAAGCCATTGAAATCGCTAACTTCACTGGCAGCAGCGTAAATCTAGATGGCTATACCCTTGAATTTTACTTCAACGGCAACACTACACCAGGAACAACTATTAACCTAAACGGAAACACTGTTGACAACGAAGATGTTTTTGTCATTGCAGATGATAATGCTGCCCCAGAGATTCTTGCTGAGACAGATCTTACGTCTGGCAGCAGCTTTTTTAATGGTGATGATGCCATTGTCCTACGTCTAAATGGCAACATTGTCGATGTGATTGGCCAAATCGGCACCGACCCCGGCAGTGAATGGTCTGGTGGCGGTATCGGCACCCAAAATGAAACCCTTCGCCGCCGCTCTAGCATTACGACTGGAGACACCGATGGCAGTGATGTCTTTGATCCTAGCGTTGAATGGGAAGGTTTTGCCCAAGATACATTTGATGGGTTGGGCAGCCATTCTGTTGATGGCGGTACAGGCGGAGGCGCTACATTAGCCATTGCGGCAACAGATGCCGTTAAGGCTGAAGGCGATAGCGGTACAACCCCATTCTCCTTCACCGTAACTCGCATAGGAGATACCAGCGGAGCTGCCAGTGTTGACTATGCGGTTTCCAGCAGCGTGGCTGATGCTAGTGACTTTGATGGGGGTGTATTACCCTCTGGCACCGTTGACTTTGCCGATGGTGAAACCACTCAGGTGATTGATGTTCTGGTTGCCGGAGATACGACGTCAGAAATTGATGAGGACTTTACTGTTACCCTCGCCAATGCATCTGGCGCAAACATCGCAACAGCTGCGGCCAATGGCACTATTCAGAATGATGATGGTGTTGCCCTCACCTTAATTTCTGAAATCCAAGGCAGTGGTGCAGCCAGTCCTTTAGTAGGCCAAACCGCCACTATTGAAGCCGTTGTAGTCGGTGACTTCCAAGACGGTAACAATGGCACTAACGGTGACTTAAATGGCTTCTTTGTGCAAGAACAAGATGCTGATAACGATGGTAATGCATTCACATCTGAAGGTTTATTTATCTTTGATGGCAACTCCCCTGCAGTCGATGTCAACATTGGTGACGTTGTTCAGGTCACCGGTACAGTTGCTGAATTCTTTGAATCAACTCAGCTCAGCGATGTAACTGTTTCTATCCAAGGAACAGAGGCCCTGCCAACTGCAGCAACGGTGAATTTGCCTGCTGCTGCCAGTACCACTAACAGTGATGGAGATTTCATTGCTGACTTAGAACAGTTTGAAGGCATGAGGGTGACTATTCCTGACACTCTTTTTGTGACGGAATATTTTAATTTAGACCGATTTGGTGAAGTTGTACTATCCGCTAATGATGCAAGCAATGCACCAGGCACCGATGGTCGTTTAGATCAGTACACCCAGTTTAATTCTCCAGATGCAGCTGGGTTTGCCGCATATCAGGAAGAAATCGCCAAACGTCGAATTGTCTTAGATGATGGTCAAACCGCTCAGAACCCCGACCCTATTATTTTGGGGCGAGGCGGTAATCCCCTCAGCTCTACCAATACCCTACGCGGTGGCGATACAGTCGAAAATCTCTCTGGTGTTCTAGGATTTAGCTTTGATGAGTATCGGATTCAGCCGATTGCTCCGGTTGATTTTCAACCGACGAATCCTCGCCCTAACACCCCTGAGGATGTGGGCGGTAATCTAACGGTAACCAGCTTCAACGTTCTCAACTTCTTCACCACCCTAGATGAGTCGGGCAACCCCGGCAGCGGCCCCAATGGTCTATCACCCCGTGGTGCTGATAACCAAGCTGAGTTTGATCGGCAGCTTCAAAAATTGGTGACCACATTAGACACCATCGATTCGGATATTATTGGTCTCATCGAGCTTGAAAATGAGTTTGGTGGCGACCAAAACGGTGATGGTCAATTTGCGATCGATGCCTTAGTTAATGCCCTCAATAGCGTCAGCACTGACACCTACGCATTTGTTGACCCTGGCCAAACCTTTGTCGACACAGGTGATGCAATTTCTGTTGGGGCCATTTACAATACAGCCACTGTAAGAATCGCACCCGGAACAACGGTTGAGACGCTTACAGATGCGGATTTGCCTGGCCTTGGCCTTGATGGCAATGGTCCTGTTTTTGATGGCGTTAGCACTAACCGTGCACCGCTGGCAGTCACCTTTGAAGAAATCGCCAGTGGCGAACAGCTCACGGTTGCTGTTAATCACTTTAAGTCTAAAGGGGGTACAGGCAGCGGTGACAACGCAGATGCCGATGATGGACAGGGTAACTTTAACGGCACTCGTGTACGTGGAGCTGAGGCGCTTGATGCCTGGCTCGATACCGACCCAACTGGCAGCGGTGATGATGACTTCTTGATCATTGGTGACCTGAATGCCTATGCTCAGGAAGACCCCATCACCTTACTGGAAAGCGAAGGGTATACCAACGTTGTCGAAAATCCAGAGTCTGCTTACTCCTTTGCATTTGACGGTCAGTTTGGCACCCTGGACTATGGTCTGGCTAGTACCACACTGATTTCCCAGGTAACTGGTGCAACTGAGTGGCATGTCAATGCCGATGAGCCCGATGCCCTTGACTACAACCTTGACTTTGGCCGCAATCCAAGTCTGTTTGACGGGACCACACCTTTCCGCAACTCTGACCATGATCCGCTGATTATTGGTCTAGATCTAGGTCCTGATGTTGTTCCTGGTGAGGAGATTTTTGGTACCCGCCGTCGTGATAATCTCACGGGTACAGAGGGTAACGATTTGATTAAAGGGTTTGGCTCAAGAGATACCATTACTGGTGGCGGCGGTGATGACGTCATTGTAGGTGGTCGCGGCAACGACCTACTCACAGGTGGTGATGGCGGCGACACCTTTGTGTATGAAAGATTGCTGGATAGACACGATCGCATCACAGACTTTGACGTGAATGTTGACCTACTAGACTTCAGCGATATCTTTGAGCATAGCCGACGTTATGGTAGTGCCACTCCATTTGATGATTATATTCGAGTAGTTCAAGGGACTGGCGGTACACATGTTCAAGTTGATCTTAATGGTGACTTTGGACGACGCGATCGCTTTAGAATCTTTGCCGTATTAGAAGGCGTCACTGCTGCAGATGTAACAGCTGACAACTTTGTTGTCTAACAACATCTCGTGTGACAGGGTGACAACGTTAATTTTCGTTTGATCACCCTGTCAACAGCTGTTCAGCCAATGAAATTAGCTTAGGAAAGTTACCTTTAGATTAATCAATCAAGGATTAACTGAACAGTAAGAAGTTTTTGTTGCTTTTCAGAAGCGCTCTATAAAAAAGAACATTCCATCGCTCAGAGAGCCCGGAATGCCCGAAACTAGCTGAAGTGAAAGATTCAGCTGATTTTATTATGGAGCTCTACGAGCGTATCGAGCAAATTATCGTTACATTCCGTCCAGCCTTTAGTCGCAATGCTACATTCGGGTGGTTTGTGCTGCTGTTGTGGGGAGCCCTACTAACGACCCAGCCCCCTGCGGTGACCAGTTATTTGAATGCCCTGGGTCTGGGAGCGGAGTACTATCATCAAGCCCTCCATTGGTTTCATTCATCTGGATATGAGATGGACCGGGTGTGCCGTCGTTGGGGCCGTTGGCTCAGTCATCAGACCGATGGATATCGACTCAAGGGGCATCGAGTGTATGTCGGTGACGGCATTAAGGTCAGCAAAGAGGGGCGTAAAATGCCTGGGGTTAAAGGCCTGCATCAAGAGTCCGATAACCTCAGTAAACCAGAATGGATACGGGGGCATTATTTTAGTGCGTTGGGCCTTTTAATCGGACTCGACTCCGCGCTGTTTGTCAGTCTCATTGCGCTTAAACTTCATGATGGCATCATTGCGACCACTGGCGATGCTGAGAGTCGTCTAACCGAGAAAATGGCGCAACTCTGTGTCACCCATATGGGGCAGGGCAGCTATGCCGTGTTGGATGCCTACTATGCGTGTCGGGTTGTATTACAGCGGTTTCGTCAACACCACCTCCATCTCATTAGTCGCAGTCGCATCTCAACGGTGGCACGGGCCGAGTTTTCAGCGAATCCACAGGTCGCAAAACGAGGACGCCCTCGACAATGGGGAGCCAAAATCAGGCTCAGAGACTTGTTCGAGGAGACCGATAGCTGGTTAAGCGAAACGGTCTCACTCTATGGTCAGCCCGTTTCACTGGTCTATCAGTGTTTTCAGTTTTACTGGGATAGCCCCACCGAGAAGGTCCTCTTTGTCCTCACCCAACAACCGTGTGGCAAACGGATGATCCTGCTCTCGTCAGACCTCAGCCTCACTGGACTAGAGGTCATTGAAACCTATACAAAGCGCTTCAAAATCGAGGTCGCTTTTCGCACCTTGGTTCATCTCCTGGGTGGGTTTGCCTATCGGTTCTGGCTCAAAGCACTCGACAAAATTGCTGACTGGCCTGACTCGATGTACCTGCTCGACTATGACACCGATATCCAGACCCAAATTCTTAGCAAAGTCGAGGCCTTTGAACGCTTTGTCAACCTCAATGCTATCGCCTTAGGACTACTGCAAGTGCTCGCTCTGGAAATGCCGAATCATATCTGGCGATACTTTCCGGGCTGGTTTCGTACCCTACCCAAGCATGGCTATCCCAGTGAACGGATTGTTCGAATGGCTCTCCAAGACCAGCAAGAGATCGTTTTATCCAAGAGTAGGCCTGCTCTACTGTTGAATAAATTATTGGCGGGTAAGATAGAGCAGGGCAAAACGTCCAAAACACCTTCGTTGGCAGCGTAGGAAAACGACAAAAAGGCAACATTAACTTGTTACTCAATAGAAGGATTAACTGTACTCTGGGTAAAAGTTTAGGCATGTTCTTGAGAGATTTAGCTTGCCAAGGAATCCCTCGATCTCCGATAACAATTAATCCAACATTGTTTTGCGTGCGTAAGCTTAACAAGAATTTGGAAAACATGTTAATGCCTGAGCTGTTGAGAAATAACACATCCCTCAGATCCAGCGTTATGGCAGCGGGTTGAGTCGCTGCTATCTCCAGCAACAGGTACATAATCGGTGCATATTCTGCATATCCCCTGAGCACCAACTGTCCACTGAATTTTACGGTAGCTGTGTCAGCGTTATAAGTAATGGAGTAATGATCACCGGACAGTTCTTGATTAAGCATAGTCATCATTTCAAGCAGATTACTTGGCTTTGCCCCCAGTCAGGCACAGGTATAAATGGTGTCCTGAACTAAGTGTGTCAACACCACTGGGCAGATAAATCCCGCAACCCACATTCCGCATTTTGAAGTGGCATAGTCGGCTATCAATATCAGCCTGTCTCAAATGCACCCAGACAATACAAATTGTGCATACAGGCAAATTAGCCACATTAATTCAGCCACATCAATAGTTTGATTGACCTACCACTGATATCCTATTTAACGTTGTAACATTTTTTCACTAAGCAGATATGGCAGCGACTACCCGGATGCTTCTCTCTCACAATTGCACACTTCCTGATGGTCAAGTATCCAGCCTTAGTCGTGACGACTTTGCCAGTGTATTCATTAAAGGGCTTAAGGTGCATACTGATATTACATGCAGCCTAATTGAAAACCCCCATTGGATGGTAGAAGTTCTTTTTGATGCAGAGCAAACGTCCCCCACTGAGGTGGCCACACTATGTGCTCAGAGTCTTAGCTCTCAACGTTTGGCGGACCCGGCAAAAAGCATTGACAGTTTCACAGTGATGTTACTAGGCGGTGTCAAAACCACACCTGCCATGGGTACTTCGTCTACATCATTGCAAACCGGTGAGTGGGGTGTGGATGTGGTAGAGACAACATCGCCTGAGCAATTTTTAGCGGGTCTCAATTGGGAAACGGTGATTGCTAGCAAGCCGCCTGAGCAAATTTTCAAAGTTACCTGTGTAGTTGAATAGCTCCACTATGGCAGATGATACGGTCCTATTTTGGTCGCGAAATCTGCGGGCTTCTATGGAGCGTCTAGCAATTATACCGGTTGCGATCGCACCCACTAAGGAAATCATTACCTCCATCGCTCCATTTAAACTATTCCAGTGGTTAGCTCCCTCTGAGCCCTTATTTCATCAACCTGGATGGTACCCTGCCATTTATTATCGGCAGGTCCACGTGATTATTGAACAACCTCTATGGATAACCGCTAAACATAGAGCAAGCTATCGAAACAGCCGTTCAAATACTGAAGTTAAAAGGTTGACCCAAACTTGCCATACAGAAATTGCGAAGTTGCTACAGAACAGTTCAATGTTGTCTACTGGTGAGTAAACTTACCTATCAAAACGACAACTTAGCTATGGAATTGTAGTGTGATGTTGCACTGACTGACTAATCTCTGTAGCAAGATTAATTGATTGAGTTCTATAGCTTTAACCTTAGGTTTAGGCTAATGCTGTTTTGCCAGCAATAAAAGACTTACTTAAAGCAGCTCACAACAATGATGCCTCTACGAAAAAATAGTCTCATCCAAACTTACAAACCCAGGTTATTCCAGAGGCTTACATATTCTGCGGAGAGATGTATAGCAAACTGCTGAATGCATATTTCCAAAAGAGAGGCTGTGCCAAGTTATATATTACAACTGTGAACTTTCATCTCATCAGTCCCAGCCTATTGGTGAAGGGATCTATATTGTGGGTGGAGCGCAAGCTCCCCTGACAGATTAAATCAAAAAGGCCTGTAAAGGCTGAGGAGGTTAACATAGCTGAATCACAAGAATCTGTCTCGTCAAATCAAGAGCAGCACTCAATTGTGTTATCAATATTTTCTCTAATAAGCTAATGGGAGCACTGTTGTTGTTATTTAACCGATTTCAACACATCTCTAAGTTAAGCGCATGGTATGAGAGAAATGGTTTTGATAACTGTTTGAGTGTTGTTTTTGTTTAAATTCGCCAAATGACTATTGCTGGCGTTACCGAGCCTTAGTCTCCACCCAGCTTTATGGGGGATTCGCCTCGAAGATAAGGTTCGCACCTAGCAGTGACAGGATTGTTCCATTCGAGCCACCATAACAAAGCTAAGCCCAGAACCCATGGGTTCCGACTCCCAGAACAACAGCAATGCTAACCATTGAAGCAACTCTTTCCATGGCAGATTCAGTTGGTTAGCCGGTAGCCTATCAAAGGTCTATTAATAGCTCTATCGAAAATATTCATAGAAGTATCATAACAAAGGGATACTTCTATGTTGTGAATAGAGATGCAACAAGTTAGTGGAGATATCTAAATGTCTATTTCGGTAGCCTACTATATAATTCTTTGGAACCATAATATCAATCCATGCATCTATTTTTAAAAGTCTCTAGGCGGTCCATCAGTGCGAGATATGCAGATGTCTTAGGTGCTTGATAAATATAGGTATTCTGAGTAACAATTTTCTAGTGTCTACCTCTGAGTTTCTAAAAAATCTCCGGGTTAACATCTGGTCATAAGAACAATAAACAAACGCTCATATTCAAAAAAATATTTAGTCATTTAAACAATGTACAGTCTTGAAACCTTTACAAATGCTGATGTTTCCCATTGCGCTGTTGCTCTTCGTAACCTAGAGTACGAGTCACAGAATATGGAAGATGCTGCCAATCGTATTGTGCGTTATATTTACGACAGTTTTCTTGACTCACGCACTGGCGATCAGGAATTGGCCCTTGTTCGCTTCTTTAAAACTCACCCTTTTAGAGAACTGAATCCACAACTCCAGAGAGAAGCGCAATCAAGCGCCCAAGAACGATATATTCCTCCTTCGACAAAATGTCTGACATTAATGGCCACAGCAGGTGATGAGCCTCAATGGAATTCTCGACACAAATCTAACAGTCATCAGGCTATTCCTCTGATAGACGAAGATTTTGTACGACAGGCACCAATGATTTTTCAGCTGATCCAGCAGTTTGGATTAGATGTCAGTACGGTAGTTGATACCAATTCTTCCTTAATTACCAAAAGTTCCCATAAAGCATTCAATGTTTTTTATGTATCAACTGCTCTAAATAGTCCCTATATTCCTGCGCAGAAAAAATTTGTTGTCCCTTATCGGGTGAAATCAGTTCTGGGATTTGGCGGTATGTTGCCATCTAGTGAACTGTTTGCAGTTATTCTGTTTAGTAAGACTTTTGTGCCTGATCAAACCGCCAATCGGTTTAAGTTTATCTCAGCCTATATTCGTGTAGCTGTTGAATCATTCAATCGCAGCAACATTTTTGCGTCGGAAGCTCTAAAAGACTAGTCTCTAACAGGAAATTGAGCACCGTCAGCAAACATTGCCTGATTTAGAGCTCATTAGTAACCATTATCAGGTGACTTATTGTTATCTTGCCCCTGCTCAATAACACAAACGCATCTAGCCATTGGATAGATGTGTTTGTCAGCGCTGCCCAGTGCCCTAGGACTCTCTGTGCAGAAGTCGAATCACGCGGCAAGGATTACCCACAGCTACACTATTGGCCGGAATGTTTTTAGTAACAACACTACCTGCACCAATACTGCTGTTATCTCCAATAGTGACACCAGGGCAAATAATTGCTCCACCACCAATCCACACATTATTGCCAATGGTAATAGGCGCAGCCATCTCCACACCCGTCATCCGCACTGCCGGATCAGTCGGATGATAAGCTGTATAAATCTGTACGTTCGGAGCCATTAAGACATCATCACCAATGGTCACCCAATTACAATCGAGAATAGTGCAGTTGAAATTGATGTAAAGATTTTTGCCAGCCCGAATATGGTGGCCATAGTCACAGTAAAAAGGTGGATTTATTTCAAACCCAGGTCCAAGATCACTAAAAAGTGATTGAATAATTTTCTGGCGCTCCTTCAAATTATCAGGAGGGGTCATGTTTAATACATGCAAAAGACCCTGTGTCTTATGTCGCATAGATACCAACTCTGGATCGGTCGACAGATAGGGCTCATTTGCCAACATCTTTTCCCATTCTGTTTTACCCATAATTTAAGAATTAATTTAAAATCTCAGACTGCGGATGACATAAAGAGAACACATCACCAATCATTACCCACGATCCACTGCCCTAACGCAAACTTTGAATTTGACGCGTTACTAGTAATCACGATTTGTAGAAGTTGAATTTTCTTTATTTAGCGCACGCTTCCCACTCTCCTGACGCCACCCAAACCGCCCCTAAAGGTGGTTTATCCATTATGTATATCCAAGCTTCGCCAATAGGCTGACCAGCTAAATTAAAAACCATTGCCCGTTGACGTGTATAGTCTTCCTCAACATCATCATCAATGCTCCTATTCTGATGCTCATCGGGATTATAACCTTCTAAATAGTCCAGTCTTGCCATGGCGGTTGCATCTAGGGTAAATAAATACCCTTTAACCCAACCATCTCCCATTGTCATAGTTGGGTAGCCTAGATGCGGCAAGTTGTAGAGTCGGCCCTGCACCTGGGCAGGCTGAGATTGCTTTAAATAAGCGGCGCAATATTGCTGATAATAGATGCCTTCCGGCTTGAGCGTACCGTAAACAAAAACATCAATGGTTCCCATATGGAAAATCTACCTTTAACAGCACAGTAGCCGTATACGTTTAGTCCAAGGAGTGGTACCTCCTCTTCCATGAGTTCTCCAATCATTATTAAGTAACTTATGGATTGAGGAAAGAGATACTATTTCTCACATCACTCAAACATACACCGCTACAAAAGGAAACGTGCTGCCGATGGTACATCCTTCGACAGCACGTTTCCTTTTATTCAGAGAGCGTGTGGGCCCTATCTAGTCTTAACTGCCTTTTTAGACAGGCTATAAGTACCGCCACGGCCACGATACCAGTCACCATCACGAGCACCTGCCGACAGGATATTCGAAACGCGGCTACGTGCCTTTAAGTACTGGGGCTTTGGCATATCCTCTTCAAAAATACTCAACATCACATCAGTAATCTTAAAGCTATCCTTAGGCTCAGTCTTTAAGACATCAGTCACAACATCAGGCAACCGTTGCTGGCGATACTTCTCGAGTACATACCGTTGCCACCGCGCTGATCGACCATCTGCTTTTTTGGTTGGAGCAGATTTTTTAACAGTGCTTGTTTGCCGTGCTTTGGTGGGCTTTGGTTCATCAGCGGCAATCTTTGATTTTGTCACTCTGGCGAGCTTCGCAGCCACAGTCTCTTCAGCAGCTTTGGTTTTAGTAGATGCAATGGCTTCTTTAATAACAGGAGCTACAACGGCAGCAAGTTGACCGTTATCGGCTGATGAGTCAAACATTGCAATGACTGTCTGCAAGCCTTTACGTTGCTCCTGAATTTCAGCAAGTTGTTGCATTAATGCAGCTTCTTGCGAAGACAAAAGGGACTCAGCTTCTACAAGCTGAGGAAGCACAGTTACTGACATGTTACGTTTCCTCTATGGGGTCTAAAGTTCAAAGATGAAGTCAATTGACGTCTTAATGTGTGACTTTGGAGAGTAATCAAGCATACCGCAATCTCAGCACTTCAAAACACTAATCACCAAAATACTGACAGATTAAAGTTTTCCCTAATCTCTCTTTTTCTCTACAAACAGTTGAATCTCGAAGGCGAATAAATTTCAATACTTTTTTAACCACAGATTGCTTTTCATAAGTAGGTTAGGGCTTCTATCCTATTTCTTATGCTCTACAGCCATTTGACTTTTGGCAATATTTTAGATGCCAAACCTATATAAAATGTGTAGCGTCCTCCAACGAAAATAGATCAAAATCAGTGAGATCGAGGCCAGTAAAAACCTCATAATCCGCTTCAGTGAGCAGCTTTTCCCATGATTTTCTTTGATCGACATTTGATCGACATTTGATGACAAATAAGAAGTAGTTCATCTGAACTAATTGACTAGATAAATCCTCGAAAGGGTGATACTTACTTTTTAGTTGCTATCCTAGCGTTTTTTCAAATCTCTGAGATTCTTCAATAATCTAATTCACCGAGATGGTGTGCTTATGAAAGCCTCTACAGATGGTTGCTTGACGGCATATTTGGGCCAAAGATAAGAATGGCTTCATCAAAGTTCCTGATGGGCTTTAATGTTTTTCATTTAAGAGCACAAACCAGGTAATAGCAGCCCCTTAATCAGCAATCTGTTCAAATATGCTTTGAGTAACCATGGATAGATATAGATACTCTAGCCATCTACGTGGGCTTTTTAGCAAAATGTGAGTTAAGTATCTATGGTCTCTCAAAAATTACCTCAAACTCTGCCACTCCCAACGTTGCGCCAATCTCCCTATGGCCTGGTATGGTCATATTCGAGTCCCCTGGTGAGTGATGCTTTTGATTGCTTTGAAATCTCCAAGAATTTAGATGCCTGATCAGGTGTCTTCTAGGTGAACTTGAGATCGCTAGTTGCTGTTCACTTAAATGATTTCCCAAAGACCGGAGACTCTAATTGCAGGTAGTTCGATAACCAATACACGCACAGATAAAATGGCCCCGTATCCAATAAGGCTGCTACCAGTTTAAATACATAGCCATAACCAATAAACAGCAGTAGCTGAGTCCAAAGATCCTGGGTCGGATCAATTGGCAAGACGCCAGCAAAAAAATGAGTAATCAGCACCACCGCCGACGTATCCACCAACTGACTGAGCAATGTGGAGCCATTGTTTCGTAACCACAAATATTTTCCCTGGGTCAACTCTTTCCAAAAATGAAACAGCTGCACATCCACAAACTGGGCCGTTAGGTATGCGATCATTGAGGCTGTTACTGTGCCAAAGGTAAGATTCCGAATCTCGAAGAAAATGGGAAGACGTTCAGCTGCATCCTTTACCAATTCTCCTGTGGTGGGATCAACTGCTTCAAACCCTGGTAAAACCCCTCCCAGCCAAACAATAAATACAACCCATAGGTTAAGCAACAGTCCCACCCAAACTACCTGATTTGCCCGATTACGACCATATAGTTCAGAAATCAGGTCAGTACATAAAAATGTAAGCGGATAGGGTAGTGCTCCTACGGCCACAGTAATGGCAAAATCATTCCAAGTGAAAATGTTGACAAACCGGCTAATTCCAAGAATATTCAGCATTCCCAAGGTGCCAAGGAATAAGCCTGATAAGACTAGAAAGACTACAGTACGACGCTCCTGAATGTAGTCGGGTACTAAATTAGAAGTAACTTTAGAGATCGGATCGTTGATGCTGACTGACATAGATAGGAAACGAGGCCAAAGCTAAGTAACAGGAATAAAGGCTAACCAGCTGAGCAATTAATGTAGATTTTGGTTGTAAGGCATTCTTATGTTTAGAAGGTATCGTGTATGTAAATCCAGAAGATTATTACTTGAAAGATAATCTGAATCTTGACTTGACTCTCATCCTAAACCCTTCTCTCTAGGAGATGAGTACCCTCAACCATTTATCCCATCTATAGAATTAATCCAATCCTGCCTAGATTCAACGAAGGTTCCCATTGCGCATACCTTAAAACAGAATTTCAGCGGTGAACGCATTGGCATCACCCACTCCCGTCATATACGTATCTACTTGAAACGTATCTACTTAAAATTTGACAGATGGAATCATAGTTCGGATCAGCAACAACCTCCATTTATATAGCTGATAAGCCCATTTTTAGCCTTTAGCTCACCGATACGTGTCATTTCTGATAACGTCTACATTCAACGACTACTTGTCAAACCACTCAAAACTTTTTCGCTCGATGCAGTCCCAATTCCATCCAGATGGGCACCAGACGACTAGAATTGATTATGCAATTCTGCAAGGTTGCCGAAAGTGGGCAGCCGCAGATGTATCTAACGGAAAACATTTATTAGGAAGGGGAAACCAAACGTGGAGTCTCGATACAATCCAGCAGACATCGAGAAAAAATGGCAGCAGCATTGGGTAGAACAGGGGCTAGACAAGACACCTGCGAACCCAGGGCAGAAAAAATTCTATGCCCTATCCATGTTCCCCTATCCTTCTGGCAACCTGCACATGGGGCATGTGCGTAACTACACGATTACGGATGTCATTGCTCGTGTGCGTCGCATGCAGGGCTATAACGTGCTTCATCCCATGGGTTGGGATGCGTTTGGTCTACCCGCAGAAAACGCGGCTATTGACCGTGGCATTCCTCCGGCCAAATGGACGTATCAGAATATTGGCCAAATGCGAGAGCAGCTCAAAGAGTTGGGTCTTTCTTATGACTGGGAGCGGGAAGTGGCTACTTGCTCGCCAGACTATTACCGCTGGACCCAGTGGATCTTCTTGCAGTTTTACGAAGCGGAATTGGCTTACCAAAAGGAAGCCGCTGTTAACTGGGACCCCATCGACCAGACTGTATTGGCCAATGAACAGGTTGATAGTGAAGGCCGCTCCTGGCGCTCGGGTGCGAAGGTGGAGCGTAAGTTGTTGCGTCAGTGGTTCCTCAAAATTACGGACTATGCTGACCAGTTGTTGAGCGATCTCGATAAACTTGACGGCTGGCCCGAGCGAGTCAAGCTTATGCAGGCCAACTGGATTGGTAAGTCCACTGGAGCCCACGTGGTATTTACCACTGAGGACGGTGACGATATCAAGATTTACACCACTCGCCCAGATACGCTTTGGGGCGCATCCTTTATGGTGCTGTCTCCGGAGCATCCGCTGGTGGAAAAACTCACTACAGCTGACCAGACAGATGCCATTAAGGCCTACCAAGATACGGCAGCAGGCATGAGTGAAATGGATCGTACTGCCGAAAACCGTGAGAAAACTGGTGTGTGGACTGGAAGCTATGCCGTCAATCCAGTTAACCACCAGAAAATTCCCATTTGGATTGCTGACTATGTGTTGATGGATTATGGTACTGGCGCAATTATGGCGGTGCCTGCCCATGACCAGCGAGACTTTGAGTTTGCGCGTAAGTTTGATTTACCGATCCATGTGGTGGTGCAACCCGAGGAAGAAACTTTGGAAGCGGCCAAGATGGAGGAAGCCTATTCCCACGATGGAGTGATGGTTAACTCGGGTCCTCTAGACGGGATTCCTGCGGGCAAAGGGGAAGGCCAGAGTGTCCCTGCCGCAATTAAGTGGTTAGAGGATAACAATAAGGGTGAAGGCACAGCCAACTATCGTCTGCGAGACTGGTTGATTTCTCGCCAGCGCTATTGGGGGGTGCCCATCCCCATGATCTACTGCGATAGTTGCGGCACGGTGCCCGTACCTGTCGATCAGCTCCCTGTGGTCTTGCCTGAGGATGTGGAATTTAGCGCTCGCGGTGGTTCACCGTTGGCTAAGATGACCGACTGGATCAACTGCCAGTGCCCCAGCTGTGGCACAGATGCCAAGCGAGAAACGGACACGATGGATACGTTTATCGATTCGTCCTGGTATTTCTTGCGCTATGCCGATGCCAAAAATGAAGAGTTGCCCTTTGCAAAAAACAAGGCGAATGACTGGCTCGCAGTAGATCAATATGTGGGCGGTATTGAGCATGCCATTTTGCACCTGTTGTATTCCCGGTTCTTTACCAAGGTGTTGCGCGATCGCAACCTCGTCTCCATTGACGAACCCTTCCAGCGACTGTTGACCCAGGGCATGGTGCAGGCCATCACCTACAAAAACCCCACCACTGGCAAGTACATCGCCCCTGGCGACATCGCCGACCTCAACGAGCCCAAAGATTCTGAAACCGGCGATCCACTGCAGGTGTTCTACGAAAAAATGTCCAAGTCGAAGTACAACGGCGTGGAACCCCGTGTGGTGCTCGGCAAGTATGGGGCCGACACCGCCCGCATGTTTATCCTCTTTAAAGCACCACCTGAGAAAGATTTGGAATGGGATGATGCCGATGTGGAAGGCCAGTTCCGTTTTTTGAATCGGGTATGGCTGTTGGTAAACGGCTTTGCAGAGACCCAGGGCAGCAAAAAACGGATTACCAATGTGGATCAAAGCAGTCTCAGCAAGACTGACAAAGACTTGCGTCGGGCTATTCATACCGCTATTAAAGAAGTCTCAGAAGATGTTGAGGAAGGCTACCAGTTCAACACAGCCGTGTCCGAGCTGATGAAGCTTAGCAATGCCCTCAAAGATGCCAAACAACAAGACAGTGATGTCTATGCTGAGGGTGTGCAAACCTTAGTACTTCTTTTGGCCCCCTTTTCGCCCCACATTGCCGAAGAGCTGTGGCAAAAGTTGGGCTTTAGCGAGTCGGTTCACCGCCAAAGCTGGCCTACCTTTGAGGAAAGCGCCTTGGTAGCCGATGAGATTACCCTAGTGATCCAAATTAAGGGTAAAACCCGAGGCACCATTGCCGTTCCTGCCAGTGCTAGCAAGGATGAGCTAGAGCAGTATGCCCGCGCATCGGACATTGCCCAAAAACATCTTGCAGGCAAGGAGATTAAAAAGGTAATTGTGGTGCCAGGTAAATTGGTGAACTTCGTGGCTGTTTAAGCCCTTGCAGTTAAACGGTTTCATCGAGGGATGTTACAAGGAATAGCTGAAAGTCGCTGTAATTAGGTGAATGTAACCATCTATGGTTAAGATAGGAGTTGCGATCGCAATATTTTGCAACTTTGGAGCATTTTTACCATGACCGCCGACTATATCCCCGATGAAGCCGCTCTCGACAATCTCATCACCAGTAACCCTTTAGTTGTCATAGACTTTACAGCCTCTTGGTGTGGTCCATGTAAACTAGTCGGTCCATTAATGGATCAACTAGCTGAAGAATACGGCGAGCAAATCACAGTTGCTAAACTTAATATTGACGCCAATAAGCCCGTTGCTAAGCGCTTTGGCATCAAGAGTATTCCCGCCGTTCTATTCTTCAAACAAGGTGAACAGATAGACACCGTCATCGGAGCCAAGCCCTACAGCGAGTTTAGTTCAACCCTAGAAAAGCACCTGTAAAGGAGTTTGCCAGTTAGCAGCCAGGCAAACTTTGCCGTTGCTGATTTAGAAATGCACCCAGCACAGCTACGTGAGTGAATATGCCCACTAGGCAAGGCTTTAAGTCACGTCGTCAGCATTGGCATCCCATTGTCTGCTCTGGAACTCAACATTTCAGCCGTTTTATCAAGAAAACTTCAGCTATATTGCGTAAACAACCCTTAATTTATCCGACTAGACTAAGGACATATAAATACAACAAGCAAGTTTGCAGTTAATCTCATCGATTTTTTGCTTGACACTTGGCTGGTTTGTGTTCCCTTTTTTAATCCTCTGGCACGTTTGTGTCATCTATCGACACATTTGTGTCATCTATTGACACGTTTGTGTCATCTATTGACACGTTTGTGTCATCTATTGACACGTTTGTGTCATCTATTTCCCAACGAGCTAACCAGCTCGTTGGGATTTTTTTAGTGATAGCGTTTGCTGTAAATTAGAAATTCTGAGCCAGGAATAGTCATTGGCGTTCGTTTATCCAACTGGCTAATAAATTCCTTAAATATACTGACAGCAACCAAACCAGGATGTATTTTCTTTAGCATACCCACCCGTTGGCAATCACCCGTTGAGGCTGTGACCCCTCCCCCTAGATAACGTGTATAACGCACCTAAGCTGGGTAGACTATGGGATGTCACATTTCCCAACCTCTGTACTGAAAATTACGAATATCGCTCGTTGATGTCCAACAGCTATTTCCGTAACCCTACCTAGTTATTTGTTCAACTTTATCGATTTTTTAACAAACACAGAGAGTATCTAAGAAAATACATCCACTCTGCTTTTTGTGGCATTGCTGCTCACGCGTAGATCTACTATATGACTACACTTACCCTGAAAAAGTCCATGCGGCCCGATCTCCTAAGTGAACTATTTCCACTCTTTAATGCCGCAAATCCTGAAACCTTAACGGGTCTTTTATCTGCATCCACCGAACTTACGTATCCAGCCGGTCGCACTGTCCTCATGGAGGACTCCTGGGGGAATGCTATCTACCTGATTGTGGCTGGCTGGATTAAAGTACGCCATGACACGGGTGGCGATTACGTTACATTAGCCGTTTTAGGTAAAGGCGATTTCTTTGGGGAAATGGCCATCCTGGACGAGTCACCCCGCTCCACAGACGTCGTCGCTCTGTCGCCGGTTAAGTTACTCAGCATTCCAGCTCAGCACTTCATCGACACCCTTTTTCAAGATCATCACCTGCATCATCGCATGCTACAGATGATGGTACAGCGACTACGCCATACCAATAGTCACTTTCAGCGGCGACGCAAGCCCATGGCGGTAAAGCTAGCCCATACCCTTGTCGCCCTAGCCGAAGCCTATGGCGAAAAGACAAACGCTGCTCCAGAAATTTTCAACCTGACGATAGATGATCTAGCCGCCATTGCCAATATTCCTAAAGATGACGCAACCAAGATTATGGAAAAGCTGCGTGAAAAGGACTGGGTTGTCATCAGTGATAATGGCCAGACACTGCAGTTAAAAGGGTTTAATCATCTGACTCAGCTGGCGCAGAAGTAATTAGTAGGGTATCAACTTACAGCAGGACCGCTCCCAACAAAATAGCAATCAGGGGTCAGGAGTCAGGAGGGTACTGGCTTCTGATTTCTGCTTTCTGAGCCCTAACTAACCAAGATCTCCCAGCTCAAATTGATGCCCCCAATGATGCATCAGTCTGATTACAAATTATTGCGACATATTGAAAAAAATCTTGCCCCACGGAGGTGTTCTTAAAGTTAGGCAGATACTTAAGATGCCGTGCCACACAGTGAAGCTTCATGGGTACTCAACTGCCTCCGTCTATTACCCCTCGTCAAATGAACCTGCTCCGCATCGTGCTAGCGCTGGCATGGGCTGATGGCAACTTAGCCAAAGAAGAGGCTGATGTCATGCTCACTAAATTTAGTCAGGTTTTTGCCAATACACCTGAAGCTCAAGAGGCCGTTAAACAGGAACTCCAAGGTTATTTAGTACAGGATATCCCCCTAGAAGAGGTAGTCCCCAACATCACAACTCAGGCAGAAAAGGAATTTGTCCTACGCCTGGGCTATGAGGTGATCAGTGCTAGTGCTCGAACACCCGATGAAGACCTGATCAACCAAGACGAACAAGCCACCTATGAAAAGTTAGTAGACTTGCTAGAACTGCCGAGTGGCACCGTTCAGCGGATTGAGCAATCGGCTCAAATAGCCCTTGGTCAAAATCAAGCCCAGGGTAGTAATGTGGTTGATTTGCTAACGTACCAGCTGCGGGAACATTTGAAGGGCTAAACCTCAACATCCACGGCTAAGCACTCATTGTCAACATACGTTGAATGGGCACCAACGCTTTTTTCTGAATGTCCGCAGGCAGCGTAATTTCAGGGGTGCGATTTTTCATCGCTAAATAGAGCTTTTCCAAGGTATTTAGACGCATGTGGGGGCACTCGTTGCACTGGCAATTAGCATCGGGTGGGGCAGGGATAAATAACTTATGAGGTACCTGCTTTTCCATCTGGTGGATAATGCCAGCCTCTGTGACCACAATAAATTGCTCAAGCTCGCTGCTTTCTACATACTTGAGCAAAGCCGTGGTTGAACCAATATAGTGGGCGTGGCGCAAAATGGCCTCTTCACACTCAGGGTGAGCCACAATTTCGGCATTGGGATATTCCATTTTGAGCTGCAGCATTTTCTTCTCTGAAAAGGTCTCGTGCACAATGCAGCTGCCTTGCCATAACACTAGATCGCGTCCAGTTTGAGCAGCAACGTAGCGACCTAGATTACGGTCAGGCGCAAAAATAATTGGCTGCTCCGGTGAAATCTGATTCACCAGTTTTACGGCATTTGAGCTGGTACAAATAATGTCGCTCATGGCCTTAATTTCGGCGGTGCAATTAATGTAGGACACCACAATATGCTCAGGGTGGGCGGCCTTAAATTTGGCAAACTCTGTCGGCGGACAGCTATCCGCCAGTGAACAACCTGCGTCCAAATCTGGCAACAGCACTAACTTGTCAGGGTTCAATATTTTGGCCGTCTCAGCCATAAAGTGCACCCCAGCAAACACAATCACCTCAGCATCAGTGGCCGCCGCTTTCTGAGATAACCCCAGCGAATCCCCAATATAGTCAGCAATATCTTGGATGTCAGGCTCTTGGTAGTAATGGGCCAACACAATGGCATTGAGTTCTTTTTTCAAGTCTTCAATGGCCCTAAACAGATCCTTAGGTAACGTGGCCGATGCTGATGCGGTTGTGAACATAGAGATAAACTCGTGCCTAGTTTTAGTTTGATTTTAATTGCAACGTGACTTAATTATAGTTATTTTAACCATAACTGTCAGCAGACTCTTTTGTATGTCTTAATTAAATAGCCCTCAATAGGTAGTTGGTTTCAAGATAGAGCAATTGTTTTATAGGGGGCGAAGATCAGGAATTAGGAGGGGTCAGGAGGCAGCCGGGTCAGAGACCAGTGACTCACTGACTCCTGACCCCTGCATAACCCAGAAGATGTCCCAGCTTAAGTGTGAATTCCCTAATTTTTCAAAACCACATCAAACTGCTGGCATATGGACGTCACAGCCTCTACCCACCCTTGGGGGGCCGGTGATGGCGCAATTTCCCAACTACGATTTCCTAGTTGAGGATGGGGACCCTCAACCCCTGGCAGCACAATTGGATGGTCCACGTGCTCTAACATATCTAAGTCATTCGGGCTATTGCCTAAGCCAATGGTGACGATGGTTTCCTCAGGTGGCAAGATGCTTTGGTAAAGCGCTACCAAACGCTTCACAGCATTCCCTTTACCAGCTTCAGGTCCAATCAAATGGGAGAACCGGTCACCAACCACGACCTTGAACCCCATGGATTCAACCGCCTCAACGATTTGCTCTGAGGTCAGGGCTTTAGGGGTGATAAAGGGCTCACTGAATTCGCGTGCCTTAGCCTCTTGCGCATCGTTAGCCGAGAGCCCCGTATACTTCTGCAATCGGGTAATCGTCATATCACCAAACCCCAGTAAGGAATGACGTAACTCATTCGCAATTACCCGTAAACCAGCTCTCGCTTGGACATAGGGACAGCCCAGCTCCACCACATAATAGTCTGCCTCCTGTTCTCCTGGCGGTTCAGGAAAGGGATTATGATTAACTTCAACAAAAATACCGCTACCATTCTCCGTCACAAATGGATCCGTCAGCCCCATATCTTTACGGAGCGTAGAGACCTCAGCTCGCGTTTTGCTGGTGACCGGTACCACCGGGATCTTTAATGACTTTAATTGCTGGATAATAGGTACGGTCACAGCGTAATCATAGGTCTCGCTGTTGAGTAGCGTGCCGTCGAGGTCGGTAAAAATAATCAGCTGGGTCATCGGAATTAAAAGCACCTTGGACCAATCAGAACATGTTTAGATTAAACAACGATTTATGACGCCGATAGAGGCAAATAAAGCTGGCGAGATCGCAAGTCCCACAACTATCGCTATCGTCGGCGATGTCCATGACCAGTGGAACGATGCAGATGCCCATGCTTTGCAAGCTTTGAACGTAGACCTGGCCCTGTTTGTCGGTGACTTTGGCAATGAAGCGCTTGGCATTGTCCGTCAGATAGCTGCTATCTCAGTGCCTAAGGCGATCATTCTGGGTAATCACGACGCCTGGTATACAGCCAGTCAGCAAAACCGCAAAAAAAGTCCTTATGATCACACCAAAGAGGACCGTGTCCGACAGCAGCTAGACGCTTTGGGTGGCTCCCATGTCGGCTTTGGCAAATTGGAGGTGCCCCAGTGCAATCTGACTGTAATCGGTGCACGTCCATTTAGCTGGGGCGGTGCGAACTGGCGTTACAAACGGTTTTATCGAGAACGATACAACATTTCAAGTTTTGCCGACTCAACGGCTAAAATCTGCGCATCAGTAGATGCAGCACGACAAGACACGCTCATCTTTTTGGGGCACAACGGTCCAGCCGGTTTTGGCAGCCAGGCTCATAATATCTGTGGCCGAGATTGGAAACGTAGCGGCGGTGACTATGGTGATCCGGATTTTGCAGATGCGATCGCCCATGCACAGCAATCTAACCGGCATGTAGCCCTGGTTACCTTTGGCCATATGCACCACGAACTCAGGCATGATAAAACCCGACTGCGAGAGCGTCTAGTAGTAGACGACTACGGTACGGTATACGTCAACGCTGCCCAGGTACCCCGAGTCATTGAGACTGATAGCGGCTGGCATCGTAACTTTACGTTAGTCACCCTAAAAAATGGCATTGTCCAAGCCGTACGTTTAGTCTGGTCAGACGACACAAACACCATCGTGTCTGAGGAATATCTCCATTGCTCCACACAAAAAGTTGATGCCCCTCTAGACGCAGTGATGAATTTGGGCTAGCATAGCTGATGCTTCTGGCGCTTGTCAGCAAGCTGTCTTACCTGGAGAGGTGGCAGAGTGGTCGATTGCGCTCGACTTGAAATCGAGTGAGCCGAAAGGTTCCGAGGGTTCGAATCCCTCCCTCTCCGTTGAAAAGCTGACTATCCCTATGACAGGCCCGCTGTCAGTACTTGCTACGCACTGACGGTCAGTTCAGGTAAGCCTGGTGACACTAATGGCTTATTTCCCACAAATATCTGTTCTGTGTAGGTACCATCTGCCAGGCTCAGTATCATTCGAGCATGGATTTAAAACCCAGGAGATAACCCGAAGCTACTGAAGGGGATTTTGCCGAAGGTCTATGGGCAGCAGCAGCTGGACCCGACTGCCCTGGGTGGGCTAATCGACATGATTGGTAGTGTCAATCTGGCGAAATCAGAAGAAGACTCAGATGGGCAGGTGTATGAGTATTTTTTAAGTCAGTTTGCCCTGGCGGAAGGAAAGAAGGGGGGCCAGTTCTATACGCCGGAGAGCGTGGTTAGGGTCTTGGTGGAGATGCTGCAGCCGTTTGAGGGTAGGGTGTTTGACCCGTGCTGTGGGTCGGGGGGTATGTTTGTCCAGAGTGAGAAGTTTGTCAGCCATCACCAGGGGCGGCTGGATGATATTTCCATCTGTATCATCTGGCTCCGACGGCGGCGGCGGGGTTTGTGTTGTCCAATGGGTCGCTGTCGTCGAACACTAGTGGGGAAGGTGAGATTCGCAAGGCGTTGGTGGAGGCGGATCTGGTGGACTGTATTGTGATGTTGCCGACGCAGTTGTTTTATAACACGGGGATTCCGGCTTGTTTGTGGTTTTTGAGTCGGTATAAGAATGGTAATAAGAACCGCGATCGCAAGGGTAAGGTGTTGTTTATTGATGCATCGGAGTTGGGCTATATGGTCAACCGGCGCAATCGGGCGTTTGATGATGAGGATGTGCGGAAGATTGCGGATACCTATCATCAGTGGAAGCTGAAGGATAGTGATTATGAGGGTATTAAGGGGTTTTGTAAGGCGGCGGAGCTAGCTGATATTGAGAAGCATAATTTTGTGCTGACGCCGGGGCGGTATGTGGGGATACCGGATGAGGTGGATGATGGGGTGACCTTTGAGGAGAAAATGGGATCGCTGACGGCTGAGTTAGCGGCGCAGATGAAGGAGGCATCGAAGCTGGATAAAGAGATTAAGATCCAGTTAGCGAAGGTGGGGTCTAAATTGTGACTCGGGACGAGTTGTTTGAGGCGATCTCAACGATCAGTGCAAACTACACTGTCTTTCAATGTGTTGAATGTGCAGCGGCGATCAAGCAATGGCTAAAAGCGAACAATGTTAGTGGCATTCATCTACAGATCGTAGCGGTCGGCAGAATTAAGTTTATTGTGAGTCAACGCTGGCATGATGGAATCGATTCGATTGCCCAAACAGGGATTCATCAAGGGATTGAAACCTATGGCAAGGTGTTTGATAACCTAGGGGCAGAAGGGCTAGACCGAGACCAATGGGTGGCTGATTTTGATTGTGCAAGTGGGGAGTTTGAGGTAATTGAATTGGAGTTGTTTTAGGGGCACAAGCAATTTGTAAAGGAGATAAATTTATGGCTGGTTTTAATGACTTGCTCAACAAAATACGTCAGAAGCCAGGAATGTATATTGGTTCACCTGCTGTGAGTGGATTGCATCTATTTTTGTGTGGCTATGGGTTTGCTCGTCAGGAGCAGGGGTTAGCGATAACAGTGGAAGAAGAAGTGTTTGAACAGTTTCAACCATGGGTGCAGGAACGGTTTGGAGTTCGTGCTTCGGTATCATGGGCAAAAATTGTTTTGCTACATGCGGTGGATGAGCGCGGCGGGTTTGAGTTGTTTTATGAGCTATGGGATGAGTTTATGGCGCAGCAACAAGCTATTGATGGGCAGCAGAAAAGTGTTGCATAGTTTAGAGGATGTAATCTGATGACACTTTTAGAGGCTCTGAAGGATCAGCGATCGCAAATTCTGGAAATTGCGGCTAAACATGGAGCCTATAACGTACGAGTATTTGGCTCGGTAGTGCGAGGAGAAGACACCCCAGAGAGCGACATCGACTTTTTAATTGATTATGACCCGAAAAAGGTGACTCCCTGGTTTCCGGGAGGGTTGTTAATGGACTTGCAAGATTTGCTGGGTCGGAAGGTGGATGTTTTGACGGAGCGGGGCATTAGTCCATTGATTTCGGAGCGGGTGCTGGCGAAGGCAAAGCCGAGACTGTACAGAATTTTGTGTAAGCGATCTAGAATCCATGTAATTCAGGAGATCGCCCCATGGCCCGTAAGAAAAAAGCATCGAACCGCGTTGACGACCTCTTAGACGAACTGCTGGAAGATTGCAGTACGCCTGAGGACATTTTGGGCGAGTCAGGTCTGATGAAGCAAATCAAAAAGCGCTTGGTTGAACGCGCCCTAGCGGGTGAACTCAATCACCATCTTCAGTCAAGTCAAGCTGACGAGAGCCCTAACAATAGCCGTAACGGCAGTTCCAAGAAGACGGTGCAATCCGAAGATGGCGCACTGGAGCTATCGATTCCGAGAGACCGTAACGGCAGCTTTGAGCCGATTCTGGTGCCCAAACATCAGCGCCGTCTGTCTGGGCTCGATGAAAAGATACTGGCGCTGTATGCCCGAGGCATGAGCACCCGTGACATCAGTGCCCAACTCGCAGAATTATATGGTGGAGCAACGATCTCAGCAGCGGTGATTAGCGAGGTCATCGATACCGTGAGCGAGGACGTCAACGCGTGGCAATCGCGGCCGCTCGACGAGCTTTACCCGATTGTTTACCTGGATGCGCTCTACGTGAACATCAAAGTGTCGGGCCGGGTCAGCAAGCGGGCTGTTTACGTGGTCCTCGGTATCGACCGAGAGGGCGAAAAACAGCTGCTCGGGCTGTGGATAGGTGAGGCCGAAACCGAGGGGGCTAAGTTCTGGTTGAAGGTCCTGACTGACCTTAAAAATCGAGGATTAAAGGATATTCTGATTGCCTGTTGCGATGGCCTCAAAGGCTTTCCCCAAGCCATCGAGGCGGTCTATCCTCACACTCAGGTACAGCTGTGCATTGTCCACCTGATGCGTAACTGTATGAAGTATGTCCCCTGGAAAGACCGAAAAGCTGTAGCCAAGGACCTCAAGCCGATTTACCAAGCCGCTACCCTGGCTGAATCGGAAGCGGCCCTGGATGCCTTCGCTGAAAAGTGGGACGAGACGTATCCAGCCATCAGCCAGATTTGGATTCGTCATTGGGAAAATGTGATCCCGATTTTCGACTACCCGATGGAGATTCGTCGGGTGATCTACACCACGAATGCTATCGAATCCCTCAATCGCTCCTTGCGTAAGGTGATTAAGACCAAGGCGGTCTTCCCGGATGAAGCGGCTGTCTGCAGACTCCTGTATCTGGCGATGAGCAATATCTCGAAAAAATGGAATCGACCGATTAAAGATTGGCGTGCCGCCTTGTCACATTTTGCTATCCTGTTCCCAGAACGCTTTTCTCTCTAAGCAAACAGCGTTTACACAAAATTCAGATCACTCTCCAAAGCCGCTATGATAACCCGTGATGATCGCGTATATCTGGAGCATATTTTGGAGTGTATAGCATCGATTGACGTCGTGACTGTACCCAAGTCCGCCGTCGAGCCATTACAACCTCATGAAATCCTCTCGGTGCGTAACCTGGTTCAGGTTTGAACTTAGTCGCGTTAGGCGACAGTAGCGCTAACATGAACCTAAATTCTGCCCTGGTCCAACGCTAAAACTGCCTATGACCAATATCATCCTTAAAAAAATAGAACCCCTCCTAATCCGACGTTTACGCCAGCGGGCCGAGCAAAACGGTCGCACCATTGAGGCTGAAATCACCGCTATCCTTATCAGCGTTCTGATGCCTCCGTCACCACCAGAACCTACACAGGCAGAACCCAATTTAGCAACAGCCGTAAAACACCGCTTTGCCGAAGTCGGCGGTGTCGAGTTGCCAGAAATTCCCAGGGAGCCCATCAGAAATCCACCCGTTTTCTAGCCCGTGATGTTTGTCCTAGATACCAACGTGGTGTCAGAGCTGATGAAGCCCCATGTTGACCCCAATGTAGAAACATGGTTTGCCTCCCACGCTAGAGATAGCCTTTACACCACCACCATTACGCAAGCAGAAATCCTGTATGGCATTGCTATCTTGCCCGATGGAGCCCGGCAGCAACGCCTACAGACATTGGCTCAACTCATGTTTCAAGAAGATTTCGCTGGCAAGCTTTTACCCTTCGATCCAGCCGCCGCCAGCTACTATGCCGCTCTATCCTCCCATCGCAGAGCCAGAGGCATCCCTATCTCCCAGTTCGATGCCCAAATCGCTGCTATTTGTCAGGCTCATCAGGCTGCAATCGTTACAAGAAATGTTGATGATTTTGTACACTGTGACCTGAAAATCATCAATCCGTGGGAATGATGAGGATAACAGAGCGATGTCGCCGAAAGTGCCATGAAGTCTACCACCGAAGACCAAATCGAGATCTATAACCTCGAACTGCTCGATACCCTGGCCATAGTTCCAACCATTGCATACATCGTCTTGAAATTGAGTATACCGAAAGGTACCGTGGGTTCGCATCCCGCCCTCTACATTATACATTTCAGGCATTACAGCTGATTAAAGATGCTAACCGCCCTGATAGGCTGAAGG
Organism: Leptolyngbya sp. PCC 7375; assembly: GCF_000316115.1. Taxonomy (GTDB): domain Bacteria; phylum Cyanobacteriota; class Cyanobacteriia; order Phormidesmidales; family Phormidesmidaceae; genus Leptothoe. The sequence continues at coordinate 7,240,149 of NZ_JH993797.1, forward strand.
TGACCTTGGCACGGGCACATAAAGGCGTAGATGGTGAGTGTCAATTCAACATGTAGATTCTCTGTAGATGTCGGTATAGGTTCTACAGTTAGATTTATACATAGTTAGTCACCCACAGACATCTAACCAGATATCTAGCTATGATGCCTATCGCTGCGAGAAACAATGCTATCCAAACCGCCCAGGCAATTTTGGCAAATCCAGAGCGGTACGTCATTCTCGATACTGAGACCTCTGGTCTAGGAAAGACGGCGGAGATTTTGGAAATTGCCATCATTGACCCGGTGGGGGCTACTCTGTGCAACTATTTTCTGGACCCGGTGCATGCCATTGCACCGGCAGCGGCGGCGATTCATGGACTGACGAAGGATGTGCTAAAAGCAAAGGGTGCGATCGCATGGCCTGAAATCCATGATGAGGTGGTGGAGCACCTGGATGGCAAAACTTTAGTAGCCTATAACGCTGTTTTTGACGTGGCTATGCTGGATGCCACGGCCATACTCCACGGTAGGGATACACCCCCCACTGGCGATATCCTATGTGCCATGCGATTATGGCAACGGTTTCGGGGAGCTACCAAAGTTGAGGCCCTGGAGGGTGATCACAGTGCTCTGGGTGACTGTCTGGCCACGCTGGAACGAATTAAGGAAATAGCCAATAGTTCATTAGAGGACGACCCGGACCTGGTGGATATTCAGGACGTAGAAGATCTCGTACAGTGGCAGGCTCGGATAGAGGAGTTGACCGCTCAGCGCCATGCCTTGGATGCAACGGTGAAGTCCTTGAAGGCCCAGGTGACTCAATATTTGATGGATAACGGTGCTGAGGCGATTCCGTTGAGCAATGGCAAGCAGGTGAAACTGTACCGCACACCCACTAAAATTAAACCTTTGGTGCCCTTGGAAGAACTGCCTGAACGCTATTTGAAACAGGCCGTTGATCAGCAACGGGTCAAAGCTGAGATTAAATCTCGTCGGCTCGAAGATGGACTGTTTAGCTATGAGACATCCAACACCATTCGGTTTGTAAAGCTATGAACACCCATACACTTTCCGTTTAATATGACTCTCATTGCCCAGATTAGTGATCTCCATGTCCAAGCAGCTGATGATCGCGCCTACGGTGTGGTGGATACCAATTCCCTAGTGGCCAATGCCATTACCCATATCAACGACTTGAACCCTCAACCCGATTTAGTCATCGCCACAGGGGATTTAGTTCATCAAGGCACGGAAACAGAATACGAACAACTAAAAATCATTCTCTCGCAGCTCAATGCCCCCATCTATTTGTTACCAGGAAACCACGACTGCCGAGAATCTTTAAAACAAGTATTTAGTCATCATACGTATTTACCCCATCATCTAGGGCATTTGAGTTACACCCTAGAAGACTATCCAGTACGGATGATTTTGCTAGATACTACTATTCCTGGTAAGGGAAGTGGTCTGGTGGATGCTGACCGTCTCGCCTGGTTAGAGGCTCAACTCAACGCTGATACCACCAAGTCCACCATTCTCTTTATGCATCACCCGCCGTTTCCGACGGGCATTACCATGATGGATAATATCGGTTTGGAGGGACGTACAGAGCTGGAAAATCTCATCCGCAACCATCCCCAGATTGTGCGTGTGAGCTGTGGTCATCTGCACCGTAGTATTCATTGCCAGTGGGCTGGGACCACCGCTAGCACCCAGTCCAGTCTGGTTCACCAGGTCGTTCTCGATCTCCAACCTGACGCAGCAGGAACCTTTGTCATGGAGCCTGCTGCTTACCAGCTACACCTATGGCATCAAGATATCTTGGTGTCCCACACGGTTTATGTGGGGGAGTTTACGGGTCCTTTCCCATTTTCTGAGCCTAAAAAACGTAGAAATGCGCCAGTTATCTAGCGATTCTATCCCGCGAATGGTTTATCATCTTTTCTCAACAGTCATAACGTCTGTTCTTTCAACCAGATGTTATTGTCCAAAAGATTGAGCGTCAACAGTCTCATCCGTTTCTAAAAACACAGGTGCAGCCTCTGATTCAGTCCACTCGGTGACGTCTGTTTCTTGCGGTTGATTCGCCGCTTGCCAAGTCTGAATTCTTGCTTGAGCAGTCGTATATGCTTCGGCCTTAGAGGGAATTTGCGTAGCCAGCTTAATGGCACGATCTAAATTACTGCGAGATTCACTGTCGGCCAGATTTAAGAGGTCCCAACTCCAGCGGTTGATTTGTTGCAGTGCATCCGTATATTGACTGCTACTGACAGGAATTTGGTTAGCCGTAACAATGGCACGGGCCAGGTCATTGGCAGCGCCAGAGCGGGCAATACTGTTGGCTTCCTGCATCAGGGTTTGGTTTTGTTGCTGGTCACGCCAGACTGCTAAATCGTTTTGGACTTCTTGGTAGAGAGAACGTCCTGGAGAAATACGAGATGCGGTTGCGATCGCACCCGACAAATTTCCCGTTGCCGCCAGCCGACGGGCTTGATCCATCAGGGGCCGATCTTCAATGGCTTCAATCCGTCCTTGCCAACCGTCAATGCGCTTTTTAGCATCATCTGTCAGGGCTCGACCAGACTCAATTCTGCGAGCTTCCTGAATTGCCTGGCGCAGTGCTTGAGGGGTACCCACAGCCGCTAGCTGGTCAGCCCGATTCAAAATGGGTAAATCTTCCGCTGTTTCCACCCGATCTTCCCATTGGCCAATCTGGTCGGAAACCTCATTCCAGCGAGGATTATCGCGATTCACCTGATTGGCTTCAACAATGGCTGAACGCAGATCATTGATATTCCCCTGGGCCGCAATTTGACGCGCAATATCCAATTGGGCCAGGGCCTTAATCTCAGAACGCCACTGACCGATCAACGTCTGGGCTCGATCATAGAGTGGTCGATCTTTGCCTAAACTTTGTAAGCGGGTAATGGCAGAATCTAACCCCAGGGCATCACCACTCCAAGCGCGCCGATAGGCTTCTGTAAAGACCTGAAAATCAGCAATTTCCTGATCTAATCCTTCATTTCTAGGAATTGCCCCTAAAATTTCTTCGGCCTGGGGTAGCTGCTGACGGGCTAAGAATCTCTCAGCCAACCGTAGCATGTCCTTAGCGATAGTCTTTTTCACAGCCTTCGCTTCATCATGGAGCACGCTCTCAGACTGGATGGAAGCCAGGAGTTTCAAGGCATCTTGAAAGCCTTTGACCGTTCCCTTATCGGCGAGGCGTTTAATTCTGCCGAGCTTACGACTATCTTCTCGCGCCATGGCAATCAGCTTAGTTAGCTCGGCATATTTAGTGTCTGACCAATAGTCATTGTTGACATCTAATAACAAAACCGATAGGCGAAACGCATCTTTGAAATTGCCATCAACCAGCTTTTCTTTGGCGTTTTCAAAGACTTCTGAGCCTTCTCCCCAGACCCGCTGCCAGCGACGAACATTGGTTTCAACCTGATCCGCTGCTGCTGTATTGGCCGGAATTTTATTGGCGGTTGCGATCGCAGCCTCAAGCTCCCCCTGATGAAATAGATCGTCAGCCCTTTCTAGAATTTCACTGGACCAGGTTTCCACCTTGGCATTGATCTCAGCCCGCAGCGGATGATCATCCGGTAGCCTTTCAACCAGGGCAATGGCCTCTAACAAGAAATCCACGCTTCCCTGATTTGCATAGGATTCAGCACACTGCAAGCGCATGGCTGCCGATGCCGTGGGCCAAAAAATCGCTCGGCAGTTGGGCAGGTTCGGCATCCGAAACAAGCTAGTCACCGCAAAGGCCAAACTGCCTGACAGAATCATCAAGGTCGTTAGCAATAGAAATTGCCAGCTACCAACCCATCTAAAAACCGCCATTCCCTTTAAACCAGATGGCTGGGGTGCAGTCTCAGCAGGAGCCGCATCTACAGGAGCTCCCCCTGCATAGGACGGAGAGGGGGCCGGACGAGTAGGCGGCACTGGCACACGCTGAGGCCGACTGCGGGGCACAGAGATAGGCTTAGACGGGCGGCGACGATTGCGTTTGGAGCTCATAAACAGATCAGCCAGAGAAAAAATACGCTGAATATGGCGATACTTTAGCGCAATGACTCAGTAGTGTATACGCTATTCGCTAAAGTGATCCAACTGAAAGGACAAAGACACAATGTCTTACTTGCCCTTTCTACACTGTTCGTCCCCTGAGCATCTTATCAAGACAAATGCTTAAGAAGATTACACATCACCTAAAACCATGGCTTTAATGGTGCTGCCTGCCTGAATCAGGGTTTCCCCAAGCGGCACCCTGCCTAAGCCATTGGTGCGACTCAGATTAATTAAGTTTCCAGAACTATGTCCTCCTTTCGCCAGGGTAAATCGATAGCCATCGTTACCTAGGGAAAGTTGCCCCCATAAATAAGTCTCCCGCTGACCACCGGCCTTGAGATCATCGTCTGTCTTTGCCGATACAAAGGTCGGTGACCAACGAGTCTCCAGACCAGAAAGCTTACGCAAGGCTGGTTGCACAAAGCGCCAAAAGCTGACCAGGGAGGAAACGGGATTACCCGGCAAGCCAAAATAAAGCTGCTGATTCTTGCCACTCCCAAACGTAGCCACCGTCAGAGGTTTACCGGGTTTTACAGCCACCGAGCGAATGTGGATAGTCGCTCCCAATTCCGCCAGAATTTGATCCACATAGTCATAGTCACCCACAGACACTCCACCGGATGAAATCACGACATCTGCTTGATTGAGGGCATCAGCAATCGCCTGCCGCGTGGCTGCCTTTTGGTCTGGCACAATTCCTAAAGGCATAGGCACCGCACCTGCTTGAGCGATCAAAGCTGCCAAGGCATAGCGATTAGAATCCACGATTTGCCCAGGTGCTAAGGGCTGATTTACATCAACTAACTCATCTCCGGTGGATAAAATTGCCACGCGGGGACGTCGATACACAGACACAGACACACACTGCGCTGCCGCTAGCACGGCTATTTCAGTAGCTCCAATTTTGATGCCAGGCTTTAATAACTCTGCCCCTGCCTGGTAGAAGCTCCCTTGCTTACGGATAAAAGCTTGGGCTAAAGGAGCGGTCAATACAGTTACCTGCGGTCCCCCACGCTGGGTATTTTCTTGAATCACAATGGTATCGGCACCAGTGGGCACCATGCCCCCGGTAAAGATGCGAGCTGCTTCACCCGTCCGTAGCTCGCATTTAGGTACCTGTCCCGCCGGAATTTCCTCTACAACGGTCAAGGTGGCGGGGACTGTTTTTACATCGTCATACCGCACCGCATAGCCATCCATGGCTGAGTTATTCCAATGGGGAAAATCCAGCTGACTACTTATGGGTTGGCCTAAAACTCGTCCTAAACAGTTCCCTAAAGACGCTGTTTCTAGAGCCTCCACAGGGGTTACCAGGTCTAGGATCAACTTTTCCGCATCGTTTGCAGGCACCATAGGCTTTAATTTTAAATTTTGATTCTTCTCAGATCTTGCACCAAGGTCGGTTGTGAAGCTCAAACCCACGTTGGGTTCAAAACCCAACGCTAATTGAGGGCTGTCCACTCAAGGGACAAGATTGGCTGGGCAGCTCTAAATATAGAGCTTCTAGAGATTCTTTAACCGCTTGAGCGGTTTTGAGCCAGTTAGCCTTGCGACTTTGAGTCCAAGGCGGGTTAATGCTTCCTTGCCAGGTGCAAGATCTCAGTTCTTTGAATTTTGATTTAGACTCCGTATCAGCCATACCTAACCATATTAAAGGCCCCGGTTACGATAGGAGGGTGGGCAATGCTCACCCTCCGGATTGGTCGTTTCTGTTTTCTAACATGCCCTTCGCTTCTAGCCTTGTAAAATCCCTTGAACACCGTCGCCAGCAATTGGCAAAGCACCTGGATCACCCGGTCTTACTCTGGTCGGGGCAAGCAACGCCACGCAACTTTCCGGCTAACACCCATCCGTTTCGACCTAGCAGTCACTTTCTTTATTTTGCAGGGCTGCCCTTGGAAAATGCGGTCATTCATATGGCAGATGGGCACTTAACGTTATTTATGGATGAGGCGACACCGGCTGAAGCACTATGGCATGGTCCTAGCCCTAGTCGCACTGAGTTGGCCAATAAAATTGGTGCTGGCAAAGCCTTACCTTTAGAAGACTTAAAACATTTTGTGGGCGATCAGGTGGCTACTCTCAAGGTACAAGATAATGCCACAGCGGTGCACCAGGAACAACTTTTAAATCGCTCGATTCCTATCGCCAAACAATCTCAGGATCAAGATCTGGCCTTGCTCCAGGCTATTGTGCAACTACGCATGTGTCACGATGACTATGCCCTGGATGAGATGCGTCGTGCCGCAGGGGTTTCAGTCGCAGCCCACAGGGCAGGCATGGCGGCAACAAAACTGGGGCAAAACCTGACTGAGGCCCATGTGCGGGCAGCCATGGAACAGGTGATCATGGCCCATGGCATGACCTGTGCTTATAACAGTATTGTGACGGTCCATGGTGAAGTTCTCCACAACAACCATTACCACTATGCCCTAGGGGAAAACGATTTAGTGTTGGCGGATGTGGGGGCAGAAACCGAGACGGGTTGGGCGTCAGACATTACCCGCACCTGGCCTGCTGGTGGCAAATTTTCATCGACTCAGCGAGACCTTTATGATGTGGTTTTGGCCGCCCATGATGCTTGCATTGAGGCGGCCAAACCTGGCGTGGAATATCGGGAGTTGCATCTCTTGGCCTGTCGAACTCTGGCAGCGGGTCTGGTAGACCTTGGCATTCTCATCGGTCAGCCTGATGACCTGGTGGAACAAGATGCCCACGCGTTGTTCTTTCCCCACGGTGTCGGTCATCTGTTGGGGTTAGATGTGCATGATATGGAAGATTTGGGCGACCTGGCAGGGTATGCCAGCGGTCGCAGTCGTAGTGACCGTTTTGGCCTCGGCTTTCTGCGTCTTGATCGGCCTCTGCAGACAGGCATGGCAGTGACCATTGAGCCTGGCTTTTATCAGGTGCCGGGCATTTTGGAGGATAAGGGCAATTGCGATCGCTATGCCCACATCGTCAACTGGGACCGCCTGGCCCAGTTTAGTGATGTCAGAGGCATCCGCATCGAAGATGATGTGCTGATGACCGAAAATGGCTGTGAGGTCATCACAAAAGATCTACCAACGCAGGCTAAGGATATCGAGGCATTAATAACAAATTAGGGGGTTAATTGTTCCTGGCGTAGGGACATTCCATGGAACATCCTTACACCAGGAATACGATTTCCCATATCACTTGTTTACCGCATGGTGACGAACTCTTCTGCTGAGCTCGGGTGAATCCCTACGGTGGCATCAAAATCTGCTTTGGTTGCCCCCATTTTGACCGCCACCGCCACCCCTTGAATAATCTCAGCGGCAGCATCACCCACCATATGTGCCCCCAGAACCTTATCAGTCTGCACATGCACAATCAGTTTCATAAGCGTTTTCTCTTCTAGCTTAGGCAGGGTATAGTACATCGGTCTGAATCGGGACCGATACACCCGAATGGCGACTTCGCCATATTTCTCCATGGCCTCGGTTTCAGTCATACCCACCGTGGCCACCTCTGGTGTGGTGAATACGGCTGAAGGGACATTTTCATGGCTCATTACCCGACGTTTGCCACCGTAGTGGGTATCGGCAAACACCCGCCCCTCATTAATGGCGACAGGCGTGAGATTAATGCGGTCGGTGCAATCTCCGACAGCATAGATATTGGATTCTGCTGTCTGGCTATGGGCATCGACAACAATGGCCCCATTTTTCACCTCTACCCGAGTATTTTCCAAACCCAGATTCTCTAGTCGAGGGATACGCCCCAGGGCAGAAAGACCAACAACATCAGTCAGTACCAGGTTGTTATTTTTGAGATTAACCTGAAGTCCCTCATTGGTTTTCTCAAGGCTAACCAGCTCATCATTAATAATTTGAATGCCGTGGCGCAGCATGGCATCTTGGACCTCGGTGCGAATATCCTCATCAAAGCCGCGCAAAATCTTATCGCGTCGAATAATTTGGGTGACTTCTGTTCCCAAAGCATTGAGGACGCAGGCAAACTCACAGCCAATGTAGCCACCGCCAAAGATCACCAGGCGTTTGGGCTGCTGCGCTAAGTGGAAAATCTCATCGGAGGTGATGGCCAGCTCAATCCCCGGGATGTTGGGTTTACTGGGCTTGCCGCCAACGGCAATCAAAATTTTCTCCGCTGTGATTGTTTGTCCTGCCACCTCAATCGTATGGAGATCCATAATGCGGGCATGGCCCTTAAAGAGAGTCACCTCCGCATTGTCAATCATGCGTTGATAGATGGCATTTAGCCGAGTGACTTCGTCGTTGACGGCTGTAAGCATGCGAGACCAGTCAAATTTACCTGGCTCAAACGTCCAACCATAGCCTGCGGCCTCTTTCACATGGCTGGCAAAATGAGAGGCGTACACCATGAGCTTTTTGGGCACACACCCCCGGTTTACACAGGTGCCGCCCAAGCGATCAAATTCTGCCACCGCGACCTTTGCCCCATACTGGGCAGCCCGTCTAGCGGTCGCAATGCCACCGGAACCAGCACCAATCGCAAACAGGTCAAAATCATAGGCCATAGGTAGGTTTTCCTCTGTAATTACCGGGTAACAAGTTTTTTGATCTGGGCTAGCTTAGCTGGCTTGTAGGGCGCATAACGCCAGTCTAAATCAAACCAAAATGTCTTTTTGAGAACACTCTTGTAGTGGGAAAAGGTATCAAACGTGGCTTTGCCATGATAGCTACCCATACCGCTTTGTCCCACACCTCCAAAGGGTAGATCGGGGACACCAATATGCAACACCGTATCGTTGAGACAAACGCCCCCGGATGACGTGCCGGTTAATACCTGTTGTTGTTTAGCCTGATCCCGAGAGAAGAGATAAAGGGCTAAAGGCTTGGGTCGAGCATTAATTTGAGCCAGGGCCTGGTCAAATTGGTCGTAGGTTAATATCGGTAGAATGGGACCAAAAATTTCATCCTCCATCACTGGAGACTCCCAAGTGACGTTATTCAACACGGTGGGAGCCATGTAGCGAGTGTCAGCATCAGTTTGCCCCCCAATAAGCACATCACCGCTATCGAGGAGAGCAGTTAATCGGTCAAACTGTCGCTGGTTAATAATACGACTTAAGTCAGCACTCTGGGACGGGTCATCACCAAAGAATTCACGAATCGCTGCTGTGAGTTTGGCTAAAAATGCATCTTTGACGGTGCGGTCAATCAGCAGGTAGTCAGGAGCAATGCAGGTTTGGCCAGCATTGATAAACTTGCCCCAGGCAATCCGCTTAGCGGCATGGTCAAGGTTGATATCGGCATCAATGATGCAGGGGCTTTTGCCGCCTAACTCCAGGGTTACAGGCGTGAGGTGCTTAGCCGCAGCTGCCATGATGATGCGACCAATGGCAGTGCCACCGGTAAAGAAGATGTGGTCAAACTTTTCGGCCAGTAGCTGCTGACTGACGCTGGCATCTCCTTCAAATACAGTGACATAGCTGGGGTCAAAGGTATTGGCAATCAGGTCGGAAACAACTTTGGCTGTATGGGGGGCATGCTCAGATGGCTTCAGAATGGCACAGTTTCCAGCTGCGATCGCACCCACTAGCGGCGATACCATCAATTGGAATGGATAGTTCCAGGGACCAATAATCAGGACTACGCCTAACGGATCAGGCTGTACCCATGCCGACGACGGAAAGTTCTCCAGCGTTGACTTGACTCGCTTGGGCTTCATCCAACGTTTGAGTTTTTTGAGCGCCAGGTTAATTTCTGAAAGGGTGGCGATTTCAAAATAAGCTTCAAACTCAGGTCGTCCTAAATCAGCCTTGGCCGCAGCTACAATGTCTGATTGACGCTCAATAATAGCCTGCTTGAGTTTGGTCAGCTGAGCCAGACGAAACTCTAAAGGTTTAGTCTGCCCCGAAGCAAAGAAAGCTCGCTGCTGCTCAAGGGCAATGGGAATGGGAAAAGATTTTGTCAGCTGAGCCGTCATAGTTCAGTAGGGCAGATAGCGCAAAAGTTTAGAGGGTTACACAATCTATGATGTCGTGAACTCACTTATCTGACCAGCCTCTGTTAAGCATGTTTTCTGTCAGGCTTAAAACAGAATCATCCTGCTGCTGTCATTTTAATCCTGAGGTTTTTCATTGACACAATCTCCCATGTTCCAGACCACCCGCCGCCGTTTGGCGCTGTGGTACACGGCCATCACCGGTATTCTGCTGATCATTTTTGCCAGCGGCGTGTACTTCTATGTGCGCAATACGCTGGTGGAACGGGTAGATGACACCTTAAATCATGTGGTGGAGGTGGTGCAGCGCTCATTGGTGATCGAAGCCGCAGCCCCATCCTCAGGTCGGGTGCTGACCGCTGCAGGTGTTAAAGGGCAAGCTCCCCTACAGGTGAATGTGGAAGATAGCTTTCGCGATAATGCCCAGACCCTAGAAGACGACCACATTGAAATTGAATGGTTTGGCCCCAACGGTCAACTACAGTGGAGTACCCTGTCAGTCCCTAGCAACTTGCCACTTCAGGTAAATGCTGCTGGGGAAACGGTGCACCTCAGACATCGTTCAAACAATGGCCAGAACGATGGAGAGGATACCGATCAGGTACTCCGGCAAATTAGCCGCCGAGTGCAGATCAACAACCAGGTACTGGGCTATTTGCGGGTTAGTCACCCCTGGTTTGAGGTGAGCAAACCCAGCCGTCAGCTGGTAATCGATCTGAGTGTTTGGTCTGGTCTGGTCATGGTGGCCACTGGCACCATTGGCTGGCTCCTGTCGGGGCTAGCCATGGCCCCGGTACGCCAGTCCTATCAGCAGCTCAAGCAGTTCACGGCGGATGCCTCCCACGAACTACGCAATCCCATTGCTGTCATCCAAACCAATGTGCAGGTGGCGCTGGCGGATCCTGAGCCGGATGTAGAGTTTCAGCACAGTCAGCTACAGGTGGTAGAACGGTTGACCCGGCGCTTGGGCCGTTTGGTAGACAACCTGCTGTTTCTGGCTCGACAGGATGGGGGGCTAATACCGATGCAGTGGGAGCACCTGGACCTTAATAAACTGCTATTAGACGTGATTGAAGAACAGTCTCTCGTAGCTCAGAGTCAGGGGTTAGATTTGATCTATAATCCCATGCCATCTGATGTGTCCATGCCTCGACTCACTGGCGATCGCGACCAGTTGATTCGCCTATTTACGAACCTGATTAGCAATGCGATCCAGTACACCCCCGAGGGTAAGGTGACCGTCACCCTAGACACTACTCACTGGCAAGGCCAAGACGCATCCAAAGTAACCGTATGCGATACCGGTATTGGGATCTCAAAAGAACTACAGCCCCAGGTGTTTGACCGGTTTTATCGGGTAGATAAGGCCCGCAGTCGTCGTGATGGAGCAGGCTCGGGGTTGGGATTAGCGATCGCAAAAGCCATCATCACTAACCACCAAGGCCGCATCCAGCTAGAGAGCCAGACTGGACAAGGAACAACGGTAACGGCAACGCTGCCTTGTCATATAAAATCCGAATTATTAAACCCGATTAAAAATGGATAACCCAGTAGGGGCATGCTACTACCAGACTAAACTGGCGAGCTCACCCGGTGTGTTGGGAGTAAACGTTTGTTCAACGACGGTGCCAGGTTTACCCATGGGTTTGGCCGTTCCTTGGTTGTAGGTCAAAACCACCCCCCCTGCGTTACCGGCACGAATGGTCAGAGACTCTTGAGCCGTCCAGGAACGTTCAGCTCCCTCCTGCAAAATCCCTTCGTACGCCTCATCGCCATCAGCCGTCACGCGTACCCAAGACTGTTGAACGAACTCGACATCTACCACAATCGGCTCTTTAGGAGCTGGCGTTGTCTCGGCCTGCTCAGGTGACACTTGAGCAGGCGCTGTGGGCGCAGCTTGTCGAGGAGCTAACTGTTCAGCAGTGGCAGAATCCACAATGGGCTCAGCGGCATTTTGCGGAATCGCACGCTGCATTAGGTATGACAAGCCGCTGACTGAGATCGCAATTAGGGCCACGTAGGCAGCATACAAGTGATAGGGACGCAGCTGGACAGACTCATGGGACCAGTTACGACCCCCTCCTTTCAGGGCAGGCATTGCCACATAGTTCTGAGATAGAGCCTTACCGTCAAGACCCAACACATCCGCGTAGCGTCGGATTAAACCACGAATATAAACAGGCTCAGGCAGCTCAGATGTTTGAGCTTCTTCTAGGGCCATTAACAGCCTGGAACGAACTAAAACTTTACCGGCCAATTCGTCTAGCGTCTGACCACTTGCAACACGAGCATCACGTAGCATAGACCCTATGGCCAATAACTGCTCATGCTGCGGTTTACTCGTGTAGCCTTGCCGTTTCATAAGTTCAAAATGTTTCTTAACAATTTAACCACACTGACGTGATCCAAGCATACGTTGCTGGAAATGGCGAATCAGAGAAGACTCAAGAGTTTCTTAGTCTCTTCTGATGTTAGGTGACGACAATGCCCCAACGGTAAATCTCCTAGACAGATAAAACCAATGGCACTGCGATGAAGACTCATGACAGGATGACCTAATTGCTCAGCAACATGACGAATCTGACGATTACGACCTTCACGCAAAACAATCTCTAGCAAAGCAGGGGAGTTAGGGTGCAACACCCTAACCTCTGCAGGCGCGGTCATTTTGCCTGCTAAATTCACACCAAGACGCCACTGGTCTAAACTGGCCTGATCGGGAGAACCTTGTACCCTTACCCGATAGGTTTTGGAAATATGGTGACGGGGATGGGTCAAGGTTTGAGTCAGTTGGCCATGGTTGGTGAGTAACAGTGCCCCAGTAGAATCTGTATCTAGACGACCTACAGGATGTAAACGAACATCGCCTTGACGCAGTTCCTGGGGAAGCAAATCAATCACCGTTTTCCGACCTTGGGGATCATCACAGGTGGAAACTACGCCCTGAGGCTTATTTAGCAGCACATAGTGATTCTTTGGACGATTGTCTGGTTTGAGAGAACGGCCATCAATTCGAATATCATCCACCGCTGGATTGGCCCGTTGACCGATGTGGGCCTTAACACCATTGACGGTGATATGCCCTTGAGAAATCAACAACTCCGACTGACGTCGTGAGGCCACACCCCACTGTGACAGAAGCTTCTGAAGTTTTTCGTCGGATGACACGGGTTTAGACAATAACAGCTTAGACAATGCTCCAAACCAAACTATATTCTTTTGAAGATAAACCTCGGGTGCATGTTACAGCACTTTAACTAAGCCTGTTAATACAGAAAAGTTTGAAGCTCTGCCTTAGTGTACATCAGTGATTCTACGTAATGAACACGTTACTTAGACACCGAATAGTCTGCATCCGTTCTGTTCAGAGACTTTGGCAGCCAAACCTGTAGCCAAGCGCCTCCAGTTTCAGGGTGGTTGCGAGCTTGTACAGTGCCTTGATGAAACTCCACAATTTTTTGAACAATGGATAATCCCAGTCCTGTGCCTTTTGAGATCGCATCATCCCCCGAACGAGTGCGTGATACATCGGAGCGATAAAAACGATCAAAAACAAAGGTCAAATCTTTTTCTAAAAACCCTTCACCACAGTCAAAAACATCGAGTGACATGCCCTGAATACCGGCTTTATCAGAAGGCTGGTAATGGACATAGATAGTCTGATGCGAGGGACTGTATTTCAATGCGTTGTCCAATAAATTGAGCAACATACGATATATCAATCCGCTGTTAACGGCTGCGATCGCATGTTCAGGCCCTTGGTACTCCAAATGCTTATCCCCCTGTTTTGCCTGGGGTTCCAAACTTTGCCACGCCTGCTGTAGTAACTTAACCAAGTCGGTTTCTTCTAATTGCTCCTGCTGGCGATGTTCTATATGGCTTAGGCTCAGCATGTCATCGACTAAAGCACTCAAACGATTCACTTCCCGCAATAGTCTATCGGCCCAGTTGACGAGGCTGGGATCAATCCGATTGCGCAGGGTTTCGCCCACCAACCGAATTGACGTTAGCGGAGTTTTTAATTCATGGGCCACATCTGACGTCCAGCGATCCCGCTGCTGTGCCAGGGTGACGGCTTCCTGACGGTTCTCCAGAAATATGCCGACATGGCCACGACTTAACGGAATGCCGTAACCGCTCAAGGGATAGACCGGTCCTTCTAAAACATTGGCCGGATCAGGGGAAATCGATCTGAGTGTCCATTCCTTTTTGCACTCAATCTGGCTTTCACGAGTCTGTTCAACAAGGTGGTCCAACTCGTAGGATCTTGCGATCGCCAGGAGCAGCCTCGGGGATGTGTAGTCAGTCTGCTCAATCCCTAAAAGCTGCCTGGCCTTAGCGTTACACCAGAGCAGACGATTTTCCTCATCGATTTTCAAATACCCCAACGGTGCATATTGTAGAACCCGATTGTTCTCATCGACTTCAGTCTGCAGCTCATCCACCAGTGTGCTCTGATTGGCAATGGCGCTGGCAATCTGAGCTTCGTACGAAAAAAATTGGACCTCAGGCTGAATACTGATACGTTCAAACAAAGCTTTCCGCCTAGCATCAGAACGTAGGCGGGCAACCAAAAGAAACAATAATCCTATGGATAAACCTGCTAGGAAAGAGAGCACAGCACAACAGACTTATGGCTCTCAGCATAATACCCCAGGTCAAGAAGCAAGAATGATATTCAATCGTCTAATAAAAAAGGCTCCTTCAAACTAGAAGGAACCCGTGAAATCAAAACAAATTGAATGGAACAATTTAGCTGTTCTATACGCACCCTTGTAACGAAAGGGAAACGCTAAACCCTAGCGGACCTGAGCACCGCGATACTTTAGACCATGTACATGGCCATGTGCAGAGCCTACAGCCTTTTTCACACGATAAGATGCGCCACGGTAACGAACAACGTCACCATCTTCAACAGCGACGTTGCGCTCAGGAACAGTGTATTTAACTCCACGGTAAGACAGTTGCATGGATTTCGCCTCCTTAATAATCAGCGTAGAGAGTTAAGATGAGGCGCGTTCCTTCAGTTGGACAGTCAATGGCTAACAGTCAATGGCCACCCTTCCTACTTCCGTTCCCATCAAGACCAAACGCAACTGGTAGATGCAATTAATCCGGAGAGGAATGAACGTTTCGTTTCTGTATTCAAATATACAGAAGGCAAGATTATATTGTCAATCTTTTTTTGTTTTCTTTCAGAAGCTTACGTGTATTGGCTTAGGCTTCAATTTCCGAATTCCGAATGTAGAGGCGTTCCATGGCACGCCTCTACAGTATCTACCCCGCATATGATGAACCAAACTATTCCGTCCCATCGCTTCTACCCCTATCTGACCTGGCAAGACATCGACACCATGGCTGATAAGGAGCAGGTTGTGATTATCCAACCTGTGGGTGCCATTGAACAACACGGCCCCCACCTGCCCATAGCGGTTGATACAGCCCTGGGACTCGCCATCATTGGCCGTGCCCTGGAGCAATTAGAGCCATCGATTCCGGCCTATTGCCTGCCGCCGCTTTGCTATGGCAAATCTAACGAGCACTGGGGTTTTCCGGGCACCATTACCCTATCGGCGTCAACCCTAATGGCTGTGCTCACAGATGTAGCAGAGAGTGTTTATCGCGCTGGGTTTCGCAAGCTAGTATTCCTTAACTCCCATGGCGGACAACCCCAGGTTCTGGACATTGTGGCCCGCGATATCCATCAGAGACAGCCGGATTTTTGGGTATTTCCCCACTTTGTCTGGCAAGTGCCCCACCAGGTAGGCCAGCTGCTAAACCCCCAGGAGCGTCAGGAGGGTATTCACGCCGGGGATGCTGAAACCAGTTTGATGCTGGCGATTTTACCCGACCAGGTGCACATGGACCGAGCCGTCAAAGAATATCCACCTAAACCTGATCATGAAACGCTTTTAAGCTTGGAAGGTGCGCTGCCCTTTAGCTGGACCACCCGTGACATTTCTAAAAGTGGCGTTGTCGGGGATGCAACCGTAGCCACGGCGGAAAAGGGCGAGCAAATTTTGGCCGATGTGGCAACTGGCTGGGTAACAGTTTTGGAAGAAATTTATCGGTTCGAACCACCCCAGCGTTGGCGTGAGTGATCGAGGGGCAGAATAGGAGGCACTTGCCATTACCACCTAACCTGGCCAAGGAGTTTCCATGCTAACCACTAAGCAACCTGCCCCCAATCAACCTGACACCCAGAAAGCCGCAACAGATCAAAAAGCAGCGGTTACATTGGCCATCGATATTGGTGGCAGCGGCATTAAAGTGATCTTGCTAGATGCAGCGGGTCAACCCCTGGGGGAGCGAGCACGGCTCAAAACCCCATCACCAGCTAAACCGGAGACGGTGATGGATGCGATCGCCAAACTCGCTGCTGATCAACCCGCTTTTGACCGCGCCTCCGTTGGTTTTCCGGGTGTGGTGCGTCACGGTATCACCTACACCGCCGTCAATCTGGACAAATCATGGGTTAACTATCCCTTAGCCGAACGCTTAACTCAGCGATTAAACTGCCCTGTGAGAGTCGCCAATGACGCTGATATTCAAGGCTTTGGAGCAATCTCAGGGGAAGGGGTGGAGTTAGTCATTACCCTGGGCACTGGATTTGGCTCTGCCCTATTCGTCAATGGTCATCTGGTACCTAACTTAGAAATGGCTCACCATCGCTTTCGCAAAGCAGAATCCTATGAAGATCAGTTAGGCCGGGCTGCCCTTGAAAGAGTGGGTAAGGAAAAATGGAACCGCCGCTTGCAAAAGGCCATGGATTCCCTTGGGCACCTATTCAACTACGATCACCTCTACATCGGCGGCGGTGAAACCAAGCACATCACTCTGAAGCTGCCACCTAATGCGGCCATTGTGCCCAACGTATTGGGGCTGCTGGGTGGAATTGCCCTATGGCGAGAATGAGAACGCCTGCATTCTTCCTATCAATTCTTTTAATATCCGATTTAATAGAAAAGGGGATACCGCTGCTGTCTCCCATTGAGGCAGCGGGCACCATGTATTAGAAAGTTTTGAATTTTGAGCAAGCTGTTGGCTTACCCTCAAGATTTAGGCTGATTCTTATTTTGACTTCTAAACACGCGAACACCAATTAAATTTCCATATGACTGGCCAGGTAAAGGATCCACCAGCAAAACACCATCAGATTTTTGGGTGTCCAACCATTGCTTTATTTGTTGCTATTAGTCTGATCTATTTGGCCTTCCTCAAACCAGGTATTTGGGGTGTGGATGGCAACGATATGTTGCACATGTCCCAATCCCTGATTCAAAAGGGTAATTTTTCTATTCCTGCAGGGACAGGGGGCATCCAGGGACCGGATGGGCAATTCTACTCTATTCGTTATCCACTACTGCCCATCATTGCCATGCCCTTTGTTTGGTTCGGCATGATCCTTGGCGAGCTGTTTAACTTGCCTGTGAGGTACACCGCCGCAAGTTTAGGTCTGGTGCTCAACATTTTGCTAACAGCTGCTACCGCTATCCTGATTTATGCCTTAACCCTAAGACTGGGAGGGCAGCGTCGGGGGGCCTTTATCGCCGTCATTGGCTATGCCTTTGGCACCACGGCCATGGTCTACGCCCGTGAGTTTTTTGCCGAGCCGCTTTTAGCGTTCATCATTACCCTGGCCCTCTATCTGGCATTTGGAAAATACCGTTGGGGGCATTGGACAAGCGGGTTATTGGTTGCCTTGGCCATTGCGGCCAAACCGGCTGGCATTCTCCTGGGTCCGGTGTTGGCCCTATATTTTTTGCTGCGACGCTGCAGCTGGGATCGCATTTTGGCCCCCTGCCTTGGCACCGCCATTGGTGTGGGTCTTTTTCTGGCCTATAACTATGTGCGGTTTGGTAGTTTTACCTCATCGGGGCAAGACACCTCGCAGCTAGGCGGAGACGGCTTTTTGATGCGGGCTCTGGGGCAGTTAGTTAGTCCTGGTAGCGGCGGCGGTTTGTTTTGGTACTGCCCTCCCACAATTTTGGCCATTGTTGGTTTTTGGGTATTGTGGCAGCGCCGTAAGTTGGAGTTTGTTGCTCTATTTGGCATTGTGGCTAGCTTTTGGCTGCTGCACAGCGGCTGGGACTTTAATGGTTGGAATTGGGGGCCTCGTTTCTTAGTCCCCATCATGCCGGCGATGATGGTTGCTGTTGGTCTGTTGGGTAAGCGTTGGCGGATGCCGTTAGTGGGCCTGATTGTGTTGGGTTTCTTGGTCAATGCCCCCATACTATTGACCTACTATCAGCGTTATTTTGCTGAGGTTTCCGACCAAAGTATGGATTTGCTGATGCAAACCGTGTCGCTTTGGAGTGAGCCTTACCAGGCACCGATTTTTAATATTTGGGGTGCAGCTGGGCGACAGTTAACGGATGCATTTAATACCCCTGTGCAAGAGATCATTAGCAATGTCGGCGAACCGCCACCGCGCGGCGAGTTTACGAAAGCTGAGCTGCTAAGGATTGTGGCCGTATGGTGGTGGTTTTTACCCGCCGTGGGTCTTCCCATATGGGTTGGAGTTGCGATCGCAGCCACCATGGTGGCCATCGGCATCGCTCTCCTACGCCTCAGCTGGCAGATCGGGTTAAAGCCCCCTATTAGACTAAAATCGAGCCAAATCCCCTTCTAGGCAAGCATCACAGGCATCTCCTATGAAACTTATTATTCAAATTCCCTGTTACAACGAAGAAAACACCCTGGGAGTCACCCTGTCGGAACTGCCACGGCAGGTGCCTGGGGTGGATCACGTTGAATGGCTGATCATTAACGACGGCAGTGTTGATCGCACGGTGGATGTCGCCAAGGAGTGGGGGGTGGACCATGTTGTCAACTTTGACCATAACCAGGGACTGGCCCGTGGATTTATGGCTGGCTTAGATGCCTGCCTCAAGGCCGGAGCCGACATCATCGTCAATACCGACGCTGACAATCAATACTGTGCAGCGGATATTCCTAAGCTAATTGAGCCAATTCTCCATGGTGAGGCTGAAATTGTGGTCGGCGAACGTCCGATCATGGAAATCCAACACTTTTCGCCCATCAAAAAGATATTGCAACGCCTCGGTAGCTGGGCTGTGCGGGTAGCCAGCAATACCCCCGTTGCCGATGCCCCCAGCGGCTTTCGCGCCATCAGTCGCAATGCGGCCATGCAGCTTAACGTCTTTAATGAATATACCTATACCCTAGAAACCATCATTCAAGCCGGACAAAAGGGTATGGCGGTTGCATCGGTCCCTATTCGCACCAATGGCTATCTGCGGCCCTCTCGTCTGGTTAAAAGCATTACGTCCTATGTGCAGCGGTCTCTATTTACGATTCTGCGCATCTTTATCACCTATCGCCCCCTGTCGTTTTTTACGATTCTGGGGGCGATTCCCTTTGGTCTGGGCTTTTTACTCAGTGTTCGCTGGGTCTGGTTGTTGATCACTGAGTTTGAGCAAACTGGGCGCAGTCATGTGCCCAGTCTGATTTTTTCAGCCATTTTGATTTTGATTGGCGTTCAGTGCTGGATCTTTGGTTTGATTGCCGATTTGATGTCGGCCAACCGAAAGCTGCTGGAGGATATTCAGCTGCGTCTGCGACGGTCGGAGATTGAGGAGCATATGAACAAGAATCGAGAGAAAGAGATGAGGTAACGCTTTATTCTTTTTGGTGGGTGATGCCCACCCTCCTGCCTTGTTGGGTTTCGTTCCGCAACCGCAACCTACGTTTATTCCCCCGCTTATATGAAAGACTTATTTGCTAAAGCCGCCCTCGCTGAAATTCCTAAAATTCTGACATTGCAGGATCGTAACCCCCACAGTCCTAACTACGGCTGCTTTGATCGCAATTATTGGCAATACAAGATTATTGACTTTCCCAGCGGTATGTCCCAGGAGTTTGTATGGCCCCTGGCATTGGTCTACGATATGCCGCTGCCGGATAATCCTTACTATCAGCAGCCCAATATTAAGATCTGGGTAGAAGCAGGAATTTTGTTTGCGGCGAAGAGTGCCCACCCGGATGGGTCCTGTGATGATTATTTCCCCTTTGAGCGAGCGGGTGGGGCGGCTGCGTTTTCGTTATTAGCCTGTTTAGAAAGCTATCGTCTACTAAAGCTGGATAATCCACAGGTGCTTAGTTTTTTTGAAACTCGGGCTGATTGGTTAGCCCACCACCAAGAAAGCGGTCGTCTGACCAATCACCAGGCACTGATTGTGCTGTGCTTAGAGCTGACCTCTCGGGTACTGAATACGCAGAAATGGCAAGGGGCAATTCAGCAACGATTGGAGCAGGTGCTGTCCTGGCAGGATTCTGAGGGATGGTTCCAGGAGTATGAGGGTTGCGATCCGGGATATCACACCCTGACGATTGCTTGTTTGGCACGGGTGTATGACCTGGGCGATCGCAACGATCAGCGGTTAAGGGATGCGATCGCAAACGGTGTCCGTCTTGCCAGCCACTTTGTCCACCCCGATGGCTCCTATGGCGGTGAGTACACCAGCCGCAATACCTACAATTATTTCCCCCACGGCTTCGAGCTGGTGGGCCGCTGGATGCCTGAAGCCCTGAGTCTCAACGACCGCTTTCTCAAAGGTCTGCAAAATGGGTGTGGCTCTTGCTATGCCGATGACCACATTGTCGGTCACCACACCTGGAACTATCTGCTGACCTGGAAAGATTTTGTCGATGTTCGCCCACCGACGCAGCCACCACATCTGGGGCGCATGTGGTTCCCCAATGCCCGCATTCTGATCGACCAGCGAGCCGACACTAAGCTTTACCTGGCCCTAAATAAAGGTGGAGCCTTTAAGTGTTTCCGTAATAACAAGCTGGTCCTTTCAGATACCCAGTTTTCATTACAGGTAAAAGACAGCGGCAAGATAAAAAATGCCGTTGGTCATTTAGTAGGCGACTACCAATACGACATCCAGGAAAACCAAATCACCATCGAAGGTCCTTTGGGTTGGGCTAAACAAAAGCAAATGACCCCCCTAAATCTAATGATTCTGCGGGTGGTGATGCTAACGGTTGGTCGATTTTTCCCTAATCTGATTCGCAAGCTATTGCAAAAGATGCTGATCACTGGCAAAAATGACGCTCCATTCCGATTTCAGCGAACGTTTCAATGGCAAAACGGTCATTGGATGCTCACAGATAAGCTTATAGCTACCAGCGGCTGGAACAATGTTCTCACCGCTGGTATCGGTAGTGACCAGACCTCTATCTATGTCGTCATGAGCCGTACATTTCAGTCAGGTCAGCTGCAACCCTGGAAAGATTTAACTAATGAGGTGCATTCTCTTTCTGCCGCTCAACCTCTCCAGGTAGAACGGCAATTGTAGGCTAATTTTCCCAATGTACAGACGCTCTATGGAACGTCTCCACACCCAAAAAATGTACAGACGTTCCATGGAACGTCTCCACCCAATAATTATATGAAACGTTTTATATCTATTTTTGTTAGCACCCTCATCTTGGTGATCTTGTACAACAAGATCAATTTTCCCGAGCTCATTAAAGTTTTCCGAGAGTGCGACCCCTTCTGGATGGTGGTGAGCCTGGGTATGGTTATCCCCATCACATTTTTCACCGGTTGGCGGCTCAAGCAGCTGATTCCTGTACAGGCAAAACTCAGCATTTGGGAGGCCAACAAACTAATCTTGGCCGCCAGCGTACTCAACATGGTGCTGCCTTCCAAAATGGGAGACATTGCCAAATCGTACTTTATGAAAGAGAGAGGTAATCTCAGCGGCACCCTGTCTCTATCTATTGTCATTTTTGAAAAAGCCTGCGACATGTTATCGCTGCTACTGTGGTGTGCCTTTGGTCTCATCCTTTACCCCCAGAAAGATGCCTTCTTTTGGACCATGACTGCAGGTATTCTCGGCGGTTTAATTTTTGGTCTTTTGATGTTGGGGTCCAAAAGGTTTGCCAGAATAGGATTTAGTACGATGCGCCGCATTGCCCCTAAAAAAATTGCCGAAAAGCTGGCCTCGTTTCAAGATTCCTGGGACGAAATGCATGATTATTTTTGGGGTAATCCTACCCAGCTAACTCGCATTGCTGGCATGTCAATTTTTGTTTGGTTTCTGCACCTATTGCAGATTTGGCTCTTTATCCTGGCCCTAAATGCCTGGGCACCACCTGTGATAAGTTTCGCCCTTTCGCCTTTAGCAATTTTGGCTGGTTTGTTGCCTCTCACCTTTGCCGGTGTCGGCACCCGTGATGCCGCCCTAGTTGCTCTTTATGCGCCCTATTTTAGTGCAGCAACTGGCGCTGCCTTAGGTGTTCTGTGCACCTCTCGCTATTTCCTACCTGCCATTGGTGGTTTGCCTTTCTTGAACCAGTACTTGAGCACCGTCAAACAATTTAAGAAAGCCTAGAGCCAATAGACAATCTACAAAGATTCACTCTGCTCTACATGGGAATAGGGAATGCACACTATGCTTTGTGTATAAACCTGAGACCCCTTAAGTGGGGGTTAGAAAATTAAATAAATTTTCACGCCAACCCATGTCAGACGCCACTGTTAAGTACACCATTATTTTTAATGACCCCGAACTAGATCACGAAGAACGGGACGAGGAAGTGGATAAGCTCTTGCCACAAATCCGAGAGCTGGAAGATGTAGTCGTTGCCCGTGTAAAGGATCCCAATCCACCAGCTGGGAATAAGTCTTTGGGTGGCTTTTTAGTGGGTGTCCTCACTGCTGAAGTCAATGCAGCCAATGCTAAACAAGCCTTCGAATTTCTGCGCGACCGTCTAGGTGGAAAGACTATCGAGCTGGAAGTGGAAGGCAACGGTAAAAAGCTCAAGGTCAGTGCCAGCAATCGGGCCGACTTAGAAGCTGCTATTCAACAGGCTCAGGCATTCATCGCAGCCTAATGGCTAGCATCAAATAGGGAGAGAGCGTAAGTATGGCTAAGGTCGCTTTAATTGTAGGTGTCAGCGAGTATCACGCTGGCTTGGCCCCTCTCCCTGGCGCTGTTAAGGATGCTGCTGCCATGAAACAAGTCCTGGAGCAGCAGGGAAATTTTGATGAAATTCAGGTCCTTGAAAATCCTGACCCCCTAGAGTTACAGGAAGCGGTTGAAGTTATCTTTTCAGGTCGAAAAAAAGAAGACTTGGCATTAGTCTTTTTTTCGGGGCATGGCATTAAAGACGATCGGGGCCGCTTGTATTTTGCTACCCGTCTAACCCGCAAAAATGCTAGGGGTGAACTGGTGAAAGCCACAGCAGTGCCAGCCAGCTTTCTCCACGACATCATGGACAATAGCCGCTGCAAACGGCAAGTCATTATTTTAGACTGTTGCTTTAGTGGGGCCTTTGCGGAAGGAATGCAGGCTAAAAGTGATGATACGGTTGACCTGCAAACCCAGCTAGGTGGAGAAGGCCGAGCCGTTCTCACGTCTTCTTCTTCAACACAATATTCCTTTGAACAAGATCAAGAAACCCTATCGGTTTATACCCGATTTATTATCGAGGGCATTCAAACTGGTGCAGCCGACACTGACAATGATGGGTTTATCTCCATTGATGAGCTCCATGAATATGCCAGCGCCAAGGTGCAAGAAGCCGCTCCAGCAATGAGGCCCAAAATCTACATCGTAGAAGAAGGGTTTAAAATTCATCTGGCTCAAGCACCGATAAATGATCCTAAACTGCGCTATCGCAAAGAAATAGAACAGTTTGCTAGCCGTGGTGAGATCTCAGTCATTGGTCGCTCCACCCTTAATGTCTTACAAAAGCAGTTGGGTATTTCAGCTGATGAGGCGGCCACCATTGAGGCAGAAGTACTGCATCCTTATCAGGAATATCAGCAACGTTTGCAGCAATATGAAACCGCGTTTACTCAAGCCGTTCAAAAGCAGCAACCAATTACCCAAATCACCCGTAACGAACTCGACCGGTTTAAACAGGTCTTAGGGTTAGAAAATGTGGATGTAGCGCCGATAGAGGCAAAATTTGCCCCCTCACCTAAACCAACACCAGCCCCTCAGCCTGAACCAGCACCTGTAGTTCAGCAAATCTCACCGTTATTATCTCCTGAGGAGAAACCACAGTCCAAGTCGATTAACCTTCTGTGGTTAATGGGGAGTATTGCAGGTGTTGGGGTTATAGCTGGTGCGATCGCACTATTCACAAACGTCTCTTCTAACCCAACTGTCAATAATCCTGATATCCCCACTATTGAGATGCCTGATACTCAGCATCGTGACGCTCAAATTTCCGACACTGAATCACCCACAGGCAATCCACAACTAATATCTAATTCTTCAGAGATAACGCTTTATAATCACCCTCATAACTTATATCAAGTTGTCATTCCTAAATCTTACACAGTGGAAGAGATTAAATCTGACACCATAGACAAAGTAGTTTTTAGATCATTAGAGGGTCATTTTACGGGGACAATTAATGTAATAACTATTCAGAGTCCTATGCCAACAGAGGAATTCAGCGAATATGTTCTAAAAGATTTGCCAGACTTTAAGCATGTTCGATACCGTGATGGCAGTGCTTGCACTCCTCCACCCGAAGGCTTTGTGTGCAAAGCTTGGTACGGCAATGATAATAGGGGTAAGCCGGTAAAAGGGGAACGCATTGCCCGACAGCTAGGCAATAAGGTTTATATCATGGATCTCCATAGCGTAGATGAAACGTTGCTTAAATACTCTTCAGTTGCAAGACAGATGGTTAGAACATTCACACCCTTTGAAAATAAAGCAAACGTTAACCGGGCTATTCACCTAGCTCCAATTACACCAAGCAATTAAGCTGAGTACTGCTGATAACGACTGTCACCACCCACAATTTTCTCTCAGATGGCAACTTGCAGGCTTAGGAGTTAGAGGTCAGGGAGCAGTGAGCTACGAGAACTCTGCCCCCTGACTCCTGCCCCCTGATACCCTCTAGCTAATGGTCATAGAAATAACAGTTTCCACAGTTTCTTGAGGGGCTGCACTTAGCAGAAAGTCGCCGGTATTGATAGCATTGCGAGGACCACTCCAAGGCTCTAGACAATAAAAATCTTTTCCTTTTACGGTCCAGAAAACCAGGGTGGAATAATTCTCGTCATAGGAGATGGTTAATGTAGTATCACCATCTTTTACAGTGGCTGTTTGTCCTTCAAGATTAATGAAAGCAAAGTCAATCTCTTCTTGATCAAAATCAAATCGACCATTATAAGCAAACACATCTCTACCACCCTTGATTTTATAATCGGTAGACGGGATTTCGAAGACGAGCTTGGTCTTATCGGCTACTGCAAAATATGGGTGAGTGCCCGTCGAAAAAGGCATGGGCTGGCCAGACAAATTTGTGTGACGGAAACGCTGCTCCAGTGTATTGCCTTTAAGGGTGTAAATGAAGTCTAACTGGAAATCAAAAGGATAAACAGCGCGAGTCTCATCGCTGCTTTTGAGCGTGATGGTTAAACTAGCTCCATCATCAGTGGATTCTTGGGTTACTTCCCATGGCGATGTGCGGCCAAAGCCATGCTGCTTAAGCATGTAGGTTTTGTCTGCAAGGGTATATGTGTCGTCTACCAGGTTGCCGCAAATGGGAAATAGTAATGGAATACCACCTCGCACCGAGAGGTTAGGATCTTTGAATCGTTCTGTATCTAGATAGAAGACCTCTTTTCCCTGGATTTGCCAGCTAGTGACGATGCCCCCACGTTCTGGTACTACAGCCACCTGGGAATCGCCATCAGTCAAGAAATAGGTTAAATACTGCTGTTTTTCAGTCTTAATAGTACTCATAGAGGTTTCCTCGGGGCGTTGCTTCTAAACACTGCCATAGGATAGTCCTTTTGCCATGCAATCTGGGACACCACCACGGAATCTTTATGGGCTTTGTTGCCCGGTTGCCTCCGTACAAAATCTATACAGAATCCGTTTCTACTTTCTCCTTACGCTAATATTCTGGCTAACCTTTATTCACTATCGAGGTTTGCTGCTATATGTCTGCTGGCTATCCCCGTGATCTCATTGGCTATGGTCAAAATCCTCCCCATCCTCAATGGCCCAATAACGCTCGACTAGCGCTACAGTTTGTTATCAATTATGAAGAAGGCGGCGAAAACTGTATCCTTCATGGTGATCCAGCCTCTGAAGCTTTTCTGTCTGAAACCGTGGGGACAGCTCCACTGCCAGGGGTGCGCAATATCAACATGGAATCCATGTATGAGTATGGCAGTCGTGCGGGATTTTGGCGATTGCATCGGCTGTTTACCCAGCGCAACTTGCCGGTGACGGTCTATGCGGTGGCCATGGCCCTGGAGCGTAATCCTACCGCTGGCAAAGCCATGGTGGAGGCAGGCTGGGAAGTGGCCAGTCATGGCTATCGTTGGATTGATTATCAATATGTGGGCGAAGACACTGAACGGGCACATATTCGCAAAGCCATTGAAATTCACACTCAGGTTATCGGTAGCCGTCCCCTAGGCTTTTATCAAGGTCGACTGAGCCCGAATACCCGACGTCTTGTGGTGGAAGCAGGGGGCTTTCTCTATGATGCCGATAGCTATGCAGACGATCTGCCTTACTGGAATCAGGACTATGGTCGTCCCCATCTGGTGATTCCTTACACCTTGGATAACAACGATATGCGGTTTGCCACCTATCAGGGGTTTAACTCGGGCGATCAGTTTTTTACGTATCTAAAGGATGCGTTTGATGTGCTCTATGCCGAAGGAGAGATAGCACCCAAAATGATGAGTGTAGGATTACACTGTCGATTGTCAGGGCGACCGGGACGGGCAGCTGCTCTCGGAAGATTTTTGGACTATGTGATGCAGCACCAAGACGTCTGGGTATGTCGGCGGGTGGAGATTGCGCAGCATTGGCATGAGCACCATCGGCCAATGTAGGGGCGTTGCCTTAAATGTAGAGGCGTTGCATGCAACGCCTCTACATTTTGTCCTCTACATTTTGTAATGTGGGGACCTGGCCACTTGCTTGAATTATGATTAGTATATTTGTATTGTCTTGAGTCCGGAGACGACACTTATGGGTATCAGAGACAGTTACGAGAATGGTGTATTCAGCTGGGTCGATTTGATGACCACCGATCAGGAAGCTGCTAAACAGTTCTACACAGAACTGTTTTCCTGGAAGTTTCAAGATATGCCGGTGGACACAGGTGGTGTGTATTCCATGGCATTCAAAGGTGAGCGCCCTGTAGCCGCGCTGTTTGCCAGACCCGATAATATGCAACAAGTCCCGCCCCATTGGAGTAGTTACATCACAACCGATGATTTAGAGGCAACTGTAAAAAGTTGGCAAGACCATGGTGGCACAGTTGAAATGCCCATCTGTGACATTATGGACTCAGGTAGGATGGCCATGGTGAAAGACCCGACGGGAGCCATTGTGGGTCTTTGGCAGGCCAAAGACTTTTATGGTGCCGGTCTGGTAAACGAGGTAAACACCTTCTGTTGGACAGAACTGCAAACCCGAGGGGCAGAGAAGGCAGCGGAATTTTACAAGGCTGTTTTTGGCTGGGATCTTGAGGTGGATGAAAAACCACCCAATTACATTTCAACTAAGGTGAAGGGCCACTATAACTGTGGCATGTTTGACATGGATAAGGCAAAGCTGCCTCCAGAGATTCCTTCGACCTGGGCGGTGTATTTTAATGTTGTTGACCTGGATGAATCTCTAGCAATTGTGAATCGTTTGGGTGGACAAGCCTTGATGGACCCCATCGATATTGATCCGGGACGTTTTACAACGGTAAAAGATCCGCAAGGGGCGATTATAGCCTTGATGCAGGTAAACGATCCAGACGATTAAATTAAACCCGTGTAGGGACGTTCCATGGAACGTCCCTACACGGGGTGTAAATTGTTGTTTTGTTATTTCAAAAATCTCTCGCATTGATTTCTGAAGTCATCGCCACGGGCTTCAAAATTTGTATATTGGTCAAAGCTTGCGCAAGCGGGAGAAAGTAAAACAACTTTTGCCTTGAGGCCCAGTGTAATTTCTTTACTACGTTGCACCGCATTTTCCATGGTGCCAACGTCTTCAAAGCGACCGTAGCCGACATCGATTAAACGCTGGCTAAACTGAGGTGCGGCATCACCAATGAGGAGGACCTGAACCACTTTTTCCTGGATGCGTTCTAGCCAGGCTGTGTCGTCTCCTGCTTTGGCTGCACCGCCTGCAATCAAGATGACGGGACTATTAACAGAGCTGAGACCTACCTCTGCCGCATCGTAGTTGGTAGCCTTGCTGTCATTGATAAAATCTATACCTTCCCATGTGGTGATGTATTCTAGCCGGTGGGCGACACCAGAGAAGTTTGCGATCGCACTCGCTATAGCCTCATTGGGAATATCCGCTAGCTTGGCCGCCGCAACAGCCATCAAAAGATTTTGCAGATTGTGACGACCCACCATTTTGAGGCTATCTACAGCAAGAATTCTCTCATCTTCATGGATCACCCAGCCTTGTTGGTCAATGTAGGTACTGGGAACTAAGGGCATGATGGCATTGGGACCATCAATGCTTGTCCAATAGCTATTTTCCCAGCGATTGGCCAGGGTTTCTCGCAGGCAGGGATCGTCGCCGTTGAGAACGCGCTTTTCGCTGCGTTCTAATAGAGAAGCTTTAATTCCATAGTAGTTCTCAATGGTTTTGTGGCGACTCAGGTGGTCGGGGGTAAATGTGGTCCAAACACCAATTTTAGGTTTGGGACCAATGGAGGCTTCGATTTGATAACTGCTGAGTTCTGCCAGCACCCAGTCAGGTTCTGGATCGAGGGCAACCTGACAGGCCGCGTAACCAATGTTGCCGCAGGCTGGGGCATTCAGGTTGGCGGCTTTGAAGATGGCAGCGACGAGTTCGGTGGTGGTCGTTTTACCATTGGTGCCAGTAATGCCAAGCCATGGCAAGTGGCTCAGAGCCCGCCAGGCTAACTCCATTTCACCAATGGTGATAATGCCGTTTTCTCTAGCCTTCATTAGCCCAGGTGCATCCCAGGGGACACCTGGGCTGGCGACTGCCAGATCCATTGGATCATCGCCAGGGAATATGTGACCCAGTTTGACGTCAATGCCTTCAGCGGCCAATGTCTCCTGTTGGGCAAGCTGGCGTTCGCCATTGTTGCGATCGCTAACCACAACGTGCCAACCTTCTTTTTTCAATAACCGGGCTGCAGCCACGCCAGACAGCCCTAGGCCGATGACATAGGCAGTGGGCTGCGATTCGGACTGACCTAGCTTGGCTGATTCCATGGTTGATTCCCTGCTATCTCAAGTCAGTAAATGTAGCAGATTAGATGGAAGAGTGGGCAGTAGAGAGTGGGCCGTAAAGAATTAAGGAAATTTTTCGGCCCTGCTCTAATCTGCTAAAGCGTTACAGTTCAACGTTGCCTACATTAACTAGGATATGCGTCCCTAAAACTTATGAAGCAGATTTAGTTCTGTGAAGCCTGTTCACTGGGAATCACCCCACTCCCTATCCCGATTCCCTAGCCTTTAACAATCGCCCCAAAATCCGCCAGTACCCTGGCATGGTTGCGCAGTAGACTCAGCAAATTCAGTCGATTTTGGCGAATGGCAGCGTCATCGTCCATGACCAGTACGCTATTGGGACCATCAAAGAACTCAGCCACCACCGGAGCCGCTTTCTTAAGACCGTCAATTAACTTTTGATAGTCACGCTCTGCCTGGGCCGCTTGGGTTTGGGGCACTAGCTGCTGCAGACTTTCGTGGAAGGCTGTCTCGGCAGGGGATTGGAACAGGCTGGCATCGACGACGCCTGTGGGGTCCAGAGTCGCGGTGTCTAGGTCGCCCTTGGTGGCTAGCTTAGACGCCCGGTTTACAGTTTCGTAGACCCTGGCGAGGGTGCTATTGGTACGGATTTCCTTAAGGAAGCGGGCGCGAGCGCGAGCATCGAGAAGGCTGCTCAGCATGCGCTGACGGTAGTCAAGGTCCCCATCACCGACGACGGCATTGACCAAGTCGTAGTCAATGGCCTCATCGTCTTGAAGTAGGGTATGTACACGCTGGGCAAAGAAATCCTCTAGCTCGTGCTGCAGCTCATCGACATTGACGCCATCACGGTCGGTCGCAAAGCTGGCAATCACATCTGTGAGCAATGTACTCAGGTTTAGACTGAGCTCACCTGCCCAAATGATATGGACAACGGCGTTGGCGGCACGACGCAGGGCAAATGGGTCGGAGGAACCCGTTGGTTTCATGCCCAGGCTGAAAATGCTCACCAGGGTGTCAATGCGGTCGGCGAGGCCCACAACCTGACCGGTTAAAGACTGGGGTAGGCTGTCCCCGGCACCTTTGGGTAGGTAGTGCTCAGAAATAGCCGTGGCAACTGCATCTGGTTCTTGGCTGTGGCGGGCATACTTTTCGCCCATGATGCCTTGCAGCTCAGGAAACTCGCCCACCATTTGGGTGACGAGGTCGGCTTTACAGAGCAGGGCAGCCCGATTGGCAAGCTCGGTTTGGGTAGCGTCCAGGTTGAGTTGGGTTGCGATCGCACCTGCTACACCCACAATTCTGTCCACCTTCTGGCGCACAGAACCCAGCCGTTCCTCAAAGGTAACCATCTCTAACTTAGGCAGGTAGTCCGCCAGGGTTTGAGTACGGTCTGCATTAAAGAAAAACATTCCGTCTGAAAGGCGGGCACGAATCACCCGAGCATTACCCTCAGCGATAATGGCTGATTTCTCTGGGTCACCGTTAGAAATGGTGATGAAATTCGGTAGCAGGCTATCGCCAGACTTCAGTGGGAAATAGCGCTGGTGGCTTTCCATTTCGGTAATGGCCACTTCGGCGGGCAGTTCTAGGAACTCATCATCGTATGTGCCAACGACGGCAGTGGGCCACTCCACCAGGTTAATCACCTCGTTCAGCAGCTCTGGGTTGACGATGGCTTCGCCCTTGATCGACTTGGCCGCCTTTTCCACCTGCTCAACAATTTTCTTGCGGCGCTCCTCGGGGTCTACATCGACATAGATGGACTGCATGGCGTCAACGTAGCCGCTGGCGCTCTTTAGGGTAATGGGTTCGGGGTGGAGGACACGGTGGCCTTGGGAGGTGCGATCGCTACGACACGTTTCAGACCCATTCGTTAGCGTAATCGGCAGCACCTGGTCATCCATCAGCGTCACCAGCCAGCGCACCGGACGAGGAAACTTCAGATCACCATCACCCCAGCGCATAAACCGCTTACCCTCTAGACCCAGGATCCACTGCGGAATTAACTCAGTCAGAATTTCAGTAGCCGCCCGCCCAGCAATTTTCTGAGTGACAAAGATAAACTCACCCTTTTTAGTTTCACGAATCTCAAAGTCATCGATGCTGACACCACGGGAGCGAGCAAACCCCTCAGCCGCCTTAGTCGGTTTACCATCCTTAAAAGCAGCCTTCACAGACGGACCTTTAGCCTCCTCTTCACGGTCAGGCTGACGCTCAGGTATCCCGTTCAGCACCAAAGCCAACCGCCGTGGCGTGCCATAGAACTCAATGCTCTCCGGACTAAGCAACTGCTCCTCCAACTCCGCAGGAATCTTCGCTTTCCATTGTTCAAGAGCATCGCTAACAAAACTAGCTGGGAGGTCTTCAGTACCGACTTCAAGTAAGAAGGTCGCCATGGGTGCGCTAAAAAGGTCGAGTAAAACCTTAGTATTATGGCAGGAATGAGGATTTGTGGAACGCTGACTTCGACTCCGCTCAGTCAACGTCGACACCCGAGGGCTGAGCGGAGTCGAGTCATAATCCGAGGGCTGAGCGGAGTCGAGTCATAATCCGAGGGCTGAGCGGAGTCGAGTCATAATCCGAGGGCTGAGCGGAGTCGAGTCATAATCCGAGGGCTGAGCGGAGTCGAAGCCCGGCGCTTCTATTAATCAGGAAATTTATCCGAACATAACTCCCCACCAACACCCCAATTCTCCTTCTTCACATCCTCAATAACAACATAAATAGACCGCTCACTACAGCCCGCAATGCGAGCAGTCTCACGGGTCAGCACTTCTACCAGCTCCTGTTTTTGCTCAACGATTCTACCGGGCAAAATCTCAACACGAATAATCGGCATAGAACGTCAGTATTGGGATAGTCAGCCTCACCAGAGTAGACCGAATACCCATAAGTTCCCAACGCCCATCAACGTCTATTTATCCTTCTGAACACCGAGTTGAGCCTCCAAAGCCAGCCAATCCTCATCAGTGGCAGCTTCCCAAGGCGTTAGATCTTTCTCCAGATCATCATTAACTGGTTGCACCGCCTGATCTACTTTGTGGCGCTGTAGCAGAAACTCCACAAAATCTAAAACCTGATGCTGCCTTTGCAAAGGCAGCTGATTCACCCGTTGGACAATGGTATCAGCGATGGTTTGGGACTTTGGGCTCTGTATTGAATTGTGAGAGGGGTGACTCATAGGGAAACTCCACGGGTTGGTAAATGTGCGCTAGTGAATGAATGAGATTGTCTGCGATCGCAACCGATTACGGGCAATCGCAACCGCCATTTTCAAGATCTTCCATAGTCAAGACGTGATGAGGCCACCACATCGTTCCTTTGCGCTATTTGCTAGCCGATTGTTTGCGCTTTAGCAAAATCAAACCAGCAGCGATGATTCCCATGCCCACTACGGAGCCCGGCTCAGGTACAGAGACCGAATTTAGCGGGTTAGACGGATCCGTCAGATCATCCTGACCATCCTCCACTTCACGGTCAAAGCGATCAGCAGCAGCCTCAGCCTGTCGCAACAACTCTCGCTGACGGTCGTTGACCAGGACGAGCATGGAAGAATAAGGCGTGACGATTTGGGTCCGCTTTGCAACGGCATGTACCCCATCCAAATTTTCCAACTGGGTCATATCTGCCGTACGACTACGCTGTAGAATCATCTGCCGTGCAGCCACAGGGGCAAACTCATCTGTCTGATCAGTGCCATCACTGGCTGTTACAGACCATTCATAACCATCGATCACATTTTTATCTAAACGCTGTAGTACAGCGGTAACATCGGTGGCAACACCGCCACCGCTTGCTTGAATTGCCTCTAACAGTTTGTCGTCATAGGCGGAGGGTAGCTGATGGCCCATGTGCACTAACCACAGTGGCGCAGACAGTTTGGGCAGTTCAAACTCCTCTTCCGTTAGCTCATAACTGCCTGCATCGGTCAGCAACAAGATAGCGTCGTAAGTTTTTGGTAGGCGCTGTGCCTCAAACTGTTGCAGCATCTCTGCCGGTTGCAGACTGCCGTAGGGGACAATCAGGTCCAAGGAGTTGAGATCGTCATTAGGCGTCAATGTCTCTCCAGTCGCTGTTGTCCGATAAAAGTCTATGGTGTTCTGCTTTTGGATCGTTTCAAGCTGTTGCAAGGCTTCAGCATGGGTACCGTTATCCATACTGTAGGAAGTGTCTAAGATAGCCGCAATCCGTTTGCCATTGGGGACGGCAGTTTTGGCTACCGGTGTTGCCGTGACTTGATAGCCTTCCTCTAGCTGAACTGTATGAGCTGTGGGTTTGGCCTTCTTCTTAGCCTGAAGGGTGGGTTCAAACCAGGTATCTTCACTCACCAGAACGTCTTTGCCGCGCCGCTGATGAATAGTTTTGTCAGTCCAGAAGATATTGCGTTTTTCGGTGAGCTGGGGCAACGGCCAGGCATCGTCTTGCTGGAGTACCTGATAGGTCATCCATAGGTGTAGCTCACCAGGTTCTTTCGTAGATACGGCAGCAGGAATCGGAAAGACACGCAGACGATATTGACGGGGGCCAACTTGCTCCAGTAATGCCGGGTCTTCTGCCCGTTGGGTTTCTGCCCGTTCAACCTCACCTTTATAGACCTGTTGGGCAGCACCACGGGGCGATACGGAGAAAGGAAAGCGAGAACCATCTTTCGCTTCGGCCAACCAGAGCCCCGTAATGGTGGCACTTTCTGGTAATGAGAAGCTGTAGAAAATCTCTTGGTCGTCAGCTGTTTTGTTTTCGTATTGCTCGTAAACTTCAAGTTCAGCCCAGTCGCCGTTTTCTTGTATAGTCACAGTTTGTTCTGCCAGGCGAATGACCTTTTGGTCCAGGTTCAGCACACCAGCCTGGGTTTCGTCTCGGTTGGCGGTGGCTTGGAGGGCGCTACGGATTTCAGTGCGTTCCGCCTTTTGGATAGGCGTGTCAAAGAAGCTGGTGTAGAGCGCTTCTGCTTTGTCGTCGTCGTTGCGATCGCCTTTATACAAAAACGGTGACAGCAGCCCATTATGAAAATCTTGGAATACCTGGGCATCGGTTTCTGGCATATCAAAAACCGCCTTATACATTTCTCGCAGCTGATTGCTTTCTTCGGCAGTACCGAGATAGCGATAGCGGAAGAGATAGCCGTGGACTAGACCCTTACGAATAGTTTCTGACTGTTTGACCAGGGTTAAACGGTCAGCTGGGGTTTGCGGTGCAGGACCATCTAAAAGGCTAAAGGCTCTGGCCTGGGGCTGGTGAAACTGCAATAAACCGAAGAGCAAACAGCTGATGCCAACGACAGTGCCAGTAACAGCCCAGCCATGACCGTGCTGCTTAGCAAAAGCCTTACGAATGCGATGCCAGGAGAGCACATAAAAGTTGACGAAAACGTAGGGCATGGAAACAAGCACCAAGGCGCTTGAGCCCCATAGTACGAGGAAGAGAAAACCGACAAGAATTAAGTGAGGATGGCTTAGCATCCGGCCTATTTCCTGTAGCCACCACCACCAGTCAATAGTTAATAGCCCCGTTATGGTGCCGTAGATCAGGACGCATAGGGCAGGCACAGTGTAGAGCAGCAGTAGTGTGCCTGCATACAGGCCAGTGACCAGGATTAAGCTATGGCCAATCATTTGTGCCCAGGCCAGTCGCGGTCGATAGGCGGCATAGCCAGCCAGAGTTTCGATGGCAAACATGGCAATGGCAGCCAACACCGTCAGCAGAATATGGGCGCTGGCGGGAGTGGTATCACGAATAAGGAATAACCGCAGCAGGCAAAGGCCAAATAGGGGCACCTCCACACCGTAAAACAGCCGCATTAGTAATATCGGATGTTTGCGCAGCCATTTGCCGCCAACCACGGTGCAGATTGGGGGGACCACCAGCATGCCAAGAATGCCAGCGACAAAGGCGGGTGGAATTTCGCCCATGCGAGCGGCTTCAAGGATAGGGAGTCCTGCCACTGGCAGTAGCCAAAAGTAGACAAAGCCAATAAAGGCAATGTTCCAGACCCAGAAGATCGTGTGAGATAGCCAGTGGAGCGCGGTTTTCATGACTTATGCAAGGAATAACGCAGACTGTTTGGTTTGACACAACCCGGCTAAAGGGCTTTACGGGCAGAGGCTGGAAACTTTATAGGGATTTCACGTTGAGACTCGAAAAGTTAGCAACGCCTCGCTACCTAAGGGTTCTAAGCTTTCTTAGTGCAAACATCCTATCCCAGGAGGCTGCCGTGTACACACAAGTGTTGGAAACTCGCGTTTGCGGTTGCCTCACCCCCTCTAACTCCCCCTTGGTAAGGCAGAATTCTGAACTCACTGTCGAAATGTATGTACACCGTAGCCCCCAGGAGGGGATGAGGTGATTCCTAGGTGTGTTGAAGGTGCGGAGTGGAGGCCTTAAATTATTTGTGGTTAATAAAAATTTCTCTTCGTGGGAAGGCTGTTGTGAAGGCGGGGTGGGTTTCGATTGCTAACACTAGTAACCGAAACCCGCCTCGCGAATTCTACTGGGAACGGAAAGGTCGTAGTAGATGTCCTGAGTAGATGATTGCTGGGTCAAGACAGAATTTTGACCTGGCTCAACTAGCAACTTAAGTACTTTAACAACTGCTCGCTGGACACTATGCCGGATCGAGACCATGGGCTTATGTGTCCACTGGCGGTTACAAAATCTGAATTTTGAGGTAAGAGAATTGGCTGTGGGTGGATATGGCCTGCTAGCAAATCAAAGGACTGTAGGGAGGTCCTTGTTTAACCAAATTCATTAATTTTTTCTGGTTTCAGGTCTGCAGTAATGTTTCTCCATATTTCAGCTTGTTAATCCTTTTGCTATCCAGGAAAAAGCTGGCTATGGTCTAAACAGTTCTTCCTAATCAAGAATTGCTGATGGCTAGTTTGAAAGGGTTTTGGCAGTTTCTCAATACGGATATAAAAGATATTCCGTGGGGGGAATTGGCCGAAAAGGGAATTGAAACGGTTAGTGCTAGCCACGATTTAGGTGAAAAGTGGGAAGAACATAAGTCTGACTTAAACCAGCTAGCTCCCTATTTTGAAAAAGTCGAACCGTTTTTTAAGGCTCTGAGCGACCCTGATGCTCAGATGATCATTTCAGGGCTGCCGTTTGTTTCTATTGGTATTGGCCTCCTGAGACTATATCTGGGTCTCAGCAAGACCGAACCTACGTTTGAAAGTTCTGTGGTGATCGTGGCACAGCTGGCCTACTTGCAGAGTTTAGAAGCAGTTTTGGAACAGATTACAGATACTGCTATTTCTGAAAAGCTGGCAAATATGTCCCTAAAGGTACTGTTGGAGAAACAGATTGCCCGGTTGGATGCTGAAAAACTTAATTCTAGTGAGCTGAAAATAGTCACTAGTGGTCCGTCAAGACTAAGATTTAGGATCGATGAGAATCCCTTACAACGCGCCTAAACCTTGTCAGAACTGATGATTCACGATTTATGACTCACCGAGTCAATCCCAATTTTTAGCTTTGACACTGCACTAGTTTGTTTAGGGAATCCAAACTAGCGGAGCATTTCAGCGCGGTGCTTTCGGAACAATTGCAGCAAGCTAAGCTAGATCAATCTGAAGTTCAGCGGTTAATAGATCAAATAACTTGGGGGACTTATCAATATCTGTATCAAGCTATCGCTGAGGCAGGAGAAAGTATTGAACCGCTGGCGGAGCTCTATCGTATCGGAGGGCAACAGGAACAAGATCGTCAGGTCAGTATAGACAGCTATCTAAAAAATGTGATTGAGCCCTTGCCTGAAGAGCAGGTATTTGATGAAAGCGATCCGCTAGTCACATTTAACGACATCTATGTTCCCCTAAAGATGCAGCCCTTGACACAGTCAGGAGAGAGTATAGACGCGGATCCTATAAATATTCATACCTGGGCGCAAAGCATTCTGGAGCGAACAGGTCCTCGTAAGGTGATGTTTATTCAAGGCGATGCAGGCCAAGGGAAATCAGTGTTTTGTCGTATGTTTGCGGATTGGGTGCGTCAGAAACTCAGGTTTTCATATATTCCGATTTTTATCCGGCTACGCAGTCTGCGTGTAGTGGAAAACAATCTCACGGAGACATTAGAAACCTGTCCTGATTTAGAACCCATTGAGTTTGTTGGTAAAGAAGGATGGTTAAAAGATAAAAATACTCGATTTTTAATTATTTTGGATGGTTTTGATGAGTTGTTGCTCCAGGGGCTTGCCAGCGGTGGATTACAGGAGTTTCTACAGCAGGTTTCAGATTTTCAAGAACGCAGCCATCATCAGTGTTTGGTAACCGGCAGGCCCCTTGCTCTGCAAGGGATCGAACAACGCATTACGCAAAATAAAAGCCTGGAGCGGGTCAAACTTCAACCAATGGACGATGCTCTACGAGAGCAGTGGCTGACTAACTGGCAATCTATCTTTGGAGAAGCAGAAGTTACTCAGTTTCGTACATTTTTAGAAGCTTGTCCCGAGGAAATTTCCAACAATCTAGCCCGAGAGCCACTGTTGATCTACTTGCTAGGGCGACTCCATCGTGAAGGTCGGCTAACTAGTGAGATGTTTGCAAATGCCCAGCAAGAAAGTCAGGCAAAGCTAAGAATCTATCAAGAGTCGGTCAATTGGGTACTAGAAAACCAACGTCAGGATGAAAACCAACGTCTGTCTGGATTAGATGCGGATGATTTGCGAGAAGTGCTACAGGAGGCAGCGCTATGCGTAGTGCAATCAGGTAATGAAACCGCTCAACTGACTATGCTGAAAGCACGCTTTCAAGATAGCTCTAATTCTGTGGCCGATTTACTCAAAGAATCACAGAAAACAACTGGGCAATCAGACGATAAAGCGCTCAATAGCTTACTGACAACGTTTTATTTACGGCCTGGAGAAGGAGACAAGCGGGGGTCAGTGGAGTTTGCCCATAAAAGCTTTGGTGAATATCTGTTTGCGGAACGTTTAATGGCAGCGCTTGAAAACTGGACAGATCTTGATAAAAGAAGAAAACGGTTTCTTTTGGATGACCGTACGGTGTATAGCCAAATCTATGATCTGTTGGGATTTAGTGGTCTAAGTGTTGAAATTGTAGAATATTTGTTTGAGTTGCTAGACGAAAGTGAGATTGACCGAGTCAAACTTTTTCAAAGACTACATATATTTTATGAGCGCTGGTGTGAAGGAGAGTTTTTGAATCTGGGGCCTACAGAAAATCTACCACAGCAAAAGAAAATACAGCTCAGTAACCAAAATGTTTCCATTGGCCTCAAGCAAATTGATATCTGTGCAGGGTTAAACGTGTTAGCTATCTTGTTTAAACTTCATGCGGAGGCTCAGGCTGTAAACTATCCAAAATTATCAGTAAAAAGAAAATCTAAACCCAAGATCTGTTTTCATCCCTGTGGAGAGCCTGATACAGAGGCATTTGATGAGGACAAGCTACTTAAAATTATTCATTACGGAGATTCTTTAGGTCCAGATACATTTACTCGTATTGTTGGACCACATTTGTCGAATGCTAATTTTTACAGCACTAGTCTTGATAGTGCTAACCTTTTCGGTGCTAACCTTTTCAGAGCTAACCTCGCTAATACTAACCTTTTTAGAGCTAACCTTTCCAAAGCCAATCTCTCTAGAGCTAACCTTTCCAAAGCTAATCTCTCTAATGCTAACCTTTCCAAAGCCAATCTCTTCAGAGCTGAGCTCAATAATGCCAACTTCTACAGCGCTAACCTAGATAGTGTGAATCTATCTAGAGCTAGGCTTTTCAATGCTTATCTTTCCAGAGCTAATCTCTTCAATGCTTATCTCTTTGGAGCCTATCTTTCTAAGGCTGACCTTGATAGTGCTGACCTTGATAGTGCTGATCTTAATAGTGCTTACCTTGCTAAAGCCTACCTCTACAGTGCCAACCTCTACGGTGCCAATCTCTACAATACTGATCTTTCTAGAGCAAATTTTGATAATGCTAACTTATATAGTGCTAACCTCAATAGTGCAATTTTGCTAGGCACTAAACTGCGTACAGCTCAAAATTTGACTAATAATCAACTTCAAGGCAAGATACCTCCCTTCATTTGTAATTCGACTCTACCTTCAGGGTTAGAGATCTATCAAAATCGCGATTGCGATCGCTTACCGGCTATCTTGAAAGCAAGATATTCTAAAGTCCTTGATTCGCTTGAGGCCGCGCAAAAATTTATTAACGATCAACATACCCCCCTAAGAAAATAGTCTAAAAGACGACGAATCAGGTGTCATTAATTTCCTTAAAGTGATCAAAAGTGATCAATATAGATCTCCTCTATAGAGCCTTAGGCTAAATCTATTCCAAACACCCAATCCTTATACTGATTATCTCGTCCTTCTGTAATAGCTGAGAGTTTTTCGCGAATTTTGTCGGTGATGGGTCGCACTGTTGATAGCGTGTAATTCTCTACCTGTCGTACTGGGGTTACCTTGGCTGCGGTACCGCTGAGAAATACTTCATCGGCAATCAGCAACTCTGATTTATCTACGGGGCGTTCAATGACATCGATACCTAAATCTTGAGCGACCTGGAGTACGCTGTCACGGGTGATACCTTCTAGAATGTCCTGCTCAAAGCCGGGGGCAATCAGTTTGCCATTGCGCACAATAAAAATGTTCATCCCTGAGGCTTCGCTGACTTTACCTTGGGAGTTCATCAAAATGGCTTCGTCAAAGCCTGCTTCGACGGCCTCAGTCTTGGCTAAAGAAGAGGTAATGTAAGCGCCGCTAATTTTACCTCGCAACGGCAGACTGCGATCTTCCTGGCGATACCAGGAACTAACCCGACAACTGACACCCTCTGGTGAGAGATAATCCCCAAGTTCCAGGCCATAGACGAAAAAGTCTTTTTTTACATTATGTAGTCGAGGGGCAATGCCCAGGTCTGAGGTGTATACAAAGGGCCGAATATAGAAGGATGTTTTGGGGCTGTTGTGCTTTACAAATTCTGTAATTACATGCTGAATTTTGTCCGCCGGTAAATCAAAATTCAGCAGCCGAGCACTTTTACTTAGGCGGGTACAGTGGCGATCTAACCGAAATAGCAAGACCCGATTTTCATTCTGAGGATCGGGAATGCCGCGTAAGCCACCAAAGGCACCCGTACCGTAGTGCAATGCATGGGTGGCAATGGAAATTTTGGCATCTTCAAATGGACAAAACTGACCCTCAAAATAGGAAATCGGCAGAAAGTTGTGCATTGGCTCGGCAGCTTCAAGAAATTGTTCTACCTAGGATAGAGGAGTTCTTGAGTAAACGGAAAGTTGGTAGGGGGTAATGTTGGGGTTCCTTAAGATTTTGGAGAGGGGAAGTTTTGAGTTCATTAGGAGTAAGCGATGAATAGAGTCTGGAACATCTGTACATTCAAAAGTTGGGCCTTAGTAATTTTCCTTCCTTGGTTTTGAGTTAATGCTCATTGGCTCGGCAATACCCTGTCCAAGGCAACTAGCTCAAAATTCAAAATTTAGGACTCAAAACTAAACATTAGACCAGAGTGATCGCCGTAATTTCTGGATTACAAAACAATCGTCCTGGGGCATAGCTGCCCAGGCCACGATTTACATAGAGTAAATTCTGGCCTACTCTATGCAGGCCCATGGCCCATTCCCAGTGGTCGACGACGCTGGCGCATTTGTCGCTCAGGTAGGGGATATTGCTTTTTCGGAGTATGGGGGGCAGTCGCTTGCGGAACTGGAACCAGTGACGGGCGACGTTGCCGATGCCGGGTAGGATGATTTGACCGCCGTGGGTATGGCCGGATAGCTGTAGATCGACGCGCCAGGGCATCATGTGTTCGGCGGTGTCGGGATTGTGGGAGAGGACGATGCGCGGCAGTGTGGTGGGTAGCTGGTCTAGGACAGTTGGGGTAAAGTCGCGGTTGTAGTAGTCGGCTAGGCCGACCAAGGCGAGGTCATTTCCGAGGGGATAGTCGATTTGATTCCAAAGGACCCTGATATTGATGTCGATCAGGGCCTTAGTGACGATGCCTCGGGCCATGGGCCAGTAATTATCGTGGTTGCCCAGGATGGCATAGGTGGGAAAGGCTTTGGCGAGGGGACTTAGCTGCTTGGCCAGTGGATAAATAGGATCGGGTTCGGCGGTGATGAAATCGCCTGTAAAGACGATTAAATCGGGATTGAGGGTGGAGACGGTTGCGATCGCATCGGTCAATGTTTTTTCAGCCAGGCACTTTCCGTCGTAGTGAAAATCCGATAGCTGCACAATGACTGTGCCCTGGAGTCGCTCAGGTAAATCCCGAATAGGTACTTCCAGGGTTTCAACCGTCAGCGGACCAACAAATAAAGGGCGCATAGTTTCAGGAACAAAAGATTCGTTACTTAACTTAACTTCTGATGATTTAGCCCGACCATGATGGCTTGTCATAGCTTATTGTCAACTTTGACAATTGCCAGACTGGTCTATGTAAGACTACAGGTGCAGAGTTTATCGATGAAATTATAAAATCCACGTGAATTTAATTTTGAGTTCTAAGTTCTAAATTTGGATATCAACTTAAGCTGGAAAACTCTGACCAGGTAGGGAATCAAGCGTCAGAAGTCAGTGAGGTCCTGATGCCTAACTTCTGACTCCTGAACACTATCCTTAGGGAAACGTTCTGATTTGAGTTGATACCCTTAAACTAAACTCACCCAAGGCACTTTTAGATACCGTTTTACAGGACGTTTTTATGACTGCTGCCACACTTACGCCCCAGGAACAAAGTAATCTTGCCCAAGCGATTGACTACAGTCATGTCCAGTCGGTGGCTGGCATCTGGCCCATCGTTGCTGAGCGCTTTTCCAACCAAATCGCCCTGGAAGATCCCCACAGTACCCCCCAGCTAAAGCTGACCTATGGTGAGTTAAACGAACAAATTAAACAGTTCGCTGCCAGTCTACAAATACTGGGCATTAAACCCCAGGACAAAATTGCTCTCTTTTCAGATAATCAGCCCCGCTGGCTAGTGGCTGACCAGGGAATCATGACCGTTGGAGCGGTGGATGCTGTGCGCGGTTCCCAAGCTGATAAAGATGAACTCGCTTACATCCTTGAAAATAGTGATTCTGTGGCGATGATTGTGCAGGATCAAGCCACCTTGAATAAGCTAGCTGACTGCCTTGGGGATAAAAATCTACAGTTTATTGTGCTGCTGTCGGATGAAACGCCTCAGCTAGAGACGACGACCAAACTGCTGAATTTTACGCAGCTGATGGAGCTGGGGGTCGGTGTGGAGCTGGAAGCCGTGAAGTGCGATCGCACCGACCTCGCCACTTTAATGTACACCTCTGGCACCTCCGGCAGACCCAAAGGCGTCATGCTCAGTCAAGATAACCTACTATCCCAGATTTCAGGGGCCTGTAGTGTCGTGCATCCCAAGCCGGGCTCCAAAGTCATGAGCATCCTGCCCATCTGGCACTGCTATGAGCGCACCTTTGAATATTTCACCCTGTCCCAGGGCGTACAACAGGTGTACACCAATATTCGCTACGTCAAAAAAGACCTCAAAGCCTACAAACCTAATTACATGGTGGGTGTCCCTCGACTGTGGGAGTCCATCTATGAAGGCGTACAAAAACAGTTTCGCGAGCAACCCGAAAGCAAGCAAAAACTGATCAACTTTTTTCTACACCAGAGCCAGCGCTACATTGCCGCCAAGCGCATTGCCGAGAACCTTAGCCTCGACTATAGCCCCAGTGCCTTTGACCGGGCCATGGCCAGCATCCAGTGCGCCGTCCTCTTACCCTTCCATAAGCTGGGCGACTCCATGGTTTACAAAAAAATCCGCGAAGCCACAGGCGGCGACATTAACTTCGTCGTCAGCGGTGGCGGTTCCATTGCCGATCACCTGGAAGACTTCTATGAAATCATCGACGTTGCCATTCTCGGTGGCTATGGTCTCACCGAAACCTCTCCCATCACCCACGTACGTCGCCCCTGGCAAAACCTGCGAGGTGCCGACGGTCAACCCCTACCTGGCACCGAAACCCGCATTGTCGACCTGGACAGCCGTCAAGACGTCCCCCAGGGTCAGAAAGGCCTTGTCCTAGTTCGTGGTCCCCAAATCATGCAGGGGTACTACAAAAATCCTGACGCCACCAGCAAAGCCATCGATCCCGACGGCTGGTTCGACACAGGTGACCTTGGCAAAATTACTGCCAACGGCGATCTGGTCATCACCGGTCGTGCCAAAGATACCATCGTCCTCACCAGCGGTGAAAATATCGAACCCCAGCCCATCGAAAACGCCTGCGCCCGCAGCAAGTACGTCGATCAGATCATGCTTGTCGGCCAAGACCAAAAAGTCCTTGGGGCCCTGATCGTTCCCAATCTAGAAGCCCTCAGCCAGTGGGCCACCACCCAGGGCATTACCATCGACGACGACAACCCCGTCGAGTCCCTGAATAACTCTAAAGTCCAAACCCTCTTTAAACAAGAACTCACCCGCGAAGTCAAAGCCCGCCCTGGCCATCGCCCCGATGAACGCATTGGTCCCTTTACGCTGTTAAGCGAACCGTTCTCCATGGAGAACGGTATGCTAACCCAGACCATGAAAATCAAGCGTCCGGTCGTTACCCGAAATTATCAAGACGTTATCGATGGGTTATTTAAATAAGGGAGATCTAAGAATGGGT
Organism: Leptolyngbya sp. PCC 7375; assembly: GCF_000316115.1. Classification (GTDB taxonomy): domain Bacteria; phylum Cyanobacteriota; class Cyanobacteriia; order Phormidesmidales; family Phormidesmidaceae; genus Leptothoe. The sequence continues at coordinate 7,283,994 of NZ_JH993797.1, forward strand.
TCGTAAATTATTGTAAAGGAGTCAATAGCCCTGCTTTAGACGCTGTATCACCAACCGTGTTGTTAGCGCTGGAGGAGGGTATGAGCCGTCTTCCTTGGGCCTGACCAGGGTATGGATGGTCATCAGTGTGTCAAAGGTCGTAAGCGTCATATCGTTATATCGTTGTTGACATCTGAGGCAGGGTGTTAAATTGTTTGGTCGGTGCTGCCAATATGGCAGATATTAAAGCAGCCGTCGCCGTGTTGGAGCCAGTTTTAGAGGCCTATGTGAGGGGTATGACCTCACTTGGATGTAAGTTTCCGAGGTTTCGGCTAAAATAAAAGTATTGTCTACAGGGCCGTTAACATGCCAGCATCGATTGTTAGTAGTGAGGCTAATAGTGTCACGATACAGATAACTATTCCCTTTGGCACGACGATGTTAGGCAGCGAGAATGAGATTCAGCAAGGGCTGAATTTAGCCGGTCAACTGGCGACAGAAAAAGCTCTCGAACAATTCGATAGTGATGGTAGTCCCATTGAACGCTCAGGACAGCGTTGGACGAGCAAAGGCAAGGATGCGAAGGTCTATCAAAGCCCCTATGGTCCGGTGCAGGTAGCACGTCATCTCTACCAAACGTCCGAGGGTGGGAGTACCTTCTGCCCCTTGGAAACCGATGCGCGCATGATCAGAACGGCAACCCCTCGCTTTGCTAAACAGATTAGCCACAAATATGCTGAGATGAGCAGTGTGCGGGTGGCAGAAGACCTCAACGAAAATCATGGTCGTGTAGTGGCCCGTTCGTTTATCCAAAATCTAGCAGACACCGTGGGGACTGTGGCCATGGCAAAAGAGGAGGATTGGCATTATCAGACCCCCAAGGTCTCGGAGCCGGTAGCAACAGTTAGTCTAGGCCTCGATGGGACCTGTATGTTGTTGTGTGAGGAGGGGGAACGCCAAGCCATGGTCGGTACGTTGAGTTTGTATAACGCTCAGGGAGAGCGTCTGCATACCACGTACGTAGCTGCCCCGCCTGAATATGGACGACACCTCTTTCTCGACCGGATGTCCCGTGAGGTTGAGCATGTGCTGAGCCTGTATCCGGATGCGCATCGGCAAGGATTAGCAGATGGTGCGCCTGAAAATTGGGACTTTCTCGGCCCCTATGTCGATTCACAAGTGTTAGATTTCTACCATGCCAGTGGCTACTTGGAAACCGTCGCTAAAGTCCTATTTCCTCGACGTCGAAAGCACCGTCAAGCCTGGTTAGAGAAACAAGCTCATCGCTTAAAACACGACGTTGGAGCGGCGGTTGCGCTGTTAGATGAGTTTAAAAAAATCGACCTCAATGCCCTCAGTGCCAAGAAAAAGAACAGATGGAGTCGGTCATCACGTATTTTCGCAATCACCACGCTCAAATGGATTACGCTCAAACTCAGGCAGAAAATCGTCCGATTGGGTCGGGAGTCACCGAAGCGGCCTGCAAAGTCATCGTCAAGCAACGATTATGTGGGTCTGGGATGAAGTGGAAGGGAACGGGGGCTGGGGTGGTATTAAGTTTGAGAACACTCACGTATACAACAGGCAGATGGCAACAGTTTTGGACCAAAATTAATCAGTATGGATTCTCTCTCGAAGGCTAGATTTTATCTTTACATCAGTCCGAGGTCATACCCTATGTGAGACTTGAGAACGTGTTGGCTGACCAGGCTTATAAGGGAGCTTTAGGAGAGATTCTAGAAGACGTTCATCACGTTGTTTTAGAGGTGACAAAAAAGCTAGGAGAGGGGTTGATACCTGCTCCCTATCGATAGGTAGTTGAGAGAACATTCTCTTGGTTACAGAAAGCAAGACGTCTGTGTCGAGACTATGAGGTTTTACCGGAGAACCATGAAAGCGTTGTCTATGTAGTCATGATTCGCTTAATGCTGCGTCGGTTAACCGATAATCGAAGACGGTGGACGTCAAAGACTCCTCAGCCTGCTTGACATTAGTTTACGAACCCACTCTAAAAGGGCAATATTTTGACGTGGGCATGCCCCAGTTTTATCGGCAGACTATGTACGATTACGCGATGTCTCAGACTCCCTAAAATATCTAACGATGAGCCATCCGACTGAGATTAAACCAGCGATGCCCAGGGTCAACCCTGTATAGGGTACTAACATGGCGGCGACGGGTAAAACGGCACCACTCAGCGTAATGGTGAGCACGCCCCAGCGCTTTCTTTGCTGGGCTCCTAGGCCAATGCTGAAGAGCAAGAAGAAGGGGAATAACAACCCCCAGGCTAAGCGGGCATCAAACAGACGGCTGGCATAGGTGAGGCTTAATAGACAGGCAAAGAAAATAGCGGCTGCGATCGCAACATCCTGTAGCCGCATCGGCACCGTCAAATAAAGCAACAGCAACCACCACAGAAAAATACCCGGGGCCAACAATAACAATCGCGGTAATATCCCCGTCTGACGAATGCGCTGCGTTGCCGTAAACACCCCAAACGGATTACGTACCGAAACATTCTCATCAAACTGCCAGGTAAATCTCGTACCCTGGCCCTCTAAGCTTGCCTCTGTCGGCACAATGCCGCTGGCAAAGTCAGCATTTGGGAAGTCAGCCAGCACTGTCAACCTAAACTGAGAGAGTAGTCGCCCGTAGGCGCTATAGACCCAACGGGGTGCCCCCTGGGCCTGATAAGCAACCGTATACTGGGTGGATTCTCCTGGGGCAAGCTGTAACGGAAACCGATACTCTCCCTGGTTCACAGGTTCTAACCGCTGGCCTTCTCGTTCTATCCGGTAGTCTTGTAATAGGCTATAGCCGTCTGGTGGGGGTATTTCAAAGAAGAAGTCTTGGGTAACATCCAGGGTATTGGTCACCTGATACTGGCTGGTAAAATCAGACTGATAAATAAAACGCTCGGTGGCCGGGTCTACGACCTGAGTCAGAGTGACCTCAACGTCAGAGGCACTGGGCGACAAAAAACGATCGATCTCTTGTAGCCTTTCAACTTCGGTGGGTTGCCCATCAATGTAAGTGATGGTGGTGTAAGGCTCCTCGATAACATAGCGCACGTAGGGAGCGCGTTGTTCCACCCTGGCCCCAGCGACACTACTGGCAACCTGTTCAATTTTGGCTTGTTCCCAATGATGATACCGATTAGCCAGGGTGGCGCAGAGAAAATACCCCCCGACGAGTATGGTCACCACAAGTAAGCTATGCAGGGCCACCGTCAGCAAGCGATCATAGCCGAACATGGCTGGAATGAGCCAGCCAGTGCGATCGCTCCGGTGCGCAAATCTTAAAGCCGCCAGTACGATACCAAAACTGGCTAATATCCAGAGCAGCCAACGTCCCACCAGCAACAGTTGTTGACCAAACGCCTGCAACTCTTGGGGGTGAGTAAGATCGGGGATGGTCGGGATGCCATTGATACTGAGCAACATATTGCTAATAGGGAACTTACCATACATCCATTGCTAGCACACCGAAATTTAAAGAATGCAAATCGGTATATTTTGTTAGAGTTGCCGACTCAACGTTGAACATTCAATAACCTGAACAAGCAATACTCAGCTATCTAAAGCACTGACCACCAACTAGTTTTGCCCTCCTACCCTCTAATAGTGTTATTGCTCAAAGGAGAAAATTATGGAACTTGGAGCATTTTCCATCAGTTTAGCCGTCAAAGATATTAAGGCTTCGCGAGATTTCTACGAAAAGTTGGGATTCAAAGTATTTGATGGAGATATTGAACAAAACTGGCTAATTCTGAAAAATGGTGATCATGCCATTGGCCTTTTCCAGGGCATGTTTGACAAAAACATATTGACCTTCAATCCAGGTTGGGATAGTAATGCCAATAAGCTGGATACATTCACCGACGTTCGTGAACTACAGCGACAGTTAAAAGCCCAGGATATAGCGCTAGTGGATGAAGCCGATGAGACAACCACAGGCCCAGCCAGTTTTGTCGCCATCGACCCTGATGGCAACCCCATACTGATTGATCAGCATGTTTAGCCCTGACGATGTCCCTGGAGTGTTATCTGCATACTAAAAACTTAGACCACACCGCCACGTTTTCTAACTTGTAAGATAGGATAGTCGTTCCAAACGATGGAATAAAAGACAGGTAGATCAGGTAGCTCACAACATTTCCATGATCAAATGGCTAAGACGTCTCACCCTTGTTGCCGCTGCAATACTTTTTCTGGCCCTAATAACAGGGTTTGTTTATGAACAATGGTCCCGCCATACGGTCGCTCAATCGTTTTCTCCCCCTGGAGAACTTGTGGCAGTCAACGGAAAACTATCTCACCTTTATTGTACGGGTGAAGGCAGCCCCACCATCGTCTTAGAATCTGGCATTAACGAAGGTGGATCGCTAGTTTGGGAAGCCGTGCGACCGGCCATCAGTCAGGTGAGTCGTGTATGCGCATACGACCAGTCTGGAATTATGTGGAGTGAACGTCGAGAACAGCCAAGAGACGCAGACCATATTGTCCAAGACCTGCACGATCTATTGATGACCGCCAATGAGCCTCCTCCCTATGTGATGGTGGGCCACTCCCTGGGTGGACTGATAATCAGAGTCTTTACCAACCATTTCCACGATGAAGTGGTGGGTCTTATTTTTGTTGACTCATCTCACCCAGAACAAAATCAACGGTTTCCTGAAGATCTCATGGAAATAATGGCCTATCCTCCAACACTGCTGCTCAGAACTATTTCGACACTGGGCATCTTACGTCTACAGTCTCCTCCTGCTCCCAGCGCGCTCCCCAAAGAAGCTGGTAAGGCAATTCATGATTACCTACCAGAGAGCATGACAGGCATTGCTGATGAGATTGCAGCCATGGACACCATTTTTGCTCAGGCACAATCCACTGGTCCATTTGGAGATATACCGATGGTTGTGCTTACAGCAGGCCATTTTCCAGATGAGTTACCCTATCAATTGGATGCGGATAACATGGCTAAACTTCAGAGCACGTGGTCCAAAATATGGCCCGTCCTGCAAACAGAAATTGCAGCCTTATCCACTAACTCAGATCATCGCACGATATTAGAATCATCTCACAACATTCCCTACGAGGCTCCGGAGGCCATCGTAGAAGCCATCAAAGATGTTGTTATGGCTCAGCGTGAAGGTAAACCTCATGACAAGGCTATGGCAACAGCGAAGCATAACGCGTCTACGACATGAATATCTAAACCAATGGCAACAATATGAATCACCTGAACGTTTATCAGCGGCCTGGAATATCGCAAAACCTTTATGTATATTGCACCATGCAATCCCTATCAAACTATGATCCAGGCTCTAGAAGCAAGGACAAAGCCTGAGGTTAACCGTGTTCTACCGTACCTTTTACGGGAGCTCATCAGCATGTGCTGATACTCAAGCTGGCTGGTATAAAAGGCATGTATACAAAACATTTTATACTCTCACCCTATTCGCAGACTATACCAAACGACAACAGGATATTTTTCTTGAACTTAATCTAAATCAAATCAGATACGCAAACGAATAAAAATTCTTTGAGTTGAATTTGGGATTTTCCAGATTGTATGAGCCATATGATAGCAAATCTGAATTCATTAAACCCGATGAACAATGGACCATCTTGTCGAGACATGTCCTTGGGGAAACCCTTCGATACCGGGCGCTATCAATCACGCGTTCTGTAAGTTCTTTATTTTGTTTATTTAAATTCTCTACTGATTTTTCGGAAAATTCTCTTTAGAGGTGACCAAGACCTGTAGTTTTAAATATCTATTATTGTTTAATTATGCAGGCACTACTCGATAAAGTTAAGACTAAAATTGCAGATAAGCGATATAAGCCTGACCCTTTAGAGATCTCCCGTGAGTCACCGGATATGCCCATGGCATATACCATTCTGGGCAATACCAACTTAAAGGTGAGTGTGGCTGGTTTAGGTGGCGGAGGATACAGCCGCTTAGGTCAAGGCTATAATCGCCCTGTGGATGAATCTATTACCATAGTTCATAGGGCTTTAGATTGGGGTATTAACTTATTGGATACAGCAGAATCCTATGGAACAGAGCACATTATAGGTGAGGCCATTGCCTATCGAGGGCGCTCTAATTTAGTGTTATCGACCCAGAAAAAGATTTCTGTCGGTGGTCGTTTTAGGCCAAGAACCTTGATTCGTGCCAATGAACTTGAAGCGGGGTTAAACAATAGTCTTAAAAAGTTAAATACAGATTACATCGATATCTATCATCTGCATGGGGTTCGCCCTAGTGATTATGACTATGTGAAGGCTGAATTTTTACCAGCCCTATTGAAATTTAAAGATGCTGGAAAAGTAAGATTTATTGGCATCACTGAGGGGTTTGCTTCGGATCCTGAGCATAAAATGCTGAGCCGTGCGGTTGAAGATGACTGCTGGGATGTTTTTATGCTTGGGTTTAATATCCTGAATCAATCTGCCCGTGAACGAGTTTTACGGAAAGCATTAGCAAAAAATATCGGCATTCTAAGCATATTTGCAGTTCGGCGCGTACTCGCCAGCCCAGCAACCTTAAAGCCGTTAATCGATGAGATGATCGAAAAGTCTCTCATTGACCCCCATAAGATAGATCTCAATGAGCCCCTTGGGTTTCTGATGAAAAGTGGAGAAGCTGAAAGTCTTGCTGATGCCTCATATCGCTTCTGTCGCCATGAGCCGGGCATCCATTCTGTACTGTTTGGCACCGGCGATGGCCAACATTTAGAAGAGAACATTCGCTCTTTGCTACGGGGGCCTTTATCCCAGGCCAGTAAAGAAATGCTCAACCATGTGTTTGGCCACATCGATCAGATTTCTGGCCAAACGGATTAGAGGGGCCTACACTGGTGTCGGAAAATTTATATCCTCTAGAAACGAAAGCGGGTTGCCCATGTTGGTGGCAAAGCCGAGGATATTGCGATCGCAATGTTGATAAACCACCCCACCATCAGCAATTACGTAGGTTGCTCCCCGCTGGGTAATGTGGCTCACATCCGGCACATAGGTAGTCCATTTACCCAGCACCTCCGCCATATTTCGTAGCCGCAGGGTAGCTAACTCAAAAGGCCGCTGAAACCCTTTACCGCCAGCCCGTTTGAAAAACTCTCCTTTGATGGGTGGCAGGGGTGTTGCTTGCACCACGTCATCGTCTGCAATCAGCTGGGGGGCGTTGCGATCACCCAGATAGCCACGAAATACTTCCGATAAGGTGCCAGGGCTGCCAATCCCAGCACACATCAGCAATAGGTTCAGCCAAGCATTCTGGCGCTGATTAAAGCCGGGAACCGATAATGTTAGCCCTGGGTAAAGGCCTAACTCTTGGTGAAGCGTACCGTCTGGGTCTAGTAGTAGAGACTCTTCGGGGAAACCAGTGTAGGCACAGAATGCCTTGCCTGAGTTGCGATCGCCAATGCCCACCGCCCGGACCACCACGCCTTTTTGGGTCAGCTGCTCGGTGCCGCGCCGCAGCCACCATGCATACTCCAAACTATCAAAGTCGCCTAGCTGGGGCCATACCAGCACCAACTGCTTGGTAGCATTGATTAACAATGCAGTGTCTGCACCATCACTGACCCGTTGTCGTCGAGTCTGATGCAAAACCTCATAAACAGCTGCTGGAGTTTTATTGTTTGTAAAGGTATCTACAGCCATCGTAATAATAATTGCTCCAACATAGCTGATCGGTCACGCAACCCATTGAAAAGGAACTCAATACTGGCCCATAGACTCGGAAACTGAATACGCGCAGTTTGCCGTTGATGACTTAGAGTATGAATCGATCAACCTCATAAGTTACTAACTTATGACTTGAACGATAAAACCATACGGAGAAAGATAAAACCATACGGAGAATTAGCAACAACGACGAGTTGAAGTTCAAACTCAATTTTACAATAGGGAAAAATTTATCAGGTGTTACATTTGCCTATTCGCTAACCAGCAAAACGACCTGCTCCCATTCAAAACACTGATGGATAAAAATCTGGAAACTTATCAGCAACGAATGGCTGAGCTAGAAGCAGCTAACCAAACCCTTCGAGCTCAACTAGCTGCAGAGCACCAGGCACATCAGCACACCACACAGGAGCTTCAGCAAGTACGCCATGAGCTGCAAAGTTTGCAGACACAGCCATCGGCACAGGCGCTATATTGGGTCCTGGATAACATGCCAGCCGCCGCTTTCTGGAAGGATCACAATTCTGTTTATCTTGGCTGTAATCAACAGTTTAGTAAGGCGGCAGGTTTAGCATCTCCCGCCGAGATTGTTGGCAAAACTGATTTTGATCTGCCCTGGAAGCGGGAAGAAGCTGAATGGTTTCGAGCCTGCGATCGCCAGGTCATGGAGTCAAATACACCTGAGTTGAACATTACCGAACCTCAACGGCAGGCAGATGGCCATCAATACTGGCTGGAAACCAATAAAATTCCCCTGCATGATTCCCAGGGGGTCGTTGTTGGCATTTTAGGAACATATATGGAAATTACAGCCCGAATCGAGGCTGAAAACCAGCTAAAACAGCTCAATGAAGCATTGGAACAACGGGTTGATGAACGCACACAGGAGCTCCAAAGTAGTGAAGCCCGCTTGCAAAAGTTGGCGGCCAACCTACCGGGGCTGATTTTTCAATTTCGGCTGGAGGCGGATGGCACCCGGTCATTTCCCTATGTGTCTGAGGGCTGCCGTGATATCCATGAGCTGGAACCGGACGATTTTGTGCGGTGTTTTGATTTAGTGCACAGTTGCGATCGCGATGCCCTAGAACAGGCACTTCAGGTGTCGGCCCTAACGCTTTCTGGTTTTCACCACGAGCATCGGATCATGACTCCCAGTGGCAAACTTAAGTGGGTACAAACCATCGCCCGTCCTGAACAGATGGCAGATGACTCGATTTTGTGGGATGGACTGATCATTGAGGTTAGCGATCGCAAGCGAGCCGAAAAAGAACAACAGCGGCTATTATCCATTCTCGAAGCCACCCCTGATATTGTGGGCATTTGTGACGCCCAGGGTAACCACCTCTACCTGAACCAGGCGGGCCAAACAGCCTTAGAAATTGCCGCCGAGGAACTTGGACAGGTCAAAATTCAGGCCTGTCATCCACCAGAAATCCTGGAAAAGATCGAAACTGAAGCGCTTCCAACCGCAATCCAAACGGGCATGTGGCAAGGAGAATCGTATCTACGTAGTCAGAATGGACAAGACTTTCCAGTCTCCCAGGTTATCCTGGCCCATCGCGATGAAGATGGCAACCTGGAGTTTTTATCTTCAGTCATGCGAGACATCAGCGATCTTAAAGCCGCAGAACAGGCTCTAAAGGAAAGTGAAGCCAAATATCAGCAGATTCTCGATTCCATTACCGATATGGTACTGGTGAAGCGTGAGAAATCTCATATTGTCTGGGCCAATCAGGCATTTCGGGATTATTACGGCATGAGCAATGACGAACTCAAAGATCTGATTGATGCTGATTTCAATCAGCCTGCTTACACTCAACAGTACATCCGTGACGACACCTATGTGTTTACATCGGGAAAATCCCTTGAAGTAGAAGAACTCGTCACTCGCCATGATGGAGAAGTGCGTCAGTTCAATACGATTAAATCCGCTATTCGGAATTCACAAGGGACGATCATTTTGACCATAGGCGTATCCCGGGATATCACCGATCGCAAACAGACTGAAGAACGTATACGTCAGAAAGAGGCTCAATATCGTCAAATTTTTGAAACTGTTATCGATGGCCTCGCCATTGTCAATTTGGAAACAGGAGAAATATTAGAGGCTAATCCGGCCTACTATCAAATGCATGGCTATGCCGATCAAGCATCTATCCCCTCACACCCTGGAGCCTATATCCATCCAGATTCCCAACCTATCTACCAAGAATTCCTGACAACCGTACAAGCAGGCCATACCTTTAGCGGCCAGGCAACCAATATTCATCGAGATGGGAGTTTGATGGGGCTTGAGGTTAAAGGCCTCCCCTATAATTATCAAGGACAACCCCATGCCCTATGTGTCCTGCGGGACATTAGTCAGCGAGTCAAGCTGGAAGCCGAACGACAACATCAGGAACAGGCCCTGCGTTGGATTGTAGAAGGAACCGCCACCCAGACAGGTGAAGCCTTCTTCAAAACCTGCGTTAAACATTTAGCGTTAGCCCTCAATATGCAATATGCCTTAATTGCTGAGCTGATTGAGGATGGAGATCAACAGATTGGTAAAACCTTGGCTTTCTGGAATGGTTCAGATTTTGGCGAGAATTTTCAATACAACCTGGCAGGCACCCCTTGCTATAACGTTGCCCACACCCATGCAATCTGTTGCCATGATCACTCTATTCAAGACCAATTTCCTGAAGACAATGTCCTCGTCACCCTCAATGCAGAGAGTTATGTTGGCATTCCAGTTTTAAACCCTGGTGGCAAGTTCTTGGGATACATTTCTGTAATCAATACCGAGCCCATGGAACAAGATGTGGAGCTACAGGTATTTATCTTAGAGATTTTTGCTGCCCGGGTTGGAGCAGAGATGGAACGGATGCAGTTCGAGCAAGCATTACTGGCCTCCACTGAGCAAATTCAACAACAGGCTCAACGAGAACAGCTACTTAACCAGATTGCCAACCAGATTCGTATATCCCTCAATCTTGATAATATTCTGGACACAGCAGTTCAAGAGATCCAACGGTTTCTTGAGGTAGATCGGTGTCACTTTGCATGGTACATCCAGGCCAATCATAACAATGATGGTTACTGGCACATTACGTCTGAAGTACAGGTGGCGGGACTGTCCAGCTTTATTGGCAAACATGCTGCCAGCAGTTTTGGTGCCCTCACAGACAGATTGTTGCAACAGGAAATTTTACAGTTAGATGACCTCTCCACCGTAGACGATGATGAGGTGAAGGCGGTTTTAACGGCCTTAGGCAACAAGTCTATGTTAGTGCTGCCTGTGTACGCAGAATCTGGAAAGTTTGGCGTTATTTCCTGTATCCACAGCCAAGCTGTGCGCCCCTGGCAGGATCACGAAGTAGACCTGCTTAAGTCAGTGGTAGCTCAACTCACAATTGCCCTAAACCAGGCAGATTTACTGGCCCAAAGTCGTGCCCGTGCCGAGGAACTAGAGACGATCCTGACTCAGCTCCAAAAAACCCAGTCTCAATTGGTGCAAAGTGAAAAAATGTCCAGCCTTGGGCAGATGGTGGCTGGCGTCGCCCATGAGATTAATAACCCGGTTAGCTTTATCTATGGCAACCTCACCCATGCCAAGAACTACACTCAAGATTTAGTCACACTGATCGAAAGCTATCAGCAGCATTATCCCAACGTCCCCCCTGAGATTGTAAACATCATTGATGAAATCGAACTGGATTTTCTCAAAGATGACTTGCCAAAATTATTTCAATCCATGGAAGTGGGTACTGAACGTATCCGCGAAATTATTAAATCTCTGCGTTTATTTTCCCGTCTGGATGAGGCAGAAATTAAGCAAGTGGATTTACACGACGGCATTGATAGTACACTGACTATTTTGCAAACCCGCCTGCGGGCGCAGAGCTGGCGTCCCGCAATTCAAGTCATAAAAGAGTATGACGATTTGCCGCAGATCGAATGCTATGCCGGGCAGCTAAACCAGGTGTTTATGAACCTGTTGAGCAATGCGGTAGACGCCCTGGAAGAACTGGATCAAACACGCACCTGGCAACAGATGGAAAATGAGCCGAGCATCATTCGGATTCAGACCCAATTACTGGGGCAGTTGAAGCATCCGGCGGTTGCGATCGCAATCACCGATAACGGCCCAGGCATTCGCAAAAACGCCATCGAACACCTGTTCAATCCCTTCTTCACCACTAAGCCAGTGGGCAAAGGCACGGGTCTGGGTCTCTCCATCAGCTATCAAATTATTACCGAAACCCATGGCGGTACGATCACCTACAACACTGAACCGGGTCAGGGAACGACCTTTACGATTACATTGCCCATCAGGCAGTAAGTAACGCAAAACGCTACAACCAGGGTTTAGTCACCGCACTAATCTTTTCCTGCTCTTCCAGCATCATCGACCACCCCAATGCCCCAGCATTTTGTTCTGCCTGTTGAGCATTCTTGGCCCCTGGAATTGGCACCACATCCCCCTGGCCCATGAGCCAATTAAGAGCAACCTGGGCAGGGGTTTTATCATGGCACTGACCCACTTCCTTCAACACAGAAATCACCGGCTCAATTTTACGCAAACCGTTCTGATTAAATCGTGGGTCAATTCGCCGTGCTCCAGTGGGTGGCTGATAGGTCTCCACTGTATACTTGCCAGTCACCAGCCCCTGGGCTAAAGGACTGTAGGCCAAAATTGTCATGCCGAGTTCCTTGGCTGCACTAAGCACACCATTGGACTCAATCTTGCGGTGCAAAAGAGAATATTGCACCTGGTTCACGGCCAGAGGAATGCCGCGCTCAGCTAGATAACTATGGGCCTGATGCATCTGGCTGGCAGAATAATTACTCACCCCAATGGACTGAATGCGTCCTTGTTTAACTTCATCCGCCAGAGCATTCATAAGAGTTTTTTGACCCATCAAAAAGTCAAAGGGCCAATGGACTTGATAGAGAGCCACCATGGGCAGTTGTAGTCGCTTCAAACTAGCCGTCAACGCATCGGCCACCGCCTGAGCATTCAACCGCCAGGGCAATGGAAAGTACTTGGTTGCTACAACCACGGGAGTTGCTGCCCTTTGGATAAACTGGCCCAACAGCTCCTCTGACTTACCCAAGCCATACACTTCCGCCGTATCAAAGAAGCTCACTCCTGCGGCCAGGGACGCATCAAATGCTTGCTGCACATCACTGGCACCATAGTCTTTGCCATACTGCCAAAATAAAGAATCTCCCCAGGACCAGGTGCCCACTCCTAAGGGGGCAATGTCAGGACCATTGGGAACAAGTTTCACCATTTGATATTTACCGCTTGAAACAACGTTGCCACTTTACCCATTCTCGTCTCCATCTTGATCAAAAACAAAGGATGCGCCAACAACGCATCCTCCGATAAATCCTAGATGTACAGACGTTGCATGCAACGTCTCCACGTTAGCTAGCCAAATACTCACGCATATCAGCCTGACGCTTCCGCAAACGCGTCAGCGCTTCCCGCTCAATTTGACGTACACGCTCGCGGCTAATGCTCAACATCTCACCAATCTTGGCCAATGTCATATTCTTACCATCATCCAAGCCAAAGCGCAGATGCAGAACACGCTGTTGCTGAGGGGTTAATTCTGCCATTAGGCGATCCAGATCTTTACGCAATAACGACTGAGTCGCATAGTCCTCAGGAGACTGACCAGGGTCTTCAAGCAAATCACCAAGATTAGTATCTTGATTATCGCCAATGCGCAAATCCAGCGATAGCGGAGAGCGAGACTTTTCTAAATAATCCCTGACCTGCTTTGGTGTCAGCTTAACTTCTTCAGCTAACTCAGCCACCGTAGCCGCCCGACCTAGCTTCTGAGACAGTTGACGCTGGGCTTTTTTAATCTTATTGAGCTTCTCAGTAATGTGAATGGGTAAGCGAATTGTGCGGCTTTTCTCAGCAATTGCACGGGTAATGGCCTGACGAATCCACCAATAGGCATAGGTAGAAAAACGGTATCCCTTGAGCGGGTCAAATTTTTCCACACCGCGCTGCATACCAATGGTGCCTTCCTGAATTAAATCCAGTAGGTCCACATTGCGCTTGATATACTTTTTAGCAACGGACACCACTAAGCGGAGATTTGCTTCCACCATACGGCGCTTCGCAAGGTCACCAGCATCCATGGCCTGAGTCAGCTCATCCACTGATATACCGGCAGCCTCAGCCCATTCCAACTTGCTGGGCTCACGCTCCAAGCTTGCCTCAAGCTTAGTCCTGTAGGCCTGCAGAGCAACAAAGCGCTGAACCTGTTTTCCATAAACAACTTCTTGCTCATGGGTTAACAGTGGCACTCGCCCAATTTCCTTAAGATATGTGCGAACTAAATCACTGGATGTTTGAGCAGCTTTCATAATACGAGAAGTCACGGACTACAGAGAGAAATCAAAGTGCCCTTTCAATAAGAGCAACGGCAGACATAATTCACAAATGCAACGCAAACAAAGACGTATGGGTAACGAAAATATCTGAGAACTTTTGAAACATCAGTCGTATCGATCCGCAGGATGTTTCGCAGCGATAAAAACGCTTACAGATATGGATAAAACTACATAGACTACAGTGATAACAACTTAGATTGTTACATTAGGGGTAAAACCATACGTGCTGTTCAACTGAAGTAGTGATGCTGCTTTGTAGTAAGCCTAGGTTAGCATAATTTAAGTAATGTAACTTTTATTAGAAATATTTTTTTATTCCTTGGTTGTAATTTCGACTCTTGGCCGTCAAGTCTTGCTTAGGTGAGTCCTAAGATAATTGATCTATATGGGCTAGGCTGCATCAATCGTGACAAAAGCGGCATTAAGTCATTCATCATTTTCTAAGGAATTTCAATGGAATTTGAGGCAGCGCATCAGCCCTATAGACTTCCTTCAGATGATTTTGAGCCAACCTATCAGGAAATTAATCAGCAATGTGTGTTAAGGGCGTTTTAGCTTATGGGCGTTCTGTCGACTGTTTCAATGAGGTTTGAATTTTTAGTTTTGAATGATTGGTATAGATAAGGTCAAGGTTCGCTGGTCTTGAAATATGGAGCCTCTGCAAGAGTAGGGTTCAGGCTCACGGTTTGTGTCTTCTGTGATCAGGTGTTTTTCAGGAATGAGTACTCTGTGGCGTAAGTTTGCTCACTGTCAAATGTGGATGGGTGAGTGGGGGGATGGGGGAATGGGTGGATGCAATAGCTGTTAATGCTCTAGCCTAGCAATAGGCTATCATCGCTGAGGCCATCGCTGGCAAAGCGGTTTAGCAAGTCGTTAACTGATAGGTGAGCTTTCTCAGAGGCACTGACATCATAGACAACGCGGCCTTCGTGCAACATCAGCAGACGATTGCCTACGGCCAGGGCCTGGCGCATGCTATGGGTCACCATCAGAGTGGTGAGGTTATGTTCAGTGACCAGTTGCTCGGTCAGCTTCATGATGAAGTGGGCTGTTTTGGGATCGAGGGCGGCGGTGTGTTCATCCAGCAGCAGGATAGTGGCTGGGGCCAGGGTGGCCATGACCAAACTCAGGGCCTGACGTTGGCCGCCGGAGAGGAGGCCGATGCGATCGCAAAGTCGATTTTCCAATCCCAGGTCTAAACTCGCCAGCCGCGCCCGAAACTGGTCTCGCAGACGATTGTTTAGCGCCGGTCGCATGCCCCGCAGCTTTCCCCGCCGAAAGGCCAATACTAGATTCTCTTCGATGGTTAGCTCAGCGCAGGAGCCAGCCAGGGGATTCTGAAATACCCGTGATACTAATGTGGCTCGACGCGCTGTGGACCAAGCTGTCACTTCGTCGGCACCCACGGCAATGCGTCCGCGATCGCAGCTAATGTCACCACTAATAATATTTAGCAGGGTGGATTTCCCCGCTCCATTACTGCCAATAACCGTAATAAATTCCCCAGCGGCAATATCCAAGTTAATCCCCAACAGGGCCGGTTTCGCCAGGGGAGTGCCAGGGTTAAAGGTGACGTGGATATCGTTCAGGGAAATCATGGGAGGGGGAAGGGGGAAGGGGGAAGAGGGAAGGGGGAAGAGGGAAGAGGGAAGAGGGAAGGGGGGGGCTCACTGGAAAATCTAGCGCTTAAATTTGGCTAACAGATTTGCCTGAGGCAATACCAGGGCCAACACGACAATTATGGCCGTCACCAGGTTAAGGTCCTGGGCGCGTAAACCGAGGAAATCTGCATTGAGCGCCATGGCAATCACCAGGCGATAAATCAGACAGCCTAAGATAACCGCCAGCGTTGCCCAGCGTACGGTACGGCTAGGGAAAATTGCCTCACCTAAAATCACTGTGGCCAGGCCGACCACGACCGTACCCACGCCCAGGGCTACATCAGCAAAGCCATTCACCTGGGCAAACAGGGCACCGGACAGGGCCGCTAACGCATTACTCATGGCCATTCCCAACAAGATCAGCCGGTTGGTATAAATTCCCTGGGCACTGGCCATAATCGGGTTCATGCCAGTGGCCCGCATCGCCAGGCCAATATCTGAGGTCAAGAAAAAGTCGATGGCCAATTTGGTTAACCCTAAACCAATGAGCAAAATTGCCCAAATGGGCAGCATTGTTTCCAGTCCATCAAACAGTGTGGGCTGGTTCAGCAAGGGCACATTGGGTCGCCCCATAACGCGCAGATTAATGGAATACAGCGCAATCATGGTGAGAATACTGGCCAGGAGATTAAGGATGTTGAACCGTACGCTCAGAATGGCGGTGCATAAACCAGCCAAAGCCCCAGCCACCATGGCCACTGCTGTCGCGACCCACGGGTTTACTCCCTGGGTAATCAGGGTGGCCACTACGGCAGCTCCCAGGGGAAAACTACCGTCCACCGTCAGGTCTGGAAACTTAAGCACCCGAAAGGAGAGGTATACGCCCAGGCTGAGAAAGCCATAGAGTAAACCCGTTTCAATAGCTCCAAGGAATGCGACAAGGGACATGGAAAGACAATCGGTATAACGTAGATGGGCTAGGGCGCAAAATGTTGCGCCCCTAGGATAGACTAGATTATCGAAGGATATCGTAGTCCCATGGCCTACAGTGACTTTACACTACGTAAAGTAAAAACTGATTTTGCGCTCAAGTTAGTTGAGACTGGTTCATTTTTGCGAGGATTTCCACCGGTACAGCCCAGTGATTACCTGCATCAGACACTGGAACGCAATCTATCGATGGCCATTGCTGTCGGTACAGAAAAGGCCAGGTCTGAGCTGTTGATTAGCCCTATTTTGGTGGAAGTTAGGGAACGGTTACAGCGTCAGATTAGTTTATTTTCAGGCACAGACTTTACGGTTGATCCGTCCGTTGGCCTCAATGGGATTTGCGATTTTTTAATTAGCCAATCCCAGGAGCAATTATTAATCGAAGCTCCAGCGATGATCATTGTGGAGGCCAAGAAGGAAGATCTGAATCCTGGTTTAGGTCAGTGTATTGCTGAGCTGGTGGCTGCTCAGCGGTTTAACCAGGAAAACGAGCGGCCAATTCCTGCCGTGTATGGGGCTGTGACGACAGGTAGCCTATGGCGTTTTCTGCGTTTGTCGGGACAAACGGTTGAAATTGATTTGGCTGACTATGCAGTGCCGCCAGTTGAAACCGTGCTAGGAATTTTGTTGGGAATTTTGAAGGATATACGGAGCGTGTAGGACTCAGATCTTGCACCAAGGTCGGTTGTGAAGCTCAAACCCACGTTGGGTTCAAAACCCAACGCTAATTGAGGGCTGTCCACTAAAGGGACAAGATTGGCTGGGCAGCCCTAGATATAAGCTTCTAGGGATTCTTTAACCGCTTGAGCGGTTTTGAGCCAGTTAGCCTTGCGACTTTGAGTCCAAGGCGGGTTAATGCTTCCTTGCCAGGTGCAAGATCTCAGTAGGACCATTGTGTCGGGGTACACCATGGTGCACCCCGACACAATGCGTTATTCAAATACCTGGTTGGCGCTGTCTTTGATGGCGTCAGATACGGTGACACCCATGGCTTCTGCAGCGGCTAGATTTATGGCTAAATCTATGGTGTTGGCTAGCTCGACAGGGATATCGCCAGGACTCTCGCCACCCAGAATGCGGGCAACCATATCACCGGTTTGACGACCAACTTCGTAGTAGTCAAAGCTGGCAGTTGCGATCGCCCCCCGCTCCACCGAATCCGTATCCCCAGCAAACACCGGCAACTGGTTGTCATTGCCCACCTGAATCACCGATTCCAACGCCGACACCACCGTATTGTCAGTGGGAATATAAATCGCATCCACCTTACCCACCAGGCTTTCTGCTGCGGTTGCCACATCAGCAGAGCTCGATACCGTTGCTGCTTCAATGGTGAACCCCTGCTCATCCGCTTCTGTGTTTAGCACATTCACCAGGCTGACAGAGTTAGATTCTCCCGCGTTATAAATCACACCTACGCTTTTCGCATTGGGCACCATATCGGCAATCAGCGCTAAATGTTCATCAACCGGGGACAAGTCGCTGACGCCAGTCACCATACCACCGGACGCTTCTAGACTGGGCACCAATGCCGCTGCGACGGGATCGGTTACGGCTGAAAAGACCACGGGAATAGTATCGGTGTTACCCACAACCGCCTGGGCTGAGGGGGTGGCAATGGCCACAATCACATTGGGACTATCGCCTACAAATTTCTGGGCAATCTGGGCTGCATTAGACGACTGGCCCTGGGCACTTTCCCACGCCCACTTAAGAGAACTATCAGCTTCGTCGTAGCCTTCTTCTTTGAGTTTGTCCTGCAGACCATCCCGCACCGCATCAAGGGCCGGGTGTTCCACAATTTGGGTCACAGCGACATAGGGGACATCAGCCGTGGCAACCAGATCGCCGTATTCGTTTTGTTCAACGGTGATGGTGCCGCAGCCGAGCAGTGTCGCTGAAAGCAGGGCAGGGGCGATTAGGGTTTTGGTTAAAAAGCGGGTGCGTGTCATGGTTTATCTTGTCTTTTAAGGAAAAGAATTTTTAAGGATATCCTCCCATTACCAAGGGGAGGTGCCGTAGGCGGAGGGGGCAACTCTCCCAGGCGGGGATGGATGTTGGGGGCATTGTCCCTACGCTCCACCATATTGGGCCTTCAGCTCAGCTACGCGATCATCATCGAGCTTTTGAAACAGGGGTGCAGGCACATCAAACGGACGGCCAGCGGCCAGAATGGTCAGGTCCACCGCATCGGCCATGGTGCTATTGCGCTCGTCGTCGGTGAGCTGGAGGGCGTCGTAAAGGGCCTCGGAGGTGTGGGGGATGAAGGGAGCACTTGCGATCGCATACAGCCGAATCAAATTAATACAGGTGCGAATCACCACAGCAGCGTCTGCTTTATCGGTCTTAAACAGCGCCCAGGGTGCACGCACGTCAATATATTGATTACCCGCTGTCCATAGGGCATTTAAGGTTTCGGTAGCGCGGCGGAATTCTTGCTTACGCAGGTGCCCCCGCAGTTTTTCCACCAGCTCACCACAGGTCTTTTGTAGCTCAGCTTCAGCGTCGCCTGGAGTGCCGCCGTCAGGCAGTTCTTTACTAAACCGAGACGCCGTGAATTTAAGAATTCGATTAACAAAGTTGCCCAGATTATCCGCCAGTTCTTTATTGACCCGATTCTGGAACTGCTCCCAGGTAAACGCAGAATCAGAGGATTCGGGGGCACTGGCCATCAGCATATAGCGCCAGTAATCCGCCGGGGCAATCTCCAGGGCCTGATCAAGGAAGACACCACGCTTCGAGCTGGTGGAAAATTTGCCACCATAATAATTGAGCCAGTTAAAGCCTTTGATATAATCCGCCAGCTTCCACGGTTCACGGCTGCCGAGGATGGTGGCGGGCCACATAATGGTATGGAACGGCAGGTTGTCCTTGGCCATAAACTGGGTGTAGTGGATGTCATCGCCACTCTTCCACCAGCTCTCCCAGTCGTTGCCGGTGGCGTTGCCCCAGGCTTTGGTGGCGGATACGTAGCCGATGGGAGCATCAAACCACACATAAAAAACTTTGTCATCAAAGCCGTCAGCGGGTACGGGCACACCCCAGCTGAGATCGCGGGTGATGCCTCGACTTTGCAATCCTTCGTTGAGCCATTTGAGGGCGATGGATTTGGTCAGCGTAGGCCACTGGTCTTGCTTTTCGACCCAGGTGCGGACTTCGTCGCTAAGTTTATCCAGCAGCAAAAATAGATGCTTAGAGCTACGGACTTCCAGGTTAGTGCTGCCAGAAATGGTAGAGCGGGGGTCAATCAGTTCAGTCGGCGTCAGCACCTTGGTGCAGTTTTCACACTGATCGCCTCGGGCTTTGTCATAGCCGCAGTGGGGGCAGGTACCGGTAACGTAGCGATCGGGTAGAAAGCGTTCGTCGTCTAGGGAGTAAATCTGGCTGATTTCGCGTTCTTCGATAAAGCCGTGTTCGGCCAGCTGACGATAGAAGTGCTGGGTCAGCTCATGATTCTCGGGTGCGGAAGTGCGGCCAAAGTAGTCAAAAGATAGGCCAAAGCGTTCGTAGATGTCTTTTTGCTTTTCGTACTGACGGGTACAAAATTCAGCTACGTCTAGCTCTGCTTCCAGGGCGGCAATTTCGGCTGGGGTGCCATGTTCGTCGGTGGCACATATATATAGGACGTCTTCGCCTTCTTGACGTAGAAATCGAGCATACACATCGGCGGGCAGCATCGATCCCACCAGGTTGCCCAAGTGCTTAATTCCATTGATGTAGGGAAGTGCGCTGGTGATCAGGTATCGCATTCTAGGTTTGCTTTATCGTGTGCCAGGTCGGTATGCCCTATACACCCTAGCGGTTTAATCGCTTTGGCTCAATAGTAGCGAGCCTTTTTAAGACCGGCCAATCCAGATCTCCCTCTAATGACGATTTCTCAGAAAATGCTTTAGCCCTGAGGGTCTAATGGCTTTAGGCTTGATCAGCTATCTTACACAGCGTCGCCCACAACATACCATCACAAAACAACGCCTGTACCCCCTCGTCAAACACCAATGTCGACACCATCCAATACCCAAAACATCCATCAGGCATAACCTTTCACCCGTAGGGGCGCACTGCGGTGCGCCCTGCCAAAACCTATGCCAAAATCCAATCAGTCCCCAAAACATCCATCAGGCATAACCTTTCACCCGTAGGGGCCACAGCGGTGCGCCCTGCCAAAACCTATGCCAAACCCCAATCATGCTTAAACAACAAACCGAAAATATGCCTATTGATGTGTGGGGTTTACCCTGTCGACCCAGGGCTGCGGTGCGCCCTGCCAAAACCTATGCCAAACCCCAATCATGCTTAAACAACAAACCGAAAATATGCCTATTGATGTGTGGGGTTTTACCCTGTCGACCTAGGGCGCACTGCAGTGCGCCCCTACAGGATTACGGGAATCATAAAGGTTATCAGCATTTATGATTCCTGATGACATTTGACCCAGATAAACATCATCGTCGTTCTGTTCGTTTACGCGGGCATGATTATTCATCGTCAGGACTATACTTCATTACCATCTGTACCTATCAGCGACAATGTTTGTTTGGAGAAATCGTCAATGGAGAAATGCGATTGAATGCACTAGGAGAGATTGTAGAAACCGAATGGTTAAAAACCTCAGAAATTCGGCCCAAATGGCGTCTGGAAGCATGGATAATAATGCCCAACCATATCCACGGTATCGTCACGATTGAACAACAACAGAAATCTATTAAACATGGAACTATCGCCAGGGTGCACGGCGTTGCGCCCCTACGGGATGCAACGCAATTAAAGGGCATTGCCCATCGCAAACCTGATTCGATATCGTCGTTTGTTGCCGGGTTCAAATCTGTGACCACGAAACAAATCAATATCAGTCGCAATACACCGAGAACTCCTGTTTGGCAGCGAAATTATTACGATCACATCATTCGCAACAATTTTTCTCTGCGACAGATTGAACAATACATTCAAAATAATCCGACAACTTGGCAAAGCGACCAGTTATATCCAGCGCAGGGAACAGCATGAAAATACAGTATCGGTTAACAAAGGGATTAGGTTCTAGGTGATAGGTATATAGGCTCAATCACCTAACACCCAGGCACAATGAGTATTTTATTTAGTGGCAAGTCCCTAATCCATCAAAATAGCAACTATTATCTAAAACTGACTTGCATACAGCTGAATTAATTGATGACTTTTGTCATGGAGGCGTTACGGTAAATGGTCTAGTATGCAACAGCCCCTTTTAAGGCTAGACACATTTATGAAGCACATTTCTCACATTTCTCACATTTCTCATTGGCTCGGCTGTTTAACCCTAGGTAGCTGCCTGATAGCTCTCCCCTCATTTGCTGCCACACCTTCCCCACCAACATCGACCATTGCCCAGGCTCGGCGCGAATTTGTGCAACCTGACTTTAGGCAACATTTCGAGGACCTGGAAATAGAAGGGTCAATTATTATTTATAATCAAAATCAGGATGTGGCGTTTGAGTACAATCGCGATCGCAACACCACCCCTTTCTTACCAGCCTCCACCTTCAAAATCCTCAATTCTCTGATTTCATTAGAGACTGGTGTGATCGCCAACGATCTGGCAATTCTCACCTGGGATGGCGTAGAGAGAAGTTTTTCCGCATGGAACCGTGACCTGAACTTAAGAACAGCGTTTCAGATATCAGCCGTATGGTTTTATCAGGTGCTTGCCCGCCGGGTTGGCCATGAACGCATGCAACAGTGGGTGATCGACGCTAACTATGGCAATCAAACAATCGGCAGTGCAGAAGAGATTGACACGTTTTGGCTCACGGGCGATATCCGGATCACACCTCAAGAACAGATTCAGTTTTTGCGTCGTCTGTACAACAACGACCTGCCATTCTCAGACAGAACAGTGGCCATGGTCAAAGACATTATGATTGTCGAGCAAACGCCAGACTATACCATTCGTGCCAAAACAGGCTGGGCCCTGGCAGAAGAGCTCGGCTGGTATGTCGGCTATGTGGAGCAAAACAACAACGTATATTTCTTTGCCACCAATATCGATATGCTTGATGGGGTGGATCTCAGCCTGAGGGCAGAAGTCACACGACGTTGCCTGGCTATGCTCAAATTATTATAGGCGCATCGTCGGGGCGCACATTGGTGCGCCCCGGAAGCATTGATCATGCTTGCGACAATTTACGCTGCAGTCGCTATAGGTGGCTCGGGTGTATGAATAGTATGGATCGCTGGAATATCCCACGCTTCCGCAATGTAGCCATTGACAATTCGCCAGACAACAACGGCATCCAGCTTGATGGACTGACCGTCCAGAGTCATGGTGTCTTGCACATGGGTCACCACTAACTCATTGCCAATGGGGATAATGGCAACGGGCTCTACGTGAAATGTTTCCCCCGTAATCACAGCCAGCTTTTCAAAAAAAGCTTGCAGTCCCTCTATACCAATATAATCACCCTGCATGTCAGGCAGCTGAGAATTGAAAAAATGCCAGACAAATGCTTTTGAGAACAGATCTGATGCACCAGCAATGTTGTTATTGTCTAAATACTCGTCTAAGCGTTTTAAAAGAGTTATATTTGCATGTTCCTTAGCCATAGTTCTGACTCCTGAAGGGGACTTTTGTGCAGAATGCTCATACCCTAGCGAATCAAATAAGGATCATCCAGAGTCCAGGGTCATATATTTCCATGACTTTTGTCATAGTTATTGGTCAATCAATCGAGGATGTACTGCCATAGGAGAAAAAATAAAGCGCCGTACCAGAACGCATAAAAAACGACAAGCCACACTCCACAGAGGCCTAAAGCCTTTAGATAGAAGGACTTTGGGTTGCGATTAATCCCACTCAGGCCACCTCGATGACCACGCCAATGAGACCAGGTTAATAACGATATATTAGTGGCCAGGGCAATGGCCAAAATCCTCACTGTTGTTATCCAATACCACTCAGGATTTAGCCAGCTAACCCTGGCACCTGCATTAGCTGTCTGAGGTAAAAAGCTGGGATCGCGCAGAGGAGATACCTGATACGCTACCAGGGCAACGCCCACTGCAAATAACAGCAACACATTCAAACTGACGATTAACCCATGGTCAATGCGTTTTCCAGGCATCTGTAAGGCTCCAACTATTTTAAGATTGAGTTGCTGAAAATTAGCTAGCCTAGCCTTTAATTCTTACCCTACGGGGATCATACTTTAGTTAAGCCTAATTAGGCGATGGGAGGTAGAGATTCTAAAAAATTCATCATAGGCTTCAAAAATCGTTTGCCAAACAGGGCCGACAACGCGCCACACAACGCCACAATGATGACGACTGCTGTAATATTCCAAGTGGTTAGATCGGGCCTAACGACTGCCAACGGCAATAGGGACGCAACGAATCCCAGTAAAGCTCCTAATAAAAACTGATAGGCAAAATCAGCTAGAGTACGAGGCTCTGAGGATTTTTCATTAGGGGTCATGGTGGAAAATCTAGCTCCAAACTAATAATTAGGGAAATACAAGTCTAGCGAACGAAAACCTGCGCAGGGTAGCGCTAACGAAAAAACATAGGGGAATACCGATCAGGGTGATCAGGCCAAATTTAGCCAGGGGGCCTATGGGCAAAGCAACCATCGCCACTTGCAGATAGATAATCAGTAACAGATGGATGAGATAAACCGCATAGGCATTATCAGCAAGCATATGTAAAAACTTATTCTGACTATTAATCTTCTCACGAAATAAAACTAATAGTCCAATGCATAGGCCAACACAAATTGTGGCTTCCCAGGTACTCCAAACAACAGAGCGCCAGTCTAAGCCACCTCCAGCAATTAGATCAGGCAACAGAAGCCTGTCGCGACTGATGCTATAGCCATAGCGCAGCAAGACAGCCCCCAATCCTATGCCAAGCCAGATAAAGCCCTGTCTTCTGGGCATTTGTTTAAGCCAGTTATAGCGATAGGCAACAACTCCTAATACAAAGAGACTGACGTACTGGGGAAAATGGGCAATCTCCGTGGGTAAAAATCCGCACAATTGCACCCATCGATCAATCGGATAGTCAATCCGCACTAGGGCTGTTACCATCGTCAGGCTCAGCAGATAGGCGAGAATTGTTTGATGGCTGGGCACAGGCCAATGATCCCCCATAGTCCCTGACGCAGAGCCACGGCGTCTCATTACCTGCTGCCATAGGGTGTAGCCCAAGGCATACACTAGTAAGTGTAACAAAAACCAGAGGTGGGCCACTTCTATCTTGAGGGGGCGAATATAGGTTTGGCGGATAAAGGTCAAAAAAGAGTCTGACGGTGCTGTCAGGTGATGTAGCACGGGCGGAAAAACAACCAAGCTAAAAAATATTAAAGGTATCCCCAATCGTTGAAACCGGGTCAAAAGAAATCGCCGTGCTCCCTTACGCTCATACGCTACAGGGGTTAAGTATCCGGCAATAAAAAAGAACAGGCCCATAAAAAATGCCGCATTGACTGCAAAAAAAGATCCTAAAATCGCAGCATGTTCCGAATTAACTATGGGCCAGGTTCCTCCGGTGGGACCATAGGGCTGGGCAGCATGATGGGCCAGCACCAGCATGGTTAAAAAGACTCGCAAATTGTCGACAAACACTAGTCGGGCTGAAGGAAGTGTGTGCATGACTAACTCACGAGGGTTACGGCTGCTGACAGACAATGATTATTCTCACCGTTGAGGTACAGGTGTCTTCAGTACGGTGATGGCAGTTGCGATCGCACGTTCTTTCTGCGGATCGCTGCCCTGGGCATATTCAATGGGAAAGGGCACCACGTCATCCGGCGTGACGCCCACCCCTTCTAGACGAACAGTTTCATCCACATAGACATCGGCCACCGCCACATATAGCAAACTATCGTCGGGCATAATAAACGCTCGCCCAGCGGTCACAGCACCAGCGGTGGGCGTACCCACCACCGGACCAATATCATAGTGCTGAAAGCCATAGGCCAAAACCTCTTTTGCACTCCGACTGCCCTCATTGACCAGCATGACCACCGGCTTTTTCCATTGGCTATGGTGAGTCACACGGGCGCGATCGCGACCAATACTGGTCAGACTAGGTCCCCTGGCTGTATACAAATTCAACGCCGTCAGGGGGGCACCCCCCCAACCGTCTCTCAGGTCCAACACTAGCGCATCGGCCTTGCTGAGGCGACCGTACAACAGCTCCTGTTCTAGTTTTTCCTGATACTGGTCCCCCGCATAGGACCAAATATGAACATAGCCAATCTTTTTGCCAGCTTTTTCAATCACCTCCACACTGTCATCCATTACATCTAAGAACATGGTGATGCCGTCATACAGTTTGGGGGTGATCGTAATCTCTTTCTGGCTGCTAACATTTAACGAGGACTGCACCTGCAAGCTAACGGGCTGTTCCGCTTTCCCTAAAAAGGATTGAATGGGATGAAACGGCTCACCGTCCACACCGAGAATCTGGTCGCCCACCTTTAACCCAGCCTGATCAGCAGGGCTGCCCTTAAAAATTCCCGTGATAAAGGTTTTACCCGCTTTCTCACGGGTCACAATACCGATATCGGTATACTCCAGTTTGCCTTCAGGAAAGCGCTCTTCCAAGCGGGTTTGGAAGTCAGGCACCCGCGGATAGAAAATCCCCAATAACTGATAATAGGCGGGTTCATCCGGCGTATAGAAATGGGTATGGGATGTGTTCAGCGCACCGAGCATCCCATTAATCAGAGTCGCCTTTTCTTGCTGAGACGAGGTCGCCGCCACCTGAGGGCGATACTCTTCTCCTGTGGCTGCCCAATCAACACCGTTAAACTCAGGATCATAAAAGTTGTCATTAACGGTTTCCCACACGGTATCAAATAGATCTGGCTGCTGCGACGCAGCCGGTATGGTCAACCGATGGAGCATGCCGATCAAAAGGCCCATCAAGGCGACAATCAGCAGGCCCCTAACCCAAATTTTATTTCGCCTAAGCATCATGAGTTCGCCCTCAAACAAATCGTGGTATTAGACGCTACCAGACCCAAAAACCGTATCGATCAGGTCTTAAGGAAGTGCCAGCGTATCTGGCGGAGAAAAGGGAATATAGGTCTGGAGCACTCGATCCATGGCATCGCGATGGTCTTGAGGCACCTTAATGCTCATGGTGTGAGGCAAAAAGACTACCCGAGGTCGCACTCGAATGGTCAACGTATTAGGATGGGTTACCTCCCAACAATAAGACTTTATTCGCCGCCAGGGGATAGCATTATACATAAAGCACAGGCCATTTTCTCTTAGTTCAAGTTTGTTCAGACCAAGAGAGATAATTAACATGGCCAACGTCCACCAAAAGGCTACTTTAAGAGGTATGTATACAACCACATTTGAAGTATCTGAAAACCCAACTGGAGAGGTCACCATAATCCAGGTAATAACAAGGGCAACTACAACTTCTGCTAAGCCAATCCATAACAGCATCTTATTGTGCCAGGTGCGGCCAACGTCAAGCAATAGGCCGCCAGCCTTACGTTTACGCACGGGCCAGCTGAATAACCAAACACCAATGCTAACGATATAGCTGATATAGAAAAAGCTCCAAACCAACTGTCCGCCTATGGTTACTAGAAAGGGGGTGAATGCGATCGCAACCCCCACTAAAATCCAAGGCAGCGCGTAGCCCATATTACGATTGGCGGCTTCTTTTCCGACAGTGTTTGCCCATAGAAAATAGCTACCCAGTAACGCCAGACCGACAACAACGATATACCCCAAAAAAGCCATAAACAGCTCCTTAGTAATTGGCAATACCTTCAACCCTAAAAGCTTCTATTTTGAATTCCCATGACAAAAGTCATTCATACCGATGACCTTCTGACATGGACCTAACTTTCTTCATGAAGGACACTTAATATTTTCAGTCTCCTCATGCACGAGCACCATGGTTAAGTACTTCACTCTACCAACCTTACGGGTTACTGGCAGTAACGAACATCCACTTATGCATGAGTCACAACAGGTTTTGCATAGGACCCTGCCCGCCGCTCAATCATACCCGGTGTCTCATCACTAAAGTCATCCCCAGGATCAGCAATGTCGCTCAGATTCATCGTTCATCATTAAGCAGTATTGTGATAGTCCAAAACCCAGACAGTAGTACAACATATTATCTAGAACTAGGCGATTGTTCGTCGGAGACTCTGCTGTTGTTGCATGGGATTGGTGCCGATCATGGGATGTGGCAGCCACAAATGCAAGCCTATGCAGATGCGGGATTTCATGTACTTATCCCAGATCTATTTGGCCATGGTCAATCATCTAAGTTAACAACGCTGCAGCTATCTAGCTGGCACAATCAAATCAACTGGCTGTTAGCCCACCTTGCCATCGAAACATGCACCATCATTGGCGTGAGTATGGGAGGTGTCATTGCTCAATCATTTGTTGTTAACTACCCCAACGTGGTGACAAGGCTGATCGTTGCTGACTCATTTGGGGAACTGCGTACACCTCAAGAAAAACTATTAGGCTTTTCTCAAATCATTGGGTTTAACCTGTTCAAACTATTGGGCAAACAACTCCTGGCAAAAAGCATCTGCCAAACATATCGAGCTAGCTATGCCAGGATAGCTCAAGACTATTTTGGCCAGGTTAGTTTAAAAGCAGATCTCCAACAGCTGATATTAGCAAGAAAGGCCATTAATCGCATTGATGTCTTGGAGAGATTACAAACTATCACGGTTCCTGCTCTGATTATTGTTGGCAAAGACCTGGGAGAATCATTTATTAGCATCAATCAAAAGATTGCTAATGCTCTACCTAACAGTGAGTTTTTCATATTAGAACAGTCTATGGATCCTTCTAATTTGGTGAATCCATCTGGATTTGATCATCAAGTCTTAATGTTCTTGAACTCAGAAAATACAAGCAAATAACAATCTCAATTCCCTACTCCCTACTCACCGTCTTAACCCAAGTTTTGAACTTGACGCACTACATTAGGAGCAACCAACCCATGACCACAAGAACATTACCAAAAAAGAAAACACAATTATTCCTAGCCTGGATTTTTGCCAATGCAATCGGAGGATTTCTAATTGGTTTCTTAGAAAACAATGGTGCCCAGTTTATGGCAACACTTTTTTTGTCAGGAGCCATCATTGGCTCGTTGCAATGGTTAACCTTTAGATGGATAAATATGCAAGGGGTACACTGGACGCTGTGGCCCGTGGCTAGTGCCTTAGGGTGGATCACCAGTACATTACTTAGCACATTACTCAGCATGTTGCTGGTGTCGCTAACATCAACAGTGACGTCTTCCACGGCTGAGGCAATTGCCTGGGAAGAGTTCTGGCAAAATCTGCTGATGAATCCGTCAATTTGGATATGGGGTATGGCCATCGCCCAGGGCATGATCCTTAGTTACCATGCTCGTCAACGTTGGCGCATACTGGGAGTTTGGCTATTGGCAAGTTGTTTAGGAGCCGCCTTGAATGGAGCGGTCAGTGCCATACTCTGTCGTAGTGTGTGCCAGGCCTTACCAAGTGCGCTGATCGGTATTGTTGATGGAAAGGGTTGGGCTGTCTATGGGGTCATCACTGGGTTTGCACTGTTGTGGGTCTTTAGGGATAATTCTGTTAGATTACAATCTCCTGTACACCACCCAGATTAAGGCTATTGCGGCTTTAGTAGTTTATGTTCGGTCTCCTGCTAACGCGACGTGACTTTCTTCAGCTCAGTCTTGTGAGTATTCTCTGGGGCTATGACGGTGATCAAGGGCCTGCTCACTGGTCTACGCTATCTAGTGATTACCATATCTGCGGTGACGGTCAGCGGCAGTCTCCCATCAAGATCGACAAAACTACGGCAACTGAAGAGACAGTCAGTTTTGACTATTGGCCCATGCCCATTTCCCTGCTCAACAATGGTCGTACCATTCAGGAAACTGGTAATGACCGCTGCTCTCTCACCGTTGATGATCAGGTCTATAATCTAAGCCAATTTCACTTTCATACCCCCAGCGAACACACTGACGGTGGCGCGCCCTATCCGATGGAGCTGCACCTGGTGCACCGTCATCCCGATACTCAAGCGTTAGCCGTTGTGGGGGTGTGGATCACGCCAGGCTTAGAACAGCCGGAACTAGCTGTTCTAAGCCTGCATCTGCCTAAACAATCGGGAGAACAGATTAGCGCTTCTGCCATGGTGAATCCTGGCAACCTGCTACCAACGGAGCGAACACTGGTGCGCTACAGCGGTTCTCTGACAACACCTCCCTGTTCTGAAGGGGTAACCTGGCTAATGATGGCAAACCCCATCGAAGCATCGGCCCAACAGATTGCAATGTTTCATCAATTGTTGGGTAATAATGCTCGACCTCTTCAACGACCTAGTTTTTGACGAATTTGGGTTCGTAATGCCTGGGCCTCTGGATAATCTGGCTGTAGTTCAATGGCTTTTTCGATGGATGCGATCGCATCATCAAACCGCCGCAGTCCCCACAGGGCTGCCCCCCGATTACTCCAGGCTTCTGCAAAATTCGGGTCCAGTTCAAGGGCACGATCGTAGGCAGTTAGAGCATCCTGGAACCGTTGCTGTTGCAACATAATGCCGCCTCGATTGTTCCACGCTTCGGTGTAACTGGGGTCGATTTCCAAGGTCTGGTCATATAAAACCAATGCGGCCTGGGGTTGTCCCTGCTGTTCCAGGGCATAGCCTTTACTCCACAATGCTTGGATATTGTCAGGGGCGATCGCCAGGGCCAGCTCACAGGCTTCAACCGCCTGACCATAGTTCTGCAATTGGTTCAGGCTATAGCACCGTCCCCAATGGGCCTCAACCTTGTCGGGGTTGCGTTCCACCAACTGGTCATATACCTGAAGAGCTTCTTTATAGTGGTTGCGATCGCGCAAATCACTGGCCTTGGCAAAAAGCTCATCTAAGGAGGGCTGGGCAGAGGGTTGGGCAGAGGGCTGGGCCGGTGCCGTCGCTTTTGTGGGTGTCTTTGGCACTGCGGTCGGTGCTGCGGTCGGCACTGCTGTAGCCCCTGGAGTAGGGGATTCTACGGCGGCACTCCCAGGCTCAGAATCCGTCGATGGAGTACCCTCTGCGGTCTGGGGAGACTCTGCTTCAGATGCCGGGGTCACTTCAGAAGGAGCTACCGCTACCGTAGGCGCAGCTTCAGGCTGGGATGTGAGATTGGCAGAGGTTTGGCCATTGCGTACCAACCCCAATGCTACGACGGTCACAATGCTTAATCCCAAAATTGACCAGCGGCTTTGGCGACTATTCAGCAGGGTGGGCAACGCCTCAACAGTTGCCTGGGTAACATCTTGCAGAGAACGAGTAACCGCCTGTAGCTTTTCAATGGGGAACGTTTGAGTCGGCGCTGATATTGAGACTGTTTCAATGTGGCCCTGGTCCGAGGCTGGTGTTATCCCTGGACTATTAGAGGGCTTTGCGGGCGCAGCCATCTGGGTGGGTAACCCACTGTCAGCACCAGTCGCAATCGGTTCACTCGCCATCGCTGGTAAAGACTGTAGGTCCGTCAAAACCTCCGTTGCTGTTGGATAGCGATCGCGATAGTCATAGCGCACCATGCGCGCCAAAACGGACTGAAAGGCTTCACTAATATCTAAATCAGGACTTTCCCAGAGAACTTCGCTGGTGCGAGGGTCACGCTGTAGCACGTGGGGTCGAGTCCCCGTCAACGCCTGCAAGCAGATCATACCTGCGGCATAAATATCGCTACTAAACCAGGGATTGCCAGCCAGTTGTTCATTAGGCATATACCCCTGGGTGCCAATGGAGATAGTGCGCGTAACTTCGCCGTTTTCCCGCCTTTCACTAACCTGTTTAACGGCCCCAAAGTCAATCAGCACCATATGACCGTCGGCTCGACGGTGGATCAGGTTAGACGGTTTGAGATCGCGATGAATCACCCCTTGCCCGTGGACAAAGGCCAGGGGGATCATCATTTCTATCAGCAACTGACGTGCCCTAGCTTCAGACCAGGGTTGCCCCGGTTGAATCAACGTAGACAGAGACTCTCCCTCAATCAGCTCCTGGGCTAGATAAAACTCTTGGCCATCTTCAAAGTGAGCCAGCAAACGCGGAATCTGAGAGTGCTCACCCAGCTGGTAAAGCACCCGGGCCTCCGTTTCAAACAGACGTCTAGCCGTCGTTAAGCTCTCAGCATCCTGTAGATGGGGCTTGAGCTGCTTAATGACACAGGTTGGATGATCGGGTAAATGTAAGTCGGTTGCTAAAAAGGTGTGGCCAAACCCACCCTGACCAAGGGGTTGGATAAGTTTATATCGGCCTCCGAGTGTTTCTTTAGATTTAACACCCAATAGTTGTATCAGGTTCATACGGCGTTCCCAAGAGCAGTAATGCCTGAAGTGGATTTAATATAATTGCCCCCATACCCTCAGCAAAAGCATGATGGGCAGTCGTTAATAGAATTACTAAGTTTGGCAGATGTACGGTCCTAACCTAGCGATTTTACCTAGGGACTAGCCTGCGAAATAGACAGTCCTGCTGACCGACCACTGTCTCTGAAATTTCTGAACTGACTTCTGAACCGAATTTAAATACATCCCGTCTTTATAACGAGTAGAGTAAGATCGTCCTCGAAACCATCGTATCGTTAGAACAAACGCCCCCATGTCAGGTGAACCGGTCGTTATCCAATTTAACTGGGAAGATCCGGTGACGGGAGAATCCCAGTATGCTTCGCGTCAACTGCCCGTTGCCATTGGCCGTGAAACTAGCAAAATGCCAACACAGCTAGAAAATCAACCGGTGTCTCATTTGGAATTGATCCACCAGCAGGTATCGCGATGCCATGCGGTGATTTCCATGACCAACCGGCAGCTGTACCTTTCAGACAAAAGCGCCAATGGCACCTTTCTCAACGGTCGACCCATTCAGAAAAATGGTCAAATCTTGAAACCTAAAGACACCATCCGCATTGGTCCGTTTAAGTTAACGGCCATGATTATCAACACTACCGATGCGAATTCTACTGAATTAAATCGTGAGTATAGCCACCTGGCTAAAAGTGAGATGGTAACCACAGAGCCCAACGCTATTCTAGGGTGGCTGATCGGGGGTGGCATTCTACTGCTAATGGGCATCGGTTTATGGCTGGGAGGCCAGGCGTTATTAAACCGAGCTCGCCCCACCCTTGACGACCCGGCAGAATCATCTTTAAACCTCTCCAATATGGAAATTGGTGCCCTTGAGATTCCCACAAAACTATAGCTTTACCCCCCTGGTGCGCCGCTGCAAATATTGGGTTTTGCTTTGTCTATCCCTGGTGGTTTTTGCCTGGGGAAATCTAGCATTACCTGTTCAATCTCAAATAGCTGAGGCGGACAAGCCGATAGACAGATCGACAGCAGAAATTGTAGTCAATGGACGGAGAGTGTTTGATGTCCGTGGAGTGGCTGATTTCACTCCCCTTGAACGAGCCAACAGTATTAATAAACGGTTAAGGGAAGAAGTACAGAAATCTGCCCCCCCCAATATTGAAGTTGTTGTTGATGAAGAGACGGGTTTAGTTTATCTCCAAAGCCAGGGTGAAGACGGTGAAGACCTGATAGCCACCGTCACCCAGGTGGACTTAAGTAGGCCTGGCTATCGTTTAGAACAGCAGGCTGAAGATTGGGCCAATGAGCTAGAAACCGCTATCCGTAGAGGGCAGCTAGAACGACGGCCCAACTATTTACGCCGGGCATTACTTTACAGTCTAATGGTGTTGGGAATTGCGATGACAATTCACCTCTTCCTCCGCACCTTTGGTCGCATCAGTTCTCGCTTCCTAACCCAGTGGTTTACCACCACCACCGGCCCATTCACGATATGGGAAAGACCCATTACCTTGTTTTGGCGACTGGGGTTAATCGGCTTAAAAGGAGGCCTGTGGCTGACATTTGCCATTTACATCACCGATCTGTTTCCAGAGCTACGCAGATGGCGTCATACCATTTCCACCCTGCTGACTGCCGAAAGCATCACCCTGGGCGACAACCAATACTCTGCCTTAAGAATGGTGTTGCTGCTAGCACTCACCATTGGTCTGTGGTTTGCCGCCCGTTTAATCTCTAAACTCTTCCGCACCTATATCCTCCGCAGAGCCCAAGTCGAAGCCCGACTGCAAGATATTCTCAGCACCCTAGTGCAATATGTTTTGTTGTTTCTGGGCGTCATTGTTCTGCTACAGCTGTTGGGAATTGACGCCAGCTCCCTGACAATTTTAGCCAGTTTGTTGGGTCTAGGTATTGGTTTTGGTGTTCAAAACATTACCAACAACTTTATCAGCGGCTTTATCATCACCCTAGAGCGCCCGATTCAAGTGGGAGACTTTATTAAAATTGGCGACTTAGTTGGCATTGTCAAACAGGTGGGAGCCCGTAGCACAGAGATTAACACACTCGATAAAGTCACCATTATTGTGCCAAACTCTCGTTTTCTAGAGAGTGAAGTCATTAACTGGAGTCACGGTGACTCGATCTCTCGTTTACAGGTGCCGGTCAGTGTTGCCTATGGCTCTAACATTTCCCAGGTAAAAACTGCCCTGTTAGAAGCCGTTAAACGTCATCCTGAAGTCTTGTTGCGACCTGAGCCAGAAGTCTGGTTCCAAAGTTTTGGCGATAGTGCCCTAAATTTTGACATTATGGTGTGGACGGGAGAACCCCGCAAACAATTTCGCGTCAAAAGCGACCTTAACTACGCCATCGAGGCCAGCCTGCGCCACTACGATATCGAGGTGCCATTCCCTCAGCAGGATCTACACTTGCGATCGCCCCAACTAGACGAAATTCTAGAACTCCTCAAACAGCAGTCCATTGGTATTTCTGACGGCTATCGCAGTATCCCCTCCCCCTACATTCCCCCAGCCGCCGACACAACAGCAGAAGTCCCCGAGGACCCCATCGAGCCGCCCGTTGAGCAAACGGTAGACCCCAAGTCACCACTGCCTGACTTTTTGGCCAATCTTGATCTAGAAGCCCTGGCCGATGCCCTGCAAGGACCACAGGGTATCACCCTGCAACCTCATCCAGAGGAACCGGACAGTGACCCCACATACTTTACCGGCACAGCGGCTGTAGAATGGCTAGAGCAACAACGGGATTACACCCATGCAGGAGCCACATTAGTCGGCAAATGGTTACTGCATAAGGGGCTGATCGCCACCACCCTCGAAGGACAAGACTTCGAGGCCAGCCAGGCACTCTATCAATTTTATCAAGATTCACCAGCCGCCCTGGAGAAAGATATAGAATCACCCTCAGATCCAGTAATGTCAAACCAAGACATAACGGAGGGCGACACCGAAATTAAAACCGAAATCGTTGTCCCCAATCCCAATTACCGCCAGGACACCACCCGTTGACCCCCTTGTTTTCCTTTCCTGATTCTGCTGCTCACTTTGCCTGCTAATCCCCATGGACCTAAACTTCCTCCGATCCCGCCAATCCGGATCAGACCAACCCCTAGGTAGCCGGTACAAAATCGTCGAGCAGCTAGGCAGTGGCGGCTTTGGCCAAACCTTCCGAGCCCAGGATTTGCACCTGCCAGGGCATCCATTGTGTGTGGTTAAGCAGCTTAAACCCCAGGTAGAAGATGCCAAAGGGTTACAGGTTGCTCGGCGGCTATTTGATACAGAAGCTAAAGTTCTTTACCAGCTGGGGTACTATCCGCAGATTCCCCACTTACTGGCCCACTTTGAAGAAAATCGAGAGTTTTACCTGGCCCAAGAATTGATTGAAGGCCATTCCCTGGAAGGCGAGTTCAAAACAGCCCCCTGGGACATTCCTAAAGTCATTGATTTTCTGGCCGATGTGCTAGAAACCCTGGCCTTTGTCCATGACAATCGGGTGATCCATCGAGACTTAAAACCATCCAACCTGATCCGCCGACAAAGCGATGATCGCATCGTTGTCATCGACTTTGGCGCGGTTAAGCAAGCCGGTACTCAACCGGCAGGGTCTGGCGTTAGCCACACCATTTCCATTGGCACCCAGGGCTACATGCCCAATGAGCAATTAATCGGTCAACCCCAGTTCAGCAGCGATGTGTATGCCGTCGGCATTATGGGCATTCAGGCCCTCACCGGCCAACCGCCTAAAAAGTTAATGCCCAATGCCCAAACCGGAGAACTGGAATGGCATCGCTATGTGCCCCATAGTCCCCTGGAGCTGATCACGATTTTAGACACCATGGTGCGTTACGACTTCCGTACGCGTTACCCATCAGCCAAGGAAGCCCTCAGCGCCCTGCAGTCTTTGCCGCAGGGCCTAGGGCAATATGTGACTGGCACCGGGGCAGGGGTCCCATCCAACGCACGCAGACCGGCTCCGGCTCAGCCCACCGCGCTGACGGTACCGGCAATGGCCCCCCAGCCCCAGCCGCCAAACCGGGCCAAAACATCCATGGCTACAGAGGTCGTACCGCCGCCGTCCACGACTAACACGACTAACACGATTAAGAAGATACCAGCCATTGTCATCGGTGCAGCCATTTTGGGCATCGGCCTCCTGATGGGGCGAGCCTGCACATCAGCCACCTCGAATACCGCTGAGGTCCCAGTCGCCAGTCAATCGCCCACTGCACCAACAGAACCAGCTCCGGTTGAGTCTCTGGTTGTTGAGCCTCCTGTTACAGGGGCAGCCCCCCTTGAGGACCTGGATACCCCCGCTCTAGACACCTCAGAGAGTCCCCCCATGGAGGAACCAGTTGCCATGGAAGCAAGCGAGCCCCCTGGGGAACTAGACGCAGAAATTGTTCCGGACGAGGCTCCGGCAACAGAGTCACCGGAGCAGCCAGCAGCAGCCCTGACGCCAGCCACCGCCCAAACCGTTGTCACGACTTTTTATGCCTATCTATCCAGTCAGGCCTGGGATCAGGCCAAGGCACAAACCAGTGGCAGCGTAGCCCAGAATTTTAACCCCGAATTCTTTCAACAGTTTCAGCAGGTCTCGGTTGAGAATTTGCGAATCAAAAACCAAACCCCCGAAGGCATCGAGTTTGAGGGCCAAAACACCTATGTGTATAACGATGGCGCAATCCAGAGAGAAGCACGCACATTTACAGTGCAGCTGATCGACGGTCAGCCCCGCATTGTGGATTCATCGTTTGTGCGGGTCATACAGGCTCGTTAGTTTAGCCTGCACATAGACTGAAACTATCAAGCCTACAGATGTATTTGGCGATGCCCCCCTTGCAAAACCGCCATTTAGCGCTAAGCTATGGCGCAAGACCAATGTGTTTCTACGTTGATGCCATCGTCCAGCCACAATGCCAAACCATCCCATGCCCTTGCGCTCAAGCAAGCGGCAAATTGGCAATGCAGGGCCTGTGGACGACACTGTCGGCGTCATGACGAATCCCTGGACGATTTTGCTGTACGCATTGGGCATGAAGTAGCTGCGATCGCAGCCCACCCACGCCGCTGGACCCTCCACGTGACCAAGCTGCACAAGCATACCCCCACTGTTCAGCACAAGACTGCATCAAAACAAACGGGCTCAGACCCGGTGGCTTTGCTTTGCGGCTCCTGTCATCGCAAATATCACAACTCTCACCGTTGGAAAAACCGACAACGACAGTATCACCAGCATCTGGAACACATTGGCCAGCTCACCCTCAACGATATTCGTTTGCCCCTAACAGGTCTACAGCTATCGCTCAGTGAATGGAGTGATCCTTATGAAATTGTGAATCCTTTACAACCGCGCAAACGGACAAAAACGTCTAAAACGTCTGGTAGTCCGTGAATCGGGCAGTAGCAAGTCGTTTAATGCAGCACCTTTAATACCTTTAATACAGTCAGAAATCTAACTCCTAAGGACCGTAGGAATTAGAGATTGTTGGCAAGATTGTTAGCAAGATTGTCTTATTTTTAGCCCTATTCGTTAGCACTGCCATGGCCCGACGTACCCAGTTCACCATTGCGACATTTAATCTATACAACATTAACCGTCCAGGCCTAAGAATCTATTCTGATTTAGACGGCTGGGATAAAGTAGCCTACGAACGCAAGCTAGAGTGGAGCCGTCGTACCATTCTCAATAATGAGGCCGATGTTTGGGGATTCCAGGAACTCTGGCATACAGGCGCACTAGAAGATATTTTCGACCATAAAGCCCTGGACGATTATCAGCTCTTAGTGCCTGAAGACCATCGTGGACAGCGGATTGTCTGTGCCGGGGCAGTACGCAAAGATATTCTGGTTGGCGAGCCCCAATGGATCGACGCATTTCCAGAGAAATTTATTTTGGAAAGCGGTGGTGATGACGCCCAAACATCAGGCATCTCTGTCAATGTAAACAGATTCTCCCGACCAGTCCTACATTTTCAGGTGCAGGTGCGATCGCAATCGTCTCCTATCTCCGTCTACGTCGCTCACTTTAAGTCCAAAGCCCCCACTAAGGTCTACCGCGAAGGCTGGTACCGGGATGAAGATGAATACTATAGACAGCATAGTGAAGCCCTAGGCTCAGCCATCTCCACCATTCGCCGTACAGCCGAAGCTACGGCCCTGCGGATGATTCTGACAGAACGCATGAAAAATACCCATGAGCCGGTGGTCGTTCTGGGGGATCTCAACGATGGGGAAAGCAGCAATACCCTAAATATTCTGACCGGACAGCCCAACTATATTTTGAGTGGATTAGAACAGGGCGGTAGCGATGTGGACCTTTATGCAGTGAGTCGGCTACAGCAGTACCGTAGCGATCGCAACGTATACTACACCCACATCTATCAAAACTTCCGAGAGTCATTAGATCATATTCTGGTATCCCAAGAATTTTACGACAACTCACGCCAGCGTCTGTGGGCCTTTAAGGGCATGGATGTCAGCAACGACCACCTCAACTGGGACAACCACAAAGAAGACGGCTCCTCAGACCACGGCATCATCCGTGCCCAGTTCGAATACCGCCCCGCCAAGTAATCCCCATGTCCCCCTTCGACACGCTCAGGGCAAGCTCCCTCACCCAGTAAAGAATACCTAAAATATCCCGAAGCTCCCCATTAGCGCGGGTAAACTGAGGTAAGAGGCGATACTGTACCGTATTGCTCAATTTTTCAAAGGCTTGAGCTTTTATTGAGTATGGCTAACGCTCTCTAACCATGATGATGCGTTAGCCCTAAACGGTATAGAAATCGGCACTGAAAATATGCACCCCACTCCCCATTGGTTTATTCCCCTAAATGAGTTAGATGCAGCCACAGGAGCATCCCTCAGGCCCGCAGATGCCAAGCCATCTGCGACAGATCCTGTTGCCAAAGAAGGAGATTCATTTCTCGTCACCTTAGAGAGTCTGTTAATTGTAAAAACCTACGACAGTAGAAGCGATAACGATCTGCTGGTACGTTCTCGCCTCAAGTATGGCAATGCTCCCATGGTAGAAGCCATTAACTTCTTCGAGAATGACGTTCCAGCCGGCATCGTCAGAGACAATCTGCTGTGTGAGTATATCTACTCGCAAGAAAAGTATTCCACACTGGACCGAGTTCATCTGGAAGTGGAGATCATGGAACTCCCCGGGGAGATTAGCCTGAACAAAGACATTGGCCAGGGTCTTCAAACCATCAAAAATACCTTTGGTATGGTTCTCAGCTCCTTTTTACCCTTTGGTGGTGTTGCCTTCGATGTTATGCAGAAAGTAAACACCGTCAGAAAAGAAAAACGCCGCATCTTTCTTAGTAGCCTCGATCTCTATGGCGATGGGGGAGAAGGGGAAGCACGTCTACGGTATGGAGCCTATGTCTTTTTCAAAGAGACTGTAGATGGCTCTAAGTTTAAGCTGCATAAGCTACAGCTACAAGCCCCCGAAGATAGCACCCAGCCCTTTCCCCACGACTATATTGTTGTCAAAGTGGTACCAGCCCCCATCCGGGTGGGCAGCAATGAAGCAATAGCCCTACGCCACCAAAAATTAGCCGCCGTCCTAGGCTCCACCAATGGGCAAATGGATAACACAGCCAGGCATCCAAACTTTGATCATAATTTAATTCCCGATGCCGATCAGCTCCGTAATCTAGCCCTGTTTTATAGCCTCCAGAAACGCAAAGACACCCGTGAAGCCCTGGGCGAAGCTCAGAATCAGCTTTATCAGAGACTACTACAGGAACTGCAAGCGTTTATCTAATAACAGATTAGTTGCGTTCATTTGCATCCCTATACTGGTAAATGTTGATGCCCCCAAAACTGTGATGCCAACCTCCACGCGAGACCAAACTCGCGACACCTTTGGCCAAGGTAAACCCCTCTGGTCTCGTGCGATCGCAAAACCTGCCGTCGAATTTGGCCCCGTACCCCTACCTGTTCTAGCGGGGCAAATCCCAGCAGACTTGCGAGGCAGCCTATATCGCAATGGAGCAGGCCGTCTACAGCGTGGCGGACAAACCACCCACCATTGGTTTGATGGCGATGGCGGCATCCTCGCCATTCACGTTACCGATGCAGGGGCAACCGGGCTGTATCGCTACGTTCAAACCCAGGGATTCCAGGCAGAAGCCGCCGCTGACGACTATTTATATGCGGGCTATGGGCAAATGGCTCCCGGTCCGTTTTGGAAACGCTGGGGCACTCAGCCCAAAAATGCAGCCAACACCTCTGTATTAGCCCTACCCGATAAGCTCCTGGCCCTTTGGGAAGCTGGTCATCCCCACGCTTTAGATCTAGACACCCTAGACACCATCGGCTTAGATCACTTAGGAGCCCTGCAGCCAGGGCAACCCTTTTCAGCTCACCCTAAACGGGATGCCAAAACCGGAGACATCTACAACTTTGGCGTTGTCCTTGGCCCTCGAAATTATATTCAGCTATACCGCAGCGATGCCTCTGGCCAGATCCGTCAGCAAAGCCAGATCCCGCTGCCCCGGACTGCATTGGTCCATGACTTTGTCATGGCAGGTCCCTATCTAATTTTTCTCATCCCACCTGTAGTCTTATCAGTGTTACCCATTCTACTGGGCACCAAGGGCTTTAGCGATGCCATGGCGTGGAAACCCCAGCATGGCACCCAAGTTATTATTATCGATCGCAATACCCTCACAGAAGTCTCACGGTTTGAAACCGATCCTTGGTATCAGTGGCACTTTGGTAACGGCTATCAAGCAGCCGATGGCACCATTGTGATCGACTATGCCCGCTATTCAAATTTTGAGACCAATCAGTGGCTCCAAGAATTTGTCACCGGATTTCCCAAAACCCAAGCCTCATCAAGACTCTTTCGATTACAGATTGATGCGATCGCAGGCAAAGTCCTATCCAACGAATCCCTATTTGACCTAGATAGCGAGTTTCCCATGACCTCCCCCGAGGATGTGGGCCATCATCATAAATCTCTCTTTTTCTGTTACAAGTCCCATCCCCAAAACGAAGAATACTTCGACAGTATTGGCCGTTTAGCCCCTGATGATGGCCACACCAACCTAATGACATTTACCAATGGCTGCTATCCCATCGAACCAATCTATGTTCCCAATTCTCAAGGCTCCGGCTGGATCCTCACCGTTGTCTTTGACGGCAATCAAGACCAAAGCACAGTCCAGATTCTACAAGCAAACAACCTGGAAGCAGGCCCAATTTGCATATTAGAACTCCCCGAAATTATCCCCTTCGGCTTCCACGGAACATGGAAATCTCGGTGATTATGACCTGGTAAATCCTGGAGAATAGCACATGATGTCACGGGGCAGGCACAAGGCACAGCCCCTACAGGAGGCCAATGCAGAACCAATACAATCGACCCTGCCGTAACCTCTGATCTACGCATATTGGGACATCCCAATATGAGGTCAGAAAACTATAAAGCAAAGTGCAGCGATTGCAGAATTCATTAGAGCATCTGCCCAAATCTTCAAATAAAACCGCAAAACATCAAACAATAGTCATAAGTATGTGACCTATGTAAACAGATGTCTTACTCCGAAGACATCAACTAGAATTTATGCAATTTTTAAGTAAGCAAATAAAAGGGAATAAACCTCTGGATGGCGACCGCCGAGTTATTTGACGATGCCCATGAATGTTAAGCTGCCAGTTCGTAAAATTTTAGTGCTTGCAGCCAATCCTCAAGATACGGCTAGGCTTAGTCTAGATGAAGAAGTGCGTAGTATTCAGCGCAGTATCCAGCTAGCTAAAGAGCGGGATCAGTTTCAGATCGTTTCAGCCTGGGCCGTCCGCACTGAGGATCTAATTCAGGCACTGATGTCCCACCAGCCTCACATTGTGCACTTTGTCGGGCATGGTGTTGGTGATCATGGCTTAGTGCTAGATGATAGTCGAGGACGCAGTCAGCTGGTACCAACACGGGCACTAGCACGCTTATTCCAGCAGGTCTCCAGTGTAGAGTGTGTCTTACTCAATGCCTGCTATTCCGATAGTCAGGCCCAGGCCATTAGCCAGTTTGTATCCTGCGTTATCGGCATGAATCAGCCCATTGGCGATGTGGCGGCCATTAGCTTTGCACGGGG
Organism: Leptolyngbya sp. PCC 7375; assembly: GCF_000316115.1. Classification (GTDB taxonomy): domain Bacteria; phylum Cyanobacteriota; class Cyanobacteriia; order Phormidesmidales; family Phormidesmidaceae; genus Leptothoe. The sequence continues at coordinate 7,326,105 of NZ_JH993797.1, forward strand.
GTTTTACACCGCCCTGGGCCACAGCAGCTCCTATGAAGCCGCCTATGAAATGGGACGTACAGCCATTGATTTAGACGACATTGCTGAGGAAGTAGCTACCCCCGTCCTGCGGACTCGCGCTGGCAAAGTCATTGATGATCGGTTTGGCAGCACAGCTAGCCCTTCAGACAGTCGAACTGCCACACGACGTATCTTCATTAGCTATCGCGATGAAGCTCCGGATAAGGAGTTAGCCCAGGACTTTTACGATGCGTTTCAGGCAGCTGGCCATGAAGCCTTTATGGCAGCAGAGAGCATCAAGCTGGGGGAAAATTGGCGCAAACGCATTAGTACTGAGCTGCACCAGTGTGATTATTTTTTACTGCTGCTATCACCTTTGTCAGCTACCAGTGAGATGGTGACCGAAGAGGTAAAGCGGGCGCGGAGTCTGCGGGATCAGCGAGAAAACAATCGTCCGGTGATTTTGCCCATTCGGGTGCAGTTTCCCATGGATGATCCGTTGAATTATGAATTACGGGGGTATTTGCAGCAAATCCAGCAGCGGGAATGGCACTCAGCGGCAGATACGCCTGCATTGTTGCAGGAATTGCGATCACTAATGCAGGAGCAGAAGGCGCAGCGGGACATTGGCCCAGCTGATGATGAGACTGAGTCTTCAGTACCCATCCGACCGGTGGCCGATAGCATCGACCAACCGCCGCTACCAGTGGCTGAACCGGAGCTACAGCGAGAGCCAGGGGGCTCGGTGCCACTCAAGTCTGGCCTCTATGTAGATCGTCCGCCAATTGAAACGGATTGCTTTGCTGAAATTGAACAGCCAGGCTCGTTGATTCGGATTAAAGCACCGCGACAAATGGGTAAAACGTCTTTGATGGCACGGATTCTCAACCATGGGCGGGAACTGGGTTATGCAACGGTGCCGGTAAGTTTTCAGCGGGCAGACAGTCGGTTGTTTAATGACTTGGATCTATTGCTGAAGTGGCTGTGCTCCCAGGTGGGCAGGCGGTTGAAAAAGCTTAAAGAACTAGAAGATTACTGGATGGGCTTTGGGAGTAAAGGCAAATGCAGTGCCTACTTTGAAGAGTGTTTGCTAGAGGATTTGGATACGCCTTTGATTCTGGCACTAGACGAAGTGGATATGGTGTTTCCCCATGCCACTGTGGCGGACGATTTCTTTGGGTTGTTGCGTTCCTGGTATGAGTCAGCACGCTATGGGGACTTTGGTAGCGAGCTATGGGAAAAACTGCGGCTAGTGGTGGTGCATTCTACCGAGGCCTATGTGCCGTTGAATATTAATCAGTCGCCCTTTAATGTGGGCAAAAATGTGGAGCTGGAAGAGTTTTCGGCGGAGCAGGTGCAGGATTTGGCCCAGCGATATGGGTTGTCAGCCAGTGCGAGTCAGACTGAGGCGCTAATGCAATTGGTGGGGGGACATCCCTATTTGATTCGTAAAGCGCTATATCATCTGCGGCGAGATGATTTGAGCATCAATGCATTAACTGAAACAGCGGCAACAGAAGCGGGGATTTATAGTGATCATCTGCGGCGACATTTGTATGTGTTGCAGGATTATCCGCAGCTGGCGGAGGCGTTTCGGCAGGTGGTGACGAAGCGTCGTCCGGTGGATATTAACGCGGAGTCTTCGTTTAAGTTGGAGAGTATGGGACTGGTGACGCTTTCAGGGAATCAGGCATCGCCATTGTGTGAGATCTATCGCGAGTATTTTCGGGAGCACTTGGAGGGGTAAGGGAACTGCAATTTAGCAAAACACTATGAATGTAAAAACCGTAAGGGCTTGTTAAAAATTAAGCTTATGGTTTTAGGTGATGACTCTAGCGGTTGGTGTGGAACTTAAAGATATTGCTTGGGATCCCTCCATGTTCCCCTTTCCGGAAATAGTTCAGTTATCTCATCTAGGCATACTGGGGTTTCCCATGGGTAGGGCCGGGACGACGCCCTACAACCCACCGGACTGAGCTATCCCTAATAGAATTAAGTTTGGGGTTACGTCGGGGACGATTATCGATGTTCTGGATCGATTTCTGCAAAAACTTCAGCACGTAGAATTCAAATCATGAGGTTGTTTATCAACAACTCCTAAGAACTTATGCGGATGTTTGGGGCATTGTCTGCTTGGCTAACCGCCAAGGAGGAACACCAGGAGACCCTTGTGGAATTTCGATCTCTCGTCGAGGTTCACTGCGCCATTTCTGTTCTTTAATGTAAGTCAGCATTTCATGCTGACGATCAACTTGCTCTACTGGGAATTCACCAGTGGCATAGTTTACGAGTTCGGGATACTGCTCAGCAACGCCTTTAGGTGCATCAGCCATCAGCCATGCAGCTAACTCGTTGGCTAAGTCATAGTTAGCGTTAAAAACGAGACTGTAAAGGGCACCATCACAAGCTTTTATCCAACCATAGTGCTCCCAGTAGGGTACCTTTGCCTTTAGCATCTCTAAGGCCAGATCATCGCATAGAGGAACATCTGGAATCTCTGGGATGTCGCTTTCAGGCGTATTAGGGTCAAAGTAGGTGTCAGCATCAAATGCCGGACTGGCATGGTATGCCTGATAAGCTTGGTCGAATAATTGCTTATGCTCTGTGGGTGACATTCTCAGCGTCTCCAGACAAACTTTGCGATGTTGATGGATTCTTTAGACGAGGCGGTTCGACCTTTTTCAACTTCGTGGGCCAAGATACCTTGCTGGGAATAGACATAGTTTTCTAGTGCTTCTCGAATGACGGCAAGGGGAGCATCGCGCCAAATCCAACGGGGATTATAGCCAGTGGCGTCTTTAATAATTCTGTAGCAGATTCGGCCATCTACACCTCTTGCTGCCATGAATTTAAAGAAAAGGCTACCTTCAGTACGGCAGTTTTCTTTGATTTGCTCTTCGCTAGCTTGTTCTAGCCACTCGTCAAAAAGTTGCAAAATAATTGCTTGGTCAAGCATCAGCGTCATTATCCTCACTGACTGGCTTGAATTCGATCAGGTCATCGGGCTGGCAGTCCAGGGCTTTACACAGGCGTGAAATAGCCACGAACATGTCAATGCCGCTACGGTTATTTTCCCAATTACGAATTGTTGACTCTGTAACCGACACAGTGTCGGCCAATTGGCGCTGTGTCAGCCCTGCTGCTTTACGCAGTTCAGCTATTTTGCTCACGGGTATACCATCATCCATGAAATGGTTTATAGCAAGATGATAGCGTAAAAATCTTTGCGTCAATAAATTTACGCTCAATAATGAGCATATGTCGCGAGTCGTTATGGATTGAAACACTCCATGACGACAGGCCCGAGTATATTTCTAACCTATGCTAATCGGAGTTTCCGTTTAAGTTGGAGAGCATGGGACTGGTACCCCTATCAGGGAATCAGGCATCGCCATTATGCGAGATTTATCGAGAGTATTTTCGGGATCATTTGGAGGGGTAAACCATGGCTACAGCGTATCAGTACACGGTAAATAGTGCTCTGGTTGATGATGGGGGTGAGTTACCATAAATCAGATAGATGGAGGCTGAGTATGACCAGCGTACTTGAAGCATTAAAATCTGCCCAGTTTGTCGTAAACGCAGATGGGAAAAGAGTAGCCGTTCAGCTATCGCCGACTCTATGGCAAGCTCTATTAACGTGGTTAGAAACAGCAAATAGTATTCCATCTCTTGAAGAGTTATTGGAAACTACTGCTTCTGAATCACCACAGGAAAGTACATCTGTTTTTAGCAGTATGGGAACACCTCAAGCAGATCGTGTATTAGTCAGTGCCGCAACCCAACTAGCTAAACCAGCCTTCACTAAGGTGTGGAATAATCCAGAGGATGATATCTACGAAGAGATTAATTCTTAAGAGATTGGGATGCTTATCTGCATTAGCTTAACAGGCTTTGATAGAACTTCTTTTAAAGATTTTAGGTTAAATGCAGAAACTGCTATGTGAGACGTGTAGCAAGTATTTTAGGGAACATCTAGAAGGATAAATCATGGGCACATCATCTAACTATCAATATGTTCTGGGTGGTGCCCTGCGAGCAGATGCTCCCACTTATGTCACTCGTCAAGTGGATGAAGAACTCTATCAAGCACTCAGAGCTGGGGAGTATTGCTATGTGTTTAACTCTCGGCAAATGGGCAAGTCCAGTCTACGGGTGCGCGTAATGCAGCGCCTAAAAGCCGATGACATTGTCTGTGGGGTAGTAGAAGTAGCCAGTATTGTTGAGGATGACACAACGTCAGAACAGTGGTATTTGGGCGTTATTCGTCGATTATGCCGTAGCTTAGGTTTGAAAGTTAAGATTCTACAGTGGTGGCAAGAGCGAGATGGACTTTCCCCCATTCAAAGATTTAGTGAATTTGTCGAAGATGTTTTATTAACATCTATAAAACAGCCAATCGTTATCTTTATCGATGAAATTGACAGCCTTTTCAAGTTTGATTTTAACGATGACTTCTTTGTCTTAATTCGTTCTATTTACCAGAATCGTTCAGACAACGATAGTTACCATCGTCTTAGTTTTGCCTTAATTGGCGTAGCAACACCAACTGATTTAGTTCGAGACAAGCAGCGAACATCCTTCAATATTGGTGGCAAAAACATCGATTTAAAGGGGTTTCAGCTTGATGAAGTAACTCCTTTAGAAGTAGGACTCATTGAAAAAGCAGATAGCCCTAAAGCTGTTTTAGCTGAGATTTTGAGTTGGACGGCTGGTCAACCTTTTTTGACTCAACGACTCTGCCAGCAGATTTTAGAGTCTAATAGTTTTATCTCCAGTGGCGATGAAGCAACTATAGTTGCCCAGATTGTTCAAGCAGGTGTTATTGACGACTGGGAAACTCAAGACATATCCGTACATTTGAAAACCATTCGAGATAGAATTTTAGCCAATGAAGAACGTGTAGGTCGTTTGCTAGGGCTATATCAACAAGTTTTAGATGGCAATATTGATGTAGGTGGAACATCTGAACAAGTAGAATTACGCCTTGCTGGATTAGTTGCAGAAAAGCAGGGACAATTACAAGTCACTAATCGTATTTATGCGAATGTTTTCAACAGATATTGGATTGAAAAACAACTAGAAAAGTTACGTCCTTATGCTGAGATGATCAGTGCTTGGTCAGTTTCGAGGTATACGGATAAGTCTCGATTGCTTAGGGGACAAGCTCTTATAGATGCCCAAGCATGGTCAACCGGCAAAAGTTTAAGTAACGAAGACTACAAATTTTTAACTGACAGCCAACAAGCCGAGAAACAAGCAATCGAAGCCCAAAAAAGACTCGCTGAAAAACAACTAAACACGTTAAAACAGGCAAAAGCCCAGCTAATGGAAAGCGCTCAAAAGCTAAGAGTTAGTTCATCAACCAATACACCATCTAAGAAACAAAGGCTTCTTCAATTTTTAACCCCTTTTTTATCAGGATTATGCGTTAGCGGTTTTATATTGACGCTTTCTTATCTAGGGAACATCAAGCCACTTGACAATCTGTTAAGAGATTCACTGATTCAATTACGTGGACCAAGAGCATGGAGTGATAAACTCATTGTAATTGGCATTGACGATCGTACGTTAGAGCAGTTAGGACACCTTCAACCACAGAGGTCTGACTATGCTAAACTGTTGCAATTTTTGTTGGAAAGCGGTAACCGGGTGGTTGCTTTTAATATTTTGATGCTACATGAGACTGCAGATGATCTTGCCTTAGCGGAGGTGATGGCTCAGCATATGGGTGTTGTTTTGGCTGAGACAGTTGATAAAGAGGGGAAAATACTGCAAGCGCATGATGTACTATACAAGAGTGCGATCTCAAGCGGCCATATGGATGACTATAGTGATGGCTTTGATGGTGTAACGCGACGCCACAAAATTCACATTAACAACAGTCGTTCTTTAGCAGGAGCAACAGCTGAAGCCTACAGCCTGACAACAGATATTCTAGATGTTCCCTTGTTTAATAATGGGGTGATGCTGCTTAATTGGCCAGCCCCTGTTGCAGATCTTCCCTTTAGAAGTTTTATCGATGTTTTAGAGAGAAAGATCCCTAGAAATGACTTCAATAATAAGATAGTCATCATCGGTGATATGGCCACTGGTCGAGATCGGTGGGTTCGCACACCGTTTGATAAAGATAGTCCTGTTGAAGGCACTTTTGTTTACGCTGCTGCTTTACATAATCTCCTAAAAGATGACTGGCTAAGAACTATCAACCCACATTTAGTCAGCGTTGTCCTTCTCATTGTGGGTCCGATCATTAGCTGGGGGCTTCAAAGTCGTTCGTTTTCAAGACATATAGGGTTATTAAGACTATGGATTATCGGAACTGGAAGCTGGTTTATTATTTGCTGGGTAGCAATTTATCAAAATTATGCGTTACCCATAGTTGCACCAATTGCTACCTTTGGATTAATTGTAGTTAGTCAAGCAATAGTAAAAGGTTTAGACCAAAGAGTTAATCAAGGAGTTAATGAACAACTCTCATTATTACTTGAACAGTATATTGATACCGAAGAGATGAGTTTCAAGGAGAATAGTCCCCCCCTTAGTTAACTCAGGTTCTCAGAATATACTGCTAAACAATTAGAAGGAAATGATGCGTCCACAATCCGCCTATCAATACACTGTTGGCGGAGCCCTACGCCAAGACGCCCCTACTTACATTTCCCGCCAAGCCGACGAAGACCTCTTTCAAACACTCATAACAAGAGAATACTGCCATATCTTCAATGCCCGCCAAATGGGCAAATCCAGCCTGCGCGTCCAAACCACCCAGCGCCTCAAAGCCCAAGACATCGCCTGCGGCGTCATCGAAGTCAGCGCCATCGTCGAACATGGCATGACCTCCGAAGCTTGGTACCTCGGTGTCATCCGTCGCCTTAGCCGTAGCCTGGGCATTAAGCTAAAAGTCATCCCTTGGTGGCAAGAGCGAGATGGTCTCCCACCCATTCAACGCTTTAGCGAATTTATTGAAGATGTTCTCTTAAAAGAAATCCAGCAACCCATTGTTATCTTTATCGACGAAATCGACAGCCTCTTCCAATTCGATTTTAGTGACGATTTCTTTTCCCTCATTCGTTACTTTTACCAGGAACGGGCTGAACATCCTGACTATCGTCGCCTTACAATCACTCTTATCGGTGTCGCTACACCATCCGAGCTAATTTCTGCTCGCGATCGCACCCCCTTCAACATCGGCACCGCCATCCAACTCAGGGGCTTTACCCTAGAAGAAGCCAAACCCCTCAGCGCCGGTCTGGCACACCTATCAGAGTATTCAGAAGGACTCATTCAGTGCATTTTGCGCTGGACAGGTGGACAGCCATTTTTAACCCAAAAACTATGCCAACTAATCGTCAGCGAGGCCGACATTGAACCTCGGGCTTATCCAGCCCCCTACGTTGATAAACTCGTCGAACGAAAAATCATCCAAGATTGGCTACAGCAGGACACCCCTGAACACCTCAAAACCATTCAAGACAGACTGCTTCATAGCTCCCGTGCCCAAAGATTGCTAGAAGTTTATCGAGACATATTACAGTCGCGCATTGTCCTGCTGGACGGCAGCCCAGAACAAAACGAACTACAGCTGACGGGGCTTGTCGTCAAAGAAGGCGCTTATCTAAAAGTCGCGAATAAAATCTATGCCGAAATCTTTAGACCCTGGTGGGTTGACCGTCGTCTCACATCCCTATGCCCTTACCAGAAAATGCTAGACAAGTGGCTTTCTTCAAAGTGTGATCCTCAATGGCTACTCAATGAGCAAACATTACAAGAAGCCAGAACCTGGGCTGGCACTCAGAGCCTGAGCGAAGAGCATCATCAGTTTTTGATGAGCAGCCAGTCCCATATCTATGAACAGACCATAGCCCGACAGGAGGCGATTCGCAAACGAGAGCAAGAACAAATGATGAAAGAAGCGGATGCGATCGCAACTCACCGCATAGCCAGACTCAAACAACAACTCACCCTCAGCCTAATTATCTGTGGCATTTTACTATTATCCATAGTAATCCTAATTTTTACCCGCTAATTTGTAAATGTACAGACGTTCCATGGAACGTCTCTTAATACTATTGCTTCGTCTTAGGCAACTGCCCCTGCGGTCTCAGCCTACGCTCACCCTGGGCAAGAGCCTTTTGCACTTCAAACAACTGTTCCTTATCTATAGCCTCTACAAAGATCCTCAGCAAAAACAAACTAGCCCCATCTGATAACGTCTCAATACCGTCGGGATAAATCACCAAAAATTTCTCCTTTTCGCTCTCGCTCATCCCCAGGGCAATACTTTTACCATCCACATAAATCTCTTTCCGTCGCCCAACAACCTTCGATTTAATCTCAAACTTCTTATCCCATATCTGCCAGTTAATCCATACTTCCTCCTGTTCCTGCAGACCTGGATCAAAGCCATAACGACCAACAATATAATAAGTCGGCTCCTGAGCAACAGGATCCAAAGCCTGCATTTCAATTTGACATAGCAACATAGCGTGCAGTGGCTACTCCTCAAAAAAACGAACAGTTAAACTTCCAACAGGAAAGGGATGAACAGTAAAACAATCGACACTCTTGAAACTCTTAGCGATATCTGATTCTCCTTGCGAAGGCTACGGTGTATACATAAGTCGGAGAATTGCTCCAAGTCTCGAGCCCTCATCCCCTAACCCCTTACTCCCTGAGGGAGAAGGGGGACTTGGCCTCAAAGTCCTTCGCCCCCGGGGAGAAGGATTTAGGATGAGGGCCAATTCAAGGTCAGGTATACCTTTTGGGACATTATCTTCTAGATGTGTATACACCGTAACCTTGCGAAGGGGAACCGTTAGGGAGAGGTCTCGAAAACTGGCGCTATCGGTCGCAATCCCTCTGTGCGCTTCTCTTACTGACTAGCCTCTTGCAACTCGGCAGGTCGCACGGCCAGATTCTTCATTTGATCACCCCGCATTACCTCAAATTTCAACGCCCGACCAATCTTGCTACCCTCAACAACATCTTGCAACTGTTCGGCATTAGTCACAGCGGCATCATCGATTTTGACAATCACATCACCACGCCGTAGTCCACCTTTCGCCGCAGGGCTATCTGGCACCACCTGCACAATCAACACACCTTCCATCTCAGGCACCGTCAGCACAGAGTTCGGATCTTCATTGATCTGCTTCGCCTGCTCCACCGTCAGATTGGTCATCTGGATACCAATAAATGGGTGAGGCACTCTCTTACCCTGAGCCAGGAAGCTTTGAATTTCCTTGGCCTTATTGATGGGAATCGCAAAGCCAATCCCTTCTGCATCAGCCCGAATAGCGGTATTAATGCCGATGACCTCTCCCTGTTGATTGAGCAAAGGACCACCGGAATTACCAGGATTAATGGCCGCATCTGTCTGCACAAAGTCCAGGCGCTTATCTGGGATACCCACCTGAGAGCTAGAACGGTTGAGCGTACTAATAATCCCTAAAGTAACTGTATTATCCAGACCTAGCGGGTTGCCCACAGCAATTGCCCAGTCGCCCACCTGTAGCTGGCTAGAATCTCCTTCAGGGGCTACGGGTAAGTTATCGCCTGTAATCTTAACAACTGCTAAATCAGAAGGTTCGTCAGTTCCCTTCACTTCGCCATCAAAGGTACGGCCATCCCGCAGGGTAATGGTGACCTTGTCCGCGCCGTTCACTACATGGGCATTGGTCAGCACCAAACCACTGCGATCGACAATAAAGCCAGACCCTTGCCCCTGTTGACGATACTCCTGGGGTAACTGAGGAAATGCATCCTCTCCAAAGAAACCACGGAAAAACGGATCGTTAAAAAATGGATCAGGTCTACGGGTAGCAACCGTACGTTCCGTATCCACACGAACAACGGCTGGACCCACACGATCAACCGCCGCTGCAACAAAATTATGGGGGCTATCTGGAATCCTTGAAGCCTGTACTAGCTGCGCTGTAGGCGCTCCCACTTCAGCAATGGTTGGTGGGATGATCCATTTAGAAAATAGCCTCAACGAGGTTAATGTCAATGCCACACTGAGGACAATAACTAACGCGTAGTTCCTGATCTGACGCATGGGACGTGCTCTCAATTCAACGGGTTGCGGTCTGACCGTCCATGGTCAAACCTGGTTTCAGTCTTTCTTCATAGTTTGCAACGTCTTTAAGACTTTGAAAGTCAGGATAACCCTACAAAATAAGGAGTGATGTCTTTTAGGAGTCAATGTTTTTGCGTATGGGAAGCCGTACCTGACAAGATCGGTAATCCAACCTTACGGGTTAGCACAGCATCTAAAAAATTTGCTAGACCTATAGGTGTATAGCATGCGTGAACGCCTGTCACAGCAAAGGTTGCTTCACAGCAAATAGCTTATTTTATCTGTAAGGAGGTTAACGACAATGACGAGCCCATGGAAAGGTGGCGTTACTAATTCCTTAACCTTGTGGTTGGGAATCTTTGGTGCATTGATTATTTACTGGATTGTTGCCGGAGCGTTGTTCTAAAACAACAGTTTTTTGATAAAATCACAACCAACCGCTTGCATTGACCACCAAAACGTTGTCGCAGACTATAACGACGGTATTCTAAAGCTGACTCTGCCAAAGGCTGAAGCAGAGAAGCATAAAGTTGTTAAAGTCAACATTGCATAGGTTTTAAATCAACAACGAGTCAGGCATGGATCAATAGTTTATGCCTGACTCGTTACTGCTACCTCACTAATTCTCAGCAGCATCTAACAGCTTCAAAATCTGGGCTGTAACCGCCAAACTCTCCTCAAACAGCACATCTTCACCCCAGCGCTGTAGCTGCTGTTCTAATAACAAATCAGAACGTTGGTCAGAGATAGCTGTTACTTCTTGGATATAGCAAGACTGCGCACCACCACCAGATTCCATTCGCATACAGCCTGCCGTCTCAGAGCAGAGAATGGTGCAGCAGTTAGCATCAAGATTAGTCGATGACATCCGCAAGCCGGTCAAATCACCCAGTACTTCCCCCACATCAGCCACCGGAATAGCAGCTAATTCCACATCAATGGAGCGACCATGGTTACCTTTGAGGGTAATGCGTCGTAAATCGTAGTCGCCACCTTCTAATTGATAATCTTCAGGCTGCCACTGTAGACGACTGGCTAACCAGCCAAGATAAAGTAGTGCCTGGGCGGCATTACCTTTCTCATAGTCGACACCCACTTGGTCCATTTCCAACAATGCCAACCGTCGCTCAGGTGGATCGAAGGAAGCGGCAGATAGTTCTTGCCACGGAGCCAGACGATACCAGTTTAAGTCAGCCACTTTAGTACCGCTGTCCACTAGCTGATGGATCTTGAGTAGCTCTGACTCAGGATTGCCATAGTAGCTGGAGTCTAAAATTATGCAGCTACCGAGAGAGGCCATGGACTGAAAGAGAAGCTGCTCTGGATTAGGTGTAGCTTTCCACCAGATAAATTTAGGCAGATCGTCAATCACTAAAGATTTAACCAGGTTATCCACCCGATCCAGCGCTTTCTTCGTACCTCGCAACGTAATGTACTCACAGCACACTAGACGACTGTTACTGCTTTTCTGAATCGGGCAATAGGCAGACACTTGGGCCGTAACGCCAGTATCTTCATCGCCAAAGGTGGGGCAAAGGGTAATCACCCGACAAGGGTTTTGGGCCGCTAGGGCTTCGTTAAGGCTAAAGCCCCGCAGGTCAGCATTGGTATAGCGACGCTGCTCAGGAGATAGGGCCCGAAACTCATCGCGCAGACGCTGTAAAGTTACTTGATCCACCCGGTTGGTAATGGGTAAGCCATAGGTTTGCTGGGCGATTGCGATCGCACGTCTTGTCTCTGGCCCATGCTGCCCATCAATAGGCTTCGTATAAAAGCCTAGAGTTGCCAACAACTGCTGAATCTCTTCTGGCTCATAAATGATGACATTAAACGTCGTGGCTCGCGTCGCTACACCGGAAGCATCAGCAGCATAGTTATGCCATATCTCCCGAAGCTCGGCTTCAATATCGTCAACTGAAATGTCTTTAGGCTTTTGTAGCGTAACTAGAGAGGTCACCATGGCTTTAACCGCGCAATTGAATAGTAAGGTCAGGGGGTGGAAGTTTTGAGGTTTGAGGTGTTGGGTCCTAGTGATTGGTTATTGGTTCTTTGGGTTGAAATGGCTAATAACTAATAACTAAGTAAACCAATAACTAAAGTCTTCGCCAACGACGACCGACTTTATTCAGCAAGAATTCGGCCTCTACTGGCTCCCATGTACCTGCTTCATATAACGGAATCTGGGCAGGATCGGCTGGGCTATCCCAAGCTTCTAAGACTGGTGTGAGCACCCGCCACGATTCTTCTACTTCGTCTCCTCGGGTAAATAGGGTTTGATCCCCGAGCATGGCATCCACCAACAAGCGGGCATAGGCATCGGTACTGGGTTTACCAAAGGCTGCATCATAACGGAAGTCCATATCTACTGAGCGTGTCCGCAAAGAACTGCCCGGTGTTTTCACTTCAAACCGCATGGAAATACCTTCATCGGGCTGAATTCGCAGGGCCAGAATATTGTCATTCATCTGCTTTGCCGCCGACTGGAACATTAGGTGAGGCACCTGCTTGAAGTGTACTGAGATCTCCGATACTTTTTTTGGCATCCGTTTACCCGTACGTAGGTAAAATGGCACCCCTTGCCAACGCCAGTTGTCGACGCGCATCTCAATGGCGGCAAAAGTATGGGTCGTCGATTGTTCTAACCCTTCTTCTTCTTGGCGATAGCCAGGTACAGGCTGTCCTTTCATCCAGCCATTGGTGTACTGCCCCCGCACAACACAACGGTCCAGGTTGAGAGGATCTGCCAGTCGTGTTGCCTGCAATACTTTAACTTTCTCGTCCCGCACACTGGAGGCTGCCAGAGAATTGGGCGGTTCCATCGCCGTTAGGCAAAACAGCTGCATCAGGTGGTTTTGCACCATATCCCGCAGGGCTCCAGCAGTCTCATAATAGCCAGCACGCCCTTCTAGACCAACGGTTTCTGCCACCGTAATCTGCACATGATCGACAAACTGCCGATTCCACAATGGCTCAAAAATGGCGTTAGCAAATCGGAAGACCAGTAGATTCTGAACGGTCTCTTTGCCGAGATAGTGGTCAATACGATAGACCTGCTCTTCCGGCACCACCGCTCTTACTTTTTGGTTCAAAGATTGAGCCGATGCCAGGTTACGGCCAAAGGGTTTTTCAATAATTAAACGCTGCTTGGCTGGGTCTGCCAGCATACCCGCAGCCCCCAACTGTTGGGTGGCCTCAGCAAAAAAGCGTGGAGCAACCGACAGATAAAACAGCCGATTGCCTCGCGTATATCGTTTCTCATCCAGCTCAGCTAAAAAGGCTTTCAGCTTCTGATAGCTCTCTGGCTTGTCAATATTACCCGGACAGTAAAACAGTCCATCGGCAAAGTTCTCCCAGAGCATCTGGTTATGAATACCACCACCGTAGTCTTCAATACCCTGTTTTAAATGCTCACGGAAGAATTCGTGGCTCCATTCTCGACGAGATACACCCACAATTGTTAGCTCTGGTGGTAGCCGACGCTCTTGGCGCATTTTATAGAGAGAGGGCACCAGCTTACGCTGGGTTAAATCTCCCGACGCACCAAAAATAACTAAAATCTGAGGCTCTGGAATACGATCTTGCTGGAGACCAACGCGGAGGGGATTTTCGAGGAGAGAAACCATTTGGGGGTAAAGGGAAAATAAAAACGGTAGGGGCACCTCTTATGGGTGCCCTAGGCTGCGAAGTGGGCACCCACAAGGGGGATGCCCCTACGTTTATTGTTATGCAGGCGACAGCTGCTTAACCTTCATCACCAATGAATCCATCAGCTGGTCAAAGGGTTTAATAAACTTATCGATGCCTTCAGCCAGCAGCTCATCCATCACCTGATCAAGGTCAATGCCCACGGTGGGAAGAGTTTCAATTACCGCATAGGCAGCATCTACATCGCTTTCAATGCGGCTGTTCACATCACAGTGATCGGCACAGGCTTCAATGGTCTGGGGAGGCAGGGTATTCACAGTATCCGGACCAATTAGCTCATCTACATACATGACATCGCTGTAGGCAGGATTCTTAGTGCTGGTGCTAGCCCACAGTAGGCGCTGCACGTTTGCACCGTTAGCAACCAGTGCCTGCCAACGATCGCTTTGAATGATCTTTTTGTATTCTTGGTAAGCCAGCTTGGCATTTGCGATCGCAACCTTACCTTTCAATCTAGCAATCTGATCCCGCTTACTCTTATCGGACTCCGCCAGTTGATCCAGGGTATTGTCAACCTTGCTATCGATGCGGCTCAAGAAGAAACTGGCCACCGATGCCATGGAATTAATATCATGGCCATCCGCCAAGCGACCTTCTAGACCCCGAATATAGGCCCAGGCCGTATCGATATAGCTCTGTACTGAGAACAGTAGCGTCACATTGACGTTGATCCCATCACGGATGGTCTGCTCAACGGCCTTTAGCCCCTCGGGTGTGCCTGGAATCTTAATCATCAGGTTGGGACGCCCAATCGCAGCTGCATAGCGACGGGCTTCAGCAAGGGTGCCGTCAGCATCATGGGCCAGGTTGGGGGGGACTTCTAGGCTGACATAGCCGTCCAAACCATGGGAGGATTCGTACACTGGCTTAAGCACATCGCAGGCCCGTTGGATGTCATCAAAGACCAAAGTCTCGTAAATTTGATCAACGGACTGACCAGCTCGTACCCCCGCTTCAATTTCTTGATCGTAGATTTCATTACCTGCGATCGCTTTTTCAAAGATCGCCGGGTTAGAGGTAATCCCATGTACATCTCGACTGTCAATTAGTTTGACCAGCTCGCCAGAAACAAGCAAATCTCGGCTCAGATTATCCATCCACACACTTTGACCATGGTCTTTTAGATGCAGAATTGGACTGTCATTCGCTGTAGTCATAGGGTGAATATCCTATATGGGTTGTTTCGTGTTTTCAAAAATTTTGTCTGTACAGACAAAAATCTGCTGTCGACAGCAAGGTGTTACCAATTAAGCTTGGCCAATGGCAGCGATTTCAGCTTCACGCTCGCGAAATCGATCCTGAATAAACGATTTCACTAACGCCACATCTTCTGTACTGCCCAAAACTAAAGGCGTGCGCATATGTAACCGATCGGGAAGCACATCTAAAATTTCCTGGGTCCCCGTTGAGGCCTGTCCCCCCGCCTGCTCTGCCAAAAAGGCCAGTGGAGCCGACTCATAAAGCAAGCGCAATTTACCATCTGGGTTTTTCACAGTACCTGGATACAGGAAAACTCCGCCCTGGGTCAAAATACGATGAAAATCTCCCACTAACGCACCACTGTAGCGAGCTGAGTATCCCTCATGGCGGTGTACGTACCGAATATAATCTCGGATAGAATCATCCCACTGCCAGAAGTTACCTTCATTTACACTATAAACAGGCCCATGGGTAGGAATTGTAATGTTCTCTTCCGAAAGAATAAACTCTCCCAGGCTGGGATCAAGGGTAAACGCATGCACCCCTGTACCGATGGTATATACCAGTACCGTACTTGGGCCATAGAGAATATAGCCTGCCGCTAACTGTTCTCGTCCTGGCTGCAACAGGTCTTTGCCCGTTTGCCCTTCATCGTTACCCCGTTGCTGGCGAATGGCAAAAATTGAACCAACATTGAGATTGATATCTACATTGGATGAACCATCAATGGGATCGTATAGCAACGTATATCGCCCAATCGGACAGTTCTCAGGAATATAGAATGGAGCCTCCATCTCTTCAGAAGCTAAGCGACAGACCAAACCGCTTTGCTTAAAGACATAAATAAAGACGTCGTTGGCGTAGACGTCCATTTTCTTAACCGATTCCCCCTGTACATTTTCACGCCCGGTAAACCCGAGGGCATCTTCGACTAAGCCAGCTCGCGATAAGTGCCGAGCAATCAGCTTGCCAGCCAGGGCAATGCGATTCATCAAAGCGCTTAGATCTTGAGCATCTGGCCCAAAGCTTTGAAGTTGCTGTAATACATGGCGCGACAGCGTCATTGAGTCACGATCTAACGTGGCCTCGTGAGATGGTTGATAGGTTTCAACCATAGAACCTCCATTCCCTCTTGTGATTGAGGTGGGTGAGCGAATGAAGCATCTATTGGGCATTGGGATGACATCCGAGTAATTAAGAAATTATTTGGATCGCTTACCAATGCCATTAGATACTTCTATTGCCCATGTTAGGAACCTGATCTAGGAAATGAAAAAAACTTTTAGATCAGTTACAGAAACACTCCTAAATTTGTCATCCAAGGTGCTTACAAAGTTTTAAATAGCTTTAAACAAATAAGAAATAGATGAGTCTGGCCTGAGTCACATTTCATATGTCTAACAACATTCACCCTCAGGGATCATTTATCCATTACGAAACGAATAGGGCGATAAGCAAATGTACGTAAAAACAAGTAGGTAATTACATCTACTATGCCGTTTACTATAAATCTTGTTACTGCTGTAAGCATTTACACCGCCATAGCTTTCACAGCAACTTTGGATAAAAACCCGTGTCATCAGGGTTACATTTCATCGATAAGTTAGCTGTGATTAAAAAGGGGGAGTTGTAATAATTACAACCTTCTTTTTTCGGGCTTCAGCATTATCAACATTATGGGCTATTCGGGGTGGCAGCAGCCCGCTAAATATGTCTTACAGTTCGTGGGCTGGTTAGGTATTTTTACCCTAAGTAGCCTGCCTGCCTGGGGACAACTAAAACCTACAGGAACAACAGCTATCACCACGGCAGGGGATCAGATTCAAATCACAGGGGGTACTCAGTCAACAGATGGAACAAATCTCTTTCATCAGTTTGAATCGTTCAATGTAGCCACTGGCGAAACGGTTACATTTGTTGCTCCTGACTCAGTAGAAAATATCCTAGGGAAGATTAGGGGAAATCAAGCATCCGTTATTGATGGTGGCTTAGCCGTTCCAACCAGTGCTAATCTCTGGTTGCTTAACCCAGCTGGCATGCTCTTTGGCCCCAACGTTAATCTCAATCTCAACGGAGATTTCACGGCCACAACGGCTGACACCATTGGATTTGCTCAGGGCTGGTTCACCTATGGTGCAGATCCTCAAGCGTTAGTTGGCCATCCTAACAGTTTGGCATTTATCTCTCCCCCCGCTCATCTGATTAATTTAGGAAACCTACAGGTCGATCCTGGACAACATATCCGTCTATTCGGGGGCAGTATTATCAATGCAGGGACGATTGCGGCTCCTGCAGGCGCAGTTACTGTGGCTGCCGTGGCAGATAGCAACCGAGTTAGCTTAAGCCAGGCGGATCAAATACTCACCCTGGAGGTTACACCCTGGGTTGAGACAGTTTCAAGTCTGGGTATTACACCTGCCAGCCTGCCAGCCCTCCTCACCGGCAATAACATCGACAATGCCGATACCCTAACCGTCAACACAGACGGTACGGTCAGCCTCACGCAAACAGAAACCATTACCCCCTCAGCAGGACATGTGGCCATTACGGGCACCATCAGCAGTGCTGGCAATCAGGGTGGGCAAATTGCACTTTTAGGCGACCGGGTCTCCCTGGTCGATGCAGCCATTAATGCCGATGGGATCAACCAAGGCGGCCAGATCTATATTGGCGGTAATGATCAAGGCACAGGTCCCCTGCCAAACGCAACGTACACGTGGGTAAACCAGGATTCTGAAATCAATGCCAGTGCCCTACAGCAAGGCCATGGGGGCCAGATAATTGTTTGGGCCGATGACGCCACCGTGTTTAGCGGAGGTGCCTATGCCCAGGGAGGACAGCAAGGGGGCAATGGCGGCTTTATTGAAATTTCTGGGAAAGACCATCTCGGGTTCGATGGAGAATTTTCCCTCAACGCTCCCCAGGGTGAATCAGGTACCATCTTATTTGATCCCGATAATATTCGCATTGTCAGCGGTGGTACACCTGCCGAAGTCGCAACAGAATCGCTTTTATTCCCCAATGTCAATGCGACTGATAACGACCTCGGTACGTTAACCCTACACGCAAATACGTTAGAAAGCTGGAATGGCAATGACAACATTATTCTACAGGCCAATACCAACATCGACATTGATTTAGGTAGCAACAATGAACTGACGTTTCAACCAGGAACAGGCTCCATTACGTTTATAGCTGACGCTGATAACAACTTTATCGGTAGCTTTTTCATGAGTGGAACAGACAATACCTTGAAAACGTCGGGGCGAGATATCAGCATTTCAGGCACAATTATTACTCTCCAGTCCCTTGATACAAGAACAGGAACAGGGGCTGGCAATGTTAATCTTGCAGCTCCACTGCTCACATCTGTATCAGGTAGGCTAGACGCTGAGGACATTACCGTCAGCAGCAATGAGCTAAATTTAAATGGCGGCAACAACTCCATTAGTGGCACAACGTTATCAATTGCACCTGACAATCCAACCCTAGCAATTAACGTAGGTCCCAGCACGAATGCTTTATTCGATCTGGACCTTTTAGAAACAGATGTTTCAGCCCTGCAAGATGGTTTTACTAACATCACCATCGGGCGCTCCGATGGGACAGGCACCATTGCTCTCAATGATTCTGTTACGGATGGAGGCACAACTCCGTTTCAAGATCCTGTCACTCTCCTTGGAGCGAATGTTCTACGAGGTCCCAATCGGGTAACACCTTGGGTGATTACAGCCAGCAATCAAGGTCATCTCAATGACCTTTTTAATAACGGTCTGAGCTTCAAAAACATTGATTCAATTGTCGTTGGCAATGGCACTAATGATACTCTTTCAGGGGCTGATGGCAATGACACCATCACGTTTTCGGGGGTGGATGTCGGCACGTTTAATGGCATAAACTTTGCTGGCATTCAAACAGTCGACGGTGCTGGTGGAGACGATCGCTTTATTTTTGGAAATGGGGCTGTTATTAGCGGCATCGTTGATGGTGGGATGGGTAACAACACTCTAGATTACAGTGCCTACATTACAGATATGACCCTCGACTTAGAAACTGGTAATGCACCGGGTACTGGGGGCATCCGCAATATTCAAAATGTAATTGCTGGAAGTGGTTCTAATACACTGCAAGGGACCAACACTGATGATGTGGCTACACTCACGGGTGCAGCCACTGGCACCTTAAATGGTACTAACTTCCAAGGCTTTGAGACTATTCTGTTAGGGGATGGTAACGATCGTTTCGTTGTCAATGGAGGAACGTGGACTACCCTGGATGGAGGATTAGGAACAGACACCCTAGATTACGGGTCTAGTGCCGTTGGTGTCACCATCGATCTTGAGAATCAAGTAACAACAAACGTCGCAGCATTCACCAATATAGAAGACTTTCGAGGTAGTGTTAATACTGATACGTTACAGGGAACAAATGGTAACGATGATATTACTCTCACTGGTACGGATGTTGGCACTATCAACACCCTAGCCTTCAACGGCTTTGAAAATTTAAACGGTCAGGCTGGTAATGACCGAATCACGTTCAACAATAATGCAGGTATATCCGGTTCTCTAGATGGAGGAAGCGATATCGACACACTGGATTACACCAATTACACCAGTCCTGTTACTATCAATTTGCAAACACTAACAGCAACAGGTATCCAACAGATTAACAACCTTGAAACATTAATTGGAGGAAGTGCTAATGACACCCTGATAGGAACCAACAATAACGACAGTGTTAATTTTACCGGTATTGATACCGGTAAAATTAACACTTTAGATTTCGCCAATATTGAAAATCACGATGGCGGTACCGGTAATGATAATTTTATCTTTAGCAATGGTGCCTCAGTCACGGGCACCCTAACTGGCAGCAATGGCAGCGACACAGCTAATTACAGCGCCTACACCACCGATATTAATGTTGATTTTCAAACCAATAATGCGACTGGCCTTGATGGATTTAATACACTGGAATCCTTCATTGGCGGCAACGGTAACGACACGTTTAGGCTCAATGCAAATACCCCCATTGAGTTCATAAATGGCGGAACCGGTAGTAATACCTTAATCGGTGACAATGTTGACAGCATTTGGAACTTAACAGCTAGCAATACCGGTAATGGCACAGGAATAGACAATTTCTCAAACATCCAAAATCTGATCGCAGGCAATCAATCCGACCAGATCAACATTCTGACTAACGGTGCCGGATTTACTGAAGATTTAGATGGCGGTGCCGGTCCACTTACCTATATAGGAGACACTATCAGTCTAGGCACGGCTCTTGTAGGGACTGAAGCATTAAATCTTTCTCCCTTGTCAACCTCCAGAGATATTCAACTAGGTGGTTCTGATACCCCCTCTGCTCTGACAATTTCCACAGCTGAATTAGCAAGTATCTACAGTGGCTTTACAGCTATTACCATTGGTCATGCAGAGGGTAGTGGCACCATTACCCTAGGAGACAATATAACCCTACCTTCTCCCACTACAATTATCTCTCCTCAAGACAATGGAAAGATTGATACCCAAGGCTTTAATCTGACAGCACCTGACCTTACACTATCAGCGGCAAAAGATATCATAACTGCTAATCTCACAGCTCCAGGAGGTGTGATGCTCAACAGCGGTGGAGCCATCAGGACTCAAAATATTTTGACCACGGACTCTCTGGATGGTGGTGATACCATCGTTAATGCAGCAACAACAATTACCTCACAACAGATTGACACCACTGGTACTACAGGGGGCAATGTCACCCTGAATGCAGCAGATACTGTTCAGGTTCAAAGCATTCGAGCCGAGGGAGATAGTGCAGGCGGCAATGTGGACATTAGCACCGACCAATTTTTTCGGGCCACCCACAGCTTTACCAGTTTAGACGGATACGTCGCCAGTATTTCCACAGCCGCCACCCATGGCACAGGTAACATTACTATTCGCCATGGCGGTAATAGTACCACCCCTTTTCGAGTTGGTGATAGCAGTATTCTAGGCAGTGATGCCCTGATCACCAGTGGTGAATTTAAAGTTGCCATAGACAACTCTTATTTAAATAGCTATTCCCTTGGCAATATCACTTTTCTAACCCAAGATATCTTAGCACCGCTCACACCGCTCACACCGCTCACACGTAATCCTTCTCCCACAGTTAATGCCCAACTAAGTAGTAACCTGCCTACGGTTATTGAACTACCTACAACTAATTCCCTATTTACTACCGAGCTGAGGTCTCCGCTCCTCGACAGCCGCGCTACCCCCTTAGATGAAGTAACGTCTTCGGTGGGTGCCAATGATTCTAACAGTGCGCTGTTTGAACGTTTAGAAAATTCATTTTCCGATCAGTTTAAGTCTCACTTAAATCTATACGAGCGTGTTAGCATCTCATCTACCAGCCTGGCCTCGGCCCAAGAAACCCTTGGTAATGTTGAAGAGATTATGGGGATAAAGCCCGGTGTTCTATACATATACTTTTTGCCACCGGAAGAGAACACTACAGCCGCATCCGAGTCTAGTCCCTTAAACCCCAATAATGATGAATTAGGACTCCTTCTACTCACCCATACAGGACAGACTATACGACGAAAAGTTGAGGGGGTTACCCGCAGTGACGTAATAGCCATAGCAGAGAATTTTTACGCCCAGGTAACCAACTCGATATCTGTCCCATCCCAATACTTGCCCCCTGCTCAACAGCTATATAGCTGGTTGATCTCGCCCATAGAAAACGAATTACAAAGCCAAGGAATCCAAAGCTTAGCCCTGGCCATGGACACAGGTTTGCGGACTCTACCTGTTGCAGCACTTCACGATGGGAATGAGTATTTGGTTGAACGTTACAGCTTAGGGGTGATTCCCAGTTTTAGCTTGACTGACTTTAATCCTGAAAATTTTCTCTATTCTCAACTGGAGAACACTCACCTGCTAGCCATGGGAGCGGCGCAGTTTCAATCACAACAGATTCTACCCGCTGTACCTGAAGAACTAAACATTGTTACCGAAGCATTTCATGAGAGTGAGGTATTTCTCAATGAAAGATTTACCCTCAATAATTTGCAAACCCAAGTTGCCCGCAATCAGTATGGGATTGTTCATTTAGCGAGCCATGGTGTGTTTGCCCCCGGTGAACCACACAATTCCTATATTCAACTGTGGGACCAGCCCCTACAGTTGGATCAGGTCCACACCTTAGGATTACAGGATGCCAACATTGCCCTGATGGTATTAAGCGCTTGCAACACGGCTCTGGGCGATCGTGAGGCCGAATATGGCTTTGCTGGCTTAGCGGTGAATGCGGGGGTACAAACCTCCGTTGCTAGTCTCTGGCCCATCAGTGATGAGGGAACGCTAGGGTTAATGACTTATTTTTATGAAAATCTACAGCAAAACTCAGTTCGGGCCACTGCCCTACGCCAGGCACAGCTAGCTATGTTACGAGGTGAACTGTCGTTTGCGGATGGGACGCTATACGGTTTTGATGGGGAGACATTAGCGCATTTTCCAGCACTGGAATATCACGGACGTTGGGATTTTGACCATCCTTTTTATTGGTCGACATACACCCTGGTGGGCAGCCCTTGGTAGAGGAAGCAGCCATGTTTCTGCCTATATGCCTCTGTTAAGATAAATACTTGTGGTTGATCGAAAGTTTTGTCGCCCTTTGTCATGAAAAAAAGACATCACATTATTTTATGCGATGCCTTTTTTCCAGAGGTATTAGAGAATTTAGCAAGTCCACCCTGTAGAGGGCAGAAACAAATCCTATAGGGTCAAAGACTGAGGATTGTTTTCAATTAGATCCGCCAGGTCTTTTAAGAAGGCAGCACCATCAGCACCATAGATAATGCGGTGGTCACAGGTCATATTTACGGTCATCTGCTTCTTAACACCGATCATGCCGTTCTCGTCAGCAACCACGGTGGGCTTAGCGCCACCAATGGCCAAAATTGAACCAGTGCCAGGGGGCAAAATAGCATCGAAACTATCAACACCAAACATCCCCAGGTTAGACAGGGTAAAGGTGCCAGTAGTGTACTCCTCAGGCTGTAGTTGCTTACTACGGGAGCGAGCAACGAGGTCTTTCCAAGCGCGGGATAAAGAGTAGATATCCATCTGATCAGCGCCGCGCAGAACTGGGGTAATCAGACCGCCATCGGGCATAGCCACCGCAACGGCAACGTTAATGCTGCCGTTGTATTGAGTACCGGCGTCGGTATAGCTGGCATTGACGATGGGGTGCTTAGTGAGGGTGACCGCAACAGCTTTTGCAAGCAGACCAGTCATGGTCACGCCCTTAGGCTTGATCTGCTGATACAGCGCATCTAGGGCATCAGTGGTGATGCTGTAGCTGACGCGGAAGACTGGTACGGTCAGGCTAGCGTTCATGTTGCGAACGACGGCCTGCTGCATGGTGTTAAAGGGAGTCACCTGACCAGGTACCGGCGGGGGTGCAGTGGGTGCAGCGGGCATCGAAGCAGCAGGTGCCACCGCGGCGGCAACGGCAGCAGGTGCAACGGCAGCAGGTGCAACGGCAGCGGCGGCAACGGGCGTGGGTGTTTGACCGGCAGCTTTTTCAACATCCTGAGCGACGATGCGACCGTGGGGACCAGACCCTACCAGGGTTTTGATATCAACTTTGAGTTGCTTTGCCAGCTTTTTGGCACGGGGTGAAGCGATCAGGCGGCCACTGGTTGCGGTAGTGGCGGCAGCAGCACCATTATCGTTTTGTGCAGCAGGCGCGGTAGCGACGGGTTCGGGGCTAGGAGCTGGAGCAGCGGCTGGGGCAACGGCAGCGGCAGCGGCAGCGCCTTGCTTTTTGGCTTCTTCGATTTCGGCGTCGGTTTCGGCTAGGAGTGCGATCGCACTCCCCACTGGCGCAACACCACCAGCTTCTACAACGATAGTGGCCAGATACCCTTCATAGAACGATTCGACGTCCATGTCAGCCTTGTCAGACTCAACGATGACAACGGTTTCACCCTTTTCTACCTTGTCACCAGGGCTTTTTGTCCAAGAAACGATCTTGCCCTCAGTCATGGTTGAGCTAAGGGCGGGCATGAACACTTCGCGAATCATTGGAAAATTCCAGGACGGATGGACAACAAATAAGTTAACGAACCGTAAAGGCGCGCCAGCATACGCCCTAATATCTTAGAACGAAAGATTAAGGGTTACAGCCTAAGCATTATATTAGTCAAGCTGTACCAACCAGCTAAAAAATTTATCTTTAATCTGAAAAGGTAAGGTGTATGGATAATTGGGGGAGACACCCTTAGAGTCGATGAGATCCCATGACTACGTGGGGAACAATCCTCAATCAATTTCCGGCCAGCCACTACTAAAGTCGTAGTTCAGCACAGCATCGATTCCAGTTAGTGCTGCGATCGCATCCAAATGCTTACGCTTAGTCCCAGCGATCTGAGCTTCTAGCCCATAGAACACAGTAGCCTTAGCATTAACCGTAGCTGCCAAATCATGGAGGGCAATACCGCCAGTGATAGCTTCAAGCTTAAGCAATGGGGCAATGCTTTCATCGTCTCCATCAGCTGCGAGATAATCAGCTGCTTCCTTAGCTTTGGCTGGCCAGGCTGCTCGCTCTACTTCAGAAGAGCTGGCTAGTACCTGCGATCGCAACTCATCAGCTTGTTGATTGATAAGAGTATGGACTTGAGCGATTGCATCGGCCACCGTTTCCGGTTTAGTGAGCAATGACAGTTGTTCTTCGCTGACCCGCTGAGTAAACGGAGGAGAGGGACAACGCATAGCTCCTCCAGCCGGATAATCTGGATTGACATACCAATAAGTGGTCATAATGGCCAGTACCCCAATACCCACAGATCAGTCTGATAAATACTGCTAGAGTAGCTGCCGGATCGAGAGGCCCAAATTTGTCCATCAACCGCTGGCACTATCAGTTGTTGAGGAATGATAGTTGTTCCAGTACTAGTGAGGCTAGCGGAATAGTCTTCATTTTGTGGATGATTAAAGTAACGCTCAGCAATTGGCTTAGTAATAGCTGGTGATTCAAAATAAATCCGCAACGTATAGGAAGAAGCTTTACCAGGGTTACCCAGTAAATGAACCAGACAGTTTCCCTCTTGAGGAATTGAGCTAAGAGTATAGGTCTGGCCCGAAATAACGCTAAGGTTATTCCACTCCTTTACCCGTGGATCAAGCCGAACGTAGCGACCACCCCCTTGATTGTTGCTGCCCAGGTTATTCCCAAGAACATCAAGCAGCTGTATGGAATGTTCTTCAAAATTGGTCGGCTCAGCCATAGCCGGAACTGTTCCTCCCAGCGTAGTTATCATGTTCTCGATTTTGTCGAGAAACGTAGTTTTATAGTTCGTCGCTGACATCGGATTTTTCAGCCTCAGCTCGTGCAATCGCCACGGTGATATCAGCTTGTTTCATCTTGGAGTAACCCAAGATATCCAGATCCCTAGCCATAGACTTTAGTTCAGTCATGGTTTTGGTATCGGCCAGCTCAGTGGACCGAGCTGTGATTGAGTCATCTGCTACAGGCTGATCGGTATCAGCCACCGGTTCAGATTCGTCTAGATCACCATCGACATAGTCGTGAAAGCTGGGTTCAGACTCAGGCTCTTTCCATAGCGTATGCACATCAGGGTCATAGTCACTCTGGTTGATAATGATGTAGTCAGAGCCATCCTCATCCGAGATCGCAACCGTTGCCACTTTAACCATCATTCACCCGCTCCTTAAACGCTTTGCCTGCCCGGAACACAGGCTTAGTTCGCTCAGGAATAGTCATCGCTTTCCCAGTACGTGGATTACGGCCTACCCGCTCCTTGGCCTCCACCGATTCAAAAGTACCAAAACCCACCAGAGTGACCCGATTCCCCTCAGTCACCTGATAGATAATCACCTCGATCACCTCAGACACAATCGCATCAACAACAGTCCGTGTTGCCCCGGTGCGATCGCAAATCGCCCCGACCAGTTCACCTTTATTCATCAGCCCGCTATCCTCGCCGCTAACCGAGCGTCCACCAATTCAGCACCCCACAGGCAACTCAGATAGAACCCAGTTTGGTGATATTCATCTCTAATTTCCAGACGTAGGACCACACCCGTCATATCGTCCACCCAGGTCATAAAGCTAGACGTCATACCAGGGATGCGCAATCGTGCAGCAGGCCGCGAGTCAAAGGCAAAGGCCATGGGATGAAAGGCCAGGTTAATGGCGTGATCACCCTTGAACGTAAGAGCCGCATTATCGGCCCAGGCCACCTTAGCCTTAGGAGCATAGGTAAGGGTGCTACCGACACCGAAACCAATCACAACATAGGTTTGAGTATCCCCTGCGACAGTAAAGATATCGCCTGCTACCGGTGGGCCACCCCCCGTGTCAATCACAACCGTTGTATCGTCTACAGCATGGTTAGCCTGGTTTACCAACCAGCCTGCTGGGGTGCCATTAGGATTACTATGATTGATGTCATCCAGGCCAACATCTTCGTACCAGTCAAAGCCATAGGCATGACTAATTTCACCTTCCCGGATCACCTCAGTAGAACCAAAATTAAGCGCTCGGGCAAAAGCATCTAGACCGGTGGCATTACCGTAAGCATCGGTATTGAGCACCAGGCGACGCATAAATTTAGGGCACTTCTGCTTAGTAAGTACCTTTTTAGCGTTTTGGGCATCGGTGGGAGCGGCAGCAAAGGGAGTTGTACCACCAGTGCCAATATAACCATAGACACCTTTGTACTGTGCTGCGATTGCCGCCGTAATGTCTTCAACAATGGGACTAACGGCATTAGCCAGGAACATAGGCACCTGGTCCTCTGCCGATTCAATCAGTGAGATTTGTTTCTCGGTCAGGGGAAAGTTGACCTCTTTCCAGTAGTTGAGATTAACCTTTACCGTACTCGGAGCCGGAGCAGACTGACTAGTCGGTGGTGTGGGTCCTGGTACTACATCACGGGAGGCAAACTCAGGGGGGACAATCACCTCTGTCACGCCACCAGGACTGTGGGCCTGTTCTCGATCTCCAGCTGGAATATTGTTGACCAGCATCGGTAAACAGGTGTGCTGACGAATAGTTTGAGCCCCAAGCGCCAACACTTTGCCGTATAAATCTTCAATTGCCATGGGATAAACTCCTCTATCAATCAGGCCTTAGCCCAAGGACACACGCACTGAACCGCTGATGACGTCATCGGGGTCAACGCCGCTGACGATACCGTCCTTCGCTGTCAGCTGTTTCGGTGTCTCTTCAGTTGAGCTGCCCTCACCGGCACTGCCACCAGTGCCCGCTGCATCATCCCCAAAAAACATGGCGGGATATTTGGTTTTGAGACCGTCATAGAATCCTTCGGGAGCAGTGATGTCGCCGTTTTCGCCAACGTCAAGACTATTAGCGACTTGCGGAAGCAACAGATCCTCATACTCGGGTCGCAGCTGAGCTGAAGTAAGTCCTCTTAGGGCGGTGAATTGTTTTTGACTGGTGACCAGCTGTGTTTTTGTGTCTGCAAGCTGTGTTGTTAACTGGTCACGTTCGTCGGTCAAGGTTTGTAGCTGGTCCGCCTGGGTTTGGTACTGGTCCAACTGCTGTAAAGCGGTGCGGGCAGCTTCTGGGTCAATGCCGTCGTATAAATCGGCCTGGGTGATGGCCTGGTCAAAACTGGAGAGTATTTCTGTATCCACTGTGGGTATGGCCCCTAATTGCGATCGCAATTGAGTCAGCGTTTCTTTTAAACTCATCGATCATCATCTCCGGGTAGTAGGTGTTTACGTTGGGCAACCGCCCGCAACTCTTCACGAGTAATATCCTCACGTTCTCGCATTTGAACTAAGACCTGTAGCAACTGGGGGTCAGCACTCAGGTCCCTAAAGAACTGGGTATCCAGTTCAGCTCTGCCGCCGTTGGCTAGGCCCAGATATTGAGCGTGCCAGCTGAGACATTCGGTAATGCCCAGGGCAAAGTCAGAGGCGAACAGGTAAAGCTCAGACTCAATGGTGGTGGCCTGGATAATCGAGGTCATGGCCGCCTGGCGATCTGAGGGTTTAACCAGAAAGTCCGCCCCCAGAAAGTTCAGCTCTTGCTCAATGTCCTGCACCTCTTGCCGACTGGCATACAGGCTATTGGCATTGGGTTCTGCCCAGGCGAAGGCTCCGCCGATGGGGACATCCACCACTGACCTTGGGCCCAGGGTGAGATCTGAACCATCGCCACCCACCCGCACAGGGGAAGGAAAACAGCAGTAGTGCATCTTTTGTCGGTGGTCACTTTTGACCTGATAGTGGCTGATGTTGAGCTTGGCCATACTCAACAGGGTGGGATTAGACTCAAAGAACCCAGTGCGATCGCCACCATATAAACAAATCAGCGGTATCGCCTTAAAAGGAACTAGCCGACCCCGCACCCGACGACCCATAACACCTGATTTCTCAGGTCGATGCACCTGCTGTGGCTTGCCATCACGACCCTTAACCACCTGGTAGGTGTCAAATCGACCCGGTCGGAGCAGGCAATAGTACGTTTGTTCAGACTCTCCGTAGGTGCCGTCGGCTTCGATGACCTGCGATCGCAATACAGCCCAGGCCAGAACCTTACGGTTGCCCACCATGTGATAGCGCCAGTTGATCACCTGCATGGGAGAAATGGGCGACCAAAAGGGCTGGCGACCGGCGATCAGGGTGTCGGCCAGGGAGACAACAGAATCGTTTGCGGTTGGAAAGTCGATCAGACAAAAGGTATGGCCCAGCCGCAGGGAGCGCATACCGAGGAGGGCACAGAGTCTGTCTCCAGTCATGCGATCGCCATCGAGGCTGTGCCAGTGCTCACGAATCGGATGGGGCACATCCACCAGGCGCACACCATTGTTGAAAATCATGCCAACAAAGTCGCGCACAGCCTGGCCAAAGCGGTCGGAGAAGTGGGACTGTACTAGCCGTGATTGGTAGTCGGGGTCACTTTCACCGGGCATTTGGGGTAGGTACCGCCGGGCGCGGGCGGTGGCCTTGGCAGTGCCGTCTGGCTGTATATCAATCCAGGCCGAGTCACCTTGATAGACGTCTTCGACTAGTCGCCAGTGGGGTAACTGGCGGCGGTAGGCGTTGCATTCATAGTTGATGAGTGTCGTTATTCTCAAAATGAGACTCATGAGACACCTGTCATTTAAGCGCAATCACTAGGGGCATGCAATCAGTAGCAGGAAAGTTGGGTGTTTCTACGGGTTGGCCCATGGGCAAGGGGTGGAATGATGCAACTACGAACAGGGCGCGTCACACTGTCTACCTGTTAGTAATGCAGGATTTATGCCATTGGGGATACCCTCCCCTAGAAAAAGTTTCATTCCGCAAGTCGTTGGGGCGCAGCGGTTTTTATTTATTGGCTTGATAATGTTGCCAGTAGTTTTGATTTCTATTGGCAGTCTATGAACCGCAGGGAACGACGTCGGCAAATGACCGAGCGGATTGCCTATCGGCTTTATCAACGACGGTTGAGACGAGGGTATGAGGGGAGTAGTGAACAGGATTGGCGAGCGGCAGAGAAGATTGCTCGGAGCCCTATTACCTGTAGTAGCTTTCGGTTAAATCAATGGCTAAAAGGTCGATGGCGCAGGTCAATTGGCTGGTATGAGTCAACAACCGTTGAACACGCTCTGGAGACGCTGACGGAAGATCTAAAAAATCTAGCGGTGTTTGACCTGTTGGCGCTGTTGGCAAATGTGGCCATCATTATCAGTCTTGGCTCGTTTTTGACGAATGGAGAACGGCAGCGGCATGACCAGCAAGTATATGAAGCGTGGCAGGTGATTACGAATGCCCATGGTCAGCCGGGGAATGGGGGACGGCGACGGGCGTTAGAGTTTTTGAATTCGACGCCGGGGACGCCGGGGCGGCGGCGATGGTTTGGTGTGCCGTGGGCAAAAGAAGATTTGTTGGGGGTAGATGTTTCGAAGGCGAATTTGGCTAGGATTCAGCTACCTGGGGCTTACCTATGGGATGCTAATTTTCAGGAAGTTCACCTGGGGTCTGCCAATCTTCAGAAGGCTATCCTAGGGAATGCCAATTTTCAGAAAGCTATCCTAGTGAATATCAATCTTCAGCAGGCCTACCTATGGGATGCCAATCTTCAGCAGGCTGACCTAGGGTATGCCAATCTTCAGCAGGCTGACCTAGGGTATGCCAATTTTCAGCAGGCCGACCTAGGGTATGCTAATCTTCAGCAGACTGCCCTATTGGCTACCAATCTTCAGCAAGCCGACCTAGGGTATGCCGATCTTCAGCAGACCGCCCTATGGCGTTCCAATCTTCAGCAAGCCGACCTAGGGTATGCCAATCTTCAAGAGACCTCCCTAGTGTCTGCTAATCTTCAGCAGGCCAACCTAGAGAGTGCCAATCTTCAGGAGACCCTCCTAGAGAGTGCCAATTTTCAGCAGGCCGACCTAGAGAGTGCCAATCTTCAGGAGGCACTACTATTAGCCACTGACTTGCGAATGTCCAACGGACTAACAACCCAGCAGCTGACAACAGCAAAACTCTGTCATGTCGCGTTCCCCAACTCCATTCAGGGTATTAATCCAAACCGAGACTGTGAAGCCATGCCTCAAGCCTTAGTTGAATTCCATGAGCAAAGAGCGCAGGAAAATCCAGGCATACACTTGCCAATCACATTGGAAAATGCCAAGAAAACTGTTGAAGAAGTTCGCCAGAAAAAATGGGATGACCTGGAGTAGAAGAGAAATTAGACCATTGCACAAGATGGAGTCCCAGGTTGAATCGGGAAAAGTGAAAGGAGGAAAGGGAAAAGATAATCATTTCCCATCCAACAGAGAACTCGACAACTGCTCTTTTTAGAATTTTGTCGCCGCGCGCAAAATTCTAAACTACTCCACCGACCATCCCTCATGTGAACGCTATTAATGGACCAACCCCTTATGCTGGGTTGTAGGGCGGCGTTCCGGCCCTGCCCAGGGGAAACCCAGTCTGCCTAAATGAGACAACTTGACTACTTCCAGAAAGGGAACTCGGAGCTACCCATATACAAGAGACCCCACGCAACCGATTTTGCATTTAGCCGAGCACTCAAAATGCAGCAGCTAAAAAAGCCCCCCAGCAAACATCTGAAAGGCTCAAGTTGTAAATGAAGCGGTAGTTTAACCAGCACCCTACTTGACCATCCTAGTGTGCCCATATCACTTAACCCACACGAGTTTGAGCTAGAGCATAGAAGTCAAAAGATTACCTGTAGCAAAATTTAGGTTTTTCCTTACCTGATTATTAAGGACATCAAATCGCAGACACAGATAAAAAGCAGAGTGGTATAGTGCCCAAAATTGCTCTTTCTAGGGCTCTGAGGCTATCGGGGCATCTCGTGATGGAAAACTGTTTGCAGCGAAACGGACAGATGAGTTGGATGCTGGGTGTCCTTTTAATGACAGCTGCTGGCTGGAATACACCGGTACGGGCTGAAAGCGTGGTGATTCCTGACAATACGTTGGGTACTGAAAGTTCAGTTATAAATAATCTGGATGATCTAAATCAGATTGTTGAAGGGGGAGCCGTCCGAGAGAGTAATCTTTTCCATAGTTTTTTAGAGTTTAATGTAGCGGAAGACCATGGGATCTATTTTGCTAATCCGGCAGATATTGAGTCGATCCTGACGCGGGTGACCGGGGATAATCCGTCTAATATTTTGGGGCGATTAGGGGTTTTGGGAGAGGCTAATCTGTTTTTGCTGAATCCTAATGGCATTGTGTTTGGTGAGAATGCATCGTTGGATATAAATGGCTCGTTTTACGCATCAACAGCAGAGTCAATCTCGTTGGGGGAAGGCGTTTTTAGTGCGACTGTCCCTGAGAGTAGTCAGTTGCTGACGGTTAATCCAGAGGTTACGTTTTTTAGTTATTTGATGCCAGGGTTAGGAGAGATTAACAACAGCGGAGAGTTATCGGTTGGGACAGGGAAGACTCTTACGTTGCTAGGGGATATGGTTCTGAGTAGTGGTGCTCTGACTGCGTCGGGGGGAACGGTACAGGTTTTAGGCAATCTTGTAGGTTTGGTAGACCAAGCGACTGTTGATGTTTCGGGTGCTACGGGTGGTGGCACTGTGTTGGTTGGTGGAGACTATCAGGGACAGGGAACAGTACCTGCTGCGGAACGGACGTTTGTGGGTTCTGAGGTGGTGATTGCTGCAGATGCTCTGGATGTGGGTGATGGGGGGCGAGTAATTGTTTGGGCGGATGGGGCAACTCGGTTTGGGGGGCGTATTAGTGCTCAGGGGGGACCTCAAGGGGGAGATGGTGGTTTTGTTGAAGTGTCGGGTCTGGCGATGTTGGATTTTGCCGGTGAGGTGAATACTCAGACGTTGGAGGGAGAGGCGGGGCAACTGTTGTTGGATCCAGCGAATATAGTCATTGCTGATACGCCTCTAGCAGGGTTTGAAACTGTTGAGCAGGCGGATGGGGTGTTAGTTGATTTTTTATATAGTGCATTAGAAGATGCGGGACAGGAAAGTCATCTAACGCCAGAGACTGTTGAGTCATTGTTAGCTTTGAACGATCTGACGCTAGAAGCAACAAACGCTATTATTGTTGTTGGGGGTAATGTGAATGGATTTAGCGAGAATAATTTGACCCTGCGAGCTGCAAGAATTGGAGTAATTAGTTCACGTTTAGGACAGTCGGGCGGGGGAGACATTGTTCTAGAAACTCCACAGGTAGAAGGTAGTTTTGTCCTAGTTGATGAAGGACTACTTGATACTAATGTTTCATCCGGTCCTCGCTTAAATGGCGGAAACATAACTATTCTTACTCATGATTTGACAGTCGAGAACAATGCGATAGTCAGTGCCAGTACTTTTGGTGAGGGTGATTCTGGTCTGGTGGAGATTATAGCGACTAATGATGTAACTGTTGACGGAAGTACTTCTTTCATTGTCAGTCAAGTAGGCTCAGCAGCCGTGGGCAATAGTGGTGGTATTTTCATTACCACTGACAATCTATCTGTGCTCAACGATGCGGTGGTTGGTGCAGGCACTTTTGGCCAAGGTGATTCCGGTCAGGTAGAAATTATGGCAACCAGCGATGTTGTCGTCGACGGAGCCGATTCTTTTATCGGTAATCAAGTAGGTCTAGGAGCTACAGGCAGTAGCGGTGGTGTTTTCATTGTTACTGACAATCTATCTGTGCTCAACGATGCGGTGGTGAGTGCGAATACTTTTGGCGAAGGCAACTCTGGTCAGGTGGAGGTGGAGGCAACTGGTAATGTTATCGTTGATGGAACAGATTCTTCTATCAATAGTCAGGTACTTTCAGGGGCATTGGGCAGTAGCGGCGGTGTTTTCATTACTACTGATAATCTATCCGTGCTCAATGATGCGGCGGTGAGTGCGAGTACCGGTGGAATAGGCGATTCCGGTCAGGTAAAGATTGTGGCAAGCGGAAATGTTGTTGTCGATGGAACCGATTCTTCTATAGTTAGTGAAGTAGTTCCAGGAGCCAGAGGCAGTAGCGGCGGTGTTTTCATTACCACTGACAATCTATCTGTGCTCAATGATGCGGCAGTAGCCGCAAGTACTTTTGGCGAGGGTGATTCCGGTCAGGTAGAAATTATGGCGACCAGCGATATTATCGTCGATGGAACCGATTCTTTTATAGGCAGTGAAGTAGTTTCAGGAGCTGTGAGCAATAGCAGCAACGTCTTCATTACTGCCGATAATCTATCTGTGCTCAATGGCGCGATCATCAGTGCGAGTACTTTTGGCAAGGGCGATTCTGGTCAGATAGAGATTGTGGCAACCAGCGACGTTACCGTCGATGGAATCAATTCTTTTATTGCTAGCCAAGTATTTACAGGAGCCGTGGGCAATAGTGGCGGTATTTCTATTATTACTGACAATCTATCCGTACTCAATGGTGCGTCGTTCAGTGCGAGTACTTTTGGCGAGGGCGATTCTGGTCAGATAGAGATTGTGGCGACCAGCGACGTTACCGTCGATGGAATCGAATCTTCTGTGGACAGCCAGGTAGGGCCAAGAATCATAGGCAATAGCGGCGGTATTTCTATTACTACGGATAAGCTGTCTATAGTAAATGATGGATCAGTTAGTGCGAGTACTTTTGGCGAGGGCGATTCTGGTCAGATAGAGATTATGGCAACCAGCGACGTTACCGTCGATGGAACTGATTCTTTTATAGATAGTCAGGTGGGTCGAGAAGCTATGGGTAGTAGCGGTGGTGTTGCTGTTACTACGGACAATCTAGCTGTGCTCAATGGAGCGGCAGTTAGTGCGAGTACTTTTGGCGAGGGCGATTCTGGCCAAGTGGAGATTGAAGCGACTACCAATGCTATAGTCGATGGAGGTGGTTCTTTCATTGCCAGTCGCGTCCTTTTAGGGGCTATGGGCAACAGCAATGGTATTTCTATTACTACGGACAATCTAGCTGTGCTCAATGGAGCGGCAGTTAGTGCGAGTACCAGTGGCAGAGGTAATTCCGGCCAAGTAGATATTATAGCGGACAATGTTATCGTCGATGGAAGCGATTCTTCTATAGTCAGTCAGGTAGGCTCAACAGCAGTAGGCGATAGCGGTGGTATTTTTATTGCCACCGACAATCTAGCTGTAGTGAATGGTGCGGAAGTAAGCGCGAGCACTTTTGGCGGCGGCAATTCTGGACAGGTAGAGGTTACGGCAACTGACAACGTTATCGTCGATGGAAGTGGTTCATTTATTTCGAGTTTGGTAGGCTCAAGAGCAGTCGGCGACAGTGGTGGCACACTGATTATGACCGAGAACCTTTTTGTGCTGGGTGGAGCTTTTGTAACTACGCTCACAGGCGGTCGTGGAACTGCTGGAATACTGCGTATACGGTCTAACTCTAGTGATGGATTAAATGTAGTATTGTCAGAAGGTAGTTCAATCAATGCTCTCACACTCAGTCAAGAGAATGGTGGAGATCTAATCATCATTAGCGATGGCTCCCTCACAATTCAAGGTCCAGGCGAGCTAACCACCGAAAGTCTAGGAACCAACACCGGAGCCGCAGGCAACCTCAATATTTTTGCTGACTCAGTTCTCTTAGATGACGGTGTTGAACTCTCTACCCAAACTGCTTCTGCTGAGGGGGGAGGGAATATTAACTTCTTTGTGGATGGAGGCATTATTCTGCGGCGAGGCAGTTTTATCAATGCTGAATCCACCAGTAAAACCCCCGGCAGCGGTAGCGGTGGCAATATCACCTTAAATGCAGGTGCTGTTGTAGTTATCCCGGCTGAAAACAGTGACATTATTGCCAACGCTATGGGCGGCGATGGGGGAAATATCCGCATCAATGCGGCTGGTATCTTTGGGTTTACAGAACAGAGTGACTTTAGAACCACTGATGAGTTGCGTGCCAATGGCTCCAGCGACATTAGTGCCAGCTCTCAGTCAGGGCAGCAGGGGACCATCAACCTCAATGCAGATTTTGAGCAGACTCAAGCACTGGATGAACTGCCTGATAATTTCATCAACGCCGATCAGCTGGTGTCTTCAAGCTGTATTGCTCGCAGCGATGATGCTGAAGGTGCTTTTGTCGTTGCAGGCAATGGTGGCCTTCCCCAACAACCAGACAGTACTACAAGCTCTGGATATTCTACCGGCACCATTCAAACCGTCCCTGAGGCTACAGCTTCCCAATCTTTTCAAGAACCAGAAGGTGTTTACCAACTAACTGACGGTCGTTTGGTAATGAGCCAACAGTGTCAGGAGTAAGTGTTGCAGCAACAGCCTAACCTCCCAACCACTCATAGCTGCCCCTCCTATGCCCGTCTAACTTGAGCATTAGCAGTTGGTACTGCATAGATATCACGATAGATATTCAGCTGTAAAAGCGTTGACAGTTCCTGGACCTGCCGTCTGACTTCTGCTTTTAAGGGTTCCAATCGCTGACCGGGCAAATACTGATTTGTACCCCCAGCATTGCTGGAAAAGGTTTGGGAGGCAAACGGTGTAGCCTGGGCGAGTTGTTTGCCTAGCCGCTCTAACGCTCTCAGTAAAGTCTGAGCTGTTGCCACCGCCTGAGGGCTAATGCTTTCGACAGTAGCGCAGCGAGTCTGGATTCGCTGGATAGAGGCCTGGTCCACCGGGTAGCCCATATAGCGACGAATAGTTTCTTTGTCAGTGCTTGTAAAGGTGCTCATGTGCCGCTCGTTCCAAAGATATCGATTCTTACGTCCAGGCTGAGGGCATTGGCCACAATTTGCACATGTCGCCGTCCTTCCCGGCGTAATTCTGGCAGAAGTGTGGAGCCTTCGGTAGTTCGTTCGGTGTTGATGCTGGTCTGGATATTATCCAGCTGGGTTAACCAATCCTCTATGCGAGCGATCGCATTTGTCTGAGTTGTCCCATCACTAATTGATTCCACCTGTGTTAAGGCTTGCGACACCAAGGATACACTCGTACTATCTAGGGGATACCCTAAATAGGCCATTATCTTTTCATCTGTAGCCGCTGCAAACGCCATGGTTTCTACTCCCACCGTTAGCCTTGATAGTACCCAGGACCTCAAACGGATTGCGATCGCATTAGAAGCCTGGATGGCTATGCAACAGCGGGGACCTGAGATGGAATATCCGGTCAGCCAGCTCAGCACGTTTGACTGGGAAGCTATCGGAGGTCAAATAGTGGAAGCCGACGACCAGGGAGCCACTTTAGTCAATTGGATGATGCATAATTGGCGACGATCAACCGTAGGAAAAGACTTTATTTTTGAAAGACCGGTCAACCAAAGTTGTCGGGCTATACTGGCCGTGTTTAGCACAGCAATCACCTCATGTGCTCAGAGCACCATAGACTGAGCGGTTCTCGTTTGTGTACTGAAACCGTCGGTTAAAATAGCGTTGAAACTGTTCTCGCTCCATATTCCGTCCGGTATAGTCCATGTAGCCCCGTTGTTCTACAACATACTCTCTGGTTAGATGAGGGACAATTACCCCATAGGTTCTCATCCGGCTAATAGTATCCAGTGAACGATTAAGTTGTCGTCGTTGTCGCCGTTGGTTTAGCGTCCGGTTCACATCATCCCAAAAGTCTTTATGGTCTTTCCAATCTGGATTCATCCGGTGTAAATTGCGGCCAAACTGTTCAAACTCACCCACATGAGTCCTACCCAAGTTGACAGTCGGAAGATCATTGCCAATATTGACGCCACTCAAAAACTCTCCATCATTGAGCACCTTGACTGCTGAGATAATGTGCTTACAAAACTTGGGTGGTCCTGGCAATGCCCCTGCATTA
Organism: Leptolyngbya sp. PCC 7375; assembly: GCF_000316115.1. Lineage (GTDB taxonomy): Bacteria > Cyanobacteriota > Cyanobacteriia > Phormidesmidales > Phormidesmidaceae > Leptothoe. The sequence goes on from NZ_JH993797.1 coordinate 7,363,348, forward strand.
GACTCTACCCAGCTGCGATCGCAATAATCACTCGGGTAGCTCGGCACAAATAGCTTAGGCTGAGTCTTAGAATAGTCCGGACACGTGCAGGTATAGGAATACTTTCCATTCCCATTATCACCGCCGCCCCCATTACCGCCACCGGCAGCACCTAGCCAAGGAAGAGAACCGCAATTATCCTCTGCACCTCCTAAGGTTTGTATGTCGAGAAAATAAGGGGTTTGGACAAAGCGATACCTAAAATTTGTCCTGCCATAGTTGGCCATCAATGGATTGCCCGAAGCGTTGTACCATGGCCAGTTAATTTTAAGAACCTTATTGGTTATGTGCCATGTCATACGACCAATCGGGCCATAGGCAAGATACCAATGTGACGTATAAATAATTTCACGCCCCCGAGACAGATAAGAGTATCGAAACTTTGCACCGTAATTAATGCCGGCGCATTGGCCGCCGAGTACAGAACCTGCACCACTTTCATAATGACCATTACCCGGATCAGGTTCTACAGGCTCGTTTTTGGTAGCCGTAACCTTCCACTTACCGTGATTGTTAGCCGGACCACGAGCACTAAAAAAGCCGAACTCATAGCCATTAGGAATTGTTTTTTGACTTGTTGGTGTCAGTAATGAACCACGCTGAGAACGGGCTAAACGGCTGACATATTGAGCGGTCTGAAATTTAGTGTAGGTAACCTTTTGTCCTGGCTTGCGGAAGTATTTACTAGACATTTGCAGCGGTATAGGCTGACGCGAACCGACGGCAGCGCTGGTAAAACTGTTGGATGTACTGTTCTAGAGGTTTCCCGTTTCTAACCTCTGCTGTGAGCCCATAAGGTGTGACAAACACCACTGCAACCGCAGTTGCTTTGAGAGCGCATTTGTTCAGGTTCCAGGCAGCATAATAGGCAGCGGTCTGAAGCAAGGCAGATTCCAAGGCTTCGCCATGGATTTTGTAGGCGGTGGTTTTGATATCCACCACTGTGATGCCAAACCCTGGCATGTCATAGAGCAGGTCAAGGGTGCCAGCATAGCCATGGTCCAGGTCATAAACCAGCTGATCGGTCCAGATGGGGGACAAGGAGTTAAGCAACGAGGTCAGCCATGGATCAATTTGCTGTTTGAACTTGGCATATTGGGGGCATAGCCTGGCAGGTTGCTTGGTGAGCCGGGCTTTGATATAAGCATCAATAGCACTGCCTCTTTGCTGGGCGGCCTGGCTTTTCTGCTGATACTTCAAGGGGTTTTTCGCCTGGGCAGTCATAAGTTTTGCTCGGGCGTTAATGGGCATAGTCACCCTCAGAATAGTGGTGACAGAAGGGAGGTTTACAGGTTGATCGGTGTAGTCAGTGACTGAATACCAGCGATTCATCATGGTTTATCGGAATGAAGCGGTACCAAACTTAAAAGCACCTTCGCCGCTCAGGTCTAGATAAGCCCCAGCTGCGGCATCTACCTGATCATCGTGACGACCATCGGGAAACTGGCTAAGCTCATTGAGTAAACTAGCGTTCCAGATGGCCTGCACTATTAAGACTTCACCAAATTCAGCAGATCTGGCTAATGGGGCAGCTCGTTGGGATTTAGAAATTTGAGAGATGGTGCCTTTGGCATCGTAGCCACGCAGTAACCCCCTGAGTCGTTGATCTTGATACACTCCAGCCTGGCCCGGATCGCGTTGCCAGCGCTGGGCAACATGTACGCCATCCGCAGCAGCGGTTGTGATCAATGCCTGTTCTGCAGCGCCAGGGGTTAATCTAGCGCTGGTCATCTCTGCTATAACCACACGGCCATCGGCCAACAGCCCCATTTTGCAGCTGGCTGTAAAATCTGGATCGCCCTTTTGCTGGTCAGAGCTGGCGGCAAAATCCCAGAAGCGTACCCATCGACTAATACCTTGGGGGATACGAGCACAAAATTTAAACCACTCACCCTTAAAGAATTTGCCTGCAGTCCGTTTGATACGCCAGTTGCCGCCAAGCAGTTGCAATCGCTCTACTTCAGGCAAGGCTTTTAGGTTGAGCAGGTATTCTGGATTAGTCTTTAGCAGAGCCGGATTATTATAGATACTGCTCGGAATAAAGGTGAGGGATTTGGGAGGGAGACCAGTCTCACTGTCTCGATAGGTCTCATCCACCCATGCGATCGCACCATTCTCCCGCATAAAATATCTCAGCTGGCCTGCCTTTTTTGGATCAGGGTAACCTTCATCATCAAGGAACCAGTCAATTAGCCCGGCTACAAAACTATCAGGGTCCGGGTTACAAGTACCTCTAATGTAGGGTTTAACACCACAAGTCGAACGGTTACGGCTTATCAAATACCAAAATTGAGACTCCGTAAAATGGCACATTTCATCCCAGCAGATTAGGGGCACTTCAGCCCCCTGCCAGGCAAAGCAGTCCCGGTCTAGTTTCAAATGTCGAAAAACCACCTTGGCACCACCAGGAAAAAGCCATTCTAGTCGTGCGCGCTTGAGAACACCCCCCAGCAGGGGGAACAGGTCCATTGAGGCATCGAGCAGGCCACCAGGGGCTGTGATTTGTGGTGATGTGCGTCGAAAAATGACAGCACTAAATCTAGGATTAGCAACATTGCGCATACACTCCAGCAGCAATGACCAGGTTTTACCGCCTCCGGCCCCACCACCATAGATGACGATATCAGCGGGACTGCTCAGGAAATTGGTTTGTGGTCCAGACTGTGGTCTTATCTCTACAGCGGCAATTGGTATCACCTCCATTGTTGTTGTAGGAAGCACAGCAATGCATTAGAAAAAGTTGTTGTATATTGCTCACTCAGGGGCTGCAACAACTAAATTCAAAATTTTTTATTTCCACTCTAAAAAGCAAAAGAAGGGATGGAATGGGGGGACACCCCAGAGTCGATATGAGATCGCACCCTAATGGGGTAGCTACTGTCTTACAAAATCATCAATCCCCAAAAAATAACGCTCACTATGCAGCATTCCCTCTCTGGTTGTCTGGAATGTAGACAACGACCTGGGCCGTATCAGTTTGCTCGGGCTGGGGCTTATCGGTCCATCCGGCTTGAGCCTTAAGCCAGAAGATAGCGGCGGTGACGTTTCCGGCCATGGCCTGGTCATACAGCGACTGGGCGACATTATCGGTTGAGATCGCACGTCCTCGCTCATAGGCAGCTCTGATATCTTCCCTCGTTAGCCAGCGGTCCAGGGTGCTGGGGCTGATGCCAATTACAGTTGCGATCGCATCTAGCTTAGCCCCTCGCCCCGCCATATCTTCCACAATGCGCAGGTCTTTGGTTTCGACTTTCTTTTTGGGCCTGCCAGGCTTTCGTTTGGCTACCTTGTCCGCTTTTGTAGAAGGCATGGGATAACTAATGTTGTTGAGTTGATGTTGTTTATCAGCGACAAGGTGATACAACATCTAGAGTTCCCGAGCCTTAGAGGGCGTTATGACAAATTATGCTTGATGGGTTATCTACGGTTATCACGGTCATTATTGGCATAGCGAGCCTGGTTAGCCTGGTCATTGGGGTGGCTACCTGGTATGCAGGAGCAGTTAAAAAGACCTATGCAGCCGAGAGAAGTTTTAATCATCTTCAGAATGACCTACGGCAGCTGTCGGGCAATGTTGCATTAGTCCTCGACGATGCTAAGGATCGATTTGATGCCATCGATAGAAACTTAGAAGAGATTAAAGAGAACATTGAAGCGTTGAAGACAAAAAGATTTTTCAGGTAGCAGCACCCACCCTATATATCTATATCGTTTTAGTTTTACTATTAGACCAATTCAATCTATTCAAGAATGCGTCAAGCACTTCAACATATTCTCGCATATGTGCATATTATGTGTATGAATTCCATATAGTTATGTTCATAGGGTATGTGTACTACAAACTTTTTATCTATTTAACTCAGATAAGATAGATATATGAAGAAAGTAGTGCTAATAATTAGTTAGAGATTGTCTTCTATCATTTAAAGCGCCTCTAATCTGGTTTTGCAAGAATTTTGCCCCCTCAATTGATTTGTATTAAGCGATATTACACGGAAATGAAAAGTACCCTCAGGGGTACTTTTGAAAATTCGTTCTAAGTTTCATACTTTCAAGCATCCAGCCACATAGAGGCAGGAGCTTAACTAACGACGTTCAAAGCCTGTCAGTTGTTTTTTAGGCATTTGAATCGGACAATTCAACAGACGATAACCATTCTAGACAAATAGGAGATGACATTATGTCCCAAAGCAAGACTACTCCTGTTGCCGATCCAACTTGGTATTCTGATATTCGATATCTGTTTACTCAAACAGATATCGACCACATGAAATCACAAAGTATCGATTTGACTAGTTATACAGATGTAGTGGCCATCGCAGAAAACATTTATGGCCAGGTTGCAACCGATAATATGCCTCCAGGCAATCCGTGGTCACAGGCTTGGAAAACCACATTTTTGAACTGGATGAAACATGATTATCCAAAGGGGCAACCTCCTTCGTTACGAACTACAGAGTTATTGACGGATGTTGAAGAAAGTAGTGCTACGCGAAAGCGCAAAGAAATTACAACTCTATCTTCAACAGAATTAGATACTCTCAAAAAGGCATTTTCTGGAATCATGGCCAAGAATCCCAGCGATTCCAACAGTTATTTTGTCCAAGCAGGTTATCATTGGCTTCCAGTTCCTACCTATTGCGAGCACCATGCTCCAGCCTATAATCCCTGGCACAGAGTATATTTGTTAAGCTTTGAAAATGCACTGCGCTCGATTCCAGGATGTGAAAATGTTACTCTTCCTTACTGGGATATCACCACACCATTTCCAGAGGTTCTAAAAACCGCTCCATTTGATAGCTATACTCTTCCTCAGGACATTAGTGAAGAGTTTAAGGCCGGTTACGTCACCCAGAGAAACTCCTATCCTGAAATACAGAAAAATCTAAAGGACTTTGGTGTAACTGAGGATATCAACCGCGCACTCACCAAAACTGATTGGGAAGACTTTCATGGCTTTTGGTCCGATGCTAGTCACAACACAATTATTGCGGCCCATGATAGTGGGCACAATTCTATAGGACCGACCATGGCCAATCAATCGGTTGCAGCCTTCGATCCAATATTTTGGTTCTTTCATGCCAACTGGGACCGCTTATTCTGGAAATGGCAAACGCTACTGGATGCTACATCATTGAATGGATTATTGAGCACGATTAACAAAAGCACAGATCCTGTAAGCTACCAGATTTTTACTATACCAGCATTACAAAATTTAACTCCATTCACTTCAAATCCACCTAAGCTCAATACGGTCTCGATTATTGACTCGAAAGGTTCCCTTGATGTTGACTATGAAGACCCTGTAACATTTACTGCTATGGAGTTTCTTGCCAAAACTCAACGCTCAACGGCAGCATCTCACAAATTTTCTGTCCATACTGACCATGTGAATGTTCGTGTCCAAGGTTTAAACCGTTTGAAGATACCTGGCAGTTTCAACGTACATCTCTTAAAAAATGGAAAACGTATCGCTTCCAGGGCTCTTTTTCAGCCTGTTGAAGCAGAGAAATGTGAGAATTGTGTGAGCAATGCCATCGTCCACTTTGACTTTGAACTACCCCTAGAAACTGTTTTAAATGGGGAGCTAGAAGTTGTAGTTGAACCAATTGACAAGAGCTTTGTTGGTGATCGTTTTCCCCATAAATTAATGGGAAATCCAACAATTGATATTCACCTACTATTAAAAACTGAATAGCCAATCGGTGAGCTTATCGGCCCACAGTAAAAGATATCTAGAAAGATTACTAGAGTAAATCTGTTGATCGATAAGTAGCGATAGGCTAAATCTATGTCATCAACCTTGAACTGTTGCATTGAGAAATCAAGAAATGTCTAACACGGATCATAGAAACTGTCAGTATCCGAATGTTTTGCGAGCGTTTAGAACCCTTCTAAGGAATTTGCCACACATTATTGTTGCTTCTTTTATCGCAATACAGAGCACAATGCTCGCAATGCAGCCTGCTCAAGCTGAACCAGCAGAACGTAACTTTCAAAATCCACCCCTGCTTGAATTTCGTGAGGAAGCCATAGCACCACTAACACTCCAAGCAGCTCCGACTACAGGTGGTTCAAAAGAGTTTGATCTTAATATCCAGTATACTAATAGCAAACTCTACAACCCAGCAACCGAGACATACGACAAAGTACGGTTGCGAAGCTACGTTGGCACCGATACCGATCCCAACCAACCCTATGTAGCACCAGTCATTGAAGTTGAGCCCGGCGATACCGTCCGCGTCAACCTGAACAATCAGTTGCCAACTGATGCCAGTTGTACCAAGCCACCTAAGGATATAAATAATCCCCATTGCTTCAACGGCACCAATTTGCACACACATGGCCTCTGGATCAGTCCAACGGGCAACAGCGACAATGTGCTGTTATCAATCAATCCCGATGTCAAGTTTCAATACGAATACAACCTGCCCCCTGACCATCCAGCAGGTACATTTTGGTACCATCCCCATCGCCATGGGTCGACGGCACTTCAAGTCTCAAGCGGTATGGCAGGTGCTCTAATCGTGCGCGGTGATCGCCTCCCCAGCGTAACGGCTAACGGCGACATTGACACGCTGCTCAAACGCCCAAATGGAACTGAGATGCCAGAACGAATTTTAGTACTTCAACAAATTCAGTACTACTGTTCAGATCCCAGTAACCCATGGAATTGTCCCCCCGATGATACCGGTGTGATTGAATCCTACAACAATTTTGGTCCTGGCAGCTGGGCTCAATCAGGGCGTTACACCAGCATTAATGGTAGTATTTTGCCCACGTTTTCTGCCAAGGCAGGAGAAATTGAGCGTTGGCGACTGATCCATGCTGGGGTACGTGACACCATCAGTCTAGAATTTCGCAAATTGAAAGATGATGCATCTCTCATCAATGCATTGTCAGTGGCTGAAGCCGATCGTTACATTGGCGAAAATTGTACAGGCGATCCGATTCCCTATCATGTTATTGCTGATGATGGTCTGACCCGAGCCCAAGCTTGGGAAACTAAATTGACTACGCTACAACCAGGCTACCGTAACGATGCACTCGTAGTTTTTCCAGAGTTAGGACAATATTGTGTGATCGATACCGCTGCCCCAGCACCAGGTAACGTCAGCCGGGAAGCAACAAGTCGACAATTGCTTGGGACAGTCGCGGTGCAAACTGGGGAAGAAATAACACCCGATAGTATCCATGAATATCTAACAAAGCAACTCATTCTTGCCGCTCGGCATAATATGCCAACCTCGGTAAAACAGAAGGTTGTTAATGATCTAAACAATGATCTAAAACTGACTAAATTCATCCCCCATCTCGACATTGACTCCACAGAGGTTACTGGTAAGCAAGAACTTGCTTTTAACATTGACGTCACCAGCAATCCTGCTAAGTTCGAGGTAAGCAATAGCATTGGGACAGGTTACGACCCGCTACCTTACGATCCCAAGCGTATTGATCGAAATCTCACGTTAAGTGGTGTTGATGAATGGATATTAGAGTCACGTTTTGTTAGTCATCCTTTCCATATCCATGTCAACCCTTTCCAAATTGTCAAAATCCTTGATCCTAATGGCAAGGATGTTAGCTTACCTGAGGCTACTGATGGCAATGACCCTCAGTATGTAGGACTCAAGGGTGTATGGAAGGACACTCTTTGGATCAAAGGTCCAACTCCACCAACACAGTATCCCGATGGGGTTTACACCATTGTGGCCCGTACCCGGTATCAGCGTTACATTGGTGAATTTGTGCTGCACTGCCATATTCTCGACCATGAGGACCAAGGCATGATGCAGAACATTGATATCGTGCTTCCTGATGGTTTGGCTTGAAACGTTTAAATCACAATTAATGTGATCGCCACTTAATGCAAGTTGGATTGTTTGACCTTATTTGTTCTCAAACAATCCAACTTACTCAACCTCGATCATCGTATGGCATTTCAGCAAGCAACCACTGTGGCAGAGTAAACACCCCGATTATTTTGCATGAATGAGAACTTAAAAATCCGGATCAGGCAAGTATTGCTATGTGATCATTGTGATAAATAGATCTATCCTACACTCGTCAGTCTCAAAACTAGATTAAAATTCTTTTCGTGAGACCGCATCAGATAGCTCAATGTTCCATGTTGCGAATTATGAGTAAGGATCAAGATCAACATACCCCATGGGAAAGCTGGCACTAGTCAATAAATTGAACAATGGCAGGAAAAGTTGCTATTTTTCTTGATGTCGAAAACCTATCTGGCTGGTTAAAAGCAGATGGGGGCGAATCCCTGCTAGACCGTGCTAATGAGTTAGGACGGGTTGTTGTCCGCCGAGCTTACGGAGACTTTAGTATTCCATCCATTAGTGCTCGTCAAATAGAGTTAAATTTGCTTGGCTTTGAGTTTGTTCATGTTTATCATCCGGTTAAAGGAAAAAACTCTGCTGATATCCAAATCGTCGTTGATGTGATGGAGTACATCGCTCGCATTCCTGATTTGGAATGGGTGATTCTTGCCACTGGGGATTCGGATTTTTCGCCTTTATTCAGACGGTTGCGAGAGCTTGGCAAATCTGTAGTTGGTGTGGGACCCCAATCTGCCCTTAGCGAAGCAGTCAAGAAATCTTGCAATCGGTTTATCTACATTGATGAGAAGTCCACCGATAACGGCAAATCTACAGCATTGAAAGCTAGCCAACTTCGTGAAGATGCCCTAGATTTACTTGAACGAGTACTCAATAAATTTCCAGATGGTGCCAATCTATCTGTCATAAAGAATGAAATGCTTGAACTTGACTCAGCATTTGATGAAAAGAGTTTAGGATTTAGTGGATTCAAAAAGTTTCTCCAAAGCGTTCCTGAAATAGTTACTCTATACCAGGTTAAACAAACTTGGCATGCTAAATCTCAGGAACCCGAAGAATCTATCAATAAGAATTCAGCATCGACTTCTGACTCACAGAGTACTCCAATAGAACCTACAGTAGAGATATACCGACGTCTCTTACGCAAAGCTCGTTGGCGGTCATGCGAAGCTTCTTTCTTATGTAACGCTCTAAATAAGTTGAGAGAACATTTTCCTCAAGGATTTACAAGAAGTGAAGAGCTTAAATACATGGTTGAGGAGTTCGGACAACATCGAACTCGAAGTGAATTAAGATCTGCCATCTATCTTCTATATAGATCCGGCTATGTAACTCAGCAATCGAGTGATGAAAATGATGAGAATATTTTTATAGCTACCTCACCTGAATCTGAGCAGGTAATGTCAGAAAAAGTGGATAAGATACTTATTAATCGTCTTGATAATCTCTGCAACACTAACGACATATCTTTCACACCTAAAATTGCAATGAAACTCCTACTAAATTCCTACACAAAAGAGCAATTTAAGCACCTGGTTAGCAATGCTAAAAAAGGCTGAGATAAGAGTCAAGTCGATCAACATCATGCCGGTATTGCGTAATTTTTACAATCGCTTTGGTATATCAGCTATCAATACTGAACAACTCAATAATATTCGGTCTACCACATGCCCATCTACACCTTTAGAGATAAGCAAATTTCTGAAATTAACCGCACTCAATTTGGCATAGAAGGGATTCGAGAACGTACCGATCTCCAGGCAGCATTAAGGGACAACATAAATGTGATATCCCCAAACACCCTGGTAATTGCCGAAGAGTTTTCAGGATGGACAGAAGGTGCTAGAAGAATTGACCTACTGGGCATCGACAAACAAGCCAACTTAGTCGTCATTGAACTGAAACGAGATGAAACAGGTGCTCATATGGAGCTTCAAGCTCTACGCTACGCAGCCATGGTTTCCACAATGACCCTCAAGAAAGCTTTTGAAGTGCATCAACAATATCTTAATCAGCGTGGCATTGAGAAAAATGCTGAGGAAGAAATCCTCAATTTTCTAAATTGGAGCGATCCCTTAGAAGATCAATTTCCCACAGATATCAGAATTGTACTGGCATCAGGTGACTTTTCTAAAGAGTTGACAACCACGGTAATGTGGTTAAATGAACGAGGCTTAGATATTCGCTGTGTCCGGCTACAGCCTTACAAACTCGGTGAAGAACTCCTGCTTAACATTGAACAAATTATTCCTTTACCAGAAGCAGAAGAATATCAAGTAAAAGTACGAGAACAAGCCGAAGCCAAACGCGCTGCTGCCAAATATAGTAAAGACAAGACGCAATATCGGTTTCTTGGCAAGACCTATAATAAACGTCAGCTAGTATTGGCCATAGTCACCCACTATCTTCAAACTCATCCAGATACAACGTTTGAGAAATTGCGTCAGATCTTTCCTGATGGAATTCATAAAACCTATGGTGTTGTGGCGCTACATGAAAATGCAAAAGAAAAAACAAAACCAGACCGTTACTTCCTGAATGATGAGCAGCTACTCAAAACTGGTGATGGTCTTATCGTCGCTGTTTGCAACCAGTGGGGAATTGGCAACATTGGTCCCATCCTCAAGATTGCTGAAGATTTAGGATACCAGATCGATGAAGTGTAAAAGTAAATATCATTGACCTAAAACATCCTGGTAGGATGGGCATCGCCCACCGTAAGAATTCCACTTTGAAAAGCAAAGTAAAGAGTCGGTTGGGAGGACATCATCGGAGTCGATGTAGTTGCGATCGCACCTTAGGAACACCACAGCAACCCAAACAGCATAAGCAACAGCAAATGCGAGAGCTGATCTATGCCCAGTATGTAGCTAAGCCTATGCCCCATCATACTGATGAGAATATACAAAAATCAAGAATCTCTTATTGCCTCAGGTGCGATCGCAGCTCAAAAACCTCTTAGAGTGAGGTAGCACTTAGCGTAACCCAACAATGTTCTAATCGTAATTTATCACAAAAACAAAATCAACAACGTCAGAACTAGACCAGCCAGTGAAACAAATAAATGTAACACCAACCACAATGAATACAAACGAACTTTTTCAAGTCGCTTGAATCGTCTAGAATGCTTTAGCCTCGCATCATATCTAATTTGAGCAATACCAAGTTTCAAGTTAAGTTCACTTATCCTGTCTCTCCATAGTCCTGAACGATCACTGAAGTAGCAATGACGTTCGTACAACTTTTGGGAAGTAATTGCACCGTAAATACCTAGAATAAATAACAGAATTGTTAACGGAAGAGCATTATCACCAAACCCCTGCTGAGCGACAAACCCAATTAAGGCAGGGACAATGATCAAAGTAATATTCGTTATCGCTGTACGTTGATTTTCAGCTTGTCTTGCTTGCTGCCAGTCTTCTTCGTAGAACTTAAGAAGAATATCTATCTCATCTGCCATAAGATGCCATCCCTTAGTGAATCTAAATTGAGCATAGCGCTTGAGATTCGGCAATTGAGAGAATTAAATATTTTTTGAAAAGTATAGTTGGCTTCTCAAATCAGGCCATTTAGAAGGATCAAACCATAGCAAAGATTATTTGCTAACCACCGCAACTAATCAAATCTGACAAAAATCCCAATCATCCTGGCATACAATCATTAGGCGCATCGTAGTACAGCCCCCTCTGACCGATGAGTCTCACGAGTTCTCGTAGTCCCAGCAATTTTCCCAGAGTCAATTTAGTCCAAATCCAGACCAGACAATTTAACCTCCATAAGACTCATAATAAGACCGAAGAAGAAAGCAAAAATCTGCAAACATTTCAACAAAAACCATTCCCAAAGCATCTCGGCTAAAATTGCACTAACATGCCCGATGAGCCCATGCCCTCCACCCAAAAGCCCTACGTCTCCCGCTCAGAAGCCGAAGAATTCCTTGCAGCCATTGCCAAGGCCCCGGCAAACCCCACCACCAGCCCCACAGTCTTCCACATCTGTGGCATCGGCGGCGTCGGCAAAACCACCCTCCTCAGCACAATACAAGAATCTCAGCAACATACCGCCAACCTAGGGCAAGTAAGCTTTGGCCGCACCGAAGGCATCGACCAACCCATTCCCCTCATGGCCAAGCTCTACGAGCAAATCGCGCCCCACGATGCCTGGAGCAGCGATCCATTCTGGGAGCGCTACGACCTCTATTTTGAAACTATTAACACCCTCGAAACCCAACCCAAAAATCGGCTAGGGTCCGTAGACGATACCCAGCTACAACATGTAAAAACCCTACTAAGACTAGGCGTAGATGTCGCTGGCAAAATGTTCCTGCCTGAAAGCCAGGAGAAACTAGCAGGGCAAATCGTAGAGCGCGGCACCGCCGCCGCCGTTGCCGGTCTATCCCTCAAAGATGACGTCATGCAGCTTCTGCAACAGCACCGGGCTACGAAACGTAACACCGCCCTACAAAAGCTCATGCTAGAGCCCCTGGCAGAACTCACCCAGGCCTTTGCCGACGGGCTAAAGCAACAGGCCCAAAAACGTCCCGTCGTACTGATGCTAGACACCTATGAAAAAGTGCCCCTGGTATTAGATACCTGGCTATGGCGTACACTCCTGGGCAATACCCGCCTGATGGACTACCCAGTCAGGCTCGTCATTGCCGGGCGGCGCAATATTCGCCGGGAGGAAGGATGGCGTAAATTACATCAAGATACCAACTGCATTTACGAACGCACCTTTGACAAATTTACCCCAGAACAAACCACAGACTACCTCAGTCAGATCGGCCTCACTGACGAGACTGAAATTCAAAATATTTATCAGGTCACCAGGGGACTACCCTATTATCTCAACTGGGTGCGCGAGCAGCGAGAAAAAAACCTCCCCCTCAACCTGACAGAAGGCAATCAGGAAATTGTCCGGCTACTGTCAGAAGGCCTCAGCAACCCACAGAAAACCGTAGTACAGCTATCCGCCTGCTGCCGTTGGTTTGACCTATCCGTTATCCGCCACCTCACAGAACACTATGATCTGGATTTTGCCACCGCCGTTGACGACACCCGCAACTGTTTTGGTTGGTTAATTCAGCAAAACTTTGTCGAACCCGCAGGTAATAGCTGGCGGGTAGATGATGTCGCCCGAGATGTTTTTCGCATGGCCCTACGCCAGACCGACCCACAACAGTTTGAACAGATCCACCAACAGCTGGCCGACTATTTTCAACGTGCCGCCCACCAGGAAGTTCCACCCGAGGCCCCACCACCCGACAAATACGAAAATCCAGACTGGCATACACTCCAAACCGAGTATTTATACCATTTGGCATTTGCCCGACAGCCCGATTTTCAGACTCAGATTATCACTAATCTACTAGAAGCCAGATTTTTCAAACACGATGAACTATTGCAAATACCCCTCCAAGCCATCCTGGCAGAAGGCGCACTAGACGACGAATCCACCTACCTCAATTACACCACCCGACAATTCCTACAGGAAATCTCCCCCGCCATTTTCTACAGCTGGGCTGTCCTGGAAGAGTTTCCCATCGACTATCCCTACAATCAAGAAAACTATGGACTTTCCAAAGCATTAATACATAAAGCAATACAGCGATGCCTGGCAGCTCCCGATCAGCTTCAAGGGTTAGCCAAATTCATGGCATGCCTGTGTAAGGCAAAACGTTGCTCTAATGCCCAACAACCAGCCTGGCTAAGTAAGGCTCAAGATCAGGCTAAAATTTTAAGCACAGTCTCTTCCCCTGATTTTGTCGTTGATTTATATCTTTGGAAACTAGGCCTTTCTCTCCATAACTTAGGGCACTATGTTGAGGCCATTGCCAGCTATGACAAAGCCCTCAACATCAACCCGGACGACCACAATGCCTGGATAGGCAAAGGCACTGCCTTAGAAAAACTGAGAAAATATAAAGAAGCACTTATTTCCCATAACAAAGCATTAGAGATCAAACCTGATGATGCACTCGGTTGGTACAACAAAGGAGTCCAACTGGGTCAACTAGGTCGCGATGAGGAAGCCATTGCCAGCTACGACAACGCTGTCAACATCAACCCGAACGACCACAATTCCTGGAACAACCGGGGCAATTCTCTCGTTAACTTAGGGCGCTATGAGGAGGCGATTGCCAGCTACGATAAAGCCGTCGAGGTCAACCCGAACGACCATAATGCTTGGAACAACCGGGGCAATTCTCTCACTAACTTAGGGCGCTATGAGGAGGCGATTGCTAGCTATGATAAAGCCGTCGAGGTCAACCCGGACAACCACTCGGCCTGGTACAGCCGGGGCAATTCTCTCGCTAACTTAGGGCGCTATCAGGAGGCGATTGCTAGCTACGACCAAGCCGTCGAGGTCAACCCAGACGACCACTTGGCCTGGTACAACCGGGGCATTTCTCTCGCTAGCTTAGGGCACTATCAGGAGGCGATTGCCAGCTACGATAAAGCCGTCGAACTCAAACCGGACGACCACAATTCCTGGAACAACCGGGGCAATTCTCTCGCTAACTTAGGGCGCTATGAGGAGGCCATTGCCAGCTACGACCAAGCCGTCGAGGTCAACCCGGACAACCACTCGGCCTGGTACAACCGGGGCAATTCTCTCGCTAGCTTAGGGCACTATCAGGAGGCGATTGCCAGCTACGACAAAGCCGTCGAACTCAAACCGGATAACCACTTAGCCTGGAACAACCGAGGCAGTTCTCTCCATAACTTAGGGCGCTATCAGGAGGCGATTACCAGCTACAACAAAGCCGTCGAACTCAAACCGGATAACCACTTAGCCTGGAACAACCGAGGCAGTTCTCTCCATAACTTAGGGCGCTATCAGGAGGCGATTACCAGCTACAACAAAGCCGTCGAACTCAAACCGGACAAACACGAAGCCTGGAACAACCAGGGCAGTTCTCTCGCTAACTTAGGGCGCTACGAGGAGGCGATTGCCAGCTACGACAAAGCCGTCGAACTCAAACCGGACGACCACTTAGCCTGGAACAACCGGGGCAATTCTCTCAAGAACTTAGGTCGTTATGAGGAGGCGATTGCCAGCTACGACAAAGCCGTCGACATCAAACCGGACGACCACAAAGCCTTAGCCAATCGTGGTGACATTCATAGGCGTTTAGGACAACATCAGCAAGCCCTGGCAGATCTCAATCACGCTATTGACCTCAAACCTGATTATGCTTGGGCTATTGCTACCAGAGGCCAGACCTATGCCCAGCTTCAGCAGTACGAAACCGCTCTGGAAGATCTCGACCGTACCATTGAAATTGACCCTGACGACACCTGGGCCATTGGCTATCGAGGCGAACTCTACCTTTGGCTTCATCGCTATCAAGCAGCTCTCACAGCCTTCAACCATGCCCTAGAAAAGAAATCTGACAGTGACTGGACTCTCTATTGCCGTGCCCTCGCCCTTGCCCTAATAACCAACCAGGAACTCGCAACCGAGCATCAACCCCCTCCCCCAACCGTGAGCGTATCAGATGTCGCCCTTTCAGACATCACCCAGGCCATCCACCTCGCCCAAACCGAACACCAAAAAGACCCAACAAACTGGCAAACCCACTTTAACCTCGCCCTCTATCACCTCGCCGCAGATCACCCCTCAGACGCCCACACACTTTACGAAACCGGCCTCAAGACAGCCCCAGCCTGGGCCATCACCATGGCTTACCACGACCTCAGAGACTACCTGCACCTCTTCCCCACCAATAAAACCGCCCAAACCTGGTGCACACACACAAAACAAGCATTTGCCCCATAAGTTGTTGCTACGCATTTCAGTTTCGCTCGTTCCTCGCTAGTGGCCAGGGCACAACATTGAGTGGTTGGGCGCTTGTTTGTTTGTGCGTCCAGAGCAACGCTACGGCACCATTCTTCGGTTGGCACACTATCCCATAATTAAAGTTGTTGTGCCACTTATTTTGTTGTGCCTCCGCGTCACTCTTCCCACACTATTGTTACGCTGCCCGTTTTTTGTATTCCGCCCTGCGACCCTTAGCCCCTCGCCCGCATAGGCTAGCACCGCAAACCCCCATCATCAAGCACTTATAACAATCCTGACAATAAGGCAAAAGGTTATCGTAGCGCTTGACGACGGGTGCCCGTTTGCGGTGCTTCTCTGTGGCTGGGCGGCGTGCGGTGCTCGGGCGGGTTATGCCCTGGCTATTGTCGTGGTTTGGCTTGTTATCTTTTATGGATAGCTTACCAGGGTAGCAGATTGCCTGCTGTTTCACTCCCCTGACTCTGCGGCCTATCCAACCATAGCAACAGGTTGCCTACATCTCCCGTTAACAGTGCGGCCCATTGGCCCCTATCCTCAGCTATGGCGACTACGCTATAACCCTGACTGTCTAGCCAGGGTTTCAGACCATAGGGCAGTGGGCAGGGCACAGCCAGCACTATACCCAGGCTTGCGCCATCTCGGTGCGGCCTGGCCCATGGGCAACAGTTTAGTTGTTGTGGCTTACTTAAAGTTAGCTGTTGATGGGGCATTGGCCTATCTTATCCTACTCTCTTATTATACACCTTTTAGGGTGTAAATCACTATATCTAAACAACATAAAAGGGGTTGTATTTACAGTCTTCAAGGTGTATAATGGGATAAGCAGCCTAACAGGCACAGCAATCATGCGACAACTTGAATTAAACCTGAAAGTATCGGATGACAATCTCATCCGGTTAATGCTGCAACGTGCAGCTGTTGTTAACAAAAAGATTCCGGCAATCGGAGAGAATCTCAAGGCAGCTGAAAGATACAACTTTTATCGAGTTGGAAATGTATATGTGAATAAATTTGATTGATGAATACCTATCTTATTTGTTTTGTTCACAATCCCTTGCATCACGCTAAACACTATCTTGGCAAAGCGAAGGATGTGACCAAACGGATTCAGCAGTATGAACAGGGAACGGTTCAAGGTTGTTATCTATTGTTGTCTCTAAACAAACCGAAGCCACCATAGCAGCTTGTCAACAGATGTTTAAACCGGATGCGTCCACCGAAAAAAACTGCCAGTACTGCCAGCACTGGCAACCAATGAGACTCATTTTTACTAGAGACACTGTAGTGCTAATTAGGGCATTTTGCACATTGAGGGCAGCTGGCGAGATGCCTCAACGATCTACAGATTACGCACAACGTTGTTACTTTTATTGGACAGGAAACAATGATTAATTTTGTCGAAGGCAATGCAGTTGATAAGCTTGCGGAACTGCTTAATACTCAATTGCGTTGGTGCTATTGCCTGACGAGTGTACCTTATTACTCTCAGATAGATTATGGTTTCGAACAACAACTTGGCTTAGAGCCCACTAGCAATGCCTATATAGAGGCTATGGCCAGTGTGTTTCATCTGATCTATCAGGGAATGGATGAAGGTGGCGTGTTATGGCTCAATATTCAAGACACTATTAACGGCTACAGTACGGTTAGGGCTGGCGGCAGACGTCAGGGAAACGTTAGTTTTAGACGGAAGCCCGAAGAGGGTTATCGTAGCGGTGAGCCATTGCGGATACCTGAGCGATTAACCGAGCGACTATGTCAGCAGGGATGGTTTTTGCTTGAGACTAAGATATGGGACAAAGGACAAAGCAGCCAGCCACACCGGGGACAGCGCACCGGCACAACCCACGAATCCATCATTGTTATGGGTAAGAGTCGCTACAGTCGGCCTAAGCTCCACATCAGGGCCGATGTTGAAACCGTGCTCCGTATTGCACTAACAAAGCATCGTAATCATCCCTGCCCAATGCCTTACGACCTGGCCCATAGGTTATTATCTTGTGCTACGCGGGACAGGGCAACATTGATTGATCCGTTTTGTGGCACAGGTACCAGTCTGATCGCCGCCCATGACTATGCCTATGATGCCATTGGGATTGATTTAGATATCGGCATAGCCCAGGAAGAAGTACGGCTGAAGTGTACAGATATTTTCTGGGGGATATCTCGCTATGCGTAGGGGCTTTTACAACATTAAAGAACTCGGGGGGGGGGAGCCAAATGAATAGCAGCATTGATCTAA
This sequence comes from Leptolyngbya sp. PCC 7375, assembly GCF_000316115.1. Classification (GTDB taxonomy): domain Bacteria; phylum Cyanobacteriota; class Cyanobacteriia; order Phormidesmidales; family Phormidesmidaceae; genus Leptothoe. The sequence goes on from NZ_JH993797.1 coordinate 7,381,285, forward strand.
CAGTTGAAGCTATCGCTGCATTTAAGGCTATCGCCTCTACCCAGCCACCCAACTGGGTGCGCCCCCTGTCAGCCTATACCAATGGCTGGCCCCAGGCGATTGGGGCAACCGTTATGGCCAGTGATGACTACGGCCCCACGGTTGTTGCCTGGTGTGGTCATATTTACACCAGGCGCAGCGGACAGAATAAAACCTATGGTGCAGCTATCTGGTTTAGTCGGGCCATGGGTAAGAATGATGCCGGTGAGAATAATTACGTTCGATTAATTACATTTAAGGAGAAAGCCATACCCCACGCAGAACCGTTACCAGAGTATGTACGGCAAAAGTTGAATAGCGTTACAAAATAATGTTTGACGCGACAAAGCCCTGATGTATAATCGGGCTGTCTACAGACTCTAAAATGTATGGGAACTAAGGAAGTACTAGTAGCGCTGACAGAGGGGAAGAACATTAATGAGCTTTCCATTGCTTACGGAATTGCCAGACATGGCGATAGTTTTGTTGAAGAACGGCGACAAGATTTTTACCGTAAGACCATAGAGCGGCTATTGGAAAATCCTAATAATTCCCGATATGAGAATGTCATTTTGATGTTCAAAGCGTTGGGTGTTGATATTGAGACAGCCATCTCAATCGCAGCTAACGCCAAGCTACAGGCAGAGAAATAACAAAAATTTTTCTCACCTCTGAAAAGGTAAGCAGTGGAGAAATGAAGGCACCCCATGAGTCGATGTAGGCCACGAGCCTCTTTGGAGAGCTTCACTAACGCAACGGGGAAACTATGGCACGAAGACGCAGAGACATACCAGAAGATATTGCCAAGCTGATCACAGATGAGCAGCTAGAACAGTTGCGTGATGCGCTAGAACATTTTGACGGTAGCTATCACGAACTAATGGATCACCTCAAAGACTTGGGTGCCACCTCGATTGTTTACATGATGGCTAACCGTGGCATCAAGCGTACCATGGGCAAAGGCCGAGGCGAGGTAAGTCTATGTGACGACGAAGAAATGAATGTATGGGGTGATGGCTACACCATCAGTAAAGATAAAATGCATGACCTTGAAGACCCGGAGCAAGTAACCAGTGACTCGTTTATTGAAGCAATGAAATTAAACGGCTGGCTTCCATGGGACTAAATTATGTTGAGATCGCAACCCATACAACAGTCTAAAACCATACACTAACTAAGCAGTAGCTATGGAAAGATAATCACAATGTCTATACTATGTGGTGTACACCTTAGCTAAATGCTACCAACGACCCAGAGCAAGTTACCTGGCCAGAATGCAACAGTAAGCTAATCGAGTTGCCGCCCCATGAAATCCGTTGCCGCCCATCACCCCATCATTGAACAGCTTAACCAGCTGAATGCGGCTGACTGGCTTGAAGCAGAGCCACTGATTTTTCAGTGCTTTGAAGAAGGGATATTCGAATGGAGCAATCCTAAGTTTCTAGCATTTTTAGAAGCTACCATTACAGGCCTGTTGACCATTCCCAGACATGAGCGTAAGCAGCTGCGAGGGATGATGTATGCCCGATATGTGGCAGAGCATATGCCAGTGGGTATTGATGATTACATTAGAAATCAGATTGCTGCGATCGCAGCCAGTCAGCCAGTACCCAAACTAGTTCGAGGCATATGGCGGGGTCCTAGCTGCGTGTGGCCATCCCACCGGGGTAGTTTGTGGAGCGGTCGCGCATTCTGGGTAATCCAGCAGCAGTTTGTTGATGGTAAGTTAGCAGTAGATCTGCTCAGAAGACGGGCTAAGCTCAGGCGACAGCAAAAAGCCTCGTAGATTGGGTTAGCGACCAGCGTAACAACCCAACATTTCTTGTTTTTTTAATCCCCCATCAACGCCCGAAACCCTTCCTCCCCACGTATACCATCAAAGCTAGCCTCCGTTTTTACCCGTTCCCGATAACCAGGCTCCAGCCGAATTGCCTCCCCTAAGGCCTGAATCGCTTCCTCTGCCTTGTGCCACTTAGCGTAACAACAAGCCTTCAAATAAACACTAATATCCAGGTCAGAATTATACTCTAAAGACTTGTCATAACTGGTAATCGCCTCGTCATATCGGCCTAATTCAGCCAGAGAAAATCCTCTAGCACCCCAAGCTTCGTGTAGGTCCGGGTTTGATCGCCAGGGCGGCATCGTAGCATGCAATCGCCTCCTCGCGGTGACCCAACGCATCCAGCGAAACTCCTTTGTTCAAGAGCGCTTCGTGTTTGTCCGGTTTGATCACCAGGGCAGCATCGTAGCATGCAATCGCCTCCTCGCGGTGGCCCAACGCATCCAGCGAAACTCCTTTGTTATAGAGCGCTTCGTGTTTGTCCGGTTTGATCGCCAGGGCGGCATCGTAGCATGCAATCGCCTCCTCGCGGTGGCCCAACGCATCCAGCGAAACTCCTTTGTTCAAGAGCGCTTCGTGTAGGTCCGGTTTGATCGCCAGGGCAGCATCGTAGCATGCAATCGCCTCCTCGCGGTGGCCCAACGCATCCAGCGAAACTCCTTTGTTATAGAGCGCTTCGTGTAGGTCCGGTTTGATCGCCAGGGCGGCATCGTAGCATGCAATCGCCTCCTCGCGGTGGCCCAACGCATCCAGCGAAACTCCTTTGTTCAAGAGCGCTTCGTGTTTGTCCGGTTTGATCGCCAGGGCGGCATCGTAGCATGCAATCGCCTCCTCGCGGTGGCCCAACGCATCCAGCGAAACTCCTTTGTTCAAGAGCGCTTCGTGTTTGTCCGGTTTGATCGCCAGGGCGGCATCGTAGCATGCAATCGCCTCCTCGCGGTGACTTAAAAAGTAATGGCAATTACCTTGTAGAAACCAAACACTATTTAGAAATAAACGGTCAAATTCCTGGCTCTGAGAGTCTTGTGAGTCATCACTGACATTTTCTAAATAGTCAGACAGGCCAATCACTCGTTTGAAACTGGTCAATGCCTGAGTATAACGCCCCATCTCATAAACGGTTTCCCCAAATCCGTTAAGAGACAGCATGATGTCTGTTGATGGTTGTTTTTTGGAGAGTCTTAGCAACAACTTCAAAATATTCGGGATATGCTCACCTTGTTCAATTGAGATAGGAACGGCTTCTAGTTGCCCATCTTTGGGAGTAAGAATACTAGTACTATCAATGGCGGTCAAATAGTTCAGTGCCCGTCGCATTGGCCAATAGTTCAACCACCCCCAAACCTGAGTTTTTCTGCGGCTCACTAACATCCGGGCAGTGGGTAATACTATCATAGGCTGCAAACCCACCCCAAGCGATCTCAGTAAGATAGCGGCAGCATAAATATGGGGAGTAGCTCGATGTTGTTGTTTAGCCCGCTTATATAGGCTTTTCCAGGAGTTTTGCAAGTTGTCTTCTGAAACTTGTTCTAGCGGCAGGTTTTCTCGTCGAGCTTCACGCAGATTGTTAACAAATACCCGCATGGTACGGTCAGATTTGACCGCCAACGGCTTAAATTCTTCTGGGTTAGCTTGTAGCTTGGCAGCCGCCACACCTTGCTGTTGTAGAGTCACAAGCGTATCAATCTCAGGGTCAGATAGCTCATACTGCTGAAATCGTTGCCACAATTTATATCTATCAAGACCTAGCTTTTCTAATTCACTGGGTTCACCCGCCTTCTCAGCCACCGGTTCATTACGAGCTGTAGCAATCACTCGCACATTTTTAGCACGACAGTTATCCTCAAAAGTTTTCAATACCTCCAGCAACCGATCTAGAGGATGAGTTTCGGCAAGCTTAGCTTGTTCATACAATCCCCTGGCACCCACCCGCCCCTTCTCCAGCGGAATCATTCGGTTCACATCATCTAGAAAAAACAAAAGCTTCTGATCGCCCAGGTTTTCCATCAACTTCACATCAGGACGAGAGAGTCTTTCCCAACCCAGGGTCTTGAGGTTCAAGACTGCCCACCCGTCATCATTTAAAGCTTTAGCAACCTGAGCCGCTTCTCTTGATTTACCTAACCCACTACGCCCCAGAATTAAGACCCATCGTTGATCAAGATTGTCTGTCCGCTCCATACGGTCAATGATTTCCCGTCGAATATTTCGACCGCTAATACGGACTTGATAAGGAATATTGTAGTCAGCTAACGGATCATCTGTTTGTTCAATACCAGAACCACCCAATAAGCGCCACAATACATTGTCACTGTAGGGGATAATCTTCTCAAATGGTGATATATCGGATATCAATGTGGCAACCGTTTTACGCCTCCTACGTCGCCTAAAAATCACGATGGCAACAGGTCCTAAAAATGGCAAGAGAGCTAAAACCGTCTGCAGCAATGCCAACAGAATTTGGGTAGCATCTGAGTTGTTCAGAGCCACTTGCCACATTTCTGACAGCCACTGCCAAAAGGCAATCCACAAATTACCCATTCCGGGAAATAAAGTTCATTAACAATATTCTAACCAACCACATACCCCGTAGGGTGGACACCGCCTACCATATTACAATTATCATCAACAGTCCACATACCTAGAGCCTCAACCCTTCTTAGCTCGTCTAGGTTTCCCGCGAGTATCTCCCTTAGCTGTCTTCTTATCCCAAGAACTCACCAGCTGCTTACACTGCGATAGCTGACGACCTTCTCTAATCCACTGGGCCAGTCTACTCGCTCGACTCTCAACCAGCTCATTCCCCACAGCTCCACCCCTCACATGCAACTGGCCCAACACCTTGCGCCCCACCCCCCACTGCAACCGATAGTAATAGTTGCCATGGCTCGGATATTTGTAGAGTCCAAACCATTTGGCATTGCCCGCTAGCGAAGCCTGAGACCGAACAGCGTTATGCGCCATGGCCTAAAATCTCATCTATGGTTTCTATAGCCCGAGCTAAAATCTGCCTTAAGTTTGCCAGCAGTTTAGGACTTAGGTACTGCTGGCCAGGGGTTCCCCCGGCTGTTTTATCTCTAACTCTCCCCTCCCTAATAGATCTAGCAGTTCTGACACACTAACTTGATAGTCTTTCGCAAGGGCGGTAAGACCTGTTTTACCTTGCTCAGTGAGTAAGGCATTGACACGTTCTGTTTTTGGTTGACCATGCTGTGAATGGCCTGCCTTTGGCATCTGTCTATAGAGATGATTAAGGAACGACCACATTATACTCACAAACCTGAAACGGCCTGTAAAATCCATCTTTCGTCTGTTGTGTAAAGTCACATTAATTAATTGAAAAATGAGTAGAATACACCTATATTATACTCATAATAAAGTTAAGTTAGCCTTTTATAGGGCATCAAAACAGTGAACAGGTTATCTATACTCAGCGTCCTGCTTGCATTTGGGCCAGTGCTTACGGCATCTAGCTGTGAGACTCTGCAAGAGCAGGCTGAGATCGCTTTGCATGGTGCATCGGCCCAGGCCTCCGCCCCAGCAAAAACAGGATTCGATGTCACTAAGTCAGCGTTTCCTGAGCACGATTTACAACCCTAGGAGTTACGCATTGACAAAAGTCCATCCATAGTATCAAGCGAAGGTGGCTTCTGTTGCATGGTCCAGAATAAACTGACGGATGACTGGCACAAACAACTGTCTCGATATCTCGTAACAGTTTCCAATCACCCCTTGAATACACAAGGTTTGTAACTTACCAAATGCTCGCAGTGCACAATAGAAATGATTGCGAATAGCCTGTTCATCTCGAACATAGAATCTCTCAATATTGCATACTTGTTTGATCACTCGATGAAAACACTCGATTTGCCAATGCTCGTCATGGACTTGCTTGAATTCAGCCCGAGTCAAGTGATTCAATTGCTCTAGGGTAGGCTGGTAGATGATGTAATAACGGGGTTCGTTTTTGAACGACTGACAAAACACCTTAACCCAGCCAAACTCCTTGAGATACACCACTAATCCCGATTCTGGAATCTCTAAACTCTTTACCTGCACTAGCTTGCCACGTTCCAAAGAGACCTTTCGATTATCGGCAATCCCGAATAGAAAACCCACTTTCTCGTTTCTGAGAAACTTCAGATTCTCAAGACTTGAATACCAACTATCGCCCGTCACCCAGGTCGGTTTAATACCCCACTGCTTGACGTCGAGCACCATCTCTCTGAAATAGTCGTTTTTGGTTTTACCCTCCCGTTTATCGTAAATGCGAAAGTTAACGGGATATGAATGCCCGGATAGATCAGTGTAGTACAATGTAATGAGATTAATCCCTTTGACTGTCCGTTTATGTTTGCCTGACCAAAAATAGCCCACGAAGGCACTCTTTTTCTGGTCTCGATAGGGTTTATCTTCAACGCTATCATCCACACTCAACGTGCCACCGACTAATGTGATCTCCTCTTTTACTTCGTTGAATAAATCTTCGGGTGTGTAACGTTCTCGTAATAAAAACCGATTCACACTATCGTGACTCACGTCTTCCAGGATTTCCGCTAACCGAACACAGCTGACATATTTGGGCTCTGCCATCAGGAATAAGGTGTAGAGGCTACAGTTGCAATGCGCCGTTGACGGTTTGGATAGCTCACGCATCGCTGGGTTAGACAGGAACAGATAGGGACACCTATATCACTTCATAGCTTTGCTATTTTGTCAATGCGTAAGTTCTAAACCCTATGGTGTAAATGGCTCCATCGATGGGACTGATACCAAGGCCTTGTTGCATCTTGCCTGGCCCCAATCCTATGACGCCATTATCAACAGGTTTGGTTTTCCCACCTATCGCAACACCACCCAAGATTTTTACCAACTACCCAATGGTCGATGGGTAGCCATCAACTATAGCGGTCGTACAGCGCTGGGCTATTCCCTCAGCGATAGCCAATGATTGAACCACTAGAATGGCGTGCGATCGCAATCAGTGAACTAATAGACCTGCTCTATCTGCTCAACAGTGATCCTGAGTTTAAACAAGCAGATTTCCAACAACGAATTTTGATGCTCTCAGAGAATAAGCAATGCAGTTTCAGCCAAATAGAGAGATTCTAGACAGCATTCTCCAACAGCTAAAGGGACAGCCTATTGAACTGTGCTTAGACAGGATAGACGCCCAAACAAAACACACAAATCACCTTAGCCCCTTAGCCAATAGCAGCAAAGACTCAATACACATATATGTTTTATGGGTTTAAGAATATGCTGGCCACCAGGCTTGAAGAAAACATGCCCTTTAACCGCCTGAAGAGATTCCCTGGGAAGAATCGAAATCTCACATTTCACGAGATAGCGGGGTAACCCGTAGGAAGCAAAGAGTCTTAAGAATAAGATGATCGGCAAAACCGATTTACCAGCATATTGGACAGCTTCCAAAAAGTCTTGCTTTGAGTGGCAGTATGGCCGTTTCGGCTTCAAGAAATAGAGAACTAGACTTTATGACAACAAAAGTAGTTGGATGTGACTGCGGAAAAAGCAGTCTCTATGTTTGTGTAATTGAAAAGAAACCTAGAAACTTCAAGCAATTTGCACGTTCTTATAAGCCCGAGATTCTAAAGATATCCCAGGATTCAATCGATTATCTATTAGGTCTTGACGCAGATACCTACGTACTAGAACCCACAGGTTCGTATGGCTACATTTGGATAGACCAATTAACAGCACATGGTAAAGACGTTCGTTTAGTTTCACCAAGACGTGTGACCGCTTATCGCGTCTACCAAGGCGTTACAAATAAGCAAGATAGGCCAGATGCAGCAGCTATAGCCTGCTATTCATTTGAAAATTACGACGACCCGTCAGCTTTCATTTCACTCGACAAAATCAAGTTTAGGCAAAAATACCTATCGCTAAAAAATACAATTAACAACCGCAGCCCGATACACAATAGGCTATGTCAACGATTAACATTCGAGTGCCCCGAGCTAGTAAAAACAGTAGAAAAATGCGCACGGTCATGGCTAGACCCTAATCCACCAGCCACCATCCGCGCAATCGCTGGCCAGGAAGTTAAAGGACCATGGTCCACATTACGCGAAGAAAAAATAGCCAACACCATCGGTCGAGGCATATCAGCTCACAGCAAGTTCCTCGCAAACCAGTTATGCAGCTTCTACGAAGAAGAACTTCGTCTTGAGGAGGAGCTAGACGCGCTCATCTATCAAGAAAAGCTAAGAGCCTATAACTCGATATTCGATAAATTCGAAGTAGCCCCAAAAACCAGAGCCGCTTTACTATCCGCAATTTTCCCCTTTGAAGCATTTCTCGACGACGACGGAAAAGAAATTATCGAGTACGTATCTGGCAAAAAAGGCCAATCCTCACGCAGAAATCGCAGTGAAGCCGCCTTCAAACTAAGCTTAGGCATGGGCCTAGTCTTCAAAGAATCCGGCAAAAAGCGAGGATGGATCAAAGGCGGTCCCAGATACCTCAGAGCGATACTGTGGACCTACGTCAGCACGACCGTGGTAATAGGTGGCGAATCCGCCAAGGTCAAAAAAATATCCACAGACGTCGAGCAATGCATACATACACTAGGCACTCAAAAAACACCACACTGGCTAAACGGTGAGTTAGTAAACGCGATCGCAACGATTACAGACACCACCAGAGAAGTTGCATCACTACGGTTGCATTACAAATTTGCCAGACCAGGTGAACCAGACTTCAAAAGGCGAATGGCAACCGCTTCCAGATTCGTGCGGCAACTCTACAAAGCGCTAGTCAAAGAAATCGCAAAGCGATAAGGCAAAAGGGCGGTCTGACCAGTAGGAAAAGTCCTACGCTGTAAAGTCAGGCCAGTAGCATCTTATGGGAAAGGCCCCAGAATAAAAATATTAAGAAATCTTATTCTAAAAGACTTTGTGTCATTAAATTAAATGGGCAGCAAAATAAAAAACCAATCGCGAAGTCACGATTGGTTTCGAATATAAATTTTATGTTCGTGCGTAGGCTGGGGCTTACTTCCCTTTTTGGATTAAGGGATACCCACCTACATACTGGGCAAAACCAACCTACAGTTCGCCGCGAATTTCTTCGATGACACCGTCACGTAGCAGGATTTCTACTTGCATTTTCTTGACGAGGTTATCGCCAGTGGACACCTTGAAGAAACCATCGATCTGGCCTTGGCTGACTTCTTTGTTGAGTTCTAGGGTTTGAACTTGCTGTAGCTGCTGTAAAACCTGGTTCTTTTGCTGGAGTAGCTTATTTTTATCTTCGTTGATTTTATTTTGTACAGCGGCCATTTGTTTTTGCACGGCTTCGTTGGCTTCTTGCTTTTGCAGCTCGGTTACCATGCGCTGGCCTTGCATTTCGAGTTGTTGCAGGCGACTGTCAATGTCGTTGATCTGCTTTTGTAGTTGATTTTGGGCTTCTTCTTTCCAAAGTGGGGTAACGACGGCTTTTACGTTGATGACTCGTTTTAGGAGTAGTTGGGATTGCGAAGCGTCCATGAAACTATAAATAAAGACTGGTTTTAGTGATCAATTTCACTAGGTACGCGCCCTATAAATTCCTTTATTTGAATTCAGAGGATGTATACCATGTACGGCAAGAGTCTAACTCAAATGGTTGAAAATCAAAAAAATTTAATATTTCCCTTGTAAATATAATAGACGGATGAAATGGGGGGACACCCCTAGAGTCGATGTAGGTTGCGAGTCTTTTTGAGAATTATCCAGCTGATAATTCTGGCCAGCCATCCGAATAATCATATCTATGTACATCCTCAATTTTATTGAGCGCAGCGATCGCATCCAAAAATCTACACTTAGTCACAGCAATCCGAGCTGCTAACACATAGGACATAATCGCCTTAGCCTTAACTATCTTTAAATACCCATTTTCACCCCACTATTTAGACAACCGATAAGCGAAAAAAGACCGATGGGATACGGTAGGAGCTGAGCCAGTGGGATAGCTGCCCCCGACCCAACGAAAGAAACAAAGTAAATCGTGCCCCTTCCCCAAGACTTACCACCTTAGCAGCAGTCCCCCGGAGAGTAATTGTTTGCGTCAGAGTTCGATCATCTTCAAACGTAACAGTATCGTTACCAGCAACGATATACCCCCAGAACTTAACCTCCACCCTTGGCAAATCTGCATAACTAGCATTACCCCGGCCAGTGCCACCCACTAACCAGAGACCGCCAGCTCCAGCTGGAACAGTATAAACACCATTAAACTCCTAAGAAACACAAGCTAATCAACCCTAAAATAGACTGATTGTCGACAGAATCACGACAATTGTGTTTCTTGCCGGTTGAGCGAACAGCCCTACTGTTCGTAAAAGGCTCAGATCTTGCACTAAGGTCGGTTGTGAAGCTCAAACCCACGTTGGGTTCAAAACCCAACGCTAATTGAGGGCTGTCCACTCAAGGGACAAGATTGGCTGGGCAGCTCTAAATATAGAGCTTTTAGGGATTCTTTAACCGCTTGAGCGGTTTTGAGCCAGTTAGCCTTGCGACTTTGAGTCCAAGGTGGGTTAATGCTTCCTTGCCAGGTGCAAGATCTCAGTTAAATGCCCCCGATGATGTCAGCAGAGCCGCATTATCGACCCAGGCCACCTTAGCCTTAGGGGCATAGGTAAGGGTGCTACCGACACCGAAACCAATCAAAACATAGGTTTGAGTGTCCCCTGCGACAGTAAAGATATCGCCTGCTACCGGTGGGCCACCCCCGCTGTTAGCTGTTTCGGTGTCTCTTCCGTTGAGCTGCCCTCACCGGTACTGCTCAAAGAACCCAGTGCGATCGCCACCATATAAACAAACCAGCGGTATTGCCTTACAAGGAACTAGCCGACCCCGCACCCGACGACCCATAACACCTGATTTTTTGGGTCGATACACCTGCTGTAGCTTGCCATCACGACCCTTAACCACCTGGTAAGTATCAAATCGACCCGGTCGGAGCAGATAATAGTACGTTTGTTCAGACTCTCCGTAGGTACCATCGGCTTCTGTGGATAGCCTTAATGAGTGCCGTTATTCTCAAAGTGAGACTTGTGAGACACAAGCTATTTAAGCGCAATCACTAGAGGCATGCAATAAGTAGCGGGAAAGTTGGGTGTTTCTAAGGGTTGGCCCATGGGCGCAGGGTGGAATGATGCAATTACGAACAGGGCGAGTCACGCTGCACACTATCTATCCATTCGTAATACAGAACTTATACCAGCGGGGATACCCTCCCCTAAAGAGAGTTTCATTCCGCAAGTCGTTGGGACACAGGCAAATTCCTGCAGGAACATAATTTTGAAGACGAATCCCGACAATATCTCGAAAACACTTACAACGAACCCTAGACGTTGACTGGTGGGTACACAATTTTGTGCGTGCCCATTTCACAACCAAAGTGGTGCCTGCCGTAAAACTCGGTATTTTGAAACTGGGGATATCTTGGACACAGTTGTTATCTATTCGATATGCAGTCTAACCGTTATCCAACAAGGTATAGACTATCCCCATTAGACGGAACCAGTGCCGCCGCCGCTGATAGGGGATTTTATTGACCAGACCAGTCTCTTCCATCAGCACTAGTGGTCCGTCAAGACTAAGATTTAGGATCGATGAGAATCCCTTACAACGCGCCTAAACCTTGTCAGAACTGATGATTCACGATTTATGACTCACCGAGTCAATCCCAATTTTTAGCTTTGACGCTGCACTAGCCTATCCGTGAGTACATTGGTTGTGCTCCGCTCTGGGGAGCCTAAAAACTCTGAAAAATGCTTTTTGCCATTCAAAATATCGCGGAGAATAATCAGCGTCCAATGTGTAGAGAGAGAAATACGCTTGATTTAAGGGTAATTTCTCGATAAACGTGTAACCCATCTGACGATTAAGACAGATAATGCGGCTAGAATCATACTCACTATCGTTACTTGTCTGGCGATAGGGATTACACCTATGCAGCCCCAACCCGAACAGCCAAAAACGATGTCAGCAAACTGAGCATAAAATGCAGCGGAAAAGACCCCCAGAACGATGGCATTTAGCCCAGCACATAGCAATCGAATATACATGGATTTGCGGCGGATAAACCATCCGACAATAACGCCTATGATTAAGGAAAATATCCAAGGGACAGCTACAAGGAAGGTCATGCTACCTATTCAATACCGGCTATTTTCAATGGTATGTTCTGAGAGTTCTGATCATGAATAATTTATGCAAAATTAGGTATGCCATTGTAGGGGCGCATGGCCATGCGCCCAATGCAGGACATCGATAATTTGTCTGTATCTCGAAGGGGGCACATCGGTGCGTCCCTACAAGAACAACTGATATCTTGAAAACCGTTTTCCTTGATGTGCCAGGAGAAATTGTATTCGTGAAAGCAAAATCTTCTTTTTCCTTAAAAGACCAGCTCTTTAACTCAGATAAGGTTGAGTATTTAGCGACGTTGATGATTCAGGCATTTCCTAATTTTGCTCAAGAAAAATTTCATCAAGATGTTGTTAAAGCCTTTCCTAAGCTGGAATTAAAGGAGCGTATTGCCCACATTTCAACCTGCTTACATACTTATTTACCTGACGACTATGGGGAGTCGTTGGCAATTATCTTAAAGTCGCTGCCACCAGAGCTTGACCCTACTAAAACAGATGATGATTTTGGTGATTTTATTTTTGCGCCATTCTCTCTGTATGTTGCCCTCCATGGCTGTAGCTTAGAGTATTTAGACGTATCCCTGAGTGGTCTGAAGGAGATTACAAAACGGTTCTCGGCGGAATATGCTATCCGTTATTTTATTAATGCATTTCCTGATGAAACGCTTGGGTTTTTATCGGATTGTGCGGATGACGACAATTATCATGTGCGTCGCTGGGCCAGTGAAGGTACAAGGCCCAAGCTTCCTTGGGCGCAAAAGCTAACGATTGATTACAAAAAGCCTTTACCTATTTTGGAAAGCCTTTATGCAGATAAGACTCGCTATGTGACGCGCTCAGTGGCTAATCACCTGAATGATATTAGTAAGGTCGATCCAAACTTGGTGATTGATCTTCTGAAAGGTTGGATAAAAAGCAAACGACAAACAGAGAAAGAGATATCTTTTATGACAAAACATGCTCTGCGGACATTGACCAAACAGGGGCATAAAGAGGCCTTAAAGCTCGTCGGATTTGGCAGTCAACCAGATATTACTATTACCAATTTTTTTACCAGCACTCCCCAAGTGAAGGTTGGTGATGCATTTGAATTTTCGTTCGATATTCGTGCTAATAAGTCCCAAAAGCTTTTGGTTGATTATTTGATGTACTTTGCTAGTGATGGTAAAAAGAGATCCCAAAAAGTTTTTAAGATCAAGCAAGTTGACCTTAAAAAGGGCGAAATAGTTACCCTCAAAAAGAGACATCCTATGCGTTTGATGACAACAAGACGTTTAATGCTTGGTGGGCACCAAATTGTTTTACAGGTTAATGGTCAAGCCTTTGGGGCGCTGACATTTGAACTCATTGAGGCTTAAACTTTATCCACTTTGCATTAAATTTTCTAGTCCTTTGTGATCAGTGCTTTTGAGACTCGGATAATCTACGAGGTTCATCGACAGATTCAAGACTAGTGCAGATTGTCTCTAGATTTATCACGCGCTCTTCCAATACTTTTACAGTTTGTGCTAAACGCATTTCTTCTTGCCGACGGTTTTCCGGTGCAAGCCACACTGCAGCTGTCGCTCCTCCTGCGCTGAGAATCACTAGTAATGGTAATATAATCCCACTGTTGGTAATAGCGACTAGGGGGATACATACACCCAACATGCCAATGGCTAAACTCCACATAGCAGCTGTTGCTCGGACCTTAGGATTTTTCTCTGTCAATCTGCGCCCCATCTTATCCCTCTATAGAATCACTATGTTGTACAGTAGGTTAAGTGTTTATCTTAATTGCCCCTCTAAGTTTCGTGCTCAAGATGCTTTAAAGGTCATAAAATTTCACAAGAGATTAGAGCAAGAACATCCCTGCCATTTGTTTAAAGCAGTTAAGAATTTGGCTCATCTAGCAAATGTTTAAGCATGACAGGATAGCGATTGAGGAAGTCTCTAGTGATTTTGAAGTGCTCAGTCTCTTCATAGGAGACTTCTGAAATTCCATTTTCATGTAGTAGCAGAATTTTACAATTCGGGTATGCCATCAGGATTGGTGAGTGGGTGGCAATAATGAACTGTGATTCTGCATTGACTAATTCGTTAATTATAGTGAGTGCAGCCATTTGACGGCTGGGCGAGAGGGCTGCTTCTGGCTCATCAAAAATATACAGGCCATTGCCTTTAAGCTTATTGGTTAAGGCCGAAAAGAAGGCTTCTCCATGGGATCTGGCGTGAAGAGACTTGCCGCCATAGCCGCCAAGGTAGCCGGTTTCATCCATATAAGATGCAACATTGTAGAAGCTTTCTGCCCTCAAAAAATATCCATCTCGTGGGCGTCTAAAGCTTTTCTCGAGCTTAATGAATTTTGAGAGAGGAGAAAGATCATCAGCAGACTGGATTCTGACATTTTTGGTACCTCCCTCGGGGCCAAACCCCATGGCGATCGCAATCGCCTCTACCAATGTCGATTTTCCTGCACCATTTTCGCCAACGAGAAATGTAACATCAGGATGAAACTCAAGGTTATCGATTGCGGCGATGGCTGGAATTGAAAAGGGATAGCTATCGGCGTCTTTAACCTCGTCCCAGTCAATTTTAATTTTTTTGAGGTAAGGTCTTGGTTCCATCGTTTATTTGCAAGTGTTTTTGTGCCCAGAGTGCGATCTGGGTGCGATCGCGAAATTCTAACTGGCTTAACATTCGACTAATATGGTTACGGATGGTGCCATGGCTCAAATGAAGGGTTTGGGCTATGTCTTTATTGGTTTTACCTTCTCCTAGAAGTTTAGCAATTTCTTGTTCACGCTCACTCAATGAGTGTTTAAATTGATGCTCATTACTTTGCTCTGGCTGTAGAGTGATGCTGGGATTCAGCTGGGCAAATACTTTAGGAGCAATGGTTGGCCCCAACTGACTGTACCCTTGGGCCAAAACACGCACAGCATCCGCCAGCTGGTTGGCGGGAGTACTTTTCAGTAGATAGCCTAAAGCACCATACTGCAAGGATTGCCAAATATACTCGTCTTCGTCGAAGGTGGACAATACTAAAATACGAATCCAGGGATAACGTTGGTGAATGATGCGCGTTGCCTCGACACCATTACATAGGGGCATCCGCACATCCATCAAAATGACATCGGGCTGGTGTTGCTGAGTGAGACTAATGGCCAATTTCCCATTTTCTGCCTGTCCGACCACTGTCAGATCTGATTCTAGAGATAACAACTCAGCTAAACCTTGTCGATAGCTTGTTTGGTCATCCACCAACAAGAGATTAATCATGGTTGAAATCAGGCTGCTGTAGTCAGCGGAATAGTAATGAGCAATGTAGTCCCCTGCTGGGGACTACTATCCATGATAAATTGTCCACCTAAAAGTTGCGATCGCTCCTTAATTCCCTGTAACCCATATCCTGAGGATCGAGCACCGATGTCAAAACCACACCCGTTATCATGCAGGGTGACGACAAGCTGATGGTCGACTGTCAGCATCGAAAGATGAGTCTGAGTCGCATAGGCGTGCTTTTGGACATTGATTAACCCCTCCTTAGCCATTAGATAAAGCTGGTAGCTGAGCTGCTGAGGTAGCGGGGGTAGTTTAATGTCTAGGTTGATGGTAAATGACGAACGTAGCTGCTCCGCCAATGTGTGGAGGGCCGTATTGAGCTCAAAGTTAGACTCGCGCATTGTCTGTAACGACTGACGCACCTCCGTCAAACACTGAACTGTAAGCTGTTGGGCAGTTTCCAATGTTTGTTGCAACTTAGTACTATTGTTAGCCGCTTGGCTGTATCGTTGGGCAAGGGCTAACTGTACATCCAAAGTGGTGAGGGAATGTCCTAAAGAGTCATGGATATCCCGAGCAATACGGGAGCGTTCCAATTGAGTTGCTAGTGACTCAACCTCTTGGGTTAAGATTTGCGCTCGATATCGGTTCCGTTGCTCTGATGCGAACAAGAAACCCATTGTCACGACGAATACAGCAACTGTGATGGCTGTTGTTAGATTGTTAATCAAAATCCTTTGGGGATTCAAATAAAAGTCCAGACCGCGCAATTGGACTTCTTCAATTGCGGTGGGTAGGCCCCAAATAAATTGCATGATCCGTATGCTTGTGGTTGCAACTGTAGCAATGATTGCATCACTTATCGGCAACAACAAACAGGCTTTAATAATGAATAACTCAAACAAACTTGAAAATGAAATCCGAGAAAACTGCGCAATAATCAGTAGAGTCATCTCTAGGGCGACATAAAGACGACGCTGCCGCAGAGTAGCTTGGTTAGGAAACCGCAGACTCATGGCAGCAACCATGCCAACAAACAGGGCCGGCTGCCAAGGTTGCCCAAAACGTGGGTCAATCTGAGCGCTCATCACATTGTCTATGACACATTGGATGAGAATGACCCACTCCACCCAGCGCATAATTTTTCGCACTGTTGGTGAGATGGGAACGGCTGTATGCGACATATCTCTGTGCTCTTTAGCTATGTTTATAGGACTGATCTTGCCCTGAAGGCTGATTCTGATTTGATTGTGCCTGATAATGGGTTTAATTGAGGCAAAATTCCCAAAGGGATGACAGATGTCATGGTGATGGATGACGGGTGTGACTTCGCAGGTTAGGAGAAATCAACCTACCGTAAAAACATCAAAGTCACCTTCGGAGTCAACGGTATGACAATCTCACGAAAAGTATCATTGCTGGCAGGTTTTACGATTATACTCGGTGGTGTCTTAGGGCTTGCTGACAAGGTAGTGGCCGCACCCGCTGACATTTTCACCCCCGTACTTTCGAATATTCGTCAACAACTTCCTTCAGGGGCAACGTTACGCTTACCTGCCTATTTCCCTAATTCTTCAATTAATCTCTACCCTTTTTTTGAATCTGATGATAATGGCTTTCGAGTCAATGTATCAGCTGACCCTAATTGTCGGGCATCTGCTTGCGCGTTGGGATCCATCGGGGTGCTGACTGAAACAGAGTCTTGGCCCCCACCGGCAGATACGGTGTCACCCATAGCCATTACCTCTGAGCTGGATGGTTATCATTTGACCTGGGGCCAAGGGTTTTTCAAAACTCACAATATTCTTTGGCGGCAAGATGGGCAAATTTATGGTGTCGGTGCCTTAGATTCTGCGATCGATACCGCAGAATTGGTTGCGATCGCAGAATCCATGATTCGTGAGCAACCCATTACCAGTTCCAGGTAAGTGGCGTATACGTGACGATGCTTGTGCCGGCTGTGGCTCAGTAAAAAGTGAAGCAAAAAAGGGGGGCAGGTCACAACGTCTGCCCCGTTTCATTCGAAAATTGATAATAGAGACTGGCAACCCAACCTGAATTTTTTTTCAGCTTAAATTCAGGCGATGGACTAAATGGATAGCGATACTGAGAATCATCCATCCATCGACGGCAATCAAACCATGAAACCTCCACCCAGTTCACCTAGAGTTGTGATTGTTGGCGCTGGCTTCGGCGGTATGCAAACGGCTCAGTCTCTTACTAAAAGCGGGGCAGATGTCCTGCTGATTGACCGCAACAATTACAACACATTTGTGCCGTTGCTCTATCAAGTGGCAGCTGCACAAATTGAACCTGAAAGCATTGCCTATCCTCTACGGACAGTGCTGCGTCGTGCCACCAAAACCCAGTTCATGATGGCAGATGTAAAGCAGGTTGATTTTGACCATCAGCTGATTGAAACCGACAGCGCGGTTATTCCCTACGACTATCTAGTATTAGCCACAGGCAGCCAGACTCAGTTTCTGGGTGTACCAGGTGCTACAGATTATGCGTTTCCCCTGAGAACCTTAGATCAGGCTATAGCACTTCGAAACCATATTCTGCAACGATTTGAGCAGGCTGTAAGAGAGCCTGATTTTGGACGCCGACAGCAGTTGCTGACCTTTGTCATTGTCGGTGGTGGCCCCACAGGTGTGGAGATGGCAGGAACGCTGGTTGAACTTAGACATTCTCTTCGCCGTGACTATCCCGATCTCGACTGGCAGGCCATGCAGGACGATTAGCTATAATTGGTGGTTATGCAGGCGTTGGCAAAATTGGTCCCCTGTTACTCACGGGATTTTTGCCCTGGCTGATGTGGCTCACGGTTCACTTAGTGTATCTGCCGGGTTTTCGCAATCGGCTGATTGTGCTATTGAACTGGTTGCATGGCTATGGACGAGGTGATCGGGCGATTCGGCTTATTTTGTCACCAAAACCGTCTGTTGCACAATCTCTGATGTCGACAACAAACCATTCTTTGATGCTGAAGTCTTAGGGCGTGCGGAGGTACGTCTCTACGAAGACTATTATGGTCCTGATGCAATTTTTGTTTTTTATCATCAATTTAGGAGAAACTTCCCATGATTGCTCAAAAGTATACGCCGCTAATTGCTCGAACTGCGATCGCAATTATCTTTCTCAACAGTGGCATTGGCAAACTCTCTAATTTTGGCGTCACTGTAGAACAAATTGCTGGTGCTGGTTTACCTCTGGCGGGCTTAGTAACAGTTTGTACCATTGCCTTTCAGCTACTGGGTGGAGTTGCCCTAATTTTAGGGTACAAAGCCCGCATTGGTTCAGGGCTGTTGTTAGCATTTTTGATACCTGCAACGCTGGTGTTCCACAACCCTATTGCCGACCCCACCCAGATGACTCAATTTCTCAAAAATCTAGCTATTATAGGTGGGCTGCTCATGGTCGTTGCCTATGGGTCTGGTCCCATGAGTCTAGACAACCGTTTAGCGACTGCTCCTGCCGCTGCTCCCTATCCCGAGGACTCGTTACAATGATGCGAATCCCGGACTGGTTTATGCATTTTCGCAATCTTCGCACCCGTCTCTTAGTTTGGTACTTTTTTCTCGCTGTCTCCACCACGGGCATGGCGGTTTGGGTGACTCGCCATATCTACTGTAACCGACTCTATGATCAGGCAGAAGCCGCTTTAGCAGAAGAGGTAGAGCGGTTCCAACGGACAGCGGACCCCTGGACTAGCCACCAACTGACTAGCGTAGAGACAGCGGCTTTATTTGACCAGGTGTTAACGAATTATATCCCCGTTGACAACGAATTTATTCTGACGTTTGTGAACGGTGAGTTTTATCAGTCAAGCCACCCAGTCCCTGAGTGGCTGCAGCATAATTCTGACATTATGAGCCAATGGGCTAACCTAAAAACATCTGAGACTCATTTCTTACAAGACAGTGGTCAAACTATCTTTTACATGGCGGAGCCATTATTGGTTGGGGATGAGATCAAAGGTGTTTTTGTTGCGATTGAAGATAAAACGGTTGCTTACCAGTCCGGGACGGGGGCCATTGGTTTAGTCCTGAATGTATCAGTGGGGGTATTAGGGCTCTTTTTTGTTGTTGCCTGGATCACAGCAGGACGTTTGCTGAAACCACTGCGGCTGATGAATCAAACGGCTCGCCAAATTACTGAGTCTGACATGACCCAGCGCATACCGATTCAGGGTACCGATGAAATCACAGCGGTGACGGTGACGTTTAATGAAATGCTAGATCGGCTGGAAGCGGCATTTGACGGTCAGCAAGAGTTCCTGAAAGATGTCAGCCATGAATTACGTACACCCATTACCGTTATTCAAGGACAGCTTGAAACCCTTACCTACAGACCTGAAAAACAGCCAGAAACCATTGCCCTCATTACCAATGAACTACAGCAAATGAATCGTTTAGTCAATGATTTGCTGTTGCTCACCAAGGCTGAACATCCTGACTTTTTGATGCTTAAACCCGAAGATTTGGACTGGCTAACAGAGGAACTTTATCTTAAGGCGCGTTCGTTCACACCAGATCGAGACTGGCGGCTAGAAGCCAAAGGACTATACCCGGCTACCATGGATCGACAGCGATTCTCTCAGGCAGTGATGAATCTGGTGCAAAATGCGGTACGCCACACCCAGTCAGGGGATACCATTGCCCTGGGGTCTGCTGTTACCGATGATACGTTGCGGTTTTGGGTGCGGGACACAGGTGAGGGCATCGCAGCGGCAGACCAGGCTAAAATATTTGAACGGTTTACACGGGCAACTAACAACAACCGCCAGTTTGAAGGAGCCGGGTTAGGTCTGTCGATTGTAAATGCGATCGCACAGGCCCATGGTGGACGGGTAGAACTCTCCAGTAAGCCAGGTGAGGGGGCAACCTTTACCCTGATTTTTCCTTTAGAACCCTTAGCCAATGGGTTGGACCTTCATGAATCGCATCCTAATTGCCGAAGACAACCCACATATCGTTGACTTCCTTAGAGCCGGTCTTAAAGCCCATGGGTTTAGCATTTTTGTGGTTGAAGATGGTCGTCAAGTTGCTCAGCTAGCCCACAGCCACGATTTTGACCTGTTAATTTTAGACCTGGGTCTGCCGGGTAAAGATGGCCTGGCGATTTTAAGAGAAATTCGAGGTCAGGGTGAACTGTTGCCGATTATTGTGCTTACCGCTCGTGATGGTGTAGACGATACGGTCATGGCCCTGGAGGGGGGAGCCAATGACTACATTACTAAGCCGTTTCGCTTTGAAGAATTGTTGGCTCGGATTAAGGTGCAACTGCGCGATCGCAACAATAATCGCCAGCTCCCATCCGAAACATTGCTACGAGTCGGTGACTTATCGTTAGATTTGCTAACGCGCCAGGCTTACGTAGGCGATCGCATTGTTGAGCTATCGGCCCGTGAGTTTGTTTTGGCAGAAGTCTTACTCAGGCACCCAATGCAGGTGATGAGCAAAGAACAGTTGTTAAATCGCGTCTGGGGGTATGACTATGATCCAGGCTCTAACATTATTGAAGTGTACATTCGACACCTGCGCAAAAAGTTTGGCAGCGACTACATTGAAACAGTACGGGGCATGGGCTATCGCCTTAAAAGTCACCCCATGCGGTCTGGGGCTAGCACTAGTAACACCAATAGAGATTGAATGCTCTCGATTTGGGGAGACCAAACCCAAAGCCCCGAAAATTGGGGGCTTTGGAGCAAACTTGCAGAATTTAAACAGCTAGCTTGCATTGTATAAAGGATTGAACTGACCTACTTACTTACCCATTGCCCTTACTCTTTTTAAATTGTCGTATGGTTTGAGTGCGCGATTTCCAACGAGCTTTGCTGTTTTGCTGAGCTTGTTGGTGTTGTCGACGGTGTAAATAGGCCTGTTCTTTTTGCAGCTTGTGATAGTTTCTCAGGCGTTTCTTAGATAAGTCTCCTGAGGCTAAAGCCGCTTGGATGGCACAACCCGGCTCTGACTGATGTTGACAATCGCGGAACCGACATTGCTGAGCCAGGGCTTCGACATCAGCAAAGGTTTCATCCACACGATTATCCAGACTCTCCTCAGCCAGCCATAGCTGTAACTCACGCATACCCGGAGTATCAATTAAGAGAGCTCCGGTGGGCAAGCGCAGCATAGTCCGAGAGGTGGTGGTATGACGACCCTTACTATCGTCTGCACGTATTGCTTGAGTCGCCTGTAGGTTACTCCCCATCAGCTGATTGGTCAGGGTAGATTTGCCCACACCAGACGAACCGAGGAGAGCCAGGGTCTGCCCTACTTTAAGGTAAGGCTTTAATGCCTCCAGATTATTGTGTTGTAACGCGCTCAGGGTAATAATTGGCACGCCAAACGCGATGTCTTCCACAAGCCGACGCTTGTGGTCCAGGTTCTCACAAATATCGGCCTTATTTAGCACAATTACGGGACTAGCCCCACTCTCCCAAGCCATCACCAAATAGCGTTCAATGCGACGCAGGTTAAAGTCCAAGTCTAGACCACTGACCAGCAAAAGAGTGTCTACGTTAGCGGCAACAACCTGGACATCGGTACGGTTACCGGCTGCTTGACGAAGAAATTGGCTTTTGCGAGGTAGTACAGCCTCGATTAACGCTGGATCTGTTGGACTCTGGGGTTGAAGTACAACCCAATCGCCCACAGCTGGAAAGTCTGATGAGCTTTGAATCTGGTGTCTAAATCTGCCAGTCAGAGTAGCTGTTGTATCACCTTGTTCAGTATAGAGATGGTACTGACTGCGATGAACCACAGCGACACGTCCTACGCGATACCCTTGTTCCACGTAGGGTGTAAAGCTGCAAGCGAAGGTATCGCTCCAGCCTAAATTAACTAAAGTCATGATAGGAAAAAATCCTCTAGGTCAAATGAGTCTGAGACCTACAGGGCATCTGCCCATAGGCCATAACCGTAGAGGAATGGTGCAAAGAAATGCTGTCAGGGATTATCCCAGCAGTTTCAAGGGTGCATTCCCTACGGATTTAGAGATGTAGCGATAAGGGTTACCGACTCAGACATAAAGGTTCAGCTCCTGAAAAGAGTAGAGAGAACAGTGGCTATTATAGCGGGGACGATGGCCTGCTGTCGAGATATTGGTAAAGTTACACAACATGGACTCAAATGATTTACCAAAAATCGACGGCTTGTCTAGTCTATAAATAGGGAAACTGTTGACAGTGTCAACCGACAGTGTCAACTGACATTTTTGGAATTAAAACAATAAATATAAGAGGTCCCTTGGATGCAAAGGAGAAAGATAGCCCATTTCAGCCTCTGGCTGGCGATTTTAGTGATGGGCATAGCCCTGGGAACTTTCAAGTTTGGGGTAGCTACTGGCAAAGAAGGCTACGCACTATTTATTGTTGTTATACTCCCTGTTGTCCCGTTAACGAGTTTTTTACTCTTACTGAGTATCTTTGCCAGGTTACCCACTACACCTCTGGTGACGATAACGTATCCGGCTGCAATTATCAGTCAAACACTTTTCACACTTATTATTCTAGACGTCTTTTTGGCATTGCCTCTGCCATTGGGAAGACTAGGTTTGCTGATCTTGGGTCTTTTGCTCCTGCCGATGGTAACGGGGGCCATGGTCATTGTATCGATGAGCTACCGTGCCGCTGTGTTAAGGAAAACAGCTGACTGACTGACACATCTCAGATGCCCCCATTAATATCTCAAGTCCGACATCGTATTGACCGAATACGGGAAAACCAAATCAGGTCATAGTAACGTTGCTCAGCCTTGTTGGACGCAAAACAAGGGTCTGGGTCTTTGGGCAATAAGGGGACTGGTTTCAGAAGAGTCCGACCTTTGTGAACGACTCCCTTGAGCCACCGTAAGCCAATTTTGAGATAGCTGAGCCCTCGTCTCCAATGGGTATCCACCTGTTGACGTAAGCCTTCACACTGCACCGCCATGCCTTGAGTGGTGCCGTATAACAAGGCAATGGCGGCCACCAAATAGAGACGCTCTAGAGCTTGAGCGGATCGAATGCGAGAGTCTTCGAGTTCAAAGGCTCCTGATTTGCTATCTAAAAACAACTCCTCAACCCGAAACCGCAAGGCATATTGCCACAACGTTTGTAGACTCGGTGATTCATCCGTAATCACCGCCCAGGATTCCTTCGTCCCTCGCACGGTTGCCAAGACTAAATTACATCGATGCTCACCATCTTGCCAGAGCCCCACGTTCTCATAGAGAGCCCTAAACTCAGCTCATCAACCTGAGTGATATGTGAAAGAAACTCTATTTCCTCGTATGCTGAAGCGGTGTTCTGACCGTCAAGACCGCAGCCTCAATAGTGCCTTCTAAGCGCCTGAGCGGGAGCCTGGTTCTAGGACGTGTGGTGATCACCCTGGTGAAGGGTTAGCCCTATCCCGATTAGAAGATTTTTCGTCTACCCGTCCCCGGTCAGGGCGCTTCGATGTTTCTGGCAAACGGTATGTCTAAATCTTCAATAGAGCCTGAGATTTGTACTATTCATCCTCATGCTGCTGGCATCGATATTGGTGCAAAGTCTCACTGGGTGAGCGTTCCTCCCGAGCGAGCTGCCGAGCCAGTGCGAGAATTCGGCTGTTTTACCGGAGAGCTTCACGCGCTGTCGGCTTGGCTGAAGCAATGCGGCATCACGACTGTGGCGATGGAATCAACCGGTGTGTACTGGATACCGGTGTTTCAAATTCTTGAGACGAGTGGATTTGAGGTGTGGTTGGTCAATGCTCGGCGAGTCAAAATGGTGCCGGGTCGAAAAAGCGATGTACTTGACTGTCAATGGCTGCGGCAGTTACATAGTTATGGCCTGCTGTCAGCCTCTTTTCGACCCAAGGATGCGATTTGTGGATTGCGTAGCTACATTCGTCACCGAGAGCGTCTGACACAAAGTGCTAGCACTCACATTCAGCGGATGCAAAAAGCCTTGACCGAGATGAACATTCATCTCAATCGCGTCATCAGTGACGTGACGGGTGTGACTGGCATGGCAATTATTCGAGCTATCGTCGCCGGAGAGCGAGACCCTCAGCAGCTAGCGAGTTTAAGAGACCCGAGGACGAAACGTTCAACCACAGAGATTGCGGCTGCCTTAGTGGGTGACTACCGCGCCGAGCAGCTGTTTATTCTCACTCAAGAGCTGCAGCTCTACGATACCTATCGTCAGCAAATCCAGCTGTGCGACCAGCAGATAGAACAAACGCTGTGCGAATTGGCATCAGACGATAGGGCACAGCCCCCGTTGCCGCCCAGGCCCAAGGGTCGTAAACCGAGCCGCCATGCGCCTGAGTTTGACTTGCGCGCTCATCTGTATCGCATCAGTGGCGTCGACTTCACCCAGATTGATGGACTTGAAGCGCTGACGGTACAAACGATTCTCGCCGAAGTAGGGCTAGACCCAACACGCTTCCCAACGGTCAAACACTTTGCATCCTGGCTAGGGCTTTCGCCGGGCAGTCGGATTAGTGGCGGCAAAGTTCTGAGCGCTCAAACTCGAAAGGTTGTCAACCGCGCCGCTAAAGCGTTTCGCATGGCGGCTCAATCGCTAGCTAACAGCAAGACTGCCCTGGGCGCATTTTATCGTCGGCTTCGTAGTCGGCTGGGTCCACCCAAAGCGATTACCGCGACCGCTCACAAGTTAGCCCGGATTTTCTATCACTTATGGACCACGGGTGATACCTATGTCGATAGGGGCGTTGATGCTTATGAGCAACAGTATCAACAGCGTGTGGTTAAAAATCTAAAGCGTAAAGCCAAACAGATGGGATTTGATCTCGTACCTCAACAAGCTGCTGTTGCGTAGAGTTTCTTAGAAGTGGCTTCTCCTTTGGGAGGCCACAGCGCTTGTACTTCAATGGGATGACGGCATGGGCCGTGGAGATGAACATCACACGCAATGCGCAAACAATAGTGCCAACCACTCGCTTGCAACCAACTCATGAGGTCATGGTTGGCAAACCCTCGGTCAGCTAACAACATCGTGTTGGGATGCCGACGCAACAGCCAACGGGCACGCCGTAACAAGGGTCGATATTCATCGAACGCAACCATGGCACTTTCATGCTCTAATACCCGCCATAGAAGTGGTACCGCTCGTCCACAACACACAACCGACAGGTGAATCATACAATAGCGATTCCACAGCATGGTCGTATCCAATGCTAGATAGAGTCGATGAGCCCGCCAGTTGGTGAGCGCTAACAACACCAGCGGCAGATACAACCCCTTGACATCAATGAATCGGTTGATGAAAAAGCGATGCCACCGACGTTCAAAGCTCTGGGCCTGAGTCGCCCGACTGGGGACGTAGGGTTCCCAAGCGGGGGAGGCTGAGTTGGCCACTACAGATCAGGGCACTGACCATCCAAGCCAGTGTTTCAGATGCCGGAGGTCTTTGTAACGGCTATGTTGACGCAGGAAGGGCAACAATTGATCATACAGTTGGGTAGAGGCTGACATGCATATCACGCTGATGGTTTGGTATCTTCAGCTTTGCATGCCCTCTGCCCATTTCCTTGTCGATCCTTATGGATTCTGGGTTACAGGATTTGTGTCAGGCAGTCAGGGAAAACAGTCTGGGGGCAGTCGCTTAATAGATCCAATGCTCAACTGTCGCCATGGGCAATTGTTCCATTCATCATAGGCATGATAATTAACTATGGTGTTTCTTTCTTCTATGTCGCGCTGCCAGAGGTGCCTGCACAAGTTGGAAAACGAGCAAGGATTAACAGTGCACTCAATACGCCATTACCAGATAGTGCCACTAACCTTCGTTTAGTAAATGACTTTAGTGCAAAGGCGTTTGACTCACCAAGCTCATTGATCCGCTTCGATGCGGCTTCAGGGGATGTGGCTAATTGGCTCCAGTCTGAAAATGGCTGTTTTCGACGAACAACTGACATTAGTGAACTTGTCAAAAGTCAGTGGTCGTCGAGGTTGCCAAATTGGTGGCAGCCAGATATCGCTAAACAGTATACCGAATATGAGTGTGACTTTATGGACTACAGTTCACTCATCGTTGACCAAACGGATGACGCTCGTTGGATTGTGTATATCTATGCTTACGATATATAAGTTTAGCCATACTACATGAAAACGATGTATATTCTTGGCTGGTTTAAGGCCAGATGCTTTGATTGTCTCTTGCTAAGGCACTAACACCATAGAAGATGCTCCTCGGGTAACGGGAACAGAATAGCGAGTTTACATTAGCATTGGTTGAGGGTTCAACGGATGTGCCAGTTAAGCCGATCCGCATCGCTTTGGACTCTCACACCCATCTACCCATCTACCCATCTGAAACACCTAAATTGAGGGAGATGTTATCTTTAGATGCTCCCTTCTGACTGCATCCAGCTTGCGGCCAAGAAGCGATCAACATCGGCTTTGAAGGCTGCCAAACAGCTTTCATCGAGATAAAACATGTGACCGGCTTCGTAGCACTTGACTTGAATATTATCCCGGAGCGTTGGGTCAAGGTTCATATGAGCCAGGGTATAGTCCGTTGCCAAGTGGGGCGTGGCTAAATCGTAATAGCCCTGGGCAACAAAGACTTTCATAAAGGGATTTTTTGCGATCGCTTCTCGTAGAGCAGCCGCCGTGGTGGGTAGTTCTCCATTTTCCCATTGCCAGGCTTTATTGACAGCCCAACTGATGACTTCATAGTTGAGATCGGTTTCGATGCCGAGGCTACGGCGCACGTAGTCATTAAATGTGGTCGTAAACGGCGGTTGGATGGCGTAAACAGCCGGATCGAAGTCGGGGCGCTCGGTAACCGCGAGGGCTTCAATACCTGTGTAGCGCACATCAAAGCGGCCGATACTACGTTTTTCAGTACGGAGTAATTCCTTACAAAATCGGGAAATATCGATCCGTAAATTCGAGCCCAGCACAAAGTCCACGTCCACACCAATATAGTGGGCGAGGGTGGTAGCAATGGTTTGTCGCTTGCTCTCTGGCAAGCGATCGCCCTGCATTAGGGCTAGGGTTAGCTCGCGCTCCGACCAGGTTTCGACTTCCGTTAAGATATCCGGTAGCGATCGCTGTTGGAGTTCGGGGGCGAGTTTTTTGTGATACCAGGCGGCGGCTGTATAGGTGGGGACAAATAGTGAGAAGGGCAAATCGTCACTGCGTCCGAAAAAGACTGGCCGCAGATCCATCGCATTAGAAATTAGGACAATACCATTGAAGCTAATGCCAAGATCGATCAAATGACTGGCAAGGCCAGCGGCACGGGTGGTGCCATAGCTTTCTCCGGCTAAATAGAGCGGTGACGTCCAGCGTTGATAGCGCGTTAAATACAAGCGAATAAATTCGCCAACAGAGTGAATATCGCCTTTAAAGCTCCAGAATTTTTTATCTTTGTCTTTGTCGATCGCTCGGCTAAAGCCCGTGCCTACCGGATCGATAAAGACTAAATCGGCCCGATCGAGCCAGGTGGAGGCATTGGCTTGCAGACGATAGGGTGGGGGTGGCTGAAAACCATCGGGTGCCATCACCACGTGCTGGGGGCCGATGGCACCCAGGTGCAGCCACACCGATGAAGAACCCGGACCACCATTAAAGACAAAAATCAGCGGTCGGGGGGCACTCGCTTTGGTGAGGGTGTAGGCCGTGAAGAAAATCTCGGCTTCGGTTTCGCCAAATTCATCCTTGAGGGGAATCGAGCCTGCATGGGTGGTGTATTCCAGGGTTTTTTCGGGCAGTGCTAATTCATGCTGTCTTTCTACGGGCTCGATACCGAGGAGCTGACGCTTTTTTTCTTTTTTTTCTGGAGATTTTTCGGCTTCTGGAGTTGTGTTGGGGTCGGGGGTAGCGTGGTCTTGAGTCGACATGGTGATGCTGGGGTTTAGTGCGATCGCGGAAGAGTATTCGGCGCGCTCCCCGACTCCAATCATATTTTCGGGGCTGGTGCGCGCGATAAAGCAGTACTTATCATCCGCTGTACCGAGGATTGAGACAAGAGCTTACCTAAAAGTAGCGCTTGATCGTGGGTTTGCAGCCAGTTTGCTGAGTCTTTGGCAGTACTGTCGTAGGGAAATCAAAAAATAGAGGTGGTCGCGCAATCAACAACAGCAACCATAACCCCAGGTTACACGATTTCGAAGAGGACAAAACGTTGTTGTTTTGCCGCCCTATTGAAGACATCCACGAGATCTTCATAGAAGTCTATCAATTTATCGCCCCCACCTTCAGCACAGTGCGTATACTAGACAGCATCTCGAAGAACCCCATCTCACCGGAAATAGTCTTCAAGTGGCTGCATTGCTCTGCTGTCATCATGAGAAAATCAGCATTGATAACTCATAGAATTTTCTTTCCCCAATTCATTTTGGAGTACCCAAAAGCACAGCAAAGCATAACGTTCCCAATCACCCGCTACAGAGCGTATTAACTTCTTAGAGACACCTTTCAATAGTCGGGTGCATTGGGATTGTATACATGCGCTTCAGCATTGTTCTTCCGGCAATTCTAATTCGTCACGCATTAAGTGATCAGTCATTATGCCAAAAGTATCAGCTATTTTGAGAATCATTTCAGCATTAGGAACCTTACGCCCTTTCTCCATTTGCGATACATATGTATTGTGAACCTCCAGTAAATTTCCCAATTCAGCCAGTGTCAAACTCTGCCGAATCCTTAACTGGTAAAGCTTTTCCCCAAATCGTTTCATATGTCAATTGACCTACTGGAATGAGTTTGCTAAGCTTTCATACCAATAGCTATGAACTTATCTCGTCACCACCGTAAGCACTATGCCCTTTTCAATAACGAAAAACAAGGCTCTAACTCACGTGAGTGAACTGACAAGTTCATACGCTAATCTTAGCTGTGCAGAATATTTTGCGGGAATTGGCTTGGTCAGACTAGGCTTGGAGCAAGCAGGTTGGAATGTTCTATTCTCAAATGATTGGTCACCTAGCAAATTCAAGATGTATTCTGCTCACTTTAAAGATGCAAGCGCGCATTATAAAGTGCAAGATATTTTCTCTATTAGTTCGACCGATGTTCCGAGTACTCTGCTAGCAACAGCCTCATTCCCTTGTATCGATCTGTCCTTAGCAGGTAACTTAAAGGGCATTGATGGAGAGCATTCCAGTGCTTTTTGGGGCTTCACTCAGGTTCTGGATAATCAAGTAAATAAGCCTAAGCTGGTAATGCTTGAAAATGTAGCTGGTTGGCTTACTTCAAATCAAGGAGAAGACTTCCGAATTACAGTCCAAGAACTGAATCGATTGGGTTATGCCTGTGATGTTTTTACAATTGATGCAGCTCATTTTGTGCCTCAAAGTAGACCAAGAGTTTTTGTGATTGGTGTGCAAATTTCTGAAGCTAATCAAAATATATTTATGTTTTCACAGCGCTCCTCCTCATTAAAAACATCGGCACTTGAAAAAGCTGTAATGGGGAATCTTGATCTTTGCTGGCATTTTTTGGACGTTCCAACACTACCAGATAGAACTGAATGTGACTTGAGTTTCGTGGTAGAAGACTTGCCAGAAAAAGATCAGCGTTGGTGGTCTGACAACGAAGTTAAACGCCATCTAGAGATGATGTCGCCCGTTAATCTTAAGTATCTAAAAAAAATACAGGATTTATCATCCTATTCATATTGTTCAATGTACAGGCGAGTTCGTCAGGGTCAACAAAGGGCAGAAATTAGAAAAGATGGTCTTGCAGGCTGCCTAAGAACTGCAAGAGGTGGTAGTAGTCGGCAAATGCTAGTCAGAGTCGGATACAGTTCTATTCGAATGCGCTTAATGACACCTCGCGAATATGCCAGATTACAGGGAGTTCCAGATAGTTACCCTCTGCCACCACAGCTTAACCAGGCGTTAACAGGATTTGGTGATGCTGTTTGTGTACCTGTTATTGCTTGGATCGCAGAAAGGATCTTGAATCCTTTAGCTAAGTCGTTTCAAGAGAATACGTTAACTCTCCAGCTCTAATCTCTAAAAGTAAGTTCCCCTGACTCCTTACAAACCCGTAGGTTATAGATCTACGGAATCTTTGCCGCTCAGCCGTTTCATAGTTTTGAAGAAGTTCGGGTAACCATTTGTCAAATGTGGAAGTCATATCTGTACGCTCAACTAACCAAACCTCAACATCCATATAATCTTTGCTTCTTGAAACAAAAATATGGTCTACATTCTTATCATCGGTTAGTTTGTCTAATCCGTGATTCCGGTGATACTGGTATTCAAAACTACTCCCAGTGGTAGTAGACTTAACCTCATAGTTTTCTAAATCTGCGCCATCTCCCTTTCTTGCCCTGTCATTCAGCAAAATCGCGGCAAATACCTCCCAATCTTTTGAGCCTACGCTACCTTGCAGGGAAAAACCATATTGCTCATAAATCTCTGCTTTGTTTCGACTGTACTCAAGGATAAATGCTCTGTAAAAAGAGTAAGCTTCCTGGGCTTGGATTATCGGCACACGAATAGTCCTCACAATGCTGCACATTGAGGAAAAGTATACGTAAGAAGATGACCGTCTGCGTAGAGCTGTGCTGTATAAAGAATCTATGCAAGCCGTGAAAGAGTAAAGCAACCAACCAAAACCCTCTCACACTAGGAGAATAGCATGAAGATTCTGGCGATTCTCCTTCGGAGACACTGCGTGAACGACCTGGGCAAATTCAACTGTGTATCCTGTCTGCTGAATAACGATGCTGAACCCACTATGGGATCCCCTGGCAACCATTGACCGGAAATTAGAAATACTCGCTCAGCAGGAGGCCCGGATCCAACTGTTGCAGACGATTCCTGGGGTTGGCCGTAAAACAGCCGAAGTGATTGTCACCTGTTTAGATGACCCGAAACGATTTGAAAACTCGCGATAAGTGTTTGCCTATGCTGGATTAATTCCCCAACAGTATCAATCCGGGCAACCCAACCGTCTGGGCAAAATTACTAAACGGGGACCGCGATTACTACGAACCGCATTGGTGGAAGTCGCCTGGCTCATGTTACGTTACAACGACTGGGCTGCCGTCACCTATGCACGCATTAGTGGTGGTCAGAAGACTCGTAAGAAAATAGCAATTGTAGCGGTTGCCCGGAAGTTGTTGATGCGGTGTTGGGCAATGTTATTACACAACCAGCCGTGGAATCCAGAGTTGGCTCAGCCAACAACATAGAGGCCATATTTGCGAAAGAGAGAATGAGATTAAAGTGAGACTCTAGCATGAGCTTGAAGCTCCACGTAATCTGCAACAAGATTGCCCTAACGTTCGCGCAGCGTCTCCGTAGGAGTTATAAGCCATGCACCTTTGTAAAAACTCTTGAGGCAATGCAGTAGAACACAAGTTCAAATAGCATTGACACCTCGGATAGTCGGTTAAATCCACTTTGGCTTCCACTCATTCTCAATCAGAAATATATTCGTGAATAACAAAGAGAGAATCATCCTGGACAACGACAAGATGAGAGATTTGTATTGACAAAAATTGAAAGACTTCTTGGAGGAAAATACCGAAAACCACTTGACACGTTCACGACTTCATAGCGAGGAGCTGAGCGGCGGTCTAGGTTTTAGCATCAATACCTAGATTATTCGCTCCGTCCGCTCCTGCGCAGGGTTAGGTGTGTAGCGCCGCTGTCTGCTAGTCCAACTACCTCTACGCTGCGGTTCTGATAATTGAGAACTAACGGGATGCGGGGCAAACTATCAAACTCATTTTGGGATGAGTCAGTCGTTGAGTATCTGAAGCGCATCTTACTATTCTAGTGGCTCAGTAGCTGCCATAGTCTGCATTAAAATAGCCCCTGCACCAAAAGCATTGTAAGGGGTAGGCAAATAGTAGGTTTTGAAGGGCTCGAACGGTGAAATATTCATACCACTACAGAGGTCAGCCGCTAGAAGCCTTACTAGCTCTAGTTTTTCTGACTCTGGCAACTGCCTAAGTGTAGGTAAAAGATCCGCTAAAGTCATATACAAGCCTCAATGGATTAGCCTATACCTTTAGCATAGTGTAGCTGAAGCAAGTCAGTGTTGACCTTGATGTTAGATCACCTATTTTTGGGGATGAACATCTTTCTCGAAGTAGTCGTGTCAAAACTGGAATCGTTACTGCTCTATTAATGGGCTAAACCACTTCACCACAAGATTTTTGATGATTTCATATCCCCCATCCTTGTAAATAGCTGCAACAATTGCCTCAAATGTTTCTGCTAAAGCTAAAGACTGTTCATGGACTCCAATACTTCGTTCTCCAATACCAACAATTGGAGTTATTTCCATTGCTCGAAGCATTGCACTCAAACTCTCTTCCTTCTCTAATTTTTCTTTCTTCTGCGTAATGCTACCGCGAGTCGAATATCCTTTCTGAATTAACAAATCTGTCAAAATTGCCTTAAGAACAGCATCTCCAAGTGTGCGAAAAATTTCTTGGTCCTCACACTGTTTCCCTTTTTGTCGTTGCTCTTGAGCTGCAGCTTTGCGAGTAAGGGCTTGAAGGAGTAATCCCTGATCTAAAAAAAGATATCCCAAACGAATTTCAATAGTCCTAAGTTCTTCAGGAGTAATCATAATGAACGTTGAGAAACCGCTTCACAAATAACCTCAAAATATTGTTCTACAAATAACCTTGAGGCTGGCCGACTTTGAACTCTTACAGAGTAGCTCATAGCACTGCCCTCACCAAAAGTTAGAGCCGCATAACAATATATTAGATCTACTTTGTCAGTCTATCCGCCCCCATAGGCGTACTATATTGCAAGCTCGCAGTCTATCCACCCAAATTAGGCAGATAGACTGAAAACTGTCCATATAGTACGCCCATATTGGGTGGATAGATGGATAATTTCAGTCTATCTACCAGTCAAGCACTGTAGAAGCCCACAAAAATGCGTAACAAATGATACATGTATTGCTTATGAGGCTACGTCATCTCGAATGTCTGTATCGATGGGTGAAATATCTGCCATTTTTGACAGTTAAACCAGTAAAATGAGCATTTTTGACCAAAAAGGTGAAGATTAGCTAGGGCTATGCGATCGCATCTGCTCAGGTGCGATCGCCACACCGCTGCTTTAACATCAATAGCCTGAATAAAGCCATCTTTGCCATCCATATAGGTCTTGATATCGGTGGGATGTGCTTTGACTAATTGACGAATACAACCCATGGTGTATTTGCGGCGCAAATCGGCTGAGGACATCACGTTGCCCCAAGAAAAAGTACATAAATGACGGTGGAATGGGCATTTGAAAGTCCGACAGACTGCTAGGAGGGCTTTAAGATCTGATGCAAAACTACCCTCTCGTATATTTGGCCAAGTCTTTGCGCGGCGAGTAGCCGAACTTGCGGGAATACTCGCGACTGAACTGTGTGGAGCTTTCATAGCCTACTTCGAACGCAGCACTGGAAACGCTATGTGTACCATTCATCAACAAGTGGCGGGCTTTGAGGAGCCTAAGTTCTTTCTGATATTGCAATGGCGTCGTCGCTGTAAGCGCCTTGAAATGCTCGTGAAAGGATGATGGGCTTAGCCCGGCGATACTCGCTAGCTCTGCCACGGTGAGAGATGTGGCGTAGTCTTCCTTAATGTGGGCGATCGCCTTCGCTATACGGTCAGCATGGCTCCCACGTCGCAACAACTGGCGCAGCATGCCGCCATGCTGTGCTAGGAGCAGTCGGAAATGGATTTCGCGCAGGACAAGCGGTTGCATTACCTTTGCTTCGAACGGTTTATCGATCAAATTGATGAACCGCTCCATTGCATCCATCAGGGCCTCATCGGTCTTGCCAACGTTGAATGCCCGAGCCTGCTCCTCTTCGATTTCAATGGTGCTGATCTCGTCGTACAGGCTGCGCACTATATCCATATCAATTTCCAATACAAGCGCAACGTAAGGCTTCATCTTAGTTGCCTCGGTCACGCGTGAGATGACTGGCAGTTGATGGCTGACAATCAGAGACTCGCCCGCCGTGAAACTTACTTGGCGTGCACCCACATGAGTTTCCTTTCGTCCCTGGAGAATGAGGCAGAGCAGGGGATTGTAAAGCGTCGCCTCCAGCATTGTAGGTTTGCGGCTGCGCAGAATTGAAAGTCCATCCAGACCTGTAGCATAAAACTCCAAGTTTGCCTGGGAGCAATTTGCCTGACGGTCTGCATAAGCACAAACATGGGCAATGAGATCTGGGGTCTGCATCAAAGCCTCCTTTTCCATCTAAAGGCCACATAGATCAAGATACTCATAGAGGTCATCAAAAAAACAATGAATCGGAGGATTAGGCCTGACTGCCTGACACAAATCCTGTAACCCAGAATCCATAAGGATCGACAAGGAAATGGGCAGAGGGCATGCAAAGCTGAAGATACCAAACCATCAGCGTGATATGCATGTCAGCCTCTACCCAACTGTATGATCAATTGTTGCCCTTCCTGCGTCAACATAGCCGTTACAAAGACCTCCGGCATCTGAAAACACTGGCTTGGATGGTCAGTGCCCTGATCTGTAGTGGCCAACTCAGCCTCCCCGCTTGGGAACCCTACGTCCCCAGTCGGGCGACTCAGGCCCAGAGCTTTGAACGTCGGTGGCATCGCTTTTTCATCAACCGATTCATTGATGTCAAGGGGTTGTATCTGCCGCTGGTGTTGTTAGCGCTCACCAACTGGCGGGCTCATCGACTCTATCTAGCATTGGATACGACCATGCTGTGGAATCGCTATTGTATGATTCACCTGTCGGTTGTGTGTTGTGGACGAGCGGTACCACTTCTATGGCGGGTATTAGAGCATGAAAGTGCCATGGTTGCGTTCGATGAATATCGACCCTTGTTACGGCGTGCCCGTTGGCCGTTGCGTCGGCATCCCAACACGATGTTGTTAGCTGACCGAGGGTTTGCCAACCATGACCTCATGAGTTGGTTGCAAGCGAGTGGTTGGCACTATTGTTTGCGCATTGCGTGTGATGTTCATCTCCACGGCCCATGCCGTCATCCCATTGAAGTACAAGCGCTGTGGCCTCCCAAAGGAGAAGCCACTCTCTATGAGAACGTGGGGCTCTGGCAAGATGGTGAGCATCGATGTAATTTAGTCTTGGCAACCGTGCGAGGGACGAAGGAATCCTGGGCGGTGATTACGGATGAATCACCGAGTCTACAAACGTTGTGGCAATATGCCTTGCGGTTTCGGGTTGAGGAGTTGTTTTTAGATAGCAAATCAGGAGCCTTTGAACTCGAAGACTCTCGCATTCGATCCGCTCAAGCTCTAGAGCGTCTCTATTTGGTGGCCGCCATTGCCTTGTTATACGGCACCACTCAAGGCATGGCGGTGCAGTGTGAAGGCTTACGTCAACAGGTGGATACCCATTGGAGACGAGGGCTCAGCTATCTCAAAATTGGCTTACGGTGGCTCAAGGGAGTCGTTCACAAAGGTCGGACTCTTCTGAAACCAGTCCCCTTATTGCCCAAAGACCCAGACCCTTGTTTTGCGTCCAACAAGGCTGAGCAACGTTACTATGACCTGATTTGGTTTTCCCGTATTCGGTCAATACGATGTCGGACTTGAGATATTAATGGGGGCATCTGAGATGTGTCAGTCAGTCAGGGATTAGGCATATCTTTTGGAGGATGTGGCAAGCAGTTTGAATTGAACAGACCTAACTTTAAAACATACCCAGTCAACACAACCAACTAATAGATGACCATGAGTAACAAAATTGCGCTGATCACTGGCGGTAGCCGAGGTCTTGGCCGCAGCACTGCCCTCGCCCTCGCTCAAAAAGGAGTTGATGTTGTGCTCACCTATTTGAGCCATGCTGATGAGGCTAATGCTGTTGTAGCCAAGATTGAAAACCTCGGTGGCCGTGCCGCCGCGCTCCAGCTTGATACAGGTGACACATCAACGTTTTCGTTCTTTACAGAACGCTTCGCTGATACGCTGCAACGTATGGGTGGACGTCAGTCGTTTGACTATCTCGTTAATAATGCTGGTATCGGTATCCATGCCTCCTTTGCAGAAACAACAGAAGATGAATTTGACACACTGATGAATATTCACCTCAAAGGTGTCTTCTTTCTCACACAGCAGCTATTACCGCTGATCGAAGATGGTGGTCGCATTGTGAATCTCTCTTCTGGCCTCGCCCGCTTCTCGCTGCCTGGATACGCTGCCTATGGCACCATGAAGGGTGCAGTTGAGGTATTGACCCGCTATATGGCTCAGGAACTGGGGCCGCGCGGTATTGCTGTGAATACGATCGCACCGGGAGCCATCGAAACTGATTTTGGCGGAGGTGTGGTGCGTGACAATCCCGAGTTAAATCAGTTTGTGGCTGCTTCGACGGCGATGGGAAGAGCCGGGCTGCCTGATGATATTGGCGGTGCGATCGCTAGCCTATTGACCGGTGACAACCAATGGATCACCGGACAGCGCATCGAAGTTTCTGGCGGCATGAACCTTTAAGCCCAGAAGCAGCGTCGCAACGTATCCTCTTCTGAATTAATCACCTAAACAATACTTACAACGGAGAATTAATTATGCCTCGTGATCAACACCGTTCTTCTGGACCTTCAGATCCAACCCGTCGCAAACTGCTCTCGACTGGTGCCATGGTGTAGCAGCAGCTACTGCCGCCGCTCTAGGCACACCTGCCGCCGCTCTAGGCACTTCTACGGGTGTAACTGCGTTATGTGACTATCCGGGAATGTCGGCATGGGTCAGCCCATCGGTCAGGTTGCCCGATATCTGGATTGAGTGCCCCCAGAATAAATCACCATCGTTGTGCCAGAATTCAAATTCGCCATCCGGATAGACAGAGATAGACTGCAAAGTCATTTTCTTCTTGAATTTCTCGGGTGAGAATTCCATTTCTTCATCGCCCAGCCAGTTGTCGTTCTTAAGTGGCAAGAGTTTTTCAACAGCGTAGTCGCTGACTCGTTTACTCCAAGCTGATTCGTCATCCCAGAGCGCGTAGGCGATATGGAGTGCGGGAATGAGTTCGTCAGCTTCTTCAACGTTCACATTTAAGTCGACGGCTTCACCATGCCATTTCACATTGCCAGAATACCAGCTTACCCGTCGATCGAACGTAAGAGTGCCAAATCGCTTGTCTTGATATATTACTGGTTTCTGGAGTTCGGCCAAATGTGTGTGCAATTCGGAATCTGCCAGATCGACTTGAATGAATTCTTCAAGCTGCCCCTGCGGGCTACCAAGTACGTTGTTCTCGGCGATGCGAGCCCTGATTCTGATTACCGTTTCTGCATCTATTGAATCTTGAAACGTCCGAAGTTCGGCATCGGTGACTCGACGGCGAAGCGTGAGGGACTCAGTTCGGACCGGATCTGAGCCAACGCGCCACGCGTCGAAGGTGAGTAGCAACGACCAAAGTTCTTGTCCACCGGATTTTCCAGCACCGACGCCACTAGAGCTGACAACGCCGGTCAACTCGCTAACGGGGCTAGCTGCGAGTTCATTGTAGAGTTGGTCTTCTCGGCGGTTTGCGTCTGCGAAGATGTCATCCATATGTCTTTGTCATATAATGGTCGTGTTCAGCGGACGCAGATCACCTATCGAACTCAGCGAAGAAGGCTAGTACGTTCTGCTGAAACAAAGTTGTTGGGCCGCGTCTCGGGATTGACTACACAATAATTTAACCTCCTAAGTGTTGCAGAATGGGCGATCACTTCATTGATATTGTTGAGGGTAAACCACACAACTGTATGAATTCCTCCAGTAGACTCGTTACTGCCCTTGTTTATTTATTGTTTGCTAAAATAGAGTCTTCGCACCCTGTCACAACAACGATATAAACCGACAACTCGGTCTTCTTGATCTCGCACAAATTCAAACTTATTTGTATGTATACTATCTGCGTGTACATGATATACAAGAAAGAGGGCTTGCCCGACAACTCTGAGATGAGATGGTGAACAGCCTTTGTTCTTACAATATAATTTATTATTTGCTGAAGTTATTTCAAATTCAGACTCTAATTCAGTGGAATAATAAGTGCCAAGATAATCTGTCAATAGATCTTTTGGAGTATCTAGCATTTTTTCAAGAGTATAGGCTTTAATACCATTGCCGGAATCTACTCGGACTATCATTCGAGTAAGATCTTCAGAAAACTCAATGTCATAGTCGATCTCATTATCAATAGATTGAAAATGACTGGTGTCAATCGGAACGAGTTGAAAATACATCCATGCTAGTTTAGCCATTAATTTTTCATCTTTTATTTCTAGCTTCCATATGCTTCCAGTTGTAGGATTGTAATAGAATCCAGTTTTGAGTTGTAGCTCCACAACAGGAAAATTAATGGAGTTAATAGAACGCGAAATAGGTTTAATAATATCTTCGATATAATCATTCTCTAAATATATATCAGCAACTTTAAAAACTAATTTAGTTGGGTCAATTGTACTTAGATTAGCCAGGCAGATAACAGAAAATTGGCAATCGGGAAATCGAATAAAATTACTTCGATAACCTGTCCAAGCACCGCCATGCGTAATTGTTTTTAAGCCGCCGTGACTGCTAATCTGCAACCCAAATGAACCTGTTATAACTTTGCCATTATTGAGTTTACCTGGAGTAGTGACCTCTTCAATTAAATCTTGTCCATAGCCACCTAAGCTATTGTGGTAAAAGTTTCGCTCCCAAAGTATTAAATCTTCGACTGTCGTATAAAGCTGTCCGTCTCCACAAAAATCGTGAAAAGACATATCTATCTGGAAACCACCCCCGTCTTTTGGAGCATATCCATCGGCTCTATTTTCCACGATGTCCTTGAAGTTATCGTGGAAATGGGTATTTTTCATTCCTAGCGGGGCAAAAATATGTTCCTGAGCAAATACACGTAAAGATTTTCCAGAGACACATCTCACAATTTCTGCTAGTAAAATATAGCCAGAATTGCAATATAACTGCTCGGTTCCAGGGTCGAAATTCAAGCTTTGTTGTCGAGCAATTAAGGCAATAATTTCTTCGTTGGAATACTTGTTCTCAAACCTCATCCCAGCAAAGAACATTAGATTCAAATAGTCGCGCAAACCGCTGGTATGATCGATTAAATGACGAATGGTAATTGACTGACTATATTGAGGAATTTCTGGAATATATTTTTGCAATTCATCATCTAAGTTAAGAAACTTTTGTCTAGCCAGTAAAACGATACATATCGCTGTAAATTGCTTGGCGTTAGAAGCGATATCAAAGACAGAATTAAGGGAAATAGGAATGTTATATTCCAAGTTGGCCATACCATAGCCGCGCTGGTAAATTATCTCCCCATTCTGAATAACAGCAACAGCACATCCAGGGGAATCAGGTTTATCCCACTGGATGAATAACTCATCGACTTTGGTAATGAGCGACATGATTTTTTTACTTCTGACATATTTCCATCTGCTCAGTTTAGCCAATTCTCGACATGAACAGACAACCCTTAAACTACTGCCACAACCCGTAGCGTAAGCAGCCTAGCGCCAAGCTCACCGGCAATGCTGTGGAGAAGTTTTTGTGTGATAATGGAGCGCAGCGACCCACACAAAAACGGTCGGAGCAGCATGTGTCCATGTGCAGCTTTTTTATGGGGTGACGCTAATCGTCATCATCCCCGGGTACCCAGACAGAGCCAAGAGAACCCTCTAGACCGATCATGTCTAAATAGTCTGCTGTGGTAACGGTGGTGTCGTAATCTGGATCACCAACATAAGCTCCAATGGCATTGCGAATGAACCGATTACCCAACCATGTAGATAGCTTTAGAAAATCACGACCACGATCTATGAAAATCACACCGACAACTGCCTCGAACATCTCCGCCCAGACTCTTGGTTCTTCTTCAGGAGGCTTTCGACTTTTTTTATTGCAAGAAGAACTGAATCTAGGCAAGCCTAAATCAATCGCAAACTCGGTCAAAGATTCTCTAGAAGCTATGTCTTGCCTCCAATCATCGAGGTCTTCTTTAGTCAAATTCTGGTTGATATTGAATAGATAATCTGCTAGCACAGCGTCGAACAAAGCATCCCCAAAAAATGCTAATCGCCTATAGACACTTTCCAGATTTTCTCGTTCAACCTTGGAGAATTCAGGATGATTGAGATCTGAAGGGTCTGTAAGAGCAATTGTAAGAAGATCGTCACGATTGAAATCATGAAGTGCAATCGCCTGTTTTGCTGGGTATGACCTCAATTAGATGTCTATTAAAAAGTCAGAAATCCTAAGCCCTACAAGAAGCTTACAATCTCCATCACGCTGAAACTGAGAAAATTTATTCTTCGCTCAAATCTTCCTGAAACCCTTGCTGGATAAGCGTTATAGCACTCTACATCGTGTCGAGGTCATACCCGTTTTGCTTCTTGCAGTTTGATGTCAGACTTCATTATTTTTGCCTTAGCCGTATCTCAAATAAACTTAACTTAGAACACTAACAGAGCATCATACCGGAGTTATCCAGACAGCTTCAGCAAGTTTTCCGTATGGGGCGCTTGCCATCTGGCAATACATGTATGTTAGCCCAATAACAATTTGGCACAATCAATATAGCCAATCTTGATAACGGGGATAGCGATCGCACATTTCACCACACAGCCATACCCTGCGCTCAAGCAACCAGGTCTAACCCAAAATCACCCAGAACACCCCCACTAGTGGAGCCCCCCTCTAACAAGAACCGCTTTATGATGAAGAAGGACTCTCTGCCGTCAACGCAGCTCGTTTTCATTCCTTCTCCTACCAAAGCATCTATGACCGCTCAATTAACCACCGCTCTCGAAAAGCAATATTGGACCTGGCGAGGACACCGCATTTGTCACACCGTTCAGGGAGCTGGATTACCACTTGTTCTAGTCCATGGCTTTGGCGCATCGGTCGGGCATTGGCGCAAAAATATCCCTGTCCTGGCTGAAGCTGGCTATCAGGTGCATGCTCTGGATCTCTTAGGCTTTGGTGCATCGGATAAACCGGCCCTCGACTACTCTCTCGAAATTTGGGAATCGTTGCTGCAGGACTATTGGCAAGAGCACATTGGGCGACCGGCTGTCTTTATTGGTAACTCCATTGGTGGCCTCATTACCCTGATGATGCTGGCCAATGCGCCAGACATGGCCCAAGGGGGAGTACTCCTCAACTGCGCCGGGGGCCTTAACCATCGTCCGGATGAACTGAATTTTCCCCTGCGAGTCGTGATGGGGACATTTACACAGCTCGTTAGTTCTGACCTGTTTGGTCCCTTTATTTTCAATGAAGTGCGGCGTAAGTTTCGGATTCGGGGTTCCTTAAAGCAGGTTTATCGCAATCGAGACGCCATTACAGACGAACTGGTCGATATGTTACATCGCCCTGCCTGTGACCCAGGAGCCCAAAAAGTGTTTGCCTCTGTTGTGACCGCCCCTGCTGGCCCAAAGCCCGAAGAACTTTTACCTAAAATTCAGCAGCCCCTCTTGGTGCTTTGGGGAGAAAATGATCCCTGGACTCCAATTCAAGGAGCAGCTGTATATCAGACTCTAAGTGAGTCCCCCAGCGCCCAGCCACCAACGACGTTCCAGGCCATCCCTCAAACTGGCCATTGTCCCCATGATGAACGCCCAGAGGTGGTCAATAAATCAATCTTGGACTGGCTGCATGGGCTTTGATTGATTACGTTAGAGGTCAGTTTTCCTCCCCAAGGCACCATGGTCAGAGTGAGTTTCCAGCGCTTAAAGAGCTTTGTGTAAGCCCATTCTAATCCCCGAAGATCAATAGATTTAGTGGTACAGGCTTTCCGAGCCAGGAAGCATGTTCAGTATGATCTTGAAGATCGTTTCCTGTCAGCCCATGGACAAGCACCGTTAAGTCTCCTCGGTTGTTTTCCAGCCATGGGATCAACTGCTCAAATTGGGCTTTATCAAATGCCAGTTGACAGCTCCGGCAAGGGTGCGGTCCAATGGGCTTTTGATGGACTCGGCCTACTTTCACTCCAAACAGTTCTCCAGCCTTCTGACATAGAGAGGCTGCTGCTGCCACAGAACTGCCATCGAAATAAACATGGGCATGGTATTGGTCGTAAATGTTGACGGGTCGTTTTATCATTAGTAAGCAGGTTTCTGAATAAAAACATCTAAAGGGCCAGGGCGTTAGTCCAATAGTCGTTAGCTGACAAGCATTGGGGAATCTGCCCGGTATTGTGCATCCAGGCTTGCAAACAATCGTAGTAATCCGCACTCATGGAAAAGTCGTGGGTAAAACAGGAGATTGTTGCATCGTAGATAGCTTGCCCGGTCTGATCGCCTGCATAGGCTCCGGTACGTTGGTCGTAAATGGCTTGGGCCGCTTGAGGATGCTGGTGAATAAAGTCAATCCCCCGTCGTAGTATGTTCAAGAATGCCTGCAGGTCCTGTCGTCGCTGTTGCAGCAATTCGGGTGTTGCAATCAGAATAAGCTGGCAAAAATCAGGAATGCCCCAATCTTTGAGTGCAAAAAACTGAGCATCATAACCGCGCTGTCGAGCTTCGATCACTTCAAAATTGTAGAACACCAGCGTTGCCAGATCGGCCTTGTCCTCAACCAGTGCGTCGGTATGCAAAAAGCCATTATCGACAGAGGTGATAGCATCTTCAGTAAAGTCACCGCCATCGGCCTCAATCATGGTTTTGGCGATGGCCCGCCCCAACGCAGACGGTGCACTGGGGTACTGTAAACGCTTACCCACCATATCTTTCGGTCGCTCAATACCGCGTCCTGTGAAGTACATGACTCCACCATTGGTATGCAAAAAACGAGCCCAACCCACCACGGCATGACCCTTACCTCGGTCTTCTACCAGATGAACTGGTTCTGTCACCGCGATATCCAGGGTGCCAGCTTGAAGTTCTGCGATCGCATCCACATGCTCTGAGGGTTCAACCAGTTCTAAATCCAAACCAACGTCCGCGAACCATCCTTGCTCAAGACCTACCAACAGAGGCACATGATCTGGATTTAGAAACCACTCTAAGCCCAAACGTAATTTAGACATCAGCCACCCAAC
Organism: Leptolyngbya sp. PCC 7375; assembly: GCF_000316115.1. GTDB lineage: Bacteria > Cyanobacteriota > Cyanobacteriia > Phormidesmidales > Phormidesmidaceae > Leptothoe. Next base: position 7,424,539 of record NZ_JH993797.1, read on the forward strand.
AATCAACTTTAGATCATTATTCATCTAAAGTTTGCTTACAGCAAAACATCGCTCAAAAAAGCCGAGTAGTCTGTCAAGTTCAAAATTGTGAGTAGGACTGACACAGTCAGGGGGAGACGCAGAGATCGATGATTGCTCAAACTCTTCCCGTCTCCGTGTCTACCTTTCTCCACTTGTTTTTGAGCTGGTTGAAATTATGTAGTTTGACATAACATGAATGTATCATTCATGGTCCATTTTTACAGTTTCTGGCTGGTGAATGTGATGAAACTTGCAGTTTATCTATCCTATATAAGCGGTAATAGTTATCTGGTTTGATTCATGGCAGCTAAATCAGCACAAACACGCGAACTTCTCACTCGTCACGGTGACTGCGAAAAACAGGATCTTGCGGAATGGTCCGGACCATTTGAACTTCCAAATGCCCTTCGAGATTTTTACTCGGACGTCGGTCCGAAAGACATTTGCATCGAGGGGTACGGAAATCCAACAACCATTCCCTCGCTGAAACGACTGTGGGACCGGCAGGCTGGGTACCGTTGGAATGGGCTAACCAACGAACCAATTGAGGAATGGCCATCGAACTGGATTGTCGTCGCTGATGAGGGTGCTGACCCTTACATTTTTGATACCGAAACAGGCCGGATTCTTTTCGCACAACATGGAGCAGGGGCATGGGATGCTGGCGAAATCTATCCGGACATCACCACGATGGCGGCATGCATTGCAACTCTCGGATGCGTAATCCTTGACTCGCAAGACTTCGAGGACGAAGACTGTAACATTAATCCAAACTGCAGAATGGATGCTATAGATCGTCTTACTGAGATTCTTGGCAACCAATCCCAGGCCGAGGCTATTGTTGAAATGGCGGGTTGGGGCTGACCCAATACGCCAGATAACAAAATGTTGCATACGGAATCGCGGCTCAAGCGGCTTTTTGAAATCAATGTCGTTCGCCGCAACCCGGTGAACATTGGCGTTAAACAGCAGTTAGACAGCAAAAGCAATTAAGTTCTGTTTATTGGGAAAATGAGACATGAGCCATCCAATACAGTGTAGATGTGGTTGCCTTAAAGGTATTGTTGATGACGTTACCCGTGCAAATCGGGTCATATGCTATTGCCGGGATTGTCAGGCGTTTGCTCACTTTTTAGGCAAAGGGAGTGAAATTCTTGATCGTCATGGTGGGACAGGCATTGTTCAGACGCTTCCAAAGAATATTTCCTTTACTCAAGGAACTGACGTATTAGCATGTGTGCGACTGACTGAAACTGGTTTGCTGCGCTGGTATACGACTTGCTGTAATACACCGATCGGGAATACTTTACCAATCTATAAAATGTCTTTCATTGGCCTTATCCATAACTGCTTGGAATCGTCCGAGATCACACTAGATAATGCCTTTGGGGCTACATGCATGCATGTTAATACAACATATTCGAAGGGAGAAATAAAAGCGAACCCAGTAGACCTCATCGTTACAATCATTCGCAATGTAACTAGAATTTTGAGGGCACGGATTGATGGAAGTTATAAACAGACGCCCTTCTTCTTGGCAGACTCCGGAATTCCTATTGTTAGCCCCAAACTACTGAGCCGCCAAGAATACGAGGACATTATGAGTGCTGTTACACTACTAGATAGGTGAGTTAGCTTTACTCGACCGATCTCAGTGAAAATAATATGTCGGAGATTACTGAAATGGTTGCAGTGGCAACATTTGGAGCCGGTTGTTTTTGGGGAGTGGAACGGGCATTTCGCTCACTGTCAGGGGTAACCAAAACGTCAGTGGGTTACATGGGGGGACATTTTGAAAACCCATGTTACTTGGACGTACTCTCTCGCATTACTGGCCATGCTGAAGTAACCCAAATAGAATACGATTCGGCCATCATTAGCTATGAAGCATTATTAGTAACTTTTTGGAAAATCCACGATCCGACGAGTCTTAATCGTCAGGGTGCTGATCGTGGAGAACAATATCGTTCAGTAATTTTTTATCACACCGAAGAACAACAACAGATAGCCCACCAATCTAAGCAAACTGTTGCGAGTCAATATAGTAAACCAATAGTGACTGAAATTGTTGCTGCGACTGCCTATTGGTTAGCCACTGAAGAACATCAACAATATTTTGAGAAAAAAAGCAGCAAACAACAGTGGCAGAAGTGATAGAAGTGTTGGGAGTTGCAGACGTATTAGGCATAAAAATAGCCCTGCTAGCTCAAAAACTAGCAGGGCTATTACTTTTTAAGCATTAATACAGATAACCCATGGTCTGAGTCACTGTATCTAGATGTTACTGGACTTACTTTGTACGTTCATCAAGCTGATCAAGGCGCTCTGCTTGAATATCTTTAACGCTCTTAGACTGGTTGTCCAAGTGCTCAAGACGCTGCTCATGAAGCTTGTTACCGCCTGCAACATCCTTTAGCTGATCATCAGACAATTGCTCGTCAGTAACGTTCTTGTTCTGCTCTTCCATGGAAGTTACCTCAATGTAGAAACAACGGAAGTCCTGTTCAATCGTCAAATGCACAATGCAGGACCTTCCAATAATATCGAGCATGTCAAAAAATGGAAGAGGTTTTGGTGACTTCTCATGAACTTTTAATGATCCGTCGACTTTCAACGAGTTTTCTGAGGATTTATTAAGAGATAAAAAGCCAATTGTCAGGAATTCTACGTAAATGCATCTTGAATACTTAAAATCTCCTGAGTATCTCCAAAAAAGCTAAACTTTTTGCTATAAGGGCATAGATAATAGGTGAATTTTACTTGATTATCAACCTTCGTTATTAGAGGCCAGATTTCGGATGGGCGACAGTGGTATTTTTCGTCAAGAAGCTTTGGAGCGTTTATCGTCGCCAGAGCAGCTTGATCAACTGATGCAAATCGTTTCTCCGCGCAGTTGGCTGCCTCTAGCGACGATTGGTGGGCTGCTGGGGGCTACTATTGTTTGGGCCTGTGAGGGCCGGATCCCGGTAACTACAAGCAGTCATGCCATTTTGGCCTATGCTGAGGGGGAGTCTGGTGAGCTGGTGGGTGTGGCTCATTTTCCCAGTGGGGAGCTAGCTCAAATTGAGCGCGGTATGGACGTACTGCTGATCCCTGATGTGGAAGGTAATAAGCAAGCGGCTGGTGGCATTGAAGGTAAAGTCAGTGAAGTGTCATTGCCGACGGTGATGACCCTGGATGGGGTACGTGAATTAGAAGATCCAACGGCTCCTGCGGCGATTGAGGTGTTGATAGAACTGACACCTGATCCTGATACGAGTAGTGGTTATAAGTGGTCGGCAAGCAGTCTCAATATGATTCCTTTGGCCGGTATGCATGCAACGGCCAGGGTAACTCTCGATGAGAAGGCCCCCCTCTGGTTTGTATTGCCTTTTTTACATCAGTCGTAGGAGTAACAGTCCCCTTAGTGATGGGCTAGGTTCTGATCCCTGAACGCATTCAGCTGAGGCTTCGATATAAAAAATCTTCGTGGTGGATCGAGCCATCGGTTTTTGAACTTATGGTTCGTTTTGGTGCGTCTAACTCTACAGTTATTACTGTAGCGTTCTAAAACCGTTCCAAAACTATTCAGCCCCTGGCTCAATATGGAGTTTGAACATGCCCTGGCCCTGGTAAATGATGCCATGTCTGCTACTTTTAGCAGGCTACTCAGTGATGCGGAATTGGCCTTATTTAAAGGAGCCTGGTACGGACAAACCTATGAGGTTATTGCTGAGGAATCGGGGTATGCTTCCAGCTACTTTACTCGGATTGTTGGTCCTAAATTTTGGAAAAATTTAAGCCAGGCTTTAGGTGAAAAAGTCAGCAAAACCAGCTTTCGTGCTGCTATCGAACACCAGTACCAACAGCTCAGCCAGTCACCTATTCCTCCTGCCTCACCGACTCTTCCCGTCTCTCCTGCTCTTTCTCACCCTGTTTCCCTCTCCATTGACTGGGGTGAAGCGCCCGATGTTAACACCTTCTATGGACGCCAAACTGAACTGAATGCGCTCACACAATGGGTGATTACTGATCGCTGTCGCCTGATTGGTGTTTTAGGCATGGGGGGGATCGGTAAGACCACACTGACGGCCAAATTTATCGAAACCCTCGAATCTCGGTCAGACTGTCCGTTTACCCATATTATTTGGCGGTCGTTACGGAATGGGTTGCCCTTAGCGGAATGGTTAGATGAGGTGATTCCGTTTATCTCCAATCAGCAGGATACTGAAGCGTCACCTAAACGATTGCTTTATTGGTTGCGCCAGTCTCGCTGTTTGTTGATTCTCGACAACATGGAGACAATTTTGCATGGTGGGGAGCGGGCTGGTTCTTTTGGTGAGAACTACACTGACTATGGTGAGTTGTTAAAGCTGTTGGCGGAGACGCGCCATCAAAGCTGTGTAATGCTCACTAGTCGGGAAAAACCATCGATTGTCGGTGCCTTAGAAGGTGTAGATTTGCCGGTGAGATCGCAATCCCTAACCGGCTCACCAGAAGCTGCTATTGCGCTCCTCAATGCTAAGGGGCTGATTGGAACAGCGGCTGAAAAACAAGCACTGGGAGAACGCTACAGCTACAGTCCACTCGCCTTAAAAATTGTTGCCACCTCAATTCAAAGTCTCTTTGAAGGACGTATAGAGCTGTTTCTTGCTGAAGATATCCTGGTGTTTAATGGGCTGCAACGGCTTTTAGAGCAACAGTTTTCGCGGCTAACAGCCCTAGAGCGGGCGGTGATGCTCTGGTTAGCCATTAACCGGGAGTGGACCTCCATTGGCGAGCTAGTCGACGATATTCAACCGACCGTTGCCAGGATGCAAGTTTTAGAAACCCTGGAATCCCTCAGTTGGCGGTCCTTGATTGAAAAACAAGCAGGACGCTATACCCAACAGCCAGTGGTAATGGAATATGTCACCAGCCAGTTTATTCAACAGGTGTTGCAAGAGCTTAACGGGGCGACACTGTCGTTATTTCTCAGCCATGCACTGTTGAAAACAACTGTAAAAGACTATATTCGCCTGAGCCAGCAGCGGCTAATTTTGCAACCCATTGCCCATCAGTTTGCCCGTAATTTTAGTGCTAAAGCGATTTTAGAACAACAGATACAACGGTTATTGACTACCTTAAGGCAACAGTCTCAACAGTTTTTGGGGTACGGTGCTGGCAATCTGTTGAACCTGTGTATTGAACTCAATGTGGATTTGGCTGGGTTAGATTTTTCCCATCTGCCCATCCACCATGCCTATTTGCAACAAACCTCTTTGCACCAGGCTAGCTTTGTCGGTGCTACGTTTATCAATACGGCCTTTACCCAAACCTTTGGCAACGTGCTGGCGGTGGCCTTTAGCCCCAACGGTCAGCTACTTGCAGCCTCTGACGCCAACGGTCAGATTTGGCTGTGGCGAACGGATCACCTGGATCAGCCCTATCTGACATGGCAAGGGCACGGAGACTGGGTCTGGAGTTTGGACTTTAGCCCCGACAGTCAGTTTCTGGTCAGCGGCTGTGATGATGACGATGACACCCTGAAACTGTGGGATGTGCAGACGGGTCAGCATTTGCGAACATTAATGGTGCCTGAGAGTCGGGTGCGCACTGTTGGTTGGCATCTACAGCAGATGCTGATCGCCAGTAGCGGTGTGGATGGGGCGGTGCGACTCTGGAATCCAGAAACAGGGGACTGTGTGCAAACCCTGGCAGGACACACGAATAAATCGTCAGCCTTAGCCTGGTGCCCCAAGGAAGAAAATCAGCATATTCTCGCCACGGGCAGTGCGGATCAGACTATTCGAACTTGGGATACCGAGACTGGTGACTGTATGTGGGTGATGGATGTGGAGGTGGGTGTGTTTGCGATCGCATGGCACCCCGATGGAAATATCCTAGCCAGCGGAAACAAAAATGGCGACGTGCAAATTTGGGATAGCCATACTGGTGCACTGCTTCAAACCTTAAAAGGCCATCAAAAATGCCTTTGGAGTTTAGCCTGGAACCAGGATGGCAGCTTATTGGCCAGCGGTGGCGATGACCGCAGTATTCGACTTTGGGATACTCAAACCAGTCAGTGTCTGCGCATTCTCCAGGGCCATCAAAATGCTGTTAGAGCGGTGCGATGGCGGCCTGTCTTGGAGCATGGGTCGGACGATCAGCCCCAAGAGACAGTAGACATGCTAGCTAGCGGGTCGTTTGACCAAACCGTGCGACTTTGGAGTCCCCGTACAGATGCTTCGCTCAAAGTGCTACAGGGATATCGCAATGATTTACAAGCGTTAGCCTGGCACCCTAAGGAGGCACTGTTGGCCAGTGGTGGTCACGATTGCCAGGTGCGGCTGTGGGATATGCATACCGGGCGGTGTATTGCGACGTTATCAGGCCATGGTCGTCCCGTGTGGGCGGTGGCCTGGAGTCACGATGGTCACAAGCTTGCCAGCAGCGGTGACGATCAGACCATTCACCTGTGGAACGTGGAGACAACACAAAGCGATGGTGTTCTCCAAGGCCACCAAGGCAGTATTTGGGGACTGGACTGGCACCCCACCCGCAATCTGTTGGCCAGTGCCTCCCATGATCAAACAGTGCGGCTGTGGGATGTGGAAACAGGGCGTTGTTTATTGGTGTTGCGAGGCCATGGGAGCTTTGCCCGCGCCGTGACCTGGAGTCCTGATGGGCAGATTATCGCCAGTGGTAGCTACGACCAAACGCTTCGACTTTGGGATGTGGCCACTGGAGACTGTTTGCATAGGTTGCACGATCCAGAAAACTGGGTGTGGAAAATGGCCTTTAGCCCCAATGGGAAGACCCTGGTGACCGGCAGCACCAGCGGGGATGTCAAACTGTGGCAGGTGTCCACAGGCAAACATATACAGACACTAAAGGGGCATCAAAATTCGGTTTGGGCTTTGGCCTGGCGACCCAATGGCCGCACATTAGTCAGTAGTTCCCATGACCAGACGGTAAGAATTTGGCGAGTGAGCGATGGCCAGTGTCTTCAGGTACTTAGAGGTCATACTAATCTGATCTGGCGGCTGGCGCTGAGCCCTGATGGGAAGACCATTGCCAGCTGTGGGTCAGATGAAACCATTCGGGTGTGGGATGCGGTTGCAGGCACCTGTCTAAAAGTCTTGCGACCTTTGCGACCCTATGAAGGCATGAACATTACCGATGTGCAAGGGCTGACCGATGCTCAGCACATCAATCTGAAGCGACTGGGGGCAGTAGTCACAGCAGCAACTTCTGAGCCATCATCACAGTTATTAACAACAGCGGTGCTTGCTAATGCTTCTGATGACGATCAGCCCCTGCTAAAAATCTGTCTATTTGGTGGGTTGACTGTTACCTATCAACAACAGCCCCTGAGTAATCTGGGCTCTAGTCGCACCCAATCGCTCTTAGTTTATCTGTTGTTACATCGCCACACTAGTCAGTCTCGCCAACAGATTGCCCTCGCCTTGTGGCCCGATTCTTTAGACAGTCAAGCCCGTACTAATCTCCGCAAAGAATTACATAATCTGCGACGCCATTTACCCCAGGCTGAAGCCTATTTAGAAATCAATGCTAGCCAACTGGGCTGGCAAAAACAAGCACCTTTCTGGCTAGACGTGGAAGACTTTGAGCAAGTGCTGATGACTGTAGACAATCAATCCGAAGGGGAAGCCATTTCCAGTTTGGAACAGGCTGTTGCTCTATACACCGGAGATTTACTGCCTGCCATGTATGACGAGTGGCTTTATCCTGTACGAGAAAAATTCCAGCAGCAGTTTAGTCAAGCTCTGGCTCAGTTAGTTGATATTTTACGAAAACAAGAAAAGTACTCACTGGCATTAACCCACGCAGAAAGGCTATTACGGTTAGATCCGCTCAGAGAGGCTACTTATCAAAGGCTAATGCAGCTACATAACCAATTAGGAAATCGTGCTACGGCTCTTCAAATTTATCATCAGTGTATGACTATTTTACGGGATGAATTAGGGATTGATCCTAGTTCTAAGACACAGGAGATATATGGGCAGTTGTTACAATAGGTTATCTCAACAAGAGATAGATTCTTGCTTTCTTGCTTCAAGGTTGAAGAAGTTAGCAATATCCTAGAAAAATCTCATTTCCAATTGCATCAGTATGATAACAGAATAATTGTCTTGTGTCTTGAGATGGTTGTGCAACGTTTTCACAACGTTGTATATGCGGTAGCCGTAGATGGACAGCTTTATAAACGACTTTTGCTACTCTCTGGTGTCTGCTGCTGTGAACTGGTAGGCACCGCTTTTTGGTATCGGATTAACCAGGCAAAACCGGCACTGGTGGCAAACATGATCAGGGCATAGATGGCGGCAGGAATTGCCATACTGGGGTTATTGAGAAAGGTGGGTGCACTGGCAATGGCGATGGCTAAGGTGCCATTTTGAATGCCCACTTCAACTGTGATGGATTTTGCACTGCGGGTGTCGAGCTTGGCGAGGGTTGCGATCGCAAATCCCAATCCCATAGTCAACACATTTAAAGCCAGCGTGACTCCCCCCACCTGGACAAAAAAGCTGGCGACATTGGCCCGTTCTTTAGCCAGCAGACCAACAATAATTAGCGCCAAGAAAAACAACGACAGCCACTTAACCCACTTTTCCACCTTGGCGGCAAACCTGGGAACGTAGTGGTGAAGCACCATGCCGATGGAAACAGGAATAAGGGTAATGACGGCAATTTGAATAACCGTTGTTAAAAAAGAAAGCTGTATAGCTGCTGCCTCCCCCATAAACTGTTGCATGGCAAAGTTAACCACGAGGGGAATAGTAACGATCGTCACCAGGCTGCTAATTGCTGTCAGGGTGATGGAAAGAGCAACATTTCCCCGCACCAGGTAGGTCACCATATTGGATGTGGGACCGCCTGGACAAGCGGCTAAAATCATCACACCAACGGCCAACTCCGGTGAGAGTGGGAAAAGGCTAGCTAACAAAAAGCCAACCACTGGCAGCATAATTAGCTGAGCAACCAGTCCAAGAATGACAGCTTTAGGTTCGGTCAGAATCCTTTGGAAATCATGAATTGTCAAGCCCAGCCCCATGCCTAACATGATGATAAACAGGGCTAGCGGTAGAAAAACTGCGGTTAAAAAACTTGATTCCATGATGTCTCCTCTAACGCTGCAGCGGCTGATATGGGGAAGATATCGTCAAACTGGATAGGAGTGTTTAGACCAGTCTGATGCTTAGTCCTATGTTCGTTTGTAACCAGCGGTTGCTAGTAATCCTACCGCGATAATACCAACGATCAATGTCGGTTCAGGTGTGCTGACACGATTAAAGGTGATGGGGGTGCCAATGGCTCCACCACTGGGTAAGAGAAATGTATCCGTGGAGTCAACGGTATTGGCGGCGATGGTAACTGTTGAAACTACGGTGCTGCCAGGTACTGGAAAGCTGGTGGGACAGCCCGTTGGTATGTTGGTGCCAAAAAACTCGTCTTCTCTATAGGTTAATGTCAGGTCACAGCTGGGTGTGAGGAGATCGCTCAGGTCTAAAATGGCCGTTGCTTGGTCACAGGTGCCGAGGGCGGTGCCGAGATTGCGATAGCTAAATATGCTCAGGTCAACGCCTGTGGCTCCAGGGCTAAATTCATAGGCTCGGGTGCGAAGTAGGCTGCCTGTGCCGCCAAAAAATTGTTCTAAATGAACATACCGCGAGGTCGTTGTGCTGCTGGTCGGGACGGCACAGTTTTCCATGGTTAGCAGCGGCACGTTGGGGGCACTGTTAACCTGCGCTTGGTTGGTAAAGAAGCCCGTAAACCAGTCCACTGCCTGCTGTACCTGTTGAGCTGGTGTGAGTGTGGCAGCCAGTGTTGGAGCACTGATTATGGTGGAAATCAAGGCAGTGATAACACCTGTTCGTAAAAGTCGCATCATAAACCTCCTTGATGAAAACGATGAACATCGCAGTCTAAAATCTGTACTACACCCCCATTACATCGTAAGGGAAATAGGACATTATCACCATTAGGCCCAGACCAAGGCCTACAATCAGCAGCTGTTTACGGTGGGAAATCATGATAAGAGAGAGAGTATTCTTTGGCTGGCCAGACTTAGAGAAACAGGGGCTAATCAATCAATTTCGCTGGTTTTTAGGTGATCATTACGGCTGTGGTGAGTGATTTAGCTCACATGCACCCGGCACTATTGAGATGAGCGCTTGCGGGCGAGATAATAGGTGTTCTGGAAGTCGTTTTCCAGCTGTTGTACTTCGATGTTGCTAAAGCCCGCAGTCTGTAGCATCTCCAGAGCCAGTTCTTGACCCCACATGGCTCCCAGCCCTGGACCACCCGCTGCTAGGGAAACAGCAGTGCAGTGATTGCAGGAAATGCTATACAACAACGGACCCACAGGATGATTTAGATTATCCTCTAAGTTGCTGGATGCTTGAATCTCCTGCATGAGGTAGAGCCCTTCTAGTCGCAGGGCTCGGTAGATATTTTGTAAGACGATATCTGGCTGTGCCTGATCATGAATGGCATCAAATGAGAGCGCTAGATCATACTGATTTTCTTCTACAATCAAGGCCGCATCTTGTACCTGAAACGTCACATTTTGTAGCCCCAGCCGCCGTGATTCGGCCTTGGCCCAGGTAATGACTTCACCGGATAGATCATAGCCGACAAAGCGACTGTTGGGAAACCAGCTGGCCAGGGTGTGTAATATACGCCCCTGTCCACAGCCGATATCAACCACGGAGATGCCCTCAGCCAGTTGTTCCTTTAAGCCAAGGACCAGGGGTAAAACCTGGGTTTCAAGGGCGGTGATGACAGTTTGCGCACTTTCTTCTGCCATTACTGTATGGAAACGCTGATAGGCAGCATAGGGAACGCCGCCACCCTGGTGGAAACAATCGACAATGGCATCCTCGACACCGCCGATTAGGGGAATAAACTGCATAGTGGTGGCCATGTTGTTAGGGCTGGCGCTGCGGGTAAGCCAGGCGGCATGTTCAGCCGGTAGTCGATAGGTTTTGTTGCCACTGTAGTAGGTGACAATGTGGCCAGTGACCATGGCCCCTAACCATTCGCGAACGTAGCGTTCATTCAGTTGGGCCGCATCGGCAATTTGTTGACTGGTGGCAGGCGGTAGTTTGGCCATGGTGTCCAATAGCCCGGTGCGATGGCCAATGGACAGCATTTGGGCCAGGGCACCGCTGTTGAGGATGTTGAGCAAGTTCTCAGCAAAGTCTGCAGACTTGTCGGTGTCAAATGCTGGAGTATTATCTTCAACGGCCAGCGGGGTTAGGGAGTCTATCGTTGTCATCATGGGCTCCAAAAAGAGTTGGGATTTTCATGATTCAAGAATAGAAACTGCTGCGTTCCCTAACCGTCTTTTGGGCGTTCCCTGGGGGTAGGCCCTATGATTTCTCGATACTCGCCGGTAGTTCATCCACTAAATCGGCTGACCAAATGGTGTCATAGGGAACATTGCCTCGCTGATAGGCAGCCCTGACTGTGTCGGCATCAGCCGCGTCGAGTTCACAGATGCTGCGTTTGCGATCGCGCGATAAATAGGTGCGTTTCCAGATGACATTGCGCTCTGTCAAGCAAGGGGCTGACCGCTCCACCAGCTCATCCCACAGTGCCTGGTCAATGGGGGGATTGTAGGTGGTTTCAACAACAATAAGGGCCATGGTGATGTCATCCGTAAACAAAGAAATTGCGCTATGGGGATACTATCTCAGGCTTAGATGCGTTTTCCCATGGCTTTACAGTCTGTTGAGCTTGGGCCATTAACCGCTGAGCCCGACCACTTAAGTTAGTCACAGGCAATGCTGCTAACGATTGCCAATGGTGGTGCCGCGTTGTGTGATCCTTTAGAAGACTAGCACTGAGAACACACAGGGCATTTGCCACAGCCATATCGTTGGGATATCCAACCATGTTAGCGGCTTGACTAGCCATGTTTGCATAGGTGAGAGCCGTGTCGCCGTCGTTGTGTCGGAGAGCAATCTCAGCCGCATGACTGGCAATAAAAACTCGTTTACGTTGAGCATCCAGCTGATCAAGTTGGATCAATGCCTCCGTCAGGGCTGTTTGACCTGGTTTGCCTGGGTTTTGACCATAGGCGTATAGGGCAATTAAAGCTTTTGCAAAGGCAGCCTCACTCCCCTGGGGCAGGTTAGGTGCTAACTCCAGTAGGGCTTTGGCATAGCTTGGGTCAGGCTGTTGCCTATCCCAACTGTTCATGGCCAGGTTGGTGAGACTATGGCTCTCATTGAGCTGATCGCGTTGATTGGGGGCTTGACTTTGGGATATTTGCAGGGCGGTTGTTAGCTGTTGCTGGGCTAAGTCATAGTCGCCACGGTAACTGTAAATGCAGCCTAACCCTAAATGAATATCGCTGATGGATGTGCCTAAGGGATTGGCAAGGGATTCGGCCTCTAGCAAGATGGCTTCGGCCCGATCCATATCCCGACCAATTTCAGCTAAACAGCAACCATTTACCGCCAGATTTTCTGCCTGTAGCTGGGGCATTGGCGGCAGGACATCTATGGCTTCTAAACATTGTTGATGCACATCGGTCAAGTTACCTTGGGCGTATTTTAAGAACGCCAGGGCCTGTCGTGCAGCGGCTTCTGCTTCTGGTAAATTTAGGCCCACCAAATTCGCTAACTGTTGCTGGATTTGAGCTTCCACGGTGGTGGCGTCTGCCTGGGATACACCGGCTAAAACTCGGGTGCGCAGGAGTTGGGTGGAGTAGAGAATGCGATCGCAACTGGGCAAATAGTGGCAATGCTCCAGACCCCGGTTCACTAGCTGAACCACGTCGGCGTAAGCAAACAACCGTAAACTGCGGCTGGCAGCGGTAACACTGGCCCTGGCTGCCAAGGCATGGTTACCCGCCAGGGCAGCATGGTAGGCCACCTGGCTGGCTAAATCATCCTCCACCATTTGAGATTCCAGGGTTTTAGCCAGTTGACCATGGATAATGCGACGACGGGGCAACGACAGCTGATGGTAGGCTGCCTGGCGCACCAAATCATGAACAAAATCATAGTTGCCCTGTTCATCAAAGCTGGCTGAGGCCCCTGGGTTAACGGGCTGCACAATCTGTTGGTGTTCCAATTGCTCCATGGCCAACAGAAACTGCATGGGCGGGTAGCTGGCCGCCAGGGCCAAAATCTCTGGATTAAAACGTCGTCCTAACGCTGCGGCCCAAGGAATCAAGTCTCTCGCTACCCCATCTAGCCGCTGTAAACGATCGTCGATTAATCCCTGTAGATCACTGGTCTCTCCAGTATTGGCCCGCGCGACTTCTAAGGCAAATAACGGATTGCCACCACTGTCGCTGTAGATTTGTTGAGCGATTGGTTGAGCATCTGATGGTTCGGCCCCATTTTCGGAGTTGAGCAGCGGTGTGACGAGTGCCCCTATCGCCTTAGCCGATAGAGGAGGAACGGCTATCTCCTGTAGCCGTTTAGCCCGCCGTAGGGACTTGATTAAGGTGAGAACGGCTGAATTCTCTTGCAGTTCTTGTTGTCGAGCGGCACAGGCAATGCGCAATGGCCCTTGCCCCATCAGTCGAAAGACATAGTGCAGCAATGCCGTTGACGCGTCATCTAGCCAGTGAATATCATCACATAGAAGCAATAGAGGCTGTTCAGGACTGGCTATAGCCCTCAAGCTTTGCACCATAGCGTCCAACAACTGTCCCCGATTTTGTAAATTGCTGGAGGTATCCTCTAGCTGAGGAAAGGACTCAGAGAGATGGGCGGTACGCAGTAAATCTAGCCACACGCCGTAGGAACGCAGCTGCTCTGCCGCAAAGGCACTGCCCCAGCAAGTCTGCCAGCTGTCTTGAGCCGCACGCTTAGCTAGGGATTCCAGCAATCGAGTTTTGCCGATACCCGGTTCTCCGGTTAGCAATAATAAAGGTGCAGGCTCGTCTAAGGGCGATAATAACCATCGCTCTAAGCTGCTAAATAGCTGCTCACGTCCGACTAAGGTGTTTGTGGCATTGGGGGTAGCCAGAGACAATGGTATCGCTGGTGCAGGCTGTTTAGATGTCAGAGCTTCTGTTGTTGTCTCAACAGCCCTTTCTTCTGCCAACAGTAGCTGCTGATAAATGCTTGCTGTCGTTGGGCTGGGGGGCACCCCTAATTCTGTTTGCAGGGTGGTCATGCACTGGTGGTACAACTGCAAGGCGGTGGAGCGGTCTCCTCTTTTCCCGTAAAGGGCCATCAAAGTTTGATACGCACTTTCCTCCAGAGGTTCAGCCTTTAACCATTGCTGTCCCGTTGCGATCGCTTTGGTTATTTCACCCAGGGCCTGTAGCTGTCGAGTCAGCTCAGCCAAGGCCTGGCCATAGCTTTTTCTGAGACGTTCTTGCTCGCTATAAATCCAGTCAGCGTCACAGTCTGGCCACAGATCCCCTTGATAAGCTTTGATGGCAGTTTCGAGAAAACCAATAGCTGCCGCTCCGTCTACCTCCGCTGCTGAGGCTAGGGCAGTTTCAAAGCTATCAAGATCCACTTCACAGGGAATCTGGGGCTGCCAGCGCAGTGTGGATTTGGTGATAGTGATTAGCGGCTCGATGGCAGGATAGATGTGCCGCAGATAGTGCAGCTCTTTTCGTAGATTCGTGCGGCCTTGAGTGTCGGCGGAATCTGGCCATAACTGTCCGGCAATACGTTGGCGAGACTGGGGGGCATGGCGATGCAAAATTAGATAGGCGAGCAGGTGTTGCGATCTCGATCGCAACTCTACACTGCCTGCTCCTTCCTGGGCAATGTGAAAGTTGCCTAGCAAAGAAATCTTTAGGAGCTGTTTGCCCACAGTCAACACCCGTCAGCTGCAATCGTCTCTGCAGCCCATTGTAATCGGTGCAGTTAGGGTGAACCCTGATTTTATTGCAAGTTTTTAAGCATATAACCGTGTTCGAGCTAATTAGTCCTGTGATATTGGGTTAGAGGGGAGCTTTTGAGCAAAATCCTCCCCTTACCAAGGGGAGGTGCCGAAGGCGGAGGGGTCTCGACATCTAGCGCTAGATGTCGAGACCCCTCCCTGACGGTTCCCCTTACTAAGGGGAACCAGATATCGCCGGGCTTCAAAACGGTCTCTTATTTTCATGCATATCCCTTACAACTAAGAACTCAAAACCAAGAACTACTCGTATCATTCGCCTGTTTTCAGAGCCTTAAGCTGCTGATTCAGTGCCTCAATCTGTTGTTGCTTGACGGCATCATCCAAACTCTCACTGTTTTGGATATCCAAAATTTGTTTGCCAATGTCCAACTCCCGAATCGGATTCCAGTCTTTATCTTCCGCTGTAACGAAGTCAGACCAGCCCAGGGGAGTTAGCACTTCACTGTCTTGATAATCAGTAAAAAATGTTCGAATATCTTCTTTCAAACAGTCTGGTAAGTCACTGCGATAGGCCAGGGGTTCTGTCGGAATCATCGGGGATGTCCAGATGATCTGAATTTCTTCACGGGTTTCTGGGGCCGATTGCTCCATCATTTTTAACGTTTCGCTATTGTTAGTAGCGACGTCCACCTGGCTATTGGCAACAGCGAGGGCGGTCGCTTCATGGGTGCCTGCAAACACTAATTCATCAAATGCAGTGTTGGGATTAATGTTGTTTTCTGCAAACACATACAGGCTTGGCACTAAATAGCCAGACGTAGAATTGGGGTCATTAAATGCAAAGGTCAAATCTCCTGCATTTTCGATAACGTATTGATCGCCATTGCCAGCTTCAATATCAATGTTCTTAAGGATGGGATTATCCTTGTGGGTGATCAGGTGAGCATAGTATCCCTGACTGCCATCGGCATTTACCGAGCGCACAAATGCCTCCGCCTGGGAGCGTTTGGCTGCTTCAATGTAGGCCTTGCCGCCATACCAGGCCACCTGAATCTTGCCGACACCCATGGCTTCAATCACACCGGCATAGTCCGTGGCATACAGACCGTTGACAGGTCGCCCGATGGCATCAGCCATGACGGCTAGCAGCGGTTCCCATTGCTGTTTTAGGTTTGCCTGGGATTCAGAGGAACTAATACCAAATTCCAGTTCGGCAATCTCAGGGGCACACATGTTCCCAGCTGCAGTTGGGTTGGATGACGGTGAACAGCTGACCAATAAGAGGATTCCTAACAGACTTGTCAAACTCTTACCCTTCAATAGGAAGTGTTGTTTTAACATGGTGTGTTCTCTCTTTTTAACAGCAACTAACGCAATGATAGGTTTCTGACTAGTAGATAAGTAGATGGCCGAAAGTAAACGTCCCTAACACTGCTGGTTTCGACTCCGCTCAACCAGCTAATTTAGAGAAATGAGGGCTGGGCGGAGTCGTTCGCGAAGCGTCTCCCACGGAGATAGCCCGGATTGATGGATAGTTTTGTCTATTCACTCAGGTCACAATTAACTTAGAAATAGCATCTCTTACAGCTAAAAATGGCTTGTTATCTATTAATTCATGGAAATCGTCATGGAAAATGGGCCTGGGACAAGGTCGTTAATTTACTCGAATGTCGTGGTCATCAGGCCCACGCTATTGATTTACCAGGCCATGGTGATGATGTTACACCCAGGCATAGGCTGACTCTGCAAGATAACTGTGATGCCGTTTTGAACTATGTCAGATTAAACCAGCTAAACAATCTAATTTTAGTGGGGCACTCTTCCGGCGGTGTGGTGCTGGTTGCGATCGCAAAAGAACTTCAAGATCGCCTAAGTGCTTTGGTTTTTGTAGCAGCGTTGGTGCTCAGAGCCGGAGAATCACAAATAAGCGATCTGTCGAAACAGCAACAAAAAGCCTATCGACAGCTGGCAGAAAGCCGAACTGACTATAGCATCCCCATTAGCTATGATGCGGCTCGCAAGCGTTACTTCAGCGACCTTTCAGAAACAGAGGCTCAGATGTATTTTCAGCAGCTAACCCCTGAACCTTTCGGGAATATGAAAAGCGTTGTCGGCAGTAATGCCCTGTTCGAACTTTCCGTTCCCATGGCCTATGTGATTTGTACCCAAGACCAGGCCCTATCCCCCGCTCTCTGCCGCACCTACGCCCAGCGCTTGCATAATCCAACGCTATTTGAGATGGGCGCAGGTCACGATGTGATGCTGTCTCAACCTCAAACGTTAGTGAATATCCTGGAAACGGTCGCATTGGCTCACAATTAGCAACGGCAATCAGTGCGATTGCCGATTTAAGGGATAAACCGGTCTAGAGCCATCGATATTTGACGGTATTTCACACCTAAAGTCATCCCGAGGATCAGCAATGCCCAATAAATTTATCGTTGAGCCGCACCACGCCCACGTCGCTGCTGAGTGATCGGGGCAGACTGTACGGTTGGAGAGGTCGTCTGTTGATCTGACGGGCCACACATACGGCTCAGATCAACAATCTGACCATTTGCTGTTTCCATAAAGCAAACTGGGGTGCTAGTGGCGAGAGAGGGCGCAGCCATCACATTCAGCATGACTAGGCTGCCAGTAAACCCAAGGTTGCGCAGTAACGTGATTGGATGGACCATGGTATATCTGTTGGTTAAGAACAGTTGAAAGTATTTGTGAGTGAGAAGAAAGGCTCCCTCACCGGTAAGAGAGGATAGCAAGGGAGCGTGTTTTACCCGGTATTATTTGGGAAGTACCGAGTAAAACGCTGCTATTGGCTAATAATCTACAGTTAGCTCAAAGGTTAAATTCACACCTTCTGTGGCATTAAAACCCAGAAATTCCTGAACAGCTTCACCACTGGCGTTACGGTAGCGACCCGTGCCGCCAATAATGGCCCGTGCCACCGGCTCACCCACATCCGCAATTTCCCAACCGTCGCTAACAATGGTTTCATCACCGAGTTCATGACCAAAGTTATAAAGTTGGTGGGTGATGACAAATTCACCACTGGCAGCGGCGGCCCCGTCTGGGTTAATAAACCAGCCGCGACACACCCACCGGCCTTGCACGAGGGCTGGAAACTCGGGACTACCATCAGGATTAACGCCATTGCTGCCGTTGAGGGTACCGGCTGGATAGATATAGCCTTGGGTAACAAACGAATTGCCATAGGCGGGAAACCCGTTACTGAGCAAAGGGGCATCGTCAAAGACAAACCGGGTGGCGTCTTCTACGATATCAAATCGGAGGACCTGGGAGTTAGAGCGACGATTTTGCTTCGTTTGAATGCTGGTGGTCTTTGCGGGTTCTACAACAATCTTTTGGGCTGGCTGGATTGTGTTAGCGATCGCAACATTACTAAGGGCCAGGGTAGCTGCTGTAGCCAGGGTTACGGTCACGAGATGCTGTTTGCAAAAACGGCTACAGGATTGGAAAACGTTCATGGGTTGTCTCCTTGATTGGTTGATAGGTGTTGGGTGTGAGAAGAAGGTTCTTGGTTCTTGGTTCTTGGTTCATACCCATTGCTCTAGAGAGAGTCGAAATTGCCTAAAACAAACAGATCTGCGCCACCGTTGCCGGTTAGCTGGTCAAACTCTCCGGTACCCGGCATGCCAACGCTAGGATCTACACCGATCAGCACATCGTTACCGCCGGTTGTGGTGGCTTCAGCTTCAACGGCATCACCAAACAGTTTGTCGTTGCCGATGCCGCCAACTATCAGGTCATTACCGCCCTGGGCATCATACGACTATGCCTGTCTCAGGCTCTTTCTCATGTAGATACTGGCAGTGCCATGGTAAGTCAGTCGATAGATTTCCTTATAACCCATGGCGGTATAAAGACGGATATTATCCACCATCACCTCATTGGTGTGCAGCCAGATTTCACCATAGTCAGCCTGGTGTGATTGAGCTTCTGCATGGCTGAGCAGAGCGCTGCCCAATCCCTGTCGTTGCCATGTAGGATGTACGGCAATATTGGTGATGTGATAGTGGTCATCACGGGGAGATAAGACCAACACCGCGATCAACTGGCTATGACTTTCCACCACCCATACACAATCGTTTTTAACTACCTGATGGTAGTCGGTCAGCATGGTGCGGGGGATGCCTCTGATCAGTTGAATATACTGTTCAAAAGCTTCCTGAGTCAGTGTTTCAATATTCTCAGCATCACTTACTTTAGCTGGACGCAGGGTAAGACCGAGACGATTAAAAAATGATTCTGGAGGATTTTCAGGATGATGATACTCGTGGTTTTTGGACGTGATCATCATAGGAATCTCCAAGATCTGTTGTTGTCGAGCTTGTCTCTTTGATAGCTGTAGATTTATTGCGCTCATCTATGGCAGCCATCCGCAGCTGGTGCAGCGTTGGCTTCAGCTCTTCTTTGTTGCGTATGTCCATATTGATCAGCCGCTGTTGGTGCAGCGTCGGCTGTTGATGCGTTGGTTGCTTAATTTCAGCGGCATTGGCTCCGGCAGAAATTGCAGCAGTCGCGATCACAATTGAGACTGTAGAAAACAGGTAACGTTTCATGGTTGGCTCCTTATGGTTAGTCGAAGTGTGTTATTGAGCGAATCTGTTGTTGAAGCAATTCACTCACATGTCCAAGACTAATCAAAGATTTTGTTTTTGTCGTTACATAAAAGGTCACTAGTTTTATCAGGTTTCTCATTTTGATGTGGTCAAGGTGGAGAGATTTCTTGGCTAATCCAGACGTGAAATAGTTTTGAGTTCTAAGTTTTGAGTTTTGAATTAGGCTCTCAACTTTAAGGTTGATTTTAGGGAAATGGAGAATGGGCTTGGAGGTGATTCCTCAATATGAGTTTGTTTGAGTGAACCTCATATAACCTCAGTTGAGGATTTTGCGTTTGGATGGGAACGGTGTAGGAACGTTGGTAGAACGCTGGATTGATTAGGGTTAGACCATCACCTGCAATGTGGAGAACCGACCATGACCACATCCGTTAACCTGACTGAAGCATTTGCTGAACGCTTGCTAGACATTCTGAACAATGGGGCGTTGGCGCTGATGACCTCCATTGGCCACCGCACTGAACTCTTTGACACGCTGGCCGAACTACCGCCTGCCACCAGTCAACAGATTGCTGATGCAGCTGGGCTGAATGAGCGCTATGTGCGTGAATGGCTGGGGGCAATGGTGACGGGCCGATTTATTACCTATGATTCGGAGCAAGGCACATACTTTCTACCCCGTGAGTATGCGGCTGTGCTCACCCGTGCGGCTAGCCCTGACAACATTGCGGCATTTGCTCAATATATCCCTCTGTTAGGGACTGTGGAGGATCCGATTATTGACTGTTTTTATAATGGTGGGGGTGTGCCCTATGCTCAGTTTAAGCGATTCCATCCGGTGATGGCGGAAGATAGCGGTCAAACGACGGTATCAGCTTTAACAGAATATGTGTTGCCTTTAGTGCCAGGGCTGATGGATGCTCTCAAACAAGGCATACAAGTATTGGATTTAGGCTGTGGTAGCGGTCGTGCCCTCAACAAAATGGCAAAACTATTTCCGAATAGCCGATTTCGGGGCATTGATTTATCTGAATCGGCCATTACCACAGCCCGTGAAGAGAGCCAGTATCGCCCTCTATCTAATATTCAGTTTGAAGTACAAGATGCCACGTTCTTTGACGCACCTGAGCAGTATGACCTGATTACTACATTTGATGCGATTCACGATCAGGCCCATCCCGATATTGTTCTCAAGAATATTTATCGTGCATTGCGACCCGGTGGTATTTATCTGATGCAAGATATTCGAGCTACCACCAACGTAGCAGGCAATATGGATCACCCAGCAGCGCCCTTTCTTTACACCGTTTCTTGTATGCACTGCATGACGGTATCTCTGGCCCAGGGCGGTATGGGCTTAGGTGCGATGTGGGGAGAAGAAAAAGCGCTGTCTATGCTAAAAGATGCAGGCTTTACCCAAGTCACGGTTAAGCAGCTAGACCATGACTTTCAAAATAACTATTACATCGTTCAGAAGGGTTAAGCAGTTGTAATTAAGGAACGAACTGGAGATGTGCACTATCTGTAATATTGTTCAACGCTATCAAAAGCGACGTGTTGTCAATACTTTGCCCACAACACAAGAGCTGTCTCGAACTGTTTTATTAAATCCGTCTTTGTCAGACATGATTCGACCCAAGCTGGCGATCGATGACTCTCAGCTGAAGCCCACAGTGGGTGCAAAACCCACCGCTAATTGAGGGCTGTTTGCTATAGGTGTAAGACTTCTCAAAGAGTAGCGAAAACTTGGTTGTGAAGCTCTAGAAATAGGGCTTTCACCAATCTCTTAACCCCTTTAGCGATTTTGATCCCATTAGCCTTCTTTTGAAACTTCAACTACATCTCTCAAATTAAAGTGGTTTTGCCACAACAGGCTTCCAAAACGAAGAACGGAGAACGAAAAACGAAGAACCAGTATTCGAGAGGGATCAAAGAACGGTACTATTGGTACCAGTTCTTATAAGGTAACCGTGGTGAGGAAACAATTTTCCTCTTTACTAAAAACGATTCCAGCTCGGTTTTCTCATTCTGCCAGCTCTGAGCCGACCGAAGAACTGGTGAATGCGCCGCCGGGGGTGCTCAACAGTGTGAATGAACAGGTGGCTCAGCTACCGACCCCTCAACCCTACCAAGCAGCTATTCAGGCATCCTTAACTAAAGCATTGCAGGACTGGCAGGCAAATCCTGAGGTTGAGAATAATACGCTGGTGGTGCTAGGTCGTCCCGTGGAAGAGATTGGACCGATCCTTAAAGCCAGTGTCCATCAGGATTTACCTGACTGTGAAGTGCGTTTTTTCTTAGGGGGATATCATCGGCCACCCGATCCGCTGACGGTGCCTCAACACCTTAAGCGGGAGTTAGAGCCTGATGATGAGGTGCCCAGTGAAATTGTCACGCCGGTTACCCAGACAGATCTCGATCGCCATGTGCCCAACATCATGGTGGTGTCTAGTTTAGAGCCCTGTTTTCTGCGCTGCATTCAAGGGTGGGAGGGCATTGAATATTTGCAAACTCTGAGTGCCCAGGACACTTCTCGCTTTTGGGTATTTGGCTGTAATCACTGGTCTTGGAGCTTTTTAGAACGGGTTTGTCAGATCAGTGCCTATTTTGAACAGACGATTTCATTGCCAAAACTGTCTGGGGCAGAGCTAAAAACCTGGCTGGCTCCGTTACTTGAAACCAACTTAGAGACCCAAGCAACGGGGCCTATGGTGCAGGTTTCGGAAACAAATGATAGCTATTGGGATAGCCTGGCCAGCACAGCAGACGGTATCGCTAGTACAGCGGCTCAGCTGTGGCTCAAGTCGTTGCAAATTAAGGCTGATGTGTTAACAGATGAAGGCGCGATCGCAAATGAAACCACCTTAATTGAACTGTTGCCCACTAAACCAACGCTACCGGGGCTGATGACCCTGGAAGCAATGGATCGCTATTTGCTGCATTCATTATTGATTCATCGAGAAATGACGCGATCGCACCTAGCCATCAGTCTGGGCGAAGCCGAACGCAATATCCGCTCCCGACTGCAGGTGCTGCGGCGCGAAGGCATTATCCGTCAGCGCGGTCGTCGGTTGAGCGTCCAGCCGGCCCATTATCCCAAGCTCTACAAAGAACTCGGCAATAACAACTTTTTAATTGGAAAAGCTTAGGGGGAGCCATGGTTAAGGGAGTGAAGATTGCGATCGCAACCACCATAGCGGTGCTGGCTCTGACAAGTCTTGCCACAGCTCAAGACCTCACTACATCGGCAGATGTCCTCGATATCTTTAAGCGACCCAACACATCAGAGATTCTGCAGGGCAGTTTTGTCGTGTTAACGGCCTATGGCTTGCTATTCCTGATTCGGGTTGGCACTGACATTCTTTCAGAGCAAGTACCGCGTCGCTTCAGGCTGATTATCAAGCAGTCAGTCCCTTTTATGAAGGGTATCGTCTTGATTGTCGCCATTGCCTATTTGTTGCCCCTATTCCTAAATCTAACCGGCTCGAATCTGATTGCCTTAACGGGCACCATTGCCGTTGCCCTAGGCTTTGCCTTTAAAGACTATGCCAGTTCCATCATTGCTGGTGTAGTCAACCTGTTTGAAGGCCCCTTTCGGATGGGCGATCGCATCCAAATTGGCGACCATTATGGCGAAGTGATTGACTATGGCCTGCGGGGTGTGCGGCTACAAACCCCTGACGACAACGCCGTTACCATTCCCCACAACGTTACCTGGACCAATCCCATTTCCAATGCCAACAGCGGTCAACTCGAAGCCCAGGTAATGACTGAGTTTTACTTTGCCCACGAAGCCAATACGGAACTGGCCGTCGAAATTTTGTACCAGGCCGCCTATAGCAGTCGCTATACCCAGCTTAAGCTGCCGGTCATGGTGGTGGTGTCAGAAGAAACCTGGGCAACCCACCTCAAGCTGAGATCCTATCCCATGGATGCACGGGATGAATATGTCTATAAGACCGATCTGATTTTGCGCATCAAAAAAGCCTGCGCCCGGCATCAGTTGCCCTATCCGAGGACGCCAGGTGAAGAAGAAATGTAATGCCGTTAAATAACGTACCCATCAGCTTGGAACAGTTATGACATCCCATTTAGGTAAGTCTTCTGACCGTTGCCAGCATTGTTCGTAAGGCTCCAGCTCATCTCCAAGTCATATTCGAGGCCCATTGCAGTGCCTCTTCAACCGAGGTTAGGAGCGTTCCATTCCAGTAGTTTTCTAATGCAGCCCAACACCGTTCAATTGGATTATATGTGCTGTGATAGGGCGGATAGTAAATGAGATGAACCGATAGTTGCAAAGAAGGTTGCAAGTTATCCCTGTTTTCTACTAGGTCTGATAACAAATAGACCCGCCAGACCGCCGATTGTGGCCACTGCGTGATTAATCTCAGCCTCGATGTATGGTGCGTGATATCCCCAAATAGGCCACGCAAGCCACCAGCCAACATAGTAAAAAACAGCCATAAATGTGGTTGTAGCCCAATATTCAAATTTTATAGCTGTACCTTGAATACATGCTCTTATTAGCAGCAGGTTGACTGCTAGAGCCAACATTGCTTCACGGAAAGCGTGATAGTTAGAGTGGGTTGGCCCAATATCCAAAGCAGTTGCCTGAAACTCAGGTGTCCAGGCAAATTGCAGAGTATACCAGAAGCTGATGAGACCCGTCATGATACTCAGTGAAAGCAGGATACGGCCAGTTATTTTTTTCATATTAGTCATGTTTTTCAATATTATCTCCATCACTTAATTCGCGTTCTTTTAGAAACGCGGTATAGCAATGGGGATAGTATCAAGGTCTGGAGGAGCCCGCATTAACAATTGTTAATG
Organism: Leptolyngbya sp. PCC 7375; assembly: GCF_000316115.1. Taxonomy (GTDB): domain Bacteria; phylum Cyanobacteriota; class Cyanobacteriia; order Phormidesmidales; family Phormidesmidaceae; genus Leptothoe. The sequence continues at coordinate 7,448,778 of NZ_JH993797.1, forward strand.
CTTTCAAGTCTCTTTCGAATTCGACTAAGGGATACTGGCGTAATGCCAAGATAGGATGCTATGTAATGATGCGGAATAATCTCAAACAATTGCGGGTGTTGTTCCATCAATAAGCGAAAACGCTCCTCTGGATTTGTCATAATACGATTCAGAAATAAATTTTGATAATCCGCCATACAGGAGATCGATATAGCCAGTACCTCATCTTTAAATGCCACTGATTTATCCAGTTGTTCTGTAAATACCGCTTTACTGACTGTCATCACCACGGTGGGTACAATACTTTCAATACCAAACTTACTTGGCGTTTCCTGATAGAAACTTTCCAGTGAAGCCACCACATCTCCTGGAATAAAAAACTTTACTGTGATGTCATTATCGCAATCGTTATACCACATTCTAAGGCAACCGGATTTTACGAAATAGGCGTATCGGCTAACTTCTCCTTGATGTAGCAAGGAATGTTTTTTAGGCAAATTTCTGGTTTGAGCATGATTTATAAATGCTTCTTGAATTAAGGGGGTCGTTTTCATACAACGCTTACCGTTTTTTAACGTATCGGGCATAGTCTCCGGCACTGTGACAAACACTCTTATGAGAGTATCCCCAGGTCTCTAAGCGAGCATAGATATCATACTCGTCGGTATAGATGAGCGTGCCAGGCGTCACAATCGACTGAATAATTGGCTTGATGGTTTGTTGTTGAACATTGGCTAACATCTGAATCACACCTCCCCACCCCATTGAATCATCCCGAAGATCGGCGGTTTTTCCGTTTCGAGCGTACCGCGCCCCCGAGGCCCCTTGAGTTTTTGCCTGCATCCCTTGCGACCTTTTTTTAACCTGCTCTGGTTGGCCTTTATGGCCTGCGGTCACATACACTTCATCAAACTCCACCGTCCCAGATAACTGCACTTCGGGGCATTTATCTGCAATCGCTTGGCGCAATTCACCGGTCATCTGATGCACATCATCTTTATGCAGATCCAACTCTTCAGAAATTTGTTGATTGGAGACATTGAGACCCATCAAATATAAGCACGCTATCCAGGTTTGTAACGGTTGATGACGACCCGCAAAGATGGTGTCGGTTAAGTCATCAAAGTGACGATCACACTCGCCACAGATATAGCGTTGCCGCGCTGAATAGGTTTTATGCTTCCCTCGTAGGGATCCATCTCTCATCAGATTTATGTAAAGCAGGTTGGTGCCATGGTAATCTCCACCTCACGTTACGCCGCAGAGAAAATGCCTAGAGAGCAACAACGATACAATAACCCCGCGATAAACAAAACTATGGCGGAGCGCCTGATTGCTAATACTTCAAAGGCTGGAGATATCTCTGTCTTTCCGGTTGGACTTGACCATCTACGAGAAAGTTATGACCAAAACACACTGAAAGTCCACCTTAAAGCGAAAGGCTGGAAAATGCTCGCAAATAAATAAGTCGTGTTCAGCCTGCTATTGCTTCTTGAGCGATGATTCCACGTCCTGAAGGAACGAAAAGTCATGTCAATTATGCAGCCTGGGAAGTGAGTAATGCTGAGATTGCTGCAGGTGCGGAAAATATTGAGGCAAGTTACATAGCCAAAGAGAGCCCCATGGCTCATGTTTGTCATTGAGGACAAATACCAGATATGTGCTGGATCAAAGCATATTGGGCAATGGATCACACAGTCCCATCGGACCTGAATAAACCTGAACTTTTCCGTAGCACAGGGAGTCACATAAAGTTATCACCCGCTAATGTACGCCATTGAACTATTAGCGGGTTTTCCTGATGACGTACACCCCTGCCGCTCTCCCCTAATGCTGAGGAGATGAGAGCAGGACAGTTGCCCCTGTCCTGACTCTCTAGGCAATCCTTCACGTACAAAAGGATTGCCTAGAGAAAACTACACTCAAGACGCCCTTGACAGTTAGGGAAGCGAACCCATTGTAGAGGTAACCCCTGGTGCATAGCCATGGTAACGCATCAGTAATGTTACGGTTGCGTGTGACAGCAGTGTAATATCGGCATTGTCACGCACCCGTAACGATGCAGTCACAGGGACAGACGTCCTCCATGAAACTCATCGCCTCGCAGTGGCTTTCGGGGGTAAGAACGCGCAGAACCAGCCGCAACTTTCGAAGACATTCAGCAGTCAAGTTGAAAGGGTGCTCACCGAATTCTAAAGTCTGAATGATCCTATCTGCGTCCCTTAGCTTGCACTGGCCGAGGGACTTTTTTACATAAAAAACGCCCTAATGGATAAGGACGTTGCGTGCTAATACATGTGTCATTAGTATTCCCATGCAGATGAAATACTATCGGGGGGTGGGTGAATCTACCCCGCCCCTTCATTTTCAATGTCATTAAGGCTAGTCCCCGCCGGGAGCCAAAATTCCACGCCTATATTGCGATGTCCTCGCTCTCTCACGACTGAGCCAAATGAGCGAGTTACGCCATCAACATCAGCCCAGTAACGTACAACAGTGCCCATAGGAGCCTCATTGCTAAACCGAACAATGCCATAAGCTTCGCCGGTTTCCCGATTAATCCGTTGCACCTGAAAGGTAGCTATTGGCTCAGCGGGAACCGGTGCTACAATCACCCGTTCCCCTCGTTGAGGTGGGGGAGCTGTTGGCGTTGCAGGTGCATTTGTAGTACTTCCATCCCCACACATATGACTCAGATCGATCCGTCCTTCCGCAGTCTCCATGTAGCAGGAAAGTGCCTGCCCTGAGATTGTGACCGAAGAAGCAAGGGCAATTGATAGGGGGATGATGATCTTAAGCATGGCATTGATGCGAAACTGTATTACAGTCTGCATTACTGGGCTTGTACTATGCCCGTGTTTCAGAACAAAACATCCGACTCTTTATAAGGAAAGCTGAGAACCTTCAATCTTTAAATATGATTGGCGGGACTATTTCCGATGCCACCCATGCCGAGCGTTGCAGATCTGCCCTAACCCTCGCCCCGGATAATGCGTTGGGGGTGGCGTAGATCTGGGCGTTGTTCATTCATAAGGACCAATGGCAAAAGGCAGACCCGGAGGCAACCCCAACATTACAGAATATGGGTTTAAGCAAAAATATGAGTGGTCAGAGCCATGCACAGAAAAGATGACGATTCGAATGCCGCCCAGCATGAAACAGGCAATCAAAGACGGTAGAATAAAGAACTGGCAAGAAATAGCAAGGCAAGCAATTGCTGAGGACTTAGGCTGGCTTGATAGCGAGGCCAATGAAACCCCTGCGGATAGCGACTGAAGTGACAGTTTTTAGTTTCAGCGCTTGTGGGGCTGTGACAATTAAGTCAAATTTAGTTCAATCCTGGAACCCAAGCCCTGAAAGTTATGCAAATCAGGCTTCTTAGACACAGAGCATATTACTACCATAAATCACCTCAGCGGTGACGATTCCCAAATACTGTTTAATATTTTTCCCTTGAAGTGTATCGGTAGTTGCTAAAATCATTGACTATCCCATTAGCAGCACCGTCATAGTACGACACAAACTCTGGGTAGCGTTCTGCCAGCTGAATGCAGAATTATTTGAGTCAGTGAGGAGTCTACATCAATGTCAATGGTTACTACACCCATGGGACTATCGCCCACACCAAAATTAAGGCTAGTGGCCACCCTTGCTGGGATGCTTTGGCTTTTGCCGGTGGCGGCGAATGCGGTTGAGCCCCCTGATGTCTTGCTGGCTCAACGTGAAGCACTTGAGGAAATTCAGCAGGAAACTCAGCTGACAGAGCTGTCGGATGCGGACGAGGAACGGCTGGGGGAACTGCTGCGGGTGGCCCAGCAAAATGTGGATAACGAAAATTATTCAGCTGCGATCGCAGCCTACCAAGAGGCTCTGGCCATTGATCGCAATAACGCGCGGCTTTATTCAGGTATTGGCTATCTCCAGATTCTGAAGGGGGACTATCAGCTAGCGGTAGAGAGCTATCGCCAGGCCATTGATCGCGATAGTCGCAATGTGTCATTCCGGTATGGGTTGGCCCACGGTCTTTATCAGGCAGAGCGCTATGCCGAGGCAGCAGATGCCTACCGTACGATTACGCGCATGGCTCCCAGTGAGGCCAATGCTTATTTGGGACTGGGCAATATGTTGCTGAGGCAGAATGAGTATGATCTGGCACTCAATGCATTGGAAGAAGCTGCTCGCCTAGCGCCTAATAATGCCCAGGTGTATGAGGCAATTGGTCTTCTTTACTTGCAGCAAGAACGTTTTGAGGATGCATTAGAGCCGTTGCAACGGGCGTTACGGATTGATAGTAACCGGGGTAGTATCCATGGCAACCTGGCTAAAATTTGGATTTACCAGGGTCGGGAACGTCAAGCGGAGGAATCTTTGCGCCGTGCGATTTCAGCTAACCCTCGGGATTGGGAAAGTCATTATCAGCTAGCGCTGATAATGCAGGAGCGCGGTGATAATGCTGCAGCCTTTATTCATTTTGAGGAAACGGTTGAGGCGAACCCTAGTTTTGTGCCAGCTCAGGCAGAGTTTGGGTCGATGCTGCTAGAGCGAGAGCAGTATATTCGAGCAGTCATTTCATATCGGCAAATTGTTCGTCAGTTTCCTGAGGATGCGGGTGCTCGGTATAACCTAGGTTTGGCATTATGGGGACAGGGCCGACGAGAAGCTGCTGTTGATTCTTTGCAAAAAGCTCGCCGACTGTATGAGCAACAGGAGAATGAAGCTGAGGTTGAGCGCTCAACATCTTTGCTAAATGCCTGGGGCGTTGAGTAGACGTAGAGGTACTTTCTTCAAACAATTTGCCCTACTGCGGTTTAGAAATTGAACTGACGCTGAAACGCAATTTGAATTTAGTATGGGATATCCTGAAACGACCCGTTCCCTATCTCGGTTCATCCCATTAAACAACAATGGAAACCCTAGAAAACCGTCAGTCAATCCTTCAAGCAGGCAAAACAACCACCGAAAAAGCCTTGCAGTTATTCGATTCTCTAGACCCTGTCAATCTAGAGTTTATGATTGGCCGTTGGCAAGGCTCTGGACTGCACACCTCCCATCCTATGGATGGCCTACTAGAAGCATCCAACTGGTACGGCAAAGAATTTATCGACCCTGAGACCGTACATCCCTTGTTGTTTTTAGACGGCCACGGAGAGATTATTAAAGTTGCACCCCAGCCTATGGCGATGAAATGGGCTTTAAGCATGCCAGGCATCAAGAGTGATTTTATGAAACCACTTCTGGGTCTATCCACCTCGTTGCTGAAAACAGAACAAAGTCAGGCTAGACTGCGCATGATGGAATACCGTGGCAAAGTCAGTGCCACGATGATTTATGACTATCTGCCTATTAATGACACCTTTAGGAAGATAAATGATAGTACCGTGTTGGGGCTGATGGACTTTAAAGAGTCGTCTCAGCCGTTCTTTTTTATTCTTAGAAGAGACTCTGGAGAGTAAGCGATGAACTTAGCTGGTACCTGGCATATTCAGTCTATGGCACTGTGGGATAAAGACTACTTCAATATGGTAGTGCAGGCCTACATTACGATCACACCCAATGGTACCGGCTCATTTCAGTTTGGTTTAGTCTCAGGTATGTTGGACGGTTCCATATCTGGACAAGGAAAGCAAGCAACCTTACATTTCAGCTGGGAAGGTGATGACGAAAACGATCCAACTTTTGGTAGCGGTTGGTGCCAACTTAAAGATAGTGACACCCTTGAAGGTGAAATCGAGTTTCACTTTGGCGATTGTTCAGGCTTTGAAGCCATAAGAGCATCAGAATAACAACACTGTAACCTTCCCTATTACCAATAAATCAACTGTGCCAATTAGATCTGCGCCTGCCAGTTAAACCATCACCATGGCAGCCTGTCTATCATAACGGCTATGGGTGCAAGGTTCTTGTAGGACAACCACCTGGGTGTGCCCCTATGGAATGATCAACGTTTAATCGGATTCACTGCATCGGCTTTGGAATGAAAAGACTTTTATTCACAGTTTGGCTAGTCATGACTGTGGTGCTCACGATATGTGTGCAGCCAGTGTTCGCAGTCAACCCAACCCCTGACTACCCTGACATCTCCACATTAAGAACCCATATTCTCACATTGGACGACCTTGAAGCACGCACGGTCATAGCCCCCACAGTCAGCAACGCGCAGCGACAGTTCTATGCAGACCAGGCATCAAACATTCGGGGTGAAACCACTACCGTCAACGATCTGCGCCACTGGAACCAGTTTAAAGCAATCTTTCGCATTCAAGTGATCGTCAGAGTGCTGGCCGTTGTGGTCAGTGTGCTGGGTGCTGGGCTACTGTGCTTTGGAGTTATTAAAAGACTTTTCCAAATTTTGTCGGGCCTTGTCCTAACCATTGTCCTGACGATTGTAGATTTCTTGAAGAAGATACCCATCGTTGTTTACAAGGTATTCTTCTGTGGTGTTGGGGTTGCTTTAATGGTTTTCCTCAAGGGACTAACACCCAACTTTCTCGGCGCAGTCATCTTTTTCTTAAGCCTTGGATTGCTCCATGGCAAGGATACCTGGAAAATATTTCTGCAAGAGTTTGAGGACGATATTAAATTTGTGTCCGGTACCTGCTGCGCGGTCTATGCCGGGGCAGCCTGGTGGAACCAGAGTATTACCCTGGGGGTGCTGGCATCCCTAGCATTTGTGGCCTGCTTTGGGTTTATTTTGTTAGCGGGACCATTAACCATCATCATCGGGTTTGACAGCACTGATAAAGCCGGTCAGGGCACCTTTGCCGCCGCTTGTTTAATCCTGTTTGGCCTCGGTCTCACCCAGCACTATTTACCCAGATCGCTGGATGTGTTTCAAACCGGTGCTTTGTTCACCGGCACATTTGTCTATTTTGTGGGGATGCTAATTCTGTCGTCTAAGTGGGTGGCGAAGGAAAAGTATTGGCTACGAAATGTTGTTACCTGTCTCAGTGGTCCCCTATTGATCGCAGTGGCCACATCTCTGGACTTAGGTGTAGTCAATGCGATCGCAGGCACCTTTTTCGTCATTTTCCTTATGGATAAATATGTGGAATTTTGTACCCTGTGGGTGAAGAACACCATCGGCTTCGGTGCAGCTCTCCTGGGTACTGGCCTCCTGGGCTTTGGCCTGATGAAGATATTGGAATCCCCAATACTTTATGGTTAATCTGCCGTTTTAGCCATGCATCGTGGTAAGGACAATGAGGAATTGCCCCTACAGAATGGTCTCTTTTCAATCATATCCACTGGCTTACAAGCCTATTTGCCCAAAGCATTCGTTCTAGGGAAACGCCGTAATTCAGTCTCCCTATCATTTAGTTAGTCCTCAGCAATAAACTGCCAGGTCTTATCTAATCTGAAATGACTCCACAGATTAAACTTTAGATTATCGGGACTTGCTTGTACAAAGCCAGTATTTCCGTTGGGGTGAAGGCTGGTCCACAGACGCAGACCCTGGTAATCAATGCCATTGGCGGCAGGGCCAGGAGCCTCAATGCGTTCGATGCGAAACCAGCCAATGCGTCGGGGAGTTTCTAACGTTTCTCCTGTCATCACCTGTTCCGCCACTTGGTTAAAGGCAGGACGGGAAAACCCGTAAGCTATTTTCAGCGGCCAGTTAAATACAATGATAGAAACCACCATGATGAGTGATACCGCCGTCTGTCGTCGAAAGCGCTTTTGAGACTGAAGATCAGGAATTACCCTCAACGCCATGATCAGGATCGATAGGAATACAGTAGCAAAGAAGCCGAAAAAACGGATCGAATGAATTTCTAGCGGTTTTAGGGATAGGAGAATAAGAAGGGTTGGTGGCAGTGCCACCATGCTCCAGACTAAAAATCGTTTCATGATGCGATCCAAATTGACAATGGTGTCTATTACTTCATTGTGAGTGCATCAAAATCTTGTCAATCCAAACTTGTGGCGATTTTTTAACTGACTTTCTAACAGTTAACCTTATAGGCGATCGCAACTTAGGAAGCAAAAATTAATTAATTTCCGAATTTTGGATGTACCGACGTTCCATGGAACGTCGGTGAAGATCAGGTGTTTGGCTCCCTCGCACAAGCCCCCAACCCCTAATTCTGCGGGCTTTGAGTCCAGTCTCCCCCAGGATTGGGGAAACCCCAATTTGCCTACTTTGGAAGACTTAGTTGCTTCCATTGAAGGGGGCCTCGGTATCTGAAGCATAATTGGGACAACCTACTTATGTTGAGGAGGTTTAAACTGCGAGAAGGTTGAGAATCTGTTTTGCTTTGCAAATATGTCCCTGCTCAAACAGGGCATCAGCCAGGGCATGGTATGTATCGGCAACCTTCTCTGTATAGGCCTGGAGCAAGGTTCTGTCCGTGAAATCTTGACGGATCTCTTCTTGTATCTTCACGGCTTGTCCATAGAAGAGAATGGTCAGTTCCGGTTGTTCTTGAGACTTAAACAAAAATCCCAAATTTCTCAACGTGTTTTCTTCTCCCCGCCGGTCGCCAATCTCACGGGCGATCGCAAGTCTTTGCTGATAACATTCTACGGCCTCTTCATAGTGTCCCAGGTTGCGATACCCTACGCCCAAGTTCCCCAGAGCATTGCCTTCCCCTTGCCGGTCACCCAGCTCAACCGTAATTACCAGCTGTTGTCCATAGAGGTCGATGGCCCGCCCATAATCCCCCAGCTTCACATAGGCATTGCCCAAATTTCCAAGGGTATCGCTTTCTCCATGGCGATCGGTAATTTCACGGACGATTGCAAGTCGTTTATTATAGACTTCAATTGCCCGTTCATAGTGCCCCAGGGCAAAATAAGCATTGCCCAAATTTCCCAGTGCCTTACCATGCTCGGCCTGGTCCCTAAGTCCACAAACAATGGCCAGTCGCTGCTTGTACAGTTGAATCGCCCGCCGCTGCTGCCCCAAGCTAAAGTAAACACTGCCCAAATTGCCGAGGACTCTTCCTTCTCGCTTTTGATCGCCAATGTCACGCACAATGGCTAAACTCTTTTCGTAGCAATCAATCGCCCGCTCATACTGCCCCAGACTGTTATACACCAGACCCAGGTTTCCCAGCACTCTACCTTCACCGAGTCGATCTCCCAGTTCTCTGGAGATCTTGAGTGCTAACTGCCAGGTTTTAAGGGCCGTCCCCAATAGACTTACCTGATATTGTTCAATGCCTTGCTGCATGAGCTCGTCTACTTTTAGCCGAACAGCAGCACGGTAGTTGACTGTTTTCTTTGCCTTCCCATCCTGGGTTGCCTGAGCTAAGGTATCAAATGCAATGGCTGGCAGTACCGTTGCGGAGATAGTTTTGAGGATAGGTAAACCCATGGGTAAGTCTCAAAAAGGACTGCCTAGTAATTACATGAGACTGGTTTAATATTCCGAACCCATGGCCATAGTTGTTACTAATCAAAACAAAACTATGACTAATAAGAGCCCTTGTTGTTTTTCTTGTAAAGGTGCTTGAAAATTTCAGGGGTGATGTGGCAAGATATTTGATCATTATCGAGCCTTGAGAGAATTTAAGCTAAAAATTATTGGCTAGGGTAGTTCTGCTAAGCCAGCAACGGTTAAATTTTCTCTTGAGAATTTGTTTTCTTCACTTGGGTCACGCGCCAGCTCAGCTTGAGGTTCATCCAGAAATTCCAGGCGGTAACGACTGCGATCGCAATCAAGTTTGCTAAATACCGATATTGCTGCCCAAAGATGACGTTAAAGATCAGGTTCAGCAGCAGCACGTTTAGCACCAGCCCCGACAAGCAGACCACATTAAATTTAAGGAATCGTTTGAGCCGGGCTCCCCAACCCTGTTGCGATCGCGAAATGTCTGCAAAGGTCCAGGCATCATTCCACAAAAAGTTATTTAAAATTGCTATTTCTCCCGCCACAATTTTGCTGCGGGTCAACCCCCAGGCCAGGGTGCTTGGGTCGCTCAGCACATAGAGCACCGCCATATCCACAAACACGCCGCTCAGCCCCACCAGGCCAAACCGCAAAAATCGACCGATGGGAAATTTCTGACGGATGCGGGCAATGCGACCTTGCGATCGCAACCGTACCAAATGGCCCAAATACTCTACATACTGTTTCCAGGTGACTTTGCTTTCTCCCGCCTTACGCTCTTGGAAAACATAGCCCACCTCGGCAATGTCGCCCACATGACCGCGACCAATCACCTCCAGCAGGATTTTGTAGCCCAAGGGGTTGAGGGTATGGCCAGCAATGGCGCTGCGACGCACCATAAAATAACCGCTCATGGGGTCGCTCACTCGACCGACAACCCTGGGTAAAATCAACAGCCCCAACATCTGCGCCCCGCGCGACAAAAAACGCCGCAACGGGCTCCAGTCACTGACGCCACCCCCTTCAATATGGCGGCTGGCCACGGATAGATCAGCCCCATCTTGTACATGGTTCACCATGTGCTTCAGGGTCTCAGGCGGATGCTGTAGATCCGCATCGATGACGCCTAAAATTTCTCCCTGCGCCACCTGCCAGCCTCGGATCACCGCTGACGATAACCCTCGTTCTTCCTGCCGCCGCATCACCCGTAGCTGGGGATAGTGAGACGTGAGCTTTTGGGCCACTTCCCAAGTTTTATCGGGGCTGTCATCGTCCACTACAATCAGCTCGTACTGGTCTGGCAACAGGTTGTCCAATAGCGCCACCAGGTGCGCCACCAGCTTGCCGACATTCTTGCTTTCGTTGTAGGTGGGAATAACCAGAGAAAAGGGTAGATTCACATGGGTAGATGCGATCTTTAGCGGCCCTTGGGGAGGCTTAACCAGCTCAGAGATATAAGTCATCGATAAATATCTACAGGAGATATAGCTGTTGCTGATTTAGAGGATGAATCGCTCCGTAAAACTTGCCAAAAGCCTAAATTTGACAGATGGAATCATTGTTCGGATCAGCAGCACCGGGATATAAATTACCGTTCAGGTCCATTGCATGCAACGCACCTGTATGGGTTAGTTGATAGTACTTTAACTATTGTTTAGACTACGGTTTCGTTAATATTTAGGTTACTGCTTAGTCTGTATAAGTCCGCGATAGAACGGATATTTACCAAAGGTACCCAATGACTTAAAGGATATACTCATTGCGGTGTCATGATCATGATCCCCTCTGAATAATACGGAGGTTAGGGTTCCTTTGCTAGTGGCAGCACAGGGGACATTGGCATAACAAATATATAGAAATGACGACTCGCCCTGGTTGACGAGTTCTGACGCTAACTGCTCAATGGCCTCATCGGTTTCGGTGCGAAAAAAAGTCTTCAATCGCGCACTGGGCCAAAGTTGTTGGGCAATCTGCTGCTGTGCCATGGCAACCCAGGGTTCGTTATAGGTGGCTAAGGCGGCAATGGCAGGGGCCACAGGCCCATGGTTACTGGGCAGAGAAATAGAGTTTGTTTGGGGGTCGACGTAGGTATTCAGACCGCCATTCACCAGATTGGCATGGGTTCCCACCGTTAGCATCAATGCTACAGCGGCCATAGCACCCCAGCGTTTCGGGCTATCTGGCCACAGTTGCTCAAGCCCAGCGGCCACTATCAAACCGGTGAGCGGTACCAAGATTAGATACAGTCTAGGCCCCCACTGTGGATCGTCGACTCCAGATGGGGCAATCAGGGGAACTGCGATCGCGAACGCCACGCCGATCACTAGCAGCACCATGCTGGTAGCACGTGTCCTTCCTCTCATGATCCAGGGCAGGCCCAAAGCCAGGAGCACCGCCGGGAAATAACGCACCAGTGAAACTACCATGTACCCATAATTACGCCCAATCTGGGCAAATCTTTGCCCAAGGGATAAGGGGGTGTGCCAGGCATAGATGCCCAAGGGATGGCCATAAATAACGTTGTTAATGCCAAGTAGGCCCATGACTGTTAGCGTCATCGCCCCGGTAAAGGCAATCACTAAGCCCAGGGTTAATCCCCGGGGCACAAGCACCCATAAGCGTTTGGGTAGTCGAGATATACGGCTGGCCATCGTCATGGCTGCCAAGATGATGACCAAACACAAAAACTCTGGTCGTAACCATACCGACAGCCCGATACAGGCACCATTCACTAGGGCCTCATTGATGCTGATGCGATCGTTTGCCCCCTGAGGTAAAACATGCAACAACAGCCCTGATAGCCCCCAAAAGGCCAGGGCTACTGCCAGGGTGTGCTCCCAGTACATGGCTCCATACAGGGTCAGAGGCGATGCCAAAATCATTAGCCCCAGGCTGAGGGCGATGAATCGTGAGCGAATTTGCCATACCCGACACAGCTGCCAGAACCGGAGCCAAATGATCCACAGGGAAACCAGTGGCACCACATAAAAACCGTAGTAGCCCATCAGCGCATAAAACGGAGCGGTAATCGCTGGAAAGGCAAAGGGAAAGGTAATAAAGTAATTGCCCTGTTGTTCATAGGCATAGGGCGGTGCAAAGGGATACAACCCCTGTCGCCAGAGGGTTAACACCCAGGTTGGTTGGGGAATCTCTAAGGAGGCCTGCCATGTGCCAGTACTAAACTGTTGGGCCAGGAGGGCTTTTAAACCCGCATCGCTGCTGAAAAATACTCCATCGCGGTTGTGTACCTGCAGGCCTAGACTTAACCCTATTCCTAATATCAATATGAGTCCAGGTAAAATCCAGGACAACCACTTCCTTGATTTGAGCATTACATAGTTAGATTTTTAAGCTTAGTATTTATCTGTATTCTTACGGACTTGCTAGAACAACTGGTCCATAAGCTTGCTAACTTCCACAGAACTTTATGCTTTGCTCAGTACAGACGGTCTAATACTTGCAACAAGCTTTAAAATGGCCATGGTTTTTGCAAAGCTTTCCTAAACAATCGATCTAATGGGTTGCTTTTGGCTGCCAACTCACTTGTTACCGAAGTCTCCGCTAAAAGTTGTTGTGCTTGCCAGAAATAGGCTGACATCTAGGCTGACATCGTTGCCAACAAGATTCTAACCACGACCAGCATTGGCGCAGAAAATCTAGATAGAACAAGTAGGATCACAGGTAAGAGTACAAGCGCTTGCATTCCGTAGGAGTGATGGGCAGACAGATATAACATACTATTAGCAGCCCCCCGTCAGCTTGTGCATGGACGGGGGGCTGCCTCAGATTAAAGCTTACCCATATCAGGCAAACTTGTTTGAATCATCATGATCTTGGTTAGATCGCGTATTTTCTAAACCGCATCTAAACGGCACTCAAAGCAGGAGCTTGCATAGAATCGATCAGAATCTGCGCAATCTCAGGACGAGTGAACTCAGCAGGTGGCTTCTTACCGTCTCTTAGCATGGCGCGAACCTTGGTGCCAGATAGGTGAATGCGATCTTCCTTAGCGCTGGGGCTGGTCTTAGCCGTCGCCATACCGCCAGTCAGCTTGCAGTAGAAGGCATGCTCAAACTTAACGGGCTGAATTTTCAATTCATCCGCATTGAACTCGCGGAACAACTTCTGCGCGTCGTAGGTCCCATAATAGTCACCGACACCAGCGTGATCACGACCAACAATAAAGTGAGTGCACCCATAGTTCTGACGTGCGATCGCATGCATAATTGCCTCACGAGGACCGGCATAGCGCATGGCTGCGGGGAAAACACCCAACAAGGTGCGATCCTTAGGATAGTAAAGGCTCATGATAGTCTCATAGCACTTCACTCGAACATCTGCTGGGATATCGTCAGACTTAGTCATACCCACCAGTGGGTTAATAAAGAGGCCATCAACAGTCTCAAGGGCTGTTTTAGTGATGTACTCATGGGCCCGGTGGATAGGATTACGGGTTTGGAATGCCACAACAGTATTCCACTCGCGGTTAGCAAATTCCAGGCGAGTCTGCACAGGGCTGAGACGATACTCCAAGAAGTTGTCGTAAGGAATATCATTAACCAGTGAGATGGGACCCCCTAAATACACAGGCCCCTCAGCCTTCATGGCTTTCACACCGGGGTGAGCATCCTCAGTGGTAAGATAAACATTCTGGGCTTCGTGGTCTTGGTCAGGGGTGAACTTGCTCTCAACTGTCATCACTGCCAGAATCTCACCATTGGGATGAGCTAGGGCAATCTGGCTATCTAGGCGGCACTTTTCAGCGTCTGATTCAGGAATTTGTAGCGTTACAGGAATGGACCATGCTAGTCCATTGCTGAGACGCATATCTTTAACAATTGAATTATAGTCAGCTTCATTTACAAATCCTTCTAGGGGACTGTAGATACCGGTTGCAATACACTGCAAATCAGCAATGTTGCGCTTAGAAAGCGTAATACGTGGTAGCGCATGCGCCTGTTCAAAGGTATCCTGACGCCCATGGCCTTCCAAAGAGCGATTGATTAGCTGTTTACCATGGGGCTCAATTAAACCTGCAGACATAGTACATCTCCTTTGCGTCTTTATTCTTAACCCAGAATACATTCAACAATAAAAATCGAAAAAACAAGCTTCGGACATACGCCTGTGATTGTTCTTCTCTTCTCCAATTAAGCAGTTTTTTGCAGTTTATTCCAGTGAGAAGTCGATGGGGGATGGCCACAAAGCATACTGTGAACATTGGCTAGTCTTTGTTTGAGCAAAACAAAACAACTAGCTAAAAACATTCTCAGCAAATTACATGTGCAAGAGACAACCCTCACATCAGTTAGCCAAAATTATCTAAATAGAAGCACACCTCTACGACACCAACCCCTGAGAATGGTTAGCTTTAAACGTCATGAAATGATAGTAAACAAGCCTACATTTACTAATACTTTATGCCTTTGTCTATGCCTTTAATACTTTATGCTTTTGTCTATGCCTTTTCATACTTCCTTTTATCTAGATCTATACATTACATTCAACATAATTATTTCCTTTTGGCTGTAGATTATCTTCTAGCCATATAAATTGCTGTCTTTAGTTATACACATCGTTTAATCATAGATGTTATTGACCTTTACTCGCTTGAAGCCAGCATAGGTCTTGAGAGCTTAAAAAAGCTCAATGAGATGCCCTTTTATCAAACAGTAGATGTCAGGCAGCCACTTACTTTTTGGGTAAGCGATCGCAACTAGAACATCATTCACTACAGTCTGTACAGCGCAATTTTTAATAGCTCTATGCAGCATTTAGTGACTACTTCACTCCTATGTGAGTGCTATCGTTGCCAATCATCATGGCTGTCAAAGTCCTTTCCGTATTTTCTAACTATGGTCCCTGCACAAGCTCTAACGTAGCCTAAACAATACTTGTTTAACTCAATCATTAAAAAACTGCCAACAGTTCCATGGGATGAATGTTTTTATTCGATCAGAGTCAATTATCAATGTCGCTTTCTGTATTTCTTCCAGAGTATAAAAAGTAGCGTTGACTCATCAGTAAAAACGCTCTGATAGTTTGTATCGAATACAACATGAATCCTGAACGTATTGATGCTAAAGGAACTTGATAAACAAACAATGTTTTCTAGAGATATTGAGTCATGGGGCAACTGTGATAAGAGCAGACTGTCAACAGGGAGAAATCCTTGATATTCCTAGACTATGTTCTTTCTACCCAGATAAATAGGGCAACCGACTTCGAAAAAAAATCAAAGTTAACAAAAATCAAATAAAGCTGGTATTATTACTGACAACGTTTATTTTTAAGATAGTCTAAAGTCCTATAAAAGCTTCATGTTCTTTAGGCCAAATGGCTGATGGAATAAGTTTTGAGACTATTATGGGCTTAAGTACAGGTTCTTCCTTCCTGGAGGAGTATGCTGCTTTTTGTGGTGTGAAACGTTGGGAGTGTAAATATATAAAATGTGTTGAGCATATTGAAAAACCATATGGTTGTTAATCTTTCTCATTGAAATCTTGCTTAGGTGTTTTTGAGAGATTCTTGACCTTTTCACACCTTTTTCTAGTGCTTGGCTAAGGGTTTCTATACTATCTGATAGCCGTCTAGAAAGTGGTTTTAATTTTGACAATTAGCCTATGCTTGTAGGCTCTTTCGAGTTGTTAACGTTTGTGTTGCAAAGGCGGCGGGTGTTCTGTTTCGAGTATGAACAAGCTGTTTTTGCTGTTGACTAGTTGTTTTTGGCAAGTTTCTTAAGTTGTTGTTGTCTGTGCTGGCAATACTCCCACGATTATCACGTTTTTCTGGGATGGCAGGTTGTTTTTGTCAATTTTGCTGCATTTGTAAATGCGTTACCTTGCTATAAGTAAGGTTTTCAAGGGTGTCTTGGTGTTTCAGTCGACTGCTCTTCAAGATGGTTTTTGCATACAGAATGAGTCTCTGTATGCCGATTAAGTTGTTGTGCATACGCTATTTTAACAACGACCAGTTGTTGACACTTAATGATCGCATTGATGGGTTGCTAACCAGCTTTAGCTGTAGTACGCTATGGCGTACAGCCTGCTAAGCTGCTGGATTGTTGCAAAGATCTATATTCTCCTAAGTCAGTTTTTTGCGGAGTAAAACAGGGCTATGTCTATATTAATGATTGGTACTCAACGTTCTGGTTCAAACTTAATGCGATTAATGTTGAACCAGATACCTATGATTGAGGCACCTCATCCACCACATATTTTGCAGAGATTAATGCCTCTAATGTCTGCTTATGAGGATCTCTCGGATACATCTACATTTGCTCAGCTAGTTGATGATGTTTGTCGGCTGATTGAACTTAATCCTGTCCCCTGGGAAGGTGTTGTTTTAGACCGGCAAGACATCACCAACCGTTGCACTCAAAATTCTCTAGTTGCTGTATTTTCTGCCGTCTATGATGTTCTAGCAGAAACCCGTGGTGCAGAAACCTGGTGTTGCAAGAGTCTGGCCAATGTTCACTATGTGCCCGAGATTGATGAGTATCTTCCCAAGGCAAAGTATCTTTACCTGTATAGGGATGGTAGAGATGTAGCGGTCTCTTTTAGGAAGGCTGTTATTGGACAAAAACACTTCTATCATATCGCGCAGGACTGGGCAAAAGCTCAGCGTGCAGCCCTAAAGATGCGTGAGAAGTTTGATGAAAATCAGTTCTTTAGCATCAGCTATGAGTCTCTAACCGGTTCTCCTGAGGAAAGCCTCAAGGCCTTGTGTAAGTTTCTGGAGGTGGAATATAGTCCTTCAATGATGAGCTTTCATGAGTCCAGTGAAGCTAAAAATACGGCTTCATCCAGCTCTCTCTGGAACAATGTGACCAAGCCCATCATGAATCAGAACACCAAAAAGTTCTTAACGCAGGCATCTGAAGAGGATGTGAAAATCTTTGAATTGGTGGCTGGTGATGTTCTAGATGCCCTGGGCTATGAGCGTACTCAAACATCCCCAAACGATGTGGCCACCTTCAGTGCTGAGGAGATTGCTCAGTTTGATGCTGAGAACCAGCGTCTGAAGGCTGAGAGAAAAGAGGCTATGGATGCAGAAGATCGGGCTCGCCGTGAGCGCCAGGCTGCATTGCTTCAATCAATTAAGGATCGTCGTCCGCTGGCCACTGTCAAGTAATGATTTTCTGAGTGTAACAACAATGGTGGGTTGGGAGTATCCCGATCCATCATTTTGAGTTAACAAATAGCACATCTTATCTGCACTACCCATGACTAAGAACACTATGGCCACTCAGCCCGAGGGTCCGAGTGCATCTGCAAACGAACGGGAAGCTGTTAGCTTTAGCTACCTGTTTTGGACATTTCTCAAGATCGGCAGCACCGCCTTCGGCGGATTTATGTCTTTGATCTCTGTGGTAGAAAGCTTTGTGGTCCAGCGGCGTAAGCTGATGACCCATGAAGATATGCTGGATGGTATTTCCCTTGCAGCTGTTCTACCTGGGCCAATGGCCGCCAATGTGATTGCCTATGTGGGCTATCGAATTCGTGGGAATTTAGGTGCCCTGGTTACTAGCGTTAGTTCGCTGTTGCCCTCCTACCTGATACTGGTTATCTTTTCTATCTACGCTAAGCGATTCGAGTCTATCCCAGCGGTAGAGAAAGCTTTTATGGCTTTTATGCCAGCTATGGTGGCCATCATCTTGGCCGCAGCCTGGCGTATGGGTAAGAAAACAATAAAGTCGATTCGCAACTGGCGAGCGATTTTAATTGCGGTCATATCTGCCCTGTTTTTGAAGTTTGTGGGTGGCTTCTATACAACATTATTGATTGTGGCCATCTCTGGTATTGTCGGTTACTTCTGGTATTTCAATGAGGTGAAGCGACAGGCAGCCCTAGAGGAAAACCCAGTACCAGTGGCTGAGTCCAAGGTTTCTAAAGGCGATATTATTGCCTCATTTGTATTTCTGAGTTTCTTTTTGGTGCTATACATTGTGCCGTTGCCATTTATCAGTGATGATAGTCTGGCTCGCTTATTTATCACCTTTTCTGGCATGAGTCTGCTGTTGTTTGGCAGTGGCTATGTGTTTATTCCTATGATCCAGGAGTTGGTGGTCAACACCTATGGCTGGATTACTCAACCAGAATTTACAAATGCGATCGCACTGGGTCAGCTGACACCGGGACCGATTTTGATTAGTGCCGCTGCCATTGGCTATTCAGTCAAAGGTATTTTGGGTTCCCTGGTGGCAACAGTTGGTATCTTTTTCCCACCAGCGATGTTGATGTTAACCTGCTCGCACTTGCTTCAGCGTATTAAACAGTCATTGGCTATCCAGGCAGCCCTCAAAGGGATTCGCCCTGCGGTAGTTGGACTTATTTTTGTAGCTGGTATATCGTTTGCCCAGCCCATGTTAGAGCTTGGTCAACCCATGGTGGCCTACTTAGTTACAGCCGTTATCTTTGGGGGATCCATGGCTGCGCTGCTCAAGTGGAAAATTGAGGTAGCCTTGATCATTCCCATTGCAGGTGCCATCGGCATACTGCTTTATCCGTAGTCTGTTGCTCAGCGGAAGTCTAAATCTCGCTGAGCAACTGCCAGGTTAGGGCATCAACAACTCCAGTGGTGGGTAAACCTTGATCCGCTTGAAATCGCTTGACTGCTTGATACATTTCAGGATCAAATTGACCATTAATCATGCCAGTGTAGTATAAATCAATTGAGAGCAATTCTTGCACCGATTCAACTGCACTGCCATGACACCCCTGCCGCAACGTTGGCATATTGACTGGGGCATTTGTGTAGAGAGCTTGCCAGGTGAGAAATCCAACAATTCCATCCGGTTTTAGAAACATGCGAGATTGAAAGGTCTTAACGGCAATCTCGGTTTCATAGTCAAAAATGCCTGTGATAGAAATTGGCCCTACTTTTTGACTGAGAAGCTGTTGTAGTTTGATTACTTTTTGGTGACTAGAACCGAGCTTTAATAAAGCTTTTGGTGTTGAGGAAATCATAAATCATCTTGATAATGGGATAATTAGAGTAGATTGAAGTAGATGTCTTCTGAAACAGTAAAAACATCTAGACTTAACTCGTGTTCGGAAAAATGAGATATAAAGACACAAAAATATTTGCATCTTTATGACTTAGTCAGCCTAAATTTGCCTGTTAAAAAGCTCGTATTGTAATGATTGATTAAGAGTTTTCCAGGTCAGAGTATTACTTGTAGTCTATGATACATATCTTCATCAGTATCTAACTTCTTAGCATTTAATAACAAACGATCTAAGGGGCTTGCCTACAGAATTATCCCGTGCTTTGGGTCACACAGTCCCATTAAAGCACTTGATTTAATCAAAAACTCAAAAATTTGGGCTCTGCTGACTGAGAGCTATGGATTTTGGCTATAATTGGAACTTTCTAAGGGTATCCGTTTAAACGGGGACACTCTGGATAGGTAGGGAATTCGGAGCCAGCATCCAGTGTTCTCCTGCCTCCTGGACGCTGGCTTCTTTTGTCACCGAAATTTCCCGCGCTACTTAAGAACCAAAATTAATTAGGCACCACTATTGGATGTACAGACATTTGGAGTCACCATTTAAGTGGTTGGTGGCAGCAAAGGTTGAGTATGTAGCAGCTGATCTGGATTTAAAAGAAACAGAATCGGCTGGTTGTCGGCTTGGATAATCAGCCCACTAATGCACTGCATATTGACTTTAACTGCGTAGTTGGCAGGCAGGGGGACAATTTCTGACTCAGCAAACCGACGTACGGTCGGAGAAGATGTGACGGGTAATCCGACAATGTCTCCCTGGCGGTTACGAATAATCAGCAGATAACCATCTTCAGATTTTTGTTGTGATGGTTCTGTGGCTTCTGGTGGTTCTGTGGCTGAATCTGCTGCTGGAAAACTGGTTGAGTTCGGTCGATTGCCAAAAACCTGCTGAGCAATGTCTAGAATGAGTAGTTCTTTGCCTTCGTAGACAGTTAACCCTGCGCCTGAATTAGGATAATTCCCTTGGGTATCGCTTTTGGGTATAACTTTCTTGACGGTAAAAATTGGTAGGGCAAACCATTCGCATTGAATTTGGAAAACAATGACCTGTTGAGTTGTTTTGCCTTTATGGGATCTCAGACGTCGAGATTTGAGGGGAGAGGGAATAGGCATGGGATTGATTACACTGCACTAAGGGGTTGCTGTTCAAGTACCTGCTCAATCATTTGCAGAAGCTCATGATCCTGATAGGGCTTGGTGATATAGGCGGTTGCGCCCAGACGCATGGCTAGTTGACGATGTTTTTCACTGCCACGCGAAGTGAGCATGATGATGGGTAGGTCCTTAAGCTTAGAATCGGATTTAATCTCTGCCAATACACCATATCCATCTAGTCGTGGCATTTCAATGTCACAGACAATGGCATCCACAGCAAGTCCGCCAAGCAATTGGTCTACGGCATCTTGACCATCTTTGCCTTGCTCTACGCTATAGCCCGCTTGCTCTAAAGTTGTTCTCAATAGTTGACGCATATTGATGGAGTCATCAACAACCAGAACGCTGGTTTGTTGCGCTTGGGGCAAGGCCAAGGGGCGTGGTGGCTCAGGTTCTTCGCTGGATTGTAAAAGTTGTTGCCAGGGTTGAGAGCCTCTTGGGGAGATGGCATCATCATTATCATTATCAATCCATTCCAGCAGCTTAGCTGCATCCGCCAATGGCACCACATTACCGTCTTCCAAAATGGTGCAACCATTAAAGCCTGGTGGCAAGCTGATAACGTTTTCAACCTGGCGAATAACGACTTCTCGCTCTCCCCAGAAACGGTCAATATAAATACCGCTGAGGCGTTCTCCTCGATTAATGATGAGGATGGATGGCTCATTAATAATGGGTGTGCTTTCAGTTGTTGTGGGCCGTAATGGGCAGCGAAAATCTAACCATTGGTCTAGCTGAATTAGGGGCACAGTCAACCCTTCCCAGTTAATCACCTTTTGCTCTGGAGAATCGAAGACCTGAACGGTATTGAGGCGAATCATTTCCTCAATACCGTCGGTGGGAAATGCCAGTCGCATGCCGCCACTTTCAACCAGCAGAACCCTTAGTATTGATAGGGTGAAGGGGACGCTAATGGTAAATGTGGTGCCAAGACCAGGTTGAGTATCAACTTTGACCTCACTGCGAATCTCTTCGAGGTTAGTGCGTACTACATCCATGCCAATACCTCGGCCTGAGAGGTTGGTGACCTGGGCCGCTGTACTAAATCCAGGCTCAAAAATCATACCCAGCAGGTCGCCCTGGCTCATGCTATCCAGTATTTCATCTGTGAGGCCCATTTGATAGGCACGACTGCGAATTTTAGTGAGGTTAATGCCTGCACCATCATCACTGATGGAGATCAGTGTTTGGTTACCTCGGTGAGCGGCTCGAATTTCAATGGTTCCTTGGGGTGGTTTTCCTTGCATTTGCCGGGTTTCGGCGTCTTCGATGCCATGGTCAAATGCATTGCGTAGCAAGTGCATGAGGGGATCGCGCAGGTGTACTGCGACAAAGCGATCAATCAGGGTGGCTCCGCCAGTGATCTTCAGCTCGACTGCTTTTCCATACTGTAGAGATAGCTCTCGTACAGTTCTGGGGAAGCGCTCAACGATATCGGAGAGAGGGCGCATCCTGGCCCGTGTAACGTTGATTTGTAATGATTTAGCGGTGCGGTTCAAGTTGCTGGATGCCTGCTTGATTTCCCGCATGTTAAGCTTGACATCGCTGGTCACCTCTCGTAGTTGGACCAGGGTCTCGCGCTGATCCTGAGATAAAAGGTGTAGATCGCTGTATCGATCAAGCTCTAGACTGTCAAAGGCTTGTTCAGTGGTTGCGATCGCACCTGTAATTTCTATTTGGGGTTTACCCTGCTGTGTCCCCTGAGCCTTGCCCTCATTCTTGTGAGCCTTCATATGGGGCACAGATGTATCCACCGAGAGCTGATTACAAAACATCTGCAGTTCTGTATTTGTTCCCTCTAAATTGATCATTCGTTGGGAGAACAAATTCATTAAGTCTTCCATTTGATCCAGGCGCGAGTTCATGGTGTTACGCTGGATGATCAATTCTCCAAACAAGTCGTTTAGCTGTGTGAGCAGCTTAATCGGGACTCGAACGGTATTCTCTTGAACCTCTGGACTGTTTTTAGCAGGAGACTCTACTGGCTCAACAAAAATCTCTACAAATTCTTCGTGCTCCTCTTCTTGTGCTGCAGGTTGGAAGAACGACGAAAACTCAACTTGAGGTTCAAAAACTTCCTTTTCACTATCAGTGGCAGTAGCAGGCTCTGGTTGAACAGGTGCTGAGAAGGACGAAAACTCAACCTCGGGTTCTAAAACTGTCTTTAGATTCTCAGTGGCTGTCGTGGCTTCACTGGCGGTTAAGGGATCATCAAATTGAAACTCGGCTGGGTCAAAATTCTCGATGGCTGCTTCAATGCTGGCCCAATCAATGGCACTGTCAGAATTTACAGCTTCATCGGGAGTCCCATCGATACTATCAATGATACTGGGGGCAACGTCCGTATTGGCCTCTACTGCTGCGTGCTGCGTTTCCTGAGTATCATCTAATTCCTGGCTAGGACTATCAGGAACAACCTGGGTTGCATTCTCTAAAGACTCTGCATTCTCTAAAGACGTTATGGAGTAGTCTACGGACGATACCGGCTCGGCGATGATCTCTTCTGGGACAGTGACCTCAATTTGATTGAGGGTCTCCTCAAAGATTTCAGCATCACTCACGATATCGGGAGAGCTAACAGCTTCCGCGCTTGTGTCCAATGTTTTAAGATCAGAAATTTCTATCTCAGAGGCGTCTGTTACCCAATCTGGGATGGCATCAGCTGCCTCAAAGATAATGTTGTCAAACTCATTAGTTGTGGTGACCGAAGGCATCTCTAACTGAGTGGGTAGCTTCGCAAACTGGCCAACCATGATCAGTGCCTGAGAACGCTGCCAAAGTTCTAGAGATTTATGGGCAATGGATTCTATTTGTTCTGGAGCAGCCGTCACTAGGTGTTGATGGATCGACTCACAGAGCTGGCAAAACGTATCCAGCTCTAGCATTTTTCCTAGGTCGTGCAATTCCTCCACCATCATTTCTAGTTCTTCCCGCAGACAGGGAGAACCTGGTGTTTCCAAGACCGATGTTAGCCGTTCCAATAGCTCCTCTACTTCAGTTCCGAACATGACAACGGCTGTATTGTCGTCGGACTCATCAGCGAGCAATGCAAGCTCATCACTAGGTTGTACTTCGCCTAAGCGATCGTGTAGCTTCTCAAAGCTGGGATAGACATTCTCCTTGAGCCATGAATCGGTAATGGGCAGGGCCTGTCGATGAAGGGCGCTGATCTGGCGCATGCTGTCCAGGCCCCTTAATAGCAGCATCTCCAAGGCAGCATCAACTTGGATGGCACTGCGACGAACTTTGATAATCTTCAAAGAATCTTCGAATCGATGGGCCAAATGGGTCATTGCTGGGCATTCGATCATCGAGCCGATGCCTTTAATGGTGTGGGCTGCCCGTAGCGCTGCGTCCATTTGCTGTGGATCCACCCCGGTTTCTGCAAGCCCGATTAATACTGATTCAATGGTGTTGAGATATTCATCAACTTCATCTAAGAAGTTGAGCCAGACCTCACGATCTGCTTCATGTGACATGGCTTTAATTTAATAGAGCAGAATAATTTTTGATATAGAAGAGATGTCTACTGTCGTGTTGCTGGTCTCAGAGATGAAGGAAAGCAGCCTAAGCCATACTCTGAAACCAGCGACGGTTGATTACATATCTGTCTTGACTTTGAACTGGTCCACAGCGGATTCCAGTTCGCGGGCAACTTCTACCGTATTTTGTAGTCTTCCGGCGACGGCGCGGGAAGAATCTGATGTGCGTTTAGACGCTTGCGTAATCTGTTGCATAAGCTGAGTAACTGTCTGAGATGTTTCAGCCTGTGAAACGGTTGCTTTAGAAATAGACTGTAGTAGCTCGTCAATTTTCTGCGATACTTCCACAATCTGTCCCAAGCCTTCTTTAGTTTCTTGTACTAGCTGAGTACCTTCTACCACCTGGGTTGTACCCCGTTCCATGGCTTCTACCACGTCTCGGGTACCCATCTGAATGTTTTTCACAATCTGCTCAATCTCTTTGGTGGCTGCCGCCGACTGTTCCGCCAGCTGACCAACCTCACTTGCAACCACTGCGAAACCTTGACCTTCTTCCCCTGCGTGGGCCGCCTCAATACTGGCGTTTACGGCGAGCAGGTTAGTCTTCATGGCAATTTCGTTAATCAGCGAAACCACCTGAGAAATCTGCTGCGATGATTCACCCAGCTGTTTCACCTTCTTACCGGTTTCTGCCACCGTAGACCGCAGGTCTAGAATACTTTCTACCGTACGGTCCATGGCAGTTCCACTGTCTTGGGCTGCATTGGATGCCACCTGTGCTACCTGTGCCGCCTGACGGGCGTTGTCGGCCACCTCTTGAATTGAGTTAGACATCTGCTCAACTGAATTCAGAGTGTTGGTAATTTCGTCCATCTGAGCCAGGGCTTCATCGGCCAGTTCGCGAATCGCACCTTCACTCTGGTCAATAGACGAATTTACCTGTCCAGTTGCCTGTTTCACCTGGACAACGATTGAACGTAAGTTCTCAATAATGGCGTTGAAAACGTCACCGATAATACCAATTTCACCCGCTGTTAGCTCTGTACGTACCGTGAGGTTACCGTTAGAGGCTTCTTCCATCTCGTTCAAAAGCTGCACCAGCTCACGCTGTAGAACCTCGTTACGTTTACGTTCTTCTTCAGCTCGTTCTACCTGAGCTTGGGCAGAAATTTGCTGCTGCACTGATTCTTCTTGCTTTACCAGCAGGGTTTGAATTTGTGATGCCATCAGGTTGATATTGCTTCCCAACTGGGCGATTTCGTCTGCGCCCTGGGTGTTGATTCGGGTGCCAAAGTCACCTTGACCCAAGCGTTTTACCGAATCGGTAATTTGCAAAATCGGTAGGGTAGCTCGGGTGGCCACCAGGGTTGCGATCGCAGCCACCAGCAACACCGTAATCCCCGTACCCACAAGCACTGTGTTCAACAGCTGCCGTGATGCCACATAGGCCGTGGACGTGTCCACCAAACTAACGACACTCCAGTTCAGCTGCGGATCCTCAGCACTGTTAAGAATAGGAGCGTAGGCTGTTAACTGAGGGTTGTTCCCTGCGTTTAAAACCGAAATCTGCGGTTCTCTATCCTGCAACCAGGACACCTGCTCAGAGAGGTTAGCCAGAACTGGGTTGAGTTCTGTGTCTTCCGTGTTGGTCAGAAAGATTTCTTCATTAGCGTCGATTAGCCCCACCTCAGTATTTTGAGCCGCAAACTCACCGATACGTTGCTTCAGTTCCTCAAGGTCAAGACGCACACGAACAACAGCGATCATTTCCCCTGTTTGGGTGTCAAAAATTGGCGCAGCACCCACCAGTACGAAGGCCAGATCACCCGCTAAAGGCGCTCTGGGTTGTACCCAGGTAATGTCCTGGGTACTAATCACATTCTGGAACCAGTCAAGTTGACTTACATTGCCTCGAATTGCTGAGGGATCTCTGACCGCAATTGGACTGCCGTTGAGGTCTACAACAGCAATATCGTCATAAATCGGTGACGACTCAACCATCTGTCTAAGATACGCATTTCTCTCAGCCGTAGTCATGGCCCCCCGCACTTTAGGATCGGCAAACGTGCTCAGTTGTGAAAACGTTCTCAAGTCCTGGAAACGACCATCCATAAACTCTGTCGTAAACTTAGCAATGTCATCTGTTGCTGCTTGTCGAGTATCATTTACCTGGGCCGTTACCCGTTGCTCCACTAGCAAATATCCCAGGCCCCCTACACCCAGTACCGGAGCCACTCCCAGCGAGAGTGCCAGGCCCAGCACCTTTGTTTTAAGCGTTAGTTTTTGCCAAAAGCCTTTGGAGGATGTCTGAGCCCTAGACTGTTCATCCTGCTGACGATTGGCGGTCACGGCGGGAGAATAGCCAGTGGAATCCATGTTGTCAGGCAGAGGACCGTTGCCAGCGGTGAGGTTGTCCAATTGGGACGGAAATTCGGTGTTAGGGGCCATTGTGGTAATTGCTTAGATTTAAGAGTGGATAGAAGGTACAGTGAAAATTAAGCGCTAAAGAATTAACCCCAAGCACTTTGCAAGATGGGAGAACGTGCAATGGCTTCAGCATCCAGAACCAGTAACATCTCATCTTGCTGTAATAAACAACCACGCAAACAAGGGGCGATGCTCGGCGCAAAATGCCCTTTTGGTGTTTGAATTAAATCTAGTGAAAAGCGGATAACTCCCTTCATGGTAGGGACAATCAAACCCAAGAGCGCCTGGTTATGGGCTGTCGAGACAAGCATATTTTGTTGCTGTGCCCTCTGAGCTACCCGGATAATCACAACGTTATAATTACGAGTATTGGACGGTAGTGGCGTAGATAGCAGCATATGGGCCAAATCCACTAGCCACATCACTCGACTCCGCCTAGTGGATAACCCCAGCACACAGGGGGGCATATTTGGCATAGGCGTAATCTGCTTTGCTGGAAGAACAATCACCTCCTGCACCTGATTCATTGAGAACAGAGCAGGAGTTTGTTCATTCAGCTGGAAGCTCAAGCAGGCCGCACCAGACGTTGCCTCAGATTGAAATTGTCGATGGGCAAGAACAGATGACTTCATTGACTTAGACTGTATCGAACGGCGTTAACAAGCTGATCTTCAGTAAAGGGTTTTGTCACATAGACATTGACTCCCTGTTTCATGGCCCAGAGACGATCAATCTCACCTGATTTTGAGGTGCACGCTACGATTGGCACCTTCTGAGTTACAGGATTTTTCTTGAGATTACGACACATTTCTAGGCCGTTCATACCTGGCATCACCAAGTCAGTCACGATCACATTTGGCTGATGCTCAATGGCCTTACTCAACGCTTCTTTTGCATCAGTGGCTACGATTACGGTGTATCCACCTTTCCTCAGATAATTGCTGATAAGTTCCAATTCGTTGATAGAGTCATCGACAACTAAGATCTTAGTCACGTTAGTTCACCTCAAAAGCTGTTGTTTGAATGTTGTTTGGGAAAATCAATCCATCAAAGACATATTCAAATAGTCAGAAATCATATGTAAATAAGGCTGACTATTTTAGATGTCTTTTAAGACAGGTTTCTAGATATCACATCTAGCAAACTAGCTCTATTAAAAGGTTTCTCCAAATAATCTGTAGCACCCACTAATTTAGCTCTTGTCTTATTGATAATCCCTTTCTTGCCTGTTACCATTACAACAGGTATATCTTCAAATCCGGGAAGACGCCTCAACATTCTACATAATTCATATCCACTAATTGTTGGCATTGTTAGGTCTAACAAAATAATATCTGGCTTCAGCCGTTTTAGTTGAAATGTGGCTTTAATGGGCTCAATAAATTTAAAGACAGAGAAGTTTTCTTCACCTAAAAAACGTTCGATCTGGTCTAATGTATTTGGGCTGTCATCAACACAGGCAATTACAGGCCGAGATTTTTGTTTTTTATGGGAGTTTGATGACAAATAAGGGCTTCTGTTTGAATTTATCCCTTTGATTGGATCTATGCCTTGAGCCTTTTTTGCGAGTGGTTTTTCTAGCCCTGTTAGTCGATCAAATGGAGATTCTGGTGCCCGTAGTAGGATTGATTTATTCTCAATGTAGGGGTGCAAAAACTTAGCGACATCCAGTTCATCTTGTTGCAAAATAGCTGCGATGTGGCGAATGCTATATCCCCGTAAAATATTGCCTAACTTACTTTTTAATCTGGGGGAAATAGACTCTGAATTGTTAGTACTAAAGAAAGTATCCTGACTGACAATATAAGGTCTCTGGTGTGGAGATGTAATTAAGGGACGTAGTAGTTTCCAAGTTTTGATACGTGCCTGGCAATCTTCAATGGTTGCCTTAGGATCAAGCCTGGTAAATATTGGGATTTCAAAAAGTTCTCTTTCAATTCTGACGGCTCCCCCTGACAGGGATAGGAACGACTCAATGGCTTCTCTTGTCAGCTGTTCTATCAGTTCTTGGGCCTGCCATAATTCGAGATATTTTTGGTCGATTAGATAGCAAATGATTTGATAGTCAAAATATTGAATTGATTGAGTATTCTCAGGTTCTATATTGAGTAACTCTTCAGAATTTTCCTCAAGCCAGGCAAATGCTTTTTGACTCATAGCAGCTAATTTAAGCTTGAGCCACTTTAAGGTATATGCGAGGCTTTTATCTGATGCATAGGATGCATAGTTAAGTTTGCCGTCTTTGAAATAAATCCACCACGACATTGATTTTGCATCAACTTCTAAGCATCCGCTTCCATAGGTATGAACGAAGCTTGCTAGCAAAACCAGAGGTTGAAAGCTACGGATGGTTTTGGTGGTATTTGTGAGTCTTGATTTTTGCAAGCTTTTCATAAAGTTCATGTCCTTACAATTCCCGTAGGCCTCAATTCATTAGCTATTACCTAATGTCAAATCAAAAAATCGAGACAATGTGAATTCGTTAAAGCTAAAAACTCTCAAACGTCAGAGGATTTTTAGCATTCGAATAAAGTTCGAAGAATCTATTGGCAAATCGATAATCGATTGAAAATAGGTTTAAAAAGTTCCTAAGAATCTCAAAAATCATTGATTTTGCTGAAATCTTAAGACATACCTTGAAACCCATTCTTTTTGAGGTTAATATTTAGTCTAGAAATAGATTTTATACATCTACTTCTATATGATTTTTTGACTTGAAGCAAAGGGAAACACAATCGATACAAAGAATTATTCACTGTTTGAAGTCGTTTCTCCGGTAATCTAATTCGAAACTTTAGTACTGGTTTTGGATGGACTTCTAGTGATGTTATAAAGTGCGATTGCTTTGTATTAATGGCCAAGATCAGGTATTAGCCATAGCAATGTATTGTCGTGAAAAACATATATATTGCACTTCAGGCAATAACTGTCCCATTCATGTACCTGCTAAGGTCCTATACCTTTAAAATTTGACCAATAACAATCTAGCAATGCATTGCACATTTAGGCTGTATCAGCCAAAGCTTATTCAAAGGTTGTTGTTTTAGGGAAATCTCGGTTATATTTTTATATGAGAAATATAAGAGATCTCTCATGCCTTGAGACGTATCATTACTTGTTCAGATGCCTGGGTATGCTTGGGTATCAAAAGACACTGATTTTATTGCCCCATGCCTAGATGGTCTGATATTGTAGCTAGTTTTCTCTAGAAGTGTTTTGTGTGGTAGATAAACCTGCTTTGCTATTTGGCAGATGCTAACAGGTTAGCCGATGTGCACTTCTAGACATGTAGATGTTCCGTTCTTAATACAATATTCTACCAGACTCGTCGTTTTCGTGTAGACCAAAGTAGATTTATCAATACTTTTTGTATTGCAAGATTGTCGTCTGGGTATGAAAAAAATGTCCTGATCTAAATTCTGGGATTTGAAGAGTTTAAGCTGCTTGAGAGACCCTATGGCTCTGACAACAGATTAATCTGGAATATCTACATCGTTAGGAAACACAGACATTATATAGTTTATATAGTTAGGAAACGCGGACATTATCCATAGGGTATCTATGGTGTGGGTGATGAGTTAATAGATGAATTCTTTGGCCATGATGGGGCTATTAACCTGTGTAGAGCCCTAGACTAAAGTATGATACGGAGCTGAGATGAGTGGCTTAATGAATTGATGTAATGCGCGATCGCATCCCAAGCACCGATGTCAGGAGTCCGTCTAAAGCGTCCCATTAGCCTACATTTAGCCAATTTAAAAGCTAACGATAGCCTGTTGATGTAGTGCTTCAAGGGCATCAAGCGTCTGGCAATGGCTCTAGACCGGTTCATTCCCTAAATCAGCAATCGTTTGTGCAGTGGCTTGAAAGCTGAAACGTTCCTAACTTTTAAAGTGCAGGGAGTTACCCTCTGTTCTGTCTCGATCAAGAACAGAGGTTTTAAATCTCTACGGTTGCTATTGATTAGCCCAAACGAACTTTAGCTTTTCTTAGTCGCTCTTTGATGGGCTGCCGTTGCCTGTAGTTCTTCGACGACATCCCAAGCAGCAGCACAGGCAGGGGATGTGGCACCCTGTTCCTCACACACTTTGCGCGCTTCCTGACGGGCGACATCAATTTCATCTTCAATGAATAGTCGCTTAGGTTTCTCTACAAAGTCACTTTTACAGAGGATGTCTGACACTGAGATAATGCCCATCAGACGTCCCTGAACCACTGGAGCCCGACGGATCTTAGTATTGGTAAACAGGCGGGCTACGTACTCCACACCCAGATCTGGTGGTACGACAATGCAAGGCTTAGTCATAATCTCAAACACCCTCATTTCTTTAGGATTGTGACCGTAGGCCGCTACCTTATAGACGATATCGGTTTCCGTCACCATGCCGTAGGGATCGTCTTCATTTCGCCGGTCTACGATCAAGGCGCGCAATCCTTTGTTTTTCATCAGTTCAACTGCTTCAGCAACGGTGGCCGAACCACTAATGGTAATTACATCAGCGGTCATAATATCTTTTGCCTGCATCATGATTGCTCTGTCCCTCGTCAAAAAGAAGATAAGTAAAAGAGATTCTCAGTTTGGGAGAATCTCTTGCGTCTGACTTTAATTAATTGGTAATTCAAGCCCTAGGCCCTAGCTTCAAGTTTATAAGCATAGGCTGAATTTTAGGGGCAGGCCCTAACGTTTATTCCGTACCTGATATCTTTAGCCTGATGCCTAAACATCATATTCCCGCTGTTGCAGAACTTCTGGATTATCCATGTAGGCATCATTCCCATAGAAATCCTTCTTTGGTTTTTCGACAAAGTCGCTCTTGCGTATAATGTCTGAAATTGAAATTACGCCGAGTAGACGGCCCTGAACTACGGGAGCACGGCGAATTTTAGTATTGGCAAACAAACGCGCTACATACTCCACTCCTAGCTCTGGTGTCACTACAATGCAGGGCTTAGTCATAATCTGATAAACCCGCATTTCTTTAGGGTCATGGCCATGGGCAGCTACTTTGTACACGATGTCAGTTTCTGTCACCATGCCATAGGGATCGTCTTCATTGCGACGATCGACTATCAGCGCTCGTAGTCCCTTTTCCTTCATCAAGGCAACCGCTTCAGCCACTGTCGCTGAGCCGCTAATGGAGACCACATCCTTGGTCATGATTTCTCTTGCTGCCATCATTGTTGTAAATCTCCTTATCTACAAATAAAAAGCTTGAAAAGCTTCTATGGATCGGCATTGGGCAAAACGTCTGGTGTTTTTAAAAGCCTGCCATGTAGGCCTCTAGTAAGGCATATCACTCTTGGTGCAGAGCACCATTAAATAATCGCCATGAACTTGTTGAGAGGAAAAGGGTGTAAATTCCGGCATGGCGATTAGCCCATCATATAAATTAGGCGTTGCTAGTTCTTATATGAATCATCAACAGTTTTATTCAAGGTTGTCTTCTTGGTGGGTTTGAATGGTGCAATCAGACTGAGGATAGGCTACGCAAGTTAGAACAAATCCGGCTTCAATTTGCTCATCTTCCAGAAATGACTGATCTGATTGATCTATGCTGCCGGCAACTAGTTTGCCAGCGCAGGTAGAACAAGCACCAGAACGGCAAGAAACAGGTAAATCAATGCCTTGCTCTTCAGCTGCATCAACAATGTATTGATCGTCAGGCACGTCAATAACTTGCTGTGCACCATCTTCGCCAATGAGCGTCACCTTATAAGTCGCCATCAATTATTCTCCTCTCTACAAAAAATACAGCTGCTTTTCCCCTGCGGAAATAGGCCTAGCCACGATTAAGTTTGTTAGGCTACTAGCAGAACCGCATCCCAAACACCGATATGCTAGGAGTACTGGGTGCCATTTTGGTTCCATACTTATTGCCATCCGTTCATAGTTCCTATGTCTACCGACGCTCAAAAGAACCCCATTTGGGAAAGACTAGAATTAGGAAGACGTAGTAAAGCAGCCCAGGGAGGATATGCTGGCTACGGTTCGCCTCCATTTGGAGAAAAAACGGTCGATGGCAATTTAGTGGCCGACGAAAAAGAACAGCAAATCATTGAGCTGATACGTCGTCACCATAAGTCTGGAAAATCGCTACAGCAAATTGCTAACTGGATGAATACCCAGGGC
Organism: Leptolyngbya sp. PCC 7375; assembly: GCF_000316115.1. GTDB lineage: Bacteria > Cyanobacteriota > Cyanobacteriia > Phormidesmidales > Phormidesmidaceae > Leptothoe. Next base: position 7,481,291 of record NZ_JH993797.1, read on the forward strand.
TATAAGACTAAGCGGGGTAAAGAATGGCAGCGCATATCGGTTAAGCGTGTCCTAGACAGGCTCTACGGAAAGACGCCCAGAGTAACGGGTGATCCTGGCAAGCCTGCCGATGCATTTGACAATGAGGCTGAGGCATAACCTAAACCCCTCCAAACGCTATTTATATGGGCTTTTGGGTTGATGTAATGTTACATCCTTAACTATATACCTCAGGGTAGCTAAAGTCCATGCTTGGTAAAGTTTTAATCTTGTTTATGTGTTACATCCCTAATGACCCTTGATAAGGCCTTGAATTCAATGCCTATGCCCGACATCAATTGTGCTGAGCTGGGTGACTATCAGATTACTGATGGGAGCGCCGCGCCGTCTGATCCATGGCAAACGGTCACTCCGATGATGACAGACGCCATTGATCGCCAGGTATTAAAGGTATCTCCTGATTGGCCTTTGGGTGAGGCGATCTCAACTATGGGTGCTATACAGAGTAACTGTGGGTTGACGACGGGCAGCTCTAATCACCGCCATTCTAGTTGTGTTTTGATCGTAGATAATGATCAGACCATGGGCATTTTTACCGAGCGCGATATTGTCAGACTGACTGCCGAGGGTGTGGATTTAAGCTCGCTCACCGTTGCTGATGTCATGACATCACCGGTCAAGACCTTACAGCAGTCGGCGTTTCAAGATATTTTTGCGGTTCTATTTTTATTCCGTCGCTATCGGATTCGGCATTTGCCCATCGTTGATGAGCACAATAAACCCGTGGGTATTGTCACCCCCGATAGTATTCGGCGGGTACTGCGCCCGGCAAATTTGCTCAAGATGCGGCGGGTTGCGGATGTGATGTCCACCAATGTGATCCATGCGTCGCCCAATACGCCGGTGATGCAGCTGGCCCAGCAGATGGCAGAGCACCGAGTCAGCTGCATTGTGATTGTCGAAGTGGATAGTCATGATACCGACCGCCGTGAGCTCCAGGCCTTTACGCCCATGGGCATTGTCACAGAGCGCGATATTGTGCAATTTCAGGCCCTGGAGCTAAATTTACAGCGATTAACGGCTCAGGATGTGATGAGCACACCGCTATTTTTGTTAGAGCCTACGGATTCTTTGTGGACAGCTCACCAAGCAATGCAAACACGCCACGTGCGCCGTCTGGTGGTGTCCTGGAATTGGGGCAGTGGTTTGGGCATTGTCACCCAAACCAGTCTGCTGAGAGTATTTGATCCCATTGAGATGTACGGCATCATCGAGAGCCTTCAGCGTACCTTGCACCAAATTGGGGATGGCTCCCCCTCAGCCCAGAATCTGAGGACAACGCCCCAGCCTGCGAACAACGCAGACCAGATCACCAACCTACTATTTGATATTGAAACTAAGCTACTGGGCTTATCAGATGACGCTAATGTGAGGTCAGATCAGCAACAGAGTTTGGTGCAAGGCGCATTGCGATCGCTACAGCAGGTACAGGCAATGTTGGGGCAATAAAATAACAAATAATTACCTCCCCTGCCCCTCAACCTGTTGCCAATACTCATAAACGCTGGTTGCCATCGTCAGCACACCAGTTGCGATCGCCTCCTCATTCACTTCAAACTTAGGGTGATGCAGCGGATGATTGTGTCGTCCCTCAAATCCGACGCCTAAGCGGAACATGGTGCCAGGTACCCGTTCGGTGTAGAGGGCAAAATCCTCAGAGCCCATGGAGGGTTCAGCTAGCCATTCGATGCGACTATCGCCCAGGGCAGTTTGGGCGGCATTGGCAACGATGGCCACTAAGTTGTCGGTGTTGATCACCGAGGCCACCCGCCGCTGATAGTTAAGTTCGTACTTAGCGCCATGCATGGCACAGACACCCGCGACAATTTCTTCGATCCAGCTGGGGAGTTTGGCATAGATATCAGGCTGGAGCGATCGCACCGTTCCCTGCATGACGACGCGGTCAGCAATGACGTTGGCCGCTTTGCCCCCAGAAATTTTGCCAATGGTAATGACAGCTGGATGTAGCGGGTTTAGTCGCCGACTGATGGACTGCTGTAGGGTGGTCATCACATGGGAGGCCACCCAAATGGCATCAATGGCCTCATGGGGGCGAGCGCCGTGGCCCGACTCGCCAATGATGACAATCTCTAGATCATCCGCTGCTGCTGTTAAGACACCGCGTCGCAGTCCAACTTTACCGGCATTGATACTGGGAAACACATGCACCCCAAAGATCGCCGCCACATCTGCTAGGACATCATCGGCAATCATCCACTTCGCCCCCTGCACCGTCTCCTCAGCGGGCTGAAATAAAAATCGCGTGGTCCCAGCAAAAGGCTGCTGTTCAGTCAGTTCTGCTAGCACCATGGCGGTACCTAACCCTACGGTGGTGTGTACATCATGGCCACAGGCGTGCATAATGCCTCGATTTTTAGAAACAAAGGGCAAATCCACCTGCTCGGGAATTGGCAAAGCATCCATGTCCGTCCGTATGGCCAGGATGTCAGAAATTTGTCCAGTGCCTTCTAGATTGGCAACGACACCGGTTTTGCCAATCATTTCTTGCACATGAAATCCGTAGGATGACATCACCCCTGCCACATAGGCAGCTGTTTGGTATTCTTGACCACTCAGCTCTGGATGGGCGTGGATGTGACGACGAATTTCGATCAGGCGGGGGGTGATTTTTTGGGTAATGGCTTGAATCTGGCTGAGCATTGCGGAAAATACTGACTACTGAATGTTGACTAAGGTAAGCGGAAGAAGACGGCGTTGCTATGCAGCGGTCTGAATTAAGCTGCGAGATGCTGATAATTGACAGGGCATTGCGATCCTCGGGATAGCTTTAGTTGTAAGACACCGTTCAATAGCCATAGCTATAGACTGGTGAATTCTCTGAATCAGCAATCGCATTGACAAATTTTCGACAAAAGCATACTTCAAACTGGTAACGATGACTGTTTATATGGCGTAGGGTCGTTGGATAAAAAATATCCGTGAAAGGAAAACTAGCTGCTGTTGGAAAACGTCTTATATATTTAAGAAAACTGGGGCAGAGTTCGAGAGTTGTGAATGGTGGTGTCTATCGTGGAATCAAAATGAAAAATCATTCCTTGATAAAAGTTTTAGGCATTGTCTGGGTGGCTAGCAATCTGAGTGCGATCGCATATGCTGATTATCAGCCCACCAGATCGGATGGATCAGCACCTGAGGGTGTCACCATATCAACCGCCCCCCGTTATTTTCAGCCGGTTAACCCCTCTGCGCCACAGTCACCCAGCACACCCACCGGCACCCGACGTGGCGGTTGCTTTAGCAGCGAATCTGCGCCAAGTATTTTTGCCCCTAAGGGCTTTGTCGGGATTACAGCTAACGCTCAACCCCAACTGACTTGGTTTTTACCAGACGATGAGCCTGTTCCCGTGGAGTTTAGCTTCTACGCGATCGATGCATCGGGCTCCTATGAACTAGAGCATTTGCAAATGCTGTCCTATGAACCGGGCATCAATCAGTACCAGCCGCCAGTGGAACTGCAATCTGGAACACGGTATCTATGGCAGTTGGTATTGCAGTGTAACCCCAATCGCCCGTCTTCGGCGCTGGTTTATGAAGCTGAAATTGAGTTTGTTCCCATGTCAGTCAGCGCTATTTCTACGACAGCCACCGCCTCGGAAAAAGCTGAAACCTATGCTATGGCTGGTTATTGGTATGACGCCATCTCAATTTTGGGCCAGGGTGAACAGCCCGATGTGGTGGCCATGCGCAGAGCGTTGCTGAATGATTTGGCCATTCTAGAAGATGCGATCGCATCTCCTGAGCATTGACCAGCCGTAACTGATTGTCTTAATTTAATGCAACGGTGGGCAAGTCACCATAGGGTGGTTCAACTTAGTTTGGAGCTACCTTTGCCATGGCCTCAGCAACAGGCCGAGCAACAGCGTAGGGTGCTGGGGGATGTGCGCAACATGTTTACTAGTGTTTCAGTCCGCTGAACAAGCGGCGAGTATACCCCTAGGCCTGCTAGAAATAAAGGATAGGGAAAAGTTGCAGCTCAGTTTAGATAACCTGACTCCAGACACTATGAACTCCACATCGCTTCAATGGGAATTGAATAAAAATCAACAAATATTTCAACTCTTTATGCCGGGGCATTGTCGGATGATATGGAGTGATGCCGAGGTGAGTTGTGAGTTTCGCGGGTCTTTGTCCCAGCCCCTAATCAACCTTGATCGGAGCAATTACTAGACTATGCCAAATACATCAGAGCTGCACCCTAAGTTAATTGTGATTGTGGATGATCATGAGGCTGTCCTGGCAGGCACCCTCAATCTGTTGCAAAAGCAATATCCAGACACCAGATTTCTAACCGGCCAAGATGCTCAATCTGCAAAGGATATCATTGCCCAAGATCAGCCTGAACTGGCGATTATGGATCTTTCTATTCCTCCCCAGGCAAATGCGCCCGCTCAAACAGAGGTCGGCATTCAGCTGCTGCGCGATCTGATGACGGACTACCCACAGCTTAATTTTGTTGTGCAAAGTGCTCATGTACGTTCTTTAGTACGACTCAGGCCCGCCATTGAAATGCACCAGGGTGGGTTCACCATCTCTGATAAAAGTGCCCCCATGCGAGAGATGTTGACCAAGGTTGACTGGTCGCTGCAAGGTTTGGTCTACACGCCGCGTGAGATGCGGGTCAAGCTAGAAGTGAAACCGGAATGGTTAGAGGTCTTACGGCTGGCGTTTCAAGAGGGGTTGCAAGATAAAACAATTGCAGAAAAGATGTGCATATCTGAGCGCACCGTACGACACTATTGGACCAGAGTGCAGGATGCCCTGGGGGTGTATCCAGATGAGGGAAAAAATATGCGCATTCAAACAGAAATTCGGGCGCGTCAGGAGGGGCTGTTGGATTAAATGGGCACACGCTTCTTCAAACGGTGGCTGCTTGATGGTGTCCGGGGCGTTTTACCTGGGATTCCCATTGTTGGTGCTGTGGTGGCGGCTCGACTCCTGGGTATTTTTCAACCCTTTGAGTGGCAGGCGTTGGATGCTGGGTTGCGATCGCGACCCGCAGAAGCCACCGATCAGCGCATTACAGTAGTTGCCATCACTGAAGAAGATATTCAAGCCATTGGCGAATACCCGCTGCCCAGTGGAGTATTGTCCGATTTACTAACAGACGTGAATCAGTATCAACCCACCGTCATGGGTTTAGACATATTGCGCGACATCCCCATAGAACCCGGTCACCAGGATTTTATTAAAACGATCCAAAACCTGGACAACTTAGTTGTTATCAACAAAATTTTACCGCCCAGTATTCCTCCCCCTACCGATGCTCCAGAAGCTCGCATCGGTTTTGTTGACACTCTGGTAGACGATGATGGCTTTGTCCGTCGTAGCCTCTTAGGGGCAACAGATGAGCAAAATAACTATCGTTTTTCCTTCACCATCCGCCTGGCTGAAGCTTACCTGGTTCGAGCAGGGCTAATGCTAGAAAATGGCATTCGTAACCCTAGAGCTATGCGGTTTGGGTCTGTGGAGCTAGCCCCATTTGAACCCAACACAGGAGGATATGTTCAAACAGATGCAGGGGGTGAGCAGATACTCATCAATTTTCGCAGCGGCTCCACCCCATTTGACATCATTACCTATCAAGACATTCAAACTGGAGAGTTCTCTCCAACACTGCTTAAAGATCGCCTTGTTTTAATTGGAGTCACAGCCCAAAGTGTCAAAGATATTGTCAATACCGCTGCTATTGATGGCTTTAACCCTGGTTTGGTAACAGGTGTAGAATTACAGGCCCATGCCATTAGTCAAATTATCAATGCTGTTTTAGATGATCGTCCTTTATTAAGGGGGTGGCCCGACTGGGTCGAATATCCTTGGATTGTTGGCTGGGGTATGTTGGGCATTGTCTTAGCCCGTTTCAAAATTAAAGCCACCTATTACTTTGTCAGCCTTGTCGCCCTGGTTTTAGGCCTAACATTTATCAGCTATGGATTGTTATACATCGGCTGGTGGATTCCGCTCATTCCTGCTGCCGTTGCCTTCTTCTTAAATGGTGTCGCCCTATATCCCTCCTATAGAAGACAATATGAGCTGACGCTACGTCTAGAAGATCGTCAGCAGCTTATAGAGCGCACATTTGACCAAATTCACAACGGGCCACTGCAAAAATTGTCGACTATCTTGTCGCGTGTATCCGAAGACCCAAATTTCTCTTCTGACCTACATCGTGACTTACAATCTCTCAATCAAGAATTGCGGGGTATCTATGAAGCCATGCAGCAAGAGTTTTTGGTTGAGGAGAGTTGTTGTTTACAGCTAGATGGCAACCGCATTATTCGATTAAATCAGCCGCTGCATGAAATGCTCTATGAGGTCTATGAGCATACGTTACAGCGCAATGAATTCCCCCACTTTGAAGGCATTAAAGTCCACATTAGAACTTTCGAGCCGATGTTAGAACAAGGCTTAAGTGATGATCGCAAGCGAGAGATTGGCCGTTTTTTAGAAGAAGCCCTCTGCAACGTTGGTAAATATGCCAGGAGTTGTTCTCGCTTAGTGGTAATTTGTCGTCAAGAAGACTCTAAAAATATAATTCGCGTTGTAGACAACGGGGTGAGTCAAGATCCTAATCAAAATTATCGACGGATTGGTCGAGGCACTCAGCAGGCAACTAAGCTAGCTAACCGTCTGGGCGGTCACTTTGAACGTAAACGTTTGGAACCCCGTGGCGTCTGTAGTGAACTTTATTGGTCCATGCGCAAAGCAACGTGGAAGTCCCTGTGAGGGAGCCAGCCCAAGGATTCGCAACGCCCGATTTTCAATACAAAGACGAGTCACTCCTATCAAAGCGGAGAGGAGCGACTTAGAACGTTTGTTTCCTACGACCGCTCTGTTAGGGAGTTGAAGCCCTCTTCGGAAACAATAAAGGTGAGGAAGCGACAAAAACTCACCACCGCTCTAGTCTATAGGTTGCGTGTTGCTCAAACCTTTGACGTCGCTCTCCTTCAAGGTCTGATAATGGGACATAGCGGTACAACACCCAGCCAACACAGTTTCAGGCTGTATAACCTGATACGCTTAAAGATAACGAGCAAAAATCAAAAATTATTCGTTGCTTCATATCTGCTTAAGCTTTGCTCCACATTCCGCAGTATTTCTCCATATTTGTTTATTTATTAGGAGACTCAGATAATCCTTTATAAGTTCAAGACCTGCTATCTATGGTCCAATGGCACTGACATAAGTCTAATCAAGCAGCCAGCTTAGCTTTGAGAATATTACGAGGTTGTCGCATTCTGGGAAACGGTTTTGGCCTACGTTTGACGACTCTAGGTTCATGCCGATTAGGCCGTTGAGGCAACGGGTCAGAGGCAGTATCTTGGAGCAAATGGTCGTAGAGTCGTTGCCGTGTCGCGTTCGATGTTGTTGCTAATAATGCAAGAATTTGCTGAAAGTGTTGCCGAGCCCCCCTGTAGGGAGAGACGATTACGCTCATAGTGCAATAATGGAGAGGCCTGTTCCATCACACTACGCAGCACATTGTAGGCTAGCATGTGAGACCAAATTTCCTTACGGACCATGTCCGGTGTTTTGGCTGTGAGCCTCTCCATTTTTGAGTGTCGTTTTGAGATGACGTAAATTGACTTCTGCCGCATGCCACCGCCATCCATAAAGACGGGTTAATTGACTAGCAGGATACTGTTGGGCATCCAATAGGGTGGTAACAATGATGATGAACTGGTCTCGAAACCCGTTACGAGATAGCTTCAGACGCACTTCTCTAACCGTCAATGTCTGGGAAATGGCTGCAAACTCATCTGTATTCATATGACCCGGTCGTCGCTTGGGTTTGTGCCAGACGACTTGGTGGTCGCCAGGACCATGCCTGAGACCTTTACGAAAATCAGTGTGCCGAGCATGATGTTTACGCAAGACCCCATCGGCCTCTTGCTGCTGAATCAGGGCTAAGTCAACATAGCTGCCAAAGGCTTGGTCTCCCATGGCCACATCATCGGGCGCTAAGTCCTGATACAACAAACGGCTCATGACGATTTCACTGGTTGTCTTCGGTGCAATACACCCTGACACCACTGCCCCGGTTAGTAAACAGAAAAACACCACCACCCGAGCCAGTGGAAAGCCACATCCGACCGCTTGATCACCATGTTGAGGATAGACCGCTTGATTGGCCTCACTATCGGCCATCAATACCGTCGTTCCATCAAAGACTCTCACCCGACGACCACACCAGTAATGCGCCTTGGGCACCGTCTGTTCCAACTGCTCGGTTGTTTCGGGGATAAGACGTTGGAGGAGTGATTCCGGCAACCGGTCGCGAGCTTTGCTGTAAGCTCCGGTATCCGATGACGGAGGGGTAACGCCTGCGGCGGTTAACCAGGTGGTGAAGCACTTGACGGTGTTGCGGAGGCTTTTATCGGCTGATAACGCTTGATATAGCATGCCCCATACCGTCACGATGGGGGTATACAAACGATTTCGGTAGGTGATCCCTTCTTCAGCCAGAAGCTCATCGAGTCTTGCTTCCGGTAGGATATCTTGCCACGGCGAACCGATACTTTTGAATAACTGGTGCTTGAGAATTTCGGCTGACTTCGGCATAGTAGAAAGTGATTTATTGTTGGCTTGCAGGGCCTTGATATATATTTATCAAGCCTTGCAGCCTTTTTCTACTTTGTGCACTTTTAAGTCAGTGCCATTGATCTATGGTCTTGCAATATGGAGCGAGCTGATTTGTTGGATTGAGACCAAGGTATCCGCCAGTGCTGATTAAGGGGACAAATCGAACTATAGGATTACCCTACATCAGGATTTTTCAGATTCAAGTCTTTTGAGGAGTAACAATGCCGGACATCCTAAATCACGATAGATGTGCCCATTATGTCTGACTGTGGCTAAGTTGCTTAAGGATGCTAGCTGATTTTTAGACTATACCTTAGTTGTATAGTCTAAAAAGTTACAATTAGTTTATTCTAATAAAAAATCAAAAGTCACCAACGTCTCTTATGTATTAAAGTGGCTTTCTAAGCCTTCTTCTTTGTGAGAAGTTTCTCATGAAAAACAGCAAATAGTTGAATGATTTCTCATGAAAAATACAAAGAATCTGGTCGCTATTGGCGACCAGATATTTTATTGAAATGGCCATTTCAATAAAATATTAATTATCTGCAAAGTATGACCAATCTAAGCATGTTTGATTCAAAATATTTGCCATTGTACAAAGTCGGCTCGCGACTTGAGGTGCTCGTTCAAAATTAGAACCCCAATTCTTGATCGTCTTTTCAGAATAGCCAGTAATGCGATGCAGCTCTTTAATACAAAGTCCCTTGTATCCATATTCAGTGGGCTTAATATTATGCATCTCAGGAACCCACTTAGCACAGTACTCGGCAGGGCTCAAAGGCTTGTCCATAAACTCGTCTATACCTGATTTCCTTATCTTGATTCTTTTTACAAGTCGCATTGTGGATTGGATAGTGTCACATAGTTGCTAATAACTAGCCAAACCATAGGTTATTTGATCTTAAAGTACGACCATTGATACTCTAAAAACTATATTTTTTTATCTATGCATAGGATAAGTATTTGGCTCGATTTGTGAGTTTTACTTGGCTAAACCAGAGCTTATCAAAGTTTTTATACGAGTTCAAACGTGTACAACATGAATCTTTAGTATCAATGACCGTAATGTTATTTTCAAAACTTATATTCTTGTGCTTATAGAAAAGATAGGCTTAAGCCAATTTTTCCGGAAAGGACTTAGTCAAACTTGAAACTTTAGCTAAGGTTCATCTACTGAATAAAAGTCTCCTATTCTCCTATTATTAATATTTTGATCATATGGTTTAAATTTAATTGTTCTTATGAGTTAATTGATAGTTGTAGTCCCTTTTGGGACATTGGCAGTACTTATATGGGCTCTACTGCAAGAGTATTTGGGATATATTTCTTCAGCTAAACGGTCTGTTGTAAATTGGTTTACACTGCTTGGAGATGTTGCTAGGCTGATTCTCGTAAGGCAGACCCTGACTCTATTTGGTTGATCATTCTTTTTATAGATCAAGAATATGTCTTGTTGAGAGCAAATAGAGTTATTGCCATCTTTATATAGAATGTAAAGCCTCTCATTAGGCTTTTACCTGAAAAAAAATAATTTGTTTTCATGGTCAAAATAATACTTATAAGTGATGGTGAGTCAGACTATCAGACACTTGAACAAGGGCTTAATATATATGGATATGACGTAGTTTCAACCAATCGAGGCGATGACGGTCTACTGTTGGCGCTTACCGAAGCTCCAGATTTGGTGATAGTAGATCTAGAGGCACCCGTGGTAGACGGGTGGCAGTTAATTAAAAATCTGAAGCAATCTAGAGCTACGTGGCTGATTCCGGTTATTGTCATAGCAGAGCGATCAGTAGATGGGCAGCTGCTCATTCAAGCCGGCTTTGATGCCTACGATCGCAAGCCTCTTTCTCTCAAGCATCTTTTACAAAGAATTGAAATCCTGTTATCTTCTTCAGATTCTCTTCAGGGGAAGACACATGCGGTGCAGCCTATTCCGTTGCAACCTAAAACAGTTGACTCTGCACAAAAGAAGATGAGTCTGGAGAAGTCCTTATCTTCTACGCCAGTCGTTTATGTGGATGACAATCCGACTGATAGTCAGGTGATGGCTGAGATTCTACAGAATGCGGGCTACAGCTACGTTAACATTTCTGATCCTCTACAAGCTTTGCCGCAATTATTGGAGTTAAAGCCCCAGATTATTTTTCTGGACTTAGTTATGCCCATGGCCAATGGCTATGAGCTATGTTCTCAGATTCGCCGTATTACGGGTTTCAAGAAGACGCCAATTGTCATCGTAACCAATAATAATGGCATTATTGATCGGTTGCGTTCTAAATTTGTTGGTGCGTATGGATTTTTGCATAAACCCATCAGAGAGAAACGTGTTCTGGCTATGTTAAAGAAGTATGGCTGTAAACCCAATCAGGCACTGGTTGATGACATGGTGCCCCTGAGTAGTCTCTCTTCATCAAATACCGTTTTTAAGCGCTAGACTTTAGGCAAAACTTTATGTATGAAAGGGGCCTAGAGGAAATGTAAGAGAACCGTCAGGATGTGGCACAGTTACTAGGGGGGATTTTTGAAGGTAAGCTGTGCTCAGCTTCAAAGTCTGATGCTTCAGAGAGTTAGTTGAGGAGACTTAAATGCAGCTATTGGGGCGGCGCATAGTCATCATAGTTTGAGGACACTGACCCACCTGGGATGAGGCTACTAGGAATTATTGAAAGAGGTCAAAATGTTCTGTATGGGCAAAATGCCACAGACATATCGGAGCATCTCTTGCGCGGTATTAGAGGATTCTCATTAGTCGATATTGTCAAGCAAGAGTCTGTGGATTTTGCCGGTGATCGTGGTTACTTACTGGAGGCTGAGATGGACGGGATGACTGTGATGCAGTGTGCCTATGTACCAGCTGATGGGCAATATATTCGATCGTTGGCAACGGGGGCACGTGATGCGTTTAGCAATGTACCACCTGCGGTAGAAGAGATTGCTGGTTCAGTTATTGTTAATGATTAGAGGCTGTCATTACGGCTATTTGACTTATCACGGCGCTCGCTACAAAGCCTGGTAAGTACTCAGCCGATGTGCATTGAGCATTTGCCCTGGCAACCGTCAGGGCTTTTTTCATGTGAGGATATCCTATAAAGCTCTGTCAAAAGGGTGTGAGGCTTGCCAAAATTAGGTGATGGCTGTCCCAGATAAGTCTAAGATTTGCTAGCATGACTCCAAACTTACTATATTATCGTTGTCTTTAGATTCGACGTCCATGGGTAGCTCGGATTCAGTCGTTGTTGATTTAGAGAATAAATCTATCTGTTAAACGGGTTGATAGCCTACAGTTGATAGATAGATTCATGCCGAAGATCAGCAATGCCCGAATGATCATCTCGGGAATAACTTTTGTTAAATGACCTAGTCTTCTCTCTGTTATTGAGCGAAATCATCTAGCGAATAAAATAATTAGGCACTTTTAAGTTCATGACAAGCTTTAATTATTATTATGACGTGCTCAATTTAGAGCCGGGCAGCACAAAAGAAGATATTAAACGAGCTTATCGCCGTTTAGCCCAGCAGTGGCATCCAGATAAATTTTCTAAAAAGCCAGATCAACTACCAGAGGCACGGGAGAAATTTGAGTTAATCAAAGAAGCCTACCACAAGCTTATTCAGGCTCCCTATGGGGATACATTAAAAAATGTAAGTGCTAAAATCTCAGTACGTCCTCCCAGCGCTGAGGAACAGTATCAAGAGGGGATTGGGTTGCTTCGAGCGGGTAAACGTAAACAAGCTGTTGAGAGTTTTAACCAAGCTATTCGCAAAAGGCCAAACTATTTACAAGCGTATCAGGCTCGGGCGTTTACCTTAGAACAGCTCGGTTTAGGCCTGCAGGCTAAAGCCGATTTTGAAAAGGTGGCTATGCTCAAACAGCAAATGTCGTCAGCCCCATCCTCAAAACCTGATGTGAATGGCCGACCTGATGTTGAACGTACATTTCAACGGGGGGTGCTTCAGTTCAAATCGCGAAGATATGGAGCTGCGATTGAACATTTCACTACGGTCATTCATCTTAATCCTAACCACATAGAAGCCTATCGGTATCGCAGCCAGGCCTACTTTCGTCGAGGCTATGATGATAAGGCTAATGCGGACTTTAGACGCCTGCGAGACTTGGAGCAACAAGCTAAGGAACCAGCATCGAGGCCATCGTCCTCATCAAGGCCATCGTCCTCACCGAGGCCATCGTCCTCACCGAGGAAATCGTCTTCACCGAGAAAGTCCTCTCATTCAACGTCTAGATCTTTGTCTAGATGGCAGTGTATTCATACGTTGTCGCGCCATACAGGGGTTGTTTCTGCTGTTGCGATCGCAAGAGACGGAAAAAAACTAGTCACGGGCAGCCACGATAAAACCCTACGGTTATGGAGTGTCAAGACCGGCAGCTTACTGAGAACCCTCAGTGGTCATAGTCAAGCAGTTCACTGTGTTGCGGTCAGTTGGGATGGTAAATTGATCGCTAGTGGTAGTGCCGATACCACCATCAAACTTTGGGACATGCGTACAGGGGAATTACTGCGCTCGTTTGGTAATTTAATCTCGGGACATTCAGCTACGGTTACGGCTCTAGCATTTAGCCCCAATAACCAGTTTTTAGTCAGTACGAGTCAAGATGCAACGGTGCGTCTATGGTCCTTAAAGTCTGGCAAAGAAATTTATGCCCTTAAGGACTATCCAGAAGAAATCTTGGCTTTAGCCATGGGGTGGGATGGCAAAGCCATGGTTTATGGAGGAAACAGTAATCAGCTGCATATACGTCACACTAAAACTGGCAAATTAATTCGTTCGTTCTCTATTGATAGCCAACCTAATCGAGCTGTGGCTTTAAGCCGCCAGAGTTCTCTTTTGGCAGTCGGTAGCGGCGACAAGATTGTGATGTGGAATCGTCAATGCCAGAAAAAACTGTTTGAACTCAAAGGCCATGATGATGCTGTAAGTTCCTTAGTCTTTAGTACAGGTAATCAGATTGTTGTAAGTGGTAGCTACGATAAAACAATTAAACTTTGGAATGCAAGCACTGGACAAAATGTTGATACTCTAACAGGGCATCAAGCCGCTGTCTGCTCCGTTGCCTGTAGCTTAGATGGCAAAGTGATTGTAAGCAGCAGTGCTGATACAACGGTTAAGATTTGGCAGCAGACTTAAGTCATATTTATTAGTTGTTGCCAGTTTGTTGGACGGTATACCCCTTATCTTGCAGCAGTTGAACTACGCTATCGTCACCGACTAAATGGGCAGCACCAACCACCACCAAGTAGTCTTCGGGTTGATTAATATAAGATTCAATGTCCGGCATCCAGTTCTGATTACGCTGTACCAGCAGAGCATCATAGGCCTCAGGAAAATCGGCAAAGCCTTCTAGTATCAAACTTTCAAATGTAGGGGCATCACCTGATTTCCAGGCTGAAATCATTGAACCCATTACGGTTTCTAAGGTATCTAGTTCTAAAATGGTTTGCTTAACGAGGTCTGCCTGGATAGACGGAGGCATATCGTCTAAGAACCCAAATTGTTCTTCAATGGTTTCCAAGGCTAAGACATTTTTATTGGCTAGGCTCGCTTCATTGAAGAAATAGGTATCTACGCCATAGGTTGGCTCAAAGCCTAGCTGTAAGAGTTTGAAAACGGATAGGTTGATGAAGAAAGCCCAAGGTTCAAAGTTGTTAAATCCAGCGAAGGGCAGGCCGATTGCGGTAGCTGTTTCTTGTGCTAGTCGATAGGTCTCGTCATCAAGGGCGTTATAGATGACTTCATCTGGGCTATCGGGTGCTGCTGCCGCCAAAAAGGTTTGTAGAGTTTGTGGGCTTTCGGATGCACCAAGGTTAACTTCAAAAACAACGGTTTCGGCATCTTCAAATGGGTATGACCTCGACACGATGTAGAGTGCTATAACGCTTATCCAGCAAGGGTTTCAGGAAGATTTGAGCGAAGAATAAATTTTCTCAGTTTCAGCGTGATGGAGATTGTAAGCTTCTTGTAGGGCTTAGGATTTCTGACTTTTTAATAGACATCTAATTGAGGTCATACCCCTTCAAATGCAGCTTCAATAGGCTGAGCTAAGGGATAATCTGTCTCTCTTAAGAGATGGATGGCACCAAGCAGATACACCGTGTTGTTAGGGGATTCAATTTCCCATAGGAAGGTCTTATCTTCAGCCTGGCTTGGTTGCACTAAGCTGAAGAAAGCAGCCAATGGCAGCATTGCTGTCAGGCAAGTTCTAGAGAAAGGACTTTTAATGTTCATGGCTTCTGCATTTGAAGTTTAAACATAGATAAGCTATGCAATTTCCCAGGTCTAACACACATAGAGACTAAGTGTCATTATAGATTAAGGTTTAGTGGATAGTGCGGCATCGCTAATTCTGGCGTTATCGTCATGCATTTATGTAGGATAGTGATGACTAATCCAGAGCCTAAAGGGCGCACGAATGTACGCCCTGAGTAAGACATTGAGGTGTCTAGTAAAATTTTTAGAGCGCTCCCATTGATAACCTTTTAGGCTCAATCGGCGTTTCAGGGAGTTAGACAAGCAAGGTGCTCAATAGACTACCCAGCAAGGCTTTCCCTCTTTTTCTAGCATTATGCACAAATTCAAAGAACCCCAAATAGATCGGTAATTTTTCTTGTGAGATCCCTCGATGAGGTCTCAACCATGACCGCAGCAATGACCAGAAACCTTCCATCGTATTGACATGGACTTCACAGAAGCCATCTCCATCGTCATCTCGGGCATATTCTCCGGCACTGTGGCAAACACTCTTGTGAGCATAGCCCCAAGTTTCTAAACGAGCATAGATGTCATACTCGTCGGTATAGATGAGGGTGCCCGGTTTCACCATGGACTGAATGATGGGCTTGATGGTTTGTTGTTGAACATTTTGCCAGCATTTTAATCACCACTTCTCCACCTCGCTGAATCATCCCGAAGATCGGCGGTTTTTCCGTTTCGAGCGTACCGCGCCCCCGAAGCCCTTTGAGTTTACGTCTGCGTCCCTTGCGCCCTTTTTTTTAACCTGCTCTGGTTGCCCCTTATGACCGGCTGTCACATAGACTTCATCAAACTCCACCGTCCCTGATAACTGGACTTCTGGGCGCTTGTCGGCCACCGCTTGGCGTAACTCACTCGTCATCTGATGCACGTCATCTTTGTGCAGACTCAACTCGTCGGCAATTTGTTGATTGGAGACATTGAGACCCATCAAATATAAGCATGCTATCCAGGTTTTTAACGGTTGATGACGACCCGCAAAGATGGTGTCGGTTAAGTCATCAAAGTGGCGACCACACTCGCCACAGATATAGCGTTGCCGCGCTGAATAGGTTGCATGCTTCCCTCGTTTGGTAATGTTTTTCGCTCCACAATCAGTGCAGCAAACACCATCGGGCCAACGCATCGTGCGAATAGTCTCGTAGCATTTGTCCTCATCGATTAACTTGGAAAGCGTTAGCATAGGTAGGCTGACCGGGGGCTTTATTCCATGACACTACTCTGCTCATCTTGAATTTAGCAACCTCCCTAAAACAGCTATTGAGCCACCTTTTAATCTAAAATTCGCTCTCTTACTATGCGAATGCTGCCCCAAGGAGATAGTCTTCCCTGAATTTGTTGTTCCAAAAGCATGGCTAACACATATGCTTTAAGTGCCTGGTTACGTTTATTTAGGTAGCTCATGTCAGATAGCTTTTTGTTCTGGGTTAGTTGTTTAATAATTTGAGTGTTTTTACCCAGGGGATGAGCTTTTGCCAAGGAATACCACATAGATGATGCCATCAGCAAATGGGCACATGTATTCATGACATTTCGTTGGGAGGCAAACCGTCGTGAAAAGCTTTGTTCAAAGTCGTTTTCAACGTGAGTAATCCACTTAGGATACATGAGATGTATAAGCCCTATCTCATTGCCACTTAATTGCTTCAGCAGCTTAGGCGTCTGCTTTGTACCCGTACACCCTTTTTTGAGATCAGCGAGCAGTATTTGACCAATGGCTGTGCATTTAGACATGTCCTGTAGCTCTATAGATATGCCCTCCTCACATAATGTCCAAGCTGTTTTTAGGTCACGGATACGTGCCACTATATGATGCTCAGTCAACGTCAAAAACTCAACAAGTATTGCTAAAACAGTTTTGACAACTTTAAATGCTAAGTCCCGAATAGGATAATCGTGCAAACCAAGTCTTTTCTCAAACTGACGAAAGGTATTCCCTAATTGATAGTGCTTCAAAATAGGACTCTGATCGGTCCAACTGGCTAACTCCAGAATAGCTTTCCTCTGTTGAGAGATCCCATAACCTTTGGCTTCGGTGCGTGCTCTTTGGATTTTCTGATAGATGCTGGTGACAAGTTTTAAGGCCACTATCAGGTTGTCAACAGTGGTTACATCAAGCCCGAGTCTGTTAGTGTGATGAGAGCTAAACCTGTTATGGGGCAGCAACTCTGTGAGATTGAAAAAAGCCTTTCCATCCATCTGCTGATATTTTAGACAGGCATCTATTGTTCTGGAGACTTGTGTTTTAAGTTGTTGTGCCCAGTAAATCTGATGGGATAGCTGTTGGTTAATGGCATGTCTCCAGGCTTTACTTTGGTTTAGATTAATATTTGCTAGTTGACAGATGTCATCTTGAATACACCAGCCTCCAGATGACTGTTGCTGGATTAGTCTCTCCTGAAAAAAAATTACTTCTTCAGCGATTTTTGGGAGTCTAAACGCAAAATTACCATGGCCATATTTTTGCGTCAGCCAGGTGCAAAATGTGGTCGCATCCTGAGGCCGAATACCCATAATTGGCTGCAACGCCATATCAGCCGTAAAAACAGGCTTTAACCAATAGTCTGGTTGATGAGCAGCACCTGTTGATCTGCGCTGTTCATCAACCAGACTATTGATATTCACAAGCCATGACATGTGTTTGATCAATCTCCAGGTTGCGGGCAACGGGCACCAACCGATCAAACCGCTGAACTATTTTTACTTCTGCAGCTTTGGTACGTAATATTGGATCATCAGAATTCAAATGGATGTCTAGAGCATTCTCTAACCGTATCCGCAGCTGCAAGTCAACCTGCATAGCTTCGGCTAAACAATCATAGACAAGTTTGAACGCCACTACACTCTTAGTTTCTGATGTGGCTAATTTGTGAGCCTCTTCAATAATGCGAGTTGCATTGCTTTGGGCCGCATATAAACGAATAGTTTCTGACCACCATGCATGTAAAATACGCTCAATCAAAAGATGCTCACAACGTTTATTTTTAATCATCGAAGCGGCCAAATATTCTTGAATACAGCGATGATTAAATTCATAGAAGCCAACTTTATCACTTAAGGTCAGTAGACCAACATCGTTGACGACATAGGAAATGAAGGCTTCAACACTAATTTTTTCACCCCCTGGACATTCATTTAAGCTTTTACGTACAAGGTTTTGAATATTTTGCTCCCCAGGCGAGAACAGTAGTCGTTCTTTCATTACTAGCTCAAAAGCTAAACCCTGAAGTACTAAAAGCGTTTGATCAGCCGTTAGTTGAATAGCTTTTTGTGTTCCTTCAGAAACAGTGCGACGCTCGATCATCACTTTACAAATCTCTTTATAAAGCGCTCCTCGTGATTTAGGCAGTTCATACCCATTCTCATAGATGGTGATGATCATAATGAGTAATAATGGCGTACTCGTCAGCTGAAAAAGGTAGGGATTTCGCTTGATTCTAACAATCAACTCATTGGCTTTACGATGAGCTTTGACGACAGTGGCTGCTTTGTCTCTTTTGTTTTTAGCGCCCTGACTTTTCATCTCTTCGTGATGCTCATACCATGAAAGAATAAACCTCTCTGCCTGTTTGAAGTTGATCGAGCGAATTTCGAGAAATGTTGTAATTCCTTTGATGATCTCTTTACGATCTGTAAAAGGACGAGATGTCACGATAAACGCTGAATCTGAATATAATCGAATCTGTTGAGAAATCCAGCGTCCTATTTTTGCTTGGTCTTGTTCATTACCAATTTCATCCATGCCATCGAGCATTACCAGGCAACGCCCTCGCTTTAGCTGGCGATGGAACCATCCCAATGCAGGATTCAATGTTTGAATAGACTCCTGGGTTTCGACCAATGTTGCCAAATTTTGAGATGAATCACTCAAAATAGCAGAAGAAATTTCTCTAAGGGGTAAAAAATGGGCACTAATCGCCTGAACTTACGGGTAGCCTTGGTACGCTTTGCGCCTGAACTGGCTAGTAGCAAGTATTTAAGCAAGGTAGTTTTACCAGCACCAGGGTTTCCCGTAATCATAATTGGCTGATATTTTCGAGTACCGTGCCCTCTGCTGGTCAATGATTGCCAAATGGCAGATAGACCATGTTCATCGGTTGGGCGTATAGGGGTTTTGTGGTAATCGTCATAGGAGAAGTTAAAAGAGATATAGACTTCTTCTAGCTCACAGTTAAAGGCAAGATTGGTCTTAGATCCGGGGAGTTCAAAATCACCATAAAGAGTTTGTACAAACTTTTGATAGCGATCTATAAACCTTAGCGGAGCCTGATAGCGTAACAGCTGAATAAATAAGCTGACTCCATCAAAAAGGTAATCTGCCAGAGAGTCTACTTTTTCTCCTAGCTTTGTTTCTAGTCTTGTCGTGAAACGCTGAAAGAGATTTTTGAGAATTTCCAGAAAAACTGCTGATGTGAAGGAAAAAAAGAAAACCTCGCTGATGTCTAAATCGGATACTTTCTTACTCCAGATCAGTGCTGCAGCGATGCCACTAGACATCGCAATATTGGTGCCAAATTTCGATAGAAATAGCTGTAGCCCAGGAAACGGATTATTTGGGATAGTCATGGCAATAGACGAACACACTCACAGGACTTATAGTTCTATATAGTTCTGGGTTATGTACGTCGTATTTGTGCCAACCCCTAAGCTGATTTCTGTAGATCCTGTTGGCAGAAATCGGCAATTGCGATCGCATCCAAGCCTATGGTAATAATCCTCTGATGGGTCCATGGAAACTGTAGTGATCTTAGACCAGTCGCATGAAAAATGGAAACCTAAATACAGGACCAAGATAGAGAGAAATCAATTGCGACTTAGCCCATGAACGACTGCTAGAATAATCTACCGCTCCAGCACAGGCAGTTAAGCTGAGTTTGACTGTGGCGAGAGGCTTACCCTAAAAATTTGATAGTGGCCCACCCTACTAAACGCTTGAATGTTGACAGCAGAATGGTTCCACATCCAACTTTTCTCAAGCTGTCTCAATGGCGATATTGATTGGATTTTTGCTACTATTTTTTCGTTGAAACTTCCCAGAGGTAAAGATTCCAACATTTGTCTGAGATTCTCAATTGAAAATGTTGACCCAAATCCAATGTAGTATTTCAACCCTGGCAGAGCATTAACTCCATCCAGCGTGCGCAAGACCCGCTCACCATAGTACTTATCTTGAAAGCGCTGCCAAGCAATCAACTCATTCGGGGTCAGGTTATTGTTTTCATAGACACTAAAGACACTTAGCTCTGGGTAGGCAACACGCAGGTAATGAAAATCTGCATATTCCCAAGGCACTAGAACAGAAAATGGCTGGCCGCCTGCGTCAAGCTGAATCGTGTCGATAGCTGTGGCAAACTGATCGGTCCTGACTTCGTGCTCAGTTAAAGGTTGGATCAAGGCTGCGCTGACGATAATACTCACCATGCCAGCCACCCAAAGGGCTCGATAACTGCTTTTAGGCATACGGTTGGCCCATATCTTTAGAGTATCGAGGGCTAACCATACAAGGCCTGCTAAGGGGACAACGCTGAGGGTCAGGTACCGGGTTTCTAGTCGTGAAAGAATCACAAGGAATGGCACCGTCGCCAGACCAAGCCAGGCAATCATAAACCATTTCCAGCGTCGGTTGGGGTTGAGCAATGCCAGGGGCAGCGCTAGTAAAAATAAACCATAGGTGAGCGATAGCTGAAAAAGCTTAGCGACCAGCGGTTTAGTTTCCTGACTGGCCACTGCCATAAATTCTAAAAATTGGCTAAGGGGAATTTTCAATACAAATAGCGTTATGCCAAATAAGACGAGTGAGCCAATGCCAATGGCGACGATGCGCAAGATGGCGTTCCGTAATGAGCATTTATATTGGCCAACAAGCAGAATAGTTGCGGCGAATGAAATATACATCCATGCATGGACGTGTTTGGTTAACCCAGTGAGTGCAAGGAAAATTGCGGAGAGTATTAGCCACCTGAACCATTTTTGGTGTTCAAGTGACATGAGGAGAAAAAGACAGGAAAGGGCCGCAAATAGGAGGGCGGGTATGTCAGGACAGGTCTTAAAGGCGAGAAACACCGTCATTGGTGTGAAGAGGGAGAGAATTGTTGCTTGACCTAATCCCTTGGCTCCAGGCATGAGTAACCGCAGGGTTAGATATCCGGTTACAGCCAGGGCGACAAGCATTAGCACATAGACTGCTATGACTGAGTGAACAAAATCCAGACCTGGCCCATTGAATGCGGCAACTCCTTTCATGATTGCTAAGTGGCCAAGGCGAGAAACGTTAAATCCTGGTATGCCGCTGGGTTCAAACCCTTCGTAGAGAATCTGTTGCCATGGTATGTAGGCGGCTGTGTAGAGATAGCCTGGTTCATCCCAGTGCAGTCGACCATCATGGCTAATCCATAGCCATAGTGCAATTGCGAATACACCCAATAGGAGCTCACTCCATTTAAAGGCGATTTTCCCCCGGAGACTATTCATAAGGAGGTGTCCTGCGAGATTGTGCTAGAACAGCCGTGCCATTTTGTTTTGCGAATCGATCAGATTACGCGATGCAAATTGGGAATCACTAAGTTGGCAACCGTTGCGGGATTTGTGTCAAGGACAACAATGTTGTTAGGGAAATATACTGACAAAGCTTGAGGTAATGCTAGCAAAATTGCTCTTTTTCATGTATTAAGCTTATGAATCGTTATGATAGTTTCCGTCAATTATGATCGGCACTGTCTTACTCAGGGGTGAAATACTCAAGCCCTCTACATAAGAGGAGTTCAACAATGGTTAATTGCCGTTCAATGAAGCCCATCGCCATTGCTGGAGTGTTACCTTGACCTCATCCCCTGTTTCTAGCCTTGAGAGCCATTTATACTGTCTTCATGGGCGTTCTCAGGCCTGCCATGGGAGTCCCACAACGTTCACTGTATCTAGCAATCACCTCTTTGGAGTGTAGTGAGAGTAAAGAGGTCTTAAACTTCATTTTTGGGGATTCACTTACTGTTCTATAAAGGGTTTGTCTGTTTTGTGTTGAGCCCTTTAGTTTTGAATTATTGAAGTTGTCATGTCTATGGCTTAATAATTAAGATTAAATTTGACAGCAATTGGAATTCAAGTCGTATGCGTTCTTTGAGTGAAGTCATCTATCTAGCAGCCTTCGCTGGGTTCTCATTTTGGACTGCTTCCTTTATGTCGGTTGTTTTGATAAGAGTCTTTCGTAAAGGTAGTGATCCCCTTCCAACAGTATCTAGGCTCATAGGAATATACTTCAGTAGAGCATTGGCTTTAATAGTAATTTTTGCTGGGATGGTTTGGTTGTTAGTTAAATTAATTGATTTTCCTATTTACCTATTTAATGATGTTTCATATGTACGAATTTCCTTACTAGCTGTATTTTCTGGAATAACTTCAAGCATAATCAGTATTGTCTTCCCTAACCTCTTTTTGCAGGGGCTTCCAAGAAAGGAATAGAGCTGTTTCAGTACAGAATCACCTAGTCGAGCCAAAAGCGTGTTGCGACAGCTATATAATGAATCTAGAGTAGTCAATGTCCTCATCAAATGTTCATGATTGGCATAGAGACGATCTATGCCAATCATGAAGTCCTTTTGATAAAGAAAAATGATGCGGTGGGAATCCCTGAGATTTTCGAAGCGCTTAACGAAGGGAGAACATTGGAAATTGTTCCATCAGGCTCAGATTATTTGAGTAGCGCTGAATACTTTATTGCATATACGCTTGAAAACTATAACTGGATTTTTGGAAATCTTTCTGGCGTTAACGGCAGACATATAACTCATAATAGTCTAGCGAGAGAAATTTCTAGAAAACTCAATATTCAAACTTTTCATTATCACCAGAGCGATGGCGGTGAATTTGTAAATTATAAGATTTATGAAAATGGATTTGTTACTGATTTTTTTGATTTTTGCAGTGGTGGAGTTTCTGAAGATATTATCGACTTGGCAAATTTTTCCAAACAACCAAACATCAGTAATCTGTTGACTTTGAATGAGGACGATATACAAGACTATGAAGGGAATGTACCATTTGAATATGACTGTGTTTTATATTCAGTGTCTAGACAAATCACTGTTGAAGATTTAATTGATGACAAGTATGTAAGCCCCGGATATATAGACCCATACTATTTTGTTGCCAAAACAATAGAGAGTTTAGAAATATATATTCCAATATCTAATCCAAAGTTGATATCGAAAGGAAAGTTACTAGATCCAGATACGTCCAATAAAGGCAGTGCAGATCATATCAAATGTCAAAGTTTAACGTTTATGCAAGTTCATTGAAGTAGGATCCCATATTTTCTCCTAATCATAAAATGATTTGAGTGATAATCGCCGTGTGGCTTTCCCTACGATGATGATTTGATAGAGAACAGCAGATTGTTTTTCATGGTTTTTGGCAAGCGCTGCTTTGGGTAGTCCCGCTGTAAAGGCCAGGACTCGTTGCACTGCGTTAGAAATATCTATCAGAGAGGCGTTATCTCTGTGCATAAATTGTTTGAGCTGTTGTTGAAATTTCTTGTCGTCGAATCCAGTTTTCGCTTGTTTCGATGGATTTTTTGATTGTGATATCAACTGGACGATGGAGCTGTTTTTCTAGCTCATGCTTTATTTTGGCTAGGGTGAGTAGTCCTTGCCGGACGTTGGCCTTAAAGGTTAATAGGATATCAATGTCGCTTTGTTCAGTGAAGCCATTGCGGAGAATCGAACCAAAAAGAGCTATAGTGTTAATACTCCAGCGTTGACAAAATGCAGATACATCTTTGTCAGACATACCTAAACGGCTTTGAGTACTAGGGCTGAGATTTTGGGTGATGACAAATTGACTAGAAGTCATAGTCTAAATTTATTGACTTCATGGAGCAGTGATTTTTGACGCAAACTCTTCGAAAATTGTCTTATTATTTCCTGCTGTTGCCTGAACTAATGAACGAAAGATATCTATCACCTCCCTTACCGTAGTAGTATTATTCAGTCCACCACTTTCTAATCCTCTGTTTAGTTGTGTACAAAATGGAAGTGTAACCTCAATAATTTTTTGCCAATTGTACAGTAATCAGCTCTGCTTCAACATTTTTAGATTCTGGTAGGTTATGGACGTACCATACTATATAGAGTTTTAACTTTCTCAGACTTAATACAGTCTCTTATCTCTACAGCGGCTGATTTTATACGTTTGGGTACATCATTAATATCTCTTTGTAACAGCCAACCAATGCCAGTGTTTAGATCACTAGCTTTGTTTGCAGGAGCTTTATCCTTCTCCTTTTGAGAGAAATAACACTGTGCCAATACTGCGTAGCAGTCTTCAGAATTGACATATACCATGTCACACTTCTTATCATCGCTACCATCAGTGATTGCATCTGCAGCAATTGTTTCAAGGTCGTCTAGCCCAAATCGTAAAGCTAGTGAAAAAAGACCTAAGGCATTATCGCTATACTCTAAGAGGTCTTCACGTGCCGTAAAAGCATCATTCCAACTATTCATAATGATTACTCTTCTTGGATATCTTTCTTAAAGTAGACAAACTCGATCTGAAACATTACACGTTTCTTGAAGTATTCAGAGCATATTCTTACACTGCATTTCAATGAAGAGCTGAATAATAACAATGGTATGAATAGACCGTTCTTTCCATTCTGATGCACCCCATGTCCATCAATGCCCCAAGGCTGGCCACATTCTATACTAGATTCACCTAAACTAGGAGCACCTGCTGGTATCCCCTGTGCGGTCAATCGCCCATGAAAGTCAAATCGATTTCCATCCGTAACTTTAAGCGATTTGAGACCCTGGATCTATCCTTTGAAAATCAGGTCCTGGACGAAATTAGCGATCGCTACTTAATCCTTGGTGATAATGGCACCGGCAAAACCACCCTACTACAGGCCATTGCCCTACCTCTGGCCCTGGCCACCCGACGCATTACCGACATCGCCGACTTTTACTGGAGCGGTTTTCTCCCTGGACGCTACTGGCGCAACGGCGCACCCAAAATAGAACTCACTGTCACCTTTACCCCTGCCGAAAGACAAGCCACCCGCGATATTGCCCATCGCTGGTACGCCAACCAACCAGAGGACTTTCGCAGCAGTCATCCCTTTGTAGAACCCGGCGATAGCGAGCAAGTGGTTTTAACCCTCGACGGCGACTACTGGCAAGCCGGTCACACACCAGCAGAAAGCGCCCAATTTCAAGGACGATACTATGCCCAAGTCCTGCTTAAACGGGGTGACTACAGTGCTCGTTCAGTCTTTCAGCAACTACCCGGCGTTTTTTGGTTTGATCAATTTCGTAACCTCAGTAGCCATATCTCTACTGACGCAGCTACAGATAATGGCCACAGTTCAGGCACCCAACCCGCTTTTGAAATCGGTGTGGGACAGCTTCGGCAATATTTAATCAGTTGGCATCAACGTCGGCAAGCCAGTCCCGCAGCTGATGATGATTATCTCAGTCAGCTTGAAACCCTGTACCAACGAGTCTTTCCTGGACGAAAATTTTACGGTGTTGAAAGTCTACCAAAACTAGACTCACCTACTGAAGAAACTGCCTACTTTCTCCTAGAAGATGAACAACAACATCACTACGATATTGCTGAAATGTCAGCGGGAGAACAGTCTATTTTCCCAATTCTTTATGAATTTGTTAGACAACAAATTGCTCACTCTATCGTTCTTATTGATGAAATAGATCTGAATCTGCATCCTCCAGCAGCTCAGCATCTAATGAAACAGCTTGTGAGATTAGAGCCTAGCTGTCAGTTTATTATCACCACCCATTCTGAAGCTGCTAGTGCCATTGCTAGTCCCCATGAATTACATCGCCTCACTGGAGGTGCCCTTTGTCTGTAACACAGCTTTACTGTGAGGGTAGTAAACAAGGCACCGATATTCGCATTATCTCACAGCTAGTCCCTTGCTTGGTGCGTGCTGTTGGTAGCAAAAATACCTTGAAAGAAAAGGTGATCGTCGACCGTCGCATTGTTCCTAGCCTGGCATGCTTAGTCGATAGAGATTTTGATTGTGCTTCTAGCACCATTACCCAGCAGCCTATTGCCCTATTTGAAAATAGTATTCAAGTGGGATGGACATGGGAACGCAAAGAAATCGAAAACTATCTACTCGATCCTACCGTCGTTGAACAAACCTGGCTATCCAAGGGATGGTTTAGCCTAGAAGACTACCATCAAGCTTTGATGCAGGCGGTTGAGCGGTTACGATTCTATACTGTAGCGAGAACAGCTCTTTCCTGTTTTGGGTTTAGGAACCGTTGGGGTAGCAATGTCAGTAGTTTTCCCACTGCTTACGCATTTCCCAATAGCCTAGAGCAGCAGTCATGTCGCGACAAAATCACAGAAATTGTCACCATGAGTAAAGGGGATCGGCTGATTACCCCGGACAATGTTCTACAGAAATTTGATGATCTATTACCTGAATTCACTCCATCTGGACATCGGTACAATCATTTTCTGATTTATTTCTCTGGCAAAGATTTGTTTTGCGCTATGAAGCCAAGTTTAGATAACTGGCTTCCTAATCCCCAAACATCCATCCAAACCTTTGCAGAACGAATCGTTGTTCAGTTAGAGCGGGCTGAAACTTCATGGACTTGGTTGCCAGAATGGCAGGCTCTTCGGCAACTATTGGAATAGCCAAATACCAAAGAAATCACCAATAGCTCAGTGTAATGGGATCAACTCAATTTGCCAGACACTGTCTGGCAAATTGGATATCGTAGTAGACAGAAGAGCCCCATCAGATAATGCTTACTTCCGTCGTTTTGGCCGACTAAATTTTGCTTGCAAATCCGCCAAACTAGCCGACTTCGGTGCAGCCTTCTCCACCGCCTGCTGCTTACTCGGTCTCGGCGCTGCTTTTCCACCACCACCACCATCCACTGCCTTCATACTCAACCCAATCCGCTTTAACTCCTTATTAATCTCCATTACCTGCACTTTCACCACCTGACCCACTTGTACAACCTCTTTCGGGTCCTTCACAAACCGATTCACCAGCTGCGAAATATGCACCAGCCCATCTTGATGCACGCCAATATCCACAAACGCTCCAAAGTTGGCCACGTTGGTGATTACGCCTTCCAACACCATGCCTTCCTTCAGGTCCGAAATCTCATTCACTCCCTCCTGGAAGCTCGCATAGGTAAACTCCGCTCGCGGGTCCCGCCCCGGTTTCTCCAACTCTTCCACAATGTCCCGCAATGTGGGCAAACCAACCGCATCCGTCACATACCGTTGCAGCTCCAGATTCTCCAGGTTCAAATCACTCAAACCCTTTTTCCCATCCACTCCTTTATCCTTCAAAATTGTTGTAGCAATGTCATAACTCTCTGGGTGCACCGCCGTGTTATCCAGCGGATTCTTCCCATCTCGGATGCGCAAAAAGCCCGCACACTGCTCATAGGCCTTCGGCCCTAGCTTCGCTACCTTCAACAACTGTCGTCGATTGTTAAAGGCCCCATTTTCATTGCGGTAGGCAACAATATTATTGGCAATGGCCGAACTAACCCCCGATACATAGGTGAGCAATTCGCGGGAAGCAATATTCAAATCCACCCCCACATAGTTCACACAGCTTTCCACGGTGGCATCTAGCTTTTGCTTTAGCTGCTTCTGGTCCACATCGTGCTGATACTGCCCCACCCCAATGGACTTGGGCTCAATTTTTACCAGTTCCGCTAGCGGATCTTGAAGCCGTCGAGCAATGCTAATGGCACCGCGTACGGTGATGTCGAGATCGGGAAACTCTGCGATCGCAACCTCACTCGCAGAATAAATCGATGCCCCCGACTCATTCACCATCACCTTAATCGGCTTTGGATCTAGTGCTTTAATCACCTCAGCAACAAACCCATCGGTCTCTCGGCTGGCCGTACCATTGCCAATGGCAATTAGCTGAATATTATGACGAGAGATCATCTCTGAGAGAATCTTTGCCGCACTCTCCTGTTTACCCGTATGGGGAAAGATCGCCTTATACTCCAGAAACTTCCCGGTTCCATCAATCGCTGCCACCTTACAGCCGGTGCGAAAACCAGGGTCCACTCCCAACGTTGGCTTCATCCCTGCCGGAGCTGCCAATAACAGGTTTTTGATATTCACCGCAAACGTATCAATTGATTCGCCATCGGCCCAGGCTTTCTTCTCTGCAATCACCTCATTGGTGAGAGAGTTTTTCATCAGCCGAGAGAAGGCGTCTTTAATCAGAGTTTGGTAAAACTGTCGCACCTTGGCCTGCTTAGTGCGGATCTGGCTAGTCTCTAAATGGTCAAGAATTCGGTCTTCATCACCGGTGAGATTAACCTTAAGGATGCCTTCTTTGTCACCCCGCAGCAGGGCCAGCAAATTGTGGGGAGCAAGCTTTGCGATCGCACATTCATACTTGCGATACATCTCATACTTAGTGCTGCCTTCGGGATAGTCCGGCTTAATCTTTGAGCTAAATACCCCCGTTTTTAGCAGCGTCTGCCGCACATAGGCCCGTAGCTCCGATTGCTCTGCAACGCCCTCTGCCAAAATATCCGACGCCCCCTGCAACGCTGCTGCCGCATCGGGCACATCGTCAGTGATAAAGTTAGCCGCCAGCTCCTCCAGCGATTTCACCGCTTCACCCGTTTTATTTAGCTGAGCAATCTGCTGGGCTAGTGGTTCTAGACCTTTTTCACGGGCTATGGTGGCACGGGTGCGGCGTTTGGGCCGATAGGGCAGGTAAAGGTCCTCTAGCTCGGTTTTGCTGGTGCAGCGCTGAATGCGATCGCGTAATTCATCCGTCAGCTTGCCCTGGCCTTCAATCGACTCCAGCACCGTTTGCTTACGGTTCGTTAGCTCCGTCAGATAGGCAAACTGCTCTTCGATCTGCCGCAGCTGCCGTTCATCCAGTTCCCCCGTCTTTTCCTTACGATAGCGGGCAATAAACGGTACCGTTGCCCCCGTTTCCAGTAGTTCTAACGCGGCCTCCACTTGAGCGGGTCGAACGGATAGATCCTTGGCAATGACGGGGGCAAACTGCATAGGGAGTTTCTAAGAAAATAAGCCAACATGATGCAATTGCTGATGGGGGGGATAAGTCGCTCTATAGTTTTTACTCTTTGACTGCCTCTTACGGCTAACGCCATCCCGAGGATCAGCAATGCCGCCATGATTATAGCGAGTTGTACTTGCCCCCAATCGCCCTTAATTGCTATACCGTGAAACTACAGATGCTGTCCCAGAGTTATGAAACGACCCGTAGGTGTGACAATTTTGGCCATCATCGATGGTTTACAGGCCATATTGCTAGGTCTGATGGGGGTTGCTGCCTTTTTTCTAAGCAAAATAATTCTGGAGCAGATGCGTCTAGATCCAGAGATGTCGGGGCTACTAGAGCAACTGCCTCCCGGGGTCATAGAAACGTTTCCTAAAGTGATGGGGGGAATATTTCTAGTGCTGGCATTGGCGAACGCTGCGATCGCAATTGGCCTATGGGCGCTACAGTCATGGGCCTGGTACTTGAATCTAATGCTGCAGGCCCTGGGTATTTTTGGCAATTTAGGGGGCCTACTAATGGTCAACCCCATCAGTTTGGCAGCTGTGGCCTTTAGTGGCTTCTATATCTATTACTTTTTGCAACAACCTGTCCAAGAAGCCTTTGGCGTTCGTAATGTGTTTTGAAGAAACGTCAGGGAATCCTATGGAATAACATGCGAGATTGATATAGAAGAACAATATCTTTGTTGAGTTTGCACGTCTGAAAATCAGAGATTTGCATCTTTTTGCATCTTCATGTATCCATTCTTAAAGGCTGTCTCAATTGTTTCAGGAGAGATCACCGTTTCATATTCAGAGGGTGATTGTGTCGGTTGCTATTAAAAAACAGTGAACCAGATCCCTGGTTCACTGTTTGCCGTTGTTGATGGTGTTGCGAGAACTATTTCACACCGGTTGCGATCGCCTCTGGTTTCTCATCAATATCTTCCTCTCGACCCAGCCCCGTTAACCGCCTTAGCAGAGAGCCGATGCCGTCATTAAACTGAGCGATAAAGGTGAAACATACCGGCACCACCACCAGGGTGAGTAGGGTGGCTGTCGAGAAACCACCAATAACGGCAATGGCCATGGGGCTACGGGTTTCACCACCAGAACCCCACTCCATGGCAATGGGTACCATGCCTGCCATGGTGGAAATAGAGGTCATCAAAATTGGGCGGAGTCGCGTCAGACCTGCTTCAATCACCGATTGCCGGAGGGCAATTCCTTTTGCTCGGGCCATCAGGGCATAGTCCACCAGCAGAATTGAGTTTTTGGTCACCAGACCCATCAACAGAACGATGCCGATCAGGGCAAACAGACCCAAGGGTTTCTGGGCAATCATCAGTCCCAACAGTGCCCCACCAATACACAAGGGCAGAGCGACCATCACCGCAAAGGGATAGATAAAGCTGTTGTACAGCAAGACCAGTACTGCGTAGATCATGACAATCGCCGTCGCCAGGGCAATACCAAACCGGCTAAAGACTTCTCGCATGATTTCGGCATCGCCGGAGGGTTGTTGAGAAACCCCTGCGGGGAGATTGATAAAGGAGGGGAGGGCATAAACTTGCTGTAACCCTTGACCCAGGGTGATGCCGTCTAAGTTGGCACCAATGGTGACCTGCCGGGAGCGGTCTAATCGATCAATCTGGGCTGGGCCACTGCCAAACTCGATGTCGGCAACGGCAATCAGAGGAATCAGCTGTCCCTGGTTATTGAGAACCTTGAGGTTTTCTAATGTGGATAGGTTATTGCGAAACTCTGAGGCTAGCCTTACCCGAATTGGAATCTGGCGATCGCCCACATCAAATTCCGCCAGGTCAGATTCGGCATCGCCCAGCGTGGCCAGGGATGCGGTGCTGGCAATGTCTCTGACTGTTACACCCAAGTCAGCTGCCCGTTGCACATCAGGGCGAATCAAAATCTCGGGCTGTACCAGGTTGGCACTGGAACTCACCTCCACCAACCCAGAAATCTGGCGCATTTCCTGGGTGAGGGCATCGGACGTGGCCTTTAGAGCTGCAGGATTGTCACTGCGCAAAGTCACCTCCAGGGCTTTACCGCTACCACCCGCGCCACCCTGGTTTTCAAAACTAATGCGGGCACCGGGAATCTGTCGTAGCACCTGGCGCATATCGTTTTCAAACTGTCCTCGCGATAGGCGTTCTTGTTTGGGTTTTAGTCGAGCTACGGCTGACGCTTCGGCGGGCTCTTGGGAGATGTATACGCTATCTACGGCGGGATTTGCTTTAAGCTGATCACTCACGTACTGGGTAACCAGCTCTGTTTTGGCCAGGGTACTGCCCGGCGGTAGATCGATGTCCAGGCTAGATAAACCAGTGTCACCTGCGGCAAACAAACTGGTGGGAATAAACCGCGACAACATCAAACTGGCAATGAAAAAGCCAATGGCTAAGCCTACCGTTAAAATTCGATGGCGCAGTGCTCCTCGCACCAGTCGAAAGTAGGGCAGTAGCCCCTTGGGTACGTAGATATCTCCAGCTCGGTAGCCATCGGCTTGACCGGGAGACCTTTCTTGCACTGGTTTTGGTTTGAGTAAATATGCCGCCATCATAGGGGTCATCAGACGGGCCACCAGGGTAGAAAACATGGTGGAGACGGCTACGGTGACGCCAAAGGGCTGGAAAAACTGACCGGGCACCCCACCCATAAAGGCTACGGGCAAAAATACGGCCACAATGGTGGCCGTGGTGGTCACCACCGCTAACCCCACTTCAGCCGTAGAATCCATGGCCGCCCGCATGGGACGTTTACCCATGTCGATGTGCCGTTCTACGTTTTCGATTTCTACAATGGCGTCGTCCACCAGGTTGCCGACCGCCAGGGTGAGGGCCAGCAGGGTCATGCTGTTGAGGGTATAGCCCAGGGATTGCAGAACAATAAAGGTGGGGATAATCGAGAGAGGTAGGGCGGTGGCGGTAATTAATGTAGTGCGCCAGTTGCGTAGGAAAACGCTAACAACAATAACTGCGAGGAGTGAGCCAATAATGAGGGCATCAATGGAGGCTTTATAGGAATCGCGAACGTCGGTGGCCCGGGTGTAGATCAGGTCAAATTGGACGTCGTCGAGGGTTTCGGTGAGGGTTGCGATCGCATCTTGCACCCCATCTTCCACCGTGACTAACAGACTGCCATTGCTGCGAAATACAGAAAACGACACCACTGGCTGATTGTCTAAATAAGCCGATTGCCGTTTTTCACCAAAGTCATCCTCAACGGCTCCCAAGGTATTTAAGGGCACCGTATTGCCATCGGGTAGGAGAATACCTAGATTCTGTAGACGTTCCACCGTGGGTGCACTACCCAGTGTGCGAATGCCCTGTTCCTGGCCCAAAATGTCGCTGCGACCACCGGGCAGGTTGATATTGGAATTACGGATCTGATTGTTGACCTGGGTGGCAGTGATACCGAGAGCGTCTAGCTCATTGGGATTGAGATCGACGATAATCTCGCGGTCCACCCCACCAAACCGGCGTACCTGGGCCACACCTTTTACCGACAGCAACTCCGTCGCAATGGTGCGATCCACCAGGTCACTCAAATCCTCCACCGATCGTGTTCCAGAACTTACCGTATACGTAAGCATCGGTCCGCCTTCAAATTTGAGACGTCGTACCTGGGGTTCCTGAGCATCTTGAGGCAGTTCATCTCGCACTCGGGTGACGGCATCTCGCACATCGTTGGTGGCCTGCTCCGTATCCACACCCAGGTCAAAACTGATCACCGTGGTGGAATTACCATCGGTTACCGTCGAGCGCACATTATCGATATTGCCAAGACCCGAAACCGCATCCTCCACCGTTTTGGTGATCTGGGTTTCCATCTCTTCTGGACCGGCTCCCAACTGATTCACCGACACAATGACTGCCGGAATATCAATATTCGGGTTGGCATCAATGCCTAACTGGGTAAACGACAGCCAGCCTGATAAGGTCAGCACCAAAAACAACACCAGCGTCGGCACCGGTCGACGAATCGACCACTCAGAAATATTCCAATTCATGGGTTAGTCTCCGATTATTCCGCTGGGGTGGGTTGAGTTGATGGGGCTGTAAAGGGCGATGACACAACAGATACCGGATCGCCTGGTTGCAAATAGCTTGCCCCCTCCACAATCACTTGAGCACCCTGATCTAGCCCCGATAAAATTTCCAGTCGTTCCGGCTGATTGGCGGTTGCCGGGAGTCGCGCTCCAACGGTGACGGTGACCAGCTCTGCCGCTCCTGATTCATTCACCGTAAAGACCTTAAAGGTGTCGTCTGACTGGGGCAGTATTGCCGTCGCTGGCAGCACCATGCCGGTGCGTTGACCCGTCATAAATTCGGCCTGTAGAAACATCCCTGTGCGTAATTCGCTATTGGCCGACAGACTGACATTGACCGCTGCCTGGCGAGTTTGTTGATCGATTAAAGGTTCAATAGAACGCACAGAACCCGATATCTTAATTTGGTTGTTGGTTGAGGCGGTCACCATCACCGGAGTGCCGACCTGAATATTTGACAGCTGCCGTTGAGGTAAATCCACCACCAATTCCAATAAACCGTCTTGGACCATGGTGAATAGAGCGGTGCCCGTGGATGATGTATCCCCAACCGTGGCCTGTCGCTCAGCAATTTGACCATCCGCCGGGGCTGTGACGACGGTTTGGCCTAACTGGGTCTCTAGGCGGCTAATCTCAGCACCGCGACTGTTTACGGTGGCTTGGGCACTTTGGACTGCGGCTTTGGCCACACCGACGGCTTCGCGAGCCGTAATGGCTTCAGTGCGGCGGCTGTTTAACTCTTGTGAACTAATGCCCCCTTGTTCGTAGAGGGTCTGGTAACGGTTAAAATTTTCCTGAGCTTCGGCAGCCGTTGCTTCTGCCTGGGCCTGCTCTGCCCGCTCTTGCACCACCTGTGCTTCTGCCTGGGCATAGTTGGCCTGAGCTTGAGCAATCTGGGTTTGTAGTACTGAATCATCCAGAACGGCTAACACTTGTCCTGTAATCACTTGATCGCCTGCGCGCACTCGCACATCACGAATCTGCAAGCCACTGACTTGGGGAGAAATCTGTAGTAAGTCAAATGCTTGTACGGTTCCCGTAGCTGCTAACGACTGTTGAATATTGGCCGATTGCAGCCGTTGTGTCGTCACACTGGTAGCGCCAGATGGATCCACCGTAGTGGCTGCGGCTGGAATTTCTGCTGGCTCAGATGCTGGCCGTGATAGCAGTCTCCCTCCCACAAAGGAAACCCCAATCCCCAGCAGTAGTCCCAGTCCTAAACCCCGTATCCCCACCAGGGCAGAGCGCTGCTTTGGTGAGGCATTAATCAAAGCAGCACCATTCGCATACTGACCATTGGTAGATTCTTTGAGTTGAGGGTCGTCTTGAAAATTTCGATACGTCACAGCCTAGAAAATACCAGTACAACTAAAGGACAACCCTGTATAAGAAATCTGGCGTTGCTGAGCCTGGGAGGCTTGAATCTGAAAAATAACGATCCGGGGCAATTCAGACAGAGCTATGTATCCCCTAGATCAGCAACAGTAGAAATCTTTAACAAATGTAAACCTGTTGCCATTATGGCGTATCCTTGCATGACTTTGATCACAGCCAGTGACAGTTTTATTTGGCACCCTAACGTCAGGCATGGTGCAAAATTTCTAACTATACTGCCGCCCATGTCTACATCAGGTATCTATCCGCGATATGCCAGTCAGTGTCATGGCGTGCTGTGTAGCTTAGTCAGTGCATATTGAAAAAATGCGCACATGCGATCGCAGCAAGACAATCCCTGCCCACACCCTGGAGTTCTTTTGTAGAGAAGATCTCGGATATAGCAGTGGGATCAGGCTGGGAGAGGCTGTCAATATCTAATTTTAAATTTTTGTCAGTAAACCATATGCAACCTGCGCTGCGCATACATTCCGTTACAGTACCTTTGGCTATATAAGGGTAGCCCTACGGTGTGTTAGCGTTAGCTCAGCTTTAAACGCAGTGCCCTTATTTCCTCCCATAAAAGCAGCCCTTACCATGTTCAATGTCACCGAGATTCTAATCGCTGATTTTGTTGAAAAACTACGTCTTGGCTATCGACGCACCTACGGTGGGCTGCACCATGACTACGAAGAAATTATTGCTTGGGCTGGCAGCATGGCCCTTGAAAATATTGCCAACAGCGATGCCCTGTACCACAATGTCGAGCATACTATTTTAGTCACACTGGTGGGTCAAGAAATCCTCAGGGGTAAACATACTCGCGAAGGAGGTGTCACCGCTGAAGATTGGCTGCACTTCATCATTTCCCTGGTTTGCCATGACATTGGCTATGTCAAAGGTGTCTGTCGTGACGACCTTGACCATGAACATCTGTATGCCACGGGCCATGGCGATATGATTAAACTTACTCCCGGTGCAACTGATGCGGCGTTGACACCCTATCACGTTGACCGTGGCAAGCTATTTGTCGCAGAACGCTTTGGTAACAATGAGCGGATTGATGCTAAACGGATTCAACATAGTATTGAGCTCACTCGCTTTCCAGTGCCTAAAGAAGAGGACCATCAAGACACGATTAACTATCCAGGGTTAATTCGAGCAGCAGATTTGATTGGTCAGCTGAGCGATCCCCGTTACCTCAAAAAAATCAGTGCCCTATTCTATGAGTTTGCAGAAACGGGTCAAAATAAGGAGTTGAAATATGAAACTCCCCACGACCTGCGCCGTAACTATCCTAAGTTTTACTGGGGCGTTGTTCACCCTTATATCCATGACAGTCTACGCTATCTGGCTCTAACTCAAGAGGGGAAGCAAATTATTGCTAACCTTTACTCCAACGTCTTCATCGTTGAATATGAGCAGGATTTGCTACCCCTGTGATGGTTGGTCTCGTGCAACACCTGTCATAGAGTGAGCAAGGTGTTGTACGCAATCGGAGCATAGGGAATAGATGGAGTCCCAACAGCTGCCACTGATTGGGTGGCGTGAGTGGGTGAGGCTACCTGAATTTGGGATCACCAGTGTTAAGGCAAAAGTAGACACAGGGGCTCGTTCCTCGTCGATCCATGCCATCAACATTGAACAGTTTGATGCCGGTGGCATCCCAAAAGTGCGATTCCAAATTGCTCCGGTTCAGCATGATGATCGGCAGCTGGTGCAAGCCGAGGCAAAACTCCTTTGCCAACGGACGGTGACGGATTCCGGTGGCCATACAGAAAAACGCCCTGTGGTGCTCACCGCTGTATCTCTTGGCGGTGCCACCTGGCCCATTGAGCTTACCCTAACCAATCGAGATGTGATGGGATTTCGTATGTTGCTGGGGCGTCAGGCCATTCGCGATCGCTTCTTAGTCCACCCTGGTCATTCGTTTTTGCAGAGCAGTCGGAGGCTGTCAAAGAGTGAAGAGTCAATATAGGAGGAGGTATGCAGTCGGAATTTTGAATTTTAAGTGATCGCTGTTTTGCTGGTATGAACCTGGCCAGGGGCGTCTACTCAACACTCAGACCTCAGACCTCAGACCTCAGCATTCAAAACTAAGAATTTTTCCCCATTCTCCATCGCCAATTGCCCTCTCCAACCTCACTCTATGGAATCATAGATTAAATAGGTTTTTCGGTGCCTTTACTCAGTTTGCGCTTCCTATGAAAATCGGTGTGCTGTCCCGTGATGCGTCCTTGTACTCCACCCGCCGGCTATTGGAAGCAGGCAACAAACGTGGTCACATGATGAAAATCATCGATCATATGCGTTGCTACATAGAAATAACAGCTGATAGTCCTCGGTTAATTTATCAAGGCAAACCGCTGACCGATATTGATGCGGTGATTCCACGTATTGGTGCTAGCTACACGTTCTATGGCACCGCCGTTGTGCGCCAGTTTGAGATGATGGGGGTGCTCAGTGCCAACGGCTCTGATGCCATTGCGCGCTCCCGAGACAAACTACGTTGTTTGCAATTGCTTTCTAAGGAAGGGGTGGGATTACCGGTCACCGGATTTGCCCATTCCACCAAAGATACAGAGGGAGTCATTGAGCTAGTGGGGGGTGCCCCGCTCGTGATTAAACTGCTGGAGGGTACCCAGGGAATCGGTGTTGTTTTAGCAGAAACATACCAGGCGGCAAAGTCCGTAATTGAGGCGTTTCGCGGTCTGGATGCCAATATTCTGGTCCAAGAATATATCAAGGAAGCCAAAGGCCAGGACCTGCGATGCTTTGTTATCAATAATCAGGTCGTGGCATCCATGAAACGCCAGGGAGCGCCCGGTGAATTTCGCTCTAATATTCATCGGGGTGGCAGCGTACGCCGTGTCAAACTCAGCAATCAAGAGCGAGATACTGCCGTTAGGGCTGCCATGGCCATGGGGCTTAAAGTGGCGGGTGTGGACCTGTTGCGGTCTAGCCAAGGACCTGTTGTCATTGAGGTTAACTCTTCCCCCGGACTAGAGGGCATTGAACGGGCAACAGATATCGATATTGCCAGCAAAATTATTCAGTATCTAGAACAACAATGGCGAATCAAGCGCAAAGCTCAGGAGGAGAAAAGGCAATAGGGAATAGCGGATGAAGAGTTTTGAGTTGTGAATTTTAAGTTTTGAGCGGCTGACCTTCAATCCGTTGCCACCAGTATAGGTAATTCAGTCACTCAAAACTAAGTAGTTAAAATTTCCCCTAACCGGCTCAGGGCAAGTTATTGACTGTCCATTGCCCATGCCCCACGACCTATTCTCCCTGCCACTCCCCTTCCATCTAGTTCGATTAAGATTTACCATCAGATACGAAACAATTCGCAACACTGAAGGGACAAGAGTCATGCCCAAGGCTACTTGGAATGGGGCTGTGCTAGCCGAGAGTAACAACTGTGAGGTGGTTGATGGGAATCAATATTTCCCACCTGAGACCTTGAATATGGACTATTTTAAGCCGAGTACTAAGACTACAACCTGTGGTTGGAAAGGGGTGGCTAACTATTACACCCTTGACGTGGAGGGCCAACAAAACAAAGATGCGGCTTGGTACTACGCAGAACCTAAGGAAGCGGCTAACAAGATCAAAGGTTATGTTGCTTTCTGGCGCGGTGTCACTGTAGAGGTTTAATTCTGTGGGGGATGCTGTTATCAGCTTTGAAGCAGGCTGGCTGCTCCAAGGCTTATGGTGCTTATTGTCTTTATTGCTTGTAGAGATGGTGCGAGATGCTTACCATGTGGTAGGTCATCTTTGGCCACCATTTATTCAACTGCATAATTGGCATCACAAAGTCTATCGTAAGGACTTTTCTGTTGTGAGTGATGAGCTGTACCGTAAGGCTCAGCTTTATAACGATGTGCCTGAGGCGCTGGTCATGATGGCGGCGATGGCGTTGTTGGCGCTCTTCACTCCTTTATGGGGATTTTGGTTAGGATTTCTCTATGGTGCTGTTTTCTTGATCGCAGCGCTGTTGAGATCGCAAGGGTTTCTTCGTGGCACGGACCTGACCCACGAGCCAGGTCCGTTCAAGACGCCACCTCGGGTATGGTTTGTTAATCGTGCGTATCACTGGCGACATCACTTTGATGAAACCACTGCCTACTATTCAGGCTATTTCACCCTATCGGACAAGCTTATGGGTACGGCACTGTCTCTCAAGGGCAAAACTGTCGCTGTGACTGGGGCCTCTGGCACCCTGGGACGTGCCCTAATTAAACGTCTGGCTGCCCAGGGGGCAAAGCCCATTGCCATCAGCCGAGCGGCGGATGCTGTTATTGAAGGGGCTGTTAAGGTCATTCCCTGGCGTTCAGGCCATGAGAACGAACTCAAGGAGGCCTTAAGCCGAGTGAATATCCTGGTAATTAACCATGGGGTCAATGTGCACGGTGAGCGGTCGGCAGATGCGATCGCCAAGTCCCTTGACGTGAACGCGCTCTCTGCTTGGCGATTGATGGAGGTGTTTTTAGAAACTGTGGACAATCGCTTAGGTCCTGCCACTAAAGAGCTGTGGATCAATACATCTGAAGCTGAGGTAAATCCTGCTTTCAGCCCGCTATACGAAACATCAAAACGTCTGCTAGGTGATCTAATCACCCTGCGCCGTCAAGATTCACCCTGTGTGATTCGTAAACTCGTGCTGGGGCCATTTAAGAGCCAGTTAAACCCCGTGGGTGTCATGTCGGCTGACTGGGTTGCAGGCGCAATTGTTGCTTTAGCTAAGCGAGATATTCGGAACATTATCGTCACGATCAACCCGATTACCTATGTCATGTTTCCGATTAAGGAAATAATGCAGTCGCTCTACTTTAAGCTGTTCTCTAAGGGGGAGAGTATTCGGTAATTGGAGGGGGTTTGTAGATTCTGAGGTTATTGGTTATTAGTTAGCTGTCGACATAGCACTGTGTTTGTAGAGTCATTAGTAGCTAGCAGTTAGCAACCCATGACCCATAACCCATAACAACCCCCTAATCCTTTCCCTTCGTAACCTGTTTAAGCTTTTGTTTAAGCAATAACTTAAAAAACGGCAAATCATCTAGTAAATAGCGTTTCCACAAGCGTTTAGGCTCAGACATTAGTCGATATAGCCACTCAATGCCTAAACTGCTCCAAAATTGCGGTGCTCTGGGTTTGTTGCCTGCTTCAAAATCTAAGGCGGCCCCGACCGCCATAAAGATTTTTACCTTGGGCATATGGCTACGATATTTTGCGATCCATAGCTCTTGTTTAGGTGCGCCCACCCCCACGGCTAAAACCGTAGCTTCTGAGGCGTTAATAATGTCAATGATTGACTGGCATTCAGCCTCATCTTTTTCAAAACCGAAAGAAGGTGAGTGGGCTGCAATTACCATGTCTCGTCCAAACCTGGCATTAATATTCACTTGGGCTTGTTTGGCAACACCTTTGGCACCTCCCAGGAAGAAAATTGTGATGCCTGGGTTGTTGCGGTGATAATCGCAAAACAAAGGGAGTAAGTCAGACCCTGATATCTTTTCCTTTAAAGGTTTGCCCAACAACTTAGATGCATACATCAAAATTTGACTATCGCATACCTTGTAATCTGCTTGGCGATAGGCTTCCTGAAATTCAGCATCTTCCTGGAGCTTCATCAGATGATCCACATTCGGTGTGAAAATCACACCTCTTGTTAGCTCTGCTAAAAACTGACGCTGAGAGAGATTATCAATTTCCACCCCTAAAATTTCGACCCGCTCGCGCAGCCGTGCACGCTGCCGCTCAAGCATTCCAGCCGCTGTTGAAGTTAAAACAGCGACGCGAAACAGACGCTTATAATCAGAGGGCGTAGGCCTCTGTAGAACCTGCTGACTCATGGGAACTTAGGGAAGTGCTCTGACTAGAATGTTCCCCAGTCGCCGGTAAATGTCACCCGGTAGTGCCCTAGTTAAAATAATCGGATGTTTGGTGCAAATTGGGCGTCACCGTCATTCATTAATGCCCAAGGTACCCGTTTAGGCGCATCGGTTGCTTGGGTATAGAGCGGTTGAAATTAGCCTGAAGGACCTTGTGACCCAGGGTATTATTCATATGAGGATTAGAAATTTGGCATTATGCAGCGTTTGCACGCTAAGTATTGACTTATGTAAAATCCTCAAGGGCTAGGTAATCTGACCCGCCACTGGAATGCTCATCCTAAGAGCATTTTACCCTGAGAACTATGGCCTCGGTAAACACCCAAGAGAGCGTGACAATGCCCAGCGTAACCGATACAGCTTTTTACGATACCACTATTGCATTCCGTCGTTTTGATGAGTGGCTACTTGGTAATTTTGGCGAAAAGATGACAGTGGGTGAGCGACTTCAGGTGGCCGCATCATTGACAATGTCCGCTCAAATCAGTGCTTTGACAGAAAGTGTGTCAGAGATGGATTTATCAAAAATTGAAAAATCCCTCAAAGAAATTGGAGTAAATATAAAACCCTAATAATTTTGCTATCTATTAATACGATTAAACTGGGCTACATTCATAGACAAAATTAATTTTTAAATGCCATTTGTTTAGGCACTTTTCTTTATTTTGTTACATTTCATACGAAATGCTGGTTGATAGCACCTGATATTGCAACGGGTATCAATCCTGACACCTGATTCCTGACACCTGATTCCCCATTCAGCCAAGCTTTCCCGACGTTAAGTTGATGCCCGTTCAGCAAAAAGGCCCCGGCATATTCCAGGGCCTCATTTAAGGCTATCGACGCTTGGAACTTAAACAGCTTGGCTATTACCGACGAACGGCTTTGAACGGTACATAGGCCTTTTCAGCGTGATAGAGATGGCAATGGTCAATGATGCTGCGCATAAATTTCCAGGTGAACTTTTCCTCACGAATACGCACCCGGTCTCCCCAAGCATCCTTCAAGCTTTGGTGAGCCATACGCAGGTTATAGGATGGGATACCTGTAGAAATATGGTGGGGCACATGGACGCTGATATCGTGGCATAGCACTTCGACCCATTTAGGGTAGTCGCAGTGAACCGTACCGGCCAATTGAGATTCCACTTCATTCCAGGTTTCCTCAGGATAAAACTGGATATCAGGCGCTGTATGGTGTACCAGAGTAAAGGTGCTCATCCAGAAGTGATAGCCTATCCAGGGCATCAACCAGAACTTGACCCAACCCCAAACACCTAAGGTGGCAATCATTGTGGGGAAAACAATAGCTGCAAATATAACAACGACCGCAATTGATACTTGAGCCTTACGCTTATCCCGCTCAGCAAAGTTATTTAGATTAAAGTGAAGGCAGGCCCAGTGAATAATGGAAGCCAGCCACCAAAGACGTCCACGCATGAGCCAGTAAGCCGTCTGCATGAACTTGCTCTCTGATGTATAGGTATCGATAGTCCAGGGATGCCAGGCGTTATCGACATCTTGCTTATTGGTATGGCGATGGTGATGGTCGTGGAGTAGTCGCCAGGGGTGGAAGGGATAGATTAGGGGGGCAAAGGTGATGTAACCAATTACGTCATTAACCCAACGACGTTTGGCAAAGGACCGATGACCGCAGTCATGCCCGATGACAAACCAACCAGTTAGAGCTGTACCTGCAAAAAACCAGGCAAAAGGGAGCAAAAACCAGGGTGATAGGGCGATCGCAATATACCCTAAAATCGTCATTACAACGCTTAGACCCACCTGTTGCCATGCCTTGCGAGAATTTTTCTCAAAGCACTCCTTCGGTATGGTATTGATCACATCTCTCAGCGTTACATTAGCCAACGGCCCATCAGAAAGCCGATCGGTTGATAACCTATCAAGTGTTGCGGTCATAAAATTTTCCACGCTCTGAATTGACAATCTTCGTTGCAAACTACCGCCCAGGTGGTGCTGGGACGTCTTTGGTTAGCAGTCCTCAGCAGCCATTTACAACGCCACTAAAAAGCGCACTACAACCGGAAACGGCTGCCATGCGCCGGACCAACCCCCCTGCAACGGGGGGGACAGCTCTACTTAATATTTGTTAGAGCTGCTTAACAAATTGTTTTGATTCTACTATGGCGCGGTTGCGTTCTCAGATGAATTGAAAGGTGTCAATGGAGTTCCTTTGAGCATTGAAGATAAATGCCTCATTTTTTAATTCGGTATGCCACAAATCAACAAATATGTAGTAAGCAACACCTATCTTGGTCATCCTTAACTTAGGGGGTGATTGCATCAGGTGACCACAGTCAAACCCCTAGGACTTGAAAAAAGCACAGATGACTTGGGCCGCAATATCATCGGCTACGGGCTGACCATCACGGCGGATATATTCATGGGTGTGGCAGTTATACCGACCCATGGGACGACGGGTATCGTCTACCTGCACCACAGCTCGGTACTCCCAGTAATATTTAGCACTCCGGGTGATTTTTAGAACACAAACCTGGTGATTATCCACCGTGCGGCATAAGGGTGCTGCCTGGATAGCCGGAACCAGCAACAAGTTGAATAACAATACTAGGCCCAGTAATTCTCCTGCCAAACACAACTTTTTTACCATGGTTAACATGAGGTCAGCACAACTTACCGATGGCGGATTTAATGCACCAATGGATGCTTAGGACCATCATAGGAGACCTGCAACAACAAATCAGCATTAGTATGCTGACCGTGGTCAATGGAGAGCTGAGCTAACTCTGCGAGAACCGCCTGCCAACCATAGGAAAAAATCATCTGTTGCAGAGCATGGGTGAGGTTGTTATCCATAGAATTTGGAGACTTTCTTTAAAATCCTTTAAGACTTTTTGATGATAGGGCTCTCAAAATCACAAATGCATCCGTAGGGTTAAGGATACGTCCAGGTGCGATTTTAGAAGTGAACATTCCTGTGTATTGCGGAGAATGAGCCATGGCTTACTTGATAGGATGAGTACTTTCACGTAAAACAAAAGCGATGGTGTTAGCCAGACAATATTTGGGTCCCGTACTGCTCGGTGGTTTAGTTGCGATCGCAGCCTGTGAACCCGTTACAACCAACTTTGCCACCACCGACTATAGTGCTAATGCCACCGTCACCTATACCTGGCAAGTACGCTACAACCGCGCCGACGGTCGCGATCGCCCCAACGACACCCGGCTCGAAAAATTCGCCTCCACTTCCTTAGAAAACCAAAATGGTATCCGACCTGGCCTGGCCGTTACCGGTCCAGATAACGAAGGTCTCTGGTGGCCCGAACTTCCCCCCAAACCTACCGTGGATGATGTTGAAGCTCGTCAGGGCGAAAACGAGCAGCCTGAATCCCCTGA
This sequence comes from Leptolyngbya sp. PCC 7375, assembly GCF_000316115.1. Lineage (GTDB taxonomy): Bacteria > Cyanobacteriota > Cyanobacteriia > Phormidesmidales > Phormidesmidaceae > Leptothoe. The sequence continues at coordinate 7,524,949 of NZ_JH993797.1, forward strand.
GCTGATCAAATCCGTTGACTATACATTGACAGTGGATCAAACCGGACAGCAGAAAACTCTACCCACTAGCTATAAGGTCTACCGTCAGGCCGTTAAAGCCCATGCGGATCAAAGACCGCTGGAGGTGATTTTGGGGCCGCAGGATGGGTCGGTGATGAATGTGAATGTGCAATAGGGGTGTGCTGCAACGTTACAACGCCCCTACGAATCAAAAAAATGCGGATGTACAAACTGGTATCCTGCCGCTTTAATCTTTGCATTCGAAACCTTGGCATTGTAGGGTCTTGCACTGGGCTGCGATGGATCCCATAAAACTGGGGCTAAGTTGTAGCGATCGCACACCTCATTAATCAATTCCTTAACCGTTGGAATCTCATCCTGTACGACGTTATAGATACCTGAGAGGGAGTGCGATCGCACAAAATCAATCACCCCCACAATGTCATCCCGATGAATCCAATTGGCCCATTCACCGCCTGTGCCCGGTCGTGTCTGACCCGCCGCCCGACTATAAATCCTCTCCAACGTCCGGCCCGGTCCATAGATTCCTCCCAGCCGCAATACACATACTTTTACCCCCCCTAAGCCCAGCAGTGTCTGCTCCGTCTCCGCAATCACCTCACCATTAGCCGTTGCAGGCTTTACGGTCGTCGCTTCAGTGACCGTTGCCCCCTGATGCTGACCGTACACAGAGTACGTACTTGTATATATAAGATGCTGCACCTGCGTATTCGGCAGCACCTCCGCCAGGGTCTTCGCTGTCCCCAGGTACGTCTCCTTGTAGTTCGCCCCGCGCTTTGACCCCACGCATACCAGCACCACCTGCTGATCCACTAAACAATCCTGCACCGCCTCTGGATCCGTTCCCCTGAACACCTGTACGCGATCCGCCACAGTTTGTAACTCTTCGACACGCTCTGGGCTGGTCGTCGTCGCCGTTACCCTCAGGCCCTGCTGCTGCCACAGTCGAGCAACTTCCTTACCCACATAGCCACAGCCAATAATCGTTGCCTTTATGACCATACAACCGCTCCCATCCACGCTATATCCGTTACATTAGAATACTGATTCAGCGCATCACCCGGCCGCCGTTCCCCTAACCCACTGCCACAATGACCACACCAGCCGATTTCCTCAGTCAGCTCAACGCCGCTCAACGTCAGGCCGTCGAACATTTCTGTGGACCCTTGCTCGTGGTCGCCGGGGCCGGTTCCGGCAAAACCCGTGCCCTCACCTATCGCATTGCCAACCTGATCCTCAACCACCGTGTTGACCCCGAAAATATCCTGGCGGTGACCTTTACCAATAAGGCCGCCAAGGAAATGAAGGAGCGCATCGAAAAGCTGTTTGCCGAGCAGGAAGCCCTCGGTCGCCACGGTCAGCCCCTACACCTGCTGCCCGACTACGAGCAAACCCAGCTGCGCTCCTACGTCTACAAAACCTTTATCAAAGATCTGTGGATCGGCACCTTCCACGCCCTCTGCTCCCGCATTCTGCGCTTTGATATCGAAAAATACCAAAGCCGCGCCGGTCATCGCTGGACCAAAGCTTTTACAATTTTTGACGAATCCGACGCCCAAAGTCTGGTCAAAAATATCGTCGTCAGTACCCTCAACCTGGACGACCGAAAATTTAATCCCCGCTCTGTCCGATACGCCGTCAGCAATGCCAAAAACCAGGGTCTCGATCCTGACGAGTACGAAAAGGAGAACCCCAACTTTAAAGGTCGTGTCATCGCTGATGTGTATCGCCATTACCAAAAGGGCCTGGCCCAAAACAACGCCCTCGACTTTGATGATCTGATCCGCATTCCAGTCTTGCTGTTTCAGCAAAACGAGCAAGTGTTGAGCTACTGGCACCGTCGCTTTCGCCATATGCTGGTGGATGAATATCAGGACACCAACCGCACCCAGTACGATCTGTTGCGGCTACTGGCCACCAATAATGCCCCCACCACAAAAATCTTTGAAGACTGGAATCAGCGCTCCATATTTGTCGTTGGCGATGCCGATCAGTCTATTTATTCTTTCCGTGCTGCCGACTTCACCATTCTGATGAACTTCCAGAGCGACTTTGGTGATGGGTTACCGGATGATGATACCCGCACCATGGTGAAGTTAGAAGAGAACTATCGCTCCACCTCCAACATTCTCGAAGTCGCTAACCATCTAATTGAAAACAACACCGAGCGCATCGATAAAGTTCTTCGAGCCACCAGGGGCACAGGGGAATCTATCTTCTGCTATAAAGCCGACGATGAACGAGCCGAAGCGGACTATGTTGTTAGCCAGATTCGCATTTCCATAGACAAGAATCCTGAGCTAAAGTGGGGAGACTTTTCGATTCTGTATCGCACCAACGCCCAGTCTCGTTCTTTTGAGGAGGTGCTCACCCGCTACAGTGTACCCCACAAAGTTGTGGGTGGCCTTAAGTTCTATGATCGTCGTGAGATTAAGGATGTCCTCGCCTATTTACGATTGATCGCTAACCCAGCTGATACGGTTAGTCTCAAGCGGGCGATCAATACACCCCGACGTGGCATTGGTAAAACCACCATGGAGAATCTTGAAAAGGCTTCTGGTGAGTTAGGGATGCCCCTCTGGGAAATTCTGTCGGATGACACATCCGTAAAAACCTTAGCCGGTCGTGCCAGTAAGTCAGTTACCCGCTTTGCCACTATGATCCAGGGCTGGCAGCAACGGGTAGAAACCGTGCCTGCTTCAGAATTAGTGCAGGAGGTAATCGAAGACTCTGGCTATATTCGGTCGTTGAAAGATAAGGGCACTGATGAAGATCTAGATCGCATCCAGAACGTTAATGAGCTATATAACGCCGTCATCCAGTTTGAAGAAGAGAACGAAGATGCCACATTGCTGACATTTTTGGCCAGTGCTGCGTTGAGTTCGGATATGGACGATGACAAGCAGAGCAATGCAGTTTCCCTGATGACGTTGCACTCGTCGAAGGGGCTAGAGTTTCCGGTGGTATTTGTGGTGGGGATGGAACAGGGATTATTTCCTAGCTTCCGATCTCTGGATGATGCCGCTGCCATCGAGGAAGAGCGACGCCTCTGCTATGTAGGCATTACCCGTGCTCAAGAGCGGCTGTTTCTAACCTATGCCCGTGAGCGTCGCCTCTACGGCAACATGCGCGAGATTGCGACACCCTCTATGTTTTTAGGTGAGCTGCCAGAGGACTATATTCTGGCGAATACGGCTACGGCGTTGCCTAAGTTGCAGATGACGCCTAAGCGAGCCGCAAAGCTGAAAAATCCTGAACCTAAGGTGCAGAAACCCGGTACTCATGAGGATGATTGGGGCGTTGGTGAAAAAGTCATACACGGTGCCTTTGGCGAAGGCACCATTACCCATATCTTTGGTGCTGGCAATAAGATTTGTCTGGCGATTAAGTTTCCAGGGCTGGGTAAAAAAATTATTGATCCAAGAGCAGCAACATTGACGCGAGTCGAGTAGTAGGATAGGCATGGCCATCCTACTCTTTCGCTATTTCACTCAATCATTATTAAAGCTTGTTTGAAGAAGTGAGCTGCAAATTTATTTTTGTTGTTTTGATATAGAACTAATCTGATTTTACGGATATTACTGTGAATCCTTATAGAGGCACTTGTGCTAGCAGCAAGGGCAGCAACAGACTCTATCAGTTTTAAGCCATGGCATCTGACAAAGAGAAGGACTTTCAAATTCGAGATAAAATCAAGCTCACTCAACCAGAGGAGCTTTATAGGATAACCGGAAACGATGGTCGTCCTATCGATTATGTTGATGCTGATGGTCGAGAACTCTTTAACCATTACCGTCATAATGTGACCAATTATGACGAAGTCCTTGATAATATTCGCTCAGAACAGGGATATGTATCTGCATGGCAGCAAAAGCAGGCGACGACAGGGTCTGCAGAAAAAATCCTAAAAGTTTATCGTGACGAACATGTAAAAGTTATTCAGGCTGACTGCCTGACACAAATCCTGTAACCCAGAATCCATAAGGATCGACAAGGAAATGGGCAGAGGGCATGCAAAGCTGAAGATACCAAACCATCAGCGTGATATGCATGTCAGCCTCTACCCAACTGTATGATCAATTGTTGCCCTTCCTGCGTCAACATAGCCGTTACAAAGACCTCCGGCATCTGAAAACACTGGCTTGGATCTTAAAGGGTGACAGCGTAGCTATAAAGCGTGTTCCATAAGGGACAGAGCGAGAAAACCCCGTTGAAAATAGAGTCGTTTATTCGGTTTGAGCGCAATCAATTTCAAGGCCGAATCCGCCCATATATCCATGGCATATATCCACCGTTGCCCATACAAACCCAAGCTAAAATCACTGTGATAGGGAGCCTTGCCTGAGTGCTTTTTGATACATCCAGCGTAATCGTCTATCCGTAATGCTTGCATGCGTTGTCCGTGCATCGTAGCCAAACTATAGGCGAGCACAATGACCACCACCAAGGCTAAAAAGCGACGGTCGTTCACCTTGGTATCCTCCAGGTGATAGCCCCCGGTTTTACAATCTTTAAAAAATTGTTCAATGCGCCAGCCATAATACCCCTATAAAGACGAAGCCTTCTCAATACCCTACCGTTAGATTGAGGGGGTTACTCCGCTTGGTTGAACTCGTCGCCAAAATAAAGGCAAGTGAGCCATTGCACGAAAAGGAAGAATATCCATGTCAGAGCGAAACGAGTCCCCCCGTCTGCCTGTCCTCCGAGGAAGGAGCTGTGGCAACGGTTGCCGCAACTGAAGCGGCAGAGACTGATCAATGTCTTGAGCCAACTGCTGGAGAATCATCTGAGTGCCCAGTCAGGACAGGAGGTGACGAATGAGTCTCCCAACGAATAGCAGCCACTGGCCTTCAGAAAAAATACAAGCCCATCATCTGGACCGGTTAGCGGTGGTCTATGTTCGTCAGTCAACCTTGCAGCAGGTGAGCGACCATCAAGAATCGACCCGACTCCAGTATGGATTAGTGGGGCGAGCCGAAGCCCTAGGCTGGAGAGCCGAGCGTGTGCTGACCATTGATGATGATTTAGGAAAGTCAGGCAGTAGCGCTGAAGGACGTTTAGGCTTTCAACGTCTTGTCAGTGAAGTGGGTCTCAATCATGTGGGGTTAATATTAGGAGTAGAGATGTCCCGGTTGGCCCGTTCATCGAAAGATTGGCATCAACTGTTGGAAATCTGTGCCCTATTCGGCACACTGATAGCCGACCTGGACGGCATCTATAATCCGAGTGATTACAACGACAGGCTCTTGCTTGGGTTGAAAGGATCGTTCTCGGAGATAGAGCTCCACATCCTCAAACAGCGAATGATTCAGGGAAAGCGTAACAAAGCTGAACGAGGGGAATTGGGCTTCAATGTGCCCATCGGCTATGTGCGTCGTCCCTCTGGGGAAATACACTTTGACCCAGACGAACAAGTACAACAGGTGGTGCAGCTGATCTTCAGAAAATTTGAGGAATTGGGGACCCTCAATGCCGTACTCCAGTACCTAGTGACCCATCATATTCAGATTGGGGTACGGGTATTATCGGGACCGACAAAAGGCGATTTAGAATGGCATCGGCCCAATCGAGCGACATTGCAAAATCTCCTGAGACATCCAACCTATGCTGGGGCCTATGCCTATGGACGCAGACAAGTAGACCCTCGAAAAAAGAAAGCGGGACGACCTCATACCGGCAGAGTGGTTAAGCCTTGCGAGGAATGGCTGGTCTTGATCAAAGATCACCATCCGGCGTACATTAGCTGGGAAAAATACCAGCAGAATATTGCTCAACTCAAGTCCAATCAGAACCGCAGTAATGAACAAGGACATCCCCGTCAAGGGGTTGGGTTACTGTGTGGGTTGTTAGTGTGTGGTCGATGTGGGGGTCGCATGGCGGTTCAGTATTCCCATGGACAAGATCATCATCGCTATATCTGCGCCCGAGAGAAAGTCGATTATGGGGGTGAGATTTGCCAACACTTGTCGGGTGCTTGTTTAGATGAGTATGTTGTTGACCAAGTTTTACAGGCCCTGGAACCCGCCGCATTAGAGTTGTCACTGGCCGCTGCAAGACATCTTGAAGAAGACCGATTAGAACTCGACAAGGTGTGGCACCAACGACTTGAGAGAGCCCAATTTGAGACTGATAGAGCCAGACGACATTACCAGTTAGTAGAGCCAGAGAACCGTTTGGTCGCCAGACAATTAGCCCAAGAATGGGAAGCTAAATTGCAAGCTCAACAACAACTCCAAGAAGACTATGAACGTTTTTGTTGCGAGAAGCCCAAACAACTATCACCCGACCAACAACAACAGATTCGAAGACTTGCTCAAGACCTGCCTGCCTTATGGTCTGTGCCAACAACAACTCAGGCTCAACGCAAAGAAATCATCCGGCAGGTGATTGATAAAATCATTGTCACTGTTGAAGGCACAAGTGAACAGGTTCAGGTTATGATTGAGTGGTCGGGAGGATTCTCCTGTCAAGCTCAAATTATTCGTCCGGTGGCAAAATGGACACAACTGAGTTACTACCCTCAGTTATGTGAGCGGCTAGAGCAACTGGTCGAGGCCAATTTAACAACCGATGAAATAGTTGACTGCTTGCATCAAGAAGGGTTTCGTCCACCCAAACGACGTCAAACCTTCACTCGAGAAATCGTCCAAACCTTGATACGCCATCTCGGACTCCGGCCTCGTCCATTGCCTAAAGCCAGAGAGCCCCTTTCTGAGCATGAGTGGTGGCTCCCTGAGTTAGCGGTCACGCTGGGGATGCCCACCGTGACCCTATACAACTGGGTGCGACGTGGTTGGGTCAAAGCCCGGCAGCAACCCACGTCCCCAAAACACTGGATCATTTGGGCCGATGAGATTGAACTGGAACGATTAAGAACCCATCGGCAACGGCCTGTCGGTGACATTCTACGGCAACGTTGGAAAGGCAAAGTGCCCACGATTGCAATCCCACCTGAGTAACCCTCCTCACACCGTCACTGTTAACTCTTCACCGGAGAATACAAATGGAAAACCATCAGCCTATGACTAAGCAACCTCGGCATAAAGAGGGAGATGACTATGGGGGTATTGAGGCTGGCGTATCTCTATCCCCCAGCGACAACGATAAATCTTTAAGGTTTGTTTGAGGGTGGGGAGATTTGTCAGGATATACCAGGGGTCTTTCGGTCCTTTCTTGCGGTACTTACGTTTCCAATAAACCGCCAGATTAAAGGGACCTAATCCGTCTCCTTTATTCCCTCTAATGCCGACATAAAATTGAGACATGCCCGGCTTGAATCCTTGGTCTTTGAGGACTTGGTACTCGTCACCAGGGTGTGGTTGGAAGTGGAAGTCTTTTTTCTGACGCAAGGCAAAGTATACCCCTTGTTGGTCGAGCCATTCAGCCAATTTCGGACTATGAAATTCTCGGTCTCCTATCACCAACGTTGGATAGTGTTTCAATAATTTCAGAGCGATTTTTAAGACTCGTTTTTGGGTCCTCAGATTACTGTTGCCGACATGATCTAATAGCTCCCAATATAGGGGTAATGCATGGGTGCCCCATACCAGGGTCACCATAAACAGATTACGCTCTTTCCATTGCGTTCGGTCTATCGCAATCAACCAATATCCATACTTCTGATGAGCTTTTTTTTAACCGACGACGCTGATCTCGATTGAGACAATGACCGGTTTGAGCTTGGCGAATCCAATATTTGATCAACGGAAACCACAACACTTTAAGGCTCAGACGAGGGAGGACTAAAAACCGTTGTAGGTTCCGTTTACGACTCGCATATTTGATCGGTTGAGGAAATAGACTGGCTAACGTTCCGAGCGTGACTTGACGATGCGCTTGTATCAAAAGTAACACCAGCTCTAGCGTTAGATACTGCGACTCGCTCAGATGCTTACGGCAGATGGTTTGGTATACTGAAGGCAACATTTTATTTTTTGTGGGGGATGCATAGTCCCCTATTTTTTTGCCTTCCTATTTTCCCAAATCATTGCCAAATATAGACTTTAAGTTCCTTGTCACCCTTTAAGGGCTTGGATAGTCAGTGCCCTGATCTGTAGTGGTCAACTTAGCCTCCCCGCTTGGGAACCCTACGTCCCCAGTCGGGCGACTCAGGCCCAGAGCTTTGAACGTCGGTGGCATCGCTTTTTCATCAACCGATTCATTGATGTCAAGGGGTTGTATCTGCCGCTGGTGTTGTTAGCGCTCACCCTCCTTATTCGCGTAATCCAGCTAGTAAAAAATACCTATCCTTGCTAATTGTGGCTACCCAGGTTTACAGATCAAGTCAGTATAGATCCGAGGAGAGAATCCTAATAGTTGGATGATCTTCTCCTGGAGTGGTGTCAACGGAGAAATATGTTGATAAGATCGTCCCTCCATTTCAAAGTAGGTTAACGTGATATTGTCAAAGGCTTTCAGTAATCTCTCTGTTCTTGGTTTTGTCGTCGATTTCTTCGGGTTTTCTGGATAGAGTCCCGTTAAGGACGCTTGGGTATCAACCAATTGCCGATGCACAACACAGTCAATCAAGCTCAACAGTCGTAGCCCCAAACTGAGTAGATGCATCAACCCCTGTACTTGGTCATCACGCTTGACAAACATCGGGTGAGCTCCCAGAGATTTACCCTTGAACCGATGAAACCCATGTTCGACAATCCACTCATCTCGGTAAATCAAAACGGCTTGTTCAAATGATAAACACTGGGTGGATGAATTGGAGACATAAACCCGCCAACCAAAGTCCTGTTGGTGTTGCTCAATTGCCGTCTCATTGCGAGTGACACTCGTAATTTGATAACGGGCTTTGTGGGTCTTGGTGGGCGGTTCAAACTGGATGCTATAGTCGAGCAACCCGACCACATGATGCGCTTTGAGAATGGTTTGGACCTTTTGCACCAGTTCAGCCTCTTGACGAATCTGTTTACGTCCTCGTCCGACGGGAGGAGTGAGTTTCAACAGTTTTGTTGTTGCGGTTTTCAACCGCTTCTCTAAGCCTTGTTGTTGTTGTCGGTGATGGGTGTCAGAGTGAATCAGAAATACTTGTTCTCGCCAACAAACAGGATACCCAGTCGGGGTCTTATCTTCAACCACTCGGCTGATGGCATAGCCCGTTAACTGCCGACGGATTGCTCCATCTGCTTTGAGCAGGGTTACCCTTTCCAACGGGTGCTCTGCTGAGCGCAATTCCACTAACCACTGAGCTAACAAGTTAGGTACCTGACCGGTGCGGGCCAATGGCATCAGATAATCATGGTGGTGATGATGAATATGAGCACGTGTGGCAACCGCACCCATTTTACAATCTCCCACCCACAGGACCCCTACCGGCAGACGGGCTCGGGCTTGTTCAAAGACCGGTATGTATAACCCATCGTCGGCTTGCTCTCCCGACACAACGTGGGTGGCTAGTGGCATGCCCAATGGGTCTAACGCTGACATCATGACTTTCACTTGCGCTAAACTCGGATCATCTTTACTGTGACCAAACTGAAAGAGCCCATCCTCATTCACCACATGCTCCCCTGAAAGGGTGGTGGCATCTAAACGGGCTATCTCACAGGGCAAACTATAAATGCGGATAGTTCGGCGATTGAGACTCTGCTCAATTAACTGCCAAGTCCGAGCCTCACTCAAATGCGTCAGCACGATACTCAATCTATCATCACTGAAATCGGTGTCTCGAATCTCAAGACCACAAACCTGTTCAAGGCTCTGACGACGCTGCCTTACCCACTCACGGACAACAACTTTGCGGTGGTCTCCTTCTGAGAGAATGTAGGCCAACCAAATGACAATCACCCAGCCCCAGTCCAATCCTTGTTGCTTCCAATGACGGGGGAGATGCTCATTCAGGAGTTGTGGCAGTTCCATCTGCATCATCACATGTAGCAGCAGCACGATATCATCAATGCGTTCTGTGATGACAGAAAATTGAGGGTCCATGACTCAGCGTTTGCGTTACCACTTGCTGAGCATACACTAAGCATTTTTACTCACTTTGATTGCGCGAATAAGGAGCTCACCAACTGGCGGGCTCATCGACTCTATCTAGCATTGGATACGACCATGCTGTGGAATCGCTATTGTATGATTCACCTGTCGGTTGTGTGTTGTGGACGAGCGGTACCACTTCTATGGCGGGTATTAGAGCATGAAAGTGCCATGGTTGCGTTCGATGAATATCGACCCTTGTTACGGCGTGCCCGTTGGCTGTTGCGTCGGCATCCCAACACGATGTTGTTAGCTGACCGAGGGTTTGCCAACCATGACCTCATGAGTTGGTTGCAAGCGAGTGGTTGGCACTATTGTTTGCGCATTGCGTGTGATGTTCATCTCCACGGCCCATGCCGTCATCCCATTGAAGTACAAGCGCTGTGGCCTCCCAAAGGAGAAGCCACTCTCTATGAGAACGTGGGGCTCTGGCAAGATGGTGAGCATCGATGTAATTTAGTCTTGGCAACCGTGCGAGGGACGAAGGAATCCTGGGCGGTGATTACGGATGAATCACCGAGTCTACAAACGTTGTGGCAATATGCCTTGCGGTTTCGGGTTGAGGAGTTGTTTTTAGATAGCAAATCAGGAGCCTTTGAACTCGAAGACTCTCGCATTCGATCCGCTCAAGCTCTAGAGCGTCTCTATTTGGTGGCCGCCATTGCCTTGTTATACGGCACCACTCAAGGCATGGCGGTGCAGTGTGAAGGCTTACGTCAACAGGTGGATACCCATTGGAGACGAGGGCTCAGCTATCTCAAAATTGGCTTACGGTGGCTCAAGGGAGTCGTTCACAAAGGTCGGACTCTTCTGAAACCAGTCCCCTTATTGCCCAAAGACCCAGACCCTTGTTTTGCGTCCAACAAGGCTGAGCAACGTTACTATGACCTGATTTGGTTTTCCCGTATTCGGTCAATACGATGTCGGACTTGAGATATTAATGGGGGCATCTGAGATGTGTCAGTCAGTCAGGTTATTCAGGATAGTCAACGCAAAGGCAATATCCTCAAAGGGTTAATGCAGCGGGTTGGTGTTGGCACTGCATCAGCATTGTCCCAAATGCTTGATTCTTGGTCAGAGAAAATTAAAGAGATTGGCCATCTAGAAAATAGTCAACGAACCCTCCAAACCTGGAATGACACCTATCGAGTTCAGAGAGAGCTTGTCAAAGAAATCCTGAAACGTGAAGGCGTTTCAGACTCTGTAACTAAGCAGGTTCATGCTATTTATGGTACTCGTTCTTCAAATAAAGCAATTGCTCTAGGGGCGGATTTACTGGATTTAGAAAAATCTGAGATCCTCAAGTTGGTTAAATCTGCGATACGCTATGCAAAGAGATAGTTAGATCTGAGTAAGGGCAAGCACTACATAGAAAGCCTTATGAAAATGCAAGCTATCAAACAGCAGGTTTATAAATTAACTAATACCTCAAGCACTAGGGAACTGAGGAAAGAGCATCACGATTTAACCCATGGACGTGATTTACGCTATAAAGCTCAATGGTTAGAAATTCTTGAGCAGTTAAAACTATTGCGTCAAGATAGTTCAGATATTTCCTTAGACGACTTGAATAAATCAGAAGCTATGCTGAAACGTTCTTTATTAAGAGTAGGACGTTTGTCTGGTCTCAGTGACAAAGATATTGAAATGGATTGGAAACGAATTCAGCTTGAGGCTAAGTTGAATAACGATATCCATATTGAAGAGCTGTAGGGATGCTACCTATTACTCAACTCAATCTACTTCCTGAGGTGTGATCTTCCCCTTGTGGGTGCCCTGGATAACTATGCCATTGTTCAACCATTTGATTATCCAACCATGGTAGGCAAATATGATTGCACCATCGGTGCCTAGCGCAGGCGATCGCGGGCAAGCACGAGGCATTGCCCCTACAGAATTTTGGTATTTGGCGATGATTATGGGGGAATTCTGGATTACCTGCCTGTTGCTAGGCCATGACTACCACATACGCTCCAGACAAACATAATCGTCGATCCATTCGTCTAAAACATTACGACTATTCCACACCAGGAAATTATTTTGTCACCATCTGTTTCCAAAACCGAATATGGCTGTTAAGCAATATTGTTATCGAGAACCCAGACATAAGACCCCCTAGATTCCCAAAACTCCGTGTATCTGCTTATTTCTTCAACCTAACTTTAGGAATCAGCCCTTAGTGTTTTTTATTGATTAATAACACCCTGGATGGCAAACAGTTTCTCTGTTTAGCGCATCTAGTATTTGTATCCTAGCTCTATTATCTGTCCCGACTAATCTTATGACAAAGACACCCGTTATTGGTATTGGTTTAGACGCAGCGGACCCTACCCTACTGGAGCCCTGGATGGATCAAGGGCTGCTACCTAACCTTGCCCGGCTAAGAAAAGAAGGCACCTATGGTCGGCTAGCAAATACGGTTCCCTATGTTAGCGGTGAGGCAGAATTTTCCTCCACGGAACCATCTTGGGTTGTTTTTTCCACGGGTTGTTATCCCAATAAAACAGGCTTCTGGGACACTATAGAATATTCTCCAGAAAGCTACAGCGTCGTGTGTGACGAAGTCGAGAGTGGCTATGACTATAAAAACTTTTCTCCTTTTTATGCGCTAGGGGATGACTATCGAGTCGCAGCATTTGATGTTCCAGTTTCAGCCCTGTGTGACCAAGTTAAAGGTGCACAAATCCTGGGCTGGGGTGGCCACTTTCCCTTTGTTCAAAGCCTCTCTCAACCCCAAGAACTGTTTTCAGAAATTGTCGAAAAGCATGGTCGTAATCCGGTATTGCATAACGATAACGGTCGCTGGTGGGACCCTACCTACGTAAATTGGATTCAAACGGCTCTTCAGGCAAGTATTGAGAAGCGAGTAGATGTCTGTAAAGATCTGCTCCAGCGAGACGCTTGGGATTTATTCTTGACCACTTTTGGTGATACCCACTCCGCTGGCCATGACCTTTACGATCAAAGCCAACCGGATCATCCATTGCACACCTATCGCCGTTGTAAAACTGACCCACTGTTGACCATATATAAGCAGGTTGACTGGGCTATTGGTGAAATCCTAGCTGCCGCTCCAGAGGATGCAACGGTATTTTGCTACTCTGTCCACGGTATAGGTGCCAATCTCACTGATTTGTTAAGCATGTTTTTCCTAGGGGAAATCATGTATCGGTTTAATTTTCCAGGTAAGGTGGGTCTGGCTCCCGGTAAGCTAGGTACCACACCACCTCCACCCATTAAGCGACCCATTCGGCGCTCTTGGCCAGATGAGGTTTGGCGCAAGATCAATGAACCTAACCCGATCAAGCGATTGATTAATACTTGGACACCTAAGAAGTGGTTAAGTGAGACTCAGGATGGATTGGCATCACCACGATTGTTACAGTCTACCCAGCCTCATTTGGGTTGGATGCCAGGCATGGCCTTTTCTCCCCTGTGGCCAGAGATGAGAGCCTTTGCGCTGCCTGCCTTTGCGGATGGTCACATTCGCATTAATTTGCAGGGACGAGAGGGAGATGGCAAGGTCACTCCTGATGAGTACGATGCACTATGTGAAGATATTACAGCCATGCTGTATGAACTGACTGATGGACGTACGGGCCAGCCATTGGTGAAAAAAGTCCTACGCACTCGTCAGGATCCATTGGACAATAATCCAACCCTGCCCGATGCAGACTTGGTGGTTGTTTGGCACGAGTTGCCAACCGATGTGGTCGATAGCCCTACTCTAGGACGGATTGGCCCAGTGACATTCAATCGTCCTGGTGGTCATCGCTCCCGTGGTTTCTTTGTGGCTAAGGGTGCTGCAATTCCAGTTGGTGAAACGTTGCAAAATGGTCACGTTGTCGATCTAGCACCCACGTTTCTGTCATCCCTGGGTGCACCCATTCCAGAGCACTTTGATGGTAAATCCTTGTTTGCTTCTTCCCGTTCTAAGGAAACTACCACTGTAGTGTGAATATAGGCTGCGATCGCAACCCCAATTTTCTATTTCATCGTTCTGACCAATGTTTTTTAGTGACGACAGCTAAGGAGATGATCGTGACATAGACAGGTAGGTTACCTGTGTAGAAACTAAAGTATTTTTATAATCCTAATCTACCCGGTGGTCAGGTTACTGGCCACCCGTCACTTTTTCTATTGGGAGCAGACACACTTAGATAAGTTCACACTACTATTATGAAGCCAGAAGTATCAGTTATAGTTCCTGCATATAACACTGAAACCTATATTAAGCGAGCGATTGACTCAGTTTTGTCTCAAACTTTTGAGGATTTTGAGATCATAGTTGTTGACGATGCTTCTACAGATGGAACTGTCCAGGTTCTTAAAGGAATACAGGATGATCGGTTAAAGCTAGTTTGTCAAAAACAAAATGGAGGGGCAGGGGCTGCTCGAAATCGGGCTCTGCAAGCAGCAACTGGAGATTGGATTGCGGTCTTAGATTCTGATGACTGGTATGCACCTGAGCGATTGGAGCGACTTCTAACCTTTGCGAAGGAAAATCAAGCAGATATGGTGGCGGATGATTTTTACATCATTGAAGATGGGGAAACAGAACCTCGAACAACGATGATTAAGTATCATGATCCATCTATTGTTGATGTTCTCAATATTAATCCTGTTTCTTTTGTTCTCTCTGATATTGAGGGCAGACAAGGCCTAGAGCTAGGATTCAGCAAGCCACTTTTTCGCAGACAGTTGCTAGTGGAGAACAATATTACCTATAAGCCAGAGATCAAAGTTTCACAGGACTTTTGGTTAGACTTAGACTGCTTGGTGAGAGGTGCAAAATTTCTGCTGTTGCCAGAACCCTACTATTACTATCGGTCTAGGGATGGTGCCTTAACAACCAGCACCAACAAAGTTGAAAGACTAAATGAAGAATGTGCAGCGGTCAGGCGTTTTTTCAAAGATGAAGCTAGTTATCTAAAGCAAAATGCAGATCTGGTTGATGCGTTAAATCTAAAGCTTAAAGAGACGCGAAAACTAAAAGATTATTATAAAGTCGTTGATTTTCTAAAGCAAGGAAAACTCTTCAGAGCTGGGTTAGAATCTCTGAGATATCCTTTGTTTTATCAAATGCTATTATCAGAAGTGCCAAAGTCACTCTCTAGACACTTTAGCGCTATATTTTTTAGGACTAAAGTATACAAGAAGTTTAGCTAAGCTCTAGTCACGTTAAACTGCGTAGTCGCCTGATGCAGAAGACTACGCAGTTTAACGTGTTATATGGATGAAGTTTAATGCCTAACAACGGCAGCATAAGCTCTTGCTAGGCATGCGATGAGCAATATCAGTTAGGTGATTCTAAGTAGTTCATACTGTTAACTCAGCGCCTACTAGCAGCGACTAGAAACAATCGTAGCCATCAAAGATCTGCAAAAAAAGTCTTAAATGTACTACGAGGATGCTTTATCCAGCTTTTGACCACCGATAGGATATCAGCACGACGAGGATTCGGATCGTCATCTGTGTAGACCGGATCGCAGCCAGCGTCTGTGTGACCAGCCCAGGTTAGCCACTTACGACGCTCGGCCCAAGAAAAACGCCCCACAATAGCTTGAGTTGTCAAAATCAACCACAAGCGCCATCGATTACTAAAACGATAAACTTTGTGATGGTCCCATGTCTGATCTTGTTTTTGAACTACTTTTCCATACTCGGGATCATGGTTGGCATAGGCTAAAACCAGTTGATCTAATGGCAACTTACGCTCCAACTCAAAGGCCATTTGCCCATAGAATCTTGGATTAAAGTCCATTAACAATAGCTGGTTGCCATGCACAATAAACTCGGCTTCAAATACGCCGTAATAACCAACTTCTCTACAGATATCTTTGAGATGATCTATGGCTTTAGGATTCAGAGGACGGCTTTCAAAACAGAGTCCTACGCCTACACGAATAGGAAATTGTAAAACTTTAGCCGATGCACGGGTCAGGAATATCTCTTGGCTTTCATCAACAAAACCAGCGACGCTGTAGGTATTTTGACCGGCGGTTGCATGGAATTCTTGCACCATGGGCCAATTGACATCTGGGTCAAAGTCAATGAGAAGAGGATGGTAATAAAATTTTTGTTGGTAGTCTGGGTAAATTTCCAGTAATTTTTCTGGCGTTTCACAGACCTGCCCCTTTTGGCGTCGCAACATGCCAATTTGGGTTCTAGGTTTGATCAATACTGGATACGTAAGCTTGTGAGCCTGAGCCTTAAGGTCTTCTACGGATGTGGGCGCAACTGTAGAGGGAACAGGAATACCTAGCTTTTCTGCGATCGCATGTAGCTCTGGTTTATTCAGCAGCGCATAAATGGTTTTAACATCAGGGCTGTAGAGCTTGTAATAGTCGCTTAACTGATCACGATACCGAGAGATCAACCATGTCATATCATCACTTGACGGGTAGAGAAACGCGCCAGGATTTTGTTTGCCATACTCTATTAGCCAGTTAACAAAACTCTCAAAATCTTCTACTGGTGGGGATTTAAGGGCCTTTGAAAGATAGCGAGACTTATGGGTGAGCGTAGAGGTCTTAGGATCAGCCAGTAATGTAGGCTGATTGTGCTTACCATAGGACCTAACAACTGCGAGGGTCCCCCCATAATCTCCCATCGTCATCATAATTGGAGCTTGGGTAGATGAGCTAATAGCTACCATAGGACGAGATCTTAAATAATTAGGAGATTCTTCTAAAACAGATTTTCAAACATGTGGCCTAGTCGGCCAAACAGTCCATATGGATAATGCTTTCGAAGGTGTCAGACTTACGGATCATAAAAGATTCACCGCTGCTATTTAATCCGACAATGCCGGGCTTAGGAAACGAAAAAGCTCGTGCTTCAGGCACAAAATAAGCCCCAGAATCCATAATGGCAATGGCATCACCTTTAGCTAGCTCAGGTAACCGCCAAGCAGGGTAGAGCGTATCTCCCATATGACAAATAGGACCCACTAAGCGATAAAGTTTTTCCGGAGTCTGAGCTTTCTGCTGTAGAGGAAAAACCTGATGAAACTCATACTTTACAATCTCAGCAACACTAATGCCTGCATCCAAAATTCCATAGGTAAATGCTTCGGACGTTTCTTTAGTATCAACAATACGCGACAGTAGTGCTTGAGTATTACCCGTAATCGCCCTTCCTGGCTCAACAGCTAGCTCCGGTACAGGACGATTAACGTCTTGAAAATACCCTGTGAGATCCTTAGAAATAAACTCAGCAAAGTCTTCTAGCGTAGGATACTCCTGTGGCGTCGGCTCTCTTACTTCAATACGGAAGGTCTCACTTAGCTTTTTATCAAAGTCTGAAAATGAACGTACCGTTGGGATAGCAATACTCCCGCCAACATCTAAAATCTCTGGATGAAAATTAAATTCCTGATACAAAGTATTCAAAAAATCTTTAATACCTTGCAAGTATCCTGCCACATCATCTAGACCATCAAAGAGAACACCTCGATGGCAGTGCACACCAATAACATTAAGTTCAGGCATGCTCAGGGCCTGACGGTAAGTTGCTAACGCCTCGCCAGTATCTACACCAAGACCAAACTGACCACTCCAGCCCTTGGCGAATATCAAGCGAATTGCAATATTGGCCTTTTTGCCAACTTGCTGAGAAATTTTAGCAAAACGCTCTAGCTCTTCGCGATGATTAACGTTAAGTAAGCGAATACCTCGGTCAATGGCTATCTCGATGGACTCGTCTGATTTGGCAGGGCCATTGTAGATAATCTTTTGAGGGTCTACACCAAGGTGTAACGCTAACCATAGTTCATAAGGAGAAATAACCTCGGCACCTACGCCATAACTATGCAGGAGTTGAAGTATTCGGGGAATAGGATGAGTTTTATAGGAATAGTAAACATTGAGAATCTGCTGCTTCTGATGCCCGTACATCATGGCATGGGCATTCTGCTCTAGCTTCTGTGTGTTCAGTACATGAAGGGGGCTACCGTATTGCTCCAGAAGAGTTTGAAGATTGACGCCATGTAGCGTAAGCGCACTGTTTTCATAGGACATATTCCAGAGCTGGGGAGATAAATCCTGACGCATGCCCACTCGCTTCTGCAATGCTTGGGCACCAATACTGCGCACGAGCCGTTTTGCTTGAGTCTTCGGCATAATTACTTGCAATTCCCCAATTCTTAATTCTTATTCATGTATGACTTAATCAAAGAATAAAAGTCCCCTAGATCCATGGTTTCTTAATACGATAAACATCTACGTCAAGAAAACATTAGAGATTGATACATATCGCGTCCGACTGCTGAAAACAAACATCAAGTTCTCAGTTTTGCCTAGAAAATGCTTCCAGCTGTCGAAACAATTTCTGTGTATTTGTCTATTTAGTATTGTCCTCAAGGCTGAACAACTTTGGAGGATGTTCAGATAACTAGACAAGAGATTACTTTTGAGATGCTGCTCTTTCTATACTGTTGCGTCGCCTTTCAATATTATCTGTGTTCTCCCATGTGGGGTTAATGTTGTTGCCAAGCTAGTTGAACCTACTATTTGTGTACCCATACAACGAAATTTTATGGGTATTAGGTACTTTTATCTTATTATTAATCGCTTATAGTATTTTATTGCCATGTTTTTAAGTTTTTCACTAAATAGCTTCATCAGATATTTAAGCTACTATGATAAGATATTCTCGATTGGCTTATAAGTCGACATTTTATAGTATTCAATACCATACTAGTGACTAAAATGTTTGGTTTAGAACGTCTGATTTTACATGACCTCAGCAGTCAGTAAAGGCTTTTGCTTCAATGAAATGTTGTTTCAAAACCACTCAGGTCTAGAATCTAGTTATCCTCGCTTTAACTGAGCTCCCATCATACCTGAAACCCCTTTGGCTTTAATGCTGAAAGTACATTAATTCCTATCCTAGAGAGTTGCCTCGTTCACTGATAAAAATGAATTCTTTTCTAGCTATTTCCCTTGTTTCTAGCACTTTGTTAGTCTTGCTAATCCGTTACACCCTAAATTGGTTGTCAACATCATACAAGTTTCAGCTGTTTGGAAAGATGATTACATGTGTGGATACGAATGAGAAAGTTCTAGCGTTGACCTATGATGATGGGCCTAATCCACCTTATACAGATAACTTACTTGATGTATTAAAAGAGTTTGATGCAAAAGCAACCTTTTTTGCGATTGGTCAAAATGTTGAAAAAAATATAAAAACAACTCGTCGTATGATTGACGAAGGGCACGAGCTAGGTAACCATTCGTACTCCCATAAAAGATTAGTAGATACGAGTTTGGCAACAGTCCGTTCTGAAATCCAGAAGACGGACGACATACTATCTGATTTGGGTGTCGAATCAAGAATACATTTTCGTGCACCTTATGGTTTAAAGCGCGTTCGGTTGCCTTGGGAGCTTGCCCGTAGAGAAAAAACAAATATTCTTTGGAATGTTGATCCTAAGGACTACGAAACAGCTGATCCAGAAAAAATTGCTGAGTCTATCGTTTGCAGTGTGGAGCCCGGCTCTATTATTCTTTTGCATGATGGCGGAGGCAATCGATCCCAGACTGTGGCAGCAACCAAAATAGTTTTGCAAAGGCTTCAGAAAGAGGGGTATCAGTTCAAGACAGTTTCTCAGTTGATGGCATTACAGGCGGCATAAATAGATATCAAAAGCTCAAGCACATAAGCCCTTAGCAATACGCCAAGGGCTTATGTGCTTTCAATGCCAATACAGATTAGTCTTACTAGACTGTTGTCGCTTCTCTTTCTACAACTTCTGAATAAATATCGACAATCTTACGAGTTTTGGTATCCCAGGTAAACTCCTTTGCACGCTGAAGTGCTTCGTAGGACATATCATGTCGCATAATATGGTCCTCAACCAACTGAGCAATATAAATAGCTAATTTGTTCACTACAATCTCTCTGGATAAAGGGTTGATCTTAAAGCCTGTTTTCTCTGTTACGTACTCACCAATGCCACCGTTATCAACCACAATACAAGGTAAAGCATTAGCCATGGCTTCTAAAACGACTGCCCCACCAAATTCACGAACTGAGGGGAAACAGAAAATGTCAGACTGTCGATAATATTCTAAGGTCTGATACTGCTCAACATATCCAGTGAAATGCACATGATCATTGAGTTTTAGCTGTTTTACCTGGTGCTCTAAGCTTTCCTGCTCAGAGCCATTGCCGACAATGGTTAGATGAATTTTTAGCTTTATAGACTCGTCCAGTTTGCTGATAGCGTCTAAAATCATATCAGCCCCCTTGTAAGGAACAAGTCGACCAACATATAGGAGTTTGACTTTATTATCTACTGACGCTTCTGTAGGTATTTTCTCTTGGGTTACTTCTTCCTCAGATCTGACAAAGGAGCTGGTAATACCATTCTCATAAAATAGTTCTATCTGATTGTCGCGAGTCTTAGGAAATAGCTCTTTAATCAGACTCAGTGTATAACTAGAACCTGCCAAAATATAGTGGGCTTTTTTATAAGTTTCCCGGTACCCAGGAATGATAGAGCGTCCTATCCAGCGTAGGAAATTAAAGTAAGAATATTCTCGACGACCCAGCTTCTTAAATCCGTCAGGAAACGGAACTCCACCATTGACTGGACCTAGAATGAACGGAGTTTTCTTGCATGCCTTAATCGCTTTTACAGGATAGCGTGGCATCATTGGCGTGATGGTATGAACCAGATCATAGTCACCGCGAACAATAGCTTCTTTAAATCGACTATAGACTGCCCGATTGAATCCCCAGTAAACCGGGTACGTAAACGCATTGCGTAGCGGCCAGATGATTTGCCCCTTATATAGGCTCAAACGATCCCCAAGCAGCTCTAGATTTTCAATTAGTTTACTGTCTTCAATGTAGGCGATGTCTGCATCTGGGTGTATTTTTTCTAGCTCTTCTCTATTTCGTGCGTGAGTTACTAATGTAGTATCAACGAATCTACTGATACCTGCATATAATCGATATCCTTCCAATGGAACTGAGTTCCAGGCGGGATTACATTGTTCAATAATGAGTAATACTTTCAATGTGTTCTTAGACATAGATAATTATCCTATGATGTGACGGCATATGAATATGACGCTTTCACCATTGCAATACACATGTAAGCACCTACAGTCAGTTTGTTTAATAGCCATAAACATTTGGGTAGATGCTTACATTAAAGAAAAAGTGACGTTGATCCGGAGGCTACATGTTCTAAGTGATGATCATTATCAAGATATCGACTGTTTAAGAACAGATATGCAAAAGAGACTGATCTAGTTGTCTTCTGCAGTAACAAACTTGGATAGTAGCTTGATATAAGCTGACTGGTAGTAGATGGCGGGTTCTATGATTTCATATGTGGGTTGATTGGGCTCAACGTCATCGATGTAGGCTTTCATTGGCGGTCCTGACGCGATTGCTTCATCTCCGGAATAGTCTTTGTAAGGACCGCCCATAAAGAACCCAGGTGCTGGTCCTTTCTTCGATGTCAGTGCGTTTTCAAATTCACCCTGACCAAACCACTGATGGTACATCTCATTAGCGGAGTATTCGGCACCATATTCATACATGTTACTGAGGAAGACAATGCCTAATGGATTTACACCGTGAAAATAGTTGATGGCACCTAAGGACCGCTCAATGTAGGCTGGCCATTCTGCTTTATGGATGCCCAACATAACAGGATCATAATTCATGTTCCCATAGTTGGCCTTCGTCATATTGCTGCCCCAATGATACTGTTCGTCAGGCATGTAGGAGCGAAACGGATCTAACAAATCATCGCTGCCATAGGCTTCTGGATGATAGTCAATTAACTTATCTTCTAGATCTGTTAAAATTTCCTCTTTTAGTGCTGCATCCGCATCAGGCATTTGGGAATAGAAAATTAACGCATCTCCTTGCCAGGGATCGTAGCGAGACCAGGGACCGTCTCTGTAGGGTTGTGCCAGGTCAATATTGTCAACAACATAGTTGGAGAACTGTGGATCCCCTGTTGCTGCAAATAGATAAACAGCGGCACTCACTGTTGTTCCCAACTGGGCGTCCGCAGTCATATCTGCGTCTCCTGATTTGATTTCTCCTGTGTCACAATCTGTGTCTATTGGATGGACCTGAAACCAGTCCCAGGCTGCTCTGGCTCGTGATGTTAACTCAGCAGCGTAATCTTCTAATTCAGGAATAGACTGCATCTCTACTGCGGCGTGGGCAAATACGCTTGCGATCGCAATTGTAGATGATGAACACTTAGGACCATAATACCGAGGCCGAGTATCCTTACTAGGAATAGGGCTGGGCGGATTGTAATCCAAATTTCCGATCTTAATAAAGACTCCACCATCATCGTCTTGCATCCGTATGAGCCAGTCTAATTCGTACTTGATTTCATCCAGCAAGTCAGGAATCCCATTACCCGACTCCGGAATATTAAAATCATCCGTCCAAATTTTGGGATTTTGACTATAGGCACTTAAAAGCTGATGGACTGGCTGCAACGTATACGTAACATACTTGTTTGTGTCACCTGCATCAAACCAACCACCATGCATGGCGCGTTCGGTCGCTGGATTTTGTTTGTCATCTACAAATCGTGCTTGGGTATCTTGTCCAGGACCCATGTAAGCTGCTCCATCAGTCCAGCGTGCGTCTGCAAATGGTTCTGTTTTAGAGAAACCACTGCGCTGGTAGAAAAACATTCTAGTGGCAGCAATTAAGACATCTTTGTAGATGTCTGAGCGAATTTCAAATTCAGCTGAACGTGTCTCTCCATCTTCACGGACGATGACATACTTACCAGGCTCATCCAGGTCTGAAAAATCAACCCACCAGGCACGTTCTCCTGACTGTGAATGAACCGCCCCATTTGTCCACTTGACTGGGGTAATAACCTCAATCACCTCATCGGTTTCAGCATTTCTTAATTCGTAAGGTTGATCGCCACCTAAAGGACCAATAACAACCGCAACTTTTGGATCTTGAGGGCGATAGCCAAACTGGTCTACTAAGACTTGAAACTCTTTAACCGTCGATTCTTGAGCGCTATCTGAACAGCTCAGTGCGCCAAGAGCAATAGTAACAGCACCAGCGACCTTAGCAATTGTGCCTAGTATTGCCTGATAATTTCGAAAAGGTTTGGTAAGCGTAGATTTAATCATAGGAGTGCTTGTGTAGATGGAGTTATGAGAAGATGCTGTAGAGATGAAGATAAATATCTCAAACAAATTCGAAAGCACAAATATATCCTAGGTAAGCCCAAGTAATGCACTACTGCCAGTTACCTTGACGCCCTAAGAGGCCGGAGAGTGTTCCCATACCTCGATACATTCTAAGTAATGCCTGGGCTACTTTACTCTTACCTAGAAATATAGATGGGACAATAGAGAGAAACCCTATGACAATTAAACCAAATCCTTTGATTGTTCGAATAGACTGGACCTTAAATGAAGGATAAAGCTCTGATTCAATTAAGCTGTGAACACTCCAAGACCAGAATCCCCTGTTTAAAATCCACCCTAAAGACAAGCGTTGATCGGCAATAGGCTCATAGAGAACTGCTTCATCAGCCCAAACAATTTTATATCCCTGTTTATTTAAGCATGAAAACAGGTAAGCATCTTCTGCTCCCTTATGGGCAAAACGATGATCAAAGAGTGGCTCATCTTCCTCCAGATTTTTCAACAGCTTAGTGCTAAACATAACGTTGCCTGTGAAAGCCGTATCCATTCTTTTTCCAGTTTCATAGCGAGGAAATGCATAAAAGTCGCCAGCTTTAATCCAATTAGGCACTTTCTGTTCTTCCTTATAAACAGCAAGAACTGGACCTGTAATAATGGCAGCGTTAAACTTCTGTTGATTGATTAAAAGTTCCTCTAACCACTGGGGAGTTGCAGTTTCATCGTCATCTAGCATGGCAATGAAATTCGAATCTTCGGATGCCTCAGTAATACAACGATTACGCGCATATGTCACTCCCTGATTAGGCTCTACAAAATATTTGAGTGACCACTGGAAAGAAGACTTTAGGGCTTCAACCGTTGCCTCTGCAGAACGGGTAGAGTCATTATCAACGATGATGACTTCGATACTAGGTGCAGGAATCTGAGTAAATGTAAGGTTATTCAAAGACTCCAACAACTTTTGCAATAAGTGAGGGCGTTTATACGTTGCGGCACAAATTGAAACCTGTGTCAGAGCTGTGGAGAAATTGATATTAGCCTTACCATCGGATCGTTGATTGGAGGTTGCCTGCATCTTTCAAGTTAAGTAAGTAAATTAGATTTGGAACTATTGGATGGCCCGAACCCATTTCAGCATGGCTCTATCTGAAATAGTTGCTTCAGTTAATAGCTAAAAAATGGATATAGTAAAACACATATCTAGAATGCCCCACGTACAATTACGAATGAAAATTAGAAAGATTGTTCCTGAAAGCTACCTGTTATGTAGCTCAGCTCTTGATTACTGCTTCTGCCTGAGCTGACCATGTTTGAGCGTATTTATTGTGAAGACTCAGAAGTATCTTTGTAGGTTTTCAGTGCATCTAAGAACTTGATATGTAATCCATAATTGCTATTGACAAATCGTTGTAAACATTCGTCAATAAAATCTTTGTATACAGGACGACCTTTATAGGGAGATAGATAGCTTGTAAAGATACCCTTTTTGGAAGGCACTGTATATTTGGAGGTTCCTGTACGGTGATCGGCCAAGTGTTTTTTGCCAGTCCAGTAGTGTCGGCTCAGAACGGTGGGAACTCGTGAGCAGTCTGGAGCTAGAAAATATGGGTGGTTGAGTTTTCGCCAAGACAAATAGAATGTGTCTTTATCACCCATTGCATGTTGATACCAAAACTCCGAACCAAGGTTCATCCATTCGGCAAGGTTTAGGGCTTTCCAACAAGAAACTTTGTCAAAGAGTAGTAAACCCGTTTCAAATTCTGTATCACCGTTATAGGGCATACCTACATGGTCCCAAACAGGCTTACCAGGTAGGAGTACGTGACGCTGATAATCGGGGAAGAAAATAGCTCTATTCTCTTGATATTCCTTAGTGTCAAACAGAAACTCTAGATTGCATACGGGAAAGCAGTCAGCATCGATGAGCATCACTTCCCGTAATTGTGAGTGGAGAATGGCTGCTGTCTTAATAGGAAAACCACGCATCTGTTTTAGAGGCCGGTTTTTGCAACAGTCCATGATGTCATGCAACGAAACATCATGTTCCATAAATGCTGGTCTGGCCCAGGCTGGAATCTCATCTTCACCAGCATGCCAGATTTCTATCGGTAGCGTCGCACCATAGTGCCGTAAGAGACGGACAACAACATAAGCGCTTTCTAGATAAGGACCTCCTGCGCAGATGACAAACCCTCTTCCAGAAAAGTCTTTTATTTCGGGTGCTGGAGCCTTAACTTGTTCATTAAATAAGTCTGCAGCATTAGACGCATCGATCTTGTATTCTAATAAATCATTCATAGATTAATCCTTCAATTTATAGTGCTACACCACTGAATCTTCCCTGTACCATCTACAAAAATTGGTTCTGATGTTTCCGAAATAGGGTATGCAAAAGTGAAAATATCAGACGAAGTGAAAAATGTTCTTTCCGACACAAACATTGACGCACTAGGTGATGCAAAGTTTCTTTTCTATCTGTTGATAGATGAAGGCTTTCCTTATCTATTCATGTCCTTAGAAGATATCTTTTGTACGTCATTGTGAACAGCTATGTTGAAGAAGAAGACTAGTGCAACGTCAAGACTTAATTTTGGGATAGACAGAGGCTAACTTACAGCGTGCATCGTCAACTTTCATCTGCCAATCGACCCCTCGCTGAGTGTTGTTGACATCGTTAGCCCAAGCGTCTGTTTCGACCCGCAATGTATCAATATCGCCGAAACGTCTACCATGGACACACTGACGAGTCATTGCACTCAGTTCGTTCTCGGCAATGTTGAGCCAACTGCCATGCTTTGGGGTGTAACAAAAGTCGATGCGCCGCACCAGTGCTCGCGCTTGCTCAGGCTCAAATACTTCATAGAACGCACCGATGGTATGAGTATTGAGGTTGTCACAAACAATCTGTACTCGCTCATCTTGTTGATAACGTTCTTCAATCACCTGAGCGACCTCAATCGCCCAATCAGCCTTAGTTCTACGTTCTCGCACACTCACTTTTCGCCATCCGGCTAGGGGCTCTGTAAATATAAAGATGCTGGCCGTTCCGGCCCGTTCATACTCGTAATCGACCCGTTGGCCGTGCTGGGTGGTTGCGGGTTGTGGGGGGCGGGTTTCTTTTTGCAACTGTACCGGTTGCTCGTCCATGCATACCACTGGGCGAGTCGGGTCGTAAGGCTTAGCGTAAAGATCTAATACCGCCTCCATGTGAGCGACAAACTCAGCATCCGCTTCGGGCGGAATCACCCAGTATTCTATCTTCCGATTATTCATGCCGTTTTTTTCAGGGTTTGGCGCACGGTCTCGTGGCTGATCGTTTCAACGATACCCAATTCGACAACCTTGCGGGCTAACAGCCGTAGTGACCAATTGCTATAGCCAGCAGGCGGCGACCCTAACCGAGTGGCGATCACCTGAGCTTCCTGCTCGCCATCCAGCAACTTTTCGGTGGGCGGGCGACTCCGTTTTTTCCCATTGAGCGCCACCTCAAAGCCCTCCTCTACCAAGCGACGACGTAGATTCTCCACGGTCTGCCGACGGCAGTTATAGGCGTCTGCGATGCACTGGTCACTCCAATTCGCTCCGGTGACATCTGTCTTGAGGAGAATCTGTGCTCGTCGGACTTTTTGGCTACTGCCACTGAGCGTTTTGATGACCGTTTCGAGATGATTGCGCTCAGATTCACTTAATCGAACAATATATTTCTTCTGCATAGACCTTTAGAGTGCTCTATACAGACTATCGCAACACTCTCGATAATCCCAATTTTTAGCTTTGACGCTGCACTAGTGACTTTTAGCCATTTGAGTGAATGCTTGTGCTCCGCTTTCTACGGAACTGGCAATATCATTCAGAAACTTTTCTTTTCGTGTTTGTAACCAATTTGAAGTTGTTTTTTCTGCACTTCGTGTTCTTTCAGTGTTCCAGTTAAACGCCTCAGCGGCTAATAGATGGGCAAACTCTTTAGGGTGTTCAGCTATTTGGACAATGGGAGAGACTAGAGAGACACCTCGCATAGAGGTTGGAGTGGCTACAATTGCTGATCCTGAGGCAAGAGCATCAAGGGTTTTGATTTGTATACCGCTGCCTCCCAACATGGGTAGTGCGATCACTCTAGCTTGGGCCATGAAAACCTGAGAGTTTGGTACAAACCCTTCATACTTAACATTTGGATATTTCCCGCTTAACCATTCAGCACCTTTGCCAGCAACGTGAATGGATAGCTGACTGGATAGTTCAGGATAAACAAACTTAAAAAACCAATGTAACCCTTCCTCATTGAATTTCCAAGTCCAGCTGCCAATTAATCCAATATCAAATCTCTTCTCAATCACGTTTTCAAAAACTTTCTCTGGACCTAAGGGTAAGGCTAGCGCTTTAACACTATAAACGCCTTTGAGTCTAGAAAAATGATTGGCATCATGCTCAGTTAAGGTCCAAATTTCTGCGGCTTGTTTTGAAAGTTCAGATTCTATTTTTTGTACCATTTTGGCTTCTCGAGCATAGAGCCATCTTTCAAACAAGTTCTTAGAGTTATTGAAGTGGCTGAGGTAGATTTCATGCTCAATATTATGAGCAATAAAGATAATCTTACTTTTCCCGGCAACTAATTTTGCTAACCAAGCTAGTTGAGAGTGATCAATAAAAATCACATCATATTGCTTGGCACTAAGAAGAGTTTTGACCAAGTTCACATAGGCTTGGGAATAATATTTAGCAGCTGAATAGGGCAACTTAACTATGAAACTTAGTAAAAGCCAGAGGATAGCGTCAATTTTGGCACTGCTTGTCTCTATATGTCGCTTTTCTACCAACACTTCATGAGCTTCTGGCTCAAAACTATCATCCTTTCGCATGTAGCCTACAACTGAAACCTGATATCCGTTTTGTCTCAGGCCGTTAATAAAAGCCTGAGATGCAACTTCACCTCCAGTTTTCCTTCGGCTAGGAAGCAGCGTAGTTAAGAACAAAACATTAGTTGCTTTCATTACTACTCAGAGAACCCTTTGTTTAATTCAATAAAACAGCTAAAAACATTATTTGATTTCATAAAAAATCGATGCTTTCCTGGAAATTACATCGGAAATGACACTTAATCTTTTAGCCTTAGATAGCATGTACGCCTAATGCTTCCGCCCCATTTTTTAAATCCCCCTAACCCTTTAGTCTGGCATTAAAAAATCCTACAATGCCCTAAAAGTGAACTTTATAATCAAATAGGTGATCTATTTCTTTCAAAATGACTGAAATTATACAATTCTTGTTCCTTAAGATGCTATGACAGCTTCTCTAGTGCGGTAAAATATGCTGACGATATCGGGCAAAATGGCTGTGAATACTATTTGTAGAGAATTATGTAAACGTCTGTTCGATAGCTAGAGCTAAGTGAACATAATGCTTACGTTCATTGAATAAACAATGAATTGAGCTTATATCAACAGTTTTCAATTAATAAAAACCTGCTGAGTAGCTGGGTAGATGCCTGATTATGCCCTGATAGCTGCAACTAAGGAATATATTTTTCTATTATGAATGGAAGAGTTGTCTATGACAATACGTACTTTGTCGCAAACAAAATTGAATTATAGTTATTACGATTTCAAGATTAAGTTCAGCATAAACTGTCTTATATAATAGAGAATTATCGCGACATAGTTTATTGAGAATTCTTTTAAAATCCATGAATATGCTTTTAATATTGATTGATTACAGCAAAGCTTGTATTAATACTGTCAGTCTGTATAGACTTATTGTTTCTGGGTTGACTGATTTTAAATACTTTTTAAAATCTTTTTATTTTAATTAATTTTGAATTATTTCAATCCAAAGAAGTTGCAAGAAAATCATGCAAGAGATTTGATGTGTTCCTATGAAAACTACTTCTAATCGCTGCTAGAAGTAGTTTCAGCCTGAATAACCTGCTCTTGCTCTTTTGATTGTCGGTAACAAAAGAACACCACTAGCCACAAGGTTACGAGTTTGAATATTTCAGATGTCAATGTTGCCCACGCTGCACCTTGCCAAGAATACCGAGGAATGAGATATAGGTTTGCTCCAAAGTTAATAAAAGCTGCCGTCACTTGCAACACGCTTCTGGCTCTGTGAAAGCCTGCACCAGTTAAAGTATCAGCAGCAATAAATTGGAGAGTTGCGATCAAATGAATAGGTGCCAGCCATATTAATACACCACCAGACTGGGCGTATTCTGGTCCTAAAATATTTGATGTAAATGGCGAAAGAGTCAGTAAGGCAATTGCTGCAATAACTCCATAACCTACGGCCACAGGGACCAATTTAAAGGCAAATTGTAGACCTGCTTTAATGCCAGAAGCGCCATATCGCAAAAAGCGAGTGTAGGTGGCACTCATAACTGCAATAATAATGATGTATCCAACATCGATAAATCGATACCCTGCAGCATAAATACCAGCTGCATCAGCAGATGCCAGACTGACTAACATTGTTCTGTCAATCTGGCCATTTACAGTTTCTGCGGACTGGGCAATGGCGAAGAAAAAGCCCTCAGCAAACTTGGGTGGATACTTTTTTAGATTGAATATAGGACTACCAAATAACTTGTTCACCGTTAGCAGTGATACAGTCGCTGGTATGATTGAGCCTAAACAGTATAAGCCACCCCAGGCAACAATATTACCATCTTCGAAGAAGACCAAGAGGGCGATGGCGGCAAGTAGTTTTCCTACACCGTATAGAACCTTATTTTGGGCAGCTACCTTGTAGCGATCGCAAGCCACAAATGCAGTTGCAGCTAGATCGAATACTTTCCCCCCTAAGAGGTCTGCGAGCAGGATAAATAAGACAAGCAGTAGTGACGTACTGGGAGTAAAAATGACCGTGACCAGGCCTAGCATGATGGGTACTAGGGCAGCGGTAAAGGTTAAAGAGGTGAGTAGTGCTGTACCCCAATATCCTCTAAAAACTTTTGGGTCTCTTGAAACATACTTGATAAAAATATCCGCACTGCCGAGACCAACAAACGGAAACAGTAGCTTAACGAAGGCAGCAATTCCGATAAATATGCCGTATGCTTCAGCTCCTAGGACTCTAGCTACAATGACAAAGTAGGCACCTTGAATAAATATACCGAGTGCTTGGGCAGATAGCATCCACATGCTGTCTTTCACTAAGGATCCACTCAAGATCCCTTTGAGTTTAGAAATTATCTTTTTCACCTCATTTACTCAGTTGTAAAGGATAAATTTGGCAAACTATAAATTAAATATTAGTTTGAGTCGTCTGGACATTTTTTGAGGGCTTGATTTTGTCCATGATTTTATCCCCCATAATATTGTTGTTGTTGCCCAGACTAAATCTGTCAAAGTCATTCAAATATTTCGCTTCAAATGATGTCGTAAAGCTCATTGAACAAATTAGAATCCAAAAAATGCTGTTAGGTGCTAACAGTGAAGATTCTGCCAGATTAATTAGGACGATATAGAGGGTATAGGCTGCAGGCCAACTGCTTACCCATGTTTTAAACAAGCGAGTTCTGGCAAGCCCCCTAAGCAATGTTTGCCATAGTACTAATGACACTAAGGTTGTGCCAATAATGCCAATTTGCAAGGTCATGTCCAGAAATCCCTGGTGCGCATCTGGTACACGCCAGCCCGCCCGCTGCCATATATATAAAGACGGCCCGGCTGTCCCATGCCAGAAACCACCAACACCGTAACCGAGTGCTGGACGGTGACCAATCATTGTATAAATGTACTCCCAAATATCTGTACGCCCTGTTAGGGTTGCGTCTTTTCCAATTAACCCGAGGGCAAATGTCATTAGAGGAACATAAGCGACGGAGACAAATATGGCTCCCGAGATCAGAAAAATCAGTGATAGAAGTAGTTTACGAGTTTCTGTTTTAAATACCTGAAGCACTGTAACGATAGTCAAAATAAAAACAGAATTGAGTAATGCTCCTCCGGATCCAGTTTTGTTGATCATTTGCAGCGAGAGGAACAATCCAATGATGTAGAGCCACTTGAGGCGCTTATCCTTGACCTCATTGAACATGGTATACATGACACCACAGGCGAGTACCATCATTTTCCCAGCACCGTTTTTATGGGTAAAGACACCCCGCCATGCCCCTGGATGGACCGGTGGACCCATAATGCCGTACTGAGGCAGTGCATAGACAAACACAAAATTTAAGATGGATATACTTAGCAGCACATAGCTGAGGATTGTGATCTGCTGTTTCAAGGTGTATCGTCCTGCTAAATATACTGCGAACAACATATTACACGTGGCAAAGATCCCTGCAGATAGGGAGTCATCAGGAGCAAAAGACCAGAAAAATGACAGACCCACAACGGTGCTGGCTGCAATCAGTACTGGGTTGCTCAGCAAAATATAGAGTGTTCGTTTATATCTGCACGCTACGAAAAAAAGCGTAAGACAATTATGAATAACGTAGAAAAGATGAACGGGAATATAGTTAATCGAATCGTAGCTAAATCCATCTCCTTCACTGGCTCCACCGCTGAGAAGAACCATCGTCACAGCATCTGTGAAGAAAAAGAGGGAAATAAACACATAGGTGAATTCGACTTTTTCTAAGATCTTTTCTAATAAAGCTCTACCGGGTGACTTTTTCTTTTCTACTTCTTCAGAAGGAGGTTCGCTTGCTGGAGTAGTTTGAAGCACCATAGGGCAACAGGCTTATAGGAATTTTGAAATATGTTGGATAGATGGTCTTTCTAAGAAAACATGTAAAATGACAAGATATTGATATTTTGTCATTAGAGCCCTGAAGGAATGTTATAGGCATCGGGATCATAAACCTTATTAGTGCCTTTAACATCTACGATAAAGAAGTCAATAGCAACAATAATGGTCAAAGCCAGGGCAAAGCCAGCAACAATTCCCATGGCAATGATCTTAATGGCCACCTGAGAAGACGGTTTCTCCGGAGGAACAGCGGGTTCAATAATTTGAATGAAGTTAGTCAACTGATTCTCTTTAACCTGCAGCTCTTGGCTTCGGTTCAATAATTCCTGATAGGTTTCTTGGGCTGCTTCTAATTTACGTTGTAAATCTCGCTGACGTTGTTCTAACTCTGGAAAAAGATCTATACGCTGCTGGTATATCTGTTTATTATTTTCGACAGCCTTCAAGCTCTCCTCGAAAGAAACAAGTTGAATATTGTTTTTAGCATAATCCTCAACTAGCCTTTCTCGGGTAGCTCCCATCTGAAGTAAGTTTTCTTGAACAGGCCCCCCTGCTATCCCCTGTACTTTGTCATCTAAGAGGCTGACGAGGGAAGCTTCCTGAGCGCGTAGGTCCAGTAGAATGGGACTTTCTTCAGTAAACTCTACTTGCTGAACTGCAATTTTTCGACGAACCGCGCTTAAGTCCGTCAAAATATCTTGGACTGACTTAGATTGGCTTAAGGCGTTTGCCGTAATGGCATCAGACACACTGAGACGAAGTTCATTACTTAGCGCTCCTTGGACGCCCTGGAGTGCTCTCAAGCTTACCCTTAATCTAGATTCCTCCTGGCGTAAATCATTTAGGAAGGCAACTGAAATTTCTACTTCTGCAGCGAGGTCAACGATGTCATAGGTTTCTCGAAAAACTCGTAGCTCATATTCTGCTTGCCTTACTTTTTCTGCGCTGACAGGTAGCTGGCGGTCTAAAAAGTCCCCTGCACTTTCGGTGTCTATTTGAGTACTTTCTAGTTTTTGAGACCGATACGATCCCATCAAAGTATTGACAATGTCGGCTGCTTTTACGGGATCTTGGTCCAGGTAGGTAAAAGACAGAACATCCGTTTGGAATACAACGCTTACTTGAAGATTTTCTAGAAGATCTTCAATTTTTAAGGGCTTGCCTTCATCATCTTTGAGCTGTAGTGTATCGATGGTTTTTTGTATCAGTGGCTTTGAGGTGATAATCTCAATCTCAGAATTCAATTGGGTTCCGTAACTGATGGTTTGTAAAGGGCTACCATCTTCTTCTAGCCCGGTGAGGGTGGCTGCTCGGTCTGGCTTAAATAAAAGTTTGCCTTCGGATAAGAAGGTTGGTTTTTGTAGTTTGGCGACTGCGGCAGCCCCTAAAACCGTCAAGACAAATGCTGTCGTTGCGGGTACAATACCTCGGCGAGTTGCTGCAAATAAATATTGCAGGTTGAGGTCAATAACGTTACGAATGAAATTCATAGTAAGTTAGGCTGCCATCCAAACGATTAATGAAACAGAAATAATAAGTAAAGGGATAAATCAATATCAGGGTTGATTATCGGATGCCAAAAAGCCCGAGAAGTAAATTAGTTAGGGGTGAGAAGATCAGACCAGCCGTATCTGAAGTGGCAGCAAGGCTTGAACGACCAACAACAATGGTATCTCCGTCCTGAAGAATAGGATTTTGCTGATCATTCACATCCTGGGCAAGATCAATATCAACTCTCTGTTGGGAGACAGTGCCGTTGGGGTGGAGACGAATCAGTTCAACGCGACTGGAACGCGCTCGAGTATTGAAGCCCCCAGCCGTCAGAATGGCCTGATTGAGTAATGTATCGGGGGCGACGGCCAGACTACCTGGAGATGCGACTTCACCCACAACATTTACTGTTATCGTTGCAGGGGCAAATGTCGTATTAGCTAAGGCAATCACTTCTGCATTATCGATATCCTGTGCAGTGGGGATAAAGATTTGATCGCCATCTCGTAGCAAAACATCCTGGCGGAGGTTTCCACTTTCGACTAAATCCCAGAGATTGACCTGAATCAGCTCAGGGACACCTTCGCGCTTAATTTGTACAGAGCGCACGTCTGCAGAACGTGTAATCCCACCTGCATTACTAATGGCTTGGGTTACACTTGGCCAGAAACGAGTCCGACTTTCACTTGCCTCAGATTGTTCACCGGCTTCTGAGTTGACCTGTAACGTGTAACCACCAGGCCGTTTGATTTCACCAACAATGCCTACTCTGATCGGGCGTGGCTGTAGTAACTGGAATGTTATGCGTGGGTTACGGATGTACTCGCTGTAGGCTGCGATTACTGTTTCCTCAGCTTGCAGTGGATTCAACCCCGTAACACTAACTTTACCAACCCAAGGTAAGGTGATTGAGCCATCCAATAAGACAATTTGATCAATAGGTTCTTTGAACAGTTCATTGGAGGATAGGACGTCAATTCTGATTTGATCCCCAGGGCCTAGGGCGTAAGTTTCTAGGGCAACGGTTGACTCGTTACGAGGTGAACTGAGCCGCCGTTGTTGGCTAGTGCTGCTGCCTGTAGGCTCTAATACAGGTAGTTGGGCTAAGCTTGGGGAAGCTACAAGACTGATGGAAAAGCTACTGAGAAATAATACCCCTATAAGACTAAAGATCTTTGGCTGAATAGCTTTTTGCCCACAGGGAAGTAACGATAGGTTCAAACGAGGCCCGGATGGGGGATGAGTGTGCGGGAATTGAACGATTTCCATGACTGTCTTAGGAAAGTGTAGGCAAGTGAAAATTGCAGGCTAGTTCGCGTTGACTGGTGTATAGGACTGACCTACGTCTGAGAAAGTTTCAATTTCTTTTAGTTTTACTGGATTAGAGTAAGAAAGAGCTGACGAGTATTTCTATGTATTTACCCTACTGATACAGCATGCCCGTGTCTGTTCCGACTATTTGTCCTAAAGCTTGTAATTAAATCAGGTTTCGTAAATTTACGGTTATTTTGACTGTCGTCTGTAGGTCCATACTTTTGCTGAATTTGAATCTAGTGGTTGCGGTGTCGTTTTCTCGCAGTCAATGGTATGGTCAAACTTCACGTAGAGGGATGTATAAACTGTGCTGTTGAGGGCTGCTGATAAAGGGGAGCTGTCAGTGAGTGCTGTTGAAACCACTGATGTGTTGTACTTGTTTCTTTCAGCCATTTTTCTAATAGAGATATCCAGTGGACAGGTAGTTGTAAAGATTGCCAGGTTGTTTGGATAGCTGTAGAAAGTTTGGTGTAGGTCTCTGGGTGATTAAGCAGATAATCAATCCGTTGAGACATGGCACGGGCGTTACCGGCTGGAAATATCATGGCATTGACATTATGTTTTAGACTGCCGGTAAACATGGGATGGTCGGAGGCCACAATCGGTGTGTGAGCCTGTAAACAGTGATTGAGAATAGTATTGGAGTTTTCTGGAGATTCGTGCCGACTCGGCATCACAAAAATATCAGCTTGACGAATTAGGTGAACTAGGTTGTGGTCCGGGATATCTTCAATAAATTCAACGTGACTGAGTTGTAATCGTTTTGCCTGAATTTTGAATCGGTTAATATTGCCCTGTCCTACCAGCTTGAGGTGAATGTTCCAGCCTTGCGCCTTGAGCTGTGCCGTAGAAATCAGTAAATCGCCAATGCCTTTAGTGGAGAAAAGAGGGCCTACATAAATTAGCTGTAGGGGATCGGGACGCGATCTCAACTGTTTAGGTTCAAACGTTTCAGCGCGGTTAGATGGCGGCCAATTCCAGGGGATCAGTTTGTCACGGCGCACACCTATTTGTGCCAGAGTCTTGCATCTTTCTAGCCCCAGTCCCCCAACCCAGTCAATGCCACTATGGTTCAGTACTTTGGAGAGTTGATAGTTGTTCCACTGTTGTTTAAAACCTGGTGCAGTCAGCGTTTCTCGAAACATGCCGATACAACGTACGTGCTGACGGGTGGCCCAACGAAAAATTGCAGGATTGGGAACATCAACAATTAGATGGGTGGGACAGAAGTCTGCCAGCCGTTTAAAGATCGTCTCATTCGTTGTAACGGGTCCATTGCCAATTACGCGCACGCCCGTATTCAGGACCTGATCATAGGGGGCGTCTGACACACAGCCCAACACTCCTACGTCTTGTAGTTGAAATCCCCAGGTGGTTAAGCCTTCCAACATAATTAGCTGCTCAGCATTTAGAGTGCCATTCGCCATGCCCTCTCGATAGGGCTCATGACTTTGTACCAGAAGTAAACGCAATTGCTGTAGATCCATAAAAGATAGCTAGAGGGTGAGTATAAGACGTTAATAATAGACCTGGCTATTAAATGTGATTTTTCTAACATCATCCAACAACCGTTCGATGGCCTTAATCGTAAATGTTGGCACAATCAAGGGGTTAGCTTTTTGCTGTTATTGAGAGGGTATAAAGTCAATTTTCACCCATATTTCATCTATATTTCGCTTATATTTAATCCTTACGAATAAGAATTTTACTTCCCTGTCTGTGTGGGCATCTTTGCACAGTCTTTACAGATTCTTGATTGTTACAGTCCAGTTCTGTTGATGAGTGAAGGTCGGACTGGTGAGCTTTAAGATAATTGCAACTTACCTGAAAATCCCTAGCCTTTGTTTGTATCATATATAGCTTAAGATTTAGGAGATTCAGGGAAATTACTTATGGTGCGGATAAGTTAAAAATGGGCTGGGGTGATGAACTTAAGACACCGAGGGTAAGGGCTGGGTACTCTATCGATGGCGATAGGTAATGTTGGTGCAAACGCTAATCGAATGTAAATGACCCTAAGTCTATGGTGATGCCTGAAACATCTGCGGTAATGACAACTATTTTGGTGATTGATGATGATGCCGATTTAGCTACGGTATTTTGTGATCTGCTTAGTCTTAATGGCTTTACTCCTTTCAGGGCAACTACAGGACAGGATGGTCTGCAACTGGCGCAGCTGCATCAACCCCAGCTGATCGTCTGTGATATAGGGTTGCCAGATATTGATGGATATGAGGTGTTGGCATGTTTGCGATCGCATCCAACCACAGCCACTATCCCCATCATTATGCTGACTGGCCATGATGTCTCCGACACATTCCGCCGTAGTATGGAGCATGGGGCTGATGATTACCTGACAAAGCCCATTGACTTACAAAGCTTTTTGCGCGCGGTGCGGGCACAGCTTAACAAGCGGGAGCATTTATCTAAGTATTTAAAATCTAAATCTGTTGATGCATCCTACAGATTTACCTCTGCCATTAAGTGGTCCGAGTTAGCAAAACAGTTGGAAGGGGTTCGACAGTCACCTTGGTCGAGTTTATGGGTGATTCGAGTTGATAACTATGATGTGTTGCAAACTGGCTATGGCCATGTTTTTGGGAAGCTTTTTCTTGAAACAATTGGGCAACAACTACACCAATGGCGAGAGTGTTGGAACCACCCAACGATCTCGATCAATACCCTGGCTTATGTGGGAGCAAATCGATTTATTGTCTTTTTAAGTGCATTGAATACACCTGAGGAGGCCATGTATGAGGCAACTATTGCCCAGCTAAAATCTGATTTACAACAACCGGTGGTGATCAATAATCACCGTCTGATTCCAGACATTCACATTGAGGTTGTCCAAAATCCAGAATCCACGACACTTAAGGCGCTAAAAACAACACTTAATCAAGTTAGCCCATCGGCTAGCCAGCCATCGTTGGCAGAGCGGCTGAAATGGGCGATGCAACGGAATGAGTTAAAGCTTTATTTTCAGCCTCAAGTTGAGTTAAGCAGTGGTCAGATTATTGGGGCAGAAGCCTTGGTGCGTTGGATTGTGCCAGGCGAGCCCCCTGTATTGCCAGTTCAGTTCATCCCAGTCGCGGAAGAAAATGGGCTAATGTTACCTCTTGGTGAGTGGATCTTGGAAACGGCACTACAGCAACTGGCCCATTGGCAAAGAATACAGTTATCCGGCATTAGCATTGCTGTTAATCTATCGGCTCATCAATTGCGCAGTTCCCATT
The DNA here is from genome assembly GCF_000316115.1 of Leptolyngbya sp. PCC 7375. Lineage (GTDB taxonomy): Bacteria > Cyanobacteriota > Cyanobacteriia > Phormidesmidales > Phormidesmidaceae > Leptothoe. The sequence goes on from NZ_JH993797.1 coordinate 7,562,852, forward strand.
TTATAGATCGGTTGATGACCTTAGTAGAGGCTGTAAAGGTCAATCCTGTTATGGTGGATTTGGAATTGCCTGAACGACTAATTATGGAAGACTTTGGTCGGGCTAAGTTATTGTTGGCTGACCTCCAAAGTAGGGGGTTTAGTATAGCCATTGATGATTTTAGTTTTGGCTCCCTGGGCCACTTACAATCTTTACCGGTGAACATTCTCAAGTTAGATAAGTGTTTTGTTCGTGACTTGCACAATAATAGAAGTAATCAAGTAATTGTCAGAGCTATTATGGAAATGGCTCGAGGGCTAAATATTTCTACCATTGCTGGTGGTGTAGAAACAGCTAGGGAGCTATCAATCCTTAAGCAACTTAAATGTCACAGTATGCAAGGATATCTCTTTAGTCCCGCTCTCTCAGCCAAAGATTTTGAAAAACTCTTGCTGGGATCCTCTAAAAGGTACGCTACTCAATCAGTGAGACCGATATAGTTAGGGGACTGCACAAAATAAAGACCCAGGTTGGGGCTGTGGATGGGTGGATGAGTGATGGGGTAATGGAGTGATTATTGAAGCGCAAGCGCCTTATCAGGTTTCAGTCATACTAGTGCAACGTCAAGACTTAATTTTGGGATAGACAGAGGCTAACTTACAGCGTGCATCGTCAACTTTCATCTGCCAATCGACCCCTCGCTGAGTGTTGTTGACATCGTTAGCCCAAGCGTCTGTTTCGACCCGCAATGTATCAATATCGCCGAAACGTCTACCATGGACACACTGACGAGTCATTGCACTCAGTTCGTTCTCGGCAATGTTGAGCCAACTGCCATGCTTTGGGGTGTAACAAAAGTCGATGCGCCGCACCAGTGCTCGCGCTTGCTCAGGCTCAAATACTTCATAGAACGCACCGATGGTATGAGTATTGAGGTTGTCACAAACAATCTGTACTCGCTCATCTTGTTGATAACGTTCTTCAATCACCTGAGCGACCTCAATCGCCCAATCAGCCTTAGTTCTACGTTCTCGCACACTCACTTTTCGCCATCCGGCTAGGGGCTCTGTAAATATAAAGATGCTGGCCGTTCCGGCCCGTTCATACTCGTAATCGACCCGTTGGCCGTGCTGGGTGGTTGCGGGTTGTGGGGGGCGGGTTTCTTTTTGCAACTGTACCGGTTGCTCGTCCATGCATACCACTGGGCGAGTCGGGTCGTAAGGCTTAGCGTAAAGATCTAATACCGCCTCCATGTGAGCGACAAACTCAGCATCCGCTTCGGGCGGAATCACCCAGTATTCTATCTTCCGATTATTCATGCCGTTTTTTTCAGGGTTTGGCGCACGGTCTCGTGGCTGATCGTTTCAACGATACCCAATTCGACAACCTTGCGGGCTAACAGCCGTAGTGACCAATTGCTATAGCCAGCAGGCGGCGACCCTAACCGAGTGGCGATCACCTGAGCTTCCTGCTCGCCATCCAGCAACTTTTCGGTGGGCGGGCGACTCCGTTTTTTCCCATTGAGCGCCACCTCAAAGCCCTCCTCTACCAAGCGACGACGTAGATTCTCCACGGTCTGCCGACGGCAGTTATAGGCGTCTGCGATGCACTGGTCACTCCAATTCGCTCCGGTGACATCTGTCTTGAGGAGAATCTGTGCTCGTCGGACTTTTTGGCTACTGCCACTGAGCGTTTTGATGACCGTTTCGAGATGATTGCGCTCAGATTCACTTAATCGAACAATATATTTCTTCTGCATAGACCTTTAGAGTGCTCTATACAGACTATCGCAACACTCTCGATAATCCCAATTTTTAGCTTTGACGCTGCACTAGTTTGATTATTTCTCCTGACTTCTGACTCCTGACCCAGGCTAGCTTTCCCAACCTAAGTTGATACCCCTCTAAAGCTCAAGATCAAAATCTAAATATAGGAATACATCTTGAGGAGCGCTGTCATCAATATCTACCAATGGCACACCCAAATCTAGACGTAGATTTAATTTCTCAACTGGGCGATAGGTGAAGCCTACACCGGTACCGAGAAGAAAACGATCATCGTTAACAGTGGTGCCAGATTCAGTATTCCAAACAGCTGCCATATCTATAAACGGGCTGAGCAACATGATCGGTGCTCCTGATTCATCACGCTGTATCGTGATTCGATCTTCAACCGAGAGACGAACACCATTATCGCCAAATCGGGCGTTCTGACTATAGCCCCGTACCGATTGGCGACCCCCAATCACAAACTGTTCTGACCCCAGCAGGGTATCTGATGCTAGCTGAACATCACCTTGAATAATCAACAAATGATCTGGGTTGAGAACCTGGGCCCGTTGCACCTGGCCCAGCCAGCCCACAAACTGACTATCCGCTTGGGGCGATGACAAATTTGTTGCATCTAGCCAATCAACGCCTAGACTAAACTGAGATCGCAACGCCCATGCTCCTTGGGGATCTCGGCGTAGATAATCTTGACCAAACTGGATTACACTGGCACTGTTGCTAGAGAAATCTGTTGACGCAATGCGGGTGTCACCATCCCGGTGACGAAACCCTAGGGAAAGGGCAAACTCCTCGCGAGGATTGCGCACCAGGGGCTGACGATAGGTTAGCTCGTAAACTTGCGCATCGCCTTCAATATCAAATGAGGCCAGTTCCTGGGGAGAGATAATCTCAAACTCACTGGGCAAAAAACGCGCCGAAATTGTCCCGTTCATGGGATTGATGGGGGCGCTATAGCTTAATTCATATAGGTGGGACCCCCCTGTGGTGGCCCGATAGGCAGCTGCCCGTATTTGGTCACCAATACCCAAGGGGTTGCGATAGGTAACATTAGCGCCCATACGAACCACACCAACACTCACGGGTGAATCAGTGTCTAGGGTGAGATGGGCTTCAAGCTGCTCGGCTTCATCAATGCGCACCACCAGAATACTTTGCCCTAAGCCTGTGCCTGCTCGGAGACTGGCCTCAATGTTGTCAATTAGGGGATCGGCCCGTAGCAGTCGTAGCTGATCTTCTAGATCAAACTGGTTTAGAGGGGTTTTGGCCCCTAGGTTAATTCGCGATCGCACATAGTTAGCCAGTCGATCGGCTTCTTCTATGCGAATCTCCTCTAAGCTACCTTCAATAATTTGTAATTGGACAACGCCATCCGTAATCGGCTGGTTAGGCAGAACAGCTCGCGAGGTAATGTATCCCTCATTGAGATAAAGCTGAGTGATGGAATCTGCAGCTTGCCGTAGTTCATCGATTCCTAGTGCCCGACCCACAAAAGGTGACAGAACAGTATCGAAGTCTGATTCATCAAACACAGTACTATCCAGCACTTCAAACCGCTGAACCGTAACTGTAGGGCCTGTTTCTGGAGGTGGCTCAGCCGACTCAGGAGGAGGTACAGGGGTTGTTGGTAATACAGGGTCTGGATCTTCTGTTTCTGGCTCGGCTTCAGGTAGTGGCTCTGGCAAACTATCTGCTGGGGGTGGCGTAGCAGGCACTTGTTGACTGACTAGAACACTTGATTGAGGCAGGTTTAGTCCGCCAATCTCTTCAGGAGCCATGGGCTCAGGCAACGGTATTGCCTCCGTCGCATCAAATGCTTTAGGAGACGTGACAACAGATGGGGCATGGGCATCGCCTACCCAATCACTTTTAGGGGAAGGAGCCTCAATAGACGCGGAATTGTCATCGATTACCCGATCACCTGTGGCGGAAGCATCCTCAACTAGCTTAACCTCTGTAGTTAAATGTCTATCTAATAATTCGGATGTTGGTAATTCTTGTCTTGACGGATCTGTCAGTAGAGGACCACTTGCCTTTGCAGCAGTACCTGCACCAATGCCGATGACGGTACTCAACAACAAAATCGTTGTTAGTTTCTGTTGCATGGGTCTCCTCTTATCTCCACCACAGGGTTACACTGCCATCGGTTGCCTGGCTTAAGGACGCCTATTACAAACCCGATTTTCCGTGCTGACTGTATCACAACCAAAGACGTTAATTGCAAAGGACCAATACTATGCCTAGGACTAGCCAGACCTAGTTACTATTGGTAACTCCTTACAACCTATTCCCTACCGGGATTTACGCAGATTTCCGGTAACTTTTAACAGGCTGAGCATCAGCATCCGTTAATTAGAGTGCCCAACTAATCAAAATTTATGCCTGGAATATTCACCATTGCTGATTTAAGGGGGAATCGATCTGGAAGACTTGCTCACTCCCTAAATGTGACAGATAGCGGCACACTGATGAGCAGCAACGCCCTAACGATTTAAGTTTCCTAAAACTCAGTCTGTTGCTCAGTCTGCCTCCAGATAGCATCGGCAACCCGGGCAACATCCGCCATAGCTGCCCCATTGTGAACGCGTAGGATATCAGCTCCCCCCACAATAGCTGCTGTACAAGCTGCTGCAGTGCCCCATTCCCGCTGTTTGGGATCAGGTTGATCTAAAAGCCAACCGATAAAGCTCTTGCGAGAGGCACCGACTAAAATTGGGCAGCCCAACTCCGCGAGGTCTGACAGCTTCCGCAAAATTTCCAGGTTTTGAGGATAGCTTTTCGCAAATCCAATACCAGGATCAATACAAATATTTTGCATAGGAACGCCAACTGCTAACGCTTGCTCAATTTGCTTCCGTAGAAACTTGGAAATTTCACCCATCAGGTCGCCATAGTCTGTCATTTGCTGCATCGTTTCCGGCGTACCTCGCAGATGCATTAAAATGACAGGCACCTCTTTTTCAGCAGCAACTTTGAGCATATCGGGCTCATAGGTAGCTCCCGAAATATCGTTAATAATGTCTGCACCAGCTTCAACCGCTGCCCGAGCCACCGTGGCTCGGGTGGTATCCACTGAAATCACGGCTTGATTGAGGGCTTCATTGTCAGTTTGGCGAATGGCCTCAATCACGGGTATCACCCGGTTCAGTTCCTCACCCAGAGAAATCTGCTCTGCCCCTGGTCGAGTCGACTGGCCGCCCAGATCTAAAATGTCAATATTGGCTGCTAACAAAGCCTCTGCCTGTTTGAGTGCTGTTTCCACAGAGTTAAACTGGCCACCATCGCTAAAGCTATCAGGGGTGACATTAATTACCCCCATCAGATAGGTGCGTTCACCCCAGTTAAACTGATGCCCCCGAATAGTCCAGGCTTGGCGGTTAGCCACCTTCTGTTGACCTTCGGCCATAAATAATCGTGCCAGTCGATCATAGGTGCCAGGGCCAATGTACTCTGGGTGAGCACGTAACTTGCTGTACATCCACACCAGGTCTTTACCGTCGAAGATCCGAATATCGACAAACCAGCTTTTAAGCTGCGGTTTTAGACCGTTGGCAGTTTCAAGTGCGTCGGTCCACCGTTCAAATTCCTGTTTAAAACTGCGGGTTACTACCGTAAAGGTCATGGCTGCTCAGACTACTCAGACGAAGAAGATTGACACTGCTACTCATACCGCTAAAGTGGCAGACTTTATTTATACTCCGCCAGTAACGGCTCAAGGAGCAACGAGAATTTTAGTAAAACCGAATTTGGGGTATCCCAAGGGACCACCGGTAACGGTTGGTATGTCGGTTTTATCAAAAGTGCTACAGGGACTTCGCCAGGCCAGCCCTCAAGCTGAGATTTTGGTGGTAGAGGGTGTTTGCTCCAACCTCTCTTTAGCAGAAATTGCTAATCAGAATGGCCTCTACGACATTTTGGATGATGGTATGACGGTACTTGATGCCGATACATTGCCCTGTGTTGCCTATCGCAACCGTTCCCCTCAGCCTGTACGTTATTCAGAGCTATGGGCACCCAAGCTGCTGAAGGAAGTGGACTGTCGTATTTCTGTCAGTGCTTTCAAAGTGACTAGCCTGAAAGAACGTCCGTTAGTATCGGCTACCCTAAAAAACCTATATGGGTTATTCCCAAGGGCTAAGTACAAAGCCCGCAGTGCTCATTCTAGAGGCCAACTCCATAGACCCTCAGTACCGCAGATTTTGCAAGATGTTTATGGCACTATTGGCCATCTGTTCGATGGTGGCGTGGCCGACTGTAGCCAAAAGTTTATCAGCCAAGATTGGCGACCCGATGTGGGGCAAGGGTTTGCCGTTGGACGGGTAGTATGGGGTAATGACCTACTGGCTATAGATCGCCAGGCCTGTCAGCTAGCACAAGAGCCTGATGCGAATTATTTGGCACCTATCGAGGCATTAAGGCAAAAACTAGAGGATTAACCCCTACGCCCAGGTAAAGGTAGATTCATCATTGTGTGGAAGTCTTCTTGAACTTTGTGGGTAAGGCGTTTAGAAATCTGCCGCACAATTTGGTTCAGTAACTTGTCACCGGAGGCTTTAACCAGGGATTGGGGTAATGCCTGAATAAATTTGGGCATCTGCACCTTCGTTTGCAGATTAAGTTCCCATTCCACGTGGGTGGCTTGTCCCTTGGGCAGTTTCTTACTTTGCTTTTCTTCCAGGGACATGGCAGCACTAAAGTCTACATCGTATCCTTCAGGTTCATGACCCGGTACGGGGATGGTCTCAATTTTATATACGCCACGATTTTGAGGTAGCAGATGCAGGCCAATTTTGGGCTGGATCTGAAAATTGAGGCTGCCAAAGCGACCCAGGGAAATGGCGTATCCATTATGGCCGATGGGCTTAACATCCATAGGCTCAGCACATCGGGTAAACCAACCCTGGTGGGAGTCTAGATAGCTGGCTACGGTATCGACGTCGGCATACATCTCCATATTGCCAACGTAATAGCCTTCAAAAATTATCGTGTCGGATACACCCAAATTATTATTGCTGTTCAACGTTTGGTCATTTGAAACCATACTAGGTGACGTCTGCGAAGTGTCAGAAACTCCTGAATGAGAATACTGTGTAGAAGACACGTGCATAAAATCTAAAGTTCTAAACAATCTATCGGTAAACTGTCAAGATGCGCTGGGTGCTTGCTAATGGCTAGCTTAGCGATAGCTTTTGGCTATTTCCATGGTGGGCAAGTACAGGGATTAATTATCGGAATAATTAATTTACCGTTATACCCCCAGGTTACTGAGTTAAAAAAATAAGTAACCATCGTTAAACCACGGATATGGACTTACGGGCAAACCCTGTTGTTATAAGTCATAGCTCACCCATTTAAACTTTATTGTTATTCGTTAAGTTTAGTCGATTTTTTTAGGACCACAATTTTTTCGATAGAGGCTTAATGAAATTCAAAGATACGAACATCAAGTGTGAGTCTGGTGTGAATTGCTTAATGTTCAAAGGTGTTGGCAGGGCTTTGTCAGTAATAACAGAGCTGAGGTATCTGAGGTGCAGCCAACGTTACAGTTTGGTACGTTGAGAGGGGTTGGGGCGTAACTACAGGTATGAAAATGAAAGTATTGGTTGTTGGAGCGACAGGACAAACTGGGCGACGAATTACGAATCAACTGAGTGGTTCCGATATGGCTGTGAAGGCAATGGTGCGAGATCGTTCCAAGGCTGATTTCTCAGAGGCTGTGGAAGTCGTGGTCGGGGACGTGCTCAAGCCTGAAACGTTGGCTGTTGCGATCGCAGGTTGCGATGCCATTATCTGCGCAACGGGGGCGGCCCCAAGTTTTGATATGACTGGCCCCTACCAGGTGGATTTTGTAGGCACTAAAAATCTGGTTGATGCGGCTACATTAGCCGGTGTCAAGCGCTTTGTGATGGTTTCTTCACTCTGTGTATCTAAGTTCTTCCATCCGCTTAACCTGTTTTGGCTAGTTCTTTATTGGAAAAAGCAGGCGGAGACTTATATTGCCAAGAGTGGCTTGACCTACACAATTGTGCGACCTGGGGGACTGCGTAATGAGGATAGTGGAGACCCGATTTTAATGGCGTCGGCAGATACCCTGTTTGAGGGTGGGATCGCCCGAGAAAAGGTAGCGCAGGTGTGCATTGCCGCTCTGAGCGAACCAGAATCTGAAAATAAGATTGTCGAGATTGTGATGAATTCTGAGGCCCAGGCGCAGCCATTTGGGGCGTTGTTTGCCGGGGTCCGATAATCGCCCATGGGATGGCGTCCCAATTTTTTTACACAAAAATTGGAGGGGGGGCAATTCCCCCCCTCCAGGGTCAACTATTCACCGGTCCTACACTAGAAAAACCAACCGTAGCTATGGAGACCTTTACCCAGCAAATTCACACCTAGATAGCATACCCAAACCACCACAAAACCAGATGCCGCAATAAATGCAGGCTTACGGCCTTGCCAACCTTTGGTGATGCGTGAATGCAGGTATGCCGCAAACACTAGCCAGGTAATTAGGGCCCAAGTTTCCTTGGGGTCCCAGCTCCAGTAAGAACCCCAGGCTTCATTGGCCCAGACACCGCCGGAGATGATGCCAATGGTGAGTAGGGGAAACCCAAGACCAATAATGCGATAGCTAATGTTGTCTAGAGTATCTGCCAGGGTGAGACGCTGTATGGACAGGGCCGTCTTCGCTGGTTTTTCTAGCACGGCCGTACCGCCGCCTGCACTAGTAGTAGCCATGACCGCTTCATTGGCTTTCTGTTCAGCGGCCCGATTGAGGATGTATTTACGATCGCGAAATCCCCCTGTGCCCACAGAGCTACCTTTCAGTTCAACCGTCTGGCCACGGGTGATAACAAGGAATGCGATCGCAACCAGTGACCCTACCATTAAGGCCGCATAGCTCAGCAACATGACGCTGACATGCATCATCAGCCAGTTGGATTTGAGGGCAGGTACCAGCGGCTCTGAGACCTGCATGTTGCTGGGGAGAGAAATGGTGGCAAATGCAGTGATCCCCATGGCAGCCGGTGCGGTCATAGCACCGACCCAAAGGCTATTACTCATGCGCTCCGCAACAAAATGGATGGCCGTAATCCCCCAGGCAATAAAGAAAAGAGACTCGTAGAGATTACTAAGGGGAAAATAACCGCCTTCAATCCATCGGGCTACCAATAAAGCGGCAATGCAGAGATTGGCAATGGCCATGCCAGTGGTGCCCAGGATTTTAAGCCAGTTAATTCCAGGAAAGGCAAGGCTGCTCCAGTAGAGGAGCATCGTCAGAAATAGGACGGCAAAAGAAGCGTTGTCAAGCAGTCCTTGAAGGGTAACTAAATCCATTAGGAAGTAATGTGAAGCCCTGCGATTTGATGTGTACTGGCCGCTTGTGTGACGACCATTACAATTTTACTAGAGAAATGAGGAGCCAGAGAACCCTTAGCGGTTGTCTGTTTTACGATTTCCTCGACGAATCGTGAAATCCTTCAAGAATTTTGGGGTCTTCCGGATAAATGCTCACTACACTGGCAGTCGGTACATAGATGGCATAGATGGCATCGGTTTTGTGGGTTAGATTCAGACGTATCCCTTATACAATGCGTTTTGGTCGGCTCTGGCAGATGCAAATGTCCAGGTGAATCAGGATTTTTGCCCTATGCCCCAAACACATTCAAGGCATAAACTCTGAATTTTCTACTACGAAAACTGTCAGCGCTGGATGTGAATATAGTTTAGTGACAAAAAATTAGCAGCCCTCGAGAGGTAACTATGGATGCGACTGCGTTGTGGCAACGATATCAAGACTGGCTTTATTACAACGAGGAGCTAGGATTTTACTTGGATGTCAGTCGTGTAACGTTTGATGATGCCTTTGTAGCTGAGATGACACCTCGGTTTGCAAAGGCGTTTGAAGCGGTAGATGCATTGGAAAAGGGTGCGATCGCAAACCCCGACGAAAATCGGATGGTGGGTCACTACTGGCTACGGGATCCCGATCTTGCTCCGAATGAAGACCTGCGTAGCGAAATAGTTAATACCCTGCGCGATATAGAAAATTTTACTCAGCAAATTCATACGGCAACGATTACGCCGCCGGGTGAAGAGCGCTTTACCGATATCCTGTCCATCGGTATTGGCGGCTCAGCCTTGGGGCCAGAATTTGTGGCTGAGGCCCTGGGGGCAGTCAATCCGCCGTTGCAAATTAATTTCATTGATAATACAGATCCAGCGGGTATCGATAAGACCCTGGCCAGGTTAGGGGATCGGCTAAAAACCACCCTGGTGCTTGTAATTTCTAAATCTGGCGGCACCCCAGAAACCCGCAATGGCATGTTAGAAGTCAAGGCCGCCTATGAACGGCGGGGGCTGGACTTTTCGAAGTATGCAATAGCCACCACTGGACGGGGCAGCAAGCTCGATAAAGTTGCTCAGGCTGACAATTGGTTAGCCACTTTCCCGATGCAGGATTGGGTGGGCGGACGGACCTCTGAGCTATCGTCAGTGGGGCTATTACCGGCCGCGCTCCAGGGTATCGACATCCGTGCCATTCTGGCGGGTGCTAAACAGATGGATGCAGCAACGCGAATCCCTGATCTCAAAAGCAACCCAGCCGCATTGATGGCTCTGGCCTGGTACCACGCAGGTAACGGTAAGGGTGAGAAAGATATGGTGATTTTGCCCTACAAGGACAGCCTGCTGCTGTTCAGCCGCTATCTACAGCAGCTGATTATGGAATCCTTGGGTAAGGAAACAGATCTAGACGGCAATAAGGTGTTCCAGGGTATTGCCGTCTATGGCAATAAGGGCTCCACTGACCAGCATGCCTATGTGCAGCAGCTGCGGGAAGGGGTGAATAATTTCTTCGTGACGCTGATTGAGGTGCTGACGGATCGCGAGGGGAGTTCGACGGAAATTGACCCCGGTGTGACCGCTGGTGATTATCTCTCAGGCTTTTTGCAAGGGACTCGCAAAGCCTTGTTTGAAAATAAGCGTCAGTCCATTACAATCACCATTCCTGAGGTGACACCTGTGATTGTGGGTTCGCTGATTGCTTTATATGAGCGGGCCGTGAGTTTGTATGCCGCAGTGGTCAATATCAATGCCTATCATCAGCCAGGTGTAGAGGCGGGTAAAAAAGCGGCGGCTAGTATTCTCAATCTACAGAACATGGTGGTGGATGTGCTGAGTAAAACCGGCGGTTCTCTGACCCTGGCTGAGGTGGCTGATAAGGTGGGTCGCCCCGATGCCATTGAGGATATCTATAAAATTATCAGACATCTGGATGCCAATGGTCGCATGGTGGCCATTGATGGCAATGCGGGCAATCCTGGCACGATGCGGGTGATGGCTCGCTAGCGAGCTCTAATTTGGGTGGGTGAGCTATCCGTTTTAGGCATGGCCAGCGGCAGCGGTTAATCACCTGTGCTGGCCGTGCTTATGCTGACTTGCTTTGGCTCATCAGTCTGGTCATCCGTTGGCCTGTCGCTGGTTTCAATCGGTAACAGGATTAAAAATTCGGTGCCTTGATCTAGCTGGGAACAGACGTCCAGGCAACCACCATGTTTTTCGGTGACAACTTGGTGGGCGATCGCCAGCCCCAATCCTGTACCTTTGCCGACGGTCTTAGTTGTAAACTTACGGTCAAAAATTTTGGTGCATAGATCCGTGGGAATTCCTTTACCATTATCCCGAATGCGAATGGCCACCTGCCGCAATGGGGTGAGTTGGGTGGAGATGGTGATCTGTTGAGGCGTGGTCTCCAGCTCGGTAAATGATGTTTCTTCGGCGAGTTCATCGAACATATCAATGGCATTGGCCAAGATATTCATAAACACCTGACTCAGCTGCCCTGGAAAACACATGATTTCTGGTAGTTGGGCATAGTCACGGATAATTTGGATTTCAGGACGGTACTGGTTGGCTTTGAGCCGATATTTCAAAATCAGTAGGGTACTGTCAATGCCTGCGTGGACATTGGCCTTGAGTTTTTGGTCGTGGTCAGCGCGGGCAAATAATCGCAGACTATTGCTGATATTGCGAATGCGATCGCATCCCGCATTCATCGAAGCCAGCATATGGGGCAAGTCTTCTAACAAAAACTCAATATCCAGCTGCTCACGGGCGGTTCTGAGCTCTTCTCCCGGGGATGGAAACGTTCGTTCCCATAGCTGGATATAGGCAGTAATATCCTTGAGAGATAGTTGTAACTCAGCCACATTTCCTCTTACAAAGCCGAGGGGATTATTGATTTCGTGAGCCACACCTGCGACTAAGTTCCCTAGTGCGGACATTTTTTCACTTTGTACCAGCTGAAGCTGGGTTTTCTTTAAATTGTCTAACTGGACTTCGAGTGCTCCTAACAGTTTTCGATTTTCTCTAAAGGCACGGGAGATAGTTTCAAACCAAGGCACCCAAATATCGGGCAGGGTATCAGGAAGATCTGTCGAGACTGCCTGTTTTTCATGCTCAATATGATCTACTAGCTGGCAGGCGGGTTGAATAAAGCTATCGGTTAAGATGCGACTCGTTGCCCATAAACACAGCCCTAGACCAATAAGTGGAATCATGGATGCTAGGAGACCATTGGTCACGGCTGCATAGTAAATAGCGCTTTTCGGAATAAAGAAAATTAAATCCCAGGGAGTATCGGCTATCCTGCGGTGAATCACTAAAAACGACCCAATAGCCTGCACGTGATTATTAGGGCTAGACAAAATCAAATTTGTTTCAGCTTTGAGAGCTGCCGGTAAGACCGTATCAAGGGTCTGAATTTCGGGAGCACTGGTGGTTTTCAGGCCAGGATATGCCAATAATTGTTGATTAGCCCCTGAAATCACCAGGGTTCCTTTGGCATAATCAAAATTTTGAATGGCCTGATTAAGACGCTCAAGGGTGATGTCAATGGCAACCGTGCCACGAAACCGATCTTGCTCATAAATCGGTGCGTTGGCGGTGACCATCATTCCTTGTCCTGCTAAATCAAGGTAGGCATCTGTCCATGATGTTTGTCGTTGGGGATTATGTTCAGGCAGCCCTTGTGCAAAAAATGCCATTTTTAACATGGCCTGATCAAATTCAATCTCTTCACTATAGGGATACAGATTGATAAATCCCTGGGCTGAGATGTAATAGACCCAGGTCACTTCCTGAAAATTGTCCTTGATGCCTCGAAAGATCGGCATGAGCCGCAGCGTCATGTTGAACTCACGTTCAAACTCATTAGACTGATGGGATAGCGCCCCTATTCCTTGTATATTGCCGAAGGTATCCCAGGATTCACCGATTTGTGGAAATAATTTGTAACGGGAGTCTCTTGTCTGGATCACCTGTTTGCGAAGAGGTGACGTGGTTAGATCTTTAATAGACAATTTGAGATCCTCTTCGGCAGTTACTTGCAGAATATGCAATTGATTGGTCACCGATTTAACAATGCCGTCCAGGTGAACGGCATTTTCAAAGAACTTATTTTGAATGACAATCTGCTCATGGGCATAGACAGCATGCCACTGTAACCCTAAAAAACTTAGGGAAATAAGCAGAACAATTAAAAATGTTCCGGTTAAAAAATAACTGTAACGTTTGAAAGATGGCATGGGTTCTGCTGATCCAACCAAACCGTATCAACTGACTGGATGCACCCTTGAGCGATCGGTAAGTTTCCCTGCTTGAATCCCTGGGTCGATGCCTTTGCCACTATGGGGAATTTACTGAGATGGTTAGACATTTTAAGGTACGGCTAGTTATGCCATATCTACATCCGCTAAATGTCTGAATTTTGCCAGAATTGTCCCTTTAATCCCAACTTCACCTCAGCAACGGCCAAAATTTAGGAAGCATTGCGAGTAATCCCTGGGGATATGGCGTTAACCATAGGCAGTACTGTGTTCTGATTCAGAATTAGTAATCATGTGCGGCATTGGCAATCCTGTTCCGCAAATCAGGTTTTACAATCTATAGATGCTGTAACCCATTTCCATTGCTTTCATGGCTTTTTCGTCTGTTGTTCGTGCCCTTAGTAAGGCTGCCTTAGCTCAAGAATTACTTATAAAGCTAGATAAACAGCAGCAGCTAGTACTCAATGGGTTACCCCGTTTACCCAAAGGTCTGGTGGCCTCGGCATTGGCCCAGGCCCAGGCCTGTCCCATGCTGGTGATAACAGCAACGCTAGAGGAAGCGGGGCGTTGGGCCGCACAGCTAGAAACCATGGGCTGGCCCAGGGTATCCCTGTATCCGACATCAGAGGCCTCGCCCTACGATCCGTTTGACCAAGAGTCGGAGATGACCTGGGGACAGCTACAGGTGCTGGCGGATTTGCTTAAGGAATCTGACAAGCCCAGTGTAATTGTGGCAACGGAGCGAGCGTTGCAGCCACACTTGCCCCCTGTGGAATCCTTTAAGCCCTACTGTTTGCAGTTAGAGCAGGGCATGGAGCTAAACCTTAAGGAGCTGTCACGGACGTTAGCCACCCTGGGATATGAAAAGGTACCGACGGTGGAAACAGAAGGACAGTGGAGCCAACGGGGAGACATTATTGATGTGTTTCCAGTGTCGGCGGAACTGCCGGTGCGGTTAGAGCTGTTTGGCGATGAGTTAGAGCGGCTGCGGGAATTTGATCCGGCAAACCAGCGGTCGTTAGATAAAGTTTCCACCCTATTGCTGACGGCAACGGACTTCAGTCCGCTGATTGCCTCCAAGTTAGACGAGAAAGGTGTGCTCATGGACCTGATGCCGTCGGAGGTTAGGGAAGGGTATGAAAGTGGTCAGCGGGTAGAAGGTCTGCGACGATTTTTGGGGATTGCGTTTGATCAACCGGCATCGCTGCTGGAGTATTTGCCAGAGGATACGCTGATTACCCTCGATGAGCCTGATCAATGTCGAGCCCACAGCGGTCGTTGGTATGAACAGGTGGATGACTATTGGCATGAGGTCAATGAAACCCTGGGCAGTAGCGACGAGATTCAGCTGCCGGGGGATCAGGTACCGCGTCTGCATCGCTCCTTTGATGAGGCGTTAGAGGATCTGTCTCTGTTTTCCCAAATACTGATGTCGGAGATTGCTGAGGAGGGGGAAGGACTCAACCTATCTAGCCGTCCGGTGCCGGCCATTCCCCATCAGTTTGGCAAGCTGGCGGAAACAGTGCGAGGGGAGTGCGATCGCAAACATCAGATCTGGCTAATCTCTGCCCAGCCCAGCCGCTCAGTGGCCCTACTTCAAGAGCATGATTGTCCTGCTCAGTTTATCCCCAATCCCAAAGACTACCCTGCCATTGAAAAGCTCCACGGTCAATATGTCCCCGTTGGCGTCAAATATTCTGGCCTGGCAGAACTGGAAGGCTTTATCCTACCGACATTTCGCATTGGCATTGTCACCGATCGGGAGTTTTTTGGTCAACACACCCTGGCCACCCCCAGCTATGTGCGCAAACGTCGCCGGGCTGCCTCTAAGAAAGTCGACCCTAATAAGCTCCGACCCAACGACTATGTAGTACACCGTAACCACGGTATCGGCCAGTTTCTCAAGCTAGAAAGTCTCACCATCGATGCAGAAACACGAGAGTACCTGGTGATCAAATATGCTGACGGTTTGCTCAGGGTGGCTGCGGACCAGATGGGTTCGCTGTCGAGATTTCGAGCGTCAGCGGAGAAACGGCCTGCGCTGAACAAAATGACTGGTAAGGCTTGGGAAAAAACGAAGACCCGTGCCAAGAAAGCCATCCAAAAGGTTGCAGTGGATCTGCTCAAGCTCTATGCCCAGCGCTCTGAACTGGAAGGCTTTACCTACCCAGTCGACATGCCCTGGCAACAGGAGTTGGAGGATTCTTTCCCCTATCAACCCACTCCCGATCAGCTGAAGGCGACGCAGGATGTGAAACGGGATATGGAAAGCCCTCGCCCCATGGATCGACTAGTCTGTGGCGATGTCGGCTTTGGTAAAACCGAAGTGGCCATTCGGTCGATCTTTAAGGCCGTGATTGCTGGTAAACAGGTGGCAATGCTAGCTCCGACAACAATTCTCACCCAGCAGCATTACCACACCATCAAAGAGAGATATGCCCCCTATCCTATCCAGGTGGGGCTGTTAAACCGCTTCCGCACTGCCAATGAGAGAAAAGATATTATTCAGCGGTTAGCAACAGGCGAACTAGATGTTGTTGTGGGTACCCATCAACTGTTAGGAAAAGCCGTTAAATTCAAAGATTTGGGACTGCTGGTGGTCGATGAAGAACAGCGGTTTGGTGTGAACCAAAAAGAGAAAATCAAGGCCATGAAAACCCAGGTGGATGTGCTTACCCTGAGTGCCACACCAATTCCCCGTACACTTTACATGTCGCTCTCAGGGGTGCGGGAGATGAGCTTGATTACAACGCCCCCCCCATCCCGACGACCGATTATAACCCACCTGGCTCCCCACGATATGGAGAAGGTACGGGCCGCCATTCGCCAAGAGTTAGATCGGGGCGGACAGATATTCTATGTGGTGCCACGGGTGGAAGGGATTGAAGAGATTGCTGCTCGCATTCGCGAGATGATTCCATCTATTCGGTTGGCGGTTGCCCATGGTCAGATGCCAGAGGGCGAGCTGGAAGCCACTATGCTGGCCTTTAGCAATGGTGAAGCAGACTTGATGGTGTGTACCACCATTATTGAATCGGGTTTGGATATTCCTCGGGTGAATACGATCCTGATCGAAGACTCCCAAAAATTTGGTCTATCCCAGCTTTACCAGCTGCGGGGGCGGGTGGGCCGTTCTGGCATTCAGGCCCATGCCTGGTTGTTTTTCCCAAGGCAAGACAAACTTTCAGATAAGGCACGCAAGCGGCTGCGGGCAATTCAGGAATTTACCCAGCTGGGTTCGGGTTATCAGCTAGCCATGCGGGATATGGAAATTCGCGGCATTGGTAACCTGCTAGGGGTACAACAGTCTGGTCAGATGGAGGTGATCGGGTTTGACCTCTATATGGACATGTTACAGGAGGCAATTGCCGAGATTCGTGGTCAGGAGATTCCTCAGGTGGACGAGACTCAGGTAGATCTGAAACTGACGGCATTTATTCCCAACAACTACATTGGCGATACCGATCAAAAGATGAGCGTCTACCGCTCACTGGTGGCTGCAGATACGAAGCGTGAGCTGATGCAAATTGTGACGGACCTGAACGATCGGTTTGGGACCATTCCACCGGCAGTGGAACAGCTAGTGAAAATGTTAGAGCTGAAGCAGATTGCCAAACCCTTGGGCTTTGCGAAAATTAAGCCGGAGGGCAAGCAGCATGTGGTGATGGAGACACCCATGGAAGCGCCAGCCTGGAAGCTGCTGCATGAGAAGGTACCGGGTCATTTGAAATCACGGTTTATCTATGGGTCGGGTAAAGTAACGGTGCGTGGTCTCGGTGTGATGAAACCGGACAAGCAGCTGGAGAACTTGATTGAGTGGTTGGGGTATATGCGTGGGGCATTAAATGAGCCTGCTTTAGCGGGAAGTGATGTGTAGTCTTTGGTCAAAATCCTGCTTAGGGATTTGCCAAAAAATAAGATCCCTGGATGAGTATGGGAAAAAGTTAAGGGGGCAAGGGAGTCAGCAGCTGGCTTTATTGGTTAACGCCTAGGGCTTTGCCGAGTGCGCCACCATGGAAGGGATTTTTGGCTCGGGTGTCGAGCCATTTGCCGCGCCACCATAGGACAGCACAAAGTCCAGTAATTACCGATAAAACCGTAGATGTCTGTTGCCAAAGAGGAAGACTGAGCGGTGAAATGATAGCTAGTGAATCATATATTGCCCAGGTACTAAAAGTTGAAGTAAGTGGGAACCAGCAAAAGTAAGGAAACGCCAAAACCACCAAAAATCGTAACCATAAATTCTCTGGAGTTATCTTAGCCTGACACCAGGCACCAATACCAACGCCAACAATAACACCAGCAATAGCAATAACAAAGTTAATTTCAAAATCAATAGCTGTAGCAATAGCGCCAGTTGCAATACCAGTTGCAAGGCTAGCTGTAGCAATAACACTAGCATCACCAGCGCCAGTCAAAAAAGACTCAATAGCGTAGTTTACGAGTCTAGCTCCGACCATCGCTTTCTCTCTATCTTCACCACCTTTGATAGCAATAGCGATAGCAACAGCACCAGAAATCAAGACAAAAACAATAAGAGCAACACTGATAGTAACAATGGCAAAAATAAAAGCAGTCACGATTACAGTTCCAGCCATTAAGAATGCACCACCAAGGATTCCACCGATAATCCCAAATTCGGCTCCAGCAACAGTGTTATGACTAACGACAAACATAGAGATAGCACGAACAATAAAGGCAATACCGCTAGTAATGACAACAACAAACGAGACTCTTCTATTGCTGATGGTCCTGTAAAGATTACCGACAAAAGGCCAAGTTAGACTTTTACGATATAACTGAATACATTGAGTGTAAGTGTATATTCCTTTTGGGCCCAGCTCCCAAAAAAGATCAGGCGTCAATTTTTTATTGTCGCTCTGGTGCAGGGTTACCCAAAATATTAAATTAATGTAAATAACAATGACCGCAGAGGCTATAAAAAAAGGATTCTCTGGATCAGTAAATATGGAAAACCCAACTTTAGAAATCGCAATTATCGTCATTACAGCTGCAAAAGTTAATATCGAACGATAATGCCACCCCGTACTCAGCTCATAATCAACGGGTCTAAACAAGTCTTGCCAGTATCTTCTATAGTTATGCTGGTGTTGCTGACGTTGAGCAATCAATCGACTCAATAGGTCAAGCTCTAATATAGGAGGTAGCGTCCTCAGTAACTGTTTCCAGTGTTGATCAGAGGTCGATATATTGGCAAGCAGGTTATCACTAGCCCTAATGTAATTTGCCTCTGTAAGGCCATCTGCTTGTTTAAGTAAGGCTTCAACTGTTGCAGGTATATGGTCGGGTAAGGAATTGATCGGACTCTCAACAGCACATATTGGTACAACTAATCTCGGATCTGGTAGGAGTTCCCGATTTCTTTGTACAAAAGGTATTTCCTTCAGCAAATAAGCAATTCTCCCAGCAATAGTCGGTAGCGATGAATCCGAAGATTCTTTATTAAAGGGTTGCCATATCCAGTCAATTATCTCAGATTCTCTTTGCTGGACAGTTAACTCATAGTTCAATGGCACTGACATAAGTCTAATCAAGCAGCCAGCTTAGCTTTGAGAATATTACGAGGTTGTCGCATTCTGGGAAACGGTTTTGGCCTACGTTTGACGACTCTAGGTTCATGCCGATTAGGCCGTTGAGGCAACGGGTCAGAGGCAATATCTTGGAGCAAATGGTCGTAGAGTCGTTGCCGTGTCGCGTTCGATGTTGTTGCTAATAATGCAAGAATTTGCTGAAAGTGTTGCCGAGCCCCCTGTAGGGAGAGACGATTACGCTCATAGTGCAATAATGGAGAGGCCTGTTCCATCACACTACGCAGCACATTGTAGGCTAGCATGTGAGACCAAATTTCCTTACGGACCATGTCCGGTGTTTTGGCTGTGAGCCTCTCCATTTTGAGTGTCGTTTTGAGATGACGTAAATTGACTTCTGCCGCATGCCACCGCCATCCATAAAGACGGGTTAATTGACTAGCAGGATACTGTTTGGCATCCAATAGGGTGGTAACAATGATGATGAACTGGTCTCGAAACCCGTTACGAGATAGCTTCAGACGCACTTCTCTAACCGTCAATGTCTGGGAAATGGCTGCAAACTCATCTGTATTCATATGACCCGGTCGTCGCTTGGGTTTGTGCCAGACGACTTGGTGGTCGCCAGGACCATGCCTGAGACCTTTACGAAAATCAGTGTGCCGAGCATGATGTTTACGCAAGACCCCATCGGCCTCTTGCTGCTGAATCAGGGCTAAGTCAACATAGCTGCCAAAGGCTTGGTCTCCCATGGCCACATCATCGGGCGCTAAGTCCTGATACAACAAACGGCTCATGACGATTTCACTGGTTGTCTTCGGTGCAATACACCCTGACACCACTGCCCCGGTTAGTAAACAGAAAAACACCACCACCCGAGCCAGTGGAAAGCCACATCCGACCGCTTGATTACCATGTTGAGGATAGACCGCTTGATTGGCCTCACTATCGGCCATCAATACCGTCGTTCCATCAAAGACTCTCACCCGACGACCACACCAGTAATGCGCCTTGGGCACCGTCTGTTCCAACTGCTCGGTTGTTTCGGGGATAAGACGTTGGAGGAGTGATTCCGGCAACCGGTCGCGAGCTTTGCTGTAAGCTCCGGTATCCGATGACGGAGGGGTAACGCCTGCGGCGGTTAACCAGGTGGTGAAGCACTTGACGGTGTTGCGGAGGCTTTTATCGGCTGATAACGCTTGATATAGCATGCCCCATACCGTCACGATGGGGGTATACAAACGATTTCGGTAGGTGATCCCTTCTTCAGCCAGAAGCTCATCGAGTCTTGCTTCCGGTAGGATATCTTGCCACGGCGAACCGATACTTTTGAATAACTGGTGCTTGAGAATTTCGGCTGACTTCGGCATAGTAGAAAGTGATTTATTGTTGGCTTGCAGGGCCTTGATATATATTTATCAAGCCTTGCAGCCTTTTTCTACTTTGTGCACTTTTAAGTCAGTGCCATTGAACTCATAGTTTCTTAAAATCTCTTTAATATCTTCTCGAAACAATAATCTGCCCAAAAACTGCGCTGCTCGATTGGCAATAAATCCCTCTTCGTGCCAGAGTAATGAGACAAGAGCATCAATCGCGTCTGGTGTTCTAATTCTATATAAATCATCTTGTGCTCGTAAATTAGCTTTATGAGCTTGCTTTTTTAGTGCTGGAACCGCTAAGTCTCCCATACGAACAATGGGCTCACGTCTACCCTTCCATTCATTAACTAGGTGCTTAGCTGCCTCGGGTAAATTTGTTCTTGATAATGCACTCGCAACGGCATTACGGAATACATCCGATGCATTTCGCTCGTATAACTTTAATGCTAAAAAATCAAATACTGCGATGCCAGGATCATCTTTACTTGCTGCAACAGTCCCAAATGTTTGAACTAGCGTATCATTCGGCTGGAGTTCATTTAGTTTGGGCTTAAAGTAATCAATAATTTGATTGACTAGAGTTGGATTAATCTGCCGAGCTTCTGCTAAGCATTCAAAACCCATTAAAGCATCTTGTTTGTAAACAGTTCTGACAACATTTGTACTCTCATTCGCCAAGCTACACCAGAGCTTAATCACCTCTTGCCAGGCAGTAGGGTTAGCTTCGTATTGCTGAATCAGCTCCGCTTCTTGTTCTTTAAGAGCAGCGGCAGCAAAATATTCCTGAATGGTTGAGTGAGAAAATATATAGTATTCTTCTCCAGAAATCTTATCTTTGCCTTTTATAAAGAGACCGCTACGCTCAACAATTTCATCTAAAATTTCTCTTGCCTGTTCTTGAGAAAGTCCTACATCAATTAAGGTTGTTTTGGCTTCCTCTCTGGCTGCTCCTACTGTGACGCTGCGAAGATCTTTATTAGAGCTACTATTTTGAATATAAAGTGCCAAACGCTCAAGTATTCGACGTTTGTCATCTGCCTGATATTTATATTTATAGTCGTCATAGCTTTTATATTGTCGTTTTTCTAACAAAATGCTAGCTGACTTTTGATACAGCTCAGCACGCGAATGAGGTAAGACAAAGTCAGATTCGGTATAAAGGTAAGCAATGAGAGTTAATAATAGTGGGTTATGGGCTAATCTCAAAATCAGGGGACGCTCCTCTATGTCTTCCATCATTTGCTTGATGGACTTTCCCGCTTGCCGCATTTCAGGTTCCCAGAATTTTAAAAACTGTCGAATTTGTCGATTTGTAAACTCAGCCACCTCCAACTTACGCTCAACAATGCCAGAGAATTCCTCATTATAAACAGTGTTGCGACAGGTTATTACTACCCTGCATTGTTCGTATTTTTTTAGGAAATCTCGAATAACACTAGATACATGTCCCCGAACATCGCTGTTTACTTCATCTAATCCATCAAATAACAGCAAGAAGAGACCATTTTTTAGCCCTTGAAGCACAAACTGCTGAGCATTAGGAAATTGATTGATGTCAAACGTTTTTACTAATTCCTCAAGAAGTTTAGCTTCATCTAAGCTGACGTCACTCAATCGATATAGCTCTAATAAAATTACGATAGGACGATTTGCAAGCCCATTCAATTTGTCTGAGCCATAAGACCAAGCTAGATATTTCAAAAGTACTGATTTACCTGAACCAGGTTCACCCGTAACTATCAAACGTTTATGTTTTGCAATAGCCACGTAAGCATCAATTGTTTCTGGACTAGTAGTGTTCTCAAGATCGTTTTTATGCTCTTCCTGCTCACCATCTGAGATGTTTAGGGGGATATAAACATCCTCCATCTTTAGATGATTGCGATTTTTAAGAAACGGCATTGGCAGCTGCTCATAGTTCTGTTTGAGTGCTGCTCGATACTTTTTCGAGACTACATTCCGAAATAGGGTAATGCCCAAAAATTTGCCGTAAAGCCAACTATTGATTGCTGCTATCTGCGCATTAATCCAGCTTTGCAACACAGTTGTACAAGCAAGTGCCGCCATGGAGACTAAACCCACTAGCCAACCCACATTTGGAATAAACTTCTGCCACGGACTGGACTGCTGGGCCTGTTTTTGGTCAAAATATTCCTGCTCATACAGAGCAATTAATTTTCTCCGCGTAATACCTACTGCCTCTGCTTTTTCGAGATACCGCTTCTCAATATCAGCATCTTCTAATGCTGGTTTATCAATAGCAAGTTGCCGTGCTACATCCTCACGAATTTCCTCAATGAGAGCCTCACGGGGACTAGGGCTTTGCGAATAAATCGGTTGATAAACGCCGAAGATGATCGATAAAGTCAGAGATAGCGCAAAAATTCCTGACAGTCTATTTCGATCACTACGGTTCATCGCTTTGCAGATCCCGTTAAATTTATCAGCTACGCATCAATTCTAATGAGCACCCAATAATAGTCAACCGTTTATCACACGACAACCAAGCAAGTCGGGACACCCTTTTCCCTCCTGGGAGGTGCAGTGGGGTGCGTTTCGATCGCTTGCGCAAGCGATCACCCCACCCCACCTACGGAGCCCCTGCTTTAGCAGGGGCAAGGGTACATCGGTGGGTACTTTATTTATCGGCAAGTCCCTTATACCCAATCCGAGTTTAGTAAATCCGATTAAACATCAGCAATACCGTAGGGGCAACCACAAGGGATTGCCCTACGATAATCGCTATTTTTCAGATGTGCATCCATGGGAGTTTTAGAAAACTACCCTATCGCAACAATCCAATCAGCAAAGCAATCGGGGCGGCGATTAATATCCACATAGCGTTTCCTAATCCAATGTAGAGAGCGACAACACCGATTAATAAGGGCGCTAAACTACCTATGAGGCCAAATAGGTTGCTGAGGGTAATGACCGAACCGCTCTGGCCTGGCATGGCAGTGTAGAGCTGTCCTTGTAGAATCGAGTACCATCCGGCGTTGAGGAAACCAAGACACCCCAAAATGATGTACTTAGTGGTGAGGGAAGGAACCAGCAAAA
This sequence comes from Leptolyngbya sp. PCC 7375, assembly GCF_000316115.1. Lineage (GTDB taxonomy): Bacteria > Cyanobacteriota > Cyanobacteriia > Phormidesmidales > Phormidesmidaceae > Leptothoe. The sequence continues at coordinate 7,586,206 of NZ_JH993797.1, forward strand.
AAGCAGGATAGAGACATAGCACTAGAATCACACTGACTTTGAGGTACGTTAGGCCTCTCACTCTTTCCAGTAAAGGAATCAGAAGAAAATCTCCTAGGAGACCAAAGCCCAACCAAATGGCCATTGCAAAACTGGCCTGGGTTGCATTAGTACCCACTACATCAACAAAGTACAGCGCGACAAAGCCACGGAATACATCCAACATCAAATCGGAGAACTGTAGTAATGTCAGCCACCGTACGATATTGGGGCGTTTTAAGGCGGATAGCGCATTGCGGAATCCATGGTTAAGACTATGGACTTTTCGAGATTCAGTGGGAGATTTGAGTTTAAACAGGTTGGGCGACCGCCATAGCAGCATTGCCATTAACCCGCTGAGAACGGCCAAAATAAACAGTGCCCCTCGCCAGCCTTGGTTGAGCGCGATCGCAACTGCCAGAATCAAAGGTCCCATCACATTGCCCAAGGAACCGGCCAGGGTCCAACGTGCCATATTTTGTTCATGGCGCGTGGGCTCAAGGTCCATCAGGGTGGCTTGGGCAATGTTGACAAAGCTGCCAGATGCAGGACCTAACAGCATGAGCCCGAGCGTAAATCCGGTAAAGTCTTGGCTACAGGAGAGTAGGAAGAGCGCGATCGCAAACCCCATACCACCCCCTACAATCAAGCGCCGCCGATGTCCCATATCAGCCCAGATGCCAAAAATTGGCTCGATTATCTGACTGATGGTACTGGGCGTGGCCAACAGTAAACCAACCTGCCCGTAAGACAGGTTTAAATCCTGACGAATTAGGGGCCAAGCCGGATCTAAAACACCCCCAACTAACTCGTCCAATAGTTCAATGATCAAGAAGATGATAGTTAAACTCATCACCGTCTTGAGGGTTTTGTGTTTACCCGTCAATCGCATTGTGAAATTCTCCTGTCCTGAAAAATTTGATAACAAACGTAATGTTCAAATTTCTTGTCCAGCCGGACCAGGCGGAGGAATCCACGAACAGAAATGATACCTTGCCTGTGAGAATAGGACAGACAAGGCTCGTCGCTGCGATCGAGTTTTAGAAAGTTACCAAGGTGGGAATCTCATCGTAAGTTTTTCAATGCACTATGGGCACAACAAGTATACTGATTTCATGTAGTACGAGTAGGGCGGAAATCCGATCTTGCCTCAATAAAAAATGGGATAGGTCAAAATGTCATGCTATATCCAAGGCTGTGTGGTTAATCCAGCTTGCTTCGCTGAGGTTGTACCAATCAACTAATGTTCATTCATCTTTTTGAAGACTTAGGAAGTTCTCTGAAGTGCACTACGGATTGCCTGATACAAATGCGTCCCTGACGCTTCATTTTTTGAAAGAACATCTCTTGAGGGTTATAGATAATCTTCAAGAGGTGGCAGACATATACATTGATAGTAATGTGTATATAGCGTTTCCTAACCTGGTGAGGTGCAGCCGGTCCTTTTACTGGCAAGCTTTAGCTCTGAGAATGTACCTCATGTGACTGAGAAACGCTATAGCAAAACTGTATCGGTCGATAATTGTCAAAGCGCTTTACTATATCAATTCAAGGGTAATGAGTGGATTAATGTTGAATTCTTGGCCTGTAGGCCGAAGTTTGACTTTATTAAAGGTATAGTCTTCAGCCTCAATTGTGAAGTGGTTTTCCTTACGGTGTGTGATACAGAAGATTCTATCCGCTACACGCATTACACATCAGCAGGAATCATAAGCCATTTCAGTTATCCTTCCGATGATTTAGAAGATGAGTATGAAGGTGATTGGTCAACTGCAGACATCTTCTTAAAAGATCAACAAATCAGCGCTTTTTATGCTTGTTGGTCTAGGCAGGCTCGACATAATAACGTTGCTACGATTGTAGATGAGTGCTTAAATATTGATGATTTTGTAGGTATTTTCAGAATTATATTTCGCTCCTAGTTATATTGTTGAGCCATGCCTGCTTTGGGTAGTGCTATTACAAACGATACTCTCTGCTAAATTTCAAGGCTCAATAGCTGTTTTAGGGAGGTTGCTAAATTCAAGATGAGCAGAGTAGTGTCATGGAATAAAGCCCCCGGTCAGCCTACCTATGCTAACGCTTTCCAAGTTAATCGATGAGGACAAATGCTACGAGACTATTCGCACGATGCGTTGGCCCGATGGTGTTTGCTGCACTGATTGTGGAGCGAAAAACATTACCAAACGAGGGAAGCATGCAACCTATTCAGCGCGGCAACGCTATATCTGTGGCGAGTGTGGTCGCCACTTTGATGACTTAACCGACACCATCTTTGCGGGTCGTCATCAACCGTTAAAAACCTGGATAGCATGCTTATATTTGATGGGTCTCAATGTCTCCAATCAACAAATTGCCGACGAGTTGAGTCTGCACAAAGATGACGTGCATCAGATGACGAGTGAGTTACGCCAAGCGGTGGCCGACAAGCGCCCAGAAGTCCAGTTATCAGGGACGGTGGAGTTTGATGAAGTCTATGTGACAGCCGGTCATAAGGGGCAACCAGAGCAGGTTAAAAAAAAGGGCGCAAGGGACGCAGACGTAAACTCAAAGGGCTTCGGGGGCGCGGTACGCTCGAAACGGAAAAACCGCCGATCTTCGGGATGATTCAGCGAGGTGGAGAAGTGGTGATTAAAATGCTGGCAAATGTTCAACAACAAACCATCAAGCCCATCATTCAGTCCATGGTGAAACCGGGCACCCTCATCTATACCGACGAGTATGACATCTATGCTCGTTTAGAAACTTGGGGCTATGCTCACAAGAGTGTTTGCCACAGTGCCGGAGAATATGCCCGAGATGACGATGGAGATGGCTTCTGTGAAGTCCATGTCAATACGATGGAAGGTTTCTGGTCATTGCTGCGGTCATGGTTGAGACCTCATCGAGGGATCTCACAAGAAAAATTACCGATCTATTTGGGGTTCTTTGAATTTGTGCATAATGCTAGAAAAAGAGGGAAAGCCTTGCTGGGTAGTCTATTGAGCACCTTGCTTGTCTAACTCCCTGAAACGCCGATTGAGCCAATTTCAAAGTAGTCAGCTTGCACAACATCTTTTATATCTAGTCGAGTAAATTCGAATAAAACATTGTCTCCTGCCACAAACGGACCGATACCCTTCCAAGTAATCTCGATAGGATAAATCCCCTTATTGTAAAAGAAATCATTCACAACAAGAAAAGCATCATCGAGTGTTACATCAAAACCTAAAGAGCGATAATCAGAATAAAATTCGTAATAAGCTTTGTTTGGTAGCTCAACATAATCCAAGCTTTCCAAAAGCGCACCTAACCTGTAGTAAAAATACTTTAAATAGGTACCAGTATCACTGAACTCGAAGAAAACTGCTTCCGAGCTCAAAACTCTAGAAATTGCCTGCGCATCCTCTCTATTAAAAATTGCAGGAACAGGAGCAACCTTTATATACTGTAGAGCAGACCAAACATGGCCAGTTAATTGTATGCTGTAACAGCATGCTCGATTTCCTAACGTTATATCTTTCCCATAAACATTCTGCTGATGAAGTCCACAGTTTCTTATTTTCTTTAGAGCAAAGCCAACATCATCGATATTAGCTTTCACCAATATTAAGTGGTCATTGGAGTTAAGTGCACCTAACCCTTTTCTATCAGGCATAGGCGTTGACTCAAAATCCGAAACGTATCTACCTAGAATTTTGTTTTCACGCATTAGACTACTTAATCACTCACATATTACTCCGGCAATCAAAAGGAGGGATAATAGAGTTAGAGACAACAGGAGGGTTGTGATGGATAAACCAGATGCCCGCCATTTAACAATAGAGACCCAAAACTACTTGAGGCAGCAAGCGATTCGACTGCGACTGCGAGGAAAACGTGTCTGTGATATTAGCGACTATTTAGGGGTGCACCCGAACACGGTGTGCCAGTGGTGGTGTCAGTATATCGAAGCAGGAGACGTGGCTCTGTATCAGCAGAAACGAGGTCGAGAGTTCGGTGAGGGGCGAACGTTAAGTCCGTCGGAGGAAACGACGGTAGAGACCGCCATCCGGGGACATTTTCCCGAGGACTATGGGATTGAGAGTGCGCTGTGGACCCGAAAAGCTGTCCGTGCCTTGATTGAGCAGTTATGTCAGGTGAAGATGCCGATTCGCACCGTTGGGGAGTACCTGAAGCGCTGGGGGTATAGTCCACAGAAGCCACTACAACGGGCCTATGAACAAGACCCAAAAGCGGTGGAGACATGGCTCAATGAGACGTTTCCTGCCATTGAGCAACGGGCTGCGGAAGAAGGTGCGGAGATTCAATGGGGCGATGAAGCGGGACTGCGTTCCGATGAGTATGGGGGACGCGGGTATTCCCTGATTGGTCATACGCCTGAGATTCGTCCGAGTAAACGGAAACGGGAACGGGTCAATTACATTGCCTCGATGAGCAACCAAGGGGCAGTCAGGTTTATGCTTTATACCTGCAAGTTCACCGCCGAGGTTCTGCTCCAATTTCTCAAACGCCTAGTCAAGTCGCATACGGGTAAATTGTTTTGGATTGTGGATCGTCATCCTGTCCATCGAGAGCATCGGGTAAAGGAGTGGTTAGAGAAGCATTCAGAGCAAATTGAGATAGTTGAATTACCGTCGTATTCACCGGAGTTAAATCCAGTGGAATATCTCAATGGCAGTGTTAAGCAAGGGGTACACGACAAACCGCCCACTCGAAATTTGAATCAGTTAAAACAGAGAGTTCTGTCTCAACTGCGAAAACTGCAGAAATTACCGGCGCGTATTAAGAGTTATTTTCAGCATCCATCTGTTGCGTATGCTGCATAGTCAAAATCACGATCTTTTACTGCCGGGGTAATAGGCCTCTAGTGTAGCTACATTTGGGCATCCAGTTGAACCACAAACATCCATAATCGCTTTTTCAATGTGAATGAGTGTATCTGTTAGGGATGGCGATAACACAATATTGAAATCTACAGTTGAGAGTACCTCAGCTATGGGAGAGTTTGGCTGAGATTCAATGATTTCTGGATACGCCCTCCGAACACGTTCCAGTAAATTATTTGATAGTTCCAGGATAAGAGCAATGTACTCGCCTTGGATTGGAGGCTGATTAATGACATCGAAAGCAATATGCGGAGGGATAACAAATAAATCGCCCGCTTCAAATGTCAATGGTTGTTCATTGATATAGAAGATTTTGGACCCTGATAGGATGATAACAAGCGAGGGGTAGGTTACTTTCAGAGCGCGTATCGTCTCTCGATGACGAACTACTAACTTTGTTAATGTGGCTAGTGGTTGAACTGTAGTGTTATTTACCGCTGTGTTAGGAATTAATTCTTGAGCAGTCAACAAAAGTTGCTGGCGCAATTTCTCTTTAAGCTTCTTGTCTGAAACCTGAGACATCTGCTTTGAAAAATAATTGAAACACTTTAATTCTGATATTCTACAGGTCTACTCAGGCATCAAAGCCATATCTGCTAAAAATCCTTAGTGTTGATCAGAGATCACCTCTCTCAGGTTTGCTCTTAGGTTTGCAACCATAGGTGGTACCTCCCTGATGGACAAAGCCCAGCTTGCTAAACAAGCGAATAGAACGGTGGTTGAGGGTATCAATATCAGCTCGCAAGAGCGTGATTTTGCGATCGCAAAACGCATACCAGATAACTGCGCGCAGTGCTTCTTGCATATATCCATGTCCCCAGGCTGACCTGGTAAGCATGCAGCCCACTTCTGCCGAGTTGTTTGTCAGATCAAAGGAGTGCAGGCCGCAGGTGCCAATCAATGTATGGTCGGTACGTCGCTCAATGCCCCATTCCATAGATGTCTGTTCTTGGAAGAGGCGACTGACACTTGAGAGCATCTCGTCGACTGTTGCTGGGGTCGAGAATGTCTCATCACTTGCGAACCGCATCACCTCTGGATCGCCATAGATAGCAAACAGACGGGCCTTGTCATTAGTCGACATGGAACGTAGTCTGAATTGCCGAGTCTTCAGCTCGGGTAAAGTGTTTGGAAATGGTTGCATAGGGCACCTTTCAGCACCTGCATTCAACTAAGACGCTGACTGACGCTTGCGATAAGCATACTGCCCATGGATATTGACAGAGTAAGGCACGACGTAGGTTAACAGTCCAGCCAGCCAGCGGGTGGGTGTCATTTTGCCATTAGCAAGGGCGGGGCCATGGTTGATGCTGAACAGAAGAGTACCAACGACAAGCGCAACTTTGACCGCACCGGGACATAGATCACGATCAATCAGGGCAGAAAAGTAGCTTTTCATAGCAGATGCTGGTAACGAATGTTTTTTATTTCAGGTACATGAATTTAAAAATTAACACAAAATGTATCGAATCGAACAGTTTTGATGGGCTGCGTTCCTTGGAAACCCTAACTATTTCCTGGGGGGGATAGTGGCAGAATAATGGTCCGTTTTACTTCTCTCTAGTTTGATGATGAAAGGAGCGACCATGATGACAATTGGGAACAACACCCACAGCCAGCCAAAGGCTAACGCCCAGCTTGGGTAGCCTTCATAGGGAACACGGAGATCATTGATCAGTTGAGCTACTAAGAGTGCGGTTAGACAGCCTGGAACAATAAACTTGATCAATATGGACCACCATCGATTTACTTGCCAGTTACTGACGTTGTTAATGTATCGACGCAGTACTTCAGCCCCATAGATCCAACCTCCTAAAATTGCTTGGGCAATAGCAATCAATATGAGGGTGTAATTTGTGATGAAGTGGTCTGTAATGTCTAGAAAATAAAGACCTGCCTGGGTGGTGTATATTAATCCCGCCAATAGGCCTAACAAACAGACGCCGATAGATACGTATTGACTCTGCCAGTTAGGTTTAAGATCTAGGATGGCTGCGTTAACCGCTTCTACAATGGAAAATGCGCTATCAATCCCCAGGAAGAATAGCATGAGAAAGAAGAGGACACTAACCACCCCTGGTAGCGGCATGAGACTAAGGGCTTGGGGAAAGACCACAAACGCCAAACCTGGTCCAGAGGCCGCCAGTTCTGTGACTGGGGTATCTGTTTGCAACGCCATGTATCCCAAGACGGCAAAGACCACAAAACCTGACTGCCTGACACAAATCCTGTAACCCAGAATCCATAAGGATCGACAAGGAAATGGGCAGAGGGCATGCAAAGCTGAAGATACCAAACCATCAGCGTGATATGCATGTCAGCCTCTACCCAACTGTATGATCAATTGTTGCCCTTCCTGCGTCAACATAGCCGTTACAAAGACCTCCGGCATCTGAAAACACTGGCTTGGATGGTCAGTGCCCTGATCTGTAGTGGCCAACTCAGCCTCCCCGCTTGGGAACCCTACGTCCCCAGTCGGGCGACTCAGGCCCAGAGCTTTGAACGTCGGTGGCATCGCTTTTTCATCAACCGATTCATTGATGTCAAGGGGTTGTATCTGCCGCTGGTGTTGTTAGCGCTCACCAACTGGCGGGCTCATCGACTCTATCTAGCATTGGATACGACCATGCTGTGGAATCGCTATTGTATGATTCACCTGTCGGTTGTGTGTTGTGGACGAGCGGTACCACTTCTATGGCGGGTATTAGAGCATGAAAGTGCCATGGTTGCGTTCGATGAATATCGACCCTTGTTACGGCGTGCCCGTTGGCTGTTGCGTCGGCATCCCAACACGATGTTGTTAGCTGACCGAGGGTTTGCCAACCATGACCTCATGAGTTGGTTGCAAGCGAGTGGTTGGCACTATTGTTTGCGCATTGCGTGTGATGTTCATCTCCACGGCCCATGCCGTCATCCCATTGAAGTACAAGCGCTGTGGCCTCCCAAAGGAGAAGCCACTCTCTATGAGAACGTGGGGCTCTGGCAAGATGGTGAGCATCGATGTAATTTAGTCTTGGCAACCGTGCGAGGGACGAAGGAATCCTGGGCGGTGATTACGGATGAATCACCGAGTCTACAAACGTTGTGGCAATATGCCTTGCGGTTTCGGGTTGAGGAGTTGTTTTTAGATAGCAAATCAGGAGCCTTTGAACTCGAAGACTCTCGCATTCGATCCGCTCAAGCTCTAGAGCGTCTCTATTTGGTGGCCGCCATTGCCTTGTTATACGGCACCACTCAAGGCATGGCGGTGCAGTGTGAAGGCTTACGTCAACAGGTGGATACCCATTGGAGACGAGGGCTCAGCTATCTCAAAATTGGCTTACGGTGGCTCAAGGGAGTCGTTCACAAAGGTCGGACTCTTCTGAAACCAGTCCCCTTATTGCCCAAAGACCCAGACCCTTGTTTTGCGTCCAACAAGGCTGAGCAACGTTACTATGACCTGATTTGGTTTTCCCGTATTCGGTCAATACGATGTCGGACTTGAGATATTAATGGGGGCATCTGAGATGTGTCAGTCAGTCAGCCACAAAACCTGAGAATAAACTAATGGCACTGTTGGTCAAGGCTGTGATCCAGGTGTCTTGAACAATCTCACTGTCAGGAGCTTTATAACTGGCGTAGGTCAGCATTGTGCCAAAGGCCAGGGAGAGAGTAAAGAAAATTTGAGAGAACGCGGCTGACCAGACTTCAGGCTTAAGTAATACTTGCCAATCGGGAATTAGATAGACCTGCCAACCGTCTAAAAAACCAGGTAGGGTAACGGCCCTGATAAATAAGACGCCTAGCAGGATAATAGGCAATGGTACAGTCCAGAGAACGACCTGACCCGCACTTTGAGGCCCACGCCAGATACAAAAATAAATCATCATCCACACAGCTGCCAAGGCAAGCAGAATGGGAAAATTAATGGCACCAACTGTACTTATCCCTTCACTTAGATGCAGGACCGACTCAAAAAAGTATTGTTCTGCATTTTCTGACCAACTGACGCGAAAGGCTGCCAAAAAATAAATGAGGGTCCAGGCCATGACGACTGCGTAGTAAGCAATAATTATGAAGCCTGAGATAACTGCAGCTAAACCAAAGCCTTGGAACCTGGGATGCATTTTCTTAAATGCACCGATTGCCCCTTGCTGCATTTTTTGCCCAATGGCAAACTCCAGCATCAGGAGAGGAATCCCAACAACTAATAGCGCTACTAAATAAGGCATTAGAAAAGCCCCACCGCCATATTTACCGGCAAGATATGGAAAGCGCCAAACATTCCCTAAGCCAACGGCTGAACCAATAGCTGCGAGGATAAAAACTGTTTTGGAAGACCATTGCTGACGTGCCATAGTATTGAATTCTTGTTGATGCGGTTCCTGATGTTGTCTGTGTACACAGGCTATGGAAAACAACGTTGCCAAAGCGTTAGTAAAGCGTTCAAAGCTAAACAGAATATCCCAACAAGGGTTTGTTGAACAATCGCCATGATCCTATTCTTATGAAATTTAGTTCAACGGTCGTCTGTTGAGCGAAGGCATTACGGGATATGTGCAAAGTTGCTGTTCCGTTAGTGCTCTGGAGTGAAGATTACGCGAGCTAACTGATAGGTGCCTGCTGTTTGTAAAATCTCTCCTGACTGGCTGGCGCTAATGGCTGTGGCAATTTCATTGGGATGACCCACGACCAGGGCTTGACCAGTGGCCTGTAATTGCTCTGAATCAGGGTTATAGGTATATAGTACAGGGCTTTGGGTATAAAACACCAGACTGGGTTTCATAAACCCTACCATTGCTATGGTTTCATCTGGCTGCTGTTCTGTTTGGATGGTCTCGGCTAGCTGTCGTAAGGGTAGCTGGCGCTGGCTGTCGGCAATGGCGGCTACGGGCAAAATGGAAACCACAGTAAATGCCATGAATGCTATAAAACTTACGGCCCATACCCAGCGAACACGTCGCATTAGCAACAATCCTAGCCCTGCCAGGGTGGCTAGCCCCCATACAATGGAGCCATATACCATAGCCTGAGAATCTCGTACTAATACCGGAAAGTCTGGCATGACTGGATCACCCCCGATCCAATTGGGGGTGAGGTAAGAGGCTATGGAGAGAATTGCAAAGAACACAATGCTCAAGATAGCGCTGATCCAGGTACCGCGCTGACGCGGTCCGGCCCACATCAGCCCCACCAGGATGGCTGCTGCTGGCATGAGCGGTAGTACATAGCTGGGTAGCTTAGTCACCGCAGCCGTAAAGAAGCAGAAAATGGTGAGAAACCAAATGAGGGCAAACAGTCCTAGCTGTTTCTCTCTGGGCTGATGTCGCCAGTAGCCTAAGGCCCAGGGGCGCAATCGGGTCATGGCAAAAGGTAACCCTGGGGACCAGGGTAAAAAGCCGACGGCGACGACGGCAAAGTAGAAATACCAGGGGGCGGCGTGGCCATTGACGACGTCGGTAAAACGTTCGTAGTTGTGGTAACCAAAAAAGCTGTCGATGTAGGTTTGGCCATGGATGGCGATGGCGGCGATGAACCAGGGCACCGTCAACAACAGTGTTATGAGACTACCCTGTAGCAGTTTGATTTCTTTGAGTAGGGTGCGAATCTGGCCCATATAGACCGCAAACACTGTCACAATTAACCCTGGAATTACCAGTCCCACAGGGCCTTTGTCTAATACTGCCAGGGCGACAAAAATGTAGAAGCCGTAGTACCAACGAGGGGCTTGGGCATACCCCCAGAAGAAACACAGCAGCGCGGCTCCCATACAGCCTGATAGCAGCATGTCCGATACACCAGTGCGGGCCCACACCAGGGTTTCCGGGTGGAGGGCCATGGAGACGGCACCCACTACAGCTGCCAGGGTGAAGGCTTGTCGTTTATCTTGAATGTCGGCGGACTGCCCTCCATGGGCATAGCCAAACCGTTGCAGGGTGCAAAAGCTAAACCCGGTTAAACCAGCAGCGGCCAATGCTGACGGTAGTCGCACGCCCCATTCTCCCACACCAAAAATGTGAAACCCTAAGGCCATACCCCAGTACACCAGGGGAGGTTTATCAAACCGGGTTTCACCATTGAAATAAGGGGTGATCCAATCGCCGGTAGCGTACATCTGACGGGAGGCTTCGGCAAATAAAGGCTCTGTTTCATCGATTAAGCCAATGCTGTCTAAACGCCAGAAAAAGGCAATAAACAGGGTGAAAACCACAGTAAGGATGGCGACCCAACGGACAGATGACTGTGATGAAGCTGACCCCATTGCGATCGCACCTCCGATAAACCATGTTTCCGCACTAGTTTACTGTGCAGCGGTCGGATTCATGGAGTGAATCGGTCGGGGGTGATAGCGTCCCATCAAACCATAGGCAACGAGACCCAGGGACTCTCGCATGGTCAGTAGACGGCGATATCGTAGGCCCAGTGTCTGCGGCAGGGGGCTGGGGTAAGGAATGACTGCAAACCCAAGGCTGCGAAAAACTAGCTGCGATCGCAATAGATGGGGAGGATCACTCACTAGAATAATGGATCTAACCCCACTGGGCATCAACTGTTGAGCCGTATATTTGGCATTTTGTTCCGTGGTGCGCGAACAAGCTTCCCCCGAAATTTTGCTAGAGGCTATACCCACCCGCTCTAATTGATTAGCCAGAAAAGGTGCATCTCCATGGCCGCTGACAAATACCTGTGGGGCACGATCCATCGCCATGAGTTCAGCCGCTGCCATCACCCGGCTGTTTTGCAACGACCTGCCGCGCCCCAATATGACAATAGCATCGGCGGTTTGTCCCTGATAGGCCGGGAGGAAATGCGTCAGTAAGGGCTCTCCAATCAGCAGTGGTGAAACGCTTACCAAAAATGCGATGGGAAAACCCCAGCTCCAAACCCGCTTAATCGAGCGACCTCGACCCAGCAGAATAAAACCCCGCATTAAGAGTCCACTAATAATCAGGAAGCTGAGCATAAGCATGCCCCCGATCATTAAGCTTGCCAGGGGAGATTTCGCAACCCACCAAGTGATGGAACCCGTAAACTGGACCCAGCGGCTCACACTGATATTTTCCGGACAAATGTCTAGAATCATTCCGAAGTTCATGGGCGTATAGTCGTGTGAGATTAGGCAGACGCGCTACCCGCGCCTTACAAACTGCACATTAGGTTTCTATATGATAATTAGTTAGTAAACCTTAATGTTCCAATATACATACCATAAAGGCAAATTTTTTGGGTGTTACCCAGGTCTACCCATTGAACCTACACAAAAGACACAATTGCCTGGGCTGTGTTCCTGGGTTTTTCTAGGTGGGGCACATGGCCACAGTCATCAATCCACACCAGCTTGTTATTGGGGATGGTCTGCTGAAAGCGTTGAGCATCTTTGGTACCCAAGATTTTGTCCTGCTTACCCCACACAATCAGCGTCGGTGGTTCAATCTTTTGAATATAGTTAGTCAAGAAGTTATAGCCACCGCTTTTAGTAAATGCAATCAGGGCTTCTTTCCAGTTGGGCATCTGTAGATGTAAGGCAGCACAAAGTTCAGCATCTGGAGTCACAAAGGTGCGATCGTAGTAAGCCTGTTGGCTAATTCGTCGTCGCACACCCGGATTTCTGAGAAATGTGGTTGCCCAGCTATCAAGGGGAGGCACCATAAATTTTCCCATGGCTGGTCCAGCAGCAAATCCGGCACTGTCTAGAAGCACCAGTTTCTCCACTGCTTCTGGAAAATTGAGGGTAAAGTCAATGGCGGCGGCTCCTCCCATGGATGCACCGGCCAAGATCATCGGCTGGCCGATCTGCTGTTGCCAGAAACTATAAATATGCTGCTGGATAGCTATAGGAGTAATGGGGGCATCCGTAGTGCGGTCAGTAAACCCAAACCCTAGTAAATCCATTACCCAGACTTGAGCATTAGCAGATAGCTGGGGGACTAAACGACGAAATTCAAAAATCGAACTGTCAAATCCATGGATTAATAGGATAGGTTTGCCGGTTCCAGCACACATATAGCTAGTGGCTATGGGCGATTCTGTGAGATTGGTAGAGATATCAGCAAACTGGATTTGACTGGCTAGGGCTACCGATGTGTCTTCGGTTAGATGCTGAACATCAGCGGGTAATGTGGTTGCCATTAAGCAAAAATCGGGAAAAGTACAAAACGTCTGCTGACGTACCTTTCCATTATCCATAGCAACGGAAGGATTTTCTCCCAATGGGGCTGTTGGAGTTTGAGGCTTGATCTATGGCAGTTCCTGACATACACAATCGACCTCGCCGTAACCCCGAATATATGCAATTAGAAATAACTTGTTTTTTCACAACTCCTTACCTTGTTTCTAACAGTTGAAAATCCCCCAGAACTTTACCTGCTAGGGGCAGAGCGGAGTTAAGGGGGATCTTCAAAAATCGAGTAATAAACCTTTCTTTTTTACTTAGGAGACTTTTAGAACCAAAATATTATCCCGTTCTAAATCGCTGCAAAGCCAAAGGTTACATTAAACTGACGGCACCAAATCACAGCAGACTTAAATTCATCAATGGAGATATCCTCAGGAATCTCATAGCGCTGACTCCCGTTAATGGATTGTAGATCTCCTAGATTCACAAACTTGTCAGAGCTATAGCTTTGGGGAGTTGCTTCTTTGTGTAGCAATACAAATAGATCAGGACCGTCATCAGTGCTGAAGGTTTCGTCAAATTCGAGATAGCGCTTACCATTTTCTTCGACAATAGTTACACCACCAACGGTATCGCTGGATACGGCAACAAAGCTACCTGTACCCGTTGCAGCGCAGGGGTTGCCAGCAGCACAGGGGTCAGCAGCACAGGGGTCAGCGGCACAAGGATTAGCAGCACAAGGATTAGCGGCACAAGGATTAGCAGCGCAGGGGTCAGCGGCGCAAGGATTAGCAGCACAGGGGTCAGCAGCGCAGGGATTAGCAGCACAAGGATTAGCAGCACAAGGATTTACACTTGAAGCAGCACAGGGAGCTGCATATGCCGGTTGAAAACTGTTGGTAACGATCGCTGTGCTAACAGTCAGCATAGAAGAAACAGCTAGGGCTGCAAAGTAAGTAAGTTTCATGTTGTTTATTGAGGAAAAATAGTCAGAAGGACTTGAACTGCCAGCGATGACCGGCTTGACGGTTTTTAGTAAACAGGGCTAAGCTGAATCTCACCTGAGTAAAAAGAGTTCTTAGATAAGCTTTGGCTTAGAAGATTTTTTATATAATGATTCTATGCCTGCAATCACTTGCTGGGCCATGGCCGTCCAACTATAGCCTGTATGCGCATGGGGTGGCACCCTAATGCCCCGCCATGCGCTGACCAATGAGATTCAGATCAGCCTCGTTAATGTCACTTTCATATACAAACTTACCCTCGCTAATAACACAAATGCGGTCAGCTAACGCCAATAACTCATCCAAATCTTCACTCACTAGCAAGACTGCAACACCCCGATTGCGAGCATCCACAATGGCATTATGAATAAAATCAACAGCTGCAAAGTCCAGGCCAAAGCACGGATTGGCAACAATTAACAGTTTTACCGATTCCGATGACAACTCTCGAGCCAACACCGTACGCTGCACATTTCCTCCCGATAAATTCCCTATTGGAGTTTCCACCGTAGGAGTTTTAACCGAAAATATGTTCACCAAATTCTGAGCCATCCGTCGCATGGCTTTCAAACTCAGTAACCAGTTCCACTTAGCCTGAGGTGGACGATCAAAGGTACGCAGGGCCATATTCTCCGCCACACTCATAGTGGGCACGCAGGCATTGCGCAGAGGTTCCTCAGGCAGTGCGTAGACCTGATGTTGAAACATCTCAGCCCTTGTGGCAGTATACGTTTCACCGTTAATCTTGAGCTGCCCGACCGTGGGAATTCGTTGTCCTGCCAGGACCTCTACCAGTTCCCGTTGACCATTGCCCGAGACACCAGCAATACCAACAATCTCTCCACTATGAACGGTAAGATTTATGCCTTCCACAGCGGGTAACCCATTATCACGGTCAGCATGAATATCGTGAATAAAAAGAACCGGTGTGTTGTTATCAACGTCAATCTTGTTAACCGATTTCGTGTCCCGAATCTTTCCCAACATCATTTGGGCGAGATCTTCCACAGACAGATCTCGAACAGCACCCTGTCCAGCTAGCTGCCCCTTGCGTAGAACAGTCACTTCATCTGCAAATGCCTGTACCTCTCGAAACTTGTGGGTAATGAGAAGAATGCTCAAGTTCCCCTTAACCACTTCTGAGCGGAGTAACCCCAACACTTCATCTGCCTCGCCTGGTGTGAGGACTGAGGTAGGTTCATCCAAAATTAGAATACGGCTTTTAAGGTAAAGCTGTTTAAGGATTTCAAGCTTCTGTTTCTCTCCAGCCGCTAGCTGAGCCACGGGGGTATGTAAATTAACCTTAAAAGGAGACTGGTCAATAAATGCTTTTAACTGTTCAGATTCTTGTTTCCAATTAATGATTGATTGTGTGTCGTAACGAGCCAGCACGAGATTCTCAGCAACAGTCATGGCCGGTACTGAGGTGAAATGCTGATACACCATACCAATGCCATAGCCATGGGCATCCTTAGGGCTATGAATCGCTTGCTGTTGCTGGTTGATTAATATTTGTCCCGATGTCGGACGATAAAAGCCCATGACACACTTCACCAGGGTGCTTTTACCCGCACCGTTTTCCCCCAGCAGTGCATGAACTCTGCCTGGCTTGAGGCTTATGGAGACGCGATCAAGAGCCGTTAAGCTACCAAACCGCTTAGTCATGTCTACCACATCTAGCTGAGGCGGAACCTGGGCTGTGGTTAAGGTAGGTAGGGTTGCAGTATCCATGCTCTAAACCGTAATTGCCTCAATCAGATCAGATGATGTAGCTACTGCACCAAAAACACCACCCTGCATTTTAATCATTTTTAGTGCCGCCAAATAATTACCGTAGTCAGTAGCTCCTGTACAGTCCGAGAGGACTAGACACTCATAGCCACGGTCATTGGCTTCCCGCATAGTTGTATGAACGCAGACATCAGTAGTAATGCCCGTGAGGATAATGTTTTGGATATTTTTACGACGCAACAACAAGTCTAGATCAGTAGCAAAAAATGCCCCTTTACCAGGTTTATCGATCACCGTTTCACCTGGTAGAGGAGCTAGCTCGGGGATGATTTCCCAGCCTGCTTCACCACGTACCAAAATGCGACCACAGGGGCCAGGATCACCAATGCCGGCACCAATTTGTCGGGAACGCCATTGTTTATTTTCAGGTAGGTCCGATAGATCAGAACGATGGCCTTCGCGGGTGTGCAAAATAACATAGCCCAGGTCCCGCATAATCGCTAGCAGATTTTGCAACGGCTCAATCGGCGCACGGGTAAGGGACAAATCGTACCCCATTTTGTCCACATAGCCACCCATACCACAAAAGTCCGTTTGCATATCAATGATGATCAGCGCCGTATTGTCGGGACGCAGATCGCCATTGTAAGGATAGGGATAGGGGTCTGAGGTTACGTAACGGCCCATGGGTATTACACTCGCTCCAAAGCAGGCATACCATTTCTATCTCTGATCAAAATGTTCGCAACGAACCAAATTTTAATTCTTGACTCATGGAACCAAGTGTTCAGGGCTACGTCCATATCTAATGCATCTACGATTGCAGTGGCTTTAAGCTACTTAACTATCAGAAATTCTCGAAGCTTTTTGGTCATCTCACCTTAGCTTCATCGCACTTATCGCGAATATGTCATGAGAGAAAATAAAATTTTTATAGTTACTGCCCTGATCAGTTTGGGCTTAATAGCTGGAATTTTTGTGGTGACGTTATGGTTGTCCAATAACAACACCCTACCAAGACTCAGGTTGAATACAACCAGTCAAAACCGCACAGCTTAGAAAATATAGAAAAGCTACTAACCATTACTCAAAACACTAGAAGATAACTCCTCTCCCTTATACTCACGGGTTGGAGCGTCAAATCCACATGAAGTACCATCGGTATACACCACATCGTCTTCCCAAGGTAGCCGATAATTACCGGCCACCATATCTTGCATGTAGGTATAGGGACAGTCTTGAGCACCCCCCTTGACGGCTACATAGCCTCGATGACCAAACTGGTAAATATTGTTTTCTACGGACCAGTGCTGACGGGCCTCGCGCACTAAATCTGGGCGTACTTCAGCCGTAATAATTTCATCTGGACGATGGCTGCCCATGACTAGGGGCTCACCGTCAAAATTGACAATCATGCCTTCGCCCATAGAGTCAAAGGTACCGTCCGTGCCACACATACACACTGAAGCAGTGACGATTAGATTGCAAAAGGCATTGGCTTGATTGGTGACCCGCCAGCTGTGGCGAATAGGGGCCGTGTAGCCTGCCGTACGAATCATAATTTCCGCCCCCTTGTAGGCACATTCTCTTGTCATTTCAGGGAACATGCCATCATGACAAATAATCAGCGCCAGCTTGCTGCCATTAGGCCCATCACATACAGGAATACCGATATTTCCTGGTTCCCACGGTTCTACCGGTACCCAAGGATGAAGCTTACGATAATAAAGCTTTAATTCTCCTTTATCGTCAATAATGATGCCACTATTGTAGGGATTACCATTGGGGTTGTACTCCATGATCGAGAAACATCCCCAGATCTGATTGTCGATACAGGCTTGGCGTAATGCAGCTACCTCTGGGCCATCCAACTTACACATAATGGCGGGGTTCGTATCCATCGATAGCCCATGGAGCGAATATTCTGGAAAAACGACGAGATCCATGGTAGGCATATTGCGGCGAGCTTTAGCCACCATGTCGCAGATTCGTTGGGTTTGAGCCGCCAAGTCATCTGGGGTGACGACATTGGGCAGTTGCAACTGCACCATACCCAGTACGACACCGTTAGGGGTTTTGTTGAGACCACCTAATCCACTCATCACCCTATCCTCGCCATGCAGACCTATGGTGTTAATTTAGACGAGACCTACGTAGAGAACTGTGTACTTTGTTGCAGGTTAAGTGTTTTGTAATGTAGCGGTAACAAATCGTCAGTAATAGGTGTAGTCAATTACACAGCATAGGAGTAATGATCTAGTCATCTTTAAATAAGAAGTATTGACAGTTGGTATAGGTAGCAATGCGTCTTCTGTTGGTTGAGGATGATAGTCAACTTGCAGAGTCTTTGACAGAGGTGTTAGAGGCCCAGCGCTACGTGGTGGACACTGTTAAGGATGGGGAATCAGGCTGGAGTCAGGTGCAACTGATGGACTATGACCTGACGCTGATGGATGTGACCTTACCTTACCTAGACGGGATTCGACTATGTCAGCGGTTGCGCAGTCATGGCTATGAGCTGCCAGTGTTGATGCTGACGGCGCGGGATACCAGTCAGGATAAGGTTCGGGGTTTGGATTCTGGGGCAGATGCCTATATGGTTAAACCCTTTGACTTGTCTGAGCTTTTGGCCCAGATCCGGGCTTTGCTACGTCGGGGCAGTGCACAGTCTCCTATGGTTCTCGTCTGGGAAAAGTTGAGCTTAGACCCAAGCACCTATGAGGTCAACTACAACAAACAAGCACTACGCCTGACCCCAAAAGAATTTTCAATTTTAGAACTGCTGCTGCGCAATGGTCGACGAGTGCTAAGCCGTTCCTTCATTCTAGAATCTCTTTGGTCCATGAAGAGTCCACCCGATGAAGAGACTGTTAAAGCCCACATTAAAAGTTTGCGCAATAAACTCAAGGTGGCTGGCGCACCTAAAACATTAATTGAAACCGTACATGGTGTAGGGTATCGGCTACAGGAAAAATAATATACCTACCTCTAGCGTGATTGTGTAGCTATCTCAGGGTAGGCGCAAGGCCAGCCCCTACATTACCCTACATGAGAATTTGTGTGCCTCGGGGCGTTAATCAATGCGTGGCAAAGTCACCTTAAAAGTTGTTCCCTGGCCTAGCTGACTCTTGCAGGTGAGGGTACCTTGGTGAAGCTGTAAACAGGCATTGACGACTGATAATCCCAGACCGGTACCGGCAATATTGCCCACATTGGTCCCTCGATAGAAGGCTTCGTAAAGTCTGGCCTGGTCTGCTTTGGAGATACCAATACCCTGATCTTGCACCTGGAAAATAATCTCATGATGGTAACAAGATAATTCTAAAGTTACCTGGGGTTCAGGCCCAGAATATTTTATGGCATTGGAGAGTAAATTAGTCAAAATTGCCCGCAGTAGCTGCTGGTCAATATAAGCTTTTTGGCAATCACCGGATATTGTAAAACTAATGGCCGGCGATGTTTCAAAGCTAAACCGAATTTCTTCTATTAACTGTTGACAGTACTGTTCCAGGTTGATAATTTCAGGTTCAAATTGCAGCTTACCAGACTCAGCCCTCGATAGGGTCAACAGATCATTCAGTAGCTGATTCATCCGCTTAGCTGTGGCTCGAATACGGCCATAGATATGCTGATGATTGTTGGCTTGGGTATCGGCTTCTAGAGCCTGAGCTGAGAGCAAAATGGTACTGAGAGGCGTACGTAGCTCATGGGAAGCCATGGAGAAAAGACGAATTTTAGCTTCGCTCAGTTCTCGGGCCCTAGAGAGTTCTGTTTGGGCTTGGAAGAGATAGCGAGCAACTATTGTCGTGAGCAGCAAACCGATAATTAGCGTAGACAAGGCACCCCAGGGTGCTAGGGCTGGATAACTGGCAGCAGGAGTAAATGTGATGGCCCACTGACGTCCTCCGGTAGTAAGGGTGTGGGTGCAGTCAGTAGATGAGGGACATGGCGCTCTGTTAGCCCCATGCTGATCTATCTCTGTTGTCACTGTTTGAGTAGCGGCATCATAGCTACCCAAAAACTGTTCAGAAGCTGCTGCACTCTGATCTCTTAGGATAAAGTCAATGTTGTAATTGAGGGTTTCTAGGGACTCTTCGATTACATCTGAAACCCGAAAAACTCCTAGTAGATAACCGTTGAGTTGATCGCGACGAGCCGTCTGGGATGGAGGGACTGTGGAGCTATTGTATAGGGGCAAGAAGACCAGAAAACCAAACTGATTTTTGTTTTCTTGCACTAACCGAATGCGACCGGAGGCGGCAATTCGACCTGTATCTCGGGCGGTTTCAAGGGCGGTGCGGCGAGTAGGGTCAGAGATAAGATCGTAACCGAAGGCAAGTTCATTGCCTGCTAAGGGTTGCAAATAGGTAACAGGAATGTAGTAAGGACGAGAAGCAGCACGGATGAGGCCACCGCGACTTTCTCGTTCGGTAATTTGAAAGGAGGCATAGACTTCGGTCTGGATATTGGTCTCGAAGGTGTTACGTTCTTGTTCGGAGACCACGGGAGCCCATTCCAGCGCCTGGATGCCGGGGTAGGTTTTGAGTGCTCGTTGGACAAAGCGATTGAACTCGGCACGGGAGACAGTTTGTTCTGAGACGGTGTAGAAGTCTCCCAGGGCCAGGAGTAAATCGGTATAGCGGTTAATGCTGCGCTGGAGGGCGGTGGTTAGGCTATCGGTTTGGCGTTGGAACTGAAGGCGATAGTTGGTACGTTCCCAGCGGGCAACGGTAAGGGTGGCGAGAAGAGAAAAGCCAGTGCCTAGCAAGAGGGTGAGAATAATGGGTAATGAAGGGCGACGGATACGCAAAATCAATTGTCAGTTCGTTTCTTAAGAGTTCTAATTCTTGATAAGGCGATAAGGATAGAGTAGAACAGCATCAATATCCGCCATTTCTAGATCGGGATAATCTTCTAAAATTTCCTGATTACTAGTCCCTTTTGCCAATAATTCTCAAATAATCGCTACTGAAATTCTTGAACTGCGAATAATCGGTTTGCCTGACAAAATCTCTGAATTAAAGGTAATTTTTGAAAGTATGCTGTCATTACTGTTCATTTTTGTGCTTTCCTCCATAACCAAGCTGAAAGATTCTTGCGGCAACACATTACGTTAAATGCTGATATAGTTCTGAATTTTTATTCAGCACATACTGAGCAGCATCGTTGAATGCGTTGGGTTGGTTGGTTAACCATGATTCCATATTTGCCAGTAGTAAGGCTTCAGGCGATAGATTATATAGTTTGGCTAGCTCCTGAAGTCTTTGAAACTGACTGTCTGGTATATCAAGGGTAATAGCAGCCATGATGCTTATTTCTTCAAACGGTTGTACTTAGAGGATAGCATTTGCAGTTTAGGTTGATGGCTCGTCAGTTAACGGTTCGAGAATTTGAATCAATATCCTCAAAAGATTATCCAAGTCAGTAGGTATGCGGTAAAGGTTCAAATCTTGAGTAACGATATTGAGGGTGGCTTGGGTGTAATGGAGTAAATCGGTAAGTACCGGGGCGATAAGAAATTCCCGACGTGCCATTTCACTGGTCAGACTGAGGCGGGGGAGGCTTTCTTCGATGCGAGTTTTTAGGTTTTCGAGGCGGTCGAGGGGACCTGTGTGGTGTGGCAGGGTAAGAGCTTGGCGCTGAAGGGTAACGTCGAAATAGGCAAGGATATCTTGGGGGCGAAGTTGAGTTTGAAGTAGTCAGCAAAGGTATAGGACTGATCCGGCTGAATAATAGGAGCTCCAGGCATTTCAATTTTCCTCTCTTTTAGCAATACCCTGGCATATATTTATTGTTACCAATCTAGTGCCTTAGCACAGTCTTCGATAGAAGTAGCTAACCCTTCTTGGATGGACTCCCGCATACCTGGGATAGCCGAAAAATATAAGGTTTCTTGAATGCTTGCCCAATTCCCTTCTGAAAGAAGCATCGCATTACTGCCATCATTGGTAATGACCACTGGCTGATGCGACTCAATCACTACATTGATCAGCTGTCGTAGATTTTTTTCAGCTTCATTAATGGGATGTATAGACATTGTTCTTTCTTAACTAAAAGACGATTTACAAAGAACTATAACTTCGAAAGTTTATTTTACTTGCAGGGCTTCACGAACGACAGGATGAATGAGTTCTTCTGGAATACGATTACGCTCAATATATTCGTTGATTTCTACCTGGTTGTCTAAGTAAAAGCTAAGGGCGTCAAAAACTTGTGCCAGCGTAAGTTGAGGAAACTGTGTGGGAATTTCTTCGGCATGGGTTCCTAAGCGCCATTGGCTGACGATGGCTCTGATTGAAACGCGGGTGCCTACGATGGTTGGCTCACCGTTTAGGATATCTGGATTTCGGGTAACGTATCGTGATGTAGGTGCCGCTGTCATCGATTTAATCCACACTGGTGCAATCAGTCCTTAGTATAGTTTTCGCTTATGTGTGTGATAATTTCTTGGCTCACCAATGATGAAAGTGTGGCTACTGATGTAGTATTACCCGACGTCTTGTCTGAAAGATGCATCGTTAATACTCCGGTCATGCTGATGGCAAACTAGCTTACTAAGCAGAGAAGGCCACATCGCTTTAGTCACAAATAATTGCCAAACTATACGGATGTACTTCGAGGATATATGAATCTAATTTAAGTTAACATCTGTTATGGGTACGGATATTCCAGTTTTCGTAGAGTATAGAAAAATGCCCTCGAAAAAAGAGCTTCAGACCATTCTTCAAGACCGATATGGTATTAACAAAAATATTAGTCAATCCCTTGGTACTGAGGATTGTGAAAAATTACTAGCAACCCTTCAAAGTCAACCCAGTGTCGTTAAGCTTGTAGATTCCTTCGCTTCAAAGAATTCAGAGCTGAGTAATAAGAACCGGCATTACGATCGACTTCGAAGTAGTATAGAAAAGAAGCTGCAAAAGCTCCAGTCGGAATATCAGCAGTTAGAAGCGCAAAGCGCGACAATGGAGCAGACTAAGGCCGGTCTTTCTGAGCGTAAGCAAGTCATTACGAAGGAAACGGCTACCCTCCAGAAAGAAATTAAGCGTTTATCGACTGAAAAGTTGAATCTCAACTCTAAAGTTCAAACGCTAACAACACAAAACGATGAGCTTTTTGAGGCGAATGCTCAACTCAAAAAGGACAATAAAGAACTCAAAAATATCGTTGACCAAATCCGCTTGCGGCTGGCCCGAGATACTAAAATGCTGCTGCAGTATGAGGATAGTGAAATTCGTAAAGCATTGATTCGTCTGTTTAGATGGACGCTGGGGTAGAGGTTATCGCCATGGCTACCAATAAACAGAAAAAAAGCCAAAAGCGTCTCTTCAGCGGTATGAGTTACTGGGAGATAAAGCGTTCAAATTCAAATCAACGTAGCAAGCTACCGAAGGAGGACCAAGCTTGGCTGGAAACGCAGGGATATAAAAATGCTGGATGGGACAACGTTATTGCGCTTTATCAAAAAATCAACGAATTACTGCTGCAGTCTGATCCTAACGGAGATATAGACGAAAAGTTGTTTCTTAAAGCAGATCGTATTGGTAATAAGTATCTACCTGTGCAATTCAAATAGCTTAAGACTAAAACCACTGCCCTACTTGAGATAGGGTTCTAGCCAGTCGATTTTTGGAAGTTGCTCACCTATCCTAGAGATCATCAGACGACATGGGGTTGAGGCCATGGGGAACTACAAAATCAAAGTCAATATTGAAATCGTAGAAAGCGATGAGGCCATTAGTTCTGGTCCCGAAGAAATAGAGACCGGTGTGTTTGAGTTTAATATAAGCCCAGAGGCCGCTACTAGCATTGATGCGTGTGAACAAGCCTTGTTAAGTACGAATTATCCAGCATTACGCTCAGCATTGGCTCATCACCTTGAAACACTCTCTCAAAAAAAACGAAAACGGCATCAACCGCAGGGATTTGGGAAATAACCAAGAGCCCGTATCGGGTGGATGGGGAAATCGGTCGCTTTGAGTTTATGTCGTATACAGCCGTTGAATCTTCTGGGAATCAACCATCGAACCGAGTCAACACACTATATGGATCCCTACCAGGCAAAAGCTGGTATCGCACGATGGGCTTTAAGGAGATTGCCTACACCCACGGGAGTACGACTGAATCGTACCGGAAAACGAGTGCGTGGCTCAATCGAATCCGTCATCAAGTGACCGGGGGAACCCCGTCGAGAACGATGCAAGACAGTAGTGAGCGAGAAGGCACCCGTGTGCTCAATCACTTGACTCAGGCCAGTGAAGCCATCCTGAAAACCCATGGTGTCATCGGCAACACACTGCCTGCGGCTGTCGTCGCCTCTGCCAATGAGAGTAAGCCTGTCCATCTGGCTCCAGACGTAGTCTCCGCTGTCATCGAGCAGTGTGGCAAAACCGAGTTGATTCGCCAACAGATGACGGCCAATCCCATCCCCTATGAGAGCCCCCATCATAGCCTCAACATTTCGATTGATGATGTCGGGGTGAAACGTCAGAGGGACCAGCGACCAGCCAGTGTTCCAGAGACACCCACCGCCCGCAAGTATGCCTATCAAACGGTGGTCCATATCGAAAATCAACTCGGTAGCTATCGATTGAATGCCCTTGGCTTGACGACAATGTTAACCATGCTGTTGGCCTTTTTACTCCACAATGACCTCCTTCAAGGCCCTATCGTATTCTTTGCCGATGGACAGCGAAGCTTGCATGGCGCGATTCTGACCACCTTTGCTGGGGTGTCTGCACTACAGTTGATCTTGGACTGGTATCATCTCCATGAGAAATGTAAACAACTGCTTAGTCTCGCCTGTCAGGGTAGACGTCTGCGTAATACACACTTGACTCACCTGGCAGCCCTGCTCTGGCATGGATTAGTCGATGCAGCTTTGGTTTACCTTGAGTTCATTGACCCAGACCATCTCAAAGATACAACCGCTATCGATAAACTCCAAGGCTATCTGCGTCGGAACAAACCTCACATTCCTTGTTATTGTGTGCGTAAACAGCTGGGATTGAGAAATTCCAGCAACCGAGGTGAAAAGGCGAATGATTTATTGGTCTCCTCACGACAAAACACAATGGGATGAGTTGGTCTAAAACGGGGTCAGTTGCCTTGGCTGCTTTAACAGCGCTTGTTTCGAATCAAGAAGCTACCCATTGGTTCAGGACCGGGAAGCTCAATTTTAAGTTGGTACCTCATCCCGTAAAGTAATTGCACAGGTAGATAAGTATCAAACGCCAGAAGAAATTGCTGAGTTCGAGAAAGCGTTGAACGAAGTCGAATTGGCATTTTTTACTGAAATTGCTCAATTAAGAAAGTCAATTTCTGGAAATGTTGACAAAGTGGAACTATCCAATAACCTTCAAAAGGTGAAATTCACATCTCAAGTGTTAAAAAAAGCACTATCTCAAAAGAACGATATTAATTATAAGATTGGTAATCTCTATCCGTTTCCTTTAGCTTATCCTTACCGGAATATCTATGTTGAGCGAGAGTATGCTGCCACATATGACCGCCAAATGAAGTATGGTGAACATCTTTTATCGTTTTTAGCGTCTGTAGGAATGAGTCTTGTATTTGAATATCGAGACTATATTAATCATCCACTTGATGATTTTTGCTCTCAGATTAAAGATGGACTTGCTAGCGGTTTATCGCCAGGACATTGGCGAAGATTATTACAAACCTCATGCAATATCTTAAGAGAGGTTGATAATACCCCACTAGCAAATAATTTTTCGGCAATATGGTTTAAGGGGAGAGGTAAAAAAGAATCAGAGTTCGCTAAAAACACACGTCAATATATTGTTGAAAGACTTAATGATTTCAAGCATGGTAGAGGCCCTGTAAACACTAATGAATATAAAGAATTTGTTGAAAAGCAATCTATTTATATAAATGCCTTACTTGAGGATCTTGACTTCATAAGTCAATGCGAAATGGTCGTAATTGACGATATTGATACTGAATGGTCTACAGGAAAAATAATTTATAAGGCGAGTCTTCTTAGAGGGGATCATCCTGTATTTGAAAGGGTAGAATTTGAGGCTGATAAATCATTGAGTAAAGAGAAGCTATATATACGTTTTAATGCTGAATCTATTAGTTTGTATCCGTTCTTGAGCTTCCTGTATAATTCAGGAACAAAAAAACTAGAGATATTTAGCTTTGACAAAAAAGATAATAATGGTTTGATGTTGAAAAGTTTCGAGTCTGGCACTGCTATAAACTCCAAGCAGGTGTATCACGATTTTAGATTCTGGTTAAATGTTGTTGATGAAAATTCCGAATAACAACTCACATGCTGCTGATTGTATGATTTTTTAGTTGAGTCTTAGGAGATTTTCTGTCGCGGTTGATTGGTAGTGTAGATGTAACCCGATAAAAAAACTCGATTGATACATTAGACTTAAGACTTAATCTGAAACACTAGAACCCTTGTGGGAAAAGAGTTTCAGGAAAATAAGTATAGACCAAATACTTATAGGGTCAGATTTTGACACCATTTTGATTGATCGCTTTTATTTCCAATTAAGTCTATTTTTTGAGTTGACTCGAATTGCTTAGTCTTCTTCAAATCTTCCCGATTTCTTCCCGAATTTTTCCTGAAAAACTTCGCCTGTCTGGCCTAACCTGCTGCCAGTTAAACATCTTTGTCAGCGAAGGAGTCAGGCAATGCGGCGACGAGACCTACTAAAACGCGGTACAGCATTTACTGGAGGCGTATCCCTAGCAGCTTTGATTAATGCCTGTGCTTCATCATCCAAACCTGCCGCTGAGTCAACCGAAGGTGCAACCACTGCTGACCCTGGCAAAGGCTCTGAACCAGCTGTACTTACCGTTGTCCAAGGTGGTGGCTTTCCCAATGGTCTGGACCTGCACCAAGTGGGTACTAACCGCCCCGCCTACGGTATCTCCTGGTGCCTCTACGATCGCCTCGTCACCTTTGGCACCAAAACTCTAGACGACGGTTCCCTCTCCTATGACTACACCGTCATCGAACCCGAGCTAGCCGAATCCTGGACTGTCGCTGATGATGAGCTATCCGTCACCTTTAATCTGCGCAAAGACGCCACCTTCCACGATGGCACCCCTGTCACCGCCAAGGACGTGAAATGGTCCTACGACCGGGCTGTGTCCGTCGGTGGCTTTCCCTCATTTCAGATGAAAGCAGGAGCCCTGGAAAGTCCTGACCAGTTTGTCGTTGTGGATGACCATACCTTCCAAGTCAACTTCCTCAGAAAGGATAAGCTTACTCTTATGGACATGGCGGTACCCATCCCTGCCATCATGAACTCTGCTCTGATTCAACCTAATGCTAGTGAAGCAGACCCTTGGGGACTGGAGTGGACCAACGCCAATCCAGCTGGCAGTGGTGCCTATAAGCTAGATACCTTTGCTCCCGAAGAGCGAGTCGTATTGGTGCGCAATGATGACTGGAAATCTGGTCCTGCCCCTGCTATTGAAAAGATTATTTGGCTGAATGTGCCTGAGTCAGGTAATCGTCGTGCCTTGCTAGAAAAGGGTGATGTGGATATTAACTATGAAGTATCTGAAAAAGACATTAGCGAACTCAAAGCCATGGGTAAGCACACGGTTGTTTCTACACCGATTGAGAATTGTCTCTACACCATTGACCTGAATTCGCAACCGGAGCTGGACGGTGCACCCAATCCCTTTAGCGATGTCAAAGTACGACAGGCGGTGGCCTATGCTATGCCCTATGATGCCATTGTAGACACGGCCCTCTATGGCGAGTGTGTCAAAATGTATGGAGGGGAGAGTTTGGAGCCCAAGAGTATTGACTGGCCCCAACCTTATCCTTACAACACTGATATGGCGAAGGCCAAAGAACTGATGGCGGAGTCGGGCTACCCAGATGGCTTTGATACGACACTGGCTTTTAATTTGGGTACTCAAGAATGGGCGGAACCCCTCTGTGTATTGGTAAAAGAGTCCCTGGCGGAAATTGGCATTAATGCTACTTTGGAAAAAGTTCCTGGCTCCAACTTTCGAGCTGTGCTGGTGGAGAAGAATCGCCCGATGATTGTTAACAACTTTGGTGGTTGGCTTAACTATCCTGATTACTTCTTCTTCTATTCGTACCATGGGCAGAATGCCACCTTTAACGGTAGTTCTTATCAGAATCCGGAGCTGGACAAGCTGGTGGATAAGGCGTTGGCTACAGAACCAGGGGAACCGGAGTATGAGAAGAGTGTTAAGGGGTTCCTGAAGATTGCGTTTGAAGAGATGCCTCGGATTGTGGTGGCACAGCCGTATTTGTCGGTGGCGATGCAGCCTGGTGTGAGTGGGTATCAGTATTGGTTCCACAGGCAGTTGGATTATCGACAGTTGAAGAAGGCTTAGGATTGGAGGGTTAGTGAACTCTGGAAGGTGACGTCCTAAAGGATATTGCTTTCCTGGGAATTGCCCTCTCCCTAAATCCCTCTCCCTGGGTAGAGGGACTTTGAGAATTAGGTCTCTTTCTCCTCAAGGTAAACTGATTTTTAGTTAACTTCCCTTCTCCCCCAGGGAGAAGGGGCTGGGGATGATGGTAAATCATACGGTCAAATAAACCACTCTAACCATGTCTCGTCCCTCCACACTCTCCATTGTCATTCGTCGTATCATCGCTGCAATCCCTAGCGTTCTCGGCGTTATTATCGTCACGTTTATTCTTACCCGTGCGCTGCCGGGTGACCCTGCGGCCTATTTTGCTGGACCAGCGGCTACGCAAGAAGCGATTGATCAAATTCGAGAAACCTTAGGTCTGAATCGTAGTCTGCCTGAGCAGTTTTTTATCTATGTAGGAGAACTGCTGCGAGGAGACTTGGGTAACTCTTTGACTACGGGGCAAACCGTTGTATCAGATTTACTCACGCGATTGCCTGCTTCGCTGGAACTGACCCTGGCAGGGTTAATCTTTTCACTTACGTTAGCCTTACCCTTAGGAATCTTGGCAGCCACTCGTCCTGGATCGTGGATAGACCATGGGGTGAGGGTTTTAGCAACAGCCGGGGTGTCACTGCCTACATTTTTTACAGGGTTGTTGCTGATTTATGTGTTTTATTTTCGCCTGGGTCTAGCCCCAGCCCCCTTGGGGCGGCTGGCGATTCTTTATGCTTCACCAGATCAGGTGACGGGATTGTTTTTGGTGGATAGTTTGCTGGTTGGGGAATGGGAAACGTTTCGAGCGGCGTTTGGCCAGCTGTTATTGCCCGCAGTTACCTTAGGCCTGTTTGCTCTGGCTCCTTTAGCGCGAGTAACTCGGGCATCAATGCTGAGCGTATTGTCTAGTGATTTTATTCGTACGGCCCGAGCCAGTGGGTTAGCACCCCATAGGATTCTGTTTGGCTATGGGTTTCGGAATGCCATGCTGCCGGTGGTAACCACATTGGGAGTGGTGTTTTCCTTTTTGTTGGGGGCCAATGTGTTAGTGGAGAAAGTGTTTGCCTGGCCTGGGATTGGTTCATACGCAGTGTCTGCCCTGATTGCTTCGGACTATGCAGCAGTTCAGGGGTTTGTGCTGACGATGGCTTTGCTTTATGTGGTTCTGAACTTATTAATTGATTTGTTGTACACCGTGATTGATCCTCGTGCAGGAGTGGAGTCATGACCCTATCTCAAACAATTCCCAAATCTTCACTGGCCCAGGCTCGCTATATTATCGGCGAGAATGTAGTCACATTTGGGGCATTTTTATTGTTCTTTGTGTTTGTACTGTTTGCCCTGTTTGGCGATGCGATCGCACCCTACGATCCCGTCGCTAGCAACGCAGCTGTTGCCCTATCTTCCCCCACAGCCGCCCATTGGTTTGGCACCGATGACCTCGGTCGGGATGTGCTAAGCCGGGTGCTGGTGGCGACTCGGTTGGACCTGGGCATTGCTGTAGTGGCAGTGGCACTGTCCTTTGCACTGGGCAGTATTTTAGGAACTTGTTCAGGATATTTTGGCGGGTGGTGCGATCGCATCATCAGCCGTATCATTGATACCCTGATGGCATTCCCCCTATTTATCCTGGCCATGGGTTTGGTCGCCGCCTTGGGCAACACCGTTGAAAACATCATCTATGCCACAGCCGTCATCAATCTTCCCCTATATACCCGTGTGGTACGGGCCGAGATTTTAGTGCGTCGAGATGCGGGCTATGTAGAGGCTGCAAGACTGGCGGGCAATGGCCATCTGCGGATTATGGCCGCCCATCTGTTCCCCAATGTGTTGCCGGTAATGATGGTGCATATTTCGTTGAATATGGGCTGGGCCATTTTGAATGCAGCGGGGTTGTCGTTTATTGGCTTAGGGGTCAGGCCGCCAACACCGGAATGGGGGATTATGGTGGCAGAAGGAGCAACATATATTATCTCGGGAGAATGGTGGCTGGCAGTTTTTCCCGGTGCGGTGCTGATGCTAGCAGTGTTTTGTTTTAATCTGCTGGGCGATGGTTTAAGAGATTTGATTGATCCGAGGATGAGGACTTAAGGCCATGGGAATCAAATTTAAAATCCTCCAAAGGCTTGGCGATATCCGGCTCCCCTTCGGAAGGGGAACCGTCAGGGAGGGGTTTTCGACACTGGTGCTATCGGTCGAGACCCCTCCGCCTTCGGCACCTCCCCTTCTAAAGGTAGGGTCGTTTCATGTTCACCAGAGAAAATCTGTAAGGCTTATTACTTCGTTCATACTGAATCGAGATATGATCGGAGGGAACCAAAACCGGTTGCGTGGGGTCCCTCCGAGTTCACGTTCGGCTGAGCTCACGTCGAAGCCCAAACCCCCATGGCTAGGGCCGGGAGGCCGCCCTAGAACCCACCCTACTGAGTTGTCCTTAATTGCATAAATAGGGGTTGCGGCGGGGACGATTAATCAGGTTATCGCATTGTTGTTTGACCCACCTCCAAGTAGAGCATGCTTTTCCTCAAATGAGCTTTCAATGCCTTCAGATTTTCTGTCCAGACAATGAAACAGCCTCCCCTCTAGAAGGGGAGGACAGTATTGCAGCAGTTAGACTCGTAAGCACTAACGCATGATCTCCCCACTCACCACTACTAAACCCGTTCAAACCTCTCTGCTGTCAGTTCGAGACCTGTCAGTCGAATTTCGTACCCGCACCGGCATTGTCAAAGCCTTAGAAAACATCAGTTTCCATATAAATAAGGGTGAAACTCTAGGCATCGTTGGGGAGAGTGGTTCAGGTAAATCCGTCCTAGCCCTGGCCATCCTGGGTATCCTTGACCGGGCAGGCCACGTGACCAACGGAGAAGTTCTCTGGAGCCAGAATTCAGAGAATTATAATCTCCTGAAGATGCCTGAAAAGAAACTTCGACATCTGCGGGGTAAGGATTTGTCGATGATTTTTCAGAATCCTCGGGTGGCGCTGAACCCTATTCGTAAGGTGGGTAAACAGCTGGTGGATGTGCTGCGCTGTCATGCAGATTTACCGCGCAATCAACTGAAAAAGCGTGCTCTGGAATTGTTGATCAGTGTGAAGATTCCTGATCCTCAGCAGCGGTATGATGCGTATCCTTATGAGCTATCGGGTGGGTTGTGTCAGCGGATTATGATTGCATTAGCCCTAGCTTGTTCCCCCCAATTGCTGATCGCGGATGAGCCAACCACGGGGTTAGATGTGACTACCCAGGCTACGGTAATGAATTTGTTGAAGGAGCTGGCAACAGAGCAGCGGATGGCGACGGTGGTGATTACCCATGATCTGGCCCTGGCGTCGGAATATTGCGATCGCATCATTGTTATGCATGCTGGTCATATTGTAGAAAGTGCGCCCACCCATCTGCTGTTTACTCAGCCGCGTCATCCCTATACGGCGAAGCTGATTGCGGCGACGCCGGAGCCCCATAAGGGATTTGATGATTTGATTCCGATTTTGGGGAGTTTACCGGATTTGCGACGGGAGGATTTGCCGCCGTGTCGGTTTATTAGTCGGTGTGATCGGGCGACTGAGAAATGTCAAAAGGAAGAGCTGGCTTATCAGCAGGTTGGGGAGGAACATTGGGTGGGGTGTTGGTATCCGTTGGAGGGTTAGTGGGGGCCTAACTCCCCCCCAACCCCCGAAGGGAGTTATCGATGTTATTTCTTTCGAAGAATATTTTGTATCTTTCTCCTTTTCCTCTTTTCTTTCTCCTTTCACTTTCCTATGTTGCAAGTTACTAACCTCACTAAGCATTTTCCGGTTGCTTCTAAGACGCCTCGCTGGATGCCTGGTGGCAAACAGGCGCAATATCTCCATGCGGTGGATGGTTTGGATCTGACGATTTTACCGGGGGAAAGTGTGGGGTTAGTGGGTGAGTCTGGTTGTGGGAAGTCTACGCTGATTCGGTTGATTGCGCGGTTGTTGGAGCCGACGGCTGGGTCGATTGTGTTTAATGGGGTGGATATTGGTCAGGTGTCGGTGGGAGAGTTTGCGCACAGTGCTCAGCGGGCGCAACTGCAGATGGTGTTTCAGGACCCGAGCGATAGTTTGAATCCTCGGTTTACGGCATTTGATACGATTACGGAACCGATGCGGCGGTTGGGCTCAAAGCAGGATCGGCAGCGACTACAACAACGGGCGGTGGAGTTGGCGCAGCAGGTGGGATTGCCGTCGGAGTTGTTGAGTCGGTTTCCCCATCAGTTGTCCGGGGGACAAAAGGCACGGGTGGGGATTGCGCGGGCGATTGCATTAAATCCCACATTACTGATTTTGGATGAGCCGACATCGGCGTTGGATGTGTCGGTGCAGGCGGTGATTTTGCATCTGTTGGCAGAGCTGCGCGAACAGATGAATATGAGCTATTTGTTTATTTCCCATGATTTGAATGTGGTGAGACTGCTGTGCGATCGCATCCTGGTCATGTACCTGGGCAAGCTGGTGGAAACGGGGCCAACGGATGAGATTTTTAATCGACCCAGACATCCTTATACCCAGGCACTGATTTCCGCTATTCCTGCATTTGAGGCGAATCCCCATCGGATTCCGTTGATGGGAGAGCCGCGCAGTCCCATCAATCCATCACCCCACATTTGTCGGTTGTATGGTCGTTGTCCGCAGGGGGATGCTGGCTGTCAGCAAATAGCGCCCATGCTGGAGCCCATTAACGACTATCATCAGGTGGCCTGTCATTATCCTGCATCTCTTCAATGACGCCACTTCGTTCTAATCAACTTCTGGGGATTGGCTTAGTATTGCTAAGCGCCTTGGGGCTTTCGGTTCAAAATGTAGTATTACGGCTGTTTTTTACACCAAGCCAGCTGTTTGGTCAGATTCCTTTTGGTGGATTTGTTACTCCGCAACTTAGTAATGTTGTCCTGTTGCTAGCTTTGCGTATGGTAATCATGGCATTGCTATTAACAGCACTTATCCCCTGGCTATACCCCAGCACGTTTAAGGTTTTGCAAGCACTGCCAACTAGTCCCAAACTGTGGGGATCTGTGACAGCGAGTGGAGTCTGTTTGTTTTTTGGTTTAACGCTGTTGTATACAGCACTGAGTCAGATTGTGGCTGGAGTTGCGATCGCAATCTTTTTTATCTATCCAGCCATCACTATTTTATTAGCGTGGCAATTTTTCAAACAATCTCCACGTTCCTATCAGCTTTGGCTAATGGTGGTCATTTCTACGGGTGTCGTACTCACCACCCTGACACCGCCATCTGAATGGGTATCCAATCCTATATTGGGCATTATCTGTGCGATTGGTGCCGGAGTTAGCTTTGGTCTCTATGGCATTGTTGCTGAACTCTCCCTCAAAGCACGACCTGGATATCCAGGGTTACATCCGATTCCGTTTTCGTTGTATACCTTTGTTATCGTGGCAACACTGGCCAGTCTGACCCTACTGATCAATCAGCAAATAACGATACCCCCAGATGCCTGGCCACCCGTTCTGGCGATGACCGTATTTTCAGCCACCCTTACACTGATTGCCTATGTTCTAAGTAACTCTGGCATTGGTCTGATTGGGGCCTCTTTAACGGCATTACTCAGCGCCAGCGCACCTGCATTAACGGCATTATTTGCCTGGTGGATATTGCAAGAGGCGTTGCAGCAACAACAGATTGTTGGGATTGGGTTGGTGACCACTGGTGTGTCTATGCTGAGTTTAAAGTCTCGTTATGCTGACTAATGATATGGCTATGGGGCTGTCCTAGAGAAGGAAATTCTGTATTCTGGACCCAAAGTCCCAGCCGATTCACCCCCAC
Organism: Leptolyngbya sp. PCC 7375; assembly: GCF_000316115.1. Classification (GTDB taxonomy): domain Bacteria; phylum Cyanobacteriota; class Cyanobacteriia; order Phormidesmidales; family Phormidesmidaceae; genus Leptothoe. The sequence continues at coordinate 7,620,109 of NZ_JH993797.1, forward strand.
AAACCCCACATCTATGCAAAGACGACAGTTTATCTATGCAGCGGGGAGCGGCCTGGCTGCCCTGCAATCCCACCCGTTAATGCATCCGGTCTATGCATCCATCTCTGCTGATCAGTTTTTTCAGTAGCAAATCAGCCGAAGCGATCATATTACAGGCTTCAGGGCTTGAAGCAGGTGTGGGGTCTGGCTTCAGGGGAGATTCTTTAGTTGACTAAAGGCCTGGTGAATTTGCAGTTCAGTCACTGTTCCAAATCCGAGAATTAAATGGTCTCTTTCCTGTTTACACTCAGAGGGGTAATAATGATGGCCAGAAAAAATGTTTACGCCCAGGGCGCGACATTGTTGGACCACCTTTAGGGCAGATTGTTCCGGTGGTAATTTAATCCAAAATTGTAAGCCACCGGTGGGTGATTGCCATTGCCAGTGAGGAAAATCTCGGTGTAAATATTGAGCAATTAGATCGCGCTTTTTACGATGATGTACGCGCATACGGCGTAAATGATGATCGATGGTGCCAGACTTGAGTAATTCAGCTAACCAAAGCTGCAGAATTAGACTGGTTCCCCCATCCATTTGCCAACGTAAATCCATCAGTTGCTGAATTATTTCCGAGTGAGCGACGATGTATCCGACCCGCAAACCATTAAATAATGTTTTGGAGAATGTCCCTAAATAGATAACCCGCTCATTGTATTCAGCCGCTTTTAATGCTGGCAATGGATGGCGGTTAAAATAAAATTCACTGTCATAATCATCTTCAATAATTAATGCATCTTGTTGACTCGCAAGTTGTAACAGGAGTCCTCTGCGTTCAGGTGATAATGTTACACCGGTAGGAAAATGATGTTCCGGCATCACGTAATGAAATCGGGCTAATTGGGCCGTCTCAGTGAGACAGATTCCGTCTGAATCGACAGCGCAAGGAATGCCTTGAATTCCTTTTTTTATAAAATTTCGAGAGATCGGCAGATATCCTGGAACACCATAACTGAGGCTACCGCCATGGGGGGTAAACAATTCAGCGAGTAGACATGAAGAGTGTAACGACCCATTGGTAATGAGAATCTGATCGGGAGAGGTCGTTATACCTCGGTTTGATAAAACATGGTGACAAATAGCGTCTAATAGTTCGGGATGACCGTTATTTTTTTCGTACCCTTGTAACTGGATGGACGCCGTTTGCATCACCGTTTGAAATGCTCTTTGCATGGCTTTCAGGGGCAGTAGATTTGTTTGAGCCAGGCTGGGTGTGAAGCAAATCAAGGGGGACTTAGGGGCGATGCTCTTGTCGTTAAGGGTGGGTTGCCACTCACCCTCAGGGACAACTGACTTAGGGGTTTTTCCCACGAGCCATTGGGGTAATCCAGTGGTTGTTCTATGTTCCAGGGGAGCTACATGCAGTGACGCGACATCAGCAACGCTGGTACCTTTGCCCACCTGGCTCTCACAATATCCCTGGGCGCATAGCTCTTCATAGGCCAGAACAACGGTCCGTCGAGCAATGCCGAGTTCTATGGCAAGTTGTCGACTGGGGGGCAATTGAAACCCCCTGGATACATGACCCGCAAGAATAGCCCCACGAATTTGCTCCATAATTTGCAGGTAATAGGGATGATGGGCGCGCTGCCGATCAAGCTGGAGGTGTAACATAATTGGTACACTATTTTTTCTTTGAATTGGTCCATTACATGAGTCCAATCTTTTTATAGGATGTAATGTGTCATTCAGCAATAGCTTGTAAGCCTATAGGCCTGAAGGACTTAAGGGCTCACATAACTACGTTTCAAGGGACCGTCATTTTATGCACACCTTAGAACAACAGGTACTCGAAAGAACCCAAGCTAATTTTTCTGAGGATCTATTCTTTGCAAGCCGTGATCGTTCGTTTGAGGCAGTCAGACGGATTTCTCGGCAAATTCAGGTTGGTATGCTGGAAGAAGATGCCAACCAGATCGCGATCGCAACCCTGCAGGATATGGGTGCTTGTCAAAACTGGCATCAACCCTGGGTACGGTTTGGCCCCAACACCATCAAAACAATTGGGGCAGACTCAGTATCTGGCATTCGTCTGGGAGAAAATGATATCTACTTCATTGATGTGGGTCCAGTTTGGGGAAACTATGAAGGGGCTGCAGGGGATACCTTTGTTACAGGGGAGAATCTGATACTACGGCGCTGTGCTGACGATGTAAAACACATCTTTCAAGCGGTATCAGACAAGTGGAAAATAGACGCCCTGGGGGGGGATAGCCTCTATAAATTTGCACAAGACACTGCCCATCAGATGGGTTGGGTGTTAAATATGGATTTAAGTGGTCATCGCCTGGGAGACTTTCCCCATGATGTTTACTATAAAGGCGGTCTCGCGGATATTTCCTTTTGTCCGTCATCTAAGTTATGGGTACTAGAGATTCAAATTCGTCACCCCCATAGAGCATTTGGTGCATTTTATGAAGATCTTCTCATTTGATGCCATCATTTGACACCATTAGTGCCGCCGTCAAATAATATAGTCACCGAAAGACCTATGAGTTTAGTAGAGACGCCCTACCTAACGTCAATACAGGTAGGTTTGGTTAAAAAGTTAGGGGTTAAAAATGCACCTGACCCCATGGATCGACCCTGGTCAACTGGCTTTTTTAAAGAGTCGGTTGAGACGTCTATTTGGTTGGGTAAAACCAATTTAGAGGGAGACAGACAGGCTGACTTACGTCACCATGGTGGGCCTGAAAAGGCCGTTTTGGCCTATGCGGCTGAGCATTATCCTGATTGGCGACAACAGCTGATGAATCCAGCGTTGCCCTATGGGGCATTCGGAGAGAATTTTACAGTGGTTGGTCAAACAGAATCATCGGTCTGTATTGGTGATACCTATGAGATAGGAGACGCTATTGTGCAGGTCTCTCAACCTCGTCAACCCTGTTGGAAACTGTCACGGCGATGGCGCATTAAAGATCTTGCCCTACAGGTGCAACGCACAGGTAAAACGGGTTGGTATTTTCGAGTGTTACAAGAGGGGTATGTTACTCCCAAGCAGCCGCTTGTTTTAATCAATCGTCCCTATCCTCAATGGACGGTGATGCGGGCGAATGAAACGATGCATCATCGTACTACCAGCCGTGACCAGGTGGCTGAACTGGCTGAACTGCCACTGCTGGCTGCAAACTGGCAGCAAACTCTGGCCAATCGTGCTAGTCGAGGCGTTAGGGTGGATACAAAACCTCGGTTAATTGGTGAAAATGAATAGTAGACTAATGGTCTGTTGCGCTTAACTAATCACCCCATCACTCATCTACCCACCTACAGCCCCAACCTGAGTCTTTATTTTTGTGCAGTCCCCTTAGCCTCCTGATAAGCCCGCCAGCCACCGAATTCGGTAATTTCCTTTTTCCCTTCCACCGTTAACGGTTCTCCAATCACACCTAACACCTCTTCGCCATCGTGGAGCTTCACCTTCCCAATGGCCAGACCCGGCGGTTCCTGGGAAAGGATAATACCCAGACCTGCCAGGGGTACCTGCCATACTTCAACAGCTACAGCAACGCCCCCTGAGCTGACCTTGATCATGGCTGGATATTTATCATCTACGGACCAGATGCGGTAAGCGGATTCTGTTTGAGCTTCGCGTTCAAAGGTGGCGTTGACGTTGAGAAGGTTGGGGTTAAGTTCAAGTCCCCGCATCAGAGTGCCATTGACAGCAAGCTTGATAGTTTCGGTCATAGGTTTCAGAGAGAAGAAATTATTTAGGCGATAAATGTCTAAGGAGCAAGCCATCAATAAATTCCAAACGTAAATGTTGAAGAGACGTTCCATGGAACGTCTGTACATCTAATAATTTGGACGTTAATGGATTTTATTTCCTAAGGTGTAAAAATTCCCCCATCGGTCGCTCTCCATTAGGCAAAAATATGTAGAGGCTTTGCGGAACAGGGATTTGCACCAAAGGGTATGTAATTATTACCTATCAGATTCTACAGTGCATTCTTTAATGCCTGCCGTGCGATATTGAAGCCTCGCTTGAGCCGGGCCTGATTTCGATGTAACTTGCTCATCAACATTGCCCCTTCAATGGCCGTGATGATTTGTTCAGCCAGGTGCTCTGGATTAATATCATCCCTGAGTTGAGGTTTAGCCTGACGCAACGTTTGGGCTATGGCCCCCTCCCATTTGCTAAATACCTGCATTAGATGGTCGCGAAATGAGGGATCCTGCTCTACCAAGTCAACAATCAAATTACCGAGTAAACAGCCACCGCATTTGGGCGATTTCATTTGCTTTTCTTCTAGCCGATCCAAAATCCAGAAGACTTGCTTAATCGGATCCTCACTATGGGAGATAGCAGGTTCTAATACATCGGCCTGGAGCTGAGACCATTCAAAGTCAATCAGGGCATGACCCAGCTCATGTTTTGACTGAAAATAGTTATAGAAACTACCCGATGATGCGCCGCTAACTTCAAACAGTTTACTTAACCCTGTCGCCGTCAGTCCCTGACGATGAACTGTGTTGACAATTGATTTCAAAATGTCCTCACGGGTCCGTTTCAGGTTAGCCATTGTAGCTTTGGGAGATGAGCTTTAGGGTGACAAGCCTACTTAGTATATCTTTTAGCCTTATGATTTTTGGACAATTGGACACTGTTTGCAACTAGCAAAATTATGATCATCATAGTTTAGCTACATGACTTGGGTGGATGAATGTGTATAAAACCTAAGGGTGGTTAACCATTTACTTGTCTACATCCAAGACCAGGAAATTGTGGCATTAGTTTCTGGCGGCCTATTTATCGGTTATTTAAGCCTGACGAACCGCTTGTAAGCGAGGATTTGAAAGATTTTTATGTTCGCCGAGATGATAGCCCGGTAGATAGCTTGGTTAATTTAGCAGAAACCAATAAACTGCTGGGTGAGATGTACCTAGCTCGGGCACATCAACAAGAATCCAACGCAGATATCAAAGCCAAAGAGTTTTTAACCGCTAGCCTATCTCTTTATCAAGAGCTGGACATATCCTCAAAAGCAACTGAAGTCGAACAGCTTCTAACCCAGTAAACTATGCCCAGGAATCCACAATTTCAGAAATCAGGAACCCTTAACCTCTAAAACGAATCCAGGTAGAACATCTTCTCCTGAGACTGTAGTCGGACACTTTATGATCTCAACGGCTTTCCCTGGTCGATAAATCTCAACTGTTTTTCCTTGAGGATTAATCAACCAACCAAGGCGCAAACCACTATCAAGATACTCCTGCATTTTTTTCTGAAGTGGTTTCAACCGGTCAGTTTCAGACCGCAGTTCAATCACAAAGTCAGGACAAATGGGAGGAAATTTTGTTTGCTGCTCTGGCGTCAACGCATTCCATCGCTCTAACGTAATCCAGGCTGCATCTGGAGACCGATCACCCCCATTGGGTAGGTTAAAAACTGTGGAGGAACTGAATACTTCTCCTAAACCCGTTTGACGATTCCAAATACCCAAATCGATAATATAGTTAGCTTCCTGCCGACCACTTTCACCACCGACTGGGGACATAATAATTAACTTTCCTGCTGAACTCCGTTCCATGACAACATCTTTGTTTGCCATGCATAGTCTGTAGAACTGCTCATGGCTCAGCTCCTCGACTAACGGTTCTAAATTGAGATTAATGGCAGTCATTGCAGGCGAGCCAATCTATCCTTACCCCAATATTGTAAGCGGTCAAAACTATTTTCTGAGTAAATCAATGGTAAGCGGCCCCTTCGGCTCCGCTCAGGGGCCCCTGAGCGGAGCCGTTTTTGGCTGAGCGGAGTCGTCGTTGGCTGAGCAGAGTCGTCGTTTTAGGGTTTGTTGTAAGGAGGTTGCATTTTTTCATAGGCAGAGCTGGCCATCTTGGGCAGTTGAGGCCAGTAGTTGGGTGGTGGGATGGAATGCGATCGCAACCACCGTCTTATCATGTTCATGGGCATCTTCACTATCCACAAAGAATGTCTGATTGATTTATGAGCCTAATGCAACTTCATTGATATTGCTGTTCAAATGTCGGGGTAACACTCTATTTTTCAAAGCGATGCAATCTGCCAAATAGGTTGCATCACGAGCAATGCCCGAAAAGCGCCCCGAACCCCAGGTGTATAACCAGGGCAATCCTAAGAAATAGAGACCTTGGATAGTCGTAACTCCGCGCTCATGACCCGGGTACCCTTTGCCATCAAAGACAGGAATATCTACCCAGCTAAAATTTGCATGATACCCGGTAGACCAAATAACTGTGGAGATTTTTTCTGTTACCAAATCTAACGATAAAAGACTTGTTTGAGGTTGCCAAACGACTTGATAAGGAGGATCAATGGGAGCCTCAAGCTGATGCTTTTCGATATAGCTATCAATAGTCTGCTTAATACTTTCAGCCACAGCATCTGCTTGATCGAGATTGTGGCCGAGGTCATCCTGAAATTCTAAGGAATCACCTTGGACATGCTTGAGTTTGCCGTAGAGCTTCATGCCTTCTAGGGCAAACTGTCGTAGATCAATCTCACGTCCGCCGCCTCGACCTGTTACATAATGGTTTGTCTTGGTGCGGACAGACTCTTTCTGAGGATGCTCGTCAATGGACATGTCGTAATAACCCATCTGATCCAGCCAGTCCACCACATCCTTACCTCGATATCTTCGAGGTGAACGGGGTGCACCGCCAACACATAGATGCACCTGTCTGCCAGCCAGGTGTAAATCTTCTGCGATTTGGCAGCCTGACTGGCCTGTACCGACTACTAACACAGCCCCCTCTGGTAAAGTCTCAGAGTTCTTATACTCAGAAGAATGTAACTGGGTTACACTCGACGGCAGCCGCTCAGCCATCCTAGGCATTTTAGGCGTGTGATAACCGCCCGTGGCAATCACAACTTGGTCTGCAATGTAGTGACCGATAGAGGTCTCTATCTCAAATACGTTTTCCGGCTTACTGATTTTCGAAACAGTGACACCCTCTTTAATCAGGGGCTTGAAAGATTTAGCATAATCTTCAATATATTGAACAATTTCGTCCCGTTGCATAAAGCCATCCGGGTCATTGCCAGGATATGGATAGCCAGGTAACAGACACTGCCAGTTAGGTGTCACCAGGCAGAATGTATCCCATCGCTTCGAGCGCCAGGAGTGAGCAATTTTGTTCTTCTCAAAAATAATATGGTCGATGCCGCGTTGCTTCAGGCAATAACTAATAGACAGACCAGCTTGACCTCCACCAACAATAGCAACGGGAAAATGTGAACTAGTAAGTGCCCGCATAAATTCAGTCCCTGAAGACAATGGGTTACAGTTCAACCATAAAAATCAGCACTGGAATCACCTGTAGCAACAGATACCAAAACCTGAAATCTCGGCTTATGGTCAGGCTTTAACGATAAACCCCTGTCTAAAGACGTAGAAAATTGACACCGACATCCTTTAACCTGCACTTTTGAACAGGAGACTGTCCTTTGGAAATATCTCTCATGAAAATAAATTGGTTTAGCTGTCTCATTTGTCAGGCTTACTGACTTTGTAACAACAGATACGAGAATGGTGACTGAGACCTTTTAAGCTGCTGACAAATTCATATTGGGAGCAGCGTCAGATGCCTGAAGTAACTACTCCAGCTCATAAGGCTGGTGATTTTTTTGTTGACTACGAAGAGAAAGTATTTCCTGATGTTCAAGCAGAACCTGGTGAGAAAGCACTGGTCGCGTTTCACACAGTTGCCTTCGAAGGATCTATTGGTTTAGTTAACTTATTGCAGGCAACTCGTCTTATCCGTAAGGGCTTTGAAACATCGGTTCTGCTTTACGGTCCTGGTGTTACTTTAGGGGTGCAGCGCGGTTTTCCCAAGATTGGAGACGAGGCTTTTCCTGGGCACCTGGCCATGAATAATCAACTGGTGAAGGTCATGGAAGAGGGTGGTAAAGTCTATGCCTGCCGATTTGCCTTGCAGGCGCTGTATGGCCATGGTGAGCCTTCTTTAATCCCTGGCATTACGCCCATTAACCCTTTGGATGTCTTGGACATTATCTTGATGCACCGTAAGGATGGGGCGTTTGTTCTCGATACTTGGACCATGTAAAAAAGGCACTGGTACTCTGTGGCGTAAGTTTGCCCATGATCAAATGTGGATGAGTCGATGGGTGGATGGGTGGATGAAATAACTGCCAAATTTCTGCTATCGGGTACTATGTAGTAGGTATTGGGTGTCAGTTTTGTCTAACACCTATTACCTACTGTCTAACACTCTAAAACGATGTTGAAAATCCTGTGGGGGAGAAAGTATCTATGGACTATTCTCGAGTCGTAAGAGCAGCTGCGGTACAGATTTCACCTGTATTGCATAGCTGTGAAGGTACATTGGGAAAAGTCTTGAAGGCCATTGATGACGCTGCCCGTGAGGGGGCTAATTTAATTGTCTTTCCAGAAACGTTTGTCCCCTACTATCCATACTTTTCATTTGTGCTGCCCCCCGTGCTGATGGGCAAAGAGCATATGAAGCTTTATGAAGAGGCTGTTGAGGTGCCTGGGCCGGTCACTGAGGCGGTGGGCCGTGCCGCTCGTAACCATGAGATGGTCATTGTGCTGGGGGTAAATGAGCGGGATAAGGGGTCTCTTTATAACACTCAGTTAATTTTTGATGCAGATGGTACCTGTCTGCTTAAACGACGCAAAATCACGCCTACTTACCACGAACGCATGGTTTGGGGGCAGGGGGATGGGTCTGGTTTACAGGTGTGCGATACGGCAGTTGGTCGGGTTGGGGCCCTGGCTTGCTGGGAACATTACAACCCGCTAGCCCGATATAGTTTAATGGCCAACCATGAACAGATTCACTGTGCTCAGTTTCCGGGCTCCATGGTAGGAGAGGTTTTTGCAAACCAGACTGAGGTAACGCTTCGCCACCATGCGCTGGAGTCTGCCTGTTTTGTGGTCAATGCTACGGGTTGGTTAACGCCTGATCAGGTGAGTGAGATTGCTCCCAGTGAAGCGTTGGAGAAAGTTTTGCGGGGTGGCTGCTATACCACCATTATTAGTCCGGAAGGTGTGCCGTTGTGTGAACCGATTCGGGAAGGAGAGGGGATTGCGATCGCAGATCTAGACTTTTCCCTAATCACCAAACGTAAGCGCATGATGGACTCAGTCGGCCACTATGCCCGTCCTGATTTATTACAACTAACCGTTAATAAAACCCCGTATTCTGTCGTATCCCCAGAGAGCACAAGTCAAGATATCTCCTCTGATGTTTTAAATCCTTCGCCCACACCCGAAGAAACACCAGAATAAAACAGTGCCCTCAGCAAGACAACCTGCTTCATCCCAGCTTCTCTCGCTGCCGATTCCCCACTGCCCATTCCCTCAAATTCATTCACCCTTTAGATTTCTCTTTTTTCTTCCACCATGAATTCACAGCAGGTGATTACTGAGCTTCAGACCAAGGGCCTCAACTTGGTCACCGATACCGTTGGTGCATCGGGCCGTAAAGGAGGAGCCGGTCCATCCGATCATAAGGCAGTCACCATTGGTGAAACCACCTTTATGGTTCCGGTGTATACGGATGGTGCAGCCCAGTCACCCTATGGTGTGGATTGTGAGTCTGGCAAGTCTGTTCTCACTAAGGATGATCAGGTGATCACCGAGTTAGATTTTCCAGAACAGCCTCGGTTTTATGATCTACAAACTGTTGACGGCATCCCCTATTGGAAGATTGCTCTGCTCCACAGTCGCAATGTTCTTGCGACAACAGTTCTCCAAACCTGCATCCGCTATGAGAATCGGAAAACAGCCTGTCAGTTTTGTGCCATTGGTCAATCGTTAGCCGCCGATCGCACCATTGCTCAAAAAACACCAGCGCAACTGGCTGAGGTCGCTGAAGCCGCTGTCCGTTTGGACGGAGTGGAGAACATGATTATGACCACAGGCACCCCTAACACAACCGATCGCGGTGCGGCCTATCTAACCGAATGTGCCCAGGCGATTCGTGCCCGTGTAAATCTTCCCATTCAAGCCCAGTGTGAGCCCCCCAATGATTTTATCTGGTTTGATCGCATGCGTGCAGCAGGCATCGACAGTTTAGGCATGCATCTAGAAGCGGCAGACCCCGAGGTGCGCGCTAAGATTATGCCGGGTAAAGCCAAAGTACCTCTTTCCTATTATTTCAAAGCGTTTGAAGCAGCCACCAAAGTCTTTGGTCGCGGTCAGGTCAGCACCTATTTATTGGCTGGACTGGGGGATAGCCAAGAGACATTACTGGAGGTCAGCGAACGGCTAATAGATATCGGTGTTTATCCCTTTGTTGTTCCCTTTGTTCCCATTGGGGGCACGCCATTGGTTGACCATAAGCCTCCCAGCAGTGAGTTTATGTATGACCTGTATCAGGGCATTGGGCAAATGCTGAAGCAGGCGAATCTGTTATCCAGTGAGATGAAGGCGGGCTGCGCTAAATGTGGGGCTTGTTCGGCGTTGTCTTTGTTTGAGAGTTAAAGAATTTACGGGCCAATGGTCTACCGACGTCAGAGGCTTGGCGGTACCTGGTTCCCTTGAGCAAGGGGAACCACTAGGGAGGGGGTATCAACAACTGGCGCTATCGGTCGAGAGCCCTCCGCCTACGGCACCTCCCCTAAAGCCCAAAGGGCATGCGCTAAAGCGTAGCGTAAGGGGAGGAGGTTCTAAGAAATAATTTCACCATTGGAATTATGTTCATATAAATTTTTCAAAGCCATGAAAAAACGTACGTATAGTTTTCAACTTGCCCTTTCTAAACCAGATATTGCCAACTATTTCAACCTGCGGCAACAGATTTTCTGTGAAGAGCAAGGTCTATTCCAGGGGCATGATCGCGATTCCATTGACAATACGTCGTACCCCATTGTGGCCATTGCCCACATGCCCGACCAGCCTGACCAGGTTGTCGGTGTGGTGCGTATCTATGAGGAGACACCTCGGCTTTGGTATGGTGGGCGTTTAGGTGTGCATCCAGATTTTCGGCGGGTGGGTCGCATTGGTAAAGGATTGATTCAAAAGGCAGTAACAACAGCGAATACTTGGGGGTGCGATCGCTTCCTCGCCACCGTTCAACTGCAAAACGTGCGTTTCTTCACCCGCCTCCATTGGCATAGCCTGGAGGAAATTGAAATCCTGGGACACCCCCACCATCTGATGGAAGCTGATTTGGAATATTATCCTGCTACGGAGCAGCCTCGTCCAGAATTACCACTGGCGCAGGTGGCTTAGGGGGGGAATGGTAGAGTGTTAGATTTGACTCTTGTTTCCCCCAGAATTTGGGAAACCCCAGTATGCCTAATGGGGATAACACAGATACTTCCACCCAAAAAAGGGGGACTTCCAGTCGGTATAGCCTTTTCGGGAGAATGCCTAAGTATCTCTAACCCCCCTTCTCCCCAGGAAGAAGGGGCCGGGGGATGAGGGCCATGCAACCCACCACCCCTAAAACCGATCAACCCAGCCTATCTACCCTGGTTAACTCTCTCCAGGAATCTGTCAGTATCCTCAACAAACAGGATATCCAAACAGCTGCTACAGCCATTGGGCAATATGTGCAAACGGCTGCCGGAGCTCCCATTCGCTTAGGTGATGACTGTGCGGCCATCCCCGATGGCGATGGTTATCTCCTGCTGGCTGCCGAAGGTCTTTGGCCCCAGCTCGTTACCCAGGATCCCTGGTTTGCGGGCTGGTGTGCCATTATGGTCAACATTTCGGATGTTGCATCCATGGGAGGGGTACCCATCGCCGTAGTGGATACACTTTGGAGTCAATCTGTTACCGCCTGCACTCCTTTGTGGAAGGGAATGCAGGCGGCGGCCCGTGCTTACAATGTGCCTATTGTTGGCGGGCATACCAATTGCCATAGCCCCTACGATGGTCTTGCCGTTGCCATATTGGGGCGCGCACAGCGGCTAATCACCAGTTTTGATGCACAACCCGGCGATGATTTGGTCATGGTGGTAAACATGGCGGGCAGTTACTACGAGACCTATCCGTTTTGGAATGCTGCAACAACAGCTGAGCCTGCGATGCTGCGACAACAGATAGCTTTACTCCCTGAGCTGGCGATGGCTGAGTTGTGCACCGCAGGGAAGGATATCAGCATGGGCGGTCTGGTGGGCACCCTGCTAATGCTGGCTGAATCGTCAGGGGTGGGGGCTACCTTGAACCTGGATTTGGTCCCGCACCCACCGAACGTTGCCTGGGAGAAATGGCTCACGAGTTTTCCTAGCTTTGGTTTTCTTTTTACTGTGCCGCCTGAGCATCTTGCCCAGGTCAAGAAACTGTTTCAGCCCCATGGGTTAACGTGTAAGGCTGTGGGTAAGGCGACAACGGGCTCTCAAATTATTCTGCAGCAGGCGGGAGAGCAAGAGCTGTTTTGGGATATGGTTTATCCATTAACAGGGTTTGGACAACGTGAATAATTAGGGGAATTATCTAAATTTACAGTATGCAGAAATATGAATCGTAGACCTGTAGGGACGCACTGCTGTGCGTCCGATTCAGAATCCTGGCCATTTGCTTATATCTCGAAGGGCGCACGCAGAGACGCCCCTACAGATTCCTAAAATTGTTCGATCTATGTGCCTAAACGCATTGTGTGTGATGTTTCTGTAAGGCTATTCTCTTTATGCCCCTGGGCCTTCGCCGCCTTCGCAAATACCTGAGGCATAGATATCCCATCAGGCAAGTGACTGGTCGTCAAAACTGCTCCCATCATTGAGCCAGCAATACCCATCATACAAACATCACTACCGGTCATATAGAGCCCTGGCACCGGTGTTTTGATCTTGGTCCAGCCTCGGTTTTTGGCTGCAAATCGTTCTGCGTGCATGGGTAATCCGTATATTCCACCTTGGGGATGATCTGTGAAATGTTCATTAGTGAGAGGTGTGGATACTTCGCAGTAGTCCACGAGATCTGAGAACCCTGGATAATGTTGTTCAACCATGTCTAGCAAAACGTTCTGGATACGTTGCTTGAGGGCATTGTAATCTTGATCTCGATGTAACCAAGGCTGATCGCGCCAGGTGGCAAAGCTAGCGTAATCGGCAGAGGCGATCAATTCAGCCGTGTGTTTTTTGGCATGAGGATTTTTCAGCGATGGAAACGACAGATATACCTGAAGTGGCTGACCTGTATGAATCCAGCTCCCCTTTTGTTGCTCCACAGCCTCATGGTCAAAAGTATCGTAAATCCAATGGTTTTCGCCCTTGAAACCCAGCTGTTGTGGATCATCTTTGAAACCGATGTATACAGACACATTTGTGGCTGGTGGATGCGCTTCCACAAATTGTTGCAAAGATTCTCGGAATGGAATGGGATAGTCGTCTGGAATGAATTTGAAATAGGTGTTATAGGCTCCAGCATTAGATACGATTGCAGGTGCATAATAGTCTTCAAATGTCTCTTCTTTTGCTTTCAAATTACGCACCCGCACCCCAGCAGCCTTGTCACCGTCAAGCAAAATTTCGGTAACTTCTCGGCTCACCAATACGTTGCCTCCCTTAGCTTCAACTACCTGCTGTACGCTTTTAGCAATGGTGCCAGATCCGCCTACAGGATAATAGCCTCCGTTGAGATAGTGGTTAACAATCGTGGCATGGAGGGCAAAGGGACTGTCTGCTGGTGACAGACCATAGTCTAACCATTGAGAGGCGAGCAATGCCTTCAGCTGGGGATCTTGAAAGTGTTGATCTAGATAGTCTTGAGTTGTCAGATTGAGACTAGTTCCATGCCAGAGTTTTGCCACTGCACCTACTACTTTGAACAGAAAAGCACTGTTGTGTTTGGCTGCATCGAGAAACAATGCTGCAGCTGCTTTGGGAATATCCTTGAAGTACTGACGAATGGCCTGGGATTCTTTTGGAAACTGCTTGGTTAGGTCAGATTGAAACTGTTTAGGGTCACCATAAAGGTCGAAACTGAACTCGGGATAGACAAATTTTTCAAAGGGCTCTGGCATCTTTTGCCACTGCACCTGTTGGTTCGTAATCAGGTCAAATAAATTACGAACTTCAGAGCCTGCTTCCATTTGCCCAACATAGTGTAGACCTGGATCCCAACTAAACCCTTTACGTTGGAATGTGTGGGTAAAACCACCTGGGACAAAATGGCGCTCTAGAATCAGCACACGCTTATCGCGTAGCTGAGCCATCAAACTAGCCACGGTTAACGCGCCAATACCAGAGCCAATCAAGATTAGGTCGTAGTCTTTGCGTGTAGTTTTCATGGTGACCTCCAACGGTCAAACTGATGATGATTGCGATCGCAAAATGAAGAGAATTATCAGAGTATCGACGCAGCGTTGAATAAACTTTGCCCACCAAGGCAATACATAATCGACACCCAAACCTAGGCTATAACACCAATGTTTACATCGACAACATAAGTTTAACCCCAGATGTTTCTATTGTCAACATCCGAAGTTAAATACTGGAAACCCATAAATATTCTGGATAATGGTGAGTCCTTCTAGTCAAATGACATTGAAAGATGCCCAAGCACTGACCCAAGAAGTTCAGGTTCAAAAAGAACAGGTCGAAACCTGATTGCAAGAGCAAGAGACCTTAACCCATGAAGCCTATGAACGGGCTCAGATGTTGGAAAAGACTTTGAATAATTTACGCCAAACCCAGATGCATAATCATGCCACTCTTTTAACAGCAGTTGCCGTCGGCACGGTCGTTGATCTTAAAATTTCATTTTACTAAACCGTTTAGTAAAATGAAATTTTAAGATAGAATATTTAGACATGATTGATCAAGTTATCTCTAAGGCTTTAGACTATTTGCCTCAAGTTTTGAATTTTAGCTGTAATTATGATGAAACGTGTTTTAGTTGCGGACGATGCTCCTGGAGTTACACACTTTTTGGAAAGGGGGTTGCAGGCCAATGGCTATGAAACAGCTGTTGTTCATAATGGCGAAGATGCGATCGAAGCCGTCTTAAATAGACCGTTTGATCTAATGATTCTTGATCTGGAGCTACCCATTAAGCATGGCATTACTGTGCTCGATGAGATACGAAGACAGGGAATACCAATCTCGGTGATTGTTCTTTCTTCTCATCACGGCATCAATCATAAAGTCACCAGTTTTAATCATGGTGCAGATGATTACATCACCAAACCATTCCAGTTTGCGGAATTGCTCGCTCGTGTTCGAGCCCGTCTGCATAATGTTCACGTTGCTCAAAGTCGCCCCAGTTCCCCCCTGACTTTTCTGAGCTTTAAGGGTATAGAGTTAAATTTACGCACCCGAGAAGTGCGAGTGAATGGGAATGCTGTTCAGCTTTCTAGTAGAGAATTTTTGCTGGCTGAAGCATTTGTACGTCATCCAGGGCAAATTATGAGCCGAGAAAAACTGCTTGATGACGTTTGGGGCTATAACTACGATCCGGGCTCCAATATTGTTGACGTCTATGTGGGCTATCTAAGGAAAAAGCTGGGTCGTCATTTGATCGAGACCATTAGGGGAACAGGTTACCGCTTTACGTATGAATAAGCTCTAGAAAGATTTCTCAGCCATCCTTGTCTTATTGCCATAGTGATTTTAAGAAACAGTACAGTGAGTGCTCAAAAACTCAAGAAATACCTGCACCCGAGGAGATAAATTACGACGGTGGGTGAAAACAGCCTGGGTTGCTAATCCCGGTGGCAGCTGTTCAAAAAAGAGCGGCACTAACTGCCCGGTTTTTAATTCTTCTTTTACATGAAAACTCAGCATACGGACAATACCAAGGTCGCTTAATGCTGCATTTTTCAGAGATTCACCACTGTCAGAATTAAAGGAACTCCGGACGGGAATTATTTGCCAAACGCCATCAATGAGAAATTCCCAGGGAAGGGGTTGCCCGTTAAAGAGATAGCGCATGCAGTTATGTTGCACCAGATCCTTTGGTGTGGCAGGGTTGCCATACTTTTGTAAGTAGCCAGGGGACGCACATAAAATAAACTGCGCATAGCCCAGGTGTCTGCGGATGAGGCTAGAGTCTTCCAAGTCCCCCAGCCGAATCGCCACATCAATACCCTCAGCCACTAAATCCACCAGTCGCTCAGTTAATTGCAAATTCACTTGAATTTCTGGATATTCTTTCAAAAAGATAGGCAGTCGTTGCATTAAAAACCGTTGACCAAAATCGAGGGATGCACTAACCGTTAGTTTGCCTCGGGGACGACCGCCTGAAATAACGCTGTCATTAGCATCCTCCAACTCCTGTAGCAGTCGTGCTACCCGATCGTAGTAAGTCGTTCCCTCGGCGGTCAGACTTAGCGATCGGGTGGTGCGCTGCAATAGCCGTATACCCAACCGATCTTCTAGCTTGGCCACCCGCTTACTAATGGCGGAAGGGGTCGTGCCTAACGAACGCGCAGCGGCACTAAAGCTTCCCACATCAACACTTTCAACAAAGGCGATTAGCTCCGGCAGCTGGTTAAAAACACTTAGCATTTATTCCCTGTGGGCACAGGTGATATGCCCATATATGGACTTCTCTTCTAGAAAAGCACAGATTAAGGTGGAAATAATGCTGTGTTAAGCCAAAAACAGTCAGTGAGGTTGACGACAATGGGGGACAAAGTTGTAATTGTGACGGCGGCTAGCCGGGGCATTGGTGCCGGTTGTGCCAAAGAGTTGGCAGCCCAGGGGTACAATGTTTCTCTGTTGGCCCGTTCAGCGTCTGTTTTAGATCTGGCGGAATCTTTGCAAGGCGTTGGTGTCCAGGGTTCTCTGTCGAGTGCAGCTGATTTGGAAACCCTTGTAAAAAACACATTGGACCAGTGGGGGCGTATTGATGGGGTAGTTATGAGCTTTGGCGATCCGCCTCGGCCTGATTTGCTGGAGATTTCAGATCAAATGTGGCTTGACCATTTTGAAATGTTATTTCTCAGCGTTGTTCGTCTGGCTCGATTGGTGACAGAGCCCATGCGACAGCAGGGCGGGGGTGCCATGGTGACGATTTCTGCCTGTGACTCCCACGAACCATCACTGGGAACACCCTTTAGCGGTACCCTGCGGACCGCGATGGAAGGCTTTACCAAGCTGTATGCCAAACGGTATCGGTGCGATCGCATTCGCATCAACTCCATTGCCCCCTTTTTTGTGGCCAATGATATGGCCGAACTAGAAGGCTGGGATGTGCCAGACGACCTGATGTGGGGGCGACCTGCCACCTACCAAGAGCTGGCCAAAGCCGTTGCCTTTTTGCTCTCAGACGATGCCAAGTTTATTTCAGGCACCACCCTCAAAGTGGATGAGGCCTATTCTGCGGCGATTTAACCTCTGAGTTCTATGGCTTTGATGGAACCGTTGCAAGCCATAGATATCGATAGTTGCCTGAAGTCTTTACAGTGGTTTTATTGAAACGCTTTTTACCATGACCTTCCCCATAATAATTCGTCAGAATGCTCTGCGTTCTGAAGTAAAGGAGTTTTTCAACTTAGCTGTTCCCCTGATCAGCGCCCAGGTGGCACAATCCGCCACTGGTTTTGCCGACACCATCATGATGGGTCGCATGGGGCCAGAGATTTTAGCAGCAGGAGGATTGGCCGCCATTATCTACATTGTGGTTATGACCGCCTTCACCGGTGTGGTGATGGGGGTCAGTCCGTTGGTGGCCCAAGCCTTTGGGGCAGAACAGAAAGGCAGAATTCAACAGGTATCTCGTCAGGGGCTATGGTTGGCATTACTGGTGGCCATACCAGCCATGGCGTTCACTGGTCATTTGGGTGTCTGGATGCTTCGCAGTGGCCAAGACCCAGTTGTTGTTGAACTGGCCGACACCTATCTCAAGATTATTCTATGGAGTTTTTTGCCCATGGCAGGGTTTACGGCTCTACGCTCAACAGTGTCTGCCTTGTCCCACGCTAAGCCTATTATGGTAACTATTGTAGTGGGTACCCTGTTCAACATTGTTGGCAACTATGTATTGGGGTTTGGAAAACTGGGGCTACCTGCCATGGGATTGTCAGGTCTAGCCTTAGCCACCATGCTCACCTGGTGGGGAATGTTCATAGCTCTCGCACTGTATGTGCGTCTGCATCCTGCTGTTCGGCAGTATCAGATCCTCCACACCCTACACTGGCCTAAACTGCGAGTACTCAAAAAGCTAGTTTGGGTGGGTGTGCCCATTGGTATTTTTTCTGCCCTAGAGTCGGGCTTTTTTCTCACCATTATGTTGTTAATGGGTCGTTTGGGGACCGATGCATTGGCGGCCCATCAGGTGGTACTGCAAACTATCGTAGTAGTGTTTATGGTGCCGCTGGGGATTTCTTTTGCCACCACAGTCCGCGTAGGGCAGTGGTTTGGTAAGCGTGATTTGGCAGGTATGCAACAGGCTACCTGGGTAAGTCTGAGTCTGACAACAGTCTCGATGACCGTTGGGTCGTTAGCATTTTTGTTGTTCCCCAAACAGCTGATTGGTATCTATCTGGATGTGAACAGTCCTGAAAATGCAGGTATTGTGGCGTTGGCAATGCCATTGCTAACAATTGCGGCGATCACAATGGTTCTCGATGGTTTGCAAAAGGCTGTCTATGGTGCGCTGCAGGGGGTGCAAGATACCCGAGTACCGATGGCGCTAAATGTGCTGGGCTTTTGGGGTGTGGGGCTATCGGTGAGCTATGGTCTAGGGTTTCAGCTAGAGCTGGGTAGTCGGGGGCTATGGATTGGGCAGTCGGTTGCGATCGCAGCTGTGGCTATCCTCTTCAGCTGGCGGCTTTACCAGCTAATCGGTCGCCGCAAGCATGTATTTTCTGCATAGAAACGCTCAAATTGTTTTCTCTACTAATCGCCTAAGAATTGATATAAATGGATTTAGAGCACGTTTTATTCAAACTGTGGAGGTAGCTCCTGCGGGGATACTGTACCTGGTCTGCTAGGCACTGGCACCCTAATTGCGCCTCCATTATTCCCGCCAGCATCAGCATTGCCAGCAGCATTGGCTCCGTCACCATCACCAGCTGCTGCATCTCCTGTATTCACAACAATTGTGGGACTCTCTGGTGTCGGATCATAGGTGGTAATCGTAATCGAGCGGGTGAGCTGTTCTCCAGCCACATTAATCACCTGCAAAGAGACGAGCGTTTTGCCCGGTTCTGGACTAAGGGGTAAAGGTAAAACACCTTCTACGGGGACATTTCCAGGGGCTGGCATCAGCATCACTTGAGTACCCGGATTATCTTCGACGGTCCAAGCTAGTTCCAAATTTACTAAAGGCTGTCCCTCATCAACAGGGACCAAATAGTTAGGCTGAGCCGGTTCTCCATTGAGCGTGAACGTCAACAAACGGGGTGATCGCGGCTGAATGTGTGTGGGTTCACTGGTCAATGAAATAGGATTTTCAGGCAACTCTCCTTTAGGAATAGCGATTAAATCGAACGTGTATATACCCGCCTGACGTAAACTTGTGGGGACATTACGACAAATTAATTGGGTGTCTAATAGGCAGAAATCAGTGAGTTCTTTGGGTATCCCAGTCTGAAAATCGAATGAAAACACTGGTGTAGCGATAGCTCCTTCAGCGTCTCGTCCAACCAGGTGCAGCGTCTCTAATTGTTCTGGATGATCTACTTTCCAGTTGACCCTGGCAACATGGGGATCTTTTTCTGGCAGAGATGGAACAAATGCTATGGGAAGATCTGTCATCTGTGATCTTTTCTCATCTGTAGTCTGGGTCTTCTTCGCAGCGTTTACCTGTGTCTCCTTAGATTTTGTCTTTGGCTGTGGCGGTGCTTCAGCATAAAAAGCTAAGGCCGGGACCAGTTCTAGAATGGCCGGTAGCGGTGCAGGGGTAATTGTCACAGGCAGTGCTGTTGCTGTTGCTGGTGTAGCATTACGACCTGGCTTAGGAATCAATGAAAGGGTAAATGTATACTCGCCTGCTCGTGTGGCATCAGTGCGAATATTACGGCAAGTCAGCTGGTTTGGTCGCTGCACACATAGAGGCTCTAAAGTGGCAGGCAGACCCTGGGTAAAGTCAAACTTTAAAGGACCACTCAACAGCTTACCTTCAGCCGATAGGCCAACGATTTCTAGATGCTGTATCCGCCTTGGGTTGGCAATGTCAAACCCAAGATGGACTGTGTCTCCTTGGGCGGCACTGTAGGCTGTATCCTCGGTCGAAAATCGTAAAATGTTGGTGGGTGCAGGGGGGCGAATAAAAAAATACCAGGCTAACCATATTAGCCCGATAAATGAGCCTAGCAACAATAAAATAACTGGCAAAATTTGCCACCAGGGGCGCGCTTCCCACATTAAAAGCCCCTGCATGGGCATGTCGAGGAGTGGCTTTTTCTCTGGGTCAGTTGTTGTAACTTCAAAGTTGATGACTCGCCCACCCCCAAACAGTGGTCGTTGCCAGGGATTTTTAGGTTGAACAGAAATCTGGCTGAGTAAGGTTTGTTGCGGAGCTAGGGTCAGTGATTGAGGCTGAATCTGATAGTCACAAAGATCAGCGTCTTCCAGCCCTAAAATTTTGAACTCCAGGGTTCTGGGGGTATTTCCTTGATTACTGGCTTGAATACTATACAAACCTGGCTGTCGCTGTACCCGACTCACCAGGGTGCGAAAGCGAGTATCCAGCTGATAAACCGGATCAATGGTGATGTATAGAACATCTAGCAGCTTGAGTTGTGGATTATTCTCAGATTTAAGCTGTAGCGTAGCCAGCATGGTTGCTGCCAGGGCATTGGATGGTGGCGTCATGGTCAATAAAATAACGCCCTCCATACCTGGGTTCAAATCCAGATAGGGTTCTGTTATGGCCAAACCTGGCGATTGGAATCCCTGGGGATAATTAATGGTTACCCAATCTTCAGCTAAATCGGTGCACTGTAGCCGAAACCGATCCACTCGGTCCGCTCTGTTATAAACATATATTTGAAACTGAAGCGGATTGCCTGGCAGTGTTTTAACTGGCTTATTGGTGGTGGTAACTGGCTCTACGGCAAACGTTGGATCATTTACTCTGACGGTCGTATGGGTCGGTGGCAACACCTGCAAGACTTGTTCGTATCGCTGGGGCGGACTATCAGGATAATGGTTAGGAGCGTCTACGATCAGTCGATAGCGATAGGCTCCCGATAAAGCTGACGCTGGCACATCAAAACCAAAGGTGACTTCTTCTCCTTGACCAGGATCCAACGCCAGCCGGGTTTGTGTTGTAGAGCACCAGTCATGAATGGCCGTTGGTAATTCGTCTAGGTAGACATCAATAATGGCACTCTGGTTTCCCTTGTTGTTAATGGTCACCCCAATTTCTAAACGCTCGCCCGGTAGCACAGAGTCTTCTCCAGAAGAGGAGAGGATAATCCCAATGGGCTGAGATAGGGCAATCTCAGACGGTTCCATAGCTACCTCGAGTAGCGATCGCATGGGTAGGGAAAAATGAGTCATTGCGACGTATCCTTATGGGCAGGTTTTATTGTTGGCCTGGGTGCGATGCAGCTTGACACGATGGTTATCACTGCCGCTGACCACTAGCAGGGTTTTATCTTGTTGCAAAATGTCAACACTGTTAACGGGTTTACTAAAGTGAGCTATTTTCTTCTGTTCCATCACCTGTCCTGCCGTATTCAGAAACCAGAGCATGACGCGACCATCGTCACCACCACTAGCCAGGTAACAGGCATTTTTACTCAGGGCTACGGTATTTACAGGTTTACCTTTATGGCCATCCATCCATTGGTCACTTACTTTGCAAGCGGTAACACTATGGAGACATTTATCCAAATTCCATAGGGTAATGCGCCCCTGATTATCCGCAACCGCTAAGCGAGTTGAAGTAGCATCTGCTGTATCTAAGCTAGAGATATAGTGATTGGGTTCCCCAGCAGGGTACTTCAAGAAGTGTTGCTGATCCGTTTCTAGATTCCATAAAACCAGGTGGTTAAAGCGTCCGCCAACAGCAAGCAAGTGGGACTGTTGATTATGTTGCTGGTTAGTATAATCAATTGGCGCTATCGCTTGAATAGCAAAGTCAAAGTGTTGCTCCTGTTCTGGAACAGTGCCCTGACCCAGGTGAGACAAATCATCCATGGCCCAGCGTAGTACCAGACCGCTACCGTGGGCACTAAAAAGACTTTGGGAATCATAGCTAAATTGCAGGTCAAAGACTCGATCGTCCTTATGAAATACTAAGGTTTTAGGAGACTTTTGAGATAAAAAATCCCATAGTTGAATTTCTCCATTTTCTAAACCAGCTGCTAACAAATCATTATTGCGAGGACGATAACGAACGACACGCACAGACTTATTCGTATCTGTTAGCCTTTCTACATCTTGCAGACGCGGCGAGACTTGCCAACGATATAAGGTATGATCGTCTGCCCCACTAATCACGGCATTCGCCTGACCGTCAAACTGCACACTATTCACAGAGCCGCGATGACCATTGGGCCAATAGACAGCCATAATGGCCATAATACTCAGGCTAAGGAAACCTAGACACTGTAACCAGAAGGGAATTTTGGGGTTAGCTACCAGTTCAAGAGTCTGAGTCCATGGTCGTATTTCTGTTTGATGTAGCTGGGGGCGTAGCTGAAACTGTTGCCGTCGTTGCCAGCCCCACCAGGGGGATTTTGGCGAAAGGGTTAAACTCATCTGGGCCAGATCGTCCACTTTGAGATCAACCTGCGCTGGCGTCAGCTGAAGTAAATGCGATGTCGTTGATGCAGGTATGGGTGGGCGGCGACGTAACATCGCCCAAATTTTCTGGTGCCAGGGAATATCAACCCGATTTAGGGTGATGGCAACAGATTGATGGACATTACTTTTGTTATTGAGGACCAGGGCATAGCGGTTCGACGCAGCATTTCCTCTTTCCTCTAATGGTGTTTCCGAATCTTCAGACTGCTCAAGTTCATAAACAAATTCAACCCAGCCCGTTGGCAACACTGTGAGGATACCTTTTTGTCTGACAATCGGTGCCTCGGCCTGGTTCACTTCAATGCTAAATGGATAGGGTTTTGCCTCACCAGTCGATGGCAGCTGGCAGATAAATACCCCATGGGCACTGCCCTGGGGGGCTACTTGTAAACGCCGCTCATGACCGTCGGTAAGCCATGCTTTGGGCAAACCTTTGAGGGTAACCCGCGTATGCGCGGTGTTACGATTAGGATTAAACAGCTGTAAAGGGATCTCAATCAAATCTCCTGGAACAGCCTGAAAATCAGTTTTGGGGACTTTAAGGGAGGAAGGGAGTACACCAGATCCGGCAACAACAAGGTTTACTAGCTGGCGATCTTCTTCCCCCAACTCCAGACAGGTTACATTGACATTGAGATTCATTTTGCCAGTGAAACCACCGGGGATCGGGGGAGTTTCTAGAATGCTCACCACAAAATTGACTTGATCCCCCGCCGGAATCTTTGCCGAGATGTCTGGAGTGAGCCGATACCAATCTGGTGTAGTCTGGCGAGTCAGCCCCGAAGCTGACAGTTCTAAGGCAAAGGTGGCAAACCGATCGCTAAGATTATTGACCATGACTTCAAATTGGTCATTGCCCATTCCTAAATGGACTGTATGGGTAGAAAGCTGGGTCAGAATTTGTTTGGCCATGGTCAGGCAATAGGGTCAGGCAATCGGATTAGTTGAGAATTGGTCAAGGCATCAGGAAACTGAGGTTGGGCAATGCCCCCTTATGGTGGCGGCGCTAACCACTGATACATACACCGCCGCCGTGCTGCAAAATTCAACAAGTTAACCCCCAATTCCTGAGCACTGCGAATCTCTTCGCGGGAGAGATTCAGGTCTGTGCTCAGGCTCCAAGCCTGAGGCAACGGCCCCACCAGCAGTAACAACCCACCCCAGCCGTGGAGACCAACCGGCTGACCATGGATCGTGGGCCATTGACTAAAGCTAAAGGGTTGCGATCGCACTTCTCTTCCTACAGATTTAAGACTTAATCCTTCTGCGTTTAGAAAAGCCAGCAATGGCTCAGTCAGTTTTGCGACAGCTTCAGCAATGCAACCTTGAACGTTATGTAGTTCCTGTTCTGCCGAGGTGTATAGCGATGTCGTTAAGCCTTTAGGCTTGGCGAAGAGGGCTTGATTGAGCTCAGCTTCAACCCGATAGAGTTCACCCAATTGGTCGGCGGCAGCCCCAACTAAAATTACACCACCTTGCTGAAGATACTGGGCAACCTGCCGCTGATCGGGGCGAGTCAGCTCACAAAAATCTTCATAGGCAAGATAGGTTAAATCACTATCCAATACTTGTGTTGTTACCTGTCCCTGCAATGCTGAATATAGGCCTGGCAAGGCAGCAAATAGGTCTTCGAACTGAGCAATAATTGAGCTATGGTAAGACCAGGCGGCAACGCTAGCCATTCGCTGGGGGCGAGGCTGTACCCACTGACGGTGGCGTAAGTCAAGCTGGTTGAGCGCAGGAGAAAAGACATCCTCAGGGGGTGCGATCGCAACATCCCCCACGCCTAATCGGACTCGACAAAGTTCTACCTCATCACTCTCTGCTGGGACATCTTTTTCAATAATCTGAAATGCTTCTTGAACAATCTCAGATTGAGAGGATCGTTCTGAATGTTTCAGCACAATATAAATTGTCGTCTCAGCGATGGGCTGGGCTGAGAGATAACAGCTTTCTAAATTAGAAACCACAATGGGATTGCCTTTAGCATCGATGGCTAATCCCGGCTGGATAGTTAACCAGCGAGGCTGTCGATATTTACTTGGTGCGACTTCGGGGATGGGACCCACATTGACCCCTAAGCCGCTAACAATACCACCCTGATGGAGAGCTTCATAATGAATAGTTTGTCGTTGTTGGTGATAGCTGTGGGCAATTTGCCAATGGTTGGCGGTGATCAACATACCGTCGTTGACTTGGATACGCTGGAGAGGGCTGGGATTCATGGGGGGTGGGGTTGTTATTGGGTATTGGTTATTGGTTATTTGGGTTCGATGGCCAGGGCGTAGCTACAGAAGGCGGGTTTTTCTTGTTCGATGATGGTGCGGATCAGGGTCTCATCAAGGGGGTAATCTTTAGGAGGGCGTAGCTGTACGTTGAAGTGATAGGGAAGATTACCTCTGAGGATGGTGGATTCTCCTAAAATGGTTTGGCCCAACACGTAGCCCTGGCTAAAGTGTTCGTGGATGCCAATGGACCGTTGGGATTCATCGGATACATGGTCGTCTAAGGGGAGACCACTGGCCAGATGGAGATAAAATCGCAGACCGCGTCGGGTGCCACGCCATCGATAAATCTCCATGGCATAGCGGATCAAGGCACGTTGTTGGGCTAAACTGAGTGGTCCTTGAAATGACCAGCCCACCCAGTGGGCCAGAAACGGTAGCATGGCCTGGGGCGCTGTGAGCGGATCGAGGTAGGCCCATTGGTGATCCAGAATATCAACGGTGGGCTCAAAGGTGGTTTCAAAGATTTTTAGAAATCGACCGACAAAATCAACATTGCGATAGATGTCGGGGAGAAAATCGAGATACAGGCTCGGCGGCCTTACCAATACTTGGAAAGGGCTAATCTGTTCTTGACTGTCACCTCGGGAGGTGATGGCGGTCACGGTTAGCTGGCCTGTGTAATCTAGTTTCAGGGGCAGTTGTTCAGGGGCAAGGGGCTGTTCAAAGAAATCGGCTGCGATCGCAAAATACAGAACGACTTCCATTTGGTGATGGCCGGGTAAAATAGAGCCTTCTGTGCGCAGTTGCCACCAGCTGGGGGGCATATCTCCAGTGACTGAGAATTTAAGTTGGATCGACTCGCTAGAGTGGTTTTTGATCCGCACCACTAATTCGCTAAACTCCCCTGGCCGTAGACACAGTTTACTGATTAACGACTGCGGCATTACCGCTTGTCGAGAGAATACGGTGGCTGAGTCTATAACCGCTTCAGGCACCTGGAGAGGCAATAGCTCAAGACTCATCATTTGTCCCGTTTGTACCTGTGACATCGGCCTCTCCCTAATTAATCAGACTAATGGTGTGGCCCGAACGTAGCTGAGTATCTGCCCAGGAACAAACCAGGCCCAATGGTCCTGGTTTAACAACATTATCAGGGGCTAACTGACGCACCCAGCCATTGTCCTGACGTCGTAATTCATACAGCATGACGGCTCCGAGATAACGTACTCCAGTGACCCCCTGCAACAATGTGATAATGTCTGACGGATGCACCGCTGTACCAAAGGGCCAACCATGACCGTTACGGCCTCCAACAAGGGGATTTAAGAATCGATAGAGGGCGACTTGCAGATCATGGAGAATCACCTGCTGAGCTTCGGGGGCACCATAGGCCGCATCAATGGCAACTTCTGTTTTGACAGTCACGCCCACATACTCAGGGGACTGTAGCTTCACCTGGATACCTAAAGGACGGCGCTCATCTAGATACTGGGTAACCTGTTGGGTCAGCTGAGGCGTAAGGTCAAAGGACTCCGGAGAGATCCCCATGGCAGTATCAATGGTGGCGGTGTTGGCTTGGGGCACTAACATAACATTTACTACCCCCGGCTGGCTGTTAATCTGTTGAGGACAAATACTGCGGGCTACGGCCCCCTGACTGGCCTCAATAGCCAAGGTTTCAAAATCTTCTGGAGTGACAGCTCGGTCTCGGGTACGCAACAATCGCGGCACTCGTAGTACGGCATCATCTAATGATTCAGCATCGGCTCCATGGTAAGCGGCCCCATGGTTGATCACTGAGGCCACATAGGGTACAGCTGATTTAATGACCCGTAATGTATGGGGTTGCACGTTACCCCGCTGTCCACCCCCAGTGCGATAGGCACGCATGGTAAGAATGGACCCTCTGGGGGGAACTGCGCCATACTGTCGTTCCAGCAGCTGTGGGGTGGTAGTGAGTACGGTGGTACCGTGGGATTGTTGTTGCGATCGCACGTGTGTCGCCGTTTTTAGCTGACCAGGCTCTCGAATCAGGGGGCCAAACTGCACCCTCCCCGTCAGCGAATCGAGGGTGTAATGCCAATCCTCTGGACCAGAGTCAGCAAAATCAGTCACCTCTTGCCAGTCTTGCTGAATACCGCTGGGCAGAATGACCGATAAAAATTCTGTTTCATCACGGGGAAGCACCGGACGGCTCTGCAATTGAAAGCTTTGGCCTGGCTGCCCGTCACTTTCCCCTAACAATTCATCCTGCACAAGCGTGCACTGACTAGCATCAATGGTGCCACCAATGGAGCGAGCTGAAACACTCAAGAGACGAGGAGAACTACTATAGGTGGGAACTCCCATGTCAGGAATCGTACAAACACAGCGTAGCCAACGGCCCCGATAGCTAGCAAAGTCGGTCACTGGCAATTGTTGAGGTAGGTGCAGCACCACCTCTCCCTGCTGAATATCGCTGGTGCTACCCGTATTGTAAAAACTAAACCCACAGGTCTCGTCATCGCTTTCTTGCATGAGAACTGGCACCCAGGTTTGACCATCCCAGGCTTGCCATTGGCGGGGCGGTGTCTCAGGACGAATACCAGTGGGCGTTGCCGTTTCACCCGTAAAGTGTAGGGCGATCACATTTCCTTCAAGGGACTGAGCTGGATCAAGCACTAGATAAAAGCTGTTACCAGGTTGAGGGGTGGGATTAAAAATAGTCTGTTCACGACCGGTCCAATCACCACTGGCATTACGACTCCAACGGGTAGAGAGCCGATCTTGTAAAACGTTAGGAATACGCTCAGCCGTATCTGCTGTCAACAGATGATTAATCAAGGGAAGACCAATGATGAGTGGCCGATCAGTACTAAAAATAATGGCCTCTTCTGTTTCAGTACGCTCAGTTGCCACCTCTACTGCCATCGGAATTTGGTAGGGCTCTGGCAAACTCGCAGCCAGGTAAAACGTAATGGCGGTATGGGCAGGAGCAGGCGGCTGTAAACGAATACCTAACAACTCTAAAAAAGCTACATAGTTACGACGCGGCACCTGATTAAACCGCATCATCATTTGGTCAGTGAGCCAGCCAAATAGCTCCACCATGGTGATGCCGGGATCACTGGGATTATGATTAGTCCATTCCGGGCAGTAGCGGGGCACACGCAACAGACACTCTTCGACCAGCTCCTTAAACGTGCGGTCGTCTAAATTGGAATTAGGTAGTTTGGGCAGAAAGTCAAATTCCATAGTGCTCGCTACTCATCAGATGGGGTGAGATAAAAGGGGTACACCAAACTCCGTCGATGAGGTGTTTCTCGAATTCGATAATTAACAGTGATACTGAGACTGGCTGTATCAGTCATCGGGATGGCTGTAACTGCTTCAACCAAGACACGAGGTTCCCACTTTTGGATCGCTGTGCGAGCATAAATCTGGGCCAGCAGTAGAGTGTCATCATTAAGGGGAGCAAACACTAATTCATGGAGACGAGAGCCAAAATCAGGGCGATAGACTCTCTCGCCTAAACGAGTGCTGAGAATGATGACAATTGATTCTTCAAGATTATGATAGTCCTGACTAAATTGAAGTCCCCCCTGAAGCGTTAACCTCATGGGAAATCCCCAACCCTGTCCTAAAATCTCTTTAGTGCTTACCAATATGTTTATTGCTGTCAACTTTTTTTGTTATGTTAACCACCTAAACGTGAGAAAACTTCCGTGATTCTAACGATTCGCACCAGCCAGGTATTCAGAGTACAACAGTAAACACCAATGAATTTTAATTGATTCAATTCCTTTAGCGAGTATTTAAATTATGGCTAGAGAACAAGTAGCTAAGCTTTTTCGCGAGGCTCAAACAAACCCAGCCCTACGCAACTCCCTCAGTGCAGCACCTAGCCCAGAGATATTTGTAGCAATGGCTAACCAAAAGGGCTTTTCGTTTACGGTTAAAGAATGGCGAGAGATGACTAATTTCTCGGTGGAAGAATTAGAGTGTGAGCTTTCTGAGATTCCTGGAATTTAAAGAATCTGAGTCACACGAGTATTTTGTGGCATCAGTTTGCCCACTATCAAATGTGGAGGGGTGGAGGGGTGGATGCGATCGCTGCCAAATTTTTGCCATCGGGTACTAGCATAGTTGCATAGCTTTCGAAGGGGGGCACGGCGGTGTACCCCTATATCCATCCTTTAATTTCTGTGTCGGTTAATGGGCGTTCTAACTTTAGATATTCGCGTTTAGCTGCCTGCAACAGATGTTTCATCATCACAGGCTCATCAGCATCGGCTGCGATAAAGGCGGCACTAAGGGCAATATTCCGGATGTTACCGCCAGCAATGCTCAGTTTTGCTAAACGCTCATAGACTAAGCCTTCAGTGGGAGTATCCGCAGGAAACACACGTCGCCAAATCTCAGCTCGCTGTTTGGCGTCAGGGAAAGGAAATTGAACAACAAACCGTAAACGACGGAGAAATGCCTGATCGATGGAGTTCTTCAGGTTGGTGGTTAAAATGGCCAACCCCCGATAAGACTCCATCCGCTGTAGAAGATAACTCACTTCCATGTTGGCATAGCGATCTTTAGAGTCACTGACATCGCTGCGTTTACCAAACAAAGCATCGGCTTCATCAAAGAGTAGAATCACACCACCTCCCTCAGCGGCATCAAAAATACGACGCAAATTCTTCTCAGTTTCACCGATATATTTACTCACCACTGTACTGAGATCAATCCGATAAAGATCAAGATTGAGATCCCGTGAGATCACTTCAGCTGCTGTCGTTTTACCCGTGCCGCTCGCACCAGAAAATAGAGCACTAATGCCTAATCCACGACCACTTCTGCCACCAAAACCCCAGTCTTCGTAAACGCGAGAGCGCTGGGCTACGTGGGTAGAGAGTTCTTGAATTATCTGTTGTTCTTTTTCGGGTAATACCAGGCTATCCCAGGTGGCACGAGCGTCAATACGCTGGGCTAATTCATCTAAGCGAGGCCGAGCCTGGGTACGACAAAGATTCCATAGGGGCTCAGGGGTATTAACTGTTTGTCCCTGTAGACAAACGGTATGAATGGCACTAGGGCTTAGATTAAACTGAGACACTAGCGAGTTGATAGAGGTCTGCCAGGTCGTGCCTCGATGGCCTAGGCCAGACTGCCAAAGTTGACGCTGTTCTGACGATGTGGGGTGGTCTACTTCGAGGGTGAAAAGAGGGCGTTGCCGCTGACGACGGCGATCTCTACCAGTAATAATCAGAGGGAGATTGGTAGTGTCAATAAAGGTTGCGATCGCACTCCGTCTCTCCGCACTTTCAGTCTCTAAATCCTCACAGTTTAAAAGCACTGCCATGCGACTCAGTCGATATTCACGCTCGCATAATGTTTGCAATGTTTTCAGCTGTTGCCAATCGGTAGGTAACGCCTCAGCAGACAACTCCTGTAGTTCCAGGTTTAAATGCTGACAGGCTTCAGAGGCTACAGTTCTCAGGCTAGAGCTATCACTGCCAATCAATTGAATGACTGACAGGAGACTCCCCGGCAAACTCTGAGTCCAGGTCTGTTCTATCTGGTCAATGAGACATTGATGGGAAGGCACTAACAAACTGGGCGCATGCACGGCATGCATCAATGTTTGCAAACGTTGGTCAAGATATTGCACCCCTGTCAGATAGTGTAAAATTCGCTCATCAATCCGTAGAGGGCTCGTAACTAACGCATTGCCGCCACCGATCTCAATCATCTGGTACCTTCGGAGTGTTGCACTGGGGGTTAACACTTCCCAGCAGGCGTTCTCAAATAGGCTTAAGGCTAATCCAAAAGTAGGATAGGCATTATTGCTAGCTGTTTGGCACAGTTTAGGCCAATGTCCATCGAGTTCCATGCCTGCGCATAGCAGGAGAATGTTTTGCTCAAAGTGAGTGAGTCCAAGGGAACGGGTTAATAGTTCTAGGGCAAATAGTTGACCGTTGTAGTGGTTGTCTAATGTAGGTGGGCTGGGCTGGGCTAAAGGAGTTTGTGTTTCGTTTTTTTGTTCTAATTGTTGTTCTAATAGCTGACGGATCTGGGCGAGTGAATAGCTGAGATATTGCTGATTGGCACTGTGCCAACTTTGGATAGATTTAGACGGTGACAATGCAGCAGTCATGGTGTTTGGTCCGGATTATATGTAAACGGGCAAGTATTCCAGATACTGTTAAACAATGATTTCGGGATTAAGGGATAACCTTATTAATCGACGTCGCCTTAATCTACACCACACCTGAATATTTGCGATAAGTGAGAACCTATTTTCGGGGAAACCCCAATTTGCCTAACAGAGATAACTTAATTACTCCTAAAGTGAAGCTCAAACCCACGTTGGGTTCAAAACCCAACGCTAATTGAGGGCTGTCCACTCAAGGGACAAGATTGGCTGGGCAGCCCTAGATATAGAGCTTCTAGGGATTCTTTAACCGCTTGAGCGGTTTTGAGCCAGTTAGCCTTGCGACTTTGAGTCCAAGGCGGGTTAATGCTTCCTTGCCAGGTGCAAGATCTCAGTATTATCAATTGTGATAACTGTGTTTCCTGAGTTGTCGGCATAGAGCAAAACCAGCTGTTTGGGGTCCCAGGGCATAAAAATTAAATCATGCAATTGCTCTCTAACAGATTCTAATCACTAGTTTTCAGCAAGTCCTGCAAATACTGAATGGCTTCTGTCGGAGATAAAAGCACAAATTCCCCATCGCGGAGTAATTCATACTGTCCACCACGATAACCGTGGGCGGTAATGAGCTTGTTCTCAACTGCTTGGGTCGCTAAATCATGCAGCTGATTAACGCTAATTGCTTCAAGTTCTAGGTTCATTTTATTTTTTAAGGTCTCAAAATCAGGGTCGGCTGGCTGGTCCGCATTGGGTTCGGAAACGTCACTCATGACAATTTATTTAACTACGACTCTGGGGCGATTAAACCAATTAAAGGTGTTGCTGCTAGGATCAGTATCAACACCTAATAGGCTATCAGCCCCATCAACCTGTAGACGAACAAGATAATCGCCAGGTTTCACGCCGCTAATGGAAATTGTCAAACTGTTGGTATCTGCTGCTCGGGGAGATGCGGTAAAGAGGTAGGTGACTGGGGAATCTGTGGACCACTCATTAAGGGCAATCACTACATGCTGTTGAGCACCTACGGGTAGATAGGTGGAGATTTGTAAAATCCCCGTCCGTGGATCATCGTCAACGCCTTCTATATCAACAACTTTTATCGATGTTACGGTGGGCCGCAGAACAAAAGGTAAAGCATTGGAATTGATCAGTACAGATTGATTAACGATTTTTGAGGAATGTTGCGGTTGTTGTTGATCTCCATAGTGAATTACCTGTGCAGATTGAATGCCTGCCCGTAAAGATAAGCGGGGAGCGTCTGCAAGCGATACGTTGATTTCAGTGTCGGTGATTGAGTTTGGAACAATCTCAGCATCACCAACTTTGATTTGGGTATTGGGTCCTTGCAACAGCTTCCCTAAAATTCGTAGGGGAGTTTTTTCATCAATGGGGGACAGAGGGCCTGATTGGGCAATTACTTTCTCAATCACTGGCTGATGGGGAAATGGAACCATCCCACCCAAGTAACGCTCTCGCACTGGCAGGGCTTTCTGGGCCGATATTTCACCATCAATGACAACAGCCATGACTTTATAAACCAGAGATAATGAATAGGGAGCCTGAAAAAAGGTTGACCAAATTTTAGACAGCTCATCCATATCCATGGGCACTGGATTGATGTTGATTTGTTGCGTCTGTGTGGTCAAATCTGAATTGGCTAAGAACGCTGAGTCTACAATTGCGGTGTCAATCATATCGGCGGTGAGCACAGTTTTATCGCTCAGAGTGCGCACTACACTCCCCAACAACCGCTGGGGTTCTAATTCTGTATCATTACCATAGGCGCTCAACATATAGTAAAGGTCCAGAGAAGAGTGGCGTCGAATGGGGCCTTTTTTAGAGCGAAATGTGGCAGTATCACCATTGCGCAGAGCATTATTATGGGCGACCTGATATAGAAACAAGTTGATGCCTGACTCAGGGGTGCTGCTGCCAATGCTGTTGGGCTTTAGGGTGGTAACTCGAGCTCCGTCTACATCACGCTGAATCGCGCCCTGAAGCAACCGCTGTAGTGTAGCGGTGACAGTTGCGATCGCAAGATGATTACTCATTCAGCCATGTATGAAAACGTCTGCTATAGAAGTGCCCAGTTAACGATTGAATTCAACATTGTTTGATAAATACTAGCGTCTACTGCCATCGGGCAATCTGGATAAACCATTATTCCATCCGTAATTTCGGATAGTTCAAACGTAATAATGGGAACTAAATATACGTAATTTGATTTTTATTGATATTGCATGGGGATTCTGGGGAAAACAGTATTCTAGGAGTCAATCCACTCACATTGTTGTTGCCGATTTATACTTTAACCACATCCAGAACATTCGTTTTTGTAGAAGAAGCAATCGATTTTAGCTTGGATATGGTTAAGAGACGATTTAGTCTGTTATCACTGCCCTTTGCGGGTAACAGATTAAAACTTAATTAGCAACACTTATATTTTTATCTTCCTGTTAGACGAGGAGATCGTCCTCTCTCTACAGAGAAACACAGATACTACAGCTCAAACTGGATGGAGAATAACTAGTATGGCCTTAGACTACTTTGCGCCAGGGGTCTACGTCGAAGAGGTAGACCGAGGTAGTCGCCCCATTGAGGGCGTTAGCATGAGTGTTGCCGGATTTATCGGCTTTACCGAAGACGTACGAGGAGACGCTGAACTGTTTGAGCCCATGATGGTTACCAACTGGGCTCAATACTTAGAATTTTTTAGCAAACCAGGCTCCGATGGGTTCACCGATTTTGGCGCTTACCTTCCCTTTGCTGTACAGGGTTGGTTTTTGAATGGTGGCGGTCGCTGTTGGGTGGTAAGTGTTGGCACTAAGCTACCGGGCACGCCTAAACCGGCTGCATCTGAGAATGCAACCAAACTGATCACCTCTAGCGGTAAACCTTCTCTTTCCTTCTATCTACAAGCATCTGAATCTGAGGAAGAAGGCACCTTGGCGCTTCCATCCAGTGCTGGTCGATTAACTGTTAGCGTTCTAGATGGAGGACCTAAGCCTTTACCTGACGATGCCGATGAGGATGCAGAAGCCCCCATTAATAATGGTGAGTATTTCACAGTCATCGTCAGACAAGGTGATGAAATCTTAGAGCAGTACAATCACCTGAGCATGAATCCAGAGGTGGCCTCCGACGTCGCTGACTATGCTGTCACGATGCTAGAGCCCTCTGAGTATATTGTGGTTGAGAACATCTCACAATCTGGCCAGGCTCTTTCTCGCCGACCTGCTAATGGCTCCTATGAGATCGCGCCTCCCCCCTATGTCGGCAAGCCAGAGCGCTTTAATCGCGATCTTCAAGGCAACCGCGACGATCGTACTGGCATTCAAGGTCTGTATGAGATTGATGAAGTCTCTATGGTGGCTTGTCCAGACCTGTTATTAGCCTACGAGAAAGGTCTGATTGATCTTGATCAGGTGCACGGTGTCATGGAAATGATGCTTAGCATGTGTGAGAATTCATTCCCCGGCCCCGCTTATCGCATGGCCATTATCGATCCACCGCCGGTAAAACCAGGCAAAAGCATGGATCCCGTAGAACCCAGTCGTCAGCGTCCGGCAGATGCGGCTAAGTGGTTGACCACATTCAATCGTCGCTCTATGTTTGGGGCCACCTACTATCCCTGGATCAAGGTGGCTGACCCCCGCAACGGCGGTCGTCCTAAACTGGTTCCCCCGTCTGGTCACATGATGGGCATCTGGTGCCGTACTGACGAGTCTCGCGGTGTGTTTAAGGCACCTGCTAACGAAACACCCCGGGGTGTTATTGGCCTGGCTTACGAGACAAATATGCGTGAGCAAGAACTACTGAATCCTTTGGGTGTAAACTGCATTCGTAACTTCTCCAGCTACAACCGTGGCTTAAAAGTTTGGGGTGCTCGTACCCTGGTTGAACCTGACAATGTTCAGTGGCGTTACATCAGCGTCCGGCGACTGTTGAGCTACATTGAAAAGTCCATTGAAATTGGCACCCAGTGGGTTGTCTTTGAACCTAACGATCCTGATCTTTGGGCTCGTGTGAGTCGCACGGTCAGTAACTTCCTAGAACGGCTATGGCGTGAGGGAGCCTTGTTTGGTACATCTCCATCAGAAGCCTTCTATGTGAAGTGTGATGGTGAGCTGAATACCCACGACACCATTATGTTGGGCCGCTTATATGTTGAAGTTGGTGTCTGCCCTGTACGCCCGGCAGAATTTGTCATCTTCCGCATCAGTCAGTGGGCACCTAATCAATAAGGGATATTAATCAGGGATGTAGAGGCGTTCCATGGAGTGCCTCTACATCATCCCCCTCCGAGAAAGAGAGGGGTTTTGGTCAACGTTTTCAGAATTTTAAGGAGATAACCTCATGGCTGATCTCAATAAGCCAATAGCCCCAAGTAGTTTTTATCTGGAACTTGCCGGAGTTTGTGAAGGGGAAAAGTCTGTTTTCAAGAGTGTCAATATTCCTGACTATGCTCCTAAGGTCCAGGGTGGACAGCAGGCTGTTGGCACCACCAAGGGTGGTAAAACCTTGTGGCAAGTAAACTCAGCGGGTTTTGAAGGACTGTTTACCTTTGACTGTGTCTGCATTGCCAGCGGCGATGGTGACAGTACCAGCAAAAAGCTCTACGAGTGGTTTGAAAATTGTTTACCGTCTTCCAATGGCGGCAAGAGTAAATGGGGCGACAACAAAAAAGAAGGCAGCATTACTGCCTACGATACCGATGGCAATGAAGTAGCTAAATGGCAATTTGTTGAGGCATGGCCTTCTAAATATAAGTGTGCCGATCTCGATGTAACGGCAGATGCTTACATCGAAGAGACATATACCATTACCTGCGAAAAGTTCAATCGCACCATGTAGTTTGACCGTTAGGTCAGTTAAGAGAACAGTCAAGAGAACATAGTCATGGTCCAATATTTAACCAATTCAAAATTCTATTTCGAGATTGATGGTGTAACAGCTTTGTCAATCAAAAACTGTACTGGGCCTGAGATTGAGTTAGAAGTGGCTGGTGGAGATTCGGCCATTGGTGTGACTAAAGATGCCAAAACTCAAACCCAGGCAACGATTGGCGGTGTGAAGTACAACAGTACCGTCACCCTGACCTATGTAGCGGGTAACGAATCTGATCAGAAGAAGTTATCAGATTGGTATAACGATTGCCACCCAGACACCTATTCAGGGGGTGGTTCCAAGGCGATGGATAGTCGCAAAACGGGTTCGCTAGTGGTCTATGATCCTAATGGAAAAGAGGCCATGCGCTATAATTTTATCGATCTATTTCCAGGCAGTAAAAAACAGATTGGCAGCCTTGCCGTTGATAGTGGTGGCAACTTAGCGGAAGACACACTGGAGTTGTACTTTACTCAAGTTACTCGAAACAAATAGTGTAACTAATGACATTTCCAGAGATTTTAACTAAAGCTCGTTTTTATCTGGAACTTAGGCTGGACGGTAGTGTTGATGCAACCGATGGTTACTTCATGGAATGTAGTGGTTTTGCGCGATCGCAAGATGTCATCGAAATCTGTGAAGTAACCCCCCAGGTTTGGGGAAAACAGGGAAAAAGCCGTGGGCACATTGTTCGATCTAAAATTCCAGGAAACAGCTCCTATACCAACATCACAATCAAACGAGGTTTGACCATTTCCACGGCCTTTTGGGAGTGGATGGATACCATTGGCGAGGGTAATTGGATTGACCAGCGTCGCAATGGTGCTCTTTGCATCTATGATCAAGCGGGGGATGAACAATTTCGTTTTGAATTCACTGGAGCTTGGCCCGTCAGCTATAAAATCTCTGATTTAGATGTTAAAGGAGCTGACTACAACATTGAAGAAGTAGAAATTGTTGTCGAATCGCTCAAACGCGTCTGTAATTGAGAAAGAGAATTATGACAGCTATTCAACTCAGCAACAATTTAGGGTTGGCACCACCCAAAGCTAAACCCTCGATTCAACCCATTGATCCGTTGCCGCCCAAAACTATCGCCTCAGATTTTCAACCAGAAGCACCCAGTAATGGCTCCTCTGGTATACAAACTGAGTTTATGTTCAGGCTGCCAACGGGCTATCTGGATGCGGCTGGTCGGGTGCATCAACACGGCACCATGCGATTAGCCCGCACCCTTGATGAGATTGAACCCATGTCTGATCCAAGGGTTCAGATGAATCCAGCCTATGCCACGGTGATTATTTTGGCACGGGTCATTCTATCGTTGGGCACCTTACCTGAGGTCAGTCCCACCGTCATTGAGGGCTTATTTGCCGGAGACTTAAATTATCTACAGAACTTTTATAGAAACATTAATGGCCTAACGGGGTAAATACGTTATGACTAATTTAGATTCTATGGCTGGGGCTGAACACACAACAGTTTTGCCGCCCAGTGGCGATATTTCTAACCCAGCAGCGTTTGTGGCCCCCGCCATTGTGCAGAGTGATCATACGCTGGAAGTAAAACGAATGATGGCTCAGGTCGCTGAGAAGCTCGCCCATAATCCCCTAGCGATGCAACAATTTTGCGATCGCATCCACCAACTCCTGTGTGATGACATGAAATTACAACAGGAACGGTCTTGCAGGAGATAAAATGGCCACTACATCAAGCAGCAGCTCTGAGAGTTCTACCGCCGCTAACTATGTCACCAGCAATCGATTTTATGTGGAGATCGAAAGCAAAATCACAGCCTGTTTTACAGAATGTGGTGGACTTGGCGTGCAGGTCAAAAAGGAAACCGTCGCGGAAGGAGGCCTAAATGACCAGCAGCGAATTTTGTTGGGTACACCTGAATTTTCGGATGTCACGCTAAAGCGGGGTATGAGTGGCGATCAAGTCTTTTGGGACTGGCTTAATACACTATTTCAACCACGCACTTCAGGCACTGCCCTCCAACAGTATCGCCGCAACATCAATATCTTAATTTTCAATCAAGCGGGACAAACCCAACAATGTTGGACTTTGATTGGTGCTGTTCCTGTGGGGTGGCAGGCTCCTTCTCTACAGGCAGATGGTAGTGCCGTTGCCATCGAGGAACTTACGCTAGCGTATGAAGGTTTGAATGTCACCTTTGGCAGCGGTGGCGGTGGGGCCACAATGCTAACAAAACGCTCTGATACTGGCTACTTTGAGAGTAAGTAATCGATGGCAAGACAGCTGGGGCATACGTCTCCCTTAGGCGCATTTTGTACCCTGGGCAGCGGGGTACAGCGACATTCGTTGGGGACATCATCGTTAGCGATCTTAGATCTTAAAACGTTTTATCCCCATGGGTTTCCTGCCGTTACCTCTGACGGAACAGATCATGCATCGCAATCCAGCATCGCAGATAATACAGTCGCGCCTAGTGTAGACACGCCAGCACCTTCAACTCACAATGCAAAATCGCGCGTTAAGGGAGAAAATACACCTAGTTCCGTCGAGCAGACTACCTCTTTTCGTAGCCGTTTGCAGCGTTACTTTGCGCCAGAGGTAGGAGGTCGTTCTGATGCGATCGCACCCACCTCTCCTCATCCCTCCCCTCATCCCTCCCCTCATCCCTCCCCTCATCCCTCCCCTTATCAGCCTGCTGCCCACGCATCTCCAACCCATGCATCTACACCAAATTTTCAGGCTGCTCATAAAATAACAGATGGTGACCCTTCTGATACCCATCAGGTCTCCGCAGCAATTGAGGCTCAGAGCATACAACGGTTAACGGCTGAGAATACTCGCAACAATACCTCCAATCATCCTCAAGTATCCCCTGCCAATAGTCCTCAATCTGTTGAATCTGTTGCGGAACCACATCTGTCAACATCCGCTCAACAGACTCCCATTGGCCTAGGCTCAACCGATATTAACCAACCTGTTCAGAGTCTCCGTGAACCGTCTCCAATTCAACGGTCGACTGCACAGGACAATCCAAGGATTGGGCCATCTACCGACGTAAAAACTCAAGCTGGGTTAGGGTTGAAACCCCAAGAATCTTTAGATTTGTCTCTAAATGCTGAGTCAGGTTTAACTGTAGATTCAAGTACAGTTGATTCATCCACTACTATCTCTAAGGCATCAAAAGAAACTGCCCCCAGCAGTGTGCAGAGGGCCGCAGATACGGTCAATAATAATAAGCAAAATGCGGTTGCCCAGCAGCAGCCTATTGGACTAGACTCAACTGATATTAACCAATCCATTCAGAGTCTGCGAGAATTATCTTCTCCGATTCAACGAGTTACTCAGCAGCATCCAACTATTGGACAGTCTGCGGATGGAGGAACTCAAGCAAGATTAGAGTATACAACATCTACATCTTCAAATCTCTCTCCCAATATTGAGAGAGGGCCAACCTCAGGAACACGTGCAACCGACTCGCCTGTTCAACGATGTGATGAGTCGCAGCAGCCACCTGGCCATTTATCCTCAAATTCCATTCAACGAGCTATAGCTGAACCTGATACGCCTGAAAAACAGGCTATCCAGCCACCTGCTCAGAGACCAGCTCCAATCAGTCAGAATTTTGCTATATCAGAGCCATCAGCGACCGATCAGATAGCTGCTCATTCTGAAATTCAAAGGTCACCTAATTTCAGTGATATAGATAACTCTTCAAACCATCAACTATCTGGATCACAAGAGTCTCTCAGTCATGCGTCAGCGGCTGATTCAATTGATGTACTGAGCACTGAGCAATCTGTGGCTGATGCACCCAAACTGGTTCACCGTGTAGCCGAACCCTCTCAGACAATAGAAGGCTCCCATGACTCCAGCCCAGTAGATACAGGTCAGCCGTCTGCGAGTAATCTGTCAGAAACATTATTCAATCAACCCCATCCAACCCTATCCACACCTAAGGATATTTCTAGGAAAAAAGCGACCCATTATTCAGACCCCATTCGGCTGAGTGGTTCGGCTAAGCTCACCGTCGAACCCCCACGTCGAGGCCAACCCCCCAATTCTGAGGGCTTAGAGTCTTATCCCTCTGAGAATTTGGGAGACCCTATTATGCCTGGTCGGGATAATAGCACTGCTTCCATAAAAGGGGAGAACTCCAGTCAGTATAGCCTTTTCGAGAAAATACCTAACCAGGCTGAGCCAATTCAACGAGTAGCTGAAACATCTCAGACCTCAGACTCGGACTCAGTTTCGAGTGACATTAGTCAGACAGCCAGCCCCCAATCATCGGCTAATAGTCGTTCTGAAACTGAGACTATTCAGAATTCGGGTGATGATCAATCCGTTGATAATTTGGCAGAAACAGTTCAACGATCAGCGGATTTAATTCAGTCAACTAGGACGTCTAACGAATCAGCGCAAGTAGACACAAACCAGTCTATTGACTTTGACCAAACAGATGCAACTCAGCCATCGGCTAATAACCTTGCCAGAGCTAAGACTACTCAGAATTTAGGCAATAGTCAATCTGTTACTGCCTCAAAAGGATCAGTTCAACGGAGAGTTGATTTATCAGAGTCACCTAAGGTCTCTAATGAACCAGATATTACCCATAGTCACGCCGATACAATCATCTCCCGTGTTTCCAACCAACCAAGTCTTACTCAGCAGCCCCATAGTAATTCTTTAGACGCTTCGTCAACTGACAGCTCAATCCCCATTCAACCTCCTTCTAATCCGGCTGAGGCAATTCAACGTGTCACCGAAGCATCTCAGGTATCAAACTCAGGTTCTGACAAATTTGGTTCAGCAAATACAGCTCAACTATTGCCCAATACGCCTAAGGCAAATGAGTATTCACACGATAGTCAATCCATCTCTAATTCAGTCAAGTCAGTCCAACGGGCAGTAGAGTCTACTGAATTCACTTCATCCGTTCCCCACGAGTCACATCAAATAAACCCAACTCAGCCATCTGATACCATCTCAAATCTCCAAGGTGCCCGTGCTGCCGTCTCTCCAGAAGCACCACTTAAGGAATCATCTATTCAGCGTTTTTCGGAAGTGTCGAATACTGAATCCCAGTCCTTTGACTCAAATGACATCCTTCCCAAGAGAGATTTGTCTACTGAGAACAAGATTCAATCAAAAGATGAGTCGCAGCCATCTATCCTGATTCAGCGGGCTGTAAACCAGGGTAAGATTACATCAGAGCAATCGGCTGATGCCAATCAACAGGAAATTGTTCAGTCCCCTACTGATCCAGATGGGATTCAAGCCGCAAACCAGTCGGTATTCGCTGCCAATCAACTAACCTCTTCCCAAAAAAACCAGACTGCATTAGACCAGGGTAGACCATTACCTCAGGCTAATTTGCCTCCAACTACCTCAGACCCAATCCAACGACAGCCCAGCTATTGGTCTGGCGTGTCTGACAATAGTGATGACTCACTATCTATAAATCCACAGATAGAATTGTCCCTATCTAATCAGCAAGATCCGACACTTCCTAATCAGCAAGATCCGACACTTCACAGTCCGGCATTAGATCTTGGCACTCCAGCAATACCAACCGAGTCAATGGGATCTATTCAGCGTTCTACGATAGAGCCTGTACAAGGCAAGAACGTTACTGATCAGATATCTCCTCAAGCCCAAACTACAGTCAATCAAGCATCAGTCACACCAGAGCTCCCAACAATAGCTCAAAATACTTCCCATAGTCAGATCCAAAGGTCTCCAAGTTCAAGCGATGTAGGCCATAGTTCTATAGCTGTTCAATTGCCATTATCTAAACTGCCTTCTCAGCAGTCAGCAAAGACTAAATTCAGCCATAAGAGCGATAGTCAAGATACGTCTACCTCAGCTGAACCGGTTCAACATACTACTGTTGAGCCAACAGTATCAACCTCAATTGAGGCCGATAGAGTGTCTCCTGATAATTTTTCAGACATTCAGGTCAACGAATCAAGTAATGTTCAACACGTTGCCAGCTCAGCAGGCTCAATTCAACGTGCGGATGAACCACGTCAAACCATCACATCAGCCCCTATCCCAACAGACATCGCTCACCCTCATAATGCGACTGAGATCGAGGCTACTATTCAGAAATCGAGTACTGGTCAATCCCTTGCTGGCCCAACATCTGGTCCAATATCTGGCCCAACAGAGTTGGGTCAACGTGCCACTAATTTCACCCAGTCCACCGCATCAGGTTCTCATCAGTCAAACCAAACAGATGTAGCCATTTCTGACAGCTTGAAAGCGGCTCAGGATATTCCAGAATCGAGTGATGAGCATCCCATTTCTAGTTCAACAACCTCAATCCAACGGACTATTTCCCCACAATTAACTCCATCCGTTTCTCCTGAGCTAACCCAAGCTTCCGACAATTTATCGAAAGAAACTCAAGCCAACACACTGAAGGACTTTCAATCTACATCTAATTTAGAAGTGCCGATCCAACGTGTAGATGAGTCAGCCTCAACCACTCCGATTCAACGCGCTAATGAAGTTACACAAACCACTATATCAGCTACCGATGAGCCGACTCAACCTCCTAACAACTTATCAGACGAGGCTCAGACTCACGAATTAAAGGATATTCAATCAGCAACGTCTGTTCAGCGTTCAACCCAGTCAAGTCAGCCTACGACACCAGACACCTATAAACCCAACCAAGAAAATATAGCAATTCCTGATAGTTCCTCGGTAGATCAAGCTATGCAGGAACAAAACCATGGGCAAACCGTTTCTAGATCAACAGAATCAATCCAACGATCCTCTGACTTAATACAGCCGAGTAAATCAATCTCCCATGGTCTGTCTCAATCTTTTGATGACTCACCAGAAGAGAATCAAGTTAGCAAATTAAATAACATTCGCCCTGCTACTACGTCAGCCATTTCGATTCAAAACGTAACTGAGGCAAGTCAAACAACATCAACCTTAAACTCAACGGATACAAATCATCCCGATAGGTTATCGGAAAGTCAGACGATTCAGAAATCAAGTCATGGACAATCTGATGTCACCTCAACAGGCTCAGTTCAACGTACTACTGATCTAACACAGCCTACTGCGTCAGATCCCGATGGCTCAAACCAAACGGATACAGCATCTCTTAAGGGTTGGTCAGAAACTCAGATTAATGAATTACATGCTGCTGCGCTAGGCTCTGACGCAACGCCATCGGTTCAACGCATGCCTAAGCCAGGTCAGCTAACTGGCAGTTCTCCATCTCTGACGAGGTCGGTTAATAATGTAACCAATATTCAAGAACCAACGACGCAGCATTCTGATAGAGCAAACAGTCCAACGCCTGATTCATCCATACAGCGTCAAGTTGCCGATTTCAACCGGTCTGAAGTAAGCCAATCAGCCACATTACCATCGAACCAGACACCGTTAGAAAATAGTCAGTGGTCCAATCATCCTATAGGATCAACTACAATCCAACGAGACGTGATTGGTGATTCCTGGGCTAATCAGAATGCTCAGCTTGGGACATCAAACAATTTGTCGCAGCTAGGTGACACTCAAGTTCAGTCACCTGAGGCTGGGAGGAGAGACTTTGAAAGCGCGGAAACCACTGTACAACGCTCGTCGAATATCGCCTTTGATCCCCCCCATAAAGATGTATTGACCCCTTCTAGGCAAAAACAACCGCTAGCGGTACTCAGATCGCTAAGCGTGTTGAAACCATTGCCATCATTACAAGGTAAAACATCTCAAACATTCTTGAAAAGCAACTCTACTGCCTCAGAGTTACCCTCATCAAGCTCCACAATCCAACGCCAGACAATTAACGACATTCCTGGTGAGTGGTCTAATCTAGAATCATTAGTTGCAGACCTGACCAACAGTCGCTCACAGAACTCCTCTGCCTTTGCTCAACCTACAAATACAGATTCAGAATCTACGACGCAACCATCAAAGACCAACTCTGACACAATTCAGCGCCAGGTCTCTAACGTTAACAAGGGGTCTAGTCAACAGCAACATGCTATTACCAATATCCCTGGCAATTGGTCTAATTTAGAAGATTTAGTGACACCTCTAC
Organism: Leptolyngbya sp. PCC 7375; assembly: GCF_000316115.1. Taxonomy (GTDB): domain Bacteria; phylum Cyanobacteriota; class Cyanobacteriia; order Phormidesmidales; family Phormidesmidaceae; genus Leptothoe. The sequence goes on from NZ_JH993797.1 coordinate 7,664,037, forward strand.
AGCGTAAATCGTCAGATCATCAGTCTACGAAAAAAGCACCTTCTCAACAGCCTAGCCCCACTGCTAGAAAATCGACATCAAAACCTAGCCAAATAACGCCAGCAAGCCCCACTGTCAAACTTGCCAAGCCAGCTACAGTTACTGTTCAACACCCAGTCGCAAGCCCAGTATCTTCAACCAAGCCCACAGTTATTCAAGCTAGTCCAGACAGTTCCTCTACGGTTACTGTATCAGCCGATGAACAAACCGATGATAGCCACAACTACAGCAAGTATTTAGAGATGCTAGTTCAAGAAGTTTATAGCCTGTTGCGACAACGACTTTCTTTAGAACAGGAGCGTAGAGGGCCTAAATACCCTAGATAAACCTCAATCAAATTTGAAAAGTTATCCGTCCGAACATTAGATTGAACCATGAGCCAATTTGTTAAAGCCAAACTCATTGCCCAAGGAGGCGGTAGCAATATCGAGTTTATGTTTAATCCAACTGAATTGAGTTTTAGTCGTAAGATGAATCTCAATTCGTCTGGGGGTGCCCGCACGGATGATGGTGTTCCTAAAATTAGCTTTGGCTCACCGGACCCCTATAGCATCACCATTGGTGGTTTGATGTTTGACACCTATGAGATAGGCGAAAATGTACTCGACAAACACATCGAAAATTTTCGACAGGCGGTTGAATTCTTAGACAGTAAAGAACGCCCTCCTATGTATATCTTTACTTGGGGAAAACAAGAATATTTACGTTGTTTTGTTCAGTCACTTTCCTATAAGCTAACTATGTTTTTACCTGATGGCACTCCAGTAAGGGCAACAGTGGATATAACTCTGCAAGAAATTGGTGAGACCAGTGGCTCAGGCAATACAGGGACACCTAGTCGAGGCAGCAGTAACCGCTAGGTAAAAACGAGGGCAGAAAAGTAGGTAGGGGCTGGCCTTGTGCCTGGCAATTTGTTAGAGAGAGGAGGTGGCAAGGGAGCAGGGGCGTAATAGAAGCTTGACGTGAAAATACGTAAAAGCAATTGTTTTTTGTTTTCAGAAACTGGTAATTACCTCCATGTTCTATTGACATGACATCTTTAAAATCAAGTTTGATTTGTAAGAAGCTTCTTTATGGCTGCCACCAAGTTTGTCGCCACACCTACACTTAAGATCGATGGCAAAGCCGCCTCCAGTGATTTAATGGAGGATCTTTTACAAATCGTGGTGGAGGAAAGTTTGCATCTACCAGGAATGTTTACCCTGGTAATTCAGAATGATTACTACGCTGGTGAAGAAAATTATCAAGTCTGGAAACACGAGAAACTATTTGAGATTGGCAAATCGATAGAAATCGGGTTTACCTCCAGTACCACCGAGTCAGACGAATTTGACGAAGAGAATAAAGGCACGGTGATCAAAGGAGAAATCACAGCGATTGAAACCCATTTCACCAGTGAAGCCCAAGCTCCCATCATTATTCGCGGTTACGATGCTTCCCATCGCTTGCATCGAGGCCGTCATAACCGTTCATTTCAAAATAAAACGGATTCTGATATTGTTAAATCCGTTGCCTCAGAAGTTGGTATTTCTACAGGGACAGTGGACTCCACCGGAGGACCCTATGGGTACGGAGATATCGGTGGTTCTAGCGGTTATGTGTTTCAGCAGAACCAGACCAATATGGAGTTTTTGCGGGAACGAGCTGTTCGCCATGGATTTGAACTATTTGTTCAAGATGGCAAACTCAACTTTCGTAAACCGACAAAAGACAGCACTCTGTCCCTAGAATGGCTAAAGGATATCCACAGTTTTCGTGTGCGCGTAAGCAGTGCTGAACAGGTCAAAAGTGTGGAAGTGCGGGGTTGGGACTATAGCCGCAAAGAGGTAATTTCTGAAACCATTAGTAAAGCAAAACAGGTTTTAACTGATACCGATAGTGGTGACGGTAGTAAAACTGTTAGCAGCTTTGATGGTAAACCCAAAACACCGACGTTAATCATGGTTGATCAGCCGATTTCCCAAGCTAAAGAGGCTCAAACCATGGCTCAGGCACTCTATGACGAAGTGGGTGGAGAGTTTGTCCAGGCCGATGCTCGCAGTGAGGGCGATCCGTCAATCCGACCAGGGCGAGTGGTTAAACTCACGGGTATGGGTAACTATAGCGGCAGCTACTATATTACCGAGACCCGGCATGTGCTCCACGAGCGCATCTACATGACTGAGTTTGCGGTACGGGGACTGCGTGGTGGCGACTTGTTACAAACGTTGGAAACTAAAAATACGCTATTGCCCGGGCAGACCCTAATGGTGGGGATTGTTGCCGATAACAAAGATCCTAAAGAGTGGGGAAGAGTCAGGGTAAAGCTGCCCACTCTAACCGAAGACCACATGAGTAACTGGGCACGGGTGGTGTCTATGGGAGCAGGACCCAGCCGGGGGGTTGACTGGCTGCCTGAGATTAACGACGAAGTGCTAGTTGCCTTTGAACATGGGGATATACATCGACCCTACATTTTAGGGGGGGTGTGGAACGGTAAAGATGCACCACCGGAGAAAACAGAGGAAACCATTGCCAATGGTAAGGTTCGTTTGAGAACTCTGAAAACTCGTCTAGGGCATACGCTGCAATTTGTGGAAGAAGATAAGGGTGATAGTAAAAAAGGTGTGTATTTAACCACAGTGGATAAGCATCAGCTTCACTTCAATGACACTGATAAATATATTGACCTCAAAACGAAAGACGGGCATGAGCTCAAGTTTGACGATAAGAATAAGAAGATAGAGCTTAAGACTAAGAACGGTCATCAAATTTCGATGGATGACAATGGCAAGAAGGTAGATATTATCTCCACCGGTAGTCTTAATGCGAAATCAGGCACGAGTGGTAACAGCGAGAAGATTAATATTAATGGCGGTGAAATTACGCTAACCGGAGCGACGAAGATTACGCTTAAGGTTGGTGGTAGTAAGATTGTTGTGAGTTCTACGGGGGTGGATATTTCGGGAACTCAGGTGAATATAAAGGCAAATGCAACGGCGAAAATGGAGGGCTCGATGGTGGATGTGAAGGGGAAGGCGACCGTAAATGTTCAGTGTTCGGGGATGACGAAGGTGGCAGGGAGTTTGTTGAAGTTGAATTAACTGGAGGTAAATTATGGGAATGCAAGTTGTTGCTGGAGCCATGCTCAAATGCCCTTTTGGGGTGGTACCCAGTGTCTTAAATGTCTTACCCAAAGGTCCACCCGTCATGGCTTCTGGCCCTCTAGCTGCTACCATCATGGACTATGCCCCCATTGTGAATATTCCTCCCTTTGGCATGTGTACTTCCCTGGCTAATCCCACTGTCGCGAGCGCTACTGCCGCTGCTCTGGGCGTACTGACGCCCATGCCCTGTTTACCTGTTATTCCAGCTCCCTGGGTACCGGGTTCTCCTACGGTAAATATCAATAACTTTCCAGCCCTGAACAACAGTTCTAAGTGCATGTGTACTTGGGGTGGAGTAATAACAATTATGAATCCCGGACAGTTTACGGTTCAGGTTCCATAGCCAATTTTTCTGCTAAAACCCATAGTCAACTGGGCATCCTCAAGGAGTAACAAACTCCCAGGAAAGCTATGGGTACATAATGGCAGATAATCTTCCCAAAAATTCCCAGCGGCAGGTCAAGCTTCCAGGCATTTTGGGTGGGTTAGGTCCGTTGGCCCATATTGAGTTCGAACAACGCCTGCTACATCATAGCGCGCGACGGGGAACACAGTACGATCAGGAGCATCCTAACTGGTTGTTGTTGAGTGCTGCGTCTACGCCAGATCGGACTCAAAGTTTGGCAGGGATTGGACCAGACTGTGTTCCCTATTTGGTGCGCAGTGCTTGTTTATTAGAAGCGATGGGTGCCGGTTTTTTAGTGGTAACCTGCAATACTGCCCATGGGTTTTATCACACGGTGCAGGCACAGTTGGATATTCCCTGGCTACATATGATGGAGGCAACAGCGGCTTACATTGCTCAGTGTTTTCCTAATGTACGGCAGGTGGGCGTGTTGGCAACCGATGGAACGTTGCGATCGCAACTCTACACCACTAGCCTTGCTCAATATGGGATCTCCCCAATTTTGCCCCCTTTAGGTTCTCCTATTCAGCATCGTATTATGGAAGCAATTTACTCACCGGACTGGGGAATCAAAGCCACGGGTGCCTGGGTTTCAGACATTGCTCTCATCGAGCTGATCGTTGCTTCTCGCTGGCTAGCCGCTCAAGGGGCAGACCTGTTAATCGCCGGATGTACAGAAATATCCATCGGTCTCGCCCAACTCAGCCAGCTACCCATTAACTGGATTGATCCCCTGGATATCATGGCCAATCTCACCCTCGATCTTGCCTACGGAATAATTTCAGAGTCATCCACTGTGTCAGTCAAGAGTTTCTCATGATTAATATATCGTCACTGCGACTACCTCGATGGGTATCGCACCTCCTTGTTGTCACCCTGTTGATTGGTCTGGTTCAACTAGCTGCTCAGCCTGCCCAGGCCAATACCCTAAATACTCTGCGATTAGGGAGTGAAGGGACTGCTGTTGAACAGCTACAGACCCGATTGTATACCTTAGGATACTTTGAGGCAGAGATTGACGGGAGCTATAACAAATCTACTCAGCGTGCCGTTAAAGCATTTCAAAGAGACCGTAATCTACAGCCAGATGGCATCGCTGGCACTGAAACTCAGCGCCAGCTTGCAGGTCCAGAAGAAGCTATCCATGCTCCCCGGACAGAGATGCCTCCTGATATTCAGCGCATTCTCGATCGCGGAAAATTAGTTGTCGCGTTACTGAGCACCGATAACACTCCCTTTTTTACAGAAGGCAACACACCAAAGGGGTTGGACATTACCATTGCCCAGGGATTAGCTGATGCCCTAGATGTTGATTTAGAGTTTAACCGCTCAGCGAATACCTTTAATGATGTTGTTGATCAGGTATATCAACTGAAGGCTGACATTGCTATTTCTAAGCTCAGTCGCACCCTCAGTCGGGCCAAACGGGTGCGATTCTCTCGCCCCTATGTCACCATGCGTCAGGGATTGTTAGTGAATCGGGTGCAGCTGGCTCAACAAACCGAAGGAAATCAGGTGATTGAAGCCATTCGTAACTTCAGCGGCAATGTGGGTGTTATTCAAGGTTCATCTTACGCTAGTTTTATTAAACAAAAGTTTCCTAAATCCACGATTCAAGAATATCCCACATGGGATGACATTGTGGAAGCTGTCATTAATGGCGATATTCAGGCAGCGTATCGAGATGAACTTGAAGTCAAAAAGATTATCCATAAAAATCCAGACGCAGCCCTCAGGTTACAAACAATTGCCTTAAATGACACCCAAGACCAAATTGCCATGGCCTTACCTTGGGATAGTCAACATTTGCAAGACTTTGTTAATCAGTATTTAGATACCTACAGTCTTGACTACACAGCTGACACCGTTCTAGAAGACTATGCCGATTATTTAGAGACCGACGAAAAAGAGTAGGGGCCAACAGCTGTGCACCTCTACAAGTTCAACATCTATACGGGCTTATTATGACGATTAATCCTGCGACCAAACAACAGTTTTGGTCAAATACTCTCTCACTCAAATGGTTACGCAGTCCCTGGGCAATTCTCATTAGTGTTGCACTAGCAATTTATGTCGGTACTACACATCAAGAATTTGCCATCTTGCTAGCACCCCTCGGCAATTTTTACTTGGGGTTGCTGAAGATGTGTGTTTTACCTATTCTTTTAGCCGCTATTACCACTAGCATTGGCCGACTGATGCAGAGCAGCAATGCAGCTCAGTATATCAAACGTATTTTGGTAATCTTTCCTTTAGGTCTCTTGTCTGCCAGTGGCTTAACCGTTATTCTGGCGGCTATGATGGGACCTGGACGGAATCTATCCACCAAAACACTGGAATCTCTAGGAGTTCTGGTTAATAATTCTGGCATTGATTTAGAAATGGCGTTGACAGGGCCAATTCCTGAAGAATCCTCCAGAGGGATGGCCTCATTTCTGATTAGCTTGGTGCCCGAAAATATTTTTAATGCCCTGAGCCAGGGTGAAACATTAAAGGTACTGATTTTCTCCATTATTGTCGGTATTTCATTGGGGCTGATTCGCGATCGCGTGACTGAGCCCTGTTTCGATATCTTAGAAGCCATTTATAAAACATTTAATCAGCTAATTGACTGGCTGACCATGGTTTTACCCCTTGGCCTCTTTAGTCTTTTAGCCTATCAGCTCTCTCAACAGGGGCTAGATGTGATGTTATCGATGATTAATTTTGTCATAGCTACCCTAGTCACGTTTTTAGTCATCTATGTTTTAAGTACGATAGTGGTCTGGCAACAATCCAAAATGCCCATCATTAAAGTGTTGTCAGCTTTGCGTGAGCCAACCATTCTGGCCTTAGCGACGTCCAGCAGCTTAGCGTGTTTACCATCAGCTATTGCCCAGTTAACCGAAGCCTTAAATTTTAGTCGTCAGACTGTAAACCTGGTTACGCCTTTGTCAATTACACTTTGTCGATTTGGCTCAGTCATTTACTTTGCCTTGGGCTCAGTTTTTGTGATGCAGCTATATGACAAGCCAATAGGTCCAGTTAGCATCATGGTTGTAATTGTAGGATCTATTTTTGCCGGTATGGCAACAGCGGGGGTTACTGGCATTCTCACATTAACGATGCTGGGGATTGTGCTAGAGCCGTTACAGCTGCCGTTAGAGGCTGTTTTAGTTTTATTCGTAGCGATTGATCCCATCATGGATCCATTCCGTACTTTGGGTATTGTTCACACCGGCATTGCAACGACTGCTGTAATTGCTGATAAATCTAGCGGCAAAACTATTATCCCTGGTCTCAACTAGCGATTTCTATAGGCTTGTCGCACCTGCTGAGCATGTCTCAACAATGTCTCCAGCCGCTGACGATCGTCACCAGCGTTACCATGCTGATCAATCTCTGTTTTCAACAGCTTAACCTGCTCAGATAGAGATTGTTGACGGCTCATCACCACAGTAGCCATATCATTAAATAGTTTAGCAAGCTTACTAAACTCATCAGGTCGTGAAATAACATGGGCTAACGTTCGCGGATTAAACCGATTACGCTTAATCTCATCTGCCGCTTGATTTAGCTTATTAATGGGACGAATAATATGCAAGGCTGCGGTTAACGCTAACAAAGAAGCAATTACTGTAATACCAACACCAATAAGTAGGGTATGTTGAGCTGTCTCTCGAATTTTAGCCATATAGTCATCTTGAGGAATGGTGACTCCAACAATCCAATCAATTCCTAAGTCTTTTAGATGATAAATATGGGCGTGCTGCGCTTGCCCGTCTAAATCAAACCTAAAGGAGTACTGCTTTTTCATCTGATTCAGATCATCGATATTCTCTAACAGATGATTGACAGTTTCTCGTACCAATTCATTTTGGCTATTGGTTGCCGCTAGACGTAGTTTTTTGTCTCCTTGCACAATAAACGGCTTCTCATTGGCAGAAATTGCAATCAAATCTCCAGATGGCTCGATGATAAATGCTTTGCCATTAGGGCTGACAAATAAGTTTTTAAGGAAGTCACTGAGTTCAAAGAGGTAAACATCTATGCCAAATACCCCCTGCAGCTGGCCATTTTTATCAAAAATGGGGGTGGCTCGAGTCAGGGTAAGATCTGCCCGAGAATTGGCAATATAGACCTGACTCCAGACAGACTTTTTGTTGAAGGCGGCTTCTTTATACCAGGTTCTAACCCGAGGATCGTAGTCGAACACCGTCAGTTGGTTTGTTGGATTAGCCTCAGTATCCACTTCATAGGCAATGCGTTGAAAATTCGTGGTTTTATCGACAAAATCCATGCGAGTTGAATCATCTTGACGTTCGCTGTAAACAAACTCACCCAACTCATTGCCATAGAAAAGATTATTAGTCAGTTCATCGGACTGGGTGAACGTCCAGAGAGTTTGCCCCAATTGACGAGTATCTTGAATATTGAGATTGCCACTAGCCACCTCGGTCTCAATTACAGAAGCAATTAGCGATGGTTTGGTCAAGTAGCTGTCAACCTGTTTTTCAATATTGGTAGCAACTTCTGTACTAATTTTTCCCACTAGCTCATCTACAGCTTTCTGACCGTTACGAAAAGCCAACCCGCTCGTCAAAAGAATGCCAGACACTAAGGGGGTTACCACACACAGGGGCAAACTCCAGCGAATAGAAACAAGCTGTTTAGTCGCATTAACTCCGGTAGTTATCCCGGTGGCTAGAGAACTTTTGAATTTAGCTGTCATAGGATTGATTGCTAGGGTTAGAGGCTTTGAATCAAGCCAAGAATCTCCTATTAACATGCCCGTAGTAGCGGCAGCATCAACATAATTTGCTGACTCCACCGGACTCCTATCTTATCCACTGGAAACTGGATGACTATTTTTCACTTCTCAAGGGAGAGAGAATAGCAAAAGCGATCTGCTCGCGAGATTGTTTCCCCATGTAAGATGGGGGACTGATCATGGGTGTAAGCCGTATAGCGATACACAATCAGTGGTTGACCTAAGGGCACTTCTAAATAACCACTGGTTTCATAGTCAGCATGGGTGCATTCAATTACTGCATCAATCTGTGCAATGACGATTCCATGAGCTTCAAGGGTTGGAAACGTCATTTGCCGCTTCAGCTGAGCACCAAATTGCTGGCCCAGTTCTAATACAAGATAGCTGACATCCACTGCACCAACGACGCCATCCATAAGCAGCAGTTTTTTTTGCAGATAAACTGTTGACTTATCAGGCAACTGTAAGCATGTTTGCACAGCGTTAGAAGGACGAATTTTTCTAAAAGTAAGATTTTCAAATGTGACCTGAATCCCTTTATGTGCTAGATCTCGTTCTAAAAAAACCAAGGGACTGGATAATGAATAGGCGACCTTTTTCCTGGGAGTGACAAAAACACCTCGCCCCTGTTGCGCTTTTGCCAACCCCTGACTGACTAAGTTGGCCACGGCTCGTCTAACCGTAATCCGACTGACATTAAAAGCTTCCATTAGCTGATGTTCGCTGGGCAATTTTTCACCAGGCAAATAGTCACCTGCCTCAATTTGCTGGCGAAGCTTCTCCGAGATACTGATATGTAAAGGAACAGATGTTGACGACATATGGAAGAGCGCCTATGTCAGGGTTTGATGAAATATCACCTAGCCTTGTTATACCAGCTATGGTGTGCTACTTTTTACTTGTTATAACAAGTGTCTCAAAAGTTCAAGATATCAGAACCGCTGAGCGCTTGTCCCATCAACGTTGGAAAGATGTTAACTGACTCGACTCAAGCCCCTAAAGTATCGGTGTCGAAACCTCATAAAATCTTGGATGTTTGTGAGCTTAAGACATTGAATACACGTACTAATCTAGACGGTTTAGCTAGGTTAGCCTTACATGGAGTTGTACTGGGTGTCAGTGGTTACCTGTGGGGAAGTGCGTCCGGTTGGCTCAAGTTTCCCGCTCTATTAATCTATGGGATCGGCCTTGCCATGATGTTTTGTCCAACCCATGAATGTGTTCATCGGACAGCATTTGCTAATGCCAAGACCAATGATGTTGTGGGATGGTTAGCCGGTCTATTATCGTTCTATAACAGCACGTTCTATCGGTATTACCATAAGTGGCACCATCGCTATACACAAATTGCCGGAAAAGATCCAGAACTGGATGATCCTAAACCTGAAAATCTAGGGCAGTATCTATGGCGGCTCAGTGGTATTTCTTGGTGGCTCGACAAAATTAAAGGTCATCTAAAGATTTCTTTTGGGCAACTGGAAAATTATTACTTTTTGCCACAAAGTTCCTACGGGGACGTGATCTCGTCAACTCGGCTACAGTTAGGAACGTATGTTGCGATCGCACTACTTTCCACAGCCCTAGGACATCCCTGGTTTATTGTCACCTACTGGTTGTTGCCACTGGCCGTAGGACAGCCATTCCTCAGATTTGTCCTCATTGCAGAGCATACAGGATGTACAAATGATGATAATCCGCTCACAAATACACGCACAACATTAACGATATGGCCTCTCCGACTCTTGATGTGGAATATGCCCTATCACGCTGAACACCACCTTTATCCATCGATTCCATTTCATGCGTTGCCCAAGGCTCATCAAAAATTGAAAGACTCTTTCTCTCGAGTCGATTCAGGATATTTCCAGGTGAATCGATCAATTATTAGCGCTTTGCAATAAGAGAGAGCATTAATCCTTTCTCTCCTCAAAAGAGATAGTTTCCCTTTGAATAATCCACCCTGTCACCTATTCAGGAAGAGATTAACGTCTCGATTTGAGCATTGAGTACTGCATTTACTTCATTCGTAGACAGAATCATGGCGTCTCCTAATAGCTTTGTTTTGAAAGAGTTTCCACTACAGTGTGGTGTAGTGTTGCCTGAAGCAGAGATTATCTATCAAACCTATGGAGAGTTAAATTCAGGGCGCAGTAATGGGGTGCTGTATCCCACATCTTACGGGGCACAGCACAGTGATGTTGACTGGTTGGTGCGTCCAGAAAGCATTTTGGATCCCACTGACTGGTTTGTAATTATGCCAAATATGTTTGGCAACGGTCTTTCCACATCGCCTAGCACCTGTAAGGATGCCAAGCGACCAGGGTTTTACTTCACCCACTATGACAATGTGCGAGCCCAGGCTGCATTGTTGGACAGCTTAAGCATTGATCAATTAGCCCTGGTATACGGCTGGTCCATGGGAGCCCAACAGGGATATCATTGGGGGGCACTTTATCCAGGGCGGGTGAAACGGATTGCCGCATTGTGTGGCACCGCTAAAACTACTGACCATAATCGGATTTTTCTCTACAGTTTGAGGGCTGCTTTACAGGGTGATCCCACCTGGAATGGTGAGCGATTTGAAGGGATACCGGAAAAGGGATTTCACACGTTTACTCAGATTTATGCCAGCTGGGCTGCGTCGCAAGCTTATTATCGAGCAAAGCCTTACCTGGCATGGGGCTATGAGTCGTTAGAAGACTATCTGCTGCGGAGTTGGGAAGCGGGCTATCGACGGCGCGATCCGCATAATTTACTGGCAATGATTGAGACGTGGCTACACTGCAATGTGGGAGATAATCCCATTTATGGGGGTGACTATGTTAAAGCAATGGGGTCAATTACAGCCAAGACCTTGGTGATGCCTGCTACAACAGATCTGTACTTTACACCGGAAGATTGTGAGGCAGAGGCCAAATTAATCTCCGGGAGTAACTACGTTCCCATTCCTTCCATTTGGGGTCATCGAGCTGGCAATCCTTACCAGAATCCTGAAGACGAGATCTTCATTAAGCAAGCGGTTGAGATGTTGCTAGCCAGTTAAAGCGACGTTCCATGGAACGTCTGTACATCATTACCCCATCACTCATCCACCCATTGACAGTCCCAACCGGGGTCTTTATTCTGTGCCGGCCCCTTATTATCCCCTCAGCCAGTTCAACCCAAACGGCAGAGATTTTTCTGCTTCACTATCAGGGGTTTCTGAAGAGAATTCTGCCGGATTTTGATCATACCGATTACGTATTGGAATAGCTGGTCCTTGGGCATCACCGACTAGCGCCGCTGTCTCTTCTAGGGCCATCCGCAACCGCTTTCCTGCATAAATCGACATGTCGCGGGGGACATTGACCCGGTCTCGCAGATAGCGCAGACCAGTATCGCTCCCCTGGGGCGGTTCACACGCTTCCCCCGTCATCAGGTTGGTGAGAGCACAGCGTAGGGCTTCATCAAACATCTGATCGTCTGTGGGGTTTACGCGAATAATATTGCCACGATGTTTTAATACCCGATGCAACGCTTCCACACGAGAGTTTTCGGGTTCAGGGTAGCCCACATCCGGTAGACCCAACCAAGGCCCCTGGTCTACCCGTTGTTGATTAACCCTGGCCTCGGGTTCGCCATTTTCCCAGCAGCCTCCCATTTGGGGCGGGAGGTCATGGACATGGGTATGAAAATCACTCTGGGTACCGCGATAGGTGGGGCGAGTTTCCATAGCGTCAAACCAGGCAGCAAAACCAGGATTCTCTTCGCGCATGGAGTAGCCTTTGTAGTAAAACAGGCTGGCATTCATGCGCTCCACGTAGGGGGTAAATACCAGGTCGACAACACTGAATTTTTCTAGAAAGTAAGGGCCAGGAGTAGCCGCTAGCGCTTCTTCCACCTTGGCCACCACAGCCACAAATTGCTCGCGGTTAAACTGTTCCTGGCGGGCAGAGCGAACGGGTTGGCACAGCCAACTACACCAGGCACGGAACAGCAGGCGCTCTAACCGTCGCAGGGGAATTGCCTGGGGAGCCAACATGCTGACGGTCAGTGGTCCAAATGCTTGCTCCAGAGCGATCAGAATATCATCGCTTTCTGTCATCATCTGCCCATCTAGCTCTACCGCAGGTAACATACCTGAAGGCACCTTCGTCTTATACCAGGCTTCAGCCTGGCATAGTTTAGCAGAAAAGTTTTCATCAAACTGGATAGCAGGCAGCATCCCAGACGGGACAAGGGATTTGTACCATTTTTCTTTAGTGCCATAGCAAAACATGGTTACTTTTTTGATAGCATAAGGGATTTGCTGCTCCTCTAGCCATAGCCACACCTTTTGGCAATAAGGGCACCATGCATGGTTGTCCCTGAACAGCGTTAGCAGCGGCTCTTTTTGACCGAATAATCTCAGCGTTGCTTGAGGATTTGTTGGGCCATTGATTCGATCATTTTGAATCGTGTCTAGCGCTTCTAGCTCGTTCCAAGACAGTGGTTGAGTAGTCATGCTTGCGTATTGAATGCTGACTACTCCAAGCTAACGCTAAACGCACCGTCGCGTCCCCTTCCCCTCCCCATTATCCGGGCCGAGGATTAGGGGTATGTGCCCAGCGAATTATTCAGCCAGCCCCAGGATCGGCACCGCATCCAACCTGAAGTTCAGCCCTGGCGCATTTCGATCAGGCTGGGAGTTGCTGAGAATGCTGCTCTTGAGTGCAGTGATCACGCTATCCGACACACCGGGTTGCCCTGTGATTAAAGATACTTCTGCCTTCACATCATTGCCACTAATCAAAGTAGCAGCAATAGCAACCATAGAAATAAATCTACGCTTCATAGGTCATTACCTCGGTATAAGCGATTACTTATTCTCAGAATGAGTTGAGTAAGCCTGCTGCAACGCTCAATCTTTTATTAGGCACTTCTCATGAATCTGATGGTTCTTGTTCATACGGATTTGTCCCATTTACCCAATCATCTTTGGTTTTGTATATTTGCCCGTAGGAATCCTGGTATGGATCTTGAGCCGTAGTTCCATCAGGAAATGTTGCTTCTCCTGTGTTGGGATCGTAAGTGCCTGTATCGGCAGAACTACCGAAGGTGATATTAACGTGTGTGGGGTGAAGGTTCAGATTATCACCTGAGACAATGTCATAATCATCTAGGTCCAAAGACATGTCATCCGGTGTGTCGTCATAATCAACGAAAGAATCATCGTTTCCAACCAATGCTCCAATGATGGATATCAGACTTCTTAGCATTTTTCATCTCCATTTCTAGTTACTAGTAATAACAGCTTGGGAAATAACAACTTTTGCTATTGACGTTGCTGTCTTTTGACTGCTTGTTTTCCCTCGGCAAACTTGGTTTTGAAGGCTTTTTCTAGGTCGGTTTTTGACATCCTTTTCCCCCTGGCGAAGAAATCTTTTGAGGTATATCCCAAGGCATAGGTAACGGCACCTGCCAAGGTTGCATCTAAAGCCATGCCTGCAACCGTAGTCCCCCCAAAGGTAATTACTCCTGCTCCTTTTAAGACCTCAGCAAAAAACTTTAATCCAAGAACTGAGGCCATCCAAGTCCATCCAACAGCACCAAAAATTTGTCGAATCACCTTGGCAGCATCTTCATTGGAGAGATTGTAATCATATATTTGGCTAAGAAACGTAACCATTAGAGTATTTACGCCGACAAATGTCCATAGATTAATTCCTAGCGGAACTACACCAAGACCGGCATTTGCTGCGACTGCGATCCAAATGGTGTTATCTGCTTTCTCGCCTTTCTCACCAGCTTTTCGGATTTCTGCCTGGAACCTTTTTTTCAACGCTTCTTCTGGGTTCATTATCTCAAAACTCCATTCTGTCACTGATAGCATATTGCTAGAAGATTGAAGCTTATACCACTCGACAGCCACCTCGTGTTGGTTGGCCCTATACCTAACGCTTCCGCTTTTTGTATATGACTATCTGCTGCTGGCCATTTACAAGGGGCTTGGAATCGGGTTTGTTACTCCATTGGTTAAACAATGAGGGAATGTAGTCGATGTAGGTGTCGGGTAGACCTACGCTACGTAGAAAAGTGAGGGGGAGTTGGCTAGACTTGGCTAAAGTGCGATGGTCAATGATGCTAGGGCCATCGTGGATGTATGTTTCTAGCCCCTTAACATGACTCAAATCAAGGATAGCTAGACTAGTATGGTAAACTTTATCATCAAAATAGTCTCATGCCTAACCCCGACCCAATTCAATCGGAAGGTTTCAAAGCACAGTAATTCCCCGCAGCAATCGATATACCTGCGAATGTAACGCTGGCTAAAAAAACACAACAAGTTAAGCTCCTGGTCGGTGTGAGTGAAGCGATCGATAAGCTAGAAAATAAGTCTGTTTGGCTAAGACGAGTGATCTGTGAAGCAGCGATTAAGGAAGGAAGGATTGATTGATTGTATTAGGTGATACCCTCGGAACCCTTCGCAGATCCAACAATGAATTTCATAGTCATGAATACATATATGGGCTCTCTTTTAGCTACGACACTTGTTGATGTACCGTCGCTAAAAACTGCCGTAGTAGCGTGATAAAGTTTGCCGTTTCGGTCTGACTCAAGTCTGCTAAAAACTGATTTTCCCGTTCGAACAATACGGGCATTGCGGCATCGATCTTCTCTATACCAGCCTCAGAGAGTTGCACAATGACGCTGCGACGATCGTCAGGATCGCGTAGACGGGTCACCATGCCATCTTTTTCAAGCCGATCAATGCGATTGGTCATGGCCCCCGAAGACAGCATTAACCACTTATACAGGGCAGTTGGCTTGAGTTGGTAAGGGGGACCCTGACGCCGCAAAGTTGCCAGCATATCAAAGGACCACACTGTGAGGCCAAAGTCGGCCAGTACGGTTTCTCGATGCTTCTCTAGTAATTGGGCTAGCTGCATAATCCGCCCAACCACGGCCAGAGATGAAATATCCAGGCTAGGGGCCTCATTTTGCCACTGGGTCAGAATTTTATCGATGTTGTCTTGAGTCATGGTCCCATTATATCTCGATATCAAGATACTTGACGTCTAGCTTTATGTAAAGTATCTTGATGTTAAGATAAATTCAAAGGGGGTTTTTCCTTTTTGAAAGATGTTTTTGGTTGTCACGTCTCATTACGTCCGCTAGTCTTACGGAGCAACCTATGCAGATTAAGAAATTAGATCACGTTGGCATTCGGGTGATGAATGCCGAGAAATCAATGCAGTTCTATAAAAATCTTGGCTTCCAAGTGATGCGAGAAGATTATAAAGAACAGATTTTTGTCGTGAAGCATCCAAGTGGCATCGAGATCAATCTGATTGCCCATGGTGATAATGATCACGACAGGCGCAATATTCTCATGGATGTGGACGTGCGATATCCCGGCTATACCCACTATGCCATTGAGGTGGAATCGGTCGAGGATGCCAAAGCTTTTTTTGAGTCCATCAACATCAAAATTACAGGCGAACCTGTCACGTTTGGTGATGGCAAAACGTCAATCTTTATCCGTGATCCGGACTTGAATGTCCTCGAATTTACGGAACTTCCTACTTCATGAAACAACTGTGAGCAGACAACGATGAAATATCCTACGTCTAAACTAATCGACATCGCGATAACGGCATTGGCCCCTATTTCCTGGGGAACAACGTATATTGTCGCAACAGAATTTTTGCCCCCTGGTCATCCCCTGCTGGTCGCAGCGTTGTGATCGCTCCCCATTGGTCTATTGCTGACCATTACCCTCAGAAAATTACCCCACGGTATTTGGTGGTGGCGAATTCTTGTGCTTGGTGGTTTGAATATTGGTATGTTCCAGGCCTTGTTGTTTATAGCGGCCTATCGCCTGCCCGGTGGTGTAGCTGCCACCGCTGGCGCAATTCAACCCTTGCTGGTTGTCTTGTTGTCATGGTTGATTTTACAGCAAAGGCCTGCTAGAGGGTCGATTTTAGTTGCGATCGCAGGCTTCTTTGGCATTGGCCTTTTGGTCCTGGACCCAACGGCTCAGCTTGACACCTTAGGTATTCTCGCCGCCCTGGCTGGGGCCGCCACCATGGGGCTGGGTACGGTGTTAGTAAAACGCTGGCGACCGCCTGTTTCTCTGCTCGTATTTACCGCATGGCAACTCACGGTAGGTGGTGCATTATTGCTGCCGATTGCCCTGGTTATAGAAGGTCCGTTTACCACATTGACCAAAACCAATTTACAAGGTCTTTTGTATCTGGGGTTGGTCGGCACTGGGTTGGCATACTTACTCTGGTTTCGCGGTATTGGTAAGCTCTCTGCACCTGCGGTGTCCTACTTAGGTCTCCTGAGTCCGGTGATGGCCACACTACTTGGGTTTTTCTGGCTGCATCAGACACTGACACCTATTCAACTCTGTGGGATCGCTATTATCTTTACCACCATTTTGGTGGGACAAAAGATTATGACCTCGCGTCCGACCCAATTATTATTTAAAACTCAATCGGGTCCTGAGACAAAATCCTAAACGCTGCTGAACACCACCGACTATGAAGCCGTGAACGTGTCAAGTGGATTTCGGCATATTTTTTCGAGGAGTCTCTCATTTTCTATCCACATAAATCTCTCATCTTTTTGTCAAGATGATTTTTCTTTGTTATTGGGAATGTCTTTTTGATTGAGAATTAATGAGGGACAAAGTGGATTTAACCGACTATCCGAGGTGTCAATGCGATTCGGGTATGTGCTCTACTGCATTGTCTCAAGAGTTTTTACAAAGGAGCATGGCTTATTCGTTAGGGCAACCGTGTTTCAGATTACGTGGAGCTTCAAGCTCATGCTAGAGTCTCACTTTATTCTCTTGATTCTCTCTTCTGAATGTTGTTCTCTATGTTGTTGCCTGAGATAGCTCTGGGTTCCACGGTTGATTGTGTAACAACATTGCCCAACACCGCACCAACAACTTCCGGGCAACCGCTACAATTGCTGTTTTCTTGCGTGTCTTCTGCCCACCGCTAATTCGAGCATAGGTGGCTGCAGCCCAATCGTTGTAACGTAACATAATCCAGGCCACTTCCACTAATGCGGTTCGTAGTAATCGCGATCCTCGTTTAGTAATCTTGCCCAGGCGATTGGTTTGCCCAGATTGATGTTGTTGGGGAATTAATCCAGCATAGGCAGACACTTGTCGTGAGTTTTCAAATCGCTTCGGATCATCCAAACAGGTGACAATCACTTCGGCTGTTTTACGGCCAACCCCAGGAATGGTCTGCAACAGTTGGATCCGGGCCTCCTGCTTTGCGAGTATTTCTAATTTCCGTTCAAGGGTTGCCAGGTGCTCCCATAGTTGGTCCAGCATCGTTAATTCTAAATCTAATTCCCCACGCCATAGATTGTTCTCATCGCACTCCGTCAGTACTCGTCGGTGTTGGCCTAATTCGTCAATCCCCTGTACGGTCCAAGCTCGTTGTCCTGACGGTATCTTCACGCCTTGTTGATCGAACAAAGCACGAATCGCGTTTTGAACCCGATTGATGCGTCCAACCACCACTTTGCGATATTTCACCAAGTGCCGATATTGTCGGGTCTCTGGTGCAGGCACATACACTGGGTTGATCTGTTCCAGAGCAGCCAGTTTTGCCAGTTTCAAGGCATCGTCTTTATCCGTTTTGCGTTTGACGTTTTTCCAGCGCCAGGCCTCCTGGCTGGGATCGGCCACCAGTACTGGGTAGTCTTGGCCAACACAGAGATCATGCACCCACCCGGTAATCGAACACGTTTCCATTACCACCAAGTGTGGTTGAGTACGATGTAATATTTCTTTGAATTCCCGTCGGTACGTCTTGAACGTGTCAAATTCAGTCGCGTTACTCTCCGTGTCCAGCAGACACGATACACAGTTGAATTTGCCCAGGTCGATCGCTAGAATCTTCATGCTATCCTCCTAGTGTGAGAGGGGTGTGGTTGGTTTCTCTACTCTCTCACGGCTTGCATAGATTCTTTAGTTGGCCTCAATCAGATTACAAATTTCAGTTCAAATGACCTTTGTCTATAATCTATTCCTTGGGTAGCTAACTTAGTATGCTGTGGCGTAAGTTTGCCCACTATTCAATGTGAATGGGTGGATGGGTGGATGGATGGGTAGATGGGTAGATGCAATAGCTGCCAAATTTCTGCCATCGGCTACTAGCTTGGGGGGTGGTATGATTTGGTCGCCGAAAAAATACTCGCCCATCAGCCCGAACTATTTTGCAAATGACGATCGGTGGCTACTTCCAGACTTTGAGTACACGCTTAACAAGCACCAGTAATTTAACAATTGCCATCTTCTATAATTCCCATATCTTGACCTGACAAGCAAATGGCCCCCAAGCATCTTGATCTTGGTATAGGCCCAGGGCCTAAGATATTTCGCTTATTTGGAGGCTTTAAGCAGATGACAGAAAAATTGGTCGCTGTCGCTGTCGCGAATGATGGAACCATTGCTCCCCATGCAGGCAGGGCATTGCAGTGGATGGTTTATGTTGTTGCTGATGAAGTCAATGCTCGCTTAGCCTGGACACTGAACTTAACCGATATAGGTTGCCTGCATGAATGGCATGTGCGAGGAGACGGTGAACGTCACCCACTGCATTTTGTTGACATTGCCATAGCGGCTTCCGCTGGTGAAGGAGTTCGGCGTCGGCTACAACAGCAAAATACAGAGTTGCTAACCACCACTGAGACAAATCCAGATCAGGCTGTAACAGCCTATTGGATGGGGAATTTAGCCGCAGGCTTGCCCCATGAACACCAGGCTTGCCTGCATCCGTCTGAGGTGAACGTGTGACCCAGAGACAAGCAACACAGGGACAAGATTGGATGGTTGCTGACGATGGTCAGGTGCAAGCCTGTACCACTCCTCGGCAATGGAACTTACTGGAAACGCCCTACCACTTTCATCGTTTTCTAACCCAGGTAGAAGACGTTCTCAAAAAATCGCTCAACGAGTATGACTGTCTGCCCGCTATTCGACATCTAGTCCGTAAGTTGGCCCTGAACTCCTATTGGTTACAGACCCAACACCCCAAACTTAGTACCTTAAATGATGTTGCAATCCAGACGCTCTATAACGAAATTGGATATCCCCTAACGGTTCAAACCAACACCTATCCCCCTGGAATGGTTTCTCCCATTCATAATCACGGCACTTGGGGGGTTGTGGCCTTGCTAAAGGGGAAAGAGAAAAATACATTCTGGCAACATACTCCGACTCAAGCACTCAAAGATAAAGTGACTCCAGTGGGAGAAAAAGTCTTTCGCCCTGGGGATGTTATCAGCTTTTCTCCCGGTGCAATTCACTGCGTAGAGGCCGTTGGGGATACTCCTCTGGTCACCTTTAACCTATATGGTGAAACCCATAGCAAGGATAGATTTGAGTTTGATCCCAAGACCCATCAAGCCAAAAACTTTTAAGGAATAATATCAGTTCTCAGTTTTGAGTTCTTAGTTTTGAGTTGTAGAACTCTGACACTGCAAAGTATAGAGGGCTTTGAACTGTAGACATACCTTTGTAGAAAGGTGGAATCAATGTATCTCCCGATAGTATAAGGAGTAGGTATACCGTATTGCTCCTTATGAAAACACTATTACTGGGTACTCTTACAGCTCTGTTAGCGTTAACGCCTAAAACTGAACGTGCCCAAGCTCAAGGTCTATTTACGCCCACAGCTGAAGGATGTGCAGCCATCATCGATCCAGCAATAAACGCAGATTGTCAGGAGGCCTACAAACTTCGACAATTTTTTCAGGGCGAGCTCGAAGATATTCGTACAATTTATCAACTGGCAGAACTCGTACAACCTGCGATCGTATGGATCTCTCCAGGCTATGGAGATACATTAACGTTTGAGCCACCTGCTAGAGTCATTGTGCTGCAACAGTTTATTCTGGCAGACACTGGGGAGCCATGGATTCATGTGCGCTTTGCCTCTGGTGATTATGGATTTATTCAAACCAGCGTTGTAGAATAGGCCTTTACCTTCTAAAAATCGTCGTATCTAGCAGCCAATTAATTTCCGTATAGTGGGCTTTAAAGAGATGAGTCGTATCACTATTCAAGATTTGTCTTCCCATAAATCTCGGGGGGAGCGATTCACAATGCTAACGGCATACGACTACTTGACCGCGACTATTTTTGATGAGACTGGCATCCCACTAATTCTTGTCGGAGATACCCTTGGCATTTTTGTTCAAGGCCATGACACCACTCTTCCAGTAACCATGGATGCAATGGTTTACCACTGTGAAATTGTTGCTCGTGCGGTGCATCATGCACTCGTCATTGGCGATCTCCCATTCGGTTCATACACAACCTTGGAAGAGGGTGTCCAAAATGCAGGCAGACTTATCAAAGAAGCTGGTGTTCAAGCAGTGAAGCTAGAAGGTCGACATGATCAATTAATTCAACGCCTAACTCAAAATGGTATTCCAGTAATGGGCCACTTGGGCCTTACTCCACAGTCTTATCATCAATTAAGTGGCAATAAAGTGCAAGCCAGAACGGCCGCTGCCGTTGAAATGTTGATTCAAGATGCGTTGGCACTCGAACATGCTGGAATATTTGCCCTCCTCTTGGAGGCAATTCCCAGTGTGGCTGCCCATGACATTACAGCTGCACTCAAGATTCCCACAATTGGAATTGGAGCAGGGCCTGATTGTGATGGTCAGGTGCTTGTCTCAACTGAAATGTTGGGTTTACACGAGGGACAATCGCCCAGATTTGTTAAGCAATACGCGCAGCTTCATAGACATATCACAGCGGCAGCAAAGTGTTTTGCTGAAGAAGTTCGAGACGGAGCCTATCCCAGTTCTGAACATTCCTATAACTGGGAACTGAAATGATGATTCTACCCAAGGGGACGGCACAAAAATAAAGACCCAGGTTGGAGTTGTAGATGGGTGGATGAGTGATGGGGTGGTGGGGTGAATTTAAGTGCCAGCGTAAAGTAGGCCTGTCTTGGCTAGCGTTGCGCCTTTATTATTTTGGACATCGACCTTCGAGCAAATCTGCATATTGCCATATAGCTCTCGCCATAAAGGTTACAAACACCCTGACACGCTCAGTTGTTCGCAGATCATCTAGGGTTAGTATCCAACCTGGGTGCCCGTGAATAACCTTCTCAGATAAAATCCGTTGCAATGCCGGATCTTGATCCCCTCGATAACAGGGCAACATGACCATCCCTAACCCTACCTGTGCAGCCGTCTGCTGTAACAGCACAGGCATACTCCAACGCACTGGAATATGTGGATAAGGACTCTCTTTTAGCCATTTAACCGTTGGAAAGGTTGCAATCTCATCCATCCCAATCCAGTTTGCAGTAGGTGGATCAGCTGTGAGATCGTGTTGTTCAAGATATTCATGGGAGGCATAGTAGGAAATATTCATATCGGGCAAGCGATGACCCACTAAATGTTCTGGCGGGTTAGCCATAAAGCGAATCGCCACATCAGCCTCCCGTTTGGCCAAATCAACAACATCATAAGAAGTCGTAATCACCACATCAATATCTGGATAGGCGAGTTTGAACCGTTGCAAATCTGGGGCAATTAAAAACTGAATAAGCGCATCCACCACTGTGACCCGGATAGTACCGCTCAATTTGGCATCCTGTCCTAGGATGCTTAACTCTAAGCCATGGATTTCATTTTCTACCTGTCCTGCGCGTTTCAGCATGGTTTCACCCACTGGAGTCAGGGTGTAGCCCTGAGGCATTCGTTCAAATAGGCGAACATCCAAGCTCTTTTCTAAGGTGTCTATACGACGAACTACAGTAGAGTGGCTCACTGAGAGCCTTATAGCGGCAGTTCGGACAGAGCCTGAACGCGCCAGTGCCAAGAATACCCGCAAATCGTTCCAGTTCATGAGTGTAACATTTTTGCATCATCGAGAAGCAAATTTAGCACTCCTCAATTCAATAATAATCCAGTTACACTACTACTACCTTGTTGCTGTAAATCTATTTCTTATGACTGAGAGAGAGGTATGAAAAACGAAAGGCATAGATTTTTTCTCTATGGATAGCACTCTTAACCTGAGACTATCGAGTGGTAGGCAAACAACACAAGAATGCTGATGTGGTGTCAGTAAGGTAATAAAGGAGAAGTTATGGACACAAGTTTTTGGTTGCAGACATGGGAAAACAATAATATTGCTTTTCACAGAAGTGACGCTAACCCTGTACTGGTCAACTATTTCCAAACGCTTTCTTTAGTCAAGGACAGTCGTGTATTTGTACCATTATGCGGTAAAACCCTTGATATTGTTTGGCTGCTCTCCCATGGCTATCGTGTTGCTGGAGCTGAGTTGGTTGAAATGGCCGTTGAGCAATTATTTATGGAGCTTGAGTTAAAGCCCACCATATCAGACGTTGATGCCGTCAAGCACTATAGTGCCAAGAATATCGATATTTTTGTTGGCAATATCTTCGATGTGTCTAACCAGGTACTTGGCCCAATCGA
Source organism: Leptolyngbya sp. PCC 7375 (assembly GCF_000316115.1). Classification (GTDB taxonomy): domain Bacteria; phylum Cyanobacteriota; class Cyanobacteriia; order Phormidesmidales; family Phormidesmidaceae; genus Leptothoe. The sequence goes on from NZ_JH993797.1 coordinate 7,686,838, forward strand.
TGCAGTTTATGATAGAGCAGCTTTAGTAGCCTTGCCCGAAGACATGCGCAATCAATATACAGCACACTTAATGGAGGTTACGTCTAAAGCACCGCAGCTGCTCATTAGCTATGAATACGATCAAACTCTGATGGCAGGTCCTCCTTTTTCAGTTAGTAACGAGGAAGTCAATCAACATTATGGAGATAGTTATGATTTAAATCTCCTGGTCAGCACAGATATTGTCGGTGGGTTAAAAGGTAAATGTGCTGCGAAAAAAAATATTTGGCTACTAAAAAACACATAAGGCAAAAGAAGGAAAATGGTAAGTGACAGACCTGTCCATCCTATGGTTAGGGGACTGCACAAAACTAAAGACCCAGGTTGGGACTGTAGATGGGTGGATGAGTGATAGGGTAATGGGATGATTATTTAAGCGCAAGCGCCTTTGCATTGGCTCTGATCCACCAGTCGATTAAAGTGAGAGTTCTAAACTGTTCCACATATCTTCTTGTCAAATCTAACTAGGGAATGCCATGTATAAAGTTTTTGGAGACATGTTGTCGGGCAATTGTTACAAAGTAAAACTGTTAATGCAGTTTCTTAAAGTCGAGCATGAATGGGTCCCTATTGATATTCTTGCCAGTGAGACCCACACGATAGAATTTAAGCAGATGAATCCCAATGCAAGAATCCCCGTCATTCGACTAGGTGATGGCAAGTATCTTTGGGAATCTAACGCAATTCTGAATTATTTGGCTGTAGATACCCCATGGCTTCCCCAAGAGAACTATGCAAGGGCAAAGGTGCTACAGTGGCAGTTTTTTGAACAGTATAGCCATGAGCCCTACATCGCAACAGCCAGGTATATCAACAAATATTTAGGATTACCCAAAGAACGAGAAGCAGAATATCATGCCAAACAGATCGGTGGCCATAAGGCTCTTGCGGTCATGGACCAACACCTGGCTCACCATAAATTCTTTCTAGGCGATCAGGTAACGATTGCAGACATTAGCCTATATGCCTATACCCATGTCGCCGATGAAGGTGGATTTGACTTATCAGCCTACGTCAACATCCGGCGATGGTTCAAAGATTTTGAAAGTATTCCGGGTTATATAACAATGTCCAGGGACAATGCTTAATGATGAAAGCAGTTTATGGCGAATGTCTTGCTCTAGCGATGGCTGTAGATCAAAGCTCTACAGAGGGAAACTCAACGTTGAACATGTAGCTAAATCCAGGGTGGTACATTATTAGCCAATAAACCGATGGCTGAGGAACTGGAGCAACATGTCAAGTATTGGATTACTTAATGAAAAACCGCTCCATGCATCGCTGAAGACTTGGTATGCACAGCCAGGTGATCGATTTGAAGTGGCGGTTGATGGGTTTGTAATTGACATTGTTCGAGATGATCTATTGCTGGAAATCCAGACCGGCAATTTCTCAGCTATAAAATCGAAACTAACCAATCTGACACGTTCCCATCGGATACGGCTGATCTATCCCATAGCTCAAGAAAAATGGATTGTTAAGTTGGACGAGACTAAGGGGAGTTATGGCAGTCGCCGTAAGTCACCGAAAAGAGGACGGGTGGAGGATCTATTCCGAGAAATGGTGAGTCTTCCCCAGTTGGTTTCGAGCCCTAATTTCTCACTGGAAGTCTTGATGATCCAGGAAGAAGAAGTGAGACGGTTTGAGGGAAAGCGCAGATGGCGCAAGCGAGGATGGCGCACTGAAGAACGTCGGTTATTAGACGTCGTAGGCCAGAGGCGATTTGAAGGACCGGCAGATTGGCTAGCATTTCTGCCGGAAGGGTTAGAGTCATTTACTACGAAAGATCTAGCGGAAGCAAGAGATATTAGAAGAGAGTTGGCGCAGAAAATAGCTTATTTTCTACGAAAAGCGAGTCTCATCAAGCTGATAGGTAAGCAAGGACGGGCCAATCTCTACACTATTTCAGGTACCTAATAAGGGACTACTTTTGTCAGTATCTATTAGAACGGTCACTTCCTAATACTACGGCTCTAGATTGTCAAGAAGCAGCACGTTTAGTCTTGGGAGTGGGTGATATACCAGGCTGGTAACCTTACGTTAGGGAATGTTTAAAACCTTAATTATTCATGGTCACTTTTTAATCTAGAGGCCACACTAGGCTTAAAGCTTCACTTTTTGCCCCCATGTTTTATCCATCTAAACTGCAATTTAGACTGTTATGGCTGTTCGGCATCCTTGGAACGGCAACGACAGGCAGCTACCTATTTGCAGCCCCCGTAGTTGGCCTCGGCTCATCAGTGTTCAAGAGAAGACCTCTTTTAAGTTGGAGTAGGTCTAAAAATGTGAAGCCTTTGGACGGATGGTTTGAGGCTGGTAGTCATCCCAATGATTATGAAATGGGGGCAGATCGCCGTACTACTTACGATGGCACTGCCAGTGGTACCGTGCAAGGCAAATATAACGGGTCAGAGGGCTTTGGCACATTGATGCAAGTCTTTGATGCCCGTGTGTACCAGGGACAGCGATTACGCCTAACGGGATATGTCAAGGCTAAGGCCGTTGAAGATTGGGCCGGGTTGTGGATGCGGGTTGACAGCGCCTCTGGTCAAGTCTTGAGCTTTGACAATATGGAAAATCGATCGATTCAAGGCACTACTGAGTGGCAACCCTATGACATTGTTCTAGATGTACCGGTCGAAAGTAACAATATTGCGTTTGGCCTATTGCTGGCAGGAGATGGTCAAGTTTGGATGGATAACCTTCAGTTCGAAGTCGTTGATGATCATACGCCAACGACGGCTATCACCCTGGAGCAGTCCTCCGAAGCACGACAATTAACAGAGTCACCGGCCAACCTATCATTTGAGACGTTTTAGGCATGCCACAACAGCGCATAACTCGCAAACGTAAGAGGGTTCTGACCAATATAGGGTTACAAAAACTGCAAACCGCCAAGCGTAAAGCCGAGATTTGGGAAGATGAAAATCTGTACAGCACAAATCAGACCCATCAAAGGGGACGTCGTTAAAAATATTGCTATTCACAAAAAGTTTATTGCCTTAGCCGTTGCACAACAGGCAGACGCAATTTTCTTTCCCGAGCTTTCTATAACAGGGTATGAACCCACACTTGCCAAAGACCTGGCAACAAATCAGAGTGATGCAAGGTTTGATGACTTTCAACACATTAGTGACAACTCTAACATCACTATCGGGGTTGGCATGCCAACTAAGCGCGATGCTGGCATCTTAATCAGCATGAGTATTTTTCAGCCCCATCAACTTCGACAAACCTACTCAAAACAACTCTTACATTCAGACGAATTGCCTTATTTTGTCCATGGCCAGCAACAGGTTGTTTTAACAATTGAGAAAGAAAATATAGCCCCTGCCATTTGCTACGAATCGCTACAGCCTGAACATGTTGCGCAAGCCGTTGAGAGTGGAGCCACAGTCTATATTGCCAGTGTCGCTAAACCGGCCCGTGGAATCGCCAAAGCATTCAAACACTATCCAATTATTGCCAAGCAGTATTCAATGCCTGTGCTCATGGCCAACTGTTTGGGACCCAGTGATGACTTTGAAAGTGTTGGTCAATCAGCTATCTGGAATCAGGAGGGATTACTAGTAGGACAGCTTGATGAAACGACCGAAGGTATCTTACTGTATGACACCGACACAGAAGAAATGCTATTGCTGATTTAGAGGATGCATCGATCTGTCAAAAATGCCCCATACCCACACTTTGTAGATGAAATCATTCCGAGGATCAGCAAAAACTCTTATATTAGGCCATAGGAGTAAGTTGTCCTCAAGGTCCTGAGGAAGTGTCAATGACTCAGATGTCTAATGCCCCCAGTCTTCAGCAACGGATGTCCCTCATGAAAGGGTGGACAACTGATGTGGTCATTCATGCCCCACAACAGCTTGTATGGGATCAAGTTACCGACTTCAAAGCCTATTCAGACTGGAATCCTTTTGTGCTTCAAGCCGATGCCCAGTTTAAGGTTGGGATGACAATTCGTTTTTTGGAAGACCTTAAACAGTATGGTCAACACTGGATTAAGGCAGAGTTTTTATCTATCCAGCCACCCAATACATTTGTCTGGCAAGGGCATTTGGGTGCTGCTTTTCTCTTCAATGTTTGCCATACATTCATGTTTGAGGCCATCAGCCCATACCAAACTCGATTCACCCAAAAACATGAAAATTCTGGACTGCTGATTCCTTACCTGGCTTGGCGAGGTGTTTACTGTGTCAGCCATCAAGGTTATCTCGATTACAATCAGGCTCTCAAAGAACGCTGTGAGCGTATATAGACCTTAAGTCACAACAGGCTCCAAGACAGGGTTCGGTTTTAACTGCCCGTCTTCCATGTAGATAATGCGATCGGCAATGTCGAGAATACGATTGTCATGGGTAACTAACAAAATGGTACAGCCCTGTTCTTTGGCCAGGCGCTGCATAATGTTCACCACATCCCGTCCTGATTGTTTATCTAAGGCAGCGGTTGGTTCATCGGCCAGGACAATTTTAGGATGACTGGCCAGGGCACGTGCGATCGCAACCCGCTGGCGCTGTCCCCCCGACAGTTCATCAGGGTAATAATCAATCCGGTCCTCCAGCCCCACGTTTGTGAGCATCGTTGCAGCAACCTCATCTAGATCTTGATCGAGAAAATGAGAGTGTAGTTCCAGAGACATCCGCACATTCTGCCGGGCCGTGAGAAAACTCAGCAAATTATGGGCCTGAAAAATATAGCCAATATTGCACCGCAGTTTATTTAGTACCGGCTTAGAGGCTCCAAGGATTTCTTGTCCTAAAATCTTTAAACTCCCGCTTTGTGCTGCCCTCAGACCACCCATGAGAGTGAGTAGCGTAGTTTTTCCAGAACCCGAAGGGCCGGTCAAGATCACAATTTCACTGGGTATGACCTCGACACGATGTAGAGTGCTATAACGCTTATCCAGCAAGGGTTTCAGGAAGATTTGAGCGAAGAATAAATTTTCTCAGTTTCAGCGTGATGGAGATTGTAAGCTTCTTGTAGGGCTTAGGATTTCTGACTTTTTAATAGACATCTAATTGAGGTCATACCCATTTCACTGGCGCGAATTGTGAGATCAATGTCGAATAGGACCTGCTTTTTCAAATGCCCTGCACCAAAGTGATGATTCAGTTGTTGGGCCGTAATTACGGGAGACATGGTCATGGGAATTCAAGCAACAAAGAGAAAAAACAAATGAGCGTTTAACTAAAAAATATCGGCAGGATCGGCCGTACGTAGCTTTCTCATGGCAATGGCTCCAGAAACAGAGCACATGACAATGGTCAAAATGAGCACGGTGATGGCTCGTCGACTGGTCATGGCAATGGGCAACATTGTGGCTGTAAAAGCCAGCTGATAAAGACCAAAGGCCAGAACAATACTGGGTATGTAGCCCAACACAGCCAGCAGCAACGACTCTTGGAACAAAACACCCAGCAGATAGCGGTCGGTATACCCCATGGCCGATGCCTGTCCAAGTGTTAAATAGCAAACAGAGAAAAAGGGTTGAGAAGGTATCCGGTACGCTAAAGCCAGTCAAGGATAGAGAGGTGTGCCGTGTTATCCGAAATCGTTCAGAGATTTGCCCAAGAAAGCCCTATCAGCGTAATGATGCGAGGGGCGATGGAGTTGGTCTTCCGTCCTGAGCGGTTGGATGACATCTTTGAGCGCCATGCCAAAGTTCAGTATCAGCGAGAACTGCTCTTCTCGACCTTGGTGAACCTGTTGAGTTTAGTGGTGTGTGGCATTCATCCGTCGATGAATGCGGCCTACCGCAAAAAGGCCGACGAGATGAACGTCACCCGGAATGCAGTGTACGAGAAACTCAATGGCGTTGAACCGCAGGTGAGTCGTGCGGTACTCAAAGAAACGGCTGCCGAGTTGTCTACCTTGATGGATACGATGGGCGGTAAAAGTGCCCCACTCTTGCCAGGGTATGACATTCGTATTTTAGATGGCAATGGGCTGGCGGCGACGGAACGGCGATTGAAAGTATTACGCGAGGTGGCCTCAGCCCCGTTGCCGGGAAAATCCCTAGTGGTGCTCGATCCAGAAAGACGTCTAGCCGTGGACATTTTTCCCTGTGAAGATGGTCATACTCAAGAACGTCGATTGTTTAGCCAGGTGCTGAGCGTGGTGCGCTCAGGAGAGGTCTGGGTCGCTGACCGTAACATGTGTACCCAACAGTTTTTGGTTGAAATTGCCCAGCACGATGCCGCTTTTGTGATTCGTGAGCATCAGAATCTACCCTACCAAGCGCTCAGTGATCTGATATTTATCGAGACCGGGGAAGCCGGGGAGATTTTTGAACAGGATATCGAAATACAGTACAACGGGCACCGGGTTGAATTGCGACGAGTTGTCCTCCGACTGGCAACGCCAACCCGGCATGACGATACTGAGATTGTCGTGCTCACCACCCTACCAACGGCGGTGGCAGATGCATCGACGAGTCTGCGATTGTATCGAAACCGTTGGCGAGTGGAAGGCTTATTTTTGACGGTGACGATGAACTTTGAGGGGGAAATCAAGACCTTAGCCTACCCCAAAGCCGCTCTGTTCAGCTTTACCTTAGCGTTGGTGGCGTACAACATTCTGGCCATTATCAAAGGGGCATTGGCCAGTGTTCATGGGGTAGAGACTATTGAAGAGACGGTGTCTGATTTCTATGTAGTCGATGAGCTACAGGGGGTGTATCGAGGCATGATGATTGCCATTCCGCCTGAGCATTGGCAAGGGTTTCAGGCTCTTTCCTTAATCGCGATGGCTCAACAACTCAAAGCACTTGCCAAACAAGTCAATCTGAAGCGATTTCGAAAACAACCTCGCAAACCGAAGAAAAAGAAGAAGGCGCTCGTTCGCGATCCCAAAAAGCCACATGTTGCTACTGCTAGACTTTTATCTGACCAATAATTAACACTTGGACAGGCATCACCCCATGGCCTTGAGCGTGGCATATTCCGGTAAATGCTCAGACACATCAGAATAAAGAATCTGATAAACAATCACAATGCCGACAATAAAGCCCACACCGACGCCCAGGCCAAAGATAAAACCAATGCCGGTACCATTGGCCCAATACTCCCGCTCAATTTGGGCAAAATCTTCTGGTGAACCAATTAAAACGTCGTCAGGCAAAGCGGCTGTGAGTTCACGCTGTACCTTGGCAACATCAGCCCCAGGCTTTAGCTGCACCAGCCCCACCTCAATGTGGTCAGCATTTTGGTCAGGAAAGAGCCGCAAAAATGTTGAGTCACTGGCAATCACGTTCCCATCGGCGGCAAAAGATGCACCGTTAGTGAACACGCCTTCCACATCCACCTGCATCCCATTTAGTTCTGCGGAAAAGTGACCAGTCTCCTCATAAGCGGCAGTTGTAAACCCATACTCAGGTCGCCCCGCCTGGTCAAATAACAGTCGATTAAGGGGCTGAATTTTGTGTAAATTCTGATTCACCTCCGGAAAATTAAAGGAGGGTTCTGTTGGATCAATTCCCCAGACTAAAATAGCTCTCTCTAGCCTGGTCTCGGGATTCTTCCACTGCCCGGTGGCAATGTAAACACCGCTGACTGAGGCCACATCCGCATGGGCCAGGGTTTGATATAACCGCTGTCTGGGAAAATCTTTTACCGAGAACAATGTCTGCATTTGGGGATTGATTAATACTAAGTCCGCCTGCAGGTTGCGGTGGGGCTGAATTGCCGCATCGTAGAGCGCACCTTCAAATCCCATTTGGATGAAAATTAGCATGTCGGCAAAGGCAATACCTGCGATCGCAACCATCAACCGTGTCCGCTCCCGTTTAACCTGCAGCCAGGCCAACGGCGTTTTTTTGAGGAATCGAAGCTTAAACATAGCCACAAAGAAAATCGAACGTTCGTTATCTAAAAAAATAAATTAGAGCTAAACGGCGTCAACAAGACATTCTGTAAGCTAGAATTACCAAGACCAATATCAACGACAGGTTTAGCTGGAGTCGGTGGAGTTTGGGCAGCATGGCTAACCGCAATCACCGTCTGTACTTGTAGGTTGCTCAAGTTGGCCACACGCTGACTATCCCCAGGGCTGAGGGCAATTTTCACCTCGACGACGCGTCGATCTAGATTCTCACCAGGTTCACGGGCGAAGACATTTTGGCGACTAATCTGACGACCAATTTCAATCACTTCCCCCTGCAGTTCACCAGAAAATGCCTGGCCTCGCACCGTTGTTGGTTGACCCAGGCGAACGCGACCAATATCGCTTTGATACACTTCTGCAATCACCAACATTTGGTCAGTTTGACCCAAGGCAACAATGCCATCCGTACTCATCTGTTCCCCGGGTCGGGTATAAACTTTCAAGACTTGCCCCGCACTTGGGGCTCGAATAGTCGCCTTAGCCAAATCATGCTCAGCGCTAACCAAGGCGGCCTTGGCAGCATCTAACTCTACCTGCGCCAGTTGCACATCTACCGGGCGGATCTCGGCCACCTGTTCCAGCGTCGATTGAGCCGCCGCCAGCTGAGCCTGCCCCGTATTCTCCAAACGAACAAGTTCAGCACGAGCTTCTTGTAACTGTCGCTGGGCTGTTGTTGAAGTCCTTTCTAGTACGGCTTCAGCTTCCACCTTAGCCTGGCGGGCTGTATCTACCGCTAACTGTTTTTCGTCATAGAGAGATGCAGAAATAGCTCCAGCTTCGTAGAGAGACTGATACCGAGTCAGTTCAGCTGCCGCCGTTTGTAGTTCTGCCTGCAATCGACGAATCGTAGCCGTTTGAGCCGCGCGATCTCCTTCGTATTGGGCCTCAATGCGGGCAATGGTCTCTCGCTGTATTCGCAGCTGTCCTGTCAGTTCAGCCGATCGCTGTGTCACCGTTGCCTGCTGCGCCAAAATCTCGCCTGACTTGGCTCCTGCCTGTACCTGAGCCAACCTCGCCTCAGCTAGCCGAATTTGTTGTTGAGCTTGAATAACTGCATTCTGAAGCCGATCGTAGGAATCAAGCACAGCGATCGCATCGCCTTTACTCACACGGTCTCCCACATCCACAAACAGCTTTGCTAGACGATCTCCATCCAACTCCAATGGAGCCGCCACCTGAACAATTTCTCCCGTAGGTTCTAACCGACCCAATGCTGACACCCCCGGCAGCTCCGTTGGCATAGCCGTCATTTCAGACTCGGTTACAACCGGTTGACTGTAGGGAGAGAAGCCAAGATACAAAATACCGCCAGAAGCTGCCAGTGCCGACAGTATCAGCCATAACAATCTTGAATTAAGGCTAAGAACAGTTTTGTTCATGGTGTATCACCATCTGAATCATCAGTTGACTTTGTTGTGCAAATGAAGGGGTCTTTGCAGTTGCCATATCGTAGCCATGGTCATAGATATATTGCAAAACCAATCCATCCATAAACACCATGACAAAATCCACTAATTCGGGCTTAGAAAGTTGTAGATAGTCAGCCAGCAACTCTCGTGTCCGTTGCCAAACTTCACGCAAGGCTTGGATATCGCTGTCAGGATTAGGACGGGTTTGTTGAGAAAAATCCACCCACAGTAATAGCTGTTGATAGTAATACTTCGCATTCTGCAAAACAAAATCCACGATGGCCTGTAGACGACCCTCTAAATCATTCACTTCAGGGACTTGCGCCAGAAAATTATAGATATCTTGCTCACATAGCTCCTGCACGAGCTGGATGAAAATACTCTCCTTACTTGGGAAGTAATGGTACAAGGTGCCTGTAGACACCCCCAGACCCTTGGCAATTTGCCGCATCGTAATCGAACCGTATCCTCGTGTGGCAAAGAGGTCGAGACACCCGCTTAGCAACTCCTTACGGTAACGATCATGATCGACAATTTTAGGCATAGCGACGTGCGAAGAACGGCAGACATAATTTTACCCCGTCTATTTTATTTATAACATATGTTCGTTATAAATAGTCAAGACTCGATTGAATAAAAATCAAGAATTGCCAGTTTATCCCCAGCTACCAAGCAGCACCAAGCTATGTTTAGGTAGCTATTTAGATCTCGAATTTGCTTGGTGGCAAAAACTGCTAACAGTTCCTCAGCTAGCCAATCTACGGTATGGCCATGCCATCAGCTATAAGCGGTTGCATCAATTGCTTGACGAGATCTTAATCTCTCTATCTCCGAAGGAGCCCTGGCCAATCTCTTAGCGCGAGTCCAGCCTCAATTAACCAAGCCCATGGCCGAGATTCAGGCTCACCTCCAGCAGGCATGACTGATCGGCTCGGATGAGACCAGTGCTCGGGTCAAGGGCCACACGGAATGGGAATGGGTGTTCCAAAATGAAGATATCTGTTTTCATGTGATAGGTGTCACCCGAGGGGCGAGTGTCACCCGAGAGGTGAGTGTCACCCGAGAGGTGAGTGTCACCCTATATTTGTTTGTCTTCTTAGACGATGGAACCGTCCCTCCCACCAATAATTCTAGAGAGCAAGCCATTCGGATGAGTGCGGTATTCTGAAAAGTGACCCATGGATTCCGATCTAAATGGGGACGCGATCTATTTGCTGCTGTTCGGTCCGTTATTAATACTAGAAAACGCCAAGGACTATCCGCTCTAAAGGCGATTCAAACGGGCTCTCTCTCCTTCTCTATCTCTCTTTTAATCCAGTTGAGCAATTACGTAATTGCCTTGAAAAGCCCAAAGCAAAAGATATTAGGGACATACTTCTAAAGCGTGGCTATAGACCAGACCAAGGGGCTGAGAATGGACGTACGCCGACTCGAACGGCGGACCTCATCGATGTCAACGATGCGCTCTAACCAACTGAGCTATACGTCCTCAATGGCTTACAAGCGTAACACGGTAATTCGAAATAGGGCAACGTTTCTTAGCAAGAATTTGTTTGAGTAGTTTTTAGAGTCCCGGGTTGGGTGCGATCGCACCCAACCCGGGACGTAATCCCATTTCTACAGTCTAAGCAGGTTGAGCCCCTGGCTGCCCATCCTCAACCACAAAGGAGGCCAGGGTTTGCACTGCTGATGTGGGCGACTCGATGGACTCCACTGTGCGATAGTCCGCCTGCCAAAGAGCGGGGGTGATGGTGCAGCGCACATAGCCCCGATTAAGACCATCAAAGAACTTAGTGTGAGGATTACCAGGCACTGCTAGCGACACAAGGGCGTTAGTGTCTGCACCATCACCAAAGCTCGACGAAATTGACGTACCGACAAATTCGGTACCAACGGTTGCAGACGCAGGATTGTCAAAGTCGGCTTTGATGTCGTAAACCCAACTGGAGTGAATATCACCGGTAATCACGACGGGGTTGGACGGTCTGCGAGCTTGTAAAAAATCGATAATGCGATCGCGCTGAGCCCCATACCCATCCCACTGGTCAGGATTAAAGAAATCCCCTGGTAAAACCTGGGTGTTGCCAAAATTAAATTGAGAAAATATTGTCTGCTGGGCCAGCACATTCCAGCGTGCATTTGAGCGATTTAACCCCGAGAATAACCAGTTCTCCTGACGTTGGCCTGTCATGGTAGCAGCATCACTCAACGCCTCGGCACAGCGAGGGCCAAATTGATCGCCGCAGGGTTGATCGGTTCGATATTGACGGGTATCTAAAATGTTAAAGGTAACCAGGTCACCAAAACTTAGCCGTCGATACAACTGGAGAAAAGCACCACGAGAGGCAGACAATCGTCGTAGCGGCATGTGCTCATAATACGCCTGATAAGCAACAGCACGACGAATGGCAAAATCTCTGGCACTCTGTTCATCCTCAGGGAGAAAGTTAGCATAGTTGTTGTCTACTTCGTGGTCGTCCCAAGTAAAGCTCCATGGAAAAGCAGCATGGGTGGCCTGCAAATTGGGATCTAAGCGATAGAGGGCATAGCGATTGCGATAGTCTTCCAGGGTAATCACTTCATCGCTGTTGTGCTGGCGCACCGCGTCTGAACTTATCCCACCTTCATAGATGTAATCACCCAGGTGGATAACCAGATCAAGATCTTCCCTGGCCATGTGTTGGTAAGCCGTGTAAAACCCATTTTGGTAGTCCTGGCAAGAAGCAAACGCAAACCGTAGGTCGTTTAGCGGCGTTCCCGGTGCAGGTGTGGTGCGGGTGCGTCCCACCGGGCTCTCTTCACCACCGGCCTCAAAGCGATACCAATAAACCCGATCCGGTTCTAGACCAGATACTTCCAGGTGAACTGAGTGACCTAAAGCAGCGCGGGCTAGGGTGGGCTCTCTCCGGACCACATTTTGTAGGGCTGCATCCGTAGCAATGGTGCAGGTGACAGTGACATCGCTATTGGGCATGCCACCACCATTGAGAGGATCCGGTGCCAGACGCGTCCATAAAACGATGCCATCTGGTAGGGGGTCGCCCGAGGCAACACCTAAGGTGAAGGGATAGCTGGAAAACCTCGTCTGGGCGAGCAGGGGCTGCTGGTTGGCAAGGATGAGACCTGTGAATGCGCCCATGCCTGCCAATAGACCACGCCGATTGAAACGACTAGACATGAGGCGATCAATGGATGAACGGTGCATGCTGATGTTCCTGGTAAATGCTTACTTTGAGAACAGTTGCTGCTGATTTAGGGGATGCCTCGCTCTGGCAAGATGGCCCTATGAAGGATCAGTAACGGCAGCAAGTTTTGGTAGCTGAGGCTATGGGCGACGACGTAGGGCCAGGCCGACGAGCGTAACCAGTCCCGCCATCATGGCAGGTTCTGAAACAGGGATGGGCTCGGCAAATGTAACGGTACCTGTATTGATTTCAAATGTGGAAAAGTTGTCGGTAAAAAAGCCAAAATCACCACTGCCCAAGGGTTCTTCGCGAAACTGAAAGCTCAGGTCTGAGGTGATGGCAACAGAATAGTCTAGGCCCACGAGTTCGCCGTCCTGGAATATTGCCAGGGGAAAGCCGCTGTCGGTATCGTCATCGCCCTTGCTATAGGTGATCGCTGTACTCAGGTCGGCACCCACATAGTCAAAGGTGAGGGAACTCAGCCCAAAGTCTGGGGCTACCTGCTCCAGGCCAATGCCGTTTAGTAAGCTGTCGTCATAGGTCACCTGCCCTGAGAATATGTCACCCACTAGAAAATCACCGCTGACAATATCGACGACGAAGTTTGTTTGAAACCTGGCTGCGTAGTACTACAGTTGTAGATATTTAATTTTAAGGGGATACTGGTCAATGAACGCCAGCCAGCCTCTGATGCCAATCCTTGTCAGCCCATTGAATGAACAAGCTCAAGTGCAAGAGTGGGATTTTGCCTTTGAAGAACTCATGGACCGTATCCGCCCTTACTTTTCAAGGATTGAGGCAGAAGAGAGAGCCCGCAGCTATGTGCAAGGCTTACTGAGCCCCATCGAGCGAAAAAATGGTTGGCAACTCGCGGAAGAAGCCGGAGACAGTACCCCCTATGGAATTCAGAATTTGTTAGGACGCTCAGTCTGGGAAGCCGATGGGGTCAGAGATGAGTTAATCGAGTATGTCCAAGAGCATCTGTTCAGTACCGATGGAGTGGGGGTATTGGATGAGACTGGATTTATCAAAAAAGGAAAGCAGTCGGTAGGAGTCCAACGCCAATATAGTGGGACGGTCGGGAAAGTCGAAAATTGTCAAATCGGGGTGTTTTTTGAGCTATGTGAGTGACCAAGGTCATACCTTTCTTGACCGAGCATTATATTTACCGGAAAGCTGGACCCAAGATCCAGACCGATGTCGTCGGGCCGGAGTACCAGACGACATCGAGTTTGCCACCAAACCGGCCTTGGCTCAGCAAATGGTCGCGCGAACAACGGACTTGGGAATGTGCTTTGCGTGGATCACGGGCGATGCCGTTTATGGGAATAACCCAGGGTTACGCCAGGCCTTGGAAGCCCAAGTGCAAGCCTATGTTTTGGGGATTGCGTGCAATGAATCGGTCGTCATTGGAACGACCTCGTTACCGGCCAGTGAGGCGATGGCCTACCTGAGAGTGACCGATTGGCACCGACTGAGTGCCGGCAATGGTACGAAAGGACCTCGGACGTATGATTGGGCGGTACTCACTTTGAGTGCCCCCTCCCCGGACGGCTGGGCCCATCGGCTGTTATTCAGACGCAGTCTGAAAGACCCCAACGAGATCGCCTATTATCGAGTGTTTTCCCCCACAGAGTGTACGTTATCAGACATGGTTCGGGTGGCCGGTTGTCGGTGGACGATTGAGGAATGCTTTGAGACGGCTAAAGGGGAGGTGGGCTTGGACCAGTATGAAGTTCGCTCTTGGACCGGCTGGTATCGACATATCACCCTCGCTTGTTTAGCCCATGCCTTTTTGAGTGTGATGCGGACGCAATCTCTCGCCATCGCCACTGAAAAAGGGGCGCTGAAGTCACACAAATCAGCGGCAAACAGCTCGCTGGCGGTCTTCATGCACCAACGGGGGCTTTGATTCCACTAACATTGCCTGAAATTCGACGATTATTATGGTCGTTGTTATGGCAATGGTTACCGGATATTGACTTTGTGATTGGATGGTCCAGATGGCGACGGCAACATCAGGCCACGGCCCTGTTTTGGCATTACAAGAAGAGCATGATAACTAATTCTTCATAACTACAACTGTAGTGGTAGGCAGGGGCTGTGGATAGAAACGTTGAACCGACTAGGGTGGTTGCGATCGCAACCGTTGAAAGGGCCATTCTCATTGCATGAACTTCCAGCTTTTAAGCATTACTTAATGTGTGATAGAAGACTCAATTACGTAGCTTGAGAGAAGAGTCTTTACGTTATCTCTTAGCATGCCTCAAACTATTATCCAGAGACTATCGTGGAAAATTTTGGGCTTTTCAAAAGATGCCTGAGCAATCTAAGAAGAACCTCAAAAAAATATGTAAATACGGGATAACAATACCTTTTTCAGAGTAGAAAGTATGTTTGCCAAAACACATAGAAATAAGTTGTTATTGGCAGCATCCCCTCCTTTAGAGAGGAGGATGTGGGTTATATGTTGAGGCTGCGCTCTAGGCGTCAGACCGTTAGGATAAAACAGCAGTTTCCTGATCCCATGTGTATGACCTGGCAAGAAGTCTCTGGTAACTGGCTTCTCGTTCCCGATCGCCCAAAAGCCATTATTCATTTCTTAGGGGGTGCGTTTATTGCCGCTGCGCCGCACCTAACCTATAGTTGGCTATTGGAAAATCTGTACCAGCAGGGCTATTGCATTGTGGCAACGCCCTTTATCAATACCTTTGACCATGGTGCGATCGCAGACGAGGTGCTGACCACATTTGACCAGGCCATGATCTATCTCCGGCGTCAGGTGATTGGCGATCGCTACATACCTATATATGGTGTAGGTCACAGCATGGGCTGCAAAGTTCATCTGCTCATTGCCAGTCTGTACAACATCGAGCGAGCAGGCAATATCCTGATTTCCTTTAATAATTACCCCGCCCGCAAATCTATTCCTCTGTTAGAACAGTTCGTTCAGTTTGCTCCAGATTTTGATGTGGAGTTTACCCCCAGCCCCAACCAAACCCTTAACCTGGTTCGCGATCGCTACGCCATTGGCCATAATCTGCTGATCAAGTTTCGCCGAGATACCATTGACCAAACCTACGATCTCAGCGATGTGCTCTACCAGCGCTTTCCCCAGTTCACTGCGATTCAGATTCTCCAAGGTACACACACCACCCCCATTGCCCAAGATGTCCGCTGGCAACCCGGTCAGGCATTTACAGCCTTTGATGCCATTGGTCAGTTTGTTAAACAAGAGTTCTACAAAGACTTGGGGCAGCTGAAGAAAACCATGCTCCAATGGCTGGGTTAAAAATCCGCCTACTCAATGACGACGTCTCTAACATTTGCTGCTAGGGTGGATGAACTCTTGCCATATTGAGCTCCACACTATGCTGTTTCGCTTGCTAACGTTCAGTACCGCTGCTCTGCTACTTACGTTCCCAGGCCAGCTAGCCTGGGCTGATTCGTCTAGATTACTTGCGCAGGCTGAGGAAAATGAGGCTGCTGAAACTTCCGATGATTCAGAAGAGAATGCGACCTCAGAAGAAGTGTCCTCAGAAGCCGACGTTGAGACTAATTCAGACGCATTAGAGTCTGAAGCAGCAGCACCAGAGCAGCAATCTTTGGATGACGTAGATCAGCTGATTCTCACCGGATTGTCCCTGTATGAAGACGGCAATCTGGCGGAGGCAAAAACCACCCTTGAACAGGCGCTTGACGCTGCCCGTGCCAATGAGAATTTGGCCCAGGAGTCTTTTGCTTTAACTATGCTAGGGCTGGTGACCGTTAATCAGGGGGATTATACAACTGCCTCTGACTACGGTGAGCAGGCGCTGACGGCTTTAGAGGGGGTGGATGATCCTGAATCTAAGGTGGTCGCCCTAAATGTACTGGCGCTCGCTACCCAATCCCAGGGCAATTTACCGGATGCCATTACCTATGCCCAGGACGCCCTCACCCTGGCTGACAGCCTTGAATTTGACTCAGGTCGGTTGAATTCTTTGAGCATTTTGGCCACCAGCTACAGAACCATTGGTCAAGATGTATTAGCCCTGGAGGCGGCCCAGCTGGTGATTCCCCTGGCGCAATCAGAACGGAATGGCCAGGCCTTGTTGAGTGCTTTAAATGTGGCAAGTTCTTCACTGTTGGCCCTGGGAGAGTATGAAACTGCGTTGACAGCGGCTGAAGATGCGCTGACCGTAGCAACTCAGTTGCAAAGCCCAGGATCCCAGGCCCTGGCGCTGAGCCATATGGGGGTGGCCCACTATCGCTTAGAAAACCTTGACGAGGCGATTGAGGCTCAAACCGAGGCATTAGCGCTGGCTGAAGAGGCAGAGGCCCTAGATGTGCAGTTCACGGCGCTATACGTATTGGCGCTGGCATTCTACGACCAGGGAGATTTGGATCAGGCAGTTGAGCTGTATGAGGACCGTTTGCAGCTGAGTCGTGAGTCCAATGCTGTGGGTGCAGAGCTACAGTCACTGCTGGGTCTAAGTTCTACCTATTTAGATAGTGGTCAGTATGAAGATGCGATCGCATCCTTTGACGATTTACTCGTTCTTGCCCAGGAGCGTAATCAGCCCCTATTCCAAAGCTTAAGTCTGTCTGGTTTAGGCTTTGCCAATGTCCAGCTAGAGAACTATCCTGCAGCCCAAGGTCATCTTGAACAGGCTTTAGTGATTGCTAAAGACATGGGCGATCGCGAAGCCGAGTTTGGGCTGCTCAGCTTATTATCTGAAGTGCATCAAGCTCAGAATGAGCCGCAACAGGCACAAGACTATGCTGCCCAAGCTGCAGCTCTGCAAGCAGAAGCAGAAGCAGAAGCGGAAAATGCATCGCCTTCAGATGACAATTCAGAAGAGGCCGCAGACGATGCAGAATAAAGTAGATTGCCGTTGCTGATTTAGAGCATGAACGGCTCAACCCAACAGGCTAAAAACCTAACCTTGAAAGGTGAAATTATACCGAGAATTAGCAACACTAAAAGGTGCATTGATTGAGCAATCGCCCACATAATTATTGCGGTTGCTTTACCAAGCTTAATTTGTTGCATCGGTTGAAATATATTAATATTCAAAGCTGTTTGGAACGTCGTCTTCGAACAAATTTTCGGATGTCATAAAATCTTGAACGTTGTGTAGAGCAGTTGGCTAAAAGCGCCAAGTTGCCTGTCTATTAGGAATACAGTGCCTTGGGCTGCACTCATCCTAAAGACTTTCTAGCTGTCCATAGGATTATGTATATCAGGGTTGAAGCATTAGCCCTGCATAATTTTGACAATGCTGCTTGCCGTCGACGCACGTATTTTTAAAACGCTTAAATCTAGTGATTACTCAAGGAGTGTTAGGTCAGATGGCCCAGGTCATTGTTGGTGAAAATGAAGGTATTGAGTCAGCGTTACGGCGCTTTAAACGCCAGGTATCGAGGGCTGATATCTTCTCAGATATAAAAAAGAAACGTTATTTTGAAACCCCTATTGAAAAAGCTAAACGCAAGGCAATTTCCTGACTGCCTGACACAAATCCTGTAACCCAGAATCCATAAGGATCGACAAGGAAATGGGCAGAGGGCATGCAAAGCTGAAGATACCAAACCATCAGCGTGATATGCATGTCAGCCTCTACCCAACTGTATGATCAATTGTTGCCCTTCCTGCGTCAACATAGCCGTTACAAAGACCTCCGGCATCTGAAAACACTGGCTTGGATGGTCAGTGCCCTGATCTGTAGTGGCCAACTCAGCCTCCCCGCTTGGGAACCCTACGTCCCCAGTCGGGCGACTCAGGCCCAGAGCTTTGAACGTCGGTGGCATCGCTTTTTCATCAACCGATTCATTGATGTCAAGGGGTTGTATCTGCCGCTGGTGTTGTTAGCGCTCACCAACTGGCGGGCTCATCGACTCTATCTAGCATTGGATACGACCATGCTGTGGAATCGCTATTGTATGATTCACCTGTCGGTTGTGTGTTGTGGACGAGCGGTACCACTTCTATGGCGGGTATTAGAGCATGAAAGTGCCATGGTTGCGTTCGATGAATATCGACCCTTGTTACGGCGTGCCCGTTGGCTGTTGCGTCGGCATCCCAACACGATGTTGTTAGCTGACCGAGGGTTTGCCAACCATGACCTCATGAGTTGGTTGCAAGCGAGTGGTTGGCACTATTGTTTGCGCATTGCGTGTGATGTTCATCTCCACGGCCCATGCCGTCATCCCATTGAAGTACAAGCGCTGTGGCCTCCCAAAGGAGAAGCCACTCTCTATGAGAACGTGGGGCTCTGGCAAGATGGTGAGCATCGATGTAATTTAGTCTTGGCAACCGTGCGAGGGACGAAGGAATCCTGGGCGGTGATTACGGATGAATCACCGAGTCTACAAACGTTGTGGCAATATGCCTTGCGGTTTCGGGTTGAGGAGTTGTTTTTAGATAGCAAATCAGGAGCCTTTGAACTCGAAGACTCTCGCATTCGATCCGCTCAAGCTCTAGAGCGTCTCTATTTGGTGGCCGCCATTGCCTTGTTATACGGCACCACTCAAGGCATGGCGGTGCAGTGTGAAGGCTTACGTCAACAGGTGGATACCCATTGGAGACGAGGGCTCAGCTATCTCAAAATTGGCTTACGGTGGCTCAAGGGAGTCGTTCACAAAGGTCGGACTCTTCTGAAACCAGTCCCCTTATTGCCCAAAGACCCAGACCCTTGTTTTGCGTCCAACAAGGCTGAGCAACGTTACTATGACCTGATTTGGTTTTCCCGTATTCGGTCAATACGATGTCGGACTTGAGATATTAATGGGGGCATCTGAGATGTGTCAGTCAGTCAGGGCAATTTCTCGCCGTCGTAAGCGCCGCTTTAAATCCAATACCAATGCCAGCGCCTAGGCACGTTGTCTAAAAAATAGCAACCCAGCAGCTAAGGGGCGATGAAGTTAACCTTCATCGCCCCTTAGCCATAGATATAGCCTTAGCCTTTAAGCGGCTCTGCCTAGAATAGCGCCAAGCCTTTTAAGGTCAGGCGGTTTAGAAATATAGTTTTCTTATATGTCCTAACTTTACTCCCGTCTATGGTTCGTTACGGTGCGTCAGATCACAAATTTTGAAGTTTCGTATCACACTAATCAAGCCAAACCTTGTAAACAGCTGTAAACAAAGGCGTTCGCTTAGCTGGTGGCGAAAAAAAGAGGCTGTAACGGCTGGTGTTCAGAAAGGATACTTTTAACCTGAACTGTATGCATAGGGTGCCCAAACCTGTCTGAGAAATTTGCCGTCAGTGCAATATCAGTCATTTGACTTCGACAAGCACGCTGTGTCGCTCAATGTAATGCATCCTTAAACTTCGTAAAGCTCTAAAGGCAACCCATCGGGGTCTTGGAAAAAGGTGAAGCGTTTGCCGGTTAGTACATCTAATCGGATGGACTCTACTGGGATGCTGTGTTTTTGTAGGTGAGCAATATTGGCGTCCAGATTGTTGACGGCTAGGGCTAAATGACGTAGACCGCAGGCTTCAGGACGTGTGGGTCGAGGGGGTGGTTCTGGAAATGAAAATAGTTCTAATTGGGCATTGCCCAGTGTGAGATCAAGCTTGTAGGATTGCCGCTGTTCGCGCCAGGTTTCACAAATAATGTCGGCTCCTAGAATGTCAACGTAAAAGTGCTTTGATTTCCCATAATCTGAACAGATGATGGCAATGTGGTGAATGGCTTTGATTTGCATGGATTGATCGATTAATGGGGAATGAGGATGGTAATGGCTTGTCCTTAATGACAGAGGGGCTGTCAAGGCTGTTTCAGCGATTATTGCTAAAAGCTGACTTTAAAAAACGTCTACGGTCGACGATCCGTTTTAGATGATTTTTCAGATGCGGCGACTATGCTTTTTCCTCGAATCCCTTGCTAATTTAAAGGTGGCTTAAGAATGCTTGGTGCATTTAATCAGTCACAACTAACTTGGCAAATACCCCGGCCCACATGCGGTCGGGGTTTCACTTTGTGGTTTTAGCCCCCGCTTTAGGCTTACAGCCAAAGCGTTGCGTTGTTATCGATGTAGTCAGGTTGTCCACAGCTGTTGGTGGCGCTAAAGGTTTGAAAATAGCGTTGCAGCTTAGGGGGTAGCTCAGGGTAGTTAAATAGACCATCACCCGATGCAATTTTGGTCCAAAAATTTTCTAGGACAGGGGCATATTGCTCTGCCTCGGCTGAAGATAAGTTAAGGGGCTTACTGGTGAGTAGTTTCATCATGAAGGGGAAGGAGCGATCGGCCATCCACTGATGGGAAGTGGCCTGTAGCGTGGGCCACTCAGGTACCGCCTCAATGCGGTGAGAGGTAATATCCAGCCGGTGGCGATCGTCTACAGTCGTCAGTTCACAGATGCGGTAGGGGTGAGGATAGCTGACGAGGGAGCCAGTGGTGATTTCATAGAGTCCATCAGTTTGGGCTACATCTTGCACATGTAGGTGGCCAGTGAGCATCAGGGGCACCCCAGCAGCCTGCAAACGCTGGGTGAGGTCAGGCGCATTTTTGACCATGTAACGCTGTCCCATACGGCTATGGGATTGGCGGGGCAGATGTTCTAGGGCGTTGTGGTGCAGCATCACCAGGGTGAGCTGGTTGCTGAGCTGCTCTAGCTGTTCATCTAGCCAGTCTAGTTGTTCTGAGTCGAGCCAGCCGGTGTAAAAGGGCTCGCCATCGACATCAAAGCCGTTGGAATTTAATCCGATTAGATGAAGTCCATCCAAAAGAGTGTGGTGATAGTACGGACGGGTTGGATCGCTATAGCCAAAGGCCTGGTAAAGATCAACAAACTCGTCTAAGGAAATGGTGCGATCGCACCCCGTCTGTCTCACCACATCATGATTGCCAGGCACCACATAGACCGGAAACGGCAACCGCTCCAGACGACGGACCAGCCAGTGATGATTTTCCCGCTCACCATGCTGAACCAAATCCCCAGGCAATAGCAAAAAATCAATATCCACCTGTTCCAGGTGATCCAAAATCTGTTCCAAGGCTGGGATACTGACTTCCACGAGATGGAATCGATTAGGTGAGTCCCAGATGGTGTGGGGCAGGGCAACGTGCAGATCGCTAACCACTGCAAAACGAGCCAAAAGAGACATAGGAGTTGATAGGGTAGATAAGCAAACGGTACAAAGGCTTAGTTAGTTTTGAGCGATTAGTCTTGAGTTTTGAATTAAGCCATTTGCTTAGACCTTAAAACTCAAAGCTCAAAACTGTGTCCTCAGCCTAGTTCCATCATCGCCTGTTTTTGACTATGTCCCGTGTGCGCCAGCACGTTAACCCACTCAATATTCGCTACGCCACCCCTGTTACCCCGCCTTGCTGGGCCGATATCTTTGCCCAGCCTGCCCAACCATTACATATAGATATTGGCTGCGCTAAAGGCTATTTCATCAGCGATATGGCTCAAGCTTGCCCAGATTGGAACTTCCTTGGTTTGGAGATTCGAGCTCCCTTAGTAGAGCAGTGTCTGAAACATCGTGACCAGCTGGGACTGCGCAATCTACATATGCTATTTTGTAATGCCAACAATTCCCTACGACCGCTATTGGCAAGTTTGCCTCAGCCCCCCCAACGAGTGAGCATTCAGTTTCCCGATCCGTGGTTTAAAAAGCGCCACCAGAAACGGCGTGTGGTGCAACCGCAGCTAGTGGCAGATCTGGCTGAGTATATGCTGCCCGGTGCATGGATTTGGCTACAATCTGATGTGCAAGCTGTGGCAGAGGACATGGTTGAGGTATTTGCCGCCAATTCCTCTTTTCGGCGTTCCTTTGAGCCTCCTCATCCAGCACCAGTTGGCACCACAGGATCGTGGTTAGCAAACAATCCCTTGCCAGCCCAAACTGACCGAGAACGGGTCACCCTAGGGCAGGGTAAACCTGTTTATCGAGCTCTCTTTATCAAAGCCTAGATGACCTTCTAGAGACGAGTTTAAGAGAATGAATGGCTGTCCAGTACATGCCTCTCTAGAACACGTCTTGGTAAAAAGCTCTATTCGGTGACTTTGAGTGCGTAGCGATGGCGACCTTCCGATTCAAAGGAGCCAACCCAAACGCGATAGGTACCTTTGGTAAAGGTATCCTGAATCATAGCGTCACGATTGTGACGGCTGGCACTGTCGTTACAACGCACAGTGTTGTTATTCGGCCCTTGAATCAGCAATGTGGTATCTGCGCCGCCACTATCAACCGCTATCGTTAGCTCACTAAAGTCTTCCTCTAACGTCAAAACATGATCTGGCGTGCGATCAGCGTATCCTAGACAAAACTCACCATTGCTGTCACGGTTGGCGATGTTTGATAAACCATAGGAACCAACCGTTTCACCCGTTGCTTGAGTAGAGGTAAAGCCCAGGGCCAGACTCATTTCATCGGCAGCTTGGGCAACGGCAGCTAATGCTAAGGGTAAAACAAGACCCGTTAACTTTAATGCTGTTGATTTGAAAGTTGTTGATTTAAACATGATGGTCACACCTCAGGGGCACACATTGGATGCTATAACTCATTATTTCTAGCATCCCTACACTCTTACAGTATCTCCTTTAATAGGGTTAGATACTATTAAGATGACGCTTTTTATCACTGGTACAATCTCCAAAATATCAGGATAAAAATTGATGGTTTATGGTGAAATAATTCTTTAATTTCTAATTTTCTAAGGGTAAAAACTCTGGGCCTGAAAGTGAGGATTATATCCCTTAATTTTTTTCTGTTCTGGTAGGCGATAAGTAAGTTGTTTGCTGGTACTTTTTCCTAAGTGCACCAGGGATTCTGCCATTTTGACCGCTGCTGCCACAGCGTCAATTACCGGCACCCCTAAGCGTGCTTCTAACTGTTTTTCCAAACCACTCATGCCAGCACAGCCCAGGCAAATGGCTTCAGCTCCATCATTGTGGATAGCCAATTGACTGGCTTCCGTCAGGATATCTAAAGTAACCGCTCGATTCTGCTCTGTGTCGAGCACCGATAGTTTTGTGGTGCGTACCGATGCGCATCGAGCGGTTAGCCCTGTTTTTTGAATTGTTTTTTCCACCATGTCTCGTACGCGGTGGAGGGTGGTAACAACACTCCATTTAGCCGCTAACATATTGGCCATATAGAGACTGGCCTCGGCAATTCCCACTACGGGCTTCGACGTAATTTCACGGGCCGCTTCAATGCCAGGATCTCCCCAACAGGCCAAAATAAATGCATCAGAGCTAGTATCCAGAATAATTTGTTCCAAAATACCAGGAATAGCCAGATACTCATCATAAAAACTCTCAATGGACTCAGGTCCTGTTTGAGGTTGTACAGTGATTATCTCCGTATTAAGGAACTTAATAGCTTGGGCTGAGGCATTGATATTAGCCGTCATCGGCTGGCAAGTATTGCCGTTGATGATCTTTATGTGACACGTTGGTTGAGCCATGGCCTTAGGGAGCTAGAACATGACAATGCTCCCATGCCATTAGGACCGACCAAGCCTTAGTTTTTATCGTTGGCTGCTATGTATCCCCAGCTATAGGCTGTCGGGCCAATGGATTGATGCACGGTAAACTCGGTCACTGGCACATAATAGTACGAGTCAAAATAGGCTTCGGTGGTGGGCCATTCCCAGGGTGAAGGACTGACTTCGTCGGCAAATTTCTTCATCGGTGCTTCCCATCGACCGGCATGGCCATTGGGATTTTGAACATCCATCGGGCCATAGATGGTGATACCTGGCGGTGGATCCTGCCCCAATGCCCGTACATCTGACATCAGCGGCATTTGGGGATTTCTGTGACCCAGACCAATGGTGTACATCATATTGCTAGGGTTGGCCCCTGCTGCAAACTGGGTGGCTAAAATGCCCGCCCGTAAATAGTCCTCATCCCCCGTCAGGGTGTGGGCATGGAAAAGCGCCCGAGTTTTGGGTGTGGTCGTAGACCCCCAGCCAATTGAACGACTCGGATCTGCGTTCCACTTAAAACCGGTGCTCTCAATACTTTCGATATCAGTTTTAGCCGCCCGAACAATAGCATCGGTTGCATTTTTTTGAATAGTTTTATCGACCGTTGGTTGATTGGTACGGCTATAAACAAATGCCGAGTGGCTCTGATCGTGATAGCTATGGGGTGAGATGGAGACATCGGCACTGGTAAACACAGTTGTGTCGAGAAAAATCTGATGCCATTGGTCATCACCAGTCAGTCGATAGAGCTCTGCAGCCGCTAGATTACGGGCTGAGTGCACAATTTCATGCTGTTCTTCAGTCTTTTTGGCTAGCTCTGCTTCAGCCCAGTTCATGGCCCGAATAGCACTATCTTGATAGGTTTTAGCTAAGGTCTGATCGTAATTTTGCAGCACATAGGCGGCTCGCGTTGCCACATTGGCATAGAAATAGCTAGACCAAATGCCTGGGCCATACACCATGACCATCTGGGATTCTTGCCAACTGCCCTGGGGCTTAATTGGATGCTCAGCGGATTCAATGCCACCTGGAATGCCGCCTGCTTCGGTCTGTAAACGGCGAAATACATCCAAGCCCCAGAGGGCCTCATCCATAATGTCCGGTAAATTATTGTTGGATTCAGGTAGATTCAGCTTAATTGAGTCGAAGAACTCTGGATGGAGTTCTACCAGTTCTAGAAATGACCGACTAACGTGTAGGTGAGAAATACGACGGTCCCAATCTCCGGCATCCATCCATCCACCCCAAGCATCAGGCACTTCTTCCTCGGTGCGGGTTTCCACTAATGCTTCAAACGAATTTCTCCCATCCCAATAGTTAAAACCCATGCGAGTATCCATCAGCGGCACGGTGGAGCGGTAAATGACCATGCCGTCTTCTGGATGGAAGGGGCGAGGTCGTCGGTAATCGGTGTAAGGTTGTTCGAGGGCAATGCCGCTGCGCTGGTGGTACATTCCCCGGGCCGAGACATAGAACCCATCACGCCATGTATTTTCACCAATTTCGAACTCATAGGATGTGCCTACCCCATCCACGTAGACACGGTACTGTCCCGGTGTGGAAAAGTCACTAAAGTCCATAATGAAAACATC
Source organism: Leptolyngbya sp. PCC 7375 (assembly GCF_000316115.1). Classification (GTDB taxonomy): domain Bacteria; phylum Cyanobacteriota; class Cyanobacteriia; order Phormidesmidales; family Phormidesmidaceae; genus Leptothoe. The sequence continues at coordinate 7,712,378 of NZ_JH993797.1, forward strand.
GGTGTCATTATGGTTGCGCTCCTGTGAGTCCCTGTAGTCTTTTGATTGCGATAGGGCTGTTTTACCTTCATAAACTCTGTTGCCCGTGGCTGTATCAATCAGCCAAAATGCCTTGCCCACACTGTAGTCAAGGCCCCCACCATTCCCCATCCAGGTAGATAAGAAGGCTACTTTGGCCGGGTCATCGGGGTCGAACCCCAGGTGTGAGACTTGAACCGCTTCACTGCGGGTTTGTTCAGGTTTATAGATAAAACTAGTATCTTGCAGGACGGTTTTACCAAATTTGAGCTGATAGGTTTCACCCACCACTAGCTCGTCCGGCATTTCTAGGAATATGGTGTGGGTTGTAGGCCACTCAAACCGCCAGGGTCCAGTTTCTGCCATGGACCTGATGTTGCTTTTGCGATAGATATTGCGAGGAGCAACCTTTTTACCATTACTGGTTAGGATTTGGTACTGGTTAAGGCTGTCAATACAGTTGGTGTCGAATTTAGGGCCCACATATTGATCTGCCAATCGAATCATGTTGGGTACATCGGGAACCAGCTGACCCAGAAACTTTCCCTGCCGCGATACCCAACCGTCTTTCTTAATGGTGTCACCAGGTTCAGCATTGTAAACAACCTGTTTGCCCCGAACCAGTTCACCCACTTCGACACGTAGGGCCACTACATTTTTGCTGACGGTATAAGCATGGGTTACTGAGATACCCGATGCATCATCCTCTTTTGAGGATGCTAAGTTGACGATGGCTGGAACTTCAATACCCGCCAAGTTAGCGTTGCAATGGTTAACGGTAGTCCAACCAAGTAGAAAAGAGAGGAGGTTTTCTAACATTTGGGTGTGAAGGTGTGGAAGTTGGACAGTGGGATTTAGTAGACAGTCTATTCCTGTGTTTGAAAAGTTCCTTGGATTTGCCTCGATGACATTTGCGGTAAATTTGCTGTCATCGAGATATAAGACATCTAAGTGCCTGAAATTGACGTTGGGACAATTGGAAACGTTAGGATTACTTAACCCTTCTTAAATTGTTGAACTGTGTCCGGATCTGTACTCCATGTTGTTGCCTATGCAGTTGTTGAGAACCAACAGCTGCTCACTGTCCGTAAAAAAAATACCCACAAGTTTATGTTTCCCGGTGGTAAGTTCCAACCGGGTGAGAATGCGAAAGCGGCTATTCAGCGAGAGGTTCGGGAAGAACTAAGCTGTGAGATTGCCCCTGGCACTATTGAGCTCCTTGGTAAATATGTGACAACTGCTGCCAATGAAGCTAACACTGAGCTGGTGGCCACTGTGTTTCAGGGTGATTTGATTGGTACTCCTACGGCATCTAATGAAATTGTTGAGCTCCAGTGGATACCGATTATGGCGGAGGGTTATGTAATTGAGCTGGCTCCGCTGATCACTGATTGTATTTTGCCGCAGCTTAGGATGTCGTAACCCGTCATCAGAAATCCTTAGTTATTTCTCACTAGCTCTCTATGTTGATGCTTTGTAAAAAGGTTTTTTGACTACGGTAGCAGGCACTGTTTTCTGACGGATTTGGACATTGATTACTGTGCCCACTTTAGCGAGTTTAATGGGGACATAGGCCAGTGCCACTGGATATCCCAGTGTGGGAGATAGGGTGCCACTGGTAACAATACCTATTTGTTTGTCATCCTGAATAATTGGATAGTTATGACGAGCAATGTTGCGACCTTCTAGCTGTAGGCCCACCAGACGACGGGTGACTCCATCCGCCTTTTGTTGGGCAAGACTATCTCGGCCAATAAAATCAGGTACTTGATCTAGGTGGACTAACCAGCTCAGCCCCCCTTCTAGCGGTGTGGTTTCATCGTTAATGTCCTGACCGTAAAGGGCCATGGATGCTTCTAGTCTCAGGGTATCCCTTGCCCCCAGACCGCAGGGTTCAGCGCCATGTTCTTGTAGCGCTTGCCAAATAGCAGTAGCACCGTCAGCCTCTACCATTATTTCAAACCCGTCTTCACCGGTATAGCCTGTGCGGGCAAGGAACGATTTGTGTCCCAGCACCTGTCCATAGGCGTGGTTGTAACGACGAATGACGCTGAGGTCAATATCTGTAATTTTCTGTAAAGTTTTTACCGCTTTGGGACCCTGTACAGCGATTAGGGCATGGGTTTGGGAATTATCGTGCAGTTCGACATCGGCTAGATGTTCAAGTAGCCATGTCTTGTCTTTATCAGTTGTTGCGGCATTGACGATGAGTGTGATCTGTTCACCTTCGTCATAAATAATTAGGTCATCAATGATGCCGCCCTGGGGATTAAGCAATACGGTGTACTGTGCTTTGCCAGGGGAGAGTTTGTCTAAATCTGAGGGAACGAGTTGCTGTAGCGATCGCAAAACATGATCCCCAGTCAAAATGAATTTCCCCATGTGGGAAATATCAAAGATGCCCACCTCGTTACGTACAGCGGCATGTTCTTGCTTGATACCGCTAAACTGCACCGGCATTTCCCAACCCGCAAAGTCAGTCATGCGGGCTTTGTTTTGAATACACAAATCGTAAAGCGGGGTGCGAAGCAAACTCATGGCAAGCGGAGAGACAGTATAGACAATCCTACTCTCTCTTTTGACCCTATTTTATCTATTGAAAGACATCTATGGATAGGCAATTCCGTACTTTATGGGGTGTAAATCATGCTATTCAATGGGAAGGTAAAATTTCGTTGCAATTGATTGGAATAGCTCTTCAGGGAATACTAAGACCTCTCAGGGTTAGCGATCATGACATAACATGCCATCTACACACTATTCCTCTTGGTTTGCCCATCAGCTTCAGGGTCTGATAAATCGCGGTCAACGCAGTCTAACGGCTCAACCATCCCATCGCTTTGTGTTGTTTGGCGAAGACTTTAGCGGTGGGCGCATGGTGACGGATTTGCTACGTCAGGTGGTGATCGACGCTCGCCATGGTTCTTTGCCCTCGACGTGGACCATGGAACCGCTATTAGAACAGCGACACTTTTTCCCGTTACGGCATATTCAGCGCCATGGATTGGCTTGTCCCGATTATCTGTTCGGATTCAGACTATCGGCAGCAGATCTGATTAAGACCCATGGTATGAACGAACCCTCTCGGTTTATGGCCATCCTCTATGACCAGGGGTATAAGGTCATTCATCTGCGACGGCGAGATTTAATGCGCCATGGGATCGCAGTTCTTAAGGCCCAACAGCCTGGTAGTCGTCACATCGACCCTACAGCTTTGATTGCCATCCTCAAAAAGCTAGATGAGCAACGCATTTCTGAAGCCGCCATCGTTGCCCAGGTACCTCATCTGACTATCACCTATGAAACTGATCTGTTAGATCCCAACGTCCACGACACAGTAGCCCAGCGTCTGTGTCGTTTCTTATCGCTACAGCAGCGTAAGCGGGTTCAGTACTCCATAAAATTAGTGCACCAAAGACTTTCAGATCTCATCGCTAACTACGACGAAGTCCATACTGCTTTAGAAAACTCAGACTATGCCTATGTGTTGACTGAGGCTTCGGCAAAGCTAGTTATCTAAAAATGGAGTAGTTTTGAATTATTAGCCTTTTAATATGGTTGCCTCAAGTCAAAGGCTAATAACTCAAAATTCAAGATTCAATCTATTCACCCTGGTTTGCTAACGCTGTGGCCGCATTTCGTCGCCACATTGTCGGTTTAATGCGTCTGAGGGCTGATGCGGGAAATTGCTGATTCCATTCTTCGTCACTTAGGTTGGCCAGGTCCTTTAACTTAGGGGCCACATTGCCGGCATAGGGTTCAAACTCAGCCACATCTGTGGGTTTGGCAAAGCGCTGATTCCAGGGGCATACGTCCTGGCAAATGTCGCAACCGGCAACCCAGTTATCCAGGTGGTTGGCCACATGAGATGGCAGCTGCTCACTACGGTTTTCGATGGTGTGATAGGCAATACAGCGGCTAGCATCAACCACACCGGGGGCACGAATTGCACTGGTCGGACAGGCATCAAGACAGCGGGTACAGGTGCCGCAGTGGTGAGTGTGTGGGCGCGATGCCGGTAGGGGCAGATTGGTTAAAACCTCGCCTAAAAACACCCAAGAGCCATAGTCACGGGTGATCAGGTTGCCATTTTTAGCCACCCAGCCCAACCCCGCTTCCTCGGCCCAGAATTTATCCTGTACCGGTCCTGTATCGGCGTAATAGCGAGCCAGGATAGGCTGACCGTTGTCATCTTGTTGCGCCTGCAGCCATAGCGATAGCTGTTTCAATTTTTTGTCCATGACCCGATGGTAGTCGCGGCCCCAGCCATAGCGGGCGATTTTGCCGTATTCAGCTCCTTCAGGCCGCTGGTGATGGGTGTAATAATTGAGCGCTACACAAATGATTGACCTCACCTCTGGCATCACCCGGCGAATGTCTTGGCGTTTGGGGTTGGCCATCCAGGCCATGTCTGCCTGATGCCCCTGGTCTAACCATTGCTGGAGTCGTGTCTGCATCGTCTTTTCCTGAACACTTGGCTCAGGCATCACAGCCACAATCCCAACGCGATGGAAGCCTAATGTTTTCGCCTGTTGCTTAATTTCAGCAAGCAGTGGATTGGTTACTGGGGAGGAGGGAGAGATGGAATCTGGCACTGCATTACTACCCGGACCTGACGACTAAATCCATGATGGTCTTCATGGTTAACAATGGCACGGATATCTGGAGTGTAGTCTTCTGGAACAACAATTTCAAATCCTAACCGCTGGTAAAAAGGAATTGTCCAAGGGACATGGCGAAATGTGGTTAAGGTGACCGTTGTAAAGCCTTGCTTACGGGCAGCCTCAACCACCTGCTTCATCAGAGCTGTGCCAATACCCTGCCGACCGGAATCAGGCAAAACATCAAGCTCCACCACAAAATAGCCGGTGGGTAAGCGATCAACGACTACAAACCCAACCAGCGAGGTCTGAGGTTTTGCCATGGCTGCTACCCATAGATGCCGTTGATGTAAGGCCTGATTTAGAAAATCAACGGAGACAATATCGTCTAATTTTCCCGGAGTTAGCCCCAATGGACCGAGATAGGGGACGTAACGTTGGGCTGCCGCTCGCTCTATGGCAGGCAGATGTTCAACATCCGATGGTTGGGCTGGCCGAATCAGATAGCCCACAGCGTAGTCTACCGCATTGACCATATCCCCATTGTCCATTCCTTTTATCTTTGAATACTGATTTATTTGTATCCCAATCTTGTTTTTGGGGAAAGCGCCTTTATTTCTCTCCTTGCTGAAAATAATACGTCACAATTTAATAGGAAATTTGGTAACAAAAGATACTTCTCAAAAGTTAGTGACCTTTAATACTGGAGCCAACAAGGAAGGTTTCTAGGGTTCCGGTTTAATCATTTGAGATGTCTCGATGTTAAATGTCTGGTCCGAGAGAAACCGCCAGTTTTCTGGTACACGGCGGGATAAAAGCCCGGGAGAAACCGTTCAGCAGCTTTTGTCTGCCATGGATTCTCTCGGGCTTTTAATTTTGGCTCAATAGCTGTTTTAGGGAGGTTGCTAAATTCAAGATGAGCAGAGTAGTGTCATGGAATAAAGCCCCCGGTCAGCCTACCTATGCTAACGCTTTCCAAGTTAATCGATGAGGACAAATGCTACGAGACTATTCGCACGATGCGTTGGCCCGATGGTGTTTGCTGCACTGATTGTGGAGCGAAAAACATTACCAAACGAGGGAAGCATGCAACCTATTCAGCGCGGCAACGCTATATCTGTGGCGAGTGTGGTCGCCACTTTGATGACTTAACCGACACCATCTTTGCGGGTCGTCATCAACCGTTAAAAACCTGGATAGCATGCTTATATTTGATGGGTCTCAATGTCTCCAATCAACAAATTGCCGACGAGTTGAGTCTGCACAAAGATGACGTGCATCAGATGACGAGTGAGTTACGCCAAGCGGTGGCCGACAAGCGCCCAGAAGTCCAGTTATCAGGGACGGTGGAGTTTGATGAAGTCTATGTGACAGCCGGTCATAAGGGGCAACCAGAGCAGGTTAAAAAAAAGGGCGCAAGGGACGCAGACGTAAACTCAAAGGGCTTCGGGGGCGCGGTACGCTCGAAACGGAAAAACCGCCGATCTTCGGGATGATTCAGCGAGGTGGAGAAGTGGTGATTAAAATGCTGGCAAATGTTCAACAACAAACCATCAAGCCCATCATTCAGTCCATGGTGAAACCGGGCACCCTCATCTATACCGACGAGTATGACATCTATGCTCGTTTAGAAACTTGGGGCTATGCTCACAAGAGTGTTTGCCACAGTGCCGGAGAATATGCCCGAGATGACGATGGAGATGGCTTCTGTGAAGTCCATGTCAATACGATGGAAGGTTTCTGGTCATTGCTGCGGTCATGGTTGAGACCTCATCGAGGGATCTCACAAGAAAAATTACCGATCTATTTGGGGTTCTTTGAATTTGTGCATAATGCTAGAAAAAGAGGGAAAGCCTTGCTGGGTAGTCTATTGAGCACCTTGCTTGTCTAACTCCCTGAAACGCCGATTGAGCCTTAATTTTTTGATTTCCTGTTGAATGTCATAACGGTTCAATATCCTTGCCTATTTAGCGCTATGCACCAACATCATGAGTGACACACCTACCTTTCGTAATCCAGCTGATTCAGAGGCGAACCGTGCCCTAGAGCGTGAGGCTCAACTGCCCCTCACGGGCTGGCAGCAGGAAGTGGCCCAAGGGTTGGAGTATGGGTTAGAGGCCGCCGATAGTATTCGCGATCGCACCATTCCCACCTTCTCTCGTGGCGAGCTCCCCCACTACGCTGGCATTAATACCTTTCTCAAAGCTCCCTATATAGAGGACGTCCGCAAGGTGGGTAACTATGACATTGCCATTGTGGGTGTCCCCCACGACTCTGGCACCACCTATCGCCCTGGTACCCGCTTTGGTCCCCAAGGTATTCGTCGCATCTCCGCTCTCTACACCCCCTACAACTTTGAAATGGGGATTGATCTACGAGAGCAAATTACCCTCTGTGATGTGGGCGATATCTTTACAATTCCTGCCAATAACGAAAAGTCTTTTGATCAAATTTCTAAAGGCATCGCCCATATTTTCAGTTCCGGTGCGTTTCCCATCATTCTCGGCGGTGACCACTCCATCGGATTTCCCACTGTGCGCGGTGTATGCCGTCACCTGGGGGACAAAAAAGTCGGCATTATCCACTTTGATCGCCATGTGGATACTCAAGAAACCGACCTGGATGAGCGCATGCATACCTGTCCCTGGTTCCATGCCACCAATATGAAAAATGCGCCTGCTAAGAACCTGGTGCAGTTGGGCATTGGCGGGTGGCAAGTGCCACGCCAGGGCGTCAAAGTGTGTCGTGAGCGGGCCACCAACATTCTCACGGTTACAGACATTACTGAGATGGGGCTGGACGCTGCCGCTGACTTTGCTTTAGAACGAGCCCTGGATGGCACCGACTGTGTTTATGTCAGTTTCGATATTGACTGCATTGATGCCGGATTTGTCCCCGGTACTGGCTGGCCTGAACCCGGTGGTCTATTACCACGCGAGGCTCTGTATCTGCTGGGCAAAATCATTCGCAATGCCCCAGTATGCGGTCTAGAGGTGGTGGAAGTCTCACCGCCCTACGATATCAGTGACATGACCTCTCTGATGGCCACCCGCGTGATTTGTGATGCCATGGCTCACCTGGTGCAATCTGGACAGCTGCCAAGGACAGGCACCCCTGACTATATCCACGCCGAGGCCAACATGGACGTCGGCAACGATTGGCAATAAACCAACCATGCACGAAACCGACATGACTAAGGCCTTAATTGGCACAATTCGCGACTGGTGGGATTCCCAGCCGGAAAATCCCATCATTGAGAAGGTTCATCTGATTGTGGGTGCCTTTACCTGTGTCGAACCGGCCAGCTTGCAATTTGCCTTTGATGTACAGACCCAAGGGACGTTTCTCGACGGTGCTCAGTTGGTGATTAGGGATGTTCCCCTAGTGGCCCACTGTCATAACTGTCGCTCTGATTATCAGCCTGAATTTGGCAGCCAATATGCCTGTCCCACCTGTCATAGCCCCATGGAAGATATTCGATCTGGTCGGGAATTAAAAATTGACCGCCTTGAATGTGTTGTGGCCTAATGCCACCCCCCTTGTGGAGACGTTCCATGGAACGTCTCCACACCCCATTGTCCATTGCCCATTACCTAACAATGCACCAAACCTTTGACGCCGCCCTCGAAATGAATCTGCTCCATGCCAATCAAAAAGGAGCCGATCAAAACCGTGCCCATTTTGATGAATGGGGCATCACCTGTATCAACCTGATGAGTAGTCCTGGTGCGGGTAAAACCCAACTGCTGGAAACTACACTTAAAGGATTACGGGACCTAAAAATTGCTGTGATTGAAGGGGACATGACCACCGAGCTGGATGCCAATCGCCTCCGTCAGTACGGTGTTCCGGTCATTGCCATCAACACCGGTCGTTCCTGCCACCTGGATTCCAAAATGGTGGCTGGTGGCATACATCAGCTGCAACATGCGCAAGATCCCGCCAATCTAGATCTCGTTGTTGTTGAGAACGTCGGTAATCTGGTTTGCCCTGCTGAATTTGAAGTGGGTGAGCATGCCAAAGTTGCTCTACTCAGTGTTACTGAAGGAGAAGACAAACCTCTGAAATATCCGGTGATGTTCCGAGAAGCAGATTGTTTGTTGATCACTAAAACAGATTTAGCACCCTATCTGGATGTTGACTTAGAACAGATTGAGGCCAACGTCAGACAAATTAATCCCAAGGTGACGATCTTTCGCGTGTCTGCCAAGACTGGTGACGGTCTAGCAGGCTGGTTTGAGTGGGTTCAGCAGACGGTTGCTAATCAGTCAAACCGTTTACAGTTCACAGTATGACGTTCCAAGGTCCTGTATAAAAGCTTTGTCCCTATGCAAAGCTTTAGGTTTTCAGCAGACGAAACAATTGGCTACAACCTGGATGTGATTAACCAAGACAGCTACTAACTAGTTCCACAGTTTAGTGAGGTATGCGATGCGACGACAACGATTTTTATCTACATGTTTAGCCTTTGTCTTTGGTGTGGTGGTTGCTGTGGGGTGCGCTGGCAATGCTCCAGAAACAACCTCTGAACCTGCCGCTGATGCCCCAGAGATAGCTGCGGCTGAAGGTGCCCCTTTGGTGATTGGATACAGTAATTGGCCCGGCTGGCTACCCTGGGCTGTGGCGGAAGAAAAAGGCTTGTTCGAGGCCAATGGAGCCAATGTAGAACTCAAGTGGTTTGATGGCTATCTAGCCTCCATGGAGGCCTTTGCTGCTGGTCAGCTGGATGGTAATAGTCAAACGTTGAACGACACAATTTCATTTGCGGCGGATGCTGTCAATGGGGAAGTGGCTGTTTTGGCCAATGACAACTCAGCCGGCAATGACAAAGTGATTGTTGCTGAAGGTATTAATAGTGTTGAAGATCTAAAGGGCAAGACTGTTGCCCTAGAAGAAGGTGTGGTGGGTGACTTTATGCTTACCCAGGCCCTGGAGGAGGCTGGTATGTCTCGTTCTGATATCATCATCAAGAATTTAGAAACGGGGGCAGCGGCGGCAGCGTTTGCCTCTGGTCAGGTGGATGCCTTTGCTGGATGGCCACCTTTCTGGGGGATTGCCCTGGAACGTGAAGGCAGCAAAGAACTGTTATCGTCCAAGGATTATCCAGGGGCAATTCCGGACCTATTGGTGGTGAGTCAAAAAATGATTGATGAGCAACCTGAACAGGTACAGGCTTTGGTCAACACTTGGTTTGCCACCCTTGATTACATCACCAAAAATCCAGAGGAGTCCAATAAAATCATGGCGGAGCGCTCTGGTGTTTCCGTTGAAGAATATGAAGATTTCAAAGCGGGTACTCGCATCTTCACCATTGAAGAGAATTTGGAGGCGTTTAGCGAGGGTGAAGGTATGAAGCACATGCCCTTTGCTGCGCAGAAAATGAACGACTTTATGGTGGATGTGGGCTTTATTGAGGCCGGTCCTGAAGATTTGGGTGCTATCTTAGATGACAGTTTCGTGAAAGCCTATTCAGAGGGCTTGTAAATAGACCTGATGGTAGGGGCGCACAGCTGTGCGCCCCTACCTGTTTTTTATGTTTTTTTAGGAAAAACGACCTATGACTCAAACATCTGAACCGTTCAAAGATGATTTTGAGCCAGCGCCTAAAAGCCTAGAGCCCACGGTGTTTTGGCGTATTGCCGAAGAGATTCCAGATTCGCTGAACTGGATTCTAATTGTTGCTTCTGTAGTAGTGCCTTTAACAGCCTGGTGGCTATTGTCTAACTATACGGGGGTAAATCCTAAGTTCTTGCCTAGTCCTCAGAATGTGGCTGGCGCTTTTCAACGACTATGGGAAAAAGGATTTATCACCCAAGATATTTTTGCAAGTTTTGGGCGAGTAACGATTGGCTTCACCTTAGCGGCGATTGTCTCGATACCGTTGGGAATCAGTATGGGAGCCTTTGCCAGTCTTCGCGCCATGTTGGAGCCGATTGTTGGGATTTTGCGGTACATGCCTGCTCCGGCGTTTATTCCGCTATTAATTATCTATCTGGGTCTAAATGAAGAGCCTAAAATCGCACTTATTGTTATCGGTACGGTGTTTTACAACACTCTGATGATCATGGATGCGGTTAAATTTGTGCCTAAGGACTTGATCGAGACTACCTATACTCTGGGGGGACGACGCTGGCAGGTGCTGATGTCAGTGATTACGCCCTACGTTATTCCGAGTATTATCGATACTTTTCGTATTAACGTCGCCACAGCTTGGAACTTGGTGGTAATTGCCGAGTTGGTGGCAGCCGAGGAGGGGTTGGGCAAACGTATTCTGCTGGCCCAGCGCTTCTTTAAAACTGATGAGATTTTTGCTTGCCTGATTATGTTGGGAGTCATCGGATTTACTTTAGATTTAATCTTTCGTTGGGTGCTCAAGACAAGCTGTAAGTGGGCGTTTGATTAGTTATGCATCTTGAAATTTCTAAGCTTTATAAGCAATTTTCAACGAAGCAGGGGTCGCTGCTAGCTCTTAAAGACATTAATATGCATGTTGAAACAGGGGAGCTGGTCTGTGCAGTGGGAGCCTCTGGCTCAGGGAAGTCAACACTACTGCGATTGGTTGCTGGTTTGGATACGCCCACTGGCGGTGAGATTACCGTTGATTTTGAGCCAGTGACGGGGCCAGGAGCTGACCGTGGCATGGTCTTCCAGAAGTACACCCTCTATCCCTGGATGACGGTGCAGCGCAATGTTGAGTTTGGTCTGAAGCTACAGGGGTTAACCCAAAAGGCACGGCGTGAGCGGGCTAGCTACTATTTGGATGTGGTGGGGCTGGCTAACTTTGCGACGTCATTGCCTAAAGAGTTGTCGGGGGGAATGAAACAGCGGGTTGCGATCGCACGTGCCCTGGCCTGTCATCCTAAAATCCTGCTCATGGATGAACCCTTTGGAGCCTTGGATGTGCAAACCAAAGAAGTCATGCAGCTATTTCTGTTGGATTTGTGGAAACGCACCCGCTGCACCATTTTGATGATTACCCACGATGTGGAAGAAGCCGTGTTTCTCTCCCAGCGTATCTATGTGATGACGGCACGCCCTGGAACCATTCAGCGTGAGATTACCGTTGATCTACCTGAAGCGCGCACCTACGCCATGAAGCGCGACCCTAAGTTTCAGGCGTACAAACATGAAATAACCGACCTATTGCGAGGAAAACAGGACTTAGATCTGGTGACTGCTTAGCCGCTGGTTTGCACAGCAATGTCATGTCAACACATGACACCCCTCCTACCCGATGGCCATCATAAAGGACCCGTATTTTGGCTGTACTTGGCACTATGGGAATGATAGTGCCCAAAGGCAGTGACACCAGTTAGAGGCTCGCATTTTACATCGGCAACAGCTGATTTTGAACTTTTTACAGTCAGATGAAGATAGCTAAGGGCTAAGCCCTATATTTAGACAAACCCAGTTCAATAAAACCGGGTAGGCAAAGCAGCGTTTTTAGTTGCTTCTGCCACCTGCAGTCGTCAAACTAAGCCAAAGTTGGGAAAAATTGCCACAGCGATGGCCTTTAGCTTTTTTTCTAGAGGTTCTCAGCCAGGTTTCAGGAATGGCCTGTAGCTTCGAACATGAAACCAAACAGGAGCAGCAAACTATGGCAGTGGAGTACGATCTTGTCGTTATTGGTGGCGGTTCTGCCGGTTTAGTAGCCGCTAGCGCTGGGGCTCAGCTCAAGGCTCGTGTTGCCTTAGTCGAAAAGCATCTGCTGGGGGGCGACTGTCTCCACTATGGATGTGTCCCCAGTAAATCCCTTATCCACGCTGGTCAGGTGGCCCACCATGTACGGACTGGGTCCCAGTTTGGCATCTACACATCCAAACCCACCATCAAGTTTGAAGAAGCCATCAACCACGTTCAGAACGTCATCGGTATCATTCAAGAGCATGACTCAACGGAGCGATTTGAAGCCCTCGGCGTAGATGTTTTCTATGGCTCCGGTCAGTTTACTGACTCAAAAACCTTTGAAGTCAACGGCAAGCAGTTAAAAGGACGTAATTTTCTAATTTCAACCGGTTCTCGACCTGCCATTCCTCCCATTGAAGGCATCAAAGAAGCTGGCTTTTTGACCAATGAACAGGTCTTTTCCTTGAAAGAGCGACCCGATTCCCTAGCCGTGATTGGCGCTGGCCCCATTGGCTGTGAACTCGGTCAATCCTTTGCCCGTTTAGGGGCTGAGGTCACGATCATTGCCAGCCGCGATCAGATTATGCCTAAGGAAGAACCTGAGGCAGCGGCTGTTGTCCAAAAGCAGCTTGAGACCGAAGGCATTCGCATTCTTACCAAAAGCCGAGCCAAGAAAGTAGAGGTTATTGACGGCAAAAAGCATCTCTATGTCGGCGACCAAGTCATTGTTGTGGACGAGATCTTGCTCTCCACAGGTCGCATTCCCAATATAGAATCCTTAGGTCTGGAGGCAGCCGGTGTAGAAGTCGGCAAAGCCGGTATTAAGGTCAATGAAAAACTTCAGACCAGCGTCAAACACATTTATGGTGCTGGCGACGTTATTGGCGGATACCAATTTACCCACGTCGCTGGTTATGAAGCCGCTGTTGTGATCCAGAATGCGCTATTCCTAGCCACTAAAAAAGCCGATTATCGGGTTATCCCCTGGGCGACATTTACAGAACCGGAACTTGCCCGCGTTGGTTTAACGGAAGCTCAGGCAAAGGAACGATACGGGGATGACGTAGCTGTACTAAAGCACGATTTTAAGGATGTCGATCGCGCTTTAGCTGAGGCCGCAGGCCATGGATTTGCCAAATTTATTACCCGTCAAAACGGTGAAATTCTAGGGGCTCACATCGTCGGTCCCCATGCCGGTGAGCTAATCCATGAAGTAGTTTTGGCTATGAGCTACAACATGAAAATTGGAGCCCTTAAGAGCATCATTCACGTCTACCCCACACTGTCAGAAATCAATGCTAAGACGGCTTTGCAACTGACTAAGCAAAGCTATGCCCAAAACGATCGGTTACAGCATATACTGCGTGGGTTCTTCAGCTGGCGACGTTCCCTTGCTTAAGAGATCATTAAGTATCCAACCCTACTAATCACAGATACGCTCTATCAAAATCCTATGGGACGTGTGATCAAAATCATCCTCACGGTAATTTCACACAGGTAAAGTTAAATGCATGTTCCCTTTTATCAGCGCATCTACTGAATTTTACGAGGGTTACCCCCATGCCTTTCCTACCATTATTCATCGTCATTGGTATCTTTTTAGCAGGAAGTAAAATTCTCCAACAGCCTAATCAACGGCTTGAAAAACGATCAACCAAGCGCACATCCTACGGAGATTTTGAAGATCAGTCACTAAGCTTAGCCTTGATCGACTACATTTCTCGGGAGGCTAACGGCAGAAATGATGACGACTATAAGGGCAAATCTGGCTCTAAGTCTAGAAAGCACAAAACCCAGGTGAAATCTAAACGATAGTTCCTCATAAATACTGAGATTTCACCTATACAAAGCCGTCTTAGAAAAAGTATCTGAGACGGCTTTTGTGTGTCTAGATGACTCAACTCTGATGTATAGCTTGGCGCACATCGTTTACAACATCAGTTATTGCTGAAAACTATAGATAACATTGTTGTGTAAGCTGATGAGTTGACATGTCTGTTATTGCGTCATTATTTATTTCCGACAAATGGCGAAACATTATTAGTTGATTTTTTCTAAAAACAGTTACTTTAACGTTTACTTTAAATTGAATAAAAGACTTAGGGTTTGAAAGGCAACGTATTTCGGGGATTCTAGTGCCTGTTAACTAGGGCGTGAATAGCTCTACTTTTGTCTAAATAGGTAAATTTATTTTCGCATAATACACATAATCAGGTAAGTACAACCACGGTTTTAGTTCAGGTAGCCCATGGCTTAGAAAAGTTAAAGAGAGGCATGTTGAGGGAATTAAGGAGATAGCCTCTTCCATAGAACGTAAAACTAATTTTGCTTTGCTATGTGCTTTTTAGTTCACAAAGAACTAGACGGTATGTCTTCTCTGAGTCCTGTTTATTCTATGGGTGCTATTTAAGTTGAGAACTCTGCCAAAGATAACAACACGTATAAACCGCAGGACATCGAATTTACTATTTCACATGAAACTCACAAATAACACAATTACCTCAGTTTCTTTACCTGCCTCTAAATGGTTAGTACGCTTGACAGCGATAGGAGTAGCAACATTGTTAGGGATTCAATGTTGTTCTCCTAGTGTCGTCCAGGCTTCTGAGGAAGAGGAAGTTCGCCAAGGTTTGCCTGGTAGACGCATCAGTGGTGCATCTCGCCTACCAACATCTGCCTGTGCTCAAAATACGGCTCCTCTGGTGGCCATTGTGCCAGAGACTAATTTAGGGGCAACGGCCTTAGCGGAACCAACACTTTGGCTTAGTGTGCCAGAGGTCACAAGTGCTAAACAGTTAGAGTTTTATTTGTTTAATGCCCAGGATGAGATTATTTATCAAACGAGATTAACGGTTGAACCTACAGCTGATCTTGTTGGTTTAGATTTAGGTGTCATGGGTGGAGCGCCCAAATTAGAAATCAATCAACGCTATCGTTGGGCAGCTTCCATCGTTTGTAATCCTAACAACCGATCAGAGAATATTTCAGTGGAGGGTTGGGTTGATCGGGTTGAGGGTTCTAGCTTAGACTCCAACAAACTTTGGTATGACCATCTGGGAGTATTGCTGGAACAGATGCAACGTCATCCACACAATCAAGATATATGGAGTCAATGGCATACGCTAATGGCTTCAGCTAGGCTAGAACAAATTGTTCCTCTGTCGGTGAGTGCCAGCTCTGTGGAAATTACGCTGCCAACAACGGAGGCGATAAACTAACGATTGCTCAAGAGCAAGCCATAAATAAATTCCAAAAGTAAATGTTGAAGAGATGTTCCATGGAACGTCTGTCTGTACATCCAAAATTTGGAAGTTAATTGATTTTATTTCCAGTGCCACAGCTTGAGACTCTGCAGTAGAACCGACGGTGGGAACTGTACTGATCAGAAATCGTCACCTGAGGAGTGTTAATTGTCATGGGTAAGCTTCAAATATTATGGCGTAGTTATGGTCAAAAGATATGTGCTGCTGGGTTCGCCAACACAGCTCTGTGGCAAGGGATCCCATGGGCTAATGCCCAGGTGATCTCAGCTCAAGACTCTATACAAACTCAAGTTGTTCAACAGAACAATCAATTTGAGATTTCTGGAGGAACAACAGCGGATAATGCCAGGCTATTGTTCCATAGTTTTGAGCAATTTGACTTAGAGCGAAATCATCAGGCTGAATTTCAGGTGACATCTTGCGTAGAAGCTGTTTTTAGCCGCATCACCAATGGCATGCCCTCGAGGATCAATGGACTGATAGACGTTATTGGGGGTCCAGCTAGTTTATATTTGATCAATCCGGCAGGTGTGTTATTCGGTGCTGACGCATCTATCAATTTGGCAGGTGATTTTACTGTCTCAACAGCTGAACGTCTAGATTTTGAGCAGGGACATTTTGGACTAACGGGTCTTTCCAGTGATTTACAGGGTAACGTTTTACAGTTACAGTTCAATCCTGACAGTCCTGGTAACATTACGAATTTAGGTGATCTGACGGTTGGTGCCGATAATTCTTTATCCCTAATTGGACATAGTGTTGTTAATCAGGGAACCATAAGAGGTGGAGCAATTAACATCGCTGCGGTTGGCACCCATGAGACTGTCATTTTGTCTGGTGGATTGCAGTTTGCGGCGGCGGCTCAACCCAGAGCATCGTTACCCCTGTGGCTTACGTCCACAGGAGCTGACCATGCTACGGCCATTGAAGTCAATCAGGATGGGACCCTCAGCTTGACTGGGGGCCAGTTGCTCGATATTCCTGTTGGAACAGCGCTAGTGGGGGGGCGGCTAACAACTCAGCAAACAACCAATCTAGGCTTAAACCGTATTCAGATTGTTGGTGACCACGTCGCGACGGTAGGAGCGACATTGCGCACCACTGACGGTGGTCAAGTTTTGATTGGTGGTGACTATCAGGGAAGGGGCTTTTTGCCTACGGCTCAGTCAACCTTTATCGATGCTGCTTCTACAATTATCGCTGATGGTGAGGCGGGTGGACAAGTGGTGATCTGGTCAGATGGACTCACCCAATTTGGGGGGGCGATTAGGGCTCGGGGAAATACCGCTGGAGGGATGGTCGAGGTATCAGGCAAAGAGCAACTGTATTTTGGTGGGCAAGTAGATTTGCGATCGCAAGGTGCCCCAGGCACATTGCTGCTCGACCCGGAAAATATTGAAATTCGGGCGGGGAGCGATCCAGGCAGTATGGACATGGGTGAGTCTCAAATATTTTATGAAAATACCCTAGAGTCTTCCATCATCGGCAATATTAATTTGTTGCTACAAGCAGACAACAACATTACCATTGAACCCTTAAGCGACGGCGAGTTAACCTTTGGCCAAGGAGATGGCAGTATCAGCTTTTTAGCGGATGCAGATGGCGATGGTCAGGGGAGTTTTACCATGGCCCCAGGCGATCGTCTGAGCACTTCAGGGCAAGCCATTGCCATTACAGCGGCTGACATTACGGTCGGAACATTAGATACCAGTGCATTTTCCGCCATCGATAACTCGGAGAACGCGGGAAATATTCAGCTTACATCAACTCGCGGGAGTATTGTGGGTGGCGATCTTATTAGCACAGCGCGTGGCACCCTTAATAATAGTGGCAATGGTGGTGAGATAGCTTTATGGGCACCTGGTGCGATCAGCGTTGGCAATATTACAACGGCCACCACGGCCCTCAGCAATAGCGGTGGCGGTGGTGATATTACCCTTACTAGTCGCAGAAGCAACATTGTGACAGGTTCTCTGAATACGGGTACTTCTGGCAACAATAACTCAGGAGCAGGAGGAGAGGTTTCTATCGATGCATTTGCCAACATTAATACCGCTGATGTGACAACATCTGTTCAAGCCACTGTTAACAACGCTGGTGATGCTGGTAATATCTCTCTGATTAATCGTTCTGGTAATATTACGACTGCTGCACTCAATACCAATACAGAGGCCGCTAGCAGTAATACAGGAAATAGTGGTTCCATTAGGTTGAATGCAAGTAAAGGAGACATTACGAGTCAACAAATTACGTCTACCACTGTTAGCCCTGATGCAGCTCAAACCCAGGGTGGCGATGTTGAACTAAGGGCTGATGGCATGATTGTAGTGGACTCCATTAACGCCACAGGAGAGGGTCAAGGTGGCAATATTAACGTGACTACGCAACAGTCATTTCGAGCTATTGATACGATTGTTAACACCAATACCAGCCTATTGACAACAAATGGTGGAACCATTCGTTTAACCTACAATAGTGATCCTGCTATCCCTTTCTCCCTAGGTGATGGTGAGATAAATGGAACAGCAGGTGAGATTACGACCGGTTTAGATACCTTGACGGCTCCTCAGACGGTTGAAGAAGTTAATTTAGAGACTATTGAACTCAATAACTTATTTCAGTCTTTCCCTTCAGATTCACAATCTGATGCCCCAGAACCTTTGCCGCCAGTTGCAGACCTGACTAATCTTTCCACTTTGCTTGGACTTGAAAATCTTGACAGTCTAAACAATAACGCATTAGCCAATGGCGCTGAAGGAGAGCAAGAAGGCTCTGTTAGCGATAGCGAGTTGATTTGGGCTCAAATAGAGAAGTCGTTCTCAGCTGACTTCGCTAAAGCTCTCAACTTACCGATGCCTGCCTCACCCTCCTTACAGAGGCTCCAGCAAACCTTGAGACAGGTGAGTGATGCCCAGGCGATTACACCAGCTCTGATGTACATTCGTCTCAAAGACACCCATGTCGAGTTAGTCCTTGTCACTGGTGAGGGGGCACCCGTGTATCGCCCGGTTGACGCTACTGCCGCAGACGTGAAAGCTGTTGTAGAAACGTTTCATCAGACAATTACAAATCCAGTGTTGCGCCCTGCTCAGTATTTGCCTGCCGCGCAACAGCTTTATGATTGGTTAGTGCGACCAATGTTAGACGAGTTGGAAGTCGCTGATATCGACCATATTGGTTTCGTTCTAGATACTGGGCTACGTTCTTTGCCAATGGCCGCCCTCCATGATGGGCAACGCTTTTTGATAGAGAATTACAGCATTGGCTTACTGCCCAGTGCCGGGTTGACCCCCCTAGAGCCCTCAATCAACTTGTTAACGGAGCCTGGTGCATTACAGGCTACCCTGGCCATGGGGGTTGCTAACTTTGAAGCCCATGTCGATCTGGCGGCGGTTCCGTTTGAGCTTTCACTGGCTAGTCAACGCCAGGACGATGAGCAATATTTGGATCATGAGGCCACCCTGGATGTGCTAAGGCAGCGTTTAGAACAGGGAAACTTTAAGACTGTTCATTTAGCTACCCATGCAGTGTTTCAACCTGGCAGTTTAGAGGCATCCTATGTGCAGCTTTGGGATCAAACTGTGAACCTGGAGCAGCTGCAGACGTTACCGCTTGATGCGGTTGACTTCTTGATTTTAAGTGCTTGTGCCACGGCAGTGGGCGATGCTGCTGCCGAATTTGGATTTGCAGGATTAGCGGTTAAGGTAGGTGTTCAAACAGCGTTGGCCAGTCTTTGGTCCATTGATGATGAGAGCACCCTGGGCCTGATGGCGGAATTTTATCGTGCCCTTGAACAGCCTTTAACCCGCAGTGCCGCCCTTCGTCAGGCCCAGTTGGCGATGTTGCACGGCCAGGTTGGTATTGAAGATGGCACCGTATATGGCAGTGATGGTCAGCTGATTGGGCATCTGTCTGGGTTAGGCACCAGCGGCAGTTGGGATTTTAGCCATCCAGCCTATTGGTCTGGTTTTACGATGATTGGGAATCCTTGGTAAATCTACCGCCTGATTCATCATATCCAGTTGACTGCCTAATCCTAAGGGGGCCCATTGCGCTTTGGTAGCTTTTACGGTCGTAGTCGTCTACGTTCTGTGCAGCTGTGGCTGTGGCGATGGCTGCAGCGCTATGGCTATGTATTAATTGCTTTGGGAGTAGCCCTTGCTGTCATTGGAATGCGTCAACTTGGGGGACTAGAAGAGTTAGAACTTAAACTATTTGACAGTCGTGTCCGCCATGCTGTGACAAATGTTGATCTGCCCGATGTGGTGGTCGTAGGCATTAATGAGATGGATATCAAGCGCTACAACCACTGGCCTTTAAGTGATCAAACGATAGCTGAGCTGCTAGAACAAATACAGACCTATGAACCTGTAGCCATTGGCCTGGATATCTATCGGGACATTGATCATCCTCCCGGTCGTGAACAGTTAGATCGACAACTGGCGGTGGAGAATGTCTATGGCGTATACGATGTAGGGTTGGATCCCACCCGCAGCACCCCACCACCGCAAGGGATGGATCTAGAACGTACGGGGTTTGCAGATTTTGTAGCTGATAGTGACGGGGTGATTCGTCGCAACTTTATGTTTGCCTCCATTAAGCCTGATGAGTTCTATGCGCTGGGTTTAAAGTTAAGCCTGCATGTGCTGAAAAATCGCTATGGCCCCGATATTCTAAAAAAAAATTTAGCAGGCCTCACCATTGCTGGTCAGTTTTTCCCTACTTTGGCCCAAAATACGGGCGGTTATCAGAATGAAGACATGGCTGGCTACCAGGTCATGTTTCAGTACCAGACCACCGACAGATCAATTCGCCAAGTCTCTCTGACGGATGTTTTTAATCACGAGGTTGATCCCAATTGGTTCAAAAATAAGGTGGTCTTGATAGGTACCGTAGCCCCTAGTATTAAAGACACTGTTTTCACCTCCCTCAATACCCAAGCAGGATCGGTTGCAACAACACCGGGGGTGATTTTACATGCCCATGCGGTGCGTCAAATTTTGTCAGTTGTTGAGGGAGACTATTCTCTGATTTGGGGATGGACCCAATGGCAGGAAATGCTGTGGATAGGCTTTTGGTGTCTGATGGGAAGTGTTTTAGTTTGGCATATTCAGCGGTTTGTGCTGTTGACCCTAACTGGCGCGATCGCACTGTCCTCCCTGGTGATGACCGGCTGGGGGATGTTTCTTTACCAGGGTTGGATTCCCATTGTGCCACCTGCTTTGGGCTTTGCCACCGTGGTGAGCAGTACCATCGCTTATCAAGTTTTTTATCGCACCTTTTACGATCCGCTGACCAGTTTGCCCAATCGAGTCTCTAGCCTAAAGCGCCTACAGTCCTGTCTAAATGAGCGTAATGCATCGCAGCCTATGGTGGCCCTGCTGTTACTTGATCTAGATTTATTTAAATCAGTGAATGAAACGTTGGGCGTGCAAGTGGCCGATCGGCTACTGCAAATTGTTGCCGAACGCATTGTTTCTCTGATGCCCCATGCATCGGCTGCCAGGGTAAGTGGCAATCAGTTTGCCTTAATTTTGCCGTCAGTGGCCCATCGTCAAGAGGCGATCTCCACCACAGCTGCTCTGCAAAAACAGCTGATGCACTCCATTCACATTGGTGGGCAGTTGGTCAGCACCACCATCAGTATTGGGATCGCGCTCCATCATAAAGGGCTGGGGTATCGAGCCCATGCACTGTTGCAAGATGCTCACCGGGCTCTGGGTAAAGCCAAAAAATCAGGTCGCGATCGCTATGAAGTATTCAACGAAACCATGCGCACCCACTCGGTCTCTCAGTTTCAACTGGAGATGGAGTTGCGCCACGCTGGAGATGATGAACAGTTCCAGCTTTACTATCAACCGATTATCGAGGTAGCCTCGGGTAAGATAGCGGGCTTTGAAGCCCTGATTCGTTGGTTGCACCCTGAGCGTGGCACTGTGCCCCCCAATGACTTTATTAGCATTGCTGAGGACACTGGCATGATTCTGACTATGGGGGATTGGATTTTAGATGAAGCCTGTTATCAAATTCGCCAATGGCAACAGCAATTTCCCATGCCTCACCCCCTATTTATTGGTGTCAATCTTTCTAGTCGACAGTTTGTTCAACAAGATCTGGCGACGACGATTGCCACTATTACACAGCGGCATCAAATTGACCCCCGTGGCCTCAAACTAGAACTCACAGAAAGTGTGGCCATGGAAGATGTAGAAGCCGCTATTCAGCAGCTGAAACGATTGAAGGAGAAAGGCTTACACATCAGTCTCGACGACTTTGGTACGGGGTATTCATCCCTGAGCTATCTCCATCGGCTGCCGATTGATTCTCTAAAAATTGATAAATCCTTTGTTGACCGCATGGAAAACATTAGTGAACATGCAGATATTGTTGGCACCATCGTGTCCTTAGGGCATCGTCTGAATTTGGATATTATTGCCGAAGGTGTAGAAACCATGGCACAAGCCTGTCTGCTAAAGCAACTGCGTTGTCAATATGTGCAGGGGTATTTTTTTGCAAAACCTTTGCCTAGAGACCAAGCTGCGCAGCTGTTGAGGCAGAATAAGCGTTGGAAGATTGAAGATTAGTGGGGAGTAGGGAGTTATGACAATCTCTTTAATCGATCGCATGTTATGTCCTCAAATTTTGGACCCGACTACCATCATAGTTCTCTTTCAAAAGAATATATGATTATGATGGTGTCTGATTGTTTCAGTTCAGTCGATTTAGTTATAAACTTATCTAGCTAAGTTATGTGGACGGTCTACTATTGGTTCTCACCTCTCTAATTCCCAGTTGGGTCTTAAGCCTTTATCGGTACATGAGTGGTAAGGCAAGTATTCGTTTCTTTTGAAGATGGCTGTTTTTAAGTAACTTGTATTGAGGCTGTAGGTGCATGAAATCTCTTGGTCGCCATATTTTAGTGGAATTCCATGGTTGCTCATCTGAAGTGCTAAATGATGTGCCATGCATAGAATCAAGCATGGTCGGTGCAGCCAAAGAGTCGGGAGCTACGATCATTAGCTCGGTATTTCATCATTTCTCTCCCTTTGGAGTGTCAGGTGTAGTCGTTATTCAAGAAAGTCATCTGGCAATTCACACCTGGCCAGAGTACCGCTATGCAGCTGTAGACTTATTTACCTGTGGTGATTCGGTTAATCCATGGACATCCTATAAAATTCTCAAAAAGGCATTTCAAGCTGAACATGGCTCAGCGGTGGAAATCAACCGGGGTCAACTGGATTTATTAGAGAAAGCGAGTATGGAACTGGGAGAGCTGAGGGATGAGGCTGCACAACAGATGGTAGTTCCGAAGTATAGTCGCAGCGTTTGGTTTACCGATCGCAATGAAAACATGGCCCTCTCGATTCGCCATAAAGGAGACTGTCTGTTTCGAGAAAAATCCCCTTACCAGACGGTAGAGGTGTTTGACACCTTTGAATATGGTAAGTTGTTGGCCGTTGATAAAATGGTTATGTGTAGCGAAAAAGATGAGAAGGGCTACCATGAGATGATTATCCACGTGCCGATGGTGATGCAACCAGAGGTGAAGGACGTTCTGGTGGTGGGCGGTGGTGATGGGGGCAGCATCCGTGAAATTTTGCGCTACGACCCTGTTGAAAGGGTGACCATGGTAGAAATTGATGACGCTGTTGTCAGGGCCTCTAAGGAATTTTTGCCCAGCTTGTCGTCGGCCTTTGATCATCCCAAGCTCAATTTAATTATTGATGATGGCATTGAGTATGTGAAGCAGGCTCCAGACGCCTGCTTTGATATGATTGTTGTGGACTCTTCTGATCCTGTGGGTCCGGCTGAAGGGCTATTTTCCAAAGCGTTTTATCAAGATGTTTATCGCTGTTTACGACCAGGCGGGGTGATGACTGCCCAGAGTGAGTCGCCCCATTTTAACCAAAAGGCATTTGTTGAGCTCAACCATTGTTTGAAGGATATTTTTAATGTCGACAGTGTCTTTTGTTATTTAGCGTTTATTCCCACCTATCCTACGGGCATGTGGAGCTTCACTTACTGCACTAAGGGGGGCAAACATCCTGTTGCAGATTTTGATCGGGAACGAGCCCAGGTAATTTCTAAAGAGTTTGGTCTGCAATATTACAACAGCGACATTCATGGGGCGGCGTTTTGCTTGCCCACCTTTATTCGTACCATGCTTGATAGTTAACTAGTTTGCGCTTTCTGCTAAGCGAGCGGAGCTGAAGCTAAAATTTTTCTACCTGTGCAATTCAAATAGCTTAAGACTAAAACCACTGCCCTACTTGAGATAGGGTTCTAGCCAGTCGATTTTTGGAAGTTGCTCACCTATCCTAGAGATCATCAGACGACATGGGGTTGAGGCCATGGGGAACTACAAAATCAAAGTCAATATTGAAATCGTAGAAAGCGATGAGGCCATTAGTTCTGGTCCCGAAGAAATAGAGACCGGTGTGTTTGAGTTTAATATAAGCCCAGAGGCCGCTACTAGCATTGATGCGTGTGAACAAGCCTTGTTAAGTACGAATTATCCAGCATTACGCTCAGCATTGGCTCATCACCTTGAAACACTCTCTCAAAAAAAACGAAAACGGCATCAACCGCAGGGATTTGGGAAATAACCAAGAGCCCGTATCGGGTGGATGGGGAAATCGGTCGCTTTGAGTTTATGTCGTATACAGCCGTTGAATCTTCTGGGAATCAACCATCGAACCGAGTCAACACACTATATGGATCCCTACCAGGCAAAAGCTGGTATCGCACGATGGGCTTTAAGGAGATTGCCTACACCCACGGGAGTACGACTGAATCGTACCGGAAAACGAGTGCGTGGCTCAATCGAATCCGTCATCAAGTGACCGGGGGAACCCCGTCGAGAACGATGCAAGACAGTAGTGAGCGAGAAGGCACCCGTGTGCTCAATCACTTGACTCAGGCCAGTGAAGCCATCCTGAAAACCCATGGTGTCATCGGCAACACACTGCCTGCGGCTGTCGTCGCCTCTGCCAATGAGAGTAAGCCTGTCCATCTGGCTCCAGACGTAGTCTCCGCTGTCATCGAGCAGTGTGGCAAAACCGAGTTGATTCGCCAACAGATGACGGCCAATCCCATCCCCTATGAGAGCCCCCATCATAGCCTCAACATTTCGATTGATGATGTCGGGGTGAAACGTCAGAGGGACCAGCGACCAGCCAGTGTTCCAGAGACACCCACCGCCCGCAAGTATGCCTATCAAACGGTGGTCCATATCGAAAATCAACTCGGTAGCTATCGATTGAATGCCCTTGGCTTGACGACAATGTTAACCATGCTGTTGGCCTTTTTACTCCACAATTGACCTCCTTCAAGGCCCTATCGTATTCTTTGCCGATGGACAGCGAAGCTTGCATGGCGCGATTCTGACCACCTTTGCTGGGGTGTCTGCACTACAGTTGATCTTGGACTGGTATCATCTCCATGAGAAATGTAAACAACTGCTTAGTCTCGCCTGTCAGGGTAGACGTCTGCGTAATACACACTTGACTCACCTGGCAGCCCTGCTCTGGCATGGATTAGTCGATGCAGCTTTGGTTTACCTTGAGTTCATTGACCCAGACCATCTCAAAGATACAACCGCTATCGATAAACTCCAAGGCTATCTGCGTCGGAACAAACCTCACATTCCTTGTTATTGTGTGCGTAAACAGCTGGGATTGAGAAATTCCAGCAACCGAGGTGAAAAGGCGAATGATTTATTGGTCTCCTCACGACAAAAACACAATGGGATGAGTTGGTCTAAAACGGGGTCAGTTGCCTTGGCTGCTTTAACAGCGCTTGTTTCGAATCAAGAAGCTACCCATTGGTTCAGGACCGGGAAGCTCAATTTTAAGTTGGTACCTCATCCCGTAAAGTAATTGCACAGGTAGAAATTTTTTGACAGTAGTCTTTTTTAGCTGCGCTCAAGGAACGCTCACCTTGAAGGATAGTATGGGTAAACAGTCTCAATCTGAAAAGAAGTCATTTGATTCAGAGGAACGTATTTCTAACAAAATTGCCAGCTTTGATCCGGGCGGGGTAGGTGCTGTCAATGGCAATTTGTTTGGGTTTCCCCATGATTATGCCCATGCCAGTACGGTGGTGATTGGCGTGCCTTGGGATGTGACGACGTCGTACCAGGATGGAACATGTCGGGGGCCAGAGGCTATTCTAAGGGCATCGCCCCAGCTTGATTTTTATGATTTTGATAATCCTGAAGCATGGCGACAGGGCATTTATATGCTGCCGATTCCACAGTGGTTGCTGGCGGAGAATCGACGGTTAAGGCCGGATGCGATCGCAATTATCCGCAATGCTGAGCAGGGCATAACCCCTGACGATAATCTAGACCTAGCGGCTGCCCTAGAGCGCATTAACCAAGGCTGTCGCACCATGAGTCGCTGGGTCAGCCATCAAACCCAAGTGGCCCTACAGCAGCAGAAAAAGATCGTCGTTATTGGTGGCGATCACAGTGTGCCGTTAGGGGCTTTGGAAGCTCTGTCTCAGGAATATCTCAGTTTTGGTATTTTGCATCTAGATGCCCACGGTGATTTACGCCATGCCTACGAAGGATTTAAAGAATCCCACGCATCGATTATGTTTAACGCGATGCAGCTGCCGCAGATTTCAAAGCTAGTGCAGGTAGGTATTCGGGATATTTCCCATGGTGAAATGGCGTTGATCAAGCAGTCTGAAGGGCGAATTATCACCTATCTGGATACTCAATTGAAGCAGGCGGCCTACGCTGGGCAGAGCTGGCTACAGCAGTGTCGAGATATTGTGCAAAATTTGCCAGAACATGTGTATGTCAGCTGTGATGTGGATGGTCTAGATCCAAAGCTATGTCCCCATACAGGCACACCGGTACCGGGTGGCCTTAACCTTGAGGAAGTCTATTGTTTATGGCGAGAGGTGGTGCGTAGTGGGCGACATATTATTGGCTGCGACATTTGCGAGACCGGTAACCATGAGTGGGATGGCAATGTCAGTGCGCGGATACTGTATAAACTATTTAGCTTTATGACTATGCCTGGGGGGAGTTATTAGGAGCAAGCCATCAATAATTTCTACAAGTAAATGCTGAAGAGACGTTCCATGGAACGTCTGTACATGCAAAATTTGGCAGTTAATTGATTTTGTTTTCTTGGTTCTTAGGTTTGAGTACTAGTTCTTTACCTAGAGCTACTGGGTGGGTGCCTGCTAAAGCGACAACTGGGCTGTGGGGTGCTAGATGGTGAAATCGGGCCATTCCGTTAGGTATGAGGACCTGAGCCATCGTTAGCTGGTTCACTAAGTTTCAAGTTAAGAAGTATTGCCTTCTCAACGCTTTCTAATGATTTGTTTAGATGCTTGTTCAGGTGCTGTTTTTATTCTACCAAGCAATTAAAACTAGCTTTAGGTGGTTCGTTCAAAGGGGTAACTTGGATGGCGCGTCGGGTTAATTCGCCAACGGTTCTGCAAATGGAAGCGGTGGAATGTGGTGCCGCCGCCCTCAGTATGGTTTTGGGTTACTACGGTCGGTATGTGCCCTTGGCGGAGTTGCGCCATGCCTGCGGTGTGTCACGGGATGGGGTGACGGCAGCCAATGTGCTTAAGGCCGCACGCACCTATGGCCTGGAGGCGAAGGGATTTAAGAAAAGTCTGGATAGCTTAGAACAGCTAAAACCCCCGTTTATTGTATTCTGGCATTTCAACCACTTTTTGGTGGTGGATGGGTTTGAGGCTAGCCATGTGCGTCTCAACGACCCAGCGACTGGACCGCGCCGGGTGACACGTCAAGAATTTGATGAGGGATATACGGGAATTGCGCTAACGTTTGCACCAACGGATACCTTTGAAAAGGGTGGTCGCAAACCCAACGTAATCGGCTCCCTGGTAAGGCGACTGGCCGGATCTACGGGAGCCTTACTCTATTGCACATTGGCAGGTTTTTTGCTGGTGTTGCCAAGGCTAGCACTGCCTGCGTTTAGCCGTATTTATATTGACAACATTCTGTTGGCTAAGCGTTTGGACTGGTTACCCTATGTGCTTTTGGGCATCGCCTTAATAGTGCTGGTGCAGGGCCTATTGACCATGCTGCAATTGCGCTTTTTGCGAGCGCTCAGGATCAAGCTGGCGGTGGGTATGGCCAGTCGGTTTGTGTGGCATGTACTACAGCTACCGGTGGGGTTCTATGCCCAGCGGTTTGCGGGGGAAATTAGCGGTCGCATTAGTCTAAATGACAGTGTGGCCGCAGTGCTGTCAGGGAGACTGACGACGACAATTATTAGCTCGGTGATGATCGTGTTTTATGCGATCGCAATGCTCCAATACGATGTCCCCCTAACCATCATCGTCATCTCTTTTGCCATCATTAACGTCGGCGTTCTGCAGTGGGTGTCTCGGCAACGTAAGGATGCCAACCTGCGACTGGTGCAAGAATACGGTAAGGCATCAGGGATCGCCGTTGCTGGATTACAGGGCATGGAGACCCTCAAGGCAGGTGGTCTAGAGTCTGACTTTTTTGCTCGCTGGGCGGGGTATCACACCAAAGCGGTCAATGCTCAGCAGAACCTGGGATTGGCTAACCGGGTGATTGGCCTGCTGCCATCGCTACTGTCCACCCTGGCTGCACTGTCGCTGCTAATCATTGGCGGCTGGCGCATCATCCACGGCAGTCTCACCATCGGTATGTTGGTAGCATTCCAGCTGTTAATGCAAAGCTTCCAGGGGCCGGTGAATGCGCTAGTGCAGTTTGCCGGGACATTACAAACGCTACAGGGCAATCTTGACCGTTTGGATGACGTGTTGGAAAACGAGACAGATGTAGCTTTTTGCCAGCACTGCAAGCACAATGTCTCTGAAGAAGAGGAGGCTGCCAATAATCACCGTCTTTCTGGAGCCGTGGAGATTCGTAATCTTTCCTTTGGCTACAGCCCGTTGGATCCTCCTCTGATTGAAGACTTTAACCTCACCATTAAACCAGGGCAGCGGATCGCGCTCGTGGGTGGCAGCGGCTCGGGTAAATCTACACTGGCGCGAGTGATTGCGGGACTGTATCAGCCGAGAAGTGGTGACGTTTGTTTTGATGGCCGACCACGACAGGAGATTTCCCAAGCCACACTAACAAACTCCATTGCCATGGTGGAACAGGATATTCTATTGTTTGCCGGTAGCGTACGGGATAATCTTACGCTTTGGGATGATACCGTTTCAGATGACGATTTGAAGCAGGCTTGTCGAGACGCGGCGATTGAAGAAGCAATTTTGGCCATGCCCTATGGGTATGATGCCAAGTTGTTGGAAGGAGGCCAAAACCTCAGTGGCGGTCAGCGGCAGCGACTGGAGATTGCGCGGGCATTGGTTAATAACCCGTCGATTTTGATTATGGATGAAGCGACGAGTGCGCTAGATACGGAGACTGAGAAGATGATTGATCAGAATCTACGGCGGCGTGGGTGTACGTGCATTATTGTGGCGCATCGGTTAAGTACGATTCGAGATGCGGATGAGATTATTGTGTTGGATCGAGGGAAAGTTGTGCAAAGGGGAAATCATGAAGAACTTTGGCAAGAGGCGGGCCATTATGGAGACTTGATTCGGAGTTCAGGGACGGCATTGGCGGTTGCCTAGAGAGTTTTGAGTTTAACTGTTTTATCGACTACTTGATCCCATGGTTCTCGCAGATTCACAAAGCACGTCTAATACCTCTGGCATTCATTCCATCAACAGTAATGATGTCTTTCCTCTACTATCTTCCGGACTGTGGCGAGTTAAATCTGGTCGCTTAGGCATATTTGCCGTGGGTTGGAAGAATGGTGAATCCGTAGGCGAACGCCGCTATCTGTGGACTGTAGATGTAGGGGATTTGATCATCGAGACTGAGGCTAGATCCTGTGATCTGGCTTTGGTGGCGGTGGCGTTTGAGGCGAGTGAGATAGAACCTATCGCCAAAGAAGCAGATGCCAATGGGGATGGGGGTATTTGTGGCCATGTGACCATACCGTTGCTCAGGCAGGTTGAGCGATGGGTGGGTGGACTGACTCAGGTGAAGGGATTTCCTGGCAGATCGATTGCAGAGTCTTCTGAAATTGTTGGGAGAGTGAGTCTTGAGCCTGCCGAGGGCTATAGTCCAAAGGCCGCGATGATGTGGGTGAGACCTACGACCCATCAGGCATATTGGCTAGATGTGGAGCGGTTTGTGCTTGGGCCTTCGTCTCCTTTGTTTCCGATTTCGCGGACAACTTGGTTGCAGGCTCCAGATCAGTCAGTGGAGTTAGAGATTGTTTCTGCTGATCAGCTTTGCTCTAAGAGTTCCTATAAGGAATTTATGCAGGGGTTAAATCTGTTTCACCAGTACGCGCTGGAAGTCATTGAAGAAGGGTGGCAGACAGATCGACAACGCGGGGAACAACAGTTTACAGCTCGCCAACAACTAAACCAGGAAGTGACACAAACGGCACTGCAGGGTTTGGTTTCTGTCTTGCAGCCAAGTTCAGGAGACTATTTGCTGGCAGACACGCCGCTGCTAAGGGTGGCAGGGGCTGTGGGCCATGCCTTGGGAGTGAAGATTGAACCTCCGGCAGAGTCTGAACAGGCGCAACAGGTGAAGGAGCCGTTGGAGGCGATTGCCAGGGCGTCTCAGCTGCGAATGCGACAGGTGTTGTTGCGGGGGCGCTGGTGGCGGCAGGATGTTGGCCCATTGGTGGCCTATACGCAAGATGAGCGTCGTCCAGTGGCATTGATTCCGGTGCGTCAGACTCACTATGAGCTACTGGAAGCGAATGGTCAGCGCCTACCCGTGACTGAAGCTGTGGCGGGAACAGTGGAGCCGGTGGCATTTATGTTTTATCGGCCTTTGCCTGAGGGTCATCTGACGGCCTGGAATTTACTGAAGTTTGCGTTTCAGGGGCGTCGACGAGACCTGATAGTAGTGGGTCTGGCGGGAGTCGTAGTGACTCTGTTGGGCATGGTGTTACCACAGATGACGGCGGTGCTGGTGGATGATGCGATTCCCTTTGGTAGTGCAGGATTGCTGTTGCAAATTGGTTTGGCGCTGGTGGCTGTGGCCATTGGGCGAGCAAGTTTTCAGCTGGTGCAGGCGATTACCACTATGCGGCTGGAGACTGGGTCTGATGTGGCATTGCAGGCAGCAGTGTGGGATCGGTTGCTAAAGCTCCAGACGTCGTTTTTTAGAGACTATGCCACAGGAGATTTACTGTCGCGGGTGTCGAGTATTACGTCGATTCGTCGGTTACTCAGTGGTTCGGCATTGGATGCGATTTTGTCAGGGACGTTTGCGCTGCTGAATTTGGGGCTGTTGTTTTATTACAGTGGTAAGTTAGCTGCGCTGGCACTGGTCGTAGCGCTGTTGATTATGGTCGTCACCGTCACTTCTGGCGCATTTTTGCTAAAGAAACAGCGGCCTATGCTGGAGATTCGAGGAGAACTGTATGGCCTGATGGTGCAGCTGATCAATGGAGTCTCAAAACTACGGATTGCCGGGGCGGAGTCGCGGGCGTTTGCTCAGTGGGGCAATAAGTATCGTCGACTGTTGGAGATAGAGCTCAGCACTCAGCAGTTGGAAGACTCGGTCAATGTATTTAATACGATGATTCCTACGGTGACAACTATTGCCCTGTTTTGGTTGGCAAGTACGCTGGTAGGCCCATTTGAACTATCAACGGGGCGATTTCTGGCGTTTAATGCGGCCTTTACGATCTTTATCGGCGGTATCACTAATCTGAGTTTGACGATGATCGATGTGATGGATGTGATTCCGTTGTGGATGCGATCGCAACCTATCCTCGAAGCATCTCCTGAAGTTACGACTGAAAAAACTGATCCGGGGCAGCTATCGGGAGCATTTTGTGTAGATCGTGTTACCTTCCGCTATCGGGAAGATGGCCCGTTGATTTTGGACAATGTGACAGTAGAGGCTAAGCCTGGAGAGTTTATTGCGCTGGTGGGACCATCTGGTTCTGGTAAGTCTACTGTTCTGCGGCTGCTGTTAGGGTTTGAACATCCTCACTCAGGCACTGTTTATTATGACGGTCGGGATATGTGCGGTTTGAATTTAAATGCTATCCGTCGACAGTTAGGTGTTGTATTACAAAACGGCCACATCAGCGCTGGCTCGATTTTTGAAAATATCTCAGGTGGAGCACTAATTACCCAGGATGATGCCTGGCGAGCGGCTGAGATGGCTGGCTTTGCTGAGGATGTTCGTAATTTTCCAATGCAGCTGCACACAGTTGTGAGTGAAGGAGGCGGCAACCTTTCTGGGGGGCAACGACAGCGATTGATTATTGCGAGAGCGTTGGCCCTTAACCCAAAGTTGTTGCTGTTGGACGAGGCTACCAGTGCTCTGGATAATAAAACCCAGGCAATTGTGAGTGAAAGCCTAGACCGGCTGAACGTTACTCGTGTTGTTGTTGCCCACCGTCTGAGCACTATCCGCAATGCCGACCGCATTTATGTGATTAAAGCTGGTTGTGTAGTTCAGGTAGGTAGCTTTGATGAGCTAGCAAAACAACCAGGCGTTTTTGCAGAGCTCATAAAACGACAGCTAGCTTAAGCTCCATGAATTTTATCTTAGGATGCATTGCGTTATTGCTAACACATTCTAGTGGACTGGACTAGGGTGCCCTTACGCTGACCTATAGAAAGCACCATAATGGATTGCAGCATTGGACGACCCGATCCGGGCTGGTTCTGAATTCGAGTGTCACTGGTGACCGCTCAGTAAACCCGCGCTTATGCTGCTTCGGTTACAGATGCTGTCAGTAGCTTACTGGTCGTAGTTTAACGCTACTGATGAGTGCTTGAGTTTTGAACGCCATTTAAGATCAAGCTGATTGCAGCTTGTGTATATTGTTCAATCATTTCTGCACTCAATAGGTCTTGATTTGGAGTGAGATGCTTGAGATTTTCATGGGCATTGCCGTAAAAGACGCATATTCCAATGATGTTGAGTGTGGTCATATAGGGATCGAGTGAGCGAAAAATACCTGTTTTTATGCCTTGTTCCAGTAGTCCAGTGAGTAAGTCGATTGCTTTTTGCCAGTTCGTTTGCGTGAAGTATTTTCCTTGGTTCTGGCTGGCTTCTTGAAACAGTAACATTCCACGATGACGATGTTTAGTCTCGTAAGCGATCGCAACTCGAATCACGGCTACTAACGCCTGATCTGGAGATAAATTTTCAAAATCAATTTGAGCGATCGCATCTTGAATCTCAGTTGCCGGACGCTGTAGAACAGCCTGATACAGCCCCTCTTTGTTCTTGAAATAGTAATAAATCATCCGCGACGCCACACCCGCAGCCTTAGCGATTTCATCGGTTCTTGCGCCTTTTAGACCATGCCTGGCAAATTCAATTTCAGCGGCGTTTAGAATGTGCTGCTTCGTCTTTTCTGCGTCCCGTACAGCACGCTTTGAACCCGGTTTTTGAGTTGGTTGATTGACCACAGTGTAACCCTAGCCGCGTTTTTCAGATTCCATCATAGCTGCCTGACATAATGAACTAAAAAATTAATTAACAGTTGACGACGGATATCGGCTACTCACATAATTATGAATGAAATTTTTAATTCATAAAATTTGAGGCGAGATGGTACAAGTTTCTTTAGCTCGGGGTCGCCATGCCGTTGTCATTGGTGGCAGCATGGCAGGACTGCTAACCGCGCGAATTCTTGTGGACTATTTTGAGCAGGTTACGATTTTGGAGTGCGATCGCTTTCCGACCAAAAGTCCTCAGCCTCGAAAAGGCGTGCCTCAATGTAAGCAGCTACATATTTTGCTAACTCGCGGTCGCCAGATCATGGAAGAGCTTTTTCCTGGGCTAGAGACAGAACTGATCGATGCAGATGCAGCCGTACTGGATATGGGAGCGGACGTAGCATGGTTGAATCCGTTTGGTTGGGCAGCCCGGTTTCCATCCGGATAGGAGCCATATTGTTGCGGCAATGTTTGCAAGAAACTGCTTTAACAGAACTACCTAGCCGTTTTCAAAAAGAACTTGCCAAGGTCAATGCAACCCCTTGGATTGCAGCGACCAGTCAAGACGCGAAATATCCCAGTGTGAAAGGCCTGACACAACCTCCAACTCTGCCAGAACAAGCGATCGGCTGGTATATGGATCAACTTATTCAGCTAACAACGAAAGAACCTCAAGTGACCTTGGTATTATTTAACGTTTTTCATATGGTTCAGTCATCTGGTACATTGTTTCAGCCATTGATGCTATTTCGAGTTATTCAACAACTGCTAACCCGCCCATTGTGGTTTTCGACATGAGGTAAAGCCATGGATATAGATTCGTATCTCAAACGCATTGGATACTGCGGGCCACGTGAACCTACAGCAGAGACGCTGAAGCAACTTCACCGGGCGCACATGCTTGCTGTTCCATTTGAAAATTTGGATATTCTTCTGGGCCATCCGATTACCCTCTCTCTTCCCCTATTCTATGACAAGATTATTCGGCATCGGCGAGGTGGTTTCTGTTACGAGCTAAATGGACTCTTTGGATGGTTACTTGAACAGCTTGGTTTTACGGTAGAACTCTTATCAGCACGAGTGTTTAGCGGTGCTCAACCAGGGCCTGAGTTTGATCATCTAGTTCTATTGGTTGAGATGGAGGAACGTCTAATCGCAGATGTGGGATTTGGAGATTCATTTCTAGAACCGCTACGGCTCGATGCTGGAATAGAGGATGTGCAATATGGTTGCACATATCGCTTGATAGAATCAGGGACTGATAGGCTACTCCAGCGGCGACGAGAGTCTACTTGGGAGTCACAATATGTGTTTTCATTGACTCCCCATCAGCTTGCTGAATTCAGCACCATGTGCGAACATCAACAGACTTCTCCAGAGTCAGCTTTTAAACAAAAATCACTCTGCTCACTGGCAACGCAAGACGGACGCATCACGCTTTCAAATAACCGTTTGATCATAACGGCTGGAGGGCAGCGTCAGGAACAGACGGTGGCAGATGAGAAGGCGTATCGAAATCTTCTGAAATCTAAGTTCGAGATAGAATTTGAGAAAGCAGTACGAGTGGATACCCTTATAGATCTAAAGGATACATACTGTTGAATTTGAAGAGAAATATCATCTTGTTGATTGTCCAGAATGCATGGTTCCGGTGAAGAGAGAAAAACCTCAGCCAATTATTGAGATCATGCCAAAAAACCTTCGTTAATGAAGGTGCACTGCTAAAGCCCTATTGCTTGGGTCGGATACAAGATTGGAAGAGTTGTGTTAAATGAGATTTGTTACCTGGATAGAGCTGGTTGATTAATATTGACTGCTTCCACATTAGCTTCTAGATTTTCAACAATCT
The DNA here is from genome assembly GCF_000316115.1 of Leptolyngbya sp. PCC 7375. Classification (GTDB taxonomy): domain Bacteria; phylum Cyanobacteriota; class Cyanobacteriia; order Phormidesmidales; family Phormidesmidaceae; genus Leptothoe. The sequence continues at coordinate 7,747,210 of NZ_JH993797.1, forward strand.
GCTGTCCTAGGGGGGTTGCTTGCAAATAGGCCAAGGCAGGTTGAATGTAGGAATAAACTTGAGTGCGATAAAACTTAGGAAAACCCAATTTCAGATCCTCAGGAGTCCGATAGCCCAGCTCTTGGTTCTTCCCTAATTCCTCGAACTCATAGAAAAGCGCTACTGTCTTTTGTAAATAACCCGGATCGCTAAGCTGACCAATCAGGTCTGCCGCACGGGTCAGACCAGGATAGTGCCCCGTAACCTGATAGACTGGCTCATCTGGTACCGGAAATCGGGTAAAGCCAATGTTGCGCTTAATTGCCTGGAGGTCTAAAACTTCATAATGGCTGAAATTCTCTTGCACGAATAGCTTACCTCGTTCAATATGGTAAGGAGCCAAACTAGCATCTGTTGACCCTGGAGGTAGGGTAACCCAGGTTGTTTCTGGCACTAAACCAGAGGTCTGAACCCGAGCTCGAACATAACGGCGTTGTGCAATATCATCCTGCTGGCAGACACCGCTGACATAGCCAATATCATGGCAAAGCAACGACACCATAAAATTCAGCCAGTCCTCGCAAGTGACATTACCCTCAAGCTGATGCTTGCCGTGCAAGATTTCCTGCCCTACTAGACAGACAAGGATCGTGTGTTCAACATTATGGTACAACGCTGTGCTCGCACTAAGCCTATCCAATACCTGAGCAGCAAACGTGCTTAATAAATGACCATAGTCCAACTGAAACGCTTGTTCAGGCTTTGCAGATAAGTAGCCCAAAGGTTTCCCCAGCATTTGAATATACTTCTCGTGCAGCTGATTTACACAAGCTTGCTTCATTGAGGTGGAGGGGTATAGCACTTTTAATGTCCGTGGAACTTGATTGCAGGTTAAAGAGCTTGCGTTTAAGGAACTATGAGCTATGGGTAAATTATATGTTTCATTTAACCTACCCTTTTCAGTCTTAATGTCAATCTTACTTGGTTTGATGAATATATTTGCTCTTTGCATTAGCGTTTCTTTTTATAAACGATCATAATTTCGTCATCCTGACTGCCGAATAGGTCGATTGCCTTTTCGATAGATAGCTAAGATGGTTTGGGGTTGGCCGTGCTGGTATTGACCCTTTTGAAAAGCAGTAATAGCCGGAGAAAGACAGAGAAATATCAAAAGAACAGGTGCCATTGATGTTCTCCTTCCAGGGGCGGCTGCTTGACATTGTGACGGGGCACTATGCTTGCATCGGGCTATTTAATACTGGCGCTGCACAGGCGTTTGCTTAAGTCTATAGTTTGGCTCGAATAATGGGCCAAGGCTACAGGGGAGTAACCCCGTGGCTAGTCCAGTATTTTTGTGCTATCTGACTATCCCCGTCATCCTTAGTATCTGGCGTTAAGCTCTGGAGTGTAACCAGAAAAGCTCACAACCTGGGGAAAATTTGCTAAGTATAGGATAGCTGCTTAAACGTTCGCTTCATCTAAACCTCATAAAACCTCAGCAAAGCCCTCCAAACCTCCACATTAGCTTTGTCAGAAAATAAACAGCGGGGTAACTTAGGACTGTGCATCCCCTGCCTCGACTACCTACCATGATTCGTCACTCCCATGTTCAGCAGCGATTTTGCCATGGATGCAGATGCAGCCTTGGAATTTGTTGATCGATTAGTCTATGCCAAGACAGAAAAACGACTTAATGACCTAGAACGTCAGGTTTTTCTGGGTTCGTGGCATGGAAAAACCTATGAGGAAATTTACCCGTTTAAGGCAGAATACATTGAGAAGTCTGTCGGCTATCGACTTTGGCATAAACTCTCCGATGTTTTAGGGGAAAAGATTACTAAAAAACGCCTGAAAGGATGTGTTGAACGGGCAATTAAACAACAGAAACAGATTGCCATTATTTATCGGCAACAAACGCCGGATGCTCAGATCGCTGAGATTTTGAGCCGGGCGGTTCAACCAGTAGGCCATTCTTTTTTAGCTAATTTAGATACGGTATCCAGTACAGGCGGTAGCTGGGCTAGCCAGCTGGAGGCAAAGCTGATCTGCTGTAGCCACTTTATTTTGGTGTTGTCATCTCAAATGGCGATGAGTGAGATGGTCATTGAGATTTTGCAACGCATTTGGGACCATCATGTCAGTTACTACAACCATAAACCGTGGTTGTTAGTGCTGCATGTATGTACGGAGTCACCATTTCCTTTAAATCATGACCTGCGTAATTATCTAGCGCAGGCTCGACAGTATAGCTGGGTGAAGCCCAACGATGAGCAACGACTAGTTCAAGATCTCGTACAAATTATTCAGGTTGGCAAACCGCCTATAGTGGGTACTGCTAAGGTTAGCTCAACAGAAAAAACAATTGAAAGTCCATCATTATGTTCTGCTGGTGTAGAGCGGCCTGAACCCTCTCTCCCTGCCCCACGGCCTGTTGCAGATCCAGAGCTACCCAGGGGGCAAGTACGCCTGGCTTCTGCCTTTTACATTGAACGCAATCCTCAAGACGTGCTGTGTTATGAAGAAATTTTCAAACCTGGGGCTCTGATTCGCATTAAGGCCCCACGCCAGATGGGTAAGACATCTCTGATGGCTCGGATTTTGTCTAAAGCGCGCGAGCAGGGATATCAGACGATTCCCCTTAGCTTTCAGCATGCGGACCAGGAGATTTTCAATAGCCTTGATAAGTTGCTGCGCTGGCTATGTGTGCGTGTTGCTCGCAAACTAAATCTTCCGCCTCGGCTAGAGGATTTTTGGACGGACACCTATGGCAGTAAGGATAACTGTACGGCTTATTTTGAGGACTATCTGCTGCCTGAAATTACCACACCTCTGGTGTTGGGGATGGATGAGGTTGATCGGGTGTTTCATTATGCCAACATTGTAGATGACTTTTTTGGACTATTGCGGGCCTGGTATGAAGAAGCGGGTTATGGCATAACAGGCAGCAGTCTTTGGGAAAAACTACGGTTAGTGGTGGTGCACTCGACGGAGGGCTATATTCCTCTGGATATTAACCAGTCGCCGTTTAACGTCGGTCTGCCCATTGAACTGCAGGATTTTAATCTAGACCAGGTGACCGATCTGGCCTGTCGTCACGGATTGAATTGGACAGCTGAGCAGCTTGAACAGCTGATGACGTTGATTGGTGGTCATCCGTATCTTGTGAGATTTGCGTTTTATCACATTGCTCAAAAGCGTCTCACCTGGACTCAGCTTTTAGAAAGTGCACCGACAGAATCTGGCATTTATGGTGACCATCTGCGCCGCCATTTGTGGGTTTTGCATCGTAATTCTGTTCTGGCTAATTCATTTAGCCAGGTGCTGGTTCGACATGAACCCGTTTGTCTGGAATCGGAATGTGCTTTCAAGCTTCACAGTCTTGGATTAGTAAAACTGGAAGGCAATGGCGTTGTTCCTCGCTTTGAATTGTATCGTCAGTACTTTAGTGGCCGTTTGAAGGTGATTGTCTAAAGGGAATGGTCTGAAGCTGTGCTCAAAGAGATGACAGGCTTGTGTGTAAATGAGGGGGTGATATAGGTATGAAATATAAAGTTGGAGGACATTTACCTCTGGATGCTCCAAGCTATATCGTGCGGGAAGCAGATGAGGCGCTTTATCAAGCATTGAAAGCGGGCGAGCTGTGTTATGTGTTTAACTCTCGCCAAATGGGGAAGACCAGTCTGCGGGTGCGTACGCTTTATCGTTTGCAACAGGTTGGTGTTGCCTGTGTTGCCATTGATCTGAACAAGATTGGTAGTCGAGATATTACGGCTCAACAGTGGTATGCCGGTATTATGCGGCGTTTAGTGACCAGTTTTGACCTGCCTGTAAATCTGCGTCAGTGGTTAAAAGAGTATGACTATCTATCACCGGTAAAGATCCTCAACGAGTTTATAGAACAGATATTGCTAGACAATGTTACCCAGCCAATTGTTATCTTTATTGATGAGATTGACAGCATGCGGCGCTTGCCGTTTGAGACCGATGATTTTTTTGCCTGTATTCGTTCTTGTCTCGATTCGGGGCAGCTAACGTTTGCGCTATTAGGGGTCACGACACCCTCTGATTTGATTACAGATAAGTATTGCACTCCCTTTAATGTGGGACGGGCTATTGATCTGCATGGGTTTACGTTTCAAGAAGCTCGCACCTTAGCCAAGGGATTGGTTAATGCTGAACGTCCGGAGGTGGTGCTGAAATGTATTTTGAACTGGACGGGGGGACAGCCGTTATTGACTCAGAAGCTGTGTCAGGTCGTTACGGCTGAGAATGAGCCAATTACGACAGGGCAAGAACGGCGCTATGTGGAAGTCTTGGTGGAAGCTCGCGTTTTGGATAACTGGGAAGTTCAGGATGAGCCACCCCACTTAAAGACAATTCGCGATCGCTTGCTAAATATTGAGAAACGAACGGGACCGTTATTACAGCTCTATGAGCGGATTCTCAAAGATAGGTATGTCTCTGCCGATGACAGTAGTGAACAGTTAGAGCTGCAGCTAGCAGGACTAGTGGTAAAACGGGGTGAACAACTGCGTGTTTATAATCGGATTTATGCCACGGTCTTTAATAACCAATGGGTGCAACGGGTTTTGTCTAACGTTTACGAGGAGTTTATGAAAACTGTCTCTAAACAAGAGCAAAAACTTTTGTCCATGCTCAATGTCATGGAGGGCAAAGGATTTGACTATATCCTTAATGAGATTTTGAGTGATATCACCTTGAAAATGAGTGTGTTGTTGAGTGCCGACCGCACGACGATATTTTTCATTGATCCAGAGAAAAATGAGCTGTGGTCCATTGAAGCCAATAGCGGTGATATCAAATACCCTACGATTAAGATTTTGACCAATGAGGCTAGTGCAGGCCAGCTGACAGAATTTCAACAGTTTATTCAAGCTACTCAAGGGTCTGCTCGTGAAGCCGAGAACTATATTACGTATAATGATTTATTTTTTTCTTTGCCTCAATCTCAAGGGCATTTGATCGCTTTTGTTCATTTAGTGAATAAGCTCAAACTCTCCCATAACCCAACCGCCCCCTTAGAAGAACGCGTTGATTTGGTGGGCTTTAACCAAGAAGATCAGGTGCAATTAAGGGACTATGCTGAACCGATTCAACGGATTTTAGAACAGTGTCATTACTGTTATCGTCTTACCCAGCGCATACAGACATCTGAGGCACTGACGGAAGCGACAACATCTGTGTCCCAGAGTAGTCTCAATCCTGATGAAATTATTGGACGGGTGATTGATGCAGCCAAGCGATTGATGAATGCGGATCGGGTGACTCTGTGGTTGGTTGACTCTGAAAGTCAAGAACTTTGGTCGAATATTCCCTTTGAAAATGGTGAGGTCAAAGAAATCCGCATTCCCATTGGTCAGGGCTATGCAGGAATGGTGGCGCAAACGGGAGAACCTTTAAATATTGGCTTTGACCTATATGACCATCCTCAGTCTGAGCGGGCTAAGTTGACGGATCGGCGGACAGGCTATCGTACCTGTAGTTTGCTGTGTATGCCGGTGTGCGATCGCAACGGCCAGCTCCTCGGCGTCACCCAACTGATCAATAAACGCCGCCAGGGTGATTTCCCTCCGTACGATCCCAGTACCTGGCCTGAGCCCCCTGCCTGTTTTCAGGCCAGTTTTGATATTACGAGCCAACAACATATGGAGGTCTTTAATACCCAGGTGGGTATCGCCCTGCAAAATGTTCAGTACTTTAATGAGCTGGAACGTCAGTCGGCCTATCCTCGTAATGTTGTCAGCAGAACCCTGGAGTTGTTAAATCAGGTCATGGACAAACAGGGTTTCGATGAGATTTTAGACACTACCCTGCGTTCTATTACCCTTAAATTGGGTCAGTCGTTGGGAGCCGATCGGACGACAATTTTTTTGTTTGACTCCGACCGTCAGGAATTTTGGTCCATCGTGGCAGAAACCGATAGCGAAGCCAATGATTTGGAAATTCGGGTACCTCTCAACCAGGGCATTGTAGGAGAGGTTGCAGCCCACCATCGAATGATTAATATCCCCTACGACTTTTATGACGACCCACGTTCAGCCTTTGCCCAAGAGCAAGAGCTAAAAATAGGTTATCGAACGTACACGTTGCTATCTTTACCCTTGATCAATCATCGGGGTGAGTTGATTGCCGTGGTGCAGCTCTTGAACAAATTATTGCCCTATTTGAACCCAAATTTACCCTTAGAAGAGCGCATTGATCGTCAGGGGTTTACGGCAGAGGCTATTGAAACTGTTAATGCTAGCTCCGCTGCCATTCAGATTATTCTGGAGAGCTTCTTTTCATACCATAAGACATCGCGGGGGCAGCGGGTGGCGGCCACGTTGATGGCGGCAGTGCGTTCCTGCGATTTTAATACGGCTGAGCCAGAGGAGATATTGGGACGAATTATTGATGCGGCTAAAGAATTAATGAGTGCAGATCGGGGCACATTGTGGTTGTTGGATTGCGATCGCAATGAACTCTGGAGCCGCATCCAGTTTGATAATGGTCAGGTGGAAGAAATTCGACTCAAGATCGGTGAAGGATTTGCAGGAGAAGTGGCTAAAAGCCGTGAACCCTTAAACATTCCCTTTGACCTGTACGACCATCCGGCCTCTGAACGAGCAAGGAATACTGACGCTAGCAGCGGCTATCGTACCTGTAGTCTGCTGTGTATGCCAATTCTTAATCAAGATGGTGAGTTGATTGGTGTGACCCAGCTGATTAATAAACAGAAAGCAGGGCACTATCCTGAGTTGCCGCTGGTGTACGACCAACCCGTGCCAGAATTGTATCGAACTAGTTTTGATGATAGCGATCAAAAGTGTCTCTATATTTTTAATAATCAGGTGGGAATGATCATTCAGAACGCAGAGCTATTGGCTGCTGTACGACAACAGGAGCAGATTCTGAGAGAGAATTTGTCCAAGCAGTGATGTCTCAAAGAAATAACTCAATATTTCAATATGTTTCGGAATGATTGAAATATGTCTTAACGTAATGTTTTGAGGTTCCTGGCCATTTCTTCCATAGGGCTAAAGACCCACTCTAACACTTAGGACTTTAGCCTCATGCTTTATTGCCTAAAGCTTGTTTAGATTTAGACTACTAATGTTGACCACAGGACTTATATACTGTCTGTTTTGCTGACTACAAGAATACTCTCAAAATATATCCATAAAAACTGTTTTGAACTGTTGGAATAGTTGCTGTATGGCGACACCATCATCTTCACGCTAACTTTAAATAAAGTTTATGTGAGCTTTAAAACCAGTTTTCATCCCTTTCCGTACTATCCATAGAAAATCTTTGATTTGTTGGACTATAAGGATAACGGTCTATATCTATGATGTTTTGAGAACAGTAATTCTAATGTATAGTTCTTGGGGAAGCGCTAAGCGGGACTTGTGTGGAGATTCCAGGCATTAACTGGTCTCTGATTATTTGAGGTTTGGGAATAAGTTAGGTTTAAGACAGTATTCAGTGTTTTTTCATATTCACGAGATATTTTAAGGAGAGGTCATTTTGACCTAGCAAGAATCATGCTTGGTAAGCTGATGCGATCTACCGCAGCCAGAGTTTTACTGACTACTTTGGTCTGTTTGTTGTGTGTTGTTAGCTCATCTTTATTGCCGAGTGCGTCAGCACATAATTTAGGGCAAAGCTATGTCTACTTTCAAATTAGGGAAGATGCTGTCTCGACACGGGTAGAAATGCCCGTTAAGGAATTAGATGAGGTACTTGAGCTGGGACTTGCTAGTAAAAAGAAGGTTCGTAGAGGAGATATTGAACCTCATATAGAGGAGATTAGAGCCTATGTAGATGAACATCTAACCCTTGACTGTTCTCCTCTGGCATGTAATCTTACATTCCAAGAGTATGGATTCCTGAACACCACATTTGCCCAGTTTCTGACGCTTGAGTATACCTTAGAGGGTTTTCAGAATACGCCTGAGGCTATTGATGTTACGTACGATGTGATTCTAGAGCAATTACCGCAGCATACAAATATGTTGCTGGTGGAAGAAAACTGGATGACCGGAACCTTTCAAAATGAGTCTACGCCGCTAATGATATTTAGGCAACCGGGGCAGACTCAGACTTTAGATCTAACATCCGGTAGTCTGTGGCAGGGCTTCTCGGCGGTCGTTCATCTTGGGGTAATACACATCGTAGAAGGTATTGACCACGTTCTCTTTTTAGTTGCTTTATTGCTGCCATCGGTGTTGAGGCGACGAGACGATTCAATGTGGCAGCCAGTGGGCAAGTTTTCAACTGCGTTGGTGTACATTTTCAAGATTGCTACGGCCTTTACGATTGCCCACAGTATTACGCTCTGTCTGGCTACATTACAGATTGTACAAGTGCCTTCTCGCATAGTGGAGTCTATTATTGCGGCGTCCATTGGTCTCGCTGCGGTGGATATTTTTTATCCCATCTTTCGGGGACGCTCATGGTTAATCATTTTTCTCTTTGGGTTATTCCATGGATTTGGATTTGCCGATGTGCTGGCAGAATTAGGGGCGACCAGTCAAAATGCGGCCCTATCCTTGTTTGGATTTAACCTGGGTGTGGAAATTGGGCAATTGATGATTATTGCCGTCGTCTTTCCAGTGCTCTATTTGTTGCGAAACCAACAATTTTATCCAAATTTTGTCATGAAAACAGGAGCTTCGATGCTAGGGGTAATGTCACTCTATTGGTTTATAGAACGGGCGTTTGATGTCAATATTCGAGTTTTACCAGTGCTACAGGGCCTGTTTTAGGGTGGCTAGGGTGGTGAAGCATTATTTTTTAAGACGGTAAGTTGGCAAACAGGTTTTCCATGGTTTCTTTGGCGCAAGCTAGCACGGTTGATAACGTCGTTATGGCTTCTATGTCACCGTTACAAACGCTGATACTCACGGTAGAGGATACCCGACGAATTGTTGAGTATGTGGGTTTAGATGCTCTGATGGATGAGACGATTACTCGCCTCACCCAGGCATTTGAAAACTTCGATCCTGCAAAAACTGTGGTACCCGTGCGTACTGGGTTTAGCTATGAGCAGCCCCATGTGGGTTTAGTGGAATGGATGCCGCTATTCGAAAAGCATCGTCAGATTGTGGTCAAAGCGGTGGGATATCATCCCCAGAATCCGAGCTTGCATAACCTACCGACGGTCCTTTCCACGGTTTCTGCCTATGATCCGGTGTCGGGGCATTTGTCTGCGGTGATTGATGGTACATTTCTGACGGCATTGAGGACGGGAGCGGCATCTGCGATCGCAACCCAACTCCTAGCCTCAGCCAACAGTCAAGTCCTTGGCCTGATTGGTGCAGGAGCCCAAGCCGTTACACAACTCCATGGTCTTTCTCGCTGCTTTGATCTTAAGCAGGTGTTCATTTTCGATAGCGATCCAGCCGTGAGTCAATCATTTGCTGAGCGTGTGGCATGTTTGGAGTTAGACCCTTTAGAGATTTGCCAGGCAGACGTTGCTGATATTGTTGCCGCAGCTGATATCCTCTGCACAGCAACGTCAGTGGATGTGAATGATGGACCGGTCTTTCCCGATCAAAATCTGAAACCCTGGCTGCACATTAACGCAGTGGGGGCTGATTTTCCTGGTAAGTTTGAGGTACCCTTAAGTCTTTTAGAGCGCAGTTTTGTGTGTCCTGATTTTCGAGATCAGGCCATTCGCGAAGGCGAATGTCAACAGTTTAAGAACCTGAAGCAGATTGGAGCTGAGCTATCTAACGTAGTAAAGCATCCAGCCCAGTATCGTCACCATCAGCAACAGACCAGTGTCTTTGATTCCACCGGATTTGCCCTTGAGGATCAGGTGGCCATGAATATGCTGCTGGACTACGCAACTGAGCTGCAGGTCGGCACCTTAGTTGAGCTAGAAAGCGCCACCGCTGAGGTCAAAAATCCCTACAGTTTTGTCCTGTAATCTACCCACATCTCGCCCCCAAGATTTGTCATGGATTTTTCCTGGTCAGACGAACAACTCGCTTTTAAGAATCGTGTCATTCAGTTTTCGCAAGAGCACCTCAATGGTGACATGGTTGAGCGCGACTATCATGGCAAATTTTCCTGGGAGAACTGGAAAAAATGTGCTGAGTTTGGCATTCAAGGCATGTGTATGCCGGAAGAATACAGCGGATCACCTGCGCTGGACATTATGACAGCGGTGCTGGCGATGGAAGCCCTCGGCTATGGCTGTGAGGATAATGGCCTTACCCTGGGTCTGAATGCCCAGATGTGGACGGTGCAGATTCTTTTGCAGCAGTTTGGTACTGATGATCAAAAGCAGCGATATTTACCACGGCTATGTCGAGGCGAGTGGATCGGTGTCCATGCCCTATCTGAACCCAATGCTGGGTCGGATGTTTATAGTCTAAAGACCCATGCCCAAAAGTGTGACGGTGGCTATATTCTCAACGGCAGTAAAAAGTTTGTCACCTGTGCTCCTATCTGTGATTTGGCCCTCGTGTTTGCCACCATTGATCCAAGTTTAGGCAAGTGGGGGGTGACTGCTTTTCTGGTGGAGCGTGCAGCGGCGGGTTTTTCCACGGGGCCAGTAAAGGACAAAATGGGTTTGCGTACGGTGCCGTTTGGAGAGATTTTCTTCGAAGATTGTTTTGTGCCTGAAGAAGATCGTCTGGGGCCAGAAGGAGCCGGGTTTAGTTTCTCCCATAGTTCGCTGGAGTATGACCGTTGTTTTAACCTGGCCAGCGAGCTAGGCACCATGGAGCGTCAGCTAGAGAAGACCGTTGAGTATGCCAAAGTGAGGGAGCAGTATGGTCAACCCATTGGTAAGTTTCAGGCCGTGTCGAATCGGGTGGCTGATATGAAACTGCGGCTGGAGACAGCTCGACTGTTGCTTTATAAGGTGGCTTGGTTAAAAGAACGCGGGCAGTCTGCCATGCTTGAGGCGGCATTGCTCAAACTGTATCTGAGCGAATGTTTTGTGGCATCAGGGTTAGATGCGGTGCGGATCCATGGCGGTAATGGCTATCTCACGGAGTATGGGGTGGAACGAGATTTACGGGACGCCATTGGCGGGGTGATTTATGCGGGCACCTCGGATATTCAGCGCAACATTATTGCGCGTTCATTGGGATTGTAGGAGGTGGATATGATTTATTTGTTGTCTCAAATTTTAGATCACTCTGCCGAGCAGTTTCCTGAGCGCGAAGCATTTCGTTGTGATGGTGAGAGTCTTACCTATGGTGAACTGTTGCGGCGTGCAAATGGGTTGGCCCATAAGCTGGTTGATCTGGGGGTGCAGCGGGGAGACCGGGTAGGGATTTACTTGAATAAGAGTTTGGAGAGTGCGATCGCAATTTACGGCATTTGGAAAGCCGGTGCTGCCTATGTGCCGCTTGATCCGAGTGCCCCTGTTGCCCGTACAGCCTACGCCATTAACCATTGCGGTATCCGTCACCTGATTACCCAGAAATCAAAGCGGATGCGGATGCCGGATTTGTTAGATACGCTGGTGGGAGAGGCCCATGGTGTGGGTATGCATGGGAGCAGAGCCCATGGGATTAGGGCACGTAGCGGTGCCCCCCTACAATACATCATTGGTTTGCCAGAAACATTTGCCCTGGAACATGCTGTGGACCATTGTGACTGGTCAGATATTCTCCCCAGCGATACGCCACCGTCAGTGCTCATTATGGAGCAAGACCTGGCCTACATCATGTATACCTCTGGTTCTACAGGTACTCCTAAAGGGATTATGCATACCCACCGCAGCGGTCTAAACTATGCGCGCATGGCGGCCCATACCTATGATTTGACTCATGAAGACCGTCTGGGTAATCACTCGTCGCTTCATTTCGACATGTCTACCCTGGACTACTTCTCAGGGCCGTTGGTAGGGGCCACAACGGTGATTATTCCTGAAGCCTATATGAAAATGCCTGCCAGTCTTTCGCAGTTGGCCCAAGATGAAGCATTAACCATTTGGTACTCGGTACCGTTTGCCTTAATCCAGCTACTGTTGCGGGGTGTGCTAGAAGAGAGAGATTTAAGCTCACTGCGCTGGGTGTTGTTTGGTGGAGAGCCCTACCCGGCGAAATATATGTATGGGTTGATGGAACGTTTGCCTCAAGCACGTTTTAGCAATGTGTATGGCCCAGCGGAAATCAACCAATGTAGCTATTACCATGTCCCTCCTTTGTCTGAGGGCCAGGCGATGCCTGACGAGGTGGCTCCCATTGGGCAAATCTGGGCTAATGCAGAGGAAATTGTGGTGGATGATATGGACAATCCAGTTATGTCAGGCGATGTGGGTGAACTGCTGGTGCGAACACCGACCATGATGATGGGCTACTGGCAGCGACCTGACTTAAATCAGAGTGCTTTTTACCGGACTGAAATTGCTTATCAAACTGCTGTGTTTTATCGCACAGGAGACTTAGTGCAGCAGCTACCGGACGGTAACTATCAATTTGTTGGCAGGAAAGATCGTCAGATTAAAACTCGGGGCTATCGCATTGAACTGGATGAGGTGGAAGCGGTTTTGGTGGGACACCCTGATGTGGAAGAAGCGGCGGCCTATGCGGTGTCGGCTGAAGCCGGTAGCCATCGAGTGGAAGCGGTGGTGATTCTGAAGGCTGAGGTTACCTTGAGTGATGGTGAACTGCTTAATTATGTGGGGGAACGATTGCCGGGGTATGCGGTGCCGAGGAGGGTTGCGATCGCAGCCACATTCCCCAGAACGGGCACTGGCAAAATTGATCGGCAGGTGTTGCAACAACAGGCGGAGAGGAGGTTGATGGGTGCTCAGATGTAGATTTTTTGTTTATTGGGTGGGCGGTGCCCACCCTACAATTCAAAACTTACAATTATGGATAACCAAGAAATTCTTAAACAATATATTAGTCAAACCCTTCTCAACGGTCGGATGCAGGTTGAGGCAGACGATGATCTCCTTGGTGAAGAGATTATTGACTCCATGGGAGTAATGCAGCTGGTGGCTTTTGTGGAAGATAAGTTTGGCTGTGATGTACCCCAGTCGGACATCATAATTACCAACTTTAGGACGATTAAGGCCATTGATGGCTATCTTGCTAAGCGGAGCCTGTAATGATGACTGTTGCTGCACTACCCACTCAATCTGCACAGCCGAATCTGACTACGGCACAGCATTTGCTGTGGCTGGGGCAAAAGCTGGCACCAGCATCACCGCTTTACAACATGGCGTTTTTGTTTACGTTATCGGGTGAGATTGAGCCTGTTCATTTTCAGGCAGCATTTCAAGCATTGGTAGAGCGCAGTGATGCGCTGCGGATGGTGATTGAAGAAGTGGATGGTGTGCCGCAGCGGCGGGTATTACCTCAAGTAGATTATGAGGTGCCGATACTTGACTTTAGCGATAGAGAGAATCCTCAAGCGGAGGCACGTACCTGGGCGGAGAATCGTAGTCAGACACTGTTTGAGCTATCCAAGAGACTGTTTGATACCGCTCTGATTCGGCTAAGCTCTGACTGTTATGCCTGGTATATCAGTCAGCACCATGTGATTACGGATATTCAGTCAGTTCACCTGATTTACCAAACAATAGGAGACTTCTATCATCGTTCGATAGCGGGCAATTTGTCAGAGGCTCCAACATTACCAGCATACGGTGATGTATCGTTCCCATCGCCCTCGTCTCGCGCCATTGACTACTGGCAACAACAGCAGGCGAACTCAGTAGACCTTTACCATCGATCAGCAAGCCAGGTATCCTCGCGCACCCGTCGTGTTTCATGGGAACTAGGCCCAGAGAGAACAGCTGCCTTGAAGCGGTTGGCGATGAATTCCGATGCACGGGCGTTGACGCCCCAGCTGTCTTTGTTTAACCTGGTGGCCGGTATTCTGTTGGCCTATCTCCATCGCGTTAGCAGCAGTAATCAGGTGGCCTTTGCCACTCCTGCCCATGGTCGTCCCACCACGTTGTTGAAAGAGACTATTGGCGTATTTATCGAACTGTTTCCTTTGCAAGCAGATATAGAACCAGGGGAAACGTTTGCCTCGCTGTTACGTAAAGTGAGTCATGCCAGCGGTGGTATGCTGCGCTATGCCCAGCCCGGTGCTAGCCAGTTTGCCCCCAGCCGTGATGTCAACGTGGTCCTAAATTTTATCCACGCTAAGCTGTCGGATTTTGGGGGGCGTCGTCCAGTGTCTTTAGAATGGATTCATCCAGGGGCTGGCGATCCGCGACATCATTTGCGACTACAGGTGCATGATTTTGATGATCGGGGAAGTCTACAGCTCCATTTCGACTTTAATTGTGACCTGTTTGAGCCAGAACTGCAGAAACGGGCTACAGGCCATTTCCTAGCATTGGTGGATGCGGTATTGGCTGATCTTCACCAGCCTATTGCTGAGGTGAAGATTGTTACTGACTTGGAAAAGGCTGATCTCACAGAGTTAGGGAAGTGCGATCGCATTGACGTCACTCAAACGGTAGTGCAACAGTTTGAGGAACAGGTGGAGAGAACGCCCGATGCTGTTGCAGTTTCTTGTGACAATGAAACACTGACCTATCAACAGCTCAATGCTCGTGCCAACCAGCTGGCTAACTATTTACAACAGCAGGGGGTAACAAGTGAAACGCCTGTCGGTATTTGTCTGCGTCGCTCTATGGAAATGCTGGTGGCTATTTGGGCAGTGCTTAAAGCTGGAGGAGCTTATGTACCCATTGATCCCAGCCACCCCAATGAGCGCATTGCCCATATTCTGAGAGACACCCAGGTATGTTGGGTGCTGACCCAGTCTGAGTTTACGGTGCGCCTGAACAGCCATGCCGTGAATATCCAGATGGATACATTAGATTTAACGTCGCAGCCAAACACCAATTTAAATAATCCATCTACCATTAACCAGCTGGCTTACCTGCTCTACACATCAGGGTCTACAGGCAAGCCCAAGGGCGTAGCAGTTGAACATCGTGGATTAGCCAACTACGTTAATTGGGCAATTCAACAGTATGTGCGGGGGAGAACCTTAGCATTTCCCCTATTCTCTCCATTTACATTTGATTTAACAGTCACTTCTATCTATGTGCCTCTACTCTCGGGGGGACAGGTGGTGATTTATCCTGAAGGAGATGAGGCGATCGATCTCTCCCTGCAACAAATCTTTCAAGACAATGCAGTAGATGTGATTAAACTAACCCCTTCTCACCTGGCTTTAGTAAAAGGAATGACCATTGGCTCTCGGGTGAAGACACTGATTCTGGGTGGGGAAGATTTGAAAACATCGTTGGCAGGTGCGATCGCCAATGCTAGCGATCAGCCCATTGAGATTTACAACGAGTACGGTCCCACAGAAGCCACGGTTGGCTGTATGATTCATCGATTTGAATTGGAGCCTGATGCACCCACATCTGTTTCCATTGGGAAACCAGCGGCGGGGTCGGAAATTTATCTTTTGGATGACCAGTTAAACCTGGTGCCCCAGGGAGCCGTAGGGGAAATCTTTATTGGTGGCCCGGGTCTGGCGCGAGGATATCTCAATCGGCCTGAATTAACGGCGGAGCGGTTTGTTGATCGCGGTGATCAAAGACTGTATCGTACAGGGGATTTGGGACGCTGGCAGGAGAATGGACAGCTAACGTACCTTGGGCGCGGTGACCGTCAGGTAAAGATTCACGGTACTCGAATTGAGCTGGGGGAAATCGAAGCGGCCCTGGTCGATCACCCTGGGGTAACTGCCAGTGCTGTTAGCTTAGGGCAGTCGGTTGTTCCCGTGCAGGCTGGTCCTGTGACCTACTGCACTCGCTGTGGCATTGCCTCCAACTATCCTGGCATTGCCTTTGACCATGGGGGAGTTTGTGATATTTGCCAAACCTATGAGACCTATCGCGATCGCACCGAGCAATACTTTAAGTCGATTGACGAATTCAAGTCTCGTCTGGAGGCAGCCCGTCAGCGCAAACAGGGTGAGTACGACTGTATGATGCTGCTCAGCGGTGGTAAGGACAGCACCTATGCCCTGGCTCAATTGGTCACCATGGGCTTGAAAGTGTTTGCCTTTACCCTCGATAACGGCTATATCTCTGAGCAAGCAAAAGACAATATTCGGCGGGTGGTTAAGACCCTGGGGGTGGATCACCAGTTTGGTACCACACCAGCGATGAACGACATTTTTGTCGACAGTCTGAACCGCCACTGTAATGTATGTAACGGTTGCTTTAAGACTATCTATACCCTGAGTATGCAGCTGGCCTACGAGCGAGAAATTCCCTGCATTGTTACAGGACTTTCCCGAGGACAGTTCTTTGAAACCCGTCTGACAGAAGAATGGTTTACTGAGCTGTTTGGCCAATCTGAGTTTGATGTAGATCAGATTGACGAGACCATTCTGGCCGCTCGCAAAGCCTACCATCGCACTGACGATGCCGTATCGCAGCTGATGGATGTGGCGGTATTTCAGACTGATGACATTTTTGAAAGAGTTGAGATTATTGATTTCTACCGCTACTGCGATGTAGAACTAGCAGAGATGCTCTCTTTCCTAAAGGATCAGGTGCCCTGGATTCGTCCGTCAGACACAGGGCGTTCTACCAACTGTCTGATCAACAATGTGGGCATTCATCTGCATACCCAAAAGCGTGGCTATCACAATTACGCCCTGCCCTACAGCTGGGACGTGCGTATGGGGCACAAAACACCGGCAGCGGCTATCGATGAGCTCAACGATGAGATTGATGTGGCTGAAGTGGAGAGAATTCTACAGGAGATTGGCTACGAAGATGAACAAATAAACAAAGCCCAGCTAGCGGCCTACTATGTGGGGCACGCTTCAACAGCGGACCTGAGACACTTTTTAACCCAGCGGTTGCCCAGCAATCTGGTACCCGCCTATTTTATTCAATTGGAGTCCATGCCCTTGACCGCCAATGGCAAAGTGGATTTTTCAGCTCTGCCGGATCCCAAGGCCAGCCGCCCCGAGCTACAGTCAGAGTTTGTTGCCCCTGCCACTGCTGTGGAGAAGACTTTAGCCAAGCTGTGGCAGCAGGTACTTAAATTGGATCGCATTGGCATTCACGACAACTTTTATGAGCTGGGTGGCGATTCAATCATGGCCATTCAAATTGCTGCCCGCATGTCAGAGGCTGGCTTTAGTTTGTCGCCAAACCAGATTTTTCAGCATCCTACCCTGGCCAAATTGTCTGCTGTAGTGGCCCCTGAGCATGAGTATATGGCCTCAGAAGATTTGACAGGGACAATCCCTCTCACACCTATTCAACAGGCATTTTTTGAGCAACAATCGCCAGAGCCAGAACAGTTTACCCAGACAGTGGTGCTGGATGTGGCCAAGATGTTGGACCTGACAGTTTTGAAGTCTGCACTGATAGCAGTTGTGAACCACCACGATAGCTTACGTCTAAGCTATACCCAAAGTGAAGCAGGCTGGGAGCAACGTTATGGTGAACCTGTTGCTGATGTGGCCATTGTCGAAGTAGATGTCTCGGCGCAGCTCCATCCTCAGGAAACGATTACTAAAACCATTGCCCAGCTCCAAACACAGCTTGAGTTAACTAAGGGAGACCTGGTGCGAGCGGTTCTCTTTGATCTGGGCACTTGTCAGCAGCTAGGGCTGGTAATTCATCACCTGGCGGTAGATGCCCTGTCTTGGCTGACGTTAATTCAGGATTTAGAAACGGCCTACCAGCAGTTAAGTCAGGGTGAAGAACCTTCGCTGCCACTCAAGACTAGCTCCTTTAAAGCATGGGCACATGGGCTTAAAGAGATCTCACTACCTCAATCAGCAATTGACTATTGGCTCTCTCAGCCTGACTCTGTTGCTCAGTTAGGAGGTCATCCTCAGGCCGAAGCTACTGCTCGCACTGTTTCTCGACAGCTCAGTTATGACCTGACTCAAACCTTCTTACAAACATCTCGCGCACGTCCTCAGGAAATGTTGTTAACGGCTTTGACCTTAGCCGTTAAACAACATACCGGACAGTCTGCTGTACAAGTTGCTCTGGAAGGCCATGGACGAGAAGAATCCATCATTCCTAATATGCGCTTAGTGCGCACCGTTGGCTGGTTTACATCGCTCTTTCCGATAACACTGACAGCCCAATCTGATCCTAGTGAGACACTGAGATCTGTAAAAACGACTCTAGAACAGGTGCCTCAAAATGGCATCGGGTACGGTATTTTGCGCTATCTCAGAGATACGCCTGTTGCTAACCAGCCCCAGCCTGAGATTTTATTTAACTATCTCGGAACTTTAGAGCAGCTAGTGCCACCCAACTCAATGTTCCGATTTGCTCAGCCATTACAAGTATCTCGGAGTCCGAGACAGGCAAGATCGCACCCCCTAGATATCAGCGCCTTTATTAGAGAAGGCCAACTCCATATTGACTGGTGCTACAGCGGTCTAGACGACTCTACAGCCCAGGCACTAGCAGACGGTGTAATACAGCATCTCCAAACACTTCTGGAGGGACCAGGCAACAAAGCAACAGCCGCAGACTTTCCCCTGGCAAAGCTTAACAGCAAAAAACTTGATAAACTTTCAGCTTTGTTAAATCAGGCAGATCGTACAGGAGGTCAGGGTTAATGGAAAATGTTGCCGATATCTATACGCTCTCGCCAGTTCAGCTAGGTATGTTGTTTCACACCCTGGCCGATACCCAGGCTGGGGTTTATGTGAATCAATACACCTGTAAGCTCAGCGGTAGTCTCCAGCCAAATCTGTTACGGCAGGCGTGGCAACAGACGGTGGCACGACATCCGGTTTTGCGCACGGCGTTTCTGTGGGACGGTTTGGATGAGCCG
Source organism: Leptolyngbya sp. PCC 7375 (assembly GCF_000316115.1). GTDB lineage: Bacteria > Cyanobacteriota > Cyanobacteriia > Phormidesmidales > Phormidesmidaceae > Leptothoe. The sequence goes on from NZ_JH993797.1 coordinate 7,765,962, forward strand.
TTACAGGTGGTTCGTGAGCAAGTGCAGCTGCCTTGGCGGTCATTGGATTGGCGTGGGGTCACAGATGCTGAGCAGATAACTAAGTTAGAGGAGTTTTTGGAGTGCGATCGCACCCAAGACTTCAACCTGGACCAGGCCCCACTGCTGCGCCTCACCCTGATTCACCTGCGCGATAACGTCCATCAGTTTATCTGGAGTTCTCACCACCTGTTATTTGACGGCTGGTCGCTGCCCCTGATCTGGCAAGATATGCTGACCTACTACAGCGCATTACTCCAGGGAACCGTGCCCCAGCTGCAGCCCACACGCCCCTACCGTGACTACATTGCCTGGCAGCAAGAGCAGGATCCCAGTAAAGCTGAATCTTTCTGGCGCAATCAGCTCCAGGGTTTTGTCGAGCCTACACCGCTGCCTGCTGCCCACTCTGGGACATCTCAACACTACCAGCAGCAGACACAATCCCTATCACCGTCTTTGACCACAGCCCTCAAAAACCTGGCACGACAACATCAGTTAACGCTAAATACCCTGGTTCAGGGAGCATGGGCACTACTCTTAAGCCACTACAGCGGTGAAGATCAGGTGACCTACGGTTCAGTGGTATCGGGTCGTCCGGCTGATCTAAGTGGTGTGGAAACCATGGTGGGATTGTTTATTAATACCCTACCTGTGCGGGTAAGCATTAAACCTGAGCAAACTCTCATCGATTGGCTACGGTTACGACAACAGCAGCAGCTAGACCTACGACAGTACGAAACCACAGCCCTTACCGATATTCAACGCTGGAGCGATGTGCCCCAGGGCAACCCTCTGTTTGAAAGCATTGTGGTGTTTGAAAACTATCCAGCGGCAGCAGCTACAGACCTCGGGTTTGATACCAGCGACGTGCGCTATTTGGAGCAGAGTAATTATCCGCTGGCGCTGTTGGTGGTTCCTGGTGAGTCGTTGGAGCTATTGCTGTTGTTTGATGCGGGTAGGTTTGAGGAAGGTGTAGTCGCACACCTACATGCCCATTTAGAACTGTTGCTTACTGCCTTTGTCGAACAGCCTCAAAGCAAACTCGCTGATCTGCCCCGTTTAACACCAGCAGAACAGCAGCAGCTAACCACCTGGGAGACGATCGACTATCCCCATGACCTGACTATTTATCAGCTGATTGAATCTCAAGTGAAACAGACACCAGATGCTCTGGCAGTTGTGTTTGAGGGACAAACACTGACCTATGGTGAACTGCATCAACAGGCTGATCAACTCGCTGATCTGTTTTGTTCAAATGGAGTAATTCCTGGTGATCGGATTGCTTTATGTTTAACACCATCTCTGGACAGAATTATTAGTATCTTGGCTGTGCTTAAGGCGGGGGCGGCCTATGTGCCGCTTGATCCGGCGTATCCGGTTGAACGGCTGAAATATTGTCTGCAGGATACTAAACCGAAATTCTTGCTGACTCAGCGTTCGGTTGATCTGCCGGATACATCTGTTCCCCTTATCTATATGGACGGGGGGGACGGGCCGGTGCAAGGGGAGGCACAGGGGCAGGACTTCGGCAAGCTCAGCCGAGCCGCACAAGGCCAGCCCCTACGATCTTCTCAACCACAGGATCTTGCTTATATTATTTACACCTCTGGTTCTACTGGTAAACCCAAGGGGGTGATGGTGAGTCACCGGAATTTGGTGCATTCCACAACCGCTCGTGCCCACGTTTACCCAGAGCCTGTGGGTCGATTTCTGTTGCTCTCGTCTATTGCCTTTGATAGTTCTGTCGCTGGTATTTTTTGGACACTTTGTCAGGGGGGAACCCTGGTCTTACCGCCTGAGCGCATAGAACAAGATTTGCAGCAGCTGGCTGATTTAATTGCTCATCAGCAAATCACCCATACACTCTGTGTACCGACGCTGTATTCGTTGTTGTTGGAAGCTACTGATCCGCAACAGCTGGCTAAACTCCGCACGGTGATTGTGGCAGGTGAAGCCTGTTCGCGGGCGCTGGTGCAGAATCACTATGCCAAGCTGCCGACTACGGCTTTGTATAACGAATATGGCCCTACTGAGACAACTGTATGGTGTACGGCGTATCGGATTCCGGCAGAGCCTGGAGCTGTGGCGATTGGTAAGGCGATTCCCAACACTCAGATTTATCTGCTAGATAAGGATTTGCATCCGGTTCCCATTGGGGCCATTGGTGAGATTTATGTCGGTGGTGATGGGGTAACGCAGGGGTATTGGAATCAGCCGGAGAAGACGGCATTGTCGTTTGTGATGTTGGAAGGTGGGCATTGCCTACCCTACAGGGGGCGTCTTTATAAAACTGGCGATTTGGCTCGGTATCGCTCCAACGGCACCCTGGAATGGTTAGGACGGTGTGACCGGCAGGTGAAAATTCGTGGCTATCGGATTGAGCTAGGAGAGATTGAAGATGTGCTGCAAGATCACCCAGCAATTCAGGAAGCCGTAGTTGTTGCTCGCAATACATTCCAGCCATCGGATGTCGATAGTTTAGTTTCTGCTCTTGCATCTCTTCCTCTTGAGAAAACAGAGACATTATTAGCCAACACAATGGGAGAGGGTGCTTAGCATGTTAATGAAGGAATCATGGCTAAAATACACTCTTGTTAGGGGGCTCAAAAAACTCAAGCTTCGACGCGACAGTGCCCTAAAGCAGAAGCTATTAAAGGAAGGTCGAACCCGCTGGCTAGATATGGGTAGCCGCCGGTTTGAAGAGGGTTTTATGTGCTTGGATTTGGGCTCAGCTGATGGTCTATCTCCTGACCATGCTGAGAGATACTATCAAGCCAATATAAGCCAGCTGGGAGAGGCCGATCGTGAGACATTAGGGCAGTTTGATCTAGTCAGAATGCAGCATGTTTTTGAGCACTTTAGCTTTGAGGAGGGTGTAGACCTGCTTAAATTCTGTTCTAGCATTCTGAAGCCAGATGGTTACTTATTGATCACGGTTCCAGACTTGCGAATCCATATCAATGGATATTTCACAAATTATCGTCACATGGATTATTTTGTGAACTATGCTCGGCGTAGGATTCCGAAGGATGCACCTCCAAGCTTTATTTTTTCATTCCATGCTCACCAATTTGGATATGCGCCGGTCGAAGAACCGGGTCAAGTCCATCGGTGGAGCTATGACTATGAGGGACTCAAGTATCAGCTAGAGAGAGTTAATCAGTTTAAAAACATCAAACGCTTGGATTTGCTGGATCCTTGGGCTGCTGTTCCATTTACCCACAATATGCCCATTGAGGATCTGTGTGTGATTGCGCAGAAGAACTCGGTGGAGGGAGGGTAACTATGGCCCATATTGTTTGTATGACTGGCGGGCTAACCGGCATTCTTAATGCCAGTTTTGCATTGGTAAAACAGCTGGAACAGGCTGGACATCGAGTCACCTATGCGAGCCCGGCTCAGCTGCGAGAGCCAGTTACAGCTCAGGGTATTCCCTACGTGCAGCTTGATACCTGGGTAATTCAGGCAGGTGAGCCGTCAATGGGTCGCTGGCAAAAGTGGCGAACATTGCGAGAACGACAGCAGCAAGCAGTTGATGCCCTCGGTGTGCAGAACTTTGTTCAGACTATACGCGAACTGGCTCCAGACTTGCTGTTAATTGATATGGAGATGCACCCTCACATTATGGCCGCTGTCACTGGCCAGTTTTCGGTTGCGTTGCTATGTCAGTTTCTCTCCATTTGGAAGCGTCCCAGCCTACCTCCGATGCATACCAGTATTGTTCCGGGTAAAGGGCTGTCAGGGCAGCGACTCGCCATTGAATGGAGCTGGTGGCGTTATAGCTGGAGAAAATGGTGGGAATTTCAGCGGGAGTGCTGGCGGCGCATGGGCATTGATCGAGTCTCGATACTGCGCTGCTATGCACGACAGATCGGCTATCCCTGGCGTAATCAACGTGATCAGTGGCTGGTGCCGTATCCCCATGCATCGCTGCCTATACTTTGTTTTAATGCGCTGGAACTGGACTTTCCCCATGACCCTCATCCCTCTATGAATTATGTTGGTCCTATGGTTTTAGAGAACCGTCAGGAGTCAATGGTTGAGCCCGCAACAGAAGCAGCGCTTGTACAACTTTTTGAGAAACATACGTCTGACGAAAGATTTCTTATTTATTGCGGTTGCAGCACTTTTGTAAAGACTGATCAACACTTTTTACAAAAGCTGATAGAGGCCGTCTCGACCCGCCCACAGTGGGATTTAGTGTTGGGATTGGGAGGAAAGTTGAGTCCTCGTAAACTGTCAGACTTGCCACTTAATGTTCATGCCTTTAGCTGGGTACCTCAGTTGCAGGTCATTCAGCATGCAGACTGTGTCATCAATAATGGCGGGATTAATAGCATTAATGAGTGTCTGTACTTTGGTGTGCCGATGCTGGTGTATTCCCTCAAGCATTTTGATCAGGATGGGGATGCAGCTCGTGTGGCTTACCACGGTCTGGGGATTGCTGGCGATATTGTTCAGGATCAGTCAGCGAAAATACGCCAGTATATTCAGGCCTTGCTGAGTGATCAGTCCTATAAACAGCAGGCCGAGCGCATGGGTGAGTACTGTCATCGCTATGGCCACCGCGCTGCTCGGGTTGTTGAGTCTTTATTGGATTCTCAACGGGTAGAACGCGATTTCTTAGCCGTTAGTAACCAGCGGGGAGGAGGTGTATCATGACAAAAGATAACTATGGAGAACTACGCCAGCGGGTGATGAAGCTCTCGCCGAGTCAGCGAGTGGCATTAGCACAACAGCTGTCTCATTCTTCCAAAAGTTCTCAGCGGTTAGTTGCCTATGTGGTGCCTAAACCGCATGACAGCGCTCTAAATCCTTCTGTATTAAAGGATTTTCTCAAATCCAAACTGCCTAATTACATGGTGCCTGCGGCTATTGTTCCTTTAGAGACCCTACCGCGTACTGCCAATGGCAAAGTTGATGTTAACGCCTTGCCTGAGCCAAAGATAGCCACCTCTAATGCAGGTGAGGCTCCACGCAATGCCGTTGAAGAAACCCTGGCTCAAATTTGGCAAGATGTGCTAAGGCTCAATGCCGTTGGCATCCACGACAACTTTTTTGAACTGGGCGGGGATTCGATCCTTAGTATTCAAATTGTTTCCAGGGCACGAGAGGCTGGGTTGCGACTAGCGCCTAACCAGCTGTTTGAACAGCCGACAATAGCGGAGTTGGCAGCTGTTGTAAATCTCACTCCTGCAGTGGCTGCCACACAGGCCGTGGTGACTGGAGAAGTCCCCCTGACGCCGATTCAGCAGTGGTTCTTTGAGCAGAAAATGGAGTCTGCACACCACTGGCATCAGGCGATGTTGGTGGAGGTGCCTGACGGGGTGAATAGTGAGAGGGTGGAGGGTGCGATCGCAATCCTCTGGACCCACCACGATGCCCTTAGACTCAGCTTTACCCACAAGCAAACCAACACCGACGCTAGCAACCCACCAAAGCTAATTCAAATAGATCTCACGCCCCTAACCGCATCGGAGCAAGTCCAGGCGATTGCCGCCCATGGCACTCAGCTGCACCAAGATGTGAATTTAGCCGCAGGGGGCCTCATGCGGACAGCCCTGTTCACTCGCGGTACCAACCAGTCGTGGCTACTGCTGAGCTTGCACCATCTGGTAGTCGATGCTGTTTCCTGGCAAATTCTTCTGGGTGACTTATCGACGCTGCTAGGTAGTACTGCACAACTACCTGAGAAAACAACTTCGTTCAAGACCTGGTCTGAAACACTGAGGATGGCTACACAACAAGCCGAAGCTGACTTTTGGTTAACTCAGGTTGAACAGCCCACTCTCCCATTGCCCCACGATTATGCTGAGACAGCACTATCTATGGAGGCAACCACACAGACAGTGACAGCTTCTCTGAATCAAGAAGATACTCAAGCGCTGCTGCAGACTGTTCCTGCTGTTTACAACACCCAGATCAATGATGCATTGCTGACTGCATTAGCCCAGACGTTGTTGCAGTGGGTTGGTGCAACATCGGGTACTGTCCGGGTGGAAGTAGAAGCCCACGGTAGAGAACAGATTACCCCTGAGATCGACGTATCGCGAACCGTAGGCTGGTTTACGACTACCTATCCAGTCAGTCTACAGGTGAGAAATACTGAAGACTGTATGGAGTCACTTAAATCAGTTAAGGAGCAACTGCGTCAGATTCCTGACCGGGGTATTAGCTATGGCATGTTGCGCTATTTAGGAAATGAGACGATACGACAGAGATTGGCTCAAGCATCTGACTCCGAAGTCTTGTTTAACTACTTAGGTCAGCAAGATCTCACATCAGTAGGTTTGCAGATAATCCAGGATATTGATGTTGGCACACTGAGGGATCCACAAAACAGGCGTGGTTATCTCTTGGAGATCAATGCCTGGGTCGCCAACGGACAACTGCAAGTCAACTGGCGTTATGACACCAAGATGCATCGACCAGACACCTTGAAAACCCTGGCCAATCAATATCTTAGCGTTTTGAAATCTCTTATTGCCCAATGCTCTACCACAGACAGCGGTGGCTTTACCCCATCCGATTTTCCTGACACTGACTTTAGTCAGAGCGAACTCGATGATTTTATTGGCCAGCTTACAGGTGGTTATTAGTTAGTGGTTATTAGTTAGTGGTTATTAGTTAGTGGTGTAGTTTGAGATTAATCCCATGATGGATAAGGAAAACATTGAGACTATTTATCCTCTGACGCCATTGCAGCAGGCATTTCTGTGGCATAGTTTGCAAACGTCTGTTCAGAACGGCCTTATTCACATGCGCTGCACTTTGCGAGGGAATGTGAACATTAACTTGTTACAGCAAGCCTGGGAGTTTGTTGTTGGCGATCATCCGGCATTGAGAACCTCAGTACACTGGGAAGGGGTTAAACAGCCGTTACAGGTAGTGGCGCGTAGGGCTTCTATCCCTTGGACACAGCTAGATTGGTGTGGTCGCGGGGATCAGCAGGCGGCATTAGCAGAGTTTTTAGTGGAAGATCGAGATCGCAGCTTTAACCTCACCGAGGCCCCAATCTCGCGCCTGGCCTTAATTCGCCTGAGTGACACAGACCATGAGCTGGTGTGGAGCTGTCATCACCTGACGCTGGATGGCTGGTCTGGAGCGCTGGTGTTTAATCAAGTGTTTGATGTTTATGAGACATTGTTAGCAGGGCAGTCGTCAGTTCTAGGAGCTGTTCCCAGTTATCAAAATTATGTACGTTGGCTGAAACAACAAGATGAAGCGGCAGCAGCAGCGTTTTGGCGCGAGGCATTAGAAGGCTATACGGAACCGATGGGTTTACCAGTTTTGAAAGGAGAAGAAAAGCTCAAAACTCAAAACTTCTTCCCACTCATTACTTTTCCTCCTGAGGTGACTGCAAAGATGCAGGAAGTTTTGCGATCGCACCGCCTCACCCTGAACACCTTAATACAAGGCATTTGGGCCTTACTTCTCCATAGCTACAGTAGCAATCCAGATGTTGTATTTGGGGCAACGGTCTCTGGTCGTCAAGCAGATCTAGATGGCGTGGAGTCCATTGTGGGGATGTTGATCAATGTCTTGCCGGTGCGTGTCAAGATTGCGGCTGAACAAACAGTACTTGACTGGTTACAGACGCTTCAGTCGCAACAGGCTATGGCCAGTCGCTATGCCTATGCGTCGCTGGACCAAATTCAGAACTGGAGTGAGACTGCGGGGCGTTTGTTTGACAGTCTGTTGGTGATTGAGAACTACCCAATGCAGACAGCAGCAGCCCGTAGTTTGCAGGTGGAGAAGATGCAGTCCGGGTTGGTGAGCACCTATGGGCTGACCGTAATTGTGAAACCGGGGGATGCGCTGACGGTAATGCTGCAGGCAGATGCCCCCTATAGGCCGACGCTACCTATCCTGTTAAAGCAGTTCAAGCAGGTTTTATTGGCCATTGTTGAGCATCCGGCACAGTCTGTTGGTGAAATTGTGCCACCACAGGATCTGTTAGTGGTAGAGCAACCCAATGAGGCTGTAGAAGACTCTGCTGTAAATCTCAGTCGAGATCAATTAGAAGGCAGTTTCTTTGCACCAAGCAATCCGTTAGAACTAAAGCTCACCCAAATTTGGAAATCTGTTTTAGGGGTGAGTTCTCTCAGTGTGGAAGACAGCTTTTTTGACATGGGGGGCAATTCGCTGTTAGCAGTGCAGCTATTTAATGAGATGCAACAGCAGTTGGATTGTACGTTACCGCTGGCGACACTGTTCGAGGCTCCTAACGTGCGTCAGTTTGCAGCACTGCTCAGTCAAGACCAGCCAGTTTCACAATGGTCAAGTCTGGTACCAATTCAAACCAACGGTGCTCAGACACCCTTGTTCTTCCATGGCGGCTCAGCAGATGCCCTAACTTGGGCTAGATTCTCCCACCTGTTGGGAGACGATCGACCATTCTACGCCCTACAACGACCTGATCTTGATGGCAGTGAGGTGACCCATACCACCGTTGAGGCATTAGCAACCGATTGCGTCAAAGAAATGCGCATGGTGCAGCCAAACGGTCCGTACTTGGTGGGTGGACACTGCTTGGGAGGAGCAGTCGCCTTTGAAATTGCCCAACAGTTACAGACGGATGGTGAGGATGTTGCTAGCGTTGTGCTAATTGATTCTTATCGACCAGGGGAGTTACCTGAAACAGCGCTAATGAAGCTGCAAAGCCGTTTGCAATTAGGTGTTTTTTGGGTGCGAAAGAATTATTACTACCACGGGGGATGGGAGAAACTGGCATCGTTGCCAGAGAAGGTTTGGCAAAAGCTGAGGCCGGTTGAAGGCCCCGTTCGGCTGAGCGATTCGGCTGAGTTCACCGTCGAAGCCTCACGTCGAAGCCTAAATCCCCCAATTCTGGGGGACTTTGAAATGAGTCAGAATTCTCCTAATTTAGTGAATTCTGAGGGTGATTCCCCGGTTACCGAAGCTTCTAATTCCGAGCAACCCAAACCCCCCTACGAATATCGCTATGCTCGGGCGCAAGAGGCTAATGAGTTAGCGGCAGAACGCTATGTGCCCCAGCCCTATACAGGACGAGTGAAGTTGTTCCGAGCAGAGATTCAGATTCTAGATTGGTATTTTGGTCATGAGCTGGGGTGGCAGGTGGTCGCAAAGGATGGTGTGGAGGTGACAAAGATTCCGGGATTCTTTGGAAATTTGTTTAATCAGCAGGCAACACCGCTGTTGGTGGAGCAGGTGAGAGATTATTTTTCGAAGTTGGAGTGAGGGCGATGTGGGTAAATTGCATACCTATATCAAAGGCTTGGCGATATCTGGTTCCCCGTCGTAAGGCTACGATGTACACACAAGTACTGAAAACTAGCATTTTCGGTTGCCTCACCCCCTCTAACTCCCCCTTGGTAAGGGGGAGAACTGGAGTTTCCCCCCTTGGTAAGGGGGGATTAAGGGGGGTAATACAGGATTTTGAGCTCACTTCCGAGATGTGTGTACACGGTGGGGAGGGACAACCTAAGGAACAGTTTTTCTATACAAATTTATTCACACATTAATCCCTAACATCACACCCCTTACACACTTATGACTGCTCAACCGATTCGAATTTTACAAATAGTGCCTCGCATCTTTCCCGATGTGGATGGTGTCGGCGACTATGCCCTACAGCTGGCCCACCAGCTATATAATTACCACCAAATCTTGTCTGAGTTTTTAGTATTCAGACCCAACCCCAAGCTGCGGCCCCAAGTAGATCAGTTCCCTCTGCATCGGCTCGAAAACCATACGGTGCAAGGGCTACTGAACCAAGTTCCAGAAAATATATCAACTATTTTGCTTCAATACAGTAATTATCCCTATCTGCGGGGAAAACTAGATGCGCCGATGTGGTTAGTGGATGCACTGAAGGTGCTGAAGCAAAGGGGGATGCGGATTGTGGTGATGTTTCATGAGCTGCCGACGTTGCGGTACAAGCAGATTCGCTGTCCGAATTTTGTGCAGCGACGGGTGTCCCGTGGGCTGGCCCAAGTGGCGGATGTGGTGGTGACCAACAATGTGGCATTTCAGCAGACGCTGGCGCGATGGACGGAGTTGCCAGTGCACTGTGTGCCCAACTTTTCGACAATTGGGGAGTTGGGGCAGGTGAAGCCGCTTGCTAAGCGTCAGCGTTCGTTGGTGGTGTTTGGCAGTAGCGATCGCACCCGCGTTTACCGTAACAATACGGAGACACTCAATCATATTTGTCACACATTGAATATCGATACCCTTTATGACGTGGGTCGTCCGGTTGAGTGGGACGATCAGAGATTGGACGTGAACGTAGTCAGGACTGGCTTTTTATCAGCGGCTGACGTGAGCGGACTGCTGGCTGAGGCGTTAGCTGGCATATTTGACTATCGGCGGTTTCCCAACAATTTGGCCAAGTCTACGGTGTATGCCGCCTACTGCTCCCATGGGCTGTTGCCGATTTGTAATGGCTATGGTTTAAAGCCTCAAGATGAGATTGTGGCAAACCATCATTATTTAGTGACAGCGTCGCTACAGGCATTTGCCCAACCATCGTCGCTGCAGGCAATTGCAGATAATGCCTATACCCATTATCAAAACCGTACTCTGGCCCAATGTGCCATCCAGTTTGCCAAGTTGCTGCATCCGGTTCCATCTACCCAAGCCATGTATACTGATGAATGTACGGACATCAGCATAGGGCAGAGCCTGCCCCATTCTCCGGCTCCATTTTCTTAAGGGAACAAGAAGAACCACCCTTAAGGTCATGGTCTTTTAGACAGAAGGATTTAGGATTTAGGGCTCATTCGTTAAGAAGAGCCTGTCTGCCAACCACTTGCTAACCTTATTTTTATTGAGTTATGCATACACAAGAGGTCGGTGAAAGTGTTGATATGGGTCAGTTAGCCCCCGATCCCAAGCTGTTTGTCGTGGGCTGTCCACGTTCTGGGACGTCGTGGGTGACGTCGTTGATTGCAGGGCATCCAGATGTTTTGGCGGTACCCAGGGAAACCCATGTTTATCGGCTGGTGTATGAGCCGTTTGTGGAGATGCCAAAGTGGAAGTGGAAGAAACGGTTACAGTCTTGGAAAGGTATTTTACGGCGCTATGGTCTGAAACCACTGTTGTTTGGTTTTCAGCCTGCGGACATTTGGCGGGGAATTTTACGGGAGCATCAGATTCTTAATCGGCCTGATAGTCATGGGTTACATGGGCTGGTGGACTATGGGGACTTAAGGTCACTGATTAAGGCGATTCGCTCGCAGGTGCCAGAAACTAACCGTGGATTAGTACAAGCCGAAGAGCTAATCGCGGCGATGTTCGATCGGTTTTTTGAGCAGCATGGCAAACCAGGGCAGGTGGTTTTAGAAAAGACACCGATGCACATTCGCTATGGAGAGCAGATCTTATGGCGCTTCCCAGAGGCTCGGATTATTGAGGTGGTTCGAGATGGGCGAGATGTTTGCGTGTCGTATAATGCCCTGGCGAAGCAGCAACGCTGGGCGCAGATAGGTACAGCTGGCGCAATTCGCCAGTGGAAGCAATGTGTAGAGTGGGGCGAACTGATTCGGGAGCGACCCAGTTTAAGTAACCGGGTACATACGGTGCGGTATGAGGCGCTGAAGGCAGATCCAGATAGGTGTTTACAGCAGATTTTTCAGTTTGCCAACCTGGCATGGCATGAACAGCAGACTAAGGAGATTGTGAAGGCGGCGGATATTAGCCAGGTTCAACAAAAAGGCGACGGGCAATATGTCCGGTCCGGTTTAGTGGGGGATTGGAAAGAGAAACTGTCTGAGGCTGAGATTGCCATGTGTGATCAGATTGCGGGAGAGCAGTTAGTGCGGCTTGGCTATAAGGCTGGGAGATAACGTGTTTAAGAGATTGCCAAAAGCAGCATTAGCCCAGGGATTGGATCACAGCAAAATGACCGCGAGTGCGCCAATCATCAAACTTTGCGGCGGCTGTTTCGGCAATTAATAAATCAATACCGACTAGCGCATCAGATTTGAGTACTCTCAACGCCAGAGCTTTGAAGGGAACTCCGTAAGTGGCGATTTCAACGGGGGTATCCATTGGCCATTGTCGGTCTTGTACAAATCGACGATAGTTGAGATCACCTTTTGAAATAACAATAGTTGAGTTACTCAGGGTGTTGCTAAGGTCTTCATTTAAAACACTGAAGTGTCTGGGTTCACCCCAATCTGCTTCAGCCTGGATGAGCAGTCGATCACAGTCCATAGCGGACCTGAGCCGCTGTCCCATCAGGCAAATGCCTTCAGAAAGATTCTCATCAACAAAACGATTAAGGGTTTCCTCTACATCAATGGAGAGCGCATCGGAAACAAACATAGGCCATGGTTTCACATGAATAATCACCCGAATATTGTTGAATGATCTGAGTAGGGCATCGACCATGACTAGATCCCAGCAGAGTTCATGCCCAGCATTATCAGCGATTATGTGAATATCTCCTTTATTAAAGTTCTGTTCTAAACGGGAGATAAACATGTCACTTTCATCGAGTAATACACGATCATTCCATAAGTTAGAATCACTACGTGAGGTGATGAGCTGACTGTAGTCTGCTTCATTAGCAAACAATGAACAACGAATGGTTGCCCCGAGTAAATCTGTGTCAGATAGCTGTAAAATTTTTTCTAACCCGGAGTCAAGGGCTGGAATTGCTTCAGCTAGTGCCCTTTGACGAGTGGGCCAAAAGACATCTACACCATTATCAAAATAGCCCGCGATGGAGTTTAATCCGTGATAGAAAAGAAATTCTAAATCAAAAAACGATAGATCGTTCCAGGTTAACCTGCTGAGGTGATCAAGATAGTTTTCCCAGTAAGCTGTGGGGCAAGAGAAGATTTTTGTATCAATAGGGCTGCCTTCAATAACAGATTGGAGCAGTCTTTGAGCAGCTTCTAATTGCCTATGATCCTGTAGTTGTTTTTCAATAGTAGACAGGATCTTGGGTAAACGACGGGTAATTGTATAATCGACAAAACCTTTGCCACGGATGCGTTTGATGGAGGCAATCTCATGATACGGGGCACTTTTAAGCAATGGTTCACCATGTTGTCGCCAAAATGAGAGAAATGCTTTGAGTAAGGCATCTGGCATTAGCTCTCCCTGGTCATTTAGCCAGGATGGAGCAATCATCGGTAATGAAGCTTGGGGCACTTTGGCCAGGACCCGTGGTAACACTTCCCGATAGATGGGATTAGCTATGACGATGCCACCGCCATTGGCCAGGCTACATAGGCCGAGATCTAACACATACTGTAAATCTTCATTGGGAACTACGGGTAACGATTGCCCTGCCAGAATAGGTTCAATAATTGCTCTCACACGATCTTCTCGTAGGCGTTCAGCCAAACTATCCAGGTGGGTGTCTTGTCGTTGAATTAAAATTTCTTTGGCTTCGTAGATCTGATCAACGTCAATGGTTTGCTCAGGATTAGGAACAAGTTCTTCAACAATTTCTTTGGCTAAGGCATTGACTAGCCAAGGTTGGCCCTGGGTTAATTCATATGCAGCCTGTATGGCGTCTGTCGTAAACTGTTGTCCAGTTTCTTCTGTGTGCTGTTGATAGAGCTGAAGGATTTCTGCCTGATTGAAGTTCCGTAGGGTTAGTGATTTAACCTTGATATTGAAGGGACTGGCGGTTTGTAAACGAGTGCTGCCACCTGAGGCGACTTTATAATCGCGTACATCTCTAAGGCCGATTAGTGCCAGGGATTGCGGGAAGTTTTTAGGGCGGCGAGAATAGCCATCGCGCAGCTGACGCAGCATGGAGATGAGGGCGTCATCCATTAGGGCGTCGATTTCATCAATAAAGATTACCAATGGTCTGGGGGATGCTTGACACCAGGCTTCCAGGGCGGCTCCGATACGGTTGCCGTCTACTTGAGGCCATGGTGGTGGTTGCAGGTCTGGGGGTAACCAGGCTCTGGCAGCCTGTCGCCAGGATTCTAGGATGTTGGTTGCGGCTTTGTCGGGATCGTGGCTGAAGGGTTGGCCGACTTCGGTGGAGACCATGATGGCGGTGTAGCGATCGCTGGCGGTTAGTTCTTGGGCCAGGGCCAACATGGCGGTGGTTTTGCCGGTTTGGCGGGGGGCATGGACGACGAAGTAGCCGCGTTGATCGATAATGCGCTCGATGCCTGGGAACCGTGCGGTGGGCGGTAACATGTAATGGATTTCAGGCTGGCAAGGTCCAGCCGTGTTAAACCATTTGGGCATCAGAGGACGCGGTGGGATGACAGGTGCAGTATAGCAACCGTATGGTGGCAAACCTCATGGGTAACTGTTATATACCCACTGGTGTCTATGCTTGCCCATCATAATCGATGTCGCCCTCTATCCTTATTTCCTGGGTTCATCCAAACATTGTCTCACCCATTGCCGAAAGGCTCGCATTGTCTGATTACGTCCATCTGAACGACTTTGTTTTATATAGCTAGGAATTTCTGTGTGTAGTGACCAGCCTGGAAAGGTAGGACTCTCAGCCACTTCTATATATTTTTCTGCTTGCAGCTGATAGATGCGAATAGTTTGGTCTACCCGTCGCCATAGTTCTGGTACCCCTAGTGCAGCATAGGTTTCTGGATGGGTGCGGGCAGTAATGTCAATTTCCAGGGCCAGATCCGGTGGTGGGTCAATGGTTAGGTCCAGACGCTTTTTACCCCGCACGACTGCTTCGTTTTGAATGTAGAAACATTGATCCGGTTCAATACCCTTGAGCATGACTGAGTTTTTAAATGTTGTTGACCCCAACGTTAGAAATTCAATATCCAGTTCTTCTAACAGTGCCTTTAAGAGATCACCAATAATTTCCTTGTCCGCTTCATGCTCAGGTAAGGGAGCCATAATTTCCAGCAAGCCATTATTGTAGGCAATTCGGGTGCTACGATGTTCACCGAGTTCTTCTAAGATTGCTTCAAATTCAGTCCAGTTGACATCGTGGAGCAGAAGTCGTTGCCCCTCTGGAACATCTAACTGACGAAGCTGTAGGGTTACCATCGCATTAATGATTAGAACGCCATGGGTTAATCATACAAAATTACTTACAATGTCCGAGATAACGCGATCGAAATAGAGTAGGATGCCGTATAGCCCAAAGGGCATGGCTACGCTAAAGCGAAGCGTAACGCACCACATGAAAAGGGCTAGCTAAGCCCAGATGCGCTTTAGGTTGAGAATAAATCCAGGCAAAATGTCTTCACCTGATAGTTGACTGGGTTTGCTTAAAATCTCAACGTCCTTACCAGGTCGATAAATTTCTACCTGACCGTTTTGTGGGTCAATCAACCAGCCAAGTTGGGCACCGTTATCGATATATTCCTGGAGTTTGGCCTGTAGTTTAGAAAGACGGTCTGAATCAGACCGCAATTCGACTACGAAGTCTGGACATAGAGGTACAAAGCCTTTCTTTTCTTGGGGAGACAGGGCATTCCAACGATCTCGACTGACCCAGGATGCATCGGGAGAGCGGTCTGCACCATTAGGTAGTTTGAACCCTGTGGATGAGTCAAAGGCTTCGCCTAGTTCTTCGTTGGCTTCGTACCAGTTGCCTAGTTGAGTGCTGATGCTGAGATTACGTTTACCTGATTCACCTCCGGTGGGGGGATTCACGATTAACTCTCCTGCTGCGCTTCGTTCTAATTTGAGGTCGCGGTTGGCAATGGCGAGGGTTTCGAACTGTTGTTGGGTGACATGAAGGGTTAGCTCACCGGGAAGCTCGAGAGATAGTGTGGGTAGTGGGCTGGGTACTTGGGTCATAGTTATTGCCCATTAGACATAGAAGATATTCTGACCAGAACATTAATGATAATTGTACATTTGGTCTTCAAGGATTGACTACTAGCAGCTAATGCCTGGACCAGAGCTAACGTGGCTATGGTTTAGCGGGGGCATGGACGACGAAGTAGCCACGTTTTTGATAATGCGTTCGATGCCTGGAAACCGTGCGGTGGGCGGTAACATAATAATGGTTTTTAGGCAGGCAGGGGCCAGTTGTGTTGAACCATTTGGGCATCAAGGAAGTCACGACGAAATGATACGTGCAGTATAGCAATGTAGACTGACACATCGGCTCATATTGAAGCATTAGCTATTGGGCACGTTGTAATACTTCTGATTCATCCAGAGGAGTTGATGGATGATGGGATAGGCAGAGTGAAGTTGCGACTTTAAGTGGTGGATTGATAGATTCTGAAGCGACATAGAATTGTCCCTGTTTAAGTTTTGCAATATCATCCCCATGTCCGCCACGCTGACGTATTTGGTCCTGCACTACGCTGATAGCAGCAGGGGAATTAGCTCTTCCATAAAATTGATTAGAACAGTTTGCAATAATATTGTGATCAATACTTTTTGGGGCTTGAGTTGCAAAAATAATACCAAGCCCGTATTTGCGTGCCTGAGCCAGCCCTTTCAAGGTGCTTTTTTGGACTGTCTTTTTTGGGCCAGTAAGCGAGCAGTGGAAACATGCGGCTTATTTTTAGAAGGTTTTGGTTTGGAGACTTTTTTCTTTTTTCCTCTCGGGTGTGAGCAAAATTTGGAGAGGTCCATTTTCGTCGCTAATTGCTGAAACAGCTCTGTGGTCTGTGTCTCATCAAGACGTGCAAGCGGTTTCCATTGAGCCGGAGGAATGGCAATCATCATGCCATCATAGACCCGTCGGATTTCATCGGCCAGGTAATAGTAAGAAATGCCTGCCTCAATTTTGCCAGCGCCATGGACGCTACGCATGGCAGCTTTGATAACGGCCAGTACGTTGTAGCAAATGAGGGCCATGCAGAACCCGAATAAGGCCGCTCTCGGGTAGGCCAAGGTATCGATTTCGCCCCGAAAACATTGATCAAGGACTTGAAAGAGCCGTTCAATTCGCCAGCGGCGTTGATACAGTCCAGCAATCTCGATGGCAGAGGCATCGGACTGGGGCAGATTGGAGATAATGGCCAGTTCAGTGTCACCATCACGGGTGGACTGAGTGAGTCGGACAACAATGCGACGTAACGGGATCTGGATCGTCTCATTGATAACCACTTGGATGGTCTGTTCGAAGACGAAACCCGTCTGACTCTCACCTTTGATTTCTAAGGGACTCAGGACACTCCAAGGTAAGTTGCCATGCTGACGGAGCACAAAGAAGGCGGCACGACTGTGGAGTCCACCGATAAACCCCAAGGTGCAAAAATTACGGTCGGCCATCCACACATCGCCACTGACAACGGTGGCCAACACCCGACCCAACAAGGCACGTTCTTGAGCGTGGCCATCTTCACAAGAAAACACGTCAATGGCCAACTGTAATCTCGGGTCTAGAATCACCAACGCATGGCCCGGTAACGGCGCACTTCCCTGGGAGCGAAGCACGTCTAAGCGGCGGTCGGTAGCAGCCAAATGATTTCCATCGATAATTTTGATGCGATAGCCGGGTAGCAGTGGGGCCAAGGCTCCCCCAAGGTGCTCAATCAAGGCTTGAGCCTTACCTACTCCATGACGCACTAGGGCTTCAATGATTTGAGGTTCGAGACCATTGAGCTTGTTATATACCGACTGGACTCTGACACCAATCCCTTTGGCCTGAGATTGATAGGCTGCATTGATCGATGGGGAGATCCCACAGACCACCAAACTCATTAGACGGACCACGGTTGAAAACAGCAAGGTCCGTTCATACTGGTACTGAGCTTCTTGCTCAAATAGCGCATCGACCTCATCGGTCGGTAAACTTTGTTCTAACAGCACTCTGAGCATGACACTCAGGGGACTTTCTGAAATGAACCGGTCAAAGACCTCACCCAAAATCATGGCTACAATGACACTCGCAACTATCGATAATCGTACGAATCATTGAAGGGCAAAATGGAATTTAGGCTCCTTCCTTTAAGGTTTTTATTAACTGATTTTGAGAATGTAGAACCCAATTTCAGAGCATCGAACCGGTCAATGGCCTGCAAATAAAAGGTTGCTGGGAATATTAAACATAGCTAAAACCACCTTTAGAGGGCTGGTGCCTGAGCTGCAAGTCGATTGAGGCTAGATTTGCAGGGAGTAGATTGCTGGGATGGCAGAAAATCTTTGGCTTCATCAATAACTAGCAGTCCCCTCAACGGTTTATCTAAGGGAGCTGGGTTCTTTTTGATCCAGGTAAATAGCGTCATTGCCAACTGATTGAGAAACTGTTGTTGTTGAGATAACCCTGGCAAACCAATAAAGTTAATAATAGATAGACGTGTCTTTGATGGATTCTCTAGACCTAATAAGATAGCTGGATCAAGGGAGGAACCCCTTTGGCGTAGAAGTGGATTATTGGCAATTTCGGCATTCAATAGATCAGCCATTTCCTGGGCTCGTTTATGGGCATTGCTGATACCACCATTGGCTTCTTCGGGAAGTTCTTTTAAGAACTCGGCAAAGTATTCTAAATCTCCTCCGCCTGTACGAGCAAAGTGCTCTAGGGCATTTCGCAAAACTCCGCGCTTAATCTGGGCTGCATTCCCTTTACCCACAGCTACAACAGCTTGCAAACTGTCGCGGGCCATATCAATTGCCTGACTTAGTTCATCGGCATCGTTAATTAGTGCCGTAAAGTTGGGGAGAGGATCAAGGGAAAGCGGTCTACCGGATTCACGTCCTGGTGTCCAAATCATCACCTCAGTATTGTGGTGATAGTATTCAGCCTTGTATTGATCGTCTTCACTCCAGGCCTCTGGTCGATTCGGCCATCTATCTCCCATTCTGGCTAAATCATTGGCCCCATCAATCACAATGGCAGGGATGCCTTGAAGGGCAGCTTCTTCAACCAGTCGTCGGACGAGTACTGTTTTACCGGCTCCGCTACCTGCCAAAATTACCGTATGTTTGGTTAATGCTTCTAACGGGATTGAAATACTATTGCCGATTTGTTTGCCTATGATTCGTTTACCTACGGGTAAGCTATTAGAATCATTTTCGGAAGCTGACGAGCCCGAAGTAGGTGAGTCAGAGCTTGAATGATCTGTTGGGGTCTCGCTTGATGTTTCGCTAGACTTAGCACTGGAGGAAGAAGATTTGGCATTACCTGAAGCAGCACCTTTAGAGCTATCGGCAGGTTTCGAATTATCTTGACTATTAGTAGTAGGAATTGCATCACCAAATAGCCAGGCTACGGTATCCTGCAGGCAAGAAAGCTGGGAAACCGGTCGCTGCTGCTGTAGCCAACTATCAAAGTTAGGCAGGTTTTGCGATTTTAACTGATGCAAAGCACCCATAGTCTGTAGCTCTGCATTAGTTGGATAGATAAATATCCCCCCTGCCTGAGAAAATTTCTGTGTTAGCTGCTGTGTAGCTGCACCACCTGGAATATCATTGTTTTGGGTTCTAACGATCACTAATCGTCGAAAGCTCAAGGCGCGATCAATACCAGCAGTGGTCATGGCAGCTTTTAGTCGAGCTTTGTAGGCAGAATGATGGGTGCGCTGGAGGGCTCTGAGACAAAGATGTTTCTCTCGGTCTCCTTCTGCTCTATAGATCAGCCGAACCCGCGCATGCATTTGGGGATAGTTTTTGCCACCAGGAAAGTTGATATCTAGAGCAGTATCTATATCATCAGCAAGAGAGTTTTCTTGTTGAAGGCAATATCCAACTGTTTGCAGCCATTGGCCAAAGACATCGTCCTCTTTTTTTGCATCAAATACTTGATTAAGGTTGATTTGCTGTTTTTTCTTTTGAAAGAGAGCTTCAAGACTAAAGAAATCTTTTTCTCCACCCGCTTGCTCGTTTTCCTTTAAAGATGAACCGAGTTCTTCAATCTTGCCTACCTTTAAACAATGCTGACGATGCTGCTCACAATATTTTAAAATTTCTCTAGGTAGCCTTGCTGAAGTATCCTTAAAGAAACTTGGCTGAAATGGCCAGGTTGGATAGGGTCTCTTAAGCTTCTGATAAGGTATTCTTAGGCGAGATTCCACCAATTGCATGGCGATTTTTTGTTGTGTGATTGGCATTAGAACTGTTGGATCTTGAAATCGGTCACTAAATGATTTAACAGCTTCTTGTTGTAAAATCTTCCAAGTCACACTCAGACAGGAAACAACTGTTAGGGTACGTGATGTTTTATCCCGTAATGCCATCAAACCGCCGCCAACGCCCTCAATAATTGACTTGGAAATAAGCTGTTCTTCTGATGGTTGATCGCTTGTTATTGAAGATTTTGCATAGTGATGCTGTGCAACGATGGAGTCAATCTGATCAAAAGCTAAAACCCAAGACGACTGTAGCCCTAGGATCCAGGATAGCCCTTCTACAACATCGCTTAGCTTCTGGCAAGAAGTTGTTTTAAAGTGAAAGTCTCTTCTAGCCGTGTCTTCAATTTCTAAGCCACATAGCCAGGAGTAGCCAATATCAGAAAAAAGAAAATCATCAGAATTAAGTAGAACTAGAGATCTAACAATATCCTGATATCGATTAGCTGCCTGACGATTGCGTCGATTAATGGCGTTGAGAATCAGCATAATTCCCTTGTTTAGGGGAATCGTCGTCAATTTTGCCATTTCTTCAGCTGAGACGTTGGCATGACCAGCTAAATTAAGCAAATATTGTATGACTTGCTTTAACTGAAATTGAGGTGTTCCACGTTCACTTTCTTCACGAAGAGAACTGATATAACCCTGGACTGTCGTTTCCCAAAAATCATGGACATCGGTCATATCTACCAAGATAAATCCAAGTCCCTGTGACGCTAGTTGCTGACGAAGAACACTTAAGAAATGGGTCTTTCCGGCACCAGCTGGCCCTGCTATGACCTGTCCTAAAGGTGGCTTAGGATCTTTTGATTTGGCAAGTTGAGTGACATCAGCAAGTATTTTTTTGCGTTCTTGCTGATGTAAACCTTCAATATGAAATGCAGGCGTATCCCATATATTTCGTACATGGGTGGTCCAACTAAAGTCAGCAGCTTGTAATGCTTCTAGGGCCTGAGCATTGTCGATCATTTTACGTAATTATTTAATATAAGCAAAATAGCGTTTGTCTCCTCCTCCCAAGTCAATGGCGGCTTGTTCATCTTCAGGTCCAATTTCTTGGGGATCTTCCATAGGACTAAGAGAAACCTCACCAGTTTGCTGCATGGAACACAGGGTATTGTTAATTGTCTCGGGTGAAAAATTTCCTAGATATTGATGAATCTGAGAAAGTTTCGCTCTAAAGTCGGGGCTGTTTTGAGTAATGCTGGCGTATGCTTCACGAATTTTCTCTTTAAGGGAAGCGTTCGATGTCTGACCTTCGGTAGGTGTATCTGAGGAAGACGCTGAAGGAGCTAAAAAGTCTACTAGTGGAACATCGTTAGTACGCATATATTGCCCTAATCGCATTAGAAGCACTTGGAAAATAGGGATGGCTGTCGTAAATCTGGGGTTGATCTCTATCTTGAAATCTTCTGACTGGAAGCGTTCTGTCATCCAATACCAGGCTTTATCTTCTAAAACAAGATGGCTAGCTGCCCCTTTTTTTTCAAGTTTGATTAGTCCCTTTTCAACTAATGGTTGACAGGCTGCTTTGGTCATCTTAGGTTTCACTTTTGAGACCATTGGTGTATCGCCTGTCAGCAGAAGATTCAAGAGAAGTAATTCGTGCTTATATGTTAGTTGTTCACTCATTAAAGTACCTCACGTAAAGATCGAAGTTGCTGTCGCCGAAATCGAACGACGTCACGGATTTTTTCAATAGCTACCTCAGCATCTGACATAACTTCATCATGGGGTAGCCTCAACACAATATAGTCGCTTATGAGGAGTTCGTAGTCGCGGTTGCGATCGCGATTAAATCCAAATCGATTCCCATGGTGTCGATAGCCATCAATTTCCACCACAACACGCCCTTCTGCCCAGAGTAAATCGACCACATAGTCGCTAAGACGGACCGTTTGTAACCTTTGGTTAAATTTAAATAATGATGCTAATTCCGTATCTTGGGTCAGTAGGATAGCTAACTTTTGTTCTCCAGGACTGAAAGGATGGGGTCTTCCATGAATAGGAAAAATAGTATGTTTGGCTTCTTGAGGAGTTTTAGTCTGTTGAAATACCGATTCAACAGCAGACAAGGTGATCGCTCCATAGAGTATTGACTCTAGCTCATTAGATGTAGCCAAGCTCTCTGGAAGGAGTAGAACGATGCGTGAATTTGTATGATCAGCTATCCAAGTGACTGCTTTAGCTAACCCAAGTAAACAATGGCTTGATGGTTGAGGATCTGAGATCGCAAGAATAAGCCCATCTAATTCAAGCGCAAGAGCGAGTTGAGTTAACTGTAGGTTATGGGGAAAGTCTCTTAGAAAAGGTACCTTTTGGTATTGGCATGCTTGTACCGCCGTCTTGAGCCAAGGTAAAGATAAATTTTCATGGGTTGCCTGCACGACAGAACATGAAAATTTATTCATCAAAGCATCCGTTGCCAATGCCCCAGATTCTATAAATAACTCATCTTGTTGATACCAAGCAGGCCATAACTCAAAAGAAACTTTAGCTAAAGTTTCTACAACATCAGCAACGACCTGTCTTTGCTTAGGTAGTAAACCCCAAATATGTGTTACAACTCGTTGCCAATGCATATCATTGACCGCAGCAAGTATGTGAGCGATATCACCTGTGGCGTTCTTGCATAGAATGGCTTGAACCTGGCTTGGAGAGAGCAGTTTCAAGGCATCACTTAATGACTGTTGATGAGACATTAGACCTGCATACTACATCTACAATAAAGTCTATTGAAGTCTATACAGTATTTAATACAACGTTTCAGAAAATTTTGATGCCGTATTTTCACTGTAAGGATTAATTATTTCAGCCAGAGATCATAGCCTACCCCAAATCCTTCAAATGCTCTACCTTCTAGCTGTCAACAGTCTCACAACACAATTGTCGTCCCCTCCGCCCATGACTCCGATCTCGCCACCAGCACACCATTCTCCAACCACAAAATCAACTGCCCTTTCCCAAATATCTCTAGGTCCGCAACAACTTGCACATCATGGCCAAGATCACTTAACCCCAACGCCACATGCCGTGGCACCGTCTGCTCCAAAAACACCCGATTACCCCGATTAAACTGCCAACGGGTTGCATCCAGTGCCACCTGCGAATTCAAGCCATGATCTGCCAAATCCGAAACCATCTGCAAATGTTCCTGGGGCTGCATCGATGCCCCCATCACTCCAAACGACCTACGGTGTATACACATCTAGAAGATAATGTCCCAAAAGGTAGACCTGACCTTGAATTGGCCCTCATCCTAAATCCTTCTCCCTGGGGGCGAAGGACTTTGAAGCCAGGCCCCCCTTCTCCCCCAGGGAGTAAGGGGTTGGGGGATGTAGAGCTTGCTCTTCTCGCAGAGTGGGCTCGATACTTGGAGCCACTTTCCGACTTCTGTATACACCGTAGCCCCAAACGACCCAAACGGTGGTCTATCACGACTCAAAAAAACAGGACTAATCCTATGGAATGGCCGTTTCCCAGGCGCGATCGCATTCGGATGATCCAGTTCAATCACAAACGCAGCTCCCCGATTTTGCAACGCAATCCCCGTATCAGGAATCACAATCCCATCAGTAACGAGAAACTTCTGACTGACAACAATTACTGACGACGGTAGAGTTCGACTTCGTTAGCCAGGATGCGGACATTATAATAGGCCAGAAAATCTTGGCCGAGGAGACCGGCTGAAAAGCTGGGCGCGATCGCAACATGCACATTCATCACGGCTGCCGACTGCACCCGAATCGACCGCACCCAACCATTACTGATCGGCATCGCCGCCTCACCTGGAATCTGCAAAAAGCCCCCTGGAGTTCCCTTAATCCCCAACATCAATGCCATCGTCTCGGTAATAATGGTGCGAGGCAAATCCTGCTGCATCAACATATCAAATGAGTGTCGATCATTAAACCGTACCTCAATCACCGGCATTCCCGACCGCATCGCCTTAATCGGCACCCGAATTAACCGCTCCGCCTCCGCCTCCGCCTTTTCCCGATCCAACTCCTGACGAATTGCCTCCGCCCGATTCGCGGCTACCTTCTGCGCTCGCCAATTCCCCTGATCTAGCCATAACGATGCCGCCTGCCGATAATCCGCCAACGCCTCCTTCCCAGACTGCACCGATGCTCGCGCATCATATAGTTCAGCTGATGGCTTTATTGCGATCGCATTCGAATAATCCTTAAACGCATTGTCCATATCTCCCAGCTGTTGATAGGCTTGCCCTCGTATCGTCAGCCGCTCTGCTGTCGCCTCTGTTTTGATCAACTCTGTTATTGTTGTCATTGCCCCGTAGGCATCTCCCAATGCCAGTCGAATTTTGGCCCGTCGCACCTGAACCATCGGATCTTCGGGAGCTAGCTGCTGCACCCTGGCCATATCTCGTGTTGCTGCCTCGTAACGATGGAGCTGGGCTTGGAGATAGGCGCGATCGCACAGGGCCTCTAGATGATTCGGATCGATCTCCAACAACCAATTCAGATCTTCCAATGCTTGTCTGAATAGACCTTGGGTCACTTTTTCTCTCGCCCGCTGCAAAAAATCTGTTGGTGACACCATGGAAGCTGGTGTTCCAGAGGTCTTTTCTGGAGTCTGGGATACCTTAGCGGTCGGCGTGACTGGCTGATTTAACTCTGTCTGTAGCTGATTCGCCTGCTCCAAGCAAGCGGTTGCATTCGCCTTATCCTTTTGCGCCAGATATAACTTAGTGGCTGCCTTATAGGCGTTGATTGCTGCTTGGGGCTGACCCACCTGACGATACATTTTACCTAATAATTGTTGCGCTGCTGCTAGCTGAGGATCTAGCTTTAATGCTTGCTGGGCATCAATAATGGCTGATGACGGTGTGGCGGTGGTGACATAGGCTAGCGCTCGCCCCAGGTACGCCTGCGCCGTCGGTTCTCGTTGGATGACTTTGGTGTAATCTGCGATCGCTCCCGCACTATCTCCCACCTGAAGCCGTGTCCGTCCCCGTAGTCGGTATGCCTCTGTCTGTTGCGAGTTGGCTAAAATTACCTGATCCAATAGGGCTAATGCTGTACGTAGTTCGCCCCGCTCAACACAATCCACTGCCTGCTGATAGCTCATTGTTGCTTTTATGCCAGTTGTTTTGACACTATCCTATGGACCCTACTAGGAGTCTGCCCCCCTTGATCTTAAATCGCTTAACCCTAACACCACATGCCGTGACACCCTATGCTCCAAAAACACCCAATTATCCTGAAAACTGCTAACGCGGTGCATCCCGGACAGCTATCGATGTCAGAAATGCGCTGATAAAGAATTTGGTCAATTACCAGGCAACGATAACCGCCTCAATGTAACGCTTTTTGCCAGGAAATCAGATAGGTTTATCGCTGACATACTATGGTGACGACTGCATTGGCAGTTGCTGCATGTCCAAACTGTTGACCCATGGCAAGAACCTCAGACATATCTCTGCTAACAACCGTAGACGAAGGGTTATCCTTTGTCACTGTAGACCAGCTCAAAAAGCTGCTACCCCTCTTGCCCAAATCCGTTAAAGCCACCCGCAAAGCAGATCTAGTGGCCGCGATCGCAACCCAGCTAACCGGCAAATCCCTCAAAAAACTGTGGCAAGGACTCACCGAAATTCAACAGGCCGTTGTCGCTGAAGCCGTTCATGTCACTGACGGCACCTATAACGCTGGGTCATTTATCGCCAAATATGGTCAAAAACCCAGCTGGGGTACCTATGGATCCTACGGCTATCGCGCCGAACCATCGCCACTGCAGCTATTTTTCCTACCGACAGGAACCTATGGTGCTGGTCTCCATATGCCTATTGACATGCAGGTTGAACTGCAAGCCTACGTCCCAGAGCCAAAACCGTTAGCCTTAAACACCCTGGAGAATCCCCCCAGGGGTTTCAAGGTAGTTGACAAATACTACGATTATAAAAATCGTCGCCCGGTCTCCCAGGAAAGAGATGTGGACGTCCGTCTGTGTGAAACAGAACGGCTGGCCCAGCAAGACTTACAATCCTTACTGCGATTGGTAAACCTGGGTAAGGTCAGCGTCAGTGACAAAACCTTGATGCCCACCAAAGCCACCCTCAAGTCTGTTGCCAGCGTAATCCAGGGGGAAGACTACTACACTGAAGCCGATGAAGAGCCAGACCTGGAATATCTAGACCCCATTGGCACCATTAAACCCCTGGCCTGGACGATGCTGCTACAGGCATCAGGGTTGACCCTCCTGGAAGGCAAAAAACTCAAGCTCAGTAAAACAGGCCAAAAGGCCCTGACAGCCTCCCCTGAGAAGACGCTGAAAACCCTATGGAAAAAGTGGCTCAAGACCACCATCCTGGATGAACTGCGGCGGGTGGACAACATCAAGGGCCAAACGGGTAAAGGGAAACGGGGGCTGACGGCAGTGGCGGGACGGCGCAGTGTCATTGTCCAGGGATTAATGGATTGCCCGGTGGGGAAATGGGTGACCTATGACGATCTAAAAGACTATTTGGTGGCCAGTAACCAAACATTTGAGGTGAGTCGTTATCCTGAAAATCTATACATCAGCGACTCGAACTACGGTCGCCTATACGATGCCGGTGGATACTGGAGCATTTTGGAAACAGCCTATATGCGCTGCTTTTTGTTTGAATATGTGGCCACATTAGGTCTGATCGATATTGCCTATGTGAATCCCTATGATGCGCCATCGCAAACTGAATTAGATCACTTTTGGGGAGGAGAAGACCTTAGTTTTTTAAGCCGATACGATGGACTGCTGGCGCTACGGCTGACTCCCTTGGGGGCATTTTGTCTGGGCCTAACGGCGGACTACACAGCCCCAGAACTGACCACCGATACCACTCTGAGAGTTTTACCCAATCTCGATATTGTGCTGACGGGACAACCGCTTCAGGCGACTGAGTTGATGATGATGGATACGTTTACCCAACAAACCTCAGATGCGGTGTGGAAGCTGGATCGAGAGACGATGCTAAAGGCCGCTGCCGAAGGGCATTCACTGACAGAATTTCAAGCCTTTTTGACGGAGGCCAGCGCTGATGGACTACCGAATACGGTGCAACAGTTTTTTGAGGACTGTCTAGAGCGGATCACCAGTGTTCAGGATCGCGGTTTGGCGCGGTTGATCGAGTGTAAGGATAAGACGCTGGCGGCCTTAATCGCCCATGACTCGCGAACGAAAAAGTTTTGTTATCTGGCGGGGGATTGTTGTTTGGTGGTGCCGACGGACAAGGAGACAAGATTTCGGACGGCGTTGCGTAAGGTGGGGTATACGTTGCCGTTGGGGTGAGGTGGAGAAAGGATGAAGGATGAAGGATGAAGGCGGAATTTAATTCATCGTTCCTCGTTCCTAATTCATCGTTTATAGAGGAGACAAGGAGATAGGGTGAACGGGAGATGGGATGAGCTATTCGCCTGATAATGCGTTGATTATTCAAAGCGATCGCACTGTTTTGTTAGATGTCCATGCGGTTAATGCAGAGCGGGCACAGGTTGCGATCGCCCCCTTTGCTGAACTGGTCAAAAGCCCTGAACATATTCACACCTATCAGCTCAGTCCTCTGAGCATCTGGAATGCACGGGCAGCGGGTATGGCCGTAACCGAGATGGTGGCGGCCCTGGAGGAAAATGCCAAATATCCCATGCCGGAGTCCGTGGCCCAGGAGCTGGAAACCATGGGCCAACGCTATGGGTTGACGGTGCTGCGACAGCATCGAGAACAGGGACTGGTGTTGCTGGTGGTGGATGCGGCCCTGGCGGAACAACTACAGCGTCATGAACAGGTGGAACCGCTATTGGGGGAGCGATTTTCGGACACGGAGTTTGCGATCGCCCTGGCCCATCGTGGTAGTCTCAAGCAGGCTCTCCTAGTTGCAGGTTATCCAGCCGAAGACCTGGCGGGCTATGTGACTGGTGATGCCCTCACCCTGTCCCTGAGGGAAAAAAGTCTCTCAGGTCAGCCGTTTGGTTTACGATCTTATCAACAAAAAGCAGCGGATCTATTTTACCAGGCAGGCCATGCCAAAGGCGGCAGCGGTGTGATTGTCTTACCCTGTGGTGCTGGTAAAACCATGGTGGGCATGGCAACCATGGCGGCGATTCAACAACACACCCTAATTCTCACCAGTAATCTCACATCGGTGCGCCAATGGCGGCGAGAACTGTTGGATAAAACCAGCCTGACGGAGGACCATATTGCCGAATACAGCGGTGACCGCAAGGCAACGGGGCCAGTCACATTGGCCACCTACCAAATTCTCACCTACCGTGCCCACAAGGACGAAGAGTTTCGCCATTTGGGTTTGTTTGACCAGCAGGACTGGGGATTGATCATCTATGATGAGGTTCACCTGTTACCGGCCCCTGTCTTTCGCATTACTGCCACCCTCCAGGCCCGTCGGCGTTTGGGTCTGACCGCCACCCTGATTCGAGAAGATGGCCATGAAGGAGATGTGTTTGCTCTGATTGGTCCCAAACGCTACGATGTGCCCTGGCGCGACCTGGAAACCCAAGGCTTTATTGCCACGGCCCACTGTACCGAGATTCGGATTGCTCAACCTGACGATTGGCAAATGGACTATGCCATGGCTCCCCGACGGCAACAGTTTCGCATTGCTGCGGAAAATCCCCGTAAGTTGGAAGTCGTAAAGACTCTCCTAGAAAAAGAGGCTGGGCATCGAATTCTAATTATTGGTGAATATATCAGTCAGCTTAAATCCATTGCTGCCCTGGTAGATTTTCCCTTGATTACGGGTAAAACCAGTCAAGCAGACCGGGAGAAAATCTATGGTGCTTTTCGCCAGGGAGACGTTTCTGGCCTGGTGTTATCGCGGGTGGGAAATTTTGCGTTAGATTTACCCGATGCGGATGTGTTGATCCAGGTATCGGGCAAGTATGGCTCACGACAGGAAGAAGCCCAGCGTCTGGGGCGGATACTCCGTCCGAAACAGACAGGAAATAATGCTCAGTTTTATACTCTGGTGTCATCACGCACCTGTGAAGAAGACTTTGCCCAGCATCGACAGTTATTTCTGACAGAACAAGGTTATCGTTATCAAATTGAGGTTCTCACCTAAATAGGTCAGCATAATCTTTTATAAAATACGAATAAGCTGTTTAACCTCTTAGAGTTTGCCCCCAAAGCCCCCAATTTTGGGGGCTTTGAGTCGAGTCTCCTCCAGAATATAGCCCAAGGGGCATTCAAGAAAGGGGGACGGAAGGGGGCCTCGGTATATGGAGCCTAATTTGGATAACCTACTTAAAAGCGGTTTTATCCATGGGCAATCAAGGCTCTAAAATTCCACTTCGTTTTCAGCAAGTGGAATTTTAGCCCAAAAACTCTGCTTCAATGAGTCAGTTCGTTGCGAATATTTCGAATATTTCCTACACTGGGTCGTAAGACGTTAGCCCTAATGGAGGGCTTAACCTATGGCTAGTTTGCCTTACACTGCCTATATTCCCCAGAATGATGATGCGCAGCTTTCTAAGGAAAGTAGTCGCATCCTTGCTGCCCATGTTAATGGCACAACACCTAATCTCAAAGTGGTGGAGCAGGATGGGACTGAGCAAACGGTATCTATACCGGCTGCGGCCTATAGGCTGCTGGTAGATGTGCTTACCCAAATGGCCCAGGGCAATGCGGTTACGTTAATTCCTATCCATGCTGAGCTGACTACCCAAGAGGCAGCTGACTTGTTAAATGTCTCGCGGCCTTATCTGATTAAGCAGATTGAGTCTGGTGCGATTCCCCATCATAAAGTAGGGCGTCATCGCCGAATTCGGTTTAATGATTTGATGGCTTACAAGCAACAGGTAGATGAGCAAAGTGCTAAGGCATTAGATGAGATGGTGGCGCTGTCAGAAGATATGGGTCTGTATGATTGATGGCCAGGGGGTTAACGGTTCTGTATGATGCCTGTGTTTTTTATCCCAGTCATTTGCGGGATATTTTGATGCAGCTGGCAACAACGGGGCTTTTTGCGGCTAAGTGGACAGAGCAGATTCATGATGAATGGACGCGCAACCTACTGCAAAATCGTGCTGATATTGATGCTGATAAGTTAAAAAACTTGAGAAAGCTAATCAATCAGAGTATTCCCGACTGTTTGGCAACAGGTTTTGAGTACATTATTTCGTCGCTGGAGTTACCAGACCCTGATGATCAACATGTGTTAGCTGCTGCCATTACAGCCAATGTGGATATTTTAGTTACTTTCAATCTCAAAGACTTTCCCAGCTCATTACTAGCCCAGCATGGGATTGAGGTTCAGCATCCTGATGACTTTATCGCTGATTTACTGGATTTGAAACCGTTACAGGTGATACAAGCAGTACAGACGATTCAGAACCGTTTGAAAAGTCCACCCGTTAGTTTTGATGAATATCTAGAGATTTTGCTAAGACAGGGATTGCCGATAACCGTCTCAATGCTAAGTCAGTTTAGGGGTAAGCGTCCCCTGAGCGGAGTCGAAGGGGATGCTGACTGAAGGTGTTGGCTTCGACTTCGCTCAGCCAACGGTATCGGTGGGACAGTTACGTTTAGGGAGTATAACGGTTAAGGATTTGGCCTAAGTCGACTCCACACTTCCTCTGCACTTCAACCTCCCTACCTTCCCTGCTCCCCCTCCCCCCTGCTCTCCCTTCCTCCCCACTACAGATCTGCTATAACGAAGACGGCAACTAAGCGGGTGAGCAAAGATGACACCAGAGGAAGGCTATCGGGAAGCAGAACGGCGGATTGAGGTGGCTCGTCAGGAGGGGGTGACGGAGCTGGATTTGAGTAATCTGGCGTTGACGGAGGTGCCTGAGTCGATTGGTCAGCTTACTCAGTTGGAAAAGCTTAATCTCGGTGGATGGCGTGAAGAATCTAAAAATCAATTGACGGGATTGCCGGATGCGATCTCAAATCTTATCCAGTTACAAGATCTGAATCTCTCCTATAACCAATTGACAGAATTACCGGATACGAGTGACTCTTTTAGTCAGCTAAAAAAACTAGATCTCTCATTCAACCATTTGGCCGAACTATCAATAAATATAGTACACCTGAACCAGCTAAAAGAACTAGATCTCTCTAAGAATCAATTAACCGAGCTGTCAACAGAAATTGCATCTCTAAAACACCTGCAAACACTTAATCTATGGACTAATCAATTAAGTTCACTACCCAATAGTTTTAATGAACTTACCCAACTGCAAGAATTGAATCTTGGGCATAATAAATTCACCCAATTTCCTCAGAGCATACAATCTCTAGCAATGTTAAAAAAGCTTTGGATATGGGGAAATGAAATATCCATAATACCTCCATGGATTGGAAATCTACGATCGCTTGAGGTTTTAAGTGTCCACACAAATAAACTAACTGGCCTACCAGATTCAATCGGGGTCTTAAAAAAATTAAGAGTCTTCCACCCAGGCTGGGAGTTTAATAATACTAATTCATTTGTTGATATTCCTAAATGCATATGCTATCTAAGTCAACTTGAAGAGCTTAATGCTTGTGGACTAGGCTTAGAATCACTTCCTAATTGTTTTAGTGATTTGAATAGCTTAAGCACTCTCTCGCTATCTGACAATAATCTAATTGATATACCAATATTAATAAGCCAACTCGAGCATTTAGTAGACATTAGTCTTGGTGAAAATCCTCTTGCCCCTGATCTGGCCGCTGCTTATGAGCAAGGTACTGAAGAAGTCATGCAGTATTTACGGGCTAGAACTGACGGAGAGAGAATACTGAATGAGGCAAAGCTGATTTTAGTGGGTGAAGGTGAGGTAGGAAAGAGTTGTTTATTAGGAGCATTACGCGGTGATAAATGGTTAGATAGTCGTCCTACAACTCATGGAATAGAGATTAAGTCTGTGCTTGTCAACTCATCTGATAACAGAACAGAAATTACTCTTAATGGTTGGGATTTTGGTGGGCAACGAGTTTATCGTCCCACCCATCAACTATTTTTCAGCCCCTCCGCAGTCTATCTAGTCGTGTGGAAACCACGGGAAGGGCCACAGCAAGGCTTTGTCAAAGAATGGATTACCCTAATCAAACACCGAGAACCCGATGCCAAAGTACTGGTAGTAGCAACCCACGGTGGTCCTGGGCAGCGTCAGCCAGATATTGACCGCCAGGAACTGATTGATTTGTTTGGCGAAGAAACAGTTTTAGGCTTCCACTATATCGATAGCAAAACTGGTAAAGGTATTGACGAACTGAGGAAAGCCATTGGTGAAGTCGCGGCTACTCTCCCCGGCATGGGTCGCCTCGTACCCACAAAATGGCAAGAAGTTCGAAAACTTCTGGAAGAGACTGGCAATACCCATATGCGCTACCAAGACGTCCTTGCCCTCTGCGAAGAACAAGGTCTAGAAGGCTTTGCCGCCGAACTCTTTGTCCGCGTCTCCCATACCCTCGGCTACCTAATCCACTACCACTACGACACCGTCCTCAAAGACATCGTTATCCTCAAACCCGACTGGCTAGCCAAAGCCATCAGCTTTGTCTTCGACGACGAAACTACCCGCAGCAACAACGGCCTGGTTGAGTTCGCCCACCTCAGCCACCTCTGGAGCCATCCCCCCTTTGCAGACGAAACCGGCTACCCCAAAGAACTCCATCCTATCTTTCTAAAACTGATGGAACGCTTTGATCTATCCTATAAAGTCGTTCTCGACCCTGCCTCACCAGAATCCAGCAACACTCACCTAATCGCTCAACTAGTCGATGACAACCGCCCAGATGAATTGCCCGCCTGGGGGAAACAACCTGAAGAAGGCGATAATCAGCAAGTGCAAATTTGTCGCATTGTTGATGAAAGTGGTCAACTGGCTAATGCAGAAGGCTTGTTTTATCAACTCATCGTTCGTTTGCATAAGTATTCATTAGGACGCAACAACTACGAAAACAGCATCCATTGGCAACGAGGTTTAATGCTGGATAACGATTACAACGGTAGAGCCTTTCTGGAACACATCGGCACCAATGTCAAAATCACAGTCCGAGCAGCCTATCCTGAATTCTTCCTCTATGAACTAACAAAAGACGTGAAATGGTTAGTTGAGAAGTTTTGGGAAGGGCTACGATGTGAAGTTATGGTGCCGTGCATTGAGCCCTGCGGCAAAGAACAGCCAGGGACCGGGCTTTTTGAAGTACAAAAACTGATTGAAAGTAAGCGGCAGGGAATGCCAAAGTTCCCTTGCATGATTTCTGGCTGTAATCAGTGGCTAGATATTGATGAGCTAATGCGCAACGCGCCAGCTTCACGCAAGGCTCCTGCCGAAAAGATACTGGCTGGAGAGCTAGAAGGTTTTAAAGATAGGCTGGACAGCATTCACAGCGAGATACGAGTGCTCGGTAGTCAGGAGCAGCAACGATTCCAACAGCTGGATGAAAATGATCGACGTATCCTTAGTCAGACAGATGAGCGGTTTGCCATCTTAATGCAAATGCTCACCGACGAGGCCAAAGACGGTCCTCGGCTATTCAGCTTTAAGCCCCTTGACCCAGGCTTTTTCGACCGTCCCAAATGGGTCAGCGAAAAGTTCCAACTCACCCTCTGGTGCGAACACTCCCGCCAACCATTGCCCATCCTTAATGACGGCAACCAACAGGGCGTCTACGAACTCGAACTCAACCGCGAATGGTTCACCAAAGCCGTCCCCTACTTCAAACTCCTCACTGGCACCCTCAGCCTGGTCCTCCCCGTCGCCGCATCCACCACCCAATTTATGCTCGACGATGCCACCTACAAAGGCATCCAAGAAGAGCTGGACCTGGGCCAAAAAAGCCTGGAGTTTGGCATCAAGAGCAGCGATATTACCGTAGACTGGCAAACCAAACGAGACTCCGCCGAGTTTGAGCAGGGAGACGCCATCCGTGCCCAGGGCGCTATGCTGCGAGAACTCCACGGATTTCTCAAAGAAAAAGATCCTAGCTTTGGCGGGTTAGTGCAGGTACAAAACAAACGTCGTGAGTTTTTATGGGTGCATCCCCAGTTTGTTGATGAATATTAAAGGGATAACTTTTTCCCCTACAGGGCTACGGTGTACACACATCTCGGAGATTGAACTGGAAAATGGCTCTAATTCCTAGATCTTGCACTAAGTTGGTGGTGAAGCTAAATCCCACGCCAGGTTCAAAACCCAGCGCTAATTGAGGGCTGTCGCTATAGGCGCAAGACTTCTCGCAGAGTAGCGACAAGATAGGCTGTTAAGCTCTGTGCATAAGCTTTCACCGATCTCTTAACCCCTTTAGTGGGTTTTGATCCAGCTAGCCTTGCGACTTTGAGTCCAAGGTGGGTTGATGCTTCCCAGCCAGGTGCAAGATATTAGTAACTCCTGTCTTGCTCCACTCTGCGACTTGTGTGTACACCCTAGCCTACCTACGGTGTATACACATCTAGAAGATAATGTCCCAAAAAGTATACCTGGCCTGGAATTGCTCCACTCTGCGAGAAGCCGCTTTGGCGTCTACATCCTAAATCTTTCTCCCTGGGGGCGAAGGACTTTGAGGCCAGGCCCCCCTTCTCCCTCAGGGAGTAAGGGGTTGGGGGATGTAGAGCTTGCTCTTCTCGCAGAGTGGGCTCGAGATTTGGAGCAACTCTCCGACTTATGTATACACAGTAGCCCTAGCCTACAGAGAGGGGCGACGGGGGTGGGTTGGCTGATAGTGTTACTTCAAGCAACTGCCTAATAGCGAGGTAGGCTGCTCAGGGCTTTCCTCCCTGAAACCCTCCTATTCGTGGGGCCTCAACGCCCCACACCCCTGCAAAAATAGGCACCATATCCCTTTTAGGCGGTTTTAGGTGCTCGGCGAGGTATTACGCTGCTCCGCATCCGCTCCACACCGTAAAAGAGAAGTTATCTCATTTTCGAAAAACTAACCCATCTGCAAATGCACCAGCCAGCCCACCCTTGGGCATTCTCTTAAACAGTTGAAGCAGGTAACGGAATTTCGATGACAAAGGTAGTTTCCTTTCCTGTTGTCGTATAAATCTTTCCGTGATGCTGGTTGACGATGATTTGATGGGTTGTCGCCAGACCTAAGCCAGTCCCTTCACCGACGGGTTTGGTGGTAAAAAATGGGTTAAAGATATTGGATTTAATTTCTGGAGGAATACCTGGTCCGTTGTTCTTTATAGTAATGGTGACAAGTTGATCGGTAGCATGGGTTGCGATCGCAATTTTAGGTTGAGTACAGGCAGGCATCGTTACGGCATCCACCGCATTGGTCAAAACATTGAGAAATGCCTGGTTTAAACTTCTGGCATAGCATGGCACTTTAGGTAGCTGCCCATAGTGGCGTTCGATAACAACGGGCGTATGGGCTGAGTCTAGACGATGGGTTAAAAGCAGTAATGCATTTTCTAACCCCGCATGGAGATCGACGGCTTTGAAATCCGCTTTGTCTTGATGTGCAAAGGTTTGCAGTGATTTTATAATGGTACCAATACGTTCTGCACCAACCTGCATAGAATTAATTAGCTTTGGAAAATCATCTAGCAAAAAATCAATTTCTTGATCGTCAATAACAGATTGAGTCTGTAGTTGAGTCTGGGTCTGGGGTGGTAAGGCTTGGCATCCCTGGCGATAAAGGGACACCAACTGGATCAAATTCTGCGCATAGTCAGCGGCATGGGATAGATTACCCTGAATGAAGGTTGCCGGATTATTAATCTCGTGGGCCATGCCAGCTACCAATTGCCCCAAGCCTGCCATTTTCTCGCTGTGCACTAACTGGACCTGGGTTTGTTTCAGTTTATTCAGGGTTTTAGTCAGTTCGATAGTCTTATTTCGTTCGCGTTGTTCAGAACAGCGTAGTTCAGCCTCGGCCACCTTGCGCGCTGTGATGTCACGAATCATGATGGTATAAAAAAGATCGTCAAAAACCTGGGTCTGGGTAACGGTTATTTCAAGGGGAAATAAATGCCCTTCAATATGTCTCCCTAAAATTTCATGGGGTTGTTGACTTTCGCTGGTTAGCTGTAGTAATCGTTTGAGACAGACTACTTTATTGTCCCAGTCACAGTTTTCCAAATAGACAAAGTGTGAAAAATTGTGTCCAATCATCTCTGACTTAGAGTTGCCAAAGATACGCTCAACTGAAGGGTTTGTGGTTTGAATCAGAAGCTGATCAACAGAAACGGATAAAATCCCTTCACCCGCTGTTTCAAAAATTGCTTCTGTTTTTTCAATTGCTTTTTCTAATGTTGTGACTACCTGAAAATACCACTGGGACAGTTGCCCTTCTTCATAAAAGGTATCGACTGGTATGCGTCGCGTTCGTTTACCCGTGCGTGCATGGTGACTGATGGTTGTGTAGAAATCTTGTAATGGGTTTCTAGCCTGGTGTTCAGTGATATTAAGTCCCACATACTCTTGCCGAGACGTAACTCTGAGGGCAAAGCAACGATCCAAAAGTACCAGAGCCAATAGTGTTGCTGTAAAGCTCCATAGGCCACAGGCCAGGATGCCAGACACTTGAACTTTAAGCTGCTCTAGTGGGCTAAGACCTGTGTTGAGAATTACCGGATCCGCAAAAATAGCGACGGCTAAGGTGCCCCATATACCGGCCCCTAGATGGACGGGAATTGCGCCAACGGCGTCATCAATATGCCAGTGCTCCATCAGTTTAGTGAGCCATAACATGCACAAACTGCCGACGCCGCCAATCAGAAGAGATTCAGCTGTGGATACAGCGTGACAGTTGGCCGTAATCGCGACTAGCCCTGCCAGGGCTCCGTTCATGGTTGTACTGACGGTCAGGGTTTTTTGGCGAATGAGGGCGATGAGTATGGGGGTAACTATGCCAGCGGCCCCGGCTAATAGGGTATGGGTCAAAATGTTGGGAACATTATCATTCAATGCCAGGGCACTGCCCCCATTGAAGCCGAACCAGCCAAACCAGAGCAGCATTGTGCCGAGAAACGAAAGGGGAAAGTCGGAACCTGAGATACTCTGGTGCGATCGCTTTTTGGAAAACCGGCCTAAGCGGGGGCCAATAAATAAAATAGTTGCCAGGGCGCTCCACCCCCCCACACTGTGCACCACGGTGGAACCCGCAAAATCAATAAAGCCTTGCTGTCCCAACCATCCCAGCATTTCTCCCTGGAACAATCCATTCCAACTCCAGTGACCAAATAGGGGATAGATCAGACCTGAAATAATTACGGAGATAGCAATGTAACCTTTGAAACTAATCCGTTCAGCGGCTGCCCCCGACAAAATCGTCACAGCTGTGCTACAAAACATAGCCTGGAAGAGGAAAAATGCATTAAACCAGGCAGATAATTGTTCTAGGGGTGGCCAGTAGCTATTGTTACCTAACCATCCACCGTAGGATTGGCCAAACATGAGACCATAACCAATGGTCCAGAAAATGAGGACTGAGACACTGAGATCAGCAATATTTTTAATAACAACATTAATGCTATTTTTACGACGAGTTGCTCCGGCTTCCAGGCATAGAAACCCTGCTTGCATTAAAAAAACCAGACCAGCGCTGCACACCAGCCACAATATATCTATTTTGCCGTGCATTTAATCAGTCAATAAAGAAATATAGCTTTGGTTGATTTGAGCAGATGCAACGTTTGGGAATATTCAGTGTCAGTGTTAATGCAACGACAGACAGACGCAAATGCATCTTGAGTTTGATTGCAATATGACTTGCATCTCATCCTATCTGTGATTTACATCAATATACCGTATACAAATTGTACGCTAGGTACTCAAATGCCGATAGTCTAGCGAAACTTGAGCCCATAAATTTCAGTACCGTCAACCCAGTAGTGTAATTTTTGGCACTACCTGTTCTAGTCCGGCCCACAAGCTCACAAAACACAACTCACAAAACAATCGCCATGCCATCCGCCCGGGGCTCCGATCCTGCCACCAGCACACCATTGTCTAACCGCAAAATCATCTGACCTTTCCCAAACATCCCTGGGTCCGCAACAATCTGCACATCATGGCCAAGATCACTTAACCCCAAGGCCACATGTCGTGGCACCGTCTGCTCCAAAAATACTCGGTTACCCCGATCAAACCGCCAACGGGGTGCATCCAGTGCCGCCTGTGGATTTAATCCATGATCCACCAAATTCGAAACCACCTGCATATGGCCCTGGGGCTGCATCGAAGCCCCCATTACCCCAAATGGTCCTAATGCCTGTCCATCACGACTCAAGAAACCCGGAATAATCGTGTGAAATGGACGTTTCCCAGGTGCGATCGCATTTGGATGCCCCTCATCCATCACAAATCCAGCTCCCCGGTTTTGCAACGCAATTCCTGTCCCCGGAATCGCAATCCCACTGCCAAACCCCATAAAATTTGACTGGATAAAGGACACCATCAGCTCATCATCCGCTGCTGCCAAATACACCGTGCCGCCCTGGGGTAATCCCGGCTCAGCCAAAGCAATGGCGCGTTCACCCACTAGCCCTCGACGCTGGGCTCCATAGGCTTTATCCAACAATTCCGCCGTGGTCATATCCATCGTGCTCGGATCGGCCACATACCGATGGGCATCGGCAAACGCCAGCTTCATCGCCTCAATCTGTTGGTGATAGTTAACCACCGAATCCCGTGGCTCAGCTGCCAGGTCAAATCCCTCAACAATATTCAGGGCGATTAAGGCGGCAATTCCCTGACCGTTCGGCGGCAGTTCTGACACGGTCAACCCTCGATAGGTGGTCGAAATTGGTGTTACCCATTCCGCCTGATGGCTTTGCAAATCATCCAGCGAAAACAAACCTCCAGTTGCTTCGGAAAAGGCAATAAATTGTTCTGCCAATTTGCCCCGATAGAAACTCTCTCCTTCTGTGGCTGCCAATTCTCGCAATGTGGCTGCCTGTTCCGAACAGCGCCAAATTTCACCCGTATGAGGGGTCTGATTGCCTGAAAAGAACAACGTTAGAAAGGGGTCGTGGGCCTCACCGGTTAAAGACAAATAGTTTTTTGCTCGCTGCTGCCAACTGCGGGCCGTAACCGGGGATACTGGAAACCCATCTTCTGCATGGCGAATGGCGGGTTCAAATAACCGTTCAAATGGTAATTTACCCCAACGTCGCCATAGGGTTTGCCAGGCTGACACTGCCCCCGGTACCGTGGTTGCCAACCAGCCATGTAAGGGTAACTGTGACCTATTGGCCCACATGTCTGGCGATAGGGCCTGGGGACTTTTTCCAGACGCATTAAGACCATGGAGTTTGCCATCCCAAATAAGCGCAAAGGCATCCGAACCCAGACCGTTGGATGTGGGTTCAACAATGGTGAGATCAATGGCCATTGAGATCGCAGCATCCACGGCATTGCCACCTGCCAGTAAAATTTCTGCCCCCGTTGCGGCTGCTAGCGATTGGGAAGTGGCAACGGCCCCCCGTGTTCCCAACATCACAGGTCGAGCGCAGGCGTAGGGATAGGACGTAAGATCAAATAGTTGCATGTTGGGGGCCAATGTCTTTCTGTAGCGAGATAGGTCTTAAGAATAATCTGTAAAAGCTATGGGAGGGTGAAGTATGTCGGTTAGCGATCGCCCCCCACGATGGTAGCCCATCCGTACAGAGTAAGTTTCGGGGCCTGTGGTTCATGCAGAAAGAACAGGGAGACTGGAAAATCCATCGTCAGATCTAGAATGAAAAGCCCCAGTCAATAGCCGTTGCTCCGCTAAACCCTTTACACTAACAAGACCGGATCTGGCTATGAATTCTCCTCTATGCAACGCTTTAACCTCCAAATCTTTCAACGTTTCTGGACCATTGCCAACACCTACTGGTTCAGCAATGAAAAGTGGAAAGCCCGAGGACTGCTTCTCATCATTGTTGTACTCCTCCTGGCCTATACCGGTCTTAGCGTTGTCCTCAATAACCAGCGAGGTGAGCTGATCTCTGCTTTGTCTGCCAAAAATGAATCCCGCTTTTGGCAAACCGTTGTCATTTTTATCAGTGTTCTAGTCGTTTATGCGCCGCTGCTGGCAGGCTACACCTACCTGCGTGACCGTCTGGGTCTAGCCTGGCGACGCTGGCTGACTGGCGACTTTGTAGGGCGTTACTTTGCTGATAGAGCGTTCTACCGCATTAATCAGTTTGATCCTGATATTGATAACCCTGACCAGCGGATTGCTGAGGATGTTAAGAACTTTACTCAAGAGTCCCTGACCTTACTGCTGGTGCTGTCTGATTCAATTTTGGAAATTATTGCCTTTAGTGGCGTCTTGTTAGGAATTTCTAAAGAGCTGGTACTCTTTTTGGTGGGCTATGCCATTGTCGGCACCCTGGTCACAGTGGGTGTGTTTGGTCAGCCCCTGGTTCGTCTAAATTTTGAACAGTTGAAGCGGGAAGCTAATTTTCGTTTTAGCCTGGTGCGGGTGCGCGAGAATGCTGAAGCGATCGCATTTTACCAAGGTGAGGCTCAAGAATCGACCCAGGTTAATAACCGATTTATGGCGGCGTTTGATAACTACAAGCGTCTGCTGGGCTGGGAGTTAGGACTGAATGGTGTGACCAATGCCTATGAATTTATTCCGTTTATCTTACCGGCTCTGGTGGTTGCACCTGGCATATTCAACGGTGATATTGAAGTGGGTAAGGTCAGCGAAGCACAGGGGGCGTTTATTCGCGTTTTCTTCTCTCTTAACCTGATTGTTGCCCGCTTTCAATCCTTGACCGCGTTTGGGGCTGGGATTGATCGTCTCTATGACTTTGCCACATCTCTTGGCCACATTGAGGAGCCAGAGAGTTCACCAGAGGAGAGTACTCAAGAGGAAATAGAGCAGGCAGAGTCGGAAATAGTTGTTGCTCACCCCGTTATCAATCGTGAGATTGGTTTAGAGTTGACGCTACAGAATTTGACATTGCAGACGCCTAACTATCAGCGCACGCTGATTGAAGATCTATCGTTGGCATTGGATACCCAAAGTTCCCTACTGGTGGTTGGCCCCAGTGGTTGTGGCAAGAGTTCGCTGATGCGTGCGATCGCAGGTCTATGGAACTCTGGCAACGGCACCATCGAGCGCCCCGAACTGGAGTATTTGCTGTTTCTACCGCAAAAGCCCTACATGATTTTAGGTAGCCTCCGGCAGCAGTTGCTCTATCCCTATCCCGATATTGAGTTAGATGATGCTCAGCTCAAAACAGCACTTCAGCAAGTTAACTTGCCTGACTTAGATGAACGCTTTGGTGGCTTTGATGCTGAAGAAGAATGGAGCGATGTGTTATCCCTCGGAGAACAACAGCGATTGAGTTTTGCCCGAGTGCTGCTGCATCAGCCCAAATATACAATTCTCGATGAAGCCACCAGTGCCCTTGATCGTGACAATGAACAACAACTTTATGGTCATTTAGCGGCTACCAAAACCGCTTACCTTAGTGTTGGCCATCGCAAATCGTTAGAGGCCTACCACCAGTCCATATTACGACTGTCAGAAGACCATACATGGCAGCTGCAATCGCTACTTGATTCCGTGGTCTAAGTCAGCAAACGTCTATGGACAGGTGGGTTAGGGCAACTTTACTGACTGAACAGTAAGAAGTTTTTGTTGCTTTTCAGAAGCGCTCTATAAAAAAGAACATTCCATCGCTCAGAGAGCCCGGAATGCCCGAAACTAGCTGAAGTGAAAGATTCAGCTGATTTTATTATGGAGCTCTACGAGCGTATCGAGCAAATTATCGTTACATTCCGTCCAGCCTTTAGTCGCAATGCTACATTCGGGTGGTTTGTGCTGCTGTTGTGGGGAGCCCTACTAACGACCCAGCCCCCTGCGGTGACCAGTTATTTGAATGCCCTGGGTCTGGGAGCGGAGTACTATCATCAAGCCCTCCATTGGTTTCATTCATCTGGATATGAGATGGACCGGGTGTGCCGTCGTTGGGGCCGTTGGCTCAGTCATCAGACCGATGGATATCGACTCAAGGGGCATCGAGTGTATGTCGGTGACGGCATTAAGGTCAGCAAAGAGGGGCGTAAAATGCCTGGGGTTAAAGGCCTGCATCAAGAGTCCGATAACCTCAGTAAAC
Source organism: Leptolyngbya sp. PCC 7375 (assembly GCF_000316115.1). Classification (GTDB taxonomy): domain Bacteria; phylum Cyanobacteriota; class Cyanobacteriia; order Phormidesmidales; family Phormidesmidaceae; genus Leptothoe. The sequence continues at coordinate 7,807,968 of NZ_JH993797.1, forward strand.
CAGAATGGATACGGGGGCATTATTTTAGTGCGTTGGGCCTTTTAATCGGACTCGACTCCGCGCTGTTTGTCAGTCTCATTGCGCTTAAACTTCATGATGGCATCATTGCGACCACTGACGATGCTGAGAGTCGTCTAACCGAGAAAATGGCGCAACTCTGTGTCACCCATATGGGGCAGGGCAGCTATGCCGTGTTGGATGCCTACTATGCGTGTCGGGTTGTATTACAGCGGTTTCGTCAACACCACCTCCATCTCATTAGTCGCAGTCGCATCTCAACGGTGGCACGGGCCGAGTTTTCAGCGAATCCACAGGTCGCAAAACGAGGACGCCCTCGACAATGGGGAGCCAAAATCAGGCTCAGAGACTTGTTCGAGGAGACCGATAGCTGGTTAAGCGAAACGGTCTCACTCTATGGTCAGCCCGTTTCACTGGTCTATCAGTGTTTTCAGTTTTACTGGGATAGCCCCACCGAGAAGGTCCTCTTTGTCCTCACCCAACAACCGTGCGGCAAACGGATGATCCTGCTCTCGTCAGACCTCAGCCTCACTGGACTAGAGGTCATTGAAACCTATACAAAGCGCTTCAAAATCGAGGTCGCTTTTCGCACCTTGGTTCATCTCCTGGGTGGGTTTGCCTATCGGTTCTGGCTCAAAGCACTCGACAAAATTGCTGACTGGCCTGACTCGATGTACCTGCTCGACTATGACACCGATATCCAGACCCAAATTCTTAGCAAAGTCGAGGCCTTTGAACGCTTTGTCAACCTCAATGCTATCGCCTTAGGACTACTGCAAGTGCTCGCTCTGGAAATGCCGAATCATATCTGGCGATACTTTCCGGGCTGGTTTCGTACCCTACCCAAGCATGGCTATCCCAGTGAACGGATTGTTCGAATGGCTCTCCAAGACCAGCAAGAGATCGTTTTATCCAAGAGTAGGCCTGCTCTACTGTTGAATAAATTATTGGCGGGTAAGATAGAGCAGGGCAAAACGTCCAAAACACCTTCGTTGGCAGCGTAGGAAAACGACAAAAAGGCAACATTAACTTGTTACTCAATAGTTTACTGAGTAATCTTTATTAAAGTCACCACAGACTTTATTTTGGCTTTGCCTAGGGACCCTGGCAATACAGTTAAATGTACTTACGGGAAAGCACTTAGGTGCTAATCAACAGCTAAACGCTGAAACACCATAGTCTCAACCTAATTTAAGTCTCCATTAGAGTGTGACTACTGGGTGTCAAGTTAGATATATGCCACTGTTTTAGTCGGTAGGATATCTTAGGGTGCCATATTTTGCATAGTCGCATCGCGACAGAGGGGTGCATAACCAATCTGTAACTCATTGTAGTGAGCTGTTGAGCATCTCAATTTAAATAATTCTGTTGAATTAATGCAGAGGCAAAGAAGACTTATTTGTCTACAACTGCCTGGACGTACTTGAACAACTTGTTATCTTTAGCCTGGCTCGATTGCTAAGAACAGACGTAATCGTTGAGAACAACAGATTACTAAGCGATTGAACTGGCAAATACCCCAACACATCTGCCAAGTCAGATCAGGAATGGGCTGTCTGTTTTTAGAAATTCCCTGTGGCAGATACCAATTCAAATGACGTAATTGCGTCATTACGCATGCTTTTTAAATTATTTATGTCAGGAGATTCCATGAATCGATGTTTAGGTAAAGCCTCTTGGCTTTTGATGGCTTCTGTTACGTCGGGGGTGGTTGCGATCGCATCCCCCGGTCAGGCCGCTAGTCTTGCGTTTTCAGAAAGCCTACTAGAAGTAACCTTTAATCAAGATTTCTTTGGTAGCGCAACAGATACAAATACCGATACTATTGCCATCGCCGAAGATGGTGAAGTTATGGTAGATGCTATTGCAGATGCTGCAGCTTTTAATGATGCGGCTGGTGCAGATTCATGTTTGTTCGATTTAGGAAATCCTGGTGCCTGTAATGCCGCATTGAGCGAGGCGATAGGTGACGACGGCAACAACTATTTTGGCATTGGTGAAAGCTTTTCTGAAGTCATTGGTGACTTCTTTGTCGCCTCTGGCAACAGTTTTAACTTTGACTTTATTGCCTCGCTGCTGCTCGAAACAGAGATTGATCGTCCTGATGTTGAAGCTGCCCAGGCAACTGGTGAAGTCTCATTCGCCCTCTATGGAGGTACTCAATCCAATTCTCTATCTCTTTTGGATACCTTTACACTCAGTGGACGTTTATCCACACTTGGCTCAGACGATAGTTTCACTGAACCACAGACGAGCGGTGCGCTGACATTTGACACGTTCTTTGACACATCCTTTGGCGGACAAAGTGAGTTTGTCGATGCCTTTGTGGAAGGATCCTATAGCCGTAGCTTTGACACAGATACCTACCTACAACTGGTGGAAGTTAAAACCAGTTCTGCCTGTGTGGCAACGGCTGCCAGCCAGCAAGACTGTAAACAGTCGGTGCCAGAACCCACTGGTGTATTAGCTTTAATTGCACCACTCTTAGGCTTAACTGGCTTCTCATTAAAAAAAAGGCTCCATGGCTAGTGTAAGGAGATTATAATTAATTAAGAGATTGTCTCACATTATTTAAAAATCTCTTCTCTTTATCTTTTCCCCCTTTAACGCACCTTTGCTTTAAGGTCGTTGAGGGGGAAAATGTGTTTTGAGGTAACTTAACTGAGCTTGGTATTGGTCAAAACTGCCAAAATGGCCACACTTGCTAAAAATGTCAGCTACCGAACTAAATGCGATATTTTTCCAAGAATCTGCCAAAATGGCCACATCTTTCTCAAAAAAAACAATATTGTATCTACAACAGCAACAAAAGGTTGCTTTAGACATCTTCTTTGGAGAGCCACACTCATGAATATCAACGATCTAAGCTATCTAGGTACTGTTTCTGAAACAACAAATATCTTAGGTGGTGGTCGTCGCCGTCGTCGTCATCGCGGTGGATCTGCTAAAGCTACAGCTGATGCGGCTGCAGATGCACTGGGTAAATACACTAGAACCGATGCTTTTGTCGAAACTAATGCGGCGGCTGGCACTGGTTCCAGTTCTTACGCTAGCTCCACATCGTATGCTAGCAATAGCAGACGTCGTCGTCGTTAAGTTTAGCAGATTCTATTGGAGTAGATCTTTGATCTATTTCTAATTTGATCAGCTTTACCATTCAACAATACTAGTATTTGCAAGGATGGGAACCTTTAAGGCTCACCAAAAGAACAATATAATATAGAGACTGATCTTTTGGTGAGCCTTAACTTACAGATGCCCCATTGCCGTTGTATGCTCACACCGAGTGGGGAAATGGCAAGACCGTTTTACTGTTTGTACTACCTGTCTGTCGAGGTTCATTTCTCATCGTTGTAACAACTTATCGTCCGATAAGGAGAAAAAAATGAGTCAGTTGATAATTTCAGACCTTGAATTTTTCAAGGATATATCAAATCAGCTTTATATTCATGGTGGTTCTCGTCGCAGCTCTCGGGGTGTCGACGTTGCTTTAGATGCCGAGTTTGATGCTGATTTCGACGTCGATTTTACAACCTATGTTGGCCCCCATGGTACTCGCCGTGTTAGTGCTTTTGCCAGAGCCGTGAGGGGGAGTGCTTTAGCCAGTGCCACTGCAGTGGGTGGTGGTCGGGCACGCGCCTCTGCTTCTGTTCAGCTGTAAGCTGATTTCTAAGGTTGAACAGAAGCCATTGTCCTTGTGTCACAATATTAAATCTAGTCTTTTTCGTCTGAACATGGCTAGTAAGTTTAAGAGTCAGTCAAGTAACTGACTCTTATTTTTATGGGTAACAAAGCTATCAAGAGAATATCAACTTAAAACGAGACGTTTGCCTAAGGATAGTACTCACAACTCAGAGGCTAGGAATCAAAACCTTACTGATTTAGAAGATGAAGCACTCTATAAAATACTCTAATAGCTTAGGTTTCACAGGTGAAGAGCTATACCAAAGATTAGTAACGGCAACGTATAAAAAAACTCCTGCCAAGTTGGCAACATTCTCTTAGGACAGGTAGATATAGTATGCTCACCAATCAAAAAAATGGTTGGTGAGCATACTACAAAACTTGGAGAGAAAGATAATGTATATTTCTGATTTGAGCTATCTTGAAACAACTGTATCTTCCGATGTCGTTGGTGGTTCTCATCGCCGTCGCCGTCGTCGTGGCATCAAAATTGAAATCGATGTTGTAAAGGTGAATGCGTCTTCAAAAGCTAGTGCCTATGCATTTAAAGGGAATGCAAAAGCCACTGCAATTACTAAAGTTAGTGTTGACTAATCAGTAATCAGCACCTCTACTCTACTTTGCATTTGGCATCCGATTCTAGCGTTGTTGATTTAGAGAGTGAATCGTTCGTAAAACTTGCTAACAGTTGAGATTTAACGGATTGTTTCATATCGAGATTCAACAACGCTCTAATTTTCTCAGGAGTTGCATAGAATAGGTCAATTTAACTGTTTAGGTAGGTTGAACAAAACCTCTGTGCTGCCCAAATTAGCTTAGATGTCAGAGCTCTACTCAGCCCCCTAAAAGAATCACTGTAATTCAGATGATGATGATTTCAGATGAATGCAGTGGTTCTTTTTTGATCTGATACCGTTAGCCCGTAAGCTTCAAGGCCTACCAACTGTATACAGCCAATAGCCGACAAGTCCAATATAGCTATGAGAATTGACGTTGTTGATACGCTTGATCAATTTAAGGAAATAAAAGAAGAGTGGGAATGGGTATACCAATCTGATCCTAAATCTCTTTTTTTTATTTCTTGGGTTTGGCTAAACAGTCGACTTAATTGCCATGAAGCATATGAACAAACTTGGATGATTTTAGCTGCAAAGGAAACTGAACCCAATCAAAATTATGTAGCTTTCTTCCCCCTCGTTATTAATACTGATGAAAAGCTACCAGGTCAGCTGTATAACGAACTATCAATTATTGGTGTGACAGATGCGACGCATATTCCTTTTATCTGTCTTCCAAACTATGAAAAAGATGTGGCTTCTGCTTTTGCTAATTATTTGCTACAGCATTTCACAACATGGTCAACTCTAACCATTGCTAATCTTTCAACAGCAGATACTCGATCAAAGTTATTGTTAGAATATTTCCCTAAAGAAAACTATCTTGTTCAGGAACTTCATCACTCTAGTGATGTTGACTCTATAGATAACAATATTGTTCCCCGTATTCTGTTGCCTCAGGATTGGGATATCTATCTTCAAGAGAAATTAAGCTCGAATACACGTCAAAAAGTCAAACGCCTTTTAAGAAAAGTTAGTCAAAATGGTGAGTTCAGGGTAACGCAACCGACAGCTGAAACACTGGATCAGCATATTAAAATTCTATTGAATTTTTGGGAAAAAAGCTGGTCGGGTCGAAAAGGCGACGAGCACTGTCGCAACATTTTAGAAAATGCTGATTTGAGTTTACGACATTGTTTTGAATACCATTGCCTTTATTTGCCAGTTTTATGGCGAGGCGATCAACCCCTGGGTGCCATTGCCAATTTGATAGATTGGCAGAAGAAGTCGATGCTTTTTTGGTTGGGGGGACGTGATGAGGCGGTTAAAAATCTCTCGTCGGGTTTGATTTTACATGCATTGAGTATTCAGTTTGCTATTCAAAACCAATTTGAGGTGTATGATTTTTTGATGGGAAATGAGGCCTATAAATTTTCGTTGGGTGCTCAGCCTGAGCCTATTAAGATCTTAACGTTACAACGTCGAGGTGAGTCACAGCGATCACCTAAGCTTGATCTGAGGACATTGCCTCAAGCCCTGGAAATTGCCTCAATTTATCACCAGGCAGGCCGTTTATCTGAAGCTGGGCAGTGTTATCGCCAAATTTTGCATACACAGCCAGAGCATGCTGAAGCTCTCTATGGATTAGGCGTTATTTGCCAGCGTACTGGAGATTGGCCAGGGGCTGAAACATCTTTTAAAAAGTTGTTAGAGCTTCAACCTGACAACCTCAAGGCATGGTTTAGTTTAGGGACGCTCTATCAAACCCAGGGGCATTTACGTGAGGCTGACCAGACTTTTCGGCGAGCGCTTGATTTACCTACGGTACCTGTGATTACGGCAGCAATTTTCCATAATCTTGGCTACTTATTACAGCAGCAAGGTGACTGGGATGGCGCTATCGATTGTTATCAACAAGCTAAAGAACTACAGCCTGAATGTGTCGAGGCTGATGTGATTTGGGCGAATGCCCTGTATGAGCAAGGTAAATTGTCCTCTGAAAAATATTCGCACTATGCAAACCTCAATATGGATTTAGGAGATCAGCGACGTCAGGTAGGTGATTTGAGTGTTGCGATCGCATACTATCAACAAGCCATTGCCATCCAGCCTGATTTGGCAGAAGCCTCTTATTATTTGGGACTCACCCTGCAGATTCAGGGTGACGTAGACAACGATAATATTCTTGCTTGCTATCAAAGGGCGTGGCAGCTGAAACCCGCCTACCGGGAAGCTGAGGTTGCTGTTGCAAATATACTATATGACCAGAAGCAGTTACCACCGTCAGAAAATAATCAATATGCGTTGGCTAACTATGAGCTAGGCAACAAATATCAGAAACAGCAAGAGTTGGAGATTGCGATTTCATACTATCGACAAGCCACGGGTAACAACTTAAGCCGGGAAAAGCTCTACGTGTAAGGGGTTTGTCTGATGTGCTTTAGATGACCGTCTAGGCATGGGTAGCTCATTAATAGTACTGAGGATCCATTCAAATAGGTCTGGAAATGGGTGTCCAAAGAGTCTTTGAGCAGCGGTCGTGCCATCGGGACGTTTAAGGTCAAAATTGTGAATAATGGTGAGCACCTTCAAGGACTGTGCCGAAAAGCCACGATTGGCCTGATGACGTTGAGATAGATAGCCATTACGCCCCTCGACCGCCGAGGAGGTGCGTTGATACTTGGCACACATCCACTGGCACCAATGGACCCAGTATTGCCGTTGAGTGTCGTCTAGCTTTAGGGTCATGGCATCTGCCATGAGCTGATCATAGGCATCACTGGTGGCCTGTTGATAGCGTGCTTTGAGATGAGGTTTGCGGGTTTTATCAGTCTGTTGAGTCCAATACACCCAGGGCAACAAGGCAGTGAGAACCCAATTTTGAGTGTCAATCTCCTGAGTTTCAGTGGCTAAGGCCTGCATCACCCACTGCCACCAGGCATGAATCCCGTTGGCGAACTGAGGAATCTGAGCTTCAAAGGTGTCAATCGCGTGTTGCGCCTTATCCCCTCCATAGAGCTTTGCTAGGTGAGTCAGGGTCGTCAACGGAGCCGCTAACTGGGTTGTTAAGTCGTCAAACAGTTGCCATTGAGCGGTATCCAGGGTGAAAGGATGAACCGATTGGCTAATATCGGCCAAGGCGCGATGATAGGTAAACTGATCTTGTTCAAGCTGTTGATATTGCTGCGTCAGCGTCTCTAGCTGGACACACAAAGTTTGTTGTTTGACCTTGGGTTTGGTTTGGTTCACTTGCTGTTGGAGGGTGTCGAGTTGTTTTTCAACCTGAGCCAGTTGACGTCCCAATGCACTCCCGATAGGACGAGCTAAGGCTCGCATTCCATGGAACAAATCGGCCACACTGACGGTGCCCAGACCAGCGATGGCAAGTTTCACTAACGCACGAGCCCCATCACTGACCATAAAGTGGCATTCCCAGTCGGACGGATGCCACCACTGCTCTAGCTGGTGACACCAGGTTTCATACTGACGATTCTCACATTCAACTTCTGTAAAGATAAACCCACTCGCCAATTCCACCAGCACCAGGATCGGCAGTCCAAAAAAGGTTTCATCTCCCCCGAGGCAGATGCCGAGTTTGTTGAGAGGTTGACATTGCTCAGATTGAGAGACTTCGTAGGTGACAATGACGTCTTCAACACGGTGTTTCAATTGACGCAGGGCATTGGCTGAAACACCCACATGGGTCTCTAAATGAACCGACTTAAAAAACTCGCATAGGCTCTCGGCTCCGATACCGTGCTTTATGCCAAAGTGGTAGAGCACACCTAGTACCAGACGTTTTAGCCAAGCTGACCCACTCGCGGTTTCCCACAGGTCCGATTCTGCATACTGGTTGCGACGCTCTATCCCCTGCTGATGACGGTGCACACTGCTTTTACTGATGCCAAGCGCCGACGCTATCGACTCGATGCCCAGATGTGTTTCCGTTTTGATATAACCAGCCACTTTTTGGCTGCGCTCTCGTATAGTAAGACTCATCGTTCCCGATTTTGTTTTGCATCGGACACGATACACGGCTCTGAGCATTGCTGCAGAGCTATTTTTTGGGCCATCGCAATTCAATGTGCTTATTTATACGCTCTCTAAGACCTGCTCGTTTCCCGGCTTAAAGAGTTACCCCAAGCCACGTTGATGCAACCCGAGCTGTTGGATGCCTACTCTCATCTGGCTCTAATGCTACAGTTAAAAGGTGAGGAATACTGGGATGAAGCCATTTCTTGTTATCAAAAAGCACTAAATCTTAACCCTGCTGATCCAACTGCAGATATAGGCGTAGCGACCATACTTTATCATCAAGGCAAACTCTCTCAATCTGAGCAATTAAGATATGCTGATAGGGCTTACGCCTTGGGCAATTCGCAAAAGGAATTGGGTGATCTACAGGCTGCCATTGACTCCTATCGCATAGCCATTAGCATGAATTCATCGCTGACAGATGCTAAACACGCATTGCGTACCGCATTACAGGAACGAGATAATGTCACTATTAAAGTCAGCTGTGTCAAACAATAGTCAATAATTGTCCTTACACAGCTTATCCTAACTTGTGAGTTGAGCCTCAACTTAAAGTCGGGAAGTATTGGTTAGCTGATGAAGCCTCAGATGAACGTAGCCAGAAGCCAGGCATCAGTAAGGTTCTGATGCCTGGACTTGTGATTGAGTTGATACCCGGTGAGTTGATACTTTAGTTACTCCATTTCAACGTAGGCGAAACGGTTTGGCTTAACCATTGTTTCCAGCCACCTCTAATATTGATTTGAGACGTATCCACTGTCTTTAGGTATTTGAGGTCGGTAATTTTTTGCCCAGTGTTTTGATGCCCTGTAGAGCATTGAGACATCGTTAGTGATTCTTGCAACGCTCTCTCTTGATGTCGATTTGCTTTCATTAAGCGATGATAGGTTCGATAGGGCATATATTGAAGTGGATTATGGCCTTCACCATAAAGAAATAAAACGCAAGCCCAAGAATATTTGCCATCAAGAATGGCCTCGATCACTTCATCAAACTCTGCTTTATTCATCGATTCCCTCCAGTGTGTGAGTAGTAATTTCCAGGCTATTCCGTCACGCTAGAATGGCTACTGGCACGGCTGCTTGACTGGTTGGGGGATATTTCTACGTCTACCCATTGCTGATAACTTGTCTTCTCTGTGGTCGAATTATCCGAAATAATAACCGTGCTACTCGCCTCTGCAACCACCTGCCCGTTAGCAGTAATAATACGCTTTTTTACAATATTTTGTCGTTTCATGGTCCGATTCTCCTAATTACATGGGTACTTATTAAATCAATAGTCTCGACGCATGGTTATGTGAAGGCTGGATCCAATAGATTTGAATCCAAGTCACTATAAACTAAATGGTTAATCTCTTGTGCCAACCATTCATCAAAAAGCTCCTGAATGATCTCTTGTCGAATCTCCTGCGTTAACTGAGCTGGGATAAAGGCTTTAACCATAAACAGACTATAGCCAGATTCTGTTTCAATTGGGCCAATAACGCTATCTGGGGGGGAGCCAAAAATAGCAGCGGCCACATGGGGCTCCAATTGCCATCGGCATAGCTTACCTTCATAGCCACATCGCAACTGACGGTCTGAATTGATATCATGCACATGGGCCGCAGCATAGAATGTGATTTCCTTTTCCAGAATCTGATACCGTATTTCTGTGGCAATGTGGGATTCTTTGACTTGCAGCTGGTAGAGCAAAACTTGATCAAACTGAAGTCGCTTTTGTGAAAAATACTTCTCAACATCTGAGGCAAATAAACTTTCCTTTAGTTTTTTTTCTAAAAGGTTTGAATATATGCCTGCTTCCCAATCATCAACGCCCATTAAGTGGTCAGCTAGCCAAACAAAGGTGTCAGTCGCTTTTTCTAGGTGATAGTCACGGCGAAGATGCTCCGCTTCGGCTTCAACATCTGCAGGGGTAACTGTTATATTTCTAATGCGAGCCCCATTCTGGATTACTTTTTGACTCAGTAGTTTTTGGTAGATACCTTTAAATTGAGTTGTTTGTTTAAGGTAACTAACAATCTCTTCTGAGGTGAAATCAGCCTTAGAAAAATCTGTCATATGTCAGAGTCTTCCAGTATATAGTCAGCTTAATGGTTTCTCTCGTTGAGAAGTGTAAAACTGATGAGTTTTCCCTATTTAGAATGCTAAGCCCACATCTATGGTTAATGGTGATGACCGATCATCCATTTAATCATGGGGCCGTGAATTCTAAGTTTTCTTGAGAATAGCCTGGCTTTAGGTAGATGTCAGGCCATTTTGGCCAACGGTAACAATTGTTACAAAAATCAATAAACCCTTTATTCAGCTGAGCTTTCAAAAAGCCTTTGAATAAAGGGTTTGACCTATTTTTGATGAAAATCAACCAGATTAATCGTTGCCTGTTTATACGCTCAATTGTTTTGCAGTAAGTGTTGCTTATTAGCACCTTATCAATGAATTCTAGTGGAGAGATAGTGGTTTGGAAGAATTCAGTTTGAACCGTGAGCAAACGTTTCTAAACCCACCTCGGACAGACCGGTCGTTCTTATGGCTGTCCTTTAAATAAGATAGGTCTGTAATTTGTGAGCCTGTCCCATGGGTAGAGTTTTGATGTTGGCTACCTGCTGAATTATTGTTCTGTTTGCAGTCGATTTGCTGCTGTTTGAGTAAGCGATTGTAGGTACGACAGGGAATGTATTCTTTAGGATTATATCCCTTGCCCCGTAGCCATAATACACAGGCCCATGAGTATTTACCATCTAAAATGGCTGTCATGACATCATCTGACTGTTTATCCATTTTTGATATCCTCTATCTGTTGGTAAATGATTGAATCTCTATTGTGAACTGAGCAATTGTTTCACGAACATGCTCACATTAGTGAGCTTAAGGAGCTGTCAAGCGTCTAAAGTGCCTTTATGAAAATCTTCATGACATCTACGATCTAGAGCCTATAAATTGATTCCACCCTTTTTTAACTGTTTGAAAGGATCGATCAAAATGTTGATGACTCGACGTCGACGCAGACTAATATCAACGGTGGCCGTTTGCCCAGGCTTGAAGTTTTTAGGTCCTTTTTCAGTTTCCATATGATGGCTCAAGAGAGCTATCTCAACTTCATAGACCTCTCCTAATTTCTCATCCTTGACGGCATCAGGGGCAACGGTCACCACGGTTCCATCGACTACGCCATAGTCTTGAAAAGGATAGGCATCAAACTTGATCCGCGCAGTCATGCCAGCTTGTACAAAGCCAGCATCTCGATTAGCTAGCTTAGCAAATAATATCAATGGAGCCTCCTTTGGCGCGATTTCTGCGATCGGTTGGCCTGCATCTACAACCTCATCAGGGTTCGCAATTTTGACGTTAAGAACGACACCATCTACCGGTGCTTCCAGAGTTCTATGGCCTAATTTAGCGTAGGCTCCCCGCAGTTGAGTTTTGATTTCAAGAATGTTAGCTCTCAGCTGAGTTGTTTCTACTTCTAGCTGTTGCAGGCGCTGCTGAACTTCTAATACATGACGTTTACCGTCTGCCTGTTGGTGTTTTTGTTCTGCTTTTAAACGTTTGATTTCTGACAGCTGTCCTTGCAAATCACCCTCGTATTGAGTCATAGCTTGCTGTCGTGATAGAAGAGATTGCTCAGCATCAAAGAAATATTCCTGGGAGATTGCTCCATGCTCTTGTAGAGAATGCAGCCGCTGAATACGCTCTTGATGGGCCGTAATTTCTGTCTGAATTTGTGTTGTTAGTGCTTGTGTCGTCGTGGCTTTGGATTTAGCCTGCTCAATAGCTACTGTATAGGTCAGGCTATTGGCCTGGACACCTGTTTGTCGGGTTTGAATCTCTAAACGGGTTTTTGCCACCAAGGCTTGGGTTTGGCTAAGTTTGTCTTGGGCAGCCTCTAGGGTTTGCTCCAGTCGTTCGATTTCATTGCGGTCAAGCTGATCATCTAGCTTAAGTATGGCTTGCCCAGCCTGCACTAGATCACCTTCTTTGACTAAAATGTCTAACACTTTACCCTGTTTAACAGGCATCACTTTATAGACTTCTCCCTGGGGGATCAACTGTCCGCGGGCAGAACTCACTTCCTCAATTTTTCCCACATAGGCCCAAATGCCAAATGCAATGCAAAAGGTAATACCGCCTGTCAGCAGACGATAGGGCAGCTGCGATGGTGGGCGGTCCAGGGTGGATTGCACCGCAGGTGACCAGGCTGTGATGACTGAATCAGGCGATGATGTGGATGTAGGCGCAGTGTCGGTAATGCTAGATAATTGTGTCATGGGTCTGCACTCCAAAAAAGGGGGCTTTGGATAGGGTCGTGACCATAGCGACCCGTCTCTTGACGAAAAAGAAAGAATAACGCTTAGTAACTGACGCTCATTACTGGGCTAGCGACTCAGAGCATTAGCTGTTGCTGGGCTAGATAGTAGTACAGGCCCCGTTCCGCAATCAGCTGGTCATGGCTGCCCTGTTCTACAAGGATGCCTTGATCTAGAACAAGAATGCGATCGACCTGGCGTACGGTCGATAGTCGGTGAGCGATGATAAAGGTGGTGCGGTTACGACTTAGCTGGGCTAGGTTGTGTTGAAAACGTCGCTCGGATTCGGTATCTAGCGAGCTGGTTGCTTCATCTAAAATCAAGACACGCGGCTGTCCTAGCAAAGCTCGTGCAATGGCTATGCGCTGTCGCTGCCCTCCAGAAAGTGTGGCCCCTCTCTCTCCTACCTTGGTGTTATATCCCAAGGGTAATGCTTGAATAAAGCTGTGGGCTTCGGCAAGCTTAGCGACTTCAACAACATCGTCAATGCTATAGTTGGGGCGATGTAGGGTGATGTTGTCTAGAATAGTTCCAGAAAATAGGAAGCATTCTTGAGGGACAACCCCGAGTTGCGATCGCAATGAATGGGGAGCAATATGACGAATTTCATGGCCATCAACCAGAATACGACCACTACTCGAATGGTACAGCCCCTGTAGTAGGCTAATGAGTGTTGATTTACCTGAGCCGCTACGTCCTACAATGGCAACGGTTTCTCCAACAGGGACATCAAAAGAAATATTCTGTAGAATATTACGCTCGTCATCCTCTGCATAGCGAAACGTTACATTGTCGAACTTAATGTGACCTTGAATAGATGGCAACTCCAACATAGAACGCTGGATGGCTTCTTCAGGTTTAGCAGAAAAAATATCATTGAGCCGTTCTATGGAAATTGTCACCTCTTGGAATTCGTCCCAGAGTCCTACAAGAGCCAGCACGGGGCCGATTACACTGCCAATCAGCATGTTAAATGCAAAAAACTGCCCAATGGTTAGCTGATCCTGGATGACCAGATAGGCACCGTACCAGATTAAAGCCGTACTCCCTAATGAGTGAATAACGCCACTCGATGCTTGCAATGCATTGGCCAGTTTTTGACCATGGAATCGAGCATTGAGTAGCTGAATTAAGTCATTTTCCCAACGCCAGCGAGCTTCTTGTTCCACAGAGACAGCTTTAATGGTGCCAATACCGGCCATCATTTCTACTAAAGTCGAATTTTCCTTAGCATCAGCATTAAAGATCTTGCGTGATACCCGTCGCAGTAGTGGTGTTGCTCCAATAGCTAGTAGGGCAATGCATGGAATAAATGCTAAAACCAATAACGTTAAATGCCAGTTGTAATATGCCATTAAGGCAATATAGACAACCATCATCACGACATCTAGCCAAACAATAACCAGCTGCCGTGTGAGAAATAGCTGAATCTTCTGCCCTTCTTCAACTCGTGTTGTGATGTCTCCCACATGGCGAAAATCAAAAAACTTTAAGGGTAGTTTTAGTGTGTGCTGCACAAAACCACTGATTAATGAAAGATCTAAACGATTTGAGAAGTAATCTAGGAGGTATTGACGTACAGCCGTTAACCCAATTTGCCACAGACCAAAGAGCAATAGACCCATAGCAAACACATTGAGTGTAACGATACTACGCTGTACTACCACGCGGTCCAGAATGACCTGAGTAAACAGGGGAGTTACCAAACCAACAATCTGAATTAGCAATGAAGTGAGAATGATTTGGCTAATGAGAGTGCGGTAGGGCCATAGTAGTCTGATCAGATTACCCATCGACTGCTGACTCTCAGCGGTCAACGCTTGTAGCCGGTCAGTGGGTTCCAGGAGCAGAGCATAGCCAGTCCATCCTCCTAAAAACTCTTTCTGCTGTATCCATTTACGACCTTTGGCTGGGTCTGCAATTAAAATACGTTTAGACTGAATTCGATAGACCACAACATAGTGGTCTCCTTGCCAATGGGCTACAAATGGGTGTTGTTTTTCATGCAGACGATCTAAACTCGCCCGAACTGGCCTAGTCTCAAAGCCTACTTTCTCAGCAGCTCTGACTAGCCCTTTTAAGGACGTCCCTTCTCGACTAGTCCCTGCCAGTTCTCGTAGAACATTAAGACTGATCTGTTTACCCCAGTACTGGGCTACCATAGCCAGGCAAGCCACACCACAGTCTGCTGTACTTTGCTGCTCAATAAAAGGAAAACCTTGCCAGGGGTGGCGTCCTCGATAACGGGGTTGAGGAAACTCCACTAGACCTTGCTCAGAAATATTCTCAGACAAGCCCATTCTATGGGCAGGAGGCATAGCTGAATTTAATGTGGATGTGGAATTCAACACATTTTCAAGAGATTTCCTGTCCTTAAATGATGGTGTTTCTACCGTATTTGTTTTGAATCCATTGGATAACTTAGATTCTACGGGGTGTAAAAACGGAAATCGAGCCCATTGTTTTTTGGGGAGGCTATAGATTGACAACGCTTCTCGGGCAACCCAATCAGTCGGAATCGGTTGGGGATACCCCCAACTATCTCCCGGCAACAATGGATTATGCCCATGGCGAGATGATTGAATATGGCCTGATCTCAACCAAAAATGAGAGTCATCGCCTAATTCAACTAATCGCTGTTGGCAAGGGACCTGTTGCTGTTGACAGGCACCGACAAACGGATCTAGCTCATAACTACTGAGCCCTTGGAAAGAGGTCATCGTCTTAAAGAAGATTAGCTTCTCGCGGTGTTGGGCTTGGGAAAGTAGATATGTCTTTAAATCTGGTAGCTGGTTAATCCAATGTTGGAAAGTGGTTAACGGCATCCAAGCAATTTCAACATTTTCAGCGGCTACGACCCGATATGTGAGCTTGTGATCGTTTAATATTGGCTCCACCCCAAATGTATCACCGCGCTTTAGAGATTGCACAGGGGTTCCACCCATCACCTCTGCGTCACTAACAATACGGGCACGACCATCACAGATGATATAAAGCCCTGCACCCTCTTCATGGGATAACGGAGAACCTTGAGGACCTTCCCCATAGGCAAAGAATTCATCGCCTATCTTGTATGTACAAATTTGGAAGGCTTGATTAAAAGCAGTCGGAATAGTAGAAGCTACATTAATTAATGCAGCAATATTAAAAGGTACTGAGGAGTAGTTCATCACCCAAATCCAAACGTGTGCAGGTAAAAACCAGGAAGTTTTAGAACTAAAATTCTTAGATTTTCTGCAACAGAAATCTAGTCGCGGGACTAAGCAGCTTTAGATTTAGCTACCGATTACCCTTGGACCACAGCTGTATGGAACAAACATCTGTGTATTAGGAAATGAATTGAAAATTGAATGAACGTACGTAGATAAATATTGTAAGATACTTTCTAGAAAGAAAAATCCTTTCTGATTATGGCGAAGCTGACAGGGAAAAATCATTTTTTATTATCACCGTTTTAGGTTAAATTGAAGTTTTTTATAAGAAAATGTGGGTTATTGCCATAATACGCGCAATAGTCTCACTCACCACAGCAACAGTATATATATGAGACGCTAACAAAAAACAATATTCAATTTAAGTTGTTATTAAATTTAAATAAATAATTAAGCTGACGCTTTATCGAAGCATGTAGTATGCATTGCAATCTTCGTAGAAAGCCTGCTCTCAGATGGGAGCAAGCTTTTTAGTATGTTCGTATTGTTGATGGTAGAGCACAATAGGTCTAATTGATTATAATCATAAATACTATTGCCCAATGACTTGGTTTTTAACAACTGCCTAAGATATTCCAGGGTTTAGATTAAATGCGATCAAGCGAATTACTCTCTTCCCATGGAAAATCTTAAGAGATTAATATGCAGGCTCTTATTTGATTTTTACTTCAATATTCCTTAGACATATCCTTAGACATATTGATACTCCAATCACTTTTAGGTTGACGAACTACAGAGACTGAATAAATCATGATCACTCGTACTTACTCCACTGCGAGAGAGCTCTCACATTGGCTGATTGTGTATAGTCATTGCTCAGCAATCGCACTGTCACCGTACTTTTGTCTCAACTCAGTGTATATAAACTAAGAGATTTTTCCATCTGACAAAAGTTACTTGTATTCCTCTTAAAGGGTTACTTGTTCCATTAGATAGTGCAAAAGTATTTTTTTAAAAAATAAGATTCAATACAAAATCCAACAACTATGATGATGGCTCGGTGCAGTTTGTGACATTTTTTAATAAAAGCTGAAATTTTATTCTCCCCTCAGCCACGTCAGGGTGCCTGAGGAGTAGGCGCTCACTAATTCTGATTCTTGTCAACACCCAAAAGGTTACTTTCTTGAAAAACTCTAATAAAATTAATTTAGTACACAAAAGTTATCCACATAAGCGATATATGATAGTCCGTATGTGCCCTATGGTTTACCCATATCTCTAGGAGCCCTATGACCCCTGATGAGATAGTTCATGTGCTTAATGCAACAGGGCAAAAGCAGTTGCTTCCCGTGCAGGAACTGATTTTACGCCAGGCTTGGGAAGGAGAAACCTATGCCAGTATGGCAGAGGAATTGCATTACGATGCGGCTTATCTAAAAAAAGTGGCGTTTGAGCTATGGCATTTGTTGTCGGATACCTTTGAAACTCCCATTAGTAAAGTTACGCTGCGTCCAATCCTTGAACCACAATCCTTAGCCCCTCACCAAAAACAGTTTCTTAAGGACAGTCAATCTCTCCTTGGCAGACAAGTCTATTTAACAGAATTATGCTTCAAAAGTAAGTTTCCTGCTGGTTCTATTCCCGTTGGTTCAGCGCTATATATTAGTCATCCAACGATTGAAGAAATGGCTTGTCAAGAGATAAGTGAGCCAGGAGGAATGGTGCGCATTAAGGCTCCTAGGAGAATGGGTAAAAGTTCATTGTTGCTCAGAATACTATCGTATGCAGCCGTTCAAA
Organism: Leptolyngbya sp. PCC 7375; assembly: GCF_000316115.1. GTDB lineage: Bacteria > Cyanobacteriota > Cyanobacteriia > Phormidesmidales > Phormidesmidaceae > Leptothoe. The sequence continues at coordinate 7,825,520 of NZ_JH993797.1, forward strand.
ACTATCGGACTGTTTACTTAGACTGTCAAGAGATTGATGGTCGTCTCAAAGAGGATCAGACTAAATTTCTACGTTGGTTCTGTGCCAACATCAGCTATCAGCTGGATCTAGAGCCTAGACTTGATGATTATTGGGATGCAGAAATGGGTGCTTGTTTAAGTTCTACCCTGTATATTGAGCAATATATACTTAGGCAGCTTAAAAAACCGCTGGTATTATTTGTGGATGATGCAGATCTGCTCTTGCAGCATATTGACATGGCTCGTTGTTTTTTCTCAGTCTTGAGATCATGGCACGAACGAGCGAAGCGCATTGTTTCAATGCAAAATCTCCGACTAGTGGTAACTTATTGCTCAGAGTTTCACAGTTTTCTCGATATCAGCCAATCTTTATGCAACGTCGGCTTGCCAATTAAGTTGCCCTGTTTTAACTTGAATCAGATGCAGCAGTTGGCAGGTCGCTATAAACTACATGACTCGGAAGGTAATGCCGATATAACTTGGCTTTCCTCATTGCTAGCTATGACAGGTGGCCACCCCTATCTTGTACAGCTGGCGTTTTATAACCTTTGTCAGGGCGCTGTCACTGTCAGGCAATTGTTACGCGATGCACCGACCCTGGCCAGCATTTACCAAGATCATTTGCGTGGTTACTTAGTGGCTTTGCAGTTGCGTCCTGAGTTAACCGCTGCTCTCAAAGAAGTCATGACTGCGGAGCAGAGTACCAAGGTTGATCCGATGTTGGCCTATGAGTTAGATAGTATGGGACTCATACAGCTGCAGGGTAACCAGGTAATACCTAGCTGTGAGCTATATCGTTTGTACTTTAGTGCGCAACTTTCGTAAGTCTTTTGTAATTTAATAGCGGGCAACAGCTGGGGATAGCTCAGGATTAAGATTTTCTGATGTTTATTCATGTTCCCGGCTGGGGAGGCATCATTTAATGATAGCCCCACCTAATCAGATCATCATGGCCTACGTATGTGAACTCAACCCTGGTCACCATGTTTATTTAGATAATCAGGGTGATCAAACGACTGTCATCACGACTATGGGAATGCCAGGACAACAGCAACAGGCTAGTAGCAGCATGACTACGGGGCCTTGGATTGCACCGCCAGCGGGGTATCAAAATACCACTGGGGCTATCGTTAAGTTGTTTACGGCCCAGGGTGAAACCTGTGTGTATATCCAGGGTAATGCTATTACCCTGGCAGGTAGTGAAGTATCTATGGTAGGTGCACAGCAGCTGTCGATGCAGCAAACGGTTGCTATGCCCACCTCATCTATGCCACCGATGCCACCGATGACCATGGGGACGATGCAAATGACGATGAACCCGATGGAAATGCATATGGGGAATATGGAATTAAAGATGAATGCTGCTAATCAAGTGCCTCAACCTGCTGCTCGACAGTTTTGTAGCCAGTGTGGTGCCAAAGTTGCCCCTGGGGATAATTTTTGCTCTAGTTGTGGTCACGCCTTAAGCTGAAGGAGATTTTTCTAGGCCTTTTATGTCCACGGCCTTTCTGTCTGAACGAGGATTGAACAACTGTTTTTACAGAATGTGCATAAAAGGATAGTTTTGTCTTCTACAGTCTCTGTAAGCCTGGATTCTCTCAATTTCCAGGGGGTGTTTGTGGCAGGCCGTTTGCCTCTGTTCTCCAAGGCTATCTGGTGGTTGGGCTTGGATGACTGTGGCACTCTCTCGATGATTACCATAGCAATATCACAATAGTGTTCAAAGTTTTGAGCGTTATTGTTCTTCATGGAAAAACGTAATGGGTGACAACTGAACGCTGTTTTACCCATTAATGGCTTAACCTGGTATTAAATTTTTGCCAGATGTATGGACTTTTACAATTTGCGATACCGATAGCCGCTAATCAGTGGAATATGCGCTTTGAGAATGCTGATTGTGTTTAATTCCTACGATCCCGGAGATTTTTACGACGAGCTATTTGTCAGACGAGGGGTGCCTCGACCCGAGGCGGAACTATTGGTGAAGCGTATCAGTGACATTTCCATTGATGAGCTGATGCTGCGCCAACAGATGGCTCAGAATATGTTGTTTAAGCTGGGCGTAACGTTTAACGTTTATAACGATAATCAAGGAACAGAGCGAATTTTTCCATTTGATGTAGTGCCTCGCGTAGTGCCTCGCAATGAGTGGCAGTGGCTGGAAACAGGCTTAAAACAACGTATTAAAGCGTTAAATTGTTTCTTGGACGACATTTATAATGGTCAAAACATTATCAACGACGGGGTTATTCCCAGGGAGGTGATTGAGTCTGCAACGGGTTTTTTGAAGCCTTGCTTGGGTTTAAAACCGCCGAAAGGGATCTGGTGTCACATCACTGGGACCGATTTAGTTCGCGATCGCAACGGCAACTGGTACGTCCTTGAAGATAATCTCCGCTGCCCCTCTGGCGTCTCCTACGTTTTAGAAAATCGACGGGTGATGAAAGGGGCGTTTCCAGCCCTGTTTGAGGCCCTCAATATTAACCCAGTGGACGATTATCCCAGTCAGCTACTAGCTTCCCTATTGCACCTGGCACCCGACGGAATGCCCGAGCCGCGAGTGGTTCTGTTGTCTCCGGGTATTTATAACTCTGCTTATTTTGAGCATTCATTTTTAGCTCAACAGATGGGCATTGAACTGGTGGAAGGTCGAGATTTAGTCGTGGCAGACGGCTATTTGCAAATGAAGACCACTAAAGGGTTGCAGCGGGTAGATGTGATTTACCGCCGCATTGATGATGAATTCTTAGATCCTCTGACCTTCCATCCTGATTCTCTCTTGGGGGTACCAGGGCTCATGGACGTGTATCGTCAGGGGCGGGTTGCGATCGCCAATGCTCCAGGTACCGGTGTTGCCGATGACAAGATGATCTACAGTTACGTTCCCGCCATGGTGCGTTATTACCTCGATGAGGAGCAGATCATCCCCAATGTTCCTACGTATCTCTGCGAAAATTCCCAGCAGCAGGACTATGTACTCCACCATCTTGATCAGCTGGTGGTCAAAGCCACCAATGCCTCGGGAGGTTACGGCATGTTAGTGGGACCCCATGCCACCGATCCGGAGCGTGATGCCTTTGCTGACCAGATTAAGGCGAATCCTCGGGGGTATATTGCCCAGCCCACCCTTTGCCTCTCCCGGGTACCGGCTTTGGTTAACAGTAAGTTTCAAGGCTGCCATGTGGATTTGCGCCCGTTTATTTTGAACGGTGAAGATATCTATGTGAATCCAGGTGGTTTAACGCGGGTGGCTTTGAAGAAAGGGTCGCTGGTGGTGAATTCATCCCAGGGGGGAGGCAGTAAGGATACGTGGGTGGTGGCGGCGGCGAATTAGGTAAGCCTATTTTTTCCCCTTTTGGTGGGTTGTGCCCACCCTACACTTTTCTTAAAAACAACTATGCTAAGTCGCGTTGCTGATTCCATCTATTGGATTAACCGCTATGTGGAACGGGCGGAAAATGTGTCCCGTTTTGTGGATGTTAACTTAAATCTGTTGCTTGATACCCCCATGGGTACGCTACAACAGTGGGAGCCACTGGTGGTAACCACGGGCGATCAGGAGATCTTTAAAGAGCGCTATGGTGAAGCGACGGCTGAAAATGTGCTGAGGTTTCTCACCTTTGATGCGGACTATCCTAATTCCATTCGTGCCTGCGTGAAATCGGCCCGGGAGAATGCCCGTTCGGTGCGAGAGATTATTTCATCGGAAATGTGGGAACAGCTGAATGAGTTTTACCTGATGGTGGAAGCTGCGGCTAAGTCCGATGAAGTGGCTGAACTCTATGCGTTTTACCCTGAGGTGAAACTTGCCAGTCACCTCTTTGCTGGGGTGATGGATGCCACCATGTCCCACAATGAGGGCTGGCACTTTGGCCGATTGGGGCGTTTTTTAGAACGAGCGGATAAAACAGCCCGGATCTTAGATGTGAAGTATTTTATTCTGCTGCCATCGATAGCGGCGGTGGGTAGCTCTTTAGATAACCTCCAGTGGATTGCCCTATTGCGCTCTGCCAGTGCCTACGAGATGTACCGCAAGTGTCAGCATCTAATTAATCCCAGAGGCGTTGTGGACTTTTTGGTGCTGCATCCCGAATTTCCCCGGTCTATTCGCTGTTGCATTTTACAGGCTGAGCAGTCTTTGAATAAAATCTCAGGCTCACCCATAGGTACCTGGCGGCTCAGTAGTGAGCGGCGGTTGGGCAAGTTGCGATCGCACCTCGAATACATCACCCTAGATGAGATTTTCCAAACCGGGCTCCACGAATTTTTGGATCACCTCCAGGATGACCTGAACCATATGGGTAGTGCCATTACCGAAAATTTCTTTGGGGCCTCGGTCTTGGCTTAATGGGGATAGACCATTGTAGGGGCGTTATCTGTAAGGCCCCTACAATGGTGTGTTGATAACCCTGGTTAAAAACCCAATTAGCCCTTAAGCAACGCTCACCTTAAAACCCGCTGTGCGCTATCGCATTGTCCATCAAACTCAATATCACTATGTTGAACCTGTACAGCTAGGACTGCATCTATTGCGGCTGCAACCCCGGGTAGACGGTAGTCAACGTCTGCATCAGTTCACCTGTGAGGTTGCCCCTACACCTGACAAATCTACTGACTGGCTTGATTTAGAGGGCAATGTTTGTCGCCAGGTATGGTTTGCCGATACCCCTATCACCACCTTGACCATCACCAGTCAATGTGATGTAGAAACCCTGCGGTCTCATCCCTTTGACTATCTTTCTCCAGACTGGGCAGTGACGGCTCCCCCAGATTATCCCCAGTCTGTGCAGCGTCTAGTAGCCCCTTATCTGACATCCCCCTGTACCAATAGCCCAGCTGTGATTGACTGGGCTCAGCAGCGGCTGCATCAGGTGGACGGGAATGTGGGCTTATTTTTGACCGGTCTTACCCAAACCATTTACCAAACCTGTACCTATGAAACCCGCCACCATGGCCCACCCTGGCCAGCGGGGGTAGTGCTGGCCAAACAGCGAGGGTCTTGCCGCGATTTTGCCGTGCTCTTTATGGCTGCCTGTCGAGCGGTGGGGCTGGCGGCAAGATTTGTCAGCGGTTATCAACGGGGCGATGCCGACCAAACAACCCATGAGCTACACGCTTGGCCTGAGGTGTACATACCCGGCGGTGGCTGGCGGGGCTTTGACCCGACCCTGGGTTTGGCCGTTGCCGATGGTCATATTGCCCTAGCAGCCGCAGTGGAACCGACCCAAGCCGCTCCCATCACCGGCAGACTACAGCCCGGCTATTTTGGTCAGAGCACCCTAACGGCAAACATCCGGTTAAATGTAGTTGATGAATAGGCCGCAAAGCGTGACCTAGCCTGTGACCATGGAACCCACCCACTTCAGCCACGATGCAACCAGCTGCCTGGGGGACAATGGTCCCCCAGGGCCGTCCTGAGACATGGCCGTGGTTGTCTCACTGTGGGTAGCACTCAACTCCGTTCCATTCACTGTGAACTCCCCATTGACGCCTACCCTAAAGTTCAGGGGTTCTAGCAGACCTTGGGGTGACCCTGTCTCAGGGTTATTAAAATCATTCACATCGGCAATATTGATCAGTTTATTGTTCGCAATGGCAGCACGATAACTTTCTTGGTTACGCATGAGCGGACGCGAGAGGCCGTTGACCCGAATGAGGTTGTCCTTAATCTCAATGGTGCTGAAGTCTGTCTTTTTATGGAAACCAAATAAGCCCGCTTTTCTGGGGGTTTCAGTTTGATTGGCGATCACCTCGTTATTGTAAAACGAAAAGTTGTTATAGATGCCTTTATGCCAAACCACCCCCCTGCCCGGGTTCACAATCAGATTGTTATGGAATTTGGTGGGACCGTTGGCGGGTTCTTCACCAAAGTTTGAAATTAAATTGCCACGATCTTTGCCAGTGTCAAAAACAAAAACATTATTGTTGATCTCAGCACCATTGCGAGCCCATTCTAAGGCGTAGGAGCTAGTGAAGTAGTTATGGTGAATGTGAAATGTGAAGCCATCCTCAGGGATGTTGCCCCCGCCAAACTTTGGGATGGAAATGGTTCCACTGAGATAGTTGTGATCAATTTCAACAAAACGATCGTTTTCAAACGGTAGCTCAATGGAAAAGTCTGTTTTAATGCTGTTGTTGGAGATTCTTACATTTCTAAACTGTCGGCCTTTGATGCCGTATACATTGATGTTACGCTGGCCACTCTTAGAAATGTCATTGTTGTAAATTGCGGAGTCTTTGAGATACGTTGCAAAAATAGAGCCGCTGGTGATGCCGCTGTCCCCATGCCCTTGGCCACCCGCATCAATAAATATATTGTCATGGATGGTTGCATTCTTCACCTGAAACAGTCTAACGGAACTCCATAAAAAGTCCTTAAACTCCAGGTTCTTGAGCACCAGGCCTTCATTCCGCCCACTAAAAATTGCACCATGAATCTCTGGCCCGGTTAAGGTCATATTTGTAAAGGAGACATTATTAGCGGTTTTCTTGAGACTAAACAAATAGGCATTTTGATCAATGGAATCAAAAACTGTTTCGCCATCGGGTAGTCCTTGGGTACCCACCTTAAATGAGCTTCTATTTTGTAAAACTGTGCGTCCACGACCGGCCCCCTTAAATACGACATTGGCCCTATTGACGTTAAGGGTTTTGGCCAGGTCAAAAACACCTTCAGGGATGTAGAGTGTGGCCGTGTTATCGGCTCTACTTTCTGCTGTAAGCCAGTTAATGGCTGCCTGAATTGTTGTTGAGTCATCTCGACCGTCATTAGCAACAGCATTATCAAGACCTGGATTGGCTTCAAAAACTTCCGGAGGAAGGTTAGTGATGTCAATAGTTGTGGATGATCTAGCGGTGCTATTGTCAGCGATCGTGACGGAACTGACAATTTCTGTAGGGTGACTGATGTGGGGATAGGCTGAGGTCTCAAGCCCTGACAAGATGGCGACAAGTATATAAAAAAACATACAATGGCTAAGTCCTAGACGATTGTGAACAGGCTTGCGTTGCAGAAGAGTAGGATTTTTGTAGACAAAATTGCCAGGCTATCTACTAGATCCTGGTGTTCTTAATGCATATCAGTAGAGAAAATAGACGTCTCTAAGGACGTGGGCACTGTAGTGGTAGATGTCCCTTAGAAAACCCAAACTTGGTTGCTTAATTTTGGTTGCTTAACGGTTACAGGGTTTGCTGTATATCCCTTTGACATAGGTCAGGGCAGCTTCACAGACATTATAGTCACGAATAAGGGATTAGTGTGGTTGATAGGGTGCAGTTCTGAGGTCCATTATGGATTGGCTATTTGATCCGCTGAATTATGATTTTATGCGTCAGGCACTACTGGCTGGTGTGCTCATCGGAATTTTTTGCCCAGTTGTCGGTACCTATTTAATTGTGCAGCGGATGGCCTTGTTGGGGGATGTGGTTGCCCATGCGGTACTGCCAGGGCTTGCGATCGCAAATTTCCTGACCATCCCCCTTCTGCTGGGAGCCTTTATCTCTGGCATTATCAGCACGTTTGTGACCACCTGGATTCAGGCCCAATCCAAGGTCAAGGTAGATACGGCCATGGCCATTACCTTTTCCAGCTTTTTTGCGTTGGGCATTACCCTGCTGACGATCCTACGCAGTCGTATCGGCCTTGAAGAGCTTCTGTTTGGCGATATCCTGAGTATTTCAATGGGTGATGTCTGGCAGATTGGCTGGATTACCGTCATCATTCTAGTTGCGGTCAAAATTTTCTATAAAGAACTCTTATTTTTTACCTTTGATCCGTTAGGTGCAGAGGCCAGTGGTCTGCCGGTTACCCAGATCAATGTGGGATTGATGACCCTGATTACCCTGGCGATTGTGGCTGGCATGAAGGCGGTGGGAGTTATTTTAGTGATGGCCTTAATGATTAGCCCGGCGGCCGCCGCCTCTTTATTAACGACTGAACTTCACTGGATGATGATGGTCGGTTCAGGCTTAGGTGTGATTTCTAGCCTGGTGGGTATGTATGTGAGCTATTACCTTGATATTCCGTCGGGGCCAGCGATTACATTGACCCTATTTAGCTGTTTTTTATTGACATTGCTATTTAGCCCTAGCCAGGGACTATTGACCCACCGTTTTTGGGTTTCTAAGCGCCAAAACAACACCTTAAATTGATACCCGATTTTTTGGACCGTTTCTATGCCGTCTCCATGGTAGGAAGATTCGATCAGAGAACACCTCTTTGTCATTGCTGATTTAGGGAATGAATCGACAATGATCAATATCTCAAGGCTTGAGAGTTATAGGGAGCGAGGCTATAACAAACTATCTCTAACAACAATTCAAGCTGAGTTGGTATCGACATTACAGTGGATTGCCATCAGTGCCTTCAGGCATTGATGGCAATCTCTTCATGAAATTTTGTCCAGATCATATATCGATACCTCATCTTGATGGGAGAGACTATAATGAAACTAGTTTGTTCAAGATTTTTCTTTCTGAATATCGCCCTCTAAAAACTTGTTACAAGTCATTAATTTTATTTTTCTGGTTGTTCATTAATTTAAGATGACTGCTCCTTCCCTTCGATTACTGCTCTCAACATTGATTGACTATGCAGGGTTGCTTTCTTCTACGAGCCTAGGTATGGCAGCAGCCATCACTGCCTATGAGCGATATAGCGACAGTTCCCATCGTTGGATGCTGGGACGGTTTGTCTTATGTTTATCTCAATTATCTCAGTTTGAAAACTGTTTAGATGAATTAGAGCAACAATATGCAGCAGCCTTTTGGCCACTGAGCGTCATCTTAGAGCCTTCGGCGCAAGCACTAGAGAATTTAGCGCCATGGCTAAAAAAACAAAACCGGTTTACGATTTCAGCCCTTGAATTTAAGCTGGCAGGTGCAGATGCGATCGCACCCCTGCTTCCCCATCTGCCGCCCCATAGCGATCTCTTTTTTGAGGTCCCCCTGGATGCGACCCTACCCGACTATTTGACAGTATTGCAAGGTAGCCGCGCGGCTATTAAGGTGCGCATGGGTGGGCCAACTGCTGCCGATTGCCCCAGCATTGATGCATTAGCCCATTTGCTAGTGACCTGTGCCAATGGGCAGATTCCCTTGAAGGCGACTGGTGATCTACATCAGCCCTTGCGCAGCTGGCAACTGCTACCCGATGGCAATTCCGTAGAAATGCATGGCTTCCTCAACATTGCCCTGGCTGCTGCTTTTGCCTACGGCTATGGAGCTACGGCGTCTGATATTACGACGATTTTGCAAATCGACACCCTGGATGACCTGATTTTTTCGGCTCAAGAGATTATCTGCCACAGCCCCCTGTGGTCACCGGAACCCGAGTTATCTAATGTGGCAGGGCATTTGCCCTTAGAGATATTGGCAAATGTTCGCAGCCGTTATTTTCTGGGAATTAACGCTAATTCATTTCAGGAACCGTTGGTCAACCTTTACCGCTTAGGGTTAATTGGCAATGCGTTGGGGGTGCCGTCCTATGCGTTTTCCAATTGATTTACCCGACATCTAAAGGAATAAATCAACCTCTACCATGGCATACCCGCAAAAATTTGCTATAGTTGCGGGTGCCATACGATAACGATTATCATTTCTACCCATGCTAGAGGTTGAAAACCTGTCCGTTAACTATCGGGGCGTTTCGGCATTGGATGCAATTACATTGCATCTGCAACCGGGGGAACTGGTGGGGTTAATTGGCCCCAATGGAGCAGGTAAAAGCACTCTAATCAAAGCCATTCTGGGGCTAACCCCTTGCCAGGGACGGGTGCTATTTTGTGGTGGACCTCTGCGACGACAGCGGCGACGGGTGGCCTATGTACCGCAGCGATCGCAAATTGATTGGGACTATCCTGTGACTGTCTGGAATGTCGTGATGATGGCCCAGACTAAAGCCTTAGGATGGGGTCGTCGCCCTGGTGTTGATGCTAAGCGGATGACCCGTGAAGCCCTTGATCGTGTAGATATGCTGTCTCTCAAAGATCGTCCCATTGGTCAGCTTTCCGGCGGGCAGCAGCAGCGTGTATTTCTGGCCCGTGCCTTAGCTCAGCAGGCAGAACTCTTTTTGCTCGATGAACCATTCACTGGCATTGATAAGAAGACTGAGGCCGTGATGGTCGATATTTTTGCCGAACTCAATGCCCAACGAAAAACGATACTGGTATGTAGCCATGAATGGGGCGATGATCTTTATCGCTATGATCGATTGCTGTTACTCAATCGACAACTGCTGGCCAACGATCGCCCCCATGCAGTGATGACCATGGACAATATCCAACGCGCCTTTGGTATGAATTCTCAATCGAGCTTTGGCACGTCTCAGGCCATGCGATTAGTGAGTTAACCAGCTCCACCAATTTTTTGTAGGGCAAGCTCATGTTGATGGGCAGACCCCATTGACTCATTTGATGGATGAGTTCAAAGCGGCTGATTTAAGCTATCGGATATCTCCGTTACCATCCTTAAGATGTGCTGTTTTAAGGGCCAGGTCGAGATGACTGATCAACCAGTGATAACCGCCTATTTGCAGACCTCCAACATTATTGATTGGCAACACCCGTCTATTGTGGAGCTGGCCGCTTTTCTAGCAAAAGGACATGGAAAACCGACGGAAATTGCCCAGGTCTGCTTTCAATGGGTGCGGGATGAAATTCGTCACAGTTTTGACTATCAGTTAAACCCGGTTACCTGTCGCGCGTCCGATGTGCTGCGGCATCGGACGGGTTATTGCTATGCCAAAAGCCATCTGCTCGCTGCCCTGCTGCGGGCTAATGCGATTCCGACTGGCTTTTGTTATCAACGCCTAAGTGTCAATGATCAGGGTGCACCCTATTGTCTCCACGGGTTAAATGCCGTTTATTTACCTGAAATCGGCTGGTATCGCATTGATCCGAGGGGAAACCGTGGGGGGATAGAGGCACGGTTTATGCCCCCTCAAGAAAAACTCGCCTTTAGCCCGCGATTAACAGAAGAGACTGATTTTCCTGCAATTCTGCCAGACCCGTTGGCAGTTGTTGTAGACGCTTTAAATAATTACCAAACTTGGCATAGCTTGCTGCAAAAGCTTCCAGATCTTTCTCCTGAGATGGCAGCAAAGTATGGACTATGGCAAAATCTCAGACCTAATCCCTCTAATTTTTAGGGCCTTTGCGTTCCCACCAAACCTCATAATTTCTTCATTTTTTACCGTTACATTAGTAAGATAGGCAAAACCATCAGAGCCATGGGCTATTCATTCAAGCTAGTGGCCACATGGTTTATTGTTGCCAAGCGTCAAGAGTAATGGGGCTAGGGACAATGGTGAGTCTACCCAATCGAAAACCTATCACGATGACAGAGGCCTGTTTGCGACCGACAGTTTCCAACAAGGCTCTACAAGCAGCCGTTACCGATTTGCAGTCCGTCAATTTCTGGGTAGGGTTCTTACGCTTTGGTGTACTGGGAGTTGCTGTCATAGGCTGTATGACCTTGGCCTGGACCCATGCTGCTGGCCTGAGTTTCTGGGGATGGACTGTTGTCGCAGGTGTATTTTATGCCTTCTGGCTGATCTGTACCCATGACGCGATTCACCATACACTTCTAGGCTGGCCTGTTGTGGAAGAGACGCTGGCACGCATCATATCTTGGCCGATGCTCTGGCCCGTCGGTGTTTATGCAGAGCTGCATCGGTTACACCACGGTTGGAATGGTCTAGATTTACGCGACCCAGAGCGCATTCAATGGACTACCCAGGAATATCAGGATGCATCGCCCTTCGTACAGTGGTACATGCGCCACCAGTGGCTGATAGATATTCTGATTTTGGGTGGTTTGGGAATTATCACTAAAACCCTCATGGGCGGCCGCAGATGTCAGGATTTGTTACCCCGATTGAGATTTCAGTTATTTGCTGATTTTTTGGGCATAGGAATTGTTCAGGCTTGTTTAATTGCGGTTGTTATTCTTTCCCACACAAGTATTTGGCGTTATTTGTTATTTTGGCTTTGCCTAGAACGAGTTGTTGGCGTGATTGCCCAAACACGAGCACATTTAGAACACTATGGTTTATGGCAACAAGTGGGCGGTCATCAACTGACGCAACTATATTCTTCTCGAAATTTACAGACGAGCCACTGGTTTAGTTGGTTAATGGGCGGTCTCAACTACCATGCTGTACACCATGCCTTTCCATCGATTCCATTTAATCAGCTGCCCCAGGCCTATGATCGGCTTCAGACCGTGTTGGAGGATCATGGGATGCCGGCAATGGAACTCGAACAGGGCTATACCCAGGCGGTGCGGCGATTGATGAATCGCTTGATTTTAATTCCTATTGCTGGGGACATCTCAACTTAACAACAAGCATAGAGACAACCCGATTGGTAAGGCAGCCCCTGCCCAAAAGCCAAATTCTGACGCTAAATCAGTGTTTCCTAATGTGGCGTTTAAATCGACTGACTGAGCCATCTAGGAAAAGACCTGACTGCATCTCTTGGACCAGACATTTGTTACAAAATCAAACCGGTACCCTAGATACTAAATTGTTGTTTTAAGCTCACCCAAACTCTTCAAATAACGCAAACTATCGTCAGTGAATCACTCACCAAGTAAACGGCTTGGGGCGAGTCACTCAAACAATTTCAGGAACATTAATATGTGAAAATTTTGTTCCTTTTTCTAACAGCAAACAAACATCAGAACAGTATTAATCAATACGGTTTACCATTTTAATTGTCAAAAATGTCAGCAGATGGTGGTCTTTGGAAAATATTTTTCTTCTTAAGAAGAAAAATATAAACTTAAATGACATTCAAAGAATCATTAGCCATGAATCGAGCATAATCCTAAGATTATTGAGAGAATGCGATCGCAAATTAAGCAAGCAAAATTTGTCATGCTAAGGTTATAAGCCTGAGTCGAGAAAGGCAATTGCAAGTAGCGATTATAGCCACTATCGCAGTATTTGGTTCGTTTGATATTCTTTGTGCACAGACAGTACTACGGGAAAAGAAGCGATACATTATGAGCCCTTCTAAACAGTTCAACTACACATTAAATCAGTCCCTGGCCCCCAACATTCCAAGTCGGATGCTGGCACGTCAGCAAAAGACTTTCACGGATCTTGATCTGTTTGCCCATGAGATGACCAGCATTTTTGATAACGATTGGGTGATGGTAGGGCGTTCGGGTGCGATTCCCAATCCCGGGGACTATATGACGGCATCCTTAGGGGCACGGCCCATTATTGTCATGCGTCAGCAAGATGGTGACCTTCGGACGATGGCAAACTATTGTTTACACCGTTATGTCAAACTGTTAGAGGGCTGTGGGTCCACAAAAAGTATTGTGTGCCCTTACCATTGTTGGGTTTATAAATTAGATGGTGAATTAATCGGTGTGCCTGAGCGGGAAGGGTTTAGGGCGGGCGACATTGATGGACTGTCCTTGGAAACCCTGGCGACGGAAGAGTATCTTGGTTACGTTTTTGTTGCTCTACGACAAGACTTGTCGCCAGTGTCTGAGCGGTTGAAAAATCTTAGCTATATACTTAAGAATTTTGAGCTAGATCGTTATGAAGATCGGCATGTGGTACATGAGGAACAGTGGAATGCTAATTGGAAGCTGATCTATCACAATTTTATTGAGAGTTATCACACCACTTACACCCATACGAAGTCTATTGGCCCTGCTAACCCAACCAAGTTAGTTGAATATGGCCCGACTGGCGATCCCAATTTTACGATTCACAGTAATTCTTATACCCATGAACATCAGCCAGCTATTTATAACCCCCAGCTAGATGAAAATGAACATAGACGGTTTTATGTGGCGGGTGTTTTCCCGAATGGTTTAGTTGCGGTTGAGCCAAATTTTGTTTGGTGGATGGCCCTTGAACCCAAATCTGTTGACCAGACGAATGCTCGTTGGGGAGTTTCTTTCTCTCACCATGCGATGCAGACAATACCTGATCCTGATAAGTTTGTGAAAGAGATTGTCAATGTGATTGAAATAGCGACCATTGAGGATAAGGAGATGGTTGAGCGGATGCAGGCAGGTGCGAATTTTGGTTCGGATAAATCAGGTTTATTGCATGCTCCGTTGGAGGTGTATATCAAGGAGTTTGATGATTATGTTATGCGGTTATCGGGTCATTGATATCGATCTGGTAAGCTGGCTTTACACCAGCATTTTTTCAGGTTAAACCCTCCCGAGGTTCAGCAACGCTGGGATTTATTTAATCACTGCCCCGATTTAAGTACGTTTTTTCTATTTCACTGGCTGGCAGTGGTTTAGAGAAAAAATAGCCCTGTCCAAAGTCACACTTTAAGTTCTGGAGCCATAAAAGCTGTTGTTGTGTTTCAATCCCCTCTGCAATAATCGATAACCCTAATTCTTGAGCAAGCGCTACAATTGTGTTCACAATTGGATAATGATTCTTTTCTGAGGTAAATTCCTTGATAAAGGAACGATCAATTTTGAGATTATTGACTAAAAAGCAGTTTAAATATTTCAAAGATGAATACCCTGTACCAAAGTCGTCAATGCTCACTTGCATCTGTCGAGCTTGCAACTCTTTTGTCAGAGCAGTCGCATTATCAATATTTCCCATGATGGCACTTTCCGTGATTTCAAGCTTCAAACAGGCTGGATTAACCTGGGTTTCAGTCAACACTTGATCAATGCTGTCTAATAAGTTTGGAGAGTTGAATTGTCGGGGTGAGACATTAATACTCATGGTTAGCTCTGGCCACCCCCGTTGCTGCCAAACTTGCAGTTGCTGACAAGCTTTTTGAAAGATTAAAATTCCCACAGGTTCAATTAAACCTGAGGCCTCTATGGATGGGATAAAGAGACCTGGTGGCAGAATGCCTTTCTCAGGATGTTGCCAACGAATTAACGCTTCAAAGCCAACTATCTTTAAAGTTTCAAGGTGAATAATGGGCTGATAAAATGCCGTGAACTCTTGATTATTCAATGCTCGTTGGAGATCTGCTTCTAGAGTCAATCGATCATGGATTTGAACATGCATCTGCGGGGAAAATATTTGAACACTTCCCTTACCTCTAAGCTTGGCTTGATACATGGCAGTATCGGCAGCCTGGAGGAGTTGTGCCGCTGTTTGACAGGGTTCCTGACTAAAGGCAATCCCCACACTGGCGGTCATATAAATTTCACACCCTTCCACCAGAAACGGCTGATGGAAACTGTTACTAATTGTTTGGATCACTGAATCAATGGCGGTGGCATTAGCCTCAGAAATTGGATTGACAACCCAGCAAAATTCATCTTCACCAAGACGTGCAAGGATATGGCTGGGGCGAATCTTTTTCAGTAATCGTTGGGCGATCGCAACCAGAAGTTTATCCCCAAACACATGGCCAAACGAACCATTCACCAAGTGGAACTGATCGCAGTCGAGAATAATAACGGCCAAGGTTGAGTCTTTCCTAGCCAAACATTCTGCTAATTTTTCCAGGAGGTTGGTTCGGCTAGGTAACTTGGTTAGGCTATCTTGAGCAATCATGGTTTGTAACTGCTCTGTTCGTTCCTGTACGGTTGCTTCCAGGTGGGTATTGAATGCGGACAATTGCTGATGTTGTTGGCGAATACGCAGCATTGAACGCACACGCGCTCTAAGTTCTAAACCACTAACGGGCTTACTAATAAAATCATCTGCGCCAGTCTCTAAACATTTGGCTAAAACCAGCTTGCCTGTCACAGCCGTCACGATAATGATGGGAATAGATTGCCACTGGGGCATTGCTTTTATCTTTTGACAGACCGCCAGGCCATCCATCTCAGGCATTGCAATATCCAGGAGAATCAGATCCGGTTGCACAGAAGCAAGGAGCCCAAGAGCCTCTTTACCACTGGTTGCAGACTGTAATTCGTAATTTTCGACGGCCAACAGTGCCTCAATTACCTCAAAGTTATTGGGCTCATCATCCACAACAAGAATAATCGGTATTTTCATGCAATGACCACCTTATTGAACTAACAATTTTTGAATGGTCAGGGCTAATTGTTTGAGCTTGACGGGTTTACCGAGGTACTCGTTCGCACCAGCTGCTAGACAACGCTCTTGATCTCCCGCCATGACCAGGGCGGTGAGGACAATAATGGGAACGGAGTTGAGGGTTGAATCTTGACGAATCCGCTGAATCGATTTGAGACCATCTAAGTCCGGCATTTGGATATCCATCAAAATTAAATCAGGATGATGTGTGTGGGCTAATTCAAGGGCGTCTAGACCATTGTTAGCCACCATCAGTCGATAGCCAATGGTCTCTAAGTAGGGCACCATTAAGCTAATGGTGTCTTGATTGTCTTCCGCCAATAGGATCAGGGGTGAGTTGTCTGGTTGACCAGAGACAGGTAGGTTTAGCGGGCTGATCTGATGAGATGATTGGCCAGGTTCCAGCAGGGGGGCAACAGACTCATAGGGGAGATTAATACTAAAACAGCTACCCACGCCGACTTCGCTGGTTAAACTAACGGTTCCCCCGTGCAATTCGGCCATCTGTTTGACTAAAACTAAGCCTAAACCGGTGCCCGTATATTTTCGATTCAGGGTGCTATCAATTTGGGAAAAGGGTTTGAAGAGTTTAGTGATGTGTTTTTGAGCAATACCAATGCCCGTATCCGTCACACTGAGTTTGAGGTAGTGTCTAGCGGTGAGGGGGCCAGATTCCCAACTCCATGCATGGGAGGCTTGCATAATCTCAGATGGTTTTTGCAAGTGAGATGGTTTCGAGTGAGATGGTTTCGAAGGATCATTCTGGTGATGATAACTCACCGCCAAAGCCACACATCCCCCTTCAGGGGTGAACTTAATGGCGTTATTGAGTAGGTTCACCAGACTCTGTAGGATGCGTCGTGCATCAAGAGCCAGGGTGGGGGAGTTGGGAGGGATCGTTGTTGTGAGGGAAATGCGTTTTTTGAGTGCTTGTTGTTTAACGAGTGCCAGACTAGATTCACACAGACTCTCAATGTTGGTGACACTTAACTCTAGTTCGAGTTGTCCTGCTTCAATTTTGGCGACATCGAGAATATCGTTGATCAGGTTTAGTAAATGGGTGCCGCTGTGTTCAATGGTTTTCAGATATTTAAGTTGCTGCTCGGTCAAGGGACCGAAGACTTGCTCCTGCAACGCTTCAGACAATCCCAGAATAGCGTTGAGCGGGGTGCGCAGTTCATGGCTCATATTGGCTAAAAACTCATCCTTGAGACGGGTGGCGCGGACCAGTTCTGCATTGGTGCGTTGGAGTTGGGTTTCAGCGGCTTTGCGATCGCTAATGTCCTGAATAACGGCTAAACAGCGAGGGGAGTCCTCTGCTGGGTTTTGGATCAAGGTAACGGCTGTGGTCGCCCAAAAGCAGGAGCCATCTTTACGGATATAGCGCTTTTCAAGGGTGAAACTATCAATTGCGCCTGTGAATAGTTGTTTTATTTGTTGTCGTGAAGCGTTTAGATCTTCAAAATAGGTTAAATCAGCCGCTGTCAAAGACTCAAGCTCTTGGGCTGTATAGCCGGTCATTTGACAAAAATAATTGTTGGTGCGGGTAATTTTACCATCGATTAAGTTGCTTTCAGCAATGCCTACAGCGGCCTGCTCAAAGGCTGCATTAGCACGGGCTTCACTTAAATGTAAGGCGCTTTCAGCCTGTTGGCGATCGCTGATATCACGGGCACATGCGATAATGACCGGACGGTTACCTAACATTAATTTCTTTAAGGACACGTCCACATCAAACGTAGTGTCATTATCCAATCGACGAGCCTTCCATTCCCCTCTCAGGTCTTTACCCTTTGCTACCTGTTGAGTTATTTCCGAAATCTGTTCGATAGGAGCCTCTGGGGCCATAAAATCAGCGATGCTGGCAGCCAGAATTTGCCCTCGTGTCGCTCCCAGCATCTCCACATATCGGTCGTTAACATCAAGGACGGTACCTTCTAAATCATGAATCATGATGCCATCGTAGACATTGTTAAAGATGGTGCGTAAATCCTGTTCAGAACGTGCTAATTCTTGGGTACGTTGCTCTACACGCTGTTCCAGCTTTTGATTGAGTTGTTCTAAGGCTGTTTGCGCTCTTAGGCGCTCAAGCTCAGCAGCAGCCCGGTCCGCAAACACTCGTAAAATTTCCTGGGAGTGTTCCGGGTTGACTATGGACTGGCGTGAAAAAATGCAGAGTGTTCCAAGTGCTTGACCTTGACGATTTTGTAGCGCCACCCCCATGTAACTTTCTACATCCATTGACACCAGTCTAGGATTTTGAGGAAAGCAAGCTATGACCTCTCTCTCACAGTGATACGCCCCTGCCCTAAGGGTAACTCCACAGGTGGTACCTGCGGCATCAACAATTTCGTTGGGTAGATGCTGACTATCACCCCAAGCGGCCAAATAGCGAAATTGATTGCCCTCAACAATTTCGGTAACAAATGCATGGGACGCATTCAGAGCGGTGGCAATGTGTTGAACCAGGGCTGGGAAAAAGTCAGGACCGGTTAATGCTGCCGTGCCTTCAATCAGATTTTGGAGGGCATTTTCTGCACGCTGGCGTTCTAGTTCGGCTGCAACTCGACCACTGAAGACTTCTAAAATCTGTTTGGCTCGTTTGGGATCCTGCAAAGGTTGTCGATCAAAGATGCACAAGCTGCCTAGTACCTGACCCTGGCGATCGCGCAGGGCTACCCCTAGATAGCTCTCAACGGCCTTCTCTCGCATAGGGTTATTGGGAAAATGCTCAGAAACACCACTGGGACAATGGTAGGAATAGTTAACAACAAGATCACGACAGGGGGTTTCTGGAAGATCGTAGGCAAAACTCGGTTGCGGTTCACCGTCAACAATAAAGGCCAGACTTTGCAGCTCTTGATCCACAAATTGAGTGATCAAGGCGATGGGAACGTCGAGGGCTACACTGATGTGATGAACCAGGGCTGGGAAGAAATCCTGACCAATGGTTGCGGCTGTTCCCGTAACCAGATTTTGTAGGGCCAGTTCAGCTTGTTTGCGGTCAGTGATGTCAAGGACCGTACCAAGTAAACGAATTGCCTGTCCCTGTTCGTCTTGTTCTACCTCGGCACGATACTCATGATGGCTCAGTGACCCATCGGCTCGAGTTCGACTGTATTCAATTGTATAAGGGGTGCCTTCAGCGAGTGCCCGTTCGACATAACTCTGTAATTGCAAGCGAGTCTCAGCCGGAAGCATTTGTAGATAGTCTGGATAGGACGGCGCTGATGCTGTTGGCGCTAACCCATAGATGCGGAACATTTCTGGTGACCAGGTGATAGTCTGGCTAGCGATGTCAAACTCCCAGTTACCGACGTGAGCTACCTGTTGTGCTTTGAGTAGAGTGGCTTCGCTTTGGCGCAGTTGAGCGTCTGCTTGGTGACGTTCGATGGCAATACCTGCAATATGGGCCATCTGCGTAATCATTTTTAATTCATGGGTTTGCGGCGATCTCACCTGTTTGTAATACATTGCCAATGTCCCTAAAACCTGGCCACCACGGGCCTTAATTGGGCTTGACCAGCAAGCTCTGAGACCATGGGCCAATGCCAAGTCTTTGTGAGCAGACCATAGGGAATCAGTGGCGATATCGGCCACAATAATTGTTTGATTACGAAAGGCCGCTGTCCCGCAAGACCCCACACCTTCACCAATCAACACGCCATCAATTGCCTGGTTATAAGCAGTGGGTAAGCTCGGGGCTGTGGCGTGACGGAGTCGATTTTCTTTATCGAGCAATAAGACAGAACAGAGCACTGTCTCCAAACTATGTTCTATGTGATAAATCAAAGCATTCAGCACTTCCAATAGGGGCTGACCTTGGGCAATTTTTGCCAGAAGCGCATTCTGAGCTGCCAATTGAATTTCAGCAAACTTGCGATCGCTAATGTCTGTATGGGTGCCCAGCAGCCTTATCGGTTCTCCAGTTTTATCCCATTCCATGAACTGTCCCATTGTGAGAATCCATTTCCAGTCTCCTTGCCGAGTCTGCATCCGAAATTCAGCTCTGTACTGGGGAGTTTGACCGATTTTGTAGCTTGAGTAAGCTTGATTCACCCGTTCTCGATCGTCTGGGTGCAAACGTGACTGCCAATTTGCCTCAGTTTCGTAGAAAGTTGCTGGATCATATCCCAACATCAAGGCATAGTCTGGACTGACAATGGCTTCATCCGTCTGCAGATTCAAATCATAAAAGCCTTGGTTAGCTACACGCATAGCAAGCCGCAACCGTTTTTCACTTGCTGGCAGTGCTCGGGTGCGTTCTTTTACTTGCCGTTCGAGTTCGCAGTTGTAGTCGGTTAGCCAGATTTGGTGGGTATTGGGATGGATGAGGATGTTGGCCGGGTTGATGTCCTTGTGTAGTATCCGATGCTGGTTCAGATGGTGCAGGCTATCTGCTAGCTGTAGGGCCATTGCCATCACTTGCTCCACAGAAAGGTGACCGTGGTTCTGTATATAGTTCCGTAGGGAGATAGCGCCCACATCTTCCATTATCAGGGCATAGTTATGGTGCCAGGGGACGAAAGCGAGAGGTTTGACAATATGATTCTCTCTGACGGCCCGATAAACGGCGGTGCAACTGTCTGCATAGAGTTTTGCGGTCAGAATATAGCCTGGAATAGATGGTAAAGCCTGATCTGACATAGCCGAGCCTCGGTAGGCGACACTAAGAAAATCTAAATGCTGAATAACTTAAACACTTGACTTGACATCTAGTCCCCACCCAGGAAGGGATTAAAATTGTGTAACAGATTTTGACCTGAAATCATTGTAATGCAAGACATAAAAGCCTATAAGGTTCTTTATACTGATAAATTTAAGATTTTGAGCAGATGAAATCTAGGAATTGTTTAATCTTGCAAGAAGGTGCCCATTTAGCACCTTGACTGATAATTTCCCATATCAGGGATTTATGTAGCATCAACCATTGTATTCCCACAATCTTGATTGCTGTTAAGGTGAGTATTTTTATACAAAAAGTTATATAACCACCGGCAAAAGCTAATTAGATACAACGCTGATCAAACGATTTCATAGTGACTCCGGATCCGGATCCAGCACCAAAGGCAACCAATTCTGGCGACGCTGTTGTTTAAGTTCAACAATCCGCCCAATTGCTAAATTCAGCTATACCCTGGAGAGAATTCAAACCCATAATGACTCTGACATTGTTTTATACCTTCATCTGTCAGGAGAGTTATCCGTCGGTGTTCAGTTGATTGCTCGTCCCTATGATCAACAGGTTCTCTTTACTACAGCGATTGCTCTTGGGCAGATGGAAATCACTTAAGGTGCTTGCGCCTAACATAATTACCCCATTACCCCATCACTCATCCACCCCTCTACAGCCTCAACCTGGCTCTTTATTTTTGTGCGGTCTCCTAAGCCCCTCTGGCAATGACACTGGAGGCAGCGTAATCTCCCCAAAAACAGGACTTAAAATCGCCCAACATTGATGGGCGATTTCTAGGAGTTTTTGATCATTATAGAGGGAGCCCACCAACTGACAGCCCAGAGGCAAACCATCCACCGTTTTTCCTAGAGGGATATTTAGAGCTGGGAACCCACATAGGGTCCACTGCCCACAAAATATGGGTGAACCTGTATTGGCCAGTCCCAAAGGTGCAGGTCCCAGAGTGACCGGACTTAGCACGGCATCGTATTTGGCAAAGATAGGGAGCAATTGTTCACGATAGCGATAGCGCCATCGGCAAGCTTGCTGGGACGTATCAGCAGAAATGGATCTTCCCCATTGCAACCAATCTCGTAGTAATGGAGAACACCGATCGGGAGCCTTGGATAAAAGAGCACCATGATTTTGGTACAAGCCATGGGCACACAGGGTTTGAACAATATTCCAATAGGGATCAACGTTAGTGGGTAACGACACCAAATCCACTCGAATATCAGCCTGTCTCAACACCGCAATAGCTTGCATTAATCGAGATTGAGCAATACTCTCCATCTGTTGCCAGTGAGATGTTTTGATCAGGCCCAAGCGGATTGATTGAAAATCTTTTGTTGACCGAACTGATAGTGATGTTGTTTTAAAAGAAAAGGTCTGTTCAGTAGTCTGGCAATCTGGATCTCGAATATCTGTACCTATTAATACAGTTAACAATCGGTGAATATCATTTAAGCAACGGGCAAAGATTCCTACATGATCGAGGACCGGAGCAACTGGCATCATGCCATAGCGAGAAATTAGCCCAAAACTCGGTTTGAAGCCAAATATGCCACAGTAGGCAGCCGGACGTAAAATTGAGCCCATGGTTTGTGAGCCCAGGGCAATTGGCACCATTCCATCTGCCACTGCTGCTGCCGAACCGCTGGAGCTACCGCCAGGAGTATGGGCCAAATTGTGGGGATTGGCTGTCGGTCCTGCGGCGGCTGTGGCCAGCTCTGTGGTAACGGTTTTGCCCAATATAATTGCCCCCGCTGCCTTGAGTTTTGAGACAATTGCCGCCTCATAACCCATATACCGATTGCGATAAATTTCTGTTCCCCAGCCAGTGGGCATCTCTAATGTGGCAAAGATATCTTTTACCGCAATGGGGATGCCTGACAGTGGAAAAGTTTCCAGGATTTGGCTTCCCTCCTGTTGTAATTTCTGTTCCCACATAGTTGCCTGCTGTTGTGCATGGCCCATATCAAGATAGGTCCATGCACGCACCTGAGATTCTCGTAACTCAATTCGCTGGAAACAAGCCTGTAATAAGTCTGTAATGCTTAACTCCCCTGTTGCTAGTTTTTCAGCTATCGCTTGAACACTCAAACTATTTAAGGATGATCGTGGGAGTATCATTTTTTGCCGTGCTGATTTAGGGATAAATTGATCGGTAGAACTCGCCAATCGTCTGGACTTGGAAGATAAAATCATCTCGCAGATCAGCAACGCCCATTTTTTGTAATGTTTACAAAAAATCACTGAAATTCCCAGAGAAGCGTATTGTTTTATACGGTTCTTTCAAAAACAGTTCACTTATGATTTCCTTCATAGCTCGGTCTAAGCTTGGCGTGGTTTAGGCTTTACATTAAGGTGTTTTGGGCACTAGCGCAACATTCCCTGAAGCCCTTTCCGGAGCAGTATTAGCTTAGTTTTTTATAGTTAGCTGTAGCAGTTGGGGCCTTATTAGACTTCTCTTTCGAAGTTCGTTGTCTCAGCGAATTCTGCCATGCCATCCACTCTCATCCGAGGTAAATATGTTATTTGCAAAGCTATCAGTCGCACAGAGGCTGAGATTATTGAAGATGGTGCTGTTTTTGTAGATGACGGTACCATTATAGACGTGGGGACGTATCAGGAACTGTCCGCAAAATATGAACCTGATAAGCTGCTGGGATCAGCTCACCATGTGGTGATGCCAGGTTTTGTTAATAGTCACCACCATGTGGGGTTAACGCCCTTTCAACTAGGGTCGCTGGACTATCCCCTGGAGCTTTGGTTTGCCAGTCGTCTGTCTGCCAGGCAAGTGGATTTTTATCTGGATACTCTCTACTCTGCTTTTGAAATGGTGGAGTCAGGGATCACAACGGTGCAACATATCCATGGCTGGTTGCCAGGACCTGCCAGCCTGTGGCCAGAGATTACAGGCAAGATACTCAATGCCTATGAAGACATTGGTATGCGAGCATCCTACTGCTTTGGTGTGCGCACGCAGAACCATTTTGTTTATGAATCTAACGATGAATTTGTCGCTAAATTACCTCCCAGTATTGCGGCGGATATGGAGGCCATTCTCAAGCCCCATGAAGTACCTTTGGAAGACTTTCTCTGGTTCTTTGAAACACTTTGGAAAAAGTGGGAAGGGGCTGCCGATGATCGCATTCGCCTGCAGTTAGCGCCTGCCAATCTGCACTGGTGTGACGATGATGCCATTATTACCCAGACAGAGTATGCACACAAGTATGGTGTTGGCATGCATATGCACCTCCTGGAAACTCCCTATCAGATGGAGTATGCCCATCGTCGTACAGGCACATCCGCAGTGAAGCATCTTCACAAATTAGGTGTTTTAGGTCCCCATTTAACACTGGGGCATGGTGTGTGGCTGACAGAAGAAGACATTGATCTCATTGCCGAAACAGGGACAATGATCTGCCACAATGCGAGTTCTAACCTCCGTCTGCAAAGTGGTGTTGCTCCTCTTAATCATTACGCTCAGAAGGGAGTGAGAGTGGGCATGGGTTTGGATGAGGCAGGCATCAATGATGACCGCGATATGCTCCAGGAAATGCGGCTGGTTCTCAAGTTGCATCGAGTCCCCGGTATGGATTCTCTGGTGCCCGCAGCATCCCAGGTATTTCAAATGGCGACAGAAAATGGCGCTCATACTACGCGCTTTGCCAATGAAGTAGGTGTATTAGAGCCCGGTAAAGCTGCAGACTTGGTGGTGATGGATTGGGAGCATCTGGCCTATCCCTATCTCGATGACACCATTCCTGTTCTGGAAGCTGTTATTCACCGGAGTCGCCCCCATGGTATTGATGCTGTCATGGTGGCAGGTGAGGTGATTCTAGAGAATGGCACGTTTACCCATGTAGACAAGGATGAGTTGCTGGATGAGTTGGCCGAAATGCTCAAGACTCCCCTCACACCGGATGAATTACGCCGTCGAGAGCTTGCCAAAGAAGTCTTTCCCTATGTGAAAAAGGTCTATGACGGCTGGTTTAGACCAGAGGCTTATAAGTCGTTTTACTGCACCAGTTGCCAGAGCTATCACCCATCGTCGGGGTGACGCCTTATTTTAAAGTTCTTGTTCTTGCTTCAGTCCATTGGCTTCGTTATCTGATGAATACATTAAACTAAGGAGACTTTTATCATGTTTCATTCCCGTACTAACCGTCGTCGTTTTCTGGGTATGAGTCTGGGTGCAGCGATGACGCCTGCTTTGTTATCTTTCCTCAGTAGTTGCGCACCGGGTAAAAAGCCTGTAGGCTCAGGCGGTTGGGATGGTCGTGAGATTAAGTTTGCCCATGGGGCGGGGTTATGTAATATGCCTCTGTTTTACTCTGCTGAGAAACAACTCTTTGCCAAGTATGGGTTTAAGGGAACAGCAGCTCTGACACCGATGCCTGCTGATGTGGCGGTGCAGTTGGCTACGGGCCAGGTGGAAATGGCGGTGATTCCGTTTACGAATGCGATCGCAGCCTATACCCAGGGTGCATCTTTCCAAGTTGTTGCTGGCAGTGGTGTCGAAGGCTTAGTCATTGTCGCTAAGCCCGAAATCAAATCCTTTGCCGATCTGAAGGGTAAAAAAGTTGCCACCTTCCAGGCCGATACT
Organism: Leptolyngbya sp. PCC 7375; assembly: GCF_000316115.1. Taxonomy (GTDB): domain Bacteria; phylum Cyanobacteriota; class Cyanobacteriia; order Phormidesmidales; family Phormidesmidaceae; genus Leptothoe. The sequence continues at coordinate 7,850,827 of NZ_JH993797.1, forward strand.
CTAGATGTCATCGTCTATGACTATTTGAAGAAAGAAGGTATGACCTACGACGATGTGGAAATGGTGTACCTGGGTGACTCAACTGAACTGTTAAATGCTTATTTGGCCGGTCAGGTGGATGCCGTCAGCCACATTGAACCCTATGCTACTAAGGCTAAGACCCAAACCAATGGTAATGTGCTTGGTAATGGTGTTGATATTTATGGCAGTGGCTATCCTGACTGTGTTCTCGCCGTTCGTAACGAAATCATTGAAAGCGAACCCGAGATGGTGAAAGACGTTATTCGAGTCTTCTTTGAAGCTCAGTACGAGATTGAAAATAACTTTGAAGGGGCAGCTCAAGCCACCATTGATAAGTATTATAAGACCGACATGGAGAGTCTGTTGGCCTCTGCCCAGGCTCAGCCCCCCGGTGTGGATGTTCGGGATAAGCGCAACTTTATGTATGAGCGTGCCGAAAGTATGAAGGAATTGAATTATATCAATACGGATCTGGATGACAACTTTGTTAATTTCTCTTTGCTGGAAGATGTGATTGCTGAAAGTCCTGAACTTTGGGAGCGGGTGAAGGTGAAGGTGATTGCTTAAGAGCCATTGGAAATATAGCTGACAAAGTGGCGATGAAGGTTGCTCAGGGCTTTCCTCCCTGCAACCCTCCTGTTCGTGGGGGCCTAAACTCCCCCCCACCCCCCGAAAGTAGGTTGCTGTTTATGGCGAGTATACGGGTTTGGTGGGGTTACGGCGAGGTCGATTATGAAGGTTAAACCCAATGCCCAAATTGACTCCTCCATTCTTAAAAACATGCAATTAAAATCTTCTGTCAGTCCGGTTAAACCTCGCGTTTCTAAAATGCGCAGTCGCTGGTGGCAGACTGTCGCCACGTCAGCTATGTGGTGGTGTCTTTCCCTGGGTCTGTTTATTGGCATCTGGGAGCTGGTGACTGTTCTGGGGTGGGTAAACACGTTAATCTTACCCCCACCCCATGAGTTTATTGCCGAAATTGGTAATCAAGAACAGTTTCTTGCACCCAGAATTGGGGTGGAGCGCACGGGTGGAAATTTTGTTTTACTCACCGCCATTGTGGCCACCCTAAAGCGAGTGGTGTCAGGGTTGGTGCTGGGCTTTATTGCCGCCATTGGGGTGGGTGGTCTGGCCTGTTACTTTAAGATTTTTGGTAAACTCACCCTACCAGTGATTACGCTGCTGGCTCCCATTGCCCCTATTGCCTGGATTCCCTTTGCCATCATGGCCTTTGGTATTGGGGATAATGCGGCCATTTTTGTGGTGTTTATTGGCATTTTCTTTTTGCTTACCCTGGCGACGGTTAATGCTATTAACAATGTGAACCAGCTGTATATCAATACGGCACGGGTTCTGGGTGCCAGCCGTCGTCAGGTGATGTTTAAGGTGATTTTACCGGCGGTGATTCCAGACCTGTTTTTTATCCTGCGGATTAACTTTTTTGCGGCCTGGATGGCGGTGTTGGCAGCTGAGATGGTGGGGGTGAATACCGGACTGGGGGCCATTGTGATGGTGGGTCGGCAAATGTTTAATGCCAAGCTGATGTTTTTAGGCATGGCTGTGATTGGGGTGGTGGGCTACCTGTTGGATGTTGGATTTCGGCAGGTGCAGCAACGGGTGCTGTGGTGGAAAGGGTCGGCGCAAATATAGTAGGGTGGTTGCCCACCTGTTGGATGTTGGGTTTCGGCAGGTGCAGCAACGGGTGCTGTGGTGGAAAGGGTCGGCGCAAATATAGTAGGGTGGTTGCCCACCATCCAGAGAGGTTTATTCAACGGAGTTGAGAAACGGTGTACAGGAGATTCTATGGATGAGTGAGATTGTTTGCGATCGCGTCAGTAAAATTTGGAATCCTGACACCAATGAAGCTAACTTAGCCATTGACGACATTAGTTTCTCCGTAGAATCAGGGGAATTTCTAGTAATTATTGGTCCCAGTGGTTGCGGCAAAAGTACCCTGCTCAGCATGATTGCTGGTCTAGAAACACCCACATCGGGGGCACTGCGATTTCGCGACGAGGTAATCACAGAACCGTCTCCCCATCGTTCCATGATCTTCCAGCAGGCGTCTCTATTTCCCTGGCTGTCGGTGATTGATAACGTTGCTTTTGGGTTAAATCTACAGGGGTTAGGAAAACGGGAGCGCCATCAGCGAGCCAAAGAATATTTACAGCAGGTGGGGCTGTTAAAAGCAGCCAACCGCTATCCCCATCAGCTCTCGGGGGGGATGCAACAGCGGGTCTGCATTGCCCGTGCCCTCTGCCTTGGCACCGATGTGTTGCTGATGGATGAGCCCTTTGCGGCCCTGGATGTCCAAACCCGTCACCAAATGCAAAAGTTCTTGCTAGACATTTGGCAAGGCACCGGCAAGACCGTTATTTTTGTGACCCACCACATTGATGAAGCCGTTTACCTGGCGGATCGGGTGTTAATTTTAACCGCTAATCCAGGTCGCACCTTGGCCATGGTGCCAGTAGATATGCCCCGTCCCCGCGACATGATAAGTAAAGGATTTGAGTATCATCGCAATCTGTTTGTGGACCATCTGCGTTCTGAGGTGGTCAAAGCCTTTGAAGAGCAGGAGCTGGCAGAGATGTTGGATACTCGCATTAAGTAAATAGCTATGGTTACTCGATTTCCCCTATTGCAAAACCTGGCCCAGTGGGTCACTGGAACCCAGGCGAAAATCGCCGCAGCAGAAGAAAACAAAGCCGCCATCGACATCTGGTCCTATGCCGAGCCTGCTGGGGAAGAACCCGATCCCCTCAAACGTAATGTCTTGCAATGGCGACGCTTGATTACGTCCGTGAGAGAACCGTTAGATATTTTTCCAGGACAGCCCGTTGACATCGTTGGCTTTGTTCATCGCCAGTTTCCAGGGGCTCCCAACCAATTTGTCCTGGCTCGCCGTATCATTCGCTGTTGCCTGGCGGATACGGTGCCCCTGGGATTAGCGATCCACATCGATACCGCTGATGACTTTGAAAATGATACCTGGCTACAGGTGCAGGGAGTCTTTGGCATGGTAGACGTGCGCAATCGCCCTACGCTGGTGGTGATTCCTGACCAGATTAAATCGATTCCTGAACCTAAGAAAGCCTACATTAACGGTGTCTTCTGAAGCCTATTCCAGAGATTTTCGTGGCTATGGGCCGAATCCTCCCAATCCCCATGGGCCTAACCAGGCCAGGGTGGCGGTGATAACCATTGGCTTACATACGCGTATTATTTGTCGGCCTGGACGGATCTGGGCCTCAGTCTTGATGCACAAACGTGAGGCTACATATTTTTTGACTAAGGAAATAAAATCAATTAACTTCTAAATTTTGGATGTACAGACGTTCCATGGAACGTCTCTTCAACATTTACTTTTGGAATTTATTTATGGCTTGCTCCTAAGCTTATTCAACTGTTGTTATCTGGCGGCTATCTTCCAGTCTTTGCAAGATTTCTGTAATGCCTGCAATCCCAGTCCAGAACGTATACATACCCGCTTTAACTGGGTTTTCCTTTAAGCGATGGGCCAAAATGCCCGCAGCTATACCTTCTAAAACATGAAACAACAATGCGGCTGTGCCAATCCAAAAAACTCTCTCTAATAATGTATGTTCTGCAATCATGCCGCTCAGCTTGGTTGCCACGAGTCCCAATGCTCCAGCGATTAATAGGCAAGAGACCCCTTTGATCACCTTGAGCACCAGAGGATGGGTGGGCAGTAACGGCAGCATAAGGGTATTTCCTTAACGGTCATGGTATCTACACCTCTACGGTAGCGCTATATTTTATTCTGGTATAGAAGCAATCGGCGGATGCATATCTCTAACCATGATTACAGACCAGGGACCTGTTAATGCTGACCAGATTGTTTGGGGCAAACGAGATGATCGTCTAAGGCAGGTGCAAAAGGCGGCATGGTTTGGTGCATTTCGGTCCCAGAGAGCAGAATTTTCCTACGAAATCACCGAAATTGAAGGTTCGTTACCGGAGGCATTGTTAAACTCCACCTGGTTTCACAATGGTCCCAGTGGGTTTGAGCGGGGTAACCAACGAGTTAATCATTTTTTAGATGGCGATGGTTATCTCTGTCGGATTGCATTTCGCGATGATGGGCGGGTATTTATGGATTCCAGGTTTGTGCAAACGGCGGAGTTTGTACAGGAAGAACAGACCGATCGGTTTTTGTTTCGCTCCACCTTTGGGACTCGCAAACCTCAAGATAATCTGTTGGAGCTTTATCTGAAAAACCCGGCCAATGTAAACGCAGTGGCTTGGGGCGACAGACTGCTAGCGATGTACGAGGCTGGACTACCGTATCAGGTGAATCCCCATACGCTGGACACCATCGGACCCCAAAATTCCCAGGGGCAGGTGGTTTCTCAGCTCTTACCAAAATCCCGTTGGCAAACTTTACAACGTTTTGCTCAGGGACAGTGGGCAACGACGGCCCATCCCCATAGTGATCCGGTGCGCGATCGCATCATCCTATGGCACTGGGCCGCCGAGTTCAAGGGCCTCACCATTGCCATTGTGGAATATGACCGACAATGGCAAGAATGCACCCGCTCCCAGTTTCAAATACCTGGGGCCATGATCAATCCCCATGATTTTGCCCTCACACCCACATACTATGTCTTTGTTGAAAACCGCCTTACCTTTAACCCGTTACCCTTTATTCTGGGTCGTCAGTCCCCGGCGGATTGTTTACGATTGCAAACCAATCAGCCAACGCGGATACATTTAGTGCCCCGTCCCGATGGTCCGATGGCAGGGCAGCCAGTACAAATCGTTGAGACCAGCCCCTGGTTTTCAATTCACCAGGCCTGTGCCTATGATCAGCCAGATGGGTCTGTGGTGGTTTATAGTGCCGGTTGGCCAGAGGCCGGTCTGGAACAGGAATTTTTGAGTAGCTGGCAGGGCTATGCGCCGGACTTTGATGTCATTGCTCCCACCTATCTTTGGCAAACAACCATTCAGCCCCAGCAAGGCACCGTCAACCACCAGGTTGTTCTTGAGAACTATTGCATTGAGTACCCCTGTTGCCACCCTCAGTATGAAACCCAGGCTGTGCGCTATCTTTACATGACCTATAGCAACTGTGTCGGGGAGTCGTCTCCCCCCATCGGTTATCTCAAGGTGGATCTGCATACCCAAAAGTCTCAAATCTGGATGGAAGATGGTCTCAGTTTTACCGATGAACCGGTGTTTGTACCTGCCGGTGGGGACGAGGAGGATGGTTGGTTGGTTGGCATGGTTTACGACCATGCCAAGGAGCGTTCATCGTTGGTGATCCTCAATGCAAAAGATTTAGCAGCCGGTCCAGTCTGTCGGTTGTGGTTAAATCATCGACTGGTGCCAGGCCTGCATGGGTCATGGGTGCCCAATTATTACGGGCCTGGGAAATAGTTGTTCAATGTTGCGATCGCTCTTGAGATTTTAGAAATCATCGCCATAAATGTCTGAATACATTGTGGTGTCACCCACATCAGAATTAGTTGAGTAGTCTCCCCCAGCTCTCTTCCACCAAGGCTTTTCTAAATCTGGAAACAGCCAAGTGGCCTGGTTCAACAATTCGTCAATGATCCTGGTGGGCAACAAACGACCATCGACCGTAATTACAGTCTCATCTGGAGCAATGGGTTCAAAGGTCGCTAACTGACTCGCCAACATTTCAGGCTTCATATAGTGATTTGACCGCCTGAGCAGTCGCCGCTTTAGCTCTGCCTTGGGTACATCGAGCCACACTAGCTGAACGCGATTTAAAGAAGAAAGTTGTTCTCTGTAGGCAGCCTTTAAAGCAGAACAGGTCATGACGGTCTCGCGGTTTTTGGCAATCGCCCGGTGCATATCCTCCTGAATTTCTAACAGCCACTGATGACGATCTCCATCGTCGAGAGGTTGCTGCGAAGACATTTTATGAATATTAGATAATGGATGCCGCCGATCCCCTTCTAAAAAGTCGCTCTCTAGACGCTCAGCCAGCATCCGGCCCACTAGCGTTTTACCCGAACCAGCAACACCCATAATTATCCAGACTAGCGGACAGTCGCGCATGGGCTCTCTTCTCCGATGTTAATGACAACTTTTCCTTGCACCTGGCGCTGTTCAACGTGACGCATGGCTGCAGGTACGTCATCCAGGCTAAAGGTACGATCAATAAAAGGAGCAATCTTGCCAGCAACCATCAGTTCTCTCACAGTGATCAGATCATCATGATTGGGTTTCATCTCCAGACATTTCACATTGCACCCCCTGCGCTTTGCTAGCCAGGGTCCCAGCAACATTGCCTGAAAGAATGCTCCGGTGGCACCCCCGATCATGACATAGGTGCCGCCCGGTTTTAAGGCAGGTAAAAAGTCAGATACCGAGCGGTAGGCGGCGGCATCAAGAATGAGGTCATACTGAGACTCTGCTTGGGTGCAGTCGGTTTTAGTATAGTCGATGACGTGATCTGCACCTTGAGATCGCACCATCTCCACCTTGCTTGCACTGCACACTCCCGTCATTTCAGTGCCAAATGCCTTAGCAATCTGCACCGCAAACGACCCCACTGCCAGTCCCCTGCATTTACAGATGACGCATAAACACGGACCAATACCTGATTATCCTGTGGCACTGGCTTGTCCACATCCTCTAGCCGCAGGACATCGGTCGAACCATATTCGTCTTGGACCATGGCCTTCATCTTGTCACTTTCCACAGAAGTTGAATTTTCCTTTTGAAGAAGCAGAGTATACAGAGGCAGCGCAGCAGCATGTTGCCATGCTCCCAGTGGATACATATCCTTAGTAGTACTAAAAAAGTGGCGCTTCTAGTCCAGGTAGAAGCGCCACTTTGATTGGGTGAGAGTCAGCCCCAGAAAGAAAGCAAAATGAGAGTAGAGGGGATAGAAATATTTACTCTAGTAACAACACTAGCCCCTCACAACAGATGATCAAAATGCTAATCAGATGCCTTCCCCGTAGGCAAAGCCATGAAAGACACCAGCTAAGGCTGCTAACAAAACAACTGTTGCTGAATATGTATGCGGTAGGGACGTACAGCTAGCTGTGCGCCCTTACCATTGATGTTTGCCTTACCACTTCTTGTAGGGTAAGAATTTGCCACACATGATCACCTTCACCCGATCGCCCTTCGGATCTTCTTCCTTCTCCACATCAATGGAGAAATCAATCGCACTCATGATGCCATCACCAAACTTCTCATGGACCACTGCCTTAACCGGCATGCCATAAACCTGCATGATTTCATAGAAGCGATAAATCAGCGGATCAGTGGGTACCAGAGGATCTAACCCACCTTTTACAGGACACTCCGTGAGATACTCAACATATTCTGCTCCCATGCCCAAAGCTTCAACAATTTTGGTGGCTTCTTCTTCTGAAGCACTGGCCTGACGATACAGTACTGATGCAATCCAAACCTCGTCGTAGCCTAGTTTGGCTTCTAAATCAGCAAATGATACCCCTTTGGCTTTCTTTGCTGCGAGAAACTTGGCAGAGATTTCAGAAATAGCCATCGCAAAAATCACCTCTTGATTGCAAAACTTAAACAGGAATAACGCTTAACGCAGCTCTAATTATTTAACCTGGATACGAGACTCTTCAACAGCACGGGTTTCACGGAACAGATGGTGTTCCATTTCGGCCTTAAGATCGTGGTAGGCCGGATGCTGATCTATGGTTTCTCGATCGCGAGGTCGTGGGAATGGGACTTCGAGGATCTCATCAATGCGAGCAGCTGGCCCTCGAGTCATCATCACAATGCGATCCGACAGTAGTAAGGCTTCCTCAATACTGTGGGTGATCATGATGACTGTCTTCCGGTGTTGTTCCCAAATGCGCTCCACTTCGCTCTGTAGGAAGCCACGAGTCAAGGCATCCAGGGCTCCAAAGGGTTCATCCATCAGTAAAATCTGAGGGTTAATGGCCAAAGCACGGGCAATGCCGACCCTTTGCCGCATCCCTCCTGAAAGTTCATGGGGATGCTTTTTCTCCGCCCCTTCCAGCCCCACTAACTGGATCTGCTCTTTAATGGCGCGAGTCCTTTGCTTGGGTGACAGCTTGGGAAAAACGGTTTCAACCGCAAACCGAATATTCTCCTCAACGGTCATCCAGGGCATCAGAGCATAGTTCTGAAAAACCATGCCTCGATCAGGACCAGGACCTTGAATGGGGTGACCATTCAGCAATATTTCACCCCCAGTAACGGGGGATAGCCCGGCCACCATATTGAGCAATGTCGACTTACCACAGCCCGAAGGACCAATGATAGAGACAAATGTATTAGGCTCTATGTCTAAACTGATGTCTTCAATGGCGACAAAATCTCGGGTTGTCTTACCTGACAACCGACTGAAGATATCCCGTTTACCTGCAAACACCTTGGTAACATTCCGAATGGAAAGCTGGGCCGAAGGAAATTCAGGTTCAGGAGACACGGCACCATTATTGGAATAATTGACGGAAGCAATGCTCATGCTTTACGCCCAAACGCAACAAATTTTTCTAGGGCACCAAACATACTGTCTAAGATGAGCCCAACCAGACCGATGATGAAAATCGCAACTAGAATATTCGGAATATAGAGATTATTCCATTCATTCCAGATAAAGTAGCCTAACCCGGTCCCTAAAAGCATTTCAGCTGCCACAATCACCAACCAGGCGATGCCCATACTGATCCGTAAACCGGAGACAATATTGGGTAGAGCAGCTGGAATAATCACCTTAAAGATAGTCCGCAACCTTGAAGCTCCCAATGTTTTGGAGACATCTAGATATTCCGGATTCACGTTGGCAACACCAAAGGCTGTATTAATCAGGGTGGGCCAGATACTGGAGATCAAAATGATAAAGATGCCCGTTTTTTCGGAATCTCGAAATATGTAGAGCCCTAAAGGTAACCAGGCTAGGGGAGAGACCGGCTTTAGCAGCTGAACATAAGGGTTAAAGGCTTTGTAGGCAATGGGTGAAATGCCAATGAGAATGCCCAGGGGAACTGCGATCGCAGAGGCTAAAATGTAACCAATTGCCACACGTCGCAAACTAATTAATAAATTCCACCCAATGCCTAAATCGTTGGGTCCATTATCAAAAAAGGGATGGGTGGACCACCACCATAGCTCCTGTAAGGTTTTAGAAGCGGTGGGCATCCCTTTAGCAAACAACTTCAGGTTGGCACCAACTTCCCAAAACACTAAGAAAAGAATGAGCGAAATCACAAATAGTCCCAACGCCTTGACATTCTCATTAAGCCATGGTGATCTACTGTCAACGCTATTGGTTTTATTTAAAGCTGGCTTACTTAAGGCCATGTAATCTGCACCTCCTTCAAGATCTGACCGCTGAACTTAAACACCATTTTTATCAATTTGCTCTTTGACATACGCTGCTGGATCAGCAGGGTCAAAGGTATCGAATTCAAGGGTTTCAGTGCGATAAATATCTTCCGGTGAGTTAAGCCCCACCTCCTGAGCTAACTCTCTAGCTAAGTCAGTTAAGAAAATATCTTTCCCGATCTGATTATAGGTTTCGCTGGTAATAACCTGATTAGCTCTACCATCTCCTTGTAAATCCCAACGCACCAATTGCGAAGAAATCCAGTTGGCAAAACTCTGCCAGGGATATGGATCAAAGTCAATTCGATCCGGCACACTCAGGGTGTTACCCTGACCATCCTCAAAGTTACCGGTCAGCACAGCCTCAACCACCTCAACTGGCTGATTAAGAAATGCTCTCTCGGAAATTGCCTTAGCAATTTCAGGACGATTCGCCGGATCACGAGCATAGCCAGCCGCTTCAATGATGGACTTATTCAGCGCTCTAAAGGTATTGGGATTGGCCTCAATCCACTGATCGCTAGCGGCAAAGGCACAGCAAGGGTGGCCGGGCCATATCTCCTTGGTGAGCTTAAAGATGAATCCAGCGCCCTCAAATACGGCACGCTGATTAAAGGGATCGGGCATTAAGTAAGCGTCAATATCTCCAGCAATCAACTGGGCAATACTATCCGGTGGCGGCACGGGACGAATCTTAACATCCACATCGGGGTCGATACCCCCAGTTGCTAGATAGTAGCGCAGCAACAGATTATGCATGGAATAGGGGAACGGAACGCCGATGGTAAAGCCCTTAAAGTCCGCTGGACCGTTGATCTGCCCCTTATAGCGTTCGGCAACTGTAATGGCCTGTCCATTAATATTTTCAATGCTAGCGAGTTTGACACCAAAGGATGCAGACCCTAGGCCCAGGGTCATGGCAATTGGCATCGGCGCAAGCATATGATAAGCGTCCAATTCCCCAGCAATGGCAGAGTCTCGTACGGCCCCCCAACTGGGCATCTTGACAACCTCGGCATTAAACCCATACTTGGCGTAGAAGCCCAAAGGCTCGGACATAATAATGGGCGTAGCACAGGTAATGGGAATAAAACCAATTCTGAGATCCGTTTTCTCCAGGTTGGAGACATTCACCGGAGCGGCGGCATCCTCTTCTACCGCCGCTTGCTGGGAATTAGGGCCACAGTTGCTGAGGGTCACTAGGGCCGCACCAATGGCTAAATTCTTAAGAAACTCTCGACGGGTAAATTGGCTGTTGCGAATGGCATCGGTAAAGAACAGTCCGGCTTGGGGGCCAAAGGCCGCTGCAAACGCATTTTCAATCCCGCCCGCTTGTCTTGCCAGGGCCAGCACCAATTTTTCACGCTTTGGATCACCTTTGCCCGCTGCTTTGAGCAACAGAGTCTTGCGGAGCTCGTAGGCGTTGACATTATCGGCAGCTCGCAGCTGCTGATCCTTATACAGCCCCATCTTCATCAGGTCATCCACCATCTCCACTGGGTCCTGGGGCATGGTTTGTAAGAATTCCCAATGGGAATGGGTCAGGTGAGCTCCACCACAGATGACGCAGGCCGTCTGAAAATCAGTGAGATTGCCGCGATCGCAATTTAGATTGTTCCACCCTTGATCAGTTTGTGCGGAGGTTAAAACCATAAGATTACTCACCTTAACTAGCGTTGACTGAGACTATTGGTTATCCAAGTAAGTTAAACGGCGTCCAAAGAAAAACGGATAATGTCCTTTGCAATAGAACCCCACACTTGGACACGAACTAAGTTTATCTACGGGATTTGATAGTAAAATTTATACCAATCCCTTCTAGGGATTACATTGGATTATTTTTTGCAAAACTAGGACTTTTTAAGTCTGTTGGCTGTTTATAGCGTTGTTTTGTTGCGATTGTTACGAATTGGGACGACTCCGCCAAACTTGTGGCGTCACGCCATGGAGCTTGCGAAATTGTCGAGTGAAATAGCCAGCATCAGTGTAGCCGATAGAGTTGGCTATTTGTTTAATGGACTCAGCCGTATTGGACAATAATTGTCGAGCTTGAGCCATGCGCCGGGCAATAATCCAAGCTTTTACCGTTCGACCTGTGTGGCTTTGGGATAGATTCGTTAAATAGGCAGGAGAGTAACCCACAGCCTGAGCTACATCGGTTAAGTTAATGGGTTTTTGATAATGAGCTTCGATAAATTCGAAAACAGCGTTCAGTCGCGGACATTCAGGAAAGATTGTTTCAGCAATAACCTGATCCTGACCCTGGGCATCCATAGAAGATGTCGCTTGTAACCCGCGTTTAAGTTCGTCTTGACGCTTTAGGCGGGATGCGATCGCATCCAAAAAAGTCTCTACCGTACAGGGTTTTGTCAAATAGTCATCTGCCCCCAAGGTCATGCCCTGTCGGAGGTCTGCCATTGTTACCTTGGCCGTTAAAAAGATCAATGGAATTGCAGCTGTCACCGCATTTCTCCTGAGGGAGGTCAACACCTCATAGCCATTCATGTCTGGCATCATAATGTCGCAAACCACCAGATCAGGACGATGTTTTGTCGCTAATCTAACGCCAGTAGACCCATTTTCTGCGCCAATGCCTTTGAACTTTTCAAATTTCAAACAGCGGAGAAAAATTTCTCTTGTTTGGGCCTCATCTTCAATGACCAGAATCGTTTTCACCATGGCCCCTACCATCTAAGATGGAAATTAAGATAATGCTCTTGCTGTTGCTGACCTCCAGGAAAAACAAATTTGACCAGTTCTAACCAATCATTTTAGATCGATGGCTCCAATAAATCAGCAATGGCCTACCCTCTGCTGAGGGCATTTTGTATGCTTAACTAACAGGTTTAAGGGTTTTAGGAACCAGTCGTGGTGTAGTGCACTACAGTCTTGAACAGCTTTATGGAACCACGTGATGCCGCTAGCCTTTCAGAACATGACGAACTTGAAGCTCTACGTCGTCAACATCAGCTAATTCTCAACGCCGTGGGCGAGGGGGTCTATGGGTTAGACCTGCAGGGCAATGTTACCTTTGTGAATCCAGCGGCCGCTGCCATGATTGATTGGGAGATGGAGGATTTGATCGGTCAGTCGATGCATCGAGTCCTGCATCATTCCCATGCTGATGGCAGTCCCTATGCCAGAGAATGTTGTCCGATCTATGAAGTTTTCCAACAAGGGCATGTGCAAAGGGTTACCGATGAAGTCTTTTGGCGCAAGGATGGCACCTGTTTCCCGGTGGAATACATTAGTACGCCCATGCGCGACGATCATGGCGAACTGATTGGGGCGGTGGTGACCTTTCGCGATCTCAGCCAACGCAAGTGGGCTGAGACGGTCTTGCAACAGACCAACGAAGATTTAGAACTCAAAGTAAAAAAGCGGACAGCCGAGCTCTATGCGGCCAATGAGCGACTGCGGGAGTTGAGTGACCTCAAGTCCCGATTTGTCTCCATGGTATGCCATGAGTTTCGCAATCCAATGAATAATATTGCTCTGTCAGTCTCCTCTTTAAATCGGTATGACGAACAATTATCGCAGTCGCAGAAAAATCAATATCTTGTGAATATTAAAGAGAATATTGAGCGCATGACTCAGATGATCGACGATATTTTAGTGCTGGGTAAATTGGAAGCCAAGCGCTTATGCCTCAATCCTGAGCCCCTAAATCTCGTCGACTTTTGTCGCAATCTGCTAACCGAACTGCCCTCACAAACGGGCCAGCTGGAATTCACTGGCAGACACAAACCTTTGATCGCGAAACTGGATCAAACGCTTTTGCGTTCAATTTTGACCAATATTCTGTCTAATGCTGTTCGCTATACCCTTGATGGCAGATCTGTTTATCTATCTCTATTCCGCCATAAGGAACAGGCAGTATTTGTAGTCAAAGACAACGGTCTAGGAATTCCGCCGGAAGATTATCCCCATCTATTTGAGCCGTTTCACCGAGGCAAGAATGTCAGTAACATTCCAGGTACTGGATTAGGTCTAAGTATTGTCAAACAGTTTGTTGATTTCCAGCAGGGAGATATTCAGGTAAAAAGCCAGCTGGGCACAGGGACAACGTTTAAGGTGATCTTGCCATTATCATTGCCAGTTGTTGAGACCCACTCCACCAACGGAGTCTCCCCTAGGAGAGACTCCGAGATCGGTCATCTGGGTTAATTAAACACCAAACTTATCAACCTGCTCTTTCAAGTACTCATCGGCCTTATCTGGGTCAAAATCGCCAAACTTCATCTTTTCGATCCGGGAGATTTCCTCTGGTGAATCCACACCCAGTTCTAAGGCAAGTTCCCGCGCTAGATCCGTCAAGAAGAAATCTCGACCACCGTCGGCAATCTTATCTGCCGACGTGTAATCCCAGCGTACGAGCTGGGTAGTAATCCAGCTGGCAAAACTCTTCCAAGGGTAGGGGTCAAAGTAAATTCGATCGGGAATGTCAAAGGTGTTGCCCTGACCATCTTCAAACTGACCGGTCATAACAGCTTCCAGCACTGGCAAGGGCTGATTCAGATATTCACGAGGGGCAATAGCCGCTGCAATTTCCTTACGGTTGGCTGGATTGTTGGCGTAGTTGGCCCCGTCAATAATGGCCTTGTTGAGGGCGCGGAATGTGTTGGGGTGTTCATCAATCCAATTCTGAGCAGCTACAAAGGCGCAGCAGGGGTGACCTGCCCACAGGTCTTTGGTTAAGATATGAATGAAACCAATGTCATCCTGCACGACCCGCTGGGTAAAGTTGTCGGGCAGGATAAAGGCATCGATTTGACCGGTGGCCATTTTTGCGATCGCATCCGGCGGGGGCAAAATCAACAGCTTCACATCGTTGTCTGGGTCTAGACCACCGCTGGCCAGGTAGTAACGCAACAGCAGATTATGGTTGGAATAGTCATAGGGAATGCCGATGGTCATGCCCTTAAAGTCGGCGGGACCGTTAACATTGCCCAGGTGTTTGTTGGCAACGGCAATACCCTGGCCGTTGTTGTTCTCAATGCTGGCTAGCTTCACTGAGAAAGGAGTAGACCCCAAGCCAAGGGACATGGCAATGGGCATGGGTGCAAGCATGTGGTAAGCGTCCAGTTCACCTGCGATCGCAGCATCCCTGACCACCGACCAGCTAGCATACTTCATCAGCTCCACATCGAGACCATGCTTCTCATAGAAGCCCAACGGCTGCGACATAATAATCGGAGTCGCACAGGTAATTGGCAAAAACGCTAGCTTCAGACTCGTTTTCTCCAACGAGCCAGCAGGAGCACTAGCAACGGACCCTTGAGGATCATCAGTAACCTCGGCTGAATCGGCACAGTTGGCTAACGTGACCAAAGCTGCCCCTACAGCAATGTTCTGTAAAAACTTGCGCCGAGTTACCTGACTGATGCGCTGAGCATCACTAAAAAACTCTCCAGCCTTAGGTCCAAAGGCTGCACCAAAAGCCTGATCCAGACCGCCTGCCAGGTCAATTAAATCTCGCACCAGCCGCTCTCGCTTGGGGCTACCCTTGCCCACCTTACTCACAAACAGAGCCGTTCGTAGCTCTGCCTGACTAATAGCGTCAGCAGTCTCAATGGCCTCTGGCTTATAAAACCGCATGTTAACCAGATCATCGATCAGATCAGCCGGATTTTGGGGCATCTCCGACTCAGCCATCAAACGCCAGTGGTCCTGAGTAGAATGATAACTTCCACAAACAACGCAGCGTGTCGGAATGGCACTAGTCCCACCATATTGGCAAGAAAGACTATTCCACTGGCGGAACTGATCCGTGACCGATTTCATATTATTATTTTTTGGGTAGAACTAAAGCCTGATTATATCTATTAGAACGGTTAATCTATCTTATTTTAGTATCAACGGATACCGTTTTACAGACTTTGATTTTCGTTACAACCCTTAGTGTCCACCACGGGCAAGGTCGGCGAAGTGATGCATTCAATATATTGCCAAACCTGAATGTCCTCTCCCTTAAAGGGTGACAGCGTAGCTATAAAGCGTGTTCCATAAGGGACAGAGCGAGAAAACCACGTTGAAAATAGAGTCGTTTATTCGGTTTGAGCGCAATCAATTTCAAGGCCGAATCCGCCCATATATCCATGGCATATATCCACCGTTGCCCATACAAACCCAAGCTAAAATCACTGTGATAGGGAGCCTTGCCTGAGTGCTTTTTGATACATCCAGCGTAATCGTCTATCCGTAATGCTTGCATGCGTTGTCCGTGCATTGTAGCCAAACTATAGGCGAGCACAATGACCACCACCAAGGCTAAAAAGCGACGGTCGTTCACCTTGGTATCCTCCAGGTGATAGCCCCCGGTTTTACAATCTTTAAAAAATTGTTCAATGCGCCAGCCATAATACCCCTATAAAGACGAAGCCTTCTCAATACCCTACCGTTAGATTGAGGGGGTTACTCCGCTTGGTTGAACTCGTCGCCAAAATAAAGGCAAGTGAGCCATTGCACGAAAAGGAAGAATATCCATGTCAGAGCGAAACGAGTCCCCCCGTCTGCCTGTCCTCCGAGGAAGGAGCTGTGGCAACGGTTGCCGCAACTGAAGCGGCAGAGACTGATCAATGTCTTGAGCCAACTGCTGGAGAATCATCTGAGTGCCCAGTCAGGACAGGAGGTGACGAATGAGTCTCCCAACGAATAGCAGCCACTGGCCTTCAGAAAAAATACAAGCCCATCATCTGGACCGGTTAGCGGTGGTCTATGTTCGTCAGTCAACCTTGCAGCAGGTGAGCGACCATCAAGAATCGACCCGACTCCAGTATGGATTAGTGGGGCGAGCCGAAGCCCTAGGCTGGAGAGCCGAGCGTGTGCTGACCATTGATGATGATTTAGGAAAGTCAGGCAGTAGCGCTGAAGGACGTTTAGGCTTTCAACGTCTTGTCAGTGAAGTGGGTCTCAATCATGTGGGGTTAATATTAGGAGTAGAGATGTCCCGGTTGGCCCGTTCATCGAAAGATTGGCATCAACTGTTGGAAATCTGTGCCCTATTCGGCACACTGATAGCCGACCTGGACGGCATCTATAATCCGAGTGATTACAACGACAGGCTCTTGCTTGGGTTGAAAGGATCGTTCTCGGAGATAGAGCTCCACATCCTCAAACAGCGAATGATTCAGGGAAAGCGTAACAAAGCTGAACGAGGGGAATTGGGCTTCAATGTGCCCATCGGCTATGTGCGTCGTCCCTCTGGGGAAATACACTTTGACCCAGACGAACAAGTACAACAGGTGGTGCAGCTGATCTTCAGAAAATTTGAGGAATTGGGGACCCTCAATGCCGTACTCCAGTACCTAGTGACCCATCATATTCAGATTGGGGTACGGGTATTATCGGGACCGACAAAAGGCGATTTAGAATGGCATCGGCCCAATCGAGCGACATTGCAAAATCTCCTGAGACATCCAACCTATGCTGGGGCCTATGCCTATGGACGCAGACAAGTAGACCCTCGAAAAAAGAAAGCGGGACGACCTCATACCGGCAGAGTGGTTAAGCCTTGCGAGGAATGGCTGGTCTTGATCAAAGATCACCATCCGGCGTACATTAGCTGGGAAAAATACCAGCAGAATATTGCTCAACTCAAGTCCAATCAGAACCGCAGTAATGAACAAGGACATCCCCGTCAAGGGGTTGGGTTACTGTGTGGGTTGTTAGTGTGTGGTCGATGTGGGGGTCGCATGGCGGTTCAGTATTCCCATGGACAAGATCATCATCGCTATATCTGCGCCCGAGAGAAAGTCGATTATGGGGGTGAGATTTGCCAACACTTGTCGGGTGCTTGTTTAGATGAGTATGTTGTTGACCAAGTTTTACAGGCCCTGGAACCCGCCGCATTAGAGTTGTCACTGGCCGCTGCAAGACATCTTGAAGAAGACCGATTAGAACTCGACAAGGTGTGGCACCAACGACTTGAGAGAGCCCAATTTGAGACTGATAGAGCCAGACGACATTACCAGTTAGTAGAGCCAGAGAACCGTTTGGTCGCCAGACAATTAGCCCAAGAATGGGAAGCTAAATTGCAAGCTCAACAACAACTCCAAGAAGACTATGAACGTTTTTGTTGCGAGAAGCCCAAACAACTATCACCCGACCAACAACAACAGATTCGAAGACTTGCTCAAGACCTGCCTGCCTTATGGTCTGTGCCAACAACAACTCAGGCTCAACGCAAAGAAATCATCCGGCAGGTGATTGATAAAATCATTGTCACTGTTGAAGGCACAAGTGAACAGGTTCAGGTTATGATTGAGTGGTCGGGAGGATTCTCCTGTCAAGCTCAAATTATTCGTCCGGTGGCAAAATGGACACAACTGAGTTACTACCCTCAGTTATGTGAGCGGCTAGAGCAACTGGTCGAGGCCAATTTAACAACCGATGAAATAGTTGACTGCTTGCATCAAGAAGGGTTTCGTCCACCCAAACGACGTCAAACCTTCACTCGAGAAATCGTCCAAACCTTGATACGCCATCTCGGACTCCGGCCTCGTCCATTGCCTAAAGCCAGAGAGCCCCTTTCTGAGCATGAGTGGTGGCTCCCTGAGTTAGCGGTCACGCTGGGGATGCCCACCGTGACCCTATACAACTGGGTGCGACGTGGTTGGGTCAAAGCCCGGCAGCAACCCACGTCCCCAAAACACTGGATCATTTGGGCCGATGAGATTGAACTGGAACGATTAAGAACCCATCGGCAACGGCCTGTCGGTGACATTCTACGGCAACGTTGGAAAGGCAAAGTGCCCACGATTGCAATCCCACCTGAGTAACCCTCCTCACACCGTCACTGTTAACTCTTCACCGGAGAATACAAATGGAAAACCATCAGCCTATGACTAAGCAACCTCGGCATAAAGAGGGAGATGACTATGGGGGTATTGAGGCTGGCGTATCTCTATCCCCCAGCGACAACGATAAATCTTTAAGGTTTGTTTGAGGGTGGGGAGATTTGTCAGGATATACCAGGGGTCTTTCGGTCCTTTCTTGCGGTACTTACGTTTCCAATAAACCGCCAGATTAAAGGGACCTAATCCGTCTCCTTTATTCCCTCTAATGCCGACATAAAATTGAGACATGCCCGGCTTGAATCCTTGGTCTTTGAGGACTTGGTACTCGTCACCAGGGTGTGGTTGGAAGTGGAAGTCTTTTTTCTGACGCAAGGCAAAGTATACCCCTTGTTGGTCGAGCCATTCAGCCAATTTCGGACTATGAAATTCTCGGTCTCCTATCACCAACGTTGGATAGTGTTTCAATAATTTCAGAGCGATTTTTAAGACTCGTTTTTGGGTCCTCAGATTACTGTTGCCGACATGATCTAATAGCTCCCAATATAGGGGTAATGCATGGGTGCCCCATACCAGGGTCACCATAAACAGATTACGCTCTTTCCATTGCGTTCGGTCTATCGCAATCAACCAATATCCATACTTCTGATGAGCTTTTTTTTAACCGACGACGCTGATCTCGATTGAGACAATGACCGGTTTGAGCTTGGCGAATCCAATATTTGATCAACGGAAACCACAACACTTTAAGGCTCAGACGAGGGAGGACTAAAAACCGTTGTAGGTTCCGTTTACGACTCGCATATTTGATCGGTTGAGGAAATAGACTGGCTAACGTTCCGAGCGTGACTTGACGATGCGCTTGTATCAAAAGTAACACCAGCTCTAGCGTTAGATACTGCGACTCGCTCAGATGCTTACGGCAGATGGTTTGGTATACTGAAGGCAACATTTTATTTTTTGTGGGGGATGCATAGTCCCCTATTTTTTTGCCTTCCTATTTTCCCAAATCATTGCCAAATATAGACTTTAAGTTCCTTGTCACCCTTTAAGGTCCTCTCCAGTCAAGCAGCCTGCAGGAGGGTAAGCAATGCCCACCCTCCCATTTGAGACTGTTAGGCAACCGACAAAGCGGGTTGCTGCTGCATATCAGCCAACATCTTCTTCAGATGCTTGAGAGCGGGAGTCACAATCGCCACAAAATAAGCTTCCCGCAACTTACGCTCTGCCGGGCTACCATGCACATAGGCTCTGGCTCCCGCATGCAGCATGGCCGCTTGAGCAGACCGTAACGAGAGTTCTGCACCGGTTACTCGGGCTTGAATAATCTCGCGATCCAGTTGTGGATCAGCCAGACCTGTACATTCATTCAGCTGGTCAGCCAGGCTGTAGGTATGCAACCGAGCCATGTGCAAAGCATCAGCCAGGTCTTCAACTTGATCATCCAAATAGCAATTTACATGACCCAGACGCTTATTAGACCGACGCATCAGCTCAATACAGCTATCGGCTAATCCTAACCCCATACCCATCTGGGTCAAAATAAATCCAGGGCGAATGCAGGCGACATACTCCTCACAGGGAGATGCCAAAACCCACTCATCTGGAACAAAGGCATCACGGAATACACAGCTATAGGTGCCTGTCCCTTCCAAGGCAATAAAGTGAGCATTAAGCCGCAGCGACATCCCCTCTAGCGCATCGGAAACAAGCGCCATCATGTAGTCTTCCGAATCAGCCAGTTTGGCGGCAATCCCAAAATAGTGGCCAGGCCCCAAATTAGACACCCAGGGCAGCAGGCCGTTGATGATGTAGCCACCGTCTACACGCGTTGCCGTCAGGGCAATTTTCTCAATATCGGCAAAATGCTTCATGGGGTTTGATAACCCAGTACCGGCTAGCACCTGACCAGTAGCGACTTTAGGCAGCATCTCTGCTTTCAGCGTCGTGTTCTGAGTGTTCTCTAAGTACCAGGTGCAGGCCACCTGACACCAGGCAATAAAGCCGGTCGAAAGACAGTCTTTAGAAATTTCTTCAATGCTTTGAATCGCTGTTCTCAATCCTTTACCCGACCCCTGGTAGTCTGTGGACACTGCATGGGCAAAGGCATTGGTCGTACCTAGCTGGTGCATAATCTGATCCGGATACTCTCCTTTGAGATCAATGTCTTGCACCTTAGGTGTCAGCACTTGATTAATTACAGTGCGTAGGTTAGCAATAGCCGGATCTAAATCTAAGGTTGCCGAGGATGCCTTAGGATTCGATGATTTTGAAATGGTTTGCATGGCGATGCTCTATAAAAGGCCGATGTATTGAGTTGGGCTGATAAAGCGGTATGTGATGATCGCTGGGTTAGATTTTTGAAGCTTGAAAACCTAATGCAGACCTAACGATTCCAAAATATTATTTCCAAAATATTATATTGGTTGCCAGAATCGACATTACCCCAACGAATACACGCAAGAAATGCCCTAAACCAGAGACGAAAAGGTTAAAGAGAAGTTTCCGGAGTTTCTCACGGTAGAAACTCCGACTTTAGATAAATTTAATCCAACAGTTCCAATTAAACCGTTGAAACCGATACCGGCATAGGGTTGCTTAATGTCGCAGACACCGGTGACCATGTATTCGCATGGGCCACCATTTCCTCTAGCACTGCCCGGTCAGCATCACCGTCGATGTCTACCTTAACGCGGACATCAGTAAACCCAGCCTGGGGCTTGGCCAATTCTCCAGTCCCCCAGGTGCTAACAATGTTGATATCGCCTTCTAGGGAAACTTCTAGCTTAGTTAAGGTAACGCCTTTTGCAGCTGCATTGGCCTGAATGCCCACCACCAAGCAGGAACCCAGGGCTCCCAATACAATCTCAGATGGGTTAGGTGCGGTATTATCTCCCAAAAGAACAGGAGGCTCATCAATGACAAATGCGTCCAGGTCACGGGCGTAGTTAAGACTGCGAAACTTGCCTGTGCAGACAGTTTTAACTTTTAGGGTTTTATCGGCAGGGTTGGCCTTATTCTTAGCGGCTAAATCTGTTAGACCGTCTTGAGGAATGGGAGTAAGCGGTGCTTTTACCTCAGCGGTCACGGTAGTTGCTTCGGCCATGGTTCTATCCAAGTAGAATGATCACTCTACTTAAGATACAAGAAACTCCTGGGAGGTGAAAGGTCAATGTTATTGATTGATAAAAATAGAGAGCACTGAGAGCCTCAAGAAAATCCTAGTTTTCCAAAATTTCGTCCCATTTACCTGGCAACGCTGAGGGGTATATATAGGGAGAATGAACTCCAAATTCACTATTTGACTGATTACTCAGGATTCTTGCCCATGTCAGCTGCGAAACTGGTCCCCCCATTTACCTATGAGATTGCTGTTAAAAAAGTTCGTATGGCAGAAGATGCCTGGAACAGTAGAGATCCACAGCGGGTTTCCATGGCTTACTCAGAAAATAGCCACTGGCGCAATCGGGCTGAGATTTTTCAGGGACGAGATACGATTCGAGAGTTTTTGACCCGAAAATGGGATAAGGAACTGGATTATCGTTTGACTAAGGAGATGTGGGCCTTTGGTGAGAATCGGATCGCCGTGCGCTTTCAGTATGAATGGCACGATGATGCCGGTCAGTGGTATCGCGCCTATGGTAATGAGAATTGGGAATTTGACGAGGATGGGTTAATGCGTCGCCGAGAAGCGAGCATTAACGATAAGCCCATTACTGAAGCAGAACGTCGCTTTTTCTGGTCGGCACCCGGTCCTCGCCCAGACGATCACCCGGGGCTGATTGATTCTCCAGAGTAGTGCGATCGCACCAACCATAATATTAATATTGAGTCCCAGCCCTACTCCTCCTTCCCCAACGCCCCCGGCAACCCCACCAACGTCCGCTGCGGCGAGCAGGTCACGACCATAATCAACAACGTCAAAATATACGGGGCCGCATTAAACAAATAATAATAAGAATCCACCCCCACTGACTGAAACGCCGGACCAATCGTCTGGGCTCCACCAAACAGCAATGACGCCCATAAACATTGGAGCGGATTCCACCGGGCAAAAATCACCAGGGCCACCGCCATCAACCCCTGACCGCTAGAAATCCGCTCCGTCCAAACGCCGGGATAATATAACGACAAACAAGCTCCACCAATGCCCGCTAAAAAACTCCCGGCAACAATACTCAACATCCGCACCTTAAATGTGGATATCCCCATGGCACGGGCCGACTCAGGACTATCCCCCACCGCCCGAACGTACAGGCCCCAGCGAGTATAGCGAAAGAACCATTGGAGCAACGGCGCAATGACCACCCCCAACAAAAACAACGGACTAATCTTCAACGCTGCCTGAATCTGCGGAATACTACTCCAACTGCCCCAGTCAAACGTAGACAACTGCGGGGCCTGGGGCTGAATAAATGGCTTTCCCAGGAAAAAGGCTAACCCACTACCAAAGACAATCATGGCAATACCCGTGGCCACATCATTGACCCGAGGTTGTTGCGATAGCCAACCATGGATAGCCCCCAACGCCATACCCGATAGCCCCGCCGCCAGCACCCCCAACCACGGAGCCCAAAAAGGACCCACTGCCCCCTGAGTCAAATAAGACACTCCATAGGCACTCATGGCCCCCATCAGGAGAGTGCCTTCTAGACCCAGGTTAATCTTGCCGCTTTTCTCCGTCAGGCATTCTCCTAAGCTGACAAACAGAAATGGGGCACTGCCCCGCAGGGTGCCTGCCAATATTCCTAGGGGAACTCCCCATAGACCGAGAGATTCTGTTGCCATTGTTAATAATCACCCCCGTCACAAATCTGCATTTCTCCTTAATTGCCTATCCCTCCACCGTCTCCCGAAACCACGGTAATCGCCCATACAATGAATCGCTAAACAACACACACAAAAACACAATCCCCTGAAACACCAAAACCGTCGCATCGGGTAAATCATGGGAGCGTTGAAGAATACCACCACTGGCAAGAATCCCACCTAACAAAATTGCAACCAAGATGGTGGCTAATGGATTATGGCGTGATACAAAAGCGACCAAAATACCGGCATATCCATAGTTGGACACCAGGGACTCGTTGATTCGCTTTTGCACAGCGGCCACCTCTACCATGCCTGCTAAGCCAGCAGCAGAACCACCTAAAAAACAAATGGCCATGGTGAGTTTGCCGACGGGGAGACCGGCAATCTGGGCAGCTCGCGCATTACCGCCAGCCGTACGGGCGGCAAAACCAAAGGTGGTGCGCTGGATTAGCCCATAGGCAAGCACACAAACTACTAAGCCGTAGAGCAAACCAAGGTGAATGCGGGTACCGGGAATGGTGCCTAGCCAAATGCTAGGGTCAAGTTCTACAGACGATGGCTTGGTGACAAAACTAGCATCGCGCATGGGGCCTTCTACCAGGTGGTTCATGAGTGCGATCGCAATGTAGTTCAACAACAAACTACTGATCGTTTCATTCACTCCGCGATAGTGGCGTAATGCTCCAGCTAACATGATCCACAACCCACCCGTGATCATGCCCGCCATGGCCATAGCCACCTGAGCCATCACGGGTGGCAGAGAGGGGCCTACGCCCAAACCAACGACAACCGCAGCCAACCCTCCCATGACGAGAGCGCCCTCATTCCCAATAATCACCAACCCCAGACGAGCTGGTAATGCTGTGCACAATGCTGTCAGCATCAGGGGAGCGGCTCGAATTAGAGTATTTTGCCAGGCACTCCAGCGGCCAAAAGCGGCCTGATAAATTGAGCCATAAACGGCCCATGGATTGGCCCCTGCCAGGGCACAAAAAACACCAAAAATAACTAGCGCCACCAGTAAAGCCATTATTGGCAACACAAGCGCTTCTAAGGACCTACGCCACAGGGCTGGAGCCCGCTGAGGAAAACTGATCATTAGCCGCTAATGCCGCCTTTGACACCCTCGATTAGCCAGTCCATTTTCTCCAACTCAATGTTCTGCTGCTCGTATGTTTCACCTGCCGACAAAATGGACTTACCCGTGTTGTCTTTGAGCTCACCTTCGTAGATGACCAGTTCACCCTTAAGAATCTTTTCCTTAGCTGCCTCAGCATCCGCTTTGGCCCCATCGCCTACCGCCGGACCATAGGCCGAGAGCTTACAGAAGTTGTCCGCGAGACCACCCCGTAGAATATGGTCAATGTCCCCAGTCATTAAGGTTTTGCCAGCAACAAACTGTTCGCCTAGGAAGGTGTAAATACTCACCCAGTCCCATTCTGCTCCAGTTAGATATCCTTTAGGGGCCAGCGGACTTTGATCGGCGTGGTAACCAGAGCTAAAGATATCGCGCTTTTCAGCGGTCTCCATAACAACCTTAGGGCTGTCCACATGGCAGGTAACGACATCAATGCCCTGGTCAGCCATGCTGTTGGTGGCCTCCGCTTCTTTGACGGGCAGTGCCCAATCTCCGGTGAAGATCACCTGGGTCGTTGCAGCTGGGTTCACTGATTTTGCCCCAAGGGTAAAGCTATTGATGTTGCGCAGCACCTGGGGAATCGGTTTAGCCGCAACAAACCCCAGCTTGCCTTCCTTAGAGGTGTGACCAGCAACAATCCCAGCAATGTATTGGGCTTCGTCAATGTAGCCAAAGTAGCTGCCTACATTTTCGGGATGGACACCCTCCTGGTAGAGACCGCCTGCATGGAAAAACTGCACATCGGGAAACTCAGCGGCTAATTCCAAAATATATGGGTCGAAATACCCAAAAGAGGTGGGGAATAGAACCTTCGCGCCATCGATTTCGATCATGCTGCGCATGGTTTCTAGCACCGCCGTTGTTTCTGGAACGCTGGCTTCTTCGATAATTTTAATGCCAGGCACATTGGCCATGGCTGCTGCCCCTTCGGCATGGGCCTGGTTATAGCCAAAGTCATCCTTAGGCCCCACATAGATAAACCCTACTACCACATCGCCAGCTGCGTCACTTGTCCCCTCGGCTCCGTCTGTAGATGCTGTAGGCGCGGGGGTGCAGGCATTTAATTTGGTCGCTGCACCAAATGCTGTAGTTGCCAGTAATCCACGAATGACTTGACGACGAGATAACCGAAAGGAGTTGCGGGGGGGCATGGAGTTTCTCCTGGCATAAACGTAGAACACCATAGACCTGCTGGCCACATCGGTTAGCCAGATACTATGGGTTACTCTTTAGCATTGGAAAAACTACGGGTTTATGTTGTATCTAATGCTGCATTTCGTAAAATAAAAAAGGCGAGGTATTGCTTAGCACGCCCATCTTTTCCAAATACTGCTGCCATAGCAGTAACTCACGCCCATTTTTCGCCACCGTTTGACACAACCACCATTCTCTGAAAACCGATCAAAATCTTGAGTTTCTTTCAAATTTGATTAATACGAGCCATGCATGGGCAAATTGTGGACCTATAAAACCGCTGCCTACCAAGGGCTGGCAAGCTGGTGTTATCCCCCAATGGTAGAAGACATTGTGAGAACAGATCTGACGAATAGAACTAGTCTCCTCCGGTAGTCCTATCCAGGATGTTTCATCGTCCTCAGGCCCATGGGCTCTGGGGACGTCATGACTCAGCCCTATTCTTCGTAGTGCTGCTGACGAGGCACATAGAAACTGGCAATAATGGCCATACACAGCCACCAGAGGGTGCTGACCTGGGGACGATACCAGACGGTATCGACTAAACCGTGGACCAACATGCCAGAACAGGTTGCGATCGCACCAATCAGCCAATAGCCCTGCCCATTCATATCCATCCGCAGACGCCGTAGCTGGTGTAACCCTTGATATAAAGTTGTTCCTAACATCCACAACAGAGCCGTAAAGCCAACAATGCCGGCCTCAACCAGGGTTTCTAGAAAAATTGAATAGGCGCTCAAAGCAGTGTAGTTAGGACGCTGATAGAACGGATAAACTTTGTTAAAAGCTTCATTACCAGGGCCAATGCCAATGACAGGCCGCGCCCGGATCATATCCATCACCCCTTCCCACACATTAATGCGGAAGTTGTTGCTGCTGTCTCCCCGACCGGCAAACATGGTCATAGCCCGTTCACGCACAGGGCCAACAAACAGCACGGCAAATACAACCAAACCGGTCATTACCCCCAGCAACAACGGTAGTGCCCATTGCTTCCAAAAGGATGGAAACAGTTCACTCCACCAGTACACCAGCAGCACTGCCAGCACAAAAAATAGCCCCAACAGCCCTATCCAACCGCCACGGCTGTAGCTCAGCACCAAACAGGCAAGATTTAGAAAAAAAGCAATGGCTGCCAACACCTTAGGGAGCCAGCGGGGCCATACAAAAAAGGCGCTAACGCTCATGGCAACTGCAGGCATCAGATAGGCTGCCAACAAATTAGGATTTTTTAGATAGCTATAAACTCGAGTTGCCCCAGATAAATTAGTCGTTGGATCCACCCAGGTGGCCAGGGCCTCGGCTCCAAAGAAATATTGGCGCATACCATAGACCGCTACGGGTAAAGTCGCCAGCACGTAGACAGAGACCACCCCCGTACGCAACTTTGGCTGCCGCAGTATCCGTGCCAGCAGCATAAACAGCAACAGATTCAAGGTGAGCTTCATCAACCCAGAAACGGCGGCGGCTTTGACCGGTGACAGCGCCGTAGCTAATACCATGGTGGCCCAGTAAAGGGTGACCCCCAGATGAATAGGCGTGAGCCAACCGTTGGCCTCATCACTGACTGTGAGAAGCAACCACAGCGCTGCACAGGCCACCAGCAAAATACCGATGAGGGTGGTGGAGGTATAGGGAGACAGTACCAGCAGCACCGCTACGATAGCAGCTGCAATCAGGTCTCCATGGGGCAGTAGCCCGCTACCCTGACGCCATTTACGTAATGGCGTCAGCAGCCAATGGATCAGGCTAACTTCTCGCCACTGCTGTAGCGAAAGCTGACCAAAGGTAAGGGTACGCAGCACTGAATCAATCATTAGGGCAGCCAGCAAATATGCGCCTGTATAGTAGCGGGTCAGTGCCTATTCCCTCAAGACAGGGAGCGTAATCCTTGCTCACAAAGTAAAGAATTTAACCAAGCTGCATCATCATCACTTACAGATGGCACAGGGTCTTGCTGGTAATCCAGCTTTAGGTCATATACGGACTTCTAAATACCCTTGTCGAACTATAATAGGCATTGGCACCTCAACCAAAGATATCTCATACATTCGCACTTCGACTGAGATTGAATATTTGGGTCGTAGTTGTGGGGGTGACGCCATTGGGTTAAACCCTTCATTATGATCTATAAAATCTAGCATAGCTCCCCGACACTCAAGGGCAATGAGTATGAGCTAAAGCGTGATTTCTGGAGCAAATAAGCTTTGCAGTCTCAACAACTGTGCACCTCTTAAATAAAGCAAATCGCCCTTACCTAGTAAGTTAACGGCATCTCCTTGCTTACCGCCTAGGATAATCGCCGAATCTGCATCGCTCGCGGTTCTTAGGGCAACTCGTCCAGGTAAGTTGGAGCGAATAAGTGGAGTCACTACCTGAGCATCAGGACGCTGGGTAGCAATAATGAGATGGATTCCAGCGGCACGGGCCATGGCTCCTAACCGTTTAATGCTCTGCTCAATAGCAGTGCGACTTTCTTTTTCTGCCATAAAGTCTGCATATTCATCAAAAATACAGATGATTCGAGATATTGGGCTATTAGACTTTTGGTTATAGCGGGTCAGGTCAGTACAGCGACTCTGTTCAAATTTTTGGTAACGGCGATCCATTTCATTCATCAAAGACTCCATCAGGGTTATTGCACCTTCGGTATCTTTTACAATGGGTTTTAACAACCAGGGATTGTCTTCAAATTCGGGAAATGTAACGCGTTTGGGATCGACCAGGACAATTTGTAGGTGCTCTGGGGAGTGACGCTTTAGGAGACTTAGCAGGAGCGATCGCAGAAATTCACTTTTACCACTGCCAGTCGTCCCACCCACTAAAAAATGACAGGTATTGGGATCCGATAAGTCAGCTTCAACTAAGTTACCCTCCAAATCCACGCCAATGGCAATTTTGACCGGATCGTTAGGTGTCAGAGTCAGAGGCTGAATATATTGCTCAAACAGGGCAGACTGACGGTCTGGACGAGGCAAATCAACACTGACATAACCCGTCTGGGGGGCAATCATCGGCGGAGCCTCAATGCCAAGTTGCACCCGTAAATCATCAGTCAGACGCAAAATAGAATTCACTTTGACGCCCAGTTGAGGTTTGAGTTTGACTCGCAGAAAGGCTGGGGCTAAGGCAATTCCTTGTAAATCAACACCAACGCCAAAGGACTTTAATGTTTCGACTAATTGCGCAGCGATGGCATCTGACTTATTTGCGGGTGAAGATGTTGATAGCGTTGGTAACGGCTTAGTAGATTTAGGCTTAGACTCCTTAACACCAGTCGATTTGCCCGTTCTCTTGTCAGATTTTTTTGGGTTAGTTCTCTGATAAGACGATTTGTTGTATTGTTCTGATGTGATGCTAACGTCTGGGTCAACTGCAGGTCTTGCCGTTGCCTGAGGCTCAAAATAGGTTTGGCATTTTTTATACTGAGGACACATATCACATAGGTCCAACCGCAGTGTTTTTGGGGGTGGTTCTCCCTGGCCAGGACTCCAGGCTAGCCAGTCACGGATATGCATAAGCTTTTGAGGAATCAGCTTATGCACCGTATCTTCTAGCTGTGCCCAGGGATATACCTGCTCTTGCCAATCGGGTAATACGCTGTAAACTGCAGAATCGATGGGCACACCAATCTTTTCCCGCAGCATATAGCTATAGAGAGCAACCTGAGCTAACTGAGCAGATGGATCAGGTGACTGATAAGTTTTGTATTCCACCACACAGAGACGATGGTTAGCGAAGTCATACACCAGGCTGTCAAAACGCCCCTGCACTAGCTGTTGCTCGCCATCGGGCAGGGAAAATGTATGTTTAACACTGAGTTCTTGGGCTAAAAAGGTTTTTTGCATTACCTTCTGAGCATTACAGGAGCGACGATTGCTAACTAGCAGTTCTGCCCAGCGCTGGATAAGTCCCTTCAGGCCTTGCCATAGCTGGTGAAGTGCCTGAGCTTTATCTGGTTTCTCGGCAATGGCCTGCTGAAGATAGGGAAAAAAGATTGTTTGGTAAAGTTGTTGCTCCAATTTTTGTGCGATTGCTACACTGTCTAATTGGTCCGGAGCCTCTATCAATAATGTTTCAAATTTCGGATCAGACCGCAGTTGTCGTACAAATTGGTCAGAAAGCTGATGGAATGCGCTACCAATACCCAGAGTCTTCCCTGGTGGTAAGAACATCACCATACCGCCAAAATGATGCCCCAAATAGAGCAAACGGGGACACTCAAAGGCGATCCGAACTTTACTAACACTCAAAGAGGAAGTCATGCGGGGACGTAACAAATTAACTGGGCTTCACGGCTAGCCTGGGGGTCAAGTAGTTGCAGACGTTTCTGATCACAGAGGGTTTGAATTTCTTGTTCAATCTCTTGCTCTTGAATACTAGAAAACTGTTGTCGTGTTGTTTCAATTAACACAAGTAGTCCGATAAACGATTGAGTTGCCATCAGGTTAACAATATAATCTGCAACTGCTTGACTAGGTGGGGGTGGTTCCACGTTACCTTCTACAATCTGTAATTTTTGCAATAGGGGGCACTGATCTAACACGCCTGATTCTCGCACGACAGCCTGCAAATCTTTAAGATGGGGTGCTTTCTCACCCAGCACTAGTTCACCAGCACGGGCGGCATTAGCAAG
The DNA here is from genome assembly GCF_000316115.1 of Leptolyngbya sp. PCC 7375. Lineage (GTDB taxonomy): Bacteria > Cyanobacteriota > Cyanobacteriia > Phormidesmidales > Phormidesmidaceae > Leptothoe. The sequence continues at coordinate 7,880,756 of NZ_JH993797.1, forward strand.
CTGATGATAGGTTTCTAGGTAATATAATGAGAGCAGATCAGGTTGAAAGTGAGCATACGGGGCCTTACCGTTAAACATCTGGCAATAGATTTGATTTCCTCTGGTACTTGGTTTTCCTGTGCCAGCAGCACGAATTAGATAGAGGTGCTGGCAAGCATTCTTGCTAACTATCTTTTGACATGCATTCATCACATGATAGAAAGTAGTCATATTAGAATCCTCGTTCCAGATAATGCCCGTAGTGCCTTTTTTTTGCTGATGGGAGAGAGAATAGGAAGCATATTTACTACCCCGTAAAAACTGAGTTTCTAAGTAGCTATGCAAAATTAATTACAAAGTCTTGTCCAAATCCGCGTAACATCTCTTCCACATGATTTCTTAGGCTTTGCCAACTCTCGTAGGCTTTGGCTTCTAACCAGTCATACTTCATGAATCGCCATACAATTTCGATCTGATTTAACTCAGGTGAATAGGTGGGTAACTCAAAAATGTAGATATCGTTCGCCTTCCATTCCTCGCGTTTGTCCTGCATGGCGTAACTGGTATGAATCGGGGCTTGGTCCATCACAATGACGGTTGCTTTATCCACCGTTGAGAAAAAGGTCTCAATACAAGCAATCACCACATCACTGGTGATGCTCTGAGTCGAAACATAGCTCTCTAGCACGCCCTGACGTTGCATAAACCCGAGGATATTCAAGTGACGACTGCGCGTACTCGGAATGACCTCAGTTTCGCCTATCGATTGCCAGCCATAAGGAATCGTCGGAGTCAGGCTAAAGCCGGTTTCATCCATGTAATACAACGCTATGTGCCCTAACTCCTCCAAACGCTTCAAGATCTCCAAAGCTACCTGTTTGCGAGCATATTCCTGTGGGTTAGGCCGTCTCCCCAAGCCGCGACGAAACCGATGCCAACTCATTCTCAACGATTTCAGGACCCGTTTGATCGTCTGAGTGCTGACCGTGATGTTCCAGGTTGCTTGAACCTTCTGAACGATGCGTTTGAGTTGCCGGGGATATTGCTTGGCCCATTGCTTGATTTGCGCTTTTTGGTCTGCATCGAAGGTCGGCTTGCGCCCCCGTCCCGGACGATTGTATAGACCGGCGACGCTGCGGTCTTCCCACTCATTGAGCCAGTTGTAGATCGTCTTCTGACCGACTGAGAAAATCGTCATCAGCTGCGAAATACTGAAATCTTGGCTGTACAGCAGTAGACAATGCGCCCGTTGACGAACCTGATGATGGCGGCTGTGACGATAGATCCGCTCAAGCAGATGACGGGTTTCGGGAGTCACCACTCGTTGCAATTTCATGGCACTGAAACAGGCTCGCTCACAAGCCTGAATGGATATCTTTTACACTCTTCTATTGTAATTAATTTAGTTCACCTACTTATCTGTGGTAACTTGAGGGCTTCTAGGACTTGACGTAGCCGCCAAATTAATTCTGGGGAGGTAAACTGCCCAATCCGCGTTACTTGCTTTTGAACCGCCTGAAACTCTTTGTTCCAGGCTAACTGGAAGTTTGCAAGGATCTTTTCTTGTGAGTTATCAACAGTATCAATTGTATCCTGCTCATTTGTTTTACCATCAGCTTTAAGCTCCGGCATTTTGCCATGGCGTTTGTAATAGTCAATGAGCTTTCGACCTAAGTCCAACGTGTTTCGAGGCAAGGTTTTCTTGCCAGGAAAATAATGTTCTAGCCAATCACGGGATAGGGGAGCAATTCCGCTTGACGGTTTTGGCTGAGCTTTTAAGTGAAGTGATTCAAGGCGAGCGGCCCAAAGTGCTGCTGCCTGGTCTAGATTAATTGACTTGAGTCGCAAGGCTTGATGAATGCGATCTAAATCCGCTGGCTGAATAGCTTTTCGATTATTTTGCCAGGTACTCGTCACGAGACTGATGAGTACTAAAAAATTACGTAGCTTTTCGTTGTGAATTGTAGAGTTAAGATTAAACAAGCTCTGCAAATCCAACTTACCATTTGGCAATTTAGGAATACTATCTAAGTTGTCAAAACAGAGTACGATAGGCTGCGTAGAAGTGGCGATTCGACCGATATTGTTTAGTATCTTTTGAGCCGCGTCTTCCGAATCAATAGGTTGTTTGACTCGCAGTACTTTCAATTCTTCCTTGTCTAGGTTATCCCCTTTTAACCAGGAGTAAGCTAGAGAACGTAAGTCGGGATTGGTTGCCAAATCATAAAGAACACCGAAAAATTCCTTACCGTTGTAAATACCTACTGGAAAGCTTGCCTTTAAGTCTTGAATAAAGCGGCCTCGTTCCCCCAGAACCCATTTAGCAAAGCTACGATGATGTAAACTGGGAAGTCCTTTAAGCCAAAGCAGTAACTGCGATTCAGATTGTCCTTCTGGTACATAGATAAGGCTGTCAACCGTATTACGGAGTGTATGCCGCCAGAGGTAATCGCTATCAGGCCAGGGACCGATGTAGGCAAAAAAAGCTTTATCGTTGAGCTGCCGCTTGAGTCGCCCTAATAGGTAACTCTTACCTGCACCTCTATCTCCACTTAGCAAATAGGTGCGCGTGGCATTGTCTTTTCCAATTTGAGTAATTATTTGGTCGATTGTTTGAAGAATTGACCAATGAATACCATTGACTTCCAACGCTATATCAGGCCTTTCTTGCCAGAAATTACCTGGGCGAAATGTGTTCTGGTCAAAAGGATTGAGATTCTGTTGAATTAGATTTTGAAGCGAAGTCACAATCTTTTACCGCCTCTACATGTTTTTTAATAGAAGTCAGTCATTAACACTGATGTAAAACCAAGCTCCTCCAGTATTTTGGGGAATACCAGCAGAAATCTCAGAATCACTGTAGTCAGAAACTTCTTGTAGGGTAATAAGCTCAATTAGATCCTGGCTTTGTAGTTCAAACAGTAGTTTGTCTAAGCCTTCTCGAGTTAGGGGAGGTTGTAGCTTTTCCCGTAAATGGAAGATCGGCAGAAAGTTATCTGTATCCAACTGCTGATCTAGCATCTTAATAGTATCTAGTATTGATTCTGGCGACAGACCATTTATATCAGCAATTGATGGTGAAGGAGACGTTTGTTGCTCTGCTTCTTCCTTAACATAAGTTTGTGTATTATTGACTGTTCTAGAGATTTCTTGTTGACCTAACGTTTCCCTGAGAAAGATTAAATAGGTCCCCAACATCGAGAATGTCAAACTAGCATTAGTACTCGTTGGATGACAATCATTTTGCAAATATTGATACCCTGTTTGGGTTAGCCAGACATCTTTGATTACTTTCTCGCCGACAACACTGATAAGACCCTTTTCCTCAAGCTGCTTGAGTAACCGTTGACGCTCGCTTGCTGGTACCTGCTTTGCTGTACCTGGTGGTACTGATTTACCAACCGCAACTTCCAACAATTTTTTCAGTAGTTTTAACTCATCATAAGTAACAGGAAGCATGTTGGTCTCAGACTCCAACAATGCTTTTCCAGCAGCATTAGTTTGATACTTGGAAATTTCGTCAGTATATTCAACCAGGCCTTCGCTGCTAAGGTTCTTGCAAATTCGATTGCGTTCGCTGGCAAGGGTTTTGGCATTGGGTGGCTTTAGCTTACTAATTCGAACGCGATAATCTGGAGCATGTTCCAACAACCGCAGCAAAAATTTTACTTCTATAGGCTTTAATTCGAGCGAAGATAGCTCCATAGGATTTATGGTTTCAATAGAAATAGAACATGTCAATCAGCATTTAAAGAAATTAGAACTTCATAAATAGAAGGACTATTGTTTCTTCTATAGACCGATTATCCCCTATAGTTTAGAAAGGTATATCAAACACGTCGACGCTTCTTATAAAAGCTATAAGATCTCGCGCTAATTCCTCTTTATTGGTCAATACCAAGCTTTACAATACTTGCTATCTCAGTTGCATAGCCTATTCAACTTGTATTTTAACGAGTCATCGCCATTCGTCCCCAAATGGCGATGACTCGTTAAAATACAAAACGATGGACTATCATGGTTTCACGATCAATGACATCAAAAAGCAGTTTACGGCTGAACTCATTAATCTCTATAAAAAGAATATCTTGGAAGCTGTCTCCCACTAATTCAATGACAATATCGGAACGACTTGATCTATCATAATTTTCTAGCGCAGCAAAAGATTGCTGAGTAGAAATATCTGCGTTTGAATTGGTTTCAAGATAAAAAATATTCATGTGCTGAAGCCATGCATACAAAAGCTCTTACTCAGAAATAAGCAGAGCAGCAACAATTTCTGTAAAAAATCTTCTAGAGGAATGCACCCTGCTTGAAAATTGAGGAGTCGGCTAAAAAGGCCCATCTAAAATTCCCACAGATTTTTATTCAGTTTTTCCAAAGCCAGTTAAGCACAAGAACAAAATCAGGCAGTATCGTTTCCCCCATGAGGCTATCTGGCTGATTAACAATCCGGAGTATACCAAGACTATCGTTAGCAGATCGCAGTTCAATGACAAAATCTGGGCAGAGAGGTAAAAACTTATCTGGGGCTGAGTTTAGTGTCTCAATGCGGTCTCGGCGGACCCAGGCTACATCGGTAGACCTTACTGCCCCATTAGGTAACCGAAACCCCGTAGACGAATTGAGGGTAAGCGCAACCATGGCGATGTTTTCCTAGAGGTTTCTATAGTTATAAGCGACACTATCACTACTTCGGCAGAACTAATTCCAGCAGAAACATTTACTCAAACAGAGTGGCAATACTACAGCTAAAACCAGGCAACATTGGACTGGTCAACATATCTGCGGCAAAAAGAGTCATTACCTTAACCAGTTGCCCCTCTTCACGGCGATAAATTTCAACTAAACTTTGTTCTCGATCAAAAATCCAATATTCCAACACACCCTGATTGGAATACAGCTTCAGCTTAGTTTTCCGGTCGCGCTCTTTATCTTTCTGAGTCTGAGATAATACCTCGATAACAATCTCAGGTGCTCCCGTAAAATGTCCAGCAGCATCCAGCAACAGCTCGGCCCGTTCATTACTAGCCCAAATCACATCTGGAATCACCGCATCCGTCGGTGAAAAAATTACCCCTGGTGCAAAGGCAGCTCGACCCAGGCCACTTTGTTTAGACCAGCTTCGCAGTTCGGCATAGATGGCCCCAGCCACATCCTGATGGTCCACATGGGGCGCACGGGTCATGTGTAAGGCTCCATCAATGATTTCGTAGCGATTGCCATTTTCAGGAAGACCCTCTAGATCGTCAACCGTCCAACGCATGGGTTGAATTTTGATCGATGTCATGGCTCTGCTTCCTGGTGGAATTTGTGGGTTCACAGTAGGGTGCCAACATGTTGGCACCCTACTAGGGTAATACCCTTTGGGGAGAACGGGTTCTAATGCCCCAGCATCCAAAATACTTTACGTCTTTCATCGCCTGCGCTACCTTTCCCATAGATAAACCTTGTCCACGTCCAGAACTAGAGTTTTTCAGTAGAAGAACCTACAGGTTTCAACTTGGACGTGGTTGATCCTAACCAAACACGTATTCTCCGCTTTCCCCATGTTCAACCGGCGTCGCTTTCTCGTGCTTAGCAGCCTAGCCATTGGAGCCTGCTCCAGTCGCCCCATTGCTCAATCAGTCACCACTAGCAGCACCCCAGAGGTGTCCGCCAGTTCCTCCGCTGCTCCCGTTGCCCCTGATGCCCCTAAACGTCATCCCAACTTTGGTCAACCCATTGGCCCTGCAGAACTCTTTGCGCCTAAACGCGGTGATGTGCGAGCAGTGGTGATCAGTGATCTGAATTCCCGCTATGGGTCTGTAGACTACCGCCGTGAAGTGATGAAAGGCGTTTCCATCCTGCCCCAGTGGGAACCGGATATTGTGCTGTGCATGGGCGACATGGTGGCAGGTCAAACTACATTTCTAAGTACCCCCGAAGTGGAAGCCATGTGGGAAGGGTTTGATAACCTCATTCTTAAGCCTATTCGCGAGGCTGATATTCCCTATGCGCTGACCATTGGCAATCACGATGCGTCTAGTCAGACCTACGAGGGGGGCGGCTATATTTATGCCGTTGATCGCGAAGTAACTACCCGCTACTGGCAGGCCCACCAAAATGATTTGGACCTACAGTATGTGGATATGGGTGATTTTCCTTACTATTACAGCTTTAAGCAGAACGATATTTTTTATATTGTCTGGGATGCGTCGTCAGCTAATGTGCCTGCTGACCAAGTTGCCTGGGCTGACCAACAGCTGAGTAGCGAAGCGGCCCAGTCTGCCAAGTTTCGCATTGCTCTAGGGCATCTGCCGCTGTATGCCATTTCTCAAGGTCGCGATCGCTACGGTGAGTTTCTCAATAACGCCGACCAACTTCAGGCCGTATTAGAGCGTCACAACGTCCACACCTACATGAGTGGCCACCACCACGCTTACTATCCCGGCCACGTTGGCAATCTAAACCTGCTCCACTGCGGTGCCCTCGGCAGTGGGCCTCGCACCTGGCTCTATCGCACCGATGCCGCCATGCAAACAATGACGGTTCTGGACTTTTTCTTTGATACTGGCGAAACCGTTTATACCACCTACAACATGAATCGTATGGAACTGGTGGACACCCAAACCCTACCGCGACAGATCGTTGGCCCCACCGGACGTGTACTAAGAAACGACATTACTTTATCTGACTTGACAGCCGAAGAGCAGGGCCAGAACTACATTCGAAGCGACAACTAAGTACTTTCTCGGATTTTCCCTATCTCTTTCTTGTCATGGAGTGCCAACTAAGTCGATACGGAATCCATCGCTAAATCACGTATAAGAAAAAGTTGTGGCAATAATTTGTCTCTAAAGGCGAATTATTCATCATTCATGCCTTCTATGGTGGTTAAGCAAATTCGTTCGTGGCAAATTCCTCAAAATGTACCGAACCGACCAGCCGAGTTGCCACCTGGTTCAACTGTTCGATTAGCCATCGAATTCGATGGCCATGGCTATTGTCTGATGGCGACAGAATTAGACGGCGATTACACCCTGAGGGAGTGGCACCCGTCCCTCAAGACCGCTGAGCAAAAGGCTACGGAGATGTTTGGGTCAAGAGCCAAGGATTGGGAAACCATGGGGCTGCAATAGAAAATTTCATATAAAAATCATAGGGGCGTTCCATGGAATGCCCCTATGATTTTTATGCAGAGCGGGATGGATGATGATTTACACGAATCCAGACAAGGCTGCGGAAGACGTTCTTGCGGGGTCAAGCTTAAACACAACCGTTGCCAGCGGAGGCAAGGTCAAATCTAACGAATAAGCCCGATTGTGATACGCCCAATCTTCGGACCACTTGCCGCCTAGATTGCCCATGTTGCTACCGCCAAATTCGCGGGCATCGCTATTAAACACTTCACGATAGTAACCTTTGGCAGGTACACCAACGCGGTAGTGGCTATGGGGCTGAGGCGTAAAGTTACAGACAACAACGATAAATTCATCGCTGTCCTTAGCCCGACGGATAAAGGCCACAACACTGTGTCTGTTATCGCTACAATCAATCCATTCAAACCCTTGTTGGTCAAAGTCTTGAGTGTAGAGGGCGGACTCACTGCGATAGGTGGTGTTGAGCTGCTCAAAAAATGTCTTTAGCTCTTTGTGAGGTTGATACTGTAGCAGGTGCCATTCTAGATCACCCCAGACGTTCCATTCGCTCCATTGGCCAAACTCCATGCCCATGAACAAAGTCTTCTTACCTGGATGCATAAACATATAGGTGTAGAGACAGCGCATGTTAGCGTGCTTTTGCCACTCGTCACCGGGCATTTTGCCAATCATGTTGCTCTTGCCATGCACCACTTCGTCGTGGGACAGGGCCAGCATAAAGTTCTCACTAAAGGCGTACCAGATGCTGAAGGTGACGTTGTTTTGGTGGAACTGACGGAACCAGGGGTCCATGCTGAAGTAGTCCAGCATGTCATGCATCCAGCCCATATTCCATTTGAGGTTAAAGCCAAGACCGCCTACATAAGTGGGCCAAGACACCATCGGCCAGGAGGTAGACTCTTCTGCAATGGAGAGAATACCGGGATAATAGCTAAATAGCAGATGGTTTGTCTGGCGTAAACAATCGGCAGCTTCAATGTTTTCACGACCGCCGTATTCATTGGCAACCCATTCACCTGATTTACGGTTATAGTCCAAATAGAGCATGGACGCTACGGCGTCTACGCGAATGCCATCAATGTGGTATTTGTCAAACCAAAATAGGGCATTGGCCACCAAGAAATTGCGCACCTCATTGCGGCCATAGTTGAAGACCAGAGTGCCCCATTCTTTGTGTTCGCCTTTACGGGGGTCAGCATGCTCATAAAGATGAGTGCCATCAAAGAATGCCAAACCGTGTCCATCCTTGGGGAAGTGACCCGGCACCCAATCCACCAGCACCCCAATACCGTTTTGGTGGCACTGGTCGATGAAGTACATCAAATCTTCGGGAGAGCCATAGCGAGAGGTGGCGGCATAGTAACCTGTGACCTGATAGCCCCAGGATCCATCAAATGGATGCTCAGCTATGGGTAATAGCTCAATGTGGGTGAATCCCAGTTCTTTGATGTAGGGAATTAAGCGCTCGGCGAGTTCTCGATAGGTGAGGAAACGGGCTCCGGGTTTAAGGTCCGAAACTGTGACAACCGGTGAGTCAGTCCCGTCTGGCTGTAGAGCAGGATTGTTAGAAGATTCATGCATCCAAGAACCCAGATGCAATTCATACACCGAAATGGGTTGAGATAAGGGTTCTTGATGACGGCGTTGTTCCATCCAGGCGTCATCCTGCCATCCATAACTGTTGAGATCAGCTACAATGGACGCTGTTTTGGGACGAACTTCCTGCTGAAACCCATAGGGGTCAGACTTTTCGTAAATGTGTCCCTCGTGGTTTTTAATTTCGTACTTATAGTGGGCTCCAACGGTCAGTTCTGGAATAAATAAGCCCCAAATGCCGCCATGGCCAATATTCATCTGGTGTTGGCGACCGTCCCAGTCGTTAAAGTCTCCTAAAATTGATACATTACGGGCGTTGGGTGCCCACACGGCAAAATAAATGCCCGTAACATCATCAATGGTGGTGGGGTGTGCCCCTAGCTTTTCGTAAATCCGGTGGTGATTACCTTCACCAAAGAGGTGGGCGTCATATTCAGTAACTAAGGGAGACCGGAAGGCATAGGGATCGTAAATCACATGCTCGTGGCCGTCCGCTTCATAGCGAAGCTGATAGCTCGCTAAATCATCAACGTCCAGGATGCATTCAAAGAAATCACCGTGATGCTCGTTAGTCATCGACACTGCCTGACGGCTATCAGGCATGATGACCCAGGCAGACTCAGCTTTGGGTAAATAGGCACGAACCGTCCATACATCTTTGCCATCTATCTGAATGCGATGGGGACCGAGAACGTCAAAAGGATTATGGTGATAATTGCCAACAATCCGGTCAATTTGCTCTGGGGCCGTTGTAAGTGCCATAGAAATCTAAACCTAATAACCGTATATAAAAACGTGCTTTTAAAGAGAGGGGGGTTCTTAATGCCTTTGTGTGAGCAAAGACTATGAAGTTTAGGTTAACAGAACGTAACAACAAATGCTTGTTACGAAAGATCTGTTTTCTGAGAAAAGTATCCCTATGGCAAAAACGGAATCACTGGTTTAAATGCACGGCGGGCCTGCAATAGCAGAATGATGAAGCGAATGTCAGAATTGAGGGTGAGGACGGTTTGGCGTGTGGCGAGTTCTGAATGGAGTTGGGCGTAGTCAGCGGGTGATAGGGGAGCGCCATCTAATGGAGAGCGGGCTTCAAAGATAATTTCAGTTCTCAATATTTCTTCTGGCACATCGTCAGCGGGCGGCAGCAAAATTTGGTCTATATTGACTCCCGAAGTGGTAACAGGATTTGCTACAGGCTGCTCGTCAGAGGGCATGATAGCTGGACTAATGGATTGTGCTAATCCATTAGCGCTGAGGTGAGACCAGAGTCCGAGACAGCTGATGCTAATACCGAAGATTTTTTGCCAGGGCACCATGGGTTTAGATGGAAAATTTCCGCTATCGTGATGCATTACTAATCATAATTGCTGCTGTGGGCAGCGCTAAGGAGTTCTATGCCTAGCTTTTCCATACTCAGTTTAATGGGTCGTCAGATACATCGCGAGTCTAGTGGGCGACTCGGTAGATTATTGAAACTGGCTCAACGGGCAATCTACGCGGGGACAGCCTTAGTCGTGTGTACGGCTGTAGCTACCCCGGTTGCGGCTCAAACCCTGCTTGAGGAACAGCAGGTTGAGTTTCAACCGAAGCAAGATACTTATACATTTACGGCTGAAGCCGGTCAAGCCATCATTATCGAGATGGTGAGCGAGGAGTTTGATACGTTTGTCACGCTATTAAATCCAGCTGGGGAAATTCTGGAACAGAATGATGACTATAACGGGACTCCCCAGGCAACGATTGTGGCGGAGTTGCCTGAGGATGGTGAGTATACACTGCTAGCAGGCTCGTTCTATGGACAGTTTGGGGGGAATTATCGCCTCTCGGTCAAATCTGCCTCTGACTATCAGCTGGTCTATGATCGGGCATTAGAGTTAATGCAGTCTGAGGACTATGGTGAGGCGGCTGAGGCCTATTCGGCAGCCATCGTTTTAATGCCTGAGGATCCAAATGCCTATTTGGGGCGGGCTGATGCCTTGCTACGTCAACAGGCGTTATTGCAAGGTGAATCGTTTGCGGGGCCTGGCAGTTTGCCGACAGACGTTCGGGCAGACATTGTGGAGAACTATGAAAAAGCAGCTCAGCTTTATGGGGCAAACGGGCAAGGGGACTTTGCTTCGCTGATTCTCGAGCAGGCAGAATTTGTCCGGTCTGGTCAGACGCCTGAGGGGTCATTGGATGGTGCCGGGCAGTAACATCAATACGCTTCAATTTTTTTGGATTTATTGAAAATTGGCGATTTCTTTACACAATGGTCAAAACTTTCCGGATGGCTATGGGTCTTTAAGAAAGTGTGAATGAGTAGATGAACCTTGACATATCCCTCACAGTTAATGCTGAGGGATTTTTTTTGTCTTAATTTTTACTGGATATGCCGGTCTATGGTGGGTTCTGGCGTAGATGGTTAGGTTTTGAGAAAACTTGGCAGTGGCAGTAAAGCGAGTGTTTAAGGCGGTGCGCAACCGCTATATTTCTCAGTATTGGTAATGTAGGTGTTAGCTTTCTGTGACGCTGGCCCGTTTAGATGCCTATGCCTTCATCTTTTGAGGATGCTAGCCGTGACGACCTATTGGTGTTGGTTAAGGATTTAACCCAGAAACTACAGGCGTTAGAGGCTCAAAAATACGATGCAGAGATCATGCTCGATACGGTTGTGGAGCATTCCACCCTATTGGAGCATGAGCTACAGCTGGCTGAACGCCATGTCAGGGAGTTGAATGGTGTATTAGAAGAACGGGTGAAACAGCGCACCGCCGAGTTGGAAGCGGCAAATCAGAATTTGGCGCGGGAGATTGCTGAGCGTAAGCAGGCGCAGGAAGAAGCGATGGCATTGGCCCGGCAGGTTTTAGAGCAGCGTTCGCTTACCATCGAACGGACCTACGAGGCAGTGCACAATGGTCCATTGCAAGAATTAGCGGTTCTGCTACGGACGGATATTAGTTCGTTTTCGGATGAACAGTTGCGATCGCAACTCCAAAAAGTCAATACCGACCTGCGGGGTATCTATCAATCCATGCGGGGGGCTGTGGATAATCATCATGAAGTTCTTTGTCTAGAAGGTGGCTTGACCTTAGACCTGAGTGAAGAGTTACCGGGGCTACTATTGCAAACCTTTGAACATACCTTAGAAAGAGACTTTCCTGGGTTTAAGACCATTCTGTTTCAGATCACGCCAGACTTTAGCTCTCTGACGACGGCAGCATTATCCCTGGACCATAAACGGGGCCTCTGTCTGTTTTTGCAAGAGGCCCTATGTAATGTGGGTAAACATGCCTTAGGTACAACCCGATTAGATGTGCTGTGTGAACGCCATCAAGATAGCTACTACCTGAGCATTGTGGACAATGGCCAGGGCCTTACCGAGGAAAAGGGGCTCTCCTCATCTGATCAACAGGGCACGCATCAAGCCCAAAGACTGGCTAAATCTTTGTCTGGGAAATTCCAGCGCCGATGTAATGTGCCCCAGGGGGTGTGGTGTGAGTTGGTTTGGCCGTCTTAGTTCTTGGTTCTTGGTTTTTAGTTCTTGGTTTTTAGTTCTTGGTTTTTAGTTCTTGGTTTTTAGGTTGCTAATCTTGGAAATTCTGATCTTTGAGTTTTCTTACTTTAGAACGTAACTCAATCACAGGGCATCGTCTTGCTTATGCGTTAGGAAATGGAGGTTATGGCTTGCTAGATAGGTAAAATTTGCTGTCAGTTTTGCTGCACCCACCTTTCTACTCCAGTATGGTGATGCCAAATACCATCGGGCAACACTATGGATTTAGCCGAAGACATGTCAAGAAAGCAATGTTTTTTGGTCGTTGATGACCATGAAGCTGTGTTGCAGGGTACGGTGCCTGCTTTACAAAAGGCCTATCCCTGGGCAGATATTTTTACGGCCCAAGACTATGGGGCGGCGATTCAGAAGATGCAACAGGTACAACCTGAGCTGATGGTGGTTGATCTGAGCATTCCCCATGCATCCGGTGAGGTGGCTACCCCAGAGGTGGGTCTTAAACTTGTGGAGAAATTATTGACCAGCACCCTAGCGCCGAACATTGCGGTGCTCAGTACGGATATTAATCCTCTGGTGCGGTTAAAGAGCATGATTAAAGGCTATGAGGGGGGCTTTGCTGCCATGGATAAGTCTTTGCCGCTACAGGAGATGCTTAACTATATTGATTTTGCGATGCGGGGGTCGGTCTATTTACCCCAAAAGGTAAAGTCACGACCGGAGTTTCATCCTAAATGGTTGGAACTGCTGCAGCTCAGGTTTCAGGAAGGGCTGACGGATAAGGCTGTGGCTAAACGCATGGGCACTAGCGATCGCACCATTCGTAACTATTGGGTGCGTATTCAGGATGCTTTGCTAATTGGTGATGAGCCTGACAAAGATCTGAAGGTACAAATTGAGATTGAAGCTCGCAAAATAGGCCTGATTCATTAATTTTTACGGGCGTACATCGTCGCTGTTTGACGATGGACTATAAATTGCCAAACTTGGAAAAAACGGATTGCCGAATTGCCACCCAAGGAAAGATTTCACCGCTGGATTAAGCCACACTTAGGGTGAGCAATACAGCCTACGGCTGACGAACTTGCACTCAACCCATAATTGTTCCGCAAAGCAAGACATTTAAACCAAGTGTGTTTCTAGGGAGATCCAACCATGCCAGTGCCTCAAACGTCAGAAGAGTGCAAGCAGTTTCTCAAGATTAAGGAAGTGGGTTCCAGCTATTGGCAACAACTGATCCACATTGGTATTCCCAAGCAACATGCGCGATCAATTGCGGTTGCGATCGCAAAGTACGACATTGCCCAATGTCAACCTCAAGAACTGCAACGCCAGTTAATTTGCCACTACAGTGCCTTTGTGTGTCGAGCCAATCTGTGGCGACCCGGACTGCTGCTAGCTTAATGTTGTTGCAGTCTGAATAACAGTAAGGATGGTTTGTTCATCTTTGAAGATAAACGGTTGCAGCGAAACCGTTGCATCAAGAGAGCTACCATCAGGCTGTGCCCAGCGGAGTTGGCCACTGAATGTGTGCTGCTTAACCATGGCCATGGTTAGCTGCTGAGAGTCCCCTGGGTCAGAACAGAAATCTGTTATTTTCTGTTGCCCTAACTGTTCGGCAGAAACTCCTAGAAACTGACAGATGGTCGGATTGCCATAAACAATATGCCCATCCACAAGGCGAGCGATCATTAACCCCACTGGCAACGCTTCTGCAACAAGCTGAAACTGTTCTGTTGACTGATTTTTCTGCGCTTCTTCAAAATCAGTTGAGCCTGTAGCATGCTCCAGTTGTAGCGCCAGCTTTTGATTTTCTTCTCGTAGGGTATCTAAAAGTGTATCCGAGTGTTCAAGGGCCATATCCAGCATCAGCTGTAGGTCATTTTTTTCCTGTTCTAGCTCTGACAATCGATGTTCTAACACAGCCTGTTGATTGGAAACATCGACAGCGTGAGGGACTGGATCACTATCTGACATAACTCGAATAAGAATAACTACTGGTACTGTAAAGGACCTGATGGTCAGATACTTTCCAAAAGTGGAAAATTATGTACCTTATGACTTGCTTAATCAAAAGCACACACATCACCCTTTCTGGGCTCCCTATATTTGGGTAAGCAACTGGCTGTAAACACTCGCTAATCCATGGGTGGCCTAAATCAGTAACGGCAAAATTGCCTGCTATTAATACTCTATTGCTCGGTTATTATTGGTTGACTGATTGGAAACCTGCTCAAACTAAGCGTTTTGGAGATTGCCCATGGAAATCAAAGGAAAAGAGTATGAGGTCGTTTATGATCAGGCGGTGGCCACCGTAACGTTCAAAGGCGAGCTTGCTCTCATGGGCATGGGCGAATATCTACCGATTGCTGCGCTCTTAGAACAGGCACTAGAGGAAGCAACTGAAAAAGAACCTAGTCAGCTAACCCTCAATTTACGAGAACTGAAGTTTTTAAACAGCTCCGGCATCAACGTGATTTCTAAATTTGTTATCAAAGTGCGTCGTCCGGGCAATGTTGCCATAACCATTAAAGGCTCTGGTTCAATTCCTTGGCAGTCTAAATCTTTGGTGAATCTCAAGCGTTTAATGCCCAGTATGGTTGTTGAGTTAGACCAAGTTTAAGTTTCTCCATCTTCTGGCGCACCAGCTTAATGAGAGAGTCAGGAACGCTTGTTTTCCTGAGAAAAATGCAGGCTGAATCTGTTGAAAATTTAAGAATGTGCATTAGCACTGCTAAGTAGGTGTGCAAAATTTCTTACAAAAGACTTTGACGGAATAGCCTGATTTTAGGTAGCTGCTCAAGACCTGTTCTGTAACTAATTCTGCATAGGTACTTAAGGCCTGGTCTACTGCACCAGGGCAACCGCCAGTCGGTTACAGGTTTCTATGAGTCTTTCTAGCTCTACAGTGGTTAGACGACCTTGATCAATCACCCGCTTACCGTTGATGAAACTGTAGTCAACGGCGGTGGGCTGACAAAATATGAGAGCGGCGACCACATCATGATGGCTGCCCACAAAGGCGGGAGTATCTAGATTAAAGGCAATAAAGTCGGCGGACATGCCAGGGGCTAGGTAGCCGATATCGTCTCGTCCCAGCACCTGCGCTCCGCCCCTGGTTGCTAACTCTAAGGTTTCACGGGCTGTGATCGCAGCGGCTGATTGATCCCGCACTCGCGCTAGCAAAAATGCGGTGCGGGCTTCCTGTAATAGATGGGTGGCATCGTTTGAGGCTGCCCCATCCACACCGATACCCACAGGAACGCCGGCTGTTAGCAGCTTACGAACAGGCGCAATACCGCTGGCCAGGCGCATGTTACTGCAAGGGCAGTGGGCCACCCCTGTATGGGTATGGGCAAATTTTTGGATGGCGGCATCATTGAGCTGCACACAGTGGGCGTGCCACACATCATGGCCTAGCCAGCCCAAGGATTCAGCATAGTCGCCGGGGCGTAACCCAAATTTCTCTAAGCTGTAGTCCACATCGCTCTGGTTTTCAGCCAGGTGGGTGTGCAGTCTCACCCCTGGATAGCTGCGGGCCAATGCCGCTGACTCGCGCATTAAGTCTGGTGAGACCGAAAATGGAGAACAGGGGGCCAGCACTAACCGCACCATGGAATGACGACTGTTGTTGTGGTATGTCTCGATCAGCCGTTGTGAGTCTTTGAGAATACTGGCTTCCGCCTCTACCAGACGATCCGGAGGCAGCCCCCCCTGACTTTCGCCCACACTCATGCTGCCACGGCTGGCGTGAAAGCGTAGACCGATCTCTTGCACCCCTCGAATTTCATCATCCAGGGTGCAGTCGTTGGGAAAGATGTAGAGATGATCGCTAGCGGTGGTGCAACCGGAGAGCATTAACTCCGCCGCTGCCATTTGGGCACTGGCATAGATCGCCTCGCTGGTGAGGTTGGCCCAAAGGGGATAAAGGGTCTGTAGCCAGGTGAATAAATCGCAATTTTGGGCCGCTGGCACAGCCCGAGTCAGGGTTTGGTAAAAGTGATGGTGGGTGTTTACCAGGCCTGGTAAAACGATATGTCTGCCTTTTAGGTCCAGGATGTCATCTGCGATCGCAGGTAGTCCCTCAGTAGCCCCCACCTGCTGAATCACATTATCTTGAATAAACAAGCCTCCGTCTCTAATTTCTCGACGCTCATCATCCATGGTGACCAGCGTGTGACTATGTTTAACCAGTAGAGTCCCCATCAGCTTGAAACCCGTTCTCCCAAAATGTAAGTTGCCTCGACCACCCGATCGTCCCCCATCATGATCAGTGAAAACGTGCGATCGGCCAGTTCTTGAAGATTACTGGGGGCATCAGACGCATTACGAAAGGCCATTAGCGGTGTGGCCCGTGGATTCAGCACAATAAAATCTGCAGCTTTACCAATGTCAAAATTACCCAGGACGTCATCCAGGCAGAGCGCCCTGGCACCGCCTAAGGTCGCTAAGAACAATGCTTTAAAAGGAGACAGCTTTTGACGACGCAACTGGGCGACTTTGTAAGCTTCGTTCGCCGTTTGCAACATTGAAAAGCTCGTGCCTGCCCCCACATCTGTTCCCAGCCCTACTTTGACAGGATACTCTTTTGACTTGGCCTGTTCGATTTTGAACAAACCACTGCCAAGAAACAGGTTAGATGTGGGACAAAAAGAAACGGCGGATTTAGCCTCTGCCAGACGTTTAAATTCTTTATCGGTTAGCTGCACCCCATGGGCAAACACCGAACGCTCCTTAACTAAACCGGCCTGATCATAGGTATCCAGATACCCTTCATAGTCAGGGAAAAGCTGTTTCACCCAGGCCACTTCATCCACATTCTCAGACAAATGGGTGTGGAGATAAACATCTGGAAATTCTGCTAAGAGCTTCCCTGCTAAGTGCAGTTGTTCATCGGTAGATGTGACGGCAAATCGAGGGGTGACTGCATAATGTAACCGACCTCGTTTATGCCACTTTTGGATCAGCGCTTTAGTCTCTTGATAGGATGATTCCGCTGTGTCACAGAGCACTTCAGGCGCATTGCGATCCATCATCACCTTACCGGCAATCATACAAAGATTACGGCGCTCTGCGGCTTCAAAAAAGGCATCAACAGATTGTGGAAAAACACAGGCAAAGACCAGGGCCGTTGTGGTACCGTTGCGCAACAGCTCATTCAAGAAAATCTCAGCCACCTCTCGGGCGTAGGCCTTATCCTTAAATTTGCTTTCTGTCGGAAAGGTATATTGATTGAGCCACTCTAAGAGTTGCTCTCCGTAGGCGGCAATCATGCCAGTTTGGGGATAGTGGATGTGGGTATCGATAAAACCCGGCATAATCAGCCGATTGGCATATTCAATAATTGAAATATCTCCATATTTAGCTTTTATATCGGCATAATGGCCAAAATCCTTGATCTTTCCATTATCCAGTACCAGGAGCCCATCGGCTATATAGCGAACGCTGTCTGTCTCGGGCTGATAAAAGGGATCGTCAATAAAATCTAAAAACGACCCACGAATACCCTTGAGCAGGGACCAACCTGACTGACCATCTGAAGAAGACATTGACTAGAAAGAGCAACTAAGGAATAAGCCACCCCATCATATCCTGTCCCCAGAACCCCACTCTCTACTCCCCACTCTCATAAAACAATTGCGCCATTGTAGTGACTTCATACATGTCTATTTCTGAGGTTCGTTGTTCGATTTGCCAACCCAGTTGGGTGTTGTAATTAATGAGGATGGTGATAAATCCAAGACCAGAATCGAGGGCGTGTTCATAATCGACATTGCTTTCTAATCGATCTACATACAGGTCATGGGCATCTGATGTTGTTAGATCGTGAATGAGTCTTCTGAAGGAACGGATAGTATCACCACGGATGGTATTGGTGATGGTCATAATCAATCGATCAGCATAATGATATAAAGCTAGCTGTACCGGTTGTTTAGCCTCTGCACAAGAGAATTTGAAGGCATTTTCCAACAGTTCGTTAGCGATATAATGCGCGGCGTCCGTTATCTCTACCCGACGCCGCAGAGCTTCAGGCTGCTCACTGTCAATCGGGAAAAAAATGGAAATATATTCCGCAACAAATTTAGCGGAGCGGTTGCTGTTAGGCCAAAACTTTTTTTGTTTGACCAGATTAGTGGGAAAGTCGATTTTGACACACAGATTTTTTTCCTGTAGCTCACTAACGAACTGACCAAAGGATTCTGACTTAGATGATGTGGGTAAAGTCATGGTTTCAGGTCCCTTCCCACTACTGTGTAAGGGGTTTTCTCGAAAAGACTATATCGGTTGAAGGTCACCCCTTACGGACGTCATTCTATTATCCCAATTAGGCCAATACTTTCATAAAAGGGGGCCTGGATAACTGATGGCTTCTTTACCAGAAATGTCCTAAGGTTAATCGTACGTTTGATTTTGGATCCTCCTAAGCGCTATGTCCATCACCATGGCTGATCAGGGACAGCTATCGTGGCTGCGCAAACGAACCATCGACTAATAGGACGCTCAGGGCCTACGCCTGTATTCCGCCATGGGGCATGTTCCCTAATGATCCAGGTAGCTCCACTGTGCGATAAGGTATTTTGCGACCCCCATTATCTGGCATTCATGACTAATCCGCCAAATGGCTGAGTCGTCCTTATGTAAATACTCCTGGATTTTTTTAGCATCCATGTAAACATGGCTAAAGGTGCTGCTCTCCCCTATGAATGTTCTTTCCTCTAACTCTGATGATCACGCCCTTGACGGCCAATCGCTGCAACAGCTTGCCGCAGAAAATAAGCGATTGCGTGATTCACTAGCGCTCATCCAGAGCGAACGTGACAGTTTAGAGGCCTTAGCTAATATTGTGACCGAACATTCCACCGTGCTGGAAAATTCGCTCAATCAGCAAAAGCGGGAAATGCTGGGCTACATTGACCAGGTGAAAATTGTTACCTCAGCAGCGGCAGCAGTTCAACAAAATGTGTTTACCTCCCAACACTTAGAAAAAATTGCCCAGCGTGATGATGAGCTAGGTAATCTAGCCAAGGTATTTACAGAAACAGTTTTAGCCGTCAAACACCATGAACAAACATTGGTGGAGACTAACCAACATTTAGAACAACTGTTGCAGGCGTACAGTCGCTTTGTTCCTCAGGAACTGTTGCATTTTTTACAAAAAGAGAGCGTGATTGATCTACAGCTAGGGGATCACGTCAGCAAAGAAATGGCCATTTTGTTTTCCGATATTCGTGGCTTTACTACCCTGGCCGAGACCATGACACCCCAGGAAAACTTTAATTTTATCAATACCTATTTGGGATACGTTAGCCCAGAAATTGCTAATCACAACGGTCTGATTATGAAATACATGGGCGATGGCTTAATGGCTGTCTTCCCAGATGGGGTGGATGATGCGCTGCAGGCCTGCATTGCCCAGGCTCAACGATTGCGAGACTATAACCAACATCGCCGGGCCCATGGTCATGTCCCCCTAAGTGTAGGCATGGGTATTCACGTGGGGCGCATGATGGTGGGCATTGTGGGTGAGAGCCATCGCATGCAGGGAGATGCCTTATCTGACAATGTGAACCTCACAGCCCGACTGGAGGGACTCACCAAATACTATGGCGTTCAGTTGCTGGTTTCAGAAGATGTTCTGCAGAAGCTGACGGATTGCGATCGCTACCCAGTGCGCCTGATTGATCGCGCCATTGTCAAAGGTCGGCACACCCCCATCACTGTCTACGAAGTGCTGGATGCAGAAGAAAAGACCCTGCGAGCCCACAAGCTCAAAACCCTACCTCAATATTTAGAGGCTCTAAATTTTTATCAGCAGGGCCAGCTAACCAAAGCCCAGGCCTGTTTTGAACAGGTTTGCCAAGCGAACCCCACCGATAAGACGGTGCAACTTTATCTAGAGCGGTTGCAGCTGCTGCAAAAACAGGGGCTCCCCGATGACTGGCAAGGCATTTGGGAATTTACGCAGAAGTAGATTCAGCCCACACTTATACCAGCACCATCCAAAACAGGAAGGTTAACATCAGGCTCATGGTCCCAATCAAATGGTCAAACTGCTCAGGTACACGGGGAAATTTGATCGATAGCTTTTGAAAAATTAGCAAGTACGCTAGCCAACCAGCTGCAATGGTGATGAGGGGTTTGACAACATTTTTCAAGCTGTAAGCTTCATAGTAAAGGCCATTTGCCAACACCAATCCGCCCAGCAATATTACCAGGGCTGACCAAAAACCTGCATTGGGGCTATTTTCGGATTTTTCCGAATTATGAACATGGGGCAAAAAGATAAACTTGGCAAATGAGATGGCTGTGCCTAAGGCTGCAATATTCATGCCGATCACTTGCCAGGGCACCAGATTCTTAGAAGTCAGTACTTTAGCGCCAAACCCTGCCAGTAAGGGAAAACCTGAGATGGAAAAACTGGCGATGGCTAACGCTACCCATATAGACGTGGGGATGGGGTTTTTCTTCAGTACCTTAATGTCGCGACTGGACAACTTGCCCGTAATCAGGAAAAGGGCTGATTTTACCAAGCCATGGGTGAGGGCATAAAAGCCACCTACAGCTGGTGCCGCCAAGATAAACCCGAGCTGAGAAACGGTATGAAATGCCAGGATACGCTTGGTATCTTTCGAAAATACAGCGTAGCCCACACCTAAAAGCGCGGTTGCCACACCAAAGAAACGAACGATAGTGTCAATCTCAGGCAACATGAGTGCAAACCGGACGAGGGGAAAGACACCGGTTTTGACCACGACGCCTGACAGCAGAGCGGATATGGGTGATTCCGATTCAGAGTGGGTGAGCGGTAGCCACAGCCCTGAAACAAAGATGCCGCCTTTGGTTAAAAGGCCGATAAAAATGAGGGCAATGGCTTCTGCTGAAGCGTTTGCCAACCCAGTGAAGGCAAAGGAATTATTGGTTTGATAGACCAGCACAGCCCCGAGCAAGTAAAACAGCATGGCTGTATTACTGACAAATAGATAACGCAGCCCTACCCAAATGGAACGGTCAGTGCGGGGGTAGGCGATCAACAAAAATCCGGCAATGCTGATGACTTCTAGGGCAACATAGACGCTAATTAAATCTGCGCTAATAAAGACGGCGTTAACGCTGCCGTGCAAAATGATAGCTTGGGTGTAGAAGAAAGCGCCTTTGTTACTTTGCCAGCAGTAGAGAATGACCGCTGTGGTGACGACGGCATTGGTAAGGATAAAGAAGCCGCTCAGACCATCAATAAGTAAGCTGACACCAAAGTTATCTAATAGTTGAAACGTTACCGGGTCCGGATTGAGCACATGCCAGAACCCATAGCCGAATGAAACCAATGAAATGATAATGGCCAGAGCCCGATCTAATTTGGGTAGCAGGTAAATGCTGAAGCCTATAAATAAGGGCAGGGCAATCCAAATAAGGCTAAGGGTTTCATGGTTTACTATCATTTTTTCTTTTAAGGCATCCTATTGTAGGAATAGCATGGGACGGACCAGCAAGGTGTATCGATGCAAAAAACTAGGCCTTTGCATCCTGTGGTTGATTTTGACTTATATGGCTTGCCAGTTATATACAGGGATACTCAATGCACATAACCCAGACTCTACCGCCTCTCAGGCACTATCAGCCATGACAAACGCATACAATAGGATTGTTCACGCAGGCTTTTTGGAAGCCTTTCAATCCGTCTAAAGCTTCCGCGTCCTCAAGGAATAAGAAGATAACAATGCCTACCCTATGTGCGATCGCGTCTGTGTGATATTTTTGGTAACAAATTGACAGGAGAAACAGGAACGGCTTTATCAAAGAGGATTTTCATACCGTTGAGCAACACGGGAGACTTGGATTCATCGGCTGAGTCTAAGTCGGATTCAGTGAGGTCGTCGAGATCGTCTAAGGGATCGATATCCAAAGCTCGACCAAAAGGGTGAGGTGTCTGGGGCATCATCATTACCTGACTAGTAGAGGTAGACAGCCAGTAGGCTGAGTTGCGCAGATTAGCACCCCCCCAAGGGGAGAGTAGTCAATTTTTGATACCGACCCTCTGGGTGGCATTCGATCAGACGGGGATGCGCAGGCGAGCTGCCCGTACTGACACAAAAATTCGGATACTCCCACGGAGGCGCTAATCTTGATTACAAGTTGTGATACATACGCTTGTTGAATTTCGCCTCGCTCTTTCTAACCTCAACCACAACTATTGTTTTGTTTGCAGCCACATGCAATCTTGGCTTTAGATGCTTCCCAGCTGTGGTAGCACCTCCCTTCCTTTCGCCATCCCAATCTACACTATCGCCTAATGTCCTGACTCTGCGTGAAGAATCATACAAATCAATGAGATTGTCGCCTGAATCAGTCATCTGTATGTCATCTATCCAGTTGTCAAGATCCTGGTTATCGTTTATCCCAGAATTTCTCAGCTGTTCATTAGTCGGGCCTCCCGGATATAAACTGACTAAGTCAGTTGCATTGCCTCGATCAACATTGTTGGAGATGATTTTTGTAACTTCCTGCTTGACTAAAAACCATGTAGCGAAAGAAAAGCGGACGTCGTCTAATGGCCCTTCTAAATCATCCTTTTCCAAGCCATCTTCGTCCACAGAGAAAGCTCCTTCAAGCTCCTTATTCAACGGGGTCATTAACTCATTACGCCTTGCTGTTTGCGCTGCTAGTGCTCCCAACACAGGTGCAGCGCCTGCAGCTGATGTAGCTGCATCATAGCCATTAACCACAAAGTTAGCAATATCTAAAAGCAATCCTCGCTCAGCTGCATTTAACCCCACTCTGGCAAGGACATCAACGCCACACTTGATTAGCGGTTGAACAAACTCTTTAGAATTGCCACCGTATGCTCGTGCAGCAAAGGCTTGGTATAAAGCATAGGTGAGGAGTCCAGCTACATGATGGCGAGGATCATTGGGTCTTAACAAGTTTTGATAGGTATGCTTCCAGGCATCTACCGTTCGCCAGGCCGCATTATAGAATTTCAAATGTGACTTGCCATGAATCATGGAGCGGATGAAAGCTGGTGCAAGATAAAATTGATCCAAAAACAGATCCACATTACACTGAACAAGCCGCGCTCCAGCTTTCTTCTTCGCTAACCGCAGATTATTAAACATCACTGGATAGCCTGGGTCTTGCTGCCAGGCTAGATTCACCTGGTTTGAAACACCAGCTACAGGTACGCCAGCGTGGTACAAGGTTGTAATTTGTGGGCCTGGTGTGGGTATGGCTGCTGCCCAAGTTCCAGCAGTGTTGCCGTTGGCTGTTGCGAGAACAGTATTGTTAATGTAGTTTTTGAGTTGCCTTAAAAGGCCTCGCTCGTGGAAAGGAGCAGTGACGACTTCTATATGCGGATCGGCTCCACCTTTTCTCTCTTCCAACACGACCTGAATCACAGGTAAACGATCTGCAGCGTTAACCAGAGACAGTCCTTCATCAATTTTTGAAGCGAAGTGGGTTGTGCTGATTACGGGGTCTCCATACGTGTCATGATTCGTAACCCCTTTCACGCCATTTAAATAAAAATCTGCGCACTCCAACTCGAAACCAACTCCTTGAGTATGGCTCAGGTATCTTTCTAATTGAGTCTGCCTCTGAAGTAAAATCGGTAGAGCATTTAGGCGTACCATTGCATTGCGGAACTCAAGAGTTTTGCCAGCAACTTTATTAGGGGAGTCTGGATCAACTCGATAGCTAACCTGCGTATATTTCCTGATATTAGGTCGAGTATTTGCGTCGTCGTATTCTATTTTTAGTTGTCCACCGTTAAGAAGGTTCTCCCATTTAAAGCTGACTATAGTACCGTTAGTTTGCTTAATTTTACCGGAGCTACTATCGCCTGGAAGTGACATTATAACTCCATTCTTACCCACTAGCCTTTGAGCAATTTTGGCAGTATCAATCTTGAGAGATTTACCAACAACGTTAGCATCTCCGTACTTGATCTTAGTTGTCTCAATTCTGTATTTGACTAGTGTGCCTTTTTTAATCAGCTTTTCCCTATCACCAGATATATTATCATCTTTGAACTTAACTGTTTTCAGGCCCATAAATTCGCCATTCTTTGGACTTTTGTGCTTGATTGCACCTACACCTTTGTCTGGACTATAACGGCTAATCTCTCCATGACCTGTTTGTAAAGATAGCTGACTAGAAATATTGTCTGATTGGTGGACTTTGAGATGAGATTGTCTCAGTTGAGTTCTTTCTAGCTCTTGTTGCACAGCCAGTAAGCGATTACCTGAAGTATTCTGTGTGGAAGAACCGCCATTATATGACTGTGAGTCCGCAATTTTTGGGGATGCTTGTTGCTTTGCTTTAGCAACAGTATTTTCTAAGTCAAAGAGGTCAGTCATGATAATTTTTTCTCGTTTGGATATGGGTACTTGGATTAATTTTGTTAATCAAATTGCTTAGCTCAGCTAGTGTGCAATTGCGGCTAAAAACTTGAAACAGGAAATATTCACTTCGTTTCCTCCGTTTCCCCATTCGAGGTTTTTTCGGGTAGTTCTGAAATAGTTTCCTGTGCTATCCTCGATTGAGATTCTGCGTTCGATGTCGTTTCATCCGGCTCAGGCATTGCCTTATGCATTTCAGGCGTGGTCTTTTGAAGTTCAGGTTCTCGCTCTTCCGTCATCACTCCATACATCTGTGCTAGATCCTCTTCTAACGCGGCCTCATCTAAGGCTAACGACGCACTGACTGACTGAGCACTCGCCCCTTCCTCTAGTTGAGCTGATTGAGCCCTGGATTGGGCTCTTTTCTCGTTGTCTAGCAATTCATCAAACTCATCCATCAGAACTGATTGAGCTGTGGATTGTATGGTCTTCTCCTTGTTTAACAAGTCATCAAATTCATCAAAGCGCTGCTCCAGGGAGATACTGCCTAAATCAAATGAGTTGGCATAACTCATGTTGTGCCCCATGCGATCAAATACATCATGAGGTTTTTGTTCATCGTCAGATGTGTCCTCTTTACTTCTTGCCAGGGGCAATGATGTGGAGTTCATCTGATTGTGAGGCATCTGTTGAGCCATTTGGGAAAACACATCGTGGGGATTATCCACTGCCTCTCTGATGTCGTCAGGAAGAGCTGATGTAGAATCTGTCGCAGCCGCAGTCGACATCTGTTGCTCATCTGGATTGGCGCTCACCATGCCACCACGATCTTTATTATAGGTTTTCTGACCAGTGATAATCGCCTGCAGATCCGCCGCAAAATCGCTGTCACCCATTGCCTTGCTTGGTATTTCTTGCTCTAGTGCCGCATCCAGATCACTAAAATCTAAATCTTCTGCCAGTGTCTCCTCATCGAGATCAACGGCAGAAAATGCTTGCCCAACATGGGCACCGTTCTCGTCATCCTCATCAAAGGATTCTACTTCAAAGGCTTCGGCCTCGTCATAATCGTCCTCGTCGTAATCAAAGGCACTGGCTGCATAGTCGTCATCCCCATAGCCCTCGTCCTGATCATAGTCAAAGGCGCTGGCCTCATAGTCCTCGTCGTAGCCCTCGTCCTCATAGGCTGCGTTTGCCACGTAGGAATCACTCTCACTGTTGTAGGTCAGCTCGATGGGTTCATCCCAGTCAAATGACTGTGCCCTAACCCGTACTCGACGACGATATCGGGCTGTCACGGGGCGTGGTCCTCGTTTGGGTGAGCCTGGTCGGCGTTTACCCCGACGTTTTTTAGGTTTGCCCGGCTTACCTGGAGAGGTATATACTTTTCGTTCTAACTCCAGCAATCGATTTCTCATGGGACTAAGTGAGTAAAGAGAGAAGGGGAAAGGGTAGTAACTTATTTATTTACAAGTCCACTAAGATGCATTTTGGTGCGGTGATGACCGCCCAGCTGCCGGAGATCGTTTTCGTTTATGGCGTTTGCGTTGTAGCTGGGCCATATAGCTCACTAGTTGTGGCGGACAGGCAAGCTGATAGGTCAACAGCAACACGTTGTTACATAATCCTGTCGTATCAGTGGCTGATGTAACAGTAGTTACACTTTTCTCGTGGGCCTGCTGCGAAACATCAGGAGAAGTTTTAGGAACAGTTGTAGACTTATTTTCAATCGGTTGAGGGGGTGACGGTGGTGTAACCTCGCTAACGGTATCGTTTGCGGTGACTACTGGCACTATATCAATCGTAGCTGCCGAAGCTGGGATATCGTCTTCGGACAAAACCTCTTCTGGTGGCATAGCCTCACATGGAGACTGATCTTGATTATCAGAGAATATCTCGATTACTTGGATCTCAATCGACGGAACATCCGACTGGGCAGGATGCTCATGGTCAGGAGCAATCCCTGAGTAATTCTCTAATGGCAAATCACTGACGGAATTTTGCAGACTATCCTCTAATGCTATTGTCTCCCTTACAATAGACTGTTGGGTACTCTCGACTTCCACAACCTCTTGTTGCACAACGTGATTCAACTCCACTGGTGAGGCATCAGCTTCTGTCGTAAAAACCTCGTCAATGGCCCAATTCATTGCGGATGAACGACGTTTGTCAACCGGAGTTGTGGGTTCTGAAGTGGCAGCGGAGAGGCCTAGTCTTGCCTGGCGGATACTAGTGGCAAGGGATTTGTAGCTGGCTAGGGGAGCAGTCGGTTGTGGTTTTGGTGGTTGTTTGGTGGAGGGAGGGGAGGGGGGAGCAGACTTCGGCTGACGCTCAGCCCAAGGGGGAGCAGGCTTGAGTTGGCACGGTTCGGCTGAGTTCACCGTCGAAGCCTCAGCCCAAGGGGGAGATGTCTGTAGGGAGTTTAGAGTTTGTCGCCGATGTTTTTGAGCAATTGTTGTTGGAGTTGCTTCAAAGGTTTCGACAATGGTTGGGTTAATGGGAGTGGAAATAGTGGGAAGATCGGATTTTATTGTGTGGGTCTGGGAGGGAGTATAGTAACGCTGACCAAGCTGGGCCGCCAGCTGGCGATAGGGACCAGCAGGTTGCTGAGTTTGTGGCTGCCGAGGTGTTTGTAACGCTGGGTTAGGGGCAGTTAGTTCTGGATAGTACCGAGGCTGGGGCTGTTTTAATCGGGACTGACGCCGTGCAGGGGGCTCACCCAGTCGTTGCGTCAGGGGCTTATAACCCATGGGGGAGGACACGTCCTGTCGTTGTGCGGGTGCCTGCAACAATTCTCTAGTCTGTCGTCGCCGTTGTCGCACTGGCGACCGCTGGCGCGACGGCCTGACCCGAGGCTGTTGGGGCCGAATGTGATTCTCCAAGGCTAACAGACGATTGTAGCTGGGTGGCATGTAGGCAGACATGATGAGTTCAAAAGTGAAAATTCAAAGTTCAAAATTTAAGTAACAAGATTTTTATTTGGTATGTCGCGAACCCCTTGCAGGTCCTCTTTCCGGAAATAACGATGTTATCTCAGTTGGACCTACTGGGGTTTGGGGGCCTGGAGAACGCTTGCATGATAACCAATACTCCTGAATACGAAATTCATTTGAGGCTGATTTCTCCCCAAATCCATCCCTATGGCGGTTTCATCTGCGATTCCAAATTCATCGTAAATACCGCATAGGGATCCAACGCCACTTTCAGCTGATTCCCTCCCTGACCTTGCAGATGATTTTGCTTAACTTTTAGCTTGAGCTGCTTATCACTGGCCGAGAGAATCTCCACCGGCTGATCATTAATCACCGCTGCCGGAAACTGATCCAACGACTGGGCGCTGGCCAGATTGCTGCCTTCTAAGGTTAAAACCGTCTCACCCTGGGATTTAGAGAGACTGGCCTTGGCCACACTGGGGGGCTTTTCCTGACGATGGGCTTTATTAATTAAGTTGGCTAAGCTGCCGTAGTCGAGTTTCTTTTCGGTGACTTTGCCCAGGTCCACATTGCGATCTTGGACTGTTCGACGCAGGTCTTCGGTAGATTTAATCCCCAGTTTTTTTAACTCTTTGCGTTCAGTTTCGGGCAAGTCCACCTCATCGATAGAGGTTTCTCCCTGCTGGATTGGTGGCCGAGTGACTTCACGAATTTGGCTATCGCTGATAGATCCCAACTGGAAAGAGATTTTAGAGGCCCCCTTTTCGCCGGGTTTGGCTGTGGTAAAACGCACATTATCGCCATCAAACTCTGGAAACAACTGCAGTTCCAGATTCATGTCTTGCACCATATAGGTCAACCGACGGTTTAACCCTTTGACCGACAGGGTATCTTGAGCCTTGTCTAACTCAAAGATCAAGGAGTCAAGAAACGATTCTAAATTCCAGGATTTGTTTCCTTGACTAGCCATGGTGCTCCTCCCGACGATCCTCAACTATGCGTAGCTGCATACGATGGAACATTGGCAAGACTGTTGTTGCCGTTCGCTGGGTGGGGGCCGCCCCCTTGAGGGTGACCTGACCGGCATCATCCACCGTGACCCGTAGCTCAATGGGCATATCCACCTTGATTTCTTCCACCGTTAATACCTGGCCCGTCTCTGGATTTACCCGTTGTTTTTCGTAGTCCGTCAGAGTATGCACCAGCTCGGCCATGGGCAACAGCGGATCAAGTTCTTCAAATTGTTCCTGAGCTAGGGGACTCTCTGAGGCAACATCTGATGACGTAACCGCAACAGTGATCTCGGGAGCGTTATCAGATGAGTTCCCAGCTATAACGGCATCAGATTCCTCCGGCACCGATGGAGCCGCCACTTGCTTGATGATGAGCTTAGGAGACTTTTGATTAGTCATGGCATCAGTCATCATCACTAACTCCGATAAAGTGGGCCTTGGCGGGCATGGGGAAATACACCGGAGCTTCTACTAGCTCGGTGACATGACCGTTTTCGTCAATCTCTGAGGCTTGTTTTAGCAAAATCCGCTGTATCTTTAACTCTGGATAGACCCACAGGGCGACGGTGCTGCCTCTGCGCCCTTTAAACTTGATCTCAGTGCGGGCCAGGGCATGGAACAGGTTGATGTTGTCGGTATTAAATAGGGCGTTTAACTGTTCGTCGTCGAGGGGCTCATGGTCAGAGATTTGATCGAGCAGTTCGTTCAAACGCTCGGGGTTGAGCATCATCCCGGCTTTGAGCTGTCCTTCCTGGCGGGTGTCGCTGGTCTGTTGGATGCGGGTGAGGGTTTCCATGCGCGCCAGGGTGGTGCGATCGCGTTCCAATGTGTAGTAGTACTTACAGTCCAGAGTAATCCGACGCCGCCGACTAGAGAGTTGCCCCTGCCATACCTTGTGCCAGTAAGATCGATAGCGATCCACATCATTGAGGGCAACCGTTTCCGCCTGACCTTCAATGCGATCAAAGCAATAGTCCCGCATCAGGGTGATCATCTGGGTCATGCTGGTACCCATGCGTTTCTTGCGGCGTAGGCTAGGGTTTCGTCGCGATCGCCCCTTCCAGGCCAGCACCACCGTCACCAAATAATCCTCGTTGGGTTCCAGCAGTTCTAGCTGATCTCGGGTGAGGGTGGGCACCACATCCAGGGGGCCATTGGTGAGATCTTCGACCTTATACTTCTTCTCAAGCAAAATCTCCAGGCTCTCTGGGTGTTTCACCAAAATCTGCAGAATTCCCTTGGCGATGGGACGCGGCGTTTCCAGATGGAGGGGAAAAGCAATGTCATGGTCCTGATGGTAGAGCACCCGAGAACGCCCGTGGAGCATCAGGGGTGTCACATCCGTAAAGTCCAGCCGCACCCGACCCACCCGCCGATAGTCAACAACTTCAGGTGACCAGGCCAGGGCATTGACCACCGCCGCTCCATAGGCCCACTTTTCCATGGCAGTATCGTCTGCATTCGCGATTAATTTCTCGATGTGCTGCTGATCTTGTTTTTTATCTTCCAGACTGACCTTGGCTACCTGGGTGACACTGTCGGTCACCGCCCCCAACATCTTGGTGGGTGACATATTTTGCAACACCATCTGCACGGTTTCTGGCGTCATCACCTGCTGCAACAGGGGCATGAGTGATGTCACCAAACCGCTCATATTAGCGCCCCCCATCAGTGCCGAGGCTCCGCCGGTTGCGCCTGCCCCCCCCAGTCCTCCCAACAGTGACGGCAAAGCGGCCAAAGCTGGCAGCGCCATTTGCTGAGTGTAGGGAACAGAGGCTGCGGTTGAAAAAGATCGGGCTCGACTCAAGTTAGGAGTACGATTGGCAGTCCCGGTGGGGAATCGTTGCAGCTGATTTTTCTGCAACTGTTGTTGCGCCAACATCGCTGTATTCACTGCCGAGGAGTTGGGCAGTTGAGAGCCCATTTGCTGGGTTGGAAACATTCCTGCCGCCAGCATTGGATTTTGTTGAGCCCCCATTAGATTGGCTCCTGCCATAGCAGGCATGGTACCTGCCCGTGGCATCATGCCCATTTGGGGCATACCCGCCATACCGCTCTGATTGAGAAAATTCATCAAGAGCTGCATCATCGCCTGGTTATTCATGGGCTGCTGCCCTGTTAGCCCAGTTTTTGACAGGAGTGACGTGCCTGCATTCATCAGCATTTGCTGATTTTGAGGGTTCTTGAGAAACGTGCCTGCTTGTTTCAGGGCGTTCTGAGCCTGGGGACTGGTGACAACGGCAGTAGCCTTTTTTGCCAGGGGGGCGAATTTTTTAAGGCCACCAATAACAGATGATAAGCCTTTGAATGCCATGGCTGTACTCACTGACGGAGCTTCTTTATAGGAAAAAGCAACCACTTCAACCGGAGGCTGTTCGATGG
Organism: Leptolyngbya sp. PCC 7375; assembly: GCF_000316115.1. Taxonomy (GTDB): domain Bacteria; phylum Cyanobacteriota; class Cyanobacteriia; order Phormidesmidales; family Phormidesmidaceae; genus Leptothoe. The sequence goes on from NZ_JH993797.1 coordinate 7,911,629, forward strand.
TTTGTGGTGGCATAGAGTCCTCCAAACTGAGAGAGACAGCGTTGTGGGAATCATCCTGCCCACGTTGCAAACCGAAAGCAGGGAGTTCAACAATTTCAGAAAGGGCGGGTCCTTCTAGCTGAGCTGTGCGAAAACTAAAGAGTTGGAGATAACGATGTTTGCGATCAAACCGCTCATTTGGAATTTCCAATGTCTTACGGCCCAAACTTTCCTCTGGCAGCGGCCCCATTAGGGGCGAGATAAAGGTTGGATCTGCTAACTGCTTGAGGCCATTAAAATGACGGATCGATTCATCGCCAATCTGATATCGGTAATATCGATTGGTAATTCCGATATCAATATCGACGTGGGTATAGTCGTCGTCCGTGTCTTGCCACCTTAAGATTGCCAGAGCCATTGTGCTTACCCGATGCCATTAAAACCTAGAGAGAGTTTAGAAACAAAACATCGGCTACTGCCCCGGCAAATACTGCCCCGGTTGTCCTCCTGGTTGGGCCTGTTTTTGGGGTTTTGGTGCTTCCCCACCGTACATCGAGGCAAAGTTATCTAACTTAAAGTAATCAGATTTAAAAACAAGCTCAACCGAACCGGTAATTTGTGCGGCTAAATCAGTAGTCGCAGTACTCTTGGCAGAAGACACACTAATTTTACTGCGCTTGTTCGTGCTGGAACTGCGTCTGCCCAAGAACCCAAACAGGCCTCCTCCACGGGTACCACCAGACTTTGTAGTAGATGAATCAGCAGCCTTGTCAGATTTACTAATCTTTTCAGTGGCTTTAACATCAAAGACAACGGCTGCTTTGACCGTACCGCGTTCGACCACCAATCTAGAAATACCCATCAAAATAGTTTCCCGCAGCAGGGCTCGTTGTTCTTGAGCCAGGGCCAGTTTGGCGTCCATAATTCTGGCTCTAACTTCGTTATCGCCAATATCTAGCTGTTGTCCACTGGCATTACCGAGGGCTGGTTGTCCCTGCTCATCTTCGATAAAACTAAATTGATCGCCCATACTATCTGCCATGTGGGCAAAGGCGTCTTCATCGCTGACATTTTTGACAAAGCTGCTGAGAGATTTGGTCGCAGATTTTAGCAAGCTCTGATACTCTTGCATCTGCGTCACGGTGACGTTTAAGTTGGCGTCAAAAACACCTGTGAGCAAGTCTTCGACAAATTGAGGAAAGTCGACATCACTGATAAAGTCAGCAGCCATCTCCCCCGTCTCTGGGCCAATTCGCTCATTGAGATGGCGTTTATCATCGATTTGATCACTGGCAGCCAAACCCGTTGACAACCCTTTTTGAGTTGCTAACTGGCCACCGTTTTCATCAGCCAATTCTTTACACTGAGCCATGACCACGTCCTTATACATGGCCGCCTGTTCATTGCGATCCATATTCCGGAATGATTGGGATTGGGACAGTAGCGATCGCGCCCGCGCCCGCGCTTTCGTCTGAATATTTTCGTCATACATCAATTGTGACATGGCACTTTAGCCTCTCTACGCCAAATAGAACTGTTAAATGGACCCCGTTTGACTCATAACTTGTAACCTGTAACTTGTTCCTGTTCTTGTTACCCGTTATTCGTTACTCGTTACCTAATTCCAATCATCAAAATCGTCATCCTCATCCATGTCGATATCGTCGTCCATATCGTCATCCTCCTGCCCAAAGGAGTCATCGTCTTCTTCCATAGCAGCCTGGGCAATAATCCAGGCCTCCGCCGCAGAGAGAAAACTCTGGAAAACACTGTCTTGAACCGAACCTTCGTTAAAGGTGGCAATCCACTGAAAGACTTTGTTCCCTTCTACTGCAGCGGTACGAATGGGAGCACTGGAGACCATAATTCCCAGATCTTCTTTGGCAATCTGCTCAATCACCGTCCAAATACTCTGACGGCGACCACCGTAGGAGATCACCACATCCTCAGACTTGATGATATCTAGCGCCTCTTGCAAGTGGGCATAGTCTTCAGTTACCTGTAGGTGAGACATGCCGGTCATGTTTTCACTCAGGTTGTACTGTAAGTTCTTCGTCGCCTGGTAAATGGGGGCTCGGGAGACCCAACCATCTGCCGAGTAGCTACCCTCCGCCTTACGAATGTACTCAGCCACCTCAGACATCAGCTGGTGCCACAACCGAGGAAAATCTTCATTGGGAACCATATTCGAGAGTAAGCGGCCCGCCCCTCGATTCAGGACTCGGCGATACAGCATGGCTCGCTCTTGGGGGGTGGAGCGTTCGCTACGGAGCTTGTGGTAGCGATAAAGTGCAGCAGCTGTCGTCCCCTCAGGGACATCCAGCATACCGCTAGCCCAGCGCAATACCAGTGCATTGGCCACATCAAACACATGCATGCGTTCCCCAATGCAGTAGAGATAGTCCAGCGCGCCCGCTGCCAAAATGTTGTCCGAGCTGACTCCTTGTTCTTCAATGCTCTCAAAGGTATCAACAGAGAAATCCCAGGTAGTCTCTCCACCTTTAACCCGCGCTGCATCAATCGGGTCTTCGCCAACAGTGGCGGTTTTTAGTGCCTCGTTGTAGGCTAGCAAGAAATACTGATCGTAGCCGCCAGCCGTAAATACGTCATCATCAATCTCAATGCCCAGCTTGACCAAATAATTGGTCATGGCTTGTTGAATTGATGCCGTAAAGGAATATTGTGAAATTGGACTATCTTCTCTGGCACTAAACTGCGCCACATAATAGGGAATATTGCCCTCGGTGTAGAGTGTAGAGAGCAATTCAGTGACAGCAGGCTCTACCTGACCAATGGTGATGGGTAGTCCCTGGGTTAGGGTCAAATCATCTAACAGTTCCCAACGCTTATCACTTGCTTTTAGCCGAATGCGCCTATCATTGAGCACCAGGGTGAGCATCTTGGCCAGAAAGTAGCGCCTGGGGACATTGCTCACATTTCGTAGTATCGAACTGTACAACCCTTCAAGGTCGTCGGACGATACATTGTCTTGCTCATCATCCAGCGCAGTCTTGATCAACGTTGCATAAATTATCGGTCTAGAAAGCAACAGTCGCAGGATATTGTCTAAGCCAGAGCCATTTAGCTTATCAGTTAAGGTGGCGATGGTCCCTAATAAACCTGAACTGGTGAGATAGGTTCTGGGATCGTTGTCTACATCTATTTCATCCGTACCTTCTACAAACGGTGTGTAGAAGGTTTCTGTATCACTTAACGCTTCTTCAGCATAGGGATCTAGGGTAACACTAGGTGCATTAATTTGTAGCACCAGCTCAGCAGTATAGGTAGTGGAGCCATTGTAAAACAACGTAGTCATGGAATTTTCTCTCAATAAACCAATAGAAAATTAGTTAACTTAGTCAATCTATTTCTGAAGGCAAACACGGTCATGCGATCTTAGTTAAGGGTTGATAGACTTGAACCCTGGACATTTGATGGCTCCACTAGGCTATCTCTGAAAGACTGAACTTTTGTTGAACCAATTCCCAGTTATCAATGGTGCTCAAGTCTGAGTCGGCTATATCTGTCTGGTCAATTAAACTCTCCTCGACAGTTTCAATCTCAAATAAACTGGCAACTGTATTCCAGTTGTCATATTCGACAGCAGCAGCAGCAGCATATTCAGCTGCCGTAGTCGATGCTGTTCCTAAGCTGGCTAAATCACTTCTAATTGCTTCCATTTTCGTAGTCAGGGTATCCATTAAAGTTTCGAGCTGAGTTTCTGGTTTATCTGCCTCGTCTATTGATTTATCGTTCTGTTTAGTTTGAATTTGTTCTGGCTGCTGGATAAACTCTAATGCCAGATCTTGAATCGTTTGAAAGAGATTATCTAAAACATATGAAACATTAGTTTGCAAGTTGATTTCCACTGTAGTTGCCGTGTCTGCAACCTCTTGAGCGGCGGCAGTTGAGGTCGATGCCAAATCAGCAGATTGCGCTAATTCTAGTGAAGCGTTAATGGACTGCAGCAAATTACTTGCCTCTGTGGACGCTTTAGTTACTTCCTCTTTGTTGGAATAAACTGCAATATAAGCATTAGTGCCACTTTCTTTGATTGCATCTAGCTCTGCATCAGTACTGGTTTGGCTTGCGAGCTGTGCTTCTAAAGCCTCAACTTTACCTTCCAATGTAGCAATCTCATCTTCTACCTCAGCCACCACTGGTAAAAGGTCGTTCATCTTGCTTCCTATACTTCCTCCAATAGAAATAGGCAAACTATTGAAGGCGGAAACAAACTCTTGGATAGTATCTTTTAATCGATCGATATTTTCACTCGCCATAATTACTCCTGGAAAAAGTGGACATTTAAGTCGCTTTTTGTACTGACCATAGTCATGCAGTTCAATGGAATTTGCTGCTTCAGTGAATTACCTCACCCTGTTTCATGTCCGTATATTCAGTGGGTGCTCTAAACCATAAGACCTCTTGTTCAGGTACCCTTGCGAAAGGTTGTCCCCTGATATAAGGGCAACAATGCTAGCCTATGCTGCAAGTTTGTAGTCCAATAATCGCAGGGCATCTAAGAGGTTAAGCTTGCCAAAGCCTCCCTTAGGATGTTTAAATCGCTTATCCAGTTTGTCGGCAGTATGTTTCAGCAGATATTTCACTTGCCGATCAGATAAATTGGTCTTATATTTTTGTCGAGCATAGGACTTGAGCAAGGCGATCGCACCTGCGACAAAGGGTGAAGCATGGGATGTTCCCGTGGAAAAGCCATAGTCATTACCAATGTAAGTGCTATAAATATCTGTACCAGGGGCCGCAAAATCTACCTGTTTGCCATAGGTGGAAAATGACGTAATCTCCCCTGACTCATCCAAAGCTCCCACCGCAATCACATGGGGGAGTGCCCCTGGATAATAAAGATGTTCCTGGCCATCATTGCCAGACGCAGCAACAATCGAAACGCCTTTTCGACGGGCATAGTTCACCACGTCTTTGTGGGGCAAACCACCATCCGTGTGTTCAATGCCAAGACTCATATTGATCACATTCGCACCGTGGTCAATGGCCCACTTAATGCCTGAATTGATGTTATCCACCAAACCTGCGCCGACCTTTTTAGAGCCACGTTTCATCGCCCCCAACACCCGCACAGGCAAAATCCTGCACTTGGGCACCACTCCTAATGGCATTTCTAAGCCCTGGCCAGCAATGATTCCAGCAACATGGGTGCCATGACCCACCTCGTCTTCCGGGTCCTCATCATAGTCCAAATAGTCTCCGAGAAACTTTCCAGCTCCATCGAGAATATCGACAAAGTCATAGCCGGGGAGTAACACATCCTTCAGCTCAGGATGATCGAGATCGATGCCGGTATCTAACACCGCCACTGTAATTTTGGAATCGCCCTGGCTATAGTCATGGGCCTCTGGCAAGTAGATGGCCTGACGCGATCTCATATCTGTATCAAGACTCAACCCCTTAGCAATCACCGGCAGCTCGGCTGTCGCCACTTTACCGGAGTTGACAGCTTCGACGTTAGGAATAACCGTAATATCCTGAATTAATGCGGGGGGAATTTCTGTATTCTGTTGCAAAATCAGACGATATGTGCGATCAAATTTGCTCTCTCGTTCATGTTGGTCCCAACCATTAGGTTTAGCAGACCTATACTCCCGCGTTACCTGAAACGAATGGCCATATTTCTTCGCCACCTGATCCACAGCTGGCGTGAGCTGAGTAGAAGCCTTTGCCTTACGCTGGGCAACATCCTCCCAATAAGGAATCTGACCAGGGGCAACGTCTTTTGTTAAGGTTACTAGGATATGGGGTTTCATATGACAACATGTTATCGAGCTCAAAATGATGTTCTGTGGTTAGCTCACCTCCACTACAGTCCACTTAACTGCAATCTCACCAGAATGCTTCTCAAACGTCCAATCAATATCTCCATCTTGCCCATCCTCATTTTTTGTAGCATGGGAAAGATCGCCATTGGCCACGAAAAGAATTGTTTCCCCTGGGTCTAACGACCAACTTCTTTGATCTTTAAGGGGGACCAAATCATCTCCGTCTAACCCAGAATCATCAGTCTCTACCTTGATCGTTTCCCCTCGCCCCACCAGTACGCAGCCAGCGGGTGCCCCAGGTAGAAGGTATGTAGCGGCTGCCTCTGTATACATAGCGGTATAACCGATATATTCAATTAACTGACCGGTTGGGAAAATTTGCCATGTTCCCTCAGCCACAAAATAAAATGTTAGTGTGCGATCAAAGTTATTGGTAAATAGGCGTCCCGAGGTAGCTTTGACTGTAAATTCGCCTCGAGTAGGTTCCTCCTGATCAACCTCAAGGAACCACCAAACGGTTATACTATGGCTGTTCGAAGAATACAAATCGGTAGCGAGATTGACGTTCCCCGGCACCTCATACCCCTCACGATAGAAATTACAGACTAAGTAGACGCTTTCTCCAGGATCTAATCCTTTTGTTATCTGTGTTCCGACCTTTTTAGATTTATCGTCATCCCAGCTTTCTCGCCTAAAGAGGATTGCACCTAAAGGACGATAAGAGTCAACAGTTGCTATATTGGCCCACTCTTCACTTCCTTGGGAATCAAGTTCCAATATTTCTGACTCTGCTTGATCTATCGGGCGTGGACGCTCAATGAACCATCGTCCATTGACATCAGGGATAAAGGTTATCCTGGCGCTGAGATCAGTAGGATTAGTAAATAATGTACCTTGGTTGTCACTAGCTACAACCGTTAACTGGCCATAGTGAAGGAAAGAAGACAGTAAAACTGGTGTTGAAGTCGATGTTGTTGATCCATTCACTTCATCAACTAAATCGGCCAACCCAAACATTTGGCTAACAGCCACCCAGTTTTCTACTGAGAGTGATGTTTCAACCATATTCTTTAAAATAGAAACCAACAAAAGCTGGCACCATGGTGCTTAAAGCCAAGGCTAAATAGGAGAGTATACCGATCACCTCACCGGGATCGCCAGCTTAGATCGCGCTCAGATAGAAGTCTTAGACCAACATTTTCTCCGGCCCTTGTCAGGGACCGCCTATAGAATTCTATAGAGCGCCAATTCTCTGTAAAGCTGTCATAGCTCGCTAGAACAACTTTATCTTCAACAAATGCAAGTCAGGAAATAACGCCTAAACAAAGTATTGTGAAAAACGATCATATGTCCTCCTGGGTCATATCCTCTGTCTCCAACCAGACCAGAAGAAGGAATACAGTAGCTCTATGGCAAGCATACTACAGTTAGAGCAGAAGTTTACACGCGAGACTCTTCATGTCAGTGCCCGCAAAACACCGCCATCAAATAGATGCGTACTACTTGATTCAGAAAAAGCGAAACGACTTTTCGCAAAATCACTAACTTAAGTTATTAGATTAATCATATGCGAGAACAAACATTACCGACGGACCTCCCCGAACATGTTATCTTTTGTCAGCAAATGAAACATTGCTTAATCAAAGGCCTGATTTAATCACATATCAGGGAGTATGCAAGCCAATTTCGGTGTAACGTCACATCAAAATTGGATGACCTTTGCCTATGTTCAACTCAGACGAGTTTCGTGGCTATGGAGGTAAATTTGCAAAAGTAATGATTGTCCGTTGGTGAGCAACAAGAGAAGGTAGAGGGCGTAAAAGGAAATAAGGGAAAATAGAGACTTCTTATTGGTTGTTTTGAATCAAGCTAGCTAATGCTTCTATGAGTGTTTTGTTTTCTTCCTCAGTCCCAATGGAGATGCGTAGTTTATCCTCCAAGCCAGCTTGCTTAAAATAACGGACAAGAATTCCTTGCTTTTTTAGAGCTAGATACAGGGACTCTGCAGGGTGGCTGTTGGGTGTGGCCAGGATAAAATTGCCATGGGATTCAGGGACTGAAAATCCTAAACGCCTTAAATCGATGGATAGCTTAGACCGGGAGGCTTTAATTTGAACGGCACGGGCATTTTTATAATTTTGATCACGGATGGCGGCTGCACCTAAGGTTATTGCGATCTCATCCACGTTATAGCTATCCTTCACCTTCAACAGCCCTGCTAATAACGTCGGATTGGCAATGCCAAAACCCACCCGCAACCCAGCCAGAGCATAGCCTTTGGACAATGTTCGTAAGACAATAACATTCTCAAATTCCTGCACCAACGGTAGGGCCGAGAATTCAGCAAAATCCACGTAGGCTTCATCAATCACAACCACACCTGATACATTTTGAGCCAGAGCCCGTAAATCATCCAAGGACACAATGTGACCGGAGGGGCTATTGGGAGAGGCAACAAATGTGAGTGCACCGTTTGCTGCAATTAGTGCATCGAGAGGTAACTGAAAATTCTGAGGATAGGGAATCTCAACGATATCGGCGGTTTGTATTGCAGACAGTGTCTTGTAAAGCACATAGGTGGGTATGGGATAGACAACTTTACGATTATCCCCTTCAGCACAGGCCCGTACCAAAAGATTCAAAATGTCGTCACTGCCATTACCCACAATCACCCAATCCGCAGGTATCTGAAATACCTCGCTAATTGCCTGACGAAACTCTCTGGCAGATGGCTCAGGATAACGTCTGAGCTGATCAAGATTGATGTTTTGTAACGCTGCTGCCACCTGAGGTGAGGGAGGATAAGGATTCTCATTGGTGTTGAGTTTGATTACCCTGGTACCTGGTGCAGGCTGTTCACCAGGAAGATAACCCGTCATCGCATCAATGGCAGAACGAAAATAACCCATGGCAACCCTAGCAACATGATCACAAACCTATTCATTGTAGGTTATCGTTTTGATTCTCTGAATGTTTGTAGCGTTAAGTCTTCGGTGGCCCCTCCTGAAACTGGATTACTCCTTCGGGTATGACGTCCCATGTTGCTTTGGACCCCACATAACTATGCATACCAATCTCGACACCCCTAAGATAGCTGCTGTAGATCGCAATCACAGACTCCAACATCCCCTCCCTCAATTTGATTTATTTTTTCATATCGCCTACCCTGACAATGCTTAGAAGGGCAACCATATCAGGCGCGTGTTATGAACTCAGAAAAATTATACGACGTCCTGGTTGTTGGTGCTGGCCCAGTGGGCTTAGCAACTGCGATCGCACTCTACCAACGGGGCATCACAAATATACTCGTCATCGATCAAACCCATGGCTTTAGCCGAGTGGGTCAAGTTGTTGATATTTTGCCCAATGGTCTAAAAGCACTGAAATATATAGATCAGCAAGCCTATCATCAGATCCAAGCTGTCGGTCTTGAATTTACCCAAGGACGTAGGCAAAAAAGTGAGGGCAACAATCAAACAACGACAAAGCAACGATTTTGGTATCAGAAAGATCTGCAAGGCAATATTATTCGTTCAGTGCCCCTGGACTTTGACTATTGGATCAATCACTATGGCGAGGGAAGAGTTTCAATTCCTTGGTATAGCCTGCAAACCACCCTTAGAGAATTACTCCCTGCAGATCGGGTCAGGATAAATCATCGGTGTGTAGATTTATCCCATAGAGCAACATCTGTCGTCGTAAATACTGTCTCTGACGATAAAAAAATAGACAATCCCTTTGCCCATTGGAAAGAGAAACAAACGACCACAGCAGCTAATGATAGTCGTACCAGCAAAGATGTTTCCCATAAACAATTTGAAGCTAAACTAGTTGTTGCAGCTGATGGCATTAATTCTACTATCAGAAAAATTATTTATCGTGATTCAGCGTTAAATCAGTGGTCAACGCCTCAATATTCTGGCTATGCAGCCATTGGCTGCTTACAAATTGATCATGTTTCCGATCGGGTCATTCAAGAATTAGACAAAACATATTTCAAATCGCAGGGAGTGGTTACCCTACGAAATCCGGTTGTAAATTCCAAGGATTCAACCACCGCCCCTCGCCTGATGTTATTGCGCAGAGACCAAAATTCCCTTGGCTATTTACTCCATCTCCAACTGGAGCTAGATTCTCTTGAGAATAATTCACCTACAGCAGTTGTGGAGTTAGCGGCCAACAGTTTGAGTGCAGCCGGTTTTCCTGAGAGATTATGCCAGTTAGTGAGGCGATCCGATCTTAACCAACTCATTCGACGTCCTTATTACATCCATCCGGCTAATATTAACCATGACCAACTGATTTGGAGTCGTGAGCGAGTTGTTTTAGTCGGAGATGCTGCCCACGGTATGCCACCTTTTGCAGCGCAAGGGGCTAATCAAGGCCTAGAAGATGCTGCTGTTATAGGTACTGCGATCGCAACAATCATCGCTAACAATCATTTAGATGACCAGGCGATTATTTCCCATCAATTTAGTAAATATGAGCAACTTCGCCGTCCCTTTATGGAACAGATCCAAGCCGCCACAATGCACAGCCATAGCTGGTCTCAAGCAGAGTGGACCCAGTATAGCGATATGGTTTACCGTCGAGATTTAGGGGCGTTGATCAGCCAATTTGATTGGGATAATCATGTTGTTTAGCTAGGAAAGCTGCTGTGCATCATATTGGCTATGGGCTTCAACACTATCAGGGAAGTCCTGAGTGAACATCGGCTAATGATGATCTGTTTTAATTGCTCTCACTCAGCTCAATCAGACAAGCATTGAGAACATTTTGGCTAACTTGATCAAGCGTGCTAACACGACTAGCATCTCTAAGTTCTAGTTCATGCGGTTTGAGTCCAGTAGTAACCTCTGGATGCCCCGCTATCGTTAGCTGTAGCTGGGTCAAAATGCTGTAGGGATAAACCTCTCTGGTATCGGGAGAAGAAACCCACAGATCCAGACTCTCTCCATGAACAGTTCCTGTAAAACAGCTATATTCTGATAGTGGCTGATAGAATCCACCTACTACCTGATTCTCTTCTAGCTGTAACACCATATATTCAACAGTTGCAGATTCAGAGCCGTCAGCAAGGCGATCGGATGACGTTGGCTGTGGGTCACTACTAAAGAGATAAGTTCCGTTGCGTACGTCAGGCGATCTCAGATCTAATGCGATCTCTTCAGGTACAGCATCTACCAAGTTAGTAGACGGTTGAGCGACGGCAACGGGAGCAAATGAAGATACCAGACTAGTAAGGGCTATGGCATGGAGGATACGTTCAACAGTAATAGGGAGCATGATTCTGAAAAGACATAGAGGTGGTAAAAGAGATTTTTGTCGTTGCTGAGGATCGGCAACGACAAATTTGTTAGGCAGCAATTGCTTTCCCAGCACGTCGGCTACCTTCTACCCGGCGAATGTCTCGCCAAATTTGGGTAGCTGCCTTCGCGCCATCAGAGGCGGCCACAATCACCTGATTCATACCGACTTTAAGGTCACCAATGGCAAAGATACGCGGGTGAGATGTGCGCAACATGTCATCCGTAATCAGGTTGCCGCCTTTATAGTCCAGGTCAATACCCTTTAAGTAATCGCTGTGGTAGCGAGAGCCCATGGAAACTAGCCCAGCTTGCAGCTGAACCTTGGAGCCATTTTCTAGCTCTACACCAGTCATCTGATGGTTTTCGCCGAGGAATTGCTTAATCGGCGTTTCAACCAATTCAAAGCCTTGGTCAGCTAGAGACTTTTTACGTTCTGGACTAACCTCAAACTGTCCATTGGTCAATAGAACAATATCGCGAGTAAACCAGCTTAACGGTTCGGCAACACCCAGGCTCGCTTCGCTGGCACCAAAAATACCCACACGCTGGTCAACAACTTCGTAGCCATCACAAATCAGACACACATGCAGATTATAGCCAGCATAATCGAAGACATTTTGCATGTTTTCAAGCTGGGGCAAATGGTCGATTACACCGCTAGCGGCAATCAAATAGCGGGTTTTAAAGCTGTGAGAGACGCTGTTGCTACGCCCAATTTTGACACGCACAGTGAAGTAATCGCCTGCGTCGGTCACGTCTTCCACAAAAGCATTCAGCCAGTCGCCATTCAGAGCAAGATAATGCTCTTTCCCTTGTTTCAGTAGTTCCCGTCCTGGCGTATCCGGAGGCAGACCCAGATAGTTGTGTAATTCCTGCATCCACAGTGAACGAGCCTTGCCCTTATCAATAATCAGGGTATTGAGAAGATAGCGTTGCAGATAGATCCCTGCAGAGAGACCACCGGCTCCACCTCCGACAACAACCGCATCGTAAATATGATCATTTTGTTCTTGGAGATTTCGTTTATTGAGTTTCATAGCCAAGGTTCTCCTTTGCGCGACCATATAAGTAGACAGGTCTGTACTTATAAATCAAAAGCAGCTAACAAGAATAAATACCTGGAGTCGCTGCCCATAAAATTTATTATATAGACAGGTCTGTATAATGACTTGAATTCTCAGGAACTTCTAAGGCATTAGCGGCTTACAGTGTCCTGAAAGCTTGGTCTAAGGAGCTTTAGCGTATTTACCTGATTGCCCCATGGCAGGCGAAAAACCAAGTTGACACTGCAAACATAATTGATTACCCTTAAGTTGACACTGCAAACATCAGGTGTGCGCGTATGGAGGTTTGATAATGGCAGAGCGTTACTCGACTGAGCAGGTACAGCAAATTTTAGTGACAGCCATGGGACAGCGGCAGGAAGATGGCTTTTCGCGATCGCAACTCACAGAAATGGCTACTGACCTAGGCATCTCCCCAGAGGTTCTCCAGCAGGCAGAGCAAACTTTGCAAAAGGTACCCGTACCCAAGCAATCCGTCTCTATTCAAGCGTCAAAGCACCAGAAATTCCAACAGAGTCTGAAAACCTATGCGATTGTCAATGCCTTTTTACTTGCCCTAAACTTCATTCTCAGCGGCACAATTACCTGGGCTATCTATCCCCTCTTAGGTTGGGGTCTAGGTCTGCTGTTGCCAGAAGAATTCTCATCCTGCACCAAGACTCAATCACAAGGAAAGAGCTAAACCAAGCTTGGGGGTGAATTATGATTAAGCAATCAGAGCATGCCTTAACCACTGCTCAACAAGAAATTGCTGCTGACGTTTTAGGTGCAGCCTTTGCCCAAGACATCTTTATGGCCTATCTGTTTCCCGATGCTGCAACACGGGAGAGAAATCTGGCACAGCTTTTTCTGCCCATTATTCGTTCTGCGGTGCTTTACGGTAGCGTTCAACTTGCTTCAGAACATGGCGTACTTGCCTGGCTGCCAGGGCACGTCCTTCCCTTAAATCTATTTCAGCTACTCCGGAGCGGATTGATTTGGACGCCGTTGAACATGGGTTTTGATGCTTTTAATCGTTTACAAGCCCATGATGGCTTTTGTGAACATGTGCTTTTATCCAAAGCACCAAAGGAGTTTGCCTACCTATGGCTCGTGGGTGTGCATCCGCAGGCTAAGGGGCAGGGACTGGGTAAACGGATGCTCCAATCAGCACTGAGGGACATGTATAGTCGCGGTTACTCAACCTGTCTACTGAGAACGGATAATGAGAAAAATGTCCCCCTTTACCAGCACCTTGGCTTTGAACTTATTCACACTGATATAGCCCCAAAAAGTGGCCTCCAATATTGGTTGCTATCGCAGATTACGTCACCAGCTGATTAGGCTAAGATCCGGCTAGTTAATCCCATGCCACCTAGCAATTAATGATCCGTTTTTTGGTCGGTACTGCTCTAATGCTTGTCAGCCTTAGTGGTTGTCTTCAGCCTCATGGTGAAAATTCTTCAATATCCACTGCAGATGCCTCTGATGCTGAGATCACGAATATGTCAGTGGAGCAAACGAACGAGATTCTAGACTATTTCTATGAGGTTGCTCTTAGTTCAGAATTTGGTGAATCCACAGGCAAAGTTATCAAATGGGAGACCGATATAAAAATATTCATTTCTGGGCAATATCCTACATATTTAGATGTAGAGTTAACCAAAATTATCGACGAGCTTAACCAGCTAAGTGAGTCAATTCAGCTGACACGAACAGCCTCTAAAGAAGAGTCTAATTATTTAATTCATTTTGGCAGTGCAGCAGAGTATTCAGATATAGAGCCGAACGCTAAACCCTATGTGGATGACAACTGGGGACTGTTGTGGGTTTATTGGGATGGTAATGGTGAAATATACCAGGGCTCAATGTATGTTGATGTACTGAGAGCTACTGATGAAGATGCTCAGAAACATATATTACGAGAAGAGCTTACTCAGTCTTTAGGATTGTTAAATGACTCATATAAATATCCAGAGAGTATTTTTTACCAAAAGTGGACAGAAACCACAGAATATTCAGCGATTGATCAGCAGATAATCAAGATTTTATACAGCGATAAAGTAAAAGCCAACATGACCCAACAGGAACTCAATGCAGTCTTTAAATCTCTATGAAAATGTTCTTGGAGATTAGAGCTGTAAGTCCGTTATAAAGTCAGGAATATCCAATATGTGGAAGTAAACTAAGGCAGAAACTATGATTGTATAGAGGGTGGCACTGCCAAAGCCAATTAAGGTATCTCGGGTAATGTTCCGTTTATCGTCAGGCAGAAATATATCGATTGCTCCCAACTGCATCATGATCATCCCCAGCACATTGGAGAGCCAGTAGCCAATTATTGTGCCAGGAAGAAACCAATGGGAATTTAGCCAACTCACCCCATAGCCAAAGACCAGAGCGATGGGCAGGTTAAAAAATAGATCATTCCACCATGAGAGAGGAGACAACATATACCCAATGCTTACCAGTGCGCCACCGCGCAGTTTTTTGAATAGAGTCAAGGCTGCTAATTGTCAGCTGATAGGTTTTAAGTGCACTTCCTAGTTTAACCCTCGGCTTAGGGGATTGCACAAAAATAAAGACCCAGGTTGGGGCTGTCGATGGAGGGATGAGTGATGGGGGAATAGGGTGATTATTTAAGCGCAAGCGCCGTAGCTCGTAAGGGAGTGATGTCTATCCGTACTTAATATCTTCGTCGATCAAACAAAAGTACTCGACTTCTCAGAAGCTTTTGAAGTGTTCTGCACTGCTTCTAAAATTTACATTGACAACCACGCTTCTTGCCACGGCAACACTTTTATTAGTCCCAATTCTTAGCTTTAACACTGCACTAAAGTCATTTATTCCTGGAGAGCATTTAACTCATCCTCTATTTCTTCAATTTCTTGTTCCAAGGAATTCTTTTGCCGATCTAATTTACTTTTCTCTACTGAATTATTAGTATAACTTAATTGCTCAGAAAGAGCTTTATAATCTTCAAATAAGGCTGAACGACGTTTCTTCAGCTCATCAATTTTGATTATAGAAAATCTGCTAACTTCTCTTCCTTTCTGATTAATTCTGATTTTTTCAAGCTTAGGTTTTATGTTGATAGTTTGTTGAACATCAAAACTTAATTTTATGTCTAAGTCTTGAATGAGTTTCTCTAAATCACGATGAAAGTCTGGATCGTTTCTTGCTTTAGCATTGTTGTAATAAGACAGTTTCTGTAAGGATTGAGGAAGAGCACTTGAAGCAGGAAGCCTAGCATTATTGACTAGTAAGGGAATGATAGGTATGCCACGTTCCAGTGCCATCTCTATCTCTAATCTGACCCAGTCTTTTGGATTATCTAACCGCCGTTGCCCCTCAACAGTTGTTGTCTCTAGCCAATCTAAACCAATAATCACGAGCATGACCTGGCACCGATTGACCCAATGACGAATATGTTCCCTATAGTCCACCCCGTAAGGAATAGAATCAATGTCCTTAAAGACAGAATCTTGCCCATAGTGAGAGATCAGTTTGTCGTAAATTCGACCAACGATATCACTACTATCACTTCGACGGTAGGATATGAATATAGAATACTGGGGTAACATAGCTGGCTAAAAAAGAGCTATCTTAAGATTACGAATGACTATGAAGCTTGACACAAAACAGTCGATATTATTAAAGAACATCAACAATTACCAGGTTACTCCTTTAAAGGTTTTTGCTCTTCAGGAACTTCTGGTAATTTCAAAATAGAAACCAATTGATCTAGCTTTTCCTTGCTATCTTCATTTGGCTTGAGTGTAAATAGAAGCCCTTTATGAAGGGGAATTCCTTCTCCACAGTCACCATTCTCATTATCAGTAACACAAATAACAGGTTGGTTATTGAGTTCTCCATTGGTAATGTATACCAATAAGTCTTCTTGGAAAAACTCCTCAAAACGTGCTGATACTTGGTCGCAACGTGTTTCAGAATCATAGCCAGAGTCAGCAAAAAAATCAGAATCCCAAAGTACTACAAGCAGCTCATCTTCATCCTTAAGCTTTGCTATAGTTGCTGGTGACCCATTCTTGGTCTGACATAAAAAGTCAACATCCTCTAGCTCCAGTTTATAAGCAAGTTTTTCTAAATCTAGCAAAGTAATTTCTTCGACTGGATTAGCTTGAAAGTTTTCTGGGATGAACGTAGGCTGAGAGCTTGCCAGGCTAGCAGCATTTGAGGTTGGCAAGCTAGTGACGGATGCCCTGTCTAGAATTGGCTGACTTACATTTTCAGAGGGTAAGTTCGCTACAGGTGTAGTTGGCGAAGTCTCAGATACATCGCTTGATGCATCATTGTTTTCAGCCTGGGCTATTACACTAGTGTCTCCAGGCCGAGGACCAACGTTTGGAGATATCGCTATTTCTTCACTAGTCACACTAGCTAGAAGTGTCGGATCGACTCCAGGTCTGAAAGCTATTGTTGATGCTGTTGGTTGAGAAACTTCACCACTTGAAGTCGTTGCGGCTATTGGCTCGCTGTCTTCTGTCGCATTTGTGTCTGAACCCCCAACTGATTCTGGTGAAAGCACACTTCCTGGACGAGGACCGACGCCAGGCTGTGGTAATTCGCCCACATTACTTGGATCTTCAGTGGACAAATCAGCCCCTGGTCTGGGACCTACAACGTTGTCTGACGGTATTCCTAGAGCTTTGGCCTCAGTTACGATACTGGGGACAGCTGGTTTTGATGTAGAGAATATTGGTTTCGTAGTTGAAAAACTACTTTGAAGCTTAATATCGTTATTAACTGATCTAGAACCTCTGTTCTCTAGCGTGCTCTCGTTTTTGGTGAAGTTCAAATCTTCTTGAATTGATACTTCAGGGGAAGACGCTTCTGCTAACCCTGATGACAAATGCAAGGAAGAGATTAATGTGGCTGAGACTAGAAAAACAGTCCTCATACTTTTTCCTCGAATCTAACTACGTGGCATGATGATTAGAACGTGCACCTACTATGTAACTTTATAAATTGCAGGAATTAATCATTTCGAACCTTCGATCCTGGGCTTGTTCTTCTCCTGATGCAACTTCCCATTCCATGAGTGCAGGGAGATGTCCCTCAATAGAGGCGGCATCTTTAAAGTTCGGTTTCTCAACATATATAGCTTCACCATCTGCATAGTTCCAGGACACTAACCATGCATCTGCGCCTTCAGTAAGCCATTTAACTCGCTTGTAGAAATCAAGAAAATTTTGGTCAGAGTTCTGAAACACGCGCCTTTGAGCGCTAAAGCCAAGTTGACTGTTGCTCGAAAAGCTCCAAAGAGCATCAAGATTTCGAACCATGGTGCAATTCTCTTCATTTTCTATAAAAGCTTGCCACTCATCAAGTTCAAAACGTCCTTGATCTTGCGAAGTTGGGCCAACTATAGATAATAAAATTTTAAATGTCTCTTTATCTGCCTCCTCCCAATTCTTTAGTTCAAGAAATTGACGCAAATCAGTAAAATCTGGGGAAGAAGAAGTTGTTTCAAGAGGAGTATCTGGTGTACCATCTTCTTCAGCACTATCTTGAGAAGATGTTGAGTCTTGTTCCTCCTGCATAGAGTTATCATTAACATCGACTGGCTCATCCGCTGAGTTATCTGAATCATCTACAATATCAACATCATTTGTAGAATCGCTTGGCTGTGCAAATACTTCATCTGGAAGACTCAATCCAGTGAACAAGATGCTGGCCAAAAACAAAGAAACAGGCATTAAACTTTTGATCGAGGATTTCATATATGATTCTCCAAAATACACAAGTCCATCAGAAAGTCTGAATTTTATATAACTTCAATGAGCCATTTAAAATCAACAAAAACAATCTTTCAATCCCTAGAATATATGAGCAAAAAAAATACTCTAACCGATAAACTCATTCCTATATGTTTATTAGCATCTCACTCGAATATCTAATTCACAACTTCTTCAAAATTCCTAGTCGACTTTCTATGGCTAATTAGATTCAATAAATATAGCAGATTTTTCAGAGAGCTAATAGTGACAATAAATTAACTAAACAAAATAATCTCTTTCAGATTTACATCTCGCACAGGTTAAACATTTCAAACCTTCTATCCTGCGCTTGAGTTTGTTCATTTTCAACATCAATTTCCCATTCCATTAATGTAGGTAAATGACCTTTAATCGAATTAGGATTTTTAAAATCAGGTTCTTTTATATAGCTTGCTGTTCCATTAGAGTAATTCCAAGAAACCAACCATTTATCTCCCTTCGTATTCAACCACTGAACACGCTGATTAAAAGTTGTAGGATCTAGCTTAGATATGTAAAAAACTTCACGCTGTGCTTTAAAGCCCAATTGATCATTACTTGCTAGTGCCCACAGGCGATCTATAGCATGCATATGTTTACAATAGTCGGAATTTATAAGTGCTTGTTGCCATTCATCGAGAGCCAGTCTACCTTGCTGCTCTGATTTTTCTCCAGTGAGCTTGAGTATCAAGTCAAATGTTCTTTGGTCGGCAAGTTCCCATTTTTTTGATTCAAGGTAAGTATATAGTTCAGCATATTCATTAAAGTAGCCTGAAGTAAGGCCGTATCCTAACACTTGTAGGCGAGTTATTCCTATTAAGCTGAAAGGAATAAAAAGTATTAACAGCCCTAAACTCAGGATGGGAAGATTCAATATTTTTTTCCGAGAATACTTTCTTAAAATGCGATCGTCGTCGTCTCGGAAAAGGTCATCAACGGACACCGTAGCTTCGTCTTGGTTGAGAGATTGATAGTCTGCGACTTTTTCTGGAAAGCAATCTTCAATAGCCTGTAGGACTTCTTCGGTAGATTGATATCGTTCCCGCGATTGAGAGCGAATCATTCTATCAATGATATGAATCAAAGAATTACTTGCTTGAGTATGTTCTTGCCAAAGAATTTCATCATTACTGTCTCTTGCTAATTGTGTTGGTTCTATACCTGTTAATGCCTGAATGCAGACTATACCAAGAGCGTAGATGTCGCTATTCATACGAGGTCTACCTGCAAACTGTTCCAAAGGCATGTACCCAGTTGTTCCAATAGAGACAGTGAGTGGTTCAACCTGTGAGGGCGTGATACTACTTAGTTCACTAACTTTCTTAACTGCGCCAAAATCAATCAATACAATTCTGCCATCATGACGTCGTCGCATTAGATTGCTAGGTTTGATATCTCTGTGAATAACTTCTCGATTATGAACAAATGTCAAAATGTTTAATACTTCTAGCAATAGTGTAATGACTTTGCTGTCGGACCATTGAAGAGACGGAAGAAGCTCACTGCTAATAGGGAACCCATCCACAAATTCCTGGACTAGATAAAAATTTCCATTGAATTGGAAATAGGCAAGCAGTCTAGGAATTTGTGGGTGTTGTCCTAATCCTTCTAACGTTTCAGCTTCTCGCTGAAATAGTTCTTCAGCGATCGCTAAAGATGACGGCTCCTTAGTGGCAGGCTTAAGGAGCTTGATCACACATCTTGGCACACCGGGTCTATCTAGATCCCTAGCAATATAGGTTTCACCCCATCCACCTGCCTGGCTCAAGGTTTGAATCACTCTATATCGCTCTCTCAATAACGCACCTTGCTTTAGACCTGTTTTACCAAGGCCAGTAACAACTTGAGTAGGTTGCCGTAAAACGTCAAAAAGAGATCCCATAAATATCGAAGTTGCTTATGTTCTCATTATCATCAGCATATGTCTCAAATTGTGTGACAACTTATTGGGCAACTCGAGTCGGATCATATTTTGGTTTAGCAGCAGCAGGATTAAAGAAAGTAATGCTGACTGAATCATTAGCTACGTTGCCAACCGTTAGTTGCATGCCATGTTCTAACAAATAACCTGTTGACGTATCGACAAGCTCTCCAGTTGAGTCTTTGAGACCATTGCTACTCGTGTTACCTTGACCATCCCCATCAAATATGCGATAGTTCATCCCTTCCCTATGGAGAATAGCGTGTCGCCCAGATACAACACTCCAAGAATTAGGAACCTCTAAATCAGCCCAAGAGGTATCTCGACCTAACCTGTGCTGATCACTAGAAAGATATAGCCTATGGATTTTGCCATTGAACTCTAACTCAAGCCATGATGTGGGAGATGACTTAGTGCCATTGCCTGCCACAGTATCTGCCTGACCATTAACTCTAATCGAGTTGTCTGGTCTGAAAACAGTAGTGGGAGATGTGTGAACTCTAGTAGATTCTTGGGGGGGATATATTTGTGAGGGTGAGTCGATCTGTGGTCCAGGTTCCTGAGAAAACTGCCTTCTCCCTACAATGACGCCCAACCCAGCGACACCCAAAGTCACACATCCTCCGATCAGTGCCCATAACCAAGATGGCAAAGAAAACGACTGTTCGTTTTGGTTACCTTCACTATCAAACAGAGCTAAGTTGGCTTCGTCAATTAGATCGTCAACTTCTGAGTGATATTCAAATAGGGCCTTAACATTCTCAAAAGAAGATTTAGCTCTTGAATAATCACCCGACCAAAAGTAGTTAAGCCCCTCTCGATATAGAGCGTCTACTCTACTAGACTGATTTTCAATACCATCTGCATCTCCAATAAACTCGTTCAACGTTGAAGTAGTAATCGCATTAGGAATATTGCTTGCTCCAGATGCATCTTGATTCCCAAACGAAATCAACCCAATTACCTTACCTGAGCTATCAAGGACAGGCCCTCCAGAGATACCGGCAGATGCAGAAGCACTCATCTGGATAACTTTAACACCATCATCGGTCGATTTAATGGCAGATACACTGCCAGCAATAGTAGACATCTGTAGTGACGACTCTACATCTAAAAAATCAACCTCTGCTTCAGAGGGATAACCTAGTATTAGAATATCTGATGCAGCTTTTGGTAGAGATGCACCAGATAAAGTGAGGGTAGGAGCCTTTTGAACCTCAATTTTAATGACAGCAACATCTTTACCTCGAATTTGAGTGTCTTCATCTATTGGAGTGCCAAATGACTTAATCTCAAAATCGAAATCTTTCCCACCGGGTAAAATAACTTGATTAACGGTTTGGAAGCCTTCAAGTGTGGAATGATCTTCAATAAATTTTCTCGAATCTTCGTTCTCAGAGTAGTGTCCCTTCTCGAATTTGAGGCTTTGCTCAAGTCTCAATAAAAATTGTTCAAATAAACTTTCTTTACAAGACTTATGTGATTCGTTCGCACTATCGACAACATGTGCATTAGTGGCAATGTAGCCATTTGGATGAATAAAGAAGCCAGAACCAGCACTGATGTCATACACATTATCTGTGAAGAAAGGTACATCACTTTGCAACGCAGGATTATAGAAGCGATAAGTTCCAAAACATCCGTCTAAAACCCGAACAACAGCAGGTTCCGCTAACTGAGATAGCTTTTCATTACTCAATGTGGTTTGGGCAAGAACTGGAGATTGACTAAAAATCGTGAGTGTTGAGAAAAGGGCTGCAAAGCGAAGCTGTTTGGACCGTAAAAGGAACGACATTTTTAATTCACCCTTGAGATCAATACGTTTGAATTAAACACACCTGACTGTGGATACCTGCGGCAAAACATCCAGTGCTTTCGTTAGCTGTAGTCACCTAGTAGAACCTAATTCAATTATTAAACTTGCCTACTTTCCTACTCCGAGACAAGTTCTACACACCCATCTTCTTCTGATCACCTACTATTCAGAATTCTTGGGAAAACGCTAAAAAATTATATTCTCAAGAATTTTAAACGAATTACCAATTGTGGAATTTCGAGAACCTTTAGAAATTCGCATGCTTCAACATAATGAGTAAAACACATCACTTCCAGAAATTAAGAAAAACTGACTTTTTTTGCTTACACAAGTGTAGTACATTCTCTAGTATATTAAATTAAACCATAAATAAATGGTAGGAAAATTAAAATGAAGTTAATTAACAGTAGTCAGCTATCTCATTGAAGTTTATGGTGCATCCTAGTTAGGAGCACGCCATAAATAAACTCTAAAAGTAAAGTTGAAGAGACGTTCCATGGAGCGCCTGTACATCCAAAATTTGGAAGCTAATTGATTTTGCTTCCTTATGAGCCAGTGTCGAACAATTTTCCAAAGATGATTATGTACTTTACAATGTATGACAAGAGAATGCTACATGCTGAATGATGCTACATACTGAAATACTGTTCAACTGAAGTTAAGGGCTTCTTCTTCTGCCTTTTGCCAGTGATGCTTGAAAATAGAGAAGCATCAAGAAAACTAAGCTAAGCACCATACAAATGATGGCTCCGGGATATGCACCTTGACCGTAGTAGGATGGATTACGTTGGCTTTGAGCAATAGATTCGGTAACGTACCAAATTATAGTACCTAGAGAAGCACCTGAGATACAGTAGGTGATTGCCCTGGACAGGTTAGCTCTGATGAAAAGTCTTTGAGAAGAGCTTCGAAGCTGGGTTACTGAGAATAGTAACAGCCCGCTAATGAGCCCGCCTAATAGTCCATGCAGTGCAAGTTGAGTTCTGTAGGCGTCGGGGTTGCTTCTAAATTCGTGGTGTAGAGACATGCCATTGTCGGCAAGCAAATGCCAGATAAAAAGCATGCCGACAGCAACACCTACAGCAGGCAAATATTTGCGTAACCATTTGGGTGTTGTCTTACGGGGCTCGCTGGGCGGTTGGGCTGGAGGATAGTTTTTATCTGGTCTTGGAGGTGTCGGAGGTATATCAGGTGGTGTAAATTGAGTTTGCTTAGATTCGATGTGCTGAATCTTTGCTGCAAATCGGTCACGTTTATGCCCCGCTTCATCTATCTCTCTTTCAAGATCTTTAAGCTGACGCTTAATACCATTCTTGGTCTTTTCATTAGACTCTGAAGCAAGCTGATTAGATAAGCTGCTGTAATCCTCTATAAGACTCTGAAGATAAGTTTCACAAGCATTCATCTGCTCTATGAGAATATGCTTTCTGCTTGTTGGCCACATAAATTAGCTAACTCAACTCCATGGCTTTACAAACTATTTCCAGGGAAGCAATCTTCACTAGAAAATAGTGATTAGTTATACAGAATCAGCCCTTTATCCCAAAACGGTGTGGACTATGTATTTTCATATTTTTAAGTATGCCAAACCTAACTTGGGATCTCAAGAGGGGTTGGTATTTTGTCTTTACTTTTTGGGATAGCTCGCTTGAATGTCTGATTAATTTTTGTGTATGAATTGGAGGGTGGCTTCATAGGGGCTATTGGTACGAGAAGGTTTGTGTAGTTTTTGAGTTTTATTCAGAGTTGAATATGCATATAAAAACATCCCTGCCGTATTTATTTATCTCAAGTAATTTTTCTAAAACGGATAGTGTTACAAAAAATGTAGTAAAGCTTTAAGACACAGGGATGGCTAAATTGCTTAAAGGTGAATTTTATATGTATTTTAAGGTTCTGGAATTGGAGAGAAAATAGTCCTATGAGGGTAAGGATGCATAGTAGTGGTAAATGAAATACCAAAGGGCTCCAATGTGACTGCCCAACTTTTTGGAAAACGATAAGGTCTTTCGAGTAATTCGGTCAACGTTGCGTTAGACTACTCAATGGGCTCGGTTTGCCCACTCTTCTGACCATCACACAATGTCGCTGACTCGGGAAGAGTTCATATTAAGCCTCCTAAAAATTGGTATAGCGAGCGGTACATTGCGAGAATTCAGGCACTGGCAGCGTTCAGGTCAGTTTTTTGAAAAAAAGGTCTGCTGTTGCTAGCTGGGGAAACGCCTTTTCCAGTACTGATGAACTGTGTAGTCAGGATTGATCCTCAGATTCTTAGGCGCTTGCGCTTAAATAATTACCCCATCACTCATCCACCCCTCTACAGCCCCAACCTGGGTCTTTATTTTTGTGCAGTCCCCTTACATCAGATGTCATATAAAGGGCGAAAGTGTTTTTCAATTCCCTTGGCTGTGATAGTTTTATGATCTTTAGCCTGGGGGAATGAGATCGCACCCTTGCCACTTTAGTAGAGAATGCAGGAATAACTAAGCTGATAGGGACTCCCTGCCTGGTCTTAGACACAAAAATTTAGGCTGGCAGATACCCATACAGTAGTTCATTGAGATTATTTAATGGACTGGCCTCAAGACAGGAAGCTAGTTGCCATTGAGTCTCCATACGTTCCAATGTGGCAATAAACAGTGTCGTAATACCTTGCCACTGAGGGTTAGACAATGCGGAACGGAGTAAAACCTGCTGGTTAGCATTATCCAAGATGCGCCAAAATGCATTCTCGGTTTGACTAAAGTCCTGTTGTTGCTCTTCCCCACAGTCAATATTGACAACAAACAATAACTTTGTAATCTCAGCAGGCACAACCTGTAGACGAATTAAAAGCTGTTCGTCATCGCCCTCGCCTGCTCCCGTAATATTGTCATTGAGTAATTGAATAGCGCCAGATGGGTGATGCGGATGTCCTGCATAGATGACGCCTTCTTTTCCAGCGGCCAGTTTACCGTCAGCAGTGAGGGCTAATACTGCCATGTCTAAATCTAGTTCTGCTTCGGCTTGAGCATCCCAACCGAGACCACAGCGGAGCTGAGAGACATACTTGGGTAAACGTTGAGGTGCAGAATCAGAGATCATAATGCGAGTAATGCAGACGCTAACTAAACAGTATTAAACATCAAGGGCAGTTTAGGATAGCCTGTTAGAACATGCGGAATATTATTTCGACAAAATCCGTCAGGGCTATGACCATGTTGCAGACAATTATTGGTGAAAAGCGAACCTATGCTGCCAAGGGCTGTACCCATGATCATCCCTTTGCTCAGTTAATTGTGCCGCTTACCGGTAGCCTGTTTATCAAAACCCAAGTACATCAATTTGAGTTGGATGAGTCGTCGGTCTTTTTTGTACCTCCTGGATGTTCACACCATTTCTATGCCCAAGATGCCAATGAGTTTCTAGTTCTTGATATTCCCTCTCATCTTGTGGCAGATCTGACCAGAAATGAAATATCCCATGGTATTCGAGCTGATTTTGAAGAGCGATGGCATGCTCTTCGTTTACTCTTGTTAGCTGAAATTGATCAGCAGGGTGATTTAGGGGAGAATTCGTCACCAGCTGGCTCGTTATTACATCTGGTGCACTATATCAGTAGCTTGCTGGCTCAATCGTTCGGCTCTCGTTCATTGAATTATATTCACCAACACTACGATTGCCCTCTGGATGTGGCTTACTTAGCCCAGATTGAGGGGTATAGTTTTTCCTATTACAGCGAATGGTTTAAGAAGAAAACGGAAAAATCTCCTAAGGCGTATATTCAAGACCTACGGCTTAAAAAAGCAAAGGATCTACTCCTGCATACTGATTTACCAATCTATCAAATTGCGCAACAGGTCGGTTTTGAGCAGGCGTCATCCCTCACGCGTTTGTTTCAACAGCTAGAAGGAATCTCACCAAAGCGTTATCGTACCGGATCTGAAATCCAGCGAACTCATTCCTGAAATCTGGCTAAGTTAGCCATTGGCTACGCTTCTATGATGGGCAGTGTAACCATTAGGGAGCAGCTGCGGTGCAATCGAGTGTGAGTCGAGAAAAAACTACCACTATTGGGTTTACAGCTATTTTAATGTGGGCCACTCTGGCCTTATTGACCAAACTCAGTGGGCCGATCCCGCCGTTTCAACTGACGGCGATGTCATTTACGGTCGCCTTTTTCATTGGGGTTGCCACCTGGATACGAGATGGAGGCAATCCGCTGGATCATCTAAAACTACCTAAAGCAGCCTGGGCTCTGGGTATTGCTGGGCTATTTGGCTATCACTTTTTCTACTTTATGGCATTGCAAAATGCGCCTGCTGTGGAAGCGAGTTTGATTGCCTATTTGTGGCCGTTGTTGATGGTGGTTTTTTCAGCGCTGTTACCGGGGGAGCGGCTGAGATGGTTTCATGGGGGGGGTGCGATCGCAGGTTTCATCGGTGCTGGTTTGCTCATCACCAAAGGGCAATCCTTAAGCTTTGACCCTCGCTATACTACAGGCTATTTGGCCGCACTTGTCTGCGCGTTGACCTGGTCAAGCTATTCGTTATTGTCACGGCGGTTTGGCAATATTCCCACCAATGCCGTGGGAGGCTTTTGTGGGGCGACGGCAATTTTGGCCTGGCTCTGTCATTTTATGTTTGAGCCAACCATCTTACCCACAGGCTGGCAGTGGATTGCGATTCTATGTTTGGGGTTAGGTCCCGTCGGGCTGGCCTTTTTCACCTGGGACTACGGTGTTAAACATGGTGATATTAAGGTGTTAGGTGCGCTTTCGTACACGGCTCCTTTGTTATCGACCATTCTATTGATCGTCTGTGGGTTGGCTGAAGCAACCTGGTCGGTCGGGCTGGCCTGTCTGCTAATTGTAGGTGGCGCATTTTTGGTCGTTATGGATTTTTTTAGACCAGCAAACGATTTTCAATCGCATTGAATAGACCCGATCTTACTCCCTATTCCCTGCTGTCTATTCCTTGACACCACCAGGATATATTCATCTAAACTAGAAACCGCATGATGTAATGCGATGTCATCACCTGTATTCACCAATTTTTTAGTCAGAAAGCATCGTCCGCCACATTTGCATCAGTACAGCCGTTTGCTCAGGCGTTTCAGCCTCTGGATTAATATAGTTCAACATTGTTTCAGCATTAGAAATCACCGGAATTGTTTCAATCGGGGCCCGTTCAATAAATATTTTTTCAATCACACTGTCTCTCACTAGCATGGAATAACGCCAAGAGCGGTAACCCATTCCTTTACTGGAAAGATTTACCATCATTCTCATCTCGCGGGTAAAGTCGCCATTTACGTCGGGGATAAAGCTGACCTGATCGGCTCCTTCTTGTTTAGCCCAGGTTGCTAGCGAAAACGGATCATTGACCGAAATGCAAAAGATCTCATCCACACCGTTTCTGCGAAATACATCAGCATATTCGTTGTAGCCTAATAGCTGAATAGAAGCATAAGGATAAATAAAGGCTCCTGACACCGCAAACACCACTACAATTTTATGATTAAAGAGAGCCGCCGTCGAAGTCTTGTACCATCCCCCGTCAGCAAACATCCAAAAGGCGACTTGGGGAACACGCTGGCCCCTATGATTAAATACCACGTTACTAACTCCTTACTATTGAGTAACAAGTTAATGTTGCCTTTTTGTCGTTTTCCTACGCTGCCAACGAAGGTGTTTTGGACGTTTTGCCCTGCTCTATCTTACCCGCCAATAATTTATTCAACAGTAGAGCAGGCCTACTCTTGGATAAAACGATCTCTTGCTGGTCTTGGAGAGCCATTCGAACAATCCGTTCACTGGGATAGCCATGCTTGGGTAGGGTACGAAACCAGCCCGGAAAGTATCGCCAGATATGATTCGGCATTTCCAGAGCGAGCACTTGCAGTAGTCCTAAGGCGATAGCATTGAGGTTGACAAAGCGTTCAAAGGCCTCGACTTTGCTAAGAATTTGGGTCTGGATATCGGTGTCATAGTCGAGCAGGTACATCGAGTCAGGCCAGTCAGCAATTTTGTCGAGTGCTTTGAGCCAGAACCGATAGGCAAACCCACCCAGGAGATGAACCAAGGTGCGAAAAGCGACCTCGATTTTGAAGCGCTTTGTATAGGTTTCAATGACCTCTAGTCCAGTGAGGCTGAGGTCTGACGAGAGCAGGATCATCCGTTTGCCACACGGTTGTTGGGTGAGGACAAAGAGGACCTTCTCGGTGGGGCTATCCCAGTAAAACTGAAAACACTGATAGACCAGTGAAACGGGCTGACCATAGAGTGAGACCGTTTCGCTTAACCAGCTATCGGTCTCCTCGAACAAGTCTCTGAGCCTGATTTTGGCTCCCCATTGTCGAGGGCGTCCTCGTTTTGCGACCTGTGGATTCGCTGAAAACTCGGCCCGTGCCACCGTTGAGATGCGACTGCGACTAATGAGATGGAGGTGGTGTTGACGAAACCGCTGTAATACAACCCGACACGCATAGTAGGCATCCAACACGGCATAGCTGCCCTGCCCCATATGGGTGACACAGAGTTGCGCCATTTTCTCGGTTAGACGACTCTCAGCATCGTCAGTGGTCGCAATGATGCCATCATGAAGTTTAAGCGCAATGAGACTGACAAACAGCGCGGAGTCGAGTCCGATTAAAAGGCCCAACGCACTAAAATAATGCCCCCGTATCCATTCTGGTTTACTGAGGTTATCGGACTCTTGATGCAGGCCTTTAACCCCAGGCATTTTACGCCCCTCTTTGCTGACCTTAATGCCGTCACCGACATACACTCGATGCCCCTTGAGTCGATATCCATCGGTCTGATGACTGAGCCAACGGCCCCAACGACGGCACACCCGGTCCATCTCATATCCAGATGAATGAAACCAATGGAGGGCTTGATGATAGTACTCCGCTCCCAGACCCAGGGCATTCAAATAACTGGTCACCGCAGGGGGCTGGGTCGTTAGTAGGGCTCCCCACAACAGCAGCACAAACCACCCGAATGTAGCATTGCGACTAAAGGCTGGACGGAATGTAACGATAATTTGCTCGATACGCTCGTAGAGCTCCATAATAAAATCAGCTGAATCTTTCACTTCAGCTAGTTTCGGGCATTCCGGGCTCTCTGAGCGATGGAATGTTCTTTTTTATAGAGCGCTTCTGAAAAGCAACAAAAACTTCTTACTGTTCAGTAACTCCTTACTCGTAGGCAACAGTGGAGTCAGTTGTCCCCTCTTGACCTACGAGATTGTTGAGTAGAGACACTACCCTGAGACCAACAGCCAATACGTCCATCTGCGTTCAAGACTTCTGAAGGTTTATGTAGCCTCACCCGACGCTCGGGTGAGGCTACGCTCAGACCCCTTGAAGGCCTATTTACTGAGACTAATCGAGAAGGTCAAAGCGATCGAGGTTCATCACTTTATTCCAGGCTGCCACAAAGTCTTGCACAAATTGTTGCTGCGAGTCTTCACAACCGTAAACTTCAGCAAGTGCACGCAGCTGAGAGTTTGAACCAAAGATAAGATCGATACGGGTGCCGGTCCACTTAAGTTCGCCCGTTTTGCGATCGCGCCCTTCGAATACATCTTCCGCTTCAGAAGTCGCCTTCCAAGTTGTATCAAGATCGAGCAGATTTACGAAGAAATCATTGGTCAATGTCCCTGGCCGATTAGTAAACACACCGTGTTGGGTCTGGCCAACGTTTGCATTCAAGACACGCATGCCACCAACAAGAACCGTCATCTCAGGCGCACTCAGCGTCAGCAACTGAGCCCGATCCACCAACAGTTTCTCTACAGGTATGGTGTACTTGCCTTTAACGTAGTTGCGAAACCCGTCCGCAATGGGTTCAAGGACAGCGAATGATTCCACATCAGTTTGCGCCTCTGATGCATCGGTGCGTCCAGGAGTGAAGGGAACCTTAACATCGTACCAACCAGCATTTTTCGCCGCTTGCTCAACAGCTACACATCCACCCAGAACAATCACGTCAGCCAGCGAAACTCTTTTCCCACCAGACTGAGATGTGTTGAAGGTACGTTGGATGGCCTCCAGCGTCTGTAGCACAGTGGCTAATTGTCCCGGCTGATTCACGTCCCAATCCTTTTGCGGTGCAAGACGAATGCGGGCTCCGTTCGCCCCGCCCCGCATATCAGACCCCCGGAATGTAGAAGCCGATGCCCAGGCCGTTGAAATCAATTCAGAGGTGGACAGACTAGAATCAAGAATCTGTTCCTTAAGGGTTGCAATATCCTGCCCATCAATCAGTTCATGGGTGACTGCCGGAACCGGATCTTGCCAGATCAGTTCTTCTGCAGGAACCTCTGGGCCGAGGTAACGTACGCGGGGACCCATATCGCGGTGTGTCAGCTTAAACCATGCACGGGCAAACGCATCAGCGAACTGGTCTGGGTGCTCAAGGAAACGTCGTGAAATCGCCCCATAAATGGGGTCCATTCTCATGGCCATGTCCGCTGTGGTCATGATGGGAGCATGGCGCTTCGATGGATCGTGGGCATCGGGTACCGCATCGTCAGCAACACCTCCTTTGGGAACCCACTGGTGGGCACCGGCAGGACTTTTTGTTAGTTCCCACTCATAACCAAATAGGTTTTCAAAGTAGTTGTTATCCCATTTGACCGGGTTGGTGGTCCATGCCCCTTCAATACCGCTGGTGACCGCATGAACGCCAACGCCGCTACCAAAGCTGTTTTTCCAGCCTAGACCCTGCTCTTCAATACGAGCCGCCTCGGGTTCAGGGCCTACCAATGCTGCATCGCCAGCACCGTGACATTTACCAAAGGTGTGTCCACCGGCAACGAGGGCAACAGTCTCCTCATCATTCATCGCCATCCGGCCAAAGGTCTCGCGAATGTCTCGCCCTGAAGCGACGGGGTCAGGACGGCCATTGGGACCCTCCGGATTCACATAGATAAGACCCATTTGAACCGCACCCAGCGGATTTTCAAGTTCGCGGTCACCGGTGTAGCGCTTGTCGCCAAGCCACTCAGCCTCAGACCCCCAATAAATGTCTTCCTCGGGTTCCCAAATATCTTCACGTCCACCGGCAAAACCAAAGGTTTTGAATCCCATCGACTCCAGGGCACAGTTGCCAGCAAGGATCATCAGGTCAGCCCAGGAGATTTTCCTGCCATATTTCTGCTTGATGGGCCAAAGCAACCGGCGAGCCTTGTCAAGATTGCCATTATCAGGCCAGCTGTTAACGGGAGCGAACCGCTGGTTGCCAGTGCCACCGCCACCGCGCCCGTCGCTGATGCGGTAGGTACCAGCACTGTGCCAGGACATCCGGATAAAGAATGGTCCATAGTGACCGTAGTCTGCTGGCCACCAATCCTGAGATGTTCTCATCAGGTCGAAGATATCTCTCTTAACGGCGTTTAAATCGAGACTTTTAAACGATTCAGCGTAGTTAAAGACCTCACCCATGGGATTCGACTGGGGAGAATGCTGGTGGAGGATCTTCAGGTTCAACTGATTTGGCCACCAATCTTGGTTAGATGTTCCAGTACCAGCGGTAAACTTCTGGGTCGCACCAGTAAATGGGCATCCTCCTTTACTGCTAATTGGCTGGCTGGTCATGTTACTGCTTAAGTCGGTCATAGTGTCTCCTAAAGAGTATGTAGTGAAAACTTCTTTACGCCGCGTCAATATGCCCCAATAGGCACGAAAAAAATTAATCAAGTTGTTTGTTGCTGGTATGGTTAACAACATGTTTAAACCAATAATAATCCCTGAAGATGAAAAATAGCTGAATTTTAAAAACTTTACTTTTATAGTTTTTTTCCTATAAAAAAAGGTGTTTAACAGGAGTTTTTACATGGAATAAATGAGTATAAACCTTTGAGATAAAATCAACCAATTAAATAGCTAGACCTCTATAAATCCTTTTATTAGAAAGGTATTTCAGAATTAAAGCCCATCAAAAATTAGATTTTCAGAGATAAATATATCCCTAAAAATCTAATTACCGATTATTTAACCAACCCATTCATATTTCTAGGATTAATGGATTTTTAATCCTAATTTTTTTAAAAAAGCATGCAAAAATAAACTGATTTTCAAACACTCTTTTGGTATTTATCTGCAATATATTTAGTCGATTTCGCGTGGATAGATTTGAAATTCAACCACCCACCCTAATCGATAAAAAAGCTGAATCAATTTATCGATTGTGAATCGAGTAAAGTGACCATTAAATAGATGTGATACTTCAGGTTGCTGAATAGCCAGCAATGTTGCGAGTTCTCGCTGCTTCAACCTTTTTTTGATTAGAATTTGACGTAACTGATGCCCTAACTCTGCACGAGAATCTAATGCAACGTTGTTATGCCCTGCTCGTGCCAACCTAGACATATTTTCCGGAATAGAGCCATCATTCTCATCTCTCATCATGATCTCTTATCCAATGCCTGAACAACCTAATGTTTGCTGGAAGACTCGCAATCAGACTCAAAGCGGCTTATACCAAGTCAAGATTAGTCTAATTATTACTGAATCTAGTCTTATTTAAGAATAATTCCAATTTAAGAATAAAACAATAAGTATGATTGCTTATTGCTTCCTGTGTAGGTTTGCAGGTCTGAGCTGCTTTCTACAATCAGTTGTGAGGCTTTAGCTCTGCTGCTAGGGGCAATGTGACCCACGCCTCTGACTGCTGGGAGGTTATCTGCCGGGAAGTAGATGTTGTTTGCAGCAGATAATAGTCAACTTACGGAGCGATTCATTAGTACTAATGAATCGTGTTAGGGATTAGCAATCAAATAGAATACCGGTATTATAGAGACTACCCTCTGCGATATGGTCTTATGTTGGATGCTAAGGTTATCGAAACCATTAAGGACGCGGCTCAGAAGTTAACAGGCCATAAGAAAAGAGCGTTCATGGCCAAGGTGGCTGAAGACTACTACGCGGGCTCGGCACGAAAAACAGAGACTTATCTGGGCTGGAATCGTCAGGCCGTTCAATTAGGCTTACATGAGCACCGCAGTGGTCTTCGATGTGTCGATAACTATCGAGCGAGGGGACTCAAGAATACAGAGGAGACTGAACCAACGCTGGCGGACGATATTCGAGTCCTTGTGGATGGACAGGCCCAAGCAGACCCTCAACTACGGACAACCTTCACCTATGCCCGCATTAGTGCTCAAGCGGTCAGGGATGCCTTGATAGACGAAAAGGGCTACTGTGACGAGGCCTTACCCACGCGTCAAACTATCGGTGCGATGATGAACCGGATGGGGTATCGGTTAAAAAAACGCAAAAGGTAAAACCCCATAAGAAAGTGCCTGAAACCGATGCCATTTTTGAGAACGTAACAACCGCCAATCAAGCTGCAGATGCCGACCCGACAGTTTTGAGACTCTCGATAGACAGCAAAGCAACGGTTAAGCTTGGTAATCTTTCAAGAGGAGGTAAAGCCAGAACTCAAGCCCCCCGACAAGCGGATGACCATGACCACTACTGGCATAGCTGTCTGGTCCCGTTCGGCATCTTGGATACTCAAAACGACCAACTGTTTATCTACTTTGGTCAGTCGGCTGAAACCAGTGACTTTATTGTCGATTGCCTAGAAGAGTGGTGGCTGACTCATGCAGACGAGTATCGTGAGATTGAACAATTGGTCATTAACCTGGATAACGGTCCATCACTCAACAGCCATCGAACTCAGTTCATCAAACGTATCGTGGGTTTTGCTCAGGCGAGTCGTTTATGTATCCGGTTGATCTACTACCCGCCTTACCACAGCAAATATAATCCCATTGAACGGTGTTGGGCTGCGTTAGAAAACTACTGGAATGGAACGATTCTCAACACCATTGAAGAGGCCCTACGGTGGGCTGCCAACATGACATGGAGAGGATGTACACCCGTTGTAGACTTGGTTGACAAGGTTTATCACAAGGGCGTCAAGGCATCATCAGAAGAACTCGCCAAGCTTGAACAGCAGTGGCAACGCTCTGAGCAATTGCCGAAGTGGGACGTCACGGTTGTTCCCCTTTGACTGGTGTGTTATTCGTTTGCTAATCCCTTATCCTAAAGTCACTGCCGTCGCTAGCTTGCATATGGTTGCTACGATCGCCATTAATAAAATTTGCTTAGAACCGGGGAGTCGGATCATAATTCCCGACATTAGTTGGCATAAATTTGAATCAATTTTGCAGGAGCTGGGTGAGTATCGCAATAGCCGTATTGCTTATAGTCAGAATACGTTAGAAATTATGGTTCCTTTGCCTGATCATGAGCGTATCAAGATTTTAATATCTGACATTGTTAAAATTTTGTTGCGTCGTCAAAGTCGTGATTGGGAATCTCTCGGTTCAACAACATTTCGAGGTGAGCTTAAAACTGCAGGTGTAGAACCGGATGCTGACTGACTGACACATCTCAGATGCCCCCATTAATATCTCAAGTCCGACATCGTATTGACCGAATACGGGAAAACCAAATCAGGTCATAGTAACGTTGCTCAGCCTTGTTGGACGCAAAACAAGGGTCTGGGTCTTTGGGCAATAAGGGGACTGGTTTCAGAAGAGTCCGACCTTTGTGAACGACTCCCTTGAGCCACCGTAAGCCAATTTTGAGATAGCTGAGCCCTCGTCTCCAATGGGTATCCACCTGTTGACGTAAGCCTTCACACTGCACCGCCATGCCTTGAGTGGTGCCGTATAACAAGGCAATGGCGGCCACCAAATAGAGACGCTCTAGAGCTTGAGCGGATCGAATGCGAGAGTCTTCGAGTTCAAAGGCTCCTGATTTGCTATCTAAAAACAACTCCTCAACCCGAAACCGCAAGGCATATTGCCACAACGTTTGTAGACTCGGTGATTCATCCGTAATCACCGCCCAGGATTCCTTCGTCCCTCGCACGGTTGCCAAGACTAAATTACATCGATGCTCACCATCTTGCCAGAGCCCCACGTTCTCATAGAGAGTGGCTTCTCCTTTGGGAGGCCACAGCGCTTGTACTTCAATGGGATGACGGCATGGGCCGTGGAGATGAACATCACACGCAATGCGCAAACAATAGTGCCAACCACTCGCTTGCAACCAACTCATGAGGTCATGGTTGGCAAACCCTCGGTCAGCTAACAACATCGTGTTGGGATGCCGACGCAACAGCCAACGGGCACGCCGTAACAAGGGTCGATATTCATCGAACGCAACCATGGCACTTTCATGCTCTAATACCCGCCATAGAAGTGGTACCGCTCGTCCACAACACACAACCGACAGGTGAATCATACAATAGCGATTCCACAGCATGGTCGTATCCAATGCTAGATAGAGTCGATGAGCCCGCCAGTTGGTGAGCGCTAACAACACCAGCGGCAGATACAACCCCTTGACATCAATGAATCGGTTGATGAAAAAGCGATGCCACCGACGTTCAAAGCTCTGGGCCTGAGTCGCCCGACTGGGGACGTAGGGTTCCCAAGCGGGGAGGCTGAGTTGGCCACTACAGATCAGGGCACTGACCATCCAAGCCAGTGTTTTCAGATGCCGGAGGTCTTTGTAACGGCTATGTTGACGCAGGAAGGGCAACAATTGATCATACAGTTGGGTAGAGGCTGACATGCATATCACGCTGATGGTTTGGTATCTTCAGCTTTGCATGCCCTCTGCCCATTTCCTTGTCGATCCTTATGGATTCTGGGTTACAGGATTTGTGTCAGGCAGTCAGGAACCGGATGACTGTTTTTATATTGCAAACTACGAAGCTGTTATTGGCAAAAGTCGTCTTGATTTAGCGGTTGACCCACCTCCAGATCTGGCAATTGAGTCAGATTATACGTCTAAGACTAGATTGGATGCCTACATAGCTTTGAAAGTTCCTGAGCTTTGGATTTATGATCGGGGACTCAAAAATTATGTGATAGACGGTGAGGATTTTCTTGTAGTTGAGAATAGCCCTACATTTCCTGGATTACCTATCAAGGTGATGGTTGATCGGGTGATTCAACAGGCACAGCAGGTAGGCAGCAGTCGAGCATTACGGGCTTTTGAAGAAACTCTTTAGGGTTTGAAAAAGATTCTATTGTTTGTTAGTTCTGGAGCCATGGTGACAACTTTCTGTTGATGAGTTCGCACCAATGATTATGGTCTACAGCTGGCTATTTGATTAGAGATATATAACCTGTGACTTTAATTGCAGCTCCACAACTAATCCCTTTCACCAAGCAACGGTAGAGCCAAAATTCAAATATCAAATGCTGGACAGAGTGCTCCAAACAGAATTTCTGTTCTATCGGCCAAAGGGCGTAAGACGTCAATGTTATTAATAGGATTGCGACACAGATAGACGAATTCTAGGTTAGTCAACGATTGCAGTGGACTCACATCAGTGACTTGATTGTTGCTCATTGTGAGTTCCTTTAAGTTGCTCAGGGCACTTAAGGGGGTAATGTCGGTAATTTGATTATTGGAAATTTGTAAGACTTCCAGCTGAGTTAGGGATCGCACTGCACTAATGTCAGTAACCTGACTATCGCTAATGGCTAAACGGGAAAGCTGAGTCAGTGACCTGAGGGGGCTAATATCAGTAACCTGCTCAGTGCCGATCAGCTCAAGGGTAGTTAGATTTGTTAACGTCTGCAAAGGTGCGAGATCGGCAACAGGGGTGTACCACAGTCTGATGGCGCTCAAATTAGTTAAGGACTGTAGCGGGCTCAAATCTGATATTTTGTTGTACGACAGGTCAAGGCTGGTGAGATGCGTTAGCGATCGCAACGGCTCAAGGTTTGAAATTGCGCTAGTCGTCGGGCTTGCCGGGCTGGCATTGAAGCCTTGGTTGCCCGGTAAACTCAAGTGAGTTCGGGTTAAGAGACTTTCATTCGCTTGATTGCAATCAGACGTTTCGGTCAACAGCAAAAGCCTATCGACCGTCATGCGAGCTGATTCTTCGAGGCGATCTCGATTGGCACACCAATCTAAAAAGCTACTGAACGTATGCGTTTCAGCGGATTGTTCTAGCATTTCAGTTGCGTGATCTATCGTTTCAATTGATTGCCCTAGCGTTTCAGTGGCTTGATTGAAGATCAGCGGAAGACCGAATGCAAAAACCAGCATCAATTTTCTAGAGATAGGGTTGATGCTTGATGTTGAACGTTTGAAGAGAGTTTGAACAGTTGTCAGTCTTAGCATCTTTATTTTAACCGGATACAGGTTTCAAAGGATTGTCTTGATATCAATCAAATTGTCTGATTTATGGACCTGGGTTTGAGAGCATATCCTTAGCTATACGCGTAACGCTCTCTCTTGAAATCTAAATACAGCGACAGCTAAAAGCTATGTACTACTTCAAGCTAGATGACTTGCATAGTCAGCCTTCTGGCGATAATCAGTGCATAAGCAATTTAGCCAGTGCTGGAAAACTGATTTAGTTAGAGCGGGAATAACAATAAGCACTCAATTACCCATAGAGTAATTAATCGCCTGTATAAAAGAGATAAACAATGTCGGCTTTTATATGAAGAAATGGTCAAGCATATCAGTAATAACTCGTAGTAAAAATATACCTGTGCGGCATGCCGAGAGATCAATGCTGGATATTTTCCTCGGAACACAATAGGCCATGGGCCCAAGGCTCTTCACTCCAGCACTTAAGCCCATAGCCTATTTCTACTTAAGCTACCCAATCAAAGTAGCAAGCAAATACAATCAATCATTTGATCGAAACCCAAATCTCGAAGCCACCTAGCCCTGTTTCGGAGTTAAATGTCTCGTCATATTTCTCTAACATCGGTCCTGCTGCGGCTTCATACCCAGATTGCAGTAGGCCATCACTCCAAATGGCAGAAATTACCGACCGATTCTCTGAGATATGGCCATCGTGGCTAAACACGGCATACTTTTGGGCTGGTAAATTCAACTGCACCAACCCAAACGGTAAGCCATTATCTGTTTGCACTTCGACACCGCACAGGTAATCAAACACCCCGTCATCGTTGTAGTTGTAGCAAACACCATAGGCAGCGCTGCCCAATGTTTTAGGCATGCTGTCGAGATACGGGACAAATCGTTGCCATTGATTTGGAATTCTAGCTGCCGATTCGCAATCGTACCGTTCTACAATGCCAAACAAGCGTTTGTTGGCCAGAGTCTCGACTCGCGGCGTACTGAGTTTAGGAAGTGGTGTTGTAGTCATAGCAATTGGCTCCATCAGTGATAAGTTGTTCAAGTTCCCTTGAGATCGCACCGCCTCAGGCGTGAGATGAAACTCTTCCTTAAAGGCACGTGAGAAGGCTTCGTGGGAACTGTAGCCGTGGTCAAGGGCAACTGAGAGAATATCCGGCGCTCCCCCAGCCAACACCTTGGCCGCTTCTGTCAAACGACGACGACGAACGTATTTCATCAGCGACATTCCCATCACTTCTGAGAATGCGCGGGTGAGATGGAACTTTGATACGTGGCTAGCTTTGGCCACATCCTCCAGGCCTACGGAATTACGGAAGTGGCTTTCAATGTACCAAAGTCCCTTGTGTACTACGTTCATCTAAACTCCATTGGCGTCTTTTCTAATCCTAGTCATGCCTGCAAGCTCACGCTTGATAGTTCTTGCGCTCCCTAGGATTTTTGCTATGGGGATGGTCCAAATTAGCTAATGACAAAATCTGTGTTTCTGTATTTTTAGCTAGCCTTTAACTGTTGCATCAGGCGATCAAGGTTTAGACCAAATTTCTCTCTTAACACACGGGCTGCCAAACCAGCTGGATGGCCTGCCAGTTCTATTTCTACGGTTTCTTCTAGCATGCCAACGAGCAAGTGTTCTGGGGTGACGTGAGCCTGTCCAAGTACATTGACGGTCTCTCGGGCTAGTTCTAACACCCGTTTCACCCTCGGGGCAAACGGTAGCGATGGTGGTGTAGGAATATCGATCGGTGGTTCAGGACGGGCTCCCAGTAAGTCCACAATATGGCGTTGGGCATCATCAAACGTAACGGCAGCAGCGGATAAGGCGTTTGCGGCTGGGCTGGTCCCTTCAGCCAACAATCCCAACAACATGGCCTCTGTGCCAAAGACACCCAGGTTTAGCTGGCGGGCGATTTCTTGCCCTACTGTAATCACATGAATCGCTTCAGGCGTATAGTTTTTCTCCGATAGGTGCAGCTCAATATCTTCAGCTAAAGAAGAGAAGGCAATGGCTTTGAGAATATAGTCAAACGTTGCCTCATCCATCGTGCCCCAACTGGCGGCGGCGGCACCTTCTTGCTGGTATATTTTCGCAAACGACTCATAAATTTGTTCATCACCACAAATTAGGGATTTCATGATGCCTTGCCAATAGTCAGCCAACGCCTTTACCTTGATGCCTCTAAGATCGCTGCCTTTGGTCATTTCAGAGCGGGCTAAGCTGAGCATTTCTTGCCACTCTGTTTGATGCGCCTGAAAACGGTCGGCGAGCATAGCTTGCTGTTGGGGAGTAAAATATTGTTCAGACATTGAAATGGTCTCCATTGCTTCCATCAGGTTTTCAACCGCAACAGATTTCGTGGTTTTAAGATCAGTTGCGATCGCACTCAACCGCTGCACTAATGTCCGCGACAGCGCCATCTGCTCCCGCAGGCGCGCCAGATGCAGATCAATCACCTGAGGTAAGGCATAATCAGGACTATCTAGGCAGTCACGGATTTCTGACAATGTAAAGCCCAGCTGCCTGAGCGATACAATCTGCTGGAGCCGGATGATATCCCGCTCACTGTAGAGGCGATGTCCTGCCTTGGTGCGCTGAGACGGTGACAGCAACCCTACCTGGTCGTAATAGTGTAACGTCCGGATCGAGAGTCCAGTTTGCTTGGCAAGTTCACCAATTTTCATTTGGCTCGTCATCTCAGCTCCTTAGAACTGCGGTTGATGTCTGCATGCTAAAACCTGACGTCGCGTCAGGTGCAAGGGGGTAAGGTATGTTGGCATTGTGCATAGAACTGCATTTACCCATAAAAAACGAGGCAGTCATGAGCAAAGACGATCCTGTTATTTTTCATAAAGATGATGATCCGGAGTTACTACAAGCATCACAACAGGCTAGGGAAACGTTTCGATATTTCTGGAATCAAGTAGCCCTGGACTTCAACAGAATTA
Organism: Leptolyngbya sp. PCC 7375; assembly: GCF_000316115.1. Taxonomy (GTDB): domain Bacteria; phylum Cyanobacteriota; class Cyanobacteriia; order Phormidesmidales; family Phormidesmidaceae; genus Leptothoe. The sequence goes on from NZ_JH993797.1 coordinate 7,951,350, forward strand.
TTCCTGCCCTGGAGTTGGCTTGTGTTAAGGCTCCATTTTCTGATGATGCCGCTAACCCACAGGCACCGGTCGAGCATATGTGGATTGATCAAATCAACTTTGACGGCATTGATATCTATGGCATTTTGCTCAACACACCTAGCCACCTTACGTCCTGGGCCGAAGGCGATGAGGTCCGGTGCCCGCTGACCGATCTTAGTGATTGGCTCTGTGTGTTAGAAGGCAAGGTCTATGGGGGCCACACTGTACAGGTAACCAGGGGGCGGATGGAGGCGGTAGAACGTCAAGAATATGATCAGGCCTGGGGGTTGGACTTTCCAGAGCCAGATACGGTGCTTATCCCTGAGCGGAATGACGAATTTGAGGGTACGATCGCAAACCTAATAGCAGAGGAAATTGCGAAGAATCCAGATGTTGTCAGGGCAATATTTGACAGTGGTCAAACATTGCTGCACTTAGAATCACTCTATGGTCGTATAGAATCTGTCAAGGTACTTTTAGAACAGGGAGCCAGTCAGACCACCTGTTGCAATCGGGGATGGACACCACTTGACTATGCGCGATCCCTAGGATGGTCGAATATCATTCAGTTGTTAGAAACAACCACTGAAAGGTAAAAATTATTGGCTCAAAATATTGTTCAAAACGCTAGATGGACATAGTACTCAGAAAACCCACACCTGGTGATATTGGCTGGGTCATTTCAATGCACGGAAAAATTTATGCTCAAGATTTTCAATTAGAGCCGCAATTTGAAATCGACATTGCTCGAAAAATAGTGTTGTTTTTCGATAATGCCAGTGGTTTTGATCTTTTCTTAATTCCCTATTTTCAGGGGCATCGAGCAGGTTCCATAGCAGTTTCAAAAGAATCAGAGAAAACTGCATTTGTGAATTTTGTTCTGGTAGTCCATGAGTTTAGAGGGCAGGGCGTTGCCAGGACCATGATGCATGCCATCATCAATCACTCTCGCAATCATAATTTCAAGACATTACGCTTGGAAACCTACAGCTGTCTTAACGCTGCTCGCAAACTATATAAAACTCTTGGCTTTAATTTAATGAGCAGTAATAAAAATATTAGAAAATATGGCCAAAATTTTGATCAAGAATTTTGGGAACTAGAATTATAAAATCGGTATACAACGAAAAAAGCCTAACAAAATATACTCAGTAATATAGCGAACATTAATTGACCATTTTCGGGCTAAGAGCTTGTCCGTCAGTTTCATCAGCTAGTTTTTTACTTTACGCGCTGGGTGGCACCTATCATTCCGACAAAAAACTATCAGAAGAGGCTGCACTATCAGCTCTATGTTATTCCTAACCTCCAATACACCCTCACTCCCGCACTAACCTCTGACGCTCTCCCCTGCCGCTGGTTGGCTCTACCTTCCCCAGGAGACGAGAGCAGGACAGTTGCCCCTGTCCCGACCCTCTAGGTAAACCTTTCACGTACTAAAGATTTGCCTAATGCAAAGTACACTCAATACGGACTTGGCAGCCAGGGTAGCGAACCCATCATAGAGATAACCCCTGGTGCATAACCCTTTTTTAGCATCCGTAATATCTTCTAGGGACCTTGCTTGTTCTTCAGAGGATATTTAGAGCGAATCCACTCTCGGCACTGCTTATTAGCCTTAGGGTTCATGACAGTGATGGCCTAAACTTTGGGCACCAAGCAGCTATACATTAAAAATCGTGGTGAGACCAGTAAAGTCTCACCATGATTAATTTGGCATGACATTATTCAATTCAATATTCTGCTGAAACAGGCATTAGTGTTTATGCCTTGACCTTGTGTTTCATGGTGGTAACCATGGCACTAACAGCCAACAGACCTAACATAGAAGCAGGTTCAGGAACATCAGCAGTATCTTCATCGGGAAGATCAGCTAAATCGCCAACAGATTCTCCAGTGCGGAAGATTGTGTACTTGCCTTCAGTGTGGGAGGCTGTTTTCAACCAGTCAGCATTTTCGTTAACTCCATCGATTGTTTTCCAAGGATTGATGCCGTTTTTACCAATACTGATTGTATCTTGCCACTGTGCACCGTCAATCAGGGAAGTTAACTCAGCATCACCTGGTAAGAGGTTCGTATTTTTATCAGCTAGATAGGGATTATCTCCGCCAACAATGTATTCCCAATCATCTGCACCGGATAACAAGGTTTTACCTGCAATTTCAAATTCCCCAATCCAGGATTCTGCAACGCGGCCATCATCCCAGGCAACCAAGTAAATATAGTCATCGTTATTGACTTTAAAATCCCAGGTTTCGGCCTTAGACCAGTTATATCCACCAGAAGAGCCGAAATCTCCAGTCTCGTTACGTCCGACAAGGTTTAAGTCACTGCCACTTTCATTGCCGTAAAAGATGCCGTAGAAATTGTCGGCTGTTACAGTTGCTTTGATATCGGCTGCAGATGCTTCAACAACTCCAATTGTTAGAAGGCTGGCAGATGTGATAGCTCCAAATACTGCACTCTTCAATAATTTGTTCATGACGCTTTCAGTAAAAGATATCCTTGCCGTCATAAATATAACCAAGGGCACTGAACATGAAAACATCTTTTCGGTCACCTAAACTCTATCTTCAAAGAGGGCGGCCAATAACAAGAAGAGATATTCAAACTCTGTGATATGCACGGATAAGTTCTGAACGCAGGGGTCACAAACTAGTTAGTTAAACGGAACCGAATGCATGCATTTGTACTATTTTAGCGACGAGGATTGACTGGTGCGAATGGCATGCAAGTACTTTTACTTAGGTTTTAGATGGCTATTCCGGCTATTTGATGTGGATTTTACCAATATCCTGATGGTCGATAGTACGATGCCAGACAAGCACTCACCACCACCCTCTGTCGTGATGCAGGAACGGGAGCAGGCGATCTCCGCCCTAGAGAAGGGTTTGAAATGATTTGGGGTGCGATCTCACGGGTTAGTTGCTGAGTCCTTTTTCAATGGCCGCGATCGCGTTTGTTTTAGCCAGAAATAACCTTTTAGATAATCTAAAAAATTGAATTGGGAACAAAGCACTTTCTAGGACGTGCTCCTTTAAATCAAACAGAGATTCGGAAATATAACCAGCTGCTGGCTACCCAAGGTATTCGTGGCTTTATCCAAGCCATGATTAAGACTCCAGAATATGCTGAGTTCTTTGGCAATGATACGATTCCCTATCGTCGGTTCCCAACGCTACCGGCTGCAAACTTTCCCAACACTGAGCGGCTATATCAGCAGCTAACACGCCAGACTAGTAATAGTGTGATCTCTAGCGTAGCCCCTTAAGTTTTAGGATTTACGTAGGGTTGCAACAACTCAATTAAGGCTTCATTGTCTGATGTTTGAGCCGTCTCCCAAACCATTTGGAGTGTGGAATCGTTAACGCCAGCCTCCAGCAATTGTTCAACCGTCGTCAGATCGCTGAACCCAATGGCCCATAAGAGAATGGGCTCCCCTCGCCAACTAACGTTAGGGTCAGCCCCATTGTCCAGCAGACGTTGAGTGATCTCTGGCTGATCATTTGCGATCGCATTCACCAGGGGCGTCATCCCTTCCCACTGATTGCCAACAATATTCACATTAGCCCCTTGCTCAATCAGTTGTTGTACCTTGGCAAGATCATCCTCATTAATGGCTTGGTGTAGTTTAGTTTGCCCCTGCTTATCTAGCGCATTGACACGACGATCAGCAATCATTTTCTGCCGAATTTCTCCACTATCCCAGCCCGTCAGCATCGCCAGATTCTCAGCGGCTTGAGCCATGGTACGTTGATAGCGCCAGCGAGATATACAAACGGCAGATCCAAGCGGTCGTCTAATCACATATCTCGACTGAAAGTCCACACCTGCCCATTCCGGGAATGAACGTCCTGCAATTCCAGGCTTTTCTGCCAGTTTCTCAAGGGTGACTTCTTGGAAGCGTAAATCTTCTGGAAAGGTGTCTGGGTTGTAGCGCACATGCAATCGAGTGATCCAGGTTTCAGGAAACTCCTCACTCCACCATACGCCCATGTCCTTTAGATCCTCTTCTGTTGGCAGTTCTTCAGGGGGCACTGCACAGGGATCACACTTAATGTTTTCACCAAATATGCGGGTGGCATACTCCAAAAACACAGCATCGGCATATTTTTCATAGGTGCGTTGAAACATTGTTTCGTAAAAGTTGCCAAATTCACTTTGAACAAAGGCTGGCAACTCATGACCAGACGGCCAACGGGGTTTAGACTCTGCATCGGTCGGCACAGGCAGCGTCTGATAATTAGCTATTTCAGCGTAGGCAGTAGGCGATAAAACATGAATAATCAAATCCTGGTCGCCCTTGGCATTCAGGGTCCCCAAGCGAATGGGTAGCATAAACTCGTCCGATTCGTAGTCCAAGACAATGGGACGTAAAAATTGTCCTCCTCCTTTTTGAAATTCGCCTAGATTGACCCGCACCACAAAGAATTTCATCTCTGCATCAATGTAGGATTGCAACATTGTTGTTGCATCTGGGCTCACCTGATAATCGTTCTGTTGCAACCAGGTCACCAGGTCATCTGACTCATTAGCACTTAAAATAACAACATCATATTCTCCAACCGTAAACTCATCTTCAACGGTGACAGCGGGCATCGACTGGGTAATGGTTCGATTAGCCCCCCCGACTTTATTCGCCTGATTGAGAAAGGAGGGGACAGCAGCCACAGCCAAAAAAGTCAGGAACAAAAGTGCGACGGCCAGTGCCAGTTTGTTCAGCCTGGGCCAGATCCATGAGAGCAAAAAGAATACAATGATCGGAATAGCCAAAAAGACGATAACTCGATACCAATCGTATTCTTGTTGGCAGGGATGATCAAAATATTGAGCCAATCGCGGTGCCGTAAACGCACCCAACTTTTCCATGAGTGCACCGTCACCAATACTGACTTGATCGCGGCTTGGGAGTACCGGAATTGGAACAATTCGGGCAAAGTCTTGAACATCCCCCTGGAAATCATTGGCCATCATAAAGACACTGCGATTTCCACTATGGGCGATGACAACCTGGGAAGCCGTATTTTCTAGACTACTGTCTGCTTTAGCAACGAAGAACCCGCAGAATGCCTGCACGGGTGCAGCCATGGAAATACAGAGGCAAACGGTGACCAAAGCAATCGCTAAGGGTTTCAACCGCCGGACACAGATTGTAAACAAGCGCACGAACCATGACGATGACATTTAGTGAAAAATGGCGAGTCAGCTACGTCCACTTTGCCCAAGTGAACGGGAGAACTTATCAAGCTCAGGCACACGGCAAGTATGGATGTAGGCTAAGACAATCCTTGACAAAAAGGACACTAGAACAGGGTATCAATTTAGAGCGGGACGTTGTCCCAAGGATAGAAGTCTAGTTTTCATAGTACGTATGGGTTTCTAAATCACATACATTAATGCCATATTTTTCCAGTTTGTCACCGTCGGAAAATACGGCCAGAAAGTCATAGAGACAGCCACGGTCACCGGGCAGGGTAATAATAGTCCAATCTCCATTTTCTCGAACGGCTTCATTCCCCAGGAGATCGCCCTCCCAATCGTTAGCCACCTGGGGAGAGGCATAAAACTCCAGCATGTCGACGGACGTATCGTTGATCAGCGTAAACGCATATTCATCAGCATTGGCCCACGTCGGTGTGGCTGACGAGAGGGCTGCTAAAACTGTTAATGGACAGGCCAGAACCCTTGGGAGAGCAACAGACTGGGAGAAACGGAGCAGACTCATGGTAGTTCAACTCTGAAACGTTAATCACACAATGTCCCTATTTAACAATGTCCCTATTCAACCTAGCATCGACTTGAGCGCTTTGAAGCTATATGGCAGGAGCCTTTGTCAAAGCTTCAAGTAGATTTCTCAGCACGTCTATCCAAGAATTAAGGACAGGATTGTTAGCTTTATTAAGCCGTTTATGCCGGTTTTAGAAGTGGCATAAAAACTATGTCATTTGTTGCTATCCCGTATCCGTATATCGGCTAGGGCGCGATATATAACTGATAGGGCCTACAGTGGCTACATTACTAGGTATTCCTAACCTGTATCTATCGACTGCCACGTTTCAGTGGACTCCGGATATGATGATTTCTTCAGTTTATTGCTACTCTGTTATACGTAAGTCTAACTGGCTAAGTTAAACGCTAAAATCCTCAAGCTCAGCGGGCACCTAAATTAACTCTAACGATTGGCAAGGCCTCCTACTCAAATACCAATTTCGCCATGACTGCTTCTGATAAAACATTTATTCAAATAGTGCAGAAACTCCCGCTTCAAAGCTCACAGCTTTTGAGAGTTAGTACCTTTGCTGTCGTTGGTCTGTTGAGTACTCAGGCTGTCTTGGCCCAAGCTGAGACAGGGTCGGCGATTGATTTAGCCACCCCTCCATCTGCTGTTGAAGCCCCTCAAGGACAAGTTGCCCCGCCTGTTGCTCCCGCCCCCTTAGTGGTAGAGCCTGTAGCACCCAGCAGCGTTGTGCCTAGCTCCATTGAGGCTCCATCGTCTGGAGCTGTTGATTATGGCACAGTTTTTATTGAGCCAGAACCAGCGGCTGCCCCCACCCTGGAGTCCTTGAGGCCAGGCAGGCAGGCTGAGGTTTCTAACGGCGCACCTGATGTAGAGGTGATTTCACCCGCTGACTATGGGGCTGGGCTGATTGATACCACATCCTATAGCGTGGGCGCTACGATGCCGGATGTGTTTATTTCTGAACGTTCTAGCGGCTGTGAGTTTTTGTTGGAAGGTCGCAATGGAGTGCGCAATGCTGCCTGTGGCACCGTGGGTCGATTGGCAGGTGCGATCGCAAACCAGTTAGCCCCTGGTCAAGCCCAAGGTGGCTTTGCCGGTTCTGCCATTAACATTCCAGGCCTACCGCTGCCGGGTGGTACAACCGCCGCTGCTCGGGACTATTACAATAGAGCGGCCCAAGCCGTTGTGCAGCTACAGCTGGGTGAAAAATTCATTTTTCCATTGACCGTACCTGCCTCCATATCCTCCCTCTTTGGCTGGCGGATGCACCCTATTTTTGGAGTACAGCGCTTCCACTCAGGGACTGATATTGCCGCCCCCATGGGGACATCCGTTGTCGCTACCCAGTCCGGTCGCGTCACCGTATCAGAATATTTAGGCGGTTACGGTTTAACGGTCATACTACGCCACAACGACAACAGCCTGGAGAGCCGCTATGCCCACCTGGCACAGATTTTAGTGCAGCCCGGTGAATGGGTAGAACAAGGTGAAGTGATTGGTTTGGTGGGTAGCACAGGTAACTCCACGGGTCCACACCTGCACTTTGAGCTGCGCCAACTCACCAGGACGGGTTGGGTTGTGCTAAATCCAGACTCACTGGTTAAGCAAACGTTAGGCACCCTGGCGCAGGCCTTGGGTAATTCGTCGTTGCTAACCTTCTCAGGTGTTTCCACCCTTCAGCCTAGCGGGGAGGCTGTAGCCGACTTACCGTTCCGCCCAGCCCAGCCCCTCGCCAATTAATCAGTGCGCATGAGCTGCGCCAGCACATTAGCTGCGCCCGCACATTAGCTGCGCCCGCATCTCCTTAAAATACAAACACGTTGCCGTTGGCCTCAACGGTCAGGTTACTGACATCCGCATCTAAATCATTGGTGGGGCGGATAATTATGTCTAAGACACCGGTCGTTTCATCAAAGCTGATGGCCGTTTGTAGCAAGCCCACCCCCGTCTGTCGATCTTTCGGAATATCTTCGTAAAAGAACGTCAGGGTGGCTGGGGTGTTTAGCTGTTGCAAAGTGATGTCTGCTGTTGGTGTGAGGCGGCGAGGCTGAGTATCCCCCAATGCTTCATAGGTAATAGTGTCCGTTGTTTGATTTACCAGGCGAATGGTGATGCCTTCTTGAGCCACTGGCACTGTGGTCACAGGATCTCCCAGGGCTGGTGCCTGGGCCACTAGGGGAGCTGGATGAGCCGCGAATAGGGCTAGCATTGTTAAAACAGAGAGTGAAAGGGGCGTCCACTTCTTAATGTTCATCATTTTTTTCCGAACTGTAGTAGATATAGCTTGAGCAAAAATAGCTTGGCGCATATAGTTCACAGCATCAGTGATTGCTGAAAGCTATGGATGGCAGTAGCTATGGGCACAGCAAACGACTGCATGCAGTTAGCAGTTTGCCATAGGTCTGTAATTTTTGGCCTATAAAGAAATTGTATTGGGCTTTTTAGCCTTTGTGAAAAATAAATGGCGATGATACTTGCCGCTCTGAAGATTTGCGGCCATAGGCTGCCGATGACGCCACCTGCCAGGGCTGATCGCCCCTCAACTCCAGTACCCTATGGTGGTACTCCAACAACGATGGCCGGTGCCCCACGCTGACGTAAGCTGTCTCAGTTTCTGCTAGCAATTGATAGAGATGCCGCTCATTTTCAATATCTAAAGCACTGGTGGCCTCATCTAACATGACGTATCGGGGCTGAGAAAGTAGCACCCGGGCAAAGGCCAACCGTTGCTGTTGTCCTAACGATAAAACACTGAGCCAATCATGAATTGTATCAAGGCCACCAAACTGTTCGGGCAAACCGCCCAAATTTACCTGTTCTAACACGTTTAGCAGCGTCACCTCTGGGTGCTGATAATTATGGGGATAGGTCAACTGCTCTCGCAGGGTGCCCAACAGCATGTAAGGTCGCTGGGGCAAAAACAACATATCTCGCACCTCTGGCCGCAGGATCTGACCCTGGCCATTGGTCCATAAACCTGCGATCGCACGCAATAGCGAGCTTTTACCACAACCGCTGGCCCCCACAATCAGTAGGCGGTCGTGTGCCCCTACCTGTAAAGACAAATCTTGGACCAGGGTCTGGCTAGAATTGGGTGTCAAAATCGTCAGTTTCTCCAACGTTAATTGAGAATCAATATGCGTCTGAATCTCACTGCGATGTTCGTGTTGATGGGCAACATAGGGCTGCTCCATGTGCCCATGGAAAGCCCCCAGGCGATTGATGCTGGCGGCAAATTCGGCAATCTCGTCAATACGGTTAGTAATTAGCGACAGCGCCCGCAGCACCTGATTAAAGGCAATAGCTGCCTGGGTGAAGGTACCAAAATCTGTTTCCCCTGCAAAATACAACGGCGCAACAATCACATAGGGAACAATCCGGGTGAAATAGTTGTACCCATACTGGAATATGTCAATTAAGGATTGCCAAATAATCAACAAGTCAAAGTTACGGACGGCTGTTAGCAGACGCTGGGTGACCTGTTCTCTCTCTAGTTGCTCACCCCGATAAAAGGCAATGGATTCAGCATTGTCTCGCACATGCACCATGCTGTAGCGAAAGTCGGCTTCAAGGCGGAGCTGATCGTAGTTGATTTTGATCAGTCGACGACCGGTGATGGCTGCGATCGCAGTTCCCACAATGGCATACACCAGTAGCCCAATGGTCAGCGGCTTAGAAATGGTATAGAGGATGGTAGTAAAAGCAACTAGCGTCAGCACTGAGTCTAAACTATCGAGCAAAAACGATAACGTAACCGCTGTAAACGACTTAATATCCTGGGTAATCCGCTGATCTGGATTATCAATTTCCGTATTGGCAGCATTCGAATCTAACTCATAGTAAGCACGATTGCTAAAATAGCGCTCCAAGAAATGGTCCGTTAACCACATACGCCAGCGCAATGCCAGCTTCAGGCGTACATAGCGGTACAACACAATAATTGGAATGACCGCCACAATAATCACACCATATACAGACAAAAATTGCCAAAATGTATTGGCATCCTGCTGATTTAGGGCATTTTCTACAAATCTAAAAACATAGCTAATGGAGACATTGATGCCGTTGACTGTAAACGACAACAATAATAAAAGACCGAGCAAACTCCATTGAGACCATCGCTGTTGCAAGCCTCGCCTCAGCCGATACGCAACTGCACCCCCTATGGCTAGAGTTGCCACAGCCCCATAGGGCACCCAAGACAACAATAACGCCATCACTTGCGCCACCAACTGTCCAGCCAAATTAGTAAAAAAGTCAGGAAATAGCGCTCTGCCCAGTAAAGTTAAACCGACTGTGAGCCAAAACGCAACAGCGATTACAACGAATAACAACAATAATAATAGACCCAGATAGACTCTAGTTTGTCTGGGGCCAGTGGGATAAAAATAGGGTTGGGCAATGGCCACAAATCGTTCCCACAGTTGGCGGTTAAACTGAAAGCGACTGAGTGTGGCACCCGGTGACAATGAAGATGACGATGGGGCTTGCATATTAGCAATCTAGTAACAAGGTGCTCCAAAGGATGACAGAGTTATCTGAAGCATTTCTGACAAAATGCTGAGATAACTGTAAATACTGCTTTAAAATGGCTGAGTGTAGCCGGTGACAAGGGTCACTACCAAGGGTGATTTCTATGAGAAGAGTCTCAGCAAACCCATGCCATTTTGTCATTCACTTCTAATCAACCATTAAAACTACAGCGATGGAGCCTGGATAAAGTAATACCCATGAAAGGAAAAGCGTTCATTGTGTTTCTTCTTTCACAGCTCGTAACTGTCCTAAATTTTTTGAGGCATTCACCATGACAGATCACACTAAGAACACCCAGACCGATGAGCAAATCTCTGATGAGCAGCTAACAGATGTTTCTGGTGGCAACAGCATACATCAAAGACGCTTAGAGCATTTGGACAACCAGTCTAAGAGTGTTAAAGATATCCAGGAGACTCGCCTAGAGCACCTGGACAATCAAAGCAAATAGAAACAAGTAAACGGTTTGAATAAAACCTGAATGGTTTATGTAGGGGCTCCCCTTGTGGGTGCCCTTTTATTATCTAGGTAAATTGTCACCTTTATATAAATCCACCGTACCCAAAGATATTCAAAACCCAATTTATAGGTGATAGCGCAGGGAGATCATCACTCCGTTCTATACCATAGGCATCTTCCAAGAGAACTTCGAGAATGTGAAAGTTCGGAATTTTGTGAACAGGCATTTGCATCCAGCGTTTTGAGCCTGTTTGCCACACGGTAAGCCATGGTGTGGTCGTCCATAGTTTAGATAAAATCTGTTACTACCCCATGAAATATCTTTCCCAATCCAATATGAGGGGTGAGCCTTGTGTTAAGCGTGTAATCGTTCTCATCGGATGAGCAGTACAGCAATGCTAGTTCGAATCGAGCAATCAGCCCCCCCTTAGTTGGGTCATGGCTCCGAATCCAAATCCGGAAACGCTCCCAATCATTGTGGACCGCATCAATTTCAACCGACATCGGCAATGATCACCGGGCCGCCGGAGTGATCGTGACTTCAAAAAACGCGTGGTCGGCGGCTTCGCGTGCATCATATTGTGTACGCCCGGCATGGGCGTGAACTAATGGGGTGAAAGTCCCCTGTAGGAGGATCAACGTCCAAATGCTCGAAAGTCATAGGAGACGAGAGACGAGTACTACTAGCTTAAGGCAAGGGCGCTCTCGTGAGGGAGGGGCTGAAGGAAGCCAGCGGCAAAATTGACAGCTTCGGCTTTCTGCTCATCGATAAAGTAGCGACGTGGTTTTTTGGTCATTTGAACATTATCCTGCATTACGACTCATCGGAAATGTCCACTTTTTTGGGGGAAGGTCACCCTTACGTTTGCTAGTTTTTAGGTCAATTTAAATATTTTTCATCCAAATCGAACCCTCGTTCGTATTGATAGTCAAGTAGATAAATACTGATTGATATGAGGCTGTTCACGTTGGACATCAAGGGTTGGTTTATGGAGCGATTGCTTTGTAGTGGTTTATCTAATTTAAATATAAAAAGTTCGACAAGTGCTAAAAATTAAAGTTATCCAAGTTTAACTATTATTCGTATCCATAACTGACAATCAATTGTAGTCATATCCAGCTTTATGCATACGTAAAAATCTCACGTGTGGGATTGCCATTGAAAAGCAATTGTTTGTCTGTTTTTTGTGCTCTACCTGAAAAAGAATGTTTTAAATAACACTTAAATGCTCCTAATAAAGGCGTTTAAGTGTGTCAACGTCCTCTTGTAAGTTTTGCTTCTAGTCTGCTTAGAAAGAAAGATCTGCCGATTGAACCCTTCTCACCCTAGATTCCAAAAACAATTTTTCCATGGTTTCTGGAATCCAAACAACATAAGTGGAAGTAATCTTCTGCGTGGCTCTTTAAGAACCTAAATACCTCTAAAGAGTGCACCAATTTATTTAAGCCAAATCAATTTCAAGCCCGAGAGTTTTCTTTAGAGAAAACGCTGGTTTTGATGTGGTCAAGGCTCAAATATCTATAGCTCACAACAATTCACGACAGGAAAATCCCATGACAGTCAATGGTGTCGCCATTATCCCCACACAGGATGTTAAAAATCTATCTCGTCTCTCGAAATGTTTTCAAAAGCTACGGATTACTGGCAATAAAGGCGTTAAGCTATGCCTGAGTTCTTGCTTATCTTTAGCGAGTATATTGGCCATTTCAGCTGAAGCGATGGCGCAGCCTCTCCCTGGGAGAATCGCCACACCGGTTTCCGTCGATGAGATCGCTCAAATTCAGACTGGTCAAGCTCAGACTGCCCAGTCCCCTACCCCAGAAACAATCCCAACAGAGACAGGAGCTGCTGCGCTCCGTCTGCAACCCTTCTTCAATCTCAACTACAACGAAGGTGCTGGCTTCACCGGCTTTAGTAGCTTTGGTGGTTTTCTCCCGCTGTTTCAAACACCGGGGCAAAATGTCACCTTTATTGATGGTCGTGTGAGCGTAGATAACACCGGCGACTTTGGCGGTGGCTTGCAAGTTGGCTACCGAGCCCTGCTCAACGACAGCACAATATGGGGGGCTTATGCTGGGCTAGATGCTCGCAGTACGGGCGATCACACCTTTACCCAGGTGGGCATTGGCACTGAGCTACTAGGAGAGAATTGGGACTTAACCTTCAATGCCAACCTTCCAGATAATGCCCGGCAGGTCGTTGCCAGCGAGACCCAGGTCGTAAACCCTCAGTTTGTCGGTAATCAATTGGCATTTGATGAGCAGCAAATTGACCAGATACAAGCTGCCGTGACCACCGTGTCACTCGACGGTGGCCTTGAGCTGTTTGACTTTGGTGAAAGGAGTAGCCTGTGGGGGCGAGGCGGTGTGTATTATTTGGGGGGAGAAGCCTCTCAAAATAGTTTAGGTATTCGGGCCTCACTAGACTACCGCGTTCAAAACAACTTGCGTGTTGGTCTAGGTGTTCAGAATGACGGCGTATTTGGCACGAATGCGGTCTTTTCAGTGAGTGCGTTGTTAGGAGCCCCAGCAAAACGTCCATCTGATACGGAAGAGAATTCACAAGCGCGGCTGTGGGCCAGAGCAGGAGAACCCATTGCTCGTACCAACACTGTTTTGGTAGAGGAACGAACGGATGTTTCGATTCTCGAAGCCAGCATTGTTGCTATAAACCCAGATACGAACCAGGCTTTTGTTTTCCATCATGTCGACCCAACTACAGGGTTAGCTGCAGCGACGGGTACCTTTGAAGCGCCGCTCGATACCATTGCCAATGCCACTACTATTGCCACAGCCAACGCCGACAACATTATTTATGTGCAGGCGGGTGATGCAGGCGGTGCCTTTACTCTGCCAGATGGGGTAGACGTGCGCTCAGTAGGGCCCACACAACTGTTAAATACTCAGTTTGGGGAAGTGATATTGCCAGGATCTGGCAGTGGCAACTTACCAATCGTCAGCGGCACTGCAACAATTGGCAACAATACATTGGTCTCGGGCCTAGCGATTGATCCGGCTGGGGCAGATGGCATTGTGGCTAATGGTGAGGGTATTGCGATTGAAGATAATACAATTACCAATGCCAATGTCGGTATTAACCTGCCCGATATTAATGGCACGGTGACGATTGTTCGCAATCAAATCTCGAATACAACTGACGATGGCATCTTCTTTGGTGCCATTAACGAAACAGATAATGCTACAGTTACCGTCGCCAATAACACCTTGACCACAATTGGTGCAGCGGGCATTGAATTTGGCCTCATTGAGGGAGACGCCACCGCCAATATCACGGTGGCAAACAATCAAATTACGGATGCTCAACTCGACAATATTTTCTTTGATGACATTGAGGCTAATGCTGTTGCCACGATTACTGTTTCAGACAATGTGATTGAGGCAGGAGATGTGGATCCGCTGGTCGCAGGGGGGGATGGCATTGAAGTTGATAATATTGAAAATAATGCCAATGCCACCATTACCGTCACCAACAACCAAATTAGCAATATAGCCTTTGAGGGTATTGAGTTTGGTGACATTGAAAATGATGCGATCGCAACGATTACCGTTGAAAACAATCAAATTAACAGTAATGAGACCGGGATTGAGTTTGACAATATTGAAAACCGTGCTAACGCTACCATTACTGTGACCGGCAATACGATTACTGTTGCTAATGAAGAAGGTATTCTCTTTGATGACATTGAAAACGATACCGTGTCAAATATCACCATCGCAGAGAACAACATTCTCAGCGCGGCAACAGAAGGCATAGAATTTGACGTTATCGAAGATAATGCCAATGCCACTATTAACATCCTCAACAATCAAGTCTCGAACGTAGGGGAAGAGGGCATTGTCTTTAATGACATTCAAGAAAATGCCACGGCAGCTATTACAGTGACTGGTAATATTATTACCAATGCAGGTGATGACGGGATTGAACTCACCTTAATTGAAGACAATGCCAACGTCACTGCGACTGTGACCGACAATATGATTACCAATCCTGGTGCTAATGGCGTGCGAATTGAGCACACAGCCGATACAGATTTCTGCCTGGCACTCGATAACAACAGTGTTACCACTCCTGGCGGCAATGGCTTTGAACTCGTGAGCAATGGGGTAGGTCAGTTTCAAGTGATTGACCGGTCAAATGTTACTGCAAGGAATGTTGGCACCTTTAACCCCGCTGATATTGACACCAATGCGGACTTTGTAGAGGGTACGGCGGGAGTTGCTCCTTGCCCCTGATGACTGCCTTCGTGAGGCCTAGTTACACAAGATAAACCACGTCTACATCCAGATCCACAGTTTTTCCTTAAGCTAAAAATCCGGGTTTCAAATTGGACGTGGTTTAGCCACAAATCAGCTTTTTCTACTCTTTTTGAATGTCGCCTTTCGCTCTATTTAATGGAAAATACAGCTTCTCGAAGTGCTTCAGTAGTATTTTTCTGTTGTATTTGCTTTAGATACTCAATAGCCTTTATTACAATCTGAGGATCGCCGTATCTTAATCCGAAGTGTTCGTATGTCTTGGTAAGAGCCTCTTCACGTGTGTAAATTGGTGTTCCGTCAATGTATTCCATAACTTCATACTTTATGCAAGATGGCTTTAGATTGCCATGATTTTGTCTGTCTAACGTCGAAGTTGTACGGCGGCAAGCGAATGCTAAGTTTCATCGATCCCTCTTAACTCGTCCGTCTCAGGGCCTATGTTAGACGGCGGCATCATCGGCTTACTCTAATGGCATTGCTAAAAACTCGTCTGGTAACAATGCGGGAATGGCAGAGGCAGTAAAATCGGATTTATTTCGAGTTACGATAACTTCTACTCCTGCGGCGTTTGCAGCCTCACTCGTTACCGCATCTTCAAAGTCTGTCATAGAACTTTCCAATGCAGCTTTAATGACTCCATCTGTCACACTCGCTACTTCAAGATGCTGCAATAGCTTTGATAGAAGCTCACGAGCTTTTTCACCACCAACTTGACGACGCAGGATATAGAAAATGTTCGTCACTGCATGCCCTGAAACATAGCCTTTTACTTGCGGTTTGACTACTGTATTTAACGATTGGGCAGAAGCCAATACAAATGGTTGTCGTTGAGCCAAGACATCGAGCAAAACATCACTGTCAAATAATACATGTCTCAACTGTACTTCTCCTCCAAATAGTCTACGTAGGACTCTGTGGAGTTTTGTGATTCCGACTTAATGACCCCCACTAAGCTTTGAGTCCAAGGATCAAGACCAACCAAAGAACTTGTGTCGGCAAGTGGAAGACTAAATGCCAGCGTTTCTTGTTGAATCGAACGCAACAAAGACTGAACTAACCGCCAACGCTCGCCAATGGACAGCTGCAATGCCTGATTGTGTATGTCTTGTAACGTCATCATCCTTTATTGAGCTACGCTTTGTTTATGCTTATTGTAATGAAGAAATGCTCAATTTGACCTGAGCGAGGCCAGATCAAATCAATTACACTTGGCTCAATCTATGTTCTAAGCAGGTCTAGCTCGTAAAATGCCTGAAAGCATTGTCAAAAAAGCTTTTAGTTTTGGAAGCCTGGTTCAGTGAAAACCTATACTCCATAAGATTTATGGCTATTAGCGACACACGAACTCCCTGAATCAGCTATTGAGCCTTTATTTTAAGCCTTGTAGTACTTGCTACTAAAGCCTACAGATAGTGGTGCACCATCATACTGACAAGATACACCGATCTTTAACTTTCTCTTGTGATCATAATAGGTGTGGAAATGTGTCTGTTTGCGGGCTAGTTCCAACTCGGCTGGGTTAATACTAAGTACTCCTAAGATTGCTTCAGAATCAAACGGTCTACTCAGACTCTAAGGCGCAGTCTTTTTTAGTTCAATGTCTACATAATTAATAAAATTACCTTCTGCCTCTAACAGCATATGGGCTTGCTCAGAGTCAACGATAATGTTGCCTACTTTATTGGGGTTGCCGCTGACTGCCCTTGCTGCATCCGAGATAGACATCCCCATATACTGAAAAGGGCGATGGAAAGGTGTACGAAGCACATGTAATCCATAATCAATAGCTGCTCTATCTATAGCATTCCCAAGTGTCAATGTTCCAAGATAATCACCATTTTTAGGAGTAACAGAGGCATGTGAATTAACTATTGAAACAATTTGACTGGGTAAGATATCCATAGCTTGCCCAAACCGATTTTGGAGAGGAACTGGGATTGAGACTGTTTTTTGTTCTTGCCAGTTTTTATCAAGTGAACCAAGAAAATCTTGCGGGAACGACCAATAAAAATAATCGTTTTGACGATCAACGACAATCAAGAATGTAGGATTTAGTTGAAGCAACCAATAATTGAGGGTTGCAACTTTAATAGGAACTTGAATTGAATCACTTTCTACTTTGGCTTCTTCTTTTCCTTTGCATTGAATATTAAATAATTTTCCAGTTGGGTGCTCATCCTGCATGATTTCACAAATAAAGTCGATGCCTAGATCTCTCTCTTGAGGGACAGGAATAACATTACAAAATTTAGTAAGAACGGAGCTGAGTAGATCGGCAGCACTTATACCAATCTTTTGAGATTTAGTACGTTTAGGTAACTTGGTCATTACGGTGCTAGAAATTTCCCACAATCTTAACTCAGCTTCAATTTAGGGGGGCAACAGGGTAAGGGACGTCAGCGCTGGTTTAGCTGTCGAACTATTACAGCAACAGTTGTAAAAAGCTAAACGTTTACATGACCAAGACTTAGCAATGGGGTACGGAACGGTTGAAATGCCCTATGCCCTAGAACGTAAATATCCCAATGCCCATAGCGAATGGAAATGGCAATTTGTGTTTCCCTCCTGGAAACGTTCTGTCGATCCTCGAACCAAGATTATAAGAAGACATCATGTTTATGAGCGATCTATACAACGGGCGGTGAAACAGGCGATTCAGCGTGCTGGTGTTACAAAATATGGTGGCTGTCATACCTTTCGCCATAGCTTTGCTACCCATCTTTTAGAAGATGGCTATGATATCCGCACCGTACAAGAACTATTAGGTCATAAGGATGTGAAAACAACTATGATTTATACCCACGTGCTTAATCGCGGTGGTCGTGGAGTCAAAAGCCCATTAGATACCTAATCTAAACAAGCAATGTTCAGGAGCCACCATGAGATATCTTACACCGCTGCAGATGCCTGCTGACCTTGTTACCATCAGAAAGAGTGTCCCACTCTACTCTGCCATTTACCATATCAATGTCCACCTTGCTGCTAAGAATCTCGATACTCTTGAGCAACCAGTAAAGAGAAAATGCCCATATACCTGCCCACTCAATCCAGAGAACAAGGCGATCACCGATAATACTCGTGCCAGTGGCCAGCCTCAGCAACAGCACTAGGCCAATGGAAATCGGCATCAGAAATCTGGCAATACTGAAGACAGCTGTCCAAAAAGCTCTCTTTTTTTCATCTTCAATAATTTTGACTGTGTCCATCGCCGTGTAGATGTTGACCACCATGATCGCAATAAAAAATGCGATCGCAGCAATCACATGAATCGACATCGGCAGTCCTAACAGTTCACTAGGCACATAATCCACAAAACCAGGCCTAGCCTGACACGTTGCTAACACCTGCGGCTCAGGCCAATCCGTTGGGAAAAACGCCACACCTGCAAGACAAACACCCGCAATGTTGAGCAGCCAGTTCTCCAGCTTACCAAAACCACTGTAAATCACACAGCAAGCTGCGATCGCAGCCAAAATACCAACAAATAAATCGCGGTAAACACCCTCTAAAGCCGTACAGCTTGACCCAGCATGGTAGTAAGCACTCAGAGAATTCTGAACCGGCAGCGGTGCCGCAAGCCACCACCAGCTTCTAAGCCCACCAATCACAAGCAGCAGAGGCAAAATCAAACCAAAGCCACTCATACACCAGCGCAGTACGGAATAGCTACGTAAGATATGAGTGTCTAAATGCTCAGGAGAATCAGTAAATCGCATAATTCACGAGTTAATGCCAAGTAAAGTATGGAATACCCCAGCAAGACTCACATAGTACCCGCAGGGGTACTTTTCTTTTCTTACCTCTTTACCCTATAAATTTTTACCACCTCCCCATCTCGGCATCTTCATTGCCGTACTAAGGAGAAATGTCTTACGGGAGAAAGTTCGAAATAAATATAATCGACCCCGCCGTAACTCCTTAACGTAATGCGATTAGGAACAACCCAGTACGTTGGGTCGTAGGGCGTCGTCACGGCCCTACCCATGGGAAACCCCAGTATGCCTAGATGAGATAACTGAACTATTTCCGGAAAGGGGAACTCGGAGGGACCCCAAGCAACCGGTTTTGCTTTTAACCAACAACTCAGGTTCATAAAGTGAAAATTGATCAATAGCGATAAGGGTTGCTCAGGGCTTTCCTCCCTGAAACCCTCCCTTTCGTGGGGGCCTAACTCCCCCACCCCCCCGACAGGGTGATCGTTCATAGCAATGATGCAGGTGTGGTGAAAGTTACGGCGGGGTCGATTGTTAAGGCTCACCATCTTTCTTTGAAGACTCTTTAGGCTTGGTTAAAGCCATTAACTTAAACATAAAAAAGCGGCAGAGCCTTCAAAGAGCCCTGCCGCTTTTTATCAAGAGAAAATCAAAAGATTATTTGCTGCAACTAACCCAGCATCTCTTTCACCTTGGCAACAACGCCGGTAGAGTCAATGCCCTGGTGAGGGAACTGTTCCCAAAGACCACCGCCACCTTCAATGTGGGTGCCAATGTAGCCATACTTAGGCGTCAAACCGCGCTCCAGCAACCAGGAACCCATGCGGCTACCTAGACCAGTACGACGGTTGAAGGACTCAACCACAAGTACCATAGGAGTGCCACCAATCTTAGCAAGAGTCTCTTCGTCAACAACGTTGAGAGTACCCTTGTTGATTAGACCCACATCAATACCTTCTGCCTTCAGTTTCTCTACCGCATCTAGAGCACGGTAAAGAGCAGCACCAAAGGCAACAACGTAGCCTGCAGTACCCTCACGAACAATGTCATCCTTACCCGATGTGAACGTGTAGTCTCCTGCAAACATCTCGTTACCGTCAGCATCCAAAATCATGGGTACCTTAGAACGAGTAGAGAAGATAAAGCGCAGACCGGGAGCGTTAAAGATCGACTTCACGCAGGCACGCATTTGATTAGCGTCAGCAGGGAAGTAAATGTTAGTGGGGTGACTGTCATCCAAACCATTGTCGGCGAACAGGTTGTTCATACCGAAGTGGCAGGTGTTGTCAGCCATGTCATCGATACCCGCGTGGGAGAAATGACACAACAGGTTGGAATAGTTTAAACGAGCCATGGTGATCTCAGAAATACACATTTCTAAGAACGCACTAAAGGTGGCAAAGATACCTTGCTTACCTTTCTCCATACCAAAGCCAGCCGCCGCAGATAGGTTACCCCGCTCCTGAATACCACCACTGATAAAGACTTCAGGATGAGCTTCACGGATGGTGTTCAGACCACAGGAACCTTCCAGGTCGCTGTCCACAACGAGAACACTATTTTTGCGCTCTTCTTCACCCATGGCACCGAGCATTTCTACCACAGCAGCACCAAAGACCTTACGGTTGGCATCCATTTTATCGGTGGAACCCGTATAGGTGTTGGGGTTACTGGGCTTCTCAGTATTCTTGAGAATGTCAGCTGCGGTCTGGTGACCACGAGCTTCTAGATACTTGATAGCCGCAGGAACGGAGATTACGTCATGACCGTGGTTAGACCCCTCCAGGCCTTCAATGCCAGGGCACATAGGACGCTTGAGGATAACAGCGATAGGTCCGGGAGTATTGATGGCCTCGCAGATGTTAGCGTATAGCGCATCGATATCTTCACCGTTGCACTCTAGAACCTTCAGACCGTGGCCTTCTAGTGTCTTCTTAACGCTGTAACCAGGCAAATACTTAGAAGGGTTACCCGCAATGGTGACGTCATTGTCATCAATGAGCAACTTCACATTGATGTGCTGAGCTACCGATAGACGAGCCGCTTCAGCGTCGTTACCTTCCTGCTGGGAACCGTCGGAACCAAGACAGAAAACAGTTTTGCCAGGGTTAGCTAGGGCAACACCATTAACGTAGGGCCACATATGACCCAGACGACCAGAGCTGAATTTTACACCGGGGGTAAGACCCAGCTCAGGGTGTCCGGGGAGGTGAGAACCGGCAGCACGATAGTTCATGAGCTGCTCAGCAGGCAGGTCGCCATTCAGGGCAGACATTAGATACTGGGTACCCACACGGTGTCCGGCTTCATCAAAGAAGGTGGGGACATAGCTGTCAGGCGCACCACGGAAAAGAGCATCCATGAGCATGACTTCGGGGACGGTATCGTAGGGGCCACCAGTATGACCGCCCACACCCCGCGCAGCACCGGTTGCTGTAAAGAAGACAATGGCATCGCGGCAAAGTTGAATATTTGCTTTGATAGCCTCACGCTGCTCATCAGTCAGCGTCGGTGTAGACGGATCAAGACTAATACGCTGGTAAGCGCCCAAGTCGATTGGAAATGCAGCCATGTCATATCTCCCTTGTGACGTTTGTTGTCAAGGGGTATTCTCGCATTCCATGGAACCGGATGCATGGAAATTAGACAGGTTTGTATTGAGGAATACTGATTTAACTCGCACTCCATTCTTCAGAACAGCTATAGATGTATTGCAGATCAAGATATTGAGCGATGAGTTCAAACATTGTATAGGGCCGAATGGGTTTGGTAATAATGTCATCAAACCCGCCGACATTCACTTGATGGGCACAGGCCAATGCTGGTTGTGCAGTCAGGGCAATGATTTTTGTAAGGTTTTGCCGCTGCTCCATGGTTTCGGCGGTGCGAATCAGACGTGTGGCCTCGCGACCATCCATCCCAGGCATCAGCAAGTCCATAAATATGAGCTGGGGTTGCCACTGTTCCCAACGAGTGAAGGCATCGGCCCCATTAACGGCCTGGCTGACAGCAAAACCACTGCGTTGCAATAAACGCATCAACAAGGTGCGATTTACGGGATGGTCATCCACCACTAGCACACGGCAAGGAGGCTGATCTGGACGAAGACGCGGTAGCAGACAAGGTAATCGTTTGAGGGTGGGCTTTGTTAGAAGTGCCATGGTGACTGGAATTGCTAGCAACAAAACAACGGGTCAGCACTGCGTCAATTAGTAGATGGCCAAGCTTAAAATTAAAATCTAAACGGGTGGGAACAAGGTATAAAAACAGTTTGTGAATAAGCCTGACGCTGTACTAGCAACTTTGGGGAGGATGGTGAAAGGCTGGGTATTCAACGGCTCATTCACCCACGTAAAAATTCTTGCCCTGAAGATTTACGATGCATCGCTCACCAAAAGTGTTTGATGTTTCCAGGTTGCCTCAAAGAGTGTGAAGTTATGGTGCCTCTTCATGGAAAACTCATAAAGATATTACGGGTAGATGGAAATCTCTTAAACTTACTGAGACTTTTCCTGATAACGCCAAACGCTTATGCGACAGGGCTTTGGCCGATTACCGAGTTAAACTTTACCCATCAGCGACTTGAATAACAGTTGTCCATCGGTGCCGACGCCCCCCATGAGTCCGCCGCGTACCCGGTTCGTTGTTTGGCTAAACATGGTGACCATGGCCATGACCAGTTCAAAGGGGGATAGGGTATCGGCTAAGAAGCCTGCCCACTTGGTCTGGGGTAATTTGAAGAAGCTGTCAAAAAATTGGCACAGTTCACGATGGTTAAAGCGCATCAGGGTTTCTAAACCAAACTGATAAATGTGATGCTTGCGTAAACGCTCGGTGGTCCATAGGGTTTGCCAACCTGCTTGGGCAAGCGCTTCCCCCACGTCTCCGTTAGAAATAGCTGTGGCGATCGCAACCGCCACAGCCGGAGCCCGCCGCAGCATTGCCCCCACCATGTAACCCGTAGCTGGATGCACCATACTGGCCGCACCGCCAAACCCCAACACCCGCTGGTTCAAATCCGGCAGCGGCATATTCATGGGAAACAGGCAATATTCCGTGTGATGTACTTCGCTAACTTCCACACCATCTGCCTTAAACCGCTTCTGCAGCCGGTCTTTTAGGGTGTCGTAGGCCATTGCCGGAGACAGGGCCAGGGAGGTTTCCTCCACAAAAAACACGTCATTGCCCATGTCCATGGCATAGAGGAAGGTGGGTGGACCGGCCAGTTCCTCGGCTGACAGGTGCTCTGCCCGATAGTCCATCAGAGAAAACTGCCCCGGTGCCACGGGAGGTTTGGAAAATTTGCCCACAACGCCATAGGCCACCTGGTAGGCCACAGGCGGATTCTTAGATATAGATCGCTGCACCAGAGCGGCATTGTGGCCAGTGGTATCAATAACGAGTTTGGCTTTAAAGTCTTCGCCCGCTTCAGTAGTCACACAGCTGTGGTCGCTAGTGTGGGTCACAGTCGCAGCCTTGCCACAGTGCCAGGTCATTTCCTTCAGCTGATGTAGGAAATGCTGCTGTAGCTTGTCTTTATCAAATAGACCGTAGTCGCGATGGTGACGTGTGGGCTGAGTGGCGGCTTCTCGGCCAAAATAGCTAACGGTGTTTTGCCAGCTTTGCCCTAATAAGTCCTTAAGGCCCAGCTCTTCTAGTTCATCACACCAGACACCATAGGTATTGGGCCAGGGAGTATCTGGTTTTGTCGGAGCCAGGCCTTGGAGGGATAAACCATAGTTGGCTAAAGCGGATGCCATGATCAGTGCGGCAGGCCCTGCCCCGATGATTAATACGTCAAACACCGTCTTGATTCTCCCAAATATCCCTATGGTTATTATCACCCTAACGGGAAATTACCGATTGTAGAGACGTTCTATGTCTCTACGATGGATGGTTTGATGATGGTCGTAAATTGGCGATTTTACGAATTCGCGATTTTAGGACGAGATCCCTACGATTGGCCCGTCCGGAACATTTTGCTCACGGTGGTCTATCGATGATATCTGAAGCCACCTATATTGATTACTTAGAAATCAGGCTATGCTCTCCCCCACTCCTGTTGCACTACCTAATCAGACTATGTCGTCCGCCGATCTGCTGCGAGAATTATTTGATGCTGCCGTTGCTGCGGCCATGCCCCAAGAACAGGTGGCCCGTGCCCTAGAGCCTTACCTCAAACCAAAACCCATAGGACGGGTAGTGGTGGTTGGCATTGGTAAATCCGCTGCCGCCATGGCCAAGGCTGTGGAAAATACCTGGGCAAAGGCAGGCAACACAGAACCCATCGAAGGTTTGGTGATTACCCGCTACGGTCACGTTGTCCCCACCCAATCCATCGAAGTGATCGAAGCAGGACATCCGGTGCCCGATGCCAACGGCATGGGGGGAGCCCAGCAAATTTTCCAGCGGGTGCAGACCTTGACCGCTGATGATTTGGTGATTTGCTTGATTTCGGGCGGCGGCTCGGCCCTGTTTACCCTGCCACCAGAAGGCATCAGTCTAGAAAATCTAGCGGACATCAACCGTCAACTGCTGGCGTCAGGGGCGGATATCGTTTCTATGAATACGGTGCGTAAGTCGTTGTCCTGCTCCTCGGGGGGACGCCTATCGGCAGCGGCGTATCCGGCCAAGGTGGTATCGCTGATTATTTCTGATGTGGCGGGGGACAGCCTCAGCGCCATCGCCTCTGGTCCCACCGTGGGAGATGCGGCCACAGCCGCCGATGCCCTGGAAATCATCGACCGGTATCGGATCACCATTCCCAATCACATTCGGGATTATCTAATGCGTAATCCTAACCCCGTCATTCCTCCGGAGGATCAGCGGCTGAGTACCACCACCAACCATCTGATTGCGACGCCGCAACAGTCATTGGAAGCAGCAGCCAAGGTTGCGATCGCAAGCGGCTATACTCCCCTGATCCTTAGCGATGCCATTGAAGGGGAAGCCCGCGATGTCGCCCTGGTCCACGGAGCCATTGCCCGTCAAGCCAAACGCCATCAGCAACCCATTGCCCCGCCCTGCGTCATCCTCTCCGGCGGCGAAACCACCGTTACCGTCAAACAAAACTTTGTTGGCAAAGGCGGCCGCAATAGCGAGTTTCTATTGGCCCTGGCCAGTTACCTGGACGGCGAAACCGGCATCACCGCCATCGCCTGCGACACCGACGGCATCGACGGCAGCGAAAACAATGCCGGAGCCCTGATTACACCAGACCTCTGGCGCACAGGACGCAATCCGCAGAAATATCTAAACACCCACGACAGCTATAGCTTTTTTGAATCCATTGGAGCACTAGTGGTGACCGGACCAACATTGACCAATGTGAATGACTTTCGGGCCATCGTTGTTGAAGGATAAAACCCTTTGTTGCCGCTGGTTTCGACTTCGCTCAACCAGCTAACGATACCCGAGGGGTGAGCGAAGCCGATTCTGCTTAACTCGAAACAATACCCGAGGGGTGAGCGAAGCCGATTCTGCTTAACTCGAAACAATATCCGAGGGGTGAGCGAAGCCGATTCTGCTTAACTCGAAACAATACCCGAGGGGTGAGCGAAGCCGAACCCCTACTCCTCACACACTTCCCCATCATCCGCTGCCGCCAGCACCGAGGCCAACACGCCTGGAAATTTGGCTTCCAGCTCATCTACGCGCAATGAATTCAAATGCTGGGTGCCCACCTTCTCGGTATGGACGATGCCAGCTTCGCGCAGAATTTTAAAGTGATGCGACAGGGTGGATTTGGCAATCTCATCACCACCGCAGCTGCGACAAGCTTGCTCGCCTTTTTGGGCGATGGTTTTGACAATTTTTAGCCTGACTGGATCACCCAGGGCGTACAGCACCTCTGCCAGGGTTATTTGGTTTGTATCTGGATGGGAAATTGGACGCATACTTGCATTATGACACGGGGCTATGTCAGTAAAAATGGGAGTGGGCGGATGACCGTCCTTTATTAGTTCAATTTTATGGAACTATAATTGATTCACCCAGCAAATGCAGAAGGGCCTCGATAGGGCTACTGTATTACTGGCGCTTTGGTTTTTCAGGAGGTCAAAAAGATGGCTACAAATGCATTGGTCAATGAAGTTTCAGATGCCGATTTTCAGAATGATGTACTGGGCAGTGATATCCCCGTACTAGTCGACTTTTGGGCACCCTGGTGTGGCCCTTGTCGCATGGTGGCACCTGTTGTAGATGAGGTGGCTACTAAGTTTGAAGGCCGAGTCAAAGTCCTCAAGCTCAATGTAGACGACAATCCTAAAAGTGCCAGTGACTACGGTGTGCGCAGCATTCCCACACTGCTAATTTTCAAGGATGGTAAAGTGGCTGATACTGTCGTTGGGGCTGTACCCGCTAGCACCTTGTCAAGCACCCTTGAGAAATATTTGGATTAGGTTACGCATAACAGCGTAAAACTCAAAAGAAAGCTTAGAATTACAGCCTGTCTCTTGCTCTAGCCAGTATCAAAGGGACAGGTTTGTCTTTAGACACTCGTTTTTTAAAGTTAGGTTAGTCAACCCATGAGCTACTCTGATCCCTCTTCTCCCAACTCAACACCACCGGAATCTGATCCAGAAACGACTACAGAAGAATTTGTGGTAAATAGCGACAACCTGGTTAGCAAAGTACAAGAGCTAATTAATGAGAGTAATGTGCGACGGATTTTGATTAAAAATGCTGAAGGCCGCACATTGTTAGAAATTCCCCTGACAGCGGGCCTAGTGGGTGGAGCCGTGGGTCTGGCCTTTTTTGCACCGCTGGTTGCGATCGCATCCGTTGGCATGCTGGTTGCCCGCTTTACCCTAGTTGTCGAACGCCGTGCCTAGGCCCATCGTCTCTTTTTTCACACTCACCTTGCTAGGGACACAGTAGAGGCAACAAAAAGTCTTACCCCTACCCTTGTTTCCACCCAGCCTGTCAGCTTAAAGGATTGGGTGGATTTTTTGTAACCTGTGGTCATATCAGAGTCAGATTTTAGTGGCATACTAAAGCCTTATTTCTAGTCACTAATTTGTTGTTTCAAGCATTTACCATGTCAGGGTTATACAAATGGGATAAACGATATTGGCTTATTTTCCTGCTGCTGGCGTCTGCAGGATTTTTCATACACTATAGTTTTTGGCAAACACCGGCTGAAGAGCTACAGGGCCATGATATGTACTATATCTGGCTAGAGGGCAAGCGCATTCTAGCCGGGGAAAATCCCTATGCCAGAGTTCTGGCAGGCAACCTCAGGGAAAATGATAAATATGCCACTTATTTTCCCATTGCCTATCTTGTATCTGCGCTAGTGCAAAAACTTGGGTTTCTAGACTATCGCGACTGGCTATATTTTTGGCGACCCACAGCCTTTATATTCCACATGGGTATCGTTGCTCTAACGTTACGATACTTTCAAAAGCGTCGGTTGTGGCTATTGGGGACAGCGGCCTCGCTTATTCTCTTGCTAGGCCGCTGGAGTATTTATATTATTCGTGTCCATCATCTAGAATTTGCAGCCATTTTCTTTTTGGTATTCTCCCTGGTTCTTTTAAAGGAGAAACCACGACTCGCTCTGCTGATGTTTAGCATCTCCCTGGGCATCAAACAGATCGCTATCTTTTTACTGCCGCTATATCTAATATATCTATGGAAAAAACGCGATAAGTACGCTAAAAATCTGATTATTGGCTTTTTGATTATTCTCAGTGTGCCGCTGATAACGTCCCTGCCCTTTATTATTTGGGATGCCGATGGCTTCTTTAAGTCTGTTTTGTTCTCAGCAACACGCCTAGGGGATAGCCACATTGGCGGTGCCCCGTCTATCGATGTGATTCTATTTCAAAATTATCCGTGGCTGGTGGGCCTCAAGGCCAAAGCACTGATGCTATTTCTAATGGGGCTTGCCTATCTAAGTTTCTTAACAGAGCGGGTTGGCATTTTTGCAGCTTCTGCAGTCACCATGGTGGCCTTCCTATACTTTAATTCCGTGTTGTTCTTGCAATACTTTATCTGGCCCCTAAGTTTGATGCCGTTTGCTATGGTGGAAGATAGAAAGGGATTTGCAGATTAGCTGATATCACCTTAAGTTCCACCTGAATCACTGAGTGGCAAATTTTAAGTCAACCCTCAGCATAATTGAGGCTGGTCTTAGACAGCTGTTGGGGAAGCTCTTAGATTAGTTGCTTAATTTGGATAGCATCGTAATCTAAGTGGTTTTCAATGGAATCATTGGATCGTTATCTTGAAGCCCTCAAACGCTTGTTTGAAAAAGGCCTCATTGAGGTTCCTCCCAGCCTCTCACCAGTTAAAACCGGCGAGATTATCTTTCATGGTGAAGAACCAGCAGAGAAGATTTTTGGCGTCAAAACTGGAAAAGTACAGCTGGTGCGCTATCTGGAAAATGGCCAGATGAGTCACCAATACGCCGTCGACAATGGCAGCTGGTTTGGCGAAAGCGCCTTGTTTAATGACGTTTATTCCAATTCTGCGATCGCAACTGAGCCCTCTCTCATTGTTGCTATCCCCAAACAGGCGTTTCTCACCCTATTACATCAAGATCCTGAGATTTCCCTTATTTTTATCAGTGAATTAACAGAACAGCTCCACATCGCCAAAAACATCATGACATTGCGATGTATCCGTTCCGCTAGCGACCGTGTACTAGCCTATCTCTACAATTTAAAAACACCGGGGCAAAACATCTGTGTTCTCAATTGCCCGATCAAAGCCATTGCCGAGCAAATTTGCCTGACACCAGAGGTGGTTTCACGCTCGTTACGAAAATTGCAAGACGATGGCATTATTCAACGTAATCAGCGCAAAATTATATTTCTGGAGGGATAGATGTAGCTAGTACGCTGTGGCGTAGGTTTACCCACTATTACATGTGGATGGGTGGATGCGATCGCTTGAGCTATCAGATATTGCAGCCCCCTTTTTCCACGTTTGACGGCTTTGAGGGCAGACTCTAAGCAGTCAAAC
This sequence comes from Leptolyngbya sp. PCC 7375, assembly GCF_000316115.1. GTDB lineage: Bacteria > Cyanobacteriota > Cyanobacteriia > Phormidesmidales > Phormidesmidaceae > Leptothoe. The sequence continues at coordinate 7,980,064 of NZ_JH993797.1, forward strand.
AACTTGTTAATGCCGTATGCAAGATTGCACCACCCTAATCACCGTAAATCTTAAGAATCTTTTTTGATTTCAGCCTGGATTTCAATTTTCTTAACAAACTTGATTTGAATCATAGATTCTCAGGGTTTACTCATCTAAAATTCTGGGAAATCTCATCTAAGTGATTCCATGAGCGCGATGAATGAATCTCAGCTCCAGGTTGCCTGTATTCCCAATCATCAACTCCAGTCTCGATGGCTTTCAGCCTTAACGTCACTGCGCTACAGGGCTGGCCATGTAGAAGCGTATCTGGAAGAGCTAGTTTCTGGATTGCGTCATGGCTTGGGAGCCAGTCGCGTGATGCTCGGTCAATACTTAGAGTCCGGTAAGTATGACTTCATTGTCAGTCCAGAACTACAGCCAGGTAAACCTGAAAATTATGCCTATTGGAGTAGCTTAGCTGAAGATATTTTAACTCAGAGAAATTCAGCTACGGGGGTCTATATATTACAGGCCAATCTGAATGTGGCCTATTGTGGTGTACCCGTAGTTACCCCTAAAGGTTGCTGCTGCGGTATCTTGCTGGCCCTAAGACCTGCCATCGAACCCTTTCAAACTGAAGATCAACAGATTTTGACGTTAATGGCCCATCAGGCCGCCATGGCAATTGAGCTAGAACGCTGCTGTCACTCTGTCAGCAACCATACCCTGGAGACAGTCAGCCCTAGGCACCCTCTACAGTTGCTCCAGGACAAGCTGATTACCGTTAACCAGCAACTGACCCAAAAATTAGATCACTATAGAACTGAGCTACAGCGGGTCTCAGCTCGACTACAGGTAGAAAGTATTGCCCATTCATCCTTAGAGCAGCGTTTTCGCAAAATTTTTGACGGGTCCAACGACGCTATCTTTGTGATTGACCCAGCCCAGGATCAAATTTTAGAGGCCAACCCAAGGGCGACCGAGCTACTCAAGTATTCACGCCAGGAGCTGCTAAGCGCCATTAAAATCTCTCAGGTTCATCCAGACGAAATGCCTAAATTGTTGGAATTTACCCGGAATGTTTTTCACAACGGTCGGGGCTGGACTGATGAACTGACCTGTTTAACAAAGTCGAAAAGTAAGCTGCCGGCTGAGATCTCTGCTGCACCCATTGAGTTTGAGGGACGGCAATGTATTCTCGCAATGGTTAGAGATATTAGCGAGAGAAGACGACTCGATGCCCAACGCCAGCAGGCCGAAGCCCATGCTAAAAAAGCACTCTCCCATTTAGCTGAAGTTGGCGAACTATCTTCCATGATTGTTCATGAAATTCGTAATCCTCTGACAACGGTGCTGATGGGGCTAACCAGCTTTCAGAAGCTAGACCTGGACGGTCGATTTAAAGCCCGGTTAGATATCGCCCTAGAAGAAGCCGATCGCTTAAAGCGATTGCTCAATGAAATTTTGCTGTTCTCTAAACCGCAAGCGCTGAATTGTAAGCCTTTAGAATTAAACACATGGAGCGCGGATCTTTTAAAATCTCTACAGTCTCATCCCTCCGTGGCAGATCAGGTGATCGAATTCCATGCAAATCCAATTTCAGCCATTGTTTCGGCAGATTCTGACAAACTCAAACAGGTATTTATTAACTTACTGACCAATGCCTGTGAGGCGACAGCTGCCGGCGAGATCGTGACTTGGGAGATTACGTATCCATCCAAAGCTAATCACTTGACAGTGCAGATTCATAATGGAGGTAATCCCATTCCTCCGTCTATCTTGGAGAAGATTACAACACCGTTTTTTACCACGAAGCCCAATGGTAATGGCTTGGGGCTAGCCATTGTTAAACGAATCGTGAATGCCCACAAGGGCCAATTTTCTATAACTTCAGATGCCAAGTCCGGCACTACGGTTACGGTGATGTTACCGGTTCTTAAACGTTCATAACTGATGTTATGAACGATGGGTGCCAAGCTGTAGATATCTCCCCAAGGGTTCGACATGGATGATTGCCTCACCAATTCATTGCTTGACAGGAATGCGGACGATAAACTCAGTGCCTGCTCCTACACTAGATCGACACTCTAAAGTACCATCGTGATTTTCAACAATAATCTGATAGCTGATCGATAACCCCATGCCTGTTCCCTCGCCAGCAGGTTTTGTCGTGAAGAATGGATTAAATATCTTTTTGTAAATCTCTTCAGGCATTCCTAAGCCATTATCAGCAATGGATATTTTTATCCATTGTGAATTAATCGTAGATGTACAAATTGTAATTTGACCAGCTTCAAGCTTACCTTGATATTGTGATTGTTGTGTGTAGCGATCTTCAATAGCATCCACTGCATTGACTAAGATGTTCATAAACACCTGATTGAGTTGTCCTGAAAAACAGGAGATTTGAGGTAACTGACTATAATTCTTAATGATGGTGATATTAGGACGGTGGCCATACCCTTTGAATCGGTGCTGTAGAAGCATCAAGGTACTGTCCAAACCATCATGCAAATCTGCTTCCTTATAATCAGCTTCATCAAGTCGTGAGAATGTTCTCAATCCTGACACAATCTTGCTAATGCGTTCACTACCTATTTGCATAGAATTCAAGAGCCTGAACAGGTCTTCAACAATAAAGTCCACCTCTAACTCTTCGCTGAGGGCCGTAATTTTTCTGTGTGGTTCAGGATAGATTTTCTGATAGAGATTGAGCAAATCTATTAGATCTTGCACATAGGCATAGGCATGGTCAATATTGCAATAGATAAAACTGATGGGATTATTAATTTCATGGGCAATGCCTGCCACCAGCATCCCCAGGGCAGACATCTTTTCAGATTGTATCAATTTTGTTTGCATCAGTTGCAAATTGGTGAAAGCTTCTTGTAACTCCTGATTATGAATTTCTGCCTCACTTCTGGATTTTTCTAATCCTTGAATAATTTGACGAACTAACTCCGATTGGATCTCGTAAGAATTTTCTAATTCTGCCCGATTGGCTTCCGAACGAGCCAATTTTTTCTGTAGCAGCCGATTGTGTTTTTCTAACTTCTCAATGCGTTGTTGTAGCTGATCAGGGGCCATATTATCCATGAAGAAGCTACTCCATCCCTAAGAGCAAAGTTACAAAGGTTTCATTGTGAAATTGGGCTGCGCCATGGGTGTGGGAAGGGGCGATTTCTCCATAGGTATAAAATCCAGCGCACGTCATGTTAGGCGGAATTGCCTGTCGTAAGACTTGATATTCTTCTTTAGTTCTGGTTCCTAAAACCCGCATGCGCCCTGTACAGGAGAATAATAAGGCTACGGTGGGATGAGTTCCAGGATAATGCTTAAGGGCTTGTCGCATGGATGAGTTTGCCGAGGCCACCATTTCATCCCGACTGGAACGAACCACTTGTACCTCTGACTGGGGTGGGATATCGGCAAAGAAGGTGATACTACCAGACTCTGAATCATAGGAGCCGTTAGAAGCTCGCATATACCAACTGGTTTGATTTGGTTCAAACACAGCTAATCGGTAGGCAGGAGATGGACGACTATCACCTAAATAATCTCGATAAAACTCTAAGATAGGCTGTCCATTAACTTCATAAAGAACATTACCATCGACGTTAGTCACTTTTCCTTTTTGTCCTATCGGAGTCCAACCCGTGGACACCCCATGTCCCCAGAGTACAGGCCCTGACAATAGCAAAATGGGCAGAGCATCACTTAAGACTTCTTGCCCAAAAAATTGGTAGGTTTGTCGAAATTTCCATTGGTCACAAGTGGTCCCCCCGATAATGGGAGTTTTTTCCCCTAAGGCTTGTTGCAATCCATCCAGAATTAAAAGTCCACTGGTTGTTAAACTTTCAGGTGTGGTGATACATAAAGCTGTTGGTCGTTGGGACTGTGCTTGAGCTAATTGAACGGTTTGTTGAGCAATTGAAACAGGGTTTGAGGAAACATGGCGACCAACAGATGCATGAAAGTCTACTTGGTCAGAGTACAACAACATTAAGACTAGAGAGTCTTGTTGAAATTCTAAGATAGATGAAATTTCACCATCAGTGGTGCCGCCAATGAGCTGAATGCCTGGAAATGTTTGGTTAATACGCTTAAGGATTTCAGTATGATCAAAATCAAGGGCGGCTAACAAAATTCCTGCTTGAGGCTTAATCCCTGCTAAGGCAGTCAGACATTGTTCTAAGACTTCTGCGATCGCAAACGTCGTATCTGGGTCATTGCTATGACCAACTACTGCTTTTAGCATAGCTTCTACGCAAAACTTTGATATCTACTCTTCCATTAGTCAGCATACCCAACTAACTAAATATCCACTTAACCTTTTACATACGATGGATATATTTCAAATCAGCAGAATTGCGATGTGTTCAAATATTGCCAACTTTAAACCTATTAACCACAAACACTTTGATCCAAGTCTGGGTACCATTAAATGTGCCGTTGCTGATTTAGGGGATGAATCACTCTAACATGATTGCCCTACACCGTTATTTCCCAAATTAAATCCTCCCGAGGATCAGCAACGCCTTAAATATAATGTCTTTACGCAATTTCTCGCACTTAGACGAAACAAAAGATGCATCAGTACTTTTGAGAAGAACCAGGCCGAGATAAGAAAAGCTTGTGTGTTCACCTATCGATATAGCAAATTGCTGAATACATATCTCCCAAGGAGAGGCTGCGCCAACAGCAGTTTTTTATGTACATAGAGCTGTTGCTATTTATCGCTTTAGCCTCGAAATATGGGCGTATCTATGCTTCCAAATGTCCGGCCTACCGATAATCCATAGATGGGACTCATAAAGCTATGAACCAATAGTGTTCGTTCACAGGCCGTGACAATATCTTTCGGGTAGAGCTGTTTGGTTTTAAGGATATGAATGATCAGTTTGCGCAGGTCATTGAGGCCATGTACGAGTAGCATCAAAGGACGCTGCCACCGACGATAGCGCACACAACGGAGGGGATACCGACTGACACCAATGGATTGAAACAGGTCTAGCAAATAGGCTGGGCGCAGACGATTGGCCGGAATTGAGTGGAGCAGGTGCATCTGGGGATTATGCCAAATGGGCCAACCTCCCTGGCGTATATGGCTTAGGGTTTCAACATCTTCTCCCTTGGTTTTCAGGCTCGTGCCACATACGCCACTGAGGGCTGGCTTTGTGGGGACACAGGTGAACCAGGCCCGGCGTCGAACCACCATACCTGCCCCGGCGGGTAAAACCCCTTGCTTGGTATGGTATTGAAAGGGCGTATCTCCCCGCTGAATGACCGCTAGACAGCTGGCAATACGTTCAAAACCTTCTGGGGGTTTGCTTTCATATTGTCCATCAATAGCACTGCCATAGGCTCCTACCTGGGGATGGAGTTGACCAAATTGATAGGCCTGAGCAACCCAATCCTCGGCGGGTAAGGTATCGTCATCTAAAAAACCGACAAGTTCACTGTTGATAGCTCCCATGGCGCAACGGCGGGCATAGGCAAGGCCCTGACGCGGTTCAAACAGGTATCGCAGGGGAATATGATGGGGCCACTGGTGCTGATAGTCGCGAATACACTGAGTCGTTTGGTCGTGACTGTTGTTGTCAACGATGATGATTTCCCAGGTTAGGGACTTGGGGGTGAGTTGCGATCGCAATCGCTCTAATAATATAGGCAGACGATGCTCACCATTATAGGTGCAGATAACAACAGAAAAGTCAGTCACAGTACAGTAAATAAGCGCTTATTAAAGGATGAAAGAAAATGCACCAAATAAAACCGGGATATCCCGGTATTGAGCAGCGCAATACTATACTTCGCAGGTTAAGCCTGGACCAAGATAAGGTTGTTAAATGGGCGTCTTACAGCGACTTAATTTTTGTAAAGTTCTGACCCTAACGTGGTGAGCTTTGGAGTGGGTCAATGGAGGAAGACAGGGACAGCTTGCTCAGTCTGCAGAGTTGGCCCAGCAAGCATACGATGTGAAGGTAAATGCCTATATTTGGTATTCTCGATGTGCACCCTTGAAGATGCCAGCAAATACTCAAAATCCTGCGTTGGGCGAACTGCAGTTCGCCCCTACAAAGACATCCCTAATGGATAGAATTCAATTCTCCCATCCGCAAACAACGCTCCATCACCGCCGCCACCACGTCTTAACAGGAGCTGTTTCTAACTTCCTCAACAAAATATCCCTTTGCGTAATCTCCACCCACGGCATGACCGTCCCAATATAATGAGTCTTCCGCCGTTTCTTCAGTGCCAACAATGCCACCCGTATATTAATCGCCTCATTTGGCAACCCCCGACACAGCTCCACCACCGTCGCTGATGTCACTTTAGACATCGCCGCTAGCGCAATTGCCGCAAGGTTTGCACTCTCAATCAAATTTAGTCCCTAAAGCGCTACTGTTCTGAAATCGAACTTTTTACAGTTACTATGGCAGCAAGGTTTTGTTAGTTATCAGCTTACTGAAGCAATTGTATGGGTCGATCAAAGTTATCTTCCTGGTTAGCTGGAGTAATCATCATTATGTTCGGTCCTGGGTGCCAGCCATCATTACAACCACTGCCGACCAGTGCTCCCTTTAATCAGCGCTTAGATACTGCTCTAGCAGAAATTGAAGCGAAAAATCTCAATGTTATTATCGCCATCTCTCACCATGGCGAACCTATGCAGTTCAAAGAGTTTGGGGCTCCAGCAGCTGATACCATACCACCCGAACAAACCTTGGTTGATATCAATTCCATCACAAAAACTGTAACTGGAGTGATGGCAGCAAAACTTGTGCAACAAGGCAAGGTAAGTTTTGATGAAACCCTTGGTGACATTTTTGACAACGTACCAGCCGATAAATCGAACATCACAGTACATCAGTTACTGACACACTCCGCTGGATTTGTAGAGTCTGTTGGCTCAGATCCAGAACAACTAAGCAAGGATGATTTTCTGATACGAGCATTTGAATCATCACTCGAATTTATTCCAGGAGAAACTTATCAATATTCCAACACCGGATTTGGTATTGTCGCCGCAATTATTGAAGCACGCTCTGGCAAATCTTATGAAGCTTATCTGCGCGAAGATGTGATTGCAGGGCTAGGACTAGAAAACACTGGGTATGAATCTATTTATGACAATAGCCGTTCGCTAAAAACCAGGCAAGACAAGACAATTAACCAAGCAAGCTGGGGAAACGATCAGCCTTATTGGAATCTCATTGGCAATGGCGGCTTAGTCTCGACGGTCGAAGATATGATGCGATTCCGTCAGGCGGTTGTTGCTGGTCAAGTCATATCTCCAGATATGCTCGCTATTGTACAAACTCCGCATATTCGAGAATTTGAAGACGATGAGAGCTTTTATGGCTATGGGCTTGTGGTTGAGGAGTTAGACGGCATTGGGCAGGTCCATTGGCACGATGGCGGCAACGAAGTGTTCTCAGCCCAATGGATAGATTACGTAGAACAGGGTGATTTAATTTTTACAGCGGGTACTGACGAAGATGCTGTTAAAGCAATAGCTTCGTTGGAAAATCATTTGTATGGTGGTAGTGAAAATATGGCTCTTCCGGAACTGCCGTGGTCGACTACTAGATCTAGCGTTACGGGAGAGCGAATGCCACCTGTGGGATGATTGAGGTGGTGAATCCTTTGGAGACACGCTATGGATAATAACTCTATTCGCATCCCGCTTGACTTACCGGATGTTCGTGTTCTAGAGGTCTCGAAAACAGACCAGGGAGCTTGGTTGATTCGCGTTGAAAGTACCCTGAACGGCACCCACTGCCATCAATGTGGTCGAGAGATCACCCACTTCCATAGCGTTGAGTCTGCCATTCGGCTACGTCACCTGCCTCTGTTTGAAATGCCTGTTTTTATTGAATTGCGCCCTAAGCGCTACCGCTGTCCGTTCTGCGAGGGGAAGCCCACCACCACCCAACGGCTGAGCTGGCATGAGTTACGTAGTCCCAACACCAAGCCTTACGAACAGTGGCTGCTGCGCATGTTGATCAACTCGACGGTTGCGGACGTGGCTAGAAAGCTGACTATCAGCGAAGAGACCGTCGCGGGTGTCCTGAAACGTTGGGTGAGCCCTCAAGTGGACTGGGCTGAATTTGATCAGATTGAGGTGGTCGGGATCGACGAGATTGCCCTCAAGCGTGGCCATCGCGACTATATTACGCTGGTCAGCGTGCCCTTGATGCCGAGGGGTGTGGAGATCGTCGCTATTCTGGCCGACCGCAAGAAGCAGACCGTGGCCAATTTTTTCAACTCAATCCCTTCCCGGCTAAAAGGCGGCATTAAGCGAGTGTGCACCGATATGTATCAAGGGTTTGTGGCGGCAGCTGTTCTTCAGCTGCCAGAGGTCAAGATCGTGGTCGACCGTTTCCATGTGGCAAAAGCCTATCGTGCCTGTGCTGACACGGTTCGCAAACATGAGGTCAACCGGTTGAAACAGGACTTATCCCCCGAAGCGTATCAGCAGATTAAGGGGGCGATGTGGCCCTTCCGCAAAGCGCCTGACGATCTCAATGACGATGAGTGGGCGCTGCTTGAACGTTTGTTCACGTACTCACCGAAGCTGGAGAAAGCTTACACCCTACGCGAGGAATTAACCGAGATTTTTGAGAGAGCTTACACGAAGACAGGAGCGAAGTGTGCCATCCGGGCCTGGTGCAAACGCGTGCGCAAAAGCGAACTCGATGAATTTGAGAGTTTTTTGGGAACTGTGGACACCTGGCTCGACAAAATCACGAACTACTTTCTAGACGGGTGGTCAAGCGGCTTTGTTGAGGGCTTCAATAACCGAGTGAAGGTTCTCAAGCGACGCTGCTATGGCATCTTTGATGTGGAGCGGATTTTCCAACGACTCACATTGGACATCAATGGGTATGAGAGATTTGGCTACACGTAACAACCACTACATCTAGTGGATACCACGGGAATTCCGGAAGACCCGAAAATATTTCTACCTGTGCAATTCAAATAGCTTAAGACTAAAACCACTGCCCTACTTGAGATAGGGTTCTAGCCAGTCGATTTTTGGAAGTTGCTCACCTATCCTAGAGATCATCAGACGACATGGGGTTGAGGCCATGGGGAACTACAAAATCAAAGTCAATATTGAAATCGTAGAAAGCGATGAGGCCATTAGTTCTGGTCCCGAAGAAATAGAGACCGGTGTGTTTGAGTTTAATATAAGCCCAGAGGCCGCTACTAGCATTGATGCGTGTGAACAAGCCTTGTTAAGTACGAATTATCCAGCATTACGCTCAGCATTGGCTCATCACCTTGAAACACTCTCTCAAAAAAAACGAAAACGGCATCAACCGCAGGGATTTGGGAAATAACCAAGAGCCCGTATCGGGTGGATGGGGAAATCGGTCGCTTTGAGTTTATGTCGTATACAGCCGTTGAATCTTCTGGGAATCAACCATCGAACCGAGTCAACACACTATATGGATCCCTACCCGGCAAAAGCTGGTATCGCACGGTGGGCTTTAAGGAGATTGCCTACACCCATGGGAGTACAGTTGAGTCATATCGGAAAACGAGTGCTTGGCTCAATCGAATCCGTCATCAAGTGACCGGAGGAACCCCGTCAAGAACGATGCAAGACAGTAGTGAACGAGAAGGCACTCGTGTGCTCAATCACTTGACTCAGGCCAGTGAAGCCATCCTGAAAACCCATGGTGTCATCGGCAACACACTGCCTGCGGCTGTCGTCGCCTCTGCCAATGAGAGTAAGCCTGTCCATCTGGCTCCAGACGTAGTCTCCGCTGTCATCGAGCAGTGTGGCAAAACCGAGTTGATTCGCCAACAGATGACGGCCAATCCCATCCCCTATGAGAGCCCCCATCATAGCCTCAACATTTCGATTGATGATGTCGGGGTGAAACGTCAGAGGGACCAGCGACCAGCCAGTGTTCCAGAGACACCCACCGCCCGCAAGTATGCCTATCAAACGGTGGTCCATATCGAAAATCAACTCGGTAGCTATCGATTGAATGCCCTTGGCTTGACGACAATGTTAACCATGCTGTTGGCCTTTTTACTCCACAATGACCTCCTTCAAGGCCCTATCGTATTCTTTGCCGATGGACAGCGAAGCTTGCATGGCGCGATTCTGACCACCTTTGCTGGGGTGTCTGCACTACAGTTGATCTTGGACTGGTATCATCTCCATGAGAAATGTAAACAACTGCTTAGTCTCGCCTGTCAGGGTAGACGTCTGCGTAATACACACTTGACTCACCTGGCAGCCCTGCTCTGGCATGGATTAGTCGATGCAGCTTTGGTTTACCTTGAGTTCATTGACCCAGACCATCTCAAAGATACAACCGCTATCGATAAACTCCAAGGCTATCTGCGTCGGAACAAACCTCACATTCCTTGTTATTGTGTGCGTAAACAGCTGGGATTGAGAAATTCCAGCAACCGAGGTGAAAAGGCGAATGATTTATTGGTCTCCTCACGACAAAAACACAATGGGATGAGTTGGTCTAAAACGGGGTCAGTTGCCTTGGCTGCTTTAACAGCGCTTGTTTCGAATCAAGAAGCTACCCATTGGTTCAGGACCGGGAAGCTCAATTTTAAGTTGGTACCTCATCCCGTAAAGTAATTGCACAGGTAGAAATATTTCAGAATAATTGTTTTGTCTAAGCCCAGATTAAGGTTGCTGTGATTAGCTATTGCCATAGTCAAAACTATTTTTAATTATGTACATAAAAATCTCAGGTAAATTCACAGCCACACTGCTTGCAAGCTTCGTTCTAGCAGTAGGCTGTGCTGTAGATCCATCGAGTCAATCCGTGGAGACTACCGTAACCAACGATAGCCAAGAAAGTTCACCTGAGGCCACCGCTACTGAGGTCACAGTTGCCGACTCTAATCCCTGTGCTGGTGTAAATCCCTGTGCTGGTGCTGATACAGCTGCATCCGTAGAAATAATTGCAACTGAAACCCAAAACATCCAATACTTTGCAGACAATAGTGGCCTGGCAATCCGTGGGACTGATCCCGTTGCTTACTTTACGCAAGGTGGACCGGTTGCGGGTAGTTCAGAGTTTACCTATACCTGGAACAATGCCACATGGCAGTTTGTCAGTGCAGAAAATCGAGACTTATTTGCAGCTAATCCTGCACAGTATGCTCCACAATATGGTGGATACTGTGCCTGGGCCGTGAGTCAGGGATATACCGCGTCCATTGATCCTAATGCCTGGAAAATTGTGGATGGCAAACTCTATCTTAATTACAGCAGAGGGGTACAAAGACGCTGGGAACAAGATATTCCCGGCCATATCAGCAGAGCCAATGCCAACTGGCCTGGAGTCCTTGAAGAATCTTAGGAAGGGCGGCCAGCCATAGAATGTGAGCGGCCTCAGGGATGGCGTTGGTGATAATAGCCGTTAGCCCTGGATTACTTGTGGCGTTAGAGAGGCTGTCGAAGGTTGTGATATTTCCGTCAAGGATATCAGGACTATCATAGATTCAATAGCAATTGCCTATCTTAGACCCACTAACTTCAATAATTCACCTTGATAAGCTCGTTTAGCAAGACGCTGATCATCTGACACCAGGTACTTGTTAAGGACCTTGAGAATCTTTTCTTTCTTAACAGGCTTGCTAAAGAATCCAGATGCACCCACTAATCTGGCGCGCACTCGGTCAATCAGGCCATCGTTGCTGGTTACCATGATTACAGGTGTTCTCCGTAAGGATGCAGTCCGGCGAATTTGAGCACATAGTTCGTAGCCATTGGCATAGGGCATCACCAAATCTAGAAAAATCAGCTGGGGCCTTAATTCTAATAGTCTTGGCATGGTCTCTAAGGGCTTAGAGATATTTTGATAACCATAGCCTGCCCCTTGAATAATCGCCGCCATGACCTGGCTATCTAATGGACTATCTTCAATGTAAACCACCTGATTTTGAGATGCTGACAACAATCCTTGGGATAAGCGCGAAGGATTGAGAAAGATTAGAGAATTGGTTGTTTCTGAAGCGATAGGAACAGGACCTAACAGCGTTTTTACTGTAGTTAAAATACTCGGTAGATCAACGGGTTTTAACTCACACGCATCACAGCCAGATTTCTGCACTTTGGTTCGCTCAGCTTCAGTTGTGCAAACTGTCAAGGCAACTATGGGGATCTTTTGCGTAACTGTTGATGCTTTAAGAATTTTAATTGTTTGCCAACCACTGATAATAGGCAGGTCTGTGTCAATTAAAATAATATCTGGTGCTTCAGTAACTGCCAATAAAATACCTTCATCGCCCCCTTGTGTAGCTAGAACTATCTCATAGTTACATTGGGTAAACCATGATCGAAGGATATTACAGAGCGATTCATCGCTCGTTATTAATAAGATTTTCTTGGTCATAAAAAAGATTCACGAGCCATTTCCTAATGCACTTGAGTTTCCACGAGAACCAGTGAATCTGTTCCAAACGGACAAATTCATTGTCTCTAGTTCTGCTCAAACCGTTGGCAGGCCTGCCAACGGTTAGCATACAGGCCATGAAAAAATCATGGCCTGTACAGTTGGAGCTATAACTAGCAAGCAATAAACATGCCCGATGCCAGTGTGAGTAGTAGGACACTCATATCAAGTACGACCACTGAAGTAGTTCAAAGTTGCCAATGGTTGAACCGCTTCAGTCGTTTGACGTATGTAATCTTGGATAAATTGCGCAAAAAGCGTTCGCGTAATATCAACGCCCCTTAGGGCTGAGCTTGTGAACCCGGTTAGGATATGCGTCAAAGCGGTCTACAGTTCAAGCAACTCAAACTGTAGACCGCCTACATACCTAAACTATGCCTAAACCACAGTAAATGCAGTTTCAGTCAGGGCTGCGGCAGCTACGCCACTGAGCAGAGCCAGATCCTCAGTGCCAAAGGAAATCACCGCAGCATCGCTACGTTGACCAAGGGATAGATCAGAGAAGGATAAGCCATCGGCCAGACCGATCAAGTCAGTGCCCACTTCGAAGTCAAGGATAGTATCTGTACCTTGACCTGCAGCCAGGACAAAGGTATCAGCACCTCGACCACGACCAAAGTCGTCACCCACTAGGGTGTCGTTACCCAGGCCGCCCTGTAGCAGGTCATCACCGTCGTCACCCCAAATGTGATCATCGCCAGCATCGCCGAATAGCTCGTCGTTGCCACCTTTACCGCCGATCCGATCATTGCCTGCACCACCAAAGATCAGGTCATCGCCACCGATACCGCGCTGGGAATTGCGGCTATTGAGGTCACCCCGCAGGATGTCATCACCGTCACCGCCAGCGATAATGTCAGCGCCTAAACCGCCTGCAATCGTGTTGTCACTGACAGTGCCAACCAGGGTATTGTCAGACGCATCACCTACAGTGACTGACTCTGGTATCGATGCCACACCTAAACGCGGATCTAGATTTAATGGCTCATCTAGTTCCAACGTGATGATTTCGTTGTTGTCAATTTCGGTACCCGAGAAATCCCGACCAATGGAGAATGGATAGTTGTTGTCATTCGCCACCAGAATGGTGTTCTCATCAAGCACCAGGACATCTTCAATGGTGATAAAGGGGAAGGAGAATGTGGTGCTACCATCACCATTGAGATCATTAGGATCGTCAATGTCCAATAGATCAGCGACCAGCTCTCTTTCTACAAAGCCATTTTCATCAACATTGGAGATATCGATTTTGTAGATGCGCTTAAATTCGGCAGCTTCACCCTGACGACCATCCCGCTCAATCACTAAGAATTCAGTCTCGTTGATGGGGGTGAGGTCACCAATGGCATGGTTGGGGGCATCCAGCTGATACAGGCCGATAATGCCCTCAAATGAGCGGCTAGCTACATCAAATTCATAGATGCGCAGAGACCCTTCAGGATCGCCAAGGACTGTGCCTTCTAGCATGGGATAGAGGGTGCTCCGGTCGGGGCTAAAGCCCATGCCTTCGTAACCCCGTGAACCCCGTAGGTTGGCAAACTCTTCAGCGGTTTCAAACTGTTCAACTATAATCCGTCCAGTTTCAGGGAAGTCGGTGAAGAAGCCATCCACACCCAGTTCAATTAGTTGACGAAATTCATCTCCAGATGTCTGGGGAGTGCCATCCTCATTTAAGGTGAGAAAACGCTCTTCATCCCGCAGGGTGTAGGGGTGAACTTGCAGTCCCGCATTGTGGGCAAAGTCAACTAGGGGAAAGACCTCTCCAGTCAGGCGAGTGGTGATTTCCGCAACACCATCTCCGTTACCGTCTACGGGTGTTTCCAGGGGCTCACGCAGCAGGATGTTGTTTTTCCAGGGGCCAATTCCGTCGGCATAGCTGCTAATTTCAGTAATGGCCTCAGCATTGGCCAGGGAGTTATAGCCTGGATTTTCAAAATCTAGGAAGGGAAGCAGGTCACCGTAGATGGCCTCTTTCTCAGCTTCAGATAGATTGGCATTGGCCACCAGGTCATAGGGCACGGAGAAACCGCCACCGCCTGCATTGATAAAGGCACCTTCAGTATCGCCAAAGAGCTGCACCAATTGCAGGTCATCTAAACCAGCCTCAGGGAGGATTTCGTTCCGTAGGTCTAGCAGGTTCTGAATTTCAAAGGACTGGATAAAGATGCGATCGCGATCCGTAAATCCAGTATCCACCAGGGTTTGCACCAGCGGTTCTTCTAACGACAGTCCTTGCTGATCAAAAAAGGTGGGGTGTTTGGTTTCAGGATAAATACCAATGTCACGACCCACTGCGGCGCTGACTTCCTGAACCAGTTCGATGACTTCCTCAAACGTAGGAATTTCAAACTTGTTGTTAAATTCCTGATTGCGGTACGGACGGGACTGAACCGCCCGTAGCTGCTTGATTTCTGCCAGGGTAAAGTCTTCAGCAAAATAAGCCGTAATTTCTTCCCCATCCAGCATCTTGGTGGCCATGCGCTCAGCACCAAACACCTCGGCCACGTTCGTGGTGTCGTCAAGGATAGGCTCGTGGCGAGCGATCAGTACACCATCAGAGGTGATTACCAGGTCAGGCTCAACAAAATCAGCCCCTTGATAAATGGCTAAACGATAGGCTTCTAAGGTGTGCTCAGGAAAATCACCGCTGGCCCCCCGGTGACCAATCACTAATGGAGTTTGACCATTAAGGGTATTAAAGTCAAAGTCAGGATTATTGGGAGAGCGCACCTCGTCGGACGTCAACCGATCTACAACGGGATCCCCCGTGCGAGGGAAGTCAGTAAAGAAGCCATCGGCACCAATGTCAACCAGCTGCTGAAACTCTTGCTCTGGTGTTTGGGGTGTGCCGTCAGGATTTAGGGTGAGAAAACGTTCTTCATCGCGCAGGGTATAGGGATGCACCTGCAAATCAGCGCCATGGGCATCATCAATGAAGGCGGTCACATCTCCGGTAAGTTGGGTGGTAATTTCGGCTACCCCGTCACCATCACCATCCACTGGAGTCTCCAGAGCTTCCCGGATAAGAATATTGTTCTTCCAAGGACCGGCCCCTTCGGCATATTGCTCGCTGATCACCTGCAAAAATTCAGCGCTATCCAGATCGCTATATACGGTGGTGTTGGATAGGGGATTCTCAACCGCCGCTAAAAAGTCTGCACCATAAATGGCTTCTAGATCATTCCCCTGCTCCACATTAAAGCGAATGTCGTAGGGAGCCGAGAAACCGTTATCTACAGGTGCATCGGGCAAGGTGTTGCCATATAGCTGCACCAGGGGAATATCGCCCAGACCTTCTGCATCTAGCTGGCCCTGAAGTTCAATCAGGTTCTGGAACTCAAAGGACTGGATAAAGATGCGGTTGGGATCGGTAAATCCGGTCCGCTGTAGGGTTTCAATTAAGGGTTCTTCTAGAGACAGTCCCTGCTGGTCAAAGAAGGTGGGGTGCTTGGTCTCAGGATAGATGCCGACTTGTACACCGGTTTCAGCCTCAACGGCTTGCACCAGTTCGATCACTTCCTCAAAGGTGGGAATCTCAAACAATCCATCAAAGGCCGGATCGCGAAAGTCACGGGATTGGACGGCCCGCAACTGTTTAATCTCTTCTAGGGTAAAATCTTCGGCAAAGTAGCCAGTGACCTCAACACCGTCCAATAGTTTTGTGGCCATGCGCTCGGGGCCAAACACCTCGGCCACGTTAGTGGTGTCATCTAAAAGCGGCTCATGGCGGGCAATGAGAACACCGTCAGATGTGGTGACTAGGTCAGGCTCGATAAAGTCAGCACCTGCTGCGATCGCAGCCCGATACGCTGCTAAGGTGTGCTCTGGAAAGTCACCGCTAGCACCCCGATGCCCAATGACTAAAGGATCTTGACCATTAAGGGTATTGAGATCAACTGGATTGGGAGTGGCAATAGGTGCTTCTAATAGTTCACCCTCACTGTTGAAGTGCAATAGATAAGGACCAAACTCCTCACCCACCCAGATATCACCGTTATTATCAATAACAAATGACTCAATATCAAAGTCAGCACCGGTCAATAGACGCTCGGCACTCTCTTCATTTTGAATATCGAAGGGAATTAAATTATCGGGATCGCTCAGTTGAACAAACCCTTGCAGATCTACGCTACCGTCACCACCTTGACCCTGAAAATTTGGTCTAGCCTGGTAAATGCGCAACAGATAGTCGGTACTGTTACTTTCGCCGCCAAAGCCGTTGTCAGATAAAAACCAAAATGTTCTAGCGTCGGTATCAGGCGCGAACTGTACGGCACTAAATCCCTGCACTGGCTGGCCATCAAAGGGACCGGTGCGGCCATTTGCAGAGATGGGTTGAATGCGATTGGCCGCATCAATACGACCGTTGTCTGTACCAGACGGAGGACCATCAGCGAAAGTGTCGGCTGATAGGGAAGCAAACCCTCTTAAGGTGACCATCTTTACCTCTGAACTATGTGATTAGTAGATAAACTATTGATGTGGAGAACTTGAACACTCCCAGTAAGGAAGTGAAGAACAATCTCCGTCGTTCCGGGTGGTAACAATCCCCCAGGAGGTAATATTCAGGAGCAAGGTTAACAAAACATTTTCGAACTATTAAACAAACTGGCTACGGGGGCCAGGTTATCGTTCAAGGCATGTGGTGCCAATGGTGTAAGCATTATGTTGGCCAATAATTTTCGTAAAGTTGCTGAGATTATTGGCAGCGGCGACTAAACCTTAACCTGTTTTAATCTCTTCTTCATCCACATCAGGAATAATCTAAACGGGGATTAAGCATTTGTGTCAGCGCTTTTGAACACAGTGTAGGGCCATGCTTATGTCCATCCTCTTTAACTGGCAATGGGTTTTCTATGGTGCTTGATTCCGATTTATTGACGGCGTGGCAACAGCTTAGAAATGGTCAAATTGACTGTCAGCGCGCATTACAGCTGTTGCGGGATGACCAGGGAACCCTGAATCTAACCCTGCTGGATGACGAAGTCTGCCAACGATTTTTTCAGCTGTTCCCTGACGCACAGCAGCTGCCGCTAGTTGTTCCTCTATTGCTGTGGCGCAATTGTTACTACCTGGGCAGTCCTGTTGCCCTGACCCCTGAGGTAGAACAGCAGATTTGCGATCGCACCCTCACCCAGGTCACAATTTTACCCATTACAGAAAAAAGCTATCGCTGCTGGCACCACACCCGCCACTTTGACGTAAATTGCATCGGTGCGGCCCCTTTAGTTAACCCCCTCACCGGTAGCCAGGACGCAGAAGATATTAGCGAAACAACAGAGCTGTTTTTGTCAAAGGCAGCAGGTCAGATCGAACGGATTAAAACCATTATTGCCAGTGCTCTACGCAACCGGGCCAGCGACATTCATCTAGAACCCACCACCGAAGGTCTACAGGTGCGCTATCGCATTGATGGCGTCCTGCGCAACGTCACAAAACTACCCTTAGACATTAGCCGCCGGGTGATTGTTGCCCTCAAGGTAATGGCCAGCATGGACATTGCCGACAGCCGTCGCCCCCATGATGGCCGCATTGGTGAGCAGTATATGTCTGGGGATGGCAATGCCCTGGGCATGGATATGCGAGTCAGTACGCTTCCCTGCGTCTGTGGAGAAAAGGCCGTTATCCGGCTTTTACCCCGCAAGAATCCGTTCTCCACCATTGATAAACTGGGGTTTTCTCCCAAAGTATTGCCCACCTACAAAACCTGGTTAGAACAGCCCCAGGGCCTAATTATCTTCACCGGTCCCACCGGCTCTGGTAAAACCAGCACCCTATACACCAGTTTGCAGGCCATCGCTAAAGAGCATGTCAATGTGGTCACAGTGGAAGACCCGGTGGAATATGTTCTGCCCCGGATTACCCAAACCCAGGTAAATGAAGCAGCCGGCATGACCTTTGCCGCAGGATTACGGGCCATTCTCCGGCAAGATCCTGACATTATTATGTTAGGGGAAGTGCGGGATCACGAGACAGCAGAAACTGCCGTGCGAGCGGCTTTAACGGGTCACCTCGTCTTCACTACGCTGCACACCAACGACGCCGTTGGCGCAATTCCCCGGCTTCAGGATATTGGTCCCGATCCCAGTCTTCTGAGTGATGCCCTGCTGGGTGTCGTAGCCCAGCGTCTAGTCCGCCGTATTTGTCCCCACTGCATAGAGTCTTATCCAGCTACCGAGACAGACTTTAAACGATTAGGCATACTACCATCCCAGATCAAAGCCGACCTTGCTTTACACCGAGGTCGCGGCTGCAACCATTGTTTAGGCTCAGGTTATCTAGGTCGTGAGGCGATTGTGGAGCTGCTTGAAGTGGATGAACCCATTCGAGAAATTATCCACAGTGGCAACATGATCGACTTACACCGTTACTTAAGAGAAACTGACTTTATGTCCTTCCGTCAGGCCGCCATCGAAAAAGTATTTGCCGGTGTCACCAGCATTGATGAGGTCTTTCGCGTCTTACCCCGCAGTGCTTTGCGTGTAACCAATTCACACCCTAAACGATTATCACAACTAACAGCTTAGGCCCAGGATACAGTGCCCTGTTGGGAGCGGATCAGGAAACAATCAGATACTCTCAAAATCTCTCTCAAGAAAAACAATATCTCTCAGAAAAAAAGGCCTTAGGACTAATCCCAAGACCCATTCGCTCATCCGTTCCAAACACCAAACCTATACAGCAATGGGGCGACCATCGGTTCTGTACATCATGATAGTGATACCAGGTGTTTGAATATTAAAGAACATCTTAGTACCGTCAGCAGAAAAACATCCGCCAGCAAACTCACTGCCTTCAAAGCCAGGCGTAATGTTCTTAGCAAATTTGAACAGACCACCGTCGGGAGTAACACCGACAACAAAGATGTCGCCGCCGCCATCTTCAAATAGATAGAGACTGCCATCGGCGGGAGAAACAGTAATGTTGTCTGGGTTATCCAGTACCGCTTCGTCAGTGGACTCCACAAAGAGTGTAACAGTTTCAGTCACATCGTCGTAGCACCAGACTTGACCCTGACCAGCATCACCACCGCTGGTACAGACCCAGTAAATCTTGTCATTGCCAGCCCAGGCACCTTCACCACGGGCAAAGATGGCACCACCCAGTTCTTGAGCGTCAAAGCGCAGGGTATCTGTATCGGGATTAACGTTGACACCGTTATCGGTGAGGCTCACCCATGTTACCCGTTGGGGCTGGTTTAATCGGGAAAGCACACCAGTACGAGTATCCTGAAGACCACTTTCAAAGGTGAGTACCTGTAGTTCACCGCCATCTGCCAGATTACCTGGAGTGTTGGGGATATAGCGATAAATGCAGCTGTCGCCACGGTCTTCAGTCTCATAAACATAGCCAGTGGCAGGATCGACAGCGACAGCTTCGTGGTTAAAGCGACCCATTTCAATCAGGGGCACAGGGTTAACTAAACCGCCACGGGCAGGCACTTCAAAGTTAAAGCCGTGCTTTTGAGTAATGGCAGGGTTGTCAGCCGGAACACTGGTGTTCTCTTCACAGCTAATCCAGCTTCCCCAGGGAGTCGGACCCCCGGCACAGTTACGGATAGTACCTGCTAGAGAAACATAATCCCGTAGAACTTGACCACGGTCGGTAATGATCATGGTGGACGTACCACCAGCTCCTACACCTGGCCCCCCGTCACCGTCAAATCTGTCGTAGGCTCTCTGTAAACCAGTACCGTCAGTAAAACCAGAGCCATCATCTTCGCCAGGGCTGAGTTCGTGGTTTTGCACTAGAATGTGTGTGCCGCGAGGGCCTTGGAAACAAGCCATACCATCATGGTCACTGGGGCAAGGCTTACCATCGCTCATCTTCATGCCACTGACGTGGAAAACGCAGTATTCAAAATCAGCAGGTACCTCTAAAATTGCTCCTGCGGACTGGAGATTGTAGACTGGGCTGAATCGAGGGTCAATATTTGCAGGTAGCTTAGGAACCAGGGGACCAAATGGGTCAGCAGTAGGGTTTTGCCCAAAGGCTTTTTTAGCGACAAGTGCCTGTAGGGGGGCAATAGCCAGTGCACCAGCAGCACCAGCCCCCATATAACCAAAAAACTTACGGCGAGATAGGGAAACCACTATGTTCTCTCCTCTCTAAGAACACATACAAAAATCAAGGCATTAACTCAAACGGAACTCCCATCGACAGATGGCAATTGAAGCCATGGTTATGACGACTAAGGTAAGAATGCTTTCGAGATATCAGGCGGCAGCCACACTACAGATATCTGTCAAAAAAGAGCAGTTCAAAATCACTCTTTTCATAAACCAGCTGCCATTCCTATTGAATAGAATGTTCAGATTCTAGCAACCGTTTTAGGATAGGTAGTTAAGGTGGGATTAAAGAGAGTTTAGTGTTTTTTCTTCTTTGGGTAGGGGGCTACATTTCAGTTGATGCGATCGCTAATCATACGCCCTCTTCCCACTAATCAAGCTCATCAATAAAAGCCGCATTTTCAATAATGGGTCGACGACGCGCCACCTGAGAACGAGGGGGCGTTGAGTTGGGTTGGGTGTATCCCAACAACATTCGGACACTTGGACTATAGTGAGCCCAGTTTTGAATATCGGGTTGCTGTTGCCACTGGTCACGGGAAATGTCTGCTACTAAAACGGGCAGCACCTGTCCATTGCGATGGACAAGGACAGTCAACTTGATGGGATCCGCATCAGGATTTGTTGCAAAGGCATCAGAAACTGTATCATTTGCCGTGCCGACCACCTGCTCCATCAAACGTCCATAGGTGCGCACCTGATCTGCTGAGATGGTAACAGTCAGCGATTGGGAGGCTGCCTGATTAGTCGGTACTTGCGCTACCGTCGTTGCTGCTGCAACCTGACCTCTCAACAATACTAGCAGACCACTTAAACACAAGCCAGAAAAGAGTTTTAGCATCATCGCACATCCTTTGGTGTTATGACCTAGTTAAAAGAGACACCAAACATTAGGCAAAAGCCTTGAACATTCCAATAAGAGGACGTTAATAAAGGGTTAGGACAAGACGACTAACCAAAATCTTTAAAGCACAAAACCCCAGGCAGCAGCCCAGGGTTTTGTATTAAAAAGTCAATTTTTTCGACTTAACTTCGACTTAACAGTTTAATTAAGCCGCTTGCTTTTGACGCTTGGCCACAGCAGCTGCTCCTGCTACGGCCAAAAGACCCAGTAGAGTCGCAGGCTCAGGAACAGGTTCGGGATCAGAGACTGAAATTGTACCAAGTGCAGTTAGATCACCATCGGAGATTTTACCTGCACCAAAGTTGTCTACAAACAAAAACTCTAGATCAAGACCAAAATCATCAGAGCTGTAGAGACCCTGATCAAGACCGTCAGTCAACCCAAGCTCATTAGGTGTACCGTCTACAAAGAAGCCAGTATTGTCAAACAAACTAGCAAACTCACCGTCAGAGGAGGAAATCGTAAATGCGTCTACTTCGCTATTACCACTCCAGCTCCATTGCCAAGAATCAAACTCATCACCGGAGACAACACCATCAGTGGCAGCTGTACCTTCAGCAATAAAGAAACCACTAATGAAAGCATCTTCAGCAAAAAAACCAGTGTAGTCAACACTCCACTTGAAGAGAGCTGCATCGGCAGGTGCTGCAAAAGCCGTTACGCCCAGTGCAGCAGCCGCTGCAAAAACAATTCGTTTCATAATTCTGTCTATGAATAAACCAGGTAAATAAATGGACTAAACTGCGTCAGGTCCCCCAAAGCTCTGACTGTTCTGGCTCAAACCAGAACAGTCAGAGCTACTAATTAGGAGCCAACAATGCCGCCATCCTTACGGGTGATGACAATCGTACAATCGCGAGGAATCGTAATACCATCAGTCGGTGCCGGGAAGTTGGTTGCCGTTGGATCGCCGTTACCGGGATGCTGGGTATTGATGAACAGAGTCTTGCGATCAGGCGTGTATGCGACACCAGTGATTTCATCACCGCTCACACCCACAAAGAGACGACGAATCTCGCCTGTTTCAGGATTAGCAACCAAGCACTGGTCTTGCAGACCCTTCTGCTGACCACCATCGGTTTCAATGAACAAACGCCCATCGGGGTCAGCCCATAGACCATCGGGATCGCTAAACGTCCGCTCGTCGCCTTCAGCGTGGGTCTCATCTGCAAAGATGATGTGCTCCCAGGTAAATGTGGTGCCAACGTGATTATTTGAGTCACGTGTTTTCAGAATGTAACCATCGGGGTTGGGTGCCCGGAGATTTACAGCATCCGCTGTTTCACGTCGGCTGTTGTTGGTCATCGCCCAAAAACAATCACCAGTTGGTCCGACGGTTACCCATTCAGGACGATCCATGGGAGTTGCTCCCAAGATGTCAGCCGCCACACGAGTAAATACCAGGACATCTCCCTGATTTCTAAATACAGGTTGTCCCTGTTCGTCTACAGCATCACGGATGGCAGGATTACTGTATGTAACTTCCATCCACTCGCCGGTGTTATCATCGTTGAACTTTGCGACATATAGCTTACCGTAGTCCAATGGGCTCAGACCACGGGCAACCATGGAACGCCAGCTTGCCTGAGACACAAACTTATAGCAGTAGTCAAAGCGCTGGTCATCGCCCATGTAACCCACGAAACGACCACCTGCACCGACGGTCCCGCCAACACCTTCGTGCTTAAAGCGACCCATCGCCGTCCGCTTCACAGGCTTGGCAGTCGGGTTTTCTGGATCAATTTCAACAATCCATCCAAAGCGATTACGCTCATTCAAAAAGCCAGGATTAGAGGTATCACAACGGGGGTCAAAAACAGTGCCACTGGTACCAGCCCATGCATACCCAAAGCCTTCAGCCGTTACACCGTAGCGCTCATCAGCCCCGGTGAGAGGGCTCCCCTCACCCAACGCAGGGTCATCGGGAGCGTTAGACTGATCAACCTGGGAGTTGTTGAAGTAACCGTTAAAGTTCTCTTCACAGGTCAGGTAAGTGCCCCAAGGTGTGAAGCCGTTGGCACAGTTATTGACAGTTCCTTTGAACTCATTACCAGCAGGGTTTTGCAATAGAGAGCTATTGGCTGCAGGGCCGCTGAAAACAACCGGTGTGTTGAAGGTAACTCGACGATTCTTGGGGCTGTCCAATACAACCTGCCACGTACCGTTAACTTTCTGAATTTCCACACAGGCAACGCCGTGGGCATGCTGCATCGTGCGAACATTTTCCAGCGACTCAGGCAGCTCCTTGCCTAGCACATGGGGGGTACGGCCAAACTCATGGTTAATGCACAGTACACCCTTTGTATTGCTGGTGCCATTCTCAGGGAAGAAGTGCATCCCGTCGTGACCAATGCCCACTTGCTTTAGCTGAGCATCAGCGGTAGTTCGGTTGACCGGATCACCTGCATATTCTGGGACGCCAGACTCCAGTGGAGTTCCCCAAGGAATCAGGACATCGTACTGATAATCAGAGGAGATGTGGGGCACTCTGCTGTCCACAATAGCCTCTGCAATAGTCACTGGACTAAAGCCAATGTCAGGGTTAAGGCTAAGACTCTGGGCAAAAAGAGACTCGGTTAAACTAGTTCTAGAAGAACTTGCAGCGGCGGTTTTACTGGTTAAACCGTTGCCTACAAGCGCACTAGCAAAACTTGCGGCAGACAAGACAGCGCTGCGCTTTAGCAGATTGCGCCGTGACAGGTTTGCCTTCAATACATCATGGAAAGGGCGATTGCCCGAGCGATTGCTGGGGATTTCATCATGAAGCATGGAAATTTGATCTCCTCTCTTGAATCGTAGTTGCACTATCAAAGAATGGGGGCTTAAACCCTCCATAGCTGACCCTTCAGAGCTGACAAGTTGCAGTCTCCTAATGAGAAGCCTTTCTTACCAAAGACACCTTGTTGTGAAAAGCTAATCCACAAAATCCACATAGGACTGCACAGTTCTACCATTCAGCCGACCGGCGTCAAACTGTCGATCAAACTGGGTTGCAATCCCCCGCGACGCAACAGGCGAGGAACGACGAGATGGCGAAGCGGCCACCTGGGGAGGCGACTGGCTATCATGTCGTCGAATCAAAGCATATGCGCTGTAGTACTTTGTCCAAGCACTTACTTGCGGTTTCTCTTGCCACTGTGTCCGAGAAACGGTTGTGGTTAAAACTGGTATCACATCGCCATTACGACTACCCAACACAACAACTGCGATCGCAGCCAAGCTGGGATCAGCATCAAAGTGCTGGTTAATTTCTTGGCTTACCATAGACTCAGCGCGACTAATCAAGTCATCGCTAGATGTCCGACTATAAATGGGCATCTCCAAAAGAACTGGCCCATCTGAATTCGCTAAAGCTGATTCGAAAAACGCACCTATGGAAAACGTGCCAACAAGGCAGGCTGCCATAGAGATACTGCCTAGCAAGAGCTTGCTAGACCACATAGAAAGACGATTAGCCAACATATTTGGCAGTACTTGTGTAATAAAAAATCAGACAGCACCAGTAATCTGGTTCAGCCCATTTATCCCCTACAGCCTATGGTTCCATAAACAAACTTGTTACAGGTTAATGGGAGGTTAATGGGAGATTTTAACTAGTTAAAGAGTGTAAGTATTTTTACAAAGACAACTATTGATAAAAGCTATAACAGTGCTTTATCAAAGAATTTAACCCGTGCGCACAGGAATGTATGCATTCTTGATCCCTGGTTGTTTTAATTGTATTTTTAGATTCCCTAGGTAAATATCTATAAAAAAGGGGTAGTCTCCGACGATTCTCAACAATAGCTTCTTTTATGGAGTGTCAGCTGGGTCTTTGAAGCGAACGCAAACAAAAACAGCTGAGGGCTAACTCAGCTGCGTTTGTTTTAGCGCTATAGAATCTAGAGAGTCGTAAAGCTATTCTCCGTAAGCTCTTCTGTGGCCACGCCTTTCAGAGTTGCTAACACTTCGTTGCCAGCAATGATGTCATTCCCCGAGAGGGTGAGTTGATTAAAGCTCAGACCGCTGGATAGGCCAATGCGGTCGATGTCAACTGCAAAATCAGTGATGGTATCAATACCGCTGCCAATCATCAAGACAAAGGTGTCATAGCCTTTACCGCCAGAGAGCTGATCATCACCAGCACCACCGTCTAAGACGTCATTGCCTGAGCTACCAAGTAGCACGTCGTTACCTTCGCCACCTTTTAAGATGTCATTACCGATACCACCCTGAATAATATCGTGGCCGACATTACCCGAAAGATGGTCGTTACCCATACCACCTTTTACAACATCGTTGCCGCTGCCGCCTTTAAGGGTATCATCGCCCTGGCCACCAAATAGCTTGTCGTCGCCCGCCTCACCCTTCAGCGAGTCGTCACCAACACCACCCTCTAGATCATCGTTGCCATCTCCACCTTTCAAGGTGTCGTCACCAATGCCGCCCTGGAGGAAATCATCGCCATTGTTGCCAGAAATATAGTCGTCGCCCATGCCGCCTTTCAAGGTGTCATCGCCATTACCGCCTTTGAGCGCATCATTGTCCTGGCCACCAAACAACTTGTCATTACCCGCCTCACCGTTAAGCAAGTCGTTACCGGTACTACCCTCTAGATCGTCGTTGCCATCTCCACCTTTGAGGGTGTCGTCACCCGTGCCGCCTTTGAGGATATCGTTGCCATCGTCACCCAAAATCCGGTCGTTGCCGGGTCCGCCCCTTAAGGTGTCATGGCCACCTTTACCGCGAATACGTTGGTTACCGGGGCCGCCAACAATGGTGTCACCAGCATCAGTACCGATAATGGTTTCTGCTGGTGGCGTCGTCAGCAAAGGCTTGTCTGAGTCGAACAAGGGTGTCACCTGCCCGCGAATTGCACCGGGGGTGCCCAACTTGTCGGACTCAACGGTGTGAATCTGAATGTAGAGTTTGCCGGATTGAAGCTCATTGATAAACTCGCTGAGGGGTTTAGTTTCTGGACCGTCATTGGTGTCACCATCTCCGTTTAGATCGGTAGCGTCGCTATCGTTCCAAATACCCGTGATGATGCCATTTTCAAAATCCACCACAAGATTGTCGTCATCCTCACTGGGTCGCCCGAAGATGTTGAGGGTGTGGGGACCATTTTCACCTTCAGGTCCTACGTGCAGGTGAATACGAGTCACATCGTTAGCTGCGGTGCGATTAGCAATGTCTTGTTTTAGGGCAATCCCGTCCAGTTTGATTTGGTATGCTAGGCCGCTGCCATCCTCCGCCAGGATAAAGGTGGCGGTTGCCCTAGCAGCAGAGTCAGGAGTGGATTCATCCTGAACCACTTGCGCGCCATCGGCCACCAGGGTAAAGATATCGGCTTTTAGAGGCGTTTCAATCTGACCGCGCATGGTGCCTGGTGTGCCTAGCTGATCAGCTGCTACGTCGTGGATCTGGAGATAAAGATCACCAGCTTTTAGTGCATCAATCGGCTGGCTAAGGGGTTGGGTTTCATTGGGGTCACTGGTGTTGCCATTTCCATTCAAGTCGCTGGCGTCATGGTCATCCCACACTCCTTTGATGATGCCCTTGTCAAATGAGTCGATGGGGGTGATTTGGCCACGGGCACTGCCGGGAGTACCCAGTCTGTCGGCAGCGGCGTCGTGGATTTGGATGTAAAGGTCCCCGGCCCGCAGTGCTTGAATAAATTCGCTGAGGGGTTTGGTTTCAGGACCATCATCGGTGTCACCATCCCCGTTTAGATCGGTGGCATCGTTGTTGTCCCACATGCCGGTAATGATGCCGTTGGCGTAGTCCACCACGAGATTATTGTCGTCTTCGCTGGGTAACCCGAAAATATTCAGGGTGTGGGGACCGTTGGCACCGCGTTCTCCAGCATGGATGTGAATCTTGGTAACGTCGTGGTCTTCGGTGCGAGCGGCGGGGTCTTCTTTGAGGGTGAAGCCGTTGAGTTTGATTTGGTAAGCTAAACCGCTGCCGTCTTCTGCCAGGATAAAGGTGATTGTGGCGGTGCCGGTGCCATTGGCGATGGTTGGATCTTGAACAACCTGGGGGCCATTTGCGATCGCAACAAAAATCTCCTGCGATGAGGCCGTGGGTTCAGTCACCGAAGTATCCAGCTGCCCCCGAATAGTCCCCGGAGTATCTAGCTTATCGGCAGCTACATCATGAATCTGTAGATAAAGCTGACGTGCCTCTAGCTCGTCAATCAGCTGACTCAGGGGTTTGGTTTCAGGACCATCATCGGTATCCCCATCACCATTTAGATCAGTGGCATCATCATCGCCCCAGACACCGGTAATAACGTTACTCCCATAGTCAACGAGAAGATTATTATCGTCTTCGCTAGGCTTCCCAAAGATATTCAGAGCATGGGGACCGTTTTGGCCCTCACCTCCCTGGTGAACATGAATCTTGGTAACATCATTATCTGCAATGCGGCTCGCCGGATCTGCTTTTAAGTTGAGGCCATCCAGTTCAATCTGATAGGCCAGCAACTCACCCCCTTTGAGGGGCGTAAACGTAGCCTTGGCAGTGGCCGTCGCATCAGGAATTGCGGTATCCTGCACCACCTTTTCGCCTTCGGCCAAGAGAGTAAAGCTGTTTTCTGATTTTAGAGGCGTAATCTGACCGCGCACTGCACCGGGTGTCCCCAACTTGTCAGACGCAACATCGTGAACCTGGATATAGAGTTCGCCAGCCTTCAGAGCCTCAAGAAAATCACTGAGGGGTTTTGACTCGGGACCATCATCCGTATCGCCATCACCATTCAGGTCTCTAGCGTCACTATCTTCCCAGAGACCTGTAATGATGCCGTTTTCATAGTCAACAACAAGATCATCGTCGTCTTCACTAGGACGTCCAAAAATATTTAGGGTGTGCCCACCGTTGGTACCGGGTGCACCTATGTGGAAGTGGATTTTAGTAACATCGTTATCTGCTGTGCGGCTGAGGGGATCTTCCTTGAGGGCTAGGCCGTTGAGTTGAATCTTGTAAGTCAGACCACTACCATCCTCAGCCAGAATGAAATTCACGATGGCAGTAGCCGTGGAATCAATAATAGTTTCGTCTTGAACCACCTGCTCACCATCAGCTAAGGCAATAAAGGCAGGTGTTGATTGGTGTACTCCCGAGGGTATCAGGCGATCAGTCATGGTTTCTGTAAAACGGCTAAACAATTCCTACGCGAAAATGCTGACCCTGGTAAGACTTTAACTAAAGTACAGGCTTTAAGTATCAAGAGGATGTCAAATTTAGTAAGGGCAAATAAAAATAAGTTATGAAGCCTTCGCCATGGGCAAAACCCAAAAATCCAAAGCTAGCGAAGGATTAAGGCGGACTATGCCTACTTTTCTTTACCCTGTGGATCTGGTGCTATGGGCAATACAGTCTTAGCGACGTTGGATTTACAGGGTATGAACGTTCACGGCTTCATAGTCAGCGATCGCATTCAGCCCATTTAATCTAAATAGCAACTGGACCGTTGATGTTCAAGCTATTCGTAAACGTTCAATATCTTTAATGGGCGGTGCGCCAAACATGCGGGAATATTCACGGCTAAACTGTGAGGGGCTTTCATAACCGACCTGATAGGCCGCACTGGTGGCATCGGCATTTTCGGCAAGCATCAGCCGACGTGCTTCCAAGAGTCGCAATTGTTTTTGATATTGCAGCGGACTCATGGACGTGACTTTTTTAAAATGACGATGGAAGGATGCCGAAGACATATTGGCCTGCTCCGCTAACTCCTCTACCCGCAATGGTTTTGTAAAATCAGCTTTGATCCGTCTAATCACCGCAGCAATGCGCTGCATATTGCTCCCAGATGTCGCAATTTGGCGAACTGCTTCACTTTGTTCACCTAATAGAAGGCGGTAATACATTTCGCGAATCATCATCGGTGCCAGGAACGGAATATCCTGTGGAGTATCCAGAAGCCTGGTCAATCGGATAGCACAATCCATTAGCGGGGTGTCAGCATCGCTTACGAACAGGCCTCTCATTGAGTTTTCGGTCTTACCTCTACTGGGTTGGATTTGGTCAATAATGTCGCAGAGTTGGGCGGGGTCTAGGTCCAGCTTGAAGCCCAAGTATGGTTTGTCTGGTGTCGCTTCGATAACAAAAGCCTTGAGGGGTAAATCCACCGAGACCACTAGATATTGAGCCGCGTCATACTGGTACGTCTCCTCGCCCAGCAACGCTTCTTTTTTGCCCTGCACCATGATGGCAAGAATCGGTTCAGTCACATCGCACATTCCCGTCGAGACCTCCGATTCTCGCATGAATGTCAACTGAGGGATAGCGGTTTTGTGAGCACCGTTCCCTTTACCATCGGTCTGCTGAGTCACTAATACCGCCAGTTCCTGACAGGCGCTCATCGCTCTACTGGGTCTTAGTCTTTCAGTGACCATGCTGTGTTCCTATCGATAACTATGCGCTTGCGATCATTGTAAAGAATATTTTTGGGTGTCACGACCTTGCTTGAGAAAATTAGGCAATGATCTGCGAGGTTTGTGTATTTAGAGTCAACTGCGCCAAACCTATGATGAACCCATCCAAAAACGCAGTGAAAGGATAAGGCAATGGCTCTATTGCCGGTTCGAACCATTGTGTCGTAAATAAGGAAAGTCATCATGTTAAATGCAAAAAACAAAATCATTGCTATCACTGGAGCCAGTAGTGGTATTGGCGAAGTGAGCGCCAAGTTGCTGGCCCAGAACGGTGCGAAAGTTGTTCTAGGGGCACGACGGACCCAAAAGCTAGAAAAGATTGTCGAAGCGATTCGCGCCCAAGGTGGCACAGCAGAATACAAAGCTTTGGATGTCACCGACCGCGAGGATATGAAAGCATTTATTCACTTTGCTAAAGACCAGTTTGGTCGCGTCGATGTCATCTTTAACAATGCGGGCATCATGCCACTCTCCCCAATGAATGCTCTGAAAGTCGAGGAGTGGGACCATATGATCAACGTCAACATTCACGGCGTGTTAAATGGAATTGCAGCCGGTTTGCCAATCATGGAGGCGCAAGGCGGCGGACAATTCATCAATACGGCATCAATCGGCGCGCATGTTGTCGTCCCGACTGGCGCAGTCTATTGCGCCACTAAGTATGCCGTTTGGGCAATTTCGGAAGGACTTCGTCAGGAGTCGCAGACTATTCGCGTTACCACGATCTCTCCTGGTGTAGTAGAAACGGAACTGGGCTCTGACATTACGGAAGCGTCTGCAAAAGACGCTTTGCAGGAATTTCGTAAAATTTCACTCACCCCAGATGCGATCGCTAGAGCTGTCTTGTACGCCGTATCTCAACCCGATGATGTTGACGTGAATGAAATCATTGTCCGACCGACCGCCAGCGCATTCTGAAGAGAATCAGTCAGACTATGAGGCCGTTATTATAGCGAAGCAAAACCATAAACAGAAAAATCTCAGCGGTAATCGTAGCGGGGGGAATGGTAACAAAGATCGTCAGGACGATCTTTCACAATGGAGCGAGCTTCTCTGTTCAGTTGATATTTCTGACTAACTCCGATAAACAAAAAAGGACATTATCATGATTAAACCATTTCGTTTTTTAGTTGTTATGGCGCTTGCTCTTACGGTAAGCTGTAGCGCTGCGGGGCAAGCCTCCATTCAAAGTGAAATAACGGCGCAAAGTGAAAAAGTCATTGTCGAGGAGAGTTTTCAGCAATGGCAAGATGGTACCGGCTCCCCGTTTGAGCTTTTGTCAGAGGATATGCGCTGGACGATTAGTGGCTTTAATAAATATGCAGGCACTTACACGCGCGAGCCTCTTGAAGAAGAGCTTATTGAGCCTTTTAATGAGCGCATAGAAGAGCCTTTAAAACCAACGCAGTGGAAGGTTTATGAAGACGGAGACGTTGTTATTATTCATTTTGACGCTGAAACAACTTTAATTAATGGTGAACAGTATAGGAACAGCTATGCTTGGTTCTTCACGTTCGAGGGTGAAGAAGTAATTGAAGTTAATGCGTTCTTGGACATGCCAGCTTTTGAAAAAGTTCTGGAAATAGAAGTTGAATGACCAATGAACTGAATTATGGGGGTACACCCGAAGAGCTAGTGGATGTCGTGTATCTTACGACAGTAAGGAAACTCAACCTACGAGATCAGCTATCGCCCTGATGGATGTTTTAGGAGGCATGGTTAAAATTTCAGGATAACCGACTCACACAATATTGATAGAAGGGTTCCTCAATCGAGCATCAACGTATTTCTTAGCTCTCTTGATAGCATCTGTTCGGGTTAAAGCACAGGGGACAGCGACAGCACAGCCCATCTTGTAATTCGCCCATACGGAATAAAAGATTTGACCGTTTTCCTCACTTTGGTCTACATCTAGCAGCCATTCCCGGTAAGTAAACGACCAAATAATATGAGGGAAATCAGGGTTCAGCATCATGACTAAGTTGTATAAGCATTATTGAACAGCTCCACCTCGCTGAGGTAGAGCTGTGTAGTAAGACCTCAAGCCGAACTGCAGAGTCAGATTGGCACTAGGATTTGAAGAAGATAGTATAGACTCTGTATTCCTTAGGCCACTGCGAGGTTTTGAGCGGCAAAATCCCAATTCACCAGGTTATCTAAGAAGGCTCCAATGTAGTCAGGTCGCTTATTTTGGTAATCTAAATAGTAAGCATGCTCCCAAACATCCATGGTCAGTAGAGGAACCTGTCCATGGGTGAGGGGGTTATCGGCATTCAGGGTTTTCGTCACCTTGAGTGTGCCGTTATCCAAGACCAACCAAGCCCAGCCACTGCCGAACTGACTGGCTCCAGCAGTTTTGAAGGCTTCTGCAAATTTCTCAAGGCTACCAAAATCAGTCTCAATTTTCTTGGCCAAATCGCCTGTGGGCTTACCGCCACCATTTGGCTTCATGCTGTTCCAATAAAAGGTATGGTTCCAAGCTTGGGCAGCGTTGTTAAACACTCCGGTTTTTTTAGCATCGCCTGCGATTGCTTTAATGACATCTTCAATGGGCTTGTTGTCTAAGTCTGTCTCTTGAACAGCGGCATTGAACTTACTGACGTAAGCTGCGTGATGCTTGTCGTGGTGAAACTCCAAGGTGCTCTTTGAGATGTAAGGTTCAAGAGCGGTGTAGTCGTAAGGTAAAACCGGAAGCTTGTAAGCCATAAGTTCTGAATCCTCTCTCAACAAAACAAAATATGCTGCCTATGGACAGGCAGAACTGAGACGCAGTTAACAGTTCAAAAAATGCATTTATGCAGCATTTCAACTATGCGACAGCCTAAAAGCATAAGCTTGATACTGTGATTAACACAGCCTCAAACTATCAAATCATCTAAAGAAGATCTATACCCCTAGGAGGCATATGTTCAGCCAGCGATAACAGCACTCATAGCTGCACTAAGCACAAGCTCAGCAGTGGCAGCTAACACCGCAATTCACCAGCACGAAGCGAAGCGGAGTGTCCGAGTGAAGTTGCCTTGTTAGGCCAAATACCACACTATGAAACTGCGGAGAGTACTGAAGCACCCTTGTTAGACCACGCCCTCAGGTCATTACTTTCAATGCTCGCATGAACGTAAAAAGCGCCATGCCGATAAATGCCAGAAATGCCAATGCACACACACGCAAAACATTCCACTCCAGCGTAACATCGACCTCACCATGATAAATATCGGTCAGGGCTAGATGAGCGACTACACTGGCAAGCAACGACAAAACTCCCAGTGCCACCGTGCCTCTAATCTGCATTTTCAGGTTTCTCATAGTGTGCTCCTTAACATATCGTACGAAACGGCCTAAAGAATCTATGCAAGCCGTGAGAGAGTAGAGAAACCAACCAAAACCCTCTCACACTAGGAGGATAGCATGAAGATTCTAGCGATTCTCCTTCGGAGACACTGCGTGAACGACTTAGGCAAATTCAACTGTGTATCCTGTCTGCTGAACACCGAGAGTAACGCGACTGAATTTGACACGTTCAAGACGTACCGACGGGAATTCAAAGAAATATTACATCGCACTCAACCACAGCTGGGGGTGATGGAAACATGTTCGATCACTGGGTGGGTGCATGATCTCTGTGTTGACCAAGACTACCCAGTGCTGGTGGCCGATCCGAGCCAGGATGCCTGGCGCTGGAAAAACGTCAAACGCAAAACCGATAAAGACGATGCGTTGAAGTTAGCAAAACTGGCGGTTCTAGAGCAGATCAACCCAGTGTATGTGCCTGCACCAGAGACCCGACAGTACCGGCATTTGTTGGTGTCTTTAGTTTTTCGCCATGCTTGAGCGTTCATGTTTAGCATGGTCACGTTGAACGACGAGGAAAAAGACCGTGAGGATTCTCCCTATCCCGATTATCAAGCCTCTATACGGTCCAATATCACATAAGTTCTTCGAGCATATTCTTTAAAACCAAGCTTCTTTGCCATTTCGATGGAAGCTACATTGGTTGAGCCAGCACTCCAAACGGGTACGCGACCAGTTTCCTGAACTCTGTTGACGACTAAGCTAGCTGCTGCAAGTGCTAACCCTTGACGACGATATGCGGGCTCTGTGTATACCCCTATCTCCGCATAACCGTCACTTAAAGCTGCGGTTCCGGACGTGGCAACAATCTGTTGATCGACTATGGCGGCAGCAATTATTCCATCGGTGAGGAGTGAGCGGCTATCCCTCCAGCAGCCAATCTTCAACTCATCATTTGCAGTCTTCTCAAGTAGTGGCATGTCTTTGAGAGTCAGTTCTCTGACACATGCATGCCCAATTTTTGGGATTCGTCTGCCTGGGACAAAGTAAACATCATCCATGTAGCTCACCGAGTGCGCTAAAGCAGATTCAATGACAGAGCCAAGTTGCTTTGCTATTTCGTAATCGACGATAATGCAATCCCAATTCTGGACGTTCTCCAAAATCTGAACTAGATCTTCAATATCCTGCCCAAAAGAAATGGGTTCACTAGGACAGGATTCAATTTGAACAATTGCAGCAGCGAAGCTTGAAACCGACCCTTTTATCCATGCTTTAGCAAGTCCTCTCCTCAAACAATGCGAACTTATTACAGTTTGTGGAGAGTCTGGAAGACAATGTGCCAGGCTCTTTTGGTCAACAGTCGATAACCACATCAGGATCTCCGCCAATTGTATTCCTGCCATAATTTGGCAAGGCTGGATAACATGGAGCTGAGCGGCCCGCGTACCCGCGAGGACGCTGCAGCAACTTGTTGGGCGAATCTTGTACAACATTGAGAATCACTTTTGGGCTGCTCCGTAGTCCCACCCAGGGTGCAGAACCACTTCGCTGCATTCCACCGATCGAAAGCCTGCGTTCGTGTCCAACCGCACGAGCACTCTTCCCTCCGTCGTTGCCCTTCCCGTCTCCCAGGCGAGCAGCGTAGGTCGCCCATGGAATGGACCTTCTTCAATAGCGTGCTTCAATGCGTTCCGAAATACCAGTGTCTTGGGTTCAAATCTGTCCTCGTCCCAGTTCTCGGGATACATGATCTCGTAACAAATGAAGTCGTCGAGCGGATCCTCAATGACTAGATGCAATTCTGAGTCGTGAACGTGGATATCAGATAGTGCCGCTGTTACCTCGTCCATCTCATCCTCCGAGTTCAGACTATCGCCCAACGTTGCCCATCACCCGCCGCAGGTAACTTTTGCATTACTCCGACCCATTTTTGGCGGTCGGTGTGCATGGGCGTTGTTATGTACGCTGTGCTTGAGTTCAACTTTTCCTTTACAGTGGCAAATACAATACGATATCTTTCCATTCTGCTTGTTCGCTACAATCTACCAGCAGTAGCAACTCATCAATCGCCTGACGAATAGGCATTCGATCATTAATCACAAACATCCCTGGCATGGGTTCTTCTCGAACTAGACGCTCATAAGCAAAATCTGGCATCGTTGCACGATCATGGGTGAGTAGGATACGTGCATTATCTGCAGCCCAGGCTAAAATTGCTGGATCGTCTACTTCTCTCAAACCAACATCTTGAACTCGAAGTAAGTCAAGATTGGGTTGACGAAGTCGTAAGCCTCGAACAATGTCGCCATTAAAGTTTTCATCACTCAATAAACTCAACATATTCGCTACTAGGGGTTCTGTTGAGATAGCAAACGTGAGCGAATGAGACTCAAATCAGGTTGAATTGCAGACAAACGCTGCTGTACGGACTCAGCCAGCTTTGCTCTTCGATTTAGATAAGCTTCGACAGTATCCATATGTCTAAGGTAATAGCCAATCGTGTTATAGACATCAGATAAAGATAATGTATCGTAACGATTGACAATGGATTCCGGGGATGCGCCATCTTGGAACGCCCTGATTACAATGTCCAGCAAGACTCTTGAATTGCCAACTCTAACTGCTCCAGTTTCATCCTCGTGAAGAGGGGGAGCCTCACGCTCTAAAACAAGACTCATCGGTTAAATTCCATTCATCGCTTGCACAATGATCGTAACTTAAATTCAGAGTCTTAGTCATTATTTCAAGGAGTTTAAAATATCCTTAAGTTATAGCACCACCTTTTTATAATCATACTCACTTGATTTAAGTATGCTTTTTTGTAGTTTGAGTTCTTTTTCTTATCTTATAGCGTTTCCCATGCAGATAAGGTAGAACTTTAGTATTGCTCAACAGTTTGATTATGTGACGTTATGAAGCCGTATTCAATTGACTTGCGTCAGAAAATTGTGGACTCCTATCTTGCTGGTGGGATTTCTCAACGTAAACTGGCAGAACACTTCAGAGTGGCTCCCAGCTTTGTGGGTAAATTGCTCAAGCAATATCGAGACACGGGCAGTGTTGCCCCCAAAGTCCGTACTCAGCAAACGCCGCCAAAACTTAATCCAGAGCAATTAGCAATCCTTGAACAATTGGTTCAGGATCATAATGATGCGACCCTAGCAGAATTACGTGAGCAACTCCATGAAGCCACTGGAGTGCTCATTGGCCGGTCCACTGTAGACCGCATGGTAAAACGGCTGAATTTGACCCTTAAAAAAAACACTACATCCCAGTGAAAAGGAAAGCGACCGTGTCCAGCGTAAACGCTTTGAATACTGGCAATTAGTACAGGGGATTCTAGCCAAAGACCTGATTTTTATCGATGAAGCCGGGATCAACCTGGCGATGACTCGTTTGTTTGCCAGAGCCCCGAAAGGCCAACGAGCCCATGGCCAACGTCCGAGTAAGCGAGGGAAAAATGTGTCGTTAATCGGAGCCATTAGCCTGAATCGTGTGATTACTCAACTACCGATTCTGGGGGCAGTCGATGGTATTACCTTCGAGGCCTTCATCTCCCAAAAGCTGGTGCCCAAGTTATGGCAAGGCGCTTGTGTCATCCTAGACAACTGTAAGATCCATCTCGGAAAAGATGTTGAGGCCATGATTCAAGCGGCTGGAGCTCGACTAATTTATCTGCCGCCTTACTCTCCTGACTTTTCACCGATTGAAAACTGTTGGTCTAAGATCAAGGCACGGTTACGGGCTATCGGGGCAAGAACCTATCCTGACTTAGAGCAAGCTCTTGATGACGCCTTTGAAAGTGTGTCATTAGAAGATCTTTTAGGCTGGTTTACACATTGCTGTTATTGCACCTCACTAGACTAGGAAACGCTATAGGTGACTTGAAAGCATCAATATCTTTCTGACCTGAAACTAGAAACTTAAAAAATGATTTCTCTTGAAATCTACAAGTTTGCATGATTCCAAGTAACCTCAGATATGAATTCGCACCAGTTTCAAAAAATGAGCCTGAAATTTTCTTTTGAATAGCAATATGGCGAAGAGCTCTTTCTGCCGTATTATTGTGCCATGGTATAGAATCATGCTCAAGAAATGTGAATAAGCTCTCCCGGTAACGTTCAAATCGCTTCTGATACTTGATTGAAAATTCAGAATAATAATTTTTACTGACAATGTGATTTTTGTAAAATTGAGCTACTTTTTTTCTATATTTTCCTAAGTTTCTCTTCTTTAATCCATATTTATCGATAGTCTCGAAAATTGGTAGAATTAGCATTCTGAGCTCTAATATAAAAGCTTCATATTCAGAATCAAATGGATTTTTCCAGAGATCATCATTAATGTCTCGTAATAGATGTACCCAACATTTTTGTTGAGCGCAGGGCACAGAGTCATAACCGGTATAAAAATCTGAGACTAATATACCTTTATACTCAAGTAGAGTTTCATGAGCAATATTTGCTTCCCTTGTTTCTGTAAACTTGAAAACAACATGCTTACCATCAGTAAAAGTCCAAACGTATTGGTTGACTCCTCTAATATTTATTGGTGTTTCATCAGCATGAATAAAAGGATTTTCTAAAATTTTATTGAGTAATATTTTTTCTGAATCTAAGTAGGATTCAGAAAAAGATCTTATGTAGCTAACTATCGTACCTTGACTAATAGTTTCGTGGAAATATTCTTGAACTTCTTCTTCAATAACATTAAGAGGTAAACGAAGAAAAAGACGTTGGTATACAATCCATGCTCTGAATGCATGACTTAACCATTTATTTCCTAAATTATCTATAACTCATGGTTCGCTCATTTTTTTTAGTGGTTTCAAGAAATACAGAAACGCTATATGTAGCGTAAATCTGATCTATCCTTTCAGTTGTCTGATTAATCAGGGATATGGAGGCAAAAATTCATAGGTTTGCTTATTTGTCAATAGAGCTGAAAACCCATTGCCTTCGTCGTATTTTTGAAACTCTCCTAAATTTAAGCGAACCGTAAGTATAAATTCTGGATCATAAGTTTTCCTGCACTTTTCACAGTATCCTTTTAGACTTAAATATTTTATGACCTTTTTCTGAAATCCATTCTTTTTGATTTTGAGATCAATAATAGTTTTCTCTCTTAAATTTTCTGTTTTTGAGAGAGAATGCCTACATTTTGGACATTTTGATCTCATGGGTATATGGATAATTTTATCAGCTCTAGGCAATGTTCTATGATGCCCTGGATGCCCATGTTGAGCCCCAATTTTTTGTTTTTTTTATTGTCACTTTTTTCTTCGTCAGTGAGCATCAATTTGTTTTTTTTATAATTTGAATGGGCAAAATTCAAGATTGATTCAAACTGGTTATGAATTTCTTTTCCAGCTTCTGTAGAGATTTTCTTTAAACGATCAGCAAATTCAATGTTGCCTGTTGGCTCACTAAACTCTTTGATTTCTGTGATCTTGCAAGTTAGAATTTTTAGTGCTTGACAATCTTCGCTATTATACTCAACTAATTTTTGTCTGATTTTTTTACTATGATGCGTCTCCCATTGATAGCGCCACACAAGACTTTGCAATCCAGATGATTTCTGAGATGACCATTTAAACCCTAGAAAAGCTCCTATTTTTTTCAAGCTATTCGAAAAGCTTGGAAAGTAGATTTTCCCAAAAACTATTTTGTTGACATTTACAAATCTTTTCTTGAAGGGTATGACCTCAATTAGATGTCTATTAAAAAGTCAGAAATCCTAAGCCCTACAAGAAGCTTACAATCTCCATCACGCTGAAACTGAGAAAATTTATTCTTCGCTCAAATCTTCCTGAAACCCTTGCTGGATAAGCGTTATAGCACTCTACATCGTGTCGAGGTCATACCCTTCTTGAAACCATCAATATTATCTAAATATTTTCCGGATAAGTCATTTAATGCCTTCATTTCATAGTTTCCGTATGAGTAGATTGGGGCTTCTGGATATTCATTGAGTTTGGCTAAAAGCTGTTTCCAGATTATCTCTTCCTCTACTAGGGAATTTGCCCAAAAAGAATGCTGAACAGATTTTTCGTTATCAACAACTAATAACCCTATCAAATAGTAAAAACACTGATCAGGAATTCCCTCAATATCTAAGAACAGTTCTACTGGATGTCTAATCAAATCAGGCATCTCCTGAATATAGATTTTTTGTTCTCGAAGTGCTAAAGCTTGTAACTCTAGGCTGTGCTTTACAGGCTCTGCATTTTTCCGCTTTTTATTTCTGCGACGAGGTTTGAACAGATAGGAGAGTTGTTGGATCGTGAAAATACCACGCTTGTTATATTTTTTGATTGCTTTGGCAGTCATGCGATCCAGTAAACTCAGGTTACTTTCTTTCTCAGCTTGCTGTTGACAAAGCTGCTGAAACTGACAAGACTGGCAATTTTTGTTCAAAATTATGTCAGGAGGTTCATATGATGAATTTTTGAACCATTGTTCAATTGTTTTTAGTGTTTTTTTAATATCTTTATAGCCATTGTCTAATCGAACTCGATGATTCTTCCCGTCCATACCTACAATTCTCCCCACGGTAGGTAGCTGTTTCTGTATTCGTCCTAGCACCAACCCAACGAACAGTAGTTCTGTTTTCTGTTCTAGGGTAATACTGTAGGTACCTACGACGATTGTGGGTTCATAGCTGATTTGAGAATTTATCGCATTAGTATCTACCTGGGTCAAGACAGCATAATAAGCCTCCAATTGCTCCGAGCTAAGTTTTGCCTTAATCAGGTAATCATGCTTTTTGAAAGCTTTTTTCTCATACTCCTTAGCTTTAGGATAAGATTTCAAAAACTCTTTCAGATATTGTTCTCGGTTGTATTGACGACGTTTTCCTAAAATCAGCGGGTATTCATGTGGCTGCCCTCTATCCTCAGAAAATAAAAGCAGAAAAGCTTTTCGAGGACATTGTGAATATGTAACAAATATTTCAGATGTGATAATTGGGATTTCGCTCATGGCCACATCTCAATTTTTTCTGCTGGGGCGATATAATTACGAAGTTCAACTGTTTCCAAACTAACAGTCTTTAGTTGTCTCGATAGCCGAAAACATTAGAGCAAAACCTCTCTTCTACCCTATCAGTTGGAACGAAGAGTTGGGCCGTAGCGGCCAATATTTTAGCATATAATACAAGTGTGCTACCTCCGCTACGATTCAACTATATATTCAGCGTCAGATCTGACGGATAAGATCCATATTTCCGGATCTTATCCGTCACTTTTAGGTAATAACATCCTTATTTACAGAACTTATAGGCAACTCTTGACGTATAACTCCGGGAAAACAGGGTGTTATCCGTCAGATCTGACAGTTAAGTATGGTGGATAGGTGCTCATGCGTCACATTTGACAGTTGTCTACCTACGGGATTTATAGAGCCCATTTGAGATCTTTTGAAGTTGGCTCAATAGCTGTTTTAGGGAGGTTGCTAAATTCAAGATGAGCAGAGTAGTGTCATGGAATAAAGCCCCCGGTCAGCCTACCTATGCTAACGCTTTCCAAGTTAATCGATGAGGACAAATGCTACGAGACTATTCGCACGATGCGTTGGCCCGATGGTGTTTGCTGCACTGATTGTGGAGCGAAAAACATTACCAAACGAGGGAAGCATGCAACCTATTCAGCGCGGCAACGCTATATCTGTGGCGAGTGTGGTCGCCACTTTGATGACTTAACCGACACCATCTTTGCGGGTCGTCATCAACCTGTTAGATGTCAAGGGGGGTAGACGTGACGCGACAGTCGGGTTGGCGAGCTGACTGACACTTAATAGAGACTAACTGGTCTCATGCTGAGACTATCAAAGCAAA
This sequence comes from Leptolyngbya sp. PCC 7375, assembly GCF_000316115.1. Taxonomy (GTDB): domain Bacteria; phylum Cyanobacteriota; class Cyanobacteriia; order Phormidesmidales; family Phormidesmidaceae; genus Leptothoe. The sequence continues at coordinate 8,020,991 of NZ_JH993797.1, forward strand.
CGACGGGTATCAATTTAAGCCGGGAAATCTTGGCTAGGACTGAAGTCGGAAGTCGGAAGTCGGAAGTCGGAAAGGGAGGGCATTCCGAACTCCGACTTCCGACTTCCGAACTCTAGATTCCTGAGGAAATCGTCCCGCTTTATGTTGGTACCTCAAACGACAGCTAGCGATCTAAATGACCAGGCGCGATCTAAATGACAGCGCCTGGTCACTGTCAAGCAATTAAAATCTCCAAGTATTTTGTGCGTCAATTATCCCTGATTGCGAGCCGCCGCCTGCTGCTGCCGATAGCTGTCAGCCTTAATCTCAAAGATGACAGCATGATGCACCAGTCGGTCAACGGCAGCCACGGTCATCATCGAATCGGGAAAGATGCTGTCCCACTTGCTGAATGGCTGATTAGCGGTGATCAGCAAACTCTTGCGTTCATAGCGGTGGGCAATGAGTTCGAAGAGTACGGAGGTTTCGGCTTCAGACTTTTGCACGTAGCCCAAGTCGTCGAGGATGAGCAGGTCAAAACGGTCGAGCTTCTTTAGTCTAGACTGTAGCAACAGTTGTTGTTTATCCTGCTGAAGCTGTTGAACTAAGGCAAGTGCGCTGAAGAACTTGATGCGCCGACCCGCTTCTAGCATGGCTTGCGACAACCCAAGAGCCAAATGAGTTTTCCCAACTCCGGACGCGCCGAAAAACAGGCAGTTGGTGGCGTTATCGAGCCAGGTATCGTCATCGGCCAATTGCATCAGAGGGGCCGGATTGAAGTTTGGGCAATGGTCAAACTCAAAGTTGGTCAAACTTTTTACGGCGGGCAGCTGAGCTTCCTTTTTTGCGCGCTCTAGCCGCATTTGTGCTCGTCTGTCGGCCTCTTGTTGACATAAGCTGAGTAAAAACTGTGCATAAGACCATTGTTGCTGCAAAGCGCGGCTCTCTGTAGCTTCCCAGTGGGTAAGCATGTTGGTGAGCTTGAGCTGTTTGAGCAGACGGCTCAACTGTTGGTACGGGCTGGTTGTTTGTGGTGTTTGTGATGAGGTTGGCGTCCGTGTCGTTTGAGCCACTGAGGAGTTGGTCATAGCTATCGAGAGCGTGTTGTTGGGTTGCGATTGGCGGCAAGGTGGCTACCGCATCGGGCATAAACTGTTGCTGTAGATGCCTCAACGTCAGCTGGTTCTTGGATAGGGCTTCGGCAAGATAGCTGGCGACGGTTTGTTCTTTGTCATAGGTGGCGGCAATGTAGAGCGCTTCGACCATGAGTACAGCGGCTTGGTCGCGCTCAAACTGAGCTTTCATCTGCGCCCAAAGCTGGCGAAACTCAGCAGTCGGTAACAAATCTGACTGCCACTGACAGAAGAGGAAGGCTCTGGGCTTTTTCCTGAGTCCACCTATCACATGGCGATAGTCGATGCAGCGCCCCCGCCGTCGTCCTTTGCCAGCCACACGCATGCGGGACAGCTCAAACACCTGCTGCCGCGCAAAGTAGCCGACTAAACGGTCATGATAGAGATGAATTTCTATCTGTTGACCTATCAGTCGTGATGGCACGCTGTAGAGAATGCAGCGCACCTCTATCGTGCTGTGACAGCTGACTTTGGCACTGAGAATCTCGTAGTCGGCCACTCGGCGTTTCGGCAGCGGTTGTAGGACGGCTTTTTCTGCTTCATACTTGGCCTCGCACTGCCGATTGAGACCAGCAGCGGCGTTGTCTATCACCGCCTGGTACTCGGCAATACTGGCAAAGTCGCTGCTGCCGCGCAGGTAGATAGCCTGTTTGATACGGTTCTTCAGGTGGCCGTGCGGACTTTCTACAGATCCGTTCTCGTTTGCTTTGCCTTTGTTGTTTCTCGTTGGCACCATCCGGTAGTGCTCACACAGGTCATCGTAGAACCGCGTCAGCTCCTGGATACGATGCCCCCCTGAATTACGGTAGGCCGCGCTCAGGCTGTCCGTGCGATGTTCTTGTGGGGCACCGCCAGCCGCAGCTAGGGCGTTCTGCAACCCTTCGGATAGGGCAATGAAGCTTTCGCCCCCCTGAATAATCTGCGCGTACTGCCAACCGCTGTAGGCGAGCCGGTAATGATAAATCAAGTGCTCAAATGGCTTGCCGTTGAGGGTGATTTCCATCCCTTTCAGTTTGGTGAAGTCTGAGAGTCCCATGACGCCTGGTTCATGGCGCAGTACGAACATGACCTCCGGCGCCGGCCCGTGCAGCGCTTTCCACTGCTGCACTCTTCTCTGTAAGGTGCGTAGCACCTGTGGGTACTTGCCTGGATACTGCTCTTGCAGGTATTCAAACAGCGTCATTGGTTTCAGTCTCGGTTCCTGGCGTAGCATCGGTTCTAGCTCGCTGGCCCAGACGCCAGCTAAGGGATCTTGGCTCCGGGATGATGCAACGACAGCTCCTCGGTTAGCGCGGTGATGGCCTGCATCAATCCGTTGCCCTGTCCGCTCTGATATCTCGGCTATCGTCGACGATGCCGTCTGGGTCAACCCCAGCTTTCTCGCGTTCATATAGGCTCTCTTTTGGTATAAGTGAATGGCTTTCGGCACAGGTCATCGCTCTCTTTCGCAGGAGATCTACCTGTGCCTTTTTCTTCGACTGGTGACAACCCAGCTAAGCTAACGCTTGCGCCGATAACCTTGTCTCACGCTCTTTGGGCGAAACCCGACAACCGCCTTGGCGTCACCTGCCTACCTTCACTGTCGCGCAACATCAACCGTTAAAAACCTGGATAGCATGCTTATATTTGATGGGTCTCAATGTCTCCAATCAACAAATTGCCGACGAGTTGAGTCTGCACAAAGATGACGTGCATCAGATGACGAGTGAGTTACGCCAAGCGGTGGCCGACAAGCGCCCAGAAGTCCAGTTATCAGGGACGGTGGAGTTTGATGAAGTCTATGTGACAGCCGGTCATAAGGGGCAACCAGAGCAGGTTAAAAAAAGGGCGCAAGGGACGCAGACGTAAACTCAAAGGGCTTCGGGGGCGCGGTACGCTCGAAACGGAAAAACCGCCGATCTTCGGGATGATTCAGCGAGGTGGAGAAGTGGTGATTAAAATGCTGGCAAATGTTCAACAACAAACCATCAAGCCCATCATTCAGTCCATGGTGAAACCGGGCACCCTCATCTATACCGACGAGTATGACATCTATGCTCGTTTAGAAACTTGGGGCTATGCTCACAAGAGTGTTTGCCACAGTGCCGGAGAATATGCCCGAGATGACGATGGAGATGGCTTCTGTGAAGTCCATGTCAATACGATGGAAGGTTTCTGGTCATTGCTGCGGTCATGGTTGAGACCTCATCGAGGGATCTCACAAGAAAAATTACCGATCTATTTGGGGTTCTTTGAATTTGTGCATAATGCTAGAAAAAGAGGGAAAGCCTTGCTGGGTAGTCTATTGAGCACCTTGCTTGTCTAACTCCCTGAAACGCCGATTGAGCCTTGAAGTTTAGGCGAAAATGTTAGATAGCGTCTACTCCAAGTACCATGGCCTATTCAAGCAGTTTAACCGATTCAGAATGGGAAATCCTCGAACCGCTGTTGCCCGAGGTGTTGCCCCCGAAGAAAAAGACCCGTCCCCCAGAATGGAGCTATCGTGCCATTATTGATGGCATCCTCTATCGCCTTAAGAATGGCTGCAATTGGGAAGACTTGCCGAAAGACTTGCCCCCCTATTCAACCGTTTACTGGCACTACAAGCAGTGGCGAGACGCGGGCACGATAGAGACACTGATGACGATTTTGCATGAACAGGTGCGCACTCAGGTAAAAAAAAGCCTAAATGGACCACGCCTGACTGCCTGACACAAATCCTGTAACCCAGAATCCATAAGGATCGACAAGGAAATGGGCAGAGGGCATGCAAAGCTGAAGATACCAAACCATCAGCGTGATATGCATGTCAGCCTCTACCCAACTGTATGATCAATTGTTGCCCTTCCTGCGTCAACATAGCCGTTACAAAGACCTCCGGCATCTGAAAACACTGGCTTGGATGGTCAGTGCCCTGATCTGTAGTGGCCAACTCAGCCTCCCCGCTTGGGAACCCTACGTCCCCAGTCGGGCGACTCAGGCCCAGAGCTTTGAACGTCGGTGGCATCGCTTTTTCATCAACCGATTCATTGATGTCAAGGGGTTGTATCTGCCGCTGGTGTTGTTAGCGCTCACCAACTGGCGGGCTCATCGACTCTATCTAGCATTGGATACGACCATGCTGTGGAATCGCTATTGTATGATTCACCTGTCGGTTGTGTGTTGTGGACGAGCGGTACCACTTCTATGGCGGGTATTAGAGCATGAAAGTGCCATGGTTGCGTTCGATGAATATCGACCCTTGTTACGGCGTGCCCGTTGGCTGTTGCGTCGGCATCCCAACACGATGTTGTTAGCTGACCGAGGGTTTGCCAACCATGACCTCATGAGTTGGTTGCAAGCGAGTGGTTGGCACTATTGTTTGCGCATTGCGTGTGATGTTCATCTCCACGGCCCATGCCGTCATCCCATTGAAGTACAAGCGCTGTGGCCTCCCAAAGGAGAAGCCACTCTCTATGAGAACGTGGGGCTCTGGCAAGATGGTGAGCATCGATGTAATTTAGTCTTGGCAACCGTGCGAGGGACGAAGGAATCCTGGGCGGTGATTACGGATGAATCACCGAGTCTACAAACGTTGTGGCAATATGCCTTGCGGTTTCGGGTTGAGGAGTTGTTTTTAGATAGCAAATCAGGAGCCTTTGAACTCGAAGACTCTCGCATTCGATCCGCTCAAGCTCTAGAGCGTGAAGTGAACCCCTGAATTTGGACAGTAAAATCAGACAATAGCAAGTCTAGACTAACATGTATCAACCTGAGACATTCTACAATTCCTTCCTCCACTTTTCCTCAAATTCGCTGGGTGTCAAATAGCCCAAAGAAGAGTGAATTCTTTTCTTCATATACACCTCGTCTAAAAACTCTTCTATTCTCTCATACACTTCATTAAAATTGCGATAGTCCGACAAATCAACCTCCTCTTCTTTTATTGTTCTCATGAGCCGTTCAGCATAACCATTCTCATAGGCCTTACCCACGCCTGCCATACTAATCGCTATCTCATTCTCCTCCAATATCTGAACATACGCATTGGCCGCATATTGCACCCCTTGGTCTGAATGGTGAATCTCTGGAATATACTGGTTCAGTCCTTTCTCCAACGCTGTTATCGTTAACTGTTTCTCCATCGTTCTATCCAAGTGCCAGCCTCGAATACTGCGGGTGAACACATCCATTAATACCGCTAAATAAACAAATTCGTCCTTCAATCGGATATAGGTGATGTCGCCGACCCATACCTGCTCTGGATACTCTACTACCAACCCTTTGACCAGATTAGGATACCGCTTATATCCATGGACACTATTGGTTGTTCGTTTCCGTCGTATTCGTCGCTTTTCCAGTAGTCCCAATTCTCTCATTAATCGGCTGATACGTTTGTGATTAACACGCCATCCCTCTCGCTGTAATTGTTTAGTAATCCGTCGATACCCATAGGTGGGATACCGTCCCGCCACATCAATGATCGCTTTTTTTAGTTCCTCTTCTTGCGTTTGTTTGTCTGATGTTGACCGATAGTAATAACGACTCCGACTGTAGCCAATGACATCACAGATGACCTGGATTGGATACTCGCCTTTCAACTGCTCTATCATGGTTCGTTTCCGCTCAGATTCCACAAGTCTGAAGCTTTTTTTGCCACCGCTAACTCCATCGTTAACCGACCCACCATTCGTTCCAATTCGGCTATTCGTTCGGCTGATTCATTTCCTCCTCCTTTGCCTCCAAACGCTAAATGCGCTTGTTTAAGAAATTCATTACGCCAACGATTGATCACTGACGTATGGACTTTATGGGCTCGACTGGCTGCGCTCACACTCCGTTGGCCGCTGACGATCTCCAGCACCACTTTTGCCTTAAATTCGCTACTGTAGTTTCTTGGCTTGCTGGCCATATTCCTTCCCCCGATTGGACTCTAGCTTACGCTCTCTCAGTCCTGTCCTAATTTTGGGGGTCACTACAGCGTCTCTATTTGGTGGCCGCCATTGCCTTGTTATACGGCACCACTCAAGGCATGGCGGTGCAGTGTGAAGGCTTACGTCAACAGGTGGATACCCATTGGAGACGAGGGCTCAGCTATCTCAAAATTGGCTTACGGTGGCTCAAGGGAGTCGTTCACAAAGGTCGGACTCTTCTGAAACCAGTCCCCTTATTGCCCAAAGACCCAGACCCTTGTTTTGCGTCCAACAAGGCTGAGCAACGTTACTATGACCTGATTTGGTTTTCCCGTATTCGGTCAATACGATGTCGGACTTGAGATATTAATGGGGGCATCTGAGATGTGTCAGTCAGGGACCACGCTAATCATCATTGACTCGCAGGCGGTCAAGAATACGTGCAACGCTAGTGTGGACTCAAAAGGCTTCTGCTTCTACAAAGCCACCAATGGGATCAAACGGCATCTAGCAGTGGATACCCTCGGGTTTCCCTTTTTTACGCTGTGTACCCCGGCGAATCTATCGGATGATGGGGGTTTGATTGAGCTATTAACGCAAAACATCGACTATTTCCGGTCCAAACCGATGAATATTCCGAAGATTACGATCCTGTTAGACCATGGGTATCACCCGGATACGTTGAAACAAACCCTCGAAAAGGTGTATCCCCAAATTATGCGGAAGATCAAATTTGAGCTCTCGGCCAAGCCGTCCAAAGCGGAAAAAACGGCGACGGGTAAGACGGGCTTTGTCCCGGTTCGGGCTCGCTGGGTGGTAGAGCGTTCGAATGCTTGGATGGAACGATGCAAGAGTTTGGTCAAGAACTTTGAGCGAACGTTGTCCCATGCCACCACTCAGCTCAATCTATGCTTCGTCAGGCTAATGCTTAAGAGGCTTGCAGCCGCTTCCTAGAGATCTCAAATGGGTTCTATATGGCTAGGCAGCCGCTGTTTTGACCGTTATACCGTTGCTATAACCCTATGGGTATAGGCAAGTCTAACGCATAGCATCTCCAATAGAGTTAGCCAACACTTCAATGAGCGGAGTCGAAGGGGACGCTTATAAAAACAGGTTGATGCGCGAGGCCATGACGCATCAACCTGTTTTTAAGTCACTCCTTGCTGGCATTCGGGACGATCGGTTTGCTGTAGAAGATGCTATCGCTTAAACCAACCACCCTGAATGCCTGCTAATAGAGTATTAAGCAATCAGCTGAGTAAAGGACGTCTCATCCAATAAAGTTGTTACGTTCTGAACCACAGCCAGGGTCTCACCACCCGTGCCCAACAACAAATCATTGCCTTGAACTGTCTGGGTGATGGCTCCAAAGCTCAACTCACCAAGCAGACCAATAAAGTCGGTACCGACTTCAAAGTCAGTGATGGTGTCAGTGCCGTGACCCACTGCAAAGGCAAACGTATCACGACCTTGACCACCGGAGAAGTTATCGCCAGTGAGAGTGTCGTTGCCGACGCCGCCATGGAGCAGGTCATCGCCGTCGTCACCCCAGATCAGGTCATCGCCTTCATCCCCAAACAGCAGGTCGTCACCGCCCTTACCGCCGATACGGTCATTGCCAGCACCGCCAAAGATGGCATCATCGCCACCTCTACGACCCTGGGGATAGCGGTTGTTGAGGTCACCGCGAAGAATGTCATCACCATCGCCACCGCTAATGGTTTGGTCACCCTCACCACCCGCGAGGGTATCAGCTGCGTCGGTACCGACAACATCGGCATCAGGCTCAACACCGCCATTACCGCCGCCATTGCTACCGCCATCAATAACGGTATCCTCACGGAAGGCCAGGTTCTGGATGCGAGTATCCTCTTCTCGACCAGCATCAGCATTGTTAAAGGCAGTCTCCTCTGTGCCAAAGTTGGCGGCTAGATATTCTGCCAATGCATCTTGCTCAGAGCCATCGGGGGCAAATGTGGCTACACCGGTACGGGCCGCATCGTCTTCTTGGGCTAGCTGTACTACATCGCGATCAGGGAAGGGATAGCCATCGCCACCGTCTGCCAGGAAGCCGAGGGTGACCATGCGGAAGGTGCGGCTGGGGTCACCCTCCAGTTCACCATTTTGAACAATGACATCGGCGTCGTTGCCGTCTTCGTCAAGAACAACTAGAGATTGTACCCGGTCATTGGGGTCAGCTGTCAGGTCAAAGCTAAATTCCAAGCCACTTACCTGAGGGAAGCGTCCCTGGGTATTGCTGTCATCGGGGCTGCTGGCGGCAATACCGTGTTCGATAACGGCAAGCAATTCTTCGGCTGTAATCGTCAACAGGGTGAGGCCGTTATTAAACCGCAGGCTATTGACAATATCGTTTTCAGAAATGCCACCTTCGGGTTTCACTCCAGGAATCTCTTCGTTGGGTAGCAGCTCTGGCTCACCGGTGCCACCGGCGGGAACAACGACGCGACCGATGTCATCACGGATGCCGCCACCGTTCTTGATGGAGATAACGACATCGGAATCAGTTTCTTTTGCGATCGCAAGATTTGCATCCGCCGTCAGATTACCCAAATTAGTTTCTTGGGTGCGTACGCCCCCCCGCACACCGTTGAGGTACACATCGCTAACCCCAAAGACATTGCTTTCCTTAGCGATAATCACCTCTTCTAGGGCATCGACAATCTCCTGAATTTCAGGATCCACCAAGTTCTCTGCATTCAGGTCAGCCACACCCTGTTCGTCAGTGGCATAGGCACCGCTCACTTCAGAGTCATAGCTTTCAGGGATGATGATGCCATTCTCATCAAAGTCAACGACCAAACGCCCCACATACTTGTAGTTGCCATCGGTATTAACAATGGCGACGGGATTACCGTCAGCATCGGTGGTGAAAATGGGGTAAGTGCCCTGGTCAGTGTCACCATCACGGGGACGGTCGTTTTCATCAAACAGACGGGTGTTAGACCCACCGGCAACAATTACGTCTACATGACTTAGACGCGTGGCCAGCTCTTGTTCAATGCCAATTTGTTGCATGTGAGAGAGAACAATCACCTTGTTCAACCCAGGGTTGAGGGCCAGCATCTCATCCACATCCTGTTGAATCTCAGCGGCTAGGGCATCCAGCTGCTCAGACGTCGGTACACCATCAAAGGGCTGGGGCAGCACCGTCACATCCCCAGGATTAGAGATGCGAACATTCACATTGTTGATGGTGGGTGTGGTGGCACCGACAACGCCAATCTGTTCACCCCCCACGTCAATCACCGTGGTGGCTGCGATGCTGTTGGGCTCAGGAGCCTGATCGTCGGGAACTACCAGGTCTGCTAGATTTTCATCGGTGCTGAAGTCCAGGTTGGAGCTGAGATAGGGGAACAGAGCACCCTCAAATGACTCATCTACGTCTGGCGTCGTGGGGTCATCTTCAGCACCGGCAATCAGGTCGCGCACCAGCTCGGTACCCAGGTCAAACTCATGGTTACCAAAGGCAATGGCCTCAAATCCGAGTTCATTCTGAATCAGGATGTCAGCACGACCGGCACCGCCAAAAGCATCTTCACTGGCGGAGAAGAACAAGCCAGGAATAATGGCATCACCGGATGACAGGGTAATGGTGTTATCAAAGTCATCCCGCAGGGCGTTAAGGACGGCGGAGAATCGGGGGGCATCTTCTAAAGCAGGAATACCAGCTTCTTGGTCCGCTGCATGGAGCAGCTGTAGGGTAAAGGTGGAAGGTTCAGTCACGGCTTCTTCTAGAGTGAATCTTGCAACTAAGGGTTCATGGTCACTAGCCACAACAGTGTCAGTAAACTGTGCACCGTTGTCGTCGCGGGGGAAGTCGTTGTTGACGTGGACGATGTCAAACTCGGCTCCGTCTAACAACGAGTCGGTGACAAACATGTGGTCCAGAACCTGGCTGTTGCCATCAAAGATGAAGGTGTAGGCATCATCATCGGCAACAGCTTGATCCACCAGGTTGGTGAGCACTTGCTCATCGCCAGTACCGGGCAGAATCTCAGCCAGGTCGTTAGTGAACTCAAAGGTATTGAGGTCGCCCAACACAATTACCTTGGCATCGGGATTGGTGGCCACAATGTTGTCTACAAAATCGTTGAGAGCCTGAGCTTGGGCTTCGCGTTCTTCTTCGCCTGCTTGTACAAAGGGCTGAGGTCCGCCGTAAACAGGAGAAGAACCAAAGCGAGAGGTGAGGTGGTTGTTGACTACGGTCACCAGGTTGCCGTTGAATTCAAAGTTGGCCACCAGCGGGAGACGAGTGCCTTCAAAGGCAGGGTTTTGATCAATAGCGGCAAAGGAATCTAAGGTGACGCGCTCGGGGTTATACAGGTAAGCATTACGGATGTTGCCACCGGGAACGCCGCCCTGGGTGTCATCGTCTGGAGCGACGTCGAAGAACTCGTACGTGGGACCGCCAGCAGCTGCGATCGCATCCACCAAAGCCTGTAACGTAGCCGTTGCATCCACGGTGCCGTCATTGGTCACACCGCTGTCATCCTGAATCTCTTGCAAAGCGATAATGTCAGGACTATTGAGATTGTTGACAACCTGCTGACCCAGCAGTTCAAACTGCGCTGTATCAGTACCGTCGGCGGCCAGGTTGAGCACGTTGTAGCTAGCAACGGTGAGGTCATTGTCGCCACCTACGAGATCAGTAACCTCCTGTTCCAGTCCACTGGGGGTAATGTCAAACTCTTCAGTGACATTCACCTCAAAGTTGCCAAAGCTATAGCCAACCACACCGGTCACATCACCCAGCTGATCGCCCACGGTGAGGGCAGGGGTGTCGAAGCCGTCAGGCAGCAGGTTGGGGTTAAACTGAATCTGAACCCGCTCAGGGTTCTGGTCACCCGTGTTGTCAGGACCAGAGTTCAGGTTGATACCGCCCCGCGCAGTCAGACCATCTTCGGGAGTAACCCCTGCACCCTGATTCGGTAACGTAAATGCCTCAGCGGAGAAGCTACCAAATACACGGGTGGGAGATACAGCCACTGCATCCTCAACCGTGACGCGCATGCCCTCTAAACTCTCGTAGAAGTCAATGGCATCTTCATCGGGGTCAAAGTTGCCACCGGGTTCCTGTAGGTTGACCGGTAGTTCATCATCACTGATGACAATTTCACTGGGCGCAACTCGACCGCTTTCACCAATCACCGTGGCTTCTGGTAAATCATTTCCAGAGGAGAGGATGACCACATCTGGATCAATCAGCTGGGTAGTAGAGAGTTCGTTGGTGCGAGAAACCACTTCACTGACGTCACCAAACAGACGCACCTCGTCCCCAATGCTAACGGTGGGACTGCCGCTAGTGGAGATAAACAAGCCTTCAGATGTAGCATCATTGCCATCATCAACAGCAGATTGCACATAGAAGCCACGGAAGTCAACGGCTGTGACAATGCCTTCGGTTTGTACCAGCTCACCTTCTAATGGAGAAACGTGACTTGCGCCCTGAATCTCAGAGATGGTAGCAGCCTGCACATTAGTTTCATACACGGCGAAGGTATTGGACTCTTCGTTGGCAATCGTTAGCAGGGGCTGACCGTTGGGGCTGTCTTCTGCCGAGATAAAGTTCAAACCTTCGGGGGCAATATCCTCATCGCTGCGAGCATACTGCACAAACTCAGGGTTGGTAGGATCGCTCAGGTCATAGACCAGAACACCCCCGCCAGCCCGCTCTAGCCCCACAAAGGCAAAGGGACGCCCCCCAATTTCGCCCACCGTGACCGCCTCAGGCTCAGCCCCCTTGTTGTCAGAGCGGGTGTCAACCTCAGCGGGGTCACCATCGTTGGCATTAAACAGATCGGGAGTCAGCTCAGCCGTAATCTCAGCAATCTGGCTACCGCTGTCAAACACCTGGTTACCATTAGCGTCCCAGATGGAGAAAGAACGGCTACCGTAGGAGAAAATTTGGTCAATATCTCCATCGCCATCAATGTCGCCATCAATGGAGGAAATGGTCAGTCGACCCAGGTTCTCATCCTCAGCCAGAGCCGGGTCAATGCTCTCATCTAACGACAAACCACTGCGTCCAAAGGAGGTGACATCGGCAAGGTCACCCAGACGAATGGCGTCGCCGCGCTCGTCTGCATCAGCATCGCCCCGGTCGTCACCTTCGTTAGCTGTGATATAGAAGGTTTGACCGTTGGCTTCAAAGGAGGCAATGGAGTCTGGCATAAACAACCCAAACACGGGCTCGGTGTCGATGTTAATGCCGCCATCGCGATCGCTAGCATCTAAACCGTTGTTGCCGTTAAAGTCAATCAGGCCCAGCTGCACGGCTTCAGCCCCCTCTTCTAGACCAAAGTCATTGTCATTGAGTACCGCCAACCGGCCATCGGGCAGAACAGCCAGACCTTCCGGCTTATCCGATGGCAGATAGCCAATGGAGGGCAGGTTAGTCACCTTGATCTTATTCACCGGCTGGATACCAGCGGCAATCAAGTCATCAGGGGTTTGCTGTTCCAGTGTTTCATCCCCAAAGTCACGACCGAGGACGTTGGTGGCACCCGTAATATCCATTTCAAAAACAAACTTCTGAGCAGTGGACTCCAGGGAAGAATCCCGCTCCATGACAAAGAATTTGCCGTTGCCTGCGTAAACGGCATCGCCAATCTTGTCGACATTGTTACCGACTTCAGGATCCTGTAGCAGATACACATATTCAGCAACGGGCTCACCGGTCTCAGGGTTGATGCCAATCATGCGAATTACGCTGGAAGCATCCCCATCAGCCCGAGTGGGGTTGCTCATGGGTGTCTGGATAAAGGCGTAGAGAATATTCTCGTCCGTATCCAGGGCCATGCCCTCAAAACCACGGTTACGGCGACGGTTGAGATATTCTTCAGGCAGTGTCTCAGTCCCAAAGGTGCCCTCGGCAAATGTGGTGCCAGGGTTGGCCCCATTGGCCTGGTCAACAGTGCCTTCTGGAATAAATCGATCAATCAGCGTGCCATCTGCGTTGAAGTGATAGATCGCAGGGCGGTACTCATCCACCATCCAGAAACTGCCGTCGCCCGCACGAACAATGCCCTCTAAGTCGGCACCGAAGGGGTCAAAGTCAGACCCAAATTCAGACGCATCCAGCTCAGTTAGGTCATCTAGATCAACAGGATTATTAGCCGCGTCAACGGCAGTGCGGTCTACATTGGGAATGTTGGGCAGACCGGTGATGGGGGTGCCATCGGCCTGGGTGAGGAACAACTCATTTGTAATGGAGACCTCGCCCGTGGATTCATTCAGTTCGAGAGAAACCACGCGGGATTGATAGTCAGGCAGTAAAAATCCGCGAGATTCAGTGCTGCCATCACCATCAAGATCCAGAGGATCCCCGTTGGGACCACGGTCAGGGACAGCCAGGAACTTGAGGTTACCGTTCTCGGCAACACCGTCATACCAAAGGCCCGAGAAGCCACCCAGCTCAATTGTCTCACCTGTAGCTGTGGTTAAAGCATCGCCACCGTTTGTGATAACACCACGGTCAGTAATATCAAACGTTGTCAGGTTAGGTAGACCCTGGCTAAAGTCTTTAGCACCTAAAGGGACGATGCCTTCGACTTCATTTGTTTCTAGATTGATAACCGCCAGGGCATTGTTCTCTTGCAGGGTGACAAACGCCTGGGTGCCATCGGGAGAAACCGCCACAAACTCGGGTTCAAGATCCTGGGCAGCTGTGGCATCTGGAAAGATGCGCACACCATCGGCCCGCAGGTCGTTCTCACGACCATTAAAGGCTTCAAACCCAACCGTGGTGACGCTTGCCTGGGAAATACCGGCCAAGCCACCGGATACGTCAATAATGCTAATGGACCCGTTGGGGTCCACACCGTCATCGGGCTCCCCTTCGTTGGCGGTCAGCAGCTTGGTCCCATCAGGGCTAAAGACAACGTTGTCGGGCAAAGCCCCCACCTGCACCACCTGGAATGCGTTGGGATCACCCGCGATCACAGCGTCGATATCGGCAACCGCGACAAAACCAGGGTCGGTTTGAGGGTCAGCACTGACTGCGATCGCAACCAGCCCATTGGCAACCGCGACACTATTTACCCCATCAATGTTAGGAATAAAATCCGCAACATCTAACACACCCAGCAGATCAGGGTTATGGGGGTCAGCCAGGCTCAGCAACTGTACTTCAGTATCACCACTCACCATGAACACAGCATTGGTAGCTGAATCAAAGGCCGCAATCTCAGCACCAATATCACTGGTAAAACTACCAATTCTCTCTAAAAAATCCGTCATGGTTTCTCCCAGAAATTAAATAATTGCTAGCGGACTACATTTCCATGGCCCCAGGGGAGAAGATAGGCTGATGAGCTGCTCCCCATTGCGGGCGACTGTTGTTACGTTTGAACGAAGGATCTCATTGCCAGGGCAGTTATACCTTGCACCCAAGCCTCATCAGCAGTACCCGTCGGATAGGAATAAAACTTGTCATGACAAACAGAAAGCCTGACTTTAAAAGCAGGCAACGCGATGAGCATAACTAGCTCCGTATAACAGTTCAGTAGAACCGTGTCCCCCGAGCAGTAGTATCGGTGCTTAAAGAGGCATGGTTAAGAAGAGATTAAACAAAACCAGCTATTCTGAAGCACCAAACGCTAGCCCGACAGACAAAGTAATGCTTCCAGGTAAAGATGGGTTTATGGAAACGTTATCGTCGGAGGAAACAATCCGGATAGAACGGTGAAGTTTACAGAAACTTTTTTAACCGATCATTTCTTTTTGGTTTAAATATGATGTTGCGAAGCTTGAATGTGGTACCAAGAAATAATTCAGATTAATATTGAATGTTCTCGCAATGTTACCCCCAGTGAGAAAACACCATGGGTAACATTGAGTGCATACGGGGGTATTTCTGTTTGCGATAACCACTATCAGACACACTAAAGACTACTCAACCTCAGCCCCATTGATTTCATCTGTAGTTAGCTCTCGATTATGGGCAGAATCACGTTGTCTATTCTGGACTTCCTGCTGAACCGTAGCTTGGAGCAGTAAAATTTCGGCATCTATGCGCTCACGTCTGGCAGTCCAGACTCGATTCAGAGATGCAACACCAGCCTCATGGGCAATGATTTCGTCATTGTCAATTTCCTTAGCAATTTGAAACTGACGCTTCCGAAATGCAACTTCCTGAGAGGTTACCGTTGGTTCAGAAAGAGGTAATGCCGTATCCTTTGCTTCCAGCAACTGCTTAGCGTGCAGCACCATGATTTCGCAATCAAGTCGAAATTTTTCAATCGACAGTACATCCCGTTTAGCAGTTAGGGCTGCCTGGCGATCTAACTCTGCTTGCTCCTCTATATATTTAGCAAAATCAGTCTGATACTGCCGTAATTGAATTTCCTCTTCAGTAATGATTGAAGGAATGATCGGTACCGAGCAGGTTGATGGCACCGCATAGACACCAGGCAAAGCACGGGCAATCAGCCTAACATCGGATGACGACAGAGATGATTCAGAAGCAGATTCCAAACTAGATTGCACATCTCCTCCGTTAGAAGAGTGCAGTGGGAGCGAAGCAGGCCTTCGCGCTCCCATGGCTGACGCACTAGCCAAGCCAATGCACAAAATAGCCACAATCAGTGATTGCAATACATTAGGGGCAAATCGCCATGTTCTCTTACTATTCTTCATCTCAAGCCTTGGGCACCAAACAAAACAATCTTGACTATTGACATCTTTCAATGCACGCTGAGCATTTTCTGGGAAGCTACGGCCCTACTGGCGCAAAATTCCCCAAGGAAACGTATCGTCACTGACAATATAAAAATTTTGCCCACACTAGCATTCCTAACAGACTGTTAAGTCAGATTTTAGAGTTCGGAATCTTGATTACTCTATAGGTATTGGCGTACAATCCCATGTTCCTAAACATTTTTTGATCAAAAACACAAGGGCTATTTAAATAATTCACATTCAGTATAAAGTTTGAACCGTCATTTCCTGTGGTTCCGTCTTTCTAAGCTTTTTATCCCATAAATACCGCCCAAGTACTGAATACATCTAAGTTTGTTGCCCGAGCCTTTCACCGTCTGCTGTAATGAAGCAGTAATTTACTACAGCCTTAATACACAGTGGCAACTATCCTGATTGTCGAAGATGAGCCTCAAATTACAGCCTTTCTAACAAAAGGGTTTCGCAGGGCTGGGTATGAAATATACACGGCCCAAAGCGGTGTTCAAGCTCTATCGCTAGCCACTTCAAACAATTTTGACCTCATTTTGTTAGATTTAGGGTTACCTGACCTGGATGGTCTGTCGGTTCTTAGTGCAACTCGTTCTCAAGGGGTGCAGACACCGATCATTGTCATAACAGCACGAGACAGTGATAATGATCGACAACAATCCCTATCATTGGGAGCCAGTGATTACATCACCAAACCGTTTAGATTTAGCGAGCTTTTACGCTACGTTCGTGCTTACATCTAAGCAATAGCCGCCAATAGGTTCAACTGTTAGGGCACCTCATTAACAACCAACCCATTGGTTTGTAAACGCTTGGGTAAATCCAAAACTTACACCATCTGCTTGCCATAGAGAATACTATCCTGAAGATAGATTAGGTGCTTGCGCTGAAATAATCACCCCATTACCCCATCCCTAATTCGAGAATGGTTGGAGATATTTACGGATCATACTGAGCAGTTCGTTAGGCTCTGGTGGTTTCACCAAGAATTCTGTTGCACCGGCCATACTGGCCCGCGCCCGATCAACGGGTCTACTGCGCCCAGTCAGAATAATAATCGGTGTGTTTTTAAAGGTGGGCGTGTCTCTTAAGAATCGACATATATTATAGCCATCAGCATTGGGTAGCATGACATCCAACAGTATTAATCTAGGTACATGCTCAATCAGCTGAGAAAAACCCTGCATGGGTTCTTGAATAATCAACGTGCGATAGCCAGCCGTAGCCAATATTTTTTTGAGGCTGTGAGCCAGCACAGGACTGTCATCAATGCAGGCAATTAGAGGTTGGTCATCTGTGTTTTGGGGAGCCGGTGCAGACTCAATAAATGATGAGACAGGTTTTTCCAGTTTTGCCGAAATGGTTGATGCCGAAAATGTTCTCGATTTACGGGATACAGGTGACGTTGTTGAACGAGTTGAAGCCTTTGAGGACTCCGATATGGAGAGTTTAGCTTTGGATAGTGGTAAGTCAGGTATAGTCCTTAATTCTAATGCCTGATTCTTAATCAGGGGCAGTAGATGCTGGGTGACCTCGACAATGGACTTATCAAACTTTGCGGCAATATCCCACAGTGTGTTTCGGCCAGTGAAATATTGTTGGGGCAACTGCAATATTTGTGGTTCTACAAACGTTTTCAGGACAGGAGATAGGCTAGGGTTAAGCCCCATTAATCCTGTTGCCTGCCATTGCTGTCGCAGGTTTTGAACTGTACGATGTGTCATCTTGGTTTCCCAAGTGGATAGCGCCAGACTTCGAGATACTGGAGACAGTGACAATTTGCTTGGCTGCCAGTGATGTTGGAGAAAATTGCACAGGCTTAACTCAAATAAGCATTCTTGGATAATTGCACGAATCATTAGTTTGGCGCGAATCAAACTTAAATGTTTTTGACTCACTCCAAAATCTAGCCACTGCATCTGCCAGGGCTCATCCGTTGAGGGTTGTATTTCTGTATTAGCCAAACTCACGTTAGGAAAATACTTTTCAAAGTTTCTATTCCAACGTCGAACAACATGTGTATTATCCACAGCGTAGAGCAATTGTCCTTGGATGACGGTGAGCTTCCAGCTCAACTGTTGATTGCTGAAAATCAAGTATCCATCCAAGTTGGTGTTGGGAAGCTCTAACAGCTGAGTCAGCTCTGTAATTTCCATCGGTAACAGTATTTAAGGGTGCGATGATTGCCAAGAAGTCCCTGATTTTATAGTGCTTCTCGATTGAGATGAATACACGCTGGGATAGTGGTTAAGGGGACTGCATTTGCAGTCCTTTAACCAAAAAGTATCAATAATAGAAATAAGACTATGAATAGTGTTTAACCAACAAACCATCCACGTAAGAGAGGATTATAGCCAACTCAAATAAGATATCTCGCACTAAAAACAAAAGCTTAATGCGAATTAACAATTAACTGATAATGGCTTTGATTATAAATTCTAGAGATCAATTGGACTAATATTACTCCACTGATAATTAGTAATGTTTTCAAAGCTAATCGTTTTTGGCTAGGTAAAGCACCTGTCTTGCTTGAACTTTAATCCTATCAACAACTTCTTTAAAGATGTAGTAAATCAGCCTAAATCACGACTATAGTTTTCAGTTTCGCAGTGAGTTATAGAGAATTTCTAATGGTTTTCAATAGAAATAACTATTAGACTTTTGTCTATACAAACTTCTAGATTCTTTGAATAAAGGTGGTTTGCCCTCCTTGGCAGGGGTAGGCATTAGCCTTTTGTCTAGAAAGGTAGCTGCAACCACTTGGAATAGAGGGCTTCTGATGTTCTTTGTTATGAACATGTATCTTTCATTATCCCTCTCTGAGTTGCTAAAACTATAGCTTAATTTTGGCTTTTTTAGAGGATTAATAGGCAAATATAGTCCTTATTCTTGGATAAATAAAACAGTTAGATCAGATATCAAAAGCTTTCGTTTTTAGGTGTCCCCATAAATGAGAAATCTTTTATTTTTGGGTTGCTTTTATAGATTTTTTAGATGAGAAATCTTTCATATTTTAATTGTTCTGATAGTGCCTGGGTTTTATTTTTTATTTTTTATTTTTTTTTGGATATCTATCCTGATTCTTACTCATTAGGGAGTCATGTTTTGGTGTGTCTAATTAAAGTTGATAGATTCACTTAATGGGATAGGCAACAATATTGGCTGAAGTCTCAAATATGCATTGAATCAGCGAAATTGCAGCGTCTCCTCATTCTTTGCACCTCATTCTCAATTTTTGTCTAATTTTTAGTTTCTTAATCTCAGAAGAGCACTCACCATGTTTGCAAACATCTTTGGCAGCTTCCAAAAACTTAAAATCCAGCAGCAGCTTCTACTTCTGATTATCTTGAGCGCAGCAATTCCAGCCTCAGTCGTTGGACTATTGGGTACAACCTCTGCCAGTAATACCCTAGGCAACAATGCAACCGAGTTACTGCAGGAAGAGGCGCAGGAAACTACTGATGAAATTAGTACTTTTTTGACAGGGCTCAATGAGGATGTTCTGTTTCTGAGTAAGCTGCCTCCAGTTCAGGGCATGATCCGTGCCCGTGCCAACGGTGGTACCGATCCTCAAGATAATTCTTCCTATGATGAATGGGCTGGTCGTCTGCAGGATGTCTTTCAGAGCATCATGGAGGAGAAGCCTCAATATATGCAGCTGCGATATATTGATGAGTCTGGCGAAGAGCTGGTGCGGGTAGATTCGGATGGTAGTTCAGTGACTCCCATTCCGAGGTCTCAGCTGCAGAACAAAGGGGACCGGGGCTATTTTACTGAGACGGTTTCGTTATCACCCGGTAGCGTTTATACATCACCCGTGAATCTCAACCAGGAACAGGGAGAGATTGAAGTCCCCTTTAAACCGGTGATTCGCTATGCTACGCCTGTGGTAGATGCATCCGGTCAGCAGCGGGGCATTATCATTTCTAATGTATTTGCCAATAAGTTTTTAGAGTTTCTGAATGATTCCGAGGAACTGCAATCAGAGGAGCTACAACTAGTTAACCAGGAGGGTTATTTTCTCGCTCACCCAGACTCTGAAAAGTTGTGGGGCTTTGACTTGGGTAAAGAGGAAACCCTGGCAACTGATTATTCCCCAGAGCTGGCGGAACAAATCCTGTCCAGTGAATCGGGCACTATTAACCTGGGTCAACACATTATTGCTTATAAACGGTTTGTGCCTAATCCAGATCGCCCCTATGCACTGACTGCGATCG
Source organism: Leptolyngbya sp. PCC 7375 (assembly GCF_000316115.1). Lineage (GTDB taxonomy): Bacteria > Cyanobacteriota > Cyanobacteriia > Phormidesmidales > Phormidesmidaceae > Leptothoe. The sequence continues at coordinate 8,040,899 of NZ_JH993797.1, forward strand.
CAAAAGTACCCCGTAGCGAAGTATTTGCCTCGGTTAACTCATTCAAACTTTTCGCAGGTTTAACCGTTGTATTATCTCTGGGGTTGGTGATTCCGTTTGCGATTTGGCGTGGACGGCAGTTAGTATTGGTACTCGAAAAAGTATCTTCTAACATTGCTACGTCTACCCAGGAAATGGCCTCCACTGTGGCCGAGCAAGAACGGATTGCTAACCAGCAGGCTGTTTCGGTGAATGAAACGACCACCACGATGGACGAGCTAGAAGCGTCTTCTCGTCACGCTGCTGAACAGGCTAGTGCCGCTGTTGAAGCCGCAAAACTGGCTTTTTCGGCCTCGGAAGAAGGGGCGAATTCATTAAATGCCAGTTTGGAGGGGATGTTTAGTCTGGAGAAGAAGGTAGATGAGATCGCAGAGCAAATTGTGAATCTTAGTAGCCAGGCGGATCAAATTAGTAATATCTCCCAACTGGTGATTGACTTTGCCAACCAAACCAATATGCTTGCGCTTAACTCATCGGTTGAAGCCGTCCGAGCAGGAGAACATGGTAAGGGATTTGCTGTCGTTGCCAACGAAATTCGTAAGCTGGCCGACCAAAGCCAACAATCAGCTGACAAAATCAACAACCTGGTTTCTGACATTCAAAAAGCAATTAATGAAACCGTCATGGTGACAGAGGAAGGTACCAAAACTGTGAAAACAGGTGTGGAAATCGCCCAGCGCACAGAATCAGCCTTCAATCAAATCCAGGACTCTGTCAATCAGGTGGTGATCAATAACCAGCAAGTGTCACTGAACCTCAAACAGCAGGTAGATGCCATCAAACAGGTTGTCCATGCGATGGAACTGATTAACCGGGGTGCTCAGGAAACGGCTGGTGGTTTGAACCAAACCAAAGTAGGTACAGATCAGCTAAATGAGGCCGCTCTAGACCTGGAAAAGATCATCTAGGCCCTGACTGCATCATGTCTCCCTGGCTCAGCCAGGGAGTTTGCCGAACCAGGCGAATTCACCGTAATCTCTAACCCGATGACTCAAACGCATGATGATCCAAGATGAAGAACTGCGCAGCCTCTATCAAGAAACCAGCACACAGCGACTCAACACCCTGGAAGTTAGTCTGCTACAGTTAACAGAAGATCCCCATAACTCAATCATTCTCGAAGATTCGCGGCGAGAATTTCACAGTCTTAAGGGCGACTCCAAAGTCATCGGTCTAGATGCTGTTGCGATCCTGGCTCAGGAACTAGAGGCGTTAATCAAAGCCCTGCAACAACAGGCTGAGTTTACCCCGGATATCAGCGATTGCTTTTATCAGGGTATTTATGTCATTAGTCAACTTGTGCACGAGGCGGTTACGGGTGAATCCATTGATATAGATTACAATCAGACCCTGGATTTTCTCAAGGCGGTTGTAGCCTCAACCACCATTACACCAGCCTCTGGCTTAGACCCCACGGTCAAAACTCTTTACATCGACGATGATGAGCTGCGAGAGATCTATCGTATAACCAGCCATGATCGTCTGCAAGCCTTAACAGCTAGCCTTCAACAGCTGGGGCACAGTCCGAATGATGCCACTACCCTGGAGCTAATGCGACGGGAAACCCATAGTCTCAAAGGTGACTCTAGGGCGACTGAACTGGACGAGATTGCCGATCTTGTCGAAGTTATTGAAGAGATTGTCAACAATATTCAGCGTCAAACCATCTCCTTTACCGCTCACATTGGCAGTTGTTTGGAAGATGCGTTAGATGCCATCAGTCAGCTGATCCACGAAGCTACGACTGGTGAACCCAGCCAGGTAGTGTTATCTCAGGTGTTTGAACGGTTAGATGAGGTGACAAAAGGGTTCGAGGTGCCAGCCACACCGCTCCCTGCACCTGATGCGATCGTCAGCGCCAATTTGATCGCTGACCCTGAACTGCGACAGATTTATCAAACTACTACGGCAGAACGACTGCAAGTATTAGAGTCCAATCTTCTAATTTTAGAGCAGACTCCTGACGATCAAGAGTCTTTATCGGTATTGTTACGGGAGGCCCATAGTCTGAAAGGGGATGCCAGAAGTGCAGGCATTGAATCGATAGAAGCCCTCACCCATCGGGTGGAGGACATTCTGGGTGGTATTCAAAATCAGGCTCTGTCGCTGGATGCGGTGGTCAGCGATCACTTGTATGAAGGGCTAGATGCGATCGCTGATTTGGCCCATGAAGCCGTCACTGGTATCCCCACCAACGTCGACACCGAACAGCTCCTGGAAACCCTTACCAGCATCCTACCGCCAGCCGCTATTCCCACAGGCGCTGACATTCCTACCGATGTTGCTGCAACGTTAACCGACGTCGACACCAACGCGCTGCCAACGCTGGAACTCACCCCAGCCAGCCCAGCTGGCAATAAAGACACCCCCCAAACCGAAACCATTCGGGTTCAACTGCGCGATCTTGATAGCTTAACTACCCAAGCAGAAGAGTTAGCCGTCACCCGTATTCAAATCGCCCAAACCTCGACCCAAACTGATCAGCTAATGACGCTTTGGGAAGAGTGGCAAGCCAACAAAAATAAACCACAAGCTGTTCCAGGCCAGTCCTATGAAGATCGCTTAGAAACCCTGATCTTAAACTTGAGATCTACCCTGCAAAGCAACAGCACTAAACTTGAGCTGGTCTCCGAAGAGTTAAGAAATCAGGTTCGTAAACTACAGCTGCTGCCATTATCCACCCTCTTTCAACCCCTACAGCGTGTAGTTCGTGATCTAGCCAAACAACAGTCTAAAACCATCAATCTCACCATTGAAGGGGCAGAATCCACCGGTGACAAGCGGCTATTAGAAGGCATCAAAGACTCCCTTATGCATCTTGTGCGCAATGCCATCGACCACGGGATTGAATCCTCAGCCGAACGCGAAACCCTGGGCAAATCCGCTGTGGCTACCCTACGGCTCAAAGCTTATCAAACGGCTATGAGTCTAATCATTGAAATCACAGACGATGGTAGAGGCCTGGATTTAGAAAAAATCAAACAAACCGCTGTTCGACGGAAACTCTATAGCTCAGATGAACTGGACGCCATGTCCACCAGTCAAATTCAACGGCTAATTCTGGCACCTGGTTTTTCAACCCGTAGCTTTATTACTGAAATCTCTGGTAGAGGTGTAGGGTTAGATATTGTCCGCAACCAGGTCGAAAAACTCAAAGGCAACATTCAGATCGAATCTACCCTCGGGCAAGGCACCACGTTTCGCCTACAACTTAGCACAGCTCTAAGTACAGCCAATGTGGTGCTGATGGAAACCCAGGGAATGATGTTTGCTGCACCCATTGAGTTTCTAAAAACAACCCTACTGGTCTCTCCTCAGCAAATTCTGACCAGCGATGGAGAATACACAATTATGTTAGGCGACCAGGCTATTCCAGTGGCCAATTTAACCGATGTTTTAGAGCTGTCTAACTCTCCCATCTACGATTGGGTTGCTCAACCAGGCTTAAGTCCTGATGATACCCGACCTTGTATGATCCTCAATGCTGGTAATGATCACGTCGGTTTCTTTATCGATCGATTGATTAGTCAACAGGAGGTGGTTAGCCAACCTTTAGGTAAGCTACTCAAGCGGGTGCGCAATGTTTCTGGGACCACCGTCTTGGGTTCAGGAGAAATCTGTATGATTCTCAATCCGCCAGACCTACTTAAGTCGGTACAGCAACAGTCGCGGTCCGAAACACTCACTATAACTCAATCAAACACCCAGAGAAAACCTGTCATTCTCTTAGTGGAAGACTCACCGCCTGTTCGAATTCAGGAAAGACGATTGTTTGAAGGTGCTGGCTATGTAGTCGTTACAGCTAACAATGGTCTCGAAGGTTACAACACCCTCCAGAGTGGCACATTTGATGCCGTTGTCTCTGATGTAGAAATGCCCTACCTCGATGGATTTTCCCTGGCCACCAAAATTCGTCAGCACCAAAAATTTGAGAATTTACCCATTATTCTAGTAACCACTTTAGACTCGGCTGCTGATCGCCAGCGCGGTGCAGATGCAGGGGCAAGTGCCTATATTCTTAAAGGTCGATTTAATCAGGAGGCACTTTTAGAAACCTTAGCAAAACTGATCTAGTACCTATTTATTCTTAGCACCTGATGTCTATTCGTGTTCTAGTTGTTGAAGACTCTCCCGTTGCCCTGGCAATTCTCAAAAAAATTCTCAGTTCCTCACCTGATATTGAAATTGTGGGAACAGCACGAACTGGACTGGAAGGATTACACCTTATTCCTGACACACGTCCCGATGTGATTTGCACCGATTTTTTCATGCCCCATATGAATGGTCTTGAATTCACATCCCAGGTCATGCTGCGCTACCCACTACCTATACTTGTAGTCAGTGCTTCAGTGCAAGAAGAAGAAGATACTCATCGTATTTTTCAACTGCTAGAGGCTGGAGCCGTGGACATTTTACCTAAACCAAAAGCTGGATTAGACAGCGACAATATACGACTTAAGCAAGCTCTGATTGATAAAATCAAGATACTATCTGGTGTCAAAGTTTTTAAGAAAAAACAACAAAAATCTAAGCCTAATCAGGCATTGATCCGTCATAATCAAATCGCCTCATCCATAAAACTAAGTAGCAGACCCAAAATTTTAGCAGTGGGCTCTTCCACCGGTGGTCCCCTGGCATTACAGCAGATATTAACATCGCTACCTACAGATTTCCCCCTACCGATAGTCTGTGTGCAGCATATCAGCCTTGGATTTTTACAGGGACTGATAGACTGGCTCGATGAATCCTGTCACCTCTCAATCCAGATCGCCCCAGCCGGAGAACGTCCTAAACCTGGCAACATTTATTTTCCACCCGAGCGCCAACACCTAGAGATTGATCACCAAGGCCGATTTATTCACTCAAAATCACCTCTAGTCAATGGACATTGTCCTTCTGTGACTACCTTATTTAAATCAATTGCCCAATTTTATGGACGTAGAGCCATTGGAATTTTATTAACAGGAATGGGATGTGATGGTGCAGATGGAATGAAAGCTATCACCGATGCAGGGGGGCTAACTATCGCCCAAGATGAAGCAACGTCCATTGTGTTTGGGATGCCTAAAGAAGCCATTGCCCTGGGGGCAGCCCAACAGGTTTTACCCATCCAGGCTATTGGGCCGACCGTTTTAAGAGTTGTTCAACAGTTTTCGCTCGAACTCCAATAATCAGTCCTTATCTTAAAATTCAGAGTAAAAACCCACTGTGTCATCCATAGAGCCCTTAAGTCCAGAGCTGACTCAAGCTTTTATCCAGCTGATTGTCAAGCGCACTGGCATCATTATTAGAGAAAACGATCAGGCAGTCTTCAAAGAAACGATTACCCAGAGGGCTAAGATCATAGGTTCAGATTCCATAACAGCCTATTATCGATTACTGGCCACCGAGACATACAAAAGTCAGCAGGAGTGGGGCAGGTTAACCACAGCAATCACTAATACCGAGAGTTTCTTTTTTCGAGATAAAGGGCAGTTTAATCTATTAAGAAATCATATTTTTCCAGATTTACTTAAACGTAAGGCTCAGACAAAAACAATTCGTATTTGCAGTGCCGGTTGCTCAACGGGTGAAGAGCCCTATTCCATTGCCATGCTGCTTTACGATTTAATCCCAAACATCAAAGACTGGGATCTGACAATTTTAGGGGTAGACATTAACTCGGTAGCACTGGAGAAAGCCAGAAAAGGACTCTATCGTCCCTGGTCTTTTCGGGGAATTGATCCAGAGATTCAGAAACGTTTTTTTAGACAAACAAACAATCAGTATCATATTAACGATGACATCAAAACCATGGTCAGCTTTCAAATTGGCAACCTACTCGACAATTCATCTTTAAATCCATTCTGTTATTTCAGAGATATGGATTTAATATTATGTCGCAATGTCTTTATTTACTTTAGTGACGCAGCTGTCAAAACAGCGTTAGATAAATTCTATAACGCGCTTGCTCCCTTGGGCTATCTCCTGGTGGGACACACTGAGCTTCACAGTCAGAATCCTGATAAGTTTTGGGTTAAAATGTTTGAAGAATCTATTACTTACCAGCGACCAGCAGATACGGCTACCAAACCCATAGCCAGCGAATCATTCGCTCTGCCCCAGCAACAGATCCCACAGGCAACAGTCATAACTGAGGATGGACTTCAGGTTCTAGATGATTCCCTGGAAGATATTAGCCTGCAAATGCAAAAAACAGCCCTAAATCTTCTCCGACAACTTCCTGGCGACACTAGAATCGCCAAATTTGGGAATCTCACAGCTGCTGAAATTATTCAGCAGTACGAACAAGCTTCAAAGGAAATCGATTAGAGAACAATTATGGAAACATCCTATTGCCTTTTTGAAATCAATCAGTGTCAAGCCGCAGTGGACACAGCTTACGTTGAAGAAGTATTTGCTTTGCCAGAGCTTATACTCATTCCGAATGCACCCCTGGGTGTCATTGGCGTCCTTGATCGACGCGGAGACACCTTACCTATTGTTGACCTCCAAGTTAATAATGAGTCCCAACCGCGACATTACCATCTGAGCGACAGCATTATTGTTCTCAAACAGGCAGATTTAAACATAGGCATCATTGTGAACTCAGTCCAGGGAATTAAAGAACTATCTACATTAGATATCAAAGCTGATATAGATGAACAACAAGAGATATCCAATCTTAATGTAAAAAGATTTTTCTCAGGCATGGTCACAGATGAAAGCGATATTTTGATCTTAAACTCTCCCCAAGCCTGGTTCAAAACTGGGGAAATTCAGCAGGTTATCTCTGTTACTCGCTCTTTGGCCGATGATTTTTATCGCTCTCAATCTGAGGAAGCACTTTCTGAAACACAGTTATTAGATGATACGTCTATCACAACATTTGCACCTGCGGTCACTCCCGAGGATCGAGCAATCTTTCGTCAGCGAGCTCAAAACCTGAGGCAGTCACTTGATGAGAAAAGCGCAATTACGGAATCTAGGGCCTTAATTGTCGTCTCTTTAGGTGATAATCTTTTTGGTATTGACTCCAATCTGGTGCGAGAATTTATCACCATCAATCAGGCAACTCCTGTTCCTTGCTGTCCAAAACACATTATTGGGGCTATCAATTTACGAGGCAAAGTTTTAGTTGTTATCAATATTGCTCAGTCCTTAGAGTTGCCCCTAAAGGCGTTACAAAGATTGCCTAAAGCTATTGTTGTAGAGTATCAGGACAGCCTTATAGCTATTGTTGTAGAAGAGATTCGTGATGCACTATTTTCTGCAACTTTAAGCGACATTCAAGAAGTCACTGATAATGCTCCGATTATGGGCAGTGACTATGTTCAAGGACAAGTGCCTTATGGGGGGCAGATTATACAAATACTGGATCTACCCAAGCTTTTAGGCGTTAGCGAACTTATAGTCAGCGAATCCTTCTAAAAATGCTCTAAATACTTTTCTAAAGGCTATTTTTGCAGGGAATTAGTACCAATTACATTTATAATAATAGGTATTTAGTATTATAAATGTGGATTCTTTTTCATTATTTAAACACAATAAAAATCACAAACTTCATTATCAGTATTACACCGTAATCATACCGTAAATTGTATAGACATACAGACATATAGACAGGTATGCATACGTACAAAAAACCATTTGTTTTTATCGAAAAAAGAAAAATAACCACCTATTTCCAAGGGTTTTGCTAATAACAGGATAAATAAGATTCAAAATTACAAAAAAATAATATTGTTAATGATTCCATGTTTTTTGCGTAGTCTGAAGTATGTTTTTTTACTAAAAAAAACTTAAAATACGGAATATTACTGAGAAGAATTATCTTTTTTTAACAAGCCTAAGACGGGATTATCTAAGTAATTTCAACAGGGGGTCTCTTTGTAATAAATTTCATGTAGCCTTAGATCAAAAAAATTGTCTAAATATTAAGTAATATCGCTTATGTACACGTACAAATCTCAGCTCTACCATGACTCTTTTGCCCCAAGATCAAGAGCAAATTCTGTCTAATAAGTCGTCTCATTCCAAAGAGGTTTTGCCCCGTAAGAAAAATTTTCTTTTATGGTTTTTAGTCCCCGCAATTATTTCAGGTTCAGGATTTTTGTTGTTTATTAGTCGTTATAGCAATAAGAATATTGAGCAGATGGCGCTCCAAACGCCAGCCGAAGATTCCACCTTTGTCGGCTCAACTATCGGTTTTCAGGTGGGCGATAATTATCAAACAGATGTCACATTTGACATTGTTGGTCCTGATGGAGAAACAACCCTTAATCTACGTAATATCGATCTCAGCCGGCTAATTCCCCAAGTGCCAGAGTTTGCTAAGAATAACCCTGCATTGAGACGATGGTTTTTGACCGAACGTGAGTTTAATCGCCAGCGGGTGATATTTGCTGCTGGCTCCGAACACATTGATATTCCTGGTGGATTAGGTGGTTACAGCGCTGATCAATTGTCAATTGGCCTAACCAATAATTGTTTGGGCGCAAGTTACTGGGAACTGGCAATCTACGCTGAAACACCGTCGGGTCAGGAAACTATTTATCAGGGATATTTCGATTTCCCTCGGGGGGCTTATGCCGATATCGTTTCGGATCTTAACCCTGTTAGCTATTGGTCACAGGCACGCAATCTGGAGGCTTGGCCAAAATTTGGTTTCCTTAAAGGCATGCAGCTTGATTTAGGTGCTTTTAGAGATGTGGTCAAAGAGTCGGAGATCACGGCTACCGATTTAGCTGACGCAGAGATTATGGCTCTTGGAGAACAAGATAAAAAGTCAAACCTGATTGTTGGCGAAATCGTTGGAACTACTTGGGCAGATCTCCGCAGTTCGGATCTACAGTTTCATAGCTTTGTACCTCCTGGTACCTATGATGAAAATCGGCTGTGGGGTTCTGACTATAGCCAAATTGAAACTCTCGATAAAGTAATCGGACGGGAAATTGACTCCCCCTTAACCACTGAACCTCTCAAGGAGGTGGAGATTGTATTCAATGGCAGTGAAGGTACGCGCAAGCTGATCTTAACTGGATTGGATATGGACGCAATTCCTCAGCTAGCTCCCGAAAACTATAGTGATGGCATTTATAGACCTTTAGGCTTTGGGACACCCTTTACGCAAGACTATGAAGATTTAAAGCGGATCAATCCAACGGAACATCCATTCATGGCTATGGTGCTTGATGGTGATGATCGGGTCGTTGATTATCGCATCGATATTGGTCTCAATGGTGTTGTACTACACCGAGATCAGGAGAATCCCAATCTTTTGCATGTGTATCCGATGTCCTATGAGAGAATCACACTGGTGGGGCACTACACGGTAGATATGGGAGAGGTTTAAGTAGATCAGGTCTTCTTGGTTAAGTAGATAAGTGTTAAGGGATCTGTGAATAAATAAAATCCCCGGTAGTGTGAGGTGATAGGTATTCGGTGTTAGGGACTAGGTAATTTAGCCTCATCCAAGTGACTGGAAGGCAGACCTAAAAACTAGAACCTTATACCTTTTACAACAATCTTTTATGGGGGGCTTTATTTTTGAGCCTATCCCTTATTTCTCTTGCAACCGAGTTGATAAATTACAACATCTTTAAAGCTATGGCTATACTGATCGGTGTCCCGATCAAGTATGGGAATCATGGCTATGGCATTGATCAAGTGTTTCTCCTGTGGGGCTGAAACAGAAGATATCGATGGGGCTACCCACAACTATCTGTTTTCCACACCGGGGTGCTGGGCAACGTATGGCGAAGTGCTTGTCCGCGAGTATTCTGATTTTGCCTATTGGGCCGTTCATGATCTGACGGTAGACACCTATTCGATTCAGCATCTAGGGCAACCAAACCCTCAGACCATCAGCTCGTTAAATGTTCATTTATCGAGTCTATACGCCTATTTTAAGTTAGATGTTCCGGCTGGCGGGCTTGCTAACATAAAGTCAAAGGTGGTTCAACACAAAGATCAGTTTGTCTGGTTAGAGCCGCCCGATTGTTTAGGGCATTTAACAATTAATGACATTCTGCGAGCGGAGAATGCCACCCAACATTGTGAGCTGGTAAACCAGTGGGCAGAAGATGTCTTTAATCAATGGCAGGACTTTCATCCTGTTGTTCAGACATTACTGGAAACAAGCATGTAATGACAAGCGGGTGTTGTACATTTATGGTGAGGAAACGGCGTAAATTTCGGAAGCTAATGGCTATCATGCTCATGGCAGCCATCGGTTTGCTCTATTTCAGTAATGCTTCTTTTTGGGTGAAACCTATTGGTCTCTCTCCAGTACTGGTGGCCCATCGCGGATTGAGTCAGGGCTATGATCGCCAGGGGTTAACCAATGACACTTGCACTGCTGAGCGGATGTTACCAGTGCCCGATGACTATCTTGAAAATACGCTTCCGTCGATGAAAGCGGCGTTTGACTATGGCGCTGACATCGTTGAGTTGGATGTTCACCCAACGACTGATGGGCACTTTGCTGTATTTCACGATTGGACCATTGACTGTCGTACTAATGGTGCTGGTGTTACCCGTGAGCAAACTCTAGATGATCTACAGGCTCTTGACATTGGTTATGGGTATACCGCCGATGGCGGAAAAACCTATCCATTTCGTGGACGAGGTGTTGGCATGATGCCCTCACTGGACGAGGTATTCAATGCCTTTCCTGATCGTAATTTTGTTATTAACGTGAAAAGCCAGGATCCGAATGAGGGTGAGCTTTTAGCTGAGCGATTAGCGATGCTACCTCCTGAACGTCAGGCACAATTTATGGTGTATGGTGCAACCCAACCGGTTAGCATTATTCGTGAACAATTTTCCACGATTCGGACGCTGTGGCCACGTCGACTAAAACAATGTTTGGTGCGCTATATAGCTTTGGGTTGGACTGGGTGGGTGCCGGATAGGTGCGATCGCAACATGCTTCTGGTCCCCGCCAACGTTGCCCCTTGGCTATGGGGTTGGCCCAACCGATTTCTGCAACGCATGAACAATGTGGATACCAAGGTTTTCCTGGTGGGCGACTATAATGGTGAAGGCTTCTCCCAAGGTTTTGATGATCCAGAGCGGCTTAGGGACTTACCCTCAAACTATGCAGGGGGCATTTGGACCGATCGAATTGACCTGATTGGTCCAGCGGTTAAGTCAAGAAAGAGTTTTGCAAAATGATAGTGGCAAGCAGACTCTCTTAGCCATTATTTCTATTAACTTCTAAGCTTTGGATCCGGTGGCCAAACTATCAATGTATCAGACTATCAAGGTGCCAATAGAAATGATTGACCGCGCGATCCAAATAAACAGAATCAGAGTTGCAAAAACAGCTTGGTAATGGGGTGCTTATGCCAGTGCGATTGTGTAGTATACGCTTGACGGACCAATAATTCTCACTAATTGTCTGAGCTGATCTTTTCAGATATCTGTTTGAGAAAATTTAGATGAAAATTAATATAGTCATCATTGAGCCAGTTCTGTGCTAGGGAATTACCGGTATTAAGCCCAAAGAACCAAATATCTCGTATGGCAATAAACGGTTCGACAAGACTTAAATCCAAATCAGAAATCTCTCTCTTTGACCTATATCCCTCTAGAAAACTTGACCATAGGGCATCTTCTTTGCCAAGCAGCCTAATCACCCACCTAAATGTGGCCAGATCATAAACGCGCCAACCTAAACCACAGCAGTCAAAATCAAAGTGCGTAACCTTGCCATCTTGCTCATGGGCATTCTCTCCATGAACGTCACCATGGCAAAACCCATAGTCCAGCTTACCGACCTCTGTAGCATTAACAATTGTAAAAAGACTGTTGGCGAACTCACTTAAGAACTCCCAGTCTGAAGGTCTTTGTGCTAAATAAGGTTTGATATTCACCAAAGGCTCATCTATAAGATGTTTGAGATCTAATGTATAACGGCTAGCATTAGACTCAAATCCTGAAGAACAACTGTGTATTTCTGCCACTGCTTGACCAAAGAGAGTTGCATCTTTTGGATCGTTAAACTTTAAGAGATTTCCTTGGGCAAACTGAGTGATAATAACGTGTCGTTCTCCTTCTGGAGCCATAATTGAAGTGATAAAACCTCCTTCTCTTCTCTCAATAGGAATAGCAACAGCTGCCCCCTGCCCATGTAAGTGCATCAGTGCTGCTAGCTCAAACTCTATTTCTGAGCGTGTCCTCCAATTGTGTCGATACACCCGCAATATAAAATCATCTTTTTCGGAAGATAATTTATAGGTGTCATTGAGCCCCCTATGCCAAAACTCGCAGGAGACAGGATTCGGCATTTTATATTGCGGTGCTACTTTACTCAACAGCTCAGATGCACTCAAGGTCGAATACGTCGCTTTAATAGTCAAGCTGGGCTGAGTCATAGTAAACAGATTAATGATCGCCGTTGCAGATTCATAGAATGGGCAGCTACCTGGATAGGCATTGGTTATCAAGGTAGCTCACAAGGTAGCCCAGGCAAAAGTCTTTTGAGGAGGCCAACAGCATCTAGTTATTTAATCTGCATATCTCAGTTTAGATCAGTGTGATATGATTCTACTTTGGATCGGTTCTAGTGGGGAGCAGCCACTGGAGTTAATGGGGAAAGCGTAGTGAAAATCTACCACTGTCCCGCAGCTGTGAAAGAGGTTCTAAACCTTGTTTATGCCTCTCAGTCAGAATGCCCGCCGATGCTTTGACCTACAATATCTGCGAGGTACGGATGTGAATCAAATCTTTTTTGCCCGGTCCAGGCTCCAGCGGCGAGTTTGTTGTCGATTTATCTACAGCCTTTGCAACAAAATTGACTAGAGTCTATACATATTGTCTTTAGCTTCAATGGCATAGCTAAATAGTCATCTGAAGCATGGCTCTAGCCTTAACTTTTGTCTGCAAGTTGCTTTGGCCTCCACACCTTAAATCCCTCTCCTTTAGGAGAGGGTCTCTCCTAAAGGAGAGAAGTTTTGACTTAAAAGAACTTATGTTCCTCAAAAAATCTCCTCTCTTACTACCTTTCTTTTTCGAGAGAAGGGGTTGGAGGACAAAGGTGATCCTTTGGTTGTTCGTTTCTCCACACAATACACACTTAAAACCAAAAGACCAATGTCTACTATGTCCAAGTTCCCTGCTTCTCTAACGCTTCTATCTTTTCTGCTAGCATCACCCGCCTGGGCTGGAGAAACAACCAAGTTAGAATATTCTGAATTAGCTCAGACTCCTGAGGTAGATGACGTTATTCGAATTAATGTCGTTGAAAGTATCCTTGATCAGCCCGTTTACTCTCCTTTTCGTCGTGAAGGTACTGTTCGTGAGTCAACACAGCCTGTGTATGTGATTGATCGCGAGCAAATTGAAACGCAGGGAGCCCGCACTGTTGATGAAGCCCTACTCTATCTGCCCGGAATATTGAGCGAAGGTACAGCAGGTGGTCAGTTGGGTGCTCAGAGTGGTCAGTTTATTCGGGGGGGAGGGACTGCTCAAACCCTGATTTTGCTAGATGGTCGTCCGATAAACGAGATCGGTGCAGCAGGTGGATTTGATCTCTCGAATTTTACAACCGATGCAGTCGAACAAATTGAGGTGCTGCCAGGGGGGGGCTCAGTGCTGTATGGATCCAATGCCATTGGTGGTGTCATCAATATCATTACCCGCAGACCGCTTGAAGAAGCAGGGATAGAGGTGACCACTAGCTTAGATCTTGGCAGCTTTGGCTATAACAGTCAGGCACTACAGGTGCGGGGAAACACTGGCAATGTTGATTGGAGACTCGGTTATAACCGTACCGATTCAGAAAATGATTTTCCTTTTAGCCTAAGCACAACAGACTTTGAGGGTGATCGCAGCAATGCGGAGGTGCTTTATAACAATCTTAATTTTCAGGTGGCAGCTGACCTTAATGAACGCAATCGAGTAAGTCTGGGGGCATTGTATCTCACCAAAGATTTAAATGTTCCTGGTGGTGTGCCTACTCCTAGCGGCTTTGGTGCGTTTAATACACTGACTGAAGATGATAGTCAGTATACAGAAAATTTATTACTGGATTTAACCTATGAATCCAAGCTGGGGCAAGGGGATAACTCATTGCTAACAGCACGATTATTTGGTGATTTCCTTGACCTTACCTTCAAGGATCCCATCGCCGATAGCAGTTTTGATACGCCTTCAGAAGATCGAGTCGATCAAATTTCCCTAGGTGGGCAATTACAACATGCCTGGCAGTTTGCGGACAATCAGAACATTACCTACGGTGTCGACTACCGTAATGTTCAAGCAGACAACGAAACAACTAATTTGTTGACAGATTTAACCACTGAGGCCTATGACGAAAGCATTAATCAAACCGGTATTTTTGCTCGATACCAGGCTGATATCACCTCTCGCGTCAGTGTTAATGCCGGTATTCGACAAGATTTTAACGATCTGGCTGATGAAGACTCTTTTACTTCATTTAACTTAGGTACACGGGTGGCTTTAACCGATACCACAAATTTTCGGGCTAACTTTGCTCGCAATTTTCGTGTGCCGACCTTATCGGATCTGTTCCTGACCACCTTCAATACCAACAACCCAAACCTTGAACCTGAAACTGGCATTAGCTTTGACGTTGGTATTGACCAACAAATCGGTGACCGGGGCTTATTTAGGGTTACCTTCTATCGCAATGAAATTAAGGATGCCATTAACTTTGACAGTGATACCTTGAGGTTCGAAAACATTGATCGAGTGGAGGCCATCGGGATTGAGACGGAGCTAAACTATCAAGTGCTTGACGGTGTGTTTGCCTTTGCAAATTACACGTGGAATCGTCCAGAGATCAGGGACAGTGATAACCCCGATGATCGAGGTAATGCTTTGCCGTTTACCAATGCTGACAGCTTTAATTTAGGTGTGGCTTATGAACCCGGCGATGGGGTATACGCGGCTCTATTCTTACGCTCCATCAGTGATACTTTTGTTGATCGGGGTAATTCAGAAACCCTTGATGGGCGAACAACCTTGGACTTTAAGCTACGGTTGCCTCTGAGCGACAGCTGGGCATTGAATGCCAGCTTAGACAATATTTTTGATGAGCAGTTTGAAGAGTTTCCTGGGTTTCCTGGCATAGGTCGGAGCGTTCAGGTGGGTTTGAAAGGAACTTTCTGATCAAGTAGGGAGAGGGGTAACAATGGATCGATTTGAAAAGCTGGACTCTGTCCTCTTTGCAAAGGGGGACTATAGGGGGGGCTCGACCACGTCAAAATCATCTATTCAAAAGTCTGTAACAACTGTCTTGCTATTGGGACTGTTGGCGACTGTTGGCTGCCGACAGCTTCCATCAGAACCTGCCCCACCTGATCATAATGCTGCCTGCGTCACAGACTACACCCCTGCCACAGACTACTTCCCAAACAAAGTTCAGCCTGAATACGCAACTGGCTTTTCCGTTGACTATTACAACCACTACAAGGTCGTTACCGTTACTCAGCCATGGCAAGCGGCTGATGAGACTTTTGAGTATCTGCTAGTACAGTGCGGAACTCCGGTTCCAGAAGGGTTTGAAGAGGCTCAAGTCATACAAGTCCCCGTCAATACAGTGGTTACACTGTCTACTACCTACCTGCCTCACTTAGAACTGCTGAACCAGTTAGATGGGCTTGTAGGTATGGATGATTTTAGCTTTGTGTATACTCCTAGCGTTCGTCAAAAAATCGAACAAGGGGAACTCATCGCCTTTAGCTCTGGTAGAACTCTCGATCTAGAGCGACTGCTCGTGAGTGAACCAGACCTGATCATGACCTATGGTATAGGAGACCCGGATGTTGATAGCTACAGTCGTTTGATACAGGCAGGCTTGCCAGTGGTCCTGGCAGGAGAATATGTGGAAAACTCTCCCCTCGGACGCGCTGAGTGGCTGCTGTTTACAGCTCTGTTCTTTAACCAGGAGGCTAAAGCTCAGCAGGTCTTTACAGATATCTCGACTGAGTATGAATCTTTAGTGGAGCTGACGGCTGGCCTGTCAGACCGGCCAACGGTCTTTTCTGGTTTCAGTTATGAGGGTACCTGGTACCTGCCTGGTGGCAAGAGCTATGCCGCCCAGTTACTCAAAGATGCAGGTTCTGCTTATCTGTGGGAAGAGAACGAGTCTACGGTTACCATACCGCTTGACTTTGAGTCTGTCGTTGACCAGGCGGCGACAGCTGATGTCTGGGTAAATGTCAGTCAAGATTGGTTCAGTTATAGCGATGCGATCGCAACCGACCCTCGCTATGGCAATTTTGATGCCTTTAAGCAGGACAACGTCTTTAACAACAATGTCCGCATAAATGACACTGGCGGCAATGACTACTGGGAGAGTGGGGCCGTTAAACCCCACCTGCTCCTGGCCGATTTAGTTAAGATCTTTCATCCACAGCTATTACCTGACCATGAACTGGTTTATTACCAAAAGCTAGAACCATGAGCCATCCTATTCTCTTAGCCCAAGTGACTGATAGCCATTTGTTAGCCAAAACTACGGACCAGCTGCGGGGCTGTAATACTTGGCAGACCTTGAATGCAGTGTTACGGGAGGTTGCCCAATGTAAGCCTGATGGATTGCTATTGACGGGTGACTTGGCTGAACAGGGAGAGGCTGAGGCCTATGGGAATTTGGTGGATGCACTCTCACCTCTGCAAATCCCCACCTACTGGCTACCTGGTAATCATGATCGTGTAGACATGCTGCAACAAGTATTCCAGGTGCTGCCCGCTAGTCAGGGGCTGAGCTCCATTGACCTGGGGCCGTGGCAACTGATTTTGCTTGATTCGGTTTTTCTGGATGCCACCTTTGGCGAAGGTCATCTTTCTGAACAGCAGTTACAGAAACTGCGGTTTTATTTAACCCATCATCCGCCTAAGCCCACTTTAATTGCGCTGCATCATCATCCCGTCTCTGTTGGCATCGATTGGGTCGATCAAATAGGCGTGAAAAATGCTGATGAGTTTTTCGCGCTGATTGAGCAATTTTTGCAGGTGAAGTTAGTTGTTTTTGGTCATATTCACCATGAGTTTCAATGTAGAACAGCCAGTGGAATTGGGGTTTATGGGTGTCCGTCGACTTGTTTGCAGGTGACACCAGCGGTTGCGGCTATGGATGATACTCAGCCAGGGTTTCGGTTGGTTTGGTTGTATGGGGATGGGAGTTATGAGACAGAGGTGAGGAGGGTGAATATTGTGGATGGGGAGCGGTGAGTAGGGATGGGGGTTGCTCAGGGCTTTCCTCCCTGAAACCCTCCTGATGTGGGGACCTCAACGTCCCCACGCCCCTCGCATTAGAGGGGTGCGGAGAAACGGCTCAAGGTGGTTGCACGGGTGCTCGGTAGGGTATTACGCTGCTCCGCATTCGCTACACACCGTAAAAGAGTAGTTATCCCTTTTAGGTTAAATACTATTTCCTTAGACCTAAAAGTTTTTAACAAAGATTGGCTTTAAATCCTTTTTCTCTAAAAAACTTTCTCACAGGCAGCAAAATCTAAGAGCTTTTCAAAGATAAACCTCATGATTTTAATCACTGTTGATCTGCACTTCAGGAAAAGTCGAGGACCTTTACGTTTAGAATTTTGCGCATTTCGACAAAATTCTAAACCACCTTGCCGATTACCTTGCCGATATTTTTAGTCATGAGTGGACCAAGCCCTCTACGTAGGGTCGTAGGGCGGCGTCCCGCCCTGCCCAAGGGGTTTGGGCTTCGACGTGAGCTCAGCCGAACGTGAACTCGGAGGGACCCCAAGCAGGGCCTTTAAATTCTATTCCAACCACTTAATAAATAACTCAATACCCCTAATTTCCCAAGGTAGAAGAACTCCGCAGTGCACCTCAAAAAGGGGGGGTTGGGAAGTTCCTAATCATAAAGACTATCTCACTAAAAACTTACCTCACCCACCCCAAAACTATGGCCAACAAAATCTACACCCTCAACTCCACCCATACAAAACACCCAACCATCTCCCAGCCAAAAAAAATATTCAACAAACTAACTAATCACCGACTTAAATCACTTTCCATCAGCCACCTGGGTGGCCTTACCCTCCTTACCCTAGCGCTCCTCATCATATTTCTCGCCAGCCTCGCCTTAGGCTCCGTCGCCATTCCCCCCCATGAAGTGCTGACCATTCTCTTTGGTGGCACCGCCGTTAAGCCCGCCTGGCAAGAAATTATCCTTAATTTCCGTCTCCCCCGTTCCCTAACCGCCATGGCAGCAGGCTCAGCCCTGGCCATCAGCGGACTCCAACTCCAAGCCCTATTCCGCAACCCCCTGGCCGGACCGTCAGTACTCGGTATCAATGCCGGCGCTAGTCTGGGCGCAGCCCTGATTGTCTTAACCGGCGGCAGTATTGGCTGGTGGGGACAGCTAAGCGTGGTCGGAGCCGCCAGTGGGGGCGCTGCGATCGCAATGCTCCTGATTTTGCTCATGGCCCGCCAAATACGTAGCTCCCTGGCCCTGCTAGTGTTTGGGCTGATGCTGGGCTACATCACCACTGCCCTAGTGACTATCCTGTTGCACTTTAGCCACCTTGAACAAACCCTCACCTATCTAAACTGGACCTTTGGCAGCTTTAGCGGCGTCACCTGGCAACAACTACCGATTTTGCTCTCAGTCGTCATCTTTGGCCTCACCATTGCCCAACTTACCTGTAAACCCTTAAATCTCTTACTCCTGGGAGAAGAACAAGCCATCAGCCTGGGATTATCCATTACCATGGTCCGCTGTTATTTGATCTTTAGCGCCTCTTTGTTAGCAGGCAGCATCACCGCTTTTTGCGGCCCCATTGCATTTCTAGGCGTTGCCGTTCCTCACCTGGGGCGCAGTCTTTGCCGCACCCAAGACCATCGTGTGCTGGTACCCGTTGTCGCCTTACTAGGAGCCATGTTGGCCCTGGTCGCCAACAGTATTGCCCAGGTGCCTGGCAGCCAAACGGTCTTACCCCTTAATGCCGTAATGGCACTGCTAGGAGCCCCGGTGCTCATCTGGCTGATGCTCAAACATGGAAAACACCAGGTTTAACCCAACCATTGCCAAACCCTCAGCACTTCTGCCACCGTCCACGCCTGGGCCATACACCCCCGTGGTGTCATCGGTGCATCCCCGTCAAAAATCTCACTGAGACTACCAATACAGCCCCCATGGAGATGCTGCACTAGGGGGTTAAGTAGCTCCCTGGCCCGAGCCGCATCCTGATATACCCGAAAATGTGCCTGCACATAGGGACCCAACAGCCACCCCCAGGTAGTGCCCTGGTGATAAGCACCATCACGCTCCAGCGAATTACCACCGTAGGTACCGACATATTGAGGATGGGTGGGCGTTAGCGATCGCAACCCGTGGGACGTCAGCAGTTCTCGACCACACACATCAACCACAGATCGTTGCTGCTCCGGCTTCAATAAAGCGTCCCCAGCCTCACCGCCAGCAAAGGGTAGGGAAATTGCAAAAATCTGATTGGGCCGCATAGCCGCATCATGTCCCTCGGGGCCATCCAGAACGTCATAGCAGTAAGCCCCATGCCAAAACCGTCGGAACCCGATTAACGTATGCTGTGCCAGGGTTTTATAATCTTGTGCTGGTTTCCCTAAAACCTGCGCAAACAGCTCCATACAGCGCAATGCATTGTACCAAAGCGCACTAATTTCAATCGGCTTGCCAATGCGGGGAGTGACCACCCAATCCTCCACCTTGGCATCCATCCAGGTTAGCTGTATACCGGGCTCGCCAGCATAGATTAAGCCATCACTATCCAGATGAATGTTGTAGCGAGTACCGCATTGATGCCAGTCAATCACCGCCGCCAACTCTGACCAAATCTCCCTCAGCAGCGCATCATCTCCAGTGGCTGCATAGTACGCCCGAATTGCCTCAAAATACCAGAGAATCGCATCCACCGTATTGTATTCAGGGGTTTCTCCAGCATCAGGAAACAGATTAGGTAACATCCCCTGATCCAGATAGCGAGAAAAGGTCCGAATGATCGTACGCGCGATTTGGGGACGCCCCGTTGCCAAGGTTAGCCCCGGCAGACTAATCATCGTATCCCGCCCCCAATCACCAAACCACGGATAACCGGCAATCACGGTTTTACCCTCAGGTTCATTCACCAAGGGGCGATCAACAATAAACTGGTCAGCAGCTAAAACAAGCTGTTGAAACTCCTCTGACGTAGATAATGGATGCTGTTGTTCTGATATGTTGAATGCCTGGGCCAACAACTGGCGTTCATAGGTTTGTCGCATGGCCAGGGCCGACTCCCCGTCTAAGGACGGTGCAGCCACGGTACTAGCCGCAACCAATAATGATTCACCTGGAGCCAGTGCCACAGCTAAACTGGCAACACACAGGTGATCATCTCGATTGGTCAAGCCTCGATACCGCTCTAGAGAAAGCTCAAATTTTTGATACCAATCATGGTGTAATTGAAACTGGCCGCGATCGCTAAAAAGATAGTAAGGAACCGCATCAGAAAAAGCTTGAACACAAATGCCATGGGGAACACATCCGGTCTCCATCTGCCAGCTTCGTGCTTGGGTGTTGCCGTGATAATCCCGATAGTTAACCAACGCTTTTAACGACAATTCCACCGCGTTGCCCCGATGCAAGTAATATCGGACATAGGTTGTATTGGCCCCAGACTGCATCCAAATACGTTTTTCTAATAAGGCATCGTCTAGGGCAAACGTCCAAACTGGTATGCTCCCATCAAGCCGAAAGCTTTCGATCAACCGATAACCCTGGGGAGAAACACTACCATCTATCCAACGATTGGTGCTCAAATCATGGTACTTGTCGGTATAGACCGCTTCTTCTAATTTGGTTACCAACAGCGTGCGCCCCAGGGGTGGTTGCAGAGCAGCGACCAATAAGCCATGGTAGCGTCGGGTAAGAATGCCTGCCACTGTACCGGCGGCATAACCACCAATCCCATTTGTTACCAGCCACTCTCGAGTTTCAGCCGTCGCCAAATCTCCACAAAGCTCTCGCCCAAATGTCAGCATTGCACGGCAATCCCTAATATACAAAGACCTTGGATTCGACTCTTCAAGCTAGGACTAAAACTAGGCCTAATGTGAATGTTGTGTTGATAACTCCCACTCGCTTCATTGCCTAGGATAAGCGCAAACGAGCGCAAACAGGCTGATGCCGCAAAGGTATGGGCAAACCAAAGACCCTGACGCGATCTCCCGTTCACTTTGAGGCTCAAGTCAAGGCGTGTATAAGGTATTACAATGTTATATAGTAAAAACTTATGTATAGTATTTACTGGAAGAGTCCCATGGCAAAACTGACCTGGGAGACAGCCCTCTTTTGTAGGGTGTAGGGCTCTGTCTCCCAGGTCAGCAGCGGTGTGGTGCTCAACAGCCCTGCACCCATACCACTAAACGATAAAGAATCTATTTGAGTGTTGGACTCACATGGGCAGGTATTTTGACAACTTTTGTAGCAAGTCCGAGCGTTTGCAATACCCAAATCGCCCACCAGGTGACATCAATTTCCCACCACTGCCATCCAGCTCGAGCAACATTAGGATAGGCATGGTGGTTGTTGTGCCAGCCTTCTCCATAGGTGAAGATAGCAGCCCACCAGAGATTCCGAGAATTATCCTCAGTCGTAAAGGTGCGATACCCCCACATGTGGGTAACTGAGTTAATAAACCAGGTGCTATGCCATAGCAGCACCGCTCGCAAAAAGATACCGTAAATCACAAAGGACCATCCACCTAGGCCATAGAGCAATAATCCTAGAGGAATTTGCAAGAGTATAAAATTGCGATTTAACCATCGATAAACAGGATCTCTTGCTAACTCTGGAGCATAACGGCTGTATAGGTCTGAGTCGAAAAACTTTGCTTCGGGATATAGCATCCAGAGCATGTGGCTCCACCAGAATCCTCGCTTAGCAGAATAGGGATCCTCCTGTTCATCTTCTGTATGGGCATGGTGTAGACGATGGCCGGCAACCCAGAAGATTGGCCCTCCCTGCAACGCTAATGTCCCGACCAAGGCAATCAAATATTCCAACCATTTTGGCACTTGGAAACTACGATGACTGAGGAGCCGATGATATCCCAAGCAAATGCCAATACTGCCAAAGAGCCAGTGGAGCAATAGGGTAATGCCCAAAGCCTGCCATGAAAAATACCAGGGAGCTAGCAAAGCAAGAATATGAACAAGTGTAAAAAAGATAACAGTTGTCCAATTCAAGGGTGCCTTGGTTGCTGTATTTTTCTGAACCGAATTTTCTGTCATATAGATGCTTCACACGAATTGTTGACAAAAGAGGGGAGTAGAAAACTCCCCATGGTGAACGAATCAAGTTTTGAATTAAGGAACCAATCCGGCTTTATGCCGCGATAGCGGGTGCTGTCAGCGCAACGGGAACGGCCTCTCCAGATGCCAAATCCAGAGGGAAGTTGTGGGCATTACGCTCATGGATGACTTCAATGCCTAAATTGGCGCGATTCAGCACATCGGCCCAGGTATTCACCACTCGCCCTTCACTGTCTAGAATGGACTGGTTAAAGTTGAATCCATTGAGATTAAAGGCCATGGAGCAAATGCCCAGGGAGGCGAACCAAATCCCGACCACCGGCCAGGCCGCCAGTAGAAAGTGCAAAGACCGACTGTTATTAAAGGAGGCATGTTGAAAGATCAAGCGTCCAAAGTACCCATGGGCGGCGACCAGGTTATAGGTTTCTTCCTCTTGACCAAAGCGATAGCCAGCATTTTGGGATTCAAGTTCGGTGGTTTCTCGCACTAACGACGAGGTGACCAAGGAGCCATGCATGGCAGAGAACAAGGCCCCCCGAAGACACCGATGACCCCCAGCATATGGAAGGGATGCATGAGAATGTTGTGCTCGGCTGTAAACACAATCATAAAGTTGAAGGTGCCAGAAATCCCGAGCATCAACCCATCCGAAAAACTGCCTTGGCCGATGGGGTAAATCAGTAACACCGAGGTAGCAGCTGCCACCGGAGCCGAATAGGCCACGGCAATCCAGGGTCTCATGCCTAAGCGATAGCTCAGTTCCCACTGACGTCCCATGTAGGCATAGGCAGCGATGAGAAAGTGAAAGATAATCATCTGGTACGGGCCACCGTTGTAAAGCCACTCATCTAGACTGGCGGCTTCCCAGATGGGATAAAAGTGGAGGCCAATGGCATTGGAAGAGGGCACCACGGTGGCGGTAATCATATTGTTGCCATAGAGCAAGGAACCGCTAATCGGCTCTCGAATACCATCCATATCCACGGGCGGTGCCGCCACCATGGCCAGGACAAAAACAACCGTAGCGACCAGGGCTGTGGGAATCAAAAGGGTCCCGAACCAGCCAACATATAATCGATTTTCAGTGCTGGTGATCCATGCGCAAAAGCGCTCCCACACACTAACCTGTTGATATTTCTGAAGTGTATTATTCATGAGTCCATATTGTTTGTAGCGAAAACAAACTGGCAAAGAAATTCGCGCTTAATGTTACGCTATATAATTATATAACTATATAGCGAAATAAATGACGAATGTTTTCCCATTTATTTCTACACTAATCGCGATGACGCTTTAGATGCATGCATCTAAAGCGTCATCGCGATTAGAAATACCGGAATATAACTTAATCTCAGTGTGCTAAGCAATGAACCATGGGTCAGGGTAACAACTGGTACGTCGAGATGTTCCTTGACACAGGATATAACTTCACTCAGATGCTGGAGAACCAGCTGAGGCAGCGTTCAAATGCTGGCTGATGATTATTTTTTGAAACGTTACGAAATTGGGTAAACGTTGCCCTCAGCTCAGGCTCTTCAACAAATTCAAGAAAGCTATCATACATTTGTACATTAGCAATTTCTGTTTCAACGGCCATTTCACAAGCCGCTTGCAGAGTTTCAGGGGCCTTTACATTGCCAGCAAACGTATCTTCAGGAATGGGGAGACCGCACTGTGTAAATAAGGTATGCCAACGCTGAGCATGGCGCTCTTCTGATTGAATAATATTACTAAATGGCTGAATGGCTCCGTACTTTTCAATGACGGCAGTGTAAAGTGCCCTCGCTTGATACTCATCATTCATGGCATCAATCATCGCTTGTTGAGTTCTCTCATCAAGACTAGAACTAGCGGACATAGGAGATGCTGATGCTAGGAATGCCATTCTGCAAAGTCCAGTGGCACCTAATCTTCGTCGATGTTGTTGACGATAACCTTGTTGACGGTGACCTTGTTGACGATAACCTTGTTGACATCTACGTTTCATGCTTTTTTCTCTCAAATTGAATATCTTGGTTGTTCAAATTTTAGGGTCTATGGTTGTTTATGATTGAGTGACAAGGGCCTGCCACTCCTTGACAAGAGCTGGCGATACCAAAAGTTCGACTGGCTCACCTTGAGTGGTTGGAAGACTTAGCTTCAAGGGGATTACCGCTCTTAACTCAGATACAATCGGTGCCAAATCATATTGGCCAACATTGGGTTCCGGTGCATCAGCATCCGTGAAAATTTTTCGAGAGGCGTCGTTTGCAGTTAGGGTGTTGCCTAAAGAATCGGTTAACACCAGGGGCTGTAAACGATCAATGGCCGCAGTGCCGGGAAAACCAACCAGCCGGAGATAGAAAAAGGTGCTGCCATCTGGGCGAATGCGTTTAAATGCGATCGCTTGCCAACTATTGTCATGCTGATCGTGCAGGGTCTGACGTGATTGATAAACAAATTGACCAGGTGCTTCTTCTAATTGGCGAATCGCGGCAGATGCTGGCAGCACCGTGAGATTTTCAATCCCTGCCAGGATCAGGACTAATAGTATGCTGAAAGTGAGCAGCCAAAGCATCAGCTGGCGTACACGTGACCACATCATAAAAATCTCCCAATGATGCCTGTTTATACTATTGACTAGTTTATTCGCTCAGGGCAGATTGAACCGACTGCTGTACTGCATCGGGAATAAACACCGCATACACTCCTCGTAAGTCACCCACTTTGAAGTCATATGCCAAATCTTGGGGATAGTTATTCTTGACAAACTGAGGACGATTGTCTTTGAGCCCATGGCAGGCTAAACAACTTGCTTCCACATTGATGCGACGATAATAGCGAGTGCCGCTTTGGTCGCTCAAGGTTTCTTTTTCCCAGAATCCCATTAACTCTGGGGATTGCTCAAATGTAGACAGGGCATTAGTAGCGGCAAGATTATCGGGTTTATGGGCTGGATTACGATACTTTTTGGCCATTTGCTTGACCTGCCAACCGTTCTCTTGACTGAGTTGCATGGCTTTCATGCCAACGGGTTTACACACTTTCTTCATGGTCTCCGCCGTCGGTGGTTCTGGCGCATCTTTCAGGTAATCGGCTAGTCCGCTGCGCATAGCGTCTAAATTTTCAATCTCCTGAACAGCTTTGGCTAGCTGAGCGGGTTCCGGCTGAGCTTGAGCGATTGCTGGGCAGACAAGAACAACGAGAACGATTAGCGAAAAACCCAGCATGATCTTGGATAGAATTCTGAACATGGATATCGTCCCTTAGATTGGGGGATAGGCTAAATTGTTCGATCTCCGTTAGGGATCTGGCACAGAGTGATAGTAAATCTTTATCGATAATCCGATAATAGCGACAACTGCCGACACGTCGACAGGTGACAACACCCGAGCATTTAAGCAACTGTAGGTGTTTAGAGACATTGGCCTGGTTTAAACCAGCTCGCTGGCAAATCTCAGTGACATTGCGTTCCTGGCTGCAAATAGCAGAGATAATTCGTAACCGACTGGGATCGCTTAACAGTTTGAATCGCTCTGCTATTTGTTCAAAGTGGTTTTCCAGCAGAGCTGAAAGGGGTTCCACTTGGTGCGGCTGAGTCTCCATAATCTGGGGGGAGTATCAAAAAAAGGCCAAATCTCAATCAATGGAATGCTTAAGGGCTAACTGTTGTTTGTTCGTAGTTGGTGGTGGTGGGCTTCAGCATCTGTAGACCGAAGAGAACGCGTAATCCCAGTTTTTCAAACCAGGGCATACCAACTCCAGTACGCATTTTGATCATGAAATATTCCTCAAAGGCTGCTTTTACCCATACAACCCATGGGCCACGAACAGCATAGGAGTGTTTCCGTTTGCCAGTTTCTGGGTCAGGCAGAACGGGGGCGGCAATATAGGCAATACCAGTATCGCCAAATTCTGCAAAACACAAAGCATCCAACGTTGGAACTTGGAGAGGACTTTTACTCGCCCCCAACTCAACCGCGATGTTTTGGGCAACCGCTGTCGCCATGGCTTCCGACATTTGACCACTTTTAGGTAACCCGATGGGAACACGGGTTTTATCAGGCTGTGCCAGTTTAATGCTGACGCCTGCGGCATAAATGTTGGGAAAGTCGGGATGACGCTGGGTGGGTAAAGTCGGAATAAATCCCTTGGCATCTCCTAACCCAGGCGCTGCCTGGATAAATTTGGCCCCGCGAAAGGCCGGTAAGATCATCGAGTAGTTGAATGGCAACTGTTGCCCGTCGTCCAGGGTAATGGTTTGTTCATCCACAGCCGTAATGGCCGCATTTTCAATGACTGCAATGCCTTGTTTCTGCATTAAATTGGCGGTCAGCTCTCTCGCATTTTTTACCTTAGAGACACCTAAATGCCCAGCATAGGGCTCTGGTGTGACGTAGGTGATGGGCACCTGATCGCGCAATCCTCGACGACGTAATTCATGATCGGCCATCAGAGCAAATTCGTAGGCGGGGCCAAAACACCCTGCCCCCGGAGCTGCGCCCACAACCATGGGGCCTGGATTTTTAAGCAAGTCGAGCCAGGCTTGGTGAGCTGTGAGGCTATGGTCGGGGGTGCAAACAGACTGGGTGTAGCCATCATGGGGACCCAAACCTGGAATTTGATCAAAGGCCAGGGATGCCCCAGTTGCGATCGCAACATAATCATACTCAATCGTTTTCTCTCCCTCGACTGTAATGGAACGAGTCTGAGGATCGAGGGCCGTCACTTTGCCAGGCACCCAATTTAAATGATGACGCTGCGCCAGACGCGCTAAATCTAACTGAACATGCTCCAATGGCTTCAGCCCTAAAGCCACCTGGATCAGCCCTGGAATAAAGGTGAATTTGGACTCACTGGATATGAGTGTCACCGTATGCTCACTTGGCAGCAAGTGACGTAGCTCATAGGCTATAGGCAACCCAGCCAGACCGCCCCCAATAACAACAACGTTTGCCATACCTCAACCCTCTCCTCCCTGATCTAAATCAATCACCCGACGACAAAGTGGGGAATCCCGGTCAGGTTTTATCACTTATCTACTAGATAGTTATATAGATATTATGCAGTAATCCTGATTCTGTCAACTGAATAATTCGGTTTCAAAGTTCCACAGCTTTCCTGAGCCATGGGGCATTGAGCTTCTCAATCAAACCAGGGAAGTCACAACAAAATAGATAAAATAATTTACAATTTCATTACTGATTGGTTATACTACTGAGTAGTAAGAAAAGTAAAGAAACTTTGCACTTGCTTGCCACATGACTTGATTGCATGACCGCAATTAACAACCCTGTCTCACTTCAGCCAGGTTGTTACCCTCTGCTTGAGGAGGTCATGGATATGTTGTTCCATTTTATAAGGAGGTTGATCGATATGGATGATGCACTTTCTTTCGAAGTCCCATCACTGTCTCGGCGACAACTACTCAATTTTTTGACAGGGGCAACGGTTGCCGCAACCGCTGGTTCAGCCCTCTACCCGGTCGCTAAGTTTTTCATCCCGCCTCGGGAAGTATCTGAGGGAGGTGGGATTCTCGCCAAAGATAAACTGGGCACCCCGATTCCAGCCAGCCAAATCCTTGCTAATCCGCCTGGAACTCGCGCCTTGATTGCAGGACTGGCAAGCGAACCGACTTATTTGATCGTCCAAGACGATGGTTCTCTGGGGGCTAGGGGTATTGTTGATAACTGTACTCACCTGGGTTGTACCTTCCCCTGGAATCCCGTAGATCAGCAGTTTCAATGTCCCTGCCATGGATCGCTTTACGATCCGGAGGGTAACGTTGTGCGTGGGCCTGCGCCCCTTCCCCTCAAGATAGTTCACGTGGTGGTTAAGGATGATGCCATCTGGATCTACCCCTGGAACGAGACTGACCCCCGTACTGATGAGCAACCCTGGTGGGTGTGATCAACTAAGAGGTTTTTACGAATGCGTATTATTTTGATGACTGGAAAAGGGGGGGTGGGTAAGACATCAGTTGCAGCTGCGACTGCCCTGCGAGCAGCAGAACTGGGATATCGCACACTGGTATTGAGTACTGACCCAGCCCATTCATTAGCGGATAGTTTTGCCCTAGAATTATCCCATGATCCAACGTTGATTCGGCCCAATCTGTGGGGGGCTGAACTCGATGCCCTCAGAGAAATGGAGCAGAATTGGGGAGCGGTTCGACGCTACATTACAGAAGTGCTCCAGGCCCAGGGGATGGATGGAGTCCAGGCAGAAGAGCTATCAGTCCTGCCTGGAATGGACGAAATTTTTGCCCTAGTGCGGATGAAACGCCATTACGACGCGGGAGATTTTGATGTCCTCATTGTGGACTCAGCCCCTACAGGCACAGCCCTGCGTCTGCTCAGCTTGCCAGAAATTTCTGGCTGGTACATGCGTCGCTTTTACAAGCCTTTCCAGGGAATGGCCAATACCCTGAGCCCTGTGTTTGAACCCATTTTTAAGCGTATGACGGGGTTCTCTCTACCTGATCGAGAGGTGATGGATGCCCCCTACGAGTTCTATGAACAAATTGAAGCACTGGAGCGAGTGCTCACGGATAGCACTCAAACTACGGTGAGATTAGTCACCAACCCTAAAAAAATGGTGATTAGCGAGTCCCTTCGGGCTCATGCTTACCTGAGTTTATATAATGTGGCCACTGATCTGGTGATCGCCAACCGCATTATTCCTGAACAGGTGAGCGATCCCTTCTTCGCCCGTTGGAAGGAGATGCAACAACAGTATCGCCAGGAAATTCAAGAAGACTTTCAACCATTACCCATCAAAGAAGTTCCGCTCTACAATGAAGAACTCTGTGGTTTGGCTGCCCTAGAGCGACTAAAAGATACTCTCTATGGCGATGAAGATCCGACCCAGGTTTACTACCGGGAGACCACACTCCGAGTAGTGCAACAGTCTGAGGGGTATTGTCTAGACGTTTATCTGCCCAATATTCCCAAAGAGCAAATCCATTTGCATAAGACGGGGGATGAACTCAACATTCGCATTGGTAACCATCGTCGCAATCTAGTTCTCCCACAGGCGTTAGCCGCGTTGCAACCAGCAGGCGCTAAATTAGAAGATGATCATCTGATGATTCGTTTTACGAAAAATGCTTCTATTCCCTCTGCTGCGTAATCCTCTAAAGCGTGATGGGGAGGAGGATTGTGCAACTACGCAATATCAGGCATGTGAACAGGAAGAGATGCCACCTGGTTTCTGCTAAAGGTATTTTGAAATCCCCTGATGCTGACGTCTGGCACACGTATTGGCGTGATCCTTACCATTTACTCTTGCTCATTCCCTGGCCAGGGTTTCTGCTATTAATTATAGCGATATACGGGTTGCTCAATGCGGGTTTTGCTCTCATTTACTTAGTTGGGGGAGGGATTGCCAATGCCCAAACCCATGACTTTTGGGATGCATTCTTCTTTAGTGTACAAACCCTGACCTCCATTGGCTACGGTGTAATGTATCCCCAAACTCCCTTTGCGAATACAGCTGCTGCAGTAGAGGCACTGGTAGGATTGGTAGGATTTGCTTTGGTGACAGGGTTAGCCTTTGCTCGCTTTTCCCAACCCACGGCTCGAGTTATCTTCAGTAACTTTGCCGTGATCACACCCTATAATGGCCTGCCAACCTTAATGTTTCGGGTTGCGAATCAGCGGGGGAATCAGATTGTCGAGGCTCAAATACGGGCATATCTGTTGCGGGATGAGGTTAGTGCGGAGGGACAATTTATGCGACGGCTTTATCCGTTGCGACTATTACGCAGCCAGGCCCCTGCCTTTGCCCTGACATGGACAGCTATTCATCCTATTGATACCGAAAGCCCTCTTAAAGGACAAACGGCACAATCGCTGGTGCAACTTCGAGCCCAAGTGGTGATTTCCTTAAGCGGTATTGATGAAACGGTTGCTCAAGCTGTCCATGCTCAATACCTGTTTCATAGTGAGGAGATTTTATGGAACTGTCGCCTCATGGATATCATCCATGAAACCCCAGCGGGTGAGTGCTACATCGACTTTACTCACTTTCACGATGTTGTCCCGCTGCCAGCCCTGGCTTGATCAGATGTATCGCTGGCCTATTGTCCTCCAACGATATTCCTCGCCAGAGTGGGGCATTAACGATGCCTGCCTCTGGGTAGGAGCTGTTGAATGAGGCATAGCCCAGTGGTGCAGGGAAATACAGGGATTCAAGTCTGAGCTAACTTACCAAAAATAAACCAAAAATAAAGGGGATAGATTTTGATCTGGAAAAGTAGCCTTGTTGCCTATTTGCACTACGCCAGCTTCATGCTGATCTTTGCCGCTCTATCTGTCGAAGGGGTCACTTTGAAAAAAGAGCTAAGCCTCAGTGAAACCTGGAAGATAGTCATTGCAGATGGCGTTTATGGAATATCAGCCACAGTTGTACTCATAACAGGTGTGTTGCGGGTTCTCTATTTTAGTAAAGGAGCCGATTATTACCTGAGCAACCCTGTTTTCTATACAAAAGTTGCCATTTTTGTCGGCATTGGTACCCTCTCGCTGTATCCAACCTTTTCATTTTTAACCTGGATCAAAGACTTACGACAGGGCAATCCGCCAAGTCTGGAACTCTCCAAGGTTAACCAACTGGCCTGGATTATTAAAATTGAATTGTTGGGGTTTATTCTGATTCCCCTGCTGGCGGCAATGATGGCAAGAGGAGTTAAAGGTTGGTGATTTGCTTATATAACTAATTGATTATATAGTGTATTTGATCTTCTAAAGCCCAATTAAAATAGAGAGCCTTTAGCCTTCGGAGTATAAAACTATGGCCGTAGCTGAGCAGCTGAGTGGGTTGGTGTTCGAGGCATTCACTCCCCATGAGGTGCAGGAACAATTTGAACGGCACAAAATTGTTCTGATTGATGTGCGTACCCCTCAAGAATACGCGTTTGAGCATATTCCTGGAGCCATGCTGTTTCCCATGGCCTCCTTTGACCCAAGGAAACTACCAATACAAGCTGATGAGAAGCCCATTGTGTTGTATTGTGGCTCTGGCAGACGATCGCGACTGATTGCTGAAAAATGTATTGATTCAGAGATTGATAGGATTGCCCATATGGAAGGGGGAATCAGCGCCTGGAAAGAAGCTGGTTTGACTTATGTTTCCATTGATCCAGCGACGGGTGGATATGTGCATAAGTCTCAACAATAGAGAGACCGACATGAGAGGGAGCGTTGTTGAGGCACAATGGCTTGCCTGAATCTTAGCACTACTAATAAAATATGCGATACCAACCATCAAAATGGCCTCTGCGCTCCCATGGAGAAAATCAGCGTTGTTTAGAGCTGGCCAGACCATGACTGGCCATGCGTAAAATCTCACGGCTGCTAAAGCCGATTTCCTTGAGTGCCTCACTATAGTGCACCAAAAAGGATTCTATTAGTGTTTGCTTATCCATGCCTACGGTTTGCAGGTCAGCGTCAACCTGATTGAGCATCTGCCAGATCAACGGAAGTACCTGACGATTAGCAGTCTCGAGTTCTGCTTTTACTGTCTCAAAGTGTGCTTTAAGCCAAACTTCTCCGAAGTTGAGATGGTGATACTCATCAGCAACGACTCCTTTCGTCACTTTTTGAGCAAACTCATCAGCAACCGGAATATAGACGTTGTAAGCTGCGATTGCAAAACATTCTATGATCAACGATTGAATCAACAGACAGGTGGCTACCTTACGGTCGGTTGCCGACGTTTGGAAAGCCTGACATAGGTCAGCAAAAAACTGGTTGGCAAATGTCAAATCAGGAATAACATCCAAATTTCGGCCACAGGCTTCAAAACTTTTACGATGACGCCCTTCCATTTTACCGAGTCGGACTAATTCTTCGGCCTGTTCTGGCAACAGATCTGCCAGGCATAGGAAATTGTCGTAAGCGGCCTGTTCCCCCTCAATAACGATGCCATTAATACGAGTAAAGGCATCGCGATAGGTATCACTATGAAAATCAAGCGTTTGATCAACTGCAGAATAGGGCATATCGGATTCAGATCTCCTTCTTCAGATCAGAAATGGTTAGGTGCCTGAGCCTTGAAATTCACCCATGATATTGCACAGCAGATTAGGTATCATTCTGGCCTACTGAGCCACGGCTTCCCTCAAAGGACTTCAGCCCCTATCAGCGTATGCCTGCATCGATTTCATTGGGGAATAGGCTCAAGCTTTATATAACTATATAGCGATTAATGAAAACAATCAAGAACTCTTGTTTTTTCTGGAAATATCATGGTGGGAGGCAGTAGGAGACAGACTGATACAAAAATCAATCGTTTTGTTGATTAAATAGCTACTTGGTTGTATAGTGATTAAGTTGCTCGACGTCGTCCTATCGCTCACTTAAGGCTCCTTAGTCATTATCGATGCATTTAAGACTAAGTAGTTGAGTCAATAAGGCTGAGGTTACTTGACTTGAGATTAGCTTACATGTTGCATAACCCGTGTTCGCGATTTTAGGTCTATCAAAGTGATCAGTCAGGTAGCTCCGTCAAACTCTCTTGCACATCTTGGAGGTTTAACTGATGAGTACATTAATAGGATATAAAGGCTATAAGCGACCATCTACCCCTGATCGTTATACCCTATGGGAACAATTTTCTGAGTGGGTCACGAGCACACATAACCGTTTTTATGTTGGCTGGTTTGGTGTGTTGATGATTCCCACCCTTGTGGTTGCAGCCATGGTGTTTGCGATCGCACTTCTCTCAGCGCCACCCGTTGACGTAGATGGCATTCGTGAGCCCGTCTTGGGATCAATTTTGAGTGGTAACAATCTGATTTCTGCCGCAGTTGTGCCGACTTCAGCCGCTATTGGACTTCATTTTTATCCCCTTTGGCAGGCCAGTTCAGCGGCTGAGTGGCTCTATAATGGCGGCCCTTACCAGCTGATTGTGTTCCACTTTTTAATTGGCATCTGGTGTTATCTTGGTCGCCAATGGGAATTGAGCTATCGCTTAGGCATGAGACCCTGGATTGCCGTGGCCTTTTCTGCTCCTGTGGCGGCTGCAACCGCTGTGTTGTTGGTGTATCCCATGGGTCAGGGTAGTTTCTCAGAGGGCATGCCCTTGGGGGTTTCTGGGACCTTCCACTTTATGTTAGCATTGCAGGCCCAGCATAATGTTTTGATGCATCCCCTGCACATGCTGGGAGTAACTGGCATTTTTGGTGGCGCTCTCCTCAGTTCTCTCCATGGCTCCTTGGTTACCGCCAGTTTGGTTAGAGAAACGTCTGAAACAGAGTCTGCCAATGTTGGTTATCGCTTTGGCCAACAGGAAGCCACCTATAATCTGCTTGCCAGTCATGCTGGCTATTTGGGACGGTTGCTCATTCCTGGTGCCGCCATGCGCAATAGCCGCTCGGTTCATTTTCTGTTAGCCGCTTTACCCACCATCGGCGTCTGGTTTGCTGCCTTAGGTATTAGTGCTATGGCCTTTAATCTCAATGGGTTCAACTTTAATCAGTCCATCTTGGACAGCCAGGGTCGGATCATTCCCAGCTATGCCGATCTGATTAACCGGGCAACCCTAGGGATTCAATCCATGCATGCTCCCAATGCCCATCACTTTCCTCTGTTATTAGCGAATGGGGAAGCAACACCCGTGGCCTTGGAGATGACATCTACTCTCACAGCTCACAGCTAACCCAAATTGATCTGTGCGATTGTCTTGTTCTGACTTGATGGCAAGATAATCGCACAGACCTGGAACACTCTGCCTAAGAAATACTCTATGGTCTCCGCATCACCCCCTAAGCCAGCTATCAGTGACGTACCTCCAGAAGACTTTGTTCAATCCCCTAAGGTTTTGAAATTCATTGATGTCAGGAGTCGGCTTGAATATAATCTTTTTCATGCTCCTGATGCCATTAACCTGAGTCTACCGCGCATTCTGATGGCTCAGGTGCCGTTGTTGCGCTACCTGGTACTGCCACGATGGTTTTGGGAACTTCCCAGGGATGAACCTCTCGCGGTGATTTGTCTGACGGCTCACCGCAGTCCAATGGCTGCTCAGATGTTGGTCAAACTGGGCTTTAGCCAAGTGTTTAATATTACGGGCGGTATGATGGCCTGGCAGAAAGCCGGTTTGCCCACCCACCGAGATCACGTGAAAGAGTAGGTCACGGATATACTCGCAAAAACTTGACGAAAAAGGAGAATGATTGTCGTGTGGAAGGTATTAGGGTTCATCCAGAAAAATTTAGTCTGGTCTGTTCCTGTATTTATGATCGCTGGTCTAATCTTTGGGGCTGTCGCTAATCCGACTTTTCTAAAGTCTTTGATCATTCCTCTGACTTTTCTCATGGTCTACCCCATGATGATTAATCTGCAAGTTCAGAAAGTGCTATCGGGAGGAGACTATAAGGTTCAATTACTCACCCAGTTGATTAATTTTGCGGTGATTCCATTCTTTGCCTTTGGCATGGGAAAGCTGTTTTTCGCCGATCAACCTCTGGTTGCCCTGGGGCTTTTGTTGGCCTCCCTGTTGCCCACCAGCGGCATGACCATTTCCTGGACAGGTTTTGCCAAGGGCAATATTAGTGCGGCCATTAAGATGACGGTCATTGGATTGATTTTGGGCTCGGTCGCCACCCCCTTTTATGCCAAGTGGTTAATGGGGGCAGTGGTCGAGATTCCGTTGGCTAGTATTTTTAAGCAAATTGTTATCATTGTTTTCTTACCCATGGTTTTGGGGTTTGTCACCCGGATTACACTGATTCAAATGGTTGGAGCGGATAAATATCAGAAAAACCTTAAGAAGAAATTTCCAGCCTTTTCCACCTTGGGTGTGTTAGGGATTGTTTTTGTCGCGATGGCCCTCAAAGCCAAAGATATTATTGCCAATCCCCTGGTACTGCTTTCGTTTTTGATTCCGCTGGCGATCTTGTATGTTGGGAACTTCCTCTTCAGTACAATCATCGGTAAGTTCTTCTTTAATCGAGGAGATGCGATCGCACTGGTCTACGGTACCGTCATGCGTAACCTATCGATTGCATTGGCCATTGCCATGACCGCCTTTGGCAACGAACAAGGATCTGAAATTGCCCTGATTATCGCCATGGCCTACATCATCCAGGTACAGGCGGCGGCCTGGTATGTGCGCTTTAGCGACAGAATTTTTGGCCCCGTGCCAGACGCCCAACCCCCGATGCAACAATCGGCTTAGCAAGTACTAGGACACTATGAAGTTTTCCCTTTTTGTTCAACTGCAAAAGCAATTGATAGCCTGGGGTATGGCAAAAGCAACTGCGGGCGATCTGCATGCCATCAAAGTGACAGGCTGTGAGCACCATACTAATTTGGGCGATCTCAAACAGGCGCTTTTGGGGAATCTAGGGGGTACTGTGCTAGAGATTGGCCCCGGTACCGGGGCCAATCTCAGCTATTACTCGCCAAACATTCATTGGCTGGGCGTTGAACCAAATCGGTTTATGCATCCTTATCTGCATGAGGAAGCTAAGCGGCAAGGGTTGCAACAGATTAAAATCCATGAAGGAATTGCTGAGCACTTGCCTGCCGAGAGCAATACGATTGATACGATTGTCAGTACCCATGTGCTCTGTTCAGTCACCCATTTAGGGCAGGCTATTCAGGAAATTAAACGCGTTCTTAAACCGGGTGGGACATTCATTTTCCTTGAGCATGTGGCCGCAAAACCCGATACCTGGGCGCGTCATCTTCAAGAATCAATTACTCCGGCTTGGAAAACCCTGTTTGATAACTGCCATCCTAATCGTGAGATCTGGAAAGCCTTAGACGAAGCAGGGTTTGTCCCCATGGACTATGAGCATTTCCAGATTCCATTTCCAATTGTGGGTGACCATATTGTGGGTGTGGCAACCAAGCAATTGAGTTACAAAAAAGATATCGAAATGACACCTTCAATATCGTAGTTCACTATTGTTTACGCTTGGCTCTTCTGTCTTACCCGACATTGTAGTCTTGACGGAACCCTAGTGAGATCCCAAAAGTAAGGCACCTTGATAGAAGATAAAACTGGCAACCCAGGCGAGTACGAGCGAAAACCCTAGGGATAAGACGGTAAATTTCCAGGACTTTGACTCATTCTTTAAGGTAGCCACGGTTGCTAAACAGGGGGTATAGAGCAAACAAAAAATGCAAAAGCTATATCCCTGAATAAATGTAAGTTGCTCAGAAAGCACCTGGCCAACGGCGGCGTCATTCAATCCGTAGATCACCGCCAATGATCCGACAACCACCTCCTTGGCCACAAAGCCAAAGATTAGCGCCAGGGTGAGCTGAGGTTCAATGCCAATCGGACTCATCACGGGACTGAGAAATTGCCCAATTTGTCCGCCGATGGTGTCTAAACCAGTGGCCCCTTGGGGGAAGTGGGTCACTATCCACACAGCAATACAGCCTAACAGAATGAACCCTGAGGCTCGGGTCAAAAAATCCCTGACTTCAAGCCAGCTTCTCATTAGCACCTGACGCCAGGTGGGAAAGCGATAAGGGGGTAACTCTAAAACAAAGGGCTCGTCATGCTTAAATACCTTTTGGAAAAGTACAGCCGTGATCAAGGCGGCCACAAAACTGAGGAGATAAAGCGAGAAGAGTGCGATCGCACCCCTGCTATCAGGAAAGACGGTGGCCAGAATAAAGACAAATACCTGCAACCGGGCTGAGCACAACGAAAATGGAATCACCAGCATGGTTAACAGCCGCAGCGGCCGCGATCGCATCACCCGAGTCCCCATTAAAGCAGGCACATTGCAGCCAAAGCCCAGCATTTGTAGCACAAAACTGCGACCATCCAACCCCAGCTTTTCCATAAAGGCGTCCATCAAATACGCCGAACGAGACAGATAGCCACTATCCTCCAACACTGCCATCAGCATAAAAAACAACATAATCAGGGGAACAAAAGAGACCACCGTGGCGATGCCATTCCAGACCCCGTTAATCACAAAATTCTGAATGATGTTCGGAAAAAAGCTCAGCAGCGGTTCAATCAAATAAGCCTGGATGCCATCCGTTAGCCGCCCCATCACCCCCTGGGCGGGCAGACCCACCGTCCAAATCAACCAAAAGGCCAAGAAGAGGCCAAGAAAAAACAGCGGCAGTCCAAAAATCGGATGCAATAACACCTGATCTAATCGCGCCGTTAGCGTCATGGCCAACTGAGATGGCCGGATCACAATATCGGCTAAGAGCGTCTTCATCTCAGCTGCGATCGCCATGTCATCATCACCCCAGCGATCTGGGTCAGGCCGAACTTGATGCGCTAACAACGGTGCCGTTAATTGCTGGGCAATGGCGGCATAGGCTCTGCCGTAGCCCTGGCCGTACTTAGCGCTGATTAGGAGGACCGGTATGCCCAACCGCTGGGCGAGTTTATCATCGTCAATGCGAATGCCATAGCGCCTGGCTTCATCGGCCATATTGAGGATAGCCAGCGTGGGGTAACCGAGGGCCTGCACCTGCAAGAGCAACCGTATTTGGCGCTCAATTTCAACCGCATTCAGGACAACAACAATTAAATCGATCGAAAAGTCGCGGAGAAACTGTCGGACAACGGCCTCATCCTCTGAAAACCCCTTGAGATTATAAATACCCGGTAAGTCGACAAACTCTGTGCAGATACCACCCAGTTCCACCTGAGCCTGTAGCAACGCCACCGTCATCCCTGGCCAGTTGCCCACAAACGCAGACGCCCCTGTAATCCGGTTAAAAAAGGTTGACTTACCCGTATTAGGCATGCCGATTAAGGCCACTCGCCTCACACCCTTTTCCGGTTGAATGGTTGTTGTTTTGCCCTGATGAACCATAACTGCACCAAAGAATACTTGAATCAAGTCAGCAAATGCCCACGCGGCAACTGTCAGGTCACTGTCAGGTCACTGTCAGGTCACTGTCAGGTTCTATGGGAACAGGTTTCAACATTGCGAACAACAATCTGTTCGGCCTCTTTGCGGCGAATGGCCACTTCCGTAGTCGCACCGACGCGAATATGGAGGGGACCGCCAAAGCCCACTTTGCGGAGCACTCTCACTGAACTATCCACAATGATTCCTAGCCCAGCTAGACGGTGAACAAAGGCCTGATTGTTTTGTCCAGAACTTACTTGATCAACAACGGCCAACTCACCACGTTGTAATTCGGATAACACCATAATCCGTTTAATAGTAATTATTTTCATTAATTATGGCAGAAAAGCGAGTGAAATGATCCGTTACTGAATGGATAAAAATCATTGTGAGAGAACAAATCACACGTTTTCTCCTGATTAGGCAGCAGCGTCATCAGGGGTCTTAGGGGATTACACAAAATGTAACTGTCCCAGAGATACCGTTGGCTGAGCGGCGTCGAAGCCAATGCCTCTTCCCCTGATTAGGCAGCAGCGTCATCAGGGGTCTTAGGGGATTGCACAAAATGTAACTGTCCCAGAGATACCCGTTGGCTGAGCGCAGTCGAAGCCAATGCCAACGACTTCGCTCAGGGGACGCTTACCACAAAATAAAGTCCCAGGTTGGGGCTGTAGATGGGTGGATGAGTGATGGGGTAACGGGGGAATTATTTAAGCGCGGGAGCCTTAGGGATCAGGATTTTATAAGATCCAAAAATGTTGTCTGCAGAGGCGTTCCATGGAACGCCTGTACGACAAAAGATAAGAGCTAATTGAATCCTCATTCCTTAGTAAACTTGAAGCGAGATCTAAAATCTAATCTTGTCACAAAAGCTGCGACGACCTATCGCTTGATCAGAACAAAAATTGCTACAGCGAGAACAAAATAGCCAAATCCCTTTTGTAATTGCCTGGCATTAATAAATTGAGTCAGGTAGGAGCCTGCAACTGTGCCAATGCCTGCCGCTAAGGTAAAGGAACTTACTAAAGCCCAATCCACACTCACCTGGTTTAAGTAGCCCAAAAAACCTGTCGCTGAATTCGCGGCAATAATTAACAAGGAGGTGCCGATGGCTTCTTTCATAGGCATGCTGCCCAGTAATACTAAGGCGGGGATAATCATGAAACCACCCCCCACACCAACAAATCCAGTGAGCACCCCCACGCCGATCCCCTCTACAGGTATCAAGAGCCAATGATGACCATGGTCTTTTTCTATGGCATTATCGATAGCCATTCCAGCATGGGCTAAAGCCGATTTCGAATGGCTTTGGCGAATCATTAAAGTACTCGCAATCACCATGACCACGCCAAAACAAATTAGCTGAAAGCTACCCGTAACAAAAGGTAAACTCGCCATACGAGCCCCTATGTATGCGCCGAGCATAGCGGCTGGTGTAAAAATTACGGCTATCTTCAGGTTGACATTACCCTGACGCCAATGGGGAATAGCCCCCATCAGACTCACAGTGCCCACAATGACGAGACTCATTGCGATCGCACCCTTAGACCCCAAACCCATGACATACACCAGAATAGGCACTGCCAGGATAGAACCGCCACCTCCAATCAGACCCAAACTCAGACCAATGCAGACCGCTAAGAGATGACCAATCAACCAAATCATTAATCAGGAAGTTCCTTTATATCAACAGCAATGTCATGGTGTAACAACAACTTTGCCACATTGCTCATTGGCGGGAACCGCTTCCATAATTCTTTTAGGATTAGGTAAGTGGAGATTATTCATAAACTGGATGAAGCTGGCCCGATCTTTGCCAACGAACCGGGGATTAAAGCGTTTCTCTTCACCAATCGTAGAGACCGTCTGACCTTGATAGTCATGGCCTGGATAAACGAGCGTCTCGTCTGGTAACGTGAACAATCGCTGGGTCACATGGTCGTAGAGTGTACCGGCATCACCACTCTGAAAATCCGTACGTCCACAGCCGCGAATAAATAAGGCATCCCCCGTCAACACATGGGTGCCATTCACCTGATACGACATATGGCTATCCGTGTGACCATGGGTTTCAATTGCTTGAATATTAACATTGCCAACCCTCAGGATCTCTCCATGCTGGAGATAGCGGCTGGCACAGGCTACATTGGCATTCTGGGGGACGACCCCTTCGCATTCAGTTAACTCTCGCAGCCTACCCGTGCCTGTTATATGGTCAGCATGGATATGGGTCTCTAAGCAATATTTCAGTACCAATTCTAATTCATTCAGGAGTCTATAATCACGGTCTACTTGCTCTAGGACTGGATCAACGAGCGCCGCCTCTCGGGTCACTAAATCTGCAATCAAATAGGTATAGGTCCAAGTTGCTCGATCAAACAACTGACGAAACAGCATCATTTTCTCCTTATTTTGCTTGCAAAAATATTTAGAAAAGCGACGACAACATCCCAGGGCTAGACATCACCAATAACAAACAGGATCGCAAAGACAACTACTAAAGAAAAAAATGCAAGGTACACTTGAACCATGTTATTAGCACCGACTTGGTCCAGAGAAATAAACGCATACGATTGATCTATTAAAATCAATCGTATGCGAAAGAATATATCATCATATAGTAATTTAATCAAATATTAAGCATTTAATGTGTTCGGCAGCGACAAAGTATCCGAGCAGGGGGCGTCAAGTCAACTGAACGGGTGCCGGTGTCATCAATTCTTGCATGATCTCAGCAACGGACATCATGCGTGTCGCTCTACCCGCATTCGTCCCGGCAAAAATTAACCCGTTTTCAATATCACCCCGAGAGGCTCGATCCAGGGCTCGTATAATGCAATAGGTCTCGCGCTGATCCCGAAATTTACAGCTCTTGAGACAATTAGCGAGGCATTTCCCTCGAGGATTGGGGGTGCCGGCCATAATTTTTTCGGCAAAGGGGTTGAGTAAAGCTCGCCCTGGTAAGCCCACCGGACTAGGCACGAGCCTCACATCGTCTGGGCTGGCATTGAGGTGAAATTCCTTGTAACGACGGTCAGCGTCACATTCATGGGTGGTGATAAAACGAGTGCCAATTTGTACGCCATCGGCCCCCAGAGCCAGAGCCTGAACGATATCACGTTGGTCCCAAATGCCACCAGCGGCAATCACAGGCATGGGAGTCTCAAACTCGTCTTTTAGGTAAGCAACCAGGGCGGGAATGACAGCTGTTGCTGCCCACTCAGGATCGTTCAGGGTGTCCTCCGTAGCCCCCAGATGGCCACCCGCCAACTGAGGATCTTCCACGATAAACGCATCGGGCAAGCGGCCTTGCTGCCGTTGCCATTTACGACAAATCAATTTGGCGGCACGAACGCTAGAGACAATGGGGACCAGCGCCACTTCTGGATGATCCTGGGTATAGGTCGGTAATTGCAACGGCAAACCAGCTCCGGCAACAATGACGTTAGCACCGTTCTCAACAGCGGCACGCACCAACAGGTGGTATTCACGGGCGGCCACCATGATATTAACCCCGATAATCCCAGTCGGACTCAGGCGGCGAGCGGTGTTTAATTCATCGATTAAGGCCAATCGACTGGCGGTTAGAAATTGCTGGTGACGCTTTTTAGGATTGGGTTCATCGGCATCGAAATAGGGAGAATTAATCCCTAACCCTGAGGCTGAAATGGTGCCGATACCCCCTTCGTTGGCAACTGCAGAGGCTAATGAAG
Source organism: Leptolyngbya sp. PCC 7375 (assembly GCF_000316115.1). Lineage (GTDB taxonomy): Bacteria > Cyanobacteriota > Cyanobacteriia > Phormidesmidales > Phormidesmidaceae > Leptothoe. The sequence continues at coordinate 8,082,725 of NZ_JH993797.1, forward strand.
CACATGAAATCCGCACACCCATACCCCCCTGAATAATGGGATAACGAGCGATGTATGAACCAATTTGAAGAGAAGGAAATACTGTCATCGGTTTAGTGTTATTGGCTAAGGGATAAGGATTTTATCAGATCCAAAAATTGATGCTGGAGAGACGTGGAGCCTAGGTAATTTTGGTTTCTATAAGGTCATTACCTAGATTACTTAGGCCCAGAGACTGCTGGTCTCGCTTTGGCCTAGGTGCACCTGATTAATCAGGGCCGATGGGATAGAAATCATGCACTTGAGGCCACACTAGAAGACTTGACTGATCAGACTGTTGAAACTTCGGGATTCAGGACGATCTCCTCGGATTGGAATGCGTGAATGGTCTGGGCCAGATGCTCCATTGAGCTGCCGTGTGGGCTATAGGCGACTTTCACGGAGTCAATATCTGGCAAAGATTCAGGGGTATCTGTCAAGATCAGCAGCCGGAAAGGTTGGCAGCTATTTTGTTGCTGAACCCGTTGTATAAACTCTGGGAGGGACATATCTGGCAGCGGATCGGAGACGATGACGATGTCAACAACGATGGAGTCTAACAATATCAGCCCAGTTTCACCGTTGGTGGCTTCACTGGCAATTTCGATGTCGGCTTGCGATCGCAAGCCCTTCCGCAAAGCAATGCGAGCCGCTTCATCCCCATCCACAATCACCACTTGCACATCGTCTATGGCATCGTTGGCAGGCTCATTAGCCTCCGCTACGGTGTTGGGTGCGCCACAGGCCGAAACGTCACCCGCGAACTCAACATCTGCCAGTTTGGCTGCCTTAAGCCGAATCATATCTTCAGCAGAGAGAATGCGAGATTGGTCAAAGCCCAGCTCAATCTCTGCTTGCATCCCCTTCCGCTTCACCCGTTTGAGATTATAGAAACGCTGATTGAGGGTGGTTTGTACAAATGCCCACAGACATCCCAACAAGTAGCGCCGCTTGAAAGCATCACGGGTAAACCAATATTCCAAAAACTTCCAGCCATAAAAGCGAGCATAGTTACGTAAAACCCCCTTCAGCACCGCTTCTCGCGTCATATTGTCGGGCTTGATAATGGGCGTCACAAAGTTGTAGTGAGAAAAGTCTCGCACTTCGACCTTATCTTCGAGATCTTGAAACAGTTCCGCAAACGGCCAGGGCGTAAACATATTCCAATTGGTCATGTCTGACTTCCAGTCCCGAGTCATGCGGTAAGTTTCTTCAATGGTCTCAGGGGTTTCATTCGAGAGGCCCATAATGAACTGCACCTCCGCCACAATGCCATTGTCCCGTAGTAGTTTTACCGCCCGTTTATTATCGGCAATGGTGGTTTCCTTACGAAAGACATCGAGGTTCAATTGGGCTGCTGCTTCTGTCCCCAGCGATACATGGACCAGACCGGCTTTCCGATACAGCGGCAGTTCGGCCTCATCTCGCAAGATATCGGTCACCCGAGTATTAATGCCCCAATGAATGCCCAGGTTGCGATCTACCAATTCTTCACACAGGCTGACAAATCGAGCCTTACTAATGGTGGGCTCTTCATCGGCCAGGATGAAAAATCCTATATTGTGTTCTTTGACCAGATGCTCAATTTCATCCACAAATTGTTTGGGCTTCCGGGCCCGGTACTTCCGCCAGAACTTCCATTGGCAACAAAACCGACAGCGAAAAGGACAGCCCCTGGCAAAATTAGGCACGGCCACCCGCACATTTAGGGGCGTGTAGATGTACCGGTCCCAATCGAGCAAGCTCCAATCAGGGGAGAGCGTATTCAGATCACGAATCGGCGGATGGGCCGGTGTGACCACCACCTGACCGGCATCATCTAAATAGGCCAGTCCCAAAATTGACTCACGGTCCTGATGGTCTCGGCCCTCGGTAATGGCTCGAACTAAGTTGACGCTAATTTCCTCCCCTTCTCCCCGAATGATGTAATCAACCCAGGGGGCTTCTTGCAACACCTCACGGTACATATAGGTGGGATGGATACCGCCCATAATTGCGATCGCATCAGGGCAAACAGATTTAGCAATCCGCAGGGTGTCCTGGGATTTATAAATCATCGGCGTGATCGCTGTGGCCATAACAATATCAGGCTGATGCTCCTGAATCAGAACAGCCAGCGCCTCATCCTCGATGTAGTTAGTCATGGCATCAATAAAGCGGATGTCATCAAAGCCCGCTTGCTTTAAGGCTCCCCCAACGTAGGGCACCCAACTGGGCGGCCAGTTACCTGCAATTTCTGCCCCACCTGAATGGTAGTTGGGTTGAATCATAAGGATACGCATACAGGGTTCTCCTGATATCAAAAGGGTGCAGTGATGGTGAAAGACAAGCAAACCAACTGAGAGAATTGACGAATTGTGTGATCTCTCAAATAGGTATCGAACACGACGGCAATGTTTCGTGGGTTTGAAGCAAAGATTTCATAGTCCAAGGAGATCCAGGGGCTAAAAAAATCCCCCGTAAGGGGGATTGGAGATTGATAAGAGTGGAGGAATTCTGAAGGATTATTCTGCGGCTGCCATTTCAGCAGCCTGTTCAGACGAGCGATGGTGGTGTTCCGTACTACCTGGCTTATCCTGGCGAGTAATCAGATCAAAGACATGATCGCCGATGGCGTCTTTCACCAATGGCTCCAGCTCATGCATTACATTGTGATTGAGCCGAAACGCTAGGTTGGCTTCATCCACAATTTGACGTGCCAGGCTCTTTTCAATCGGTAAGGAATTGAGGGTATTGCGATATTTTTCCTTAAAGGCTCGTCGAGCTGCCACCGTTGGGATCTCGACAAATTCATAGAAAGCTGTCCCCACACCGTCTGACAAGTCTAGGGCTGAGCGAGTGATTGCCTTTAAGCTTTGTCCCCCAGAGAGATCACCCATATAACGGACATAGGCATGGGCGATCAGCAACGCAGGATTCTGGTCAGATAGCTCCCGAATGCGTTCCACATAACGCTGTCCTTCAGGAGAGGCCGTAATTTGGTTACGCCAATTGTCCCCATAATAAAAGGCGAGATCTTTTTCCAACTGAGGCACCCGATCTAATAAAGGAAAATACATGGCACCCATGACAGAATGTTGAGCATGGCGGCGCATTTCTTCTTCTAAGGCACTATAAACAAAGTATAGGTTAGCCATCAATTGACGAAAGGGTTCCCTTTCAACAATCCCTTTGAGAAAACATTTCATAAACGCCGTATTTTCGGCCAGAGTATGAGACTTTTGAGTTCCTTCTCGCAAGCAAGATGCTAAATTATGGTCCATTGTAACTACCTCAAACAGTCAATATTGATTCAGCGGAGACAATCTTTGTTAAGGAATAAGGCTTGTATAAGATCCCCAAAAGGGTCTGAAGAGACGTTCTATCGCAACCTGTACGACAAAAAGTAAACCTGGTTAAATCCTCATTCCTAAGAACGAGGGGAAGAGAAAAGGCAAGAGACACTATGGGTTGAGTCTGTTCAGGAGCTAGGAGCCCTCCTGCTCATCTCTACATGATTGGAGATACCTATTATGTTCCCTTGCCACATAGCTTGATAATCACATCAAGGTGTGAGATTCCCGTGTACTCAATCTTGAGACTTGAGAAAGAGATTAGTCAGCTCAGCCTCTGGGGTATCGGCTGCAGACCCATAGCCATATAACCCATCCCTGGCGATAGAGCTAAAACTCCCGTGCACGCTCACCGTAGGGCCTATCTTGATGGCGTCTCACCATTTTGGATTACTTGGGTACGGCCACCAGCACCGCCATCACGTTGCCAGTTATCTGCTTGAATTTTGTCTGGCCGTCTAATTGCCCTAGGGCAGAATCAGCGGCAGGCACAGCTGCCTTAGCATGCAATAGGTTGACTGGAGGACTCATGGGTCAAATCTTTCTCAAATGGGTTTAACTTTAATCACTCTATAGTTATGAAGTATTTTGACTATATCATTTTTTCAAAACTTTACCTTTTTGAGGTGTTTTCTGTATGGGTGACGATCGTCAAATCATAGTTATCTAGAGGGGGTCAGCTCAATCGCCGCCACCCCCAGCCCAGACCCACCATACTCAAAAGGCCAATTAATACCCCTGGCTCCGGTACCGAAGTCAGGGGCGTAGGTTCTGTAATTGGGTCAATTACCGGCGGTGGTGTGGGTGGTGTAACGGGCGCTACTGGTGGTGGCGTAACGGGTGGTGTAACGGGTGCTACTGGTGGTGACGTAACGGGTGCTACTGGTGGTGGTGTTGGTCGTGGCGGTGTTGGTCTTGGGGGACGTGGGGGGGGAGTGACAACACCGACACCACCAGGCGCAAAGTTAGGACGCTGCCTCAGGAAAAATAGATCATTTGGAGCATTATCCAGAATGAAATAGCGAAAGGTAACCGTCTGATTAGGATTTACAACGCCACCCGTAAAGTTCACAAAGTCTCGCACGTCCGTAACTTCATCAACCACCGAAAAAGCATTGGAGCGCGGCCTAACACTGGGAATACCTTGGGCAAAGGATAAACCATCTTCCTCAGGGCTAGGCATCCGAAACTGTTCTTGTAGCTCATGGTCAAAAAACACCCAAGGCGTATTAGTGCGGTTGGTCACCACTGACTCTAAACGAAACCCAATCAACCCCTCCCTACGTAGCCCTTCAATGGATAAGAACAGATCTATATTAGGCCCAGTAACATCTTGAAAAATTCTTAAGGCATCAGACGTTCTTTCTCCCCTTGTAATTCTAAAATCACCTGTAACTTCCCTGAATGTTAGATTTTCTAAAACAAGGGTAGCGGCTTCGGCTGGAGCCGCCCACAGCCCTAACGTTACAAGCAGAGCAGCCGTTAGCCCCCGCTTGCGCGGAACATACTGGGAAAAGGCGATGAGAGACATATTTTAAAGGAAAAAATTCTGCTTTGCCTTTAGTCTAGCTAAGCAGAATCAATTCATGTTGATTTTCCTGATGTCAGCCTTTCTTACCTGTGTTAAGCGACCCGCCTAACAATTTACCAAGCTACAGGTTGCTTTAGAGAACTTAATGCTTCTTCTAACTTCATAGTCAATCGCTCAATGGTATTGTCCGTACTCAAAACCGGTCGACCATGTTTAATCACCCTGGCTAACGTATCTGCCGCAGCCGGGGACAGAAGTTTTGTCGGCTGAGATGACAATATCTGCTGTCCCCACTTAGCCCGCAGCCATCCTGCCTGTAATGACGAGCGCAATCCCCTTGCATAATTTGGATAGTCTGGAAGTGGCAACAATCTCCAGGGACGATAGGGCACAGCGATTGAGGCGCACCAGTCTTGCCATTTAAAACTCAGAATTCTGGGGCTGGTAATCACAGGAATCCAAGCCGTTCTGAGAGCATCGGCCACAATCGCCCCATGCATTGCTTCCGCTAGTAAAACATCAGTACAGCTAATGGCCTCTAAAACCTGTTCTATGGGCCAACGAGGATCAATGTAACCAATACCCACCTCTTCACATCGGGATTTCCAGATGCCATCGGCAAAATTAGCATGGTGAATATGGGGCATAAACCCATGGGAAAACACTTTTTTGCCGATGGGAGAGAAGCAACGACGCACCAGGATGCCTCCATCTGTAATTGCTTTTTGGCGAGGTAGTTTTAGACGACGGGCCGATAACGGTCCCCGAACGCAGGCAATGTGCCAATGGGGCGGAATTTCGGTCAGAGGCTGTTCATAACCTGCGCCGCTACTAAATATAATCAGACGCTGTGCATGGGCCGTGCGCTCTGGCAATCGATGATTCAATAATGTCCCTGTACCAATAAATTGGGTGGATTCATCATCATCAAAAAAATTTGGTAGGAGTTGGGGCCACAACCACCTATTCAGCTCATCACCAAAATTAGGTTGGCCATCCCGTCGTTGGTAATAAAAGATTTTCATAGGCTATGGCTATTCTCGAATGCTTGATCCCTGTACACTCCCTTGGTTAAGTTTTTTTTAGGTTAAATTATCACACCTACTTTCCATGTTCATCTTTTAATTTAGTGGGCACTTTAACCATATCAAATCAACAATGAGATTAAACATTTTCATCTTAATCTTGTTGTCAACTAATAATTGATATCAAGTTAAATTGATTGCTTGTTCGAATGCTTTACTACATAAATCATCGCCAAAATGGTCGATATGTTCATCAGTTTGTTGACAACAGAAGATCATTTTTATCCTCTGCTAGATCCTGAGCGAGCGAGAATTAGTGCGTTAGTTTGACGCTGATTAAGTCCTGCGCTTCACCCTTTATAAACCGTGAACAACACGTTTGATCTTTTGGGATTCGCCCCCATCCCCTAAAAGCTTGGGGGATGGGTTCAGTCTCCTCGGCTTGCCCTCTCGGGCCGAAAGCTAAGCGCTTGCCAAATGTCCAAAATAGGAACAGGGACCTCAATGTCTGATAGCTAATGAGAACCCACTGCTTACTTGGACAGTACGATTTTTGACTGGCCGCATTGATAGTTATCGTAGATTCACGTACGTAGAGACTCTGATTTCAGATCATGGCAATGGCTACGCCATAAAAAGATTTTAAAATCTTCCAAATTTTCCATAGGAGAGGATTGATGCTTCACTTTAAACCTAAACAGCTAGGCGATTCGATCTTAGAATTGCAACATAGTAATTTTAGTGGAGTTGCCTATGTAGAGCTACTGCCGAATGTTCTCAAGAAGAAACATTCTACTGTTTTAGTGTTGCATAAGGGAGAACTTACGTATTGTGGATTCTCATTGCCTGATCCAACGAACTTTTCCAAAGCGCTGGGGCAACAGTTCGATTTAGAAATCATGGCAACGGCTTTACAGCTTGCCCAGAAAAGAATTGATGATCAGACCTCTATACGTAAATATCTAGAACTTTTTATTCGGCTTAAGTTATTTGTCTGGGACGATATCGAAAGATATATGCGCAAGCAAGTCATCTTAACCCTAGAACAAATCTTTCCCTACGCTGGCAAGATCGTATTAAATAGGTCTGTTGCCGTGGATCTTACCTATGGAGACGATTGTCATGGATTTACTTGGGATCAGCTTGAACCGGAGTTTATACAGCGACAACAGGTATGGGCGTCCCTAGCTGATGTAATTCCAGCAGCCAATGCCATTCCTTATCAGCTTAACCATAGTCGCCAAACGATCACCGATGATTGGGCCAAGCAACATTTACCCCAATGGATAGATGGCCAGCGCACGCTGTATGATATCGCCGACCAAATCAATCTAGATCCCCTGGAGCTTGCCCATAAATATCGCAAACTTGTTCAAATGGACTGGATTACTTTTGAACAAGAGAAGTATCTGGCTACGCTACAGAAGCCTCAGAAAATGGTTGTTAATCAACCTCCGACAACGAGTGAGTTGCAGAAAGTTAATGTTAATTATTTAGAAAAGAGTGCACATAGTCCCTCCATTCCCACCGTTAACGCAGTCGCTGAGAATCGGCCTACGATTCTCAGCGTTGATGACAGCTTAGTGGTACAAACCATGATTAAACGGGCTATTGGCGAGCAATATAATGTGCTACTGGCGAGCAATGCCATGGGTGCTCTTAGCCTATTAAATAAGGAAAAAATCGAACTAATGCTGCTGGATGTAACGATGCCTGACATCGATGGCCTAGAACTTTGTCGAACCGTACGCAGCATTGGCCGATTTCGGGAGCTGCCAATTGTGATGCTCACTGCTAAAGATGGAATGTTTAATAAAATCAGGGGGCAAATTGTTGGCTCAACCCATTATTTGACCAAACCGGTTGATCGTCCAAAACTGTTGGAGGTTTTGACAAAGTATGTTCCCATTACGGTGATGCCATAACACTTTTATCATTAAATAACTATGATGGACAACCAATCTTACTTATTCTTTGAACTTGATGATTTGCAGTATGGCATTGAAACCTCTCAAGTTCGAGAGATTTTGAAACTTCCCGAATTAACACCAATTGCTGATGCACCAGGCGATATTATTGGTATCCTGAATTTCCGAGGTAAAATTCTGCCGATTATGCATCTTGCGAAGCGATTAGGGCAGGGCAGTCCCCTTTGTCAGCTTAGTGACAGTATTATTGTTATTGAGTGGCAAGGTTTGCAGGTTGGCATGGTGGTCAACCAGGTTGACGATGTTCAGTCTTTGTCGCCATCTATCATTGAAGCGGTTCCCACCTATGAGTTGAGGGAGCATGCCCATACGGCATTTGCTGTAGGTATTGCTAAGGTCAATGATAGTCTGATCACATTGTTGAACCCAGAGACATTAATTCGCCAAACTGATGCAGTAGAGACCATAGCCTTAGAGTCTAAACTGGATGATGTCGAGTCTGACGGTACGACGGCTTATCCAAATGAGCAGGTATTTGAAGCCCAACAGATGCCTGTTATCACAAACTTTTTCTCACTGTATTGTCCGAATATTTCGTCAGAGGAACGGCAGACTTTTCGCCAGAGGGCAGATGCCCTCGTCCATTCCCTAGAAAACTCTGGGGCTGATATTAATAAGTTGTTGCCTTTGGCCGTATTCAGACTAGAGGAGGAATACTTTGGCCTAGACCTGCAACGGGTGCGGGAATTTATTAATGTTCGCCATGTCAGGGCCATTCCCTGTTGCCCTCCCCACATTATGGGCAACATTAATTTGCGCGGAGAAGTGATGACCTTAATTGATATTCGAGGGGCGTTGAATATCCCTCAGGCAGTGGACGAAGTTCCTAAGGCTGTTGTGATTGAGGTTGATGATATTGCTGCTGGCATAACGGTTGATCAAGTGCTGGATGTAATCTATATTCCCCCATCAGACATTGCTTCTATGCCTGCAGCGTTACCTCAGCATTCTCAAGCATTTTTCCAGGGGGCCACACGCTACCGTGAGAAAAACTTGAGTATTCTTGACCTCCCTAAGCTCTTTTCGGATGGGGGGTTAATTGTTGATCAAGCAGCCTAGCAAGCCCCTGGTGCTACCGACCACTATCAACGTTCTTTACCAATTTATTTGCAATCTAACTTAGGAGCGATCCCATGAGAATTACTGAACAGCTCAAATACAGTATTATCGGACTGGCTGTTTTGACCGCAGGTGTAACCATTTTTGAGAACTTTCGAACTCAGGAGGGTGAGTTTGACGGATCTATGGTAAACAAAACGGGGTTTGTTCGAGCAGCTGCCCAACGACTAATTAAACTGGAAACCAATGGACAATCCAATGATAAACTGATCGCCGAAATCGATACTTATATTGATGGCCTGATCAACGGTTCTGAAGAGCTGAAGCTACACAAACAGAAGGATCCGGCGTTTATCAATGCCATAAACGAAGTGGATGCCGACTGGACAGTATTAAAGGAGGATATTCTTGAATATCGTAGAGATCCCAGTCAAAAGACTCAGTTGATTAAAGACAGTGAAATCTTCTTTGAAGATGCTAACGAGGTAGCCCAGGTAGCTGAGGACATTACGGTATCGCACATTAGAGAAGTAAGTAACACGCAGTTGGCGTTTTTGGTCTTTGACGTTGCGGGACTGGGCTTCATTCTCTGGCTTGTTTTGCGGACATCGAGACTACTGCAAACCTCGATTGCATCGGTGGCTGACAGTTCTTCAGATATTGCAGCAACGGTTGAAGCGCAGGAACAGGCTGTCACAGAACAGACCTCATCGGTGACCCAAACCACCTCTACCATTGAGGACTTGGGTGCGGCGTCACTCCAGGCGGCTCAAAAGGCGGATACCTCTGCTACTGGTGCCCGTGAAGCCCTGAACCTATCGGAAACTGGAAGTCAGGCGGTGGAAAACACGGTGCAGGAGATTGAGGAGCTACAGTCTAAGGTGGGTGCGATCGCAGATCAGATCATGCAGCTGAGTGAACAAACCGACCAGATTTCGATCATTTCAAACCTGGTGGCGGACGTTGCAGACCAAACGAATATGTTAGCCCTAAACGCAGCGGTAGAGGCAGCCCGAGCCGGTGAACAAGGAAAAGGTTTCGCGGTGGTTGCGGGTGAAATTCGAAAGCTGGCTGACCAAAGTCGTGACTCAGCCAGTAAGATTGGTACCCTGGTAGACGCGATTCAGTCCTCCATTAACAGCACGGTAATGGTGACAGACGAAGGGACTAAAACTGCAAAAGCAGGTATTGAAACCGCAAAAGATACCGCCAATGTCTTTAATCAGATTGCAGAAGCGATTAACGAAGTCTATAACAACTCTCAACAGATCGCCCAAACTGCCAAACGGCAGGCAGTTGGTGTACAGCAGGCCGTCTCTGCAATGAACACCATTAACTTGGGAGCAAAAGAAACCGTTAGTGCGGTGGGTAAAGTACAAGACTCCACCGAAACACTGCAAACGATTGCCAAAGAACTACAGGTCGCAATTTAACCTTCTGTTGTGGGGTAGAGAGATTAATCATCTCACCCCATCTACCCCATCCATCAAGAAATATCATGTTTATCGAAGATGACGAACTGCGAACGCTCTATCGAGACGCAAGTAAGGACCATTTAGACAAATTAGAAGCTGGGTTTCTACATTTAGAAAAAAATCCAGATGATCTGAATAATCTGAATAATCTATTGCGGGCTGCCCACTCGTTAAAAGGGGACTCCCGCATGTTAGGTGTCCAGGAAGCGGAAACCTTAACACATCAAATAGAGGATCTCTTAAGTGGTGTCGAAAAAGGAGAGCGGGACGTCACGCCTGCCTTTTGTGATTGCCTCTACCAGGGGTTAGACGCCATTCGCAAAATTGCCCATGAGGCCTTTACAGGGGAAGCATCAAATGTCAGTGTGTTTCATGTGATGGCTCAGCTGATCAACGCTGGAGAAGCCTCTGACCCAATCGCCATTGCCCCTGCTGCTGAGGAGCGGGCCATGCTGGAATGGATGCCAACCAATGCGCCCCCACAGCATGACTATGAAGACTCTGTTGCCGTCATCACGCCTCCTGTAATAGAAGAGCAAGAGAAGACTTTAGACATAGACGTTAATCTTGAGCACCCTGTGCTCAAACGGTCTACTCCAGACGACTCCAGTGTTGTCATCACCCCTCCGCCAACAATAGAAGAGGAGACGACCTTAGCCAGAGGTGCTGATCTCGAATCCCCTGTCTCCAGATCGCTTACTCCAGACGAGCCCCAAGAAACCACTCAACAGTCATCTCAGCCTGAGACGGTGTCCAATGAGGGATATCACATTGACACTATCCGGGTTGAAGCTACTAGGCTTGATACCTTAATGACCCAAGCCAGTGAGTTAGCTGTGACCAAACGGCGGATTACTCGTCGGATGGATGACATTGATCAAGTGCTTCTGTTCTGGGAGAACTGGGTTCGTGATAGTTTAAAGCAAAGATTAACGTTGAATAGTCTGGAGAATGCACAATCAACAGACCAAGCCCTAAATTCGATACAGGCCTTACAACAAACCACAGACGAGCGTCTAGATCAACTAGGCGATCTCTTGAAACGGCTCAGAAATACCTCCTATGAAGACTCTGCCCAGTTAGAGACCCTCTCTAATGATTTAGAATCAGGGATTCTCAAGCTACGCCAGGTGCCATTGTCCAGTATGTTTAACCTTTTCCCTCGTATGGTCAGGGATTTGGCAAGACAGCAGCGAAAGAGCATTAATTTAGTCATTGAAGGGGAGGATATTCAGGCAGATAAACGGATCTTAGAAGAGATGAAGGCACCGTTGAACCATCTTATCCGTAATGCCATTGACCATGGAATTGAGGCTCCAAGCGAGCGCCTTGCCATGGATAAGGTTTCTATGGCCACAATTTGCATCAAGGCTCGCCAGCGGAATAACCGCCTTGAAATTGAAGTCATTGATGATGGTCGTGGCCTTAGCTTAGAAAGCATTAAACGTACAGCTCTGCAGCGGGGACTCTATACCGAAGCTCAGTTGGAAAAGATGGACGATGAGGAACTTCAATACTTGATCTTCACGCCTGGATTTTCCACCCGAACGGTCGTCACTGAAATTTCTGGTCGGGGTGTGGGATTAGATGTTGTACGGGTTAATGTGGAGCGACTGAAGGGAACTATTCAAATAGATTCCACCCCTGGTCGAGGCTGTACGTTTCGATTCACAATCAACACAAGTTTAGCAACAGAATCGGCCCTGATTGTTGAAGCTAACCAGGCCTCCTATGCTATTCCTGTTGAATCTATTGAAAACATGATTCGGGTTATCCCCCAGGATATCTTCACCCTTGATGGCAATCCGGCAATTACATTCCGAGAGAACCCATTGTCTGTTGCCTGGTTGACAGATCTGTTGGGATTGCCTGTATCAGTGGCTACCCAACCTCAGCTGAATAGCGTTAACCCATCAGTCCCCTGTGTTGTCCTTAAAGTTGGGCCAAGCCAATTAGGTATATTCGTTGATAGCCTGATCGATCAACAGGATATTGTGTTGAAGCCCCATAGCAAACTCCTTAAACAAGTACGCAATATTTCTGGCGCAACTATTTTGGGATCAGGGGAAGTCTGTATGGTACTCAGCCCCCAGGACCTGATTAAATCTTCCAGAGGTGAGGAAATCGGCGCTAAGGTTACTGATTGGGACCCTACAGCGGTTAAACCGAAAGTCCTACTAGTGGAAGATTCGATTCCGATTCGTACCCAGGTAAGACGTATTCTCGAAGGGGCGGGCTATCAGGTAACAACAGCGGTCGATGGTCTTGATGGCTTCAATAAACTACAGACAGGAGATTCCTATGCTGCTGTGGTGTCTGATGTGGAAATGCCCAATCTCAGTGGCCTGGAATTAACGACCCGTATTCGTCAGGAGGCACAATATGAAAAATTACCCATTATCTTAGTTACAACATTGGCTAAAGATGAAGACAAACAGCGTGGTGCTGACGCTGGAGCCAATGCCTACATCACCAAAGGTGATTTTGACCAAAGTCTACTTCTCACTACTCTTAGGAGTTTAATTTGACCATGGCTAACCCCATTAAAGTTGTTTTAGTTGAAGATTCTGCCATTGCCTTGCAAATTCTACAGCGGTTAATCGATTCATCACCCGAGGTAGATGTTGTTGGTACCGCTCAAGATGGCTCTGATGGCTTGAAAGTAATTGCTCAAACAATGCCAGATGTTATCTGTACCGACCTACAGATGCCCAAAATGGATGGTCTAGAGTTTACGAAAAAAGTCATGTCTGAATTTCCTCGGCCTATTCTGGTGGTAAGTAATACCGTACACCCAGGCGATGTAGACAATATCTATAACTTAATGCAGGCGGGAGCACTAGACTTTTTCCCAAAGCCCACTTCCGGATCAGCCACAGACTATGAGAGACTTAAAAATGCGTTGATTACTAAAATCAAAGTCTTAGCAAGTAAAAAAGTGTAATCTTGGCTCTGAGTGTTTAGTTTCAGCCTGGTCCCCTGGTTCTTCTGTTGGGAAGAATCAGGGGACCAGGCGATTTTATATCTATGTTCTTTTTCCATAGGGGTGGTGTTGCACATTGCTGCAACACCATGTACACACATCTCGGCAGAGAGTTCAGAATTCTGCATTACCCCCCTTGGTAAGGCTGCTGTGCATACCACCTGAGAGATTTTAAAATCGACTATGACGACAGTGATTCCCTTTGAATAAAGGGAATCAACGGAGGGGTTCTCGGTTGCTAGCGCAAGTGATCCAGACCCCTCCCTGACGGTTCCCCTTACCAAGGCTGCCGTGTATACATAAGTCGGAGAGTTGCTCCAAATCTCGAGCCCACTCTACGAGAAGAGCAAAGCTCTACATCCCCCAACCCCTTACTCCCTGAGGGAGAAGGGGGGCCTGGCCTCAAAGTCCTTCGCCCCCAGGGAGAAGGATTTAGGATGTAGACGCCAAAGCGGCTTCTCGCAGAGTGGGCCAATTCAAGGTCAGGTCTACCTTTTGGGACATTATTTTTTAGATGTGTATACACCGTAGCCTTACCAAGGGGAACCCTTGGCGACTATTTGAAACCATTGAATATTAAGAGGTTTAGCCACTCTCTCTGACTTAGGGAGGGTTTAATCTGAAAAATGCTGGCTTAGGACAAGTCTGCTAGATCGATGCAGTCCCTAGATCAGCAACAGCAAAAATCCAGAACGATTGACAGCCGTTCTGGACATAAACTAATGGAAAGCTATCTGATGCTATGGGAGCTAGGAGCAACCTAATGTAATTTATTTTGCTACCTAGCTTTGATTACTAAACTTGTAGAGATTGCTCAACCTGGCGTAGCTTAATACGAGCTAGACCTAAATTAGCTTTCTCTCGATCCATCACCATGTAAAAGAAGACACCCTCAAGGGCTTCACAAATGCGAATTAAGTGATACTGATTCTTCAAACTGATGAGAATATCTTCGATGGGTGATGTGATTCCTAGACCCTCACGGGCTCTGTTTTTAGCCTTAATTACTTCAGAATTAAGCGCAATTGCTTGCTCTAGCTGCATTGAGGAGAATGCACCTTCGTCTTTACTAACCTGACCTAGGGAAAACCCTGTAGACCAATCTCCAATAGCAGCTCCGATCGCACCATCGACAGATAGGGAGTTTTGAATAGACTCTTTGACGTTATTCATTTTAACCAACAACCTTAGTAACAATAATGTTGATGTTGTACAAGCTGGACATGCTTGAGCTGACCCTAAGATTCCCGAACAAGGCTTAGGTGTTTCATTTATCTCAGATTTTGCACTCATGTTGGTGATGGGACAATAACCCACGCCGGGTTCAAAACCCAGCGCTAATCAAGGGCTGTCTGCTGAAGCGACAACTTGGCTGTGAGGCTCTGGATATAGAGCTTTTACCGATCACTCAACCCCTACTCTTCGAGAAGTCTTACGCCTATAGTGGATTTTGATGCGATGAGCCGTGCGACTTTGAGCCCACGGTGGGCTAACTGATAAAATTATCGTAACCATTTACAAATTCCTGGGGAAGTTTGAAGAATTCTGCGTCTGTTGATATTTGCTTTTACATTCCGGCGACATTTTGGCCTGCTCAGTTACCCGCCTCAAGTGCTGAGAACTGGTCGGGATTTGGGTTAGGGATTTACGCTTGGACTGTACAGACGTATTTCCATCTGCGGGAAGCAGGGGTTGCCTGTCGGCTGACTGCACAGTTCCCTGAGGAGGGAATTGTTCTCTTTCATGCCAATGCCACTCGGGGGGGCAATATTCGCCCCGGTGCCCATCGGTTGCTTATTTGTTTGAAGGCAGAGGCAACTTTATGCGCTCAGGCCCAATTCCATGTGGTACAAAATCCTTGTGAGGCAGTTGGATGGTTAGGTTGTTACTTCATGCCCCATTGGCCGCAACCTGGACTGCAGCATCGTTTGGCGGAGCGACAAAATCGGTTTGAAAACATTGCATTTTTGGGACATCGCAACAGTTTAGCTGCCGAGCTCATGGAACCAGAGTGGGAGAAACAGCTACGGCAGCGCGGCCTGAACTGGCTACCTGTAATTAATACTAATGTGTGGGATAGCCATCAAGCCGTTGATACTCGCTGGAATGATTATCGAAACATTGATGCGATTGTTGCGGTGCGTCAGTTTAATCTGAAGCGTCCTGGCTATCGTCGTAAGCCTGCAACTAAACTTTATAATGCCTGGTTAGCGGGTGTCCCAGCTATAGTGGGTCGAGAGCTGGCCTATCAAACGGTGGGTATTGCTGGCGTGAACTATTTAGAAGCTAACTCTATGACAGAATTGTTGTCTTGTTTAGATAGACTGCGACAAGATAGCTTAGTGCGGGCAAGGATTGTCAAAAAAGGACAAATCCGCTCCATTCACTACACTCCAGAAGTGATTACTCAACGATGGCAACAGTTTTTGAATGAGGTGGCAATACCGGCTTACCAGGCCTGGTGTAGCTGCTCTGACTGGCGACGTCAGGTGCAATATGGGCAGGCTAGGTTGATGAATTATGGCGATCGCATCACCCGTCGTCTCAATCTCTAGCCAGTCATTTTCTATACCTTTTCAAATGCCAGCCACGGGGGTGTAGAAAGTTAGCGATTCCCAGGGTGGAAAGTGTAGAACCGATGCCCGAGTGATTTCGACCTGTCCAGGGAAGTTGGGGACTGACGCGATCGCAACAATTCCAATAGGCGCTCCCACTCCTCACCTGCCCTAAGATGCCCACGGCCCTGGCTCGATCAGAGCTATACACAGCAGCGGTTAACCCATAGTCTGTATCATTCATCAGAGCTACCGCTTCATGATCATCGCTCACCCGTTGAATGCCAATTACCGGCCCAAAGGTTTCCTCACCCATGACAGTCATCCCATGGGTAACGTTAGTCAACACCGTAGGGGCAAAATACCAACCAGGGCGATGCACCGACTGACCCCCACAGAGTACCTGGGCCCCTTTGGCAACGGCATCCTGGAGCTGCTGTTCAATCACAGAAATCTGCGGCTTGCGACTCAGAGGCCCCAGGTATGTATCAGGCTCAGTTGGGTCGCCCAGCTTAAACCCTTGAACCGTCTGCACAAACGTTTCAACAAACGGT
The DNA here is from genome assembly GCF_000316115.1 of Leptolyngbya sp. PCC 7375. Classification (GTDB taxonomy): domain Bacteria; phylum Cyanobacteriota; class Cyanobacteriia; order Phormidesmidales; family Phormidesmidaceae; genus Leptothoe. The sequence continues at coordinate 8,099,245 of NZ_JH993797.1, forward strand.
TCGTAGATGTCTGTGTGCACATAGATTCTCTCTAGGGCACAGCAACTTTGGCCGTTGTTATAAAATGCACCATCGGCTAACCCTGCTGCCACCGCAGCCACATCGACATCGTCACAGACATAGGCTGGGTCTTTGCCACCCAGCTCTAGCTGAACTTTAATCAGTTGGGGGGCAGCGGCCATGGCAACCTTTTGACCTGTAGCATAGGAGCCCGTAAAGAAAACGCCGTCGATGGGGTGTTCCAGCAAGGTGGCTCCCGCTAAACCCGTGCCGATCACGGGAACAAAAATGTCGTTTGGAATACCAGACTCATGTAGAAGAGCTGCGATCTCACTCCCCGTCATCGCCGCAATTTCCGACGGCTTATACACCACTGCATTTCCCGTTAGCAGGGCGGGGATAAACACATTGGCACCCACAAAATAGGGATAATTCCAGGCAGAGATATTCACCACCACTCCCAAAGGGTCGTAGGTGATCACTTCTTCCAGTTGGCCAGTGCCAGGAACGGCCTGCCAGGGCTCTTGGTACACTCGCTGTGCCGCCAGTACCTGGGCAACATTTTCAATAAAAAAATCAATGCGTTGGGGGGTGGAAAGAACTTCGTTTTTGGCTTGGGTAATGGGTTTGCCAGTCTCAGCCGTTAAGGTGGCAGCTAGAGAATCTGCCCGTTCTACCAGTAAATCTCGAAACGTTTTGATGGCGGCAATTTTGTCCGCCAATGGTGTAGCTGCCCAGGCTGGCTGAGCAGCACGAGCCTGCTGCACTTTGTCAGCAATGATAACACTGTCGTCAACCGGAATCTCCTTGATGAGTTCCTCTGTGGCAGGGTTAATAACAGAAATAGTATCGGCCATGGCTCTTTCCTAAGCAGCAAGTGCATCTCGATAAATGGCATAGAAGTCATCCTTGGTCACAGGTCTTGGGTTGAGTGGATGACAGACATCATTAATGGCAATGCTAACGAGTTGATCGACCGTTTCTGCGGAGACTCCCAGGGCTTTGAGAGACATGGGGATACCAATGGAGTTTGAGAGAGATAAAATCCAGTCAATTAATTCCTGGCCGCTTTGTGCCCCTGGTTTAACCACCCGTGCCATACGCAAAAATCTCTCGGGTTCGGCTGCCAGGTTAAACCGCATGGCGGCAGGCAGCATGATGCCATTGGCCAGGCCATGGTGGGTATCGCAGATGGTCGAGAGGGCATGGGCACAGGAATGGGTCACACCGAGACCTTTTTGGAATGCGATCGCACCCATCATCGACGCATTTAACATCCCCGCTCGGGCTCGTAAATGGGCCGCCTGATCAATCTCTGCCCGTTTCTGGGCAAAGTCTACACAGTCTTTGAGATGCTGTGACACCAGATAAATTCCCTCCAGGGCAATGCCATCACACAGCGGGTTCTGGCCTTTAGCTAGGAAGGCTTCGATTAAATGGGTGAGCGCATCCATTCCGGTGGCCGCTGTAATCTTGGCCGGTAATCCTAACAGCAATTCTGGATCGGCCAGCACCACTTGAGGTAACAGCTGTGGATCAAAGACAATCTTTTTGCCATGGGTCTCATCATCTGAGATGACTGCACTGCGGCCCACCTCGCTGCCGGTGCCCGCCGTCGTTGGGATGGCAACAATCGATGGAATTGGCTGATCAATGGACCGCGTGCTGGCCCCATCTTCATAGTCAAACAGATGACCTGGATGATGGGCCATCAGGGCAATGGCCTTGGCCACATCCATGGGCGCACCGCCACCCACCGCCACAATGCCATCAGCTTGATGGTGGTGATAGGCCTCCAACCCGGCTGTGACTTGAGAAACTACGGGATTGCCCCAGACACCCCTAAAGGTCGCTGATGGCATATCCGTGAGGGTGTCTTCGATGGTAGAGAACCAAGGGAGTTTGGCCACATCTCGATCTGTGACGACCAGCGGTCTTTGCATACCCAGAATCGACAGTTCTGTTGTGAGCTCATGACGGGAGCCAGGACCGAACCGTATTTTGGTGGGAAAGTTGTAGGTACTGATGTCAGAGGGCATAAGGGCTAGGGTGAAAGAGACTATGGGGTAGGTTAATTGCTAACGTCAGTATCCAGCATTAAATATTCACATACTGGTCCATCTCCCAGTCGGTCACCTGGGAACAGAAAGCACTCCACTCTTTCTGTTTGAACTCTAAGAATGTCTTGGCACCCAGCTCTCCCATGGTTGCCATCAGCAACTGATTTTGCTTAAGGGCCTCCAGTGCCTCATGGAGGTTGCTGGGCAAGGTTTCCAGGTCAGGAAATTCAGCCCCTCGGGCAAACAGATTTTCATCGATACGTTCACCCGGAGACGTTTGTTTTTTAATGCCGTCCAGACCGGCGGCCAACAATCCTGCCAGAGCAAGATATAAGGTGGCCGAGCCATCCACTAAGCGACATTCAAACCGTCCTGGTTCAGGAATGCGAATCATATGGGAGCGATTATTGCCACCATAGGAAATGTATCGGGGAGACCAGGTACTACCAGAAGCCGTGGTATTGGCAGCAAGGCGACGATAGGAATTGACGGTGGGGGCAAACAAAGCCGTTAGCCCTTTAGCATGATGAAGAACACCCCCCAAAAAGTTATATCCCACCGAGGATAATCCGCCTTCATCAGCTGCGTTTGCAAAGCTGTTGGTATTACCCTGCCAAAGACTGTTGTGGATATGGCCACCGTTACCGGTAATATGGCTAAACGGCTTGGGCATAAATGTAGCCGTATACCCACGCTGTTCCGCTAAAGTTTTAACCATATACTTGAAAAAGACATGGCGATCGCAGGTTGTCCGAGCATCACTATAGGTCCAGTTCAACTCAAACTGACCGTTGGCATCTTCATGGTCACATTGATAGGGTTCCCAGCCCAGCTGTTCCATGTAGTTCACCAACGTAGAAATCAGATCAAACTGACGCATAAGATTGATCTGGTCGTAGCAAGGACGTTCTGCAACATCCTTCTCATCAGCAATCACGTAACCGGTTTCTGTCTTTTTCAGTAAAAAGAATTCAGCTTCTACACCAGTTTTGTAGGTATACCCCATCTCCGCACATTGAGCTAACACATTGTTGAGCATCATGCGGGGAGCTGCCGCAAAGGGTTTGCCTTCGAAGTAAACATCACTGGCTACCCAGCCCACCGTGGGTTCCCAAGGTAACTGAATCAGAGAATCTGGATCGGGAACAGCCGCAATCTCAGGTGCATCTGGTCCTAAGCCCAGGTTAGACGCAAATGAACAAAAGAATGCTCCTTCCTTTTCTACGGAAGCGATCTGGGTAGCTGGCACCAGCTTTGCCCGGGTACCGCCCAACAGGTCAGTATATGAAACCAGAAAAAACTTAATGCCCAGCTCTTTTGCTTTTTCGACCAGTGTTTGCGTTTGCGTCAGCGTTCCTACCATAATCTGAGGATCCATAGGCTATGCTCCCTCAGTAAAACAGCACGAATAGGCAGCTTTTGTAGCTGTGGCTACCATCTGATGAAGCATCACACTTAATAAAGCTTCTTTACCTATGAACCATGGCTATTACAAGAGTTTAGCCTTGACAAACAGCTGTCGCTTGTCATAACAAATGTAACAATAGTGACTATTCATTTAGTCAGCTTGAGGACAGTTTGATATGGGTAATATCGCTAGCATAGCTTTTAGCTAATCGCCTGTTGGCACCAAACTATACGTTGAAGATTGCGATCGCAATGAAAATTCTAGTTATTCAAAACAGTGTTCGAGATCCCGTTGGCATTTTAGGAGACCATTTAATCTATCGGGGTGCTGAACTGACCACCTGGCTCCCAGAACAGCAACCCAACTTACCTGAAGGGCCATTTTCAGGGCTAATTATCCTGGGGGGACATATGAATGCCCATGAGGATGACAAGTATCCCCATTTACAGCAGGTGGTGACTCTGATTCATCAATTTCACGCTGAGAACAAGCCCATCATGGGTGTGTGTCTGGGGTCTCAGTTAATTGCCCGAGCCTTTGGCTCTCAGGTGTATCCCCACAGTACACCAGAATTGGGGTTTTCTCCGTTGGCAGTAGTTACAGATGTCGTGACAGAACCCTGGCTAAAAAATTGCCCTGCCAATCTGCACATTATGCAGTGGCACTTCGACACATTTGATCTGCCAGGGCAAGCAACATTGTTAATGACCAACGATATCTGTAAGCATCAGGCCTATCGCATCGGCACCAATATCTATGGGTTTCAGTTTCACCTGGAAGTTACCCCAGAGATTATTGTGGATTGGCTAACGGCAAAAAGTGACTGGATTGATACCCACTATCCCAATCTAGACCAGCAAATACAGAAACAGATAAACATCCATACTGACAATGCCGCCACCTTTGCAGAACAGGTTGCTCACCATTGGCTTACACTGTTTCCTGATGCTGTTGCCAAGCAAACAATTTTGCAACGTTAGCCATCAGCATTCGGAATTCCGAATGCTGATAAGTCTTGGTCAATAGCCAACGATATCCAGGGCTGGACTTCAGTGTGAGACTTCGGCGTGAGACTTCGGCGTGAGACTTCGGCGTGAGCTCAGTCGAACGCTCAGTCGAACGCACAGGGCACAGCCCCTACTGGTTTTCCGTCTCTGCCTACTCCGCTCCCTCTGACCTCTTAACCAACCATCAACCATGTACCCAAACCTCAAGCCCCTCTCCGCAGAACTGCAGTCCCTTCAGAATTCTCTTCAGGAGAAAGGTGTTAAATATGCCATGGCCAGCTTTGTCGATATTCACGGCATGTGTAAAGGCAAAGTTGTCCCCATGAGTCACTTTGACCGCATGGTGCAGGGTTCAGAGTTATTTACGGGGGCGGCTCTGGATGGAGTGCCTCAAGAAATTAATGATGATGAGGTGGGGACAATGCCGGACCCTAACAGTGCCACGGTACTCCCCTGGAATCCTGAGCTTGTGTGGTTTGCTAGCGATTTGCATTTGGTGGGGCAGCCGTTTGCAGGCTGTTGTCGCACTATTCTCAAGACCGTTCTTAAGCAAGCAGCAGAGATGGGCTACCGTTTCAATTTGGGCATTGAGACAGAATTTTTTATCTTCCAGGAAACTGATACAGGATTTGGTCCCGTTAGCGATCGCGACACCCTACCCAAAGCGGCCTATGCCCTGCCCACGGTTCTGGATAACTATAAAATCTTGGACAAGATTGTCAGCGCCATGAATGGTCTGGGGTGGGATGTGTATTCCTTTGACCATGAAGATGCCCAGGGCCAGTTTGAGACGGATTTTACCTACTGCGATGCGTTAAAAATGGCAGATCGGCTGACATTCTTTCGCTTTATGGTGAAGGAACTGGCGCGGGAAGAAGGGTATTTTGCCAGCTTCATGCCCAAGCCCTTTGCTAATCAGACCGGCAGCGGTGCCCATTACAACATGTCTCTAGCCGATCTTGAGACTGGAAAAAATCTGTTTGAGGATGCCAACGATCCGAGTGGTCTTTCTAAGTTGGGGTATCAATTTATTGCGGGTGTTCTCAACCATGCCAAGGCTATTGTGTCGGTCACCTGCCCTACGGTGAATAGCTACAAACGGTTGGTACGTAAAGGCAGCATGTCTGGATTTACCTGGGCTCCGGTGTATGTGTGCTATGGCAACAACAATCGCACCAATATGTTGCGAATTCCCCTGGGCGGTGGTCGAGTTGAATGTCGTGCAGCGGACATTTCGACCAATCTCTATCTGGGGGCGGCAATGATTTTGGCGGCTGGCCTCGAAGGCATTCGTGAAGGGATAGATCCCGGTGCTCCCCATACGGAGAATATGTATTTATATTCGCTGGAGGAATTAAAGGCCATGGGCATTGAGACCTTGCCGAAGACATTGGGTGAGGCCATCTCAGCCTTTGCCGCCGATCCCCTCAGCAAGGAGGTGATGGGGCCTCTGATGTATAAGACCTATGTGGATTTCAAAACCCAGGAATGGGAAGAGTACCACTGCCATGTGTCGGATTGGGAAATCCAGCGCTACCTCAAATTCTTTTGACCATTTGGTATGTAGTTGGGCGATAGTCGCTGAGACCTTTTTAAACCAGGGTTACTGGGTTCAAAGTTGAAAGAGTATAACCATCAACAAGACTGAAGTCAGGCTCGCTAATAGGGTTCGGCTTATGTTCCATTGATTCCAGCGAGGTTCAAAGTGCAGACGAGCGATTCTGAGCGCCGTTCCCTCCATGGCATCGATCTGTAGCATTTGGAGTTGGTTATTTAGCGGGACGTTAATTGTGAATGTGGGTAATTGGACGCCAAGGATATAGAGCAGCGGAGTCACGAGCAATAGCAGACGCTGCATGCCATCCAGTTGCCCAATACCCAATCCGGCAGCGACCAACAACGCCACGATTGAACCAACCCAGGTGGCGACAAATATCGGCTGGTTATTTTGGATAACTCCGTCGATTACTTGAAAAGCTCGGATAAACTCCCGGTCATTTAACGTTTTGATTCCTGGCATAACGACTGAGGCAAATGCAAAAAGGAAGCCTGCGACGAGAGAACATAACAATGTTGCCAAGAGTAAGATAATTTGAAAGCTAGCTGTGGTTGACATGGGTTAAGTCTCCTAATTTGAGGGGTCGCTATAGCGATATTTTGGAAACTATAGAGGGAGATGAAATTGCAACAGGATAGAAAATTGATGATGGATTGTGCGATCTCGCCACTCCCAGAAATTTCCTCGACAGTTTTAGCTTACGGAAACTGCCGAGGTGAGGCTGTCTATTTCTTGCGGGACTATCACAATCTTGCGGTGGATGGACAACATCTTTTGGATGGACAGCATCCCTTGGGGTGACTTTAAGGGGGGACTGAGTTCGAGCCCACTCTTAAGGTAGGCAGTAAAGATAGTTTTCTACATCCCAATCACTGGTGGTAGCCAGGAAGCGTATCCACTCATCTCGTTTATATTCGTCAAAGAGACGATACATTTCACCGGGCAATGCCGACTTAATTACCTCATCATCGGCAAGCCGTTCTAAGGCCTCCCCCAAACACATGGGTAGCTTCTTCACCTGCTTCCCTGCTTCCATCGCTTCATAAATGTTGCGTTGTTCTGGCTCTCCTGGATCCAGATTGTTGCTAATGCCATCATCAAATGCTTTAAGCATGGCGGCTGCCATCAGATAAGGATTCACCATCGAATCCACCGCCCGATATTCAAACCGTCCCGGTGCAGAAACTCTCAGACCACAGGTACGGTTTTGATAGCCCCAGTCTGAATAAACCGGTGCCCAAAAACCAGCATCCCATAACCGACGATAGGAGTTTACGGTAGAACACCCAATGGCGGTGAGCGCACCCAAGTGGGCGATTACTCCGCCAATACAGTTTAAACCGATGGGACCCGGTACTCGCGGAGACCCACCCTCGACGGGCATAAAGGTGTTCTCTCCACCGGAATAATAGGTATAGTTACCTGCCATCCCCGGCAATGTTTCTAGATTAAATGTTTTGACTGATTCTTCACCATCTCGCCATAGGGAAAGATTATGGTGACAGCCCGATGCGGATACCCCGAGGAAAGGTTTTGACATAAAACAGGCGATCAGGTTGAACTCACGGGCTACCTGGGCACAAATTTGACGGTAGGTGGTTAAGCGATCGCAAGTCCGCAGGGCATCATCAAACATAAAGTTTAACTCTAGCTGCCCTGGAGCATCCTCATGGTCTCCCTGGATCATATCCAGACCCATGGCCCGGCAATATTCAATCACCCTTAGGAAAACTGGACGCAGTTCTTCAAACTGATCGATGTGATAACAGTTTGGCTTGGTCACCCCCCCATCAGGTTTTCCATCGGGGCCTTTTTTCAGCCACATCATTTCGGGTTCACAACCATGGCGCAGTTGTAACCCGTGCTTTAGTTGAAACGCGTCGTGAATACGCTTGAGATTACCGCGACAGTCACTGGTGAGAAAGGCTCCAGGGTCTTCAATTTCTTCGCGATTGCGAAAACAGAAACAGTAAACCCTGGCTACGCGTTTATCCCAAGGAAGTTGACAAAACGTTTCTGGGTCAGGAATGGCAACAAGTTCCGCAGATTCTGGACCATAGCCTAAATAGTTTTGGGTGCGATCAATGGCCAGGTTTACCGTCGCTCCATAGACCAGTTGGATGCCCTTTTCGGCCATGGTTTCCCAGTGGTCGGCGGGGGCACCTTTACCGGTGATTTTGCCCGTGATGGAGACGAACTGATAGTAAACGTATTGGATACCCAGCTGATCAATTTTGGTGCGAACTTGCTTGACTAGTTCTGCGCGTCCGTCTGACTCAACATAGGCCTCTAAATCTGTCAAAGCCTTTTCTGTTGAAGGCTTTGTCTGTGTGAGAACTCCAGTCACTATCGGAATCTCCAACGATGGGGGCAATTTCTACAGTTAAAGCTAACTTGTTATGACATGTATGTATTGAAAGTTACGGAATCATGGTCAAGATCCGCACTTTTTCTAAGGAACTGTTAGAGAAAAATCACAATCTTGAATGAGGTCGTCGATTGGCAAAACCGGCTGCGTGGGGTCCTCCGAGTTCCGCCCGCCCTAGAACCCCACGGAAAAATATCAAGGCTATCCCTAATAGCTGGTTGGGGGATCGGTGAGGTGGTTTAGAATTTTGCGCGCTGCGACAAAATTCTAAAAACAAGGGTTATCTAGTTCTATGTTAGGCAAAATAGCCATATTTTACGTTATGCCTGCTTTTTAACAATCCTCAATTAAAAACAAGGTAGAGGTAGAGAGATTCAAAGGGGAAACGGCTTCCAGGGAATCCACTTTTCCCAAAGTTTTTCTACTGTACCGTCGGCAATTAAAGCTGAGAGCGCATTGTCTAATTTCTCTGACAATTCAGGCCGATCTTTGGCAACACCAATGGAAAATTGAGCTTTGGTTGGCAGACTAAAGGCCATACGCAGTTCAGGGTCTTCTGCCTCTGCTACCAGCAGCACCAGTTCATCGTCAATTAGTGCATCAATTTCTCCAGTTCTCAAAGCCTTAAGCATTTCAGGTAAAACTTTGTCACTACCAGGATAAGGAACGGCTATGGCCCCTGGAAAATTTTCCACCAGGGCAATGTTTGTACTATCGGCTAGACCACCCACCCGCTGACCGGCTAAATCTTCTGGAGAAGAGGCCGTGCTGCTAGTTTTTACTAAAACGGACTCATCAAATAGACCATAGGGCTGGGTGAAGGTGACATGCTGTTGTCGATCGGGGGTAATGGCCTGATTAAACCAAACGACATCATACTCGCTAGAGTCCATACATGTGTAAAACTCGGCCATGGGTAAATTGTGCCAGATCGGAGTTAGCCCCAGGTAGCTACAGATGGCACGGGTCAAGTCTGGTTCATATCCCATACGCTCTCCCTCTGGAGTCACATAACTCATGGGGCGGGCATCAAAATCACTGGCCACAATATTTAGATAGCCCGGCTGGACGGTTAATTCAGTTGTGAATAATTCTTGAGTTTTCATAAAGGGTAACAATGCGCACTTCCTGAATAAGCTTTCAACTTATTATGACAAGTAGAAGGTGTCTAAGTTGTTTTGTCAACTTGATTGATATCTCCGTTTTAAAGCGCAGGGTGCTTTTATGGTTTATCAGCCAGTACAACTTTCTTTCGAACAGATTGCTCAGTTTCGAGATGATGGTTTCCTTATATTGGAAAATTTTCTGCCATCTGATTTTGTTGGGCGGTTGGTGAGTCGTTTAAGTCCCCTGTTTCATGGAGAGTTTGAAACAGGCATCTACCCCGATGAGTGGTATTGGCGTCCGGGGCTGAGTCTACCCGATGTAACACGGGAAATGTGTAACGCTTGGAAATGCGATCGCACCATTGCCAGCCTCGTACTCTCTTCTGAAATGGGTCGTCTGACAGCCACACTGGCTGGCTGGGAAGGGGCCCGTATTGGCCAGGACAGTATGTGGATGAAGCCCCCCCAGGCAAAACCCGTTGCCATGCATCAAGACGGTGCCTATATCGATTATTTAGAGCCAGCTGCCATGATGACCTGCTGGCTCGCCTTAGACAATGCCACGGCTGCCGATGGCACGTTGGTCTATGTTAAGGGTTCTCACAAATGGCCCCTGGTAAATGTTGAGGGTGAATTTCACGCGCCTACTAAGGATTACCGTTGGGCCATGCTGCAAGCGGCTGAGAATGCTGGGGTAGATGAGCCGGAATTGGTATTTGTGGAAGTGCCTGCGGGTGGATGTGCGTTCCACCATGGCCGTACCTGGCACGGGCTATGTCAGACAACGCGTACAGCAGGTACATTCCACAGCATTGGACTCCATACGATTCCATCCAATGCAAGGTTTCATCCTGTGAATGAGCCGGGATATATTTATGGCCGTTATAAGCGGGTGGGAGAGACCCATATGGATGAGAGTTTCTTTCCGGTCCTTTGGCAGGAAGATGGGTATCGGAGTCCTCACCTGGCTGAGTATTGTGCAGATCCGTTAGCTGAGGCAAAAGCTGTTGCCGTTTGATTTTAAGAAAGATATGGAAGTGGAGCGCTATTTATGGGACGGTAAGGCTGGCTGGGTGATGGGGCCTACCCATGGGATTCTGCGACAGTTTGTGGGTAAATCTGCGTTCTCTTCTAGTCTCAATCCTCTGTCCCTTATTAGGAGCATTATCCCATGACCCTTGCCCAAGAAAAGCCTGCTGTATCTGCAACAGTCGATCATCCGCTAGAACCCTTAACACCTGATGAAATTGCTACAGCAGTGGCCATTGTTCGTCAGGAAAAATCTCTTAAGACTCGTTTTCGCTTTGCTACAGTTACCTTGCATGAACCCATAAAAGAAACGGTTCTGGGGTTTCAGCCAGGCGATACAATTGAACGAGAAGCCTTTTTGATCTTGTTAGATAATGCCACTGCCAGAACCTATGAGGCAGTGGTTTCCATCAGCAGTGGACAGCTGAAATCCTGGGAGCATATCCCTGATGTGCAGCCGCCGATTATGTTAGATGAGTTTGTTGAATGTGAGGCAGCGGTTAAGGCCAGTGAGGAGTTTCGGGCTGCGATCGCAAAACGCGGCATCACTGATCCAGACCTGGTTATGGTTGACCCCTGGTCAGCAGGTAACTACGGTATCGCTGATGAACAAGGAGTAAGACTTTCGAGAGCGCTGTGTTGGGTCAAGGCCAATCCCACAGACAACGGCTATGCTCGCCCCATTGAGGGGGTGATTCCGGTGGTAGACCTCAACAAAATGGAGGTTATCCGAGTAGAAGACTATGGTGTGGTCCCTTTGCCACCAAAGGATGGCAACTACACCACCGAATATGTCAAAGAGTATCGGCAGGATCTAAAACCGTTAGAGATTGTCCAGCCCGATGGGCCTAGCTTTAATGTTAAGGGCCATGAAATCTCCTGGCAAAAGTGGAAAATTCGCATTGGCTTTACCCCCCGTGAAGGGCTGGTACTCTACACCGTTACCTATACAGACCAGGGAGAAGAAAGGCCCATTTTCTATCGGGCTTCTCTAGCAGAGATGACGGTGCCTTACGGCGATCCCAAGCCTTACCACTATCGTAAAAATGCCTTTGATGTGGGCGAATATGGCATTGGTTCCCTGGCCAATTCCCTCAAGCTAGGGTGTGACTGTCTGGGCGAGATTTACTACTTTGATGCTTTTATCACCGATTCCCGTGGTGATGTGGCTCAAATTGAAAATGCTGTCTGTCTCCATGAAGAAGACTTTGGCATTCTCTGGAAACATATGGACTGGCGCACCGAGCATACTGAAGTTAGACGGTCTCGCCGTTTGGTTATCTCATTTATTGCCACCGTGGGCAACTACGAATATGGCTTCTACTGGTACTTTTATCAGGACGGTACCATCCAGTATGAGATCAAACTCACAGGTATGGTTAGCACAGCCGCTGTGATGCCGGATGAGGTGCCAAAGTATGGCACACTGATTGCCCCTCAGCTTAATGCCCCCATTCACCAACACATTTTTAATGTCCGCATGGATATGAGTGTCGATGGTCCCAACAACTCTGTCTATGAAGTGGATATTGTGCCTGAGGAAGACGAGCATAATCCTTACGGGAATGCCTTCTATGCTCAGTCCACATTGCTTTCGAGTGAACAAGGGGCACAGCGCACCATTGATCCCATGAAGGGGCGCTACTGGAAAATTGTGAACCCTGCCAAGACCAATGCCATGGGATATCCAACGGCCTATAAGTTAATGCCAGGAGAGAATACCCTACCCCTGGCTCGTCCCGATGCTAGTGTGATTCGTCGTGCCACCTATATGACCAAACACCTGTGGGTAACTCCCTACAGTCCCGACGAGAAATATCCGGCAGGTAATTATCCAAATCAGCATCCCGGCGACGTTGGCTTACCTGAGTGGACCCAGGCGGATCGGTCTGTAGAGGATACCGATGTGGTGGTGTGGTATACGTTTGCCCATAGTCACTCTCCTCGTGCAGAAGACTGGCCAGTGATGCCTGTGGCGACGATTGGATTTATGCTCAAGCCGCTGAATTTCTTTGATGAGAATCCAGCCAACGATGTGCCACCGTCGCCGAAAAACCATGGCAGTAAGCATGCCTGTTGTGGTTAGGGAAGGGTATGGATGCTTTTCAGTAGTAATTAATACAGCTCCACCTAGATTTGCATTGCATACTCTTGATATAACAAGTCGACTTAAGTTGTACAAAATTAGTCAATTTAGTTTATTCAGAGCAGTCAGAGCAGTCCGATGTAAGGGTGTTTTCTAAAACTCCTCTAAGCTGTCCCTTTGTCCATTTTTCAGGGGATGCCTATGCTATCGCTGTTGATTTTCTGCTAGCTGAATAACTGATCCGTTGTTACTGACCATTCGTTTATCCCATCACTGGAGCCGCTTATGTCTCCTGAAGCATTAGAGTTTCTTCCAACTTTTGTGTCGGAGTCCTACTATTATTGGGCCTCCGTGTTTATGTTGATTATTCACGTAGGCTTTCTAGCTTATGAGGGCGGGGCGTCTCGCTCCAAAAACGTTCTGGCCACCATGGTCAAGAACTTATTGACCCTTTCTACTGTGGGGCTTACCTTCTTCTTCTTTGGTTGGTGGGTATACAACGCCTTTCCACTATTCCCATTGACCGGAGGAATTGTGGGTCCCTGGACCGATCCAAATTCGGAAGGAATTGTGGGTGAAGTCTTGGGTTTGGTGCAGGCATCCTATCCCTGGTCATCGGCTATGGGACCCAACATTGCCGATAACCTAACGGGTGTTTTCTGGTTTGCCTTTGCCCTATTTGCCATGACCACTGCATCTATTCTTTCGGGTGCTGTCATTGAGCGGATTAAGGTAGGTGCCTATGCCATTCTGGCCGTAGTTTTGGGGTCCTTTACCTGGGTTGTTGCCGGTGCTTGGGGCTGGCATCCCTATGGCTGGTTCTTAACCAACTTTGGCTATCACGACTTCGGCTGTTCAGCAGTGGTCCATGGTGTTTCTGGCTTCTTTGCCTTGGGTGTTTTGTTGAACTTAGGACCTCGCATCGGCAAATTTGATGCTGATGGTAAGCCACAGACGATACTGCCCCACAATCTGCCATTAACAATGGTGGGATTAATGCTAATCTTTGTGGGCTTTTACGCCTTCTTGGCAGCCTGTGTCATCTTTGCGCCAGGTCAAGCAGGAGAGATTACTATTTACGGTACTCCCATGACCCTGGCTTCTGTTGGTGTGAATACAACATTGGCTCTGTGTACTGGCATCATTGGGGCCTACATTGGTTCTAAGGCGGATCCATTTTTCACGATTTCTGGTGGACTGGCAGGGATTATTTCTGTGGGGGCCGGACTGGATCTGTACAGTCCTCCCATGGTTATCTTGATTGCCTTTATTGGTGCTTATACGATGCCCTTTGTCGGTAAAGCCGTTGAGAAAGCGGGTATCGACGATGCCGTTGGTGCGTTTGCAGTTCATGGGTATTGCGGTTTGTTGGGCGCGATGACTGTTGGTGTGATGGCGTCTGGTTATCCTCAGGGGGATGGCATTCCTCTCACTGGTTTTATGGGGCAGCTCATAGGCACGTTTGTTTGTACTATCATTTTGGGCTTTATCCCTGGATATGGTGTCAGCTTTGTGCTCAAGAAGCTGGGTATGCTTCGAGTGCCCGTTGAAGAAGAGATTGCCGGTCTAGATCTTGCCGACTTTGGCATTGAAGGCTATCCAGAGTATCCTATTTTGCCAGAGCAAAATGGTCATACGCCAGAGCCAGCTGTTTCCATGTCGCAACAAACTAGTCCACAGATATAAGGAGATATAAGGAGAGCCCCATGCCGAGTCCTTTCTCAACGTTAGAAGAGTTTAATGCAGCCATTGAGGGTCCCACGGGCGGAGCAATTTATACCTTTGCCCACACGCCAGCTATCAATGCTATTGCTCTGGTAGTCTCTGTTGGTCTTTTTATTTGGTTTATTGTCGCCACCTATGCGACAAATCATCATTTGCCTTCTTTAGATAAGTCTATCAATCGTTTAAGCAGTTTTATTGTGTTCGGGTTATTGTCTCTGGTTGCTGCCGATCAAATTCAGCAACCCCATCGGCACACAGAACCCACACAAAAAGCTCCTAAAACAACGCTTGCCCAGTCTTCTAGACGGGCAGCTCCTCTAGCATTATTAGGAATGGCCGGTATTGGTCTACCTGGTTTACACAGAGGAAAATCCCAGCGCCGAAAGCGGTCATATCGCAATTTTGGTGCATACAAACGCTAGTGTTTCAGCTGCAGGTTCCTCAACACTGGACAGACAAGACAGTCACTGTGCTTCTTTGAGGAGTGCAGTGTTTTTTATTGCCAATTTGCAAACCGTTGTCGTTGTCGTTGTGCCATCCAACAGGTAATCTCCCATACATCGGCAACGGGCATATTCGTGTGCGGCAAGGTCTGCATGTAACCGTCGTAGAGAAACTCTGGCATCATCGTCGTTTGTGCCATACCTCTTGTCCGTTGTTTCTCCCAGATTAAACTCCACCATCGTTCATGGGCCGTAAGCGCTTCTTGGTATTCTGGTGCGCGAGGATCAGGAACCTGGGCATGTTGAGGATAACCAACCCGACATTGGATATGTTGTGCTCGTTCAGCACACAGTTCCAAAATAGACCATTCTGTATCAATCAGGCGTTCACAAACAACACACCAGTGGCTAAAGTCACAGGTTAGCTTCATTGAAGGATATTCTTTTAACAGGTCGCGAGTCGTCCAAGGATTGTACAGTGAACGACTGCGATGGGTTTCAAAGCTGACGATACAGCCAGAGGTGTGCTCTAATTCCAGGGCACGTCCAAAAAAGTCTACATTTTGCTGCCAGGACCAGGCATCATAGCCACACATGGTGGAGACAAACAGCGCTCCCATATCCTGGGCATGGTCAATCACCCATTTCAAGGTATCAAGGTGATCGTCGATGCTGCGGTCGGGACGAGGTATCCACCAGTCTTTGGGGTTGTTCGGATCGCTCCCCGTGGTAGCTTCTGCGATAAAAACCAAATCATTATCCTGAAAAAGCTGCCGGAGTTGTTGTTGTTGCTGCTTATCTTGTGGGATAGGCCCTTCAATACCGTCAAAGCCGTCGTTGAGGGTTTGTTGCACCAGTAGGTCTAGGTCAGTTGGCCCGGTCCACCATGAGCGTAAGATGAGAAGTTTCACAACAGTCTTGTGTTAAAAAGCGAAGTTAATCATTGTAGAGGCGCACAGCAGTGGGCCCTTCGAAATTTAGGAAAATATATCAATATCCTGTATTCGAGATGTAGGCAAGTGATACATATCCTAATAAATCCATCTTTAAAGAGATATTTACATCGTCAGCTGTAACAACACTTGCAATAACACATTTGCCCCATTCTCTAAATCTTTAGGAGCTGTGTATTCTTTTACATTATGGCTAATGCCATGGGCGCTAGGAACAAAAATCATAGCCGTAGGAGCCATGGGCGCAATCAACCCGGCGTCATGACCGGCTCCACTGGGCATGGATTTGACCGATAGTCCTAATCTCCCAGCTGTTTTTGTTACTAGGTCAATTATGCCAGCGTCAAAGACAACGGGTTCAAAGCGAGCTAAAGAACGACTGGTAATCTCCAGCCCCTCTGCCTTGGCCATGGCAGCGATTTTAGTATTCATTCGGGCTTCAGCATCTTTTAGACAGGTTTCATCGGTGTTGCGCAAATCAACGGTGAGGCTGGCTTCTTGGGCAATTACATTGATCAAGCCAGGTTTGATTTGCATGGAACCGACAGTAGCCACTTGATTACCCCCCATGTCCAGGGCAAGATTGCGGGCAGCGATTGCGATCGCACTTGCCCCATAGCCTGCATCATGGCGTAAATGCATCGGCGTAGTACCGGCATGGTTCGACACACCCTTCACGGTGTAATCTTTCCACGACATCCCCTGAACGCCAGTCACCGCACCAATCTGAAAGCCTTCTAATTCCAGTACTGGCCCCTGCTCGATGTGCAATTCCACAAATGCTTTTACCGGTTGACTACCGCAGGGCACTGTTCCGACATAGCCAATCCGCTCCAAATTTTCGCCAACGGTAGTACCGTCAACTCCCACTGAGGTCAGAGCTTTCTCTACCGGGAAGCCACCGCTAAATACCCAGCTACCCATCATATCGGGCTGAAATCGGGCTCCTTCTTCATTGGTAAAAAAGGCCACTGCGATAGGATGACGGGTTGGAATATTGTTTTCATTTAGGGTGGCGATAATTTCTAACCCAGCCAGTACCCCCAAATTGCCATCGTAACGGCCTCCCGTTGCCACCGTATCGATGTGGGAGCCAGTCATCACTGGAGGGCCAGCTTCTAGACCGGCACGGATGGCGACAACGTTGCCGATCTGGTCAATGGTGATGGTCAGTCCTAGCTCTCTCATCCAACTAACAACCAGATCTCGACCAGCTTTGTCTTCGTCGGTGAGAGCAAGACGGCAGACACCGCCATCTGAGATCGCACCAATTTGAGCTAGCTGATCTAACCGTTGGAGAAGACGCTCCTTGTTGATACGTAAATCAGCGAGGAAGGATGTATTAAAAGAAGAATAGAGCTGAGAAACCATTGCAGACGTCAGTTTTGAGAAATGGACAGATTGCTAAATTTGGCTCAATCTTATCGAAGGATTACGTTTAGAGCACATCGTACGCTTTTCTAAGGCTAGAGCAAGGCTGCTGGTGGCTTAAATCAATATCTATTAGAATCGAGGTCAAAGGTTGCTTCATTACTATGTCCAAATCTTACGAAGCCATATACGAAGACGGCCAAGTAACCTGGCTCTCTGACCCACCGAGCGATGTGGATATTCTGGTCGATTTTGATCCTGCCTTTAAATTTGGTCTGATCACATTTGGCAAAATCGAAGACGAGATCAGCGACGTGCTAAAAAAAAAGGTCGATCTGGTTATGAAGCGTGCCCTAAAGCCTAACATTGGCAAAAATATTCTCAAGGAGGTTATCTATCTGTGGTCCAACGAGACGTCCGAGACTACCTATACGCCACCTTGTAGGATGAGCAGAGCCCACGACTAGCAAGATTATAAGTAGGAGATTTCAATGGTTGGTACATTGCCACAGCTAGAACAGCGGGTAAATCTCTCAGGTATTACTTGGGAGACTTATCAGCGTATTAAGACTGAGCTAGACAACCGTAATCTGAGGCTGACCTATCATCGAGGAGTATTGGAAATTATGGCTCCTTCGCCAGAGCATGAGTACTTGAAAAAAGTGATGGGTCGCTTTGTAGAAACCTTGGCCGAGGAATTTGTGGTGGCGCTCTATCCGTTAGGATCAACAACGTTAGAACGAGAAGATTTAGAAAGTGGCTCGGAACCAGATGAATGTTTTTACCTGACGGTAAGCAAGGTAAAAACGGTGCGTGGGAAAAAGCGTATAGACTTAACCCAAGACCCAGCCCCGGATTTGGTAGTCGAGGTGGACATCACTAGCCGATCACGACAGCGGGAAAAAGTCTATGGTACTTTGCAGATACCGGAAATCTGGCGGTTTGATGGCAAAACTCTGACACTACTAGTATTACAAGAGGGAGCCTATGTTTCAGCGGAGCACAGCTTAGCCTTTCCCCAGGTAGAAGCCCAAGCCGTAGAAGCATTTTTGCAGCGGGCGATGGAAACAGATTACTTGGAGCTGGTAAGAGAGTTTAGAAAATGGTTGAGAGAGTTATAAGAGAGATGAACTGATGGGTAAGGGATTGATGCACAATGCTTAAAGACAGCCATACTTTGCGTAGTATCATCACCCTACTCAACACACTACATTCTTATATATCATTTAAGAGGGACCATAATTCATGATCGATGCTTCCAATCATCTGAAGGTACTTTGCAAGTCTCCAGTTCCAGAGGTGGGAAGATTGGTACAGCCGTGACATTTTCATCAGTTGTCATCTTAGCCACAATTTTTGTAGGGCGTATCATCACCCTGCGTGACGCGCAAAATCCTTATGTATTGGTACGTTGAACTAATCAACACATCCTACAGGTATTTATTTCTAAGCCATTCTTTAAGCTTTCTCAGCTATCTAATTTCGCTCCACCGGAATCTGAATATCACTCCGCTTCAAGCCATTTGGAATAAATGGACCATCATAGAAAAACCGTCGCGGCGGCCCCACCACCTCATACTCCGGATGCGCCGTCAGCCAATCCTGCAAATGCTGTACACCCCGCGTATACACCCCATAGCCATAACCACCCCGCAATCCAATACTTACCACCGTCATCGGTGGCATATCCTCCACCCGCACATTCTGTGCCACCTCTTTCGGTACCACATCCAAACTGCGATACAAAAACGAAACCGCCGCATCTCCGTCTGAAATAGCACCTGCCTGTAGCGTCGCCGTCGGATACCGCGTCTCCACCGGAGCTGTCATCGAAATATCATTGTTGCTAATGTGACGAAACAATGGCGAAAAGCCACGGGATGCTGCCTTTCCCAGGTCACCCCGCACCTGCACCGTCGCCGCTCGATAGGCCGGATACTGCTTAATTTCAATCTCACCCTTCGCTGTAGGGGGTGGAAACCCCTCTGGCAAAGGCGCAGATGCGGCCCGATGGCCCCAGACAAATAGCGCTCCTAGGCCAACGATTATCCCAACAATTAGCAGTCCCTGACTTGGTTTCATAATATTGGGGCTAATAACTGCATTAAAGAACTACTCTAGCGCAGATGTCATCGCCAGGGGAGCTTGAGTGATGCCAGCCTGCTCCAGGGCCACCGCTGCGGTGAAGAGAGATTGTTCATCATAGGGACGGGCAATTAGCTGCACACCCACGGGTAACTCTCCAGGTAGGTGAACGGGAACGGAAAGGACTGGCAAACCAATAAATGATAAAGGCTGAGTATAAAATCCTAGATGAGGGCGTACCAAGACTGTCTCACCGTCTAACTCCATGGTGGTCTGCTCAATGAGAGGAGCCGGACAGGGTGTTGTTGGTGCCACAATCAGGTCCACGGTTTTGAATAGTTCACGGACCTGGTCTCGATACCAGCGTCGGAAACGTTGGGCCTGAATATACCAGCTACTGGGGATTAATGCCCCTGCTAAAAAGCGATCGCACGTCGCTGAATCAAAGTCTTGTGGCTGAGTTTGCAAGCGAGATAAATGTAGCTGACTCCCTTCGCTGGCGGTAATCAAATAGGCTGCAGCTCTGGCTCGGGCAGCTTCTGGGATAGTCATAGTGCGGGTGACATTGAGGGCCGTGGCGACCTTGTCTAATGCCTGGGCAACGGTGGGGGCCATGCCTTTGGCAAAATGATCGGTTGCGATCGCAATCCGTATGCCAGCCCTATCACCCGACAAATCAAGGATAATCTCCGGACGATTCGTACAAATAGGGTCTCGTGCATCTGGGCCTTGCAACACTTGAAAAGTATTGGCAACATCTGCAACAGAACGGCCAAACGGGCCAATGTGATCGAGACTGCTAGAGAACAAAAAAGCCCCTGCCCGCGATAACCGACCATAGGTGGGCTTCAGGCCATATACACCACATAACGCCGCAGGCACCCGAATGGAACCATTCGTGTCAGACCCTAGGGTTAACGGCACCAAACCGGCAGCGACAGCAGCAGCAGATCCACCCGACGACCCGCCTGAGATGCGCGTCAAGTCATGGGGATTTGGGGTGGCACCATAGTGCTCGTTGACCGTGACAAATCCATAGGCGTACTCATCCATATTGAGTGCTCCCACCAGAATTGCCCCTGCCGCTTTGAGGCGAGCAACAGCGGTTGCATCCTGGGTGGCTGGTGAATTAGCCTGATTAATTTTGGAACCAGCTAAGGTAACAGTGCCAGCAATGTCAAAGAGATTTTTAACCGCAAAGGGAACACCGGCTAAGGGACCTACCGGTTCTCCTGCTGCATGTTTACGATCCAGTGTAGCGGCAGCCTCCAATGCTGACGATGCTAGGACTGTCGTAAAACAATTCAAGCGTTCATTCTGGGTTTGAATGCGCTCTAGGGTAGCTGTTACCACATCTTGGGCTGTGATTACTCCCCGTTGGAAATGGGCAGTAATTTCTGCGGCGGTTGACGTGATTGCTGATGGGGTCATGGTTCAAACCTTGGCGCAGACTCAAGATTATCAGGTAATGGAAAGTCTAAGACGGGCTGCGCAATAGCGTGAACACGCTCAAAGTTTTCGACCACACTAGCCATCTGTTCTGGCGGAATAGCTAAATTTAACAGCTGTGCTGATTGTCGTACGTAGGTGGCTGCATCAAAAGAACTGTTGAATTGATCGGTTACTTCTGGAGAGGGTGTGGTCATGGGGGCTGAACAAAATTCGGAATTGACAGTGTGAATGCTAGCCTTGAGAATAGCAAATCTCAGATAAAAATATACTGTCATCCATAATAAAATTATTCTCCAAAGCGAATAAACGCTTTGTTAAAAATCATCTGGAATAGCTCGCAACAGATGAAGCTTAGTCGGTTCTATGCTGACAGCTTCAACGTAGGCGGATGTCAAATAAGGACGATATGACTCATTGTCTAGTAAATAGACTTGTGCGTGGGCAATGGCCAGAGACACAATCAATTGAGAAAACAATTCTTCAGCTTCATTAAAGTTATCGACCTCACTATTGGGATTGGTCACACTCAAGACAACTCGAGTCAGCCCAGATGTATGGGAAAGAGTTTCCCCTAAATAAAAATATTTTTGAGGAGTGGTCAATCCCTGAAAAGCAACCAACTGTTCTAGAGCGATGGGACTAGCTATATCAGTAGCCCCGCCTAGAATTACAACAGGAACCTGAATTCTACCCATACCACTTTCTCCAAACAGGTAAGAATGGGTTCGTAAATTATTGTAAAGGGATGAATATCCCTCCTTTCGACCCTGTATAACCAGCAGTGTTGTTAACACTTCTAAGAGAAAGTTGGCAACTTAGTCTTTTGCTGACAAAAATCAACATCTTTAAAGCCTTAATTGCACTCTGGCAAAAACGGATAAGTAGAGAAAAAGATTCACATCAGCGAGGACGTCCGATACGCTCGATTGCTCAGGTTATCTACTGCTATCAGGCATTACATAGAAACATACTATAAAATTAGTACAAGAACTTGTAATCTGTTGTACGCTATAACCTGTATATCAGATGTGCGTTTTTGCTAAGGTAGCTTGATGGACAACTGGAATGAAATTAGAACGGCTTATCAAGTCGCACGTTTAGGAACCATCAGTGCCGCTGCAGAGACTCTAAATGTGCACCGTTCAACCGTTATTCGGCATATCGATACATTAGAGTCTGTTTTAGGAGCAAAGATATTTCTGCGTCATTCGCGTGGATACACGCCGACAGATTTGGGATTTGACTTGATGCGTGTGGCAAGAGCTACAGATGAACAATTTAACCAACTGGTGGAACGAGCAACGACAGATCCAGCGGAATTATCCGGTGAGTTTATTTTGACATCGTTGTATATCCTTGCACCGCTAGTGATCCCGATACTGAATTCCTTCCAGGCTAGCCATCCAAAGGTCATTGTCCGATATCTGACCGGCGAGCGGCTTTTCCGACTGGACTATGGGGAAGCCCACATTGCTGTGCGGGCTGGCCCTAAGCCTAATCTCCCAGACCATATCGTTCAGCCCTTTATTAAGACAAAGGTGGGGCTATACGCCAGCGCCGACTACATTTCCCGCAATGGTATTCCACAAACGTCTAAGGATTTTACAAATCACTGTTTTGTAGGTCTAGATAACCTAAATTTTGGACCACCGTTCAATCTCAATATCTGGATGCGCGAGAATATTCCTGAAAAGAATATTGTTCTGCGAGGTACCGATGTGACGGTGATAGAGCATGCAATCTTATCGGGTATGGGAATTGGTTTCTTCCCCGCTGTAAAAGCAAAACAGCATCCTGATTTAATTGAAATCTCTCCACATCAAGATGCGTGGGATGTGCCATTCTGGCTGATAACCCATGCTGATTTGCATCGAACTGCTAAGGTACAAGCCTTTCTAACATTTTTGCAGGAGGGGGCTAATGAACAAGCCTCTTAATTTGCTAATTCTATTGGTTGAATTGTCTGATCAGATGAATTGAATAAAAATGCTGGAATGACAGACCATGCGACTAACATGGCAAAATAAACATACTCGGGGAAGAGTTTAAACCAGTTAGCTGCCAGCAGCCCACCAACCATAATTACATGGGCAAGAACAGCCCAAATAACGCTGACTTTCACTTGTAGGCTGGCGGTGGGTGTGGTCACTAGTACACTTTGATAAAAGGCGATTGCTAAAGGAACAAAAATGACGATTGCTGTCAGCAGTCCAGGGTTGTATGCTTGCTTAACTATTCCAGCCATAATATGACTCCCTGCATTAACAAGCGTGATCCCAGCCATTGCAAGCGCTGGAAACAGATGTTTTGGACTGCGCCAGATAGCAATAACACCGACTAGCCAAACAAGTGATGTATTAATGACAAAAATCGACTCAGGACTCAATGGCATCACGCTTGTATTTTGGGCATTGAGTGCCGCCAATATCAATTCGTTAATATATCCGTAAAACGCATATTGATTCCCCAAAAGGTCGATCCAATGCTCCTCGTATTGATGAACGATATAGGCCACTAGCATTAAGACCGACATCAATTTCACATCGGAGAGAATTGATTTTGTTTCTTGTGTCCTGAATGCAAAGAACATAAAAAGGAGAAATGGAGCGACATAGATGCCAAGCTTCATCCAATTCTCTACCAGGAAATCGTATTGTCCTAGAGGTGCCCAAAGCATGAAAAATAGAAGGCAGATGCTTGCCAAAGAAATCTTTGAATTACTCATGTGTGCTCCTTGAAAAATATGTTTGCATGCTTGTTTTCATAATGGCTAAAGTCTATGTCGTATCTATATTTTGGGAACGAGTAGATGCGAATCAAAATTTCCGCCGACGTGAATCACATATAATCTCCTGTTATGCGAATAATAGAGCTTTTCGACAGGCTTTTAAGTGTTGAACTGCGAGCACTCCAGCAGAGGTTTTTTTAATCAAAATCCAACACCTGGATGAATCGGAATCCAATTTGACTGCTATTCGCGTTTTGATCGCGACTGAACTCGTGGGCTATTTCGACTGTAGTGCCACGACCAAGATCGTATCCAACCGCTGTTTGCACAGAATAATCGTCAAAGGTACCCCCGCTTGCGAGCTCTCTCCATCTGCCTGTTCCGGAGAGTGTCAAGGTCCACGGGTCGGTCTGGTAGACCACCCCTGCACTGGCATAAATGATATTGTCGGCGGTTCCTTCAAAGTTCCATAAAGGGGCTATTTCACCAATCAAGGTAAGCGATTGTCCATCACCCAGCTGAAACGATTGCATGGCTGCTACCAAAAACCCGTTTTCATCGGCCATGTCGCCCTCGCCTGCGGCCTCGTGTATGTATGCCAGCCTGTAGGTGAAGCCGGGTAGCTGACTGATTTTGCTGCCTTCGAGCGCAACCGTAAAGGATTCCAATGAATCAGTGTTGCTCGCACCACCATCGGCCAATTGATTTCGACCCCGCCGTCCACCTAGGTCGAGGGAATCGGACAGAAAGCTGGTATCGTCAAAGAAGGTGCTGGCGCTGAGGGTGTGCTCTCCAGACGCTCTGGCATCAAAAGTATATTCGGCCCCAAAGCCAATGCGTTCGATGAGCTCGATTTCCCTGTTGTAACTGTTGCCGTACATTCCCGGTGTGACCAAAGATGCAAATGCGAACGTCGGGGTAAATTTGCCCGCCTGGATTGATAGGCGGTCATTGATGTCATAGTTCAGAAATAACTTGCGGACGAAGAGTGTCTCATCCTCGAAATAGCGATCTTCCGTTGGCGGACCAGCGTTCTCTATCCGAATTTCTGCGTTGATTGAAAACTTCCTTGTAAGCTGAAATTCAGGCGAGGCAATCATTTCGAGAAACAGATCATTGCTCTCAGTGCGCGGCGTTTCGGCATCATAGTCACCATCATAGGCAAGGCGAAAAAGAATATCCCCGCCGATGCGTGGATAAGTTTCGGCATTTGTAGCTTTTTCCTGCGACAGCGTCGGAGACGCTTCGCTCGGAAGATCATGGCTCTCGGTGCTCGGTGTTTCCGCGCCAGCATAGATACCATCCGCTTCTTCCTGTTCCAGCTGCTCCTGGTGATAACAATCTGCTGTTTGCGAACGAACAGTCTCTGTTTGAGTTTCCGAGTTTACCCCTTCTGTAAAGTGAGTTTCGGGTAGGGCACAAAGATCATCGTTCTCAGTGTTCAGTGTTTCCGCGTCGGCGTAGGTATTATGCGCTTCTTCCTGCGCCAGCACTGGAGATGCTTCGAGGGAAATTGCAACACATGTCAAAAGTATAGAAAGCTTTATCACACTCAATTACCTAAACGTTTTGCAGAGTTAACGCTGCGCTGACTAAACCTTCAAGATTTATGCAGTTGAATCTGTAGCTCTCGCCCTCAATTCTGGGGGAGAACAAATTCTCTAAATCCCCTAGAATTGAAGGGTTTAAAGGCGAATGCGTAAGTCCTAATCTTAAAGACTGCGAGGATCGACAGGGTCAGTTCCAGCTCTGAGCTCGGTTGGATCGTCAACGCCATCACCATCCGAATCAGCCTTGTATGGGAAGATCCCCAAAGAGACTTCTTCGGTGTTGGCAATGCCATCACCGTCAATGTCATCGTCTGACGCGTCTTCGATGCCATCGAGATCCGTATCCGCCCAGCGGCTTGGGTCGTTGGGGAAGCCGTCAAAGGCATCCTCCACACCATCACTATCGGTATCCACGGCCAAAGGCACTGGTAGGCCAGTCCAATCCGTCGCAGTGTCTGGCACTTTGCCTGAGTTCATGTCAGCCACAAGCGAATCGAAAAACTGAGTCATATGGTGGGGCCGCTGCTCGTTGGGCAAACCGATGTGCACGCCAGGCGTCCAGCCCATGGGGCCGAGATTGCGCATCGCCCAGCTCATGCTGAGCTGATCGGTCACTACCGCCATCGACTGCATACTGCCAGAGAGCCAGGCCGTGACCACCGGAATCGCCAGGATCTCTTGGATTTCCCGATCGGTGAAGTGCCGACGCAGCTCCTCAATGTGGGCTGCCGTCGCCCGCGTTGGCAGACGACCAGCATCGCGCGCGAGCCGCAGGGCCGCCCTTTGCGCTGGCCCGACGAACTCGGACCGTTCGAAGTCCATCAGGGATTGGATGTATGCGATGAGTTCTGGCCGATCTTCTGGCGGGATCTCGGATTGGAAGTAATCGGCTTCCGTATAGTCATAAATGCCAAAGGCTCCATGGGCTTGGCAATGAACACATCCACTGGCGAGCTGATAGACGAAAAACATTGACCAGATCTCGTCGAATTCCATCGTGCGCTCAGTTTGCAAGATGTATTCATCCATGGTCAAAGTACCGAACGCAGCTTGCCGGGTCCAGTAAGTGTCAAACCGACTCCGATCGCTATAGGGCACGCTCGCTTCGGTACCCTGGGGACCGTCATAAAATTCATAGTCATAGGCAGCCACATTAAAGGGTGGCGTGCCTGCTGGCGGCAGGTTGGCCTCGCGCAACCCCGGTGCTTCCCATTCAAGGAGCGTGACTGGGAAAGCGTCAAAAGGCTCCTCAATCCCGTCTTGGTCGCCGTCGAAGGTGATGGTGGGGACGTCATACCCGGTGATGTAATTGACCCAATCCGTCTCAAAGACCGGATCAACCGCGCCCAAGTCATCGCGAACCCAACCGGCATCAATCTCTGCCACCGCTTGCGTCAGGGCATTGCCGACGAAGGGGTTTGTGCGCTGTTCTTCAGGCGTTGTGGCGGCGTTGTGGCCGGGCTCCCAACCTACCGCAGACAGGTTTTCAATGGCCCAATCGAGCGTCTCCTGATCGGTCGCGATCGGCAACACGGCATCATGGGTGGCCATAGAGTTATTGATCGCCCCGAGCTGCATCAGCTCGGCAATTTGCCGGTCCGGGTAATGGGTGCGTAGGAGCGCATGGATATCGGCAGAGGACGTGATCGGATAGCTGCCCATCACGTCGATATAGGTGAACGCGGCCTTCAGGCGCGGATCCTCCAAACTCTCCACGTAATCAGGTGCGAAAATTGCGTGGATCTCTGCCAACGGCACACCCATCAGTGAGAGTTGGTAGGCGCTGCGCGCGGTATGGTGGCCGCTGCCCGCGAGAACCATCTGGCGCAGGGTCAGTCGCCACTTGGTTTCAGCGTCAAACATCGCGTCCGCATGGATCATCGCGTCTGAGATCAACAGGCCCTCATAGAAATCAAACAGGTTGCTGATGTCGATCTTGTGGCGATCGTAAAAGGGCGTCTCCTGGTCTGCCGCTGGCGCAGGGGGTGCTTCTGCAAGGGCCTGCACCGGCAGCAGAATGGTGGTGATGAGTGCGGTGCTCGCTAAAAGTGTTTTGAATTTCATCGGGTTATTCTCCTTCAAAGAGTTTCAGGAACATGCCATTCGGATTTGGAGAATGGCTTGGCACCAGTTGTAGGGAATCCCAATGCTCGGCGACCTTGTCGTCAGCGTCGAAAAGATACATGTCGACCGCAGCCATCCCCTTATCTTCGGGGCTGTCGTTGTCTAAATTCCGGAAATTGACGTGCGCCATGGCCCAGTCACCCACCACGATCACTTTGTGAATGTCAATCGCGACCGGATACTCCTCGACCGAGCCACCAAACAACTCGGCCAGCGGTTGCCGTCCGTTGGGCAACATGACGCTGTGCTGGATATAGCGATCGGAGATGAATTCACGGAGAGTTTCGTTCGTGGGATTGGTTTCGAACAGTCGGTAGAGCTCGATAATTCTCTCTGCCCTGGCGCGATCCGTTGCGTTATTCACGATGATATGGGTCTCAAAATCTCTTGGAATGGTGTTTTGATAGATCGCGCCCTGTTCCCAGGCTCGTGTGGGTGCCGCAAAGGGGTCTTTCTCTTGGGCTTTTACGCCACCCACGAGTACCGTGAGCGTCAGAAACGTTATGACTATTAGTCTGAGTGCTTTAAGGGGCATGATGTCCTCTTCAAGGTGTTGACATGTGTTAAGTCGCCGCCGCCGTCACGAAATGCCAGACGGCGTCATCCGCTTCGATGTACCAATGCAGGTCAAAGTCGTTGTGGCCCAGATACTCGACTTCGCCGTGACGGCTGACGGTGCCCGTTGGCGGTTTGACCGCTTTAAGAGAGCTGCGCGTTTTGGTTCGGGCCGAGATGCCCTTCAAAAGCCCTGCATGCGCACAGGGTGTCTTCAAGGCTTTGACTGCCCAAATTGAGCAAATAAACGTATCTGCCGTGCATTTTTGCGACATCTAAATTTTGCGTACCTTGCAGAAATTTAACCAGGACATTATGCGAATTAAGTAGGACATTTTGTGCCGAGTTACATAGCCCCAAATACTAGAAATCTGACAAAGATATTAAGCGAATTAAATAGAGCATTTTACGTTAATTAATATTGCTCTAAACTGTTGTTGAAATCGTACCTAAATGGTGAAAATCTCTTTCAAATTGTCGCATCGACTGTGACAGATCGTAAGAATTTGAGGCCGGAGGATTTACCTGTTGAAGTTAGAGGACAGAGTGTGGAAACGCTAATGCAGTAAGGCACTCGAAGTCCTCTCTGTAGAATGGCGCAATGTCCTTCAGTGCGAGATTGATCAGATTTTTGCC
This sequence comes from Leptolyngbya sp. PCC 7375, assembly GCF_000316115.1. Lineage (GTDB taxonomy): Bacteria > Cyanobacteriota > Cyanobacteriia > Phormidesmidales > Phormidesmidaceae > Leptothoe. Next base: position 8,127,489 of record NZ_JH993797.1, read on the forward strand.
AAGGTTTACTAGATTCTGGAAGTCCTTGAGCTTGAAACTTTAATAAACGTTTGCTGGGCCTTAGATAAAGTCCTTACGATAAATCCAGGAGAGAGTGATGGGTGTGGTAATAAATCAGCAAAAATGAATACAGTGATGAATAAGATTGCAAGTCTATTAATTTTCAGTGATGCAATTTCGGTGATGAGACTCTTCATAAGTGAGGATCCCTGAGTAGTTCTTAAGCGCGGACAAGGGCTACATCTTTTCTAGGATGAGTAGGAACGTTCTTTCAGCGATCGCTGCACCTCCAAGCCGAAGGAAGTAATGAAGTCAAAACGTAACAGAATTTTGAAACTCACACATGTCGAAGTAAAGACAACGATTAAGATGCTCGGCTTGGTAGAACAGTCAAAATAAGAAGGATGATAATTTTTTGTTGTATACTTGCGTCCTGTTCTGAGCTAAATCTGATAAGCTTCAAGAAAAACTAGCGTTGCTCTTGCTCATCCATAGCGTTCCATATGCTTATAGAATATTACTAGGACAATGAGCGAACTAAGACGGACAATTTACGACAGGTTTTATGGCCCCAGAACGCGTGCAAGTGTCGTCGCCAACACGTTCAACTACGCGGTCGGTCGTGGGTTGGATGTAAGGCAAATCATTTGCCAAACTGGGCTAACGCCAGCCGACTTCATCGATCCAAAAACTCGCTTACCAGAAGAAACGGTTCCGACAATCTGGAATCTGCTGGACAACGTTTATCCAGGTCAAGCGCTAGCTCTCCACATGGCAGGTGCAGCACCCTTTTCGTTTTTTGGACCCTTAGCTCAAGGTGTTCAGTATGCAAGCGACTTGCGCTCGGCCTTGCAGCTTCTAGTTCAGTATGGAACTCTGTTATCTGATCAAGTCCACGTAGAGCTGATTGAATCACAGTCCGAAGCCATCTTCCGCTCGGATCATCCAGTCGATGTGATTGACGGAGGCTATGGCGCTGAGGCCGCTTTAGCCCTGATAAACCGCTTATTGCAAGAGGCGATCGGCAAAGAGTATTCTCTAGCCCGAGTGGAATTTGCCCATCGACCGCTTGGATTGCACCGACTGTATGAAGACTTTTTTGAGGCTCCAGTCCGTTTTCAACAAGCTCATAACGTGCTTGTATTTCCTCAAGAAGCGTTGTTGTTGCCAACCCGGCAGTGGGATGCAGATCTATTTTACCACGTCCAGGAAACCTTGGATTCCTCGCATCACGGCTATGCTTGGGTCTCAGGTCTGAAAGGTCTGCGAAACAAAGGACAACCTTAGTAGATATTTGTATTTTGTATACAGTAGCAAATTCAACTACTTGCAACTCAATTTTAACTTACGCTTATGCTAGCTTAGTTGATGAGCTCTCGCCCATTTTTAAATCTTTGTACTGACTTTGTACTGACAAAAGTTTTGTGGAAAAATGAGCGAAATTAATCGCCAATTTAGTGTTGGTTCTAATCAATCTAAAGCATTAGCAAGTATTGTTGCCAATACTTACAACTATGCTGTTGGTCGCGGTGTCAGCGTGTCAAGCGTTCATTCTTTGACGGGTTTGTCACGATTTGATTTACTTGACCCTGAAGCTCGTTTGCCTGAAGATGTGGTGCCATTGATATGGACATTGCTGTGCGAGGCTTATCCAGGGGAGCTCCTCACCCTGCATATGGCGAGTGGGACTTCATTATCCTACTTTGGTTCGCTTGCTCAATGTGTTCAACATGCTGATACGCTTCGTTCGGTATTGCAAACTTTTGTACGATACCAAGCGATACTGGCTGACCGACTTTATGTGGACTTAGTCGAATCTGATACAGAGGGAGTCTTGCGCTGGCACCACCCTATGGATGAAATCGATGGAGGGTGCAGTACTGAGGTGACACTAGCGATGCTGAAGCGGTTAGTACAAAGCATCCTTGGTGTCGATGATTTTCTAGTCAGGGTAGAGTTTGGGCATTGCCCCCATCAGTTGTCTCAGCCTTACGACAATTTTTTTGGGGCTTTAGTTCACTTTCAGCAGCCCTGCAATGCGCTGGTCTTTCGCCGAGCAGCGCTGGATTTGCCAGTTCTGCAACACGATTCTCATCTGTTCAGATACATTCAAGGCAATTTAGACCTCCAGCTCAAAGAATGTGGGCAATCTCCGACGCATGTTTCCCCGCTATCAGAGCTTCAGGATGCGATCTCGCGCAATGCTGCTGCTGGCGAGTACACTGCGGAAGCGTTGGCTCAGCAAATGAATATGAGCCTGCGAACACTGCAGCGTCTCGCAAAAGAGCATAGTTTTACGATTCGACAACTTTTAGACAATGCTCGTGCCGAAAAAGCACAACAGCTACTGGATGACCCCACCCTCGGAATTGAAGCGGTATCCTTTCAATTAGGTTACTCAGACGATCGTGCTTTTCGAAGAGCCTTTAAACGCTGGACCGGAAAGACGCCTACCGCGTTTCGGCAACAGCTTAATTGGAAATCTTTATAAAGAGAATCCTCTAAGGCGACGCACCTAACAGAGGAGACATTTTATGACTGGCAAGTAATCAAAAACGCCATGCAAGCGAGTCCATAATGTGTTCGTTTCAAGTAATGTTCTCTTCGTCTGCATCCAGAAGCCAGTTAAATTAAGCCTCAGCGCTTTTTTCCCATTTTGTTTTACCTGAGGCATTCATACCTTGAGCGAGGACAATTTGCGACAAATTGAACAGGGCAAAATGCTCACACCTGGAGCTACAGCTATTTATCCATCAAGTAGAGTTTTCACTAGGGTATGCGGAAGAAACTCTTGAGTGTCTGCTTCCCAAAATTCTAGACTTTCAGACTGTCTATGATGATATCCGTTGAACCAGCTCAAACCTTGAATAGTCAATCTCGGTCGCTCACGGTCGCGACGGCTAATGTCTTTAACTATGCTGTGCATCGGGGCATCAGTGAGCAAAAACTCACTGCTGAGACTGGGCTGGTGCGAACCGATCTGCTTTATCCAGAAACCCGCTTGCCCGGCGAAATTCTTCCTGCCATTTGGAACATATTGGGTGAGGCTTACCCAGGACAAGCTGTTGGTCTAGAGATGGCACGTGTTGCTCCTCTGTCAGCGCTGGGACCAATGGCTCAAATCATGCGATATGCTGCCAATCTCCGCTCAGCCTTAGAGACCTTCGTATGCTATCGGACTCTATTGTCAGATCAACTCTGGTTAGACTTGGTTGAATCCAACAGTGAGGCTTATCTGCGCATGTATCATCCACTTGATATGCTCGATAGGGGGCTTGCTGCCGAATCATTCATCGCGTTGATTAGACGCCTCATCCAACAGGCCATCGGTAAAGAAGATGCTTTGGTGCGTGTTGAGTTTGCCCATCAGCCCCATAGCTCTTCCAAGATTTACGAGGCATTTTTCAATGTTCCAGTCCGTTTTCAACAGCCCTACAGCACACTTGTGTTTCGTCGAGAGGCCTTGGATATTCCCGCCAAACAGCGCGATGTTTATTTGTTCAGGTATGTTCAGGGAAATTTAGACCTCCTGCGCGACCGTTGGGGCCTATCTAACACCAGTTCCCCGCTAGCCGTGATTCATGACACCATTGCCCATAAGGCTGAGGTCTACCAATACAGTGCCGAAGGAATCGCACAGGATATGAACATGAGTTTGCGATCGCTGCAGCGCCTAGCTAACGACCATGGCTTCACGATTCGTCAGCTGTTGGATAACGCTCGCAAAGCAAAGGCACAGCAGTTGCTGCGTGACCCGAAACTTAGTGCCGAAGCGATCGCAACGCAGCTAGGCTATGCTGACGATCGCGCTTTTCGCAGAGCCTTCAAACGTTGGACAGGACAGACGCTTACCCAATTTCGAGACGGTCTCATCAGCCAAACCTAGAATTGAGCGTCTTCTTTTTAAACCAGACTAGAAAGTGCCGATTTTAGCTTTACCTGTAGATCAGCATTGATTAGCTGCCCTGTGCTGGTATCAAAGTTGTGATTAAAACTTGGGATTGAAATGTCGTTAAAAGTCCGTTTTTTTGACATGAACAGTCCTTTTGACTCGGTGCTCTTCCCAATAGAATCGTCATCAAAAGCACTGTTGAGTTTAAGTCATACGATAACTGATCTGAGCTAGCTTGACGGTGCCTCCTTATCACCTTAGGAGTATTCCCCTATGAAGCTTATTCAAGCTGTTGCTTCAATCTTTGCCGTCTCAATGCTGTCGGTGAAAGTTGTACCACTAGTACTACAGTTGTAGATATTTAATTTTAAGGGGATACTGGTCAATGAACGCCAGCCAGCCTCTGATGCCAATCCTTGTCAGCCCATTGAATGAACAAGCTCAAGTGCAAGAGTGGGATTTTGCCTTTGAAGAACTCATGGACCGTATCCGCCCTTACTTTTCAAGGATTGAGGCAGAAGAGAGAGCCCGCAGCTATGTGCAAGGCTTACTGAGCCCCATCGAGCGAAAAAATGGTTGGCAACTCGCGGAAGAAGCCGGAGACAGTACCCCCTATGGAATTCAGAATTTGTTAGGACGCTCAGTCTGGGAAGCCGATGGGGTCAGAGATGAGTTAATCGAGTATGTCCAAGAGCATCTGTTCAGTACCGATGGAGTGGGGGTATTGGATGAGACTGGATTTATCAAAAAAGGAAAGCAGTCGGTAGGAGTCCAACGCCAATATAGTGGGACGGTCGGGAAAGTCGAAAATTGTCAAATCGGGGTGTTTTTGAGCTATGTGAGTGACCAAGGTCATACCTTTCTTGACCGAGCATTATATTTACCGGAAAGCTGGACCCAAGATCCAGACCGATGTCGTCGGGCCGGAGTACCAGACGACATCGAGTTTGCCACCAAACCGGCCTTGGCTCAGCAAATGGTCGCGCGAACAACGGACTTGGGAATGTGCTTTGCGTGGATCACGGGCGATGCCGTTTATGGGAATAACCCAGGGTTACGCCAGGCCTTGGAAGCCCAAGTGCAAGCCTATGTTTTGGGGATTGCGTGCAATGAATCGGTCGTCATTGGAACGACCTCGTTACCGGCCAGTGAGGCGATGGCCTACCTGAGAGTGACCGATTGGCACCGACTGAGTGCCGGCAATGGTACGAAAGGACCTCGGACGTATGATTGGGCGGTACTCACTTTGAGTGCCCCCTCCCCGGACGGCTGGGCCCATCGGCTGTTATTCAGACGCAGTCTGAAAGACCCCAACGAGATCGCCTATTATCGAGTGTTTTCCCCCACAGAGTGTACGTTATCAGACATGGTTCGGGTGGCCGGTTGTCGGTGGACGATTGAGGAATGCTTTGAGACGGCTAAAGGGGAGGTGGGCTTGGACCAGTATGAAGTTCGCTCTTGGACCGGCTGGTATCGACATATCACCCTCGCTTGTTTAGCCCATGCCTTTTTGAGTGTGATGCGGACGCAATCTCTCGCCATCGCCACTGAAAAAGGGGCGCTGAAGTCACACAAATCAGCGGCAAACAGCTCGCTGGCGGTCTTCATGCACCAACGGGGGCTTTGATTCCACTAACATTGCCTGAAATTCGACGATTATTATGGTCGTTGTTATGGCAATGGTTACCGGATATTGACTTTGTGATTGGATGGTCCAGATGGCGACGGCAACATCAGGCCACGGCCCTGTTTTGGCATTACAAGAAGAGCATGATAACTAATTCTTCATAACTACAACTGTAGTGCTAGCCTGGGCAAATCTACAACCTCAAAAAGTACACACAATTGCCCAAGTGAACTCAGGTGTTTTAGAGACTGTTCCAGCCATAACGGTTGGTGAGATTCAGGCTATTAACCGCGAAGTTGAAGCTGTAATTGATCAAGGTGATGTGAACGGTGTTCTGGAATTTATGGCTCCTTTTATTATTTCCGAGACTATTACAGAGTCGGCCAACGGTTTTGAGTCAGTCTATATTGAAGGCATTGAGCAACATCGGGAAATGTTAACCGACGTCTTCAATGAAGTTGACACTGAAGAGAACTTAAACGTTCAAGAGATTTCCCAAAAAGAGACTATCCGAATTACCCCTGATGGCCAATTGGCTACCGCCCTGATTAGCACGGTCAACGAAGTCACGACTGACGATGAACTCCGTCTGATTACCACTACTGATACGATTCGATTCGCTCGGCTTCAGGGTCAAATCAAAGTCATTTCCTACACGACTGATAGTCAAATCACCAGTCATGATCTCTAAGAGTGGCCAATGACCTGATTGATAAATTTAGGAAGAGATTCTAACTATGAACCACCACCAAAGCCTCTTGTCATGGGCATTAGCCTCTTGCCTGGGAATCTGCTACCTCATAACAAGTGGGCTTCCCGCTTATGCAGGCAAAAAATTATCTTACGACTCTTACCAAGGGGCTAGTAAGACCTTGAGCTCTAGTTCCCATGAGGCTTCTGGTTTTGCGATTTCTTTGGGTGCAAAGACCTGACTGCCTGACACAAATCCTGTAACCCAGAATCCATAAGGATCGACAAGGAAATGGGCAGAGTGCAAAATGATGTCCCCCTCGGCGGCGGAATGATGTGCGCTTCGGCGGCAAAATGATGCTCTCCTCGGCACCCTAATCGCATGAGCTTCGGCACCTGAGTGATGGTGCTTCGGCAGCGAAATCACGTCTACCTCGGCAGGTAATTTATCCCGACTGCTACGGGTCCATTAGACTGCGTTCGAATCAGAACGTGAGGCTATAGAGATCCCGATGTCAGGCAAGCAACAAGGAAAATTACTGCCCATGGTGAAATTTAGAGAAATCATCCGACTTCATGAACTCGGTTATAACCAAACGGAGATCGCCCGTAGTTGTGTAGTGGCTCGTTCAACGGTGCAAGACTATATCCGTCGAGCGAGTGCAAAAGGCCTGAGGTATGAGCAGCTTCAGACTATGAGCGATAGTGAGGCCCAAGCCTTTTTAGGCAAAAAAACAGCGACAGCCATCACCAAAACAGAGATCGATTTTGACTCGGTTCACCGTGAATTAGGGCCGAAAGGCGTCACCCTGTCATTGCTGTGGCAAGAAGGGCTAGATCGAGGTGATTGGACGCTGAGTTATGGACAATTTTGCCGTCGCTATAACCGCTGGAAAGGGCGGCAGAATCTATCGATGCGGCAGACCTATACTGGCGGAGAGAAACTGTTTGTAGATTATTGCGGGGTTACCGTTCGCGTCACACAGCCGGTGACCGGTGAAGTGACAATCGCTCAAATCTTTGTCGCTTGTCTGGGTGCGAGCAACTATACGTTTGCCGAAGCCACAGCCAGTCAAACTCTGCCGAATTGGATTGGCTCCCACCAACGGGCCTTAGCATTCTTTGGGGGAGTACCCGCCTCGATTGTGCCTGACAATTTGAAATCAGGGGTAACCGATCCGTGTCGCTATGAACCGGGTATCAATCGAAGCTATCAAGACTTTGCCGAGCACTATCAGGTGGCAGTTATCCCAGCTAGACCGAAAGCCCCCCGAGATAAATCTAAAGTGGAAAAAGCGGTCCAGGAAGTCGAACGACAAATTTTAGCCCCCTTACGGCATCAGTCATTCGGGAGTGTGGGTGATCTCAATGCGGCGATGCGCCCCTTACTCAAGCAACTCAATGACCGGACGATGTACGCCTATGGGGTGTCTCGTCGTGAACTGTTTGAGCGGGTAGATCAAGGCGCACTGAAGCCATTACCTCGCTGTCCATTTGTCTTTGCGGCCTGGAAGCGGGCGAAGGTCAATCCGGATTATCACATTGATGTCAATCGCCATTATTATTCGATGTACTAGCCTCAATACCTCCATCAATGTCTAAATCATCATATTGAGGTGTCATAAGTAAGGACTTATTTTCAGATAGTGTCATTCGGCTATTCCTTCAAGGGGATGTTTTAGTCATTTCAGAGTCAGGGGCAACGGTGGGGTCTTCACCTTTCCACCGCTGATGTAAGATGTCGGGTGCAGAACGTTGCCGCTGCTTCCTCAGTCGTTCAAGCTCATTGTCGTCGGCCCAGATAATCCAGTACTTGGGTGGCTGAGTTAGTTGTCTAGCTTTTTTAACCCATCCTCGTTGAACCCAACTATGCAATGTTGCCGCAGGCATATCCAATTCTCTGGCTAAATCAGGAAGCCGCCACTCATTATCAGCTAAAAGGATGTGTGGTTTAGGGGGGCTCTGCTTTCCCAAGCCTAGCTGGCGCATTAAGGCTCGAACCATTTCCTGAGTAAATGTTTTTTGGCGTTTGGGGGGATAAAACCCTTGTTGGTGAAGCCGTGTAATGATCTCGTTAGCCGTCATATTAGACTGAGCACATTGGGTTAGGCACTCGCAAAGCTGAGGGTAGTTACTCAGTTGAGACCATTTTCCGACAGGTCGGATAATACGAGCATGAGAAGAGAATCCTCCCGCCCAGTCAATATTAACATGAACCAACTCACTCTCTCCTTCCACCTTCACCCTAATAGCTTGAATTACTTGCCGGATAATTTCTTTGCGCTGAGCATGGGTTGTTGTTTCTGCATTCCACAAAGCCGGAAGACTATTAGCCAGTTGTCGAATTGAGTGTTTTTCTGTCTCAGAAAGCTGCCTAGGTTGTTGGCAACAGAATCTTTGATATTCTTCTTGAAGTTGTTTTTGCGCACTTAGTTTTGCTTCCCAATCTTGAGCCAACTGTCTTGCGACCAAGCGATTTTCCGGTTCTATAAAACGATAGTGTCTCCCTGCACGCTCAGCCTCAAATTTAGCCCGTTCTAAACGCTGTTTCCATAACTGGTCAAGTTCATAACGGTTTTGTTCTACCTGCATTGCTACCGACAAAGATAACTCTATAGCTGCTGGTTTTAAGGCTGCCAATACTTGTTCAGTCACATATTCGTCTAAACAATCTCCTGATAAGCATTGACAAAGGGGGCCACCATGCTCAGCAGCTTCACGCCTACAAACATAACGAGGGGCACCTCTCCTGTGATACTGCACACTCATTCGATTCCCGCATCGTTGACAAACGACCAGGCCAGAGAGCAGTGCCCTGCCTTGACGAGCATTACCTCGTTCATTGGCACGATTTTGATTCGCTTTAAGTTGAGCACGGTTCTGTTGATATTGTTCCCAAGAAATATAGGCAGGATGATGGTTTTTAATCAGGACTAACCACTCTTCAGGTGGTTTCACAACAAGTCCCGTATGAGGTCGACCGGCTTTGTGTTTGCGTGGGTCAATTTGTTTACGGCCATAGGTATAGGCTCCCGTGTACGCAGGATGATTGAGCAGACTCAGTAACGTAGACCGACTCGGACGTCGCCATTCTAGTTCACCCTTATTAGCCCCATGGAGGGCTCGCACACCAAGCTGAATTTGATGGAGGGCTAGGTAACGTAATACGGCATGGACAGTGCCTAATTCTTCAAACTTGCGAAAGATGAGACGAATGACTTGTTGAGCTTGTTCATCCGGGTCAAAGCAAATATCTCCCGATGGGCGACGCACATACCCAATCGGTAAATGAAATCCCAGTTCACCGCGTTGAAGCTTTGTTGAGTCGTCCTTGTAGCATTCGTTGTTTCAAGACGTGGAGCTCGATCTCCGAAAAAGATCCCTTCAACCCCAACAAGAGCCTGTCGTTGTAATGACTCGGATCATAAATGCCATCGAGATCTGCTATTAGCGTACCGAACAGTGCACAGATTTCTAACAGTTGATGCCAATCTTTTGAGGAACGGGCCAGGCGAGACATTTCGATGCCTAATATCAGGCCAACATGGTTGAGCCCGACCTCGCTCACTAATCGCTGAAAGCCCACTCGCCCCTCCACACTGCTACCAGACTTCCCTAAATCATCATCGATAATCAGAACTCGTTCCGGTTGCCAGCCCAGAGCTTTTGCTCGATTGGCGAGACCATACTGAAGGCGTGTCGATTCTTGGTGCTCGGAGACCTGTTGTAAGGTTGATTGACGCACGTATACCGCCGCTAAGCGGTCAAGATGTGAAGCCTGAATCTTGTCGGAGGGCCAGCTACTGATCTCATCTTTGAGGTTCATCTTCTTCCTCCTCCTGAGTTTGAATAGCCATCTGGCTCTCCAGCATTTGGCTCAGGACACTGACAAGTCGTTTCTGATTCGCCTTGGGTAGATTGCTCCACAGCGTCTCTACACTCTGGCAAATGGACGGGGGGGGGTGATTGGCTGATACATGATGGCTCAGGTGATAATTGCACTGCCTTTATTTTGGCAACTAAGGCAACCAGTCGTTGCAATCCATCAATGCCAATCACAATTAACTTTTTCGACCGATTTGTATTGATGGGGGCATTATGGCTAGTAGATGTCGGTGCCCTACTGGTATGTCGGACGCCAAGTGATGGTCAAAACCAGTGAGCAGCTGGTGGAGGTGTTCTATGAAAATAAGCGAATTTCAGCCCACCCTCGTTCAACCTTAGCCCATCGCCATAGCACCTTGGATCATCACATGCCGCCAGAGCATTGGGCCTACAAGCGTCAGTCACGGGAGTCTTTTTGGCGTGGGCACACCAGATCGGCCCCCAAACTCGCACCCAGGTAGAGACGATTTTTGAGAGCAAATCCCATGACGAGCAGGCCTTTCGTTCCCTCAAAGGACTCCAGAGTTTAGCCACCCGCTATGGAGCTGACCGATTAGAAGATGCGTGCAAACGCGCCAACATCTTCGCCATGTCAGGCTATCAGCGACTCAAGCATATTCTCCAACATCATCTTGATAAAACCCCTGTCCTAATTGACGTGCCTGCGCCCCCGAGTATTGACCACGACAATGTTCGGGGCAGTGCCTACTACAACTAATACAACTCGATAGTGACCCCCATCATGCAACAAACCATTGAACAACTCAAAGACCTCAAACTCCATGGCCTACTCGACGCCTGGTGTGAACAACACGAACAGCCCACCTATCATGACCTGAGCTTTGATGAACGATTTGCCTTACTGGTCGAGCGTGAGCATATCAGACGGCAAAACCAACGCCTCAAGCGCCGACTCAAGCAAGCCCAACTCTTTATGGGAGCCACCCTGAGTGAGGTGGATTTTCAAGTGGCACGGGGCTTGAAAAAAGCTCAATTCTTGGACTGGGCTCAGGGGCAATGGCTCACTCAGCATCTCAACCTCATCATGGTGGGGCCGACCGGGGTGGGCAAGACCTTTCTCGCCTGTACCCTAGCAGATCATCTGTGTAAGCATGGCCAGTCGGTTCGCTATTTCAAAACCGCTAATCTCATTGCTGAGTTGAAATTTGCAAAGGCCGATGGCTCTTTCCCTAAATTCCGTAAACACTTGGCTGCCTTTGATTTACTCATCTTTGATGAATGGCTCAGAGACCCGTTGACACCCAATGATGCTCGTGAAATTCTCGACCTCCTTGATGACCGCTTTCGGCAGGCCTCGTGTCTCTTTGCCTCTCAGTTTCCTATCAAGGATTGGCATCAGAAGATTCAAGACTCCACCCTCGCCGATGCCATTCTTGACCGCATTGTCCATGATTCCTTGAAACTCACTCTCAAGGGCGAATCCATGCGTAAACTCACCAGTCAACTTAACGCTCAAGGCAAGGAGGAACCCTCATAATCTGATGCCAACCCATGACCAGATTTAACCCTTTGAGATCTGGTCATCACTCAGTCATTTCTTCAATGCTAGATTATGATTTTATTACCTGTCTCGGTGGACCCTGATCTCACGCCTTAAAGTGGGGGGGGCCGAAGTGGACATCATTCTGCCGAAGTCATGCAAATATGCAGTGTGATGTTCATCTCCACGGCCCATGCCGTCATCCCATTGAAGTACAAGCGCTGTGGCCTCCCAAAGGAGAAGCCACTCTCTATGAGAACGTGGGGCTCTGGCAAGATGGTGAGCATCGATGTAATTTAGTCTTGGCAACCGTGCGAGGGACGAAGGAATCCTGGGCGGTGATTACGGATGAATCACCGAGTCTACAAACGTTGTGGCAATATGCCTTGCGGTTTCGGGTTGAGGAGTTGTTTTTAGATAGCAAATCAGGAGCCTTTGAACTCGAAGACTCTCGCATTCGATCCGCTCAAGCTCTAGAGCGTCTCTATTTGGTGGCCGCCATTGCCTTGTTATACGGCACCACTCAAGGCATGGCGGTGCAGTGTGAAGACTTACGTCAACAGGTGGATACCCATTGGAGACGAGGGCTCAGCTATCTCAAAATTGGCTTACGGTGGCTCAAGGGAGTCGTTCACAAAGGTCGGACTCTTCTGAAACCAGTCCCCTTATTGCCCAAAGACCCAGACCCTTGTTTTGCGTCCAACAAGGCTGAGCAACGTTACTATGACCTGATTTGGTTTTCCCGTATTCGGTCAATACGATGTCGGACTTGAGATATTAATGGGGGCATCTGAGATGTGTCAGTCAGTCAGGTGCAAAGACTCTATCCAATACTGATCACAACCGAAACGATACTTACATTCAGCCTGCTCTGTTTAATCGTCCTCCCCGTCGTCCTCCCACAGCTCCTCCTCCACGTAGACCACCAGGTCGTCCTCCGAGAAGATAGTTTTGTATCGATCTGCTGGAATTAGCTTGCTCATGCCTCTGTTCTTGTAAAGTAAAATGCTCTGGAAGGGTTTGAAAGTTCCAACTGCCTGAGTATGTATAGTGGGCTAGGTTTTACGAGGACAATGAACGAACCATATCAGACATCTGACGACAGCTCGCGTAGCCACCAGATGCTCACGAGCATTGTAGCCAATATATTTAACTACGCAGTCAGTCGTGGTTTAGACATGGAGCAAATCAACGCGGCTACCGGACTAGCGCGAACTGATTTGATTAATCCCGAGACTCGCCTGCCAGAAGTACTCGCCCCTACAATCTGGAAGCTATTGAGTGAGGCCTATCCCGGACAATCCCTAGCACTCCATGCGGCAAGTGCAGCTCCCCTAACCTCGATGGGGCAACTGGCTCAAGCTGTTCAATACGCTGAGGATTTACGTTCGGCTTTACAGGAATTGGTGAAATATTGCTCTGTGCTGTCAGACCAGCTCAATGTTGAGCTGATTGAATCAGACTCTGAGGCGATTTTGCAAATATCCCATCCTATCGACCAGATTGATGGCGGCTACGGCGCTGAAGCCGGACTAGGCCTCATGACCCGCTTGGTGAGAGAGACCCTTGTTGCAGAAGATCCCTTCGTGAGGGTGGAGTTTGGACATCAACCCTTTGGCTCACTGCAAGCGTACGCAGACTTTTTTAAGGTGCCAATCTGGTTTCAACAAAGTCTCAACAGGCTTGTCTTTCGCCGCGATGCTTTGGATTTACCGACTCAAAAGCGCGATACCTACTTACTTGAGTACATTCAGAGAAACCTGGATCTCTTGCAAGATCATTGGCGATTGCACGATAACCTGAAGTGAACCCCTGAATTTGGACAGTAAAATCAGACAATAGCAAGTCTAGACTAACATGTATCAACCTGAGACATTCTACAATTCCTTCCTCCACTTTTCCTCAAATTCGCTGGGTGTCAAATAGCCCAAAGAAGAGTGAATTCTTTTCTTCATATACACCTCGTCTAAAAACTACTTCTATTCTCTCATACACTTCATTAAAATTGCGATAGTCCGACAAATCAACCTCCTCTTCTTTTATTGTTCTCATGAGCCGTTCAGCATAACCATTCTCATAGGCCTTACCCACGCCTGCCATACTAATCGCTATCTCATTCTCCTCCAATATCTGAACATACGCATTGGCCGCATATTGCACCCCTTGGTCTGAATGGTGAATCTCTGGAATATACTGGTTCAGTCCTTTCTCCAACGCTGTTATCGTTAACTGTTTCTCCATCGTTCTATCCAAGTGCCAGCCTCGAATACTGCGGGTGAACACATCCATTAATACCGCTAAATAAACAAATTCGTCCTTCAATCGGATATAGGTGATGTCGCCGACCCATACCTGCTCTGGATACTCTACTACCAACCCTTTGACCAGATTAGGATACCGCTTATATCCATGGACACTATTGGTTGTTCGTTTCCGTCGTATTCGTCGCTTTTCCAGTAGTCCCAATTCTCTCATTAATCGGCTGATACGTTTGTGATTAACACGCCATCCCTCTCGCTGTAATTGTTTAGTAATCCGTCGATACCCATAGGTGGGATACCGTCCCGCCACATCAATGATCGCTTTTTTTAGTTCCTCTTCTTGCGTTTGTTTGTCTGATGTTGACCGATAGTAATAACGACTCCGACTGTAGCCAATGACATCACAGATGACCTGGATTGGATACTCGCCTTTCAACTGCTCTATCATGGTTCGTTTCCGCTCAGATTCCACAAGTCTGAAGCTTTTTTTGCCACCGCTAACTCCATCGTTAACCGACCCACCATTCGTTCCAATTCGGCTATTCGTTCGGCTGATTCATTTCCTCCTCCTTTGCCTCCAAACGCTAAATGCGCTTGTTTAAGAAATTCATTACGCCAACGATTGATCACTGACGTATGGACTTTATGGGCTCGACTGGCTGCGCTCACACTCCGTTGGCCGCTGACGATCTCCAGCACCACTTTTGCCTTAAATTCGCTACTGTAGTTTCTTGGCTTGCTGGCCATATTCCTTCCCCCGATTGGACTCTAGCTTACGCTCTCTCAGTCCTGTCCTAATTTTGGGGGTCACTACAACCCTTCCCAGATATCGCAGCTCTACGATGCCATTGCGCGCAATGCCGAGATTTCCGAGTACAGCACCGAGGCGTTAGCACAACAGCTAAACATGAGCCTGCGGGCATTACAGCGCCAGGCCCGCGATCGCGGTTTCACGATTGGTCAACTGTTGGAGAACGCTCGTGAAGCAAAGGCACGAGAGCTACTTACTGACCCTAAGCTAACAATCGAAGCAATATCTACTCAGCTGGGTTACTCCGATGACAGATCCTTTCGTAGAGCCTTTAAGCGCTGGACTGGACATACCCCTGCTGAGTTTCGACAGAGAGTCATTTAACTTGAGGTCAACCTTTGAACGATGGTATCCAGGGCTGGAGACTCAAGCAGCTTAAAAGGGCGACGGTAGGCAAATAACAAGTTTTCAAGCTTTCCCACACTTTTTGGTAGGCTCCATCGCAACTCATAGAAGCAGACAATATGCTGGCTTAGTGGAAATCTGGCCGCACAAAGAAGCACAGAATTGAGCACTAGAGCCCGGCTAAAATCTCCCGAGCATGAGGTTCCATAAAGTCAACTTCTGGCCCTACAGGCACAATACCTGTAGGATTAACCGTCGTGTGACTTTGGTAATAATGATTTTTGATGTGTTTGAAATCAACGGTTTCAGCTACACCTGGAGTTTGATATAAGTCTCTTGCATAGGCCCACAGATTGGGATAGTCCACAAGGCGTCGAATATTGCATTTGAAGTGGCCAACATACACCGGGTCAAATCTCACCAGTGTTGTAAATAACCGCCAGTCGGCCTCTGTGAGCTGATTGCCCATCAGATAACGCCGACTTGAAAGCCGCTCTTCTAAAAAATCAAGTGTTTCAAACAGAGGGGTAACCGCTTCTTCATAGGCTGCTTGGGTAGTAGCGAAACCACTTTTATAAACGCCATTGTTAACTGTGTTGTAAATACGCTCGTTCAAAGCATCAATTTCTGTTCTTAAAGATTTAGGATAATAGTCTCCTGGATTAGCTCCCATGCCATCAAAGGCACTATTGAACATCCGAATGATTTCTGAGGATTCATTGTTGACGATAGTTTGGGTTTGCTTATCCCACAGAATTGGCACTGTCACCCGCCCAGTGTAGTGGGTCGCGGCACGGGTATAAATCTTGTGTAAGTATTGGGCGTTAACGATGGGATCGGCAATCACCCCGTCCCCAGGCTCAAAGGTCCAACCCTGTGCCCCCATATACCAGTGAACCACAGACACTGAGATCATCTTCTCCAATCCTTTGAGGGCTCGAAAAATAAGTGTGCGGTGTGCCCAGGGACACGCGTAGGACACATAGAGATGATAGCGGTCAGATTCAGCTATAAAGCCTTGTGTTCCCGTTGGGCCTGGGCTACCGTCAGGGGTGATCCAGTTACGAAATTGTGAGGTTTTGCGAACAAAACGTCCTCCTGTACTGGCAGTGTCATACTGTTTGTCTTGCCAAACCCCATCCACTAAAAGTCCCATGGTGAATCTCCTAACAGTCAGTCTATATTTCTAGATTAGGGGATCTTCTTTTACTACTTTTGATCAGCCCTTATAAATATATAGGGTTGAGTCAATATACTGATTCCGTATGTATGTTAGTTGACTCAACTAAGCGACTCAATTTTTGCTAAATCACTCTATTTGATCATGTTTTGCTGTTCACAAAATAAGCATAAAAACTAAATGTAATTGCCAAGGCTGAGATGATTGTCATCACAGTTCCAGGCACAAACTTGTTGTAACCACCAAGGTCAATGAATATGAAATATCCGACATCGAGCAGGGGTATGACCTCAATTAGATGTCTATTAAAAAGTCAGAAATTCTAAGCCCTACAAGAAGCTTACAATCTCCATCACGCTGAAACTGAGAAAATTTATTCTTCGCTCAAATCTTCCTGAAACCCTTGCTGGATAAGCATTATAGCACTCTACATCGTGCCGAGGTCATACCCTCGAGCAGGCCACCAACCAGGGCCGAGATAAATATAGCGGCAACATTGTTGCGCCATATAAATATGCCGCCAATGATTGTAACGACGCCACCCCAAAGCAGATTAAAGCCGTGCTGATTGATGATGCCACCGACTGCATCAGGATGTTAGATGTCAAGGGGGGTAGACGTGACGCGACAGTCGGGTTGGCGAGCTGACTGACACTTAATAGAGACTAACTGGTCTCATGCTGAGACTATCAAAGCAAACGACGGGTATCAATTTAAGCCGGGAAATCTTGGCTAGGACTGAAGTCGGAAGTCGGAAGTCGGAAGTCGGAAAGGGAGGGCATTCCGAACTCCGACTTCCGACTTCCGAACTCTAGATTCCTGAGGAAATCGTCCCGCTTTATGTTGGTACCTCAAACGACAGCTAGCGATCTAAATGACCAGGCGCGATCTAAATGACAGCGCCTGGTCACTGTCAAGCAATTAAAATCTCCAAGTATTTTGTGCGTCAATTATCCCTGATTGCGAGCCGCCGCCTGCTGCTGCCGATAGCTGTCAGCCTTAATCTCAAAGATGACGGCATGATGCACCAGTCGGTCAACGGCAGCCACGGTCATCATCGAATCGGGAAAGATGCTGTCCCACTTGCTGAATGGCTGATTAGCGGTGATCAGCAAACTCTTGCGTTCATAGCGGTGGGCAATGAGTTCGAAGAGTACGGAGGTTTCGGCTTCAGACTTTTGCACGTAGCCCAAGTCGTCGAGGATGAGCAGGTCAAAACGGTCGAGCTTCTTTAGTCTAGACTGTAGCAACAGTTGTTGTTTATCCTGCTGAAGCTGTTGAACTAAGGCAAGTGCGCTGAAGAACTTGATGCGCCGACCCGCTTCTAGCATGGCTTGCGACAACCCAAGAGCCAAATGAGTTTTCCCAACTCCGGACGCGCCGAAAAACAGGCAGTTGGTGGCGTTATCGAGCCAGGTATCGTCATCGGCCAATTGCATCAGAGGGGCCGGATTGAGGTTTGGGCAATGGTCAAACTCAAAGTTGGTCAAACTTTTTACGGCGGGCAGCTGAGCTTCCTTTTTTGTCGCGCTCTAGCCGCATTTGTGCTCGTCTGTCGGCCTCTTGTTGACATAAGCTGAGTAAAAACTGTGCATAAGACCATTGTTGCTGCAAAGCGCGGCTCTCTGTAGCTTCCCAGTGGGTAAGCATGTTGGTGAGCTTGAGCTGTTTGAGCAGACGGCTCAACTGTTGGTACGGGCTGGTTGTTTGTGGTGTTGTGATGAGGTTGGCGTCCGTGTCGTTTGAGCCACTGAGGAGTTGGTCATAGCTATCGAGAGCGTGTTGTTGGGTTGACGATTGGCGGCAAGGTGGCTACCGCATCGGGCATAAACTGTTGCTGTAGATGCCTCAACGTCAGCTGGTTCTTGGATAGGGCTTCGGCAAGATAGCTGGCGACGGTTTGTTCTTTGTCATAGGTGGCGGCAATGTAGAGCGCTTCGACCATGAGTACAGCGGCTTGGTCGCGCTCAAACTGAGCTTTCATCTGCGCCCAAAGCTGGCGAAACTCAGCAGTCGGTAACAAATCTGACTGCCACTGACAGAAGAGGAAGGCTCTGGGCTTTTTCCTGAGTCCACCTATCACATGGCGATAGTCGATGCAGCGCCCCCGCCGTCGTCCTTTGCCAGCCACACGCATGCGGGACAGCTCAAACACCTGCTGCCGCGCAAAGTAGCCGACTAAACGGTCATGATAGAGATGAATTTCTATCTGTTGACCTATCAGTCGTGATGGCACGCTGTAGAGAATGCAGCGCACCTCTATCGTGCTGTGACAGCTGACTTTGGCACTGAGAATCTCGTAGTCGGCCACCCGGCGTTTCGGCAGCGGTTGTAGGACGGCTTTTTCTGCTTCATACTTGGCCTCGCACTGCCGATTGAGACCAGCAGCGGCGTTGTCTATCACCGCCTGGTACTCGGCAATACTGGCAAAGTCGCTGCTGCCGCGCAGGTAGATAGCCTGTTTGATACGGTTCTTCAGGTGGCCGTGCGGACTTTCTACAGATCCGTTCTCGTTTGCTTTGCCTTTGTTGTTTCTCGTTGGCACCATCCGGTAGTGCTCACACAGGTCATCGTAGAACCGCGTCAGCTCCTGGATACGATGCCCCCCTGAATTACGGTAGGCCGCGCTCAGGCTGTCCGTGCGATGTTCTTGTGGGGCACCGCCAGCCGCAGCCTAGGGCGTTCTGCAACCCTTCGGATAGGGCAATGAAGCTTTCGCCCCCCTCGAATAATCTGCGCGTACTGCCAACCGCTGTAGGCGAGCCGGTAATGATAAATCAAGTGCTCAAATGGCTTGCCGTTGAGGGTGATTTCCATCCCTTTCAGTTTGGTGAAGTCTGAGAGTCCCATGACGCCTGGTTCATGGCGCAGTACGAACATGACCTCCGGCGCCGGCCCGTGCAGCGCTTTCCACTGCTGCACTCTTCTCTGTAAGGTGCGTAGCACCTGTGGGTACTTGCCTGGATACTGCTCTTGCAGGTATTCAAACAGCGTCATTGGTTTCAGTCTCGGTTCCTGGCGTAGCATCGGTTCTAGCTCGCTGGCCCAGACGCCAGCTAAGGGATCTTGGCTCCGGGATGGATGCAACGACAGCTCCTCGGTTAGCGCGGCGATGGCCTGCATCAATCCGTTGCCCTGTCCGCTCTGATATCTCGGCTATCGTCGACGATGCCGTCTGGGTCAACCCCAGCTTTCTCGCGTTCATATAGGCTCTCTTTTGGTATAAGTGAATGGCTTTCGGCACAGGTCATCGCTCTCTTTCGCAGGAGATCTACCTGTGCCTTTTTCTTCGACTGGTGACAACCCAGCTAAGCTAACGCTTGCGCCGATAACCTTGTCTCACGCTCTTTGGGCGAAACCCGACAACCGCCTTGGCGTCACCTGCCTACCTTCACTGTCGCGCAACAATCAGGATAATCCATCGCTAACAGAGTAGGGTCCACGCCATGGGTATGACCTCGACACGATGTAGAGTGCTATAATGCTTATCCAGCAAGGGTTTCAGGAAGATTTGAGCGAAGAATAAATTTTCTCAGTTTCAGCGTGATGGAGATTGTAAGCTTCTTGTAGGGCTTAGGATTTCTGACTTTTTAATAGACATCTAATTGAGGTCATACCCCACGCCATCAGCAATTCCAGAGACGGCAGTCGCCGTGTCACCGGAGATGGTCAGCCCACCGGCTAAAGCATGGACAAGCCCCCAAATCACCCAAAGGATGGCGGAAATTTTCAAAAGTGTGGATGTTGTTTGGCGATTAGGTTTCATAGTTATGAATAGTTACGAGTTCCCCATTAGCTCAAATGAGAGCTGCCTACTATTGGGAATAAAAATGTCATCTTTGGTTTGACTCGGTGAAGACATAATTTCTACGCACAACGAGTAAAGGATTAATCAGTTAACAGCATCTTTTTGAGTATCTTCTACAGCAAATAGCTGTACTTGGGTGTCAAGCAGCAATTTGATGTCGATTTGGCTGTGCTTGTTCAAAGCGATTGAGGGGTATGCTTTTTGTCTACCTTCAGAAATAAAGAGTCCTGACTTCTTTTCGGTAACTGCTGTCTCAACAGCATCAACAAGTCTCTGAGCTTGGAATTTAGCCGACTTAAATATCAAAGGGCGTAGCAAAAGCAAAAACCAAGGCATGCCATCACTTGAGCCAGTCATTGAAGTTTTTGTTGGGCCTGGATCTACTACTTCGATCAGGATGCCATCTTCTAATAACTCTTCTTTCACCAAATGACTGACGGCAGTCAGAGCTGCCTTCGACTTGGCATAGGCTCCCATCAAGCCTCCAATACTTTCTGGATTAGTCAGTGTTGCTACGTCTAGGTCTTTCACACCGTTCATGGCGCTGGAAGAAAAATTGACAACAACTGAATGACGGTCAGTTGTTGCGCCTGCACTTAGTTCTTTTCGTAGCAGCTGGGTTAAATAGTAGGGCGCTAACGTATTGATCGCGAAGTGCCCCTCAATGTTTTGAGGACTCATGATACGTTTTTCAGTTAGAAGTCCCGCAATGTTATACAGGGCCGATACTTCAGCGTATCTTGAGCCAATTTCTGCAGCGACTCTCCTGATATCCAATACATCCATCAAATTTGCGACAAATCCTACAAACTCCTGATTAGGATAGGATTTCCGGAGATCCTCCAGTTGAAAATTAGTTTTCTCTTGAGAGCGATTGATTAATCCAAGATCCCAACCTTGCATGGCCAAACTTCTTGCAATCTCTAGCCCAATACCTCCAGTTGAACCAGTCAATATAGCCGTCTTCGTGATTGATTTCATAGTTTACTGCTCGATTTGATGTGGACATCACCATAGATGTAGGTTTCATCCATATTTGCCCGTAGCAATCAACTGACTTTGGGATAGTGTCTATGGGAGGTTGCTCCACGGTATATTGGCATACCGCAAAAATATTGTAAATTCTATTAATATGCACATCACATGTGCGTTTTTGCAAAGGTGGCATGATGAACACAAGATGATGTGATGAACAGTTTGAATGAGAATAGAACCAATGTCTTCTGCAGTGATTAATCCATAATCAGATTCACCATTGAGAGATCTTTCTATGGAAAGATCTCTCAATGGTGAGCGATTTTTGAACTATTAATTGGTTTAACCAACCATCACTTCTGGTAAAGCAGCGAGTGCCGTATCATTGAGCGGCTCACCACCGTATAGGCTGTATGACCGGGCCACCGCACCCGTAAATCCAGCATTGTAATCAAGGGCAACTTCATTAGTAATATAATTTGTCCGTTCATCAATGTAGCTGTAGTCATTGGGTGAACTGGGTCCGCCCACTAATGCGCCATACAAGATATGCTCGTTAGGAGCGCTACTATTGATGTCAGTTGTGCCTGAAGCACCTCGGTGGTGGGGGTTCAGGGCAAAATCATCACCAAAGCCAACTTGATAGCTGAAGTTGTTGGGATTATTGCCTAAAATATAGTCAACCTGTCCTTGCGCAAAATTGCTGTAACGGTTGTCATAGTCATTGACGGTGTCACTATAAATTCCGGCTAAAAAGGCCGTGTTGGCACTATACCGTAGTGACCCCCATTGATCGAGCCAGGCAAGCCCCCCATCTGTATAGGTAATTCCATTCCCATTACGATTACTCCAGTGATCAAGCCAATCCTCGGCATCATCACGATATTGGCTACTTCCGGTCTCCTGTGCTAGTAAAACAGCTGTCCCGTAAGATTTATTATCCCAACTTTGAGTCCATTGTTTATTCACTCCTGTATAAGAGGCTTTAGCTTTAGATAAATACCCCGATTCGCCAGCTTTTACCAACCAGGCGGCACCCCAGGCAAGTTCATCTTCATAGCCACTCCAGGAATTGTAGTAGTTTGCGGCATCGGGAATAGAGTCAGAGTATTTGCCACGATAGGTATCAGCAAAGTCATAAAGTTGTTTTGCGTTGGTTAACAACTTATCTGCATAGTTAGCATTAGTGGACTTAAAGACGATTGATGCAGCAGCTAAGGCTGCGGCTGTCTCTCCAGCCAAATCAGATCCAGGATTGCTACTATCAACTTTGTAAGCTGGACGCTCCATCGTCATGGATTCTGCTGAACCCCAGTAGGCATGGTCAGTTCCACCGTTACCCACCTGTCCCCATAGAGCTGTTGTTTTGTTACTGTTGGTCTCATGTGCTTTAAGCAAATAGTCAGTTCCCCATTTAATGGCAGCAAGAACCTCATCAAGTTGACCACTTTTCTCGTATGCCTCACGATATTCAATGACTCCCCAGCTTAGAAGCGTTATTGAAGATGCCATGGGCAATCCGAATTTTACATGGTCTCCTGCATCATAATATCCACCTGAAAGATCCACACCAACATCTGCACCATCATTGAGAGCCGAGTCATCTCGCCATGCAATGCGATTCTCTTTTGGTAAATTGCCAGAGCGTTGAGCCTCAATAAATAACAGAGATTTTTGTAGGGATTCACCATAGTTATAGTCTCCGCCATTATCAGATGGAGGAAAATTGGGAGGGCTAGGTGGAGTTGGGGTTACCTCAGGTATGTCTGGTTCAGACTCTGGTGGAGTAGCGTTCTCCCCATCGACAATTGCATCATCATTCAGGACAAAATTTGAGGGATCTTTTGGGGAACCTTCAGCATTAAAGCCAATGAAAATTGGTTCACCTGTTGTAATTTTAGTGTTGTAGTCAACATTCTCTATTGTATAGAGATTACCGTCTTGGCTGATAATCTCCCCTCCCCAGATATTAGTAATATCGAAATCTGCTTCAAACTCAAGTTGCCAACCATCAATTACAGTTGATTCTAAATTTGTTATCTCAAAACCACCTGTAAATCCACTTCCCCAATTGTTTGTAACGGAGAAATCAATATCTGCTGGAGCAGAATTTGTAGGGGATGGAGTGGGTTGAGACTCGGGGGTCGGCACAGGAGCAGGCTCAGGGGTCGTTACAGGAGCAGGCTCGGGGGTCGGCAGCACAGACTCAGGTTCGGGCATTGGCACAGAGTCGGGAACCAATGTAATCCTTGAATCATTGAGCTGAACGTTGCTAAGGCTTAGATCAACATCACTGGCAGCGTTTGCACTAAACCTAATACTTATGCTGTTGTTTGAGGTTACTTGTTTATTCCAATCTAATGCGCGAACGACATATTTTGAATCTTTGTGACTAACAATCTCTGCATTCCAAAAATTAGAGATCTCAAAGTTGCTTTCAAACTCCAATATCCAATCATCTAGGGGCGTATCACTTGGGTTGCCAATCGTAATGGAACCATTGAAACCGCTATTCCAGCGATCATTCTCTAGGAACTCAACAGAATACATAATTATGAGGGATTAGGTGTTGCTCAGACAGAAAAAAGCTGAAGACTCAATGGATATACCAAGAGAACACACAACTACAGAGTGAGTAGGTGAACTCACTCTTTTATAAGGTATGAACAAGCCGTTTAACTCCTTAGTGTTTGTCCTTTCCCGTCCTCCAACCTTGGGGAATGGGAGGGGGCCTCGATATCTGATCGCTAATGGGGACTACCTACTTATTCGTCCTTATTCGTCGATGTAGTACCGATACCATAAGCATCAAGAATCTAAGGCTGATTGCAAAATGACACTATAATATTGACCATCTTGCCTCTAAGATGCCGACAGAATGAAACCACTGTGCCAGAATGCATGTGGCCTATATTGTACGAAAATAATAATTAAATGACCAACAGATTGATATACAGGCACACACGAAACAATGGGCGATGCTATGGTCGTAATTCCTAAGCGTTTACTGTTGAGTTCTAAAGGAACACGACTCCAAAGTGCTTTAAATAATACTTTAAGCCTATATCAACCCTGATCAGCTAAGATTTCAAATCTTAACTATTGTGACCATATCCTAACATAAAGGCGCTTAAGGTGCAAGGCGTTGTCTAGATTCTCTTATTTCAGAGCTTTGATGAACATTTTAGATGTTGTTGGATTAGAGGATAAGCTGACATTTTACGATAAATTGATAGATATCAAATATTAACGCGTATATTTACCAAGTAATTTACTTAAATGCTCGCTTACCTAAAGAATTAACGCTAAGGCAGCTTGATGGACAATTGGAATGAGATCAGAACAGCTTACCAAGTCGCACGGTTAGGCACTGTTAGTGCCGCTGCAGAAGCTTTGGGTGTACATCGTTCAACTGTCATCCGTCATATCGATACACTAGAAGCAGTTTTGGGAGCTAAGATTTTCCTACGCCATGCCCGGGGATATACACCAACAGATTTAGGATTTGATTTGATGCGGGTGGCCAGAGCCACCGATGAACAATTTAGCCAGTTAGTGGAACGGGCCACGGCAGATCCAGCAGAATTGTCAGGTGAATTTATTTTAACCTCATTGTACATTCTTGCACCGCTAGTGATCCCCATACTGAAGTCCTTTCAAGCTAGTCATCCAAAGGTTATCGTCCGCTACTTGACTGGCGAACGGCTTTTTCGGTTGGACTATGGGGAAGCCCACGTCGCTGTCCGGGCTGGTCTTAAACCTGATCTACCAGACCATATCGTCCAGCCTTTCATCAAGACGAGGGTAGGACTTTATGCCAGTGCCGACTACATTGCCCGCAATGGTATCCCACAAACGTCTGAGGCTGACTGCCTGACACAAATCCTGTAACCCAGAATCCATAAGGATCGACAAGGAAATGGGCAGAGGGCATGCAAAGCTGAAGATACCAAACCATCAGCGTGATATGCATGTCAGCCTCTACCCAACTGTATGATCAATTGTTGCCCTTCCTGCGTCAACATAGCCGTTACAAAGACCTCCGGCATCTGAAAACACTGGCTTGGATGGTCAGTGCCCTGATCTGTAGTGGTCAACTTAGCCTCCCCGCTTGGGAACCCTACGTCCCCAGTCGGGCGACTCAGGCCCAGAGCTTTGAACGTCGGTGGCATCGCTTTTTCATCAACCGATTCATTGATGTCAAGGGGTTGTATCTGCCGCTGGTGTTGTTAGCGCTCACCAACTGGCGGGCTCATCGACTCTATCTAGCATTGGATACGACCATGCTGTGGAATCGCTATTGTATGATTCACCTGTCGGTTGTGTGTTGTGGACGAGCGGTACCACTTCTATGGCGGGTATTAGAGCATGAAAGTGCCATGGTTGCGTTCGATGAATATCGACCCTTGTTACGGCGTGCCCGTTGGCTGTTGCGTCGGCATCCCAACATGATGTTGTTAGCTGACCGAGGGTTTGCCAACCATGACCTCATGAGTTGGTTGCAAGCGAGTGGTTGGCACTATTGTTTGCGCATTGCGTGTGATGTTCATCTCCACGGCCCATGCCGTCATCCCATTGAAGTACAAGCGCTGTGGCCTCCCAAAGGAGAAGCCACTCTCTATGAGAACGTGGGGCTCTGGCAAGATGGTGAGCATCGATGTAATTTAGTCTTGGCAACCGTGCGAGGGACGAAGGAATCCTGGGCGGCGATTACGGATGAATCACCGAGTCTACAAACGTTGTGGCAATATGCCTTGCGGTTTCGGGTTGAGGAGTTGTTTTTAGATAGCAAATCAGGAGCCTTTGAACTCGAAGACTCTCGCATTCGATCCGCTCAAGCTCTGGAGCGGCTCTATTTGGTGGCAGCCATTGCCTTGTTATACGGCACCACTCAAGGCATGGCGGTGCAGTGTGAAGGCTTACGTCAACAGGTTGATACCCATTGGAGACGAGGGCTTAGCTATCTCAAAATTGGCTTACGGTGGCTCAAGGGAGTCGTTCACAAAGGTCGGACTCTTCTGAAACCAGTCCCCTTATTGCCCAAAGACCCAGCCCCTTGCTTTGCGTCCAACAAGGCTGAGCAACGTTACTATGACCTGATTTGGTTTTCCCGTATTCGGTCAATACGATGTCGGACTTGAGATATTAATGGGGGCATCTGAGATGTGTCAGTCAGTCAGCCCTGAGCCACAAATTGAATCACCTGCCGGGGAGAATGACCCGCTTGTAATGCCACTTGAGCAACCGTTTGGTCCAGTTGTTGAGCCGTTTGTTGTTCATCAGGCTTCTCACTCGCGTAAGCCAGAAATAACTCCTTATTCGCGTAATCCAGCTAGTAAAAAATACCTATCCTTGCTAATTGTGGCTACCCAGGTTTACAGATCAAGTCAGTATAGATCCGAGGAGAGAATCCTAATAGTTGGATGATCTTCTCCTGGAGTGGTGTCAACGGAGAAATATGTTGATAAGATCGTCCCTCCATTTCAAAGTAGGTTAACGTGATATTGTCAAAGGCTTTCAGTAATCTCTCTGTTCTTGGTTTTGTCGTCGATTTCTTCGGGTTTTCTGGATAGAGTCCCGTTAAGGACGCTTGGGTATCAACCAATTGCCGATGCACAACACAGTCAATCAAGCTCAACAGTCGTAGCCCCAAACTGAGTAGATGCATCAACCCCTGTACTTGGTCATCACGCTTGACAAACATCGGGTGAGCTCCCAGAGATTTACCCTTGAACCGATGAAACCCATGTTCGACAATCCACTCATCTCGGTAAATCAAAACGGCTTGTTCAAATGATAAACACTGGGTGGATGAATTGGAGACATAAACCCGCCAACCAAAGTCCTGTTGGTGTTGCTCAATTGCCGTCTCATTGCGAGTGACACTCGTAATTTGATAACGGGCTTTGTGGGTCTTGGTGGGCGGTTCAAACTGGATGCTATAGTCGAGCAACCCGACCACATGATGCGCTTTGAGAATGGTTTGGACCTTTTGCACCAGTTCAGCCTCTTGACGAATCTGTTTACGTCCTCGTCCGACGGGAGGAGTGAGTTTCAACAGTTTTGTTGTTGCGGTTTTCAACCGCTTCTCTAAGCCTTGTTGTTGTTGTCGGTGATGGGTGTCAGAGTGAATCAGAAATACTTGTTCTCGCCAACAAACAGGATACCCAGTCGGGGTCTTATCTTCAACCACTCGGCTGATGGCATAGCCCGTTAACTGCCGACGGATTGCTCCATCTGCTTTGAGCAGGGTTACCCTTTCCAACGGGTGCTCTGCTGAGCGCAATTCCACTAACCACTGAGCTAACAAGTTAGGTACCTGACCGGTGCGGGCCAATGGCATCAGATAATCATGGTGGTGATGATGAATATGAGCACGTGTGGCAACCGCACCCATTTTACAATCTCCCACCCACAGGACCCCTACCGGCAGACGGGCTCGGGCTTGTTCAAAGACCGGTATGTATAACCCATCGTCGGCTTGCTCTCCCGACACAACGTGGATGGCTAGTGGCATGCCCAATGGGTCTAACGCTGACATCATGACTTTCACTTGCGCTAAACTCGGATCATCTTTACTGTGACCAAACTGAAAGAGCCCATCCTCATTCACCACATGCTCCCCTGAAAGGGTGGTGGCATCTAAACGGGCTATCTCACAGGGCAAACTATAAATGCGGATAGTTCGGCGATTGAGACTCTGCTCAATTAACTGCCAAGTCCGAGCCTCACTCAAATGCGTCAGCACG
>NZ_JH993797.1:8155312-8157108 GCF_000316115.1 Leptolyngbya sp. PCC 7375
TGTGTTTCCGTTTTGATATAACCAGCCACTTTTTGGCTGCGCTCTCGTATAGTAAGACTCATCGTTCCCGATTTTTGTTTTGCATCGGACACGATACACGGCTCTGAGCATTGCTGCAGAGCTATTTTTTGGGCCATCGCAATTCAATGTGCTTATTTATACGCTCTCTAAGACCTGCTCGTTTCCCGGCTTAAAGAGTTACCCCTCTCCTCTATTTTCCTAACACTAAACATAATGCAACCAAACTTCTTCAGCATCGTAAAAGTCACCTCGTTGTTCCAATTGAAACCCACCTAACAGCGCTGCAATCCATATCTCAATCAAGGGCATTCGCAATCCCTGCTGTAGTTCAACCAAACGATGTGGTGCGTTACTTTTTTTCGCCGAGATTGCAGCGATCCAAGCAGACACATCTTCAGCATGGGACACCGCTAACGCCTTTTCCTTCGCTTCTTCCAAAGTTAGCTTATCTACCAACGCTAAGACTGCGTCCTTGTCTACCTCTCCTACCACAGAGTCATCATCAGTCATATCCTCTTGCCCATCAGCAGAACGGGTCCCCGACCGCTGTACTAATTCAGAAAAATCGATCTCTTGGGTCTGCCGGGTAAGTCCCCGCAGCCAGTCCCCATCCATCACCGGCCCATCGCTATTATGGGCATCCTGCCAGTCATCCCATAGAACTTCGGACTTCGCCTCGCAAATCTCCGCCAGCTGCGCCAAGACCTCCCCACCCATCCGCAGCTGTTCACGCCAGGGCAACTCTGCCATCACTATCTCAAACTGCTGCCACAGCTCTAGAATATTCGCCGCATCCGGCATATCCGCCGCATCCTCAAGGGCATCTCCTAGGTCCAGTTCTAGCTGACGCACATCAATCATCCACTACCCCGCCAGAGTCGAAACTTTCTTTCAAGGGACAATCCTTAAGGGGACATTCGATGGGCTCCAAGCGAATCTCATTGGAAAAGTGGGTAATGCCAAAGCGTTCTTTCAAATAGGGCATTACCTTCTGCTCCATATAGCGCTCTAGCTGACGCTTACGGTATCCGGCGCAGTGGATGGGTTCTACTTCTAAAACTTTTTGACCGTTTTGGATAACGGTAGCTGCGATCGCATGTACCGGCGCATCCTTCCGCTTTTCCCGCCAAATATACAAATTTGCATAAGGCAACGAACTCGCCACCACCTCTAACGAAATTCGCTCCACCCCATCATCTGCCCTGGCTGCAGCCACCTGCTGGCGATACTCCACCCGCCGCTTTTCATTCAAACCTTGCCGATTCCGATAGTGAGACCGTCGCCGATGGCATCGCTTTTCCACCCAGCAACCATCACCAGACTCCCCATGGAACTGACGTGCCTTTGCTACACACAATTGAGCACAAGCCACACATTTCTGATTAATCCGTCGTGCCATCTGCCACCAAAAATCAAGAAATCGACAAAACGCTCTATTTTCAAGGTTCATGATAGCTCAAATTCAGCAGACTATTTTTAGTGTAAGTTTTTGCGTAACCTATAAAAATGAGGCAAACTCTAGCGGATATTCTTATGTCTACAGAGTAAACAACAACAAATCATAGAACATTTATACTATGATGTAGACAGTTAAACACCAGCCTTTCTACAACGTCTACAACGTAATCATGGTGAAAGTTCAGAAGGCCACCCTGACTGACACCAGTGTCACGTGGCTTGTCTTAGACGACAACTATCAGCTCATTGAACCTGTCCAAGATTTTCTCGATTATCTACGCAATCTAGATCGTTCTCCTAATACACTCAGAACTTAT